>NZ_LIYD01000005.1:2001714-2393485 GCF_001278115.1 Flavobacterium akiainvivens | reverse complement strand
CCGCTAATGCGGATTTTTTTTGTTTTGCAGGTAGGGTATTTTAATTGTGGCCTGTTATATGGGCAGCAACAATCCAATTTTAAGTTAGGTATACATCACCTCAACAAGCTTAGATTAATAGAAAGTTTAGTTAAAAGTAGCAAACCCCATCTATACAGGTGGGGTTTTGTTATTTTGTTACCTTTTTACTCCGTTTTTACCCTTATGCCCTGTGTATGCCCGCTAAACTCAGGCGCATACATACTTTGTATGGTGGTAATGCCGTTGCTGAATTCGCCTGCATTATTTACGCGCAGGTCATACTCCAATACATAAGTGCCACGATTTACACGGTCGAAAAAGAAATGCGTGGCGGCATCGCGGGTGCTTTGGTAGTAGCCCAGGCCGTCTTTGTAATGATGGCCGCTTAGTACATCAACCGGTTCAAAGGCAGCGGCACGCATATCTTTAAGGTGCACATATTCGGCATCTTCGGTAAGGGTAACCACCAGGCGCACGGTAACCAGGTCGCCCACCTTAAGCGGCGATTTTTCGGTTATGGGCTCAAGGGTTATGTTTTGCACGGCGGTGTTTTTGCGGTACAGCTCTTTCTTTACACTCATGATGCCCTTTTGCGCAGGCTTTATTTTATCAAGGTTTTCAAAATACTGCCAGTACAGTCCGCCATATCCGGGTACTTTTCCATTATTCTGAACGGTTAGGGTAGCCATATCAGGCGTGATTTCCTCCGGTTTCCATTGCATTTTTATGTAGCCGGTACCGGCCTCTTTTTCAGTTTCCGAAAGCTTTTTGTCTAAAACCGCGGTGCTGCCCAGTGTAAACGTTGTTGTACCCTGAACGCTTAGCCAGTCGGTGCCTTTCATAAGCAGTGCATAAACCGCTTCGGTAGTAGCTTTTGTGGTGGGCCAGTGCTTGTTTTGTTTTTGCTTAATCAGCCACACGCGCATGGCATCTACACTTTTGGCGTCGTTATCAATTTCGGCGAAAGCCTCAATAAGCAACGCCTGTGTTTCTATGGGCGATTGGTACCACCACCAGCCCGGCTTGTTGCTGAGCCAGTGCATGCCTATCTCTTCATTATTAGCGCTTGACCCTTTAAGGTAGGTAAGTATTTTTTGTGCTGTGGCCTTTTCGCCAAAGCGGTGCATAACCAATGCTGCGAGGCCTTTTTCATAGAGGCTGTAGGTGCTCCACTTTTGTTTGGTATAAGCCAGGTAGGGCTTTATTGCCGCCTTTAGCGAATCGCCCACAGGGTACTGCTCCAGGTAAAAACTACGGGTGTATAAATAATGCAAATCGCTATACGGATTGATTATCTTAAACGCATCGTTTTTCTTACGGTTTTTTTCCTGTTGCTTGTGCCAATTTATAAACTGCCCGTCTATATACTTTACAGCCTTTTGGGTTATGCCAAATATGCGGGTACTGTCTGCCGGGGCTATGCCCAGTTTTTGCAGGTGGCCCAGCCCGGCGGCAATGTGGCGGGTAATGTACTCACTATCGTTATACCCCGGAAACCATGCAAACCCACCTGAGGCACTCTGGCGTTCTTCCAGCTTTTTGAGGTTGGCGGTAAGGCTGTTTTTAATCTTATCGAGGTCAAACAGTAGGGCCAGGCGGCTGTTTTGCTCTTCCTCAGTTTGGGCATCCAACACCCACGGGGTTTCGGCAAGGAGTATGTTTTTAAGTTCCTCATTTTGTTCCAGCCTTGGGGTAATGCCCGCCTTGCGCCATTCGGCAAATATGCCTGCAATTTTGGGGTTGCTGTTTATAATGTGTGCGGCAATGCTGTTAGCATAGTAGTGGGAAAACAACTGCTCGCTGCAATCGTGCTCATACTCCATAAGGTAGGGCAGCGATTTAAGCGCCAGCCAAGCCGGGTTGCTTGTGTACTCCAGCGTTATGCCTTGGTGGCGCAGGGTAGAGGAAGTGTTGCCTTTAAAATTCTCGAGCGTGTAGGTTTTGGTAGTGTTTTCGCGCACCCACAGCGGCAGGCTTTCGGTAACCAGCATGCTGTTGGGCAATACGGGCAGTATGTTTTCTTCGCCATCGGTAAAATTACCGGCCTTAGCCACTACTTTATATTGCACACCTTGTAACCCTACGGGTACGGCCACCTGCCAACTTACCGATGTATTGCCGCCTGCGCCAACGGTAAACGGCCTTGTGCTATTGGCGTTTAGCATTTGTGCATCTACAGGCTCAAAGGTAACGGCATCAAACAATTGCAGCATGGCGGTACCGGTTTGGGGCTCGGTGCCCAGGTTGGTTATTTTAGCCTGTATGGTAACAGTATCGGTTTCCCGCAGGAAACGCGGCATATTAGGCACCACCATAAGGTCTTTCTGGGTAAAGAATTTATTTTCAAAATAACCGCCCACGCCTTTTTTGGTATGCGCAAGCAGGCGCAGCTTCCATTCGCTTAGCGCTTCGGGGGTGGTAAAGCTAAAGGTAATGCTGCCGTTTTTATCGGTAGTAAGCTGTGGGTAAAAGAAAGCCGTTTCGTTAAAGTTTTTACGGGTTTGCACTGCGGCAAGTTCTTCTGCTGCTTTTTTGGTACTGATGATAATAACCCCGTTAGCGCCACGGTTGCCGTATATGGCTGTAGCCGATGCATCTTTAAGCACACTGACAGAGAGCACATCATTAGGGTTTATTTCCCGGAACTGGTCGGCATTTAGCGGAACGCCGTCTATAACATACAGCGGCTGTACACTGGCATCCATAGCAGCGTAGCCCCTTAAAATCACTGTACCATCTGCACGGCTTGAAGCTGTAGAGATGTTAAGCCCCGGCACCTGTGCCTGTAGGGTTTGTATGAAGCTGGCGTTTGACCTGCCTTCAATTTCCAGTGATGCAGCGCTTAAAGCCGCACTTTCAGATCTTTCATTCCACACCCTTGCTTTACGGGTTAGAGGCTTAAATTTTACTTCGTAGGCTACTTCATAATTTAAATCTCCGGCAACAGCAACGCTATCTGTGGCAATGGCATAATAGTTTTCTTTTACTCCGTATCCTATTACATAATCATCTACATCTACATCCAGTATTACATTTTCTACGCGTTTACCGGGTGTATATTCTACAGTTTTCCAGGTGTTGTAGTAACTAAACATAAGGTCTTCTCCTTTGGCTACATAAAGGGTATATTTACCGTTATAATCAGTTTTTGTACCTTCATGTGTACCTTTTATTGTTACGTTTACATCAGGTAAAGGATTTCCATCCGGCAGGGTTACCGTGCCTGTTACCTCCTCATCGCCCGGTTCTTTAATTTGCGATTTCGGTTCAAATTGTATGAAATAATTGTCCCTGCTTACAATATCAAAGCCATACATATAAAACCTATCGCTCTTTTTCTGGGGGTTATCTATGTCAACATCGCCATTGTCAAAACTACCGTAACGTGTGCCTTCTGTTGCAAACTCTTTATTGCCAATATAGCTTAACGGATAGTAATAGGTTTCAGGCTTATCCCACCCGGATACCCTGAACTGGTCGAGGGAGGCATCATACATACCTGCGAGTACCTCGGCTTCGTTGTTTTTGCCGTTTTTTATGGTAAACGACCATTTTTGTTCGCTGCCCGGGGCCAGTTTGTTACTAATAGTTTCGGTTTCTATGGTAACAGGCTCAGGGTCTTTGTACATGGCTGCAATTGCCTGGCCGGTAAAAAGCTGGTTTTGCCACACAAAGTCCATATTTATGCCCATTTGTGCATTAAGGTTTTTTGGTGCAGGGATTTTTACCACAGCCCTGCCGCCTTTAACCGTTACGGCCTGTTCGTGCAACACTTTATTATTGGCATGGGCTACAAGGTTGGCATACAATATGGGTAGGGCGGTGCGTATTTCCACTTCGGCATACCCCTTGTTGTAGGCGTCTTCATTGTTTATGATAGTGAAAGTAAATAGTTCGTAATCGGGCAGGTAGGTGTCTTTTTTGCGGATGAGCGTAAAGTCTTTGGTGCTTTTTTCTTCGCGCCCCAGCGAATCTTTTACCACAAACTCCATTTTATATGTGCCCGATGGCCAGTTTTTAAAATCAGTAAGCTGCAGGTTTTTGTCTTTGCCTGTGTGTATTTCTTTTACCAAATAAGGCTTAGCTTCAAACAGGGTATCGGCCTCACGTTTTTCATAAGGCACGTGCGGAAACAGGCGGATAAACTCCTCTTTAGGTATGGTTTGTAGTTCGGGTGCCTGCCATGGCCTGTTTGTAAGCAGGCGGCCTGCGCCTGTATTTTTATATACCTTTAGTGTGCCTGCTACTTTTTGCGGCTGGCTGTTGCTATTGTTTACAGTAAACATTACCGTGCCTCCTTTTTGTTCATCAATAACCTGGGGTACTGCCAGCTCGGGGAACAGCAATATTGAGCTGGCCTTTACCGAAGCCTCACCGCTGCGGGTTTCGCCGTTTACATCGGTAACATTGGCATATACGGTATAGATAAATGTGATGCCCGACTTTACGGCCTTATCATCGGCAGCTGCCTTAAAAGTTATGGTAAAATTACCCTGTGCATCGGCAGTAATGGTATCTTGTGCCACAAGCCCGCCTGTGTAATCGTTTCCTGAGCTGTAATCGCGCGAGTAACCAAAACGGTGCTGTACTGTGCGGCGAATGGTATAAACTACCCGGGCACCACCCAGCGGAGCCCCGCTAAACGATTTTGCCGTTGCGGTTGTGGTTATGCTGTCGTTAAGGGCATAGGCGCGGGTAACGGGGTTAAATTTAACCTCAAAGGTGGGGCGCTTGTATTCTTCTACACTAAAATAGGTGTAGCTGCTGCTTAGCGAAGCGTGGCCCCAAAACGGGTGCTCGTCTTTAGCGGCATTGTAGGCCGGGTCTTTTTCGGGCTCTTCATCTTCAGATACTTCAAACGTATAATCGCCTGTCATGCCGTTTTTAGGCAGGGCAAATTCACCTGCAAAAGAACCAAAATCATTGGTTTTTAAGCGCGCTTTATACACTACATTGTTATTATCATCAGAAACTTCAATATTAAAAAACACATTGGGCACAACGCTGTATTGCCCGTTTTTTCTTTGTGTGGCAATGGCTTTAAAAAATACCTTCTGGCCGGGGCGGTATATGGCACGGTCTAAATATTGGGCTACGCTTACATCTGTTTCGTCATCATCATTATTGTTATAATTGCGGTAATAGTTGTAAAAAGATGAGGTAAGGGTATCGCCCTCAAAGGTTATGGTAACCGGTGTGTACCGGTTGTTATCAGGATTATGCGCCAGGTCGGCACGCCCGTTTTTATTGGTTTTTACGGTTAAGGAGTCATACCGCACCAGGGCATCCTGCACGGGAGCGCCGGTAGTGGCTGTAGTTACAAAATACTGCGTTGTTTTGTTTGCTTGTTGCTTAGACAAAGACAGCCCTGTAGCCTGTATGCCTACAAACGCATATTCGTTACTGTCGGGATTTGTTGTGGCGGGGCAAAAGGCCACAATGTAACATCCTTTTTCCAAAGCAGGTAATGCCACCTCTGTAGTATAATTAAAGTAAGGCTGTGTTTTGGGCAGGGTATATTCTTTAACCAGTACAGGTGTGCCGTGTTTCAGCAGGCTGTCGTTATATGAGCTATTGTTGCCATAAGCCCCATACCTGTCAGTGTTTTTAGGGTAAGGCTGTTTGTAAATGGCAACGCGCACTTTGTCAAGGTTTTTAAAATCAAATTGTGCCAAAGAGGGTTGCCCCGGTAAAACATAGCTTTGTGCCTTTACCCTAAGTGTGGTGCTAACAATGGGCGCCCTGCGTGCTTCGGCTTCGGGGGTAACATCGTTTTTATCTTTAGCGGATATAATGGTGTTTAAAATATTTAGCGCCTGCCGTTTGTATTGCGGGTTTGTTTTTTTATCGGCCAGGTTAACCAGCAAATCAGCCTGTTGTATCATGGCACGGTAGGCAAAAGGGCTGTCTCCCCAGCGGGTTATTAGCTGCCCATAGGTTTGTAGCTGCATGGTACGGGCTTCGGGGTATTGATACCGGTAACGCTCTGCATAGCCCAGGCGGCGCAAAATGGCACGTTGCAGGCTGTAGCTGTCGTTTTGTTTTATGTAAAAAGCCTCGGTATCCTTACACAGCTTTAAAAGGGGCGCACTCTCAAGGCTGTCGTTTACTACCACCTGCTGAAAAGCGTGCTCATCGCCCAGCACCTTTGCCAGTTGCTCTTTTGGCAAGCTGTTGCGATAGGGAATGTTCATATTGAGGTAATTGAGGTAAGGCTCCAGCAAAAAGTCATACAGCGAACGTTTTGTTTTTGCCAGCACGGGTGCAAAATCTACTACTTCGGCATAGGCAGAAAGCGGTGTTTTATACAGCAGTGCGCGGTTGGCAATGCTGCGGGCAAAGGCGGCTGTTATGGCATCGGTAAAATTTTGGTTGCCCCATTCTTTAAAATTATCGGGGGTGGGGGAGGCCACATTGGTGCGCTGCGAGTAATTGTAGCCGTTATCCATATATATGGCGTAGAGCATCTGGGCATACAGGCTCTCCATATAAGCGGCGGTGGCGGGTGTTGCGGTTTTAATTTCGGCCTGCAGGTTTTTAAGTATTATAACCTGGGCATCGGCCTCAAGCATTTGCAGGTATTTGCTTTTATAAAAGAAAGCCTTGAGCAGCTGGGGCTCGTTGCGTTTTTTGCGGGCAAGGGCATAAACGGCATCGGTAGCGGCGGCGGCTTTTTTAAACTCACCCTGTGCTTCGAGTTTCATAATGTTATCCCATTGGCCGGTAAAATCCTGCGCGGTGGCGGCCAGGGTAAAGAGCAATGCAATGATGAGGTTTTTCATGTGGTTAACAGTTGATGGTTGTTGGTTGCCGGATTGCCCGAACGGTGCAATTAATGTACGGCTTTTTTAATAACGCTACAGTAGTGCCTGTACGTATAAGAGTACCTTTTTTTGCAAAAGGTTGGGAGGCAGTTGTAAAGTTTGGGTACAAAAAAGCCCCACACAGGGGACTTGGGTTATTTATATAAAAATGTCCTTATAGAAACCAAACGTTTTTCTGCGGTTGCCTTATCCGGCTTTGGCGGTAGCTGAGATGTTTGGGCGGCGGTTTCAATGGCGTTTAAAAGCGATTCGGCGGTGTGCATAAGGTGGTCATACTCTACATTGCCTGCCTTGATGTTTAATAGTTCATCGCGGTTAGGCACTTTTACGTTTAGTGTACCTTTGGTTAAAATGTGCAGGGCACTTTGCAGCAGCCTTATGGTGTGCATCATGTTTTTGCTGTCATAATTTTTGCCATGCCCGCTGTTTGTGTTGTAGCGCTCCTGGTTGCGTTTTTCTACCCAGTCCCAATACTCCCTATACTCTTTGCAGTAAGAAGAGTAGGCATCTTTATTGCAGTAAAGGTAAGCCGCTTCTTTTTGTCTGTTGGGTATAGGCGAAAGGAGTACCTGGTTGCTATGGGCATCGCGCACTATGCCTTTGTAGCCCAGGTTGCCGGTGGTGTCTGTAAAAAGGGCATATACGTCTTTGCTGTGCGGTATATTAACCAGGCCGCACTGCTCTTGTTGCAGGTTGTTTTCTACAAGCCATTGCTGTAGCGGCAGGGTACTGTAACCGGAAAGGATATAGCAAAAATCGGCCAGGCTTTTGCGCTCTTTGTCTACCAGGTTTACAATTTTCTTTTTAAGGCCTGTGGCTTTTTTTATTTGTGTGGCGGCATAACCGGCAAAGGTTTCCTTGCAAAGTTTTGACAGGAAATCGCTGAGCTGCAACTGCTCCATAACCGGATGGCGGTACAAAATACAGTCTTGCGGCGAGGCCAGAAGTTCGAGTATATTGGGGTTGTTTTTAGTGAGCAGTTCTACAAAACGGCCTATTTCATAATATACAATGTCGTTGGTTTCGTTACTAACCTGCGGAATGTATTCGGTGCCGTAAAAGACTTCTTTAGGCAGGTAGAAAACACCTTTTATATCAGTGTCAGACATGGGTGTGTCAAGCCCGAAGGACTTGCTGCCCGCTATGGCTTCAAACAATATAAGGTTGCGGTTTTTAAGGTCGTCTATGGTCATGCACGTTGTATTTCTTCGCGGAAAAAAGTTTCCAATTGGGCGTTTATCTTATGGCCTGCGCCCAGCTTAGCGGCGTTGTTACGGTTGTACTCTATGATTTCTTTAAGGAAATTGGTAATTACCGCCTCACGCGGATGCAGGTATTTTTCATCCTGCCCGGCTTTTATGGCCAGCAGTTGCTGTGCTTTTTGCTGTACTTCATGTGGCGCAAGGGGCAGCAGTTGGGCGAAAGCCACGGGCGGAATGGTGTTGTGGTCAATAATCCACTTGCCTGCCAGAGCCGACCGCAATGCATAAAAGTAGCTTTTAAGCTTAACGTGTTCGGCATCGCAAACCTCCATAAAGTTTTTGGTGGTGCCCAGGTAGTGGTGCAGCGTGGCAACGGGTGAAAAGCACTGCGCGGCAAAATCCTGCATTTGTGCCAGGAATTCCGGGTTAGTATAATAGGTTACCGGCGGAAAAAGCCACTCCAGCAGCGCACCGTTAGACTTAGCCAATAGTTGCAGGGTTTTATTGATGTCCCACCCGGAGCCGTCGAGGTCTTCGGCGGTCATGAATTCTATAACATCGGGTTTTTCCCAAAGGGAAAGGTATTCTACCGCCGGGCGCTTGTATATAAACCGGATATCATAATCGCTGTCGGGGCTGGCAAAACCCCAGGCGCGGCTGCCCGATTCTACGGCGTGCAGTATGGTTATGTTGTGCTGTTTTTCTATTTCAGATAGCTTGTTGAGGATGCTTTGGTGCATGGTGTGGTATTAAAATGTAAAAATAATCAGATTTTCCTTTTGCGCAGCGCCAGGTCATACTTTGTGGCATCGGTAAAAACAGGAAACTCAGGTACCTGGCCTTTTATAACCTCGCAGTAGGCGACATACATTTGGTATGCGGCGGTTTCAAAAGGCATTTTGCCCGTGCCGGTGCACAGGCCGGGTACGGCAACGCTGTGTATTTGGGGGCGCGAGGTGCAGGCCAAAAGTATGGCTTTCATGGCCAGGTAAGCATTAACCGATTCTGCCACCGGGCCGGGTACGTGCATGGTGGGGGCGCATACTACATATTGTGGCGTGGTGCCGGTAGGTATAATTTCGGCCTGGCCCACAAGGAGTTCGCCCAGTGGGAGTTGTTTAATCCTGTTTTGGAGCTCGGTTTGTATGCCCCAGCCAAATGTGCGCGAAAGGGCAAGGTCGAGCCCGCCATCCATAAACCCAAACGAGTTGCCGGGGCTTACCACGGCATTGCAGTCAGTAGTGGTTATATCGGTATTACGTATAGTAACGCCGGGCTCAAACTCAAAATGGGTGCCCCATGCCGCACCAAGGGCAGGTGTATTGTAATGGGTGAGCTGTATGTTGAGGTTTTTGGGCATGGGTTTAGTATTGTACCCAAATATAGTGTATTGGTTTTATTCTATCATGTTATCTGTAATTACGGCAGTGTGAATCCATTTGCCGTTTATTTTTTCCATAATAATAAGGTCTTTATAGTCAATTAAACTTGAAGCAGACGATATGGGTATCGCCCTGATATCTAAACAGAATAAAGCATATTTTTTATCTTTAGTATATACGGGTTTAGACAAGTATAAAACGTGATTTTTAGGAGATAAATGGCTGCTTATGAATTCATTTGTATTTAGGTTGCCTGTAGCAATTTGTACAGGTAGCGTAAAGTCTTCTTTTGTCCAGTTAACTTCTTTCTGAAATAATGTGTCTAATTTATTAATTTTTAGGCTGTCGAGTGGCATGGCAAGGTTTTGGTTGCCAATCTTTATTAAAGTATATGAATTATATTCATCTTTATTTGGATTTTGAAAGAGTTTTAGAATTCCACTTGAAGGTACAGGTTTTTCAACAACAAAAATAGTGTCATACTGTTTTTTGGTAAGCTGTGGATCTAAAAAAGCATTTATTACCTGCCTGTCTCTTTTTACAGATGAGCAGGAGGCAAGGGAAAGGATTAATAAGGAGTAAATGATTAACCATTTCATATTGAGGGATTTTTATAAAGGTACAAAAAAGCCCCGGTTGGGGCTTTGGATTTTAAGTATAGTAAAGCTGAAATCTTTTGATTAAATGCCATTTTCCATCCATTTCTTTATAAATACTGAGTATTCCTCCATAATGCTCACTAAAGGTTTCTATTAAAGCATATTTACCGTCATTTTTTATCCATGGACAGGTTAAACTCAAAATATTTATACCTACCACCTTTTTAGTTTCTTTATTGCGTTGGGTTGTATACGTTGTATGTATGTTTTTATCAAATAAGATTACCTTTTGGCCTTTAAAAATGTCTTTACTCCAAATTGAGGGGCAGTTGGGCTTAGGGTAAGATTTTTCAGGTATTTCACCAAAAATTTCATTAGCCTGCTCTTGTGTTAATTCCCCTGTTTTTAAACACCAGGTTTTTAACGCAGCAATATTATCATTAAAATTTGCAGTTTCCGGACGAATTACAATAGTATCTGCTAAGCTTAAAGATTGGTTTACAAGATCTGGATATTGGGTTAATTCGAGTTTTAATATATTCATTTCTGCATCTTTATTTTGTGCAGAAGAAATACTAACTGTTATTAAAAATACTAACCATTTCATATTGAGGCGTTTTTATAAAGGTACAAAAAAGCCCCGTTTGGGGCTTTTGGTTATGGTTGTTTTGTGAGAATGTATTCTTGCTGTGGTACACGCACTTCAGTAAACGGGCCGTCTTCTTCACGTACATAGTTTAAGAGCCCTCCCCAGTTTACTTTGATTTTTGCAGGTGTTCCAATCATTGCATCAATATGGGTTACAATAATGCTTACATCAAGGTAATTACGTTCAGGATCTTCAAAATCCAATATTATTTTTTTTCTGTTACCAACAGTAGAAGTGTAAATGTCTACGAGCGATGTTAGTACTATATTGTAGTCATATTCATCTGGATGGTTTATGTTTAAATTTGATAACGTATTAACAATTTCTACACCGTTTTGCACATACTTATATTCGCCAATTATCAAATCTTCATAATGATTAAATTGTGAAATATAAAACGCCTCTTTCTTTTGCAATGTTATTGTGAAAGAAGTGTTTGTGGCAGTGTTTTCAAATTTCCATGTACCAATGAATTTTCCAAATTCATTATCTAAATCTTTATACCATGCACCTGCAATGTCGTTATCAGCAACATCCAAAAGAGGTAGTACTGGTGATTGGCAATAGCAGGTTGATACGATTAAAAATACTAACCATTTCATATTGAGGAGTTTTTATAAAGATACAAAAAAGCCCCTTTTGGAGCTTTGGGTTATGGTTGTTTTGTGAGAATGTATTCCTGTTCGGGAACCCTTATTTCAGTAGGTTGGCCTTCTTCAACAAATGATAGCTGGCCTCCCCAGGTTACGTTAATTTTTGCAGGTGATCCAATCATGGCGGGTATAAACGTTACAATTATATTTACATCTAAGTAATCTCGTTGAGGGTCTTTAAAATTTAGTAAAATTTTTTTTCTACTACCTAAAGTAGCTGTGTTAACGTCTAATAACACATATCCTGTAATGTTATAATCGTACTCATCTGTATGTAATACATTTAAATTTGAGAGTGTGTTTACAATCTCCACGCCATTTTGTACATATCTGTATTCACCTACTAACAAGTCCTGATAGTAATTAAATAATGGGATATAAAAAGATTCTTTTTTTTGAAGTTTTATGGTAAATGATGTATTTGTAGCCGTGTTTTCAAATTTCCAGGTGCCAACAAATTTTCCAAATTCGTTATTTACATCTTTGTACCATGCACCTGCTACTTTGCTATCTGCCATATCTTCCATTGAAATTATGGGAGACTGGGCATTGCACCAAACTGTTATTAATACTACTAACCATTTCATATTTAGGCGTTTTTATAAAGGTACAAAAAAAGCCCCGTTTGGGGCTTTCATCAGATTATGAATAACGTTATGCTTCTAAAAAAGCTCCATTTTTTATCACGAAAGATAAAAATATCTACATAGCCGCCTTCTTCATCAATACTATGGAATATAAATGCATACTTTCTGTCTTGCCTTATAACTGGAACGGATAGCCAATGCTTGTATACGCCTATATATTTGGGGTTTATACTTTTGTTTTCACTATTTATCAGTTTTAACGTACGGTTTTCAAATAACATATTGTTAGTCCATTCTTTGACTTCTTCTGTTTTAAAGTGGGGAATACTATCTACACCAAAAATATCGTTAGCTTCCTGTGCTGTGAAGGTGCCATTTTCAACCAGCTCTTTTTTCAATTCTCCTAAATGTTGTACAGGTGCTGCCTGGCGGTAAAGAAACAAAGTATCTCCCGTTCTTCTTTTGTTCGGATACTCTTTTGTTACCCTGTTAAGTTCAAGAGTTGCTATTTCTTTTGCATCATTAGAAAGTTGCTGGCAATAGCAGGGAATTGAAAGTAAGATAAACAGGAGCTTTTTCATATTATTAATTTTGGCATTTAGGACTTAACGGAATAATTTGGTGGCCTAAGTGGAGAACAGGACTGCCGTCACTATATTGCGCAGGAGAATTATGTTCTTCAGCCCATATAGTGCCATATATATATTCTCCATCGGAATTCAAATTTCCATTCGAATCTCTATATAGTTCATTAAATGCATCAGTTGTTGTCAAGCCACCCCATGCCATAGCGTTATAATAACTATCAGGTAAGTTATATCCCTTACTCACCCCATATTGTTTCAAGCTATCAGCTATATTTCCAATTAAATGAAACATTATATCGTGTTGAGGTGTACCTGTGATAGGTGTAAACGGATTATATCCGGACGTTATTAACAAATTGCAAAAAGCCTCCATCAATTCTTCATAACTTGAATTTTCAGAGATAGAATTCAAATAACCATTTTGCTTTAAAAAAAACAGCATGGAATGTATACTTTCATGTATGGTTGTTGTTGCTATAGCTAAATCTGTTACTGTATTGAGATAATCATTTTTAAATGTAGTTATATAGGTATAAATAATGTTTCCATCATTATCAGTTATGTAAGGACCTATTTTTGTTGCGGCATTTGCTGCAGGATTATTAGTCGAAGCAACTGTATTATTCCTAATATTGTACATTGTAATAATTATTGCTTTCGAATGAAGTTAGAAAGATTTCACTCAAATAAGAATTGTTATTTATGACATCTTCAATTATTTCCGTTTGACATGGATAATCTCTTTTAAAATTCCTGTCAATTAAAATACTTGGCGGCAAAATTCCTAACTCCTGATCTTCGCCACAAGGGTTTGACGGGTCTACCAGTACGGGTTCACCACCATTTAAGCGAAGGTATCTTGGAGATCTACTAACCAAATACCATCTAACACGGTTTTCATATTCTTCATCGTCTTCCCCATCATTATTTGTATCACTGCCACCTTGCGCTGCCGCACTGACTAATGCAAGGTTTTGTGCCTGCACCAGCGTTTGGTTATAGCTGTAGCCGTATCCGCCGCCTGAGCCACCACCTGATGAACCACCGCCGCCTGATGAACCACCGCCACCGCCGTTTCCGGGTTCACCTTCGCCAGGTACGGGTATAGGGTTATATGGCTCTTCTTCACAAGGAAAACCATCTTCAACATCCAGTACTTCAAATGCTATATGGCCCCTGAAATTGCCAAAATCGGCCTTAAGTTCAAAATAATCATCAGCAAACTGGCCGTCCATGCGGTATTCTAATAATACGGTTTTGCTTTTACCAGATGCGCTGTCGCGTTTCATTATTACATTATAAAAAATATCATCTCCCGTTTGTGGCAGGTTTATGCGGTATGTAAAATTAGTTATACCGTTACGCTGCTTTATTTGGTATACTTCGGTATAATCAATGTAACGCTCAACATCATTTAAAGTCCGGGCTTTAGTAATGTCTGAGTTTACTTTTTTGGCAAGTTTCTCTATACCATTACCTTTTCTTAATACCATTTAAGCTCATCTCTTTTTTGTTGAGCTTCATGTCCGGTAAGTATCCTGTGGCGGGCTTTGTTAGTTAATAAAGTAGTTTGAGGGTTTGTTTCCAGATATTCATCCTGGCATTGAACAAATAAAAATGCTGCCATAACGAGCAGCAGCGGCCGCAGCCGTGTGAGGTACTTCATAGTAAGGAGATTTAAAGGTTTTGTTAAAGATAATTAATTGATTATTAGGGTGTTTTTATAAAACAGGTAATTAACAAAAAATTAGGTTAATTTTAACAAGATTCAGTTTTAGCGGTATAAAACGGTATTTCGTGCCAAATGCTTACTTTTGGCTAACCGCACTAAAAGCGGCTTTACACATGCGCACACATTTTATAGCTATAGGGGGCGCCGCTATGCACAACCTGGCCCTTGCCCTTTTTGATAAAGGATATAACGTTACCGGCAGCGATGATGCCATTTTTGAGCCCAGCCGCACCCGCCTTGATAAAAAAGGCCTGCTGCCCGCTGAGCTGGGGTGGTTCCCCGAAAGGATTACGCCCGATATTGAGGCCGTAATTTTAGGCATGCACGCCAAGGCCGATAACCCGGAGCTGCTGCGTGCGCAGGAGTTGGGGCTGACGATTTACAGCTACCCCGAATTTCTTTACGAGCAAAGCAAAAACAAAACCCGTGTGGTAATAGGCGGCAGCCACGGCAAAACCACCATTACCAGTATGATTCTGCACGTTATGCGCTATAATAATGTGGAGGTTGACTACATGGTGGGCGCGCAGCTGGAAGGCTTTGACAACATGGTGCACCTTACCGAAGACAATGATTTTATTGTGTTGGAAGGCGATGAATACCTGAGCAGCCCAATGGACAGAAGGCCTAAATTTCACCTGTACCAGCCCAATATTGCCCTGATTAGCGGCATTGCGTGGGACCATATTAACGTGTTCCCCACTTATGAAAACTATGTAGAGCAGTTTGAAATTTTCATACAGAAGATAAGCAACGGCGGTATTTTAATCTATAACGAAAACGACCCTGAGGTAAAACGCGTGGCTGAGGCGGCAACGAACCCAATTCGTAAGATTCCGTACAACACACCGGAGTATACCGTGAGCAACGGCACTACGCTGCTGGAAACCCCCGAGGGGCCTATGCCTATTGAAGTTTTCGGTGCACACAACCTGAACAACCTGGCCGGTGCCAAGTGGGTGTGCCAGTGTATGGGCGTTGACGAAGCCGATTTTTACGAAGCCATTGCCACCTTTAAAGGGGCCAGCAAGCGCCTTGAAAAAATTGCTGAAAACGGCCATAACGTAGCCTATAAAGACTTCGCGCATTCGCCCAGCAAGGTGGCGGCTACCACCAGGGCGGTTAAGGAGCAGTACCCAGACCGTACGCTGATTGCCTGCCTGGAGCTGCACACCTACAGCAGCCTTAACGCGGAGTTTCTTAAAGAATACCGTGGTGCGCTTGATGCGGCCGATGTGGCGGTGGTTTTCTACAGCCCCGATGCCGTTAAGATAAAGCAGCTTGAAGAAGTTACCTACGACCAGATTGCCAATGCTTTTAACCGTGAAGACCTGATTATATATACCAACCCGGCAGCCTTTAAGCAATATCTTTATGAACTGAAGTATGACACTAAAGGTGTAGCACTGTTGCTTATGAGCAGCGGCAACTACGGCGGGCTGGATTTTGAGGAGGTGAAGAATTTAATTTAGAAGTCAGAAATTAGAAGTCAGAATGAGCTTCACTCGTTGTTTTAACGGCTGAGTGGATTCCCCTCCCCCGGAGGGGTGCCCGTAGGGTGGGGAGGGTTTTTACGCACTAAAGTCCCACCCCGGCTTCGCCACCCCTCCGTGGGAGGGGAATAGCTTCACTCGCAAGTTCTTAAAGGGTTGAGTAAGCAACTTTAAACTTGAAACCTGAAACTTTGAACAAAAATTAAAAATGTCAAAAAAATCGGCTTCCATACCCGTGCACACCATGCCTAATGAATTTGGGCTGGGCATTGCCATTGCGCGGGCATCGGTTGAAGATTTAGAGGATATTGACGAAATAAACCAGGTACACCGTGATGCCTACCATGTTTTCTTTTTGCAGGAAAAGGGTACATCGCACATTGTGGTCGATTTTCAGGATTACAACCTTACGCCACAGTCCATAGGCTACATACACCCGCTACAGGTGCACCGCGTGGCAGCGCTTGTTGATGTTAAGTTTGTGGCGCTTATGGTTAATACAGAAAACCTTAACCCGGAGTATCTGGCGCTGCTGCAAAGTATTGCGCCTGTTAAGCCCCTTTCTTTATCGGGCGAGGCTTTTGCGCTGCTTATGGAGGCGGCATCGCTTTGCCTGAAACTGTATGAGCGTAAGGACGAAAAGTTATACCAACCGCTGCTTAAAGACAGCTGCAATGCGCTGGTGGGCCTTATTGCTGCCCAGTTTATAGCGCGCCCGCAAACGGCCGAAACACTCCCAAGGTTTGAAGCTGTTACCAAAGCGTTTAAAACGGAAGTTGAGCGCAGTTTCATCTCGCAAAAGCGCCCGGCTTATTATGCGCAAAGCCTTAACATATCTGTACCTTACCTTAACGAATGCGTTAAAAACGCCACCGGCCACCCCGTTACCTACCACATTGCGCAGCGCGTGGCGCTTGAGGCAAAACGCCTTTTGGTACATTCCGGTAAATCGGTTAAAGAAATTGCAGCCGATTTGGGTTATGACGATTATCCTTATTTTTCGCGCCTTTTTGCTAAAACCACCGGTATAACGGCTTTGGAGTTCCGGAGCAAAAACCGCGATTAGTCCAATACTTACTTTTTGCGCGGCATGGTTTGCCTTTTGTATACGGCGTTCATTTGCAGTATCAAAAAACGAACAATTATGCCCAGTGCACCAAAATGGCTGTTTGACGTGGTTGAACGCCTTATGCCAAAACTGCCCCAGCTACAGGTTAGCAGTACAGAAATGCTTTCGCCATCGCTAAAAAAGATACGCCTTGTGGGCGATGTTTCCCTCCTGGATTTCCGCGAAGGCTATTATATGGATTTCCGCGTAACCGATACCGATGTGCGGCGCTACAGCCCTACCTTTATTGATGCCCAAACCGGTATGCTGGAGCTCTTGGTGCACCTGCACGGCAACGGGCCGGGCAATGCGTTTATGGGTGCCCTTAAACCGGGCGATACCGTAGACGTTGCCCAGCCCCGCGGCCATAAGTATTATGACGATTCGGTTGAAAAATATGTGTTTTTTGGCGATGAAACATCGTTGGCGGCGGCCATGTCGTTCTACCGGTCGTTTAAGCACAACGGGCAGCAGTTTCGATTTTACTTTGAGCTGGACGAAGAAAACAAGGGTGTGCCGCAGCTGTTGGGCCTCGAAAACTGCGTGGTGTTGCGTAAAGATGGTTCGTGTACCGACCCGAAACGTATTGGCAGCCTTTCTGTTTTTCAGGATGCAGGGTGGCACGATGCCGTTTTTGTGCTTACGGGCAATGTAAAATCAGTACAGGCATTCCGCAAGGCGTTGAAGGGTGTTGCCAGAGGAAAGGTGCATACCCAGGGTTACTGGCTTGAGGGTAAAAAAGGATTGTAAACTATGGCTTTACGGTGCACGGTATTTTTTAACACAAAGGCCACCAATCCCGATAGCTATCGGGATCACAAAGAGCACAAAGCTTCAAAAATAAAATCATTTTGAAGTCCACAAAGCTTTGTGTTACCCTTGAGTCTAAACTATAATGTAGTATGATTTACGTATTTAAAACTTCGGTTGAAACCGAGAACGACATCCGCAAGCTGGCGCTGTATCTTGACGAACTGCTGCCGGATGCCCGATGGAATTTTGACCTTGACGACTGTGATAATATTTTGCGTATAGACAGCCGAGATGATATTGCCGAACCCGTTATTACGCTGTTGTTGGTTAGCGGCTTTGACTGCGAAGAACTGGAGTAATTTTTTAGGGAATGAGTGGCATTCCCCTCCTCCGGAGGGGTGGCGAAGCTGGGGTGGGATTTATAATATAAAGAAACCACCCCGCCCTACGGGCACCCCACCGGAGGAGGGGAATAGCTACACTCAGCCGCAAAACTGTAAACTGTGACTGAGACTGTAAACTACTTTATCTGAACCACCGGCCAGCCGTTGGCATCCCACTTTAATTCGGTAATGATAAGCTTGCTGGCACCGCCATCGGCAATAGAATAGCCATGTGCTACAAAATACTCTTTACCGTCTATTTTATATACCGAGTTGTGGCCCAGGGCAGCATATTTAACGCCATCGCCTATGGCAATATCGGTGCCGTTGCCGTCTATCATGTCATAGCCAGCCTTGTCCACATAAGGGCCGGTTACTGATTTAGACCTGCCCACCACCACATGGTAGTTGCTGTTTACGCCGCGGCAGCACATATCAAACGAGGCAAAAAGGTAGTAGTAGTCGCCGTGTTTGTATACAAAAGCGCCTTCAATCTGGCTGTCCTGCAGGCCATATTCGTAAGGCTTTTGGGCAGTGGGGCGGCGCGCAATGGTGTGCCATTCTTCGGGGTGGCTAAAGCCTTTCATATCCTTAGTCATCTTTACGGCCTTTAGCCCGTCCCAAAACGACCCAAATACAAACCAGGGCGTACCGGCATCGTCTACAATTACATTCGAATCTATGGCCTGCCACTGGTCGCGCCCCAGCACGCTTTGCACAATCTTGCCCTGGTCGGTCCACTTGTAGTTGGGGCTTTTCTGGTTCAGGGTGGGGCTGGTGGCATGGCCTATAGCCGCATCGGGTTTGCCGGGCGTGGCATTACAGGCATAAAAAATGTGGTATTGCCCCTGGTAAAAAATAACGTCAGGCGCCCAGATATCGCCCTTAAAATGAGGCAAGGCTTCAAGCACCCAGGCAGGTGTGGTTTCAAAAATGGGTTTGCCTTCTGTCCACGTTTTCAGGTCTTTACTGTACATGGTAGCAATGCCGGGGCCGGTGCCAAACACATAAAACGTATCGCCCTCCTTAGCCATAACGGGGTCGTGTATGCCGGGGTTTTTAGGGTTAAACGGCAATACGGGCAGGGTGGGTGGCGGTACTTCCTGGGCAAAAGCGGCACCTGTAGACAGTACAAGTGCGCAAAGTAATTTCTTAAGCATAATTTATAAATGTTTGTTTTACACTTATGCTAAGATATGAAAATTTCAAACGATATAGTTTTTGTTGCAGGTTTAAAGTTTAAAGTATAAAGTTTGAGGTTGGGCTGCGGTGCACAGTTGTAAAGACTGGGGGTATTGTGTATATTAGCCAAAACAAACCTCCTGCCAATCATGAAATTATTTAAACTCTTCAACAACAAAAAAGAAGTAGCAACCATAACAAACTATGCTGATTTTTGGGCCTGGTTTACTAAGCATGAAAAGGATTTTCATAAAGCAACAAATAAACAGGATAATCTTGAGAAGGCCTTTTTTAATAAGCTTCAGCCTCATCTTGAGCAAATTAAAAATGGTATTTGGTTTTTGGTAGGAATGTATGATGACAGTACTGCCGAGCTTATACTTACCGCAGAGGGCGATGCTACAACAATAGCTTTTGTTGAGGAGCTGGTGGCTGCTGCACCTGTATTGCCCGGCTGGCGGTTTACAGCACTTAAGCCTGAATATGGTATTGATAACGCTGCTGTAAATATGGCCGGTTATAGTTTTAATGATGATACCGTTAGTTTTTATGCTAATGAATTACAGGGCTATCCGGATGAGATTGATATTACTATTGTACATAAAGAGTACAGGAATGATAACCATGCAGATATTGCAAAGGGAACTTTTCTGTTTTTAGACCACCTGCTGGGCGAGTTAAATTTTATGGCGCTTATAGATAATATAAGTTTTAAAAGTCCCACCCAGGCTGAGGCAGAGTTGGTGCCTGTTGAAAAACTGAAGTCTTTTTTAATATGGCGCGAGAAAGAATTTGTAGAAAAATACAGTGGTATGCGGCATAATACAGCCGACGACAGTTATAGCGTTTTTGAAGCTGCATTGCAGGATGGTACTTTTGTTATTGCCACCATGAACACAACCCTACTTGATTGGGATGCTAAAGCCTCACACCCATGGATAGCCATTTTGAGCCTTAAATTTGAAGGCACAATGCCAGATGACGAAACAGATGGGCTGCTGCGGGAAATTGAAAATGGGCTTGACGTTGTACTAAAAGACTATGAAGGTTACCTTTACCTGGGGCATGAAACTAATAATGGCCTGCGCGAAATTTATTATGCCTGTAAAGATTTCAGGTTGCCCTCTAAAATGTTTTATGACGTTGAGAAAAAATATAGCAACAGGCTAAAAATATCAGCTGATATTTATAAAGACAAGTACTGGAAATCGTTTAACCGGTTTGTGTAACGTGCCAATTAAAATTCACGATATATCGTGAATTTTTTTTGAAGCGACCAAAATGTTTGCATTTGAAATCGTCAAAAATTTGATTGGTGGCCCTGATGGCATCATGCTAAAATCTAAAAGTGAAAAATTAAAGCTGAAAAATGTGCCGAACTTGTAAATACACAATACAACTTGTAAATATACGATACGTTTTAATGATGCATTTCAAACTCCGAAAGTGAAATATTAAGCTAAAAATTGCATTAAGTATTTCTTATTCAGTTTGTTAAATGTATTTTTTAGTAAGTTACTGTTTATTAAGTAATTATATGGAATTATTTTTTATACCTATAGTGCCCGGTAATTTTCCAGTCGAAGAGGCAGTCGTCAAGATTTTGGCCTGAGCCTATATTGTGCACCACCTTGTAGCGGCCATCGGCACCTTTTTTGTCTACCACAATACCTACATGCGGATGGTTTGCCGGTAGCATCCAGGTTACTATGTCGCCCACCTTGTAGTTTGATGCTTTGGTAGTTATGGCCATGCTTTCGCCTTTTCGGGTAAAGAAAACCTGTAGGTTGGGCACCCGGCGGTGGTCAATATTTGTATCCGGAGCCTTTAAGCCCCAGGCTTTTGGGTATTTAGAGAAGTTAGCTGCCATATCTTCATGTACTTCCTTTTGCAGGTCGATGTTCAGGGCACGGTAAGCCCTGATAATCACATCGGTACATACGCCTTTACCTTTAGGAACGTCGCCATTTGGGTAGGGGATTTTATAGTAGGTAGGGTCGTACTCCACCTCATTTTCAGTGAGTTGCAGGGCGGCATCGCTTAGCTTTCCGTAGAAGTCTTTTTCAGGTGCAGGTGCTTGGTTATCAGCTATGTTGGCGGTGGGAGATTGGGCGCATGCCAGGAGGAAAAGGAGTAACAGGTATTTCATAAGTGGTTGGTTTATAGGGCTAACGTACAGAAGTTGGCCCATATTGCCTTACCGATGCGAAAATTGCCTATTTTAGTACCCAACCAATCTAACATTCATGGAAGACACACAGGGCAATTTCTCCATAAAGTACTGGGCTGAAGACGATAAGCCCCGCGAAAAACTGATGCTAAAGGGCAAGGCCGCACTTAGCGATGCCGAGCTGATAGCTATCCTCATTGGTTCCGGCAGCCGTAACGAAAGCGCTGTTGAACTGAGTAAACGCATACTGAAAAGTGTTGATAATAAGCTAAATGCGCTGGGTAAACTGAGCCACAAACAGCTTATGGGCTTTAAAGGCATAGGCGAGGCCAAGGCCGTTACTATTGCCGCCGCCATGGAGCTTGGCCGCCGCCGCAGGGAAGAGGAAGGTGTTGATTTAAAGCAGATTACCTCAAGCAAGGCGGTGTTTGATATCATGCAGCCCATTATTGGCGAACTGCCCCACGAGGAGTTCTGGATCATCTATCTAAACAACTCTAACAAAGTGATTTACAAGGCGCAGCTGAGTAAAGGTGGGCTTACCGGTACAGTGGTAGATGCCCGTTTGGTATTTAAAACAGCACTGGAACACAATGCAGTAGGTATCATTTTATCGCACAACCACCCATCGGGAGCACTGAATGCCAGCGATGCCGACCGCCAGATTACCCGCCAGCTTAAAATGGCCGGACAAGCCTTGGATATCAAGGTACTGGATCATGTGATTATAACCGAAAAAGCGTATATGAGCTTTGCCGATGAGGGGATTTTGTAGCTGGCTTTCAGCAATTAGCCTTCAGCTGTCAGCTATTTATAAGCTTCAAAATGTTGTAATTAACATGAAATCTAATCGCTGAAAGCTAACAGCTAACAAGCTGACCGCTAATTAAACTGTTTCCTGTACTCCAGCGGGCTTATGTTTTCTTTGGCTTTAAACAGCTTACTGAATGATTGGGGATGCTCAAACCCCAGGCGGTAGGCTATTTCGCTAACCGTGAGTGGGGTGGTGCTTAGTATTTCTTTGGCCTTGTCTATCAGCTTGTTGTGTATGTGCTGCTGGGCGCTTTGGCCTGTGTGGGCACGCAGCATATCGCTAAGGTAACCGGGTGATACGTTAAGGTGGTCGGCTAAATCCTTAACCCTTGGCAAGCACGGGTCGGTGCCGTTAAAATGATCGGTAAGCAATTGTTCAAGATTGGCAATCAGGGTGTTATTGGCAATCTTTCGGGTAATAAACTGCCGGTTGTAAAAGCGGTTACTGTAGGTAAGCAGCAGCTCAATCTGGGCCACCATAACATCCTGGCTGTACTGGTCTATGGGCTGTTTGTATTCTTTTTCAATGCTCAGCATCAGGTTGTTAACCATGGTTTCCTCAGCGTCAGAAAGGTGCAGTGCCTCGTGTGTGGCATACGAAAAGAACCCACAATCCTTAATATTCCTGTCCAGGGCATATCCCCTTAAAAAATCAGGGTGAAATACCAGCCACATGCCGTTAACGCGCACATCGCTGCCCTGGGTGCTAATTACCTGGCCAGGAGCGAAAAAGGTCATAATACCATTGTCAAAATCATAGTAATTTTGGCCATATTTCATCTTGCCGTTAAAATCGCGCTTGGTGCAAATAGAGTAAAAATTGTATAACAGGCTGGTAACCTGGTCGTCTATAACGCAGGGCACATCGCTCAGGTTAATCACGCTAACCAGCGGATGCAGCGGTTGCGGTAGTCCCAGCAGGCGGTGAACATCTGATATTGAGTCGAGTACAACGTGTGTGGATACAGTTTTTTTCATAACATAAAGATAAGCAGGAAAAGCCACCTATGCGATGGCTTTTCTGCAATTGTTTTAAAATTAAAGGTTTACAAGCGTCATGCCCCAGTCGTTATAGCGCTGTCCGGTATCGGTCCCAAGAGGTATAATGCTTTCCAGCTTCTCGATTTCGGCAGGAGATAGTACAATATCCGCAGCTTCAATGTTTTGCTCCAGGTATTTAATTCGTTTTGTACCGGGAATGGGCACAAAACCTTTATTAACTGTCCATGCAATGGCCAGTTGCGATGCTGTAATTCCTTTATCTTTAGCGAGTTGGTTAATGGCTTCAACAAGCTCAAGGTTTTTGTAAAACTGCTCGCCCTGAAACTTAGGTATGGTACGGCGGAAATCGTCTTCCGGTAAATCATCAGGGCTTTTCAGATCACCCGAAAGGAAGCCCCTGCCCAGTGGCGAATAGGGTACAAAACCGATACCCAGCTCTTTAACCGTGTCAAGAATTCCGGCCTCCTCTACACTGCGTTCAAATAGCGAATACTCTGATTGCAGGGCACTTATGGGATGGGTGGCATGTGCACGGCGAATGGTTTCACTTGCTACTTCGCTAAGGCCAAGATAGCGTACCTTGCCTTCTTTAACCAAATCGGCCATGGCGCCAACAGTCTCTTCTACAGGTACTTCGGGGTCAAGACGGTGCATGTAGTACAGGTCTATATAATCAGTGCCCAGGTTTTTAAGAGATCGTTCAGCGGCCTTTTTTACATACTCCGGCCTACCGTTAATGCGCCATGTAATTTGCTCATTGTCATCAATTTCCCAGGCAAATTTAGTGGCTATAGTATAGCTGGTGCGATTACCGGCAATGGCTTTGGCTACCAGTCGCTCGTTAAGTAGCGGGCCATACAGGTCGGCCGTATCCAGGAAGTTACCGCCCAGCTCCAACGAACGGTGTATGGTGGTAATCGACTCATTTTCATTGGCTTTGCCATAAATATCGGCCCCGGCAATGGGCGACATACCCATGCACCCCAGGCCTACAGCAGGCACTACAAGGCCCTGGTTTCCTAAGTTTATTTTTTTGATGCTCATAAATAGTATTTTAATGATGTGATAATTGAACACTACAAAGTTCGCAGGATTTACCGGTTTGGGTTGTATCCAAATTGCGGAGGGTTGTATCCAAAACAAATACCAGCCCATTTCAGGGGCTGGCTTCAGGTTACTTATCTGCTATAAACGGGGCCTTCCCCGCAAAGCCATCCTCCTCAATCTGGTTTATTAAAAACCGGGCCAGGCTTGTGGCGCTTATGGCGTTCCCCGGGCAATCGGTCAGGCTAATGCTGATTTCCGGTTGGGCATCGGTAAGGGCAATCATCGGCAGGCGCACCATGGTCCAGCTTACATTGCTCTCGGCCAGTAGGGTGTATTCCTCCTGCCGGTTGTGGCTACTGGTAGGGTAGTTGGTATACATCCACCTGGTGGCGGCTTTTGCAGCCGGGCCTTTGGCATCGCCGGGTGCATCTACGTTAAGGCCCGCAATAACAATGTAGCGGCTAATGCCTGTATTGTGCATGGCTTTAAGTATATGGGCCGTAGCCCGGCTAAAAATAGTGTGCTCACTTTGTGGTATGCCTATACCTAATGTGCTTATAACCGCATTGCAGCCCGAAATGGTTTTTAAAACAGCATCATAATCTGTCACATTTCCTGTAATAATTTCAGCTAATGGGTTTGAAAAGGCAACACGCTCTGGGTTGCGTACAAGCATTTTAACGTGGTAGCCTTTGTGTAATAGTGCTTTAACCAGGTAAGTGCCTGATTTTCCGGTGCCGCCTATAACGGCAATTGTATGAGTATTCATGATTTTTCTTTATAAAATATGCAATAAAAAGTTATGCGGCATTTGCCGCGGGCAGGTTACTGCCAAATTGCTGATATTTTATAAAACCATTAAGATGTTATAAAAGTAGCTTATTTTGCGATTTTTTTGTAACATAGCGTTAAATTTTTAAGGAAAGTTTATATTAGCGCTGTGTTAATGTGTGCACAACGTGCCTGCTAAACGCCGTAAATTTGTATAAAAAAGAATTGCGATGGACAATTATACCGTAACCTTTTACTGCCGGGATTGCATAAACGTCCCGCAGGAAGAAAATGTGAGACAGGACAAGGTTTGCGGTGAAGTGTTAGATAAATTGTTGCAGCATAAGCTGGAACTGGTTGATTTTAACCTTACTGAAAACTACGATACCTATCCTGACAGCCACAAAAAGTCGAGCACGCTTCGAACTATAATTGAAATAAAGCTCGACCTGACCCGTGCCGACCTTGCCAGCCGCGAGGCCATTTACAACAAATGCCTGTATGCCATGCTGCAAAACAAGCTATACCTTAGCAAAGATGCACAGGCGGGGCACAATGGGCAGGAAAGACAACTACTGGTGTTTGATATGAAGCACCAGGCTGCATAAGCCGCACAGTTTTTAACTGCCTGCGGCTTTTATTTTCCTGCACCTTTTAGTAACTTGCAGCAAATATTTTCGACATATTTGTATGATACATACTAAAAGCCTCCATTTTTCGTATGGAAAAGGCACCGATTTCAATTTTCCGGATATAACGGCATCATCGGGCGACAGCCTGCTTATTACAGGTGGTTCAGGACGCGGAAAAACCACGCTGCTGCACCTTTTGGGTGGCCTTTTGCGCCCGCAAAGCGGCCAGGTGGTTGTAGAAGGTACTGATATTGCCACACTTTCAGAAAAAAAACTCGATACATTTCGCGGTAAAAATATAGGGCTGGTGTTGCAGCAAAACTACTTTGTGGCATCGCTCAGCGTGCTCGAAAACGTGGTGCTTGCCTCATGGCTGGCTACCGGCAAACAGGCCGAAACCAAAGCTAAAGAGCTGTTGGAGCAGTTAGGGCTTAAAGGCCAGGAGCACAAACTACCATCGCAACTCAGTATTGGCCAGCAGCAGCGCGTTAGCATAGCGCGTGCGCTTATTAACGAGCCCAAACTGTTGCTAGCCGATGAACCCACCAGCAGCCTTGACGACGAAAATGCCTACACCGTAGCCGATATGCTTAGCGGCCTTGCAAAGCAGTTTGGCACCGCGCTGGTTATTGTAACACACGACCAAAGGCTTAAAGACCGTTTCCCTAACCAAATATCGCTGTAAACATGATTACTAAAATAGCCTGGAAAAACATTTGGTTTAAGCCGCTAAATACGGTACTGAGCATTATACTGCTTACCTCAAGCGTAGCCATTATAACCCTGCTTATACTCCTTGAAAACCAGTTTGAACGTAAATTTAACGATAATATAGATGGTATAGACCTGGTGCTTGGTGCACAGGGCAGCCCGCTTCAGCTTATACTGTCATCAGTATACCAGGTAGATGCGCCTACAGGCAATATTGATTATGCCGAGGCCAAAACCTGGATGAAAAACCCGTTGGTAAAAAAAGCCATACCGCTTGCCTTTGGCGATAACTACCGCGGATTTAAAATAGTAGGCACCACGCCTGATTATCTTACCCATTATGGCGCTAAAATGCAGCAGGGTAAAGTGTTCAGTAAAAATTTTGAAGTAGTGGTAGGCAGTACGGTTGCCCAAAAAATGGGGCTTAAGCTGGGCGATACATTTTTTGGTTCGCATGGCGATTCGTCTGAAGGCGAAGTGCACGAAGACCACGCTTATATTGTTACCGGCATTGCTGCTGAAACCGGTAAGGTGGCAGATAACGTGATACTGTGCAACATACCCAGCGTGTGGGCCATGCACGAAGGCCACGACCACAACCACGAGGGCGAAGAATCCCATGATCATGAAGATCACGACCATGATCACGAAGCCCACGCAGGCGAGGAAGCCCACAACCATGAGGAGTATGACCACGACCATGATGCCCATGCAGGCGAAGAGGCCCATAACCATGAGGAACACGACCATGACCATGAAACCGTTATAAGCGAGGAAGGTAAAGAAATCACTGCCGTTATCCTTAAAATGCGCAACCCTATGTCGGTATTGGTGTGGCAGAACATGATACCCATGAACACTAAAATGCAGGCTGCCTCTCCCGGCAGGGAAATAAACAGGTTGTTCAGCCTGTTTGGTATTGGACTCGATGCCCTGCAATACCTGGCCTATGGCATAATGCTCATTTCGGGCATTAGCATATTTATTGCGCTGTACAACACACTAAAAGAACGTAAATACGAATTTGCCCTTTTACGCGTTAATGGGGCAAGCCGCCTGCAGCTGCTGATGCTGGTGCTTATAGAAAGCCTGCTGCTGTGCATAACCGGGTTTATTTTCGGCACGGTTGTTGGCAGGATTGCATTAAGCCTCATATCGGGCTCAAGCGAAACAGAGTTTAAGATATCATTTAACCCGCTTGAGTTTGTGTGGGAAAAGGAAGGATATTTGCTGGGGCTCACTATCTTTGTAGGGATTTTAGCTGCGGTAATCCCGGCGGTTAAGGCCTATAGTTTAAACATATCAAAAACACTTGCAAATGCGTAAGACATTTTTAATAGCATTAGTACTCTTATCAGGATTTTTACTGGCTTCTTTAGGGTTGCCACAAACACAATATGCGCCAAAAACCACTGCACATACTTTACATACGGCCACAGTAGCCGATACCCTTACCTGGAAACTGCTGGGGCAAATTAAGTATGTAAAAAAACCAAGCGATGATTACCCGGAAGGGGTTATGTATCCGGTGGTTAATACCTCGCTTAAAGGCAAGCAGGGCAAAACCATTGTTATGAGCGGCTTTATAATACCTATAGATAATAAAAGCTACGCTCTGAGCAAAAACGTATTTGCATCGTGCTTTTTTTGCGGACAGGCAGGCCCTGAAACCATTATGGGTATAAAATTTAAAAACAACGGCACCAAGCTAAAGACAGACCAGTATGTTACCCTTACCGGTACCTTCCGTTACAACGATAATGATGTAGATGACTGGATTTACCATATAGAAAATGCCGTGGTGGTAAGCAAATAATCATGAAGCTAAGTAATAAAAAAGCCGTTTTTTTTGACCTCGACCACACCCTGTGGGACTTTGAGAAAAACTCTGCGCTGGCTTTTGAATATATATTAAATAAAAACAGCGTTCCGGTAGACCTTGCTAAATTTATAGAACTCCATGTGCCTATAAATGCCGGTTACTGGAAACTTTTTCGCGACGGCCACATAACACAGCAGCAATTGCGCTATGGCAGGCTTAAAGATGTGTTTAATGCACTGGAGGTTACGGTAACCGATGAGCTTATTTTTAAACTTTCTGAAGAATACATCGCAACCCTTCCCACTAATAACCATCTATATGAAGGTGCCATAGAAGTGCTGGACTACCTAAAGCCTAAGTACAGCCTGCATATTATTACAAACGGGTTTCATACAGTGCAGGAGGGCAAAATAAAAAACGCTAACCTGGGCCATTATTTTGATACCATAACAAACTCTGACCTGGCCGGGTGCAAAAAGCCGCATCGCGATATTTTTGAATATGCCCTGCGCGTTTCGGGAGCTGAAAGGGAACAGAGTGTAATGATAGGCGATTGTATTGAGGCCGATGTGCAGGGTGCGCTTAACTGTGGCATAGACGCTATTTATTTTAATGAGCATGGCCTTGAGGCTGAAGCTTCGGTTATACAGGTGGGCCACCTGCTCGAACTTAAGAATTTACTGTAATGAAAAAAATACTTGCCTTTGCGGCCCTTTTATTTTCAGGTTTGTCTTTTGCGCAAAGCGCAGATATTAATGATTATAAATATGTTATAATCCCTGAAAAGTTTGAATTTTTAAAGGAGCCTAATAAATATAACCTGAACCAGCTTACCAAAATGCTTTTTGAAAAGCAGGGGTTTGAGGTGTATTACCCTAACGAGTCGCTACCGCAGGACCTTAATGCCAATAAGTGCAGGGCTTTGTATGGCAGCCTTGAAGATGAATCGGGCATGCTGAGTACATCGCTGGAAATTATTTTGAAAGATTGCAGCGGTAAAGAACTGTACCGTTCTGCAAAAGGGAAAAGCAAGCAAAAAGACTTCCAGAAGGGCTATTATGAGTCGCTTAGGAATGCCTCGGCAGATATGCAGGCTAACCTTAATTATAAGTATACAGGCAAAGACCCAATGGGTGCCGCGCTTGCCTCTCAGCAAACACCTACGCCACAGGCTGCACCAAAGCCCGCCGAACCTGCCCCCGTTGCCGCACAGCCACAGCAGGTTGTTAATGAGGCTACCCTGTTTGCACAACCCATTACAAACGGCTACCAGCTTGTAGACAGCACACCAAAGGTGGTGCTTAAAATATATAAAACCTCCCAGGCTGATTCTTACACGGCCATGGGCGATGGCAAAAATGGTGTAGTCTTTAAAAAAGGCAACGAATGGTTTTTTGAATACTACCAAGACGATAACCTTGTAAGCGAAAAACTGGATATAAAGTTTTAGTCAAAAGTCGAGTGTCATAAAGTTTAAACCACATCTAAGAGTGTGGTTTTTTTATTCAGCCTACCGGCTTTTGACCTTTGACTTTCCTGCTTTCGACTTTAAAAACTAATACCCATACTTCCCTTTCCAGCGGCGTTTTAAAAACTCGCGGTCGGCATTTTCGCGGCTGTTTTGCCCGGGTTCATAAAAGGTAGTGCCACTAATGGCATCGGGTAAAAATTCCTGTTCGGCAAAATTGTTTTCATAATCGTGAGAATATTTATACTCATCGCCATACCCCAGCTCTTTCATAAGCTTGGTGGGTGCATTGCGCAGGTGCAGCGGTACGGGCAGGTCGCCGGTTTGCTTTACAATACTTTGCGCCTGGCCAATAGCCATGTAAGTAGCATTACTCTTGGGTGAATTAGCCAGGTAAACGGCACACTGGCTCAGTATAATCCTTGATTCCGGATAGCCAATGGTACTCACCGCCTGAAACGTGTTGTTAGCCATAATAAGGGCGGTTGGGTTGGCATTGCCTATGTCTTCGCTGGCTAAAATAAGCATACGGCGGGCTATAAACTTAAGGTCTTCGCCGCCTTCAATCATTCGGGCAAGCCAGTATACGGCCCCGTTAGGGTCGCTGCCGCGCATACTCTTTATAAAAGCGGAAATTATGTCATAGTGCTGCTCGCCGGTTTTGTCATACAAAACGGTGTTTTTCTGGGCAAGCTGCATTACGCGGTCGTTGGTAATAACAATATCTTCGCCTTCGCTCGCATTAATAACCAGCTCAAACACATTAAGTAGCTTTCGGCCGTCGCCACCGCTAAGGCGCAGCAGGGCTTCGGTTTCCTGCAGGTCAATCTTTTTATTTAGTAGTGCTTTGTCCACCTCCATCGCCCTGTGCAACAAAGCCTCGAGGTCTTCTTTCGTAAAAGGGTTCAGCATATATACCTGGCACCTTGATAATAACGCGGGTATAACCTCAAAGCTGGGGTTCTCGGTTGTGGCGCCAATCAGTGTTACCCAACCGCGCTCAACCGCCGCCAGCAGCGAATCCTGCTGCGATTTGCTAAACCGGTGAATCTCGTCTATAAACAGTATGGGGTTTTTGGTGGTAAACATACCGCCGCTTTGCTTGGCTTTTTCAATAACCTCGCGCACGTCTTTAACACCGGCGTTAATGGCGCTAAGCTCATAAAACGGGCGGTTGCTTTCCTGTGCCATAATTTGCGCCAGGGTGGTTTTACCGGTGCCGGGTGGCCCCCATAAAATAAGCGATGGTATAATGCCGCGTTTTATTTGCTGCGTTAGCGAGCCTTCGGGGCCCACAAGGTGCAGCTGGCTTATATATTCAGATAAGTTCTTGGGGCGTATGCGTTCTGCCAATGGTGCTTCCATTGTGTAAAATTACGCAATAATTTTCTTCTGCTTTGCAGAAAAAATACTAAAACCCATCCTGCCATTTTAACAGGGAAAAATCTTTGGTCGTTTTTTTGACGTGCATAAGGCATGATAGACAGCAGGGACGACCAGTTAAAATTTTCGCCTTCGGTAATTGCCTGGCCATTTGCCGCCATATTTGTGCTGTGGCTGGTGTACTGGGTAGAGGTGCGTTTTAATATATACCTTAACGATTATGGCATACAGCCCCGAACCATAGTAGGGCTAAGGGGTGTTATCTTCAGCCCGTTTTTACACGGTAGCCTGGAGCATTTATACGACAACAGCATACCACTTTTTTTGCTTATAGCTGCCATGCGCTACTTTTACAGAAAAAGGGCGCTTGAGGTTATACTCTACGGGGTTTTGTTTTCAGGATTGTTTACATGGCTAATAGGCGAGAAGGGTAGTACCCACATAGGCGCAAGTGGGCTTATATATGTACTGGTTACCTTTATTTTTTTTAAGGGAATACAAACCGGTTATTTCAGGCTTGTGGCATTATCGCTAACCATTGTATTACTGTATGGCAGTATGATATGGTATGTTTTTCCGGATGTGGAAAAAGGCATAAGCTGGGAAGGCCACCTGGGCGGCTTTTTAAGCGGGGCGGTTTTTTCATGGCTGTATGACACCCCGGAATATAAAAAGCCCATACTTTACGACTGGCAGCGCCCGGACTTCGACCCAAAAGCAGACGCATTCATGAAGCGATTTGATGAAAACGGTATTTTCCATAACCCACCCAAACCTGAAGATATAGAAGTAGTGGATTATGAAATTGTAAGCCCGCTGCCGCCCTTAAGGATAGTATATACATTTGTGCAACGGCCTGATGAGGATAATTAGATTGTTCGATTTTTAGATTATTCGACTTCATGGATAAGAAGCTATTTGCCGTACTGTCGGATAATCCAACAATCCAACAATCGAATGATCTAAAAATCGAACCATCCAATAATCTAAAAAATTACCTTCTCTGCCTTACCGCTTCATACAAAAAAGCACCACAGGCAACCGATACGTTAAGCGATGATATGGTGCCAAACATAGGCAGTTTGGCTTTTTCGTCTACTATTTTAAGTACCGAAGGGTTAATGCCACGATCTTCGCTGCCCATAATAATGGCAAGTGGCTCTGCAAAAGATATGTCATAAATAGTGTCGTCAGTCTTCTCGGTAGCGGCAACGGTTTTAATGCCCGAGCCCTGCAGGTGGAAAATAGCGTCTTTAATATGCTCAACTTTACAGATGGGTACATTAAATACCGCCCCGGCCGATGTTTTAACCGTATCGCCGTTTACGGGGGCCGAACCCTGCTTTTGCACAATAATGCCGTCTACACCCGTGCACTCTGCCGTGCGGATTATGGCGCCAAAGTTGCGTGCATCGCTAAGCTGGTCCAGTATAAGGAACAGGGGAGTCTTGCCGCTTTCCAATACTTTTTCAACCAGTGTTTCAAGATTTTGAAACTTAATAGGGGCTATAGACGCTACAGCACCCTGGTGGTTGTTTGGCGTAAGCCTGTTAAGCTTTTCAACCGGCACATAGCTAAAGTTTACATTCTTTTGCTTTAGTACTTTAAGCAGGTCGCGCATCAGGTCGCCCTGTGCATCCTTCTGTATAAAAACCTTGTCTATTTCCTTGCCGGCATTAATGGCTTCTATAATGGCACGTATGCCAAATATCTGGTGTTCTTTTTCCATGTTGCAAAGATATTGTTTTCAGGGTAATAAAAAAGGCTGCCTTGCGGGCAGCCTAACTAACTAAATCAAATTAATCTTATTCGTCTTCTTCAAAACCTGTCCTGCGGAAGCCCGAAAAGATGAGAACCGTTTCAGGGTCATAATCAAATACCCCTTTAAAATAGATACTGTCTGCCACAACGCCTGATGGCGAGTGTGCGGCACCTTTAAGTATTTTGCCTTCTGTAATAGTTACAACAGAGTCGTCTGCACTATTTGGAGAGTCAGTAGCACTAAAAGTTAACGTCTCTAAATTATAGTCAAGCGGCGTTTCAAGCCACCAGCCGGTAAAGCTGTTGGCGCTGCCCACGCGGTCTGTAATAAACAGTGCGCCGTTATTATCATAGGTTTTGTGCAGGGTGTGGGTGGCATACAGGTTGCCGGCCTCATCGCTAATATCTATGTACCACTCGCCGTTTAGGGCCTGTGTGGGCATATTACCTGCATCATAATCGTCATACCCCTTGTCTTCGCATGATGTAAAAACCACCAAAAGCAAGGTTGCAAGTGCTGCTATATATCTGTTTTTCATGATTTTTTACTTTTAGAATTGAACCTGTGTTAAAGTTGATACAAACGTATAGGTAGTTTCAGCATCGGCCTGCCATACGGTTGTAAGTACAAGCTTATCAGTATCGGGGTCAACCGTTAGTCCTGTAATTTCAGACGACCCGCCAAAGTAAGTGTTGCTTTGTGTGCCCGGAAAACTAAAATCGTTTGCCGCAATGTTATTGGCAACAATTACCCCGCCCGGCGTTTCAGAATCGGCAATGGCCCGGCCAAAAAGGTACCATCCGCCAAAGGCGTCAGATATTTCATAGCTGCCATCGTCGTTTTGCCAAATCAGCATATACTCAATATCGGTATATGCAGATGCGGGTGCGCCCTGAGCACCATTCCTGAATACGGTAGAGGTATAAAGCCCTTCAATACTGTTAACAAGGTCGCCTGTGGTGGCTACAATAATCTGCCTGGTTTCAACACCTGCAAAGCCATCTTCATTTACTGCCGAATATTCTGCGGTATAAATGTCGGCTACGCTGGTATTAAGTGTGCCGTTGTAAATGTTACCACGGTATCGGCCTACATAGCGGGTAGTTACAGGAACTTCTTCTTCGCCTATCATGGCAATGGCGCCCGGGTCTGTAAAGGTGTCGCCTACGTTTAAGCGTATTTCGCTGTCTCCCTGCACTTCAATAACAGGATACACGGTTACCGTACTGTTTATTTCGTCTTCATAGCACGATGTAAGGGTAAATAAAGACCCAAACAATGCCAGTATAGTTAATTTATATAATGCTTTCATAGATTACAATTTTATTCTGGTTTTTGGTCCCACCAAACATTTTCGGTAACCGATGTTCTTTGGGTAATGTTAGGGTTTCTGTTTACTTCGTCATCAGGATAAAACAATACGCTTGGCACCTGTACGCCTGAAAGTATTGAAATAGCCGATGGTATGCGGTTGCCTATGCCATAATCCTGCGAACCTTCTGCCACCACTTCCGGAAACTTGGTGCGGGTAGATTCTATCCAGGCTTCAATATTGTTTACATAAGGCAATGCCGCCCATTTTTGTACCATGATTTGCCTTACATCATCTTCTACAACACCTGTTGGAATGTATTCGTAGGCACCGCCGGCTGAAGTGAAATTAGTAGCAAGAGTTATAGATTCTTCAGGTGTCCATGGCGATTCTTCTTCGTCTGTTGGGTCTGCATCAGTAAAAAAGTTTAACTGGTAGGTTTGGAATGATGCAAGCACCCCTGCATCATACATTTCCTTTGCTCCTGCACCTGCTGAGTAGCGTACCAGTGCTTCTGCCTGTAAAAAATATATTTCGGCAAGGCTTATAAAAAAGACAGGAGTGTTTGGCCTTATGTTAGGTCTGGCATAAGCGCTTGCTGTGTTATTAAAGTCATTACCTGTGCCTTGTGCTATAGAAGCATACGTGCCAGATGTACTTGGGGTGAAAACAGCACGTAGTCTTGGATCCTCATTTTCACTGTAAAATCCGGCAAGTGTGTTACTGGCAACATGGTTTACACCGCCAAGGCCGGTTTGCGAAAGTACATTTTCATAAAACGGGTTACGTTTGTTTACTGTATCATCAAAGTTTGTAAACTTGGCGTCTTCGGTAAGGAAATTGCCTTCAGCCAAAAGCGCTGTTACCGCAGCAGGGTTTGCAGCAGGTGTATATGCCATACGCAGGTACATTTTAAGTTTAAGTGTATTGGCAAATTGTATCCATTTGTCTATATCGCCTCTAAACAATATGTCCTGAGATGGATATAAGGCCTCTGTAGGGTTTGCGTTATAGGTTGCAACAGCAGCATCCATTTTCGCAATAAGGTCGGCATATATTTCTTCACCGGAGTCTACAATTGGTGTAATGTTTTCCGGCCCGTTAAGCGCTTCGCTATAAGGTACGTCATCAAAAAGGTCTACCAGTAGCTGATAGGTATACGCCCTTAACACCTCTGCCATTAGCAGTGTGGCAGTATCTTCGCTGGCAGTACTTTCTTCGGTAACATACTTAAGGTCGTTAAGGCAGCCGGCATAAAGCTCTGTCCATATATCGTTAGCATACGCAGTATTAAGGTTGTATGAATCTATATTTTCATACTGGCTGGCGCTTGGAGCCTGCGTGTGGTATTGTGTATAAAATCCGCCAAGATTTGTAAGTTCGCCTCCCATTACTACGGCGATAGATGCCTCGGCAGCTGTAAGTGCAAGCCCGCTGTTAATTTCAGCCGGAAAGTTAGGGTCGTTATTTATATCGAGCTCACTCTCGCACGAGCTAAAAAGGCCAATGCAAAATATAATGAGTAGTTTATATGTATTTTTCATCTTGATTTTTTTTAAAAGTTAGCTTTTAAACTAAAGCCATAGCTCCTGGTTGAAGGGTTTGCGCTAAATTCACCAAACTGGGCCTGCAGGTCTGTACCAAAAGTAGATACTTCAGGGTCTATATACTGGTTGTTGCTTGGTGTCCATATAAACAGGTTACGGCCAATAAGCGAGAAGGTTAAGCCTTGTATAAAGGTGCCTTCCAGTACTTTGGTGGGTAGCTTGTAGCTTAATACAACCTCGCGCAGTTTTATGAAAGATTTGTCTATAACCGTATACCTTGCAAGTGCATCGGCGCGGTAGTAGTCGTCCATGTGTTCAACATCTACAGGTGTGGTATTGGGTGAGTAGGTAGTGTTGCCGTTTCCGTCAACTTCCCTCACAACCGAGTTTGGTACTACAAACGGCTGCCTGTCGTTTACCATGGTGGTTATAGAGTTACCGGTAAACCTTGTAATATCGGCAGTACGGCTGTACATAAGGCCACCCTGGCGAATATCAAATGTAAAATCAAGAGAAAGCCCTTTCCAGCTCAGGTTGTTGCCTATACCCATTGTGTAGTCATATTGGGTATCGCCATATACATCTTTTGTAGATGCAGCTACCGGTATACCGTTGGTATCTACCACAATGTTTCCGTTGGGGTCCATTTCCGGAACGTAGCCATATATTAAGCCTATTGGCTGGCCTTCGCGGGCAATAAACTGTGTGGTGCTAAGGCCGCCCAGTTCTACCTGCTCAATCCTGTCGTCAAGCTCTTCAAGTATTGTGTTGTTGGTGGCAAAGTTTACGCTGGTGGTCCAGTTAAAGCCATCAGGGTTTTTAAGCCATCCCAGGGTTAATAAGGCTTCAAAACCTTCGCTGGCCAGGGTGCCCACGTTTGCGGTTTGGTTAGTATAGCCGCTGCTTGGTGCAAAAGGCAGGTTTAGTATCTGGTTTTCAATTTTTGCATTATAGTAGGTAGCATCAAGCGTTATCCTGTTGTCTAAAAATGCAAGTTCAATACCCAGCTCTATTTCTTTCCTTCTTTCAGCCTTAAGGTTAGCGTTAGCTGCCCTGTTGCCTATACTGTAAGCACTGGTGCCGTCTATAGGGTATACCAGGCTGCCAAATCCCTGAGAGATGTTTGCAGGCACGTTAACCGAATTTACCTGGTAAGGGTCTGTATCTACACCGGTTTCACCATAACCCACCCTTAGCTTACCGTAGTTAAAGGTGTCTGAAGAGCCCAATGTCCTACTGAAAACCCAGCTGGCATTAGCGCCTGAATAAAACACGCTTCGGTTAGCCTGCGGCAGGGTAGAGTACCAGTCGTTCCTGAAGTTTCCTGTTAAGAAAAGCTGGTCGTCATAAGATATGGTTGTGGTGTTGTAAAGGCCATATAGTTTTCTTGTGCTTCTTGAAGATGCCACAACCGGAATTTCGGCGCTGTTTGTAAGCGAATAAAAATCAGGTATATCCTGGCTGGCTACAGATGCGCTGTATGAGTTTGCCTCACGTGTGTTTACGTTAAAACCAAAGGTTGACTGCAGGCCAAATTTTTCGCTTAATGTAAAGTCAAGGTTGTAAAGCAGGTCGTGGTTAAGCTGCTTTATGGTGTTTGATGCTTCAAGGTAGCTGCCCGGGGTTTCAGACGAAGTAATGTCGTTAGGGCTGCCCGGTGCGGCGTCAAGCCTGGCGTTCCATACACGGGCAAGGTCGGTATAGGTATCTACACCAAAACGATAGGTAGCGCTGCTCCAGTCGTTAAATTCATAGCTAAATTCAACCGAGCCATAAAATCTTTCTTTGTTGTAATCAGATCCGTTTTCATTAAGGCTCCAGTATGGGTTTGTAACACCATAAGGAGTGTAGTAATTGCTTACGTTATGAAAAGGGTTGTTGTAGTCTTTAAACTCTGTAATAGGTATATCAGTAGGAATCTGCATCAGGTTGTTGTAAACCGATAAGCCCTGGCCGGTAGCTACAGAGCTGCCGCTGGTATTAACATAGTTCATGTTGCCGCTTATGGTTATTTTATTAACCTTGGTAGATCCGGCAAGGCCTATTGTGTTTCTTTCAAACTTATCGGCATCAGTAGGATATATACCATCCTGTTGCAGGTTTGAATAAGAAAGCCTTACGCTGCTGTCTCCGCTGCCCCCTGCTACAGAAAGCGAGTTGAGCTTAGAAGTACCTATATCAAAGAAGTTTTCAAGCTGGTCCGGCTGAAAAGAATAGCGTTTTAGCAACTGGCTGTTGTCTACAACGTTGCCCCATACGTGGAGTTCGTTATCAAAGCGTGGGCCCCATGAACCGTTTTCGCCAAGGTAGTGCACACCATCCCATCCCTGCCCAAAGCTTGACTGATACTTAGGTGTGCGCGATATTTGTGTGAGGAATGTTGTTGAAGTAAAGTCGATAGTCATTTTACCGGCCTTACCTTTTTTTGTGGTAATCATAATTACACCATTTGCAGCCCGTGCACCATATAGTGCCGCTGCCGATGCGCCTTTAAGTATGGTCATGCTTTCAATGTCTTCGGGGTTAATATCGGCAGAGCCGCGCCCAAAGTCATAACCGCCATTAAGGCTGTTTGAAAAATTGGTCTGGTTGTTAATAGGCACACCGTCTACCACATAAAGCGGCTGGTTAGAGCCCGAAAGTGTGTTAAAGCCTCTTATGATTACCCCTGATGATGCACCGGGGTCTGTAGAGGCGTTTGAAATGGTAACACCGGCAACTTTGCCCTTAAGGGCGTCTGCTATATTGCCCTGCGAACCCCTTACAAGTTCTTCTGCCCGCACGGTTGTGGTTGCAGCACCTATAGAGGCTTTTTCCCTCTTAATACCTACTGCGGTAATTACCACCCCTTCAAGCACTGTAGATTCTTCGGCAAGTGTTACATCTAATGTTGTAGAAGCTGCCAAAACTTCTTTTGTAGTCATGCCAATGAAGCTAAATACCAGGGTTTGGGTAGGGGTTGCACTAATCTGGTATTTACCGTCAAAATCAGTAGATGTGGCCGTGGTAGTGCCCTTTACTACTACCGATGCCCCCGGTACAGGCATGCCGCTGGCGTCTTTTACCGTTCCGGAAACTGTTCGTTCCTGGGCAAACGAAATCTGCATCACTAACGCTGTGAGAAGCGTCAGCAAAAACTGCTGGTGTGTTTTCATTTAATAAAATTTGAGTTAGTATCTCAAATGTCGATTAAATTACTGTTAACAGCAAGTTAATTATGATAAATTTTAGATAAATTAAGAAAATATTAATTGATTTAACAAGTAATATTGTTAAAATGATGCTTTAAAACTAATGTGAACTATAGAGTTTGATAGCTTTATTGACTGGTCTTTTGTGGTTCCGTTAGCATAAACAATGTTAAAGAGGCCGTTTTTTGTTAAAAGCCCAAAGCCGAAGCCTAAACTCAGCAGGTTGTTTTCAATGTTTGAGGCTTTATCCTGAAAATACCCATAGTCGGTGATAGAATGTATGTATAGCCCGGGTGATAATACATAGCGGTATTCGGCCATTAGTGCGGTAAATAGGTTGGCCTGCAGGCTGTTTTCATTAAAGCCGCGTATGGAGTTAATGCCTCCAAAACGGTAAAGCTCATTTATTATATAGGTGTCGCTCTTTAAATAATAAGAATGGCTTTTAAGATTAATGATGTTTTTTTTGTTGAGGTACAGGTTGTGGCTTGCAAAAGCCTGACCGAAATACTGGCTTTGGTTACCGGTATTGCTGTCGCGGCTGCCTAAGCCGCCTTTTAGCTGTAATGTTGTTTTTTGCGGAAACAGAAAATCATCTATGCTAAAAGCGGCATACTCATAGGTTGAGGTAAAAAATGTGCTCTCATAATCAGTCAGGCTGCTGGTGTCGGCATTTTGTATGTCAACCGATTGTGTTCTTTGGTAACCCAGGTACAGCTTTGAGTTGTAGCTAAAGTAGTAGCCCAGGTTCAGGTCGGTCATGGTGTTTTGAAACGTGCTGTCCTGTTTAAAAATCTTCAGGCTGGCTTTTGCGCCTATCGGTGTCTTAAAAAGATAGGGCAGTTCTGTACCAAGGTTGAAGGTGGTTTGCTGGTTGCCGTCGCTTTTCCAGTACAGGTTAAATTTTTCACCACCGTTAATAATGTTGTTTAGTGCTAAGTCTACATAGCCGTTAAAGCGCACTTTGTTGCTGGTGTCGTCATTGCCAAAGCCCACAAAGCCATCAAAAGTATTGGCATTTGCCTTTTGCAGGTATACATAAACTTTGGTGGTGTCCTGCTTAAATAAAATTTCGGGGTAGCGGGGCAGGGTTACAAAGCGCAGGCTGTTAAAATCGTTATACACCCGTTGCAGGTTGTTCTTGTTAAAGGTTTTGCCTTTGTATTGCTTTGTAATGTTTTTGCGTATGCCTTCCGGAAATTTGGCATACCCTTCAATAACAATGTCATCCAGGGTGCGCTGCTTCTCAATTTTAATGCTGAGTGTTGCAATAAGGTTGTGGTTTGCTTTAGTGTGATTTGTAAGCTGAAGTGTGCTTATAGAATACCCTTGTTGTTCTAACAGTGCCATGTTGGTATTCATGAAGCTTTCAACTTCGGTAAAGCCAAGGGTAATGGTGTCTTTGGTTATGTTGAGTAATTCTTTCTCCTTCTGCGCAAGCGTGCCGGTATATATGTGTATGGCTTTTGTTTTTTCTCCAACCGAAAAATTATATATAAATAAAGAGTCGTTGGCTTTTATGTTGCCCAGTTCGCGGCTTTCAAGGTAGCCCAGCCTTTGCAGGGTGTTGGTTAGCAGGTTGGCCTCGTCTGCTATGGATTTTGCATTGGCATGGTCTTTTTTGTAGCTGACAGAATCTATAATTTTAGTTTCGGCTGTGGTTTTTCCTTCAAATTTTGCGTGCAGGGTTTGTGCTTTTACGCTAAAAGCACATAGTAGTATTATGTATATAAGGAGTGATTTTTTCAATCGCGGGTTTTATGCTGTACAAAATAACGCAAATATTACAGAAAAAATATGTGCGGGTTAAGACTTGGGGATGGGTTTGAAAATTAATGGATTAAGCGTTTGTTTTATAATTTTTAATTTTTACATTTGCAGCCCGTAAAAAGCGGGTTTATTAAACATAAGAAATTTTTAGTATTAATTATGCCAACAATTCAACAATTAGTAAGAACAGGGAGAACCCAGATAACTAAGAAGAGTAAATCGGCTGCTTTGGATTCTTGTCCTCAAAGGAGGGGTGTTTGTACACGTGTTTACACTACTACGCCAAAAAAACCAAACTCTGCAATGCGTAAAGTTGCAAGGGTGCGTTTAACAAATGGTAATGAGGTAAATGCTTACATCCCGGGTGAAGGACACAATCTTCAAGAGCACTCGATAGTATTAGTTAGGGGCGGAAGGGTAAAAGACTTACCGGGTGTAAGGTATCACATTGTACGTGGTGCTCTTGATACGGCAGGTGTAGCAGGTAGAACTCAAAGGAGGTCTAAGTATGGTGCTAAGCGTCCAAAACCAGGACAGGCAGCAGCTGCTCCGGCAAAAGGTAAGAAAAAGTAATTATTAAAAGCTTTTAAACAAAAGACATGAGAAAAAGACAAGCTAAAAAAAGGCCACTTTTACCGGATCCGAAATTTAATGACCAGCTGGTAACACGTTTTGTGAATAACCTAATGTGGGACGGTAAGAAATCTACAGCTTTTAATGTATTTTATGATGCTATAGAGATCGTTGAAAATAAAAAACAAGACCAGGAGAAATCAGGTCTTGAAGTATGGAAAGATGCTCTTACCAATGTTATGCCGCACGTAGAAGTACGTAGCCGCAGGGTAGGTGGTGCTACATTCCAGATACCAATGCAGATTCGTCCTGACAGGAAAATCTCTATGGCTATGAAATGGATGATACTTTATGCAAGGAGGAGAAATGAGAAATCTATGGCTCAAAGGCTGGCTAACGAAATTCTTGCTGCTGCAAGGGAAGAAGGTGCTGCTGTTAAAAAGAGGATGGATACTCATAAAATGGCTGAGGCTAACAAAGCATTCTCTCACTTTAGATTCTAATTACTAATATAGCATAAAGAAACAACTAAAATGGCAAGAGATTTAAGATATACACGTAACATAGGTATTGCTGCCCACATTGATGCCGGAAAGACTACAACTACAGAGCGTATTCTTTTCTATACCGGTAAATCTCACAAAATAGGTGAGGTGCACGATGGTGCTGCTACTATGGACTGGATGGCTCAGGAGCAGGAAAGGGGTATTACAATTACTTCAGCTGCTACAACCTGTACTTGGAACTTTCCAACTGAGCAGGGTAAAGCGCTTCCTGAAACTAAAGATTACCACTTTAACATTATTGATACCCCGGGACACGTTGACTTTACCGTAGAGGTAAACCGTTCGCTAAGGGTTCTTGATGGTCTTGTATTCCTTTTTAGTGCGGTTGATGGTGTTGAGCCACAATCTGAAACTAACTGGAGGCTTGCAGATAACTACAGGGTTCCACGTATGGGCTTTGTAAACAAAATGGACCGTCAGGGTTCTAACTTCCTTGCTGTTTGCCAGCAGGTAAAAGACATGCTTAAGTCTAACGCTGTGCCGTTGGTTCTTCCAATTGGTGAGGAGCAGGACTTTAAAGGTGTGGTAGACCTTATCAAAAACCAGGCTATCATATGGCATGACGAAACACAGGGAGCTACTTTTGACATCGTTGCTATACCTGAAGATATGAAAGACGAAGTACACCAGTACAGGTCTCAGCTTATCGAAGAGGTTGCTGCTTATGATGAAAACCTTCTTGAGAAATACATGGAGGATGAAAACTCTATTACTGAAGAGGAAATCAACGAAGCGTTGAGGAAAGCTACCATAGATATGGCTATCATCCCTATGCTTTGTGGTTCTTCGTTCAAAAATAAAGGTGTTCAGTTTATGCTTGACTCGGTTTGTAAATTCCTTCCTTCGCCTCTTGATAAAGAAGCTATTGAGGGTACAAACCCAGATACAGAGCAGCCTATTACTCGTAAGCCATCTGTTGATGAGCCGTTCTCGGCACTTGCGTTTAAAATTGCAACTGACCCTTATGTAGGCCGTCTTGCGTTCTTTAGGGCTTATTCTGGCCGTCTTGATGCGGGTTCTTATGTTCTTAACAACCGTTCAGGTAACAAAGAGCGTATCTCTCGTATCTACCAGATGCACGCTAACAAGCAAAACCCTATTGAATATATTGAGGCTGGTGATATTGGAGCTGCTGTAGGTTTTAAAGATATCAAAACGGGTGATACCCTTTCTGATGAGAAAAACCCAATCGTTCTTGAAAGTATGAACTTCCCTGATCCGGTAATCGGTATCGCGGTTGAGCCTAAAACTAAGGCTGACGTAGATAAAATGGGTATGGCTCTTGCTAAACTTGCTGAAGAAGACCCTACGTTTACTGTAAGGACTGACCATGCTTCAGGACAAACTATTATCTCTGGTATGGGTGAGCTTCACCTTGATATCCTTGTAGACCGTCTTAAGCGTGAGTTTAAGGTAGAGGTTAACCAGGGTGAGCCTCAGGTGGAGTACAAAGAAGCTATTACACGTGCTGCTAACCACAGGGAAACTTACAAAAAGCAATCTGGTGGTCGTGGTAAATTTGGTGATATCGTATTCCGTCTTGAGCCGGCTGACGAAGTTGACGGCAAAGTGCCAATGGGCCTTCAGTTTGTTAACGAAGTTAAAGGTGGTAACATTCCAAGGGAGTTCATCCCTGCGATTGAAAAAGGCTTTAAAGAGGCTATGAAACAAGGTCCTCTTGCAGGTTATGAAATGGATAGTATGAAAGTTACCCTTATAGATGGTTCATTCCACCCGGTTGACTCTGATGCACTTTCATTTGAACTTGCTGCTAAAATGGGTTATAAAGAAGCTGCGCGTAGTGCAGGTGCTGTAATCCTTGAGCCTATCATGAAGCTTGAAGTGCTTACTCCGGAAGAAAACATGGGTGATATAGTGGGTGACCTTAACCGTCGTCGTGGCCAGATAAACAACATGGACGACAGGGCAGGTTCTAAAGTAGTAAAAGCCAGCGTGCCTCTATCTGAGATGTTTGGTTATGTAACTACACTAAGGACACTATCTTCAGGCCGTGCTACTTCTACAATGGAGTTCTCTCACTATGCTGAAACACCATCTAACATTGCAGATGAGGTAATCAAAAAAGCAAAAGGTAACGCTTAATTTACAAAAGAAATGAGTCAAAAAATCAGAATAAAACTAAAATCATACGATCATAGCCTTGTAGACAAGTCTGCAGAGAAGATTGTTAAGACTGTAAAAAGTACAGGTGCAGTGGTAACCGGTCCTATTCCGTTGCCTACTCACAAAAAAATCTTTACTGTACTACGTTCTCCACACGTAAACAAAAAGTCTCGTGAGCAGTTTGAAGTAAGCTCTTACAAAAGGCTTCTTGATATTTACAGCTCTTCTTCTAAAACCATCGATGCCCTAATGAAATTAGAGCTTCCAAGTGGTGTAGAAGTTGAAATCAAAGTGTGATAATCTACGCTTTATATATAAAAGCCCCGGTATTTTCCGGGGCTTTTTGTTTTTGCAAACCGGCTCTAAAAGCTAAGTGTTGCGTAATAAATTTAGATTCTTGTAGTTACGCGAAAAAACTTGCAAAAAACTATTTGTAAAGTGTTGTGTATAAGAAAAAGATAATTAACTTTGCGCCCTCAAAAGGGAGCAGTGTGTTCTGTTCTCAGTATTAATAATTATTTAAAAGTTTAATATGTCTGGGTTAATTGGTAAGAAAATCGGCATGACCAGTATTTTTGACGAGAATGGTAAAAACATACCATGTACCGTTATAGAAGCTGGACCATGCGTTGTTACCCAAGTCAGAACCAACGAGGTTGACGGGTATGAAGCGTTACAACTTGGTTTCGATGACAAAACTGAAAAGCACACCATTAAGGCGGAAGCCGGCCACTTTAAAAAAGCGGGTACTGTTGCTAAGAAGAAAGTTGTTGAATTCAAGGAGTATGTAGAAGAGTACAAACTGGGTGATGTAATCACTGTAGATTTGTTTACAGAAGGTGAATTTGTAGATGTTCAGGGTGTGTCTAAAGGTAAAGGCTTCCAGGGTGTTGTAAAACGTCACGGTTTTGGTGGTGTTGGTCAGTCTACCCACGGTCAGCACAACCGTCTTAGGGCGCCGGGTTCTGTTGGTGCGTCGTCTTATCCTTCAAGGGTATTTAAAGGCATGCGTATGGCAGGAAGAACAGGTGGAGAAAATGTAACAGTACAAAACCTTAGAGTTTTAAAGGTGGTGGCAGACAAGAACCTTCTTGTTGTTAAAGGTGCTATACCAGGACACAAAAACTCTTACGTAATCATTCAGAAGTAATGGAAGTAAAAGTATTAGATATCAACGGAAAAGAAACTGGCAGGTCGGTAACCCTTTCTGATTCAGTATTCGCAATTGAGCCTAATAAGCATGCTGTTTACCTGGACGTTAAACAATATCTTGCTAACCAAAGGCAAGGTACGCACAAAGCAAAAGAGCGTAACGAAGTAACAGGTAGTACACGCAAAATCAAAAAACAAAAAGGTACCGGTACTGCCCGTGCAGGTAGTGTTAAAAACCCTTTGTTTAAAGGTGGTGGTACAATCTTCGGTCCAAGGCCAAGGAGCTACAGCTTTAAATTGAACAAAACCCTTAAGCGTCTTGCCCGTAAATCGGCTCTTACACTTAAGGCTCAGGAATCAAATTTGGTGGTAGTTGAGAACTTCGATTTTGAAACTCCAAACACTAAAAATTTCATTAACGTTTTGAAAGCTTTAGGGTTAGAAAACAAAAAATCTTTGTTTGTGTTGGGTGATACAAATAAAAATGTATATTTGTCCTCACGCAATTTGAAGGCTACCAGTGTTGTAACTTCTTCAGAACTAAGTACTTACACGATACTTAACGCTAATAGTGTTGTTCTGTTTGAAGGTTCTGTAGCAGGAATTGAAGAAAATTTAAGCAAATAATAGGGATATGAGTATCATAATTAAACCTATCGTCACTGAAAAAATAACCAAAGACGGCGAAGTTTTTAACCGTTTTGGTTTTGTTGTTGACAAGAAAGCTAACAAGATTGAGATTAAGAAAGCTGTTGAGGCTGCTTATGGCGTTTCTGTTACTGAAGTTAACACAATGAACTACAGGGCTGATAGAACGGTTAAATACACTAAGAGTGGTTTAATCTCTGGTAAAACAAATGCTTACAAAAAAGCAGTTGTACAGGTAAAAGAAGGAGAAACAATAGATTTTTACAATAATATCTAATTAAAATGTCAGTTAGAAAATTAAAACCTATTACCCCGGGTCAGCGTTTTAGAGTTGTAAATAGCTTTGACACTATTACAACTGATAAGCCGGAGCGTTCTTTGATCGCACCGAAAAAAAACTCAGGCGGTAGAAATAGTCAAGGAAAAATGACCATGCGTTACACAGGCGGTGGTCACAAGCAAAGGTATCGTATTATAGATTTTAAAAGGGCTAAAGCAGGTGTTCCTGCTACCGTTAAAACTATTGAGTACGATCCTAACCGTTCAGCGTTTATTTCCCTATTAACGTATGCTGACGGTGCTAAAACTTATGTAATTGCACAAAACGGACTTCAAGTTGGTCAAACCGTAGTTTCTGGAGAGAATGCTGCTCCGGAAATCGGTAATGCTCTTCCTTTAAGCAAAATTCCTCTTGGTACTGTTATATCTTGCATCGAACTACGTCCTGGTCAGGGTGCTGTAATTGCGCGTAGCGCAGGTACATTTGCCCAGCTTATGGCAAGGGATGGTAAATATGCTACAATAAAAATGCCGTCTGGTGAAACAAGGCTTATCCTTCTTACCTGTACTGCAACTATTGGAGCTGTTTCTAACTCAGATCACCAGCTTATCGTTTCTGGTAAAGCAGGTAGGTCTCGTTGGTTAGGCCGCAGGCCAAGGACAAGGCCGGTAGCTATGAACCCTGTTGATCACCCAATGGGTGGTGGTGAAGGCCGTTCTTCTGGAGGTCACCCACGCTCAAGGAAAGGTCTTCCGGCTAAAGGTTACAGGACTCGTTCTAAAGTTAACCCGAGTAATAAGTATATCGTAGAACGTAGAAAGAAATAATTAGTAAGATATGGCACGTTCATTAAAGAAAGGACCTTTCGTTCACTATAAATTAGACAAGAAAGTTCAGGAAAATATCGAAAAAGGTAACAAAGGTGTGGTTAAGACATGGTCTCGCGCTTCTATGATTACCCCGGATTTTGTTGGACAGACTATCGCAGTACACAACGGTCGTCAGTTCGTACCGGTTTACGTTACAGAGAATATGGTAGGTCATAAATTAGGAGAATTTTCGCCAACACGCTCTTTCAGGGGCCATGCTGGTGCTAAAAACAAAGGAAAAAAATAAGTCATGGGAGTTCGTAAAAGAGAAGCAGCAGATGCAAGGAAAGAGGCTAATAAGTCAATTGCTTTTGCAAAATTGAACAACTGCCCTACCTCTCCAAGGAAAATGCGCATAGTTGCAGACCTTGTAAGGGGCCAAAAGGTAGAATTAGCCCTAAATATATTGAAATTCAACTCAAAAGAAGCTTCACGCAAACTTGAAAAACTTCTTCTTTCTGCTATCAACAACTGGCAGCAGAAAAATGCAGAAGAAAGCCTTGAGGATGCTGGCCTTTTTGTGAAGGAAATCAGGGTAGACGGTGGTATGATGCTAAAAAGGCTTAGGCCTGCACCACAGGGCCGCGCCCACAGGATAAGGAAACGCTCTAACCACGTTACTATAGTACTTGGAGCTACAAACAATAATACACAAAGCAATTAATAAACAGTATGGGACAAAAAACAAATCCAATAGGAAATCGCCTTGGTATCATCAGGGGTTGGGATTCTAACTGGTATGGTGGAAACGATTACGGCGATAAGATTGCCGAAGATCACAAAATCAGGAAATATATCCATGCCCGTTTATCTAAAGCTAGTGTAAGCAAGGTAATCATCGAGAGGACCCTTAAGCTTGTAACCGTTACTATCACCACTGCCCGTCCCGGTATTATTATCGGTAAAGGTGGTCAGGAGGTAGACAAGCTGAAAGAAGAACTTAAGAAAATTACTGACAAAGAGGTTCAAATCAACATCTTTGAAATTAAAAGGCCTGAGTTAGATGCATACCTGGTTGCTACCAGCATTGCCCGCCAGATTGAAAGCCGTATCTCTTACAGGAGGGCTATTAAAATGGCTATCGCTGCCGCTATGCGTATGAATGCAGAAGGTATTAAAGTGATGATCTCTGGCCGTCTTAACGGTGCTGAAATGGCACGTTCAGAAAACTTCAAAGAAGGACGTATTCCTCTATCAACTTTCCGTGCTGATATTGATTATGCACTTGGTGAAGCTCACACTGCTTACGGCAGGATGGGTATTAAGGTGTGGATCATGAAAGGCGAGGTTTATGGAAAAAGAGATCTGTCTCCGTTAGTAGGTATGGACAAAAAACAGTCTAAACCTTCAGGATCTCAGGACAGGCCCCAGGGCGGACGCCCTAACAGGGGTGATGGTAAATCTGGCCAGCGCAAAAGAAAGTAATTTTTTAAACTAAAGAGAAATGTTACAACCTAAAAGAACAAAATACCGTAAGGTACAGAAAGGTAAGATGAAAGGCGTGTCTCAAAGAGGCCACGAACTTTCTAATGGTATGTTTGGTATAAAATCTTTAGATTCATCTTTTATCACTTCTCGTCAAATTGAGGCTGCGCGTATTGCTGCAACCCGTTTCATGAAAAGGGAAGGTCAGTTGTGGATTAAAATATTCCCGGATAAGCCTATCACTAAAAAACCTCTTGAGGTACGTATGGGTAAAGGTAAAGGTGCTGTTGAATATTGGGCAGCCGTTGTTAAACCGGGAAGGATAATGTTTGAGGTAGGTGGCGTGCCACTATCTGTAGCAAAAGAGGCACTTCGCCTTGCTGCTCAGAAACTACCGGTTAAAACTAAATTTATTGTTGCGAGAGATTTCGAAGCATAATCCAATTTTATTATGAAACAATCAGACATTAAAGATCTATCTGCAGCTGAGTTACAAGGTAAACTTGGTGAGTTACAGAAAACATATGCCGACCTAAAATCAGCTCACGCGATTTCTCCTATTGAGAATCCACTGCAAATAAGGTCTCTAAGGAGGTCTATTGCACGTGTAACAACTGAGCTAAGCAAAAAGTTACAATAATTGTAGTCTGCTGACAAGATGGAAGAAAAAAGAAATTTAAGAAAAGAGCGTATAGGTGTAGTTACCAGCAACAAAATGGATAAATCTATTGTAGTTGCACAAACAACAAAGGTAAAACACCCGTTATATGGTAAGTTCGTACTAAAAACTAAAAAGTTTGTAGCACACGACGAAAAAAATGACTGTAACATTGGTGATACAGTAAGGATTATGGAAACACGTCCTTTGAGCAAAACCAAATGTTGGAGGCTAGTAGAAATCATTGAAAGAGCGAAGTAATTATGGTACAACAGGAATCCAGACTAAAAGTAGCAGATAACACGGGAGCTAAAGAAGTTTTAACTATTCGTGTACTTGGAGGAACGAAACGTCGTTATGCCTCTGTTGGAGATAAAATTGTAGTAGCAATTAAAGATGCAACACCAAACGGTAACGTTAAAAAAGGTGCTGTTTCTACTGCAGTTGTTGTACGTACCAAAAAAGAGGTGCGCCGCGCTGACGGTTCATACATCAGGTTTGATGACAATGCCTGTGTATTGCTAAACGCCGCCGGTGAAATGAGGGGTACCCGTGTTTTTGGCCCGGTTGCAAGGGAACTTCGTGAGAAGCAATTCATGAAAATTGTATCATTGGCACCTGAAGTGCTTTAATTGTTATTGAGATGATAAAGCTAAAAATAAAATCAGGAGACACGGTAAGGGTAATTGCCGGCGACCATAAAGGTAGCGAGGGTAAAGTACTTCGTGTGCTTCGTGAGAAAAACAAAGCGGTAGTAGAAGGTGTTAACCTTGTGTCTAAGCACACAAAGCCAAGCGCTAAAAACCCTCAGGGTGGTATCGTTAAGAAAGAAGCTCCTATCCATATTTCTAACATTGCACTTGTAGATTCTAAAACTAAAGAAACTACTAAAACAGGTGTTAGGAAAGAAGGAGATAAGAACGTAAGGTTTTCAAAAAAAACTAATCAAGTATTATAGTAATGGCTTATATACCTAGATTAAAACAAGAATATAAGGACAGGGTAGTACCTGCACTTAAAGAAGAGTTCGGCTATAAGAACGTAATGATGGTTCCAAAACTTGAAAAAATCGTTCTTAGCCGTGGTGTAGGCGCTGCTGTATCTGATAAGAAACTTATCGACTATGCGGTAGATGAACTTACAAAAATTACCGGCCAGAAAGCAGTATCTACCATTTCTAAGAAAGACGTTGCTACGTTTAAACTTAGGAAAGGTATGCCAATTGGTGCTAAAGTAACCCTTCGTGGCGAAAGGATGTATGAATTCCTTGATAGGCTTATTACAGCTTCTCTTCCACGAGTGCGTGATTTTGGCGGAATTAAGGCTACAGGTTTTGACGGTAGGGGTAACTATAACCTTGGTGTTACTGAGCAAATCATTTTCCCTGAAATTGATATTGATAAAGTAAACAAAATATCAGGTTTAGATATTACCTTTGTAACTTCGGCTCAAACCGATAAAGAGGCAAAGTCTCTATTAGCAGAATTAGGTTTACCTTTTAAAAAGAATTAAGACATGGCTAAAGAATCAATGAAAGCCCGCGAGGTAAAAAGAGCGGCTATGGTAGCAAAGTATGCTGAAAAAAGGAAGGCTCTTCTTGAAGCCGGAGATTATGAAGGCCTGCAAAAACTGCCTAAAAACGCTTCACCTGTACGTCAGCACAACCGTTGCAAGCTTACAGGCCGTCCAAGGGGCTATATGCGTCAGTTTGGTATTTCACGTGTTACTTTCCGTGAAATGGCTAACAGCGGTTTAATACCGGGCGTTAAAAAGTCAAGTTGGTAATATAAAGAGTATAAATTGGTAATAGGTTCGGCCCACTGGGCCGAATACCGTTACCGCAAATTAATTATTATGTATACAGATCCTATCGCGGATTATTTAACCAGGGTTAGAAATGCTGTAAGGGCTAACCACAAAGTTGTGGAAATTCCTGCATCTAACCTTAAAAAGGAAATCACTAAGATTTTGTTTGACCAAGGATACATCCTTAGTTACAAATTTGATGACAACGCTGTACAAGGCACCATCAAAATCGCTCTTAAGTATGACAAAGAAACTAAAGAGTCTGTAATTAAAGATATCCAGAGAATCAGTAAACCGGGTTTACGTAAATATGCCGGAGCTGCCAGCCTTCCAAGGATCCTTAACGGTCTTGGTATAGCTATTGTTTCTACATCAAAAGGTTTGATGACAGATAAACAGGCAAGGCAAGAAAATGTGGGTGGCGAGGTTATTTGCTACGTATACTAATTTAAAAGAGCTATCACGATGTCAAGAATAGGAAAAAATCCAATTACGATACCTGCCGGCGTTACTGTTGAAATCAACGATAACGTAGTTACGGTAAAAGGTAAAAAAGGACAGCTTAGCCAGGATTTTGCAGATGTTACTGTAAAAATCGAAGAAGGCCAGGTAATAGTAGAGAGGTCTTCTGATCATAAAGACGAGCGCTCTAAGCACGGTTTATACAGGGCACTTATAAACAACATGATTATAGGTGTATCTGAAGGTTTTACAAAAAGTCTTGAGCTTGTAGGTGTAGGTTACAGGGCGTCTAACCAGGGTCAAAAACTGGATATCGCTTTAGGTTTCTCTCACAATATAGTTCTTGAAGTGGTTCCTGAGGTAACTGTAGAGACTGTAACAGAAAAAGGTAAAAACCCAATCATTAAACTTGCTTCTCACGATAAACAACTTTTAGGGCAGGTAGCGGCTAAGATCCGTTCATTCCGCAAGCCAGAGCCTTACAAAGGAAAAGGTGTGAAGTTTGTTGGTGAAGTACTAAGAAGGAAAGCAGGTAAATCAGCTTAAAAATTAAGACTATGTCATTAAACAAATCTGAAAGAAGACAACGAATCAAGTTCAGGATCAGAAAGATTGTAAGCGGAACTGCTGCCCAACCAAGACTTTCTGTATTCAGGAGCAATAAAGAGATCTATGCACAAATCATAGATGACGTAAACGGTGTAACTTTGGCCTCTGCTTCTTCAAGGGATGCAGGCATCACTAAAGGTACTAACATTGAAACCGCTGCTGCAGTAGGCAAGGTAATTGCTGAAAAAGCGCTACAGGCAGGTATAACAACCATTTCTTTTGACAGGGGCGGTTACCTATACCACGGACGTGTTAAATCATTAGCTGAAGGCGCAAGGGAAGCCGGATTAAAATTCTAAGAAATTATGTATCATAATTATAAAAACGTAGAAATAGTAAAACCAAGCGGCCTTGAACTTAAAGACCGCCTGGTAGCTGTTAACCGTGTTACTAAAGTTACTAAAGGTGGTAGGGCTTTCGGCTTTAGCGCTATTGTAGTGGTAGGTGACGAGAATGGTGTTGTAGGCCATGGCCTTGGTAAATCTAAAGACGTAAGCGAGGCTATTGCCAAAGCGGTTGAAGATGCCAAGAAAGGTCTTGTAAAAATACCACTAAGCGGCCAAAGCGTACCGCATGAGCAAAAAGGTAAATTTGGTGGTGCACGTGTACTGCTAATGCCTGCAAGCCACGGTACCGGTGTTATTGCCGGTGGTGCCGTTCGCGCAGTACTTGAGTCTGTAGGTATACATGATGTACTATCTAAGTCTCAGGGTTCATCTAACCCTCACAATGTTGTTAAAGCTACTTTTGATGCCCTTCTTCAAATGAGGAGTGCTGCAACTGTTGCAAAACAAAGGGGTGTTTCTTTAGAAAAAGTATTCAAAGGTTAATTTTAAGGAAGTCATGGGAAAAATTAAAGTAAAACAAGTTAGAAGCAAAATCAACTGTCCTCAAACGCAAAAGCTGACTCTTGAGTCTCTTGGCCTTCGCAAACTTGGGCAAGTTGTTGAGCACGATGCTACTCCTGCTATCCTTGGAATGGTAAACAAAGTTAAACACCTGGTTTCTGTAGAAGAAATCAACTAACAATAACAGAAATGGATTTAAGTAACTTACAACCTGCAGAAGGTTCAGTTCATAATCAAAATAAAAGGGTAGGCCGTGGTGAAGGCTCTGGCAAAGGCGGTACTGCCGCACGTGGCCACAAAGGTGCTAAATCACGTTCTGGTTACTCTAAAAAGATTGGTTTTGAAGGTGGACAAATGCCACTTCAAAGGCGTGTTCCTAAGTTTGGTTTTAAAAACATAAACCGTAAGGAGTATGCCGGTATAAACCTGGATACACTTCAGGCTCTTGTAGACAACGGCCTGGTTACAGACACTGTAGACTTTACTACACTTGTTGAAAACCGCCTTGCTACTAAAAACGAGCAGGTAAAGATTTTAGGAAGAGGAGAGCTCAAAGCAAAACTAAAAGTAACCGCTCACAAATTTACTGCTACTGCTAAGGCTGCTATTGAGGCTGCCGGTGGTGAGGCCGTAAGTTTATAATTTGTATAGCCTTATGAAGAAATTTTTTGAAGCATTCGTTAACATCTGGAAGATTGAAGAACTGAAGAACAGGATCCTGGTTACTTTAGGATTGTTGCTTGTGTACCGTTTTGGTGCACACGTTACACTTCCGGGTATTGATGCTACGGGGCTAACAAATTTATCTAAACAGGCAGAAGGCGGTATAGGATGGCTTATCGATGTATTTACAGGTGGTGCGTTTTCGCAGGCATCTGTATTTGCATTGGGTATTATGCCATATATTTCTGCATCTATCGTGGTTCAATTAATGGGTATCGCAGTGCCTTACCTGCAAAAATTGCAAAAAGAAGGCGAGAGCGGAAGGAAAAGGATGAACCAGATTACACGCTGGTTAACAATAGCTATTACACTGGTACAGGGCCCGGGTTATATTTATAACCTTAACAATACGCTTCCTGCAGAGGCGTTCCTTATGCCGGTTAGCTCATTCCAGTTCCTTTTCTCATCTGTTGTTATCCTAACAACCGGCACCATATTTGCAATGTGGCTTGGCGAAAAAATTACTGATAAAGGTATAGGTAACGGTATATCGCTGCTTATCCTTGTAGGTATTATAGCCAGGTTGCCACAGGCATTTATACAGGAGTTTACTTCTGTTGTAACTGAAAATAACGGAGGACCGTTACAGCTCCTTATTGAAGTTGTTGTATGGCTATTGGTAATTATTGCCTGTATCCTTATGGTTATGGCGGTAAGGAAAATACCTGTACAGTATGCAAGGCGCACGGCATCAGGCGATTTTGAACAGGATATGTTTGGTGGCAACAGGCAGTGGATTCCGCTTAAGCTTAATGCTTCGGGCGTTATGCCAATTATCTTTGCCCAGGCTATCATGTTTATACCAGCTGCTTTGGCCGGCCTTTATCAATCTGATACGGCAAACACCATTACATCGGAGTTTAAAAATCCGTTTGGTTTAGCCTATAATGTTGTTTTTGCTTTATTAATTATAATTTTTACTTACTTTTACACCGCGATAACAGTACCTACCAATAAAATGGCAGATGACCTTAAGAGGAGTGGTGGTTTTATACCGGGCGTAAGGCCGGGTGTTGAGACCGGAGATTACCTTGACAGGATTATGTCACTTATTACATTCCCGGGTGCTTTGTTCCTTGCTTTCCTTGCCGTGTTCCCGGCAGTGGTTAAAAGCTTTGGGGTTCAGCAACAGTGGGCTTTGTTTTACGGTGGTACATCTCTGTTGATTATGGTTGGGGTTGCAATCGATACAATCCAGCAGATAAATTCATACTTGCTTAACAGGCATTATGACGGATTAATGAAAACCGGTAAAGGTAGAAAAGCTGTAGCTTAATATTTATGGCAAAACAATCAGCAATAGAACAGGACGGATCTATAATAGAGGCATTATCAAATGCTATGTTCCGTGTTGAATTAGAAAACGGGCATGTGGTAATTGCTCATATTTCAGGTAAAATGCGTATGCACTATATCAAGTTGCTTCCGGGCGATAAGGTAAAGCTTGAAATGAGCCCTTATGATTTGTCTAAAGCAAGAATTACTTACAGATACTAAAGAAGCTTATAATAATGAAAGTAAGAGCATCAGTTAAGAAAAGAAGTGCCGACTGCATAATAGTACGCAGGAAAGGCAGGTTATATGTTATTAACAAAAAGAATCCTAGATTTAAACAAAGACAAGGATAATTATGGCAAGAATTGCAGGGGTAGACATACCTAAAAACAAAAGAGGAGTTATTGCTTTAACCTACATCTTTGGTATTGGTAAAAGCAGGTCACAAGAAATACTAGCCAAAGCACAGGTTAGCGAAGATAAAAAAGTGAGCGAGTGGAATGACGACGAAATAAGCGCCATCCGTGAAGCTGTATCTTATTTCAAAATTGAAGGTGAACTTCGTTCTGAAATTTCGCTTAACATTAAGCGCCTTATGGACATAGGTTGCTACAGGGGTATCCGCCACAGGGCAGGTCTTCCACTACGTGGCCAGCGTACCAAAAACAACTCAAGGACTAGAAAAGGTAAGAGAAAAACTGTTGCTAACAAGAAAAAAGCAACTAAATAATAAAAAGTAATGGCTAAAACGAGTACAAAAAAGCGTAAAGTAGTTATTGAATCTACAGGCGAGGCTCACATTAGTGCAACCTTTAATAACATTATCATCTCTCTTACTAACAAGAAAGGTGAAGTTATTTCTTGGTCATCAGCAGGTAAAATGGGCTTTAGGGGTTCTAAAAAGAACACTCCTTATGCTGCCCAGATGGCTGCAGAAGACTGTTCAAAAGTTGCTCTTGAGGCAGGTCTTAAGAAAGTAAAAGTTTACGTTAAAGGCCCGGGTAACGGACGTGAGTCTGCTATCAGGTCACTACATAACGGAGGCATTGAAGTTACTGAAATTATCGACGTAACTCCGCTACCACACAACGGTTGCCGCCCTCCAAAGAGAAGGAGAGTTTAATTATATAGTATAACTATCGAACAGGGGCAAAGGTTATCGGAGGATGAGACCTGAATTCATAACCTCCTGTTCTCTTAATTTTTTAAAATGGCAAGATATACTGGTCCAAAAACAAGAATCGCCCGTAAATTTGGTGAGGCGATCTTCGGAGACGATAAAGCCTTCGAAAAAAGAAACTACCCTCCAGGGCAACACGGCCTGGCTAAAAAGAGGGGTAAAAAATCTGAATATGCTGTTCAGCTAATGGAGAAGCAGAAAGCGAAGTACTCTTACGGTATCCTTGAAAAACAATTCAGGAACCTGTATGAAAAAGCCGCTGCCACTAAAGGCGTAACCGGTGAAGTGCTACTTCAGCTATGTGAGGCAAGGCTTGACAACGTGGTATACAGGATGGGTATTGCACCTTCTCGCAGGGCAGCCCGCCAAATAGTAGGCCACAGGCATATAACCGTAAATGGTGAGCTGGTAAACATACCATCATACCACCTAAAAGCCGGCGATAAAGTTGCTGTGCGTGAAAAGTCTAAATCTCTTGAGACTATCACAGATTCTTTATCAAACTCTGCTCACGTATATGAGTGGATTACCTGGAACAACGATACTATGGAAGGTACTTTTGTAAGTGTTCCTGCCCGTATCCAGATACCGGAAAACATCAAAGAACAACTAATCGTTGAGTTGTATAACAAATAATAATTGACATTAGTCGACTAATATGGCAATATTTAATTTTCAAAAGCCCGATAAAGTTATAATGATCGATTCTACCGATTTTCAGGGGAAATTCGAATTTCGCCCTCTGGAACCCGGATATGGATTGACTGTTGGTAACGCACTTAGAAGAGTTTTACTTTCTTCGCTGGAAGGTTATGCAATAACATCTGTTCGCATCGAAGGTGTAGAGCATGAGTTTTCTACCATACCAGGGGTTGTTGAAGATGTTACAGAAATAATTCTTAACCTTAAGCAGGTGCGTTTTAAGCGCCAGATTGAGGATATAGATAACGAATCTGTTTCGATATCTGTAGGTGGAAAAGACCAGCTTACTGCCGGTGATTTCCAAAAGTTTATTTCAGGTTTCCAGGTGCTAAACCCTGAACTTGTTATCTGCAACATGGACAGCAAAATAACCGTTAACCTTGAACTTACTATAGAAAAAGGCCGTGGTTATGTTCCTGCTGAAGAAAACAAAAAGCAAAATGCTGCTATAGGCACTATCTTTACTGACTCTATCTTTACACCTGTAAAGAACGTTAAGTATGCGATAGAGAACTTCCGTGTGGAGCAAAAAACTGACTACGAAAAGCTGGTTTTTGAAATCATTACTGACGGTTCTATACACCCTAAAGAAGCGCTTACAGAGGCAGCAAAAACGCTGATACACCACTTTATGCTGTTCTCTGATGAAAGGATTACACTTGAGGCCGATGAAATTGCCCAAACAGAATCTTATGATGAAGAATCTCTTCACATGAGGCAGTTGCTTAAAACAAAACTGGTTGATATGGACCTGTCTGTTAGGGCACTAAACTGTTTGAAAGCGGCTGAAGTTGATACATTAGGCGACCTGGTATCGTTCAACAAAAATGACTTGATGAAATTCCGTAACTTTGGTAAAAAGTCGCTAACTGAGCTTGATGAGCTTGTTGCTTCTAAAAACCTGCACTTCGGTATGGATTTGAGCAAATACAAATTAGATAAAGAATAATCCTTCACCGAAAGGTAAAGGTTTAAATTTACAGCAATGAGACACGGAAAAAAAGTAAATCACCTTAGCAGGCAGGCCGGGCACAGGAAACTGATGCTGGCTAACATGGCTTGCTCCCTTATAGAGCACAAGCGTATTAATACGACTGTTGCCAAAGCCAAGGCGCTTAAAGTATACTTTGAGCCATTGGTTACTAAATCTAAAGAAGATACTACACACAACCGTCGTATAGTATTCTCTTACCTTCGTAACAAATATGCCGTTACTGAACTTTTTAGGGAAGTAGCTGCTAAAGTGGGCGACCGCCCAGGAGGTTATACCCGTATCATTAAGCTTGGTAACCGTCTTGGTGACAACGCTGATATGGCTATGATAGAGCTAGTTGACTTTAACGAACTGTATAACGCTACTAAAAAAGAGGCTAAGAAAACGACCCGTCGTAGCCGTTCAGCTAAAGCTGCTGCCGCTCCTGTGGCTGAAGCACCTGCTGCAACTGAAGCCCCTGCTGTTGATACAGAAGAAAACAACAATGCTGCTGAATAATCATGAACAATTGATTTTTCGATATTAAAAAAGGATAAACTTTACAGTTTGTCCTTTTTTTTTGCAATGCTTAACCGATTTAGACTAAGGCAAATGCAAAAATGCCTCGCCATTTCGGTAAAACCAATTTTTAAAGTAAATTTGCACGCAACACAACATCAAACTTCATACATGAAATACACGAACAGGAAAAAAGCGGTACTACTTTTAGCAGACGGCACCATTTTTTATGGCAAGTCTATAGGCATTGAGGGTACTGTTTTTGGAGAAGTATGTTTTAACACCGGCATGACCGGCTACCAGGAAATTTTTACTGACCCTTCTTACTTTGGCCAGATTATGGTGGCCAGCAATGCACATATTGGCAACTACGGTACCAATAATGAAGAGGTAGAGGCTGATAAAATTATGATTAGCGGCCTTGTGTGTAAAAATTTCAGCTTTAACCACTCTCGCGTTAACAGCGATGAAAGCCTGAAGCAATATTTTGAAGAACAAAACCTTGTAGCGATATCAGATGTTGATACCCGCGCACTGGTAAGCTACATTCGCGATAACGGCGCCATGAATGCCGCTATCTGTACCGAAGACTGCGATATTGAGGCCCTTAAACAACGCCTGGCTGAAGTGCCGGATATGAAAGGCCTTGAGCTGAGCAGCAAAGTTTCTACAAAAGAACCTTATTATGTGGGTAACCCTGATGCTAAATATAAAGTATCGGCGCTTGACCTGGGTATTAAGAAAAACATACTGCGCAACCTTGCAAAGCGCGATTGCTACATTAAGGTTTTCCCTTATGATGCTACCTATGCCGACCTTAAGACGTTTGAGCCTGATGGTTACTTCCTGTCTAACGGCCCCGGCGACCCTGACCCGCTTTTTGGTGCACAGGAAGCTGCACGCCAAATCCTGGCCGATGACCAGCCGGTATTTGGTATATGCCTTGGCCACCAGGTACTGGCCCTGGCTAACGGAATACCAACCTATAAAATGTTTAACGGGCACAGGGGTATTAACCACCCGGTTAAAAACCTTGTAACGGGTGAGGGCGAAATTACATCTCAAAACCACGGGTTTGCAGTAGACCGCGAAGCGCTTGAAAAGCACCCTGATTTTGAAATTACGCACCTTCACGTTAATGATGGTACTGTGGCCGGTATGCGCATGAAGAACAAAAACTGCTTCTCGGTACAATACCACCCGGAGGCCAGCCCGGGTCCGCATGATGCTACTTACCTGTTTGACCAGTTTATAGCAAACATTGAGAAATCGAAGAATTAAGAAGAATTAATTAGAAAATAAAACAACCGAAAAACATGAGCATTATTATTAAAGTTCACGCCAGGCAAATACTGGACTCTCGCGGAAACCCTACTGTAGAGGTTGACGTGGTTACTGAAAACGGGGTACTTGGAAGGGCAGCTGTGCCATCTGGGGCTTCAACAGGCGAACACGAAGCGGTAGAGCTTCGCGACGGCGGTAAAGATTATATGGGTAAAGGCGTTCTTAAAGCCGTAGAGAACGTAAACACCACTATTGCTGCTGCTGTTGTAGGTATGTCTGTTTTTGAACAGAATGCTATAGACAAAACCATGATTGAGCTTGATGGTACAGATAATAAAGGTAACCTTGGTGCTAACGCTATCCTTGGTGTATCGCTTGCTGCTGCTAAAGCTGCTGCTAACGAGCTTGGCATGCCGCTATACCGCTACGTGGGTGGTGTATCTGGCAACACGCTGCCTGTGCCTATGATGAACATCATTAACGGTGGTTCTCACTCAGATGCGCCTATCGCATTCCAGGAGTTTATGATTTTCCCTGTAAAGGCTAAAAACTTTACACATGCCATGCAAATAGGTACTGAGGTTTTCCATAACCTTAAAAAAGTACTTCACGACCGTGGCCTTAGTACTGCTGTGGGAGATGAAGGTGGTTTTGCACCAAACCTTGCCGGTGGTACAGAAGATGCCCTTGATACTATTAAGCTTGCTGTAGAAAAAGCAGGTTACACGTTTGGCGACGATGTTAAAATCGCGCTTGACTGTGCCGCTTCAGAATTCTATGTAAACGGTAAGTATGACTATACTAAGTTTGAAGGCGAAACAGGTAAAATACGCACCAGCGAAGAGCAGGCAGATTACCTTGCTGAGCTTGCTGCTAAATACCCAATTATTTCTATTGAAGACGGTATGCAGGAAAACGACTGGGATGGCTGGAAATACCTTACTGAAAAGATAGGTGACAAAGTGCAGCTTGTAGGCGACGACCTTTTTGTTACTAACGTAGAGCGTCTTTCTACAGGTATTGAAAAAGGTATTGCTAACTCAATCCTTATTAAAGTTAACCAGATTGGTACCCTTACCGAAACTATTGCTGCTGTAAATATGGCGCACAACGCCGGTTATACATCTGTAATGTCTCACCGTTCGGGCGAAACTGAAGATAACACCATTGCTGACCTTGCTGTTGCTCTTAACTGTGGCCAAATCAAGACCGGTTCTGCTTCACGTTCAGACCGTATGGCTAAATACAACCAGCTTCTTCGCATTGAAGAAGAACTTGGCGATGTAGCTTATTTCCCTGGTGAAAAAGCATTTAAAGTGAAATTCTAATCCGCTAAGGATATAGATATAAAGGGCCGCTCCAGTTTTGGGGCGGTTTTTTTTGGAGAAGGTGGGTTTTGAGTTTTGGAGCGTACACTTTATTACACAAAAAAGACGGCCCTGTATGGGCCGGACTTTTCAAAGCCCCGTGCATCGACCGGGGGAGAAATATATCATAAACAAGGTAGATATTTGCGGGGTTGCCTACTCAGCTGTAAAAACAACCCGCAACTCCCAACCCGCAACTACTCCACAAACCCTACTGCAACGGTATTGTTGGTTTGGGTGTCAACCAAAATGAAGGCTCCGTTGCCACGGTTGTCTTCAAAACGGTCAAGGAATAATGGTGCAGCGGTCTTAAGCTGCACTTTGGCAATGTCGTTCAGCTTTAGCGATGCCGCTTCATATACTGCCGTTGGGTTCTCCGGCGGAATAATGGCATCAATACCCTGTAGCTTACACGCAGCAGTACGCGTACTGGCCTGTATGGTGTAGCGCCCTCCGGGTACAGACGGTTTTTCGTCCATCCAAACCAGGGTGGCTTTTATGTCTTTCGATAGCAGGCTGTCATCCGGTTGTTGTACCAGCATCATGCCGCGGCTCACATCTACATCGTCCTTAAGGCGCAGTTGTATCGAATCACCGGCTGTGGCCGAAGCTAAAGTATTGGTAAACCTTCTAATTTCAACCACCTCGCTTGCGGTGCCACTTGGCAGCACCGTTAGCTTATCGCCAAGCTTTACGCTACCGCTGATGATACGGCCTGCATAAGCGCGGTAATCGGTAAACTCGGCGTTCTGCACGTGCAGTACCTGCTGCACATCAAGGCGAAACGCATCGGTATCCTGGGCGTTAGGCTTAATGTTATGCAGTATGCCACTCATGCTTTCTCCTTTGTACCACGGTGTATTATCTGATGCAAACACCACATTATCCCCCTTAAGCGAACTAATGGGCAGCACATGGATATCGGGCTTGTAAGCAAAGCCTCCGGTCATTTTATTGATGTCGGCAGCAATCTTTAAGAACACATCTTCGCTATAGCCCACAAGGTCCATTTTATTAATACAGAACACCACCGTTTGCAACCTTAGTAGCGTGCTGATAAAGTAGTGGCGGTGGGTTTGCTCCAGCAGGCCTTTACGTGCATCAATTAATATAATCGATACCTCACTGTTGCTGGCGCCGGTAACCATGTTGCGGGTATACTCTACATGGCCGGGGCTGTCGGCAATAATAAACTTGCGGCTTTCGCTTGAGAAATAGATGTGGGCAACATCTATGGTAATGCCCTGCTCCCTTTCTGCGATAAGGCCATCGGTTAAAACTGAAAAATCAAGATCATCCATACCCTTCTCGCGGGTTTTGCGCTCAATAAGCTCTACCTGCTCTATGGTAAGGGCATTGCTGTCGTTTAAAAAACGGCCTATCAGGGTACTCTTGCCGTCGTCTACACTACCGGCTGTATTTATACGTAGTAAATCCATTATTTAATTTTTAAGCTGCTTAGCTTCTGAGTATCTCAGCTGCTAAGCATGATTGCTTCTTGTAATGAGTTTTTTTGACACTAAGGGCACTAAGATTTTTCACAAAGGCCACAAGTAACAGATTATTTTTAAAACACAAAGACACAAAGAACACCAAGTAAAACACATCATAATATTAATTTTTAAGCCTTTGTGGCCTTTGTGTCTTTGTGTTTAAATTTTTTAGGGGTTGTTAGTCACAAGGCACTTCTGTTATCCTACCTTTCTTCACGACCCGTCCTTGCGGGCGGAGCTTGCGGAGCGCGGCAATCTTATTTCATTATCCTTATAGCACTAAATCTATTGAAACACAAAAAAAGATTGCTTCGTCGTTCCTTCTCGCAATGACGGAACCTGAAAAACGTTATGTTTAAGCAGCACAAAAGCTAAGAAGCTTTCCTAAAAATACCCACCCTTTTTACGTTGTTCCAATGCCGCCTCGCTGCGCTTATCGTCCATACGGGCACCACGCTCGCTTGATTTAGAAGACTTGTTTTCATACATAATGTCTTCAATGGCGCTTGCCGTGCTCACAAACGCCGCGGTACAGGTCATATCGCCCACGGTACGGAAACGCACCACGCTTTCGGTAATCTCATCGGTATCCACAATGTTCAGGTATTCGCTCCAGGCCAAAAACGCGCCATCGCGTTTTACCAGCTTGCGCTGGTGCGCAAAATATATCGTAGGCAGGCCAATGCCTTCCTGGTTAATGTAATTCCACACGTCTTCCTCCGTCCAGTTGCTTATGGGGAAAGCCCTTACATTTTCGCCAAAGGCAATCTTTCCATTCAGGATGTTAAACAGCTCCGGGCGCTGCTTCTTGGCATCCCACTGTCCAAAATCATCACGCACCGAAAAGATACGCTCCTTAGCCCTCGATTTCTCCTCATCGCGGCGTGCACCGCCCATACAGGCATCAAAGCCAAATTCTTCAATGGCATCCAGCAGGGTAACGGTTTGCAGGGCGTTGCGGCTGGCATACTTGCCGGTTTCTTCCTGTGCTTTGTTTTGGTCTATACTGTCCTGAACATAGCGTACAATAAGCTCCACACCAAGCTCTTTAACCAGCTGGTCTCTAAATTCAATGGTTTCAGGGAAATTATGCCCGGTATCAATATGCAGGAAAGGGAACGGAATCTTAGCCGGGTAAAATGCCTTTTGCGCCAGGCGGGCCAGCGTTATGCTGTCCTTACCTCCGCTAAAAAGCAGCACTGGCTTACGGAACTGCGACACCACTTCGCGGATGATGTAGATGCTTTCATCTTCAAGGGTTTGCAGGTGTATATTAGTATGTGCCATTTTAATAATTTTTATCTTGATGAATGTGCAGCCCGCACTCTTTTTTACCGTCTTCCCACCACCAGCGCCCGGCCCTAAAGGGTTCGCCTTCGGCCAGTGCACGGGTACACGGCGCACAGCCTATGCTCAGGTAGCCTTTTTTGTACAGGCTGCTCAGGGGTATGTTGTAGGTATCTATAAGCACTTCTACTTCTTTAAGGGTATAATGCAAAAGCGGGTTGAATTTAACCAGTTGGTTGGCCTCGTCCCATTCTAAAAGCTGCATGTCGCTGCGGTTGTCGCTTTGCTCGGCGCGGAGGCCTGTAACCCATAATTCAGCCCCTGTAATGGCTTTTTGCAGGGGAACCACCTTACGCACCCTGCAACACTCTTTGCGTTGCTCTATGCTGTTATAAAAGCCGTTTATGCCGTTAGCCGAAACGTATTGCTTTACGTCTTCCGCATCGGGGAAAAAGGTTTCGATATTAAGCTTGGGGTATTTGTTTTGCGTGCGCTGAAACACCTCGTAGGTTTCGGCAAACTGGCGGCCGGTATCGAGTGTAAACGTGTTTACAAGCTCGGCATAGGGCGCAATGTAGTGGGTAAGCACCTGGTCTTCTATACCAAAAGAGGTGCTAAACACCTTTTTACCACTAAAATGCTTCAGCACCAGCGGAATACTTTCAGCCAGAGGCAGGCCTTTTATTTCGTTATTCAGGTAAGCTAACTTCTCCTTCATTTCGTCTTTTCGGGGTAATAACTGTAATATTCGCCAAATATAGACATTAGTCTATGGAATTAATAGGATAATTGAAAGTTTTTTTGATTTTAGCGGTTAGCCGTCAGCTTTTAGCCATCAGATGCGAAGCGGATTTATACGGTTTTATTTCGGCTGAGTGAGCATTCCCCTCCCTCGGAGGGGTGCCGCAGGGCGGGGTGGTTTTACTTCTATTTAAATTCTCAAGCTACTCAGCACCTTAAAAACCCTCAAAAAATCAAACTAAATCCTACACTTCTTCTTAAAAAACTCTTAAACAGAGCCCTTTTTTTTATATTTGCGCAAAATCCAAGCCATGTTACCAATACATGTAACCAACGAAACCTCAAGGCTGCGCGCCGTTATACTGGGCACAGCTGTAAGCAACGGCCCTACGCCTACCGAAAGCGAGGCCTACGACCCTAAATCGCTCGAGCATATTAAAGCCGGCACCTATCCGCTGGAAGCCGATATGGTACCCGAAATGGAGGCCGTAGCCGCCGTTTTTGAAAAGCACGGCGTTACCGTGTACCGCCCGGAGCTTATTGAAAACTACAACCAGATTTTTAGCCGCGATATTGGCTTTGTGATAGACGATACGTTTATCTGGGCTAACATACTGCCCGACCGCCTGCGCGAACAGGAAGCCATAAAATATATTGTAGACCAGATAAACCCTGCCAAAGTGGTTACCCCTCCTGAAGAGGTACACATAGAGGGCGGCGACGTAATTGTGTGGAACGACCACATTTTTATTGGCACCTACAAGGGCAGCGACTACAAAGACTATATTACCGCCCGCACCAACACGCAGGGGGTAGACTTTATAAAACAACTTTTCCCTAATAAAATAGTCAAGGAGTTCGATCTGGTTAAAAGCCGCATTGAGCCGCGCGATAACGCCCTGCACCTAGACTGCTGCTTTCAGCCGGTGGGTAAGGATAAAGGCGTGATTTATAAAAGCGGTTTCCGTGAGGAGGCTGATTACCTGTATTTGGTTAACCTTTTTGGCATGGACAACCTGTTTCATATAGACCGTGAGGAAATGTACAACATGACCTCTAACTTCTTCTCTATTGCCGAAGACGTGGTAATCATAGAAAAAAACTTTACCCGCCTTAAAGATTGGCTTAATGGCCACGGCATCAACACAGAAGAAGTGCCTTATGCCGAAATTGCAAAACAGGAAGGATTGTTGCGTTGCAGCACTTTGCCGTTACTGCGCGATTAACTATATTTACAATCATGAAACAAATTACTGACACAATACTAATGATTCGCCCGGTGGCGTTCCGTATGAACGAACAGACTGCCGTTAACAATTACTACCAGAAGGTTATGGACAGCCTGCTCCCCGAAACCGTAAACGCAAAAGCCCAGCAGGAGTTTGACGCCTTTGTAGAAAAGCTGCGTGCCGTGGGTGTTAATGTAATTGTGGTAGACGACCGTAAGGATGTAGATACACCCGATTCGGTTTTCCCTAACAACTGGGTGTCGTTTCATGAAAACGGCGATGTGGCCCTGTACCCCATGTTTGCCGAAAACCGCCGCAGCGAACGCCGTGAAGATATTTTAGACCTGCTGGAAGACCACGGTTTTGTAATAGATAATATTGTTGATTATACCAGCGCCGAAGAAGACGGCCTGTTTTTAGAAGGTACCGGCAGCCTGGTGCTGGACCGCGAAAACGGCAAGGCCTACTGCGCCCTTTCGCCACGCGCCGAAGAAGAGCTGGTTATTGAATACTGCGAGGATTTTGACCTTGGCCCTGTGATTTTTGAAGCCTTCCAGACTGTAGACGGTGAGCGCATGCACATATACCACACTAACGTAATGATGTGCATAGGCAGTACTTTTGCCGTTATTTGTGCCGATTGTATAGACGATAAGCAGGAGCGCAAAATGGTGCTGGAAAACCTTAAAGCCGATGGTAAAGAGATTGTACTGCTTACTGAAGCCCAGCTGAACCACTTTGCCGGCAATATGCTACAGGTACAGGGTAAGGATAAAAGCTACCTTGTAATGAGCGATTCGGCCAAAAGCGTGCTTACGGCAGACCAGATAAACAAGATTGAAAAACATACCGAAATACTTACAGCCAACCTTGATACCATTGAGGCCTGTGGCGGAGGTAGTGCACGCTGCATGATGGCAGAGGTGTTTTTATTAAAAAAACAGTAACTTTACTATATGCTCTCAAAAAAGACGAAATACGGGCTTAAGGCACTTATATACATTGCACGGCAGGATGCTACCGTGCCCGTGCTTATTTCTGATATTTCGGAAAAAGAGCAGATACCCAAAAAGTTCCTGGAGGCCATTTTGCTCGATTTAAAGAAGTTTGGCATACTGGGCTCTAAAAAGGGTAAGGGCGGCGGTTATTATTTAATGAAGGACCCTAAAACGGTTACAGCGGCAACGCTTATACGCGTTTTAGACGGGCCTATAGCAATGCTGCCCTGTGTGAGCCTTAATTTTTATGAACGATGCGATGACTGCCCCGATCAGGAAGCGTGCAACCTGCACCACTTTCTGGCCGATGTGCGCGACAGCACGCTGGATATGCTACAGGGTAAAAGCCTGTTTCAGCTGGCGGGCCTTACCGAAAAAGAACCGGAAAGCGCCGAAGGGTAAAATCCTGTGAAATATTTTTGAAAGTGAGCCATCCTGAAAAGGGTGGCTTTTTTTATGGTAAGCCTGTTTGAGATTTTGATAAAAAATAAAAGCGGGTTTAAGAAACCCGCTTTTAACAAACCAACCAATCTTAAATTAACTGGAATCTCCTCACAAACCAATTAATTTGTACTGCAAAGATATATGCAGATTACATACTATGCAATACCCCTGCATTGTAAATTTTTATTAAATCATAGTTAAAAAGTATTAAAACCCGCGCTACACAAAGGATACAACGCTATTTATAATCATTATAAATATAAAGAATTCGCAATTTTTAACTATTGAATATCAATTATTGCTTTAAACTGAAACATTGAAAACGTTGTAGGAAGAAAGTCACTATTTTTTGAATTATAATTAAAAATTAGATTTGGGATTTTTAATTCAATTTAGAATTTTAAACAGGTGCATTTTATTTCAGTGTTTCGATAGATTGTGCACTTATAATACGTGAATTTCTATTGTAAATATTCACAATTTCCTTTTCACAACTTTCAATTTCTTTTAAGCCAGACTTATTTCTCTTCATAAATTGCCTGTTGAACTTTAAAATTCTCTTTAGGTCTCCATAGACTGGTATTACCTTGCAGCTGGCCTTATCAATATAGAGCAAATGTGTAGTAGCATGCGGGCTGTTCATTTCAAATTTATAGATGCCTTTTTCCCTCTTCCTAAGCCTATGGTTATCTGTCAGAGATCGTACAGTAAACATTTTTTCAAAGTCAGCGTAAAACGCATCACATTCATTTATATCAATTCCCTGTGAAGATATACAATAGTAATGAGCCACAGCTTTCTTATAGTCATAATGAGAAGATGTTGGCTTTACAGCACAAGATGTCAATACGAATAGTAAGAGATATACCGGAGACTTCATAAATATTGCTTTGTACCAATATAAACAAAAAAACCACCCTTTTCAGGATGGTTTTGTATATCAGATTAAAACTTATCGTTTTTCAATTTCGGTAAACTCCCTAAGCGGTGCACCAACATATACCTGGCGCGGACGGCCTATTGGCTCTTTGTTAAGGCGCATTTCTTTCCACTGGGCAACCCAGCCCGGAAGGCGGCCTATGGCAAACAGTACGGTAAACATTTCTGTAGGTATGCCCAGCGCCCTGTAAATAATTCCTGAATAGAAATCTACGTTAGGGTACAGGTTACGGCTCTTGAAGTACTCATCCTGCAATGCAGCCTCTTCAAGCTTTTTGGCAATGTTAAGTATTGGGTCATCAACACCAAGTGCCTCAAGAACGTCATCAGCTGCTTTTTTAATGATTTTAGCACGCGGGTCGAAGTTTTTGTACACCCTGTGGCCAAAGCCCATTAGGCGGAACGGGTCTTCTTTATCTTTGGCTTTTGCAAGATACTTATCAGCATCGCCACCGTTTGCCTGTATTTCTTCAAGCATTTCAAGCACCGCCTGGTTAGCACCGCCATGCAGCGGGCCCCATAGTGCAGATACACCGGCAGATATTGAAGCAAAAAGGCTGGCATGGCTTGAGCCCACTATACGCACAGTGCTGGTAGAGCAGTTTTGCTCGTGGTCGGCATGCAGTATAAACAGTTTATCAAGCGCATTGATAACAACCGGGTCAAGCTTGTAAGGGCCTGTAGGAAGCTCAAACATAAGCCTCATAAAGTTTTCTACATAGCCTTTTGTGTTGTCATAATAGTTAAGCGGGTAGCCCATGTTTTTACGGAACGTCCACGTTGCAATTACAAGGAATTTACCCATTGCCTTGCAAATGGTGTCATACAGTTCCTGGTTGTCGCTAACGTTTACCGGCTGCGGGTTAAAGGCAGTAAGGGCGCTGGTTAACGATGCCAGGATACCCATTGGGTGGGCATTTTTAGGGAAACCGTCTATAATGTTTTTCATCTCCTCGTTAACGAGGGTATGCTTGCGTATGTCGTTTTCAAACTTGGCAATTTGCCCGGCAGTTGGCAGTTCGCCAAAAATAAGCAGGTAAGAAACTTCAAGGAAGTTTGACTTTTCAGCCAGTTGTTCTATTGAATATCCCCTGTAGCGAAGGATACCTTCTTCCCCGTCAAGGAAGGTAATGGCGCTTTTGCACGCGCCTGAATTTTTAAAGCCCGGGTCAAGTGTTATGGCACCGGTTTCGCTGCGCAGTTTATCAATATCAATGGCAACTTCGTTTTCAGTGCCAACAAGCGTTGGAAATTCAAACTTCTTGCCATTAATTTCCAATATTGCAGTATTTGACATGATAGTATGTATGTTTATTTGGTTTGGAAAAAATATATTCCTGCGAATTTAAGCAATTACAATTTATCTGTAAAGAAAAAAACGCAATATAATCTTTCCTTAACCGTGTATTTTTGCCAATTATTTATATATACCGAAAGGGCCGTACACAATTTTGCGCCGGCCCTTAAGGATAGATATATTTAGGTAGTGAAAACATATTGAGGCAATTTACCGCGGCCCTGCACACCGGTAGGGGAGTGCACCCGGGCCGCACGGTAAGCCTTTTCTTTTAGCAATTTATTATATAGTCGCCCAAAAAGTAAAAAGGTTGCGTTTGGGTTAAAAAAAAGCAATAAAAAAAGCCGCACACTATTGTACGGCTTTTAAACGCAGGGGTTATACCCTTTATTCTTTTACTACTTTTTGAACTTTAACACCGGCCTGCGTATATGCTTTTACAAAGTAAATACCGGCAGCACGGCTGCTTAAGTCTATAGTGGTTTGTGTATTGTTAAGTATTTCGGTTTGCAGCAGCCTGCCCTGCACATCATACAGGTTAACCTGTTGCAGGTTGTTTGCTGCATTAATATTCACAACATCTTTTGCCGGGTTAGGATATAGTGTAACCGAAGCATCTACAGCAACATCATCCATTCCCATAACACCAAGCTGTGTTTCGGCCACATTGGTTTCAACCGGGGCGGTATAGCCAAAGTAAATACGTGCCGAACTAAGCACCGTTGCGCCGCTGGCAAGGTTATTTTTTGTTTTGGCCTTAAACAGTATATTGCCATGGCCGTCTGCGGCCTGCATAAAGGCGGGCATCATAAAGCGGGCGGTATTGCCCTGCACCTGTACCCTGGCATTGTGCGAACTGTTAAGCACCTGTAGCGTATTGATATCAAAATGCTCAGGGTCTACCTCGGTTTCTATTACCACGCTGTCGGGTGTTTCTGTGCCTTCGTTTGTAAAATTAACCACATAGTGCAGGTATTCGCCTATTTGGGTTACCGGGGCTACAGCGCCTTCTATACAGGTTATGCTGGCTGTGGTAGCCGTGGCTACGGCCTGTTGCTCTAAAACACTGGTATTGTCTGACTGTATGGCATCGGCAGTAAGAATGGCCTGGGCGTCAAAGCTTAGCGCATCGCCCACGTTTACCGGTATGGCATCTGTAGGGCTGTGTACCGCAAGCCTGATTTTTATCTCACGGCTTTCAAACGGTTCAAGGTTAGTATAATCCCAAACATACGTGGCAAGGTTGCCGTTTAATAGTGTCTGGTTGGCATCGGGCATAAAGCTGTTGGCATAAAAGTCAAACTTCGTGTAGTTCCACGTGCACTGCACCGAACCGCTAAGCACCTGGTTGCCTTTGTTTTTATACACCATTTTGTAATAAACGTCCTGTCCCGGAACGGGGGCTACAACGGGCATCATTACAATTTCTATATCGCTGGCGGCGGTATTGGGCGTTATACAAAAGTTAGCAGTAGCCTCAGCATTATTTACATAAGGAAACGCAACGGGAGCCACATAGCTTGCCTCGAAGTAATTTTCTTCAAACTGAGGGGCTACGGCAAAAGTACCGGCAAGGGTATACAACTCATACTCACCATTGGCATCGGTAAATACCGCGCAGGCTTCCGCACCTACTTCAGTGGTTACTTTCATGAATTTTTGCGAAGAATCGGCCACATCGCAGCCGTCACCATTTACATCAAAAGTAAGTGTACCTTTAATGGTGTTATAATCGCCACCCGGCGTAAAAGAACAAAATGAGTTAGCTACTACCGTAGTGTATCCGTTTGCTGCAAGCAATGCGCTAATGGCGGCAGCCTCTTGGTCATCAATACACATATAGGCCAGGCCGGGGTTGCCCTGCCACTGGTTATCGGCGGCAACGGCGGTATGGCCCATACCGTTTTTTATGTTTACGTAGGTAATGTTGTTATTGGCAAAGCTTACTAACGAAAGGTTTATACAGCCCGAAACATCCAGCTGGGTAAGGTTATTACCCGAACAGTTGGCGCTTTCCAGGTATTCCATACTACCAAAATCAAGCACGGTAAGCTGGTTGTTGCTGCAATCAAGGCCTTTAAGGTCGTGTGCATCGAGTATGGTAAGCGAAGTAAGCTGGTTGTTGTTTATGTATAGGTATTCCAGGTCTTCAAGCGGGGTAATATCCAATTCTGCAATGCTGTTGTCTGACACATACAGCACACGCAGGTTTGTAAAATACTCAATACCCTGTAACGATGCTATACCCTGGTTGTTAAGGTACAGTTCGCGCACTTCTTCGGCTTCGGCCTGGGTTATAGCGCCATCGCCGTTTGCGTCTACCGCAATATAATCGCTGCCATCGCTGGCAATCTGGTTGTAGGTGGCAGCGGTTACCAGCAGGTTTTCAAACGCGGCATCGGGTATGGTTATAACCTGGGCACCCGCAAGTGCGGTAAACAGTAAGGTGAAAAATAGTAAAAGTGGTTTCATAGCAATTAATCCCGGGTTAAGCATCAAAACTAACTAATAATTTAGCCAATGCGTTAAATGACTTAGAATTTTGCATCTTTCATTTAGAATTCGTGCATTATAACGATTTCAGTAATTCCTGCAGGCGCTCTTTTTTGCGCTGCGATATGGGCAAATGGCTGTTATCGGCCATTACGGCATAGCCACCATCCCTCTTTATATAAGATTTAAGGTAAGCCAGGTTTATAAGGTGGCTTTGGTGTATGCGTTCAAAACCCTGCTCGCCCAGCAGGTCTTCATATTCTTTAAGCGTTTTGGCAATAAGCACCGGCTTGTGGTCTTTTATGTAGAACTTGGTGTAGTTGTCCTGGCTTTCAAGCCTAATGATATCACTTACTTCAAACAGGTGTATGCCATCGCTGGTGCTAAGGGCAATGCGTTTAAATTTATCTACCTTTTTACGGATGTTTTCCAGCAGCAGGTCAATATGCGCAAAATTATCGTTGGTTTTAAGCGCTTTCTTAATTTTGGCTACCACCTTTTCCAGGTCTTCCGGGTCAACCGGCTTTAGCAGGTAATCCAGCGCACTAAACCTAAACGCCTTAACCGCATACTCTTCATGTGCGGTAATAAACACCACGTGGCTGCCCAGCCTGCCGTTGCGCTGTGCAAACTGCTCTAAAATATCAAACCCGGTACCATCGCCCAGCTGGATATCCATAAAAATAACATCGGGCGTATGGGTTTCTATAGCCGCAATACCTGCCTTAACGCTGTCTGCCTCTCCGTCTATTTTAATATCGGGGGCATACAGCGCCAAAAGGGCCTTCATGCCCTTGCGCAGGTTAGCGTCATCATCTATAAGTAAGGCAGTTATCATTTGTCAGACGAGTATTGTATGGGTAAATATAGTGTAATTATGGTTCCGTTTACAGCCCCTGCGGCGTCTTTGCGTTCGGCAATATCTACATAAGCGGCCTTGCCTGTTACGGCCTGTATAACTTCCAGCCTTTTACGCGTAATTTGGAGCGCCAGGCTTTTGTGTACCGTGACCGATTTTTCTTTGAGTTTGCGGCTCTGGTCTATACCTATACCGTCATCAATTACGGTGCACACCAGCTGGTTGTTGTCTATTTTAAAATCAACATAAATATTGCCCCTGCATTTTTTAGGCACAATGCCGTGTATAATGGCATTTTCTACAAAGGGCTGCAGCAACAACGGCGGCAGGGCGGTATCATCTTCTATATCCTGCGATTTTGTAATGCTGAATTCAAACGCCTGGTTAAAGCGCAGCTGCTCCAGCTCAAGGTAGTTTTGCAGGCTTTCTATTTCTTTATCTATGGGTATAAGCGACTCCTTACTATATTCCAGCGTGAGGCGCATAAGCTTGCTGAATTTAGCCAGGTATTTAATGGCCGAATCGGTACCGTTTTGCACAATAAAGCTTGAAATAGACCCCAGGCAGTTAAACACAAAATGGGGGTTCATTTGCAGGTGCAGTGCCTTTTGCTCATACTCAGCCAGGTCGCGTTGCAGGGTAAGGCGCTTTTTAAGCTGGAGCCTGCTGTACACCAAAAAGGCTATGCCAAACAACAGCACGCTAAGCAATACAATAAAAAGGATTTGCATTTGGTGGCGTTTTGCCTGCTCATTATATACGGCAATCTTTTTCTCGTTTTCAGCCTTCTGAAGGGCTGCCTTGCGCTCAAACTCAAAGTTCATTTCTTCGCGCACCATGGCCCTTATGTTTTCGCTGCTGTTTATTTTTTCGCGGGCTTCGGTATATTTTTTAAAATGGGCCAGTGCCTGTGCGGTGTTGCCTGTTTTTTCGTACAGGCTGCTCAGTTCTTTTTCAGATATCATAACCTGTTCTGCCACATCGGCCTCAACTGCCAGCGTGGCCGATTGCTCCAGGCACTCTATTGCCTGTGCATTTTTACCCTCTTTGGCATACAGTATGCCCAAATAGCCCAAAGATGCCGAGGTGCCAAACTTTTCGTCCATGCCCCTAAAAATAACCAGTGCCTTTTTGTAGAAGGCTTCGGCAGCGGCATAGTTGCCTTTTTTTACATGAAAGTTGCCTATGTTATTGTACAGCTCTGCCAGCCCGCGCTGGTTTTCATGTTCAGAGAATATTTTTTCGGCTTTATTGAAAAACTCCGTACAACGGTCAAACTCTTCGCGTTCCAGGTATATTTTACCAATATTGGTAAGTGTAACCCCCATACCGTTGTAATCACCGGTTTTCTTTTGCAGCCACTGTGCCTTATCAAAATACTGCAGTGCCTTGCCAAATTCTTTTTGCGACTGGTATACTATACCTATATTATTGGCAACCACCGCCACATATTCGTCTCTTTTAAGCTCTTCATAAATTTTAAGGGTCTTAAAATAGTATTCAAGGGCTTTTGCATAATCGCCCTGTTCAGAACACACCACCCCTATGCTGCCATAGGCACGCCCAAGGCCATCTTTAAGGTCGGCCAGGTCTTTTTGGGTAGCGGTGCTGGTAAGCCCCTCATAAACCGACTGCGCATTGGTAAAACTCTTAAGGGCGTCGGCATAACGGCTCATCATGAGCTGCGAATTGCCCATATTAACCCAGGCCGTGGCCTCCTGCCTTTTTAATTTATGCGCCCTGCTAAAATCAAGTGCCTGTTTGGCATACTGCTGCATTATGGCCGGGTTGTTCTCAGTATATTCGGCAGCAATTTCATTAAGCAATGCTGCCCTTGCGGTATCAGCAGTTGCTTTACCAAGCTCATTCTTAAGGCTGTCTATAACTTTATTTTGGGAGAATGCCGGCACACACACAAACACCACCAAAACCGGCAATAATTTTAAAAGCTTCATAAGCAAGGTCTTATTCAGGTAACAAAAGTATAATTTAGAATTGATATATTTTAACCTGTTTAGAATTTGCCGCACGTTGTTGAGAATTCGCGCCGGGCTGATTTGGTATAAGCTCTAATTTTTTAGTTATACCAAATATAAAAAGGTGTTGATGCCTGAAACAGTGTATAGCGTTTATTTTGTTAACGGGGCAGGTGCCTTACTTCAATAACCCGTACCGGTGTTGGCGGTACGTTGTTAACCCCTTCGCCGTCGGCCTGGTTCACCTCCTGGGCAAAAATGTGTAGCTGCCCTGTGGCGGCCCATAGTTCTTTATCAAAATTAGGTTCCCATTGCCCAACGGGGGTAGAGGTAAGGTTGGACACCTGCCATTTCTTAGATGACAGGTTTATATGGGCAAGGCTAACCTTATTGCCGCGTTCTTCATCGCGGTACAGCAGGTAAACAGTATTGTTTTTAACCATAAGTTCCGGGCGCGAAATGGGTATGCTCTTGGTGCCGCCCCCACCAAGGTTAAAGTTGCCGGTGCGCAGGTTGCTGTGTATTATATTCCATTCAGCCCCATTAAAATACACCACTTTATATTGCGGGGTAGCATTCTTTTCTGCCCAGTAAGTTGCAATATAAGGGTTGCCTTTGGCATCAACGGTCATGGCCGTCTGGTTAATCAGGCTGCTGTTTTGGGGTACGGTTTGTACCACTTCGGCATTATTTATAGTAATGGGCAGGGTATAGGCTGTGCCATCGCTTTTTTGCCAGGTAATGCCGCCATCGGGCGAAAAGGCATAACAGATATCGTGGTTGGTACTTACATCCCAGGTTTCGCGCCACGTCCAGGACAGGTACAGCCCTTTGGGCGAAGAGCACATTTGCCAGTAGGCGCTGCGGTTGCCCTGGCCGTCGAGCAGGTTGTTTTGCACCTGCTGCCATTGCTGTGTGGCGGGGTTGTAAACGTTAAGCACCATATTGCCGCGCCCGCTCTGGCCGCTGCGGTAGCAAAACAGCAGGTTGCCATTGGGCAGGTTGTAAAACTGGGGGTAGGTAACCTTGTCTTCCTGCAGGCCGGTCATGGGCATCATCTCAGTGAGTTCAAGGCCCAGGGGGGTGGTACTGCGGGCATAGTGCAGGGGGTTGTCATGATGGTTCCAAGAAAGGTGCAGGTAGCCGCGGCTGTCTATAGCCATAGATATGCAGTTGTGGGCATCGCGAATGTTGCCCTTGTAAGGGGTGACGGCGGTTTGCCATACTGATGCGCCCTGTTTGCGCTTTGCCAGCACCACATAGCCCTCGTTATTGTAGTAGGCCGTAAACTGGAAGCCGCCAAAAGAGGTTAGGGCAGCATTGCGAAAAATTACAGTATTGACCGAGTTGCCGGCCCAGCCTTCTCCAACTACCGACCCGGATGTTTTTAGGGACGCGCAACCCATAAAAAGAGCCAGGCCAAAAAACATCAAAGTCAAAAGTCGAAAGTCGTAAAGTCGAAAGGAGGTTAGTCGGAAATGTAAATTCATAAATTCGTTGAATGAGGTAAAATCACGGTTTTGTAACCTGAAAACAGGAGTTGTACATTTACGATAGGGCACTTGTAAAAATGCGATATTTCACGGTTTTGAATTTCAAACTCCGAAAGTGAAAAATTAGCGTTAAAATACAGTTAAAATGTAAGAAAATGCTGTTTTCGACAGATGGCAGAATTCGAAGCATTTTTAACAGGCGGTTATTTCCAGTTGATGCCCTCTAAAATTACTACTACTGCACTTATAATGTATTGAACACCAATGGCTATAATGATAAAGCCGATGATTCTTGAAATAGCCACAATGCCTGAAGCCCCTAAAATGCGGCTCAGGTAGTGGGCGCTCCTCATAATAATGAAGATGGTAAGGGCAACTGCTGCCATGGCACCTACGGCAATAGCCTGCTCGGGCAGTGTTTTAAGGTCTTGATACATAGCTATTAAGAACGATATTGAACCCGGCCCGGCCAGCATGGGTATGGCTAATGGTGTGAGTGCTATGTCGTTACGTTTCTGGGCATCGGCCTCTATTTCCTTGTGCACGCCGCGGCCCTTGCTAAAGCGCCTGTTGAGCAGCGAGAAGCCCGAATTGACAATGATAAAACCACCCGCTATGCGCAGGGCTTCTATCTTAATGCCAAAGAAATCAAGCACATACTGTCCTATAAAGAACGATATGACCAGGATTATGAACACGTTAATGGCGGTCCAGAACGATATGCGCTGGCGTTCTTTAAGGGTGTCATCCTGCGTGAGGCCTACAAAAATGGGCACTGCACCCAATGGGTTGATTACTGAGAAAAGGGCGGCAAAAACATATACAAATAGCTCCATATCAGGTTGGTTTTGTTAAGCAAAGGTAGGGTTTTTATTACGGACTGTAAGCTACAGGGGCTTTAAATTAGCATCTTCATAATAACAGATGGCCAGCAGCGGCTGCACCGGGAACATAAGGGTTTCCAGCCCCGGTGCCTCACTATTTGTATTGCTACTTACTAAGTAACAGTTGTTTACGATTCCTAAATACGTAAACAGCGGTGAGTAAAACGTTATGCCCACCTTGTGGCGCGCCATATCAGTAATGTCAGTATTCACAATATCAAGGCGGTAGGTGGTAAAGGGCAGGTAGGTAGTGCCCAGCACATCGGGCACGCGGTAAAAGCTGCCCTTAAGTTGCGCTACATAGCTTTCTGCGGCCATACCTGTCAGAAAATGAAGCTGTTGCGTTTTGGGGTTTTCGGCCAAAAGCTCGCGGAAGGTGGTTTTTGGGTTGTCTTTATCGTTAAAAAGCTGGTGCTGCATGAGGTATTCGCGGTAGGTGTCCTCAAATATATAGCGGTCCCACGGCTGGGTGGCGGTGTGGTCTATAACCACCCTATATGCCAGTTTTATTTTTGTATGTGCCATTAATTCAATGCTTTATGTTTTAAAAAGCGAAAGAGAGGGAACCACCCCTCTCTTTCAAAAATACAAATAACCAACAATAAAAATGCAATTAACACTTTACTTAACCAACATTTTTTTACTTTCTTCAAACCTACCGTCCTGATTTTCAACGGTAACCTTGTATAAATAATAACCGCTGTTTAAACCGCTGCGGTTTAGGGTGATATTGTTTTCTCCGGCGGCCAGGTTGCCGTTGAAGGCGGTAAGTACCCTACGACCTGCCATGTCATAAACGGCTATGTTTACGCTGCTGTCATATTGCAGATTGAGCGGTATAATAGTGCTGTCTGTTAGTGGGTTAGGGTAGTTTTGTCCCAACCCATACTGCTGCTGTTCAAGGCTGCCCACACCCAGTGTTGGCCCGTTTACATAAATGGTATGCGTAAGTGCAAAACCGTCTGACACAGAGCCTTCTACCGATGCGATTTCGATACCCTCGTCATCATCGCTAAACACGTTGTCATTAGCATTATAGGTATAGCCGTTCATGCCCTTGGTATAACCATAGCTGGTGGCGGCATTTACCTGATTCACAGCACTGTTAGTGCCCTCAGGGAAGGCTATCTGGGTAATAAGCAGCGATGTGCCGCTGCTGTTGTATATGTGCACGTGAATGTGCGTGGCGCGGCTTGTATACCACCCCGGAAATATAGATGTAAAGCTTACAAGCCCCTCACTGTTAGTGGTTTGTCTGCCGCGCAAAAAGTGAACCGACGTGTAGTTTGTGGGTTGCATGCCGCTGCCGCCATACTCGCTGTAGTTGCCGTCTTTGTCGCAATGCCAAATGTCTACAATGGCGCCTTCAAGTGCGCTACAGCCTGCATTTTTGTTCTTTATGTAGATGTCGATGGTAAAAGCCACCCCGGTGCGGCCGTCGGTAATATCGGTACGCACCCAGTTAGACGGGGTTATGGTGGGGAATGGCCCCTCGGTTTCGGTTGGGCTTACGGTGCAGTCGTCTACCGTGCCACCGTCAATGTTTTTGGCGGTGCCTGCCCTTAGCAATGCAGGTGCCGCCACAGCTGCGCCTAAAAAGCCCAGGCTGCTTTTAATGAATGTTTTCCTCTCCATCAGTTAGTTACGTTTTTGTTTAAAGCAAATATATGCTGTAAATAAGCCTGTGATGGGAAATTGCGGTAAACCATTTATTTGTTGAGGCGAATGGTATTTGTGTTAATTTAATGAGTAAGTTTGCCTGTTCAGGTGGTAAAACCTGAATAAAATTCAGATAATTGTAAATTTTAGTGTAATAACCCATTGTTTATGAAGAAAATAGCCCTTTTGTTGCTGACCTTCTCCCTGTTTTCATGTACTAAAGAAAATGTTGTATTTACTGAAACCAATAAAGACTTTACCAAAAACAGGTGGAAAATTGATGATGCAAAAGTGTTTCAACCTGTTTTAAATGAGGATATTAAAGATGCTAATGTGTACCTGCATTTTTCTAATATACACGAACCCGGCTATACAGATGTACCCGTAGCAGTGCAGTTTCTGGATGCAGACGGAAAGGAAGAGGTTTTTCTGGTTGAGGTAAAACTTAAAGATGAGGCCGGTAAAAGCCTAAGCGATTGTGCCGGAGATATTTGTGATATTAAAGTGCCTGTTAAAGAGCATGTTGCCCTGGCTAAAGGCAAGTATAAAATAGCGTTTATGCACAAGTCTGATGGCGAATACCTGCCTAATGTGCTTGCAGTGGGCCTTAGTATCGAAAAAGCAGAGTAATGTCTTGATTATAAGTAATAAAAGCAGTGCCAGCGCACTGCTTTTGCTGTTTTATGAGGCTACAAATATGGTGTGTTCTAAACTAAAACCATCTGGTATGTTGCCGCTTATGGTGGCTGTTTCGGCGCCTTCATCATCATCACTAAAAATGTTGTCGGCGGCATTGTAAGTATAGCCGTTCATGTCTTTTGTATAGCCATACGCTGTAGCGGCATTAACCTGAACCACAGCACTGTTACTACCTTCAGGAAATGCTATTTGGGTAATAAGCAACGAGTTGCCACTGCTGTTATAAATGTGTACGTGTATGTGGGTTGCCCGCCCTGTATACCACCCCGGAAAGATAGAGGTGAAAGCTACCTGCCCATCGGCATTAGTGGTTTGCCTGCCCCGTAAAAAGTGCGCCGATGTATAGTTGGTGCTTTGCATCTGGGTGCCACCATACTCGCTGTAGTTACCGTCTTTATCGCAATGCCAAATGTCTACAATGGCGTTTTCCAGCACGTTACAGTCGTTATTTACATTTTTAACCGTAATGGTTATGGCCAGGGCAACGCCGGTGCGGTCTGCAGTAATATCACTAACTACCAGCGATGCCGGGTTAATGGTGGGGAAAGGCCCTGCCGTTTCTGTTGGAGATACCGTGCAACTACCGTCTGTAGGTGTGTTTGAACTGCCAGAACCGGTGTTGGTTACACTTTCATCATCAGTACTACAGCCGTTTAGCGCTTTTAAACCGGTTAAGGCCAGGCCTGCAAAGCCCATTGTCCTTAAAAACTGTTTTCTTTCCATATCCTTAGTGTTTATATCAGGATAACGCAGTTAAAAATCAGGATATTAGCACGGGGAGGTAAACAGTGGCTTTTTAGCGGTAAACTATATTTTTACTTCAAAAAGCAGTAGGGCGGCGTTGTTGCTAAGGGCTTCAATTTCAGCTTCATTAGTGTTCCAAAGCGCAAGGGCATCGCGCTCTTCCAGCAGGCGGCCTTCTGTTTCAAAAGCGCCGTTAATAATAAAGACAAACAGCCCATGGCCGGGTTGCAGGGTGTAAAAGGCTTCCTGCCTGCCTTCAAAAATACCTATATACCCTTTTACGGCTTCCAGTTTAATAAAAGGAAGCAATGTGTTTTTTGTATCAAGCTTAAAACCAATGTTTTGATAGCCTGATGTGCCTGTGTTGAGTTCGATATATAGAAAGTTAACCAGTTCTGCTTCATACGGGTTTTTGATGCTGATTTCACCGGCAGGTAAGATAAGTGCTTCATCAGGAAAGGATTCAAATTCGGTGGTTTCGTGGGTTACTTTTATTCCTCCCGTAAGGGGTATAATGAGTGCCGATGTGCCCTCCTGTATACTTCTGGTTATGGAGAATCCGGGAGCTAACACCTCGTCATTCAGTACACTAAGGCTGCCGAATGGTTCACGGTTTTCGGCATGATATGTGCCGAAATTAAAGGTTGAGAGCAGGCGTTGCTGTTCATTTTCAAAGTGGCCGCGTTGTTGTGCCTTGTATATTATGGCTGTAGACTGGCGTTTCATGTAACCGGGTTTTACCCAAATGTATTAAAATTGGCAGCAAACACCATAAAATGTAGGTAAACACGTTCAATACTAAGGCTAAAATCCTTAGTTTTATCCTGTAAAAGCCAATCCATGAAAGTATTACTATCCTTATTTATTTTTATCAGCCAGTTTGCTGCCGCCCAGGTTATTACGGGGTATGTGCATGATGCAGAGACTGAGGAGCCCCTTGTAGGTGTTTCGGTTTATTTTGACGGTACCACACTGGCCACAGTAACTGATGAGACTGGCGCTTTTAGTATAAAGCCACAGCAGGGTATTAACAAAGCGCTTATTTTTAGTTATATAGGTTATGAAAAAATAGTGCTTGAAAATCCCACGAGTTATACCTCAAGGCTCAAGGTGCTTATGAAAGCAAGCGCCGAAACCCTTGATGAAGTGGTAATTACCGGCAAAACCATCTTTTCGCGCAAGCAAATGTTGAGGGCATTCCGCAAACAGTTTTTGGGCGATAACAAAGGGGGCAGGTCATGCACTATACAAAATGAAGACGATATTGTATTGTATTATAATTCAGGCACCAACACGCTTCATGCCGAAGCCAAAAGGCCTTTGCGTATTATAAACAAGTACCTGCAATATGATATTAACTTTGACCTGGCCGAATTTGAGGTGAATTATTATTCTACTTCTTTGGAAGAGAATGAAATAGGTTCGGCATTTTATGCAGGGACTACTTTGTTTAAAGATACGTCTAAGGATGGGTCAGCAGATAAAAGGCGCAGGCAGGCTTACCGTGGCTCAATAGCACACCTTATGCGTACTATATACAATAACGATTGGGAAAATCAGGATTTTGACTGGTATGTAGATAAAGAACACATAGCGCCCGATAGTTGTTTTGCTATAACAGACAGCCTTAATTATAAGAAGATTACCATTAAAGAGCTGCCTCCTATGGAAGTGCCTGGGCTTACAACCATGCAGGGCGCACCCGGGGTTAAAGACCGTATACTAAAGCGTGATTTTACCAAAACCAAGTATGTGCTTATGTACAGGCAATCGGCCCAAACTACTATAAACTTTACCATGCGCGAATTTTATATTAACGAATACGGGCTGTTTTTCCCTTTTAATGCATTGCTTTTTGCGGGCCACCTGGGCAATATGCGTGCAGGCGACCTGCTGCCCGATAACTATGAGTATATTGAAACCGATTAGTGTTAGCAATAGGCTAAAATAGGTGTATAACTGCCTGTAGTTTGGTAACTTTACGTAAAAATAAAGCTATGGCAACTAAAAAAACACTGGTTATGGGTGCCAGTAACGACCCCGGACGATATGCCTACAAGGCTGTAAAAATGCTACAGCGGTTTGGTCACCCTGTAGTGGCAATGGGCAAACGCGAAGATGATATAGATGGTATTAAAGTGGAGCAGGGCGCTGCGCCTTTTGATGGTGTAAATACGGTAACGCTGTACCTTAACCCCGTGAACCAGAGGCAATACTACGATTATATCATAGGCTTAAAGCCTAATCGCGTAATCTTTAACCCCGGTACTGAAAACCCCGATTTGTATGCGCTACTGCGCGAAAATAATATTGAGTTTGAAGTAGGCTGCACGCTTGTAATGCTGTCTATTAACCAATATTAACCGCCGGTGCTTTTTTGCTTATGCATAGCAATAGTAAAAAGGTTATAAGCCCGTTTATTACAATCAATTCGCTGTCAAAAACATAGCCGCCCAGCCAGGTTGTGGCATTGGCTGCTATAAAATAGGTTAGGACGGGCGATAGTATGCACACAACCGGCACCAGTGCATCGCGCACGGTGAGGTTTTTCATGAAAAGGCCAAAGGTATAAAGCCCTAACAGCGGGCCATATGTATATCCTGCAATCTTAAATATCATGCTTACTACTGATTTGTCGTTCAGTGAATTAAATATGATGATTACAACAAACATAAGCATAGAAAATGCTATGTGAACCATGTGGCGTGTGCGCACATTGTTAGCTTTAGATAGATTCTCTGCTTTATCCATACCTAAAAAGTCTACGCAAAATGAGGTGGTTAAGGCCGTAAGTGCAGAATCGGTAGTAGCAAAGGTGGCGGCGGTAAGCCCTAAAAGAAACACTACAGCCGGCACAAGGCTAAGATGCTTAAAGGCAATTTCAGGAAAAAGCAGGTCGGTGCGTGGTGCGCCGTCTACGACAGGCACACTTATACCGTTAGAATTGGCATAAATGTACAGCAGTGCGCCAACCCCTAAAAAGAACAGGTTGATAACCACAAAAGTACCTGTAAAGGTAAACATATTCTTTTGGGCTTCACCTATGTTCTTGCAGCTCAGGTTTTTCTGCATCAGGTCCTGGTCAAGGCCCACCATGGCTATGGTAACAAACATCCCCCCAATAATTTGCTTCACAAAATGGAAACGGCTGCCTATAAAATCCTCAAAAAAGAAAATTTTAGAGTAGTTGCTTTGCTTTACGGTTTCAAAAGCATCGGCAAAACCCAGGTTCAGGCTGTCGCAAATAAAGTAAATAGTAAGGAATACCGATGATACAAGGAAGAACGTCTGGAGCGTATCGGTAATAATAATGGTTTTAAGCCCACCTTTGTATGTGTATGAAAATATAAGTAATAACGAAATGAGCACCGTTGCCCAAAACGGAATGCTAAAATCATCAAATACATAGCGTTGCAATACAATAACCACCAGGTAAAGCCTGAAAGCCGAGCCAATGGTGCGGCTTATAAGGAAAATCATGGCCGATGTTTTGTAACTTACATAGCCCAGGCGGCCCTCAATATAGCCATAGATGGAGGTAAGGTTTAGTCTGTAGTAAAGCGGTAGTAATACTTTTGCTATAATAATAAAACCCAGCGCGTTGCCCAGTATAAATTGAAAATATTTAAACTGTTCGCCACTTGGTGCGCCTACCTCGCCGGGCACTGATATAAATGTTACGCCCGATAGTGCCGTGCCTATCATGCCAAATGCCACAAGATACCATTTAGAGTTTTTATTGGCCTTAAAAAAAGTATCGTTACTTGTGTCTTTCCGGCTTGAAAGCCATGAAATTAGTATGAGTATGCCAAAATAAACTATTATTATGCTGAGTATGGTTGTAGCGCTCATTAAAATATGTGTTTGCCATACAAAGCAAGCGAAAAATTTTTAATAACCCATGCCGGTGTACATAATACTGCATACGGACTGATTTTTATATCTTTGCCCTGTTATGGAAATGTCGTCGAAATTACTGGAAAGGGCCGTAGCCGAAATCTCCCAGCTGCCGGGTATTGGCAAGCGCACCGCGTTACGGCTTGCGCTGCACCTGCTCAAGCAGCCCGCAGACCAAACCCAACAGCTTGCCGAAGCGCTGCAAAAGCTGCGTGAAGATATTGTGTTTTGCAGTAAATGCCACAATATAAGCGATGCCGAAGTATGCCATATTTGCGAAAACCCACACCGTGATGCATCTGTAATTTGTGTGGTAGAAGACATTCGCGATGTAATGGCTATAGAAAACACCGGGCTTTTTAAAGGGGTATACCATGTTTTGGGGGGCAAAATATCGCCCATAGAGGGTATTGGCCCCGGCCAGCTTACCATAGTGCAACTGGTAACAAAGGTAAAGGCAGGAGGGGTGAGGGAGCTTATTTTTGCCCTGAGCGGTACTATGGAAGGCGATACTACTAATTTTTATATCTACAGGCAGGTAAAAGAGTGCGATGTGGTAATATCTGCCATTGCAAGGGGTATAGCTGTGGGAGATGAGCTTGAATTTGCCGATGAAGTAACCCTTGGCAGGAGTATTATGCACCGCGTGCCATTTGAAAACTCAATAAAAAGCCACTAAATTTTATCAATTCTTAAATTGAGCCGATAAATGTAGGTTAATGAATTGTCAATTCTTTAAAAAGGCGGTTTATTGCCATTAAATTAACTTCTATTTATCATTTAAGTATTTATATTTGCAGGCAACAGGGCATTATCCTTGTTCCTCAACGGTCTTTTTGATGCAACATACTCAATCAATAAAAATTCTTATTACAGGCGGCGCAGGCTTTATAGGGTCGTCGTTGTGTGAATATTTTTTAGGTAAAGGGTATGCAGTGGTTTGTTTAGACAACCTTGCAACCGGCCATAAAAAGAACATTGAACCCTTGTTGCAAAATCCCGGATTTACGTTTATTGAAGGCGATATAAGAAACCCTGAAGATTGCGCAAAAGCAGTTACAGGTGTTACGCACGTATTGCACGAGGCAGCCCTGGGCTCTGTGCCGCGCTCTATTAAAGACCCGGTAACCACAAACGATGTAAATATAGGCGGGTTTTTAAATATGCTGGTTGCCAGCCGCGATGCCGGGGTAAAAAGGTTTGTATATGCAGCCAGCTCCAGCACTTATGGCGATAGCAAAGCGCTGCCAAAGGTTGAAGATAAAATAGGTAAGCCGCTTTCGCCTTATGCCATTACCAAGTATGTAAATGAGTTGTATGCCGATATTTTTAGCCGTACTTACGGGCTTGAAACCATTGGGCTGCGTTATTTTAATGTGTTTGGCAGAAGGCAGGATCCAAATGGCGCCTACGCAGCTGTAATCCCAAAGTTTGTAATGCAGCTTATGCAGCACCAAAGCCCGGTTATTAACGGCGATGGTTCTTACAGCAGGGATTTTACTTATATAGATAATGTGGTGCAAATGAACGAGCTTGCACTGTTTTCTGATAATCCGAAGGCGGTAAACGCTGTTTACAACACCGCTTTTGGAGAACGCACCACGCTTAATGAGCTGGTGGAGAATTTAAAAAACTACCTTTCGGTATACGACCCTCAAATAGCAAATGTTCAAATTGAATATGGCCCTGAAAGGGCGGGAGATATACCGCACTCACTGGCGAGTATAGATAAGGCAAAAGAATTACTGGGTTACAACCCGCACTATTCTTTTAGCCGCGGTGTAGAAGAAGCTGTTGGGTGGTACTGGGAAAATTTAAAACCCCTTATTGCAGAAAAAGAATGAATATAGCAGTTATAGGCCTTGGATATGTAGGGTTGCCCCTGGCAGTGCTTCTGGCCAAAAAATATAAGGTTACCGGTTTTGATATTAATAAAAGCCGTGTGGCACAGCTTAATGCAGGCAAAGACAATACCCTTGAGGTTAGCGATGCCGAACTGAAAGAAGTTTTAGGTGGAGGCGATGTTGGTAACGGCTTATCCTGTAGTGCCGATGCGGCAGATATTGCAGAGGCTACATTTTATATAGTAACTGTGCCTACGCCGGTAGATAAAAACAACAGGCCCAACCTTGGTGCGCTGGTTAGTGCCAGCAAAACCGTGGGCAGCGTGCTTAAAAAGGGTGATGTTGTGGTGTATGAATCTACTGTTTACCCGGGCGTTACAGAAGATGAATGTGTTCCGGTGCTGGAAAAAGCAAGCGGGTTAACATTTAACGTAGATTTTTTTGCAGGCTATTCTCCCGAAAGGATAAACCCCGGAGATAAAGAACATACTGTAGATAAGATTACCAAAATAACCAGTGGCTCGACTCCCGAGGCGGCTGATAAGGTTGATGCATTATACAGGTCGGTTATAACAGCCGGCACGCACAAAGCGCCTTCTATTAAAGTGGCAGAGGCGGCTAAGGTTATAGAAAACTCGCAGCGCGATATAAATATTGCGTTTGTAAACGAGCTGGCAAAAATATTCAACCTGCTTGAAATTGATACCCATGCCGTTCTTGAGGCTGCTTCTACCAAGTGGAACTTCCTTCCCTTTAGGCCGGGGCTTGTAGGCGGGCACTGTATAGGTGTAGACCCGTATTACCTGGCACAAAAGGCACAGGAGGCGGGCTATCATCCCGAAATTATACTGGCAGGCCGCAGGGTTAACGACAGTATGGGCGGTTATGTAGCCAGCCAGGTGGTTAAGCTTATGATAAAAAATAAGGTAATTGTAAACAGCTCAAAAATTCTTATGCTGGGCATTACATTTAAAGAAAACTGCCCTGATGTGAGGAATACCAAAATTGTAGATGTGGTAGAAGCCCTTAACGATTATGGTATTACGGTAGATGTGTATGACCCCTGGGCAAGCCCTGAAGAGGTTATGCATGAGTATGGTATACAAATTACAAATACCCTGCCTGAAGCGGAGTATGATGCCATTATACTGGGTGTGGCGCATAAAGAATTTAATGAACTTAATATTGCAGCCCTGCGCAAAGAAAAGAGCGTGGTGTATGATGTAAAAGGTATGTTTGGCCCTAAAGCATCGGCAAGACTGTAACGTGTATAAAAAAGTGTAAATTTGCTTCTGCAAATTAGTGAAATGAGTAAAATAAAAAATATTTGCTGTATAGGCGCCGGCTATGTAGGCGGGCCCACCATGGCGGTTGTAGCAGCAAAGTGTCCCGATATAAAAGTTACCATTGTAGACCTTAATGCACAGCGCATAGCGGCCTGGAATGATGAAAACCTTGATAACCTGCCGGTTTATGAGCCGGGCTTAGATAAGATTGTAGCCCAGGCCAGGGGCAGGAACCTGTTTTTTAGTACTGATGTAGATAAAGCTATAGAAGAAGCCGAGATGATATTTATATCGGTTAACACGCCTACTAAAACATATGGTTTAGGTAAAGGTAAAGCGGCCGATTTAAAATATATAGAGCTTTGTGCCAGGCAGATAGCTAAGGTGGCAAAAACAGATAAAATTGTTGTAGAAAAGTCTACATTGCCGGTAAGGACCGCTGAGGCTATTAAAAACATACTTGATAATACCGGAAATGGTGTTAAATTCCAAATCCTTTCTAATCCTGAGTTTTTAGCTGAGGGTACTGCTATTGAAGACCTTTTAAATCCCGATAGGGTGCTTATAGGCGGCGGTACAGATACAGAGGGGCAGGAAGCCATACAGGCACTTGCAGAAGTGTATGCCAACTGGATTCCGCAGGAGCGTATCCTTACTACCAATGTGTGGTCGTCTGAACTTTCTAAGCTTACAGCCAATGCTTTCCTTGCACAAAGGGTGTCGTCTATAAACGCAATGAGTGAATTGTGTGAAAAAACCGGTGCTGATGTAAATGAAGTGGCGAAGGCTATTGGTATGGATAGTCGTATTGGGCCTAAATTCCTTAAGGCATCAGTAGGGTTTGGCGGGTCGTGCTTCCAGAAAGACATACTTAACCTTGTGTATATAGCTAAGTCTTATGGCCTGCATGAAGTGGCAGATTACTGGGAACAGGTTATTATAATGAACGACCACCAAAAAAGGCGTTTTGCCTCAAGTATTGTAAGGACACTTTACAATACGGTTTCGGGTAAAAAAATAGCATTTTTAGGCTGGGCGTTTAAAAAAGATACTAATGATACAAGGGAGTCAGCAGCTATTTATGTAGCCGATGACCTTTTATTTGAGCAGGCAGGTATAGCCGTGTTTGACCCAAAGGTTGAAAAAGGCCAGATATATGCCGATGTAAATTACCTTGGTACACGCAGCGAGGCTCAAAACGAAAAAGGGATTACAGTATTTGCAGATCCTTATGAAGCCTGTAAAGATGCACATGCCATTGCGGTGCTTACTGAGTGGGATGAGTTTAAAGAATACAACTGGCAGCACATTTTTGATAATATGAAAAAGCCTGCTTTTGTTTTTGATGGCAGGAATGTTTTAGATGGCGAGAAATTAAGGGAAATTGGTTTTGTTTTTCAGGCTATAGGAAAATAAAGGTTTTAAGGAACAGGTATGAAAAAAATTCTTATTACCGGTGGGGCAGGTTTTATAGGTTCTCATACAGTAAGACATTTTGTAACTAATTATCCGGAGTATACTATTTACAACCTGGATGCCCTTACTTATGCCGGTAACCTGGAGAATATTAAAGATATAGAAGGTAAGCCAAATTATAAGTTTATAAAAGGCGATATTACAGATGCTGATTTTATAATCGGCCTCTTTAATGAATATAAGTTTGACGGAGTAATTCACTTAGCAGCAGAGTCGCATGTAGACAGGTCTATCTCGGCTCCTAATGTTTTTGTGAAAACAAATGTAATGGGTACTGTTAATCTGCTCAATGCCTTCAGGGTGTTGTGGCAGGATAAATGGCGCGATAAAAGGTTTTATCATATTAGTACTGATGAGGTTTACGGTTCGTTGGGGTTAAGCGGCCTTTTTACTGAAGAATCACTTTATAACCCTAATTCACCTTATTCGGCGTCTAAAGCTGCTTCAGATCATTTTGTAAGGGCTTATGGCGAAACTTATGGGTTGCCGTATGTGCTTACCAACTGTTCTAATAATTATGGCCCTAACCATTTTCCGGAGAAACTGATTCCGTTGTTTATTAATAATATTATAAACATGCAGCCACTTCCTGTTTATGGAGACGGAAAGTATACGCGGGACTGGCTCTTTGTATTAGATCATGCCCGTGCTATAGATGTTGTGTTTCATACAGGTGTTAATCATCAAACCTATAATATAGGCGGGTTTAATGAATGGCAAAATATTGATTTGGTAAAACTGTTGTGTGCTATTATGGATGAGAAACTGGGCAGGAGTAAAGGCACCTCAGAAAAACTGATAACATACGTTAAAGACAGGCCGGGGCATGATTTGCGTTATGCAATTGATGCCGGTAAAATAAACAATGAGCTGGGATGGAAACCCAGTGTAACTTTTGAAGAAGGGCTGGCTTTAACCGTAGACTGGTTTTTGGCTAATCAAGAGTGGTTAAATAATGTAACCTCAGGAGCGTATATGCAATATTATAAAAAACAGTATCTTACGCCGGAAAACTAAAAATAATATGAAAGGTATAATCCTTGCGGGGGGGTCAGGGACAAGGCTACATCCGCTTACGTTATCAATAAGTAAACAGCTCATGCCGGTTTATGATAAGCCGATGATTTATTATCCGCTGTCTACTTTAATGATGTCGGGGATTAGAGAAATTCTTATAATCTCAACACCAAAAGACCTTCCTTTGTTTAAGGACCTTTTAGGAGATGGCCAAAAGTATGGCTGTAGTTTTGAGTATGCAGTTCAGGAGCATCCTAACGGCCTTGCCGAAGCCTTTATTATAGGGCAGGATTTTATTGGTAATGATAAAGTTGCCCTTATTTTAGGCGATAATATATTTTATGGCTCAGGGCTGGCTAAATTGCTGCAATCTAACGCAAACCCTAACGGTGGTGTTATTTATGCATATCATGTTCATGACCCGGAACGTTATGGGGTGGTTGAGTTTGATGCAGGAGGAAACGCTGTTTCTATAGAAGAAAAGCCTTTGAAGCCAAAATCAAACTATGCTGTGCCGGGTATTTACTTTTATGATAATGATGTGGTTTCGATTGCTAAAACAATACAGCCAAGTAAAAGAGGCGAGCTCGAAATTACAGATATTAATAAGCATTACTTAAAATTAGGAAAACTTAAAGTTAGTATATTGGACCGCGGAACCGCGTGGCTTGATACGGGTACTTTTCAGTCGCTCATGCAGGCGGCACAGTTTGTAGAAGTTATAGAAGAGCGCCAGGGGCTTAAAATAGGTGCTATAGAAGGCGTAGCTTACGAAATGGGTTATATAAATGTAGAGCAGTTTCAAAAACTATGCGAGCCGCTGCTAAAAAGCGGTTATGGTAAAAAATTATTATCTCTTATTGAAACCAAGTAAATGACAGTTACAGAAACGGAATTATCAGGATGTTATATTTTAGAGCCTTCAGTGCATAATGATGAACGTGGACACTTTTTTGAAAGTTATAATAAAGAGAAATTTAAAAAGGCTACCGGGCTTGATATAAATTTTGTACAGGATAACCAATCGTTTTCTACGCACGGAGTCCTCAGGGGGCTTCATTACCAGGTGGGGGAGGGCGCACAGGCAAAACTTGTAAGGGTGTGTGCCGGTGCCGTTATTGATGTAGCGGTAGATTTAAGGAGGGAATCTGCCACCTTTGGTAAGTATGTTGCTGTTGAACTTAGTGCAGAAAACAAAAAGCAGCTTTTTATACCCAGGGGGTTTGCACACGGTTTTGTGGTGCTAAGCAACGAAGCAGAGTTTGTGTATAAGTGCGATAATTTTTACAGTAAAAAGCACGAATGTGGGATTATTTATAATGACCCTACTTTAAATATAGACTGGAAACTATCGCCAGATGATATAACAATATCACCAAAGGATAAAGATTTTCCGGATTTTAATAATGCAGTATTTTTTTGAACAAAACACCAATTTGAAATATTATGAGTAAAATAACCCATGTAATACTTACTGGAGGAGTTGGCAGCCGATTATGGCCATTATCAAGAAAAAGCAGGCCTAAACAATATCTTCCTATTTTTGGCGGTAAATCGCTTTTTGAAATGACTTCAGAAAGAAACCGTCCGTTTGCTACTAACGTTATTGTAGTAGGAGGTAAAGATAACTTTCATTTAAGCCGTGAAATTTTAGAAAGCTGTTCTGTAAACTATATTGATATAGTAGAGGCGGTTCCAAGAAATACTGCTGCTGCAATAGCATTTGCTGCGTTTGCATCAAACCCTGATGATATTTTAATCGTTACACCTTCAGATCATATAATTGAAGATGAAGATAAATATTTAGATGCAATAAATAAAGCTGTAGACAAAGCAGCAAATGGATATATAGTTACATTTGGTGTGCGCCCTACAAAGCCTGAAACAGGTTATGGGTATATAGAATATGCCGGAGATGAGGTAATCTCTTTTCGTGAAAAACCCAATCAGGTTACAGCCCAGGAATTTATAGACAGAGGGAACTTTTTATGGAATAGCGGTATGTTTTGCTTTAAAGCCGGGGTGTTGCTTGAAGAGTTAAAGCTATATCAGCCGGAAGTTTATGAAAAGTCTCTTGATGCATGGCAGCAGTCAGATAATGGCAAACTTGAAGAGGCTGCTTCTATGCTTATCCCTTCTATAAGTATTGATTATGCCGTTATGGAGCGCAGCAAAAAAATAAAAGTAGTGCCTGCCCTTTTCCGTTGGTCTGATTTAGGCTCTTTTGATTCTGTTTATGACTATCTTAAGAAAACAGGGCACCCTGTAGATGAATTGGGTAATATGGTTATTGGAACAACTAATTATACTGCATTTTTAGGGTTAGAAAACACAATATTTGTGCATACACCAAATGCTAATCTTATTTTGCACAAAGAGCATTCGCAAGAAGTTAAGAATATTTATGGCCAGCTGGAAAAAGCTGGATCAGAGTTATTACAATAATATTTTATTAATTGTGATTTATTAACAATAAATGGGCAAAATGAGTATATTTGCGTCTCTTTAAAAAAGGGTAATTCCTCTTGATTGAACCATCATTACCCTTTTAATCTATTTCAGAATAAAAATACTTAAATAAATCAACTAAGTAGGGAGCTTAGTTTTAACTATAAACATAATTTATTGTGACTTTATGAGGATATTAGCACTTTTACCCATGAAAGGCAACTCTGAGAGGGTGCCAAATAAAAATTTAAGGGATTTTGCAGGCAAACCTCTATACCATAGAACTATGGAAGTTTTGCTTGGCTCTAAATATATTGATAAAGTAATTGTAAATACAGATAGCGAAGTTATAAAAAATGACCTTAAGACGTTTTTTAACGACAGGGTTATTATTATTAACAGGCCAGATGAAATCATAGGTGATATGGTGTCTATGAATAAAGTTATTGAGTGTGATGTTACTACTGAAGCTGCTGATATTTATCTTCAAACGCACAGTACAAACCCACTGTTGAAAACAGAATCTGTAGATGCTGCAATTGAAAAAATGTTTGAATTTGCAAAAACCGGCGAGTATGATTCTATATTTTCGGTAACAAAAATGCAAACCAGGCTTTATAAGGCAGATGGCTCTCCTTTTAACCATAACCCTGAAGAGCTTCTGCGCACACAGGATCTTGAACCTTTATTTGAAGAAAACTCTAACTTTTACATCTTTACTAAAAATTCATTCTTTAATGCTGGTGAAAAAAGAATTGGTCTGAAACCTTTTATGTTTGAGATTGACAAGATAGAGGCGGTTGATATTGATGAACCTGAAGATTTTATTATTGCTGAATCTTTATACAAATTACTACGATGATTATAGATAAGATTGAAAACTGGCCATTGTATTTTAAAAAACCTCTATTTGCTGAACTTTTTAAAGAACTTGAAAACTATAGCAAAGACACAACAAATGGAGTTTATAAAGATCATGACAACTACTATTTTAAAGTTATGAGTTATGATACTAAAGAAAATTCTACTGTTATAGAGTCTCACCGCAAAGAAGTTGATATTCAGATAGTGTACTCGGGGGCAGAGCATATAAAAATATACGATGCTGCTTCTGTTGAAATTATAGAAGCTTATGATGCTGAAACAGACTGCCAGTTTTACAAGCCTGTAGCACCTGCCTTTACTGAAGTTACTCTTAGGCCGGGATTTATGGCAATATTTTTTCCAAATGATATTCACCATCCTCAGTTTGCAGTAAATAAACCTGAAACCATAAAAAAAATAGTTGTTAAAGTCGATGAAAAACTTTTCTCATAATAGGTCTCCGCTAAAGCAAAAATTGCAAAATAATGAACTTTCCTTAGGTTCATGGCTTACAATACCTCATCAGTCTGTAGTAGAAATATTAGGCACGGCTGGCTTTGAATGGCTAACGCTTGATATAGAGCATGCTGCTATAGGTATTGAGGGTGTTATTAACATGATTGGCCATATACAGGGAAATGGCATGCAGGCCCTTGTAAGGGTTAGCAAAAATGAAGAGGTTGTTATTAAAAGGGTTCTTGATGCAGGGGCTGATGGTATTATTGTGCCAACTGTAAGAAATAAAGAAGAAGCAGCCCAGGCAGTTAGCTTTGCTAAATACCCACCTGTAGGTACAAGGGGAGTAGGCCTGAACAGGGCACAAAAGTATGGAACTGCTTTTGACACTTATCAAGAATGGGTTAAAAACGAAATTGTTGTAATTGCACAAATTGAGCATATAGACTCTGTTAATAACTTAGAGGAGATACTTTCTGTTCCGGGTATTGACGGTATAATAATAGGGCCTTATGACCTTTCTGCTTCTATGGGTTATCCCGGAGAATATGACCGTGATGATGTGAAAGAAGCACTGGCGCGTATAGATGAGATAACAAAAAAAATGGGCAAGCCTCTTGGGTTTCATGTAATTGATTCTAATCACGAAAAGACCCTTGAAAAAGTAAGCAAAGGTTATTCTTTCCTTGCTTTTAGCCTTGACTTTTTCTTCCTTGGAGACAAAGCCCGTGAAGAAATGAAGGCATTAAAAAGTAAACTTTAATATTATCTAAGCACCAGCCATGAGAAAAGTTTTGATTTTTGGAGGTTTTGGCTTTTTAGGATACTATCTGGTTAAAGAGCTGTTACAAAGAGGCTATCAGGTTACTGTTGCCGATATTAATGATAAAAGCGACCTGGCCTCGCAGGTTAATTTCCTTAGATGTGATATTGGCAGTAAGGAAAATGTAGATAAGGTTTTTGAATCTGACAGATTTGATGTTGTTTATAACCTTGCAGGTTTTGCTAACCTGGACAGGGCTGTAAAAGATCCCCTTACTACTATGCAGCTTAATGTATTAGGCAATATGTACATTATTGACGCATGCCTTAAGCACAATGTTACTAAATTTGTATATGCAAGCAGCGCCTATGCAGTAAGTAATAAAGGTTCTTTTTATGGAATAAGTAAGCTTGCTTCTGAAAAAATAGTTGAAGAATACTATAAAAAGTATAACCTTAATTTTACTATTCTTAGATATGGGTCTGTATATTCTGAAAGGAATTATGATAACAACTATATTTACAATCTTGTAAAGGAAGCTGTTAAAAATCAGCGGATTGATCATAAAGGAGATGGTAAAGAAATAAGGGAGTATATACATGCATCAGACGCTGCAAAACTTTCTATAGATGTTATTGAAACAAATGAATTTGATAACATGCACGTAATCCTTACCGGAACCGAAAGGATGGAGCGTATAGAGCTGTTTAATATGATAAAGGAAATTCTTAACAATAAAGTTGAGATTAGCTGCAACGAAAGTGGTTACCACAATCATTACCGCTTTACGCCTTATTCATTTGATCCTTCGGTAAGTAAAAAGTTAGTTGCAAATCCACATATTGACATGGGGCAAGGACTTCTTGAATGTGTAAGGGCTGTATATAATGATGAGCAAGAATAAAGCTGTATTTTACAAGGCAGGTACTGATTATCCTGCTGATGCGGCAAAATATATATATGCCCAGCTTAAAAAAGCTGAGGCTGAAAAACAAGGCACCATTAGCGTGGCGCTTTCGGGCGGTAGTACACCATTGCCGGTGCTTAACCTGTTAAAAGAAAGTGGGCTTGACTGGGGGCGCTATGCTTTTTATATGGTAGATGAACGATGTGTGCCTGTTAATGACCCGCAGAATAATTATGGTAATATCTCACAAGTTTTTTTAGAGAAAATACCATCAGCGTCTTTTGCGATGTATAATGATGAGCTTGGTGCACAAGCTTCTGCTGAAGCGTATGAGCAGTTGCTTGTTGAAAATTTACCGGTGGTTAGCGGATTTCCTCAGTTTGACTACATCTTTCTTGGCTTAGGAGATGATGGGCATACGGCATCACTTTTTCCGGAAACGGATGCTTTACTTGAGAGCAATAAATATGTGGTAGCTAATGTCGTTCCCAGTCTTAATACGGTGAGGATAACATTAACATACCCTGTTTTACTTAATGCTGCTAATATTGCAGTGCTAACAAAAGGCAACAATAAGCATAAGGTTATAAACGAATTGTATTCTGATAATCCTACGGCATATCCTATGCTTAAAATTGCACAGGAATATGAAGGATTAGTTTGGATAACAGATTAATATCTAAATTTTAGTATGAAAGTACAATATATTTTTTTTGACTTTGACGGTGTTCTTGCAGAATCTGTAAATGTTAAAACTGAGGCTTTTCGAAAAATGTATCTCCACAAGGGTGAAGATTTTGCCCAAAGGGTAGTAGATTTTCATAATGCAAACGGAGGTGTATCTCGATTTGAGAAAATTAAAATCTGGAATGGAGAATGGCTTGGCGAAGAGCTAACTGATGATAAGATTACTGAATTGGCAAATTTGTTCAGTACACTTTCTATGGAAGGTGTAATAAATGCCGAAGAGGTAACAGGGGCATTAGATTTTTTAACCCATTCTGACCAATATATAAAATATATAATAACCGGTACTCCTACTGTAGAAATCAAGCCTATACTTGAGCAGCGTGGTATGAACCATTTTTTTAAAGGAATATATGGGTCTCCTGAAAAGAAAGATTATTGGGTTAAGAAAATATTAGCAGAAGAAAATATCCCGGCAGAGGCGTGTATTTTTGTTGGCGATGCTTTGGCTGATTATAATGCCGCAATAGCAAATGATATTACTTTTATTTTAAGGGAAACTGCCGAAGCACAACACCTTTTTGAAGAATACACTGGCTACCGCATAAAAGATATGACAGAACTTGATGCTGTTATACAAAAAATAAATGAAGATAAATAAACCTTAATACAGGCTTACTGTACTGTTTAATACGATTTACTTACCACCATGAAAATATTGCTTACTTCCACTTCATTTCAGGATACTCCTGGATACCATCATGAACTTTTAGAAAAACAAGGCTTTGATGTAGACAGGCTAAGGGGGCCCGTAACCGAAGAAGTTTTATTACCTATTATAGGTAACTACGATGCTGTTATTTGTGGAGATGATGAATATACTGAACAGGTTTTAACGAGAGGAAAAGAAGGGCGGCTACGCTATATTTCTAAATATGGTGTAGGGCTTGACAGGATAGACCTGAAAGCTGCTCAAAAATTGGGATTACCAGTTAAAAACTGCCCCGGCGTAAATCAGTCGTCAGTCTCAGAACATGTATTGGCACTTCTGTTTACATTCGAAAAAAACATACACACACAATATCAAACGGTGCAGCAGGGAAGCTGGAAAAGGGTAACCGGCAATGAACTTGCCGGCCATACATTAGGTATTGTTGGCCTTGGTGCAATAGGTAAAGAACTTGCTAAAAAAGCATTGGCATTAGGTTTAAATGTTATTGCTTTTGATATTTTTAAGAATGAAGATTTTTTATCTCAATACTCTGATGTGGTTTTTACTGACGACATTAATAATATATACACCCAGGCTGATTATATAAGCCTTCACCTGCCTCATACTCCTCAAAGTGAAAAAATGATTAACAGGGACGTAATATTTGAAAAAATTAAAAAACAACCTGTACTTGTAAATACTTCCAGAGGGATGCTTATAGATACAGATGCCGTTATTGAAGGTTTGAAAGAGGGAAAACTTAGAGGCTACCTTGCTGATGTGCTTGCCGTTGAACCTGTTGAAAAAGGCGAAAAGCTATTAGGTATTGATAATGTAATTATAACCCCGCATGTAGGTTCGCGTACTTATCAAAGTGTAGTAAGGCAGGGAACGATGGCTGTAGAAAACCTTATTGAAATGATTAACGAAGAGTCCGATAAAAATAGCACAGCAATATGAGTCTAAGTCATAATAAGTTAGTTTTGCGCTTGTGGAATTCGCCTACATTTAATACATGGCTAAGCTATTCTACAAGAACATTAAGCTTATTTATAATACTTCCGCTCATACTTAAACAATTTTCTGAAGGAGAAGTTGCTCTTTGGTATTTGTTTGCTACGGTTATATCTTTACAGAGTCTTGCGGATATGGGGTTTAGGATGACCTTCATTAGGGTTATATCTTATGCTATGGGCGGCGCCACTGACATAAAGACATTTACAGATAATACCCCTGTCTTAGAAAACGGCCCTAATTGGTTGCTGTTAGGTAAGATTTTCCATATGATGAAATATATTTATCGTAGGCTTACAGTATTACTTTTCCTGCTTTTTCTTGTGTTTGGAAGTCTTTCTATGATAAGACCAATTTCATTAGTGGAAAAGCAAGATGCCGCATGGATAGCTTGGGGTATTATTATAATAATTTCATGCATTAAGTTTAATGGAGCTATATATTCTAATTTTCTTGAAGGGCTTAATAAAATAGCATTAGTCAGGAGGTGGGAGTCATTAACCTCTATTGGAGCTATATTAACCAGTATAATATTTCTGTTGATTTTTAAGTCTTTGCTTAGTCTTGTAATAGCTAATCAATTTTGGGTGCTGGTTAATTTTTTTAGGGACTATAAACTAAGCCATAATGTAGAGGAAGGTGTTTTTAAAAAACTCAATTTTAATCATCAATTTGATAAAACTTTTTTCATGGATATTTGGAAGCCGGCATGGAGAAGCGGACTTTCGGGTTTCATGTCTAACGGGTTATCTAATATTACGAGTATTTTATATGCACAAATAGGTACTGCTACAAATATTGCAGCTTATATGCTTGCCTTAAGGTTAATATCGCAAATAAAAGATGTCTCTATGGCACCATTTTATAGTAAAATACCTTCACTGGCTCGTTTAAGGTCTCAAGGTAAGATAGCTGAACTTGTAAGAAGTTCCCAAAAAGGAATGTTTTTGTCTAACTTGGTATTTGTAATAGGTTCAATAACGGTAGGTGTTTTTGGAGATATACTTTTAAGGGCTATAAATAGTGATGTTCAGTTTATTGATATTAATCTGTGGAATTTATTAGTTGTTGCTTATTTTGTACATAGATATGGGGCAATGCATATACAATTATATATAACCACGAATCATATTATTTCTCATGTTGCAGATGGTATTTCGGGTATAATTTTTATCGTAGCAGCTGTTTTACTTATGCCACTTATTGATTTATATGCTATACCTTTAGCAATGCTTGCAGGTTATCTGGGATTCTATTCTTGGTATGCAGCTCTTTATTCATACAGGTCAATAAAAGTAAAGTTCTGGGAATTTGAATTAAAGGCGGGTTTAATACCTTTTAGTATAATGGTTTTATATTTTATTGTTATAAATTTTATCTATAATTAATTATGAATGTTATTTTCTTTAAAGATAATATACTGTCGGCAATTAAAATTCTTAATGAAGATAGACACAATCAATGTGCATTTTGGTATGCGCCGGGTCTTAGTTCATATTTTTTTTAGACAATATTCTTGATATAAGCTGTCTTTATATTGAAGAAGGGCTTTTTAATGACTTTTCAAAGGATTATCCTCATTTTGTAAATAATTATGAATATAAAATTTTTGGAGAGACGAAGGTAACTGAGGTAAAGCAAAATAATTTATGTTTTTTTACTTCTAATGATACTATTGTAAACTCTTTTGTGCCATTATTTGAAAAAAAGCCAAAATATGACTATGAGCTTTTCTGCAAAGCCCACGAGAATGCAAAAGATGTTGCACATAAATTAGGATATGAAGCAGTTGCTATAAAGCATGGGATAGATAACATTGATAGGTTCTCATTACTTGTATTAGGGAATGATTGGGGAATGATTGAACAAAAATTGAATTGTGATTTTTTGACTAAGGGTAAAAATACAGTTTGTATACAGGAATCAAGTATTGATTTTAATCCTATATATAAAAAGATGAAACATTGTAGTTTTCCTGTTTTTCAGGGAGTTTCTACACTTTCTAATATAGATGTAAGAGGTATAATTTGTGCAGTAATAGGTAATCCAAGATTTGAAAATTTAAAGCCTGAGACGTTGCCTGAAAAAGATCAAATGTCAGTAAATGTTAATTTTACTTATGGTATTTTTGAAGAAGCCAGAGATAGTTGGGTAGAAGATGTTGTGTCTGTTTCTAATGAAACAGGTGTCGATTATAAAATTTCTCAGCACCCCCGAGATAAAGGTAACCTGGAAAACTATAATGTTGTAAGGTCGAATGCTCTTTTAGTGCATGATCTTATAAAAGAATCGTCTATACTTGTTTCCAGATTTAGTGCTTTACTTACAGAGGCTATATGCCTGGGCAGATTTGCAATTTATTATAATCCGCATGGTGAGAATATGCATTACAAGTTTGAAGCAGACAATAAAATGTTTTATTATGCAACAAACAGAAATGAGTTAAAACAAGCAGTAGAGTCTATTCTAAAAAATAAGAATGAAGAAACCCAATCAAATTTCTTGGCTCTTCATATAGGCAATTCAATAGATGGTAAAGCATCAGACTATATAAATATGTTGCTCAACGATGTTGCAGGTTATCCAGTATTAAAAAAGCTGGGTCTAAAGCAAAGATTAAAACTTATGGCCGGAATATTTAAAAGGAGATATATCTTAAAACAAAATTACTAACGATTCTTTACTATGGGGCTATTAAGTGATTTAAAAAAGGATATCAAAGCTAATGGGAGAAATCGTAAAGGTAAATATATTGTTGTAAGCTACAGAATAGCACATTATGCTTACAAATTCTCCAAAAGAAACTTTTTATGTAAGTTATTAGCCTTCCCAATTATAAAATTATACCATATTATATTTGTATGGATTATGGGAGTTGAGATTCATGAAGAGTCGCATATAGGGGTTGGCCTGCAAGTTTGGCATGGAGAGGGGCTTATTATAAATAAAGCTGTAATAATAGGTAAAAATGCACTTTTAAGGCAAACCACAACTATAGGGAACAAATATGCAAATTCGCCTTGCCCTAAGATAGGTGATAATGTTGAAATTGGCGGGCATACCGTAATTATAGGCGATGTTTTAATAGGCAATAATGTTACTATTGGTGCTGGATCCATAGTAACAAAGTCTATTCCTGACAATTCTATTGCATATGGTAACCCTGCAGTTTCTAAACCTAAAACTAATTTAACGAGTAATTGATGTTTATGAAAGTAAGTGTTCTGATAAATAATTATAATTATGGCAGGTATCTTAAAGAATGCCTGGATTCTTTAGAGGCTCAATCTGTAAAAGCAGATGAGGTTATTTTATATGATGATGGCTCATCTGATGACTCGATAGAAATAGCTTCAAAGTATAGTTTTGTTAAGATAATCAGTAACACCAACTTTGGTGAAAAGCCTGCCTTTAATCAAGCAAATGCCATAAATATATCTTTTAAAGAATCAACCGGAGATATTATTTGTTTGCTGGATAGTGATGATTTTTTTGATAAAGATAAAATCAAAACTGTAAAAGAAGAGTTTGAAAGGAATAATAATTTAGTTTTTTTACAGCATGCTTATAATGAATATATAGATGGCAAAATAACAAGGATAGTAGACTACAGTGTAAAAAATATAGATTACAAAACGCTTTACCGCAAAAAAAACTATACTGCTTTTTTTAATCCTACTAGTACAATGTCTTTTTCAAGAGGTTATCTCTCAAAGATGTTGCCCATTGTAAAAGATAATTTTTGGCGTGTTTGGCCAGATGTTAGGGTTTCAAGGCTGTCTCCTTATTATGGAGAAACTAAAAGTTTGCCAAATCCGCTTACTTATTACAGAAGGCATGGAAATAATGATTCTGGAATAATGAATAAAAATCATAAAAATACCCTTCTTAATCAAATTGATCATCATGAGTATATAAATACTATGCTTGATAAAATGAAGAGAGAGAAAATTAATTATAGAAAAAGTTTTAGCTTTTTTAAGTTTTGGATAAAAGCATCTTTTTTTAACAAGATGTAAATTAGGTAAGAAAAGTTTTGATGAGAAAAATTTATAGTAATTTGTAAATAAATGGATACGCTTTTTTCAATGGCAATTTTCTCGCTCTTAGTTAATTATGATGCTATTCCAAACGGAAGTGTCCTAAGGGTATTGCCTATTATTCTTTTTCTTTTGGTTGGATTTAGAGATGTAGTTAAATGGGATTCTAGAATGTTCAAGCCTATAATCTTACCTTTAATGCTTGCATTTTTAGTTTCATTTGGAATACTCACTTCTGGTTGGGAAAAATCGACTGAATTATATAAAGTATTTAAGGTTTTAACGTTTCTTTCGTTTATTTTTGCCTTTACTATACAAATTTACAGAAATATAAATAAAGGTGCATTATATGCATTTGTCAATACAGTCTATAAACCTATTATTTTATTTATTGTTTTAAATATTGTAATGTACCTAATAGGCTTTAAAGGCCCATACGATGAAGAATCGATAGGGAAAACACTTATGCTTTCATATTTTGGTATTTCTGTGGATAGGGTAAGGTTTCCGTTAGTTGCGGGTATTAATGCATATGGTTCGTTGATAGGCATTTTATTAGTTATTAGTTTCGTGGGGTGGGGAATAATTAAAATATACAAAAAAACATTTTTGTATGGTATTATTGCCTGTATTTTTACCCTTTTACTAACTGATAGCCGCGGACCAATATTTTATGCGTTAATTATTTTTTGTTTAATAAAATTTTTTTATGCAAAGTCCAAGTCTCCAAGATTTTTATGGATAATTCCTTTACTGGGATTTATAGGGCCCTTTATTGTAATATGGGTTTTAAATTTTTTGGCCACAACAAGCTATGGTGCATCGGTTTCCCGGTCATCTGAAGATTTGCTAACAGGTAATGGTCGTCTTTTAATATGGCTTCCTGCGGTTTCAGAATTTCTTACTTTTAAAAGCCAGCATATCTTTGGTTATGGAGAATATGGCCATTATGTGTCAGGAAGGTCTTTGGAATGGGAGTATATTTTTGGTTCAAAAGAGAATTCACAATATGTACACCCCCATAATACAATACTTTCGTTAACTTATGATAATGGATATGTAGGTGTAGTTTTGTTTACAATAATTCAATATTATATTATTAGGATAATTAAAAAAATATGGAATTCTAGCCGTAATATGGCATACATTTTTTTATCCAATATTTTGTTTTTTAATCTTGTTGGAATAACGGAAACAATGTTTGGGTTTTATTACCAAAATGTTATCTATCTGTTTTTTGCCGTAAATATTTTTGCTTTTATAATAGGATATTACACTAAAAAGATAGAGAGGGAAGAGGTTGCACTGACTAACTAAAGCATGCGTTTTTAAATCATTATTTATGGATATAAAAATTTTAAATACCGATATCAAATCTATAAAGCTTAACGATTTGCTGAAGGATTTAAAGCAAGGTGTTGTTTTTACGCCAAATGTTGATCATTTAGTAAAATTACAAAAGGATAAAGAATTTTATGACTGCTATGCTAAAGCAGACTGGATAATATGCGACAGTAAAATAGTTGGTGTAGCGGGTAAAATTTTAGGGACACCTTTTGCGGAAGTGATACCTGGTTCTTCACTTTTACCTGCATTTTATAATTTTCATAAAGATAATGAGGAGATAAAGATATTTCTTTTGGGAGCCGCCGAAGGCGTTGCTAAAAAAGCAATGCAAAATATAAATTCTAAAGTAGGAAGGTTAATGGTTGTTGAAGCTCACTCGCCTTCTTTTGGTTTTGAAAAAAATGAGATTGAATGTGAAAAAATAGTTCATATGATTAAACAATCTGGGGCTAATGTGCTAGTCGTGGGTGTAGGGGCTCCAAAACAAGAGAAGTGGATTATAAAATATAAAAATATGTTGTCAGGTGTTGATCTTATTCTGGCCTTGGGAGCCACCATTGATTTTGAAGCCGGTAATATAAAGAGAGCGCCAAGAATTTTTCAGGTTTTGTATTTAGAATGGCTGTTTAGGCTTTTTAAAGAACCAAAAAGGTTGTGGAAAAGATATTTGGTAGATGATTTGCCATTTGTTTTATTTATTTTAAAACAAAAATTTAAATCATATAAAGATCCATTTAAAAGTAAATTGTAAATAGACATTAATATAAAATTTTAAATATGTTTGACAGGACAAGACTTAACCCTAAACGTGTTATACCTGCTATTATTAGAAGATTGCGCGAAATACCACATTATATTGCCTGGAGATATTCGGCAATGGGAAGAGATAACAGGAAAAAATTATTGTCTTTTAAAAATAAATATAGCGGAGAAACTCTTTTCCTGTTAGCAAATGGTCCGTCAATAAATAAAACAGACTTGAGTTTACTTAAAGGGAAGAATGTAATGTGTATGAATAGGTTTTACATAAAATTTCCCCAATTAGATTTTAAACCCAACTATCTTGTATGTATAGAAGAAACAGTTTTGGATAGATTTAGTGAAGACTTTTCTAATCTTCAAATTCCGGGATTTGTAAATTGGCGTTTAAGAAATAAGATTTCAAATGTTGTTTATCTTAAGGAATCATTTGATATACAATTTAAATTCCAGCCAGATATTACATTGCCGGCAAACACAGGTGGTACAGTAACTTTTGTATGCCTTCAGCTGGCTTATTTTATGGGGTTTAGTAAAGTGGTTATTTTAGGGATGGACCATTCATTTAAAGAAACAGGCTTGGCCGGTAAAGCTGAAATTAGAACACAAGACAAGGATGAAAGCCATTTTGATCCTAACTATTTTCCAAAGGGTATGAAGTGGGTTTTACCTGACCTGGTAAAATCTGAATTAGGTTATGCTATTGCAAGGGATTTCTATAAAAAGAATGGACGCGAAGTTATAGATGCTACAATAGAGGGTAAGTGTAATATTTTTACCAAGGGTAAGTTAGAAGATTATGTTTCCTAAATAAAGATTTATGTTAAGCAGATTAAAGATTTTAGTTTTGAGTACATGCTTAATATTGCTTGCTATGTGTTCAGGTAATAAAGAGGAGCCTCATAAGTTTAAAAGTGTTAAATTGCAAAGCGTTTCTCCTTTTAAAATAGGTGTCGCTATAGAAAAAGATCCTTTTGAAAGAAACAAACAATATAGGAAAATTGTTGAGACGGAATTTAATAGTATTACCCCGGCTAATATGATGAAAATGAACCGCCTTGCACCGCAAAAGGATGTTTATTTTTTTAAAGATGCTGACAGTATTGTTGAATTTGCAATTAATAGCGGTAAAAGGATTCATGGGCATACACTAATATGGCATCGGGCTGTGCCAGAATGGGTAACAAGTTTTAAAGGGAGCAGGCATGATTGGGACATTCTTTTAAATAAATATATAACTACAGTTGTAGAACATTTTAAAGGAAAAGTGCACTCTTGGGATGTAGTTAATGAAGCCTTTGAAGACAATGGGGATTTCAGGAAAAATATTTGGTATGAGCATTTAGGTAAAGATTATATCAAAAAAGCATTTATTTATGCTCATAAAGCCGATCCAAATGCCATTTTATTTTATAATGATTATGGTCAGGAACGATTTCCTGAAAAAAATAAGGCAATAAATAAGTTTATTTTGTCTTTAGTTAATGAAAATGTACCAATTCATGGAATAGGAGCCCAGTTTCATACAAATGTTAATTTAAAAAAAGACAAGATAGAAGAGGCGCTTATAGATATTGCTTCTACAGGACTTTATGTTCATATATCTGAGCTTACAATTATTGTTAATGGTAACTGGTCAGATAAGCAATACGTGCAAGATGAATCATCTGTTGAAGCCCAAATGCAAAAGTTTGCAGATGTAATTAATACATATAAAAATATTGTAGCTCCAAAACAGAGGTATGGTATAACTTTTTGGAATGTTGGAGATTCAGATAGCTATGTTCCTAGAGATTGTAATTGTAAAGAATACCCGCAAATCTTTGATAAAAACTATAAAAAAAAGAATTACTTTTCGAAAATCGTCAAGGCTCTTAAGAATTAAAAAGTATATTGATGAAACCTTACCTAAATAAAATCTCCCTGCTACGATTTATTGCTGACCTGACGGTAGTAGGGTTTACATATGTTTTATGTATATACTGCCTGGATCCCGGTACCTTTACCGATCATACAAAGGCTAAATTGTTTTTGCTTATTGTTTTGCTTACCACTTGGTTTTTTAGCGGAACATCTAATAAGCTATATAATGAAAACAGAGTAAAGCCCGGTTTTTCGCTGGAAATTTATAAAACACTTAAAGGGATAATTATCCTTGATATAGCAATAGTTGTAGTTTCTTATTTTACGCAGCCGTTCCTTCCATATAATTTTGTGTTTTTATATCCGGTAATGTTGCTTCTTTGTTTTGCTACAGAAAAATATATTATTAACAGGTTTGTAATGTATTTGCGCAAACATGGCTATAACTTAAGGCATGTTGTAATACTGGGCAACGGTAGCAATGCAGAACAATTTTACAAGCTGGTTAATACAAACCCACATTTAGGTTACGATATATTGGGCTATTTTAAAGATGGGGCTGAAGAAGAAGATACGTCTATCAAATATTTGGGAGAAAAATGTGATTTGCCTTCTTTCCTAAATACAAGCATTGTTAACGAAGTTATTATTGCAACTCCGGGTATAACAATTGGGGAGATTGAAGAAATAACATATATGGTAGATAAAGCGGGCATACGTGTTCGTATTATACCTGATTTCCATTTTCAGTTTTATAACAGGTATGAGTTTAAACAGTTTGGAAATATACCCACTGTATCTTTACGTAAAGAGCCGCTGGAAGAAACATATAACAAATTTACAAAACGCACATTTGATATTGTTTTTAGTCTTTTTGTATTGATTTTTATATGCAGCTGGCTTTTCCCTATAATTGCACTTATTATTAAGTCGGGCTCTAAGGGGCCGGTGCTGTTCAGGCAAAAAAGGCTGGGCAGGGACAGGAAGGAATTTTGGTGCCTTAAGTTCAGGAGTATGTATGTAAATAACGATTCTGATAAGGTTATGGCCACAAAGGGCGATAGGAGGATAACCCCAATAGGCAGTTTTTTAAGGAAAACCAGCCTTGATGAATTTCCGCAGTTTTGGAATGTGCTTATGGGACATATGTCTATTGTAGGGCCAAGGCCACACATGACGGTGCAAAATGCCCAATATCAGGCAATAATTAATAATTACCTGGTAAGGCAGCTTATAAAGCCGGGTATTACCGGATGGGCACAGGTTAATGGGTACAGGGGTGAGATAGAAACTGATCTTGATATAAAAAACAGGGTAAGTTATGATATATGGTACCTTGAAAACTGGAGCTTTTTCCTGGATATCAAAATTATTTATCTTACAGTGTGGAATATTTTTAAAGGAGAGGACAAAGCTTATTAAAAATAACTATCTTTTGGCTTAAAAACTTTAAGTTATGGAGCAGCCTATGATATGGCTTTCTTCGCCACATTCTTCTGGTCAGGAACAAAAATATATTGATGATGCATTTGCTAAAAACAGGCTTTTTGCCTTTGGTGAAAATGTAGATGGTTTTGAATCTGACCTTGAAAATTACCTTGGCAACGGTTCTCATGTTGCATTGCTGAACTCGGGTACATCTGCCATACATATGGCCTTAATTGTGTTAGGTGTGCAAAAAGGTGATGAAGTGATTTGCCAGTCGCTTACTTTTGCAGCCAGTGCAAACCCCATTGTTTATATGGGGGCAACGCCGGTATTTGTAGATAGTGAACCACAAACCTGGAATATATGCCCACAAGCGCTGGAAACAGCTATTAAAAACCGCATTGCTGCAGGAAAACAACCTAAAGCTATTATTGCGGTGCATGTATATGGAATGCCTTACAAAGCAAAAGAAATACATGAAATTGCCTTAAAATACAATATTACAGTTATAGAAGACAGTGCCGAAGCGCTTGGCAGTAAGTATAATGGGCAAAAGTGCGGAACCTTTGCAGATTTATCTATACTGTCTTTTAATGGAAATAAAATAATAACTACGGCCTTAGGCGGTGCTTTGGTAAGTAAAGACCCGGCTGTAAAAGAGAAGGCTGTTTTTTTAGCATTGCAGGCAAAAGACCCGGCTCCTTATTATCAACATTCTCAGATAGGGTATAATTACAGGCTTAGCAACGTGCTTGCCGGTATAGGTCGTGGCCAGATGGAAGTGCTTGAAGAGCGTATACAGCAGCGCCGTAATAACCACGTTTTTTATAAAGAGCTGTTTGCAGGCATGCCGGATGTTAGTGTTTTTGAATCTCCGGATGATAAGATGTTTTACAGTAATTACTGGCTAACCACTGTTCTTGTTAGTAAGGAAGGGGGTAATATGTCATTAATGCAGCACCTGCTGCTTGATAATATAGATTCGCGCCCCATATTCAAGCCTTTGCATTTACAACCCGTGTTTTCAGATGCTTTATATTTTGGCAATACGGTTGCCCAGGATATTTTTAATACAGGCCTTTGTTTGCCCTCAAGTTCAAATCTTACAGGTGCAGAAAAAGAACGTATAAAAGAAAGTGTTTTTAAATGGCATAAAGCCGGCGGATAATGTGCTTAAGAAAAGTTGTGTAGTTTTATGCTAAAAAGGGGGTTTGATATATTTTTTGCATTAACGGGGCTTTTGCTGGCCGGTTGGGCAATTGTATTGTTTTTTTTGCTGGCTACTTTAGATACCCGCAAAAACGGAATTTTTAAGCAAAAAAGAATTGGCCAGTATGGCAGGCCTTTTATTATATATAAGCTTAGAAGTATTGCCTCTGTTTCGCCGGAAGGCAAGTGGACAATAACAAGGCTGGGCAGGTTTATGCGTGATTATAAAATTGATGAGCTGCCACAGTTTATCAATATTTTAAAAGGAGACATGAGTGCTGTAGGGCCAAGGCCTGATATACCGGGATATTATGATACCCTTGTGGGAGACGACAGGCTTGTGTTGCAACTAAAGCCGGGCCTTACAGGTCCTTCAAATCTTAAATACTGGAATGAAGAATATGATTTGGCTGCACAGCCTAACCCTTTAAGGTATAATGACGAAGTGTTGTTTCCTGATAAGGTTAGGATAAATTTGTGTTATTTTAAAAAACAATCGTTTTGGCTTGACCTGAAAATTATATTTTACACTATAACAGGCAAAAGGTTTGCTGATGATGCTTTTTATTGTTAACCATTTGTAGTTTATATATAAGGTAAGGAGTAAAGTGTGAGGTTTTTATAATCCTATTAGAAATGATTTTATAATTGTTAAGTATTGAAGTTTAAATTAACGGCTTGCGGAAGTGAAATGCTTACAACAGTATACTTATTTTAGCAGTCTTTTATTAATTTGTAAAATATTAGAAGTATGTTTTTTATGTCGTTCAAAATACTATCTTTGCCAAACTTAGAAAAACAAACTAATCTCCTAGTTACAATTTTAAAAACCAAAAAATGATAAAGAAAATTGTAATATGCCTTATGTTCATGGCATTTTGCTCCTGCGCTTCAAAGAAAGATGTAATTTATCTGCAAAACGTTAACACTCTTAGTCAAGACCCTGCGCTGTTTGAGACAAAATTGCAACCGGATGACCTGCTAATGATTGTTGTTTCTGCTCCAGACCTTGAGGCAGCATTGCCTTTTAACTTGCCGGTGGCGGCAACTATGGCTGCCAGCGCTACAAGTATGGATGTTGTAAATGCACAGGTAAGGTACCAGAATTATCTTGTAGATGCTAAAGGCTTTATAGAATTTCCTGTGATTGGTTCTATACAGGTAGGTGGGCTTACAAAAGTACAGGCCCAGGAAAAATTAGTAAAAGAGATAAAAAAATACATAAACTCTCCTATAGTAAACCTTAGGATTATGAATTTTAAAGTTTCGGTGCTGGGAGAAGTTGTAAGGCCGGGTGTTATAGATATGGCCACAGAAAGGATAACGCTGCTTGAAGCTATTAGCCGCACGGGAGACCTAACTATTTATGGCAACAGGAGTAATATTATGATAATACGCGAAATTGACGGGGTTAAAACATATAATTATGTAGACATTACTTCGGCTGATTTTGTAAAATCTGATTTTTACTACCTTAGGCAAAATGATATTGTATATGTGCAGCCTAACCAGATTAAGGTAAATTCTTCGGCTGTTGGCCCCAACACTACGGTTATTATATCGAGTGTATCTTTGTTAATTACTGTTGTTGCACTAATTGTTCGCTCGTAAATATGCAAAATATAAATCTAAATTCATTTAATTCTGCACCTGAGCAGGAAGAGAAAATTAATTTTAAAGAGCTTCTTAATAAGTATCTTATACGTTGGAGGTGGTTTGCCATAAGTGTTGTATTGTGCCTTATGGTTAGTTATTTATATGTTCGGTATTCTACTCCTGTATATAGCATCTCTACAACTATACTTATTAAGGATGATAAAAAAGGACCTGCAGCCTCTGAACTCTCGGCCTTTAGCGATCTTGGCCTTATGGGGGGGATTAAAAATAATGTTATAAATGAAATAGAGGTATTACAAGCCCGAACCCTTATAAAAAATGCAGTAGATTCACTGAATTTTTCTATTTCATACTATAGAAAAGGCCGTTTAAGGGATGTTGAGATGTATAATGAATTACCTATAAAGGTTAATTTCTTTAATATGTCTGAAGATTTTTATGAAATACATCCAGATACAATATTTTATGTTAAGATTTTAAATGACAATAGTTATCAGTTGTCTAATGCAGATAATAAAAATGTTGGAACATATAATTTTGGCAAAAAAGTAAAGTTTAAAGAGGGTAATATGGTTATTACCAATAATTTGTTTAATCTCGAGCCGGAGGTTTATAATGTTTTAAAGAAAGAAAATGTTATTGGTGTTCATTTCCAGTCGCTTAATAATATTGCCAATATTTATAAAAATAAGCTATCTGTTATTCCTGTAGATAAACTTACTAGTAGTGTTTTAACATTAGTGCTTACAGATAACGTTCCTGATAAAGGGGCTGATTTTCTTAATATGCTTATACAAAAGTATAATGAAGATGCTATTAATGATAAAAACCTGGTTGCCCGTAATACTGATATTTTTATTAATCAAAGGCTTGGGGCAATAACTGGAGAGCTGGATGAAGTAGAATCTAAAGTTGAGATTTTCAAGCAGCAAAACAAGCTTACTGATATTGCTTCAAATTTTCAGTTGTCTATTAATACGGCAAGTCAGTATGATAAGCAATATATAGAGACAAGTACAAGGCTTAAGGTTGCCGAGGCTCTTATTGATTTTATGGCAAAAAAGAGCAATAAAGATGTTATACCGGCTAACATTATTCCTGACCCTCAGATTACAGGGCTTATTACTCAATACAATAATTTAATACTGAACAGAAATCGTATTAGTGTTGGTGCTACTGCCGAAAACCCTACAATTAAAAATATTGACGGCCAGATAAATGGATTGAGGGCTGGTATTGTGGAAAGCCTTAATAATCTTAAGTCATCTATTCAGATAACACTGAGAGATTTAAAAAGGCAGGAAGATATGCTGGGAGGCGAGATAGCTAAGGCGCCTACACAGGAAAAACAATTTAGAAGTATTGACCGTCAGCAAAAAGTTAAAGAATCGCTTTATATATACCTTCTTCAAAAAAGGGAAGAAAATGCCATAACGCTTGCTGTTACAGCACCAAATGCAAAAGTTATTGATGAGGCTTATGCTAATCCTGTACCTGTTGCCCCTAAAAGGAAGGCGATGTATTTATTTGGGTTGGTTGTGGGGCTACTTATACCTTTTGGTATAATATATGTTTTAGAAATACTTGACACAAAAGTACACTCTTATAAAGATATTGAGAAAAATAAATTGCCGTTTTTGGGTGATGTTCCAAGATCTGAGTTTAACAGCGAGCTTGTAAGCCAGCATAGCCGCTCTGCTACTGCCGAATCATTAAGGATAGTAAGGACAAACCTTGAATTTATGCTGGGTAATATTCCTGAAGGGCAGGCAAAAACAATTTTTGTAACTTCAACTATACCTAAAGAGGGTAAAACTTTCGTGTCAGTAAATCTTGCTGCTACTGTTGCGTTAACTGGTAAGAAAACACTACTTATTGCGATGGATGTAAGAAATCCTAAGCTTGATGAGTATGTAAATATTCCGTCTAAAGGCCTTACTAATTATCTTTCGTCTAAAGACACAGAGATTAATCCATATATTATTAAACAAGAAGGTTTTGACCAGTTTTATATACTTCCGCCGGGTATTATTCCTCCTAACCCTGCTGAGCTTTTGATGGGTAAAAAGGTAGAAGAGCTATTTGCAAAACTGAAGACAGAATACGACTATATAGTAGTTGATACTGCGCCGGTAAGTTTGGTAACAGATACTCTTATTCTTGCCAAATATGCAGATACCTTTGTATATGTTGTGCGTGCCCACCACCTTGACAAGCGTATGCTTGGTGTGCCACAATTGCTTTATAAAGAAAATAAATTACCTGGCATGGCGGTACTTCTTAACGATGTTGGTGGCAAGAAAGGCTATGGTTATGGCTACGGTTATGGCTACGGTTATGGCTACGGCTATGGTTATGGTTATGGCTACGGACCTGATGTTAAAAAACCAAAAACCTGGAAAGACAAAATTTTTGGAAAATAAGCCATAGTGCTTTTATATAAACCCCGGGCTGATTCTGTTGAATCAGCCCGGGGTTTTTTACAAAATAAAGAATGGGCTACCTTTTTTGAAAGTAGCCCATTCTTTATTTTGTAAAACGTTTAGTAGCAGTGTTAGTAAGCGGTTTAACCTTTGTAGGGTTGCAGCGCGTCTTTCCAGTCTTTTATTTCAATGCCAAAGGTGTCTTTTATCTTTGATTTGTCAAGAACGCTGTACGGTGGCCTTTTTGCCGGTGTAGGGTATGCCGAAGAAGGTATTGGCTTCAGGTTTATTGAGATGTTGTTAACCCTGAGGATTTCTTTGGCAAAATCATACCATGATGCTACACCTTCATTGCTAAAATTATAGATGCCATAAGCCTTTTTATCTGAAAGTATTATTGATACAAGCGCCGCTGCAAGGTTGTTAGCATTTGTAGGTGTGCCTACCTGATCATTTACAACATTCAGGGTATTTCTTTCATTGCTCAGCCTTATCATGGTTTTCATGAAATTATTGGCATATTCAGAGTACACCCAAGATGTCCTTATGATATAGTATTCTTTAATGGCTTTTTCTATTTCAATTTCTCCATCTCTTTTTGTAAGGCCATATACACCCTGTGGGTTGGTTGTTTCGGCCTCGGTGTAAGGTGTGTTTTTTGAGCCGTCAAATACAAAATCGGTTGAAATGTGTATTAGCGTGGTGCCGTGTTTTTTACATACTTCAGCAAGGTTTTTGGCACCCGTAACATTAATGGCAAAAGCGGTGTCTTTTTCTGTTTCGGCTTTATCTACGGCGGTGTAGGCGGCGGTGTTAATGCAAAAATCCGGTTTTAGTTTGCTAAATATCTTTTTTAGCCTTTCACTATTGGTGATATCAAGCTCTTTAGAGTCTGTAAAAACAAATTCGATTTTACTTTGTTTCTCGGCCAACGCCTGTAAAGCCTGGCCCAATTGTCCGTTTTTGCCGGTAACCAATATTTTCATTTTAAAGCGCTTTTGTTTAGATAGCGGTTTTAAATATTAAAGACTAAAATGTGAGTTGTTTTCCAGTACTTTTTTTAGTTTGTCTGTGTTTTTTAAAAGTACCGGGTTTTTAAAGGCATCGGTATGGCGCTCATGATGTGTGTCACTACCGGTAAAATCAATCATATTATCCTCCAGAAGCTTTTGAGCAATTTCAAAAACAGGCTTGCCATAATAGCCGGTAACCGAAAGCAGGTTAAGCTGAAATTTACATCCTGATTTTTTAAGCTTAGTGTATTCTTCTGGTTTTAAGTGATAAAATACATAGCGCTCCGGGTGTGCCAGTACGGGTTTATATCCTGCAAGCTGCAACTCATATATGCAGTCATATAGCTGCATGGGTGGATTTATATAAGACATTTCTACCAAAACATAATCGTCTTTTAAGGTTAAGAGCGGCTTGCCGCTTTTAACCAGGTTTAAAAAACTGTCGTCCATAAGGTACTCGGCAGCGGCTTTAAAAGGTTGGGTTATGCCCTGGCCGGTAAGGAATGTTTTTGTAGCTTCCTCTACGGCTAATATGCCTTCGCGGGTATTATTATACACGCCGGTAAGTATGTGTGGGGTGGTTATAAACTGGCCAAAACCATATTCTTTAAGGCTGTTTATAAGCGCCAGACTGTTATTATTGTCTTTACTGCCGTCGTCAATGCCGGGCAGGAGGTGAGAATGTATGTCTACATAACCATCTGGTATTAGGTCGGCCAGCCGGGCTTTAGGTTTTTTAAAGAATAGCAAAGTGAGAAGTTTATAAATTGTTGTACAAAAATAGCAAAACCTTTTAAGGCATTTATTTCACGGCTTTGTTTTTATGGTATTTAATGCCCAATACCTCCAGCAGCAGTAAAATTATAAGCGCCATAAGCGGCAACACCGCAATCAGGTGGGGCTTGTTAAGCATCAGCACAAGATACAGCGCTGTGCAGGCCAGGCAAATCCATGCCGTAATTTTAGCGGCTTTAGCATTGCCTGCAAAAATAAACACCAGTACAAGCAATAAGAGCGGGTTTATAAGTAGTGCATTATAGTTTTGGGTAATCTCTTCATGAAAAGAATAAAAGCCAACAAATGTAAAGAAAATGCCTAATAAGCCAAAGATGGCCAGTAGCGAACGCTGCACCAGCTGTTTGCGGCTAAAATACATAAGCACCAGGCAAACGGCAGCATAGGTGTAGTAGTTGTTCCAAACTGATGTTTCAGGCTCTGTAGTGGCTTTAAAAACGGTTACAGGCTGTGGGGCCAGCGCACCCTGTGGTGTGGCGGTATTTGCCACGCCTTCCATAAGATGGGTGGGTAGGAACAGTTTGTACTGCTCCAGGTCAGTCTTGTGGCCAAAGATGAGGCTTATGCCCAGGTTTTCATAAAACTTGTTGTTAAGGCGGCTGTAAATAATCTGGCGGTTGGTGCGGCCGGCATCGCTATTTTTCATAGAAAGCTTTCCGGGTACATACATTTCAAGTATATCGCCCACCATGGTGGTGCAGTTACGGTCGAAAAACTTGTAGGTATAGTATTTTTCGTCAGAAGAAAACCTTTTATACAGCTCGTTAGATATTTGCTGCTTTTGTTCCTGTGTAAGGTTTAGCTTTTGCTCCAGCACATCGCGGTTGTAGTATTGGTAGGTATAAACAAAATCGGCATAGGTACTGGCTGAAACATAATACTGGAGGTCGCCTTTTACAAACTTCAGGTAAAAGTTGCCGGTATCAAAATCAAAGGTGCCAAAGTTATACACCACATCTATACCTAATGACGGCTCGTTTACCCTTATTGCGGTATGCCCAAAAATAGAGTACAGTTCATTGCCGGCACCGCAGGTAAGCAGGCTTATTTGCGCCTGTTGTGTTAGCGCAGGCTGTGCAATGGTTTTAACTGAAAATAAAAGGGTAGCAATCAGGATAGGTAATACCTTCAGGATGCGCATGGCGATTTGTTTTTAGTGCCTAAAGATACTCAAATCTACCTTAAGAGAGAAGATGTTGCTGTATAAAGCCGCACTTTGGTCGCCTATATCGGTCAGGGCATAGTCTACCTGTATGCCACGGTACCTGAAGCCCAGGCCTATGTTGGGCTGAAACGTCATGGTGCGCGAGTTGTCAAGCTGGGTTTCGTTCTGGAAGTTGCCCACACCGGCACGAAGGAATGCCATGTCAAGGTAGCCAAATTCAAAGCCAAGTGCCGGGTCTATGCTTACAAAATCAAGGTTTACAATATCGTTGGTTTTTGCAAACTGCATGTTGAAGTTTAGCGCACCCAGTAGGCTATAATCGCCGTGGAATTCAAACTTTTTGGCTATGCCCAGCTGTGCCTTTGGTATGGTAATCTCGGTAGTTTCGGGCAGTTCCTGGTTTTGCCCCGGTATGGCGCCGCTTATGGCTTCAAAGGCCTCTTCGTCAATAGTCCATACGTTGTAGGTGGTGGTAATATCGCGCAGCATAAGGCCCACTTTCCAGTTGCTCTGGCTTTTGTACTGGAATCCCAAATCAAATCCAAAACCCCATGAGTTGGCAAAATCGCCAATAACGCGGCGGATAACCTTGGCGCTTACACCCCAGTTAAAACCGTCGAGCTTTGCCATGCGGGCATAACTTACGGTAAAACCATAATCAGCAGTAGAAAAAAGGCTTATGCGGTTGTAGTCTATATTGCCTTCGCTGTCAATAAGCTGGGTGGTGTTTAAAATATCGTCTACCCCAAAGCGTATTGCCGAAATGCCCAATGCACTGCGGTCGTCAATATTCATGGCATAGGCGGCATAGTCATACTGTGCAATATTGGCAAAATAACTGGCATGCATCAGCGCAAGCTCGCTGTCTTTAACCTCCATAAGGCCGGCGGGGTTCCAGTAACCGGAGTTAACATCGCCGCTGCTGGCCGTTACCGCGTTGCTCATGCCCAGTGCCGCGGCATCTACGCCAATGCTCATAAACTCGTTAGAGTACTTTCTAACGGCCTGGGCAGTTGCGGCTAACGGCAGGGATAAGGTTATTACAAAAAGTAGTTTTTTCAACACGGGTATTTTGTGCAAATATTGTATAAAATTCTCAATTACTAAACTCTATTTCTAATAACTTATTGTGTTACCTTTGTGCTAATAAACTAATCCTGTAGTATGGCTTTTAAGAAACACGTGCCAAACATTATTACCCTTTTAAATCTTTCATCGGGCCTTATAGCCTTAATCTATGCTTTTAATACCGATTACCGCATGGCGTTTATGTGGGTAGCCATAGGCATATTTTTTGATTTTTGGGACGGATTTGCCGCACGTGTGCTAAAGGCGCAAAGCCCTATTGGCCTACAGCTCGACTCGCTGGCCGATATGGTAACCAGCGGCGTGGTGCCCGGCCTGGTTATGTTTCAGTTTCTTGTAGAGATAGCAAATAACCGCCTGGAAAACGTGGAGATTAACCTGCAGCAGGAAAACTTTTACATAGGCATACTGCCTTATGTGGGCTTTATTATAACACTGGCATCTGCCTACAGGCTGGCGAAATTTAATGTAGATACCCGCCAGACCGATTCTTTCATTGGCCTGCCAACGCCTGCTAACTCATTGTTTATTATGAGCCTTCCGCTAATATCAAGCCACAGCGATGGCGATGGCTTTGTGTTTGAAATGCTGAGCAACCCGTTTGTACTGGCCGGTATATGCCTGTTGAGTGCCTTTTTGCTAAACAGCAATATTCGCCTGTTTTCGCTTAAAATAAAGCACTTTGACTGGGAAACGCACAAAACACAGGTTATCTTCCTTGTGGTTTCTGCCGTGGCGCTGGCGTTGTTGCAATATGCAGCTATACCGCTTATTATACTGTTTTATGTAGTGCTGTCGTTGTTTGTTAAACAACCGGTATAATGGGCCGCCCGGCGCCTAAAAAAACACCAGCCAGAAAACCTGCCGCCCCGCGCAAAGCAGGCACAACGGCACGCAAACCTAAATCTTCCAAAAAAAATAATACAGGAGCGATACTTAAGTACTCGTTCCTGCTTTTGTTTATAGCTGCGCTTGTGGTGGTGGGCTACCGCTACCGCCACGGGTTTTTATACTACCTGGGGTTTAAGACCAATAAGCGCATTGAGGCCCTTACTAAAGATGAACGTAAAATTGCCGACCTGCGCATTTATGAAATAGTAGGCCGCCACAAAGGCAAGGCGTTTGGTATAGATGTGTCGCACTACCAGGGCAAAATAAACTGGGACAGTATAGACCGTGCCAAGGGCGATTTTCCGCTTGATTTTGTGTTTATACGTGCCACACAGGGCAAAGACGGCGCCGATAATGAGTTTGGCCGTAACTGGAGAAAGGCTCTTAAAGGCGGTTTTATCCGAGGGGCATACCATTATTACCGCCCTAATGAAAATTCTATGGAGCAGGCAGAAAACTTTATTAAAACCGTGCGCCTGCGTAAGGGCGACCTGCCGCCGGTTCTTGATATTGAAAAAATACCAAGCCAGCAAAGCATGGACAGCCTGAAGACCGGACTTAAGCGCTGGCTGGGTACAGTGGAACGTTACTATGGCGTAAAGCCCATTATATACAGCGGCAAGAGTTTTCATGCTGACTTTTTGAAGAAGGAGTTTGGCAATTACAAGCTATGGATTGCGCACTATACCCCGCTTGAAATAGACCGCGAGTGGCAGTTTTGGCAATTTACCGACAGGGCTGCCATTAAAGGCATAGAGGGCCTTGTGGATGTAAATATTTTTAACGGCAGTGTTGAAGAGCTTAAAACCCTGCGTATAAAATAGCCTATGGCACAACCCGCAAACTTTAGGTATGATATAAACGGGCTCAGGGCTATTGCTATACTGGGTGTGCTGTTATTTCATTATAAGGTAGCGGGTTTTGAGGGGGGCTTTGCCGGGGTAGATGCCTTTTTTGTTATTTCCGGATACCTTATGAGCCGCACCGTAATGGGGCAAGTGGCTAAGGGTAGTTTCATATTTATAGAGTATTTTACCCGCAGGCTGCAACGCATTGTGCCCGCCCTGTTGTTTATGATAGCTGTGGTGTGCGGTGCGTGTTTTTTCTTTTACTTTCCGAATGATTATAAGGCGGTACTCAATAACGGTTCGGCAAGTGTGCTGTTTATGTCTAATATTTATTATTGGCTAAACGCACCTTCTTACTTTGACCCAAGTACCGATACCAATATGTTTTTGCATACGTGGTCGCTGGCGGCAGAGTGGCAGTTTTATATTGTGTATCCGTTTATGCTGTTGCTGTTTAACCGCCTGTTTAAAAAGGTGGCGGTATACCGCAGCGTGTTTACTGGGCTTACGGTACTGAGTTTTGTCACAGCGCTTGTTGTGTGGCAGTATGACGGCAGCGCGGCGTTTTACCTGCTGCCCACCCGCGCCTGGGAAATGATGGCGGGCGGCCTGGCGTTCTTCGCCGAAGGGCGTATTAAAACCATTTGGGCACAGCGCGGCACAGCCATAACCGGCTACGGCATGGTGCTGGCAGGCTACTTTATTTTTGATGAGCAATTGCCCTGGCCGGGATTTTATACGCTGGTGCCTGTAGTGGGCACGCTGCTTATTATCATAGCCAATTACAATAATTTTTCGGTTATAAAGCTGGGGGTGTTCCAGTTTATTGGCAAAATATCTTATTCGCTGTACCTGTGGCATTGGCCGGTATATGTTATTGCACAATATTATGGACTGGGCACTGGATGGAAGATGGTGTTGGCTTACTGCGCGCTGTCGGGCATTTTGGCTTACCTGTCGTACAGGTATATTGAGAGCATTACGTTTGCTAAAAACCGTCACATTCACTTTGGGGCGGCGGCGTTGTTTGTGGTGTTTTTCTCGCTGGGGTATTTTAATGCCAACAGCGCCCTTTTTGACCCGAAAGCCCTTAAAATGGCAGGCTATCAGCTAAAGCTGAAGCCGTTCCAGAAACAGTTTATGCGGGGTGTTTGCTTTGTGGAAGATGCAAAAATACTAAACAAGGCAACCTGCCTGTGCTTTGATGATACAAAACCCAATATACTTATTATTGGCGACAGCCATGCCGCACAGTTTAGCCAGTCGCTAAGGGAGGGGTTTCCGGGTGTGCATTTTCTTCAGGCTACGGCTCCGGCCACACTGCCCACACTTACAAGCTACTACTCCAAAAAGAACAACGTGCGCCCGCTTATGGATTTTATGTATGATGATTTCATCCCTAAAAACGCGGCTAAAATAGATGGGGTAGTGCTTACTGCCAATTGGGCCGGGCAACGGATTGTGGCTCCTGAAGATATTTTAAAAGGGCTTAATGAGGCGCTGGCTTACTTTAAAAAGCATAACATACCTGTGGTGGTAATTGGGCAAACAGAGCGCTATACGGTGCCTTATCCGGTGGTGCTGGCGCGTAATTACACGGGTGAGGGTGGCGTAATTTTTTACCTTGAGCCTTATACACAGCAAATAGATGCCTTATTGCGCAACAGGTTAAAAGGTAATTATGTTGAGTTGATGCGCAGGCCATACAAACGGATGTCAACCCAGGGTGAGCCCTATATGCGCGACAAAGATCATCTTACAAAATTTGGTGCCGACCAGGCGGTGGAATGGATAAAGCAAGATACCGTTTGGCAGGGGTTTTATAACGCGACAGAAAAGCATTGATTTTTATTCTGCTGCATACAAAACGGCAATAGAAAATCGTTAGCTTTGGTATAAACCAATTATTACTATATGAAAAATTTCCTTATTGTGCTTGCCGGCGTAGTGCTGGTGGGCTGCGGTGGCGCAAAAAAGGCTGCTGCTACTGCGTCTTCTGCTGATTATGGCTATACCGAAAGCAACCCCATTAAAGTGGGCGGTGTTAATGACGGCCCTGCCCAGGAACGCGCTTACCTTAACCGCCTTACCGGCCCTAACGGCGAAAAAGTAACCTACAACCGCAGTGGCAGCTGCTGCCCGTTTGAAACCAAAAATTCTGCATGGGGTGGCATGCTTGATGTTTATGTGGTTGAAATTGAAGGCGACCCCGTAAAGAAAAAACTTTACCTTAATATGTATGATAAAGGCGACCTGTATGCCCCGAAAGGTTTTTTGTTTAAATAATATGAAGCGATTAGTAACCCTGAGTGTGTTTGCCTTGATATCGTGTGGGGAAAACACAAAGCTTGAGGTTGTACGCCAGAATGTGACAAAGCCGGTTGCAGAAACGCCAAAGCCTGATACGGTTTATAATGAAAAGCCCGAACATCATGGCCCGGAATATGACTATATTGATACTTCGAAACCTTTTACTATTAAGGAAGTAAAACCTAATGTAAAAGCCGGTGAGCCATTTAGTACGCTGGATTATGATGGGGTAGTGGCTTTTGACTATGACGGCTCTTACGAAAAAATAGCAGAGGCAAATGTTTCGTCTGATATTATTGGCAGAACAGGCAAGCTTTTTCCTTTCGTTATTGCAAGAAAGGCATTGTCTCAAAATCAGGTGGATGCTATAGTAACCCCTTTTGAGCGACAAACAGATATATTCAGCTTCGGCTGCCGGGTGCTTTGAGCCTCATTTCGGACTTGTTTTTTATAAGGGTAAGAAGGTTGTTTTACACATTAGTATTTGTTTGATGTGTAATAGGGTAAACTCATCTTTACCATTATTAGATGACGAAATTTCATTTAATGATGAGGGCGCGGATAAGATAGCAGCCTTTGTAAAATCACTTGGATTTCGATAAGATAACAGACAAAAACAGCCGCTTTAAGCGGCTGTTTTTTATTCTTCTTTTGCGTCTTCTGCCGTAGTGGCTACAGATACAGGCTCGTCTTTCTTTTTGTGGAAATCAATCTTCTTTTTGCGGAGCTCAAAGTTTTGGCCCAGGTATACCTTGCGCACCATTTCGTCTTCCACAAGTTCTTCGGGCATACCGGCTTTAAGGATACCGCCATCAAACATAAGGTAGGTTTTATCTGTAATGGCAAGGGTTTCCTGCACGTTGTGGTCGGTAATCAAAATGCCTATGTTTTTATCTTTAAGCTGTGCCACAATGCGCTGAATGTCTTCAACCGCCACGGGGTCTACCCCTGCAAAGGGCTCATCCAGCAGGATAAATTTAGGGTCGGTTGCCAGGGCGCGGGCAATCTCGGTACGGCGGCGCTCGCCACCGCTTAGCAGGTCGCCGCGGTTTGTGCGTATGTGCTGCAGGCTAAACTCGTCTATAAGCTCTTCCATTTTGGCTTCCTGGTCTTTTTTAGAAAGCTTGGTAAGCTGTAATACACTCAATATATTATCTTCAATGCTCAGCTTGCGGAACACGCTGGCTTCCTGCGCCAGGTAGCCAATGCCGTGTTGTGCACGCTTGTACATAGGGAAATCAGTAATCTCGGTCTGGTCAAGGTATATCTTGCCGCTGTTGGGTTTTACCAGCCCCACAATCATGTAGAAAGAAGTGGTTTTACCGGCTCCGTTAGGCCCCAGCAGCCCCACAATTTCGCCCTGGTTTACTTCTACCGAAATGCCTTTTACAACAGTACGGCCCTTGTATGTTTTTACTAAGTTGTCTGCCCTTAGCTTCATGTTTTTAATTTTTTAATGTACCAATTCATGAATGTAGCAATGTACTAATTTTTTAATGTATCAATTAATCAATTGCTTAATTGATGCATTAACCCCATTGTTGAATTGCGTATTTAATTGTTACACTGATTCATTATTTTGCTCCAGCGCTTCCCAAAACTCGTAGGCGCGGCGCAGGTGGGGTATAACAATAGTACCGCCCACAAGCGTGGCAATACTCATGGCCTCCATAACCTGTTCCTTGGTTAGGCCTTCTTTGTAGCAGGTTTCAAGGTGGTATTTTACACAATCGTCGCAGCGCAAAACGGCGCTTGCCACAAGGCCCAAAAGCTCTTTTACGGGCACGCTCAGGGCACCTTCCATATAGGCATTGGTATCAAGGTTAAAAATACGCTTAATAACCTTATTGTTGTCTGCCATGAGCTTTTCGTTCATTTTTTGGCGGTAGTCGTTAAACTCCTGTACTAAATCAGCCATTTGCTTCTTCTGTTTTTTGTTTGTTCATACGTGCCGCAATCAATATGCTGGCCTCATACAGTATTACCAGCGGAATGGTAACAATAGTCTGGCTTATAACATCGGGCGGTGTAACCACGGCTGCAATTATAAGCATTAATACGTAGGCATAGCGCCTGTACTTTCGCAAAAATGATGCCGTAACCAGCCCTACCTTTGCCAGGAAGTAAATTATTATGGGCATTTCAAACACGAGGCCACAGGCAATAACGGTGGTTTTTACCATGCTGATGTATGAACCTATGTCGATATTGTTTTCCACCAAATCACTTAAGTGGTAGTTTGCAAGGAAGTTGATGGAAAGCGGCAGGATAAGGTAGTAGCCAAACAACACCCCAAGGAAAAACAGTATGGAGGTGCTGATGATAAACCATACGGCCAGTTTGCGTTCGCGGTCATACAGGGCGGGGCTTATAAACTTCCAAATCTGGTAGAGTATGTATGGAAAAACACCTATAAAGCCGGCTGTTATAGAGGTCCAGATATCAGTATTTATCTGGCCTTCCATATCGCGGTTTATCAGGTCGAACGGAATATCGGTAACGCAAAAGCTTTTGTCGAGGTCGTATTTATTAGCCAGGTCGCAAAAAAAGCGGTAGGTAATAAAGTTGCCGCTTTTAGGTGCAAAAATAATGTGGTCAAAAATAAACCCGCTGAATATAAAGGCCACAATACCGCCTATAAGTATAGCTACGGTACTGCGCACCAGCAGCCAGCGCAGTTCTTCAAGATGGTCCAGGAACGACATTTCGCCGCTTGTTTTTTTATTTTTCGCCATTTATGGTAATTCTCTTTTTATTTAATACGGTCGTATACCCGCTGGGGTATTTTATTCAGGTCTTTGCCCTGGGCCTTCATAAGTTCCAGGTATTTTTTGTAGGCCTCTTTGGCCTGCTTTTTGTAATTGTCGTTTTGGTTCCAGTACACATCGGCCAGGTTGAGCCATGCTACCACCCTGTCTGGGAATTTATAGGTTATCTGCCGCAGCAAATGTAAGGAGGACTCTGATATATTTCTTTCGCTTTGCTTATTTACGGGTTTAATTTCAGATATGTAAAATGCAATATCATTATACATCTGTACGTTATCGGCTGTAATTGGGTTTTCTTCTGTAAGTGTTATTATTTCCATATATCCCGGCGGGGTAATACACGGGTTACTGAAACTGTTTGTCAGGTTTTTGTTTTTCAGGCGGTTGTGCAGGTCTTTCAGGGTAAACCTCCGCCCGTAGCAGCTGTGGCAAAAGCTGTATTCGCCTGTCAGCCTAAACGTTTCAAGCGTATTGATAATGCCTTCATACATGGGGAAGAAATCTTCTTCGAGGGTACAGCCTTTTACATTTTTTGAATACCGGTACTTAAAAGGTACGGCAGTATTGTATTTTTTAGAAATACTGAAATGGTAGGTATAAATGCCGTCTTCAACCTCTTTATTATTCTTAACGGTTACCAGCAGCGTATCTCCGCTAAAGCGGATGTACTCTTTTGCCTTACCGTCTTTAATAAGCATCATAGCATCGGTATTGCCGTAAGTTATTTCTTTTTTAGCCCAGTCGATGTTAAATTTCTCGGGTTCGCCATCGCCCATCAGGTCAAATTCCTTTGCGTATTTAAGGGTAGGGGTAAAGCCTTTTTGCCAGTTGAACGCAGGTAGCAGCGCTTTAGTTTCCTCGTCACTATATTCTTCGCCTTCTTCACCAACCCGGGGCGTATATTTTTCAAAATTCAGGATTTTGTTTTCGGGTCCGTATGTAAAAGTTAAAGCAGGCTTGCCGTCTTTGCGTTCAATGCCTATGAGAGGCCTTGGGTATTGCCAGTTGTTTTGGTAATAATCAGCATCCTCGCCATTATTGGTAACAAAGATGCCTTCGTAGATTACCGTGCTGCCTGAAATATAATACAATTCAAACACTTCGGCATCATCTGCCTCAACATCATCGATTATATACCAGGCCTTTGCCGATTCAGAATAATAAAACAGTAGCTCCCGCTCGGGATTGTCCCTGCCAATGGAAAAGCATTGGCCTGTGGTTTTGCCGTTGTAGGTAAACTGCATAGCAGCAGAACAGATGTACTCGCCACAGTTGTTTTGGTTAATAGCCAGCTGCACACCCAGTGCGCCATGCTGTAGCAGGCAGTATATGTTGTTGTCTTTCTTTTTGTATTGAGCGGTGGGTGTAACCTGCTTAAAGTCGGTAATATCCTGTGCAAACGCAAAAGGCATGGCCAATAGCCAAAGGGTAATGAGCAGCAAGCCTTTTGTTTTAGCCATAGTTTTTTATATCACCCCCTCTTTTAAAATATCGTGAATGTGCAGCACGCCTTTGTACACGCCGCCATCTACCACCATAAGCTGGGTAATGGAGTGGTTTTCCATAGTATTAAAAGCATCTACCACCATATCGTGGCTGGCCACGGTTTTGGGGTTTCGGGTCATAACATCGGCAGCGGTAACCCCGGCAATATTGTCGCGGTCGTTAAGCATACGGCGAATATCACCATCGGTAATAATGCCTACAAGCTTTCCGTTTTCTATAACTGCTGTTACACCCAGTCGTTTGGCTGAAATTTCGTGTATGGCTTCTTTAATAGCGGTAGTAGGTGCCACTTCGGGGCGGTGTGTTTCATCGAGCATATCGCCCACGCGCAGCAGCAGCTTTTTGCCCAATGCGCCACCGGGGTGGTATTTGGCAAAGTCTTCGGCTGTAAAGCCACGCAGCTCCATAAGGCTTATGGCAAGGGCATCGCCCATAACCAGCTGTGCTGTGGTGCTGTTAGTAGGCGCCAGGTTTAGCGGGCAGGCCTCAGCCTCTACATAGGCATGGAGTACGTAATCTGATTCCTGCGCCAAAAACGAGCTTTTATTTGCCGTCATGCCCACCAGCACATTGCCAAAACGCTTAAGCAGCGGGGCAAGCACTTTAATCTCGGGGCTGTTGCCGCTTTTAGAGATGCAGATAACCACATCGCCGGGCTGCACCATGCCCAGGTCGCCATGAATGGCTTCAGCGGCATGAAGGAATTGCGACGGCGTTCCGGTAGAGTTAAGGGTGGCTACAATTTTGGCAGCAATAAGCGCGCTTTTGCCTATGCCGGTTACAATAACACGGGCATTGGTGTTAAAAACAAGCTGTGCAATTGCAACAAAATCGTTGTCAATATATTGTGCCAGTGCGGCAATACTGTCACTTTCAGACTGTATGGTTTTTCTGGCAGAAGCCAGTATCTGTTCAGTATCAATCAACTTTGAGAAATGTTTAAAAAGTTGCGAATGTAAAAGATTTTTGTATCTTTATGTTCTGCAAATTTATGTAATTACACTTAATTGAGATAATGAAAGCGACCGAAATTGACTTACATAAAGAGTTAAAGAAATATTTTGGTTTTAACAATTTCAAAGGCCTTCAGGAAGATGTTGTGCGCAGCATTATATCCGGCCAGAATACATTTGTTATTATGCCTACCGGCGGGGGCAAATCACTATGCTATCAGCTGCCTGCCCTTGTACTGCCCGGCACTGCCATTGTGGTTTCGCCGCTTATAGCCCTGATGAAAAACCAGGTTGATGCCATACGCAGCCTTTCATCTGAAACCGGTATTGCCCACGTGCTTAACTCATCGCTCACCAAGACCGAAATTGCCCAGGTTAAAAAAGATATTACCGATGGCGTAACCAAGCTGCTGTATGTAGCGCCGGAATCGCTTACAAAGGAAGAATATACCCAGTTCCTGAACACCGTGCCCATTAGCTTTGTGGCTATAGACGAGGCGCACTGTATCTCTGAATGGGGGCATGATTTCCGCCCGGAATACCGCAACCTGCGCAACATTATAAGCCAGCTGGGCGATGTGCCAATTATAGGCCTTACCGCTACAGCCACGCCCAAGGTGCAGGAAGACATCCTTAAAAACCTTGATATGCCCGATGCCAATACGTTTAAGGCATCGTTTAACCGTCCCAACCTGTATTATGAAATACGCCCCAAGCAAAAAACGGTGGAAAGCGATATTATCCGCTTTATCCGCCAGCACAAGGGCAAGAGCGGGGTTATATACTGCCTGAGCCGTAAAAAGGTGGAGGAAATTGCACAGGTATTACAAGTAAACGGCATTAGCGCCGTGCCCTACCATGCGGGGCTCGATGCAAAAACACGCGCCAAGCACCAGGATATGTTCCTTATGGAAGATGTAGATGTGGTAGTGGCTACCATTGCCTTTGGTATGGGTATAGACAAGCCGGACGTTAGGTTTGTAATTCACCACGATATTCCTAAATCTTTAGAAAGCTACTACCAGGAAACAGGCCGCGCAGGCCGCGACGGGGGCGAAGGCCACTGCCTTGCCTACTACAGCTACAAGGATATTGAAAAGCTTGAGAAGTTTATGAGTGGCAAGCCCGTAGCCGAACAGGAAATAGGCTTTGCGCTATTGCAGGAGGTTGTGGCCTATGCCGAAACCAGTATGAGCCGCCGTAAATTTTTACTGCACTATTTTGGTGAGGAGTTTGACGAGGAAACGGGCGAAGGCGCCGATATGGACGACAACGTGCGCAACCCGAAAAAGAAAACCGAAGCCAAAGAGCAGGTGGTTACCGTGCTTGAGGTGGTGCGCGACACCAAGCAACTATACAAATCTAAAGAGATTATATTTACCCTTACCGGGAAGATAAATGCCGTTATAAAAGCCCACAGGACCGATGCCCAGCCGTTTTTTGGCACGGGTAAGGATTTTGACGAAAAGCACTGGATGGCGCTCATACGCCAGGTGCTGGTAGAGGGCTACCTGGATAAGGATATTGAAACCTACGGTATACTGAAGCTTACGCCAAAAGGAGAGGAGTTTATAAAGAACCCGGTTAGCTTCCTGATGACGGAAGACCATAACTATGAGGAAACCGACGATGAAAACACGGTTACGGCCGCAAAATCATCGGGTGTGAGCGATGAGGTGCTTGCCGGTATGCTGAAAGACCTGCGTAAAAAGGTGGCCAAAAAGCTGGGGGTTCCGCCGTTTGTGGTGTTCCAGGACCCGTCTTTGGAAGATATGGCCCTTAAATATCCTATTAATATTGAGGAACTGAGCAGCGTGCACGGTGTGGGCGAAGGCAAGGCCAAAAAATACGGTAAGGACTTTGTAGACCTTATTGCCCGCTATGTTACCGATAATGACATTACCCGCCCTGACGACCTTGTGGTAAAAACCACCGGGGCAAACTCAAGCCTTAAGCTGTACATCATTCAGAATATTGACCGTAAGCTGTCGCTGCACGATATTGCCAAAGCTAAAGGCCTTGATTTTGATGCCCTGCTTAAGGAAATGGAGCAGATTGTATACAGCGGTACCAAGCTTAACATTAAGTACTGGGTAGACGATATACTGGACGACGACCAGCAGGAGGAAATTCACGACTACTACATGGATAGTGAAAGCGACAGTATTAAAGACGCCCTTAAGGAGTTTGACGGCGATTATGATACTGAAGAGCTGAGGCTGATGCGCATTAAGTTTATAAGCGAAGTGGCGAATTAAGTGGTCAGAGAGCAGGTGGCAGATAGCAGATAGCAGATAGCAGGTGGCGGGTGAAGTTTTAAAATGGGAGGAATATGAAAATTATAATACGGTTGTTTGCGCTGGTATTGTTTTCATACTATGCGCTTAACGATAAAAATACCTGGCTGGTGGTGGTATCATACATTATGATAGTGCTTAACGCCGTGGTGCTGGTTCTTGATATAAAGAAACAGATTGCAAAGAATAAAGAGAAACAGCCTTAGGGCTGTTTTTTTGTGGGGTTTGGTTTGGTTTTTGGCGTTTGTGAGAGATACACTTTAACCACCCCGCCGCGGGACTATCGTGTGGACACATCTTTTACAATTTTAAACAAAAAAGATAAGTTATACCGCAGAGGTTATCAGAGTGAGCCCGGAGATACACAAAGTTTTTCAAAAAGAGCTTTTTTAAGACAGCGCTTTCAGCGCAAGGCCACAGAGCTGTGCTGCTTTGTCCGCATCGCTCTGTGCTCTCACACCAAAGGTGTAGACCTCTAATTCTCAGTGAATCTTTGGGCTCACTCTGAGAACCTCTGTGGTACAGCCTCACTATTTGTATCCACATGATAGTCCGCGGGAGGGGAATGCTTACTTTGCTGTATATTTAAAGATTTCTCAACTCCGCTGCGTTTCGTTCGGAATGGAAAACACTCTGTCTAAAAATCTAAGAGATTTCTCAACTCCGCTGCGCTTCGTTCGAAATGGAAGAACATCCTGTAGAAAAATCTAACAATCCAATTAGAGATTCCTCAGCTCCGCTGCGCTTCGTTCGGAATGACAGAACCCCTGCGCTTCGTTCGGAATGAGAAACTTCGTTCGACACGAGGCTTTAGCCGAATTGGCAAAGCAAATGACAAACAGCATCGGAAAATGCCCTGTCGAAAATCGAATAGTCTAAAAATCCAACAATCGAAAATCTAAACACACTTCAACGCGCATTTCTCGCCGTCTATGGCGGCAGAAATAATGCCCCCGGCATAACCGGCACCTTCCCCGCAAGGGTAAAGGCCCTTAATGTGGGTGTGTTCAAGTGTTTCCGGGTCGCGCGGTATACGTACGGGCGATGAGGTGCGCGATTCCGGCGCGTGCAGTATGGCATCGTTAGTAAGGTAGCCGCGCATGGATTTGCCAAACTCCTTAAAGCCTTCGCGCAGGGTTTGCGTTAGGAACCCGGGGAATACCTGCCCCAATTCTACCGAAGTGGTGCCAGGCACGTAAGATGTTTTAGGTATATCGGCCGACAGTTTACTTTGGGTAAAATCAACCATGCGCTGTGCGGGTACACGCTGGGTTTCGCCTGCCAGGAGCCATGCTTTCTGCTCTATTGCCTTTTGGAATTCCATCCCCGCCAGGGCGCCAAATTTGGCAAAGGGCTTAAAGTCTTCCAGCTTCAGCTCTACCACAATACCGCTGTTTGCGGTTTCCTGGTCGCGCTTGCTGGGGCTCCACCCGTTGGTAACCACCTCGCCGGGGCTGGTGGCACACGGGGCTATAACGCCGCCGGGGCACATACAAAACGAATACATGCCACGGCCCGCCACCTGCTTTACAATGGCATAAGGTGCAGGGGGAAGGAACTCGCTACGGCCGGTGTTAAAGTCGCAGCTGTACTGTATACTGTCAATAAGCGTTTGCGGATGCTCTGCACGAACGCCCAGGGCAAACGGTTTGGCTTCTATAAAAATCTTTTTGCGGTCGAGCAATTCAAATATATCGCGGGCCGAGTGGCCGGTAGCCAGGATGATTTTATCGGCTTTTATAATGTCGCCGTTTTGGGTCTGCACCCCTTCCACGGCATTGGCTTTCACTAAAATATCGGTTACACGGGTATCAAATTTTACCACCCCGCCATATTCGATTATCTTCTCACGCATGGCCTTAATAATCTTGGGCAGCTTGTTGGTGCCAATGTGCGGGTGGGCTTCGATTAATATCTCCTCGCTGGCGCCAAAGGCCACAAACAGGCGCAGTATGCGGTCTACATCGCCGCGTTTCTTGCTGCGGGTGTACAGCTTACCGTCGCTATAGGTACCGGCACCGCCTTCGCCATAGCAGTAGTTAGAGTCTTCGCCCACAACGTGGTCGCGGTTAATGGCCTTGAGGTCGCGGCGGCGTTCCTGCACGTCTTTACCGCGTTCCAGTACTATCGGGCGCAGGCCCAGCTCTATAAGCTGTAGTGCGCCAAACAGCCCCGCTGGCCCGGCACCTATGATTATAACCTCCTTAGCGTTGGTTACATCCTTGTATTCCGGCAGGGGTATAGGGTTCTCCACATACTCCTCATTATGGTATACCGCCACCTTAAGGTTTATTTTAATGGCACGCTGGCGCGCATCTATACTGCGTTTCAGTATGGTAATGTGCTTTATTTCAGCCGGGCTTATGTGCATTAATTTGGCCACGTGGGCGGTTAGCAGCGGCATTTGCGCGGCTACTTCTGGGGCTACCTGTAATTGGAGTTCTCTTGGCATGGGGCAAAATTAGTGTTTTTAGTTGAGAGTTGCGAGTTGCGGGTTGTTGGCGTTGTTATTCCCCTCCCTCGGAGGGGTGCCCGTAGGGCGGGGTGGGCAGTTTAGTTTAATAACTTCAAAACCCACCCCGGCTTCGCCACCCCTCCGAGGGAGGGGAATGCCACTCATACCCTAAAGAAAAACTGAAAAGGGTGGATAGCCCCCGGAGATTGAGTGGGGGTGTCGTTTCCCATGTTACACCACCCCGGATTTCATCCGGGGCTAATATACGCGACCCCTTCAGGGTCGGTGGGACGTTTTGCCTAAAGCGCTTTCTTTCTACAAAATCCGTGTAAATCCGCCCAATCCGTCCCGATAGCTATCGGGATCTGCGCTCCGTTTCTGAAAACTGTGACTGCGACTGTGAACTTGTATAACCATTGCTGTTAAATGAAGCACAAAAGCCTTCTTTTCATGGTTTTATAGGGGTAACTTTATAAGACACAAATAAATTATAAACCATACAGACAAATGAAAAACCGATTTGAAGGCAAAGTTGCCATTGTTACCGGTGGGGCTTCCGGCATTGGGAAAGCTACTGTGAAGATTTTTATTGAAGAAGGCGCTAAAGTTACCGTGGCCGATATGGACGAGGCGGGGCTTAAAGCCATGAAAGACCAGTATGGCGATGCCGTGCTGACCATAAAGGTTGACGTTAGCAGCGAGGAAGACGTTAAAAAGATGGTGGAAGACACCGTTACGGCCTTTGGGAGGCTTGATATACTGCACAATAACGCGGGGATAGGCGGCTTTGCGCTGATACCCGATATGAAGCTGGAAGACTGGCGCAAGGTGTTTGCCATTGATGCCGACGGGGTATTTTTGGGCTGCAAGTATGCCATACCCGTTATGAAAAAGCAGGGCGGGGGCAGCATAGTAAACACGGCCTCTATAAGCGGGCTGGGCGCCGACTATGCCATGGCGAGCTACAATGCGGCCAAGGCGGCGGTTATTAACCTGACGCGCATTGTGGCGAATGACCACGGGCCGGATAAGATTCGCTGTAATGCGGTGTGCCCAGGCCCTATTGAAACCCCACTGCTTAAAGCCGCACTGACCGATGATATACTACAGGCCTACCACGATGCCATACCGGCAGGGCGTGTGGGCAAGCCGGAGGAGATTGCTACTGTAGTGGCGTTTTTAGCATCGGACGAGTCGAGCTATGTAAACGGTACTACCATTGTTGCCGACGGCGGGCTTATGGCCAAGACCGGCCAGCCGCCTATTGCGAAGAAGCTGATGAGCTAAAGTCGTTATTTAGTCGAAGGTCGAAAGTCTTAAAGTCGAAAGGGTGGTAATTGCTACAAGGCTTTATGACTTTCGACCTTTGACTAAATGACTTTTGACTAAAATTCACGATATATCGTGAATTTTTTTTTCAGGGGCAGGCGGAATAATTTTAGGGATGGAAATTTATTGCCGTAAAAAAGTAACCCCGAAAAATTGCTTTCGGGGTTAGTTTATGAAGTTTGATTTTCTCTATTTACGATCAAAATTCACGATATATCGTGAATTTTTTTTCAGGCAATAAATCAAAATATTTTCTTGTCCGGATTTTGGCTTCCCTTATTCCATAAATTCAACTTGATGGTTTTTATCCGGTCCAAAACCTGAAACTTTAAACCTGAAACGTGAAACGCTTTAGCCAATTTCGAAATCTAAAAGTGAAAAATTAAGCGTTTTTTAGCCTATTCTGAAGCTTCGTCAAAGGCATAAAGTGCAAATGATGCCAGCCAGTGTTCGCCCATGTAATCTCCGTCGGTTATAGCGCCAAGAGAGTATTGCAAGTGCTTGTTGGCCAATGGTTTTAAGTGGCCTAACTGCCTGGGAAACTGCTTAACCAGGCGGTACAGGTTCCAGGCGCGGCTAAAGTTAAGCCCGTCGAGGTGCACCAGGTAGCCATCGGTACGGTCTGATACCTTGCCGGGTTCCCAGTTGTATTTCTTATCAAACAGCCTGGGTGCGAAGCTTTTAAGCCATGTAAGAAACTCGTTTTCAGGCATAATGCGCTGCATGAGGCCTATTTCTTCCATGCATGGAGAAAGGAAATCGGTACCCGATGGCTCCCAGTCAAACGGGCAGTCACGGTCGGCCTTAAACAGGCGTAACGCATTGGTTTTTATACTGTTTTGTAGTGCTATGTTGTTGGAATACAGGGCGTAATCCCACGCAAAGGATAGCCCGAAGGCAGTATTGGCATGGGTGCCCACCCTAAGCGCATAGTTAAGCTTGGGCAGGAACTCTATATAACGCTCAATCAGCAGGTTAGTGAGTGGTTTTAGGTTGGTAGCCAGGTCTTTAGCCCAGGGTTCGGTACCGGTTTCCAGTTCTAACTGCAATTTAAGGAGCCACGTCCAGCCGTAGGTGCGCTCGTACGATTTCTCGTGGGGCTTGTTGAGGTAAGCTATTTCCTGCGCTATGTTGGCTTGTGACAGGTTGATTTTCAGTTTGTTGATGATTTCATTGCGGTTTTCGAGCTTGGGAAAATGCTTTAGTAAATATACCAGGCTCCAGTGCCCGTGGACGGACGAATGCCAGTCGAAACAGCCGTAAAACGCAGGATGTAAGGTTTTTGGCGATGCGATTTCGGTAGAGTCGGCCAGCATTTGCCCGGTTTTATTGGGGTATTCCTGTTGCAGGCATTTCAGCGGAAGCGTAGATAGGCGGTTGGCCTGCTCTAAGTTTAGTTGCTGACTGAAAGTGGTTGAAAATGAAAGTAATGCGATGTAAACGAGGTGTTTCATTGGGCTAAGATTAAAGCCAAATGTAAGGAATTTAGGGGTATTATAAAACTTTGTACCTTTGCTACTTAGCAACTTTGTCACTCAAAAAACATGCGCCAAATAAAACTGATATGGGATTTTAGGGGCCCGGCTGCGGCCAAAACCGCTGAGCATCATGTAGTTCACCTTAAGGAATTTATTGCAATGGAAAAACTACCGCTCAATACTACGGGCTTTGAGGCAGTTACAGATATGCACAGCATTGCCTGGATGGTGGTAACCGATGATTTTATGATACCCGTGCGCGATGCGCTCAAGCCCCACCGCGGTGAATTGTATACTGCTGAATAACAGCAAAAGCCCCTGTTTACGGGGCTTTTCACTATTCTTCTTTCTTTTTTTCCTGCTTAAGCCGCTTGGCGTTTTGTTCCTGGCTTTCAACATTTACATCTCCACCGGTAATGGTGCTTTTTGTAGTATCTGTCTCGGTGGTGTGGGTAACCTTAGTTTCAGTACGCACACGGTTGTCTATAGTGTCTACCGTTGTTTTTTCTTCGGTTGTAACCGTTGTGGTATTAGGATCTTTGTCTTTACACGATGCAAATGCTGCGGTTATTGCAAAAATTATCAGTAACTTTTTCATGGTATTGCAGTTTAAAAGTTGTTAATACTTAAAGTTACTGCATTGATACTGAAAGGTTTTTAAAATAATCCTAAACTTATTAAAACAGGCCGTTAAGTTCGGCGTTTATTTTGTTTATGATGTCGCCCAGGTCTTCGGGGTTGTCTACAAAATTGTTGTTATCTACATCAATAATAAGCAGTTTACCCTTATCATACCCCTGAATCCAAGCCTCATAGCGTTCGTTAAGGCGGCTCAGGTATTCAATAGATATTGAGTTTTCGTAGTCGCGGCCGCGTTTGTGTATGTGTTTCACCAGGTTAGGTATGCTGCTGCGCAGGTAAATAAGCAAATCAGGTGCACCAACAAAACGCTCCATAAGGTCAAAAAGCGCGGTATAGTTGTTAAAGTCGCGGTTGGTCATAAGGCCCATGGCGTGCAGGTTTGGTGCAAAAATATGGCTGTCCTCATAAATTGTGCGATCCTGTATTATGTTCTTGCCACTTTCGCGAAATTGCAGTACCTGGCTAAACCTGCTGTTAAGAAAGTAGATTTGCAGGTTAAAGCTCCAGCGCTCCATCTGGTGGTAAAAATCGTCAAGATAGGGGTTGTCTACCACATCTTCATAATGGGGTTCCCATTTAAAATGTTTGGCCAAAAGTGCTGTAAGCGTGGTCTTTCCGGCACCTATGTTTCCTGCAACGGCAATATGCATTTATGGTAATTTTATTTTGTACTGTATTATCTGGTCGTTGGTAAAAATAGACAAAATTTGGTCTTTATAGTAAAACGAGCCAAACGTTTTTTCAACCACGGCCACCTTTTTAAGGCTTTGCTGCGGCAGGTTGTACTCAAAAAGGCCTTCGGCGGTGCTTATCAAAATGTTAGCAGAATCCAGCAATTGCGCGGCTTTAAACTCCGGCACGGTGCCCAGTGGCGTTACGTTGCCAAACAGGTTTACGGCATAGCAGGTACCGGTATTGTCTATCCAGTAAAAGTAGTTGTAGTCGCTCTGGTAAAATTTCAGGCCGTCTTTAAATGGCGGCGTTACAGTGCGAAAGGTATTCTTTGCTGTATCATACAGGCCAATTTGCTGGGTAGTAACATCATACAGCCACAGGCGGTTTTGGCTGGCGAGCCCTGTAGCCTCCACTATTAATTCAGGCTGGTTGTTGGGCAGGTTACTAAAGTTAATGTTCAGGGTTTCGTTAAGCTGGTTATCAAGCAATACCACGGTATTAAACTTCCTGTAAAAGAGCACAATCTGCAGTGGGTTTTGCAGGTCGGCCCGATAAATATCGCCCAGCGCCACGTTTTTATACTTCAGTACCCTACCGTCTTTCTGCTTGCGGAACTCATTATTGGCAATGGTATACTGCCACCCAAAAGCATCGGTACCCACAAAGGTTTCGGTAGCGGGCTTGGGGTTTGCCATGAGCCTTACCGGTACGGCAAGTTCTTGTGCCATAGCAGGTAAGGTTGTTAAAAGCAGTAGTAGCAGAAACTTTTTCATACAAGGTGTAAAAGTAGCAATTTATGGCACGGGTACGCCCGTTGAGGGACAAAAATGGGGGGTTCGCCTATATTTTAAAGCCGTGTATAGCCCGCCTTTGTACTTTTGATGCACTTTAATTGCTAAACCCATGTAACTAAACGCCGTTTTAGTAGTCTAAAGTGCTATAAACCTACATTTCGAAATGAAAAAAATACTTTTCCTCTTAGCAGCCTTTACAGGCTTGGCGGCAAATGCCCAGGATTTTCAGGGTATGGCCGTGTATGAAACCAAAACATCCGTGCCCGAAATGAGGCAAATGCGTGGCCCGGGCGGACGCGAAATTACCCCCGAAATGCGTAAACAAATGGAAGAACGCATGAAAAAAGCGCTCGAAAAGACCTTTATCCTGAATTTTGACAGGACAGCCTCTATTTACAACGAAGAAGAAAAGCTTGATGCACCGGGCGAAAATGGCGGCTTCAGGATGATGGCAAACTTTATGGGCGGGGGTGGAAAGCTGTATAAAAACGTTAAGGATAAAACCTATGCCCAGGAAAAGGAAGTATTTGGCAAAGAGTTTCTTATAAGCGACAGCCTACACAACATTGCCTGGAAAATGGAGGGCGAGACCAAGAAAATTGGTGCATACACCTGCTACAAGGCTACTGCAGTAGTGCCGGCCAGCCAGAGCGATTTCCGAAACATGAGGCCTAAGAGCGAAGAGCAGCTTAAAAAGGAGGAAGAAGCCAAAAAAACTGAAGAAACCAAGGAGGGCGAACCCAAGCGCACCAACTTTATGGATCAGATGGAAATGGCTAAGGAAATAACCATAACTGCATGGTATACACCCGATATACCTGTAAGCCAGGGGCCTGAAACCTATTGGGGCCTGCCGGGGCTTATACTTGAGGTAACCGATGGCCGTACTACTATACTGTGCAGTAAGGTGGTGCTTAATGTAAAAGAAAAAGTAACCATTAAAGCGCCAACCAAGGGTAAAAAGGTTACGCAGACTGAGTTTGATGAAACCGTAGCCAAAAAAATGGAAGAAATGCGCGAAATGGGCGGTCCCGGCCGTATGGGGGGCAGGCCTCCGCGTATGGACTAATGCTGTTTTGTTAGAGGTTGAAAATGAAGTGAATTCATATTAACTAAAAAAATAGTTGTATAACTAAAAATTTAGTTATAGATTGGCTTCCTATTAAAATCAACCGTTATGAAACAACTTTTATGCATTGCGGCAGGGCTTTTTGCCGTTGCCGCCACAGCCCAGGATTTTCAGGGGGTGGCCGTTTACCAGTCTAAAACAAAAATGACTATAACCGTAAGTGACGACGGCCCGCCTATGGATGACGGACTTAAGGAACAGCTTGCCAAGCTTAGCGAAAGAACCTACACTATGGTGTTCAATAAAACCGAATCGGTTTATGAGGAGGAAGCAAAGCTTGATAAATCATCTCTTATGGTAGGGGGCTACAACTTAAGTATAGCCGGAGGCAAGCTTTATAAAAACCTGAAAGACAAAGCTTATTTGGAAGAAAAAGACTTAATGGGTAAAGAATTTCTTATTCAGGATTCGCTTGAAACACACCAGTGGGTACTATCTAACGAAACCAAGAAGATAGGTGATTATACCTGCTACAAGGCTACGTACAACATTCCGCAGGTGCAGCAACCTGTTGAAAACGAGGGTGAAGAAAAGGAAAAAGGGCTACTGGATTTATTGCCTGAGCCCAAAGATGTAGTAGTTACAGCCTGGTATACACCACAAATACCGGTAAGCCACGGCCCATCTGACTATTGGGGGCTTCCGGGGCTTATACTTGAAATAAACCACAGGGGCACAACCCTGCTTTGCTCTAAAATAACACTTAACCCCAAAGATAAGACAGAAATTAAGAAGCCTAAAAAAGGGCAAAAAGTTACCTATGCCGAGTATGAGGCCATCATGAAGAAGAAATTTGAAGAGATGAACGAAATGAACCGCCCGGCAGGCAACCAAAGCGGCAACACTAAAATGGGTACGACTACCATTCGCATAGGTGGATAACCCAAAAAATAAAACACAACCAGTTATAATGAAACACATAGTATCAGCCTTATTATTACTTATATCTGCCACGGCCCTGGCGCAAAACGTTAAGCTGTCGGGTATTATTAAAGACAGTATTGCCCCGCTTGAAATGGCTAATATCATGGCTATAAACAAGGCTACCAATGCCATGGAATCGTATGGTATTACTGATGATGCCGGGCGCTACCAGCTTTCGTTAAAGGCCAATACAGCTTATATATTAAAGGCCAGCTATATTGGCTATGCGGCTTTTGAAGAAGAGTATACCATGCCGGCTGCAAATACGGTAAGAGTTATAACGCTAAAAGCCGGTATAGAGCTCGATGCCCTTGAAATTGTAAGCGAAATGCCGGTTACCATTAAAGGCGATACTATTGTGTATAATTCTGATTCGTTTACAAACGGAACCGAACGGAAGCTGGAAGACGTGCTTAAAAAACTGCCCGGTGTAGAGGTAGACAGCGATGGCAACGTAAAGGTAGAGGGCAAAAGCGTTACCAAGCTTATGGTGGAAGGTAAGGATTTTTTTGATGGCGATACAAAGCTGGGAGTAAAAAACATACCTGCCGATGCGCTTGATAAGGTAGAGGTACTGCGCAATTATAACGAAGTAAGCCAAATGAAAGGCCTTGAGAATAATGAGGAAAACGTGGCGATGAACATTAAGCTGAAAGAGGGGAAAAAGAACTTTTGGTTTGGCGATATCTCAGCCAGTGCAAGCATAGGCGAGGGCGAGCGTTACCTGGTTAACCCCAAACTGTTTTACTACAACCCTAAGTATTCCATTAACGTTATTGGCAACATTAACAATACCGGAGAATTACCCCTGAGTATGCAGGATTATTTTAACATGACGGGCGGTTTCCGCAACTTTATGCGCAAAGGCGGCACAACGGTTAATGTGGGCAGTAATGATTTGGGCATGCTAACCCTGCGCAACAACAGGGCCAAGAATATTGAGACGAAGTTTGGCGCGGCAAACTTTAGCTACAACCCTTCAAAAGCCTGGACAATAAGCGGTTTCGGTATTTTTAACAGCAACCGTAACGAGATGGAAACCCACACGCGTAACCAAATCCTGAATCCGCAAACCAATGAGCCCGAAACCACCCAAACGGTAGACGACCGCACCAGTCAGCGCACTGATTTCAGCCTGTTTAAGCTGAGTTCGAGCTATGTGCCCAACAGCAACTTTCATTTAGATTATGACGCTTTTCTAAAAAGCAGCCGCCAGACAGAGGAAGCGGCTATGTATTCGTCGGTTTTCCCGGAAACGGGGCAAAGCCAGGATATTTATACCGGCAAAAAACAAAACCCATTCTCGTTTAACCAAAACCTGAACCTGTATTATACGCTCAACGACAAGAATGTGTTTTCGTTCCAGGTGCAGCAGCTGTACCAGGAAGAAGACCCGTTGTATACCGCAAACCTGCAAAACAACCCATTCCCAAATACCGATGCGGGTGGGCTAAACCTTGGGCTGGCGCCGTCGCTAAGGTATGACATTAACCAAAAACGTTTTGTAAAGACCAATAAGTTTGATGCCCGTGCCGATTATTATTATATGCTTACGCCAAAGTCTAACATAAACCTTACCCTGGGCGCCACGCACAGCTACCAGAATTTTGATTCTTACCTGTTTCAGGTACTGGATGATGACAGCACCAATGACCTTGACAACAACACAAAAAACAACGTGAGCTATAGCTTTAATGATGTTTTTGCAGCGCTGCACTTTAAGTTTATAACGGGTAAGTTTACGTTTAACCCCGGGGTGGCGGCACACAGCTACAGTTCTTATAACGAGCAGCTGGGCACAAAGGTACACCAGGATTTTACAAGGGTATTGCCCGATGTTTATGCCGTATACCAAATCAAAAAGTCTGAGCGCCTGCTGTATACCTACAACATGACAACCGAGTTTACCGATGTAGCCAGGTTTGCACAGGGGCTTGTGCTTAATAATTACAGCTCGCTGTTTCAGGGTAACAGGGATTTGGAAAATGCCCTGTACCAAAACCACAGCCTGGATTACTTTAAGTATAATATGTTCAACTTTACCCAGATATTTGGTAACATAACCTACAGCCACCGTATGGATGCCATTAAAAACCTTTCGGCGTTTAGCGGTATTAACCAGGTGGGCACGGTAGAAAATTCAAACTTTGCCGATGAGGCCATTACAGGCCGGGCGGGCTATAACCGCAGTTTTGCACGCTATTATAAGGCATCGGTATCGGCAAATGTGTCGTGGAGCAGGTTTAATAACTTCCGTTTTGATAACGGCGCAGGTACGGGTGAAGACGTCACCATTGATGATGCTATCCGTCAGGTAAACGAGCAGTTTAGCCAAACCTACACGGCAAGCTTTGGCACCAATTATAAAACATGGCCAAACCTTGAGCTGGGGTATTCGGTAAACATAAATGATTATGCCAACAGCAAGTTTTACACCCACAGCCCGTTTGCACGTATGGACTACCTGCTTACGCCAAACATAACCCTTACGGCTGATTATACCTACAACCACTATTACAACAATGCCCGCACCAGCGACAACGAGTATGATTTTCTTAACGCATACGTTATGTATGCTATACCCAACAGCAAGTGGGAGTTTAAAGTGGGCGGTACCAACCTGCTCAACACGGGCTCGCTTAACGATGATAGTTTCAGCCAGTTTAGTACACGCACGTCGCGCTACACCATACAGCCGCGCTATCTGCTACTAAACATAAGATATAGTTTATAAGAAGTGAATTTGAAGAAGTGGCTATGAAAGTAGCCACTTTTTTTATGCCTTTTTAGATTTCCAGATAAACCCGTCAAGTATGTAATGCGTAAACTGCGGCACTACCAGCAGCGGCACCAGTAAAAAGTGCCATGACTCAAATGCGGCTGCTGCCGAAGAGCCAAACTGTTCGTTCCATACCATAACTTCCCACAGGTATTCTTCGCTAAAGGCAAGGGCTATAAGTATACCCACGTAAAGTATAATGCCCTTGTGGGTGTTGAGGTATTGTAAAATACCGGGCGACGGCTGTTTGGCCTGCTTGATTTCGCGCAGGTAAATCAGCGCCATATAAGGTATGCCGTGCGACACTACATTGAGCATGGTAAACACCAGGTCATTATTAAAATACACAATACCAAAATACCAGGAGGCGGCAGTCCCCACTACAACGGCATTTTTCGGGATGTTGAAGTAGCGCAGGGTTACGGCCTCATATACAACCTTTACAGTATATACAGCCAGTATTAACCAGTAGGCATACCCTAAAACGGATAGTAATTCAGGGTTTTCATACCTGAAAAACTCATTAGGCATAAACCATGTAAAATTGCGTGGCGGGCTCATAAACCAGTACAGCATGGGGTAGCCTGTAGCAGCATAAATGGCCAGGTTGTCTATGGTTTTGGTAAGGCGGGTTTTGCGTTCAAGCCTTGAATACAGCCGCATAAAGCCATACTGTTGGCGTATAAAATGAAACACCGCCACATAAGCCAGCGTAACCCAAAACACCTTACTACCCATTAAAAACAACGCCAGCCCAATAAAAAAGCAAATGATGGGTAATGCTATAAGCAACATCCTGCGTTCGTTAAACGCTTTTGGTACAAGATAGGTTTTAAAGAGTGTGGCATATACGTGGGCCACATCTATAAACACCACAAAAAACAGCCACGTGTAAAACGAGTAATGTTCTTCAAGCTGTTGCAGCCAGCCCTGGCAAAAAAATACCACAGCCAGTATTATAAACGGCGGCGATAGTATAAACAGGCTGTCGGTTTTGGCCTTATGAATCCACGGTTGTGTCATGCAAAAGCTGGTTTACGGCGTTTATGCCCTGGTGAAAAGCTTCTTCAAAGATAGAAATTCCGGCGAGGTCAGTATGTGCAAAATAAATACGGTTGGCAATGGGCTTTCCGGCAGCCTGCTTCTGCATCCCGAAAATATAGCCCGGCACAGGGGCTACCATGCCGTGCCCCAGGCGGTGCAGCTGTATTTCTTCGGTAATATTCTTAATGCCGGGGTGGGCGGCTTCAAGGTCGGCCAAAACAAATTCCTTCCAGTATTCTGCCGTCTTGCTATACAGCTCTTTACGCGATTTTTTGGTGTCGTTGCCTGCAAAGCTGTAGTAATAGGTAATCACGGTTTTGTCGTGCAGTTGCTGTATGCTTTGGTGCTGGTCATAAATATAACCCAGACCTTTGGCATTGTGCAGCACGTTATCCCAGCACAGCGGGAAACCCGGTTCATCGGGCTTGGTGCTTAGTGTAAGTGTTGCCAGCAGCCATGGCGCATAGATACTGTTTTTAGCAGTTTTTTTCCTGTTGGGCAGCAGGTAGCCGTTTACAAACTGTGGCGTAGCCATAATAACCTTATCAGCATTAATTTGCACAGTTTGTTGGGTTGTGGCATCAAAGGCCAGTACCTCTAAGCCGCTATCAGTTGGTGTAACGGTATGCGCCAGGTAGTTGAGCGCCATGTTATCTGATGCATATTTTTTAAGATGATTTGCCAGGCGGGCGTTGCCTTCAGGCCAGGTGAGTACGCTGTCAAGATCTGCCCCGTGTTTGCGGCCTGCAAAATAGTGTATGCCCGCCCACGCTGAAACACCGTTTACGCCCAACCCATAGTCATCGCGGCAGCAGTAGTTTACATATTCGATAAGCTCAGGATAATTAAAGTTATTATCGTGTAGCCACTGCATCATGGTTATGGTATCGAGATTGCGGTATTTGCCATCGGGTGTTGTAGCGCTAATGGGTATATCAAAGTAATACAGCCCGTCTGCGGCCTTTTCTTTGCGGAAAGCATCCATTGCCTCAAAGAAGCGATTAAAGGCATCGTCAAGGGCTTTGCTGTTACCGTAACGTGGCACAAGGCCCTCCTGCCAGTTGTTTTTATAGTACAGGCGTTCCTGTGGTGCAAACGTCAGCTGGTTTTCATCAAAAATGGGTTTGCCGTCTTTGTAACCGGTTATGATTTTTTCTTCTTCGAGAAAGCGCATCAGTTCGGTGTCGTGCGCGTTAGGCAGGGGCAGGTAGTGCGCCCCAAGCGGAAATTTGGAATACTTGTTTTCGCCGTTAGCAGCATTGCCCCCGGCGTGGTTTTCCATTTCTATGATGAGGAAATCGTTGATGCCTTTTTTGCGAAGCTGCCGTGCCGCACTCAGCCCGCTGATGCCTGCACCCACAATAAGCAGGGGAGTAGTAACGGTTTTAGAGGGGTTGGGGAAATCTTTAGCCCATAACCTGTGGCCCAAAATGTGGTTAGTGCCCGTAAGCTTTACAATAAGCCGTGCTGCCTCCTGTTTGCAAAACTGGAAAAACGGGGTTGCCAGCAGCGTAGCGCCTGCCAGTTTCAGGAACGAGCGCCGTGAGGGCTTATTGTATTTTTCCCCATTCTTCATCAAAATAGCGCACAAGTATCTGGTTATCCAATCGGTTAATTTCTACATCAGCCGCCACCATATCTTTAGAAAAGGTATTGAGGCGGGTAAAGTCATATTCGTAAAACCGGAGCTTTTCATTAGCCTTCCGCTTAACCGATTTAAAATCAGTAGCCGGGTTTTTTGCCGCTATGGTGTAGCCCCATTCGCCAAAAGAAGGCACATAAATGTGGTAGGCATCGGTTTTTGGCAATGCCTGCTGCACGGTTTTATTAATGCACCAAAACGACTTAGGCGCAAAATAGGGCGATGTGGTTTGTATTACCACCACGGCATCGGGCGATAGTATGTGTTGCAAGGTGTTGTAAAAGCTAAGCGAATACAGCTTGCCCAGGCTGTAGTTTCCCGGATCTGGAAAATCGATGATTACCACATCAAACTGCTGTTTGCATTCGCGTGCCCACACATAGGCATCGGCATTTATAACACTTACTTTTGGGTTGTTCAGCGCATTTTTATTAAACCCTGTAAGCACGGTGTTTTCCTTAAAAAGGCGGGTCATGCCTTCGTCAAGGTCAACCAGGGTTATGTGCTTTACTTCGGGGTATTTTAAAATTTCGCGTACGGCAAGGCCATCACCACCGCCCATAACCAATATGTTTTCAGCCTTTTTAGCCGAGGTCATGGCCGGATGTACCAGCGCCTCGTGATAACGGTATTCATCTGCCGAGCTGAATTGCAGGTTGTTGTTGAGGTACAGCCGGTAGTCGTTTTTATTGTGCGTAAGCACTATGCGCTGGTAAGGGGTAGAGTGGGTATAGATTATGTTTTCGCCATAGAGCTTGCTTTCAGAATATGAGAGTATTTTCTCTGAAAAAATAAATACGATAATTAATACCACCATACAAAACGCCGCTTTAAACAGCAGCAGTGGCTGGCGTTTCAGCTCTTTTTTCAGCGCAATGCACACAATAAGGGCTATGGCGGTATTTATCATGCCAAAAAACAACGATGTGCGCATAATGCCCAACTGTGGTACCAACACCAATGGGAAAAGTATAGAGGCCAGGAGTGCACCTATGTAGTCAAACGTAAAAACATTAGACACCAGGTCGCGAAACTTTACGCGGTCTTTTAGGATGTTCATCAGCAGCGGGATTTCAAGCCCTACCAGGCAGCCGGTTACAAATACCAGCAGGTAAAGTATGAATTGGAAATAGCCTACGTTTTCAAACAGCACAAAAAGTATAACTGAACTAAGCCCGCCCACAAGGCCCACCAGCAGCTCTATTTCAACAAAGGTATTGAGCAGGTTGCGGCGTATAAATTTTGAAAAATAAGAGCCTATACCCATGCTAAACAGGTATACGCCAATAATAAACGAAAACTGCTTTACAGAGTCGCCCAGCAGGTAGCTGGCCAGTGTGCCGGCCACAAGCTCATAAATAAGCCCGCATGTTGCAATGGTAAAAACGGCCAGTAGCAGCAGTATTTCAAAAGAAAGTTTGTTTTTAACCATGTATGGCACCGCTGATAATTATGGACATGCCAATTATAAATGCACCAATTATAATGGCAAGCGCCACATTTTTATTTTGTACAATTTCTTTCCACGTGCTTTCAGGGGTAATTTTTTCTACAATAAAATAGGCTATAAACAGTATGATAAGGCCTACAAATGAGAATACTACCGATGCGATTATGGGCTTTAGATAAATTTCCATTGTTTATGTTTTTTAATTGTTGTTTTATTTGTGATAATACCTGTTTGCACCGCCATAATAACCGGCGCGGGTATGGCCGGGTTTGTATTTTTCTGATGGGGCACAGCCGCACAGCCTGTTGCCTGAATAGGTAAAAAACAGGTACAGCCCTAAAAAGAACACGCCTATGCACACGGCTATAAGGTTGCGTTTAAATATGTTGGTTCCTGTCATAATTATTGGTCGTATGGTGAGTAGCGGCTGTCTGCCCAGCGCCTGCGTTCAAATTGTTTTTTTATAAAATAAGTAGCTAAGGCAATGCCTGCCATGGCAAGTATGGGTATAAACACGTTGCGTTGCAGCGGCGCGTTCCATGAAGCGGTAATGCTTAACGTTTGGTTATTTAAGTCTTCAGGCGCTTTAGAGGGCGATACTACGAGGTGGTAGCGGCCTTCGGGTACGGCACACATATAAAAATCATCAGCTTGCGAGCCCTCGCTCCAGTTTTCGCCATCGGTATAGCCGTGGTAGTATTCTACGTCCTTACCGGAATAAATTTCTTCGTTGGTTACCTCGTTTACAAGCCCTACCTGTACCGATGCCCAGGAGTTGTCTACCCCGCTTTGCAGCTTTATTTGCAGTGGTGCCGAGCCTCCCTGGAGTGTAAATGGCCTGCTTACAAAATCTTTACCCGAATAATCAGCAAAAGAAAGGGTTTGCGATAATACCGTTTGCTGCTGGCGGCCGCTATATATAAAAACATGGCCTGCCAGGATGAGTAATGATGTAATGCCAAATATAATAACCATCATGCGCAGGTCTACCAAAAAGGGCTGTACAATGCCCACGCCCGATCGATATGGGTTAGAAGATATGCCAAACGCTTTTTTTATTGCACCTGCCGATATGTGCTGCCCATGGTAGGTTTCAACGTGTTTTTTGCGGTGCTCAATAGAAATTATGTAGGGCGGGTTGATGTATTCAATCATTTCAACCTGAACTTTAGGCAACTCAAAATCAAAGCACCCTTCGGCATAGGCAATGGTTGTGTCTTCATATTCATACAGGGCATATTCAAGGCCTTCATAATCAACATATACCTGCCTGCCCGAAATGTCGAATTTCTCTTCAATCTGCTTTAAAGCCATCCAGTGGCCGTTGGTTTCGCTCAGGTAAATGTTGTCGCCCTCTTTTGGGGTTAGTATGTATTCGCGCCAGTAATAAATAGCGTGTACTTTTTTAACCACAATACCGCTAACCTCATATTCAATACCGTTAAGTTTGCCTTTCTGGCCTATTTTAAGCGGAATGTGAAAAGCCGGCTTGTAGTCGTATTTGCGCACATAGCTAAACCTGCCGTTATCAAGAAACTCAATAAGGTTTTTACAGTTACCGCAGCCAAGTTGCTTAACCTCATATTCAGCGCTTATTTTTGTTATGCTGCCGCATTCGGGGCATTTTATCTCCATGGCTTATCGGTTAATTTCGGTATCGTTAAGTATTTCGGCTTCAAAATAATCTATATATGCCCCGGCCACACCGCGCACTTTAGCTGAATTGTCCTGAAGGTAATTGCACAGATAAACATCAAGCGTAAGCTGGTTAAATTCAGGCCAGGTGTGTATGCATATATGCGATTCTGCCAGGCAAACCGCAGCGGTAAAGCTTCCGTTAGGAAACGTGTGTACAGAGTAGCCTACCTCTTCAAGGCCGTATTGCAGCATAAGGCCGTTGGTAAACCGTTTAAAAGCTTCGGCATTGGTAAGCAATTGTGGCTTTACTATTTTTAAGGTAAGCAATTTGTGCAACCCGGGAGAATAGGTGTGCTGGGTATTCATTTAGCTGGCTATTTTCATCAAAGATATTTTTATTTCTTAAAAAATAAAATAATTAGCCATAATTCACCTAAAAACAAAAACAGCCCCGCGTGGGCAGGGCTGTTTTACTATAAACTAAGATATCAATTAAAGCGCAAAGGCTTCTTTTACTTGTGCAACGTGGTCCAGTTTTTCCCATGTAAACAGTTCAACTTCCACGGTTTTGGTTTCGCCACCCGGTGCAGTAAAGGTTTTGGTAACCACCTCCGGCTTGCGGCCCATGTGGCCATAAGCAGCGGTTTCGCTGTAAATAGGGTTGCGCAGTTTAAGGCGCTGCTCTATAAAATAAGGTCGCATGTCAAAAATGTCTTCTACTTTTTTGGCAATTTCGCCATCGGTAAGGTTAACTTTTGCAGTGCCGTATGTATTTACATAGATACCCATTGGTTTAGCAACACCAATAGCATAAGATACCTGTACCAGTATCTCATCGGCCACGCCTGCAGCCACAAGGTTTTTAGCAATATGGCGTGTGGCATAAGCCGCGCTGCGGTCTACCTTGCTTGGGTCTTTGCCGCTGAAAGCACCACCACCGTGGGCACCTTTACCACCATAAGTGTCAACAATAATTTTACGTCCGGTAAGGCCTGTATCGCCATGAGGCCCGCCTATTACAAACTTGCCGGTTGGGTTTATGTGGTACTGTATGGCATCGTTAAACAGGTGCGCATACTGTGGGTTGTTTTTAATAATACGCGGAATAAGTATCTCAACAATATCCTTCTTGATTTTGGCAAGCATAGCAGGCTCATCATCAAAATCATCGTGCTGTGTAGATACCACAACAGCATCTATGCGCACCGGCTTGTTGTTATCGTCATACTCCAGCGTTACCTGGCTCTTTGCATCAGGGCGAAGGTAGGTAATCTCGTTATTTTCACGGCGCAGGTTAGCCAGTTCCTGTAGCAGTTTGTGGCTAAGGTTTAGCGCCAGCGGCATATAGTCTTCAGTCTCGTTTGTGGCATAGCCAAACATCATGCCCTGGTCTCCTGCACCCTGTTCTTCTTTGGTAGTGCGGTCTACACCCTGGTTAATATCCTGGCTTTGCTCGTGTATGGCGCTAAGTACACCACACGAGTTGGCCTCAAACATATATTCGCTTTTTGTATAGCCTATTTTCTTGATAACATCGCGTGCAATTTGCTGCACGTCAAGGTAGGTTTTGCTTTTTACCTCGCCGGCAAGAATAACCTGGCCTGTGGTAACAAGCGTTTCGCAAGCCACTTTGCTATCAGGGTCAAATGCTAAAAAGTTGTCAATCAGCGCATCAGAAATCTGGTCAGCAATTTTGTCAGGATGCCCTTCGCTTACGGACTCTGACGTAAATAGATATGCCATAATGTTTAGTCTATAAATTTAGTAGAGAAATGGGGTTGCGCGGCGCTAAAGGGAGGGTAAGTCCTGCTTTAGCATTTTTTACCGAGGTTGCAATCAGTCAAATCTCTCCTCATAATTAATTTGGCTGCAAAGGTATAAAGCTATTTGAAATAAAAAAACCGTTAAGCTAATTTTAATTTTTAAATACATAGTATTTACCTCTTTGGGCGAAACCGTTGTACTGTTAAAATTTGAAATTTTATTTGGTGGAGTAAAAAATAGTTTAGAAGTTTGCTAAACAAAAATCGAATAGAAATGAACTTTACAATGTGCTATAGCTGCTGTATGAAGTGGAAAATTTCCGCGGTAAGCGCTGTTGCATAATTTTAAGTTTTTTAAAATATACAGAAAGCCTTCCGCAACCGGGAGGCTTTTTTTGTTGTGCCGAGGCATAACAATAACAGGCTAACTAACTCAAATTGATTTCCGGGTTTTCAATAAAAGGGAGCCCGGAATTACCTGAAAAGAAAAAGCCCCTGCTGTAGGCATTTTGCGCGAAAAGCATGAGGCATCTTAGTTATAATTAGTTCAAAGCAGGGAAGCCCTTTTGATGCGTTATCAGGAGGGCTTGCACGGCGAGTATGTTTTTGAATGCGATATTTTAATTACTTGTGTTAAAATTCAAAAATAAATTTGCGTAATTGAAAAAAGTTTTAGAAGTTTGCTAAACAAAAATCGAGAAATCATGAAATTTAATATTTGTCAATACGTCCTGTCAGCAATGTGGAAACCTTCCGCAGGGGCTTCTTTTGAATAGATTTTAAGTTTCACACCATAAATCAAAATCAAAGCCCCTGCACAATAAAAGCAGGGGCTTTTTTGTTACCCTATTAATATTAAACCGAAAAAAGAAAATATATGAAAACCGTAGTCGCGAATATTTGGAACTATTGTAAGCAAATTTGTATGCCATCGTCGCAAAAGATGCAGCTACAGCCCATTCCTATACCAAAACGGTCATCGTAAACTTAGTTTATAATTCAGGTACGAAAGGTCCTTTTGGTTTGGCAAAAACTAAAAGGGCCTTTTTGTTACCTAACCCAATCATCAACCAAAAAATTGCACAAGTTATGAAACCAACATCCATCAACGTATTAGGCTACACCGGCAACAACAGCCAGTTTGTGGTAAAAACCTTAAATACTGATTTGCGCATCAGCCAAAATGCAAAGTTCCCGGAGCTTGAAGGGCCAAACCCTTATGAGTATATACTGGCAGGGTTTGCAGGCTGTATTAATGCCCTGGGCCAGATAGTGGCTGCAGAACTGGGCATTGTACTGCGCTCGCTTCAGGTTGAAATTACGGGCAGCCTTAATAAGGTAACCAGGAAGGATGAAAGGCCGGGGTTTGATAAAATTGAAATTACCCTAAAGCCAGCCGCTACGGCACCCCTGGAGACCCTAAAACGTTGGATGGATGAGGTGCAGTTTAGAAGCCCGGTGTATGATGCCCTGGTTAATAACACACCGGTAAGCCTTAATTTATATAAAGAATATACTGCTGTTAACTAACCCGGTACAGCAGGCCCCGTTGCCGCGCGGGGCTAAGAGATAAGTTTGTTTTAAGTTGTTTTTTGTTTGTTTGTTAAAGGGCTGCCTTTGATTCGGCACCAAAGGCAGTTTCCTTTTTTATTACGTTAAAAATATGGCCCGTAAGATAAATATAGTGCTGTTTGGTATAGGTAATGCCGGCAGCGCGCTGATAAATAAAGTAGTAGATGAGCGTGAAACGTTGCTGGATGAGCAGCACCTTGATGTGCGCTTTCCGGTAATAACCAACAGCAGCGTTGCTTTTTTTGAAAAGGACGGCGATGGCTATGCCTGGGAGGCAAACTTTGTAAGGTTTGCTATACCGTTTAAAATGGATGATGTGGTAGAATATGCCCTGGAACACGACCTTGAAAACCTTATTGCGGTAGATGCTACGCCCAGTGCTGAGCTTGCTGCCCAGTACCCTGACCTGGTGCGCACAGGGTTTAGTATAGTTTCTATAAACGAAACCCTACAGTACATGACAGATAATTTTGAAAAAGCTATTAAATTTCTCACCGAAAGCCGTGGCCTTGATTACCGTTTTATAAACGGTGTTACCGGAGATGCCACAGCCGCGGGCGATGCCCTGTTTAAAGGAGTAATAGATGTAGCCCGGAAAATAAAGGTGAAGGCAACCTATTAAAGACGCTTTCCCAAAAATGAGGTTTGGTTTGGATAGCGCGGGCAATGCCCGCGCTATTTATTTTTAAGCGTGCCGTCTATGGCTTTACGTAGTTTTTTAATGGGATTTTTAAAATCGTCGCGGTCGGTTACATATACAATTTTACCTGAACCGTCTATTACAAGGGTGGTAGGGTAAAATTTTATGCCGAAGCGGTCGGTTATATGCCTGCTGTCGGGCACTATGGTAAAATTAAAATCGCGGGGTTTTTCAAAAAAGTGCGCTACTTTATCTTTTGGGTCAAACGTTACGCCAAACCAAGCTACGTCTTTACCCTTATATTTTTCCTTAAGACTGCTCAGTTCAGGCATTTCTTCAATGCAGGCGGCACACCTCACAAACCAGAAATCAATTACTATGGTTTTGCCTTTAAGGCTTTCAAGTGTATAGGTGTTGCCTTCCATATCAATAAGCGTCAGCTCGTCAAGAACCATATTTTTTAGCTTACTGCGGTTGGAGGTGTCTTCCTTATAATAATTTGTCCAGTATTCCTGTTCTTTAGCTGTTTCTTCGGGTGTGCGCTTGTGTAGTACATAAGTAAAGCTATTGGCAATGGTATCCTTAAATAAAAGTGTAGTGTACCCACCGCCTAACCTTATTAAAGAATCGGTATAGGCTTGTGTTATGGCTTTGCCATCTTCGTTATACCGTAATGTAGCTTTGTAAGCCTCGCCGGCAGCGCCATTGCCAAGGCTGTCCTGTATGTTCTCTAAATAATCATAGTAAACATCAGAAGGTACTTTTTTTGATGCAGGGGTAAGAAAGGAATACGTTTGTGAAAAGGCTGAGCCACAGCAAAGCAGTAACAGGAGTATGCGCATAGATTGGTTGTTGGTTATGTATAAAACAACAAAGGGCACCGTTTATTGTGCCCTTTGCTATACGTTTAAAAAACTTCTTTGGCTATGGCTTTAACGCTTTCAGCCTTGCCCATACTGTAGTAGTGCAGCACCGGTATGCCTGCTTTTACCAGTTCTTTGCTTTGTTCTATACACCACTCAATGCCTACCTGCTTAACGGCATCATTGTCTTTTGCTTTAACTACTGCCATTATAAGGTCGTCCGGCAGGTCTACGCTAAAGCGGTGGGGTATAAGGTTAAGCTGTTTTTTGGTGGCAATGGGCTTAAGCCCCGGGATAATAGGCACGGTAATGCCCTCTTTGCGGCATTTTGCCACAAAATCAAAAAACTTCTGGTTATCAAAAAACATTTGTGTGATGATGTACTGCGCTCCGTTCTTTATTTTTTGCTTCAGGTAATACAGGTCGCTGTCGGGGCTTGGGGCTTCCATATGTTTTTCTGGGTAACCCGCCACGCCGATACAAAAATCAGTACACGCCGAGTTTTGCAGTTCTTCATCAAGGTAAATGCCTTTGTTGAGGTTAGAGATCTGGCTAACCAGCTCAGTAGCATAGTTGTGCCCGTCTTTCTCCGGGCGGAAGTATATCTCGCTTTTAACAGCATCTCCACGCAGGGCTACCACGTTTTGTATACCTAAAAAGTCAAGGTCGATAAGAAAGTTCTCAGTATCTTCTTTGGTAAACCCACCACATAATATATGCGGAATGGCATCTACCTGGTATTTGTTTTGTATAGCCGAACATATACCTACAGTACCGGGGCGTTTTTTAACCACACGGCGCTCTAATAGGCCGCTTGGCAACTCTTTATACTCATACTCCTCACGGTGATAAGTAACATCTATAAACGGTGGGTTAAACTCCATAAGCGGGTCTATGCCATCAAAAATAGACTGTATGTTTTGCCCCTTTAGTGGTGGCAGAATTTCAAATGAAAAAAGGGTTTTGCCGTTGGCGTTTTCTATATGTTCGGTTACTTTCATCTCGGCCCCCTAACCCCCAAAGGGGGAATTCCTATCAGGGGTCAATAGGGTTGTGATTTTACAATATTTTTAGCGCTACCAGTTCCCCTCTTGGGGGTTAGGGGGCTTAATCTGCTATGTTAGGATTCAGCCATTTTGTGGCTTCATGTAGGCTAATGTTTCTGCGCTGTGCATAATCGGCCACCTGGTCTTCTTTAATCTTGCCAAGTCCAAAATATTTGCTTTGCGGGTTGGCAAAATAATATCCCGATACCGATGCGGCAGGCCACATGGCAAGGCTTTCGGTAAGGGTAACGCCAATTTTATTTTCTACATCCAGTAATTGCCAGATGGTGTTTTTCTCTAAATGGTCAGGACACGCAGGGTAGCCCGGTGCGGGGCGTATGCCCTCGTAGGCTTCTTTAATCAGTTCCTGGTTGCTCAGGTGCTCGTCAGATGCATAACCCCAAATTTCCTTACGTACCTTTTCGTGCAGGTATTCGGCGAAAGCCTCGGCAAAACGGTCGCCCAGTGCCTTAGCCATAATGGAGTTGTAATCATCGTGTTCTTTTTCAAACTCAGCGGCTTTTTCGTCTACACCAAAACCGGTGGTAACGCAAAAGGCACCCATGTAATCCTGCTTGCCGCTTTCAACCGGAGCCACAAAATCAGCAAGAGCTATGTTCGGAGCGCCTTTCGTTTTTTGACTCTGCTGCCTTAAGGTTAAGAACACAGCCCCCCCGCCCCCAAAGGGGGAGCTGTCGACTCGAGCGTTTTAACTATGCGGTCAAGCACTTCGTTCAATCTGAAAAGGACTTCATCGTTAGTAAAACGAATAACCTGATATCCTTGCTCTTCAAGCCAGGCAGTCCTCTCGGCATCGCTAACTATATTATCAGGTAATTGATGGATAAGTCCATCAATTTCAATAATAAGATTTCGTTTAAGGCAAATAAAGTCGGCAATATAACTTCCAATTATGTGCTGCCTTCTGAATTTATATCCTTCGAGTTTTTTGCCGCTAAGAGCTTCCCAAATCACTCTTTCAGCTTCGGTAGGTTGGTTTCGCATCTTTTTGCAATATTCCTTCAACAAACCATATAAAACAGGATTTGCTGTGCGCCAGTGTTCCTGCCCTTTTGCCGTTTGAGTGGTAGCTCCCCCTTTGGGGGCGGGGGGGGCTTGGACTTCTATATCATCATCATTGACCGTATTAGCCGGGAAAATGCCGTAAATGCCTTTGGCTTCAAACCAGTTTTCATCTACAATTTGCTTCAGCATTTTTTGTGCATCTGCAAAAAGCGATTGTGCCTGTTCGCCTACTACGTCATCGGTTAAGATAGCCGGGTATTTTCCGTGTAAATCCCATGTCTGGAAAAACGGGGTCCAGTCTATGTATGGTTCCAAATCCTCCAGTTTTGGGTAAATGGTTTGTACACCAAGCTGTTTAGGGGTGTATGGTGTAAACGCTTCCCAGTCGATTTTATATTTGTTGGCACGCGCATCGGCAATGCTCAAAAAGTCTTTATCGCGGCTGCGGTTCAGGTAGCCTTCGCGCAGCTTGTCATATTCCTCACGAATGGATTTAGCATAATCAGCCTTAACTGTATTGCTAATTAGGCTGCCGGCAACGGTAACGGCACGGCTGGCATCGTTAACATGCACCACGGTATCGCCATATTCAGGGGCGATTTTAACGGCAGTATGCGCACGGCTGGTGGTAGCGCCGCCTATCATTATTGGGATGTTGATGTTAAGCCTTTCCAGCTCCTTGGCCAGGTACACCATTTCATCGAGCGACGGGGTTATAAGCCCGCTGAGGCCAATGATGTCTACGTTTTCTTTAATAGCGGTTTGTATAATGGTTTCGGGTGGTACCATAACGCCCAAGTCTATAATCTCAAAATTGTTACAGGCCAGTACTACCGAAACAATGTTTTTACCAATGTCGTGCACATCGCCCTTAACGGTTGCCATAAGTACTTTTCCGCGTGCGCCTGATGCTGAGTCTTTACTTGCCTCGATGTAGGGTAAAAGGTATGCCACGGCTTTTTTCATTACACGGGCCGATTTTACCACCTGTGGCAGGAACATTTTTCCGCTTCCGAAAAGGTCGCCCACCACATTCATACCGGCCATAAGGTTGATTTCGATAACCTCAATAGGCTTGGCGGCAGCAAGGCGTGCTTCTTCTACATCTATTTCTATAAACTCGTCAATACCCTTAACAAGCGCATGGGTAAGGCGCTCCTGAAACGGCAGGCTGCGCCATTCCTGGGCTTGTTTTTCTATGGCTTTTACATCGCCCCTTACGTTTTCGGCAAAAGCCAAAAGGCGTTCGGTGGCATCGTCGCGGCGGTCGAGCAGCACGTCTTCCACATGCTCCAGGAGGTCTTTGTTGATGTCGTCATACACCTCAATCAGTTCCGGGTTTACAATACCCATATCCATACCGTGCTGTATGGCATGGTACAGGAATGCCGAATGCATGGCCTCGCGCACCCTGTCGTTACCCCTAAACGAGAACGATACGTTGCTTACCCCGCCGCTTACGTGGGCGTGGGGCAGGTTGGTGCGTATCCATTTGGCGGCATCAAAAAAGTCAATCGCATTGCGGCGGTGCTCTTCCATGCCCGTTGCCACGGGAAATATGTTGGGGTCGAAAATAATATCTTCGGGCGGAAAGCCCACTTTGTCGACCAGTATGTCATAACTACGCTTACAGATGTCTATACGCCTTTGGTAGGTATCGGCCTGGCCAATTTCGTCAAACGCCATTATAATGGCAGCCGCGCCATAGCGCTTAATTTTCTTGGCATGGTGAATAAACAATTCCTCGCCCTCTTTAAGGCTGATGGAGTTTACCACACTTTTGCCCTGTGCTACCTTAAGGCCGGCCTCAATGATTTCCCATTTAGAACTGTCAATCATCAGCGGCACACGGGCAATATCGGGTTCGGAAGCAATCAGGTTCAGGAATTTGGTCATGGCATACACGCCGTCCAGCATCCCTTCGTCCATATTTACGTCAATAATCTGCGCGCCACCCTCAACCTGGGCACGGGCAATATCGAGTGCTTCCTCATATTTTTCTTCTTTTATGAGCCTTAAAAACTTCCTTGACCCCGTAACATTCGTCCTTTCACCAACATTAATGAAATTACTCTCTGGGGTTACTATAAGCGGTTCAAGACCGCTCAATTTCAAATATCGAGGCTCCAGCCCCCTAAACCCCAAAGGGGGAGTTGCCACTCCTGCCGACAAATCATCGTCGGAATTATTTTCAATAAAAAAATCTCTCTCTTTGTTCATCATTATTTAGCAGCAGTAGTAATGTTTGAGTGAAGCTCAATTCCCCCTTTGGGGGTTAGGGGGCGTGGGTTGTAGTTTTGAGCCAAATCAGCTATTAGCTTAATATGCTCCGGCGTGGTGCCGCAGCAGCCGCCTATTATGTTAATCAGGTTGTCGTCAAGGTATTCCTTAATCAAAACCTGCATTTCTTCAGGGGTTTGGTCATATTGGCCAAAGGCATTCGGTAATCCCGCATTTGGGTGTGCCGAAACGCTGAACTGCGTGTTGTGTGCCAGCCTTTTAAGGTACGGCTTAAGCTGGTCGGCGCCAAGGGCACAGTTAAAACCTACGCTTAATAGCGGAATGTGCGATATGGAAATCAGGAACGCCTCAACCGTTTGCCCGCTAAGGGTACGGCCACTGGCATCAGTAATAGTGCCGCTTACCATGATGGGTATGTCAAGGCCAAGCTCGTCCTTAACTTCTTCAATGGCAAAAAGGGCGGCTTTGGCGTTAAGCGTATCGAAAATAGTTTCTACCAAAAGGATGTCGCAACCGCCATCTATCAGGGCTTTTACCTGTTCTTTGTAAGCTAAAAGCAAATCGTCGAACGTTACGGCGCGGTAACCCGGGTCGTTTACATCGGGGCTCATGCTGGCGGTACGGTTTGTGGGGCCTATAGAGCCTGCCACAAAACGGGGCCTGTCAGGGTTGGCGGCGGTAAATTCATCAGCCACCTCGCGTGCAAGGCGTGCCGACTCATAATTAAGCTCATACACCAAATGTTCCATGTGGTAATCGGCCATGCCTATGGTGGTGCCGCTAAAAGTGTTGGTTTCAACAATATCGGCCCCGGCGGCAAAATACTGGCGGTGCACGTCTTTTATGGCCTCAGGCTGGGTAAGGCTCAGCAGGTCGTTATTGCCCTTAAGCGGGTGCGGGAAATCGGCAAAGCGGGGCCCGCGAAAGTCTTCTTCGGTAAAATTATGGCGCTGCAGCATGGTTCCCATGGCACCGTCAAGCACCAGGATGCGTTTCGCTATGGCTTCGTGTATTGACATAGTTTCAGGTTTAAAGTTTCAGGTTTCAGGTTTCCAATGAGGGTCTGAAAAACTGTAACTATACATTTAATGAACACAACAACCTTCGGGTTATGAGCCCTACGAGCTGCTATTGCTCAATCTTACTTCATTAAAAATATGTCATCAGGTGGGGAGGGGAAATTCCTTTTTGTTATCTATCCATGCCGGTGGCGTGGTAGAATTTAGCACCTTCTTTAAAGCTAAAGGGTTGCTAAGGCTTCATTGGGTCTAATCCCTCTGCCTTTCGTGATAACATAACAGTGTGTATAAGAACGTTGCAAAGGTAAGGTATAGATTTGTAGAATGCAAATAATAGTTTTATTGCCTTATTTGGCCTCTGCAATCTTTAATATAGTATCAGCGCCCTTAAACTCACCACCGCCTGTTAGTTTAAGCCTGATGTTGGAAAATATATAAGTGTCGCCTGCCTGTGCTCTCTGTAACGCGCCATTTAGTTCATGCCCGTTAGTTGTAGTACTGTATATTACCTGTTTATCCCTTATCTGAAATATATCCATACTTATAAATTCCACCTGGCAGTCGTATGCAAAATCACTTATTGAAGCATTTGCATTTTGTGTAGCTCTTGCCTCGTTAACAGGCATAGGCGTATAACTATCATATACTCTTCCCCTGAATGATAATTTTGCTTCAGGTACTGATTGCGCCCGGAAAGACAGTATGCGGCTTGTGGCTTTATATTCCATTTTAATGTCTACACGGCCTTTAGCCTGGGTTATAACCAATAACGTGGAGTCATTCAATATACTTACGTTCGCTTTGTCTGATGTAAATTTTATCTTATGGACATCCGGGCTGTGTATATAGACCTGGTTCATGATATCGCGGTAAAGTATTTTTACCTTGGCATCGCAATCAAAAACCGCACTGCTTTTACATGAAGTTAAAGTAATGGTAGTTACTGTGAGGATGAGGAAGGTTATAAATTTTTTCATAACAGGTTAGGATTGGTATTTACAAATATATTTGAAAATGATTTAGGCTGTAAGGATGAAGTTTATGTTTGTTAAGAAAATCATAAGTAGTATTTTAGCCCGCATTGATGCCTAATACAAATTGATGCGCCTAAAACTACTCTTATTTTTAATATTCCCCTTTATTGCATTGGCACAGGAAGCCCAATCAGGCTATGCTGTAGAGGCCAATTATTTTTACGGCAACATAATACCCCACCGAAAGAGCATCCAGCACCTTATTACAGGGCATCCTGACGGGGTTATCTTAGCCTTTAACCGCAAGACTTTTGGCAACCACAGCTGGGAGCAGGCGTTTAACTATCCTGATTATGGCGCTTCATTCCACTACCAGGATATGAAAGAAGCATCATTGGGTGAAATGTTTGGCCTGTATGCACACTACAATTTCTATTTTTTTGACCGGGCGCTTATGCTGCGCCTGGGGCAGGGTGTGGCGTATAATACCAATCCGTATGATAAGGAAACCAACTTTCGTAATTATGCTTATGGTGTGCACCTTATGCCCAGTACCTATTTTATGCTCAACCTGAACCGCCCTGATATCTGGAAGGGTTTCGGCCTACAGGCGGGGCTTGTATTTATACACCACAGCAACGCCAGTATAAAAGCACCCAATACCAGTACCAATACTTTTGCTGTAAATGTGGGGCTTACCTACAGCCTGGGGCAAAAGCAGGAATACAAGCCTTATGTGGCCGACACTGTTAACTACCGCCAGCCCATGCATTATAACTTTATTTTCCGTGGCGGGCTTAACCAAAGCGATGTTATTGGTACCAAGCGATATCCATATTATGCTATGGGAGCGTATGCCGATAAACGCCTGAGCCGTATGAGCGGTGTACAGCTGGGCGCCGAGTTTTTCTGGCCGCTGTACTTAAAAGAATATATTCACTACAAATCTATAGCCTATCCTGAAGAGAATGTTGATAGCAATACCGATTACCGAAAGGTGGGCGTTTTTGGTGGTTATGAACTGTATATAAACCGTATGTCGCTGGAAGGGCAGGTGGGCTATTATGTATATGCGCCGTTTAACTCAACCGGGAAGCTCTACCAACGGGTGGGGGCAAAGTATTACTGGGCAAACGGCGTTTACAGCACCCTGGGGCTTAAAACCCACGGCGCTAAGGCAGAGGTTATGGAACTGGGTATGGGTATAAGGCTGTAAATTATGAAGCATAAACTACTTATAATATTCTTTCTGGCAGGTATGGTACTGTCGTGCAATAACGAAAATGCCACCGAATGTTTCCGCAGTATGGGGGCAACGGTTATTTATGAAGCTGAGGTAACGGAGTTTACCAAAATACACGTTTCGCCGGGTATTGAGCTGGTGTTAAAACAGGGCGATGCCTATAACGTAACCCTGAAGACGGGTAAGAACATACGCGAGTTTATATCGGCACAGGTGGTTGACGGTGAGCTTCGCATTGAAAACCGCGATAACTGTAACTGGACACGGGGTTATAACAGCACCACAGTATATGTAACCACGCCGGAGCTTACTAAAATAACATCTACGTCGCAGTTTGGTATTACGTCTGACGGGGTGCTGGGTTTCCCAAACCTTGAACTGGCTTCAGAAATTTATGAAGATGGGGCAGCAAGTTATTTTAACCTTACGGTAGATGCCGAAAACCTACGTATAGACGATAACAAATCAGGTTATTATGTTATTAAAGGGCGTGCGGATCAAATTTATGTAAACCTGCCATCGGGCGACAGCCGCGTAGAATTACAGGACCTTGAGCTGCAAAGGCTGGGCTTTTTTCACCGTAGCTCTAACGATATTATTGCCGCACCACAACAGGAAGCAAAGGGCCAGCTTATGTCAACCGGCAACCTGGTGCTTAAAACGCACCCGCCTGTGGTTGAAGTTGAGCAGGTGTACCTGGGCAGCGTGGTGTATAACTAATCAGTTTAAAGGCTTACCGTCAAGGTCAAACACCTTACACGGGTATTGTATGCCTGGTTCGGTACTTCCCCAGGCGTCATACTTAAAATTAAGCAGGCTGTCGCCGTTCATGTAGTATAATAAAATACGGTCATCGGGCAGCAGCAACCATATAGAATAGCCGTTCCTGTCGCCTATTGCATGGGGGGTATTTACAGAGAATTGTATGGCCTTGTCTAAAACTTCTTTATCAAGGCGCAGGTTGCAGCCGCAGTTGGTTTTCTCAGATTCCTTAATCTTTTCCTCCGTGTTGTTTGCTCCTGACGGGTATTGTGCCGCACGGTCCTGAAGCTCTTTTACATAAGCATCGTGCTTCTTCCACAGTTCAGGGGTTTTATTAATTTCATCGGCAGTATAGGAGTTTACAGCGCTGTTGTTGTAATAGTTTATGTTGAGTTCGGTTTCAGGATTTTCTTTAAGGTAATCCATTATAAAGCGCATATTTTGTATGCGGTAAACCAGGTATTCATGCTCCGCTTTAAGCGAATCTGACGGATACAGTTTTCCGTAAGCTGCATAGGCATAAAAATCAATGCTTACGTTGGGAAGCATGGCTTCGGTGCGCAGGCGTATGCCATATTGGTTGTTGCCAAGGGATAATGCTTTTACAACTGTAAAAGTTTCGCGCAGGTGGTCAATATCTGTGGCATAGGTTTCGGCGGCCAGCTCTTTAAGGTGGTAGGCATTGCCGGCTATAATTACATCGGCAATATAGCGTGTAAGGTCTTTACCGCTTGGCACATATACTGAACTGCCTATAATATCGGCCAGGGCTTTTTTAAGGGCGGGGTTAAAATTTTCGCGCCCATCGGTCGTAACCCACGGCAGGGCATAACCCGTGCGCGATTTGTTTGTAGTTACACCGCGTGCCACACCTTTTTCATACAGCATGGCAGTAACCTGCGATTTAAACCTGTTATCTGGCGTTAACTGAAAATCAGGGCCGGTATAAAAGTCTTCTTCATAAATGGGCTTGTAGTTTTTTATATCGCCCAGCAGCGGCAGTATAAAATTGCGTTGTGCGGGTGTCCATTCAAAGGTTTGGTTTAACAGTTTTTGGGGCTTGTTTTTAATGGTAACGGTATCTATGCCCACGTTTTTAAAATGCTCGTCAAACGTCATGTTGCGGTCTATGGCTTCTACAAGCTTAAGCACTTTCTTTTTAGAAATTTTGGCCTTTTTATCTTTAGAGGTAAACTTGCCGTTTTGGTTATAAAAAACCAGTTTGCCCTGCCACGATATAATTTCGGGGCCTGAAACAGGTGTTTCAAACGTTTGTACGGTTATTGCAATGCTGTCAGGCAGCGTTTGTGCCTGCATGGCGCCAAAGCAAAACAGCAGGAGGAAGAAAGCCTTTTTAATCATGGAAACAAAAATAAAAGGTTAACCGTTACAGTTAACCTTTTATGACTTAATTATTTTGCGAAACCTTATTGGTTAATTACCTTTTCCTGGTGGCTGATGCTCTCCTGGTGTATGGCCTTAAAAATATCGATTATAAAATCGTTGCTCAGGCCTTTTTCTGAGCCCTGTGCCGTCATTTTATCAAGAATTTCGTTCCAGCGTTTGTTTTGCAATACGGCTACGTTAAACTCTTTTTTAAGCGAGCCAATCTGTTCGGCAACCTGCATGCGCTTGCCCAGTATCTCAATTATCTTATTGTCATACTCGTCAATATTCACGCGCAGGGCTGCCATACGCTTGTCATAATCGCTGCCGGTGCCGGTTTCCTTACGCACACGCAGGTCTTCAAAAATCTGCTTAAGGCGTGTGGGGGTAACCTGTTGTGCGGCATCGCTCCAGGCGTTATCAGGGTCGGTATGCGTTTCAATAATAAGCCCGTCATAGTTAAGGTCAAGCGCTTGCTGGCTTACTTCCTGAATCATATCGCGGCGGCCGGTAATGTGGCTTGGGTCGCAAATAAGCGGCAGGTCGGGGAATTTATTCTGAAGCTCAATAGCCAGTTGCCATTCCGGAATATTACGGTACTTGGTTTTCTCGTAAGTTGAGAAACCACGATGGATAACCCCAAGCTTTTTAATGCCCGCGTTGTACAGCCTTTCCACACCGCCCAGCCACAGGGCAAGATCGGGGTTTACCGGGTTTTTAATCAGTACAATTTTATCTGTCCCCTCAAGTGCATCGGCAATTTCCTGTACGGCAAACGGGTTAACGGTAGTGCGTGCACCTATCCAAAGTACGTCGATATCATGCTCTAAGGCAAGCTTAACATGGGTAGCATTTGCTACTTCGGTAGCCATAAGCAGGCCGGTTTCGGCTTTGGCTTTTTGTAGCCATTTTAACCCAATGGCACCCACGCCTTCAAACCCACCGGGGCGTGTGCGCGGTTTCCAGATGCCGGCGCGGTAAATGCTAACATCGCTGTCTTTAAGCTCGTGGGCTATTTTTAAAACCTGTTCTTCGGTCTCGGCACTGCACGGGCCGGCAATAACCAGAGGGTGGTCTAACTTAAAATCATCTAACCAGGTGCGGAGGGCGGTACTATTTTCCATATTTTTTATTGTCTTATTATTTTTTATTGTTTTTATTTTCGGGACGATGCCCTGGGCTTTTCCGAGGGCGTTGCCCCCGGCTAATATACGCGACCCTTTCAGGGTCGTAGAATGTTGTTGTTGAGACTGCCAACTGAACACTGATCACTGAATACTACTTAATTCCGTTCAATATATCCTTAATCCTGTTAGTGTCCTGCATTTCGGCGTGAAGCCCGTCAAAATCATCCTGTTCCAGCAATTGCTGAAAGTGCTGCAAATTGGCTATGTACAGCCTTAATGCTTCGGTTACATTGCCTTTGTTTTCCTTAAAAATACTGGCCCATGTGGTGGGTGAACTCTTTGCAAGGCGAACTGTACTGGCAAAACCGCTGCCTGCCATATCAAAAATGTCGCGCTCGTCTTTTTCTTTTTCAATCACCGTTTTGCCCAGCATAAACGAACTGATGTGCGACAGGTGCGATACATAGGCAATATGCGTGTCGTGCGCTACAGGATCCATATATCGTATCCGCATGCCCAACGCACGGAACAGCTCCAGCGCCTTTTCCTGTAGCTTGAAGGCGGTTTTCTCTACTTCGCAGATAATATTGGTCTTGCCTTCAAAAAGTCCGTGTATGGCCGCAGATGGCCCACTAAATTCCGTGCCCGCAATGGGGTGCGTAGCGATAAAATTACGCCTGCGCTTATGGTTTTCAACTGATTTGCAGATGGCGGCCTTGGTAGAGCCTACATCAAGCACAATGGCATCTTCCTTAACAACATCCAGTACTTGTGGCAGCAACGTGGCGATACTGTTTACCGGCGTGGCGATGATAATGCGGTCGGCCAGCTTAATATCGTCAAAGGTACCGGCGTGCTCTATCACTCCTAACAAGAGCGCTTCTTCCACGTGTTTTTCGCTGGCGTCTATACCGATGATTTTCGCATTGGGCAACGCTTTTTTTATATCTAAAGCTAATGAACCACCAATAAGCCCCAGGCCAATTACAATTACATTCATATTAAAACCTGTTAATAGCTTCGGTTATTACTTTTTCGTCTGCGCAAAGCGAAAACCTTACATACCCTTCGCCTGCGCTGCCAAACACCGTGCCCGGTGTTAGGAAAATATGCCTGTCGTATAAAATACTGTCCACATAAGCCTCAGCGTTTTCAATACCTGCCGGTAGCTTTGCCCATACAAACAGCCCGGCGGTGTTGCGGTTGTAGGTACAGCCCAGTTTATCGGCCAGGGTAAAGATAAGTTCGCGCCTTTTAGCATAGGTTGTATTTAGGTTATTAAACCAGTTTGCACTGCTGTTAAGCGCGGCAATGGCACCTTTTTGTATGCCATAAAACATACCACTGTCCATATTGCTTTTTACCTTGAGCACGGCATCTATAAACTGTGGGTTGCCCAGCACCATGCCCACACGCCAGCCTGCCATATTAAAGGTCTTGCTGAGCGAGTTAAGCTCCAGCGCCACATCTTTAGCCCCTTCTGCCTGAAAAATAGACAGGTATTCGTCATTCAGCACAAAGCTGTAGGGATTGTCGTTTACCAACAGTATGTTGTGCTTTTTAGCGAAAGCCACAAGCTTTTCAAACATGGCTTTGCTGCCCTTAGCACCGGTAGGCATGTGCGGGTAGTTGACCCACATTATTTTTACACCTGATAAATCCTGCTGTTCCAAAGCTTCGAAATCAGGCTCCCAGTTGTTGGCTTCGCTTAGGTTGTAAAATACAGGTTCAGCACCTACTAATTTAGTGGCCGATGTATAGGTAGGATAACCGGGGTTGGGTATCAGCACCTTGTCGCCTTCGTTTAAAAACGCCATGCTAATGTGCATAATGCCCTCCTTGCTGCCCATAAGCGGCAGGATTTCGTTGGCCGGGTTATGGGGTACGCCAAAGTGCCTCTCATAAAACGCTGCCATAGCCTCACGCAGTTCGGGCAGGCCCTGGTAGCTTTGGTACTCGTGCGCCCTGGCATCTGTAAACGAGGCTGAAATAGCATCTAACACCTCTTGACTCGGAGGCAAATCGGGGCTGCCAATGCCCATATTGATTACCTTTTTACCTTCAGCAACCATTTGGCGGACTTCGCGCAGCTTGGCGCTAAAGTAGTATTCCTGTACGGCATCGAGCCTTTTGGCAGGTGCTATCATATCTTTCCGTTTTTGTATTCGCCCAATACCTTAAATTGGGTGGTCATCAGTTCCAGTATTGCCTTTGCTTTTTGGTAGTGCTTGTATTTTTCAAACACCACATCCACAAAAAACGAGTATTTAAAAGGCGTTTCGGCAATGGGCATGCTTTGTATCTTGGTCAGGTTCAGTTTGCAGTTATTCATAACATTCAGCATTGTGGCCAGGCTGCCCGGGGTGTCTTCAAGCTCAAACTTTACCGAAGCCTTGTTTATTTCCTCCTGCGGCAGCGCGCTGTTTTGCGTTTTTACAATTACAAAGCGCGTTTGGTTATTCTGTATGTTGTGTATGCTTTCTGCCAGTATTTTAAGCCCGAACATCTCAGCGGCAATGGGGCTGCCTATGGCGGCTATCCCGCTAAGGTTTTGTTGCCCTATGTAACGGGCGCTTTCGGCAGTATCGGCGCTTTCAACCAGTTTTATGTGCGGGTATTGCCTTAAAAACTCCGTGCATTGCAGCAGCGCCATGGGGTGAGAATGTACCTCTTTAATATCGGCCAGCGTTTGCCCCGGCAATGCCATAAGGTTCATGCTGATGTTGAGGTAATGCTCGCCAATAATGTGCAGGTTGTGCTTGTCAATCAATGCATAGTTAGGGATGATGCTCCCGGCAATAGAGTTTTCCAGCGCCATGATGCCCAGGCCTGATTCTTTGGTTACAAGGCTCTTTACCAGCGCCGGGAACGACATGCATTCGGCCAGTGGGGCATCGGTGCCAAACCATGAGCCCGCCACCTGGTGATGGAAGCTGCCCTTTATACCCTGTATGGCAATTTTTGTGGCTACTGCGGTTACTTGTGTTTCGGTTGTTTTCATTTCTTCATTTTCGGGCAAAAAAAAATCCCGATGAAAATCGGGATTATATATCTGGTTGTTTATTTATCTTTTGTTATTACACAGCCATATAACCCCTGTCCTCTTTCCAGAAGAAATAAAAAAAGGTGTTATAAAAAAAGTTTGTGTTCATACGGGCTGTTCTAACTTTTGCTAAAGTAGCGATTATTTTGATTCGTCCAAATATTTTTTGATTTTCTTTTGCATTGGCAAAATTATACCACAGAGATTCCCGGGGGGAGTACAGTTCATTGCGAGCGGAGTTTACGGCGCGCGGCACACGAGGCTAAGCCGAACTGACGAAGTAACCTAAGAAAAGATTGCTTCGTCGTTCCTCCTCGCAATGACGGGACCTGAGAATCTCTGCGTTATAGCCTCTCTATTTTTCTTTACATGATACTTAAAAAGGAGGTTAGCCGTTTTATTGCAACAATTGATTTCCGTTTTACTATTTTTGTACCAAATACACAGGCCATGTCAATAGAGGTTAAAGGCATTTCTAAAAACTACGGCGCACAAAAGGCGCTTGATGCTGTTTCGTTTACCGTAAACAAAGGTGAGATTGTGGGGTTCCTTGGGCCAAACGGCGCAGGCAAAAGTACGCTCATGAAGATACTTACTACCTACATTACTGCTGATGAAGGCGAAGCGCAGGTAAACGGCAACGACGTAGGCATAGCCCAAAAAGCCGTGCAAAAGTCGGTAGGATACCTGCCTGAGCACAACCCGTTGTACCTTGACCTGTATGTGCGCGAGTACCTGGCTTTTAACGCCGATGTGTATAAAGTAAACAAAGTGCGTATTGAAGAGGTTATTAACCTTACCGGCCTTACACCCGAAGCCCATAAAAAAATCAGCGCCCTTAGTAAAGGCTACCGCCAACGTGTGGGCCTTGCCAGCGCCTTGCTTCACGACCCCGAAGTATTGATTCTCGACGAGCCTACCACAGGCCTTGATCCTAACCAATTGGTTGAGATTCGTGACCTGATTAAAAACATTGGCAAAGACAAAACAGTGTTTCTTTCTACGCACATTATGCAGGAAGTAGAGGCTATTTGCGACCGTGTAATAATCATCAACCACGGTAAAATAGTAACCGATAAGAAACTGAAATCATTAGTTAAGGAAGACAAACTGGAGCAGGTTATTGAAGTTGAGTTTGATATTGCTACAACTGCCGAAGCCTTGCAAACCCTGCCTAACCTTACTGATGCTAAAAAACTGGCCGGTAATAACTGGGAGCTAACGTTTAACGCCAAAGAAGATATGCGCCCTGCCGTATTTGACTTTGCGCACGATAACGGCCTGAAAACACTACAGCTTAGCCTTAAGAACAAAAACCTGGAAACGGTATTCAGGGAAATGACCAAAAAGAAATAATATGTGTGGCGCACCCCTGCCGTGGTGGACGGAACAGATTAGCGAAGATGATAAAGAAGAAATTAGCACCAACCTGCCCGATGAAAAGGGTGATGATGAGAAGTGCTGATTTTTAAATGTTTGCTTTTGCAATAAATAATTGTAATGTTAAATTTTTAACGTAATGTTAAAATTTAAAGAATTATTTGTAGTATCGTAGCCGTATTTACCTAAACCAACAAACCAATGAAGAGAACCGGGATTGCGCTAATGGCCGCTTTAGCTTTAAGCTGCCTTTCTATGAACGCGCAAAACAAAATCGAAAAAGTTAATGTTACTTATGGCGAAGAGCTGCCTAACGACAAGCAAAAACTTGTTAACATAATAGGCGAGGCAAACGGCAAAATTTATGGCCTTGCCATGAAAGGAGACAATTATATCCTTAAGATTTTTGACAGCAAAACCATGGCACAAAAATCGGCAAAGGAAATAAAGCTGCCGGAACTTAACGACAAAGAAGTAGATTTTGAAGACATTTACCTGCTAAACGGCAAGCTATATGCCATAGGCAGCGTATACAACAAAAAAGAAAAAATCTTTAACCTTGTGGCTACACCGCTTAGCGAAGACGGTAAGCTGGGCAAGGAAGGCATAACGCTTTTTAAAGCTGAAACCGAAAAGAAAAGCGAGCGTGGCCGTTTTGACTTCAGGCAAACGCAGGATGGCAACGGGTTGCTTATTATGCACTCGTCTATGTTTAAAAAGGAAGATGCCGTTAAATATGAAATCAAGTTTTTTGACGATAACCTGCAAACAGTGTTTTCTACCGTAGAAAAAGTGCAGTTTGATGACAATAAAAGGGATTTCAGCTTTTTTATAGCCGATTTTCAGGTAGCGCTTAACGATGATATTTTTGTGGTAATAAACGAAGGCTACAGGGACAAAAAGAAAAAAGAGCGTGTGGAGCGCTTTGAGGTTCACGCTTATAAAACGGCTAATGGCTACAAAAAAGAGGTTATTGATATAGCCATTAAAGACCAGAATATTGTTAGCTGTGCCATTATACCTACAGATGATGTTTTGCGCCTAACCGGTTTTTACTCTACCGTGCGCGAAAGCGGCCGTGCAAACAGGCAGCTTAGGGGTGTGTATGCCGTTACAGCAGACCTTGCCACCAACAAAACCACAAACGTTAAGTTTAATGATTTTGACTACGAAACAAAGGCTAAGCTTATAGGCGAACGCCGTGCCAAGAAAGATAAAGATGTTGAGCCTATGTACAACATTATACAACATTTTGGCAGGGAAGACGGCGGTATTATTATGCTTAGCGAATACCAGGATGCTACTTACAGCAGCCAGGGTATCGGCATAGGTTCAGTAGGTGTGGGTATGACCAACGTTAACTACATCCGTAATGAGATTATAGTAACATCGCTTGCGCCTGATGGCTCTCATGAATGGAGCAATGTACTGCCTAAACAGCAGGATGCAGCAGCCAGCACTATGTATGCAGGCCTTGCCTTTGGTGGTTCTGCGGGTGGCAGCTTTGCAGTAGGCGGTACGGTGCGTATTCCTTTTGCACAGTTGGGGCAGGGGCCGGAGTACCTGGGCGCATTGCCCATTTACCGTAACGGAGAGCTTAGCGTGCTTATAAACGACCATGTTAAAAACAAGGGTATTATAGATATTGAAGAAATCAAGTCTATGGGCAACTATAACAAGAGTGTACCCTCTTTATTTGTGTTTGATAAAACCGGTAAAATTACCCGTAAAGATCCTGAAGAGGCCGTTAAAAACAGCCTTATCATTAGGCCGGCCATAAGGCACCGCAAGAGCGATAACGAGTTTATTATATACTCATCGCTTAGAAAAAGCGATAAGCTGGGCCGTATGGTGCTTGAAGATTAAGCCTGTGCCTTACCCATAAACAATAAGGGCTGCCGTTAGGCAGCCTTTATTATTTATAGTCCGGATGGCAGGGTTTCATATCCTATCACTATCTTTGCGGCATGACAGGGCTTGTATATAAATCAACAGGAAGCTGGTACACCGTTAAAACGGAAGAAGGCGCCGTATTTGAATGCCGCATAAAAGGTAAATTCCGCATAAAGGGCATTAAGAGCACCAACCCTGTTTCGGTGGGCGATGTGGTAGATTTTGACCTTGAAGAAACTGCCGATGCCGTTACCGGAACCATTGCCCACATACACGATCGTAAAAACTATATCATACGCAAATCAGTTAACCTCTCTAAGCAGGTGCACATCATTGCGGCCAATATAGATACCCTTTTTTTGCTGGTTACCATAAACAACCCTGCCACCACCACCAGCTTTATAGACCGTTTTCTGGTTACTGCCGAGGCTTATGGCATAGAGGCGGTTTTGGTATTCAATAAAATCGATACGTTTGACGATACCATGCTGGATGACCAGCTGTACCTGCAATTTATTTATAGCCGCATAGGCTACAAATGCCTGCGTGTTTCTGCCGTGAGTGGAAAAGGCATTGATGAGCTGCGCAACGAGATGAAGGGTAACGTGAGTATGTTTAGCGGCCACAGCGGCGTGGGCAAAAGCACACTGGTTAACGCCCTGCAGCCCAACCTTCAGCTAAAAACAAAAGAAATAAGCGAGCAGCACAGCCAGGGGCAGCATACCACCACGTTTGCTGAGATGTTTGACCTTGATTTTGGCGCTAAAATTATAGATACCCCGGGTATTCGTGGTTTTGGTGTGGTAGATATGGATAATGACGAGCTGGGCGATTATTTCCCTGAGTTTTTTGCCCTTAAAGACCAGTGTAAGTTTAACAACTGCCTGCATAAAGACGAGCCGCACTGCGCCGTTAAAGAAGCGCTTGAAGCCGATGAAATAGCCTGGAGCCGTTACCGCAGCTACCTGCAAATGCTGGAAGGCGATGAAGAACATTACCGTACGGATAACTATGCCGATGGTAAAAATATAGAAGAGGAGGAAGACTGATGAGGGCAGTAATTCAGCGGGTAAGTCATGCCTCTGTTACAATAGGGGGAGAGAAAACAGCCGATATACAAACCGGACTTTTGGTGCTTTTAGGAATTGAAGACGCCGACAGTAAGGAAGATATTGACTGGCTGGCTGCTAAAATTGCAAAACTGCGCATTTTTGGCGATGCCGATGGTGTAATGAACCGCTCTGTTCAGGAAGCCGATGGCGATATTATTGTGGTAAGCCAGTTTACCCTGCACGCCCTTACCAAAAAAGGCAACCGCCCCAGTTATATTAAGGCTGCACGCCCTGAAGTTGCCATACCGCTATATGAAGCTTTTGTTGACCAAATGGAGGCTGAATTAGGAAAACCCGTACAAACCGGCAGGTTTGGTGCCGATATGAAAGTAGCGCTTTTAAACGACGGCCCGGTAACGATACTTATCGACACGAAAAACCGCGAATAAAATTTTTGTTTTTCCCAAAAAAAATTACTTTTGGAGCAAATCTCTTTAACATGCATTTAAGATTTCTCCTCGTTTTATTTGTGCTGAAAAGCCTTACAGTTTCGGCACAAGACGACTTTAGTTCGGCTTCAATACCAAAAAACCTTACCGAAAATGCCAATGCCGTGGTGCGTTTTGACCAAACGGATATTAATATCCTGAAACGCAATAAAATGGTTATTAAAACCCGCAGGGCCGTAACCATATTAAACGAAACCGGCATGCGCTTTTTTGATGCCGCCGAAGTGTTTCGCCCATCGAGGGAAATTAAGGAAATAGAAGCCCTGATTTATGACGCATCGGGCAAGCAAATCAAAAAGTATAAGCGAAAAGACTTTAGGGAGCACTCGCTTTCAGAAGGGGCTTATATTGTAGAGGGCAAGGTGCTTGAGCTGGATTATACCCCTGTTGCCTACCCGTTTACACTGGTGTTTACCAGCGAGGTAGAAACCACCAATACCGCCTTTATACCACAGTGGTCGCCCGTGGCAGGCACACTTGCAGGCACACAAAAATCGGGCATCAACATTACCTGGCTGCCGGAGCTGGGCTTTAAATTCCGCGATTATAATTTTACCGATGTTACCCTTGCCAAAACCGAAGGGGCTAACACCCTTAGCCTTTCGGCAGAAAACATAGCTGCCATAAAGCGTGAGGAATATTCGCCTGCATTCTATAAAATGAAACCTTATGTGCTGTTTGCGCTTGAAAAATTTCACCTTGAGGGGGTAGACGGCGAGGCACAAAGCTGGCAGGCGCTGGGCAAATGGATGAACGATAACCTACTTGCGGACACTGACGAACTTACACCCGAAACACAGGCCAAAATAAAAGCCCTTGTGGGCACTGAAACTGACCCGCTAAAAAAGGCGCGTATAGTGTATAACTATGTGCAGTCTAAAACGCGCTACGTGCTTATTGCGCTGGGTATAGGCGGCTGGAAACCCATGCCGGCGACTGATGTAGACCGCCTGGGATATGGCGATTGCAAGGCGCTGAGCAACTACACGCGTGCGCTGCTAAAGGTGGTGGGCGTAGATGCTTTTTGTGCCGTGGTGTACAGCGGAGACGACCGCCGCGATATGCGCGAAGATTTTGTATCGATGCAGGGCGACCACATGATACTGGCCATTCCGCAAAAAGACGGCATTGTGTGGCTGGAGTGTACCAGCCAGGTGGCTCCGTTTGGCTTTCAGGGCGATTTTACCGATAACCGCCTTGTAATGCTTATTAAGCCCGAAGGCGGCGAGATTGTGCGCACCCATGTTTATGATACCAAAGGCAACAGCCAGGCCAGTACCGGCAGCTATAGCATAGCCGAAAGCGGCGCCATTAGCGGTGAGGTGCACATAGCATCGCGCGGGTTGCAGTATGGCAACCGCTACCGTTATGAAACCTTTTCGCCCGATGATATGGATAAAATGTACAAGCGCCGTTTTAATAATATCAACAACCTGAAGCTTACTAAAACCGGGCTTAAAAACGATAAAGACGGGCTACAGCTTGACGAAGATATTTTTATAAGCGCCGAGAGCTATTGCAGTAAAAGTGGCGACAGGATTATTTTCCCTATAAATGCGTTTAACCAGCTTAGCAGCGTGCCGCAACGCTACCGCACGCGCAAAATGCCGTTTGAAATATCGTTTGGGTTTTATGATACCGATGAAATTACAGTAAACCTGCCCGAAGGCTTTAACCTTGAGGCTAAGCCTGAAAATGTGAGCATAAGCGACAAATTTGGCGAATATAAGGCCGAATATGAGTTAAATGGTACCGGCCAGATTGTATTTAAGCGCACCCTGCTGCTTAAGGAGGGAGCTTATGGCAGTGCCGAGTATGAAAACTACAGGCAGTTTATGGAAAAGGTGTCGCGTACTGATAATGCCAAGGTTGTACTTGTAAAAAAACAATAATGCTGAAAAAAATAATCTCCTTACTTGTTGTTGCCCTTGCAGCACATACTGCCATTGCACAGGATTATGTAAAGCCCAAGGCGCCCGGTGTTACCGTAGCCGACCTACAGGAACAACAATCGCCTATAGACAGCACTGCCGCTGCGGCATACCTGTATCGCTATGGAAATACGTATTATATACTTAATGGCAACTATTGGGAAATGGTTACCGAAGTATTTACCCGTGTAAAAATTTATAAAAAGGAGGGCTATGATTATGCCAACCTTGAGCTTGATTATTATTCGGGGGGCAGGAAAGCCAGGGGCAAGTTTGAAAATGCCGTTACCTACAACTACCAGGAAGGTAAAATTGTAGCCACCCGCGCTCAGGATGAAAGCGCCTTTGAGCAGGAACTTAATGATGATTACAGTCGCCGTACCATTACACTGCCTAATGTTAAAGAGGGCAGTATAATAGAGTATTCAACAAAAATTACCACGCCGTATTTTGGCCACCTGGAAGACTGGTATTTTCAGTATGATATACCGGCCGTTAATGTGCAGTATGATATAAGGATACCCATTTATTTTATATACAACGTATACCTGGTGGGCTATGTAGATGTTAAGTCGGCAGAAAAGCCGCGGCTTTTGCTTAACACTACTACCGATACCAATGAGTTTTTTTATACCTATAAAGCCGCTAACGTAAAGCCCTTTAAAGATGAGGCGTATGTAAGCAATAAAGAAAACTTTATTGGCAAACTGCAGCATGAGCTTTGCAAGGTGCAACTGCCGCACCAAACCATTCAGAACTATGCCACTAACTGGGAAGATACATCGCGCAAAATTTTTGGCCGTGACGCTTTTGGCCGTGAGCTAAAGCAGGACAGCTATTTTAAAGACGACCTGGAGGCGCTACTGGCAGGTATACAGGGCGATGAGGCAAAAATGCAGGTGGTATTTAAGTATGTGCAAAACCGCATGGTGTGGGATAAGCGCCACGGCTATATATGTGAAAAAGGGGTTAAAGAGGCCTATAAGCAAAAACTGGGCAATGTGGGCGATATAAACCTTATGCTTACCGCCATGCTGCGCGAGGCGGGGCTTGATGCCAACCCGGTGGTGGTTAGCACGCGTGAACACGGTGTGGCGCAGTTTCCGTCAATGTATTCTTATAACTATGTTATAAGTAGCGTAAAGCTGGCCGATAAAACTATTTTGCTTGATGCCACCAGCAAGTATACCTCACCCGGTATACTGCCCACAAGAGCGCTGAACTGGAAAGGCAGGCTTATTAAAAAGAACGGCGATAATGAGGAAATAGACCTTATGCCCAAAACAAACAGCCGCAAGGCCATAACTATTGTAGGCACTGTGAGTGCCGATGGTACCCTTACCGGAAAAGCCCGCGACCACTACCTGCAACAGCGCGGCTATGGCTACCGTGAGGCCTATGCCGAAATGAATATTGACGATTACCTGGCCGAATTTGAAGGCGAATATCCCGGGCTTGAGGTTAGCGATTATAAAATGACCGGCCAGGATGAGCCCGATAAGCCCCTTGTTGAAGAATATGCCTTTGTGCACAAAAATGTGGCAGAAATTATAGGCGATAAGATATACATAAGCCCTATGCTGTTTTTTACCGAAAAGGAAAGTCCGTTTAAGGCAGAAAAAAGGGAGTACCCGGTAGATTTTATTTACCCCAGGGAAGACAGGTATGCCCTTAGTATTACCATTCCGGACGGTTATACCGTGGCATCTTTGCCTAAGGCGTTAAATATTGGCATGCAGGAAAACCTGGGCAGCTTTAAGTATATCCTGGCCCAAAACGGAAATGTGGTGCAGGTGTCTGCGGTAATAACCATTAACTATGCCAGTATATCGGCAGATTATTACACCGTGCTGAAAGACTTTTACAGTAAAATGATAGAAAAGCAAAATGAAAAAATAGTGCTTATAAAAGCATAATAAAACCAACAATTATTAAATACCACCTTATGAAACTGATGATTAAATTTTTAGCCCTGTTCCTGGCCGGGGGGCTAACCGCCACAGCCCAAAGCTATGAGCTGGGCGAGGTTACAAAGGCCGAGCTTGAAGAAAAACAACACCCAACCGACCCAAGTGCGCCGGCAGCCATACTGTTTAGCAAAGGCGTTTCTTATATGAACTATAGCGAAAATAGTGGCTTTATGCTGTTTACAGAGGTAGAGATGAAAATAAAAATTTATACCAAAGACGGCTATGACTGGGCTAACAAGGTAATTTCGTATTATGTTAACGACAGCGATAAAGAATCGGTAGATGTTAGCAAGGCCGTTACTTACAACCTTGAGGCGGGCACCATAAAGAAAACCAAGCTTAAAAGCGACGGCGAGTTTACAGAGCAGGCCAATAAATTCTGGAAAAGGAAAAAAATAATGCTGCCCGATGTTAAGGAAGGCAGTATTGTTGAATATAAATACCTGATACGTTCGCCATTTGTGCACGTGCTGCCGGAGTGGCGCTTTCAGGAAACCATACCGGTAAACCACAGCGAGTATGTTACCAAGCTGCCGGAGTATTTTGTATTCAGTCCCAATTACAGGGGGTATCATATTCCGGTAGTTACACAAAACCAGTCTACAAGGTCTATAACTTTTACGAGTAAGCAAAGAAACAATAACCGGCCTACTACTTTTAGTAGTGATAAGGTAGACTACCAGGAAAAATATACCAAGTATGTGCTGGATAACCTTCCGGCCATGAAAGAGGAAAGCTATACCAACAACATAAACAATTACACCGCCAGTATAGAGCATGAAATAAGCATGGTGCAGTACCCGCAGCAGCCCATAAAAACCTATTCTACAAACTGGGAAGACGTAGCCCGCACCATTTATAAATACGACAGCTTTGGCCCTGAGCTAAAACGCAGCGGTTATTATGAAGATGATGTAAAGGCGCTTTTGCAGGGCGTTGCCACACCGGCAGAAAAGCTTGCGGTTATTTTTAGCTATGTAAAAAACCGTATGCACTGGAACGAGTATAATGGCTATAACTGCGATGAAGGCGTTAAAAAAGCCTATACTGAAAAAGTGGGCAACGTGGCCGAAATTAACCTTATGCTAACCAGTATGCTGCGCTATGCAGGCCTTGAAGCCAACCCTGTGCTGGTAAGCACCCGCAGCAATAAAGTGGCCTTATACCCCAGCACCAGCGCGTTTAATTATGTTATTGCAGCGGTAGATATAGATGGTAAGCGCATACTGCTTGATGCCACAAGTAAATCGGCTATGCCTAATATACTGCCGGTAAGGGCCATAAACTGGAGCGGCAGGCTTATTAAAGACAATGGTATTACAGAAATAGTAGACCTTACACCGCAAGGCGTTAGCAAAGAGGTTATAACCATACAGGCACAGCTTGCCGCAGATGGCAAAATTACCGGCAAGGCCCGCGACCAGTATTTTGATTACAATGCCTTTGGCTATCGCGAGCGCTATTCGGGCATTAGCCAGGATACCTATGTTGAGCAGCTTGAAAAGCGTTACACCGGCCTTGAGGTGGGCGAGTATAAACTAACCAACGACAAAGAGCTTACCAAGCCTGTAACCGAAGATTATGACTTTACCCACAATGCCATGGCAGATGTTATAGGCGATAAGATTTACATAAACCCCATGCTGTTTTTTACGCGAACCGAAAACCCCTTTAAGCAGGAAAAACGCGAATATCCTATAGATTTTATTTTTCCGCACCAGGACAAGTACATGATAAGCATTGCTATACCGCAGGGCTATGTGGTAGAGTCACTTCCTAAAGGTGCTGCCATAGCTATGGAAGAAAATATAGGGTCTTTCCGATACAGCCTGGGTAATAATAACGGGCAGCTGCAACTGGGTGTAACGCTTGATATTAATATTCCGCTTGTTCCGGCCGATTATTATACCACACTAAAAGATTTCTTCCAGAAAGTGGTAGAAAAGCAAAGCGAGAAGATTGTGCTTAAAAAAGCATAGCCATGCGCCTGCTTGTATACATACAACTGTTTTTGATGGCTGCATACACCCCGTGTGCAGCCCAAAACTTTACGCCCGCCGAGGTTACTGCCGCACAGCTTGCCGAAACGTTTTATCCGGCAGACAGTATGGCCGAAGCCGTGGTACACCATGCCATAGGCACAACCAGGCTGAGGTTAAGAAAGCTTGACTGGCTGCTGGTAACCACCGTTACAACCCGTATAAAAATATACAGGACACCCGGTTATGAGTATGCAGATAGAGAAATACCTTTTTTTGATTATGAAGGCTATGGCTGCACCATAAGCAACGCCGCCACCTATAACCTTGAAAACGGTGCTATAGTAAAAACAGTGCTTCAGGATGCCGATGTGTATGTAGATAAGGTAAGCAATTACCATGGTATAAAAAAAATACACATGCCTAATGTAAAAGAAGGCAGTATAATTGAATATACCTATGAGCTTATAAGCCCTAATGTGAGCTACATACCCAAGTGGTTTTTTCAGAAGGAAATACCGGTAGAATATTCTGAATATGAAGTAAGCCTGCCCCGCTACTTTACCTTTAACCGGCTTATGACCGGCAATATAGATATAGAAGTGGCAGAACCCAGGCAGGAAGAAGACGGTTTTACAGCAACAAACGTTTTAAACTACAAGGCCAGGCATATTCCTGTAATAAAGCAAGAGCCTATGGCCGGCGATATTGTAAACTATATTTCGGCTATATGGTTTGAAATGGCTGCGGTAGACTATAACCTGGGCGAATCTGTAAAGAAATTTAGTACCGACTGGGAATCGATGACCAAAAGGCTGTATGCAGATGAAGATTTTGGCGAACAGCTAAAAGAACGTCCTTACAAAAAGGAGCTTAAGGCGGTTATAAAAGATGATATGACAACGGCACAAAAAGCCGATGCCATTTTTAATTTTGCGCAGGCTCACATGGCCTGGAACAGGCGCGAAAGCTATTATACATCTAAAGGGGTTAAATGGGCTTATGAAAATAAAACGGGCAACGTGGCTGAAATTAACCTTATGCTGGTGTCTATGTTTAATTATGCCGGTATAGAGGCCTACCCGGTATTGCTTAGCACCCGCGATAACGGTGTGGCGGTACACCCTAATTTTTCGGCATACAACTATGTTATAGCATCGGCAAAGATAGACGGGCAGGAAATTTTGTTTGATGCCGCTAATAAGCACGTAAGGCCGGGGCAGTTACCCTTGCAGGTCCTTAATTATAAAGGCAGGCTGCTGCGCCCCGATGGCAGGACTAAAGAGGTTAGCCTTGTGCCGCAGCAAAAGTCTAAGAAAAACATAGCGGTATCGGCTGCAATAGATGCGCAGGGTGTTGTAAGCGGTACGGCACGGCATCATTTAAACGAATATTACAGCCTGTTAATACGCCAGCTATACAAGCCTGAGCAGGACACACTGTTTGTGGGGGTTCGCGAAAAAGCAAGTGCGGGGCTTACCATTGCCAACCATTTATTTAAAGATTTACATGTAAACAGCAGCCCGCTGGCAGAGGAGTACGCCTTTGTGCATACCGGTGTTGCAGATGTAGCCGGAGATAAGATGTACATAAGCCCGATGCTGTTTTTTGACAGGGCTGCAAACCCGTTTACGGAAGAGAAACGGCTGTATCCTGTTGATTATATATTTCCGCATCAGCACAAGTATGTTATTTCTATAACCATCCCGGCGGGGTACGTGGTAGAGTCGCTGCCACAATCGCTAAGGCTTGAACTTCCCGATCAAATAGGGGCGTTTAATTATGGTATTTCGGCATCGGGCAACCTGTTGCAGTTTGCCATGGTGCTCGATATTAATATGAGTTACATAGATACATCGTACTACAACAGCCTGAAAATTTTTTTGCAAAGGTGGCCGATAAGCAAAACGAAAGGGTAGTGCTTAAAAAAGGATAGCCTGCCACACATAAAAGTTGTAAAAGCCACCGCTATGGTGGCTTTTACTTTACATGAACTTTGTAACTTTACAACTTTCAATATTTAAACGAAGTCATGGATATAAAAAATGCCCAGCTTGCCGTAGACAACTGGATTAAAGAGCACGGTGTGCGCTATTTTAACGAACTGACCAATATGGCCCAGCTTACCGAAGAAGTAGGCGAGGTGGCCCGTATTATTGCCCGCCGCTATGGTGAGCAGAGCGAAAAGGAAAGCGACAAGGCGAAAGACCTGGGCGAAGAGCTGGCCGATGTGGTGTTTGTGGTGCTGTGCCTGGCCAACCAAACCGGGGTAGACCTCCAGGCGGCTTTTGATAAAAAGATGGACGTTAAAACCAAACGCGACCACGACCGTCATCATAACAATGAAAAACTGAAGTAATGAAAAAGCTGATTAACCTTTTAACCGCCCTTGTAATATACTTTGCCCTTGCCGCTATTGTGGAGTTTACTGTGGGCTGGGGTGTAGAAAACAAGTGGTTTTTTATAGGGTTTTGGTCGGTTACCATGGCGCTGGCCGATGTGTTTATCTTTCAGCCGCTGCGTAAAAAGAGGCAGGCTTTAAAAAAACAACCGCCACTGAAGTAGTATTTTTGCCACGAATTGCACAAATTTTCACTAATTAATTTGTGTGAATTTGTGTAATTCGTGGCTTTGTAAATTATTAGAATGAATATAAAAATCAGCACAAACGGGCCTGTAAAAAGCACTGCCCTTAAAATAACCGGCAGTAAAAGCGAAACCAACAGGTTACTGTTATTGCAGGCATTGTTTGAGGGTATAACCATACAAAACGCCAGCGAGAGCGACGACAGTATTGCCATGCAGCAGGCGCTGGCCAGTAATGAAAGCGTGGTAGACATTCACCATGCGGGTACAGCCATGCGTTTCCTTACCGCCTATTTTTCGCAGAAAGAGGGCAGGAGCGTGGTGCTAACCGGCAGCCAGCGCATGAAAGAACGCCCTATAGGCGTGCTTGTAGATGCCCTGCGCGCGCTGGGTGCTGATATTCAATATGCAGAAAACGAGGGTTACCCTCCGCTAAAAATAAACGGTAAAAAACTTACCGGCAGCACTGTAAGTATAAACGCCGGGGTAAGCAGTCAGTACATAACCGCGCTGATGCTTATCGGCGCCAAGTTGCCAAACGGGCTGCAACTAACCCTTGAGGGCGAGGTTACTTCTGTGCCTTACATCAACATGACACAGATGCTTTTGGCGCAGGCGGGTATCAATAGTAGTTTTGAGGGTAATGTTATTACAGTACAGCCACTTCAATCTGAAATCATCAATCTGAAATCTGAAATTGTAGTGGAGAGCGACTGGAGCTCGGCATCCTACTTTTATAGTATTGTGGCACTTAGCCCGGTGGGTACTGAGATTGCGTTGTCGACGTATAAAGAACTCAGCTTTCAGGGAGACAGCGCCCTGGCTGATATTTACAGGGAATTTGGCGTAAGCACTGAGTTTAAAGACGGGGCTATTATACTCAGTAAGGAAAACCGTGAACTGTCAACCGTAAACTTTGAACTAAACAACACACCCGATATTGCACAGACTATAGCCGTAACCTGCTTTGGGTTGGGCATGGGCTGCCACTTAACAGGGCTTCACACGCTTAAAATCAAGGAAACCGACAGGCTGGAGGCGCTTAAAGCCGAGCTTTCTAAATTTGGCGCTGATATTACTGTGACTAACGACAGCCTTAGCCTCTCCCCAACCCTCTCCAAAGGAGAGGGGGTAAGCTTCACTCAAAATCAAAATAGTGAAGTGGGTACGAGTGAAGTTGGCTCCCCTCCTTTGGAGGGGCTGGGGGAGGCCGCGCACGTTGCTACCTATAACGACCACCGTATGGCTATGGCTTTTGCCCCACTGGCTATTAAAACGCCGTTTGTTATACAAGATGCCGGGGTAGTGAGCAAGTCGTTCCCTACGTTTTGGGAGGACCTTTCTGCCCTTAGCTTTCAGGTGTCAGCTTTCAGCGATTAGCTATGAGGTGTCAGCATCTTAAAAGAGTGTTGCTTAGCACTTAAAACTGGCGGCAAAAAGCTGAAAGCTAACTGCTGAAAGCTAATTGCTGACCACTTTCTGTAAATAAATGCCAAAACACTTGACAACGCCTGTTTGACGATAGTATATTTGCATACATTTAAATATATATATGAAATTATCTAACTTTAATTTCAACCTGCCTAAGGAACTGCTGGCTGAGTTTCCAACAGAAAACCGCGACGAAAGCAGGCTGATGGTGGTTGACCGCAAAACTAAAACCATTGAACACAAGCTGTTTAAAGATATCATAGATTATTTTGACGAAGGCGATGTTATGGTGCTTAACAACACCAAGGTTTTTCCTGCGCGCCTTTATGGCAATAAAGAAAAAACCGGCGCCCGTATTGAGGTATTCCTTTTAAGGGAGCTTAACAGCGAGCAGCGCCTTTGGGACGTGCTGGTAGACCCTGCCCGTAAAATACGTATAGGCAACAAACTGTATTTTGGCGATGACGACAGCCTTGTAGCTGAGGTTATTGACAACACTACAAGCCGTGGCCGTACACTGCGTTTTCTTTATGATGGCTCTTATGAAGAGTTTCGCCAAAAGCTTACCGAGCTGGGTGAGACCCCAATACCTAAGTACATAAACCGCGAGGTAACACCGGAAGATGCTGAGCGCTACCAAACCATATATGCTAAAGAAGAGGGCGCTGTGGCTGCACCTACTGCCGGGCTTCACTTTAGTAAGCACCTGCTTAAAAAGCTGGAAATTAAAGGTATTGACTTTGCCGAAATTACCCTGCACGTGGGCCTTGGTACTTTTAACCCTGTTGAGGTGGAAGACCTTAGCAAGCACAAAATGGACAGCGAAGAGCTTATTATTACCCAGCAGGCCTGCGATGTGGTTAACAAAGCCAAAACCAACAAGCACAAGGTGTGCGCCATAGGTACTACCACCATGCGTGCTATGGAAAGTTCGGTTTCATCGTCTAAAACGCTTAACCCGTATGTGGGGTGGACCAACAAGTTCATTTTCCCGCCGTATGACTTTAGCGTGGCCGATTGTATGGTAACTAACTTCCACACGCCTAAGAGTACACTGCTTATGATGATTTCTGCCTTTATGGGCCACGACCTTATGAAAAAGGCCTATGAGGAAGCGATTAAAGAAAACTACCGTTTTTACACGTATGGCGATGCCATGCTAATCCTGTAATGTTACGGTTATAGTATATAGAAAGCGGCTCTTAACGGAGCCGCTTTTTTATTTAAAGGTGCTGAGTGGCTGAGGTTCTTAGGTGCTGAGGTTATAGTTTGTCCTTTTTCAGCACAAAAGCAGGTGTGGGATTTATGGTGTAGGTTAACTGCTCTTCGTTATTTGTAGTTGCAAATAAGTGAATAGTAGTGCCCTTTATTTCAAAATGATAGGTTTGGCGGCCTTCCTGCTCCTTGTTTTTATCAATAAGCACGGTATCAAATTCAAGGCCTTCGCCAAAATCATTCAGTATAAGGTAATATGCCATATCTCCAAATCCGGATACATTGCCTTTTCTGCCAAAGCTTACCTTTTTGCCACTCAGGCTGTCGGTATAGCTGCCTTCAAACAACATACGGTTTAACTCATAATTCAATGCGTAGATATCGCTTTTTGCAGATATGCGCCTGTAGCGTTCTTTGCGGGCCGGCTTTGCATGGGCAATTTCAATCAGGTTGTCGCCAACTTTGTACAATACAAAATCCTGCGCTTCCTGGTAGTCTTCCTTGCGGGTAATGTCGTATGTGTAGCGGTTTGTGGCAGGGTTGTAGGTAACCGGCCAGCTTGTGCCGCCTTCGTGCTCGCTAAAGCCCCATACATGGTTTAGCTGTTTGTTAAACTCAAACCCCAATACAGCAGAGGTATACTCCCTGTTAGCATAAACCGACTTTGTCTTTTCTATGGCGGTAAGGTAGCTGTCGCTAATCCACAAGCCGCCAAATTGTTTTAGCAGTGCTACAGAATCGACGGTTTTGTTTTCTTGGGTTATTGTATCTGTGGTGGATGTAGCGGATGCTGTGTCTTTTTTGCATGATGCAAGTGATACAGAAAGGAGGAGGACAATGAGGTATTTCATGGTTATGGTTTAGGGTTTCAAATATAATTAATAACCTTTACGTTTTAGGTTTGTAACCTTTAATTAACCTGTTATGAGATACATTGTTTTTTTGTTGCCAACATTGTTTACAGCTTTCAAGTGCAGCACGGCACAAGATGTAAATTTGGGAGAGGTAGTGCCAAAGGGTGTTGTGCCAAAAGTTGTTCTTGACGGACGATATAAAGGCAATGTACTGATTACTGATGATCCGCAGAATGAATACAATTTACGAAGGCCTGAATTTGGCCCGGAAGATGTTTTTGGTAACATTATAACGTTTAACTCTAACGGAAGATTTACCAGTGCTTATAGTGCTGACTGTGGCAACGATTGTTTTCTTTACTGTGCAGGCCGTTATGCCTGGGAGGATAATGAACATATAAAGCTGGTAGCTGATAGTATAAGGATAACAGGTGATTGTGATAATAAAAAATATAATCCCCATAAAATACTCGGCCTTTATAAGGTAGAACAGTGGGGAAAAACAACGTTGCTTAAAAAAGACAATATAAAGTAAGCTTTCTGTCAAAATTATTTCCCTACGGCAAAAGCCGCTTGCATTCTATTTTTTTGACACAACGGACACAAAGGTTTTTCACAACGTACACCACGGTTTTTTATTAAAGGCCACAAGGTTTTGTGTTTAAACTTTACGTTATTAAAACCACATAAAAAAAAAGCGGCTCCCGTTAAGGAGCCGCTTAAAATATAAGGCGTTGAGCTTATTATTTTGTTTCAGGGTTAAGGATACCTATGTAGCTGTTTTTGCCGTCAAAGAATTTGTTGGCAGCCGCTTTAATGTCCTGTACTGATATTTTGTTTATTTCGCTTTCAAAGTTCATAAACCACTCAATGCTCCTGCCTTCAAACTGAAGCTGTTGCAGTTTGCTAACCCAGTACTGGTTGGTTTTAATACCTTCTTTCCTTTTTTCAACAATGGCAATACGCACTTTGTCAAGGTCTTTTTGCTCAGGGCCTTTGTCTTTAAGCTGGGCAATTTCTACGTCCATTTGCTTAAGTATAGCCTGTACATTTTCAGGGCCTGTAGGCAGCTGAGTCTGGAATATGTACTGTGAGTAAGGTTCTTTTTCCATAGAGCCGCTAAAGCCACCGCTGTAAATAGAGCCCATTTCTTCCCTTAGTTTTTCAATAACGCGTATTGTAAGGATATCGCCAATAAGGTTGGCTTTAAGAGCAAGGTCTTCGGTATAAGCCGCTTCGCCAAAGTATTGTGCTACCACAAGGCTCTTAGGCTCTGTTCCTTTCTTAAACTCAAACTTGTTGTTGCCCGGTTTTAGCCTTAGGCCGTTGTCTACATACTTAGGCTCTTTGCCTGTAGCCGGTAGCGAAGCAAGGTATTGCTCAAGTAGTGGCTTAAGTTTAGCTTCGTCTACGTTACCTACTATAAAGAAGTGGTAACCATCTGCAGTAGAGAATTCGTTTTTATAGATTTCAACCGCACGTTTTGCGTTAAGCGCTTTAAGGTCGGCATCAGTTGGTATGGCAATTGGCTTAAGCGGGCTGCCGTTGTACATATCGTTTATAAGAGCATCTACAAACGCTATTTGCGGGTTGCTCTTTGCAAACTTAAGCTGTGTGCTCATAGTGCTTACAAAAGCGTTAAACAGGCTCTCGTCAAAACGAGGCTCAGTAAGCTGCAGGTAGTTAAGCTGGAAAAGGCTTTCAAGGTCCTTAACATCGCTACGGCCGCTTACTACGTTTGTAATTTCGCCCATGCTTGGCATAAGGCCAATGTTTTTACCGGCAAGTGCTTTTTCAAGGTCGGTTGGTGTAAAATCACCATAACCCATGCTTTCAATAATATCGCCAAGCATAGATGCAGTAGCTTTATCGGCAGCGCCATAGGTATTAGTGCCACCTTTTTTAACACCGCTAAACAGTATTTCGTCGCTCTTAAAGTTTGTAGCTTTAGTAGTTACTTTAATACCGTTGCTTAGGGTGTAAGTAGTGGTTTGAAGCTTGTCGTTTTTCTCTGTTTTAGTGATAGAGCCTTTTGCAGGAAGTGTTTCTACAAGGGTAGTTTTTACTGCAACTTCGGCTTTAGCCTCAACTTTTTGGGTAAATGCCTTTTTAACGGCAGCAAGAAGTGTAGCATCGTTATTAACTACAGCATCTTTAGTTTCAGGGCTCATTACAAGGGCAAAGAATTTCTCTTTGTCTTCTTTAGAGAACAGTTTTTTAAGGGCTACAGTAACCTCTTCGGCCTTAATGCCCGGAAGTAGTGTTGTATAAAGCTCTTTTTCTTTTTCAATACCTGGAATAGCTTCGTTTTCAAGGAAGTTACGCTGGTATTCGCCAAGGTAAGCACTTGAGTTAGTAGTAGCACGCTCGTTGTATTGCTTTTCTATGCGGCTGATCATGTTTTTCTTAACAAGCTCAAGCTCGCTGCTGTTAAAGCCATATTGCTCAACGCTAAGCAGTTCGCCTATTGTAGCATTGATAGCGCTTGTAAGGTCGGCTGTTGGCATAAGTGCAAGGCCAAGCGCCTGGTAGCCCCTTACATAAGAATCGTTACCTGCCTGAGCAAAAGCAAACGGCGGGGTAGCAGATTGTGCAAGGTCCTGGAAACGCTGGTTAAGCGCACTGAAAGCCAGCTGCTCAACAAGGGTGTTGCGGTAGTCGCCCACAGTTTTATCGGCCTCTACCCTGCGTGGGGTAAAGTTAAGCAGCATAATGGTTGAAGTCTGCTCTGCATCTGTAAGGAACATAGCCTCCTGTTTTTTGTAAGGGTTAGCCGCAAATACTTCGCGTTTCCTTTCTTTAGCAGGGTTTGTTAGCGGTGTAAAGTATTTTTTGATAAGCTCTTCAGCTTTTGCAGCGGTAATATCGCCCACTACAACAACCGACATAAGGTTAGGACGGTACCAGTCTTTGTAATACCTTCTTTGTACATCCGGTTTAAATTTCTTAAGCAGCTCGTCTTTACCTATAGGTAGCCTTTGGCTGTACTTAGAGTCGGCAAGAAGCTTAGGAAGGTATTTTTTAGCCATCCTGTCGCTTGCGCCTTTACCGGTCCTTGACTCTTCAAGCACTACTTTGCGCTCTTCGTCAATATCCTTATCGGTAAGCAATGCACCCTGAGCCCAGTCCTGTAGAATCTGGAAACCTGTTTCAATGTTTTCAGGCTTATCAGTAGGTATAGGCAGCATGTACACGGTTTCGTCAAAGCTTGTGTAAGCGTTAAGGTCGGCACCAAACTGTACACCTATAGACTGCAGGTAGTTAACCAGCTCGTTTTTAGGGAAGTTTTTAGTACCGTTAAACAGCATGTGCTCTGTAAAGTGAGCAAGCCCCTGCTGGTCGTCGTCTTCAAGAATAGAACCTGCGTTAATAACAAGGCGCAGTTCTACTTTGTTTTCCGGTTTGCTGTTAGGGCGAATGTAGTACTTAAGCCCGTTTGGCAATGTGCCGGTTGTAACTTTAGAATCTACAGCAAGCCTCTCGTTAAGGTCTTGTGCCTGTGTGGTTTGGGTTGTACCCATGCCCAGAGCAAGTAGGAGTGCCAGGCCGAGTAGTTTTTTTGGTAATCGGTTAATCATTTGTGTTAGTAAATTAAAGTTAAGGCCACAAAAAAGCCTGTTTAGAGTTTAGGTTTATCCGTTAGACGGCAAAGTTAAAATTTTGTTACAAGGTAAGGCAAATTTTTTAGTGGTGAAAGTGGAAAGTTTAGTAGGAAGTCAAAAGTCAAAAGTTGAAAGTCGAAAGTCGAAAGTCGAAAGTCGAAAGTCGAAAGTCGAAAGTCGAAAGTCGAAAGTTGAAAGTCGAAAGTTGAAAGTCGAAAGTTGAAAGTCGAAAGTTGAAAAATTGCTAAGGGACTTTATGACTTTCGACTTTTAAAACTGAATATCAAACTCCAAAAGTGAAAAATTAGCGTTAAAACCAGGTTAAAATGTAAGAAATTACTGTTTTTGGTGTTTTGCGGAAAATGCAAAACGTTAACACTTTTATATTGGCTAAAAATTACTGTTTTTATAACCTGCGGCTAAAGGTAAAGCCGTAAATTTGCAGGCTCTAAAAAATGCAATATAATGGGTAACAGAGATATACTGAAAGGGACAGTACTGGTGGGGCTTGGTGCCGCCAGCTACGGGCTCCTGGCCACTTTTGTAAAGCTGGCTTACGCCGAAAAATACACAACCGCCGAGGTTACCGGCAGCCAGATGCTGCTGGGGCTGATGGGCGTGGGGCTGCTTTATGTGTTTCAAAAGTCTAAAAAACAGGAGGTTGCGGTGGCTACGCCTAAAAATAAAGTATCGCTTATAGTAAGTGGTACCAGCATAGGGTTTACCAGTGTATTTTACTACCTGTCGCTTATGTATATAACTGTGCCTGTGGGCATTGTACTGCTTATGCAAAGCGTATGGATGGGTATTGCTCTTGAAAGCCTTGTAGCCAAAACCATGCCCGGTACCCGCAAGCTGCTGGCGGCATTAGTAGTGATAGGGGGTACGGTGCTGGCTACCAACCTGCTGGATAGCAACGCTCTGCCTGACTGGCGCGGTATTGGCTGGGGACTGGGAGCAGCGGTATCTTATACTATGACCATGTATGCCGGTAACAGTGTAGCTTTGGGGTTAATGCCTTCTCAGCGAGCGCTTTATATGCTTATGGGTGGTGCGGTTGTAGTAGGGGTGTTTACAGCCATTACCTGGCCGGGCCACTTTGATTTCAGTATCCTGATTAGCTGGGGGTTACCGCTGGCACTGTTTGGCACTATATTGCCGCCGTTGCTTATGAATGCCGGTTTCCCCAAGATTAGCCTGGGGCTGGGTACTATAGTGTCGTCGCTGGAGTTGCCGGTATCGGTTACTATGGCGTGGCTGGTGCTTAATGAAACGGTGGGCGCTACCCAGTGGCTGGGCATTGGCCTTATATTGGGCGCTATAGTTTTAATGAATGTTAGCGGGAAAAAGGGTTAACTGTGTGTTAGGTAACAGGTTAAAATTTTGAGATTTTTTAATTCTCATACGCGTTTTTACAGGGTTGAAATGCAGTTTGTTCAGGTAATGGGTTAATTATTTGGTAAGTCCTGAAAAATATAGGGTAGTAGCTGTTTTTAATTGCTTTTTTTAGTAATATTGGTGTACTAATCATAAAATAATTACAGTAATACCAAGATTAATTTTTCACGAGATGAAAAAGAGTAGCCGTTCAGTACCGGACAGTCAGGCGTTAGACAGGATAGCAACGCTTGCCAACGAAGAAAAGAAGCCCTTTGAGGAGATTAAAAAGCAGTTTGGCCTTTCAGAAAAGGAGGTAACCGAGATTATGAAGCAAAGGCTGTCGCCCGATGGCTTTGAGCTTTGGAAGAAAAAAACGGCAGCTAAAAAGCCTAAGCCTATGACATTCAGTAGTTTTAAGGATGACGACCTTGATACTAAATACTATATAAGGAACAAATTTTAATGTAGCCTCCCACCTGGGAGGTTTTTTTGTGCCGTATTTATTGGGTTTGCGTTATCTTTAGGGAAATTTTTTTTGATGAAAAAACTGCTTTCACTACTGTTGCTGCTACTTGCAATAGCTTCATTTTCACAGGATATTAGTGGCCCATGGCACGGCCAGCTTGTTTTGCCGGGCGGTAAACTGCGCCTTTCCATAAACCTTACAAAGATTGATAACGGCTATACCGCCACCATGGACAGCCCGGACCAGAATGCTATAGGCATACCGGTAAAAATGGTGCTTTTTGAAGAAAATATACTTGCTTTTGCCATTCCCGACGCATCAATTGACTATCGTGGAACCTTTGACGGACAGGGGTTTAAAGGGACTTTTGCTCAAAACGGGCACCAGCTTCCGCTTGATTTAGGCAGGGAGGAAATAAAGGTGCAAAAAGCAAAACGCCCACAGGAACCGGCCAAGCCTTACCCGTATTATGAAGAGGAAGTAACCTTTACAAACCCTAAAGATGGCATAACCCTTGCCGGAACGCTTACCCTGCCCAAGCAGGGCGGTGCTAACTATCCTGCTGTAGTGCTTATTACCGGCAGTGGTGCCCAGGACAGGAATGAGGAGATATTTGGCCACAAGCCTTTCCTTGTGCTGGCTGATTACCTTACACGCAATGGTATAGCGGTGCTTAGGTATGATGACCGCGGTACTGCGGCATCTAAAGGGCAGTTTGTGGGTGCTACCACACAAAACCTGGCTACCGATACACAAGCAGCTTTTGAGTATTTAAAAACGCGTAAAGAGATAAACACCAAAAAGATAGGCCTTATTGGCCATAGCGAAGGCGGTACAATTGCGGCTATGGTGGCTTCTTACCAGCCTGAAAGTGTTGCGTTTATAGTAATGCTGGCGGGTGCGGCCATTCCCGGAGATGAGCTTATGGTGCTTCAAAACTACCTTATGGGCAAGGCTGATGGTATGCCCGAGGAAGAGCTTACCAAGCTGGGTGCTATAAACAGGAAGGTATATACTATTATAAAAGAGCCTGTTAGCAAGGAAGAAATGAAAACCAAGCTGAGGAATGTGTTTTTAACCGACCTTAAACCATTGTTTGTGAGTAAAGGTATTCCTGAAGCTGAAGTGTCTCAGTATATTGATTTACAGATTGGTGAGCTTACATCTGCCTGGTATGTGCAGTTTATAAAAAGCCAGCCGGGCCAGTATCTGGAAAAGGTAAAATGCCCCATATTAGCACTTAACGGTACTAATGATGTTCAGGTGGCGGCCAAAGCCAACCTTGACGCTGTAAAACGCGCAGGCGAAAAAAGTGGTAATAAAAAGGTAATTACTAAAGAAATGCCGGGCCTTAACCACCTGTTCCAAACCAGTACTACGGGCTCACTTTCTGAATATGGGCAAATTGAAGAGACTTTTGCGCCGGCAGCCCTTACCGAAATACTAAACTGGATTAAGGTGCAGGTTAAGTAATATGGACAAAACAGTCTATAAAAGCAGGGTAGGCTGGGAAACGGCTTTAATACTGGCTGTTTTGCTTGTGCCACAAATAGTTTTGGCTTTTTTTGAACCGGTTTCGATATACGGTATGCTGGTGCTGATTGTGGTGACCCTGTGGGTTGTTTTTACCCTTTTTAAAACAATGTATACGGTTGATGATGAGAGTCTTAATGTAAAGAGCGGTGTTTTCTACAACAAAACCATAAGGATAAAAAGCATAAGAAAAATTGCCGAGACCCGCAGCCCGCTTAGTGCCCCGGCGGCATCACTGGACAGGCTTGAAGTATACTTTAACCGGTTTGACAGCGTTATGATATCGCCAAAAGAAAAGAAGGCTTTCGTTAACCATCTGCAAAAAATAAATCCTGATATTGAATTTGTTCCGCGCAAAAAGAGCTGATTTTCTTATCTTTAAACTATTGACTGTAACAATTTGCTAACCTAATCGACTTATTTAAAAAACGTAAACTTATATGAAGAAATTTATCTGCACGCTGGCACTTGCTCTTAGTATGGCCAGCTTTGCACATGCTAACAAAGGCAATGACGTAAAGGTTGCTATAGACCTTGTAAATGTAAAGGATGATAAAGTAATGGTAACCGTTACACCACAGCCTTTTAAGACTGATAATGTTACCTTTTTTATACCTAAAACCGTTCCCGGAACATATAGTGCCGATAATTATGGCCAGTATATAGAGGGCTTTAAGGCGTATGATGCTAAAGGTAAAGAACTTACCGTAACGCATGATGACCTTAACTCATGGAAAATAGCAGGTGCTAAAAAGCTGGCTAAGGTAACCTACTGGGTTAACGATACGTTTGATGGCGAAGCCGGTAAAGAAGATAAAGTGTTTTCGCCGGCGGGTACTAACATTATTGCAGGTAAAAACTTCATGCTTAATACACATGGGTTTGTAGGATACTTTGAAGGCGCTGTAGAAAGCCCGTATGAAGTAACCATTACACACCCGGCTGACCTTTGGGCGGCTACATCTATGACGGATATTGATAAGAGCAATACGGTAGATGTTTTTAAAACCAAGCGTTATGCAGAGCTTGTAGATCACCCAATAATGTACAGCAAGCCTGATTATACTACCTTTAAGGTAGATGATATGGAAATTGTTATCAGTGTATTTTCGCCGTCAGGAAAAATAAAGGCAGCTGATATTACCCCTGAGATGGAAACCATGATGCGTGCCCAGAAGAAATTTTTAGGCCCCACAAATGCTACAAAAAAATACTGTATACTACTTTACTTAAGTACTGTTGCCCAGGATGATGCACAGGGCTTTGGTGCGCTTGAGCACCCTACAAGCACTACAGTGGTTATGCCGGAGCAAATGGAGGCTGACTATCTTAAGTCTACCCTTAAAGACGTGGTATCTCACGAATTCTTCCATATTGTAACACCGCTTACCGTGCACTCTAAAGAAATCCAGTTCTTTGATTTCAACAACCCTAAAATGAGTGAGCACCTGTGGATGTATGAAGGTATAACTGAGTACTTTGCTAACCTGTTCCAAATTAACCAGGGGCTTATAACTGAGGAGGAGTTTTACCAGCGTTTGGCTACTAAAATCAACAATGCCAAAAACTATAACGACACTATGCCGTTTACGCAAATGAGCCGCAACGTGCTTGAAGCACCTTATAAAGACCAGTATGCAAACGTATATGAAAAAGGTGCGCTTATAGCCATGTGTATTGATATACAAATGAGGGAAAGCAGCGGCGGTAAAGAAGGTATACTTAGCCTTATGCGCAAGCTGGGCTCTGAGTATGGCGATAACAAGCCGTTTAACGACAGCGAACTTTTTGCTAAGGTAACATCGCTTAGCTATCCTGCTGTGGGCGAATTCCTTAATAAGTATGTGGCGGGTAATACCCCTATAAACTATGAAGAGTATTTTGCTAAAATGGGCGTGGTAAAAGCAAGTACTACCGCACCGGGGCATCCGTTTATTAAAGGTGAAAGGGAAGCTTACATCAACATAAACAAGGATATGAAAATATTTCTTACAGATGTTACAGGTAACAAATTCTTTGAAACACTTGGGCTTAAGCAAGGCGATGTGCTGCTTGCTGCTAATGGTACAGAATATGGCTATGAAAACGTATATGACCTGCTTGAGGCAGCCAGCCAATGGAAAGAAGGCGATGACATTACTATAAAATACCTGCGCGATGGCAAAGAAGCCGAGGCTAAAGGTAAAGTAACCATACCAACCATGACGGTTGAGGCTTACACACCGGGTACCGATGCAGCTAAAGCTAAGCTGCGTGAAGCATGGCTTAAAGGCTAATTGTTACACAATACTATACAAAGGGTTGCAGCAATGCAACCCTTTTTTTATTTGCCTGCGTTGGCTAAGGATAATTTTTATTACTTTGCACCGATTTTTAGAAAACGATATAATGAAAAAACTACTCCTTGCCGTTGCAGCTGTGCTGGTACTGGCATCGTGCGAAAAAAAGGAAGAAGCCGCACCGGCAGGCACTAACGTGCACATTACAGGAAATGTAAAAGGCTTTAAGCAGGGCAAGCTGTACCTGGCCCGTGAAAATGATTCGGCTTATACGGTTATAGATACTATTACCATTAACGGTAATTCGGCATTTGAGAGCCATTTAAAGCTTGATTCGCCCGAAATGCTGTACCTATTTATAGACAGGGTTAGCACTAATTCATTAGATAATAAGCTACAGGTATTTGCCGAGCCCGGCGATATTAAAATAGAAACCACGCTCGAGGGTTTTTATGCCAATGCAAAGGTTACGGCATCTGAAAACCAAAAGCTTTGGGAAGAATACCTTACCCACAAAAAACGCCTTAACGACAGGAAACTTGACCTGATTAAAGAGCAGTATGAGGCTGATATCAAGAAAAATAAGGCAAAGTCTGACAGCCTGGCTAAAAAAATAGACCGCAATATGGTAAGCATGTACCTTGCTGCGGCCAACTTTGCTGTTAACCACGCCGATAAAGAAATTGCGCCTTACCTGGGCGTGGCAGAAATTCCTAACATTAACCTTAAGTATTTGCTGATGATAGACGAGAAGCTTACGCCAAAAATGAAATCGTCATTATATGGCAAGCAGCTTGCGAAGCTTATTGAGTTCAGAAAGAAAAACGACCCGGTTGTTGGTAAAGAACCAGCAGTACCTTCCGCAAAATAGAATATAAAATAAAAGCCTGAAGTACTTCAGGCTTTTTTAATGCTTTAAATCAAGCGCTTTAACGGCTTTTACAATATTTTCCGAAAGGCTGTTAAGCCATATAAGCTGCTCAATAACAAGGTGGGCTTCCTCCATCCTTAGGCGGAATTCCTGTTCGTTATCAACATGAATTTCACGTAGTTCGCCAGCGCGAATGTTTTTAAGCTCGGTAAAACGCACTGCCAGTTCTTCATTATTGGCGGTAAGTGCTTCACCGGCTTGTATATCGAGGTTTAAAATGGCTATGGCGTGGTCAAGGTTTGCTGTAACGGCTTTTACCACCACATTAAAAGCCTCTGATGCCTTATAAGTTTTATGGTTTTGGATATAAGTGCCCAGCGATGCCAATGCTGATAGTAATGTGTGGTTTAACACCGCCAGCTTGTACACCATTTGCAGTTGTTTTTGCTTGCTTTTGGGCTCCTGCACCATGCGCTGGTAGCTGCTCATAAGGTTGCCCAGCTCTACCATGGCATTTTTTCGCGCCAGGCGGTAAGAGGTAGTTACATCGCCCTTGTGGTTGTAGTAGGCGGTTATTTCAGCCAGGTAATTGCGGTTGGCTTCAATAGATTTTTTTATGAAAACGGGCTGGTTTAAAAACTCCCACGATGGCCAGAAGAAATAATTGCTGATGAAAGCTAATATGGCCCCTATAGCTGTATCGAGTATACGGTACTGTATAACGTCTTCAATATTTGGTGTAAGCAACGAATACAGGAAAACCACATACATGGTTACAAACGTAGCGCCTATCCAGTAGTTTATGGCGGTAAAGGTAAAGCCCAGCAGCATACACACCACAGCAAGCGTGCCTATTATTACATGATGGTGCACAAGGCTAAGTATGGCAAAGGCTATAATACCGCCCAGCACCGTGCCGGCAATGCGGTGGTATGAGCGCTGCTTGGTAAGCCCGTAACCGGGGCGCATAATAACAATTATGGTAAGCAGTATCCAGTATACATTTTGCACATCTGAAAAGCTGCCTACCGCAAGCCCAAGCGCTATAGTAAGCGCCAGCCTTAGCGAGTGCCTGAAGATGGTAGATGAAAATGTAAGGTTTTCAAACAGGGTTTTAAGCGGGTAATAATCAGGCTGAATGAATTTGTCAAGGTCGCTGGTGCGTTTTTTATTCAGTTCTTTAGATAAAGAAGTAACCGTTAATGCACGCTCAATAACCTTTATCTTTTCAATTTGCTTCTCGGCATAGTGCAGCATGTTTTTAAGCATCCACACGCCTTCTGCGGCAGCTTCGGTACCTAAACGCTGCTCATATTCATTTATGGCGTTTTCAACAGCTTCAAGGTCGGCCATAAGGTTGTGCTTGGCAGTATAGGTTTTCCGTTTGGCAATGCTTTTGCCAATACGCTTAAGCGATGAACCCAGGTTATAGGCAAGGTTTTGGTAAGTGTTGAGTACCTTACTGTGTGCTCCAAACTTTTCGTGCAGGCTGCTGTGGTCAAAAGATGTAGATAGGGCAAGCTCCAGTATTTCCATCAGGGAAATAAACATCATAAGCATGCGCCTGCTGCGGTTAGAGTTGCCCGTGTTGGCCCGGTTGCGTATTAGTACCTCGCGCAGGTTTTCGTGTGCCAGGTTAATTTCTACCTGCAGGTTAAGCTGTTGTTCAATAATAGCAGTACGGTCGGCACCGGCGTTCCACAGGTCGCCGCGCAGTTTCATGTATTTTGCGGTAAGCTTAAGGCAGTTTGCCAGTTCAAGCTCGGTATACCGGTGCGGGCTCAGAAAGTTGAATGTAAGGCTTACAAGGGTGTAAAAAAGGCCACCGCCAAGTATTAAGGCGCAGTAGGTAAAAATTTCAAGGCCGCTGTGTATGTGCCCGGTGCCCAGCGCTACGGCAATAAGCGCACCAAACGATATCATGGTGGCGCGCTGCCCGTAAACCGAAAGCATGGAAATAAGGAAAACCAGTGCCACCACGCCCGGATAAAACAGCCACGGTACTGTCGAGAGCAGGTTTACCAGCAGCGTGCAGGCAGTAACTATAGAGGTAGCAACCAGCAGCCCCTTGGCGCGGTGCACAATATTACTGGGAATATCGGCCGGGTAGGTTAAAAAAGCGCCCAGGGCTATGGCAAAGCCTATATCAAAATAGCCAAGCTGCGTACCTATAAATACGGGTAAAAAGCCTGATACCGTTACAATTACTGCACGGGTAAAGTTAGCGTTGTCTATAAAATCCCTTACTTTATCTATCATGGCTTGTGTTGGCTGCAAAGGTAATCAATGGTGGGTTTGGTAACCTAAATGTTGGGGCAATTCTCACAAAAATTTAGCATTTGAATCAGGGGTAGGATAATGGATTTTATTTACTATTTTTGCGGCTTGCAGCGGGTGCTATTGCAACCTGCTGGTTTTTAAAGAAAAAGATTATGATACTACCCATTGTAGCCTATGGCGACCCGGTGCTGAGGAAAAAAGGTATTGATATACCGCAGGATTACCCTAACCTGAAGCAAATTGTGGCCGATATGTATGAAACCATGTATAATGCTTATGGTGTGGGCCTTGCTGCCCCGCAGGTAGGGCTTGCCATTCGCCTGTTTGTTATAGATACCAAGCCGTTTAGCGAAGATGAAGACCTTACTAAAGAAGAGCAGGCACAGCTTGCCGATTTTAGAAAGGCATTTATAAACCCCGTTATTGTTAAGGAAGAAGGCGAGGAGTGGGGCTTTAACGAAGGCTGCCTTAGTATTCCGGAAGTGCGTGAAGACGTTTACCGCCACGAGCGCATTACCATAGAATATTATGATGAGGAGTTTAATAAGCATACTGATGTATATGATGGTTTGATAGCCAGGGTTATACAGCATGAGTATGACCATATTGAGGGCATTTTGTTTACAGACAGGCTTTCGCCGCTTAAAAAACGCCTTATCCAGAAAAGGCTTCAGAATATTATGGAAGGCAAAACAAGGCCGGATTATAAAATGAAATTTGTTGCCAAAAAAGGCAGATAATTTTTGATTTTAAAGGCAAAGATTAGATATTTGCCATCCTTATTAAAAACCAAGAGAATAATGAGCATCGAGAAAATATTAGCTATTTCCGGAAAACCGGGACTATATGAGCTAAAGCTGCAAACCAGGACGGGCTTTGTGGCTGAATCGCTTTTAGATGGAAAAAAAGTTACTGTGGGCTTAAGGAGCAATGTAAGCCTGCTTTCAGAAATATCGGTATATGCCTATGACGGCGAAGTGCGCCTTGCAGAGGTTTTCCGCGCTATTGCCACTAAAGAAGATAACGGCCCTGCGCTGTCTCACAAAGAAGACAATGCCAAGCTTGAATCGTATTTTCGTGAGGTATTACCAAATTTTGATGAAGACAGGGTATATGCCAGCGACATCAAAAAAATACTTAACTGGTACAACCTTTTGCAGCCAAAAGGTTTTGTAACCAAAGATGAACCTGTTGCGGCTGTACAGGCTGAAGAAGCCCCGGCCGAAGAGGCTAAGACCGAAGAATAATTTAGTCTACACTTAGTTTATAATTAAATCCTGCCGTTGGTGTTCAAGCGGCAGGATTTTTTATTTTTGGATAAAAGTAAAAGTATGATTACACACATCTCCCATAATATTTCCCGGGCTAATTTTGCTGAAGTAACATTAGGAAATGTTGTTCTTCTTGATCATACGTTAATTATTCCGGCTGCCAATCTTATTGTAATGGAAAAAGGCGATGACAATATTAATTATCCTGGGGATGAAGTGTTTAATGGTCATGAGGGTAGTTATGTAAATTTTTGTTTTGTAGTGTATGAGGGCGTTGAAACCATAACTTCTAACTTTGATACAAGCAGGGATATTCCGTTAGAGAAAAGAGATTGCTATGGGGGTGTTCATTACTTAACAGGGGCGTATGCTGAATTTTGGGTGAAATATAATAGTGGTAAAATCGCATTGACTAACCAATCTGAATTTAGGTATATACCCAATTTTTTCTCAAGGGATGAAAAGATAAGGCTTTTAGCCGAATGCCCTGTTTCCTCACAGGTGCTTAAGGAACTTTCTATATTTAAATAAAGTGTTTAATAGCAGGTTTTTCTCTACTTTTACACCAAAATTTTACTGCCATGAACACCCGCCAGCAACAGCTTGATGCCTTTAACCGCCTGCTTGATATTATGGACGACCTGCGTGAAAAATGCCCGTGGGACAAAAAGCAAACGCTGCAAAGCCTGCGCCACCTTACCATTGAGGAAACCTACGAGCTGGGTGATGCCATTTTAGATAACGACTTACAGGAAATAAAGAAAGAGCTGGGCGATATACTGCTGCATATTGTATTTTACGCTAAAATAGGCAGTGAAACCGGTGATTTTGATATTGCCGATGTGGCTAACAGCATCTGTGATAAGCTGATACACCGCCACCCGCACATTTATGGCGATGTTGTGGTAGAAAATGAAGAACAGGTTAAACAAAACTGGGAAAAGCTAAAGCTTAAGGAAGGCAAGAAAAGCGTTCTGGAAGGTGTGCCCAAGAGCCTGCCGGCACTGGTTAAGGCCAGCAGAATTCAGGATAAGGCCAAAGGTGTGGGTTTTGACTGGGAAGAACCGGAACAGGTATGGGACAAAGTTCAGGAAGAACTGGCTGAGTTTAAGGAAGAGGTTGATAAAGGCGATACCGAGAAGATAGAAGGCGAGTTTGGCGATGTGCTGTTCAGTATGATAAACTACGCTCGTTTTTTGAATATAAACCCGGAGGATGCCTTAGAGCGCACCAACAAGAAGTTTATTAAGCGTTTTACCTATCTTGAGGGCAAGGCGGCAGAGATGGGTAAATCACTGGCGGATATGACACTGGCTGAAATGGATGTGTTTTGGAATGAAGCCAAGAAACTGTAATATACAAAATGAACAAGTTTTTACTATGCCTGCTGTTTAGCGGGCTTTGTTTTGGGCAAAAAATAACGGTAGCCGAACTGAACCTGAAACTTGATGGCAACACGCAGGAGGAGGTTATGTATGGCTTTGCGGTCGGCGATAAAATTGTGCTGGAAATGCAGGCTACCGGCTCGGCATTTGGGGAGGTAAAGGTGTACCAGTACCCTAATACTGAAGTGCCTGTGTATACTGCTACTGCTGTTAAGGAAGAAAAGAAAGAGTTTACGGTGCTTAATAAATCGGTCTACCTTTTCAGGTTTAAAAATACGGTAACAGGTAAGCGCAGCCTTAATGTTACTATACAGCGTGTGCCTAAAAACAGTAGTACTAAAGATTTTAATACGGCTGTAAAATGGGTTTCCGTTAACGATACAGCTTATGCGCCCGAAGAGAAGAGTATTGTGGTGGGGTATGATACCCTCCATACCCAAAAGACCCGAAAAGTAGTAGCTTCTGAACAAAAGTATGAAGAGGTTGTGATGGATAAAAGTCAAAGGGTTTCGGCTAAAACGTCTTTTGGCGATACACGTACGTCAGTAAACTTTTCACTACCCGCCAATGCCATAAGTGCTTACGAAACCAAAAAAGTAGTGGCCTGGGCGTATTGGGTGGGCGTAGGCGAGGAGAGTAACGAGTTTTGGAAACAAAACCGCAAGATGATTGTAGGTGCTGTACAAGGCGCTGCGAGCTATTTTTCAACACCTTTAGGAGGTATTGCTGCCGGTGCCATTGCCAACCTGGCCATGCCTGTAAACGGCGAAGATGTAGAGTATGCCCTGGTTAACGAGGCCAACTGCAAGTTGTTTACCGATGGCAAGGCCTGCAAACCTTTTGATAGTGGCAAGGGCATAGCAGCCTACAAGCGTTTTACCGATGCCACTATGCTACAGGGCAAGTATTATGTGGCTTTAGCTAATGACAACTATGTACAGCCAATTGATGTAAACGTAAAAGTTTCGGCTATTATAGAGCACATTAAGTATAAAGACGAAAAATATACCGATACCGCCATAACCCCGCGTTACGAAAAGAAGACTGTACAGAAAATGGTGCTTACACCCAAAAAGATTCCCGTAACGTTTGATTATAAATAAGAAGTCCCGCCTTGTGAGCGGGACTTTTAGTTTTTATTCCTGTGGAGTTTCATTTTCTTCGCTGCCCTCTGCCTTAGGTTGTTCCTTTGGCTGGTCTTTCAGTATGCGAATTTGCTTCAGCTTGTCTTTCCATGTGGCCAGTTCTTCTTTGTGGCGCTCAATGTTTTTCTTCACTTCCTTAACCAGCGGGTTGTCGCCCTTGGCATTGGTAAAGAACTGTATGTTGTTTTCAAGCTGGAAAATCTCAGCCTGGATTTCGTCAATCTTGCGCATAATAAACAGCTGCTCGTTTTGCAGGCCACGGCTGTTATCATCACCCGAAAGCTGCTCCAGCCTGTTGCTAAAGCGCACCATATCAGTCTCCTTTTTGCTCAGGCTCAGCTTTTCAAAAAGGGCATCGAGCACCTTGTTGAATTTGCCTTCAATATGCCTGCGTGCCTGTGGTACACGGCCAAAGGTTTTCCAGGTTTCTATGTGCTTTTTAATAGCGTCAAGGTCGGTTTTATGGTCGCCTGTAAGCTCAAAATCGCGCAGGTTGTCAAGATATTCCTTTTTCTTGTCAAAGGCCTCTATTTCGTCTTTATTGGCCTCGTTGCGGTGTGCATGCAGCCTGTCAAAATAATGGTTGCAGGCCGCCTTAAAGTCTTTCCATACGGCATCGCTAAATTTGCGCGGCACGTGGCCTATGGTTTTCCACTCTTCCTGTATTTGTTTCATAACAGGGGTAGTGGCAGCAAAATCTTCACTGTCTTTAAGCGCATTTGCTTTTTCAACAAGCGCCAGTTTGCGGTTCAGGTTGCTCTGCTGGTCTTTTTTAATGTCTTTATAGAACGAGTTCTTTACGGCGTTAAAGTTGCGTACAGCTTCTTTAAATGCGGCCCAGGTGTCTTCGTTAACCTCGGCAGGCACTTTACCGGCTTTAAAGAATTTATCGCGCAGGGCCTCTATTTTTTCAATTTGTCCCTGCCATGCACCGTGTGATGCTACTTTCTCTTCAGAAACTGCGTTTATGCCGGCAATAATCTCTTGTTTGGCAGCCAGGTTCTCCACTTCTTTTTCGCGGTTTTGTGCAAACTGCGCCTCACGGCGGTCGTGCAGCTGACGTGTAATATCGCTAAACTGGTTCCAAACCTCTTCGCGGTGTTCGCGCGATACCGGGCCCACTTCTTCTTTCCAGATTTTGTGCAGCGCCTGCAACTCTCGGAACGCTTTGTTAATATCAGTCTCAGCCAATAGCGCCTCGGCACGCACAATCAGTTTTTGCTTTTGCTCAAGGTTGTGCTTAAAGTCAAGGTCGCGCGCCTCACGGTCAAGGTGAAGCTGGTCATAAAAACGCTCTATATGGAAGTGGAAGTTGTTCCAAACGTGGTTGTACTTGTCGCGTGGTATAGGGCCGGCATTTTTCCAGCGCTCGCGCAGGTCGTTAACCTGCTTAAGGGCATCTTTAATGCTTTCGGCGCCGCCATCGGCAATATTTTTAAGTTCCTCAACAATAGCCTCGCGGGTTTCAAGGTTGCCCTTAAGGTCGTTTTGAAGCTTTTTAAAGTGCGAATTTTTCTTATCCCTGTATTGGTTGTAAATGCCGTCAAACCTTGATTTTAGCGGAAAATGGTATTCAAACCCACTGGTATCGCCGTTGTTTTCGTGGCTGTATTCGTCCCTTTTTTCGTCTATAAGGTGTGTGTAGTGGTTGTAAAAAGCTTTACGGATGGCCTCTACACGGTTTTTAACCGATGTAACTTTTTCGGCAGCAGCGGCTTTTTCAAGCTCGTCAGTAAGCTGCTCCATGGTGTAGGTGTCAAAATCCGGAAGCTCCTCAGCGTGGTCATCTTCATGGTCGTCATGGGCTTCAAATTCGGTTTCGCCTTCTGTAGCAGGGGCTTCCGTAGCCGGAGTTTCAGGCTCGGCTTCGTTAGCGGTTTCAGCGGCAGGAATTTCTTCCGCCTCCGTTTCGCGGCCTGCGTTGATTACTTCCTCAGGAGCAAAAGGCAGTTGGCCTTCGGTTTCATGCACACCCGAAATATCCTCGGCATCATCGGCAACATCATCGTTGTCTACGGCTTTGTTTTCAGGTATATAGCCATTTTCAAAAGCGTTAATCGGCTCAATGGGCTCTGTTCCGTCTGCGTTGTGCAGGTTATCATTCTTTTCTTCTAACATTTTTTTGTGTGTAAGAGGTTGATTGCTTTACAGCCGAAAGATAGTAAAAGGCTGTTTAAAATTCAAAAGGAATCAACAAATTTTGCCGGTTTTGGTGTTATTTAGACTCAAAACTGCGATTTTTATTAAAGTTGTATCAATAAATTGTTATTTGTTCCAAATGGCCCAAGCCTTTTCGGCCTGGTACACAAGCATGTCATAACCATTTTTTATTTTAGCCCCGTTTTCTTTGGCTTTTTTAAGGAAAAGCGTCTCGGCGGGGTTGTATACCAGGTCAAACGCTATGTGGTCTTTGGTAAACAGGCTGTAGTCTATAGGCGGGCACTCATTAACATTAGGGAAAGTGCCCAGTGGTGTGGTGTTGATAATAATCTGATAATCGTCAAACACTTCGCGGTTAAGTTCGGCATAGCTTAGCAGGTATTCATTGCCCTCGCGGGAAACAAAGTCGTACTCAATTTTCAGGTCGCGCAGTGCGAAGGCCACGGCTTTAGATGCCCCGCCGGTGCCAAGTATCAGGGCTTTTTTATGGCGTTTTTTAAGCAGGGGCTTCAGGGCTTTTTTAAACCCGAACCAATCGGTATTATGGCCTTTGGTTTTGCCCTTTTTTGAAATGGTTATGGTGTTTACGGCGCCTATTACCTTTGCTTTTTTAGATAGGCTGTCTAATAAGGGAATAACCTCTTCCTTGTACGGAATGGTAACGTTAAGCCCCTTAAGCCCTTTTGTGTTGGTTTTTATATGGCGAAACTCCTCAATATCGTCTATATCAAAATTGCGGTAGGTATGGCCAACGCCCATTTGTTCAAACTTCTCCTTAAAATATCCCGCCGAAAACGAGTAGCTTATGTTGCGGCCAATTAAGCCAAAGGTTTTGTTTTTCATTGTTATTGGGGTACAGCAATTGTTACAGGAAATGTAAAGGTTGATCTTACAGGTTTGCCATTTTGTATTCCCGGGTTCCATTTGGTTTTTATACTTTGCAGTACACGTACTACTTCTTTGTAAAAACCAAAACCAGGATCTTCAACAACGCTAAAATTAGTCATAGAACCGTCTTTTTCTACAATAAAACTTATGGTTGCTGTAAGTTTTTGCCCTTTGGCTGTGGCCTCTATATTCTCCGGCTTAATATTACGGTTAACGTAGTTATGAAAATTTTTAAGGCCTCCCGGAAATTCCGGTTTAACTTGTATTGTTTTATGATCAACAGGCTCCTCGGTTCCCTGTTCTGACGTTTCATAATTGGTTTCTTTAATAATAGATAACGGAACTTCTTCACCTGTTTTAGGTAATGTATAAACAATGGGTAATATATAATTTGTCCTAACGGCTTTTTTGTTTTGCATGCCCGGGCTCCATTTGGTTTTAATGCTTCTTAAAACCCTTAGCATTTCGGGCCCGAAGCCAAAGCCCGGGTCTTTTATAATTTGTAAACCGGTCATTGTACCGTCTCTTTCAACTGTAAAACTTACGGTAACCTTTAATTGTTTTTGTGCTTTTGCTTCGGGTGTGAGTTTTGATGTATTTATATTATCGTTGACATAAGCATAAAATGCATCAAAACCACCCGGATATTTAGGTTTTACCTGTAAAGCGGCATAGTTAATGGGTTCATCGCTATTTGTTGCTTCGGGGGCATAGATGTTATCACTAATAGGCTGATCGCTTTCTTTTGAGTTGTGATGAGGGTCTCTTCCTGTCTTTATTTCCGGAGCCGGAACTTTAGTATCCTTGTCTTGTGCAAAGCCTATAAGGCTTGCAAATAAAAGTGTGGTAAAAAGTATTTTTTTCATAGTATAAGGAGTTGGTATAAAATAAAAAACCCGGCTGTAAATGTAGCCAGGCTTTTCTTGAATTACAAACTATTTATTTTTTCCTGCTGTGTTTTGCAAGGGCTTCCTGAACCAGCGGCGTGTAAAATACCGTTGGGTAAAACTCTTCAAGCAGGGTGTGGTGGCGGTAGTTAATCCTTAGCGCATTGCTAAGGTGGTACAGACCTTTCTCGCTGTCGTGTAGCATGAGGTTTAGGCCGGCAAGGCGGTACTCAATCTCATACTGGTCGGTATGGTATTCTGAGGCTTCCATCAGCGTATTTACAGCCGTTTGGTATTCGCCTAAAAACTGTAGCGTGTCTGACCAAAACAACCAGGTGTCAAGCTGCACATCGCCAAACTCAACAGCCTTGCGGTAGCCTTCTTCTGCCTCTTCGTGAAAACGCAGGGCGTTGTTTATGGTGGCATAGCGCTTCCAGTACACTTTGTTTTCGTTATCAATGCCAATGGCTTTGTTTACATAATACAGTGCTTTCTGGTAGTTGGCACGGCGAATGTAAAAATCAGTTATGGCAAGCCAAGCTTTATCCAGCAATGGGTCTTCATGAACCGTTTTAAGGTAGTACTTAAGTGCCTTTTCGTTATCACCAAGGCGCTCATAGCATTTACCTACACGCAGTAGTGCGAACGACGTAGGGTCGTCCAGCTCCATAGTGGTGTTGTAGCAGTCTATGGCCTCTTTATATTTCTTAAGCTTTTCGAGGGTTTTGGCCTTTTCAAGGTACGCCCCAAGGAAAACATCGTCAATAAGCGTGGCATAGTCAAATGCCCTGAATGCCTGGTCGTATTCCTTAATAACATAATACTGGCGGCCAAGCTGGTGCCATGCTACCTCGCTATACGGGTTTTTGTCTATAAAGCTGTTCAGGAACTCTATGGCCTCAAGGTTTTGGTCAAGGAAGTCAAAGCAGTACACTACATTGTAAAGTGCGCTGTGGTCTTCGGTGTCTTCTTCAAGGCATTTAATAAAGTTTTCCTTAGCCAGCTCCAGGTTATCCATAAACAGGTATTCCATGCCTATAAGCGAGTACACATCGGCATAATCATCTGTATATTGCAGGGCTATATTAAGGTATTCTACAGCTTTATCGTGCTGGTCGCGCTTGCTGTATATATTTGCTTTCTGAATATAAATTTCTTCGTTGGTAGGCTCTATGGCATAGAGGTCGTTAAGCATCCTTTCGGCCAACTCAAGCTTGTCATCAAAAACTAAAATTTCAATCTGTACTAATTTTAAGCCTGTTGACCTGGGGTGTTGTTCCAGGCCCAGTTTTAAGGCCTTTTTAGCTAAATTAATTTTTCCGCTGTCGAGATAGTGTAAAACAATATCTTCAAACTCTTCGGAGTCAAAGAAGAATACTTTGTTGGTTTTCAACATCGATTCGAACTTTGATAAGGATAAACTGCGATCTTCTTCCTCGTGGCTCAAATTCATACTCCAATTCTTTTTAAATCCTTTCTTAAAGTTACAAAATAACTACCTAAAAAGGAAATTCCTTAATTATGTTTTAAACAAATTAATTAACAATGCTTATAGTTAATTTTTCTGCTCATTAAGAATTTCATTCATAACTTCAATAATAATGCCACAACCTTCCTTAATTTCATCTTCGCTGATTGTTAACGGAGGGGTAATACGTATGGCCTTGCCTTCAAACAGCAGCCAGAACAAAATGAGGCCGCGTTCGTGGCAGCGTAGTATCACTTTATCAGTAATATCGGCGCTCTCGGTCATGGCGGCCAGCATTAGGCCTTCGCCGCGCACCTCTGTAATAAGCGGGTGCACCAGCAGGCTGCGGAACAGTTTTTCTTTTTCCAGCGCTTGCGCCATTATGTCAGTCTCTGTAATTTCCTGAAGCGTTGCCAGGCAGGCGGCAGCTATAACCGGGTGCCCTCCAAAGGTGGTTATGTGGCCCAGCTTAGGGTCGTGGCTCAGCAGGTCCATCATTTCGGGGCTTGCGGTAAAGGCGCCTACGGGCATACCGCCGCCCATGCCTTTGCCCATTATAATAACATCGGGCACTACATCATAATTCTGGAAACCGAAGAGTTTGCCTGTGCGGCCAAAGCCCGGTTGTATTTCATCGAGTATCATCAGGGCGCCTACTTCGTCACAACGCTGGCGTACTTTTTTAAGGAAATCGTTATGCGGCTGTATAAAGCCTGCACCACCCTGAATGGTTTCAAGGATTATGCCGGCCGTTTTTTCGGTTATTTTTTGCAGGTCTTCTTCGTTATTAAACGTAATAAAATCAACATCGGGTATAAGCGGGCGGAAAATTTGCTTGCGCTCTTCATGGCCCATAACGCTCATAGAGCCCATGGTGTTGCCGTGGTAGGCACTTTTGCACGATATAAGCTGGCTGCGGCCTGTAACGCGGCGTGCCAGTTTAAGGGCGCCTTCGGTAGCTTCGGTACCGCTGTTGGTAAGGTAGGTTTTGCTTAGGGTTGCCGGCAGGTGCTGTGCCAACAGGCGGCAAAATTCGGTAGCTGGGTGCTGTGCATATTCGCCATATACCATTACGTGCAGGTACTTGCCCAGCTGGTCTATAATGGCCTGGTTTACGCGCGGGTGCCTGTGGCCCAGGCTTGCCGCCGAAACCCCTGCCACAAAGTCAAGGTACGGCCTGTTGTTGGTATCGTAAATATAAGAACCCTCTGCGTGGCTTACTTCCATGCCCAGCGGGTAGGGCGATGTTTGTGCCTGGTAGGTATAAAAATCGTTTAGCATAATTAGCCCCCTAATTCCCGGAGGGGATTGAGCGGCGGGGGTGCCGCAATTGTATTACTATTCTGTTTTTACGGGGCGAAGCGATTGCGGAACGGGATTGTTTTTGTCATAATCCAGTGTTTCCTGCAACGGTTCCATAGGTTTGTCTTCCCGGGCCTTTAGCTTGCCTGTCTTTTTTAATATTTCTTCGTGCAGCGCTTTTTCTTCCGGCGGAAAAATATCATCACGCGTTTTAATCATTTCGTCGCCCCGCCATGTAAAGCCCTGTAGTTTCCGGGCCTGCTCGGGGAGTTCTGTTTCAGGGTAACTTTCGCTGCCGGGGTTTATCATGCTGGTAACCGAGACTATTTGGTTGTCTTCTATCTCCATGTGTATTTTGCTGCTCTTGCCTTTGTCTATACCTATAAGCTGTTGATCGCTGTCGTACATATAATATATGTTTTCGGTATTTTTAACCAGGTCTACCTCATAGAGTTTATTGTCGCGAAACTTGCCGTACAGGTTTACGCCTTTTACCTGGCTGTAATGGTCGGGCTTGCCGGGATTGTTCTTGGCCCAGATGGTATCCCGCTGAATGATAAAGGCGTTGTTGAGTACCTTGAGGCTGTCGAGCTGTTCGGTCTTACTGTTTGATATAAGATGTATTACGTCACCCGTTATCTGACTCTGGCCGTTCCATACCACCGGGCGGCGGATGAGCTGCGTGAGCCCCTTAGCCTCGTCTGAATGGATAGAATCGCACTTACCGCTCATGTCTATTTTCCAGAAACGGGCATCGTTATACCCGCGGATAACGCGCTGGCCTTCCTTACCGGTAATTACCAGGCGCTTGGCGTGCATGTGCAGCGAGTCTTTTTCTACAAGGGTAATGGCCTCGGCGTGTTTGGTTACGTAAAGCGAATCTTTTTGTTTCCAGACTTCGCCATAATGCCCGCGCACGTTGTATTTGTTTACGGTATCGGTTACACTAACATTGTTTGTAGCCGAAGAAAATTCCCGCGTGCGGTCATAATATATACTATCGCCCTTAATGAGCTGGGTGTCATACTGAATATAGGAATTGGTGAGCAGGTGGGCAAAGTTTTTCTTGGTGTCATAAAAGCCCTTCTCGGTATAGATAAAATTGTTCTTGCCGGTAATGGTGGTAGGGCCAAAAACATAACTGTGGCCTGAATTGGTGTAATAATCCAGGAACTCGGTCTTCATTACATACTCAGGGTTGGTAAGGGTTACTGCCGTGCGGAACTCATATTTTTTCTGGTTTACAAAATAGCGTCCTGCTTTGCTTTTCAGAGTGTTTTTATCGTTTACTATTGTACCGCCGGAGTTGTAGTAAGCCTGCTGTATGTTACGGTCAAAATACACGGTATCGGTACTCAGGCGCATTTCGGGTGAACGCATTACTACCGCGCCGCTGGCAAAGGCAAATTTCTTTTCGCCATTGTATTCGGCATACTTGCTGTCCATAAACAGGGTATCGCCCTGGTTGAGCTTTACATCACCAAAAAGCTTGGCATAGTTCTCTGCCTCAAAATAGTAGACTTTGTTGGATTTTATCTTAACCCCTTCATGAATAAGCACCACATTGCCGGTAAGTATAGCCGCACCGGGAACCTCGTTTTGGTTGCGGTCTGTAAAATCGGCGTGCTCTACCAGTATTTTCTTTTGCTGTGCAAATGAGGGCAACCCCCAAAGGATGAAGCTTATAATGATGAAAAAGAGTTTTTTCAAGGCTTTAAAAGTTTATGCAAATTTAGGCAAAAACAATAACAATAGCTGTGCCGCTTTTATGGATTAAACGCTGCCGCAGCTGTAAAAATTGCATAGATAAAAAAACCATCCCGAAGGATGGTTTTGTATAAATCATTATTTTATAATTGTCTGTGTCCTGTCCGGGCCTACAGATACCACTTTGATTGGCACTTCAAGCTCGGCTTCTATAAACTCAATGTATTCCTTAAGCTCGGCAGGAAGTTCTTCGTAGGTACTCATACCTGTAAGGTCGGCAGCCCACCCTTTTTTCTCAACATATACCGGTTCTACGTTTTCAGGCTCAATGTTGTAAGGGAAGTGGTTGATAACCTCGCCTTTGTATTTGTAGCCTGTACAAACCTGTAGTGTGTCGAAACCGCTTAGTACATCGCCTTTCATCATATAAAGCTGCGTAACACCGTTTACCTGTACTGCATATTTAAGCGCTACAAGGTCTAACCAGCCACAACGGCGTGCACGGCCTGTAACCGAACCAAACTCGTTACCCACGCGGGCTATGGTAGCGCCGGTTTCGTCAAACAGCTCAGTAGGGAAGGGGCCGCTGCCTACACGTGTAGTGTACGCCTTAAAGATGCCAAATACATCTTTAACCCTGTTAGGGGCTATACCAAGGCCGGTACATGCACCGGCAGCAGTAGTGTTAGATGATGTTACAAACGGATACGTACCAAAGTCAATATCCAAAAGTGAACCCTGTGCGCCTTCGGCAAGGATTGTTTTACCTTCTTTCATGGCTTTGTTCAGGTACTCTTCGCTGTCAATAAACGTAAGCGATTTAAGCACCTCGATGGCTGCAAAGAACTCGGTTTCAAGCTCGGCAAGGTCATACTGAAGGTCTACGTTGTAGAAATCAATCATGGCCAGGTGCTTGTCTACCAGGTGACGGTAACGCTCCTCAAAATCAGCCAGTTCTATATCGCCTACGCGGATACCGTTACGGCCTGTTTTATCCATATAGGTTGGGCCAATACCTTTAAGGGTAGAGCCTATCTTGGCCTTGCCTTTGCTGGCCTCGCTGGCAGCGTCAAGCAGGCGGTGGGTAGGCAATATAAGGTGTGCCTTGCGCGATATAAGCAGGCGCGACTTAATGTCTATATTAAACTTTTCAAGGCCTTCAAGCTCTTTTTGGAACACCACAGGGTCCATAACCACGCCGTTGCCTATTATATTAACCGAATTTTTATGGAATATGCCCGAAGGTATTGTCCTTAATACGTGCTTAATGCCGTCAAACTCCAGTGTGTGGCCGGCATTTGGCCCACCCTGAAAACGGGCAATAATATCATATTTAGAAGTAAGTACGTCAACAATTTTTCCTTTGCCTTCGTCGCCCCATTGTAATCCGAGCAGTAAATCTACGGTCATTCGTTTATTTTAGTTTGTTGTTTATGTTAGTTGTAATCGTTTCCGTTTTTAAAAACAAAAACCAATCCTTTTCAGGGTTGGTTTGCCTTTGCTGCTTGTACAGCAATATCTTAGCTTTCGGCTACAGGCTGTTTTTTATGGCCGTAAAGGTATAAAGAATGGTTGTGAATTTCAATACCAAAAATTTCCTCTATGGTTTTCTTTATGCTCTGTATCCTTGGGTCGCAAAATTCTATTACCTCGCCGGTATCGGTCATGATAATGTGGTCGTGCTGCTTATCAAAGTATGATTTTTCATAATGGCTCTGGTTCTGGCCAAACTGGTGACGCCTAACAAGGCCGCACTCTAAAAGCAGTTCTATCGTGTTGTACAGCGTGGCGCGGCTAACACGGTAGTTTTTGTTTTTCATTTTAATGTAAAGCGACTCTATATCAAAATGCTCCTGGGCGTTGTATATTTCCTGAAGTATGGCATAGCGCTCAGGGGTTTTCCTGTGGCCTTTCTCTTCAAGGAATTTTGTGAAGACATTTTTTACAATGTCTTGGTTTTTATTGTTTTCCATGGCTTTTGTGTCCAAATACGTGCAAAGATACGCTAAATTTTTTGAAGTATCGAAATTGTTCAGAAATGATACTAATTACTGCTGTGCGGCAAAAATTATTTTTTGCGATGCCTCATCGCGGGATGCCACAAGCTCATTTTTGGTAAGGGAATGCACCGTCCAGCTGCTGCTGGCAGATTTACCATCTTGTTTTGTGGTTATGGTTTTGTTATCCTGGTTTAGTTGCCAGGTGCCTTTTCGGTTGCCTAGTAATTCCATGATATACGTGCCGTCTTTTTTAAAATGTAAGCTTAAAGCTCCCAGCATATCGCGCATTTCGGCCAGGGCCGCCTCGCTTTTGTCAGGATTAATTACATCTTTAAAAACCCATTTTTTACTGAGGTTCTCTTTGGTAACTTCAACCTGGGCATCCTGTGCGAAAACTGTATGCGAGCACAATGCTATGAAGACTATCAGCAGGTTTTTCATTGCCTAATTATTATAAATCCTGGTTACCTTATCAATACCGTCTATCTTTTTAATGTTGTCCATCAGCTTTTTAAGGATGGTGTTATTTTGCACCACCACGGTAATCTGCCCGTTAAATATACCGGCGTTACCGCTAAGCGATATGCTCTGTATGTTAACATGCATGTTGTTACTGATAACCTTAGTAAGCTGGTTGGTAAGCCCCAAACTGTCCATGCCTGTAATTTTAAGGGTGGCCTTAAACTCTTCCTGGCTGCTGTCTATCCATTTGGCCGGCATAATGCGGTAGGCAAAGTTGCTTTGCAGCCTAATGGCGTTGGGGCAGTCTGTCTTGTGGACTTTAATACCCTCGTTTACCGTTACAAACCCAAATACCGAATCACCGGGAATAGGGTTGCAGCAGTTTGCCAGCTTGTAATCGAGTTTGTCTTCGTTCTTGCCAAACACCAGTAGGTCATAATTGCGGCTTATTTCATCTTTCTGCACCTGCTCCGGTGGTGCAACGGGCGATTTCTTGATTTTGCCCTTAAAGAAGTTCATGAACGTGTTGCTCTTAAGCGCGGCATAATCCTTAAGCTGCTGGTTTTCTATAGTGCCTACGCCCACGCGGTAAAACAGGTCGAGGCTGGTTTTCAGCTTAAAGTAGTTTACCAGCTCGTTTACCACGCTCTCGTTCATGGTAATTTTAAGGTGGCGCATTTTGCGGGTAAGCAACTCCTTACCGTCTTCGGCTATGCGTTTGGTATCTTCGTTTAAAACGTTCTTAATCTTGTTCTTGGCACGCGCGGTGGTAACATACTCCAGCCAGTGCGAATTGGGCTTTTGGTTGGGCGATGTAATAACCTCAACCTGGTCGCCACTGTTAAGCACGTGGTTAAGCGGTACCAGCTTGCCGTTTACGCGGGTACCCCGTGTGCGTATGCCCACTTCTGAGTGTATGCTGAAGGCAAAATCCAGCGATGTGGCACCCTTGGGCAGCGACTTGATTTCGCCCTTTGGGGTAAACACATATATCTCCTTAGCGTAGAGGTTCAGCTTAAAATCCTCAACAAAATCTACAGCGTTGACCGATGTGTTTTCTAAGGCTTCCTTAAGCAGGTTGAGCCAGGTTTCCAGGCCGTGTTCTTCGCTGTTGTTGCCCTGTTTGTATTTGTAGTGGGCAGCATAGCCTTTTTCAGCTACTTCGTCCATGCGTTCGCTGCGCACCTGTATTTCTACCCAGCGGCCTTTGGGCCCCATAACGGTAATGTGCAGTGCCTCATAGCCCGTACTTTTAGGTGATGATATCCAGTCGCGCAGCCTGCTGGGGCTGGGGCGGTAATGGTCGGTTACAATAGAATATATTTTCCAGGCCAGGAACTTCTCATCGTGCTGGTTGGATTTATAGATAATGCGCAGGGCAAATTTGTCGTACACCTCATCAAAGCTTACGCCCTGTGCCAGCATTTTGCGGCGTATGGAGTAAATGCTCTTCGGCCTGCCTTTTATGGTATACTCTATGCCTTCAGCGTCAAGCGATTTTTTAAGCACGTCTGATATAGACTTGATGTAGGCGTCCTGCTCTTCCTTGGTTTCCTTCATCTTGCTCACAATGTCATGATACACTGCGGGCTCGGTATACTTAAGGCCAAGGTCTTCCAGCTGGTTTTTTATGTTGTACAGCCCCAGGCGATGTGCAAGGGGCGCGTATATGTAGAGTGTTTCGCTGGCTATTTTAGCCTGTTTGTAATCAACCATGCTGTCCATGGTTTGCATATTATGCAGGCGGTCAGCAAGCTTTATAAGGATAACGCGTACGTCGTCGTTCAGCGTAAGCAGCATCTTGCGGAAGTTCTCTGCCTGCATCGATATTTCCTGGTCGGTTTTTACCTGTGCAATTTTTGTGAGCCCCTCAACAATCTGTGCAATTTTTGGGTTAAACATCTTCCGGATGTCATCCACCGTAATATCAGTATCCTCTACAACGTCGTGCAAAAGGGCAGAGGCGATGGATTGTGCACCAAGGCCAATTTCAGACGCCACGATTTTTGCAACGGCTATGGGGTGGAAAATGTATGCCTCGCCGCTTTTACGCCGCTGGTCTTTGTGCGCATCTACAGCAACATCAAACGCCTTGCGGATGAGCTTCTTATCATCTTCGCTAAGGGTTTGGTAACTAATGCGCAGCAGTTCTTTATATTCTTTGGCAATTGCCTTATTTTCCTGTTCTATATCAATCTCTGTCATATTAACGCTCATGTGCCTTAAATGTACGGATAATATTTGTGATTGGCAATAGCGGTTATTTGTGGATTTGGTTATTCGGTAATTCGATTATTTGGATTTCCCCCATTTGTTATTTGGGATTTGAGTTTTGGAATTTCCTCAAAAAAAAGTAAAGGGCTGCACTTTACAGCACAACCCTTTAGAGAACACAGACATTTTCGAGAAAATTATCTTAAGCCACCTGCGGCGTTAATCCTTTCGCCGGTTATCCACTTGGCATCATCGCTGGCCAGGAAGGTTACGGCACCGGCAATATCTTCGGGCTGGCCCACACGTGCAAGCGGGGTTGCAGCTATAATGTTTCTTTCCATTTCAGTACCCCTTATGCCCAGTGTGTCGCCGCCTTCGGTTACGGTAAGGCCAGGCGAAACAGTGTTTACACGGATGTTTTTAGGGGCAAGTTCGGCGGCGAGGCCCCTTGTAAGGGTGTCAAGTGCACCTTTGGTAGATGAATAAACTGCTGCGCCGGGGCTTGGGCTAACCGCTACTACCGAGCTGATGTTTACAATACTGCCACCTTCAGCCGGGAAGTATTTAAGGGCTTCCTTACTGGTTAAGATAGGGCCCAGTACGTTAATGCCAAACTGGCGGGTATATTCGTCTACCGTGATTTCTTCAAGTGGCTGGAACGCATATACACCGGCGTTGTTTACCAGTATGTCTACCTTGCCATAAGCGGCTACGGTTTCGTTAAAGATTGATGCTACGTCTTCGGCAATGGCTACGCTGCCTTTTACGGCAATGGCCTGTCCGCCTGCGGCTTGTATTTCGCTTACGGTTTTATCGGCGCCGGCTTTATCGCTGGCATAGTTAACGGCTACTTTTGCACCTGCCGCGGCAAGGTCTTTAGCTATTGCAACTCCTATTCCTTTAGAGGCACCGGTTACAACGGCTACCTTTCCTTCTAACTTCTTACTCATGATTTCTTTAATTTATATATTTAAATTTGTCGATTGATTTTCTGAAAAAATTAGCAGCGTTTAATTGCTGCTTTCCTGTTTCAGTTTGATGGGACAAATGTATGTAATAAATTAATGCATTCAAATATTTAGATAAATAAATTTTAAAAAAGATGTGTCAGTCGTTGCAAAACTTGTCAAGAAGCTGTTGTTCAATGCCTTTTGCTATGGCCCTTTTGTACAACAGGCCCAGCACGGGCGCCGAGAGCTTTACCAGTGGGTTGGCCAGGTGGGTGTCGCCCCAGTGGTACATAACTGCGGTATGGAAAATGTTTTTAGGGATTTGGTTCTTTGTGATGGTTTTGCCTTCATTTACAAGCCCGAACATGGCTTTAAGGAAATTCTCGAACGTAGGCTGGCCGGGGGTAAGCTTTACGCGGAAGACAATGGTTTCGGCCGTATCGTTAAAAAAACGGTGGTGTGCGAGTTTGGGTACTAAAAGGCTTTCGCCGGGAGCAAGGTGCACTTTAGTTTTACCCTGTTGTAAACCCAGCAGGCCTTTTACGGCGGTAAATTCCTCAGTAAATTTAGTGTGGTAGTGCACCGGATTGCCACCGCCGGGTGTAAGGCTTACTTCAAACACGGTGTGCGCCCCGCCGGTTTCTGCCGAACTTTCCAGTATTTTGGTGTACTCGCCGTTAATGGGGTTGTGGTAGGTGCGGTTGTGCATTATTCGCAGGGAGTCCAGTAGTCTATATGGTGCAGCTTACCGTTTGTAAAGTAAAAACGCCATTCGCTGGCATCGGTATCATCATCGGGCAGCATGGTGTACATTTCATACTCGTTGCCGTCTTCGTCTTCGCTATAATCAGGATATGCCGCCGAGCCCGGATATGCTTTGGCAAATGCCTTAAAAGTGGTGCTGTGGTCAAACCAGTCGTCTTTAGTGGCCAGGTACATAAACTTGCGTTTGCTGAAATCTACCCCCCTAAATGTTAGCGTATCGTTTTTAAACAGGTATTTAATGCCTTTAAAATACAGCAGTTGCGCACCTTCCATGTTTTTCATGCCACAAATATCCTGGGGTGTGGCAACGGCAAGGCTATCGGCTTTGCGGCCCATTTTCTGAAATTCTTTGTAGGATATGGTTAGTGCAATCCTGTCGTTCATGCTGGCACCGGCCCACGATATGGTTTCCATGTCCTGGCTGTAGGCACACAGGCTGCACAGTAATATTAGGTAAGTAAAGATTTTCATAGCAAATAACATTAAACAGCAAACCCGCGCTGCCTTTTAGCCTCAAATATAAGAATTGCCGCGGCAACTGATACATTCATAGAGTCAATTTCTCCCTGCATGGGTATAATTATATTTTTTGTTGACGCATCTCGCCAGGCCTGTGTAAGCCCGGTGGCCTCTGTGCCCACCACAAGCGCACTGCCTGCGGTGTAATCCTGCTGGTGGTATAACGCAGAATCCTGTAATGTAGCACAATATACATTAATATTTTTTTCTTTGAGCCATGCTATAACCTCATCGGTAGTGCCGGTGGCAATCTGGTTGGTAAACAGGCAGCCCATGCTGTTGCGCACAATGTTTGGGTTGTACAGGTCGGTTTTAGGGTTGGCAATAATCACGGCATCCAGTCGTGCCGCATCGGCAGTGCGCAGCATGGCACCCAGGTTGCCCGGTTTTTCGGTAGCTTCGGCCACTAAAATAAGTGGGTTGTCTTTTAGCTGAAGGCTGTTTAGCGAAAGGTTTTTGGTTTTGGCTACGGCTATAACCCCCTCGGTAGTATCACGATACGCCAGCTTTTGGTACACCTCCTGGCTTATTTCTATAAATTGGGCTTCGGTATTTGCTATGCGTGCCAGCTGGCTTTCGTTAATCATTCCCGGTACAAACAACACCGTTTCAAGCTCATAGCCGCCTTTGCGTGCCAGTTCGAGCTCGCGTTGCCCTTCTATTAAAAACAGGCCTTCCTGGCGGCGTGCCTTTGCTTTTTCCTGTAATTGTACAAGCTGTTTAATAAACGGGTTTTGCGGGCTGGTAATTTGTTTCATCCGTAAAGGGCTAAGTTTTGTATTTTACAAAAGTATCATAAAGTTTTTCAGTAACAAAAAGGCGGGCTTCTCGTCTAACCTTTAAAACCAATACAACCAAAGATTTGGAAACCATACTATCTATTAGCGGCCTGCACAAAAAATTTGGCAGGGTACACGCGGTAAACAACGTTTCGTTTGAAATAAAAAAAGGCAATGTATATGGCATACTGGGGCCTAACGGCAGTGGTAAGAGCACCACGCTGGGCATTGTGCTTAATGTGGTAAACCGCACCAGTGGCACGTACAGCTGGTTTGGCGGCAAGGCAGAAACCCATGAAGCCCTTAAAAAAGTAGGCGCCATTATAGAGCGCCCTAACTTTTACCCCTACATGACTGCTTATGACAACCTTAAGCTGGTATGCAAAATAAAAGGCGCACCCTACACCAAAATAGACGAAAAACTACAGCTTGTAGGCCTGCATGAGCGCAAGGACAGTAAATTCCGCACTTTTTCATTGGGTATGAAACAACGCCTGGCTATTGCCAGCGCCCTACTTAACGACCCCGAAATACTTATACTTGATGAACCTACTAACGGCCTCGACCCACAGGGAATACGCCAGATACGTGATATTATAACAAATATTGCGGCTACGGGCACTACTATACTTTTAGCATCGCACCTGCTTGATGAGGTAGAAAAAGTATGCAGCCATGTGGTAGTATTGCGCAAAGGCGTGGTGCTGTATACCGGCACTGTTAGCGGTATGATAAACAGCGAAGGCTTTTTTGTATTGCAGGCGGCAGATAACAATGCTTTATTACAGGCGCTTGAAAACCACCCGGGCATTACAAAAACAGAAGTTCAGGAAGGTATGGTTATAGCCTACCCAAGTGGCGATATTGCCCCGGCCGACCTTAACCGCTATATGTTTGAGCAGGGTATTGCCCTTAGTATGCTGGTTAAGCGCAAGCATAGCCTTGAAGAGCAGTTCCTGCAACTAACCGCAAAACATTCTGACAACTAAACACCTTCCTGAAAAATGATACGCCTACTCTCTATAGAATTTCAAAAGCTGTGGCTTAACAGGGCCAGCCGCGTGCTTATTATCTCATATTTTGTAATCCTGTCTTTTATTGCGCTTATAGCCTCAATAGAAGTTGATATATTGGGGATACACTTTAAACTGGCCGACCAGGGTATTTTTAACTTCCCGTATATATGGCATTTTAATACCTATGTAGCGGTTTGGCTTAAAGGCTTCCTTGCCATTATAATTGTGAGCATGATGGCTAACGAGTATACCTATGGTACGCTTAAACAAAACCTTATTGACGGGTTTAGTAAAGAAGAATTCATCAAATCTAAAATACTTACTACAGTAGTATTTGCATTGGGCTCTACGGTGTTTATATTTATAATGACGCTGCTTTTAGGCTACAGTTTCTCTGCGTTTGATGAATTTAGTATTGTGTTTTCAGATATGAGTTTCCTCGCAGGCTACTTCCTGAACCTTTTTGGGTTGTTTTCTTTTTGCCTTTTTGCCGGTATACTTATTAAAAGGTCGGCTTTTGCATTGGGCTTTTTGTTCATCTGGTTTATAGCAGAACAAATTACAAAAGGCATTGTGTGGAATACCCTTTACAGGGGAACACCCGAAAGCGATGGTATAGATACTTTTATGGGTTTCTTTCCGCTGGAATCGTTCAGTAACCTTTTAGTTGAGCCAATTACCCGTTTCCAGGCCATAAAATCGCTGGGTACGCAAATAGACCCTAATAACCCTATGTTCCAGAAAGATTACCACATGCACTGGTACCATGTTACAATTTCAATATTCTGGATAGGCTTTTTTATGTACATGTCGTACAGGATTTTGAAAAAGAGGGATTTGTAGTTATATTTGTTAGTGTATGAAGTTACTACGGGGGGTATTTGCGGCCCTGTTGTTTACACTAACAACCCATGCGCAATACATTTCAACAGATGACTCCCTTACCCCGCAGCAGCTTGTAGAGGCACTTGTAGGGGGTAACTGCACGCAAATAAGCAATGTTTCTATGTCGGGCTGGGCAAATGCCTCCGGTGCCAGGAGTTATGCCCATTTTAGCGGTGCCGGCACCACGCTGCCGTTTCAGGATGGCATAATGCTTACCACCGGCGTGGCACAGTCTGGCATAGGACCTAACACACTGCTTTTGGGCGAGGGGCCCGGCAGCTGGGAGGGCGATTCTGACCTTGAAAATGCGCTGGGTATGACCAATACCTATAATGCTACCGTACTGGAATTTGATTTTGTACCGCTTAGCAACACCATTAACTTCAACTACATTTTTGCATCTGAAGAATATGTGCAAAACCTGCAACTCAACGCCTGCGATTATACCGATGGTTTTGGTTTCCTGCTGAAAGAAGCCGGCACTACCACGCCTTACCAAAACCTGGCGGTATTGCCCGATACCAATATACCGGTAATGATAACAACCGTTAGGGGAGAGGGCACATGCCCGTCTGCCAATGAGGAGTATTTTGATGCTTATAACGGCGAAGGGCACCCCACAAACTACAACGGGCAAACGGTTGTGCTAACGGCGCACTCTGAAGTTACGCCCGGGGTTACCTACCATATAAAACTTGTAATTGCCGACCAGGGCGACACCCTGTTTGATTCGGCCATATTTTTACAAGGGGGCAGCTTTACCACGGTGGCCTATCTGGGGCAGGACCGCCTGCTGGCAAACGGCAACCCGCTTTGCCCCGGCGAAACCCTTACGGTAAATGCGGCCTCTAATGGGGCTACGGGCTACCAGTGGTATAAAGATAACGTTGCCCTTTCGGGAGAAACCAATGGTTCTTATGTTATTACCTCGGCAGGGGTTTATACCGTTGATGTACAGTTTGGCAGCTGCACGGCTGAAGGAAAAATTACAGCCGAATATACCCCTGATTTTCCCACTACTGCCACAATATTGCAATGCGATGATGATGGGGACGGGCTTACTGTATATACCTTTCAAAACATTGCAGAAACGGTAACGGCTGATAACACAGGTATTGCCGTTACAGGCTACTACCTTACACAAACCGCCGCTGATAATGGTGCGCCAAAAATTAATACCGCATCAGGCCTGTTTACTAATACCCAGGTTAACCAGCAGTTGTATGTATCGGTTGTTAACCCGTATGGGTGCAGCGGCATTGTACCGGTAACACTCAGTACACCCACTACCGTTATCAGTATGCTTAGCCCAATAATTACCTGCGATACCGATGGTGAAGATGACGGCCTTTTTGATTTTAACCTCACACAAATACAGGCCGATATACAGGCAGGCCTCCCTGCGGGGATGCCGGTGGCTTTTTATACGTCTTACCATGATGCGCTGGTTGAAAATGAGCCTGCCAGCCTACAGTTTACCAATAGCATACCCGGAGGGCAAAGCCTGTATGTAAGGGCATCTAACGGGGCAGATTGTTTTGGCATAGCCGAAATACCGCTTGTGGTGCATTACTTTGGCAACCTGCAGGATGAAGACGTATACCTGTGCGATGGCAACAGCCTGTTGCTACAGGCGCCAGATGGTATGGCTGCTTACCAATGGCAAACCGCCGAAATACAAACCGCGCAAACCCTTACCATAACCCAGCCGGGAGAATATACGGTTAAGGTGGTTAATGCGCTGGGCTGTGAGGGCAGTAAAACCTTTCATGCACAACCGTCAGGTGCGGCACAGGGTGCAGAATATGAAATCAATGATTTTGCCGGGGCTAAAAACACGCTTTTGGTTAAACCAAAAGGGGCGGGGCAATATGAGTTTTCGCTGGATGGTGTGCGTTACCAAAGCAATCCGTTGTTTGAAAATGTAGCGGCAGGGGAGTATATGCTCCATATTCGCGACAGCAACGGCTGCGGCCCCGAGTTTAGGGATAAGGTAACCATACTGGACTACATGAGGTATTTTACCCCAAATGGCGATGGGATTAATGATATCTGGCAGGTGGAAAACCTTAAATCACGCCGCGGCCTTGTGGTTAGGGTGTACGACCGTTTTGGCAAGCCTTTAATTTCTATAAGGGGAGAAGCCGGGTGGGACGGTACACTTAAAGGCCGGCCTTTGCCATCTAACGACTACTGGTTTGCCGTTACCCTCGAAAACGGCCGTGTTGTAAAGGGGCATTTTTCATTAATACGATAAAGTGTAAAATTTACACGTAAATATTTCAAACGTTTTAGCAGATTTGCTATATTTATCGTGTGAAACGTAAGTGCTTTATATTCAGTATTTTTATGTTCCTCTGTGTAAAAGCGGGGGCACAGGAGCTGGTTATTGATGAAAGCTACACAGCCCAGCAGCTTGCCGAAACCATAATGGATACCGATTGCGAAGTGCAGATTAGCAATGCCGTTATTACCGGTTATAATGGGCCAAACGGCACAAGTTATGCCCGCTACAGTATTGACCCCGGAAATGCCGAACCCCTGCCCCTGCAAAACGGTATTGTGCTTTCATCAGGATATGCTTCGGTTTTTGACTTAAATATATGGACAGTAGATTTTACAAGTACCGGCAATACATCGTGGCCCGGCGATGCCGATATCAGTAATGCAATAGGCGGCACCACATCCTACAATGCTACGTTTTTAGAATTTGATTTTGTACCTTCTGTAGACTATGTAAGCTTTACGTTTACAATGATATCGCATGAATTTTATTCGTATTCTACAGATATTAACCGCGATTGTTCTTATAACGACGGTATTGCCGTTTTGATAAAGCCCGCCGATAATTCGCAGCCCTATCAAAACCTTGCGGTTTTACCTGTTACAATGGTGCCTATTTGTAATGCAAACCTGTTCTATTTTGAAACGTGCCCTGAAAACGGTTTTAACTGGGCAGCGTTTTATAATAGTAACAACGGCATTATAAATGCGGGTGCTGCTGTTACCCCGGGCACTATGTATCATTTAAAAATTGGTGTTACAGACGGGCTTGATGCGGGCTATGATTCGTCTATAATAATTGCGGCGGTAAGCCCTGATTATACCATAGACCTGGGCATTGACAAGCTGCATGAATTTTTTGACCCGCTGTGCCCCGGCGATGTTTTAACAGTTAACAGCAAGCCGGGTGCAGCACTATACAAATGGTTTAAAGACGATGTGCTGATACCCGGTGAGCAGGGCATATCATACGCCATTACCCAGCCGGGAACGTATACATCTTTAGCCACCATGCCCAACGGGTGCGACTATACCGGCGAAATAACTGTTGAGTATAATGCTCCCATACCCCAAACCCCGCTTACCTATTACCAGTGCGATGAAGACGGCGACGGGCTCACGGCATATTACATTGTGCAGGTGGGGCAACAGGTGCTGCCGCCGGGATTGCAGCCGTTGTTTTACTACCATTCGCTTACGGATGCCAATAACAATACTAACCCCATACCCATGCCGCCAACGCCGCAGCTGTATTACAACACAGTGCCCAATGAGCAGGTATTTGTAAGGGTACAAAATATATACGGATGCCAGCAGGTAATACCCATTATACTAAGTATAACGCCACCGGTTAACCCCGTTTTAGCGCCGGTTGCCGGTTGCCCGGATGAAGGCCAGGCAAACGGTTTTGCCACGTTTAACCTGGCACAGGCGGCATTAGATATTGTACAGGGTTTTCCACCGGGTACAATAGCGCAGTTTTTTACAACCGGGGCTGATGCCCTTTTGGGTATTACCCCGTTACCGCCGGTTTATGTAAACCCGGTGGCAGGAGGCGGCACCCTTTATGTAAGGCTGAGCAACAATCAGGGGTGTTATGGCATTAGCACCGTTCAGCTGGTGATTGAAAGCTTTGGCTCCGGCCTGGCTGATGAATCTATAGCGCTATGCCCTGATGAAATGCCGGTTCTTGATGCAGGCGCGGGTTTTGCATCCTACAGTTGGGATACCAACCCGGTGCAGCATTCTCAAACCATAACTGTTGAAGAAACCGGTGCGTATACCGTTGAGGTAACCAACCCGTTTGGTTGCGCCAGAACCAAAACGTTTACGGTTTTTGAATCGGGGCCGCCACTTGTGGTTGCCATTCAAATAAACGATTTTCAGGGAGGGTACAACGCTGTTACGGTTACAACCGAAGGGGTGGGCACGTATGAATATTCGCTTGACGGAATATACTACCAACCTGAAAATACCTTTAATAACCTGGCGCCCGGAGAATATACCGTTTACATTCGCGATGCTAACGGCTGCGGCCCCACACAGGCTGAAGAAATAGTAGTGCTGGATTATCCCACGGTGTTTAGCCCTAACGCAGATGGCATTGCCGATACCTGGTACATTCCGTTCCTGCAACGGCACCCGGGTAGCGTTGTTACGGTTTATGACCGTTTTGGCAGGCTCATTACCACTTTTTACGGCCACTCTGCAGGGTGGGACGGTACTTTTAAAAATAAGCCCCTGCCGGCTACTGATTATTGGTTTACAGTCACCCTCGAAAACGGCCGTATTGTAAAGGGGCACTTCTCATTGGTTAGATAATCAGGTTGTTAATGTGTTAATGTTGCGTTGTGTGTTGTGCAAGCCGTAATTGTAAGTATCTTTGCGCCCGCCATGAATATAACATTTGCCCGCTGTTTTGTTTTATTTTTTCTTGTAACCTTTTCGGCTACTGCACAATACATACAGGTTAACGACCAGTATACTGCACAGCAGCTGGTTGAAGATGTACTTATAAACAGCGATTGCGCTGTTGTAAGCAATGTATCGGTAACCGGTGCGGCTTACGCCAGTGCAAACAGTTACGGTTATTTTTCGGGCAATGGCAGCAGCTTCCCGTTTCAAAACGGCATTATACTCAGTACCGGCAGGGCCGTAATGGCCCAGGGGCCTAATACCTCTTTGCTTGATGATGGTGGTAATATTGACTGGCCGGGCGATGCCGACCTTGAGCAGGCGCTCAACATTGTTGGTTCTATAAATGCTACCATACTTGAGTTTGATTTTGTGCCCGTAGGCAACAAAATCAGCTTTGACTATATGCTTTCGAGCGAAGAATACCACGATAATGCACCCTGCAATTACAGCGATGGCTTTGCGTTTTTGCTAAAGCCCGCAGGCAGCGCAGATGGGTATCAAAACCTTGCGGTTGTGCCGGGCACAAACATCCCTGTAAAGGTAACATCAGTACGCCCCACAATACCGCCACCGGGGGGATGCCCTGCCCAAAACCCGCAGTATTTTGATGCCTTTAACGGCAGCGAGCACCCCACAAACTTTAACGGGCAAACCAAGGTAATGAAAGCAATTGCCGATGTTATACCCGGCACTACCTACCATATAAAACTGGTTATTGCCGATGAGGGCAATTACCGTTATGATTCGGCTATATTTATTGGCGGCGGCAGTTTTGATATGGTTACCGACCTGGGGCCTGACCGCCTTATAGCTAACGGAAACCCGCTGTGTGCCGGAGAGCCTTATGTGCTTGATGCCACAAGCGCCGGTGCTGATGGCTACCAATGGTACAAAAACGGCGCTATACTTACCGGCGAAACCAATGCGCTTTACACGGCAACCACACCGGGTACGTATACGGTTGAGGTGGCTTTTTCGCCCACATGCAATAGCGAGGGGGAAATAGTGCTGGAATATGCAGCGCCGGTTGCCTTACCGCCTTATACCTTTTTGCAATGTGATGAAGATGCCGACGGCTTAACTGATTATTACCTGAACCGTATTGGGTTAGACCTTGTGGGCAGTATGCAGGGTTATACAACACTGGCCTTTTATGAAACCCAGGCCGATGCCAATGATGATGTAAACCAGCTGCCTATGGGGCAGGATGATGTGTATTATAACACTGTTGCCAACCAGGTGCTTTATGCCCGTGTAGAAAACGAATTTGGCTGCCAGGGCATTGCACAGGTTACGTTAGGTGTACCTAACTACACAGCGCCCACCCTTGCGCCTGTTGAAGTTTGCGATACAGACGGCGTTGACGATGGCTATTTTAGCTTTAACCTCAATCCTGTACAGCAAGAATTGCTTCAGGGCGCACCACAGGGCACTACGGTTGATTTTTTTGAAAGCCTGGAAAATGCCCTTGCCTTTAAAGATGTACTGGTTTTACCATATACCAATACCGTAGCCGGGGGGCAAACCATTTATGCCCAGCTTACCAATACGGCCGGTTGCCTTGATATTGTTGAGGTACAGCTTGTGGTGTATTCTTTTGGTGAAAATATGCAGGATGAAACGGTATATATGTGCGATGGCCAGCCCATTACACTCAATGCCGGTACGGGCTATACCTCTTACAGCTGGGATACTGAGCCCGCCACCACAACACAAACCCTTGATATTACCCAGCCGGGAGAATATACTGTTACCGTAACCAATATTCATAATTGTGAGGGTAGCAAAACCTTTACTGTATTGCCATCAGGGCGTGCCACTAATGCCACATTTGAGATCAATGATTTTCAGGGTGGCAGGAATACTGTAACGGTAGTGCCGCAGGGCATTGGTACTTATGAGTATTCGCTTGATGGGGTTACCTGGCAGGAAAGCCCGGTATTCAGCCCGCTTGATTTGGGCGAGTATACCGCTTATATACGTGATATAAACGGCTGTGGCCCGGTGCTGGCTAAAAACTTTTATGTGCTGGATTATCCTAAATATTTCACGCCAAATGGCGATGGAATTCGCGATACATGGCGCATAAAATACATGGAGCGCCGCCCGCGTGTGCGTGTGGATATTTTTGACCGATACGGCAAGTTTATCTTCTCGTTCAGGGGTAATTCCATTGGGTGGGATGGTACCTTTGGCGGCAAGAATTTACCCGCTACAGATTACTGGTTTGTAATAACCCTTGAAGACGGGCGCGAAGTAAAAGGCCACTTTGCCATGATACGGTAAAAAGGTTATTATGCAATAATTTCACACTGAGTTGAGTTTAGCGTAAAAGCCACCTTATGAAACTCCTTCCCTTACTGCTGTTGTTTTTATTTGGCTGCCAGAAGTCGGATAATGTTACTGTTCTGGATGAACCCAAAATGCCTGAACTTAAAAAGCCAAATCCCGAATACCTTATTGATTCGCTTGCCATAGCAGGGAAAATGTATACGGTAGTGCAGGGCTATCCTACAGGTAAAAATGAACTGCCTCTAAGCATATTGTATAAGGGCGACACGATTTATAAGCATCCGCAAAAAGCGGGCAACGGTTTTGATTTTGAAGATGTTGACGGAAACGGCATCCCTGAAGTTATGATGAACCAGCTTAGCAATGTGGGAGGCGTATATGAGTGTATTATGTTCGACCCGAAATCGCAGGGATTTAAGGAAGTAAAGAAGTTTGATGAATTTCCGGATTCTAAAAAACTGCCGGGCACCCAATACTTTTATAGCGACCACCACATGGGCTGTGCCGGCGGCATGTGGGGCAGTGAGCTGTTTTATATTGATAATTTTGAGGCGAAGGCCATTGCAGGTATTTTTATTGTAACCTGCGAAACAGCCGATTATGTAAAGGGTGTTACCATTAGCAAGCTAAGCGGCAACAATGAAACGGTAATTGAACAAATGGATAAAGTACCCGAAAAGTATACGCAGGATTATACCGGTTTTTTTAAGGAATACTGGTCTGGCAATTATAAAAAGTTTGAGTGAAAATTTTAGGATGAGAGTGTCATTCCGAACGGAGCTTGCGGAGTTGAGGAATCTTATTATTGGTTTTCTGCTTCTCCAAACTTTATACGGAATTAACAAACCGGGATTTCTCCACTCCGCTGCGCTTCGGTCGAAATGACAAACCGCAATTCATAAACAAAAAAAAGGAGCCGAAGCTCCTTTTTTTAATACCCCGATGTGGGTATTTCAAGTGTATATTTTTTGCCTGCCGCTACGTTCAGGTTGTGGTCGCGCAGCCATGGGTTGTGTATTTTAAGTATTTTGTAGTTAATGCCCTGCTCTTTGGCAAACACGGCCAGGTCAGGAACATTTGCGCTAACCTCTACCGTTTTTACAGGAATGGTTTTGTACAAATCGGCGGCAGGTATGTTAAAGTTGTAGTTGGCCGGGTGCTTCATGATTTCTTTAAGTGCCAGTATGCGGAACACATAGCGTGAGGTTTCCTCCACCAGGGCCAGGTCATAATAATTGGTTACCCCCTGAAAGTTAAGGTGGCGGTTTATGCCGGCCACCCCGGCGTTGTATGATGCCGCAGCCAGCGTCCACGAGCCGAATTTAGCCTTGGCGGCCAGCAGGTATTTACAGGCGGCTTCGGTGCTTTTTGCCAGGTGGTAGCGCTCGTCTACAAGGTCGGTTACTTCAAGGCCGTATTGCTTGCCGGTATCGGGCATAAACTGCCATACGCCCGCTGCCTTAGCCGGAGAAACCACGTTTACCAGCCCGCTTTCTATTACGGCAAGGTATTTAAAATCGTCTGGTATGCCGTATTGCTTTAGTATGGGCTCCATAACAGGGAATGCCCTGTTGGCGCGCTTTATAATAATTTGTGTAGTAGCGTGCAGGTTGGCATTGGTAAGCAGTTCGCGGTCCAGGCGTTCGCGCACGTCGCTAATGTTAAGCGGGGTTTTTTCGCCGGCAAAATCAATCTCGGCAGGGAAGTAGTTGCCTGTAACTGCCTTTGCGGGTTCGTCTTTCTTAACCTGATAGGTAGTGTGTACCACAGCGCCCCCAACCAGCATGGCGCCTATCATTACGCCCGATTTTTTAATCCATTCCATCGTCTTTTCCTTTTTAATATAGTAGTGATTTATTGTTCTTCAATCAGCCGGGGCAGGTTTTCGTTAAGCCATTTGTACTTGCTGAGCACCATAATGTGTGTGCCGCCTGCCACGGGTATAAAATTTTGCAGGTATTTGGGTGGAAACACCTCGTCCATATCGCCGTGAATGTGTATTACGGCGGGGTCCGGGTCGCACCTGTCCCAGTTTATTATTGTTTTAAACGCCCAGTCCAGGTATTTCTTATCCCGGACTGACATAAATTTATCATACAGCTCCAGCCTTTTGGCTATAAAGCGGTTACGCCTGAAAATGCGGCGCATCCACCCAAAATCGCTCATCATCCCCGTAGGGAAAACAGCGTAGATGTGGCTGGCTTTGGCAAACCGCATCCGCCGCGGAAACTCGGTATTGCAGCGCACGCTCGATATGATAATGGTTTTGCGTGCCTGCACAATGGGCGCCAGTTCCTGTACCAGTACGCCACCAAACGATACGCCTATCAGCACCGGGTTTTGGTGCTTTACACCCTCTGCAAGCCGTTTGGCATAGGCCGAAACCGGTTCGTTATCATTGGGTATAAGCCACTCAAGGTAATGGCACTCAAACCGTTCTGCCGGCAGGTGTATGTTTTCAAAAATGGCGGGGCTTGCCGCCAGCCCGGGCATAAAGTATACAGGTATCTTATCCATTACGCGAGTTTTAACGCTCTGCGAAAGCTCATTATCAAATTTTATTCCGAAATTTGTATAAAATTAAAGTTTTTGAGGTGAACCAATCCCTAAAAACTGCATTTTGTGTATAATTTTTATGAGAACAAGACTTTTCCCCAAAAGCGGGCGCGGCACGGCTAACCACGGCTGGCTGCAGGCTAACTTTTCGTTTTCCTTTGGTAATTACTACAATCCTGATATGGTGCAGTTTGGTATGCTTCGCGTGCTGAATGACGACACCATTGCCGGCGGTACGGGCTTTGGCACGCACCCGCACGACAACATGGAAATTATTACCATTCCGCTGGAAGGGGGGCTTACACACCGCGACAGCATGGGCAGCGAGGCTACCGTGCGCTTTGGCGAAGTACAGGTTATGAGCGCCGGAACGGGCATTACACACAGCGAAATGAACGCCAGCCCAACCCAACAGGCCAAAACACTGCAACTGTGGATTTTCCCTGAAAAGGAAAATGTGGAGCCCAGGTATGACCAGAAGCGTTTTGACCTCGAAGCACAGCGCAACACCATGGTAAGCATTGTATCGCCCGAAAATAAAAACGACGGCAACGCACTATGGATACACCAGGACGCGTTTTTGCATTTAGGGGTGTTTGATGCCAACCAAACCTTTGACTATACCTGCCGTATTGAAGGAAACGGGGCCTACCTGTTTTTGATTGAGGGGCAGCTTGACATAAACGGGCAAACGGTAAACGAACGCGATGCGTTTGGCGCCGTAGAGTTCGACACACTTAATATTACCACCAAGGCACCTGCCAAAATACTGGTTATTGAGGTGCCCATGCAATTTAAATAGCTATGGAAATTAAAGACAACCAATTCTCCCGCCAGTTTGAAACCGTTGCCGACGGTAAAATGTTCTCTGTAGAATATTCTGTACAGGAGCGCAAACTGTTTCTTACCAAAGTTAACATCCCGGAAGGGGCAGAGGAGGAGCCCACCCTTACCAACCTGTTTAAGGAAATTATGGCCCTTGCCGAAGAAAACCGCCAGCGCGTAGTGCCCACGCACCCCAAGGCAGCGGCGTTTTTCCGCAAAAACCCGGGCTATAAGGATATGCTGCCGCCGGGAATACGGATTTGATTTTTTTAATTCTTTTAAACTTTTTTTATTGAAGCGAAAAATAGAGATTTTTGTCTCAGATTTTAGCTTTTTTGCACTGCATAGCAGCGCTACGGAGTAATAAAACAGGTGAAATATGAGGCAAAAAGATTATTTTGCAGCCAGTTAAAAAAAAGTTTAAAAGAGTTATAACCCATATAGAAACACAAATGCAAAAATTAGAAGGAAAAACCGCGCTGATAACCGGCGCCGGTAAAGGTATAGGTAAGGCCGTGGCCCTTGCGCTTGCCGAAGAAGGTGTAAACCTTATTTTAACCGCACGTACTGCTGCCGATATTGAAGCTACTGCTGAGGAAGTGCGCAAGCTGGGCGTAAAAGCCCTGGCTGTTACGGCTGATGTGGCCGATATAGTATCTGTTACCACAGCGATTGAAAAAGCCATAGCCGAATTTGGCGTTATTGATATACTGATAAACAACGCCGGTGTAGGCAAATTTGGCAAGTTCCTGGAGCTTACGCCAGAGGAGTTTGAACACATTATAAAAGTTAACCTTTTTGGGACTTACTATGCCACGCGCGCCGTACTGCCGGGCATGATTGAGCGCCAGGCGGGTGATATTATAAATATATCGTCTACCGCGGGATTGAAAGGTGCTGCTGTAACCAGTGCCTACAGCGCCAGTAAGTTTGCCGTTATGGGGCTTACCGAATCGCTTATGCAGGAGGTGCGCAAGCACAACATTCGCGTTACTGCGCTTACGCCAAGCACTATTGCTACCGATATGGCCAAAGACCTGAACCTGACCGACGGCAACCCTGATAAAGTAATGCAGGCTGAGGACTTTGCCGAGCTTATTGTGGCCCAGCTGAAGCTGAACCGCAGGGTGTTTATTAAAGAAAGCAGTATTTGGTCTACAAACCCGTAATAACTATGGTTAACCCCAATTGCCCGTTGTGCAGCGGGGCATCATCTGATTATTTTACCGTAAAAGACAGGCAATTTTTGCAGTGCAGCAATTGCCTGTCTGTTTTTATGAACCCCGCCCATTATATTACTACAGAGGCCGAGGAAGCACACTACCGCAAGCACAATAACGACCCGGAAGACATCAGGTACCAAAATTTTACAAGCCCCATTACAAACGGTATTTTGGCCGATTTTGAGGCCCACCACACGGGGCTTGACTTTGGCAGTGGCACGGGTTCGCCTATTTTTAAGCTGCTGAATGATAATAAATACGACATTGTGCAGTATGACCTTTTCTTTCACAACACACCGGAGCTGCTTACCCGTACCTACGATTATATTGCCTGTAGCGAAACCGCCGAGCATTTTAAGGAGCCCTACCGTGAATTTGTACAGCTGTACCGGCTGCTGAAGCCGGGCGGCAAGCTCTACCTGATGACCGATCGCTTTAAGCCCGAAGAACGGGAGTTTAAGGCCTGGCAGTATAAGAATGACCCTACTCATGTGTTCCTGTATCACGCGCAGGCGTTTGAATGGATTAAGCGGGAGTTCGGGTTTAAGGGATTGGAGTTTTATACGAGGATGGTGGTGCTTGAGAAAGGTTCTTAGGTACTGAGGTTCTAAGCTTGGAACGAGACTCTCCGGCTCGTCATTGCGAGGAGGTACGACGAAGCAATCTTTTTTCAGAATTAAACCATTAAAAAAGATTGCCACGCTCCGCAAGCTCCGCTCGCAATGACAGGGCGTGAAAAACGAAATGAAAAAAATCTGAAAATCCGCTTTGTCACCCTGAGCTTGCCGAAGGGCGTGTCATCCGCGTTCCAAATCTTAAGCCAAAACGGGCTCCTCAACAAACTCCATACGTACAAGGCCGTCTTCGTCTATTTTGGTAAGGGTAATGGTGTGCATTGTGTTTACCAGCTCGGGGTTCCATGGGTATTTTACCTTTACGTAGTTTTCGGTAAAGCCGTGTATGTAACCCTCTTTATTTTCGCCTTCAAACAATACGCTACGGGTGGTGCCCAGCTGGCTTTCGTAAAAAGCACGGCGCTTTTTAACCGATAGCCCCCTAAGCATTTTGCTGCGTTTTGCCCTAACATTATCGGGCACTACACCGGGCATTGAAGCCGCCGGGGTGTTGTCGCGCTCGCTGTAGGTAAATACGTGCAGGTAGCTTATGTCAAGGTCGTTAAGGAAATTATACGTCTCCAGGAAATGCTCATCTGTCTCGCCGGGGAAGCCCACAATAACGTCTACGCCAATACAGGCGTGCGGCATAACCTCGCGTATTTTTGCCACGCGCTCAGTATATACGTTGCGCAGGTAGCGGCGGCGCATTAGTTTTAATATATCATCACTGCCACTTTGCAGGGGAATGTGAAAATGCGGTACAAACGTACGGCTCTGGCTTACAAACTCAATCGTCTCATTTTTAAGCAGGTTGGGTTCGATAGACGAAATGCGCAGGCGCTCAATGCCCTCTACTTTGTCTAATGCCTGAACCAGCTCATAAAAGGTGTGTTCGTGTTTTTTGTTGCCAAACTCGCCCTTGCCGTAATCGCCTATGTTAACACCGGTAAGTACAATCTCGCGGATGTTCTGGGCTGAAATTTCCTTGGCATTCTTCAGTACATTCTCTAACGTATCGCTACGCGAAATGCCACGTGCCAGCGGAATGGTACAATAGGTACATTTGTAGTCGCAGCCGTCCTGCACTTTTAGGAAAGCGCGGGTACGGTCGCCTATGGAGTAGCTGCCCACATAAAAATCAGCCTCCGATATTTCGCACGAGTGCACCTCGCCCATATCGTTTTTAGACAGGTCGTTTATGTAGTCGGTAATCTTAAATTTTTCGGTAGCACCCAGTACCAGGTCAACGCCATCTACGGCGGCCAGTTCTTCGGGCTTTAGCTGGGCATAGCACCCTACGGCGGCTACAAAGGCTTTATCGTTGGTCTTCAGGGCTTTTTTTACAATCTGTTTAAACTGCTTGTCGGCATTTTCGGTAACCGAGCAGGTATTTATAACGTAGATGTCTGCCGGGTCTTCAAAATCCACACGGTCAAAACCTTCTTCCTGAAAGTTTCGGGCAATAGTAGAGGTTTCTGAGAAATTCAGTTTGCAACCCAGTGTATAAAAAGCGACTTTTTTCCTGTTTTCCATATCCCAAAAGCGTAAAGCCAGATAATTAGGGTGCAAAATTACAAATTTTTTGGATGCGGATATATGTTTTTTATTTCACAAAGAGCCGCGAAGGAGACACAAAGTTTCACAAAGGAAATTATCAAAAAAACTTTGCGAAACTTTGTGTCTTCTTTGTGAAACTTTGCGGAAAATTTTTTTATAAATGATTTCGATTCAAAACACCTATGTGATAGCTAAAATGAATCATAGTCGTTTTCTATCGAAAATCAGGAAAATATGCATCGGTAACGTAACTCAAACTCCAATTGTGAAATATTAAGCACTTTTGGATTGGTTTTAGCGCTTTTTGGAAGTGGTTCGATGAGAAGTAATTTGGATTGATAGAGAATTATTATAGTAAGTATATTAATACAAAAACGCCGTTAAGGGATGTCCTCAACGGCGTTTAGCTGCCATAAGCAAGCTGGTTAATCTATGGGTGTCCTGTTGCGGTTTATAAGGTTAAGCAGTAACATAATTACCGCCACCACCAGCAGCAGGTGGATGAGCCCGCTGGCTACGTGCCAAACGAAACTCCCTAAAGCCCATGCTATTACCAGTATTATGGCAATGGTATACAATAAACTTCTCATAGCATTTTATTTTATAGGTTATTTAATTGCGTCTACCTTAGCTTTCACTGTTTCAGCGTGTTGCAGGTGTGTTTGCAGTGCAGAAGCCATATCTGCAGCCCACGCCCTGATTTCAGGGTCTTTAGCGTCTTTTGCTGCTTCCTGCATCTTTTCTACCGTCTTTTTGTGGCCTTCTACCACTTTATCGGCATACGCCTTGTCAAAATCAGTACCTGATTTATCGTTAAGTTCTTTGTAGGCATCGTTACCTTTTTCGGTAAGTACCAGTGGAATACTGATGTTTTTAGCTGAAGATGTGGTCTTTAGCGCTTCAAATGACTTGGTATGGGCGTCAACCATCATTTTACCAAGGGCCTTAATATCGGCATTGCTGCTCTTGGTTTGGGCTAATTTGCCCAGTTCTATCTGTTTAAGATCGACTTCTGCGGCATTGGCAAGATATTGAGAATCATCTTCTTTTGCTTCGTTTGTGTCATCAAATTTAGCTTCGTTTTGCTCTTCTGCGGCTTCTTTGCTGTCTTCCGGTTTAGCTTCATTTTTACATGATGCAAGTGACATGGTAATTACGGCTGCGCCTAAAAACAGTTTGCTGAATAATGAGGTCTTTTTCATAATTAAGGTTATTTAGTGTTTTTGTATAAAGCTAAATTACTGCATTAAAAAAGGCCTGTGTGTTAGCACTTTCACAATAAATGTTATCGAAAATATAAAACTTGATAAAGCTGCTGGGCTTCTAAGCTACTTAGCTTCTTAGCGAAGAATTACCGCCCAAATTTGAACAGTTGAACATCTTTGTTGTCTTTCTCGGTTATGAGGTCGGTAATGATTTCGGCAGCTATAAGGCTGAAAGTAATGCCGTTACCGCCAAAACCCAGTGCGAAATAACCGTTGGGTAGTTTGGGATGTTCGCCAATGTAGGGTAGGCCGTCTTTGGTTGAACCGAAAGTGCCCGTCCAACTAAACTCTGGCTTAAACTCAAGGTGGGGAAACAGCTTGTTTACATCGTTAGCCAACTGTTTGGTTTTGTGATTGATAAGTTTGTCGCGTTTAGCCGGGTCGTGAAATTCTTCATCGCGGCCACCCACCAATACGCGGTTATCGGGAGTGGTGCGGAGGTACAGGTAAGGATCGGCGGTATTCCAGATGAGTACGTCGTCTTTCCAGAAGTTACGTTCGTTATATTGTTCACTCACAACGGCATAGGTGCTTAGCAGGTCTACAATATCATCCTTAATAAAGTCAACCACCTCATAGCCCACCGCATACACCAGCTTTTTGGCTTTAATGGTATAGCCGGTTTCGGTGGTAAGGGTAACGCCGTTTTTGTGGTGCTTAATGTCAACCACCGGGCTGCGGTCAAATATCTTATGTTCTTTATGCTTGTGTTGCAACAGGCAGTGTGCCAGCATATAAGCGTTGGTTTGGGCGGCCAGCTGGCTGAGTATAGCCCCGTGGCTTTCAAAGCCATATTGCTCTTTTACTTCTTCCGGCTCCAGCCATTTTACCTTGAAACCGGCCTGTTTTCGGGCTTCAAACTCGTCTTTAAGCCAGGCTACATCTTTTTTATAAGCGGCATAATACAGGCTTTTTTTGGTTTCAAAGTATTCAATACCAACCTTTTTGGTAATCTGCTCCAGCTTTTCAATGGCCTCACCACACAGCTGGTAGGCGCGCTCAGCATCTTTGCGGCCTATCATTTCGGTTAGCTTGTAAAGGGGTACATCAATTTCATATTGTAGTAGTGATGTGCTGGCACTGGTACTGCCCAGGCCTATGGTGCGGGCATCTACGGTAACGCATTCAATACCAGCTTGTATAAGGTGGTAGCGCACCAGTGCCCCGCTTATGCCGGCGCCTAAAATGGCGACTTCGGTTTCTATATCTTGGTCTAATTTAGGGAAGGTAAAGGGCAGCCCATTTTTAATGAGCCAGAACGGATAGCCTGCTTTTAGTGTCATGTTATCTTTTAATTAGCCATACTAAGTTATGGAGTTTGAAAATCAATAAATTAACAGGAAATAAATTATAGGATATATTTAACGCTCATGGCTTTCGGCAAAAAAATACATAGATTTGCAGGGTACACAACCCCATACCATGATAAACCCCTCGGCCAGTGGCTGGATAGACAAGTTTTTTGGTACGCTGAAAGGTAAGCCCGCAGCGTATGAAAACTCGCATGCGTTTTACCGCGCCATTCGCGATACGGGTTTTATCTATGGGCATGTTATTTCTTTCAACAACCTTGATGCTAAGGAAACAAAGGGCTGGACGGTGGAGGAAACCACCAAGGTATCGCTGCTCAATATTTTATATGATGTGTACCGCCTTATAAACCAGGCAGAAAACACACAGTTGTTTGTGGAAAAGGCCATTACCTTTTACAAGGCTGTACACCCCGGTAGCTTTGAGTTGCTGAAGAAAGTACTGCCCTCATCGCCACCAAGCCATGAGCTGGAAGGTATTCTGGATGAGCGTATTAAAACCAACGAGAATATTATAAGCCGCAGTTTTAGCCATATTCTTACCAATGCATTGCTGTTTATGGATGTGCTGGCTTTTCGCCAATACCTCCTTAAGGATGAACTGTCCGAAAAATACCTGAAAAGGCTTGAAGGAACGGTTCTTGCTGTGGTGTCACTGGCGCTGAAGAGCAAGGAAGGCCGCGCCGAGTATGACGACCTGCTGATTAAATTGTTTGAATCATCTGTACGTTATACTAAAATAGAAAAAGTTCAGGCTACGGATATTTCGCTAGTTGATTTTGAGTACTTTGAGTCGAAATCAGAGAAAAATTACCTGCTTGATATGGCGGCTATGGCTATATGGAGTGACGGGCGTGCACAGCAAAGCGAAATTGACTTTATGTATACCCTTAACGGATACCTTGGCCTGAGCGATGAAGCCGCTGCCGAAAGTATGGCCAGTTATGATGTGTTTATAAAGCTGAATAAAAAGAGTATACCGTATTTTAAATACAGCAACCCGGTTAAGCATTTTTATGACCATGCCTCGCAAAGTGTTATGCTGCTTATAAACCGCAACAAAAACCGCCTGGCTAAAGAGCTGAGTAATAACAGCGAGCTGGTGGTGTTGTTAGGTAATTCTACGTTTAGGAGCCTTGATACTAAGGAGAAGAAAAAGGTGCGCAAGCAGTTGCTGGAAATTTGCAAAACCATACCATCGCTTACTATATTTTTACTGCCCGGGGGCAGTTTGCTGTTGCCATTGCTTATAAAATTCATTCCGCAGCTGTTGCCTACGGTTTTTAATGAAAACCTGGAGCGCGACGGCGAGGAGCAATAAATACTGTTATGGAAGACAATTACATTATCTGGCGGGGCATTACCCACGCCGCGGCTACTGCTATCCTGACTGATTTTGCCAATGAATACCACGAAACCGACACGGTTAAGGGGCTCCGCCTCTACAAAAAACAGGGTGTAGACGACTGGCTGATATTGTTTAGCGAGGTGCCCGACTTTGATATCTTTAGTTTTTTGATAAACTATATTTATTATCCCAATGGATATAAGGGTTATAGTGCTTTTATAAGAGGGTATTATAGGACGAAATCAATACTTTCCGGACGCGATAAAATAGGGGGGAATCGCGTTATGGTATATATATCTAAGAACAATAAGGAGTATGATAACGTATTTTTAACGGATGAAACCGGGAAGCATTTTATAAGCGATTTTAGCGGAGGTATTAAAAGGATAGACGGCCCGGAAGAAGCGTATGTGTTCATTGCTTATGACCTGAAAGAGTATGAGCACGTGGCTGATATTTCGCCGTTGCCTAAAGGCTACCGCCACACACATAATACCCGTAAAAAACCATGGTGGAAAATATGGTAAAGAACAGCAGTATGCAAAGAATAGAAATTCCCACAAGCAAGAAGAAAATGTTTCTTATTTTTTGTGGTTCAATATTGTTTTTGGTAGCGGGGTATTACCTTGCGTTTGAAGATACTTTTTATCAGGGTAATTCATGGCGCAATTCTCCCGGTATTGGATGGCTTGTTGGTATTATTGCAATTATTTTTTTTGGAATTGGTGCCGTTTTTTCTCTTTATAAGCTGTTTTCCAAAAAGATAGGGTTAGTAATTGATGATGCGGGGTTTACGGACAATTCGGGTGGTGTAGCACTTGGTTTTGTTTCATGGAATGATGTAACCGGTTTTAGGATAATTAAAGTACAGTCTACCCGGTTTGTGTTGGTTTATCTAAAGCAACCGCAAAAGTATCTTTCGAAATACTCTAAACTAAAGCAGAAAATGATGGGGTTAAACAATAAAATGTATGGTACTCCTTTTAGTATTACATCAACATCCTTAAGATGTGATTTTGATGAATTACACTCCCTGTTAGAGAAACATCTTGAAAATTACAGAAATGGCAACGCATAAAATACAATACCCTCACATTATATTGCTGGCCATTGTGTGCCTGTTATTTTCCTGTAAGAAAGAACACCAGGTTACTGCTGAAAAAGCTTTACCAGTCGACAAAGAAGCGGCTTTAAGTAAGACGTTAGAGTCGCAAAAGGGTGGGCAGGAGGCAGATATTATTTATGTGGCAGACTCCCTTTTAAAGGTAGATAAAAGCATCCTGGTGGCTTATCAGGAAAAATACAGGGCAGATACCTGCGGCTATGCAGTATATGGAAAGGAAAAGCTGAAGAAAGAATTTGCAGGTATTAAAGAAATAGGCGATGTAAACGGCGACGGCAGGAAAGATACTGTTTTCCTGGCAAACCCATTTAATTATTGTGAACAGGGGCTGTCTTACTACTTTTTTGATGCATCAATTCCGCGTATTTATACCGATACTTATTGTGTGGGGGTGGAGCGCTTTTTTACCGTACCTGATATTGATGAAGACGGAGCCAATGAGGTGGCTTTTTATGCATCATCGTGTGCAAGCAGGTATAAATGGATAAGCGTGTACAGCCTGCAAAACGGGGAGTGGACAGAAATAGCAAGTGTACTGTTTGATATCCTTACCCAAGACCCTGAGAAAACAAACTTTGAAAGCCTCGTTAAAAAAACCGGTAAGGGAACGTTTAAAGTGTGCGAGTTTAGCGAAGGTAAAACCACTTGGCTTGCGTTTTCCATGAAATGAAAAAAGCTCCCCGCCTTACGGCTAAGGGAGCTTTTAAAAACACACCTAACTTAATCTTCTAACGGCCCAGCCGTGCAAGGTCCTGGTTGCTGCACAGGGTAACCTCAAGATCGGTAACAATACCGTTGTCAAGGCCATACACCCATCCGTGCACGCAAAGTTCCTGCCCGTTTTTCCAGGCGTTTTGTACTATACTTGTCTGGGCAAGGTCAAAAGCCTGCTCCTTTACGTTTATTTCTACAAAGGTGTTAAACCTTTCTTCTTCGTTTGCAATGCTGTCCAGGTAGTCGCGGTGCAGCCTGTATACATCTTTTATATGCCTAATCCAGTTGTCTATAATGCCGGGGTTCTGGTCGTTGCCCATAGCTGCCTTAACGCCGCCGCAGCCATAATGGCCACACACAATAACGTGTTTTACCTTAAGCACATTAACGGCATAATCCAGCACGCTAAGCATATTTATATCGGTATGTATAACCATGTTGGCTATGTTGCGGTGCACAAAAACCTCCCCGGGTGCAGCGCCTATAACCTCGTTGGCAGGCACACGGCTGTCTGAGCAGCCTATCCACAATAGGGGCGGTGCCTGGCCTTTAGCCAGTTTTTTAAAGAACTCAGCATCTTCATTAAGTTTTGCTGCGCTCCATTTTTTGTTGTTATCTAAAATTTTGGCATAAAAGCCATCATCATTAAAAGCCATATTTTTCTCCTTAATTGCGGTGTAGCCTAATGCATAAAGTGCACAGGCATAAATAAATACAATGCTATGTGGGAGGCAATGCCCGGACGCAAACCTTATGGCACTTTTGTGCAGGTATAAAGGGGTATTATGGGGAAAGAGATTTCCTGCCAAAGCCATAAATAATGCGGTTGCAAACGTCCGGAAACATTTGCCTGCTAAATCCCACGTATGTGAGTTACATTATATTATGCGTGTTCAGGAGGGGGAATAAAAATATCCCCAGAGACTGTTTTATGTCCGTGGGGATTTTTTGATATTATAAGTGCAGATTTCTTTTGTACGGGTACATAAGCAAATTCAAAAGGCTGGTATGGCGAAACTTTAATTTCCTTTATTTCCTTTTGTATTTCCTCTTCAAGGCTTATCATAACAGTAACCTTGTCATCATTCCTGTCTTGCAGCAGGCTCACAATTGTGGGCGCCGAAAGAAAGGTGATGAACAGGAGTAGTACTATGTGAACGCAAGCCTTCATACCTGCGAAGATAATGAAATTTTAGATATTACAGTTTTTTAAGTGTAAATCTTGCATTAAATTTCTTCTTCCATCCATGCTTTCATCATCCACATGGTTTTTTCCTGCTCTTTTATAAAGTCGCTCATCATAGCGTTTGTACCCTCATCGTTGCGGTTGGCACTTTCGTCAAGTATTACGCGCTCAATTTTTAGCAGGTGCGCAAGAGAGTCTATAATAAGGTTAATGGCGTGAGTGTCTTTGCTTATGTTTTTGCCCACCTCAAGCTGGTTGTTGGCAGTATAATCTTCAAAGGTGTGCAGCGGGGTAGAGCCCAGTGTTAGTACACGCTCTGCCACAAGGTCTATTTTAGCCTGGGCATCGTTATACAGCTCCTCAAACTTTACGTGCAGCTGAAAAAAACGCTTGCCGCGGATGTTCCAGTGCAGGCCGCGCAGGTTTTGGTAGTATATCTGGAAGTTAGACAATAGTATGTTCAGTTCGGCAGCAATAACCTCTGCATCTTCTACGGGTAGGCCCAAAATGTTTATTTCTTTCGCTTTTGTTTCCATGGTGTGTATTTGTTAGTTTATGTAAGTTTTTACATCAAATAAATTTACATAAAATTACGCATTTTGGCTATAGGATTTATCAATCATTTTTATAATTTTATCATAAATATCTATACGAGATGACCATTACACAACTTCAGTATGTTTTGGCTGTAGCCGAGCATAAAAACTTTACCGTTGCCGCAGAAAAATGTTTTGTAACCCAGCCCACGCTGAGTATGCAAATTCAAAAGCTTGAAGAAGAGCTTGATATACAAATATTTGACAGGGGTAAAAAACCAATTCAGCTAACCGATGTGGGCCAGATGATTGTGGCCCAGGCCAAAAATATTGTAAACGAAAGCGGCCGTATTAAAGATATTGTAGACCAGCAAAAGGGCTACATAGGTGGGGAGTTTAAGGTGGGAATCATACCTACCATTATGCCCACGCTGCTGCCCATGTTTATGAACAACTTTATAAAAAAGTACCCCAAGGTGAACCTTATTATAGAGGAGCGCACTACTGAAGAAATTATCCGTATGCTGAAAAACGGCCAGCTTGATGCAGCCATTGCCGCCACACCGCTTAACGAAGACTTTATTAAAGAGGTGGTGCTGTATTATGAGCCTTTTGTGGCTTATGTGCCGGAGAATAACCCATCGTTCGGCAAAAAGGAGTTTGATGCTAACGACCTTGAAATAAACCTGAGCAACGTGCTGCTGCTACAGGACGGGCATTGTTTCCGTAATAACGTGCTTAATATATGTAAGGCAAGCGGTTTGCCTAACGATGTGCCGTTCCAGATTGAAAGCGGTAGTTTTGAAACCATGGTGCGCCTGGCCGATGAAGGCCTGGGCATGACGCTGCTGCCGTACCTGCACACCCTTGATATGGCACCTAAGTCGGCCGCCAAGCTGCGCCACTTTAAAGAGCCAAGGCCAAGCCGTGAGGTTAGCCTTATTTATAACAAGAAAGAACTTAAGCTGCACATTATAGAAGCCCTTCGCGGAGTGATTGCCGGTGTGGTTAGGGGGGCAATAACCTTTCAAAATGTGGAAATTACAAGTCCGCTGCAAAAAAAGTAGGATTTTTTTGTTGAAGATTTCCTAAAATCAGCTGGTAAAGTTTTGTTTGAATTGCGATATGTGTAAATTTATTAACGATATTTTGTTAAGTAAAGCAATAAAAAACGTTTTCGCTTAAAAAATTTTCATGTTTTGTTGGCTAAGTCAAAATTATTCCTAATTTAGCCATAGTTAATTATGAAGAAAAACAACATCATACACGCCATTGTTCTCATTATTGTCATTATTGGCCATAGTGCGGGGATGCTTTTATGATGTAATGTAACATATCACAACCAAAAAATAAAAGCCGTTCCCTTAGCGAAACGGCTTTTTTTTGGCCCTATCGCAAACCAGGACAAAGTAACAAACAATACAAAAAAAGAAGCATTATGTACTTTACCAGCAACACCATTATTTATTTTAACGGTGAATTCGTTAAAGCCGCCGAAGCCAAAACCGACCTTTACGGGCAGTCGTTACACTATGGTTATGCCATTTTTGAAGGCATTAAATCCTACAAGACTGATAGCGGAACTGTAATTTTTAAGGCAAAAGAGCATTATGACCGCCTGCGCCGCAGTGCAGAGCTTATGTATATGCCGTTTAACTATACCACAGAACAGCTTATTGCCCTTACCGAACAGGTTTTAGAGAAAAACGGCTTTACCGATGCTTACATACGCCCGCTGGTATTTTGCTCGCCTAATATGTCGCTTAGTAAAGGCAAGGAAAGCTATTTGGCCATTGAGGCGTGGGAGTGGACTAACGGTTATATGGCCAATAAAATGCGCATTATGACCAGCAGCTTTGAGCGCCCTAACCCCAAGGCGTTTAAGATTGAAGCCAAGGTAAGCGGCCACTATGTAAACTCAATCCTGGCCTGCCAGGAAGCAAAAGATAAAGGCTATGACGAAGCCCTGGTGCTGGATGCCAACGGCAACGTGGCCGAAAGCAGCGGTGCCAACGTGTTTTTTGAAAAAGACGGCGTGCTGTACACGCCTGCAAAGGGCAGTATCCTTCCGGGGATAACGCGTGCCACGGTGCTGGACATTTGCAAGGAGCTTGATATTCCCGCTGAGGAAAAATTCTTTACGCCTGATGAAATGCGTGGTGCCGATGCGGCTTTCTTTTGCGGTACTGCGGCCGAGGTGCTGGCACTGGATTCGCTTGACGATGTGCCTTTCACTAAAAACTGGGATGACAGCCTGTGCGCCGTTGTCCAGAAAGCTTACCGCAACCTTACCCTGGGCAAAAGCCTTGAGGAGTTTAAGGGATTACAGGTGGCAGATAGCAGGTAGCAGTTTTAGCTTCGCTCTGTTCGGCTTTGCCTCGGGTCAGTCACAGTCGCAGTTTTCAGATTGCACCGTGATGCTTTGCCCCTGGCTTTAGCCAGGGGAGCAAATAACAAACAAAACAAAAACAAACTAAAATACAGTCAAGGCTTTGGGGCATGAGTAAGCAACTTGAAACTTTAAACCTGACACGAGGCTTTAGCCGAACTGGCGAAGCAAACCTTAAACAAACAAATGGAATTAAACAAGTATTCAAAAATATTTACGCAGGACGGTACACAGCCTGCGGCAAAGGCCATGCTGTATGGCATAGGCTTTACAGATGATGATATGAACAAGGCACAGGTGGGCATAGCCAGTATGGGGTATGACGGCAACACCTGCAACATGCACCTTAACGACCTTGCCGAAATTGTAAAGCAGGGCACGTGGGATAACAACCTTGCGGGCCTAATTTTCAACACCATTGGCGTAAGCGATGGCATGAGCAACGGTACAGATGGCATGCGCTACAGCCTTGTAAGCCGCGATGTAATAGCCGACAGTATAGAGGCCATTTGTGGCGGCCAGTATTATGATGGGCTAATAACCATACCCGGCTGCGACAAGAACATGCCCGGCAGCGTAATGGCTATGGGCAGGCTCAACAGGCCAAGTATTATGGTATATGGCGGCACTATAGCCCCCGGCTGCTACAAGGGCGAGAACCTTAATATTGTTTCGGCGTTTGAGGCGCTTGGCGCGAAGATAGCCGGTACTATGGATGATGAAGACTTTCAGGGTGTTATACGCAATGCGTGCCCCGGTGCGGGTGCGTGTGGCGGTATGTATACGGCAAATACCATGGCTTCGGCAATAGAAGCGCTGGGCATGAGCCTCCCGTACTCATCATCTAACCCGGCCCTGAGCCCGGAGAAAAAGCAGGAATGCCTGGATGCAGGTAAGTACATAAAACTGCTGCTTGAAAAAGACATAAAGCCTACCGATATCATGACCCGCAAGGCGTTTGAAAATGCCCTGCGTATTATTGTGGTGCTGGGTGGCAGTACTAATGCCGTATTGCACTTTGTGGCTATGGCAAAAAGTGTGGGCGTACAGGTTACGCAGGATGATTTCCAGAAAATGAGTGATGTTACTCCCGTACTGGCTGATTTTAAGCCCAGTGGCAAGTATTTAATGCAGGATTTGCACAACAACGGCGGTATTCCTGCCGTTATGAAATACCTGCTGGAGCAGGGCATGCTGCACGGCGACTGCCTTACTGTAACCGGTAAAACGGTAGCGGAAAATTTGGCAGACGTTCCTGCACTTGACTTTGAAACGCAAAAAATCATCCGCCCTGTATCTGACCCTATTAAGCCTGACGGCCACCTGCGCATTTTGTACGGAAACCTGGCAAGTGGGGGAAGTGTTGCCAAGATTACCGGCAAGGAGGGTGAAACGTTTACCGGCCCGGCCCGTGTTTTTGATGGTGAAAAAGACCTGATTGCAGGTATAGCCAACGGCAGGGTGCAGCATGGTGATGTAATTGTAATAAAGAATGAAGGCCCTAAAGGCGCTCCCGGAATGCCGGAGATGCTGAAGCCCACCAGTGCGCTCATTGGCGCAGGCCTGGGCAAAAGCGTAGCCCTGATTACCGATGGGCGTTTCAGTGGAGGTACACACGGGTTTGTAGTGGGGCACATTACACCCGAAGCATACGAAGGTGGTGTTATAGGCCTGGTGCAGGATAATGATGTAATTGAGCTTGATGCCGTGAACAATACCATAAACGTAAAGCTAACGGATGCCGAACTGGCACAGCGCCGTGCCGTGTGGATTCAGCCGGAGCTGAAGGTAAAAAGCGGGTTGCTGTACAAATATGCCCGCACGGTGTCATCAGCGGCCGAAGGGTGTGTAACCGACGAGTTTTAGAGCGGGCCGCACCCGCATTTAAGGTTTGAGTGAAGCTATTCCCCTCCCACGGAGGGGTGCCCGCAGGGCGGGGTGGTTAAAGAGTATAGTTAAAAAAATAAAAAACTATGAAAACCAGGGTGTTTGCCCTTTTAATAGTAGCGGTGTTTATGGCTTCCTGTAAAAAGGAGGTTCAGAAACCCGCATCGGCTGTAGCCAAAACAATAGATTCTGTTACGGTAGAGAAAGATTCTCTAAAGGGAGATCCAATACCGGTTTTTGGCTACCGCTTTGTAATAACAGGCGATTTTGATGGCGATGGCAAGCCCGAAAACCTTGTGGAGCACTATTACAGCCGCAGGGATAAGAAAGAAGCGTATAAGTTCTATGATAATGTTGAAGACGACTGGCAAATGTGGGATTCAGTTGTAAGAAAAAGGCCATATTCTTTTGCCCTTTCGGATAACAGGAGTATCGATACGCTCAGGATATCTAAGGAGAAACAACTCTATGGTATTGCCTATTTGAAAAATGAGGGCGACCTGAACGGCGATGGTACAGATGAAGTGTCTTATGTAGTAGATTATGCCGATGCCTCAAGCATGAACGGCTGGTATGTTGTTACTTATAAAAATAAAAAGTGGCAGGAGCTCTATTCATTTATCATGTGGGATTGGCAATTACCAGACCGCCCGGGATTTGTGGATGTTTACGGTTATTTTGGGCATCAAAAAAAGATAGGCATCCCCGCTAACGATACACTTAACCGGCGCCTTGAAAGAGAATTGAAAGCCTTTCCGGGGCTACTGAAAAAAGTTGGAGAAAATAGGGTTCAGGTTATTTATAATAATCAGGCCGAAGTAGATACCATGACGGTTTCACTTAAACGGCCAAAATAAAATATCAATTCAGGGCTGAGTGAAGCTCACTCCCCTCTCTTTTGGAGAGGGGTTGGGGGTGAGGCCCAAAAAATAAATGTCTATGGAAAAGACGATAGAAAAAACAGCACCGGCTCAGCCGCAGCCCGAAGCGCCTAAAACCCACAGCGGGGGGCAGGTAGTGCTTGAGGCATTTTTAGCCGAAGGGGTTAGCACCATTTTTGGCTATCCCGGTGGGGCTATTATGCCCATTTATGATTCGCTTTATGATTATAACGATAAGCTAAAGCACATACTGGTGCGCCATGAGCAGGGTGCCATACATGCGGCTCAGGGCTATGCCCGTGTATCGGGCAAAACGGGTGTGGTGTTTGCCACCAGCGGCCCGGGGGCTACCAACCTGGTTACCGGCCTTGCCGATGCCATGATAGACAGCACCCCGCTGGTTTGCATTACCGGGCAGGTATTTGCGCACCTGCTGGGTACAGATGCCTTTCAGGAAACCGATGTGATAAATATTACCATGCCCGTAACCAAGTGGAACTACCAGGTTACCGATGCCGATGAGATTGCAACAGTACTCGCAAAAGCGTTTTACATAGCGGGCTCCGGGCGTCCCGGTCCGGTATTGATAGACATTACCAAGAATGCCCAGTTGCAAAAAACAGCGTTCCAGGGGTATGAAAAGTGCAGCTTTATTCGTAGTTACAGACCCAAGCCGGTTATCCGACAGGAATATATAGCTGAGGCCGCCAAGCTTATTAACGCAGCCGAACGCCCGTTTGTGGTGTTTGGGCAGGGGGTTATCCTTGGCAAGGCTGAAGAAGAATTTAAGGCATTTATTGAGAAAGCAGGCATCCCTTCGGCGTGGACCATAATGGGCATGAGCGCCATACCGACTGACCATCCGCTGGGCGTAGGCATGGTGGGTATGCACGGCAACTACGGCCCTAACAAGCTGACAAATGAGTGTGATGTGCTGATAGCCATAGGCATGCGCTTTGATGACCGCGTTACCGGAAGGCTCGATATGTATGCCAAACAGGCCAAAGTCATCCACCTGGATATAGACCCTGCTGAAATTGACAAGAACGTAAAAGCTGATGTTCCCGTTTGGGGCGATTGTAAGGAAACGCTTCCGCTGCTTACAGGATTGGTTGAAAAGAAAACCCACGCCGCATGGCATCGTAAGTTTACCGACTGCCAGAAGCGTGAGGAAGAAAAAGTAATTTACCCCGAACTGAACCCAACCGATGAGGTACTTACAATGGGAGAGGTTATCAGAATACTGAACGAGCTCACAAAAGGCGAGGCCATTATTGTGACCGATGTGGGCCAGCACCAAATGGTGGCGTGCCGCTATGCGCAATATGTGTATTCTAAAAGTAATGTTACCAGCGGTGGACTTGGCACAATGGGCTATGCGCTTCCGGCGGCAATTGGTACAGCGTATGGCGACCCAAGCCGCACTACTGTGGCCATTATTGGCGATGGCGGTTTCCAGATGACCATCCAGGAACTTGGCACCATCATGCAGTTTAAACCCAATGTAAAGATACTGATACTCAACAATAGTTTCCTTGGAATGGTGCGCCAGTGGCAGCAGCTTTTCCATGAAAAACGCTATTCGTTTGTTGATATACAAAGCCCTGATTTTGTTCAGGTAGCTAAGGGGTATGGCATTCCGGGTAACAGTGTTTCAAAACGCGAAGCCCTTACCGAAGCCCTTACAACCATGCTCAACCATGACGGTAGTTACCTGCTTGAAGTTATGGTAGGCAAGGAGAATAATGTATTCCCCATGGTGCCACAGGGCAAGAGCGTAAGCGAGATTGTGCTGGGCAGGGATGAAATGGCGTAGTCAGTCGAAAGCCGAAAGTCAAAAGTCATAAAGAGAGCTGCTCATTCGGCTGAGTGGTAAAGGGTTCGAGTGAAGCTGGCTAAGAACCTCAGAACCTTAGTAACTAAGTACCTTAGAAAAAAATGAAAAAAGAGTTCACCATAACCGTATATACCGAGAACCAGGTGGGGCTTATAACCCGTATTGCCATAATATTCTCGCGCAGGAAGATCAATATAGAAAGTATAAACGCCGGGCCTACCGAAGTGGAGAGCATCCATCGCTTTACCATTGTAATTACCGAAACCGAAGAGGTAGTGCAAAAACTGGCCAAGCAAATTGAAAAGCAGGTAGAGGTGCTGAAGGTAATGTACAATACCGATGATGAAATTGTGTGGCAGGAAATGGCCATGTACAAAGTGCCTACCAAGGTTATAGCCGAACAGGTTAAGGTAGAACGCCTGCTGCGCCAGTACGGGGCCAATACGGTGGTTATACGAAACGATTATACCGTGTTTGAAACCTGTGGCCACCGTGAGGAAATAGACGCTTTGGCGGAAGCCCTGCAGCCCTGGGGGCTTATAGAGTTTGTACGCAGCGCCCGTATTGCAATCATAAAAGCAAGCGAAGGCCTGCACAATGCTGTGCTGGAGTTTGAAGCATCCAAGCCAGGCGAGCCCGTCGTCGAGAATGAGTTTTTAGATAAGCGGGATGGGGTTTTCAGTATGTAAGAGCCTCTCCCCAGCCCTCTCCTTTGGAGAGGGGGCAGCTTCACTCAAACGCAGTGTCGGCACACAGAGTCCTTGCGAGGAGGAACGACGAAGCACCCGAGGCGCAGCTGAACTGACGAAGTAATCTTTTTAAAAACTGGGCGAAGCTGGCTAAGAGGCTCAGCAGCTCAGCAACTAAGTAGCTATTAATTAATTTAGAAAAATAAACAAACAAATGGCAAAATTAAATTTTGGCGGGGTAGAAGAAAACGTGGTTACCCGCGATGAATTCCCGTTACAGAAAGCACAGGAAGTACTTAAAGATGAAGTAGTAGCCGTAATAGGCTATGGCGTTCAGGGCCCCGGCCAGGCGCTTAACCAAAAAGACAACGGTATTAACGTTATTGTGGGCCAGCGCAAAAACTCGGCTTCATGGGATAAGGCCGTTGCCGATGGCTTTGTACCCGGCGAAACCCTTTTTGAAATTGAGGAAGCCCTGCAAAAAGGCACTATCATCTGCTACCTGCTTAGCGATGCCGCGCAAATTGAATACTGGCCATTGGTTAAGGAAAACCTTACTGCAGGCAAGGCATTATATTTCTCTCACGGGTTTGGTATAACCTTTAACGAGCAAACAGGCATTGTGCCGCCGGAAAATGTAGACGTTTTCCTTGTAGCGCCTAAAGGTTCGGGTACATCGCTAAGGAGGATGTTCTTGCAAAACCGCGGGCTAAACAGCAGCTTTGCCATATTTCAGGACGCAACCGGCAAGGCTTGGGACAGGGTAGTGGCACTTGGTATTGCCATAGGCTCAGGCTACCTGTTTGAAACCGATTTCCAGAGGGAAGTGTACTCTGACCTTACCGGCGAACGTGGTACACTTATGGGAGCCATACAGGGCATTTTTGCCGCACAGTATGAAGTGCTTCGTGAGCAGGGGCACAGTCCGAGCGAAGCTTTTAACGAAACTATTGAAGAGCTTACGCAATCGCTTATGCCGCTTGTGGCAGAGAACGGTATGGACTGGATGTATGCCAACTGTTCTACCACCGCACAACGTGGTGCGCTTGACTGGTGGAAGCGTTTTAAAGATGCTACCAAGCCGGTGTTTGAAGAACTGTACAACAGCGTTGCTACCGGTAAAGAGGCCGGATATTCTATTAGCAGCAACAGTAAATCAGACTATCGCGTGAAGCTTGATGCCGAACTGGCCGAACTCCGCGAAAGCGAAATGTGGCAAGCGGGCAAAACTGTGCGCAGCCTGAGGCCGGAGAATAACTAAGCCATACGCTGGCAGCGAATTAAATAATCCCCACCTGGTTCGTCATTGCGAGGAGGAACGACGAAGCAATCTTTTAGGGTGCTTCGACAAGCTCAGCATGACATGAGGGGCGTGTAGCAAGATTGCTATGCTCTGCTCGCAATGACGGCGTGTAGGGTTGAACCATACAACATGAATACCCATACAACATACTTTCCTGCCATAGAACAGGTGCAGCAGGCGGCCGAAAGGCTGCGCGGCATTGTAAACCGAACGCCATTGCAGCTTAACCGCACGGCTTCTGAAACCTATGGCGCCAATATTTACCTTAAGCGCGAAGACCTGCAACAGGTGCGGTCGTATAAAATTCGCGGGGCATACAACAAAATGGCTACGCTTAATGAAAGCGAACTGGCTAAGGGCGTGGTGTGCGCCAGCGCGGGCAACCATGCACAGGGCGTGGCACTTGCGTGCAATAAAATGCAGGTACACGGCACTATTTTTATGCCTACACCCACTCCCGGGCAAAAGCTGGAGCAGGTAAAAATGTTTGGTGGCGATTATGTTACTGTGGTTTTGGCAGGCGATACATTTGACGAAGCCAAAGATGCCGCGCTCGATTTTTGCGATTCGCGCGGGGCGGTGTTTATTCACCCGTTTGATGACCCACATATAATTGAGGGACAGGCTACCGTTGGTCTTGAGGTTATTGAGCAGCTTCCGCAGCATATAGACTATGTGTTTGTGCCCATAGGCGGCGGCGGGCTGGCATCAGGGCTGAGCAGTGTGTTCCGGCAGCTTTCGCCCGATACTAAAATCATTGGCGTAGAGCCTACCGGTGCGCCCAGCATGAAAAAAGCGCTCGAAAAAGGCGAGGCCGTGCATTTAGACCGCATCAACAAGTTTGTTGATGGGGCTGCCGTGCAAAAAGTGGGTAACCTGACGTTTGAAATTTGTCGCCAGACTTTATCAGACATGCTTTTGGTTGATGAAGGCCGTATTTGCCAGGTTATCCTTTCTATGTACAATAAAGATGCTATTGTGGCCGAACCTGCGGGTGCGCTATCGGTAGCGGCGCTGGAGCAGTACAGGGAGCAGATAGCGGGTAAAAACGTGGTGTGTATCATCAGCGGAAGCAATAATGATATTACCCGTATGGAAGAAATAAAGGAGGGCGCGCTGCTGTATGCGGGGCTTAAGCACTACTTTATTGTAAAATTTCCGCAAAGGCCGGGTGCGCTCCGCGAGTTTGTTATGAACGTACTGGGGCCGACCGATGATATTACGCACTTTGAATATACCAAGAAAAACAGCAAGGAAAAAGGCACGGCGGTAGTAGGCATTGAGCTAAAGCAGGCCTCTGATTTCGATATGCTGCTAAGTAATATGAAGGAACGAGGCTTTTATGTAGACTACCTTAACAACCAGCTGCATTTGCTAAATCTTTTGGTTTAGATATTTAAAAATTGAAAGGATTTAACGATTTAAAAATTGCGCCCCGGGGTAATGCTCCGGGGCTTTATTTATTCAAGCCCTTTTGAAGAAATTACTTTTGTGTTTATTCCATATAAATAGAAAGCAACTTTAGCCTTATTTCTGGTTTTTTTATCATCAGATATAAAATAATCACAAAACGACGAATAATAAGTATGGCTTGAATCCCATAGCCTAGCATAGTTTGATTTTGGACTGTATTTATCTTTCCAATAACCTATCATGTCTAAAAGCTCAAAAAGACCACTTATTTTATTATGAAGTCCAAAATCTTCATTTTGTGGATGTAATTCAATTGCCTTTTCTATAAGTTCAACCATTGTCATGCCACCGAACAAATCTTTTTTACTATTAATATGATTTACTACCTCTACAGCACTATAATTATTTAACTCTTTTGAATTAATTCCTAATTGATCTCTAAATAATTGTTTTTGTTCTTCGTTAATTGTGTTAACGATGGATTTCATAGATGTTTGCGCAAAGCTAATTTCTGTTACATCATTATAAACGGTTTGCGGATTTTGGATAAGATGATAAATTTTCTTTGTTTTTATCTCGTGATGTAAATAGTTGTTATCTGTGATGTTTGAAATACTGTTAAATCTTTTGATCAAATTCTCCGTCTTTTCGTTATCTAATCCAGTTATTTCATTAGCCTCTTGCAAATGTGCAGAAGAGTAGAAGAACATTTTTATTGTTGAATCTACGTTTTCTAAAAGCATTTCTTTTGTTAAGGTATTTTGTTCAAAATCAATAATTATATTGTTATCAATATATGCTTTCATATTTATGAGGATATTGGATTTAATAAATTTACTAATTTAAATGATTTTCCAATACCTTTATCATTCAAACACTACACTATGAACCTTAAAGTTATTGCGTTTGACGCTGACGATACCCTGTTTATAAACGAGCCTTATTTTGAGGAAACCGAGAAAGCCTTTTGCGTACTGATGGAAGACTACCTGAGCCATCAGGGCATTAGCCAGGAGGTGTTCCGCATACAGATTAAAAACCTGCCGCTGTATGGCTATGGTATTAAAAGCTATATTTTGAGCATGATTGAAACGGCCATTACCATAAGTAACGGCACCATAAGCAATAAGCATATTACCAAAATTCTGGACCTGGGTAAAACACTGCTTCAAAAACCTATTGAGCTGATTGACGGGGTTGAGGAAACCCTGGCGGCGCTTCACGGTACGTATAAATTAGTAGTGGCTACCAAGGGCGACCTGAAAGACCAACAGCGCAAACTGCACGACAGCGGGCTTGGGCCGTATTTTCACCACATAGAGGTTATGGCCGAAAAAGAGCCGCTTAACTATGAAAAGATGCTGAAACGCCTGGAAATTGAACCGCATGAGTTTATGATGATAGGCAATTCGCTTAAAAGCGATGTACTGCCGGTGCTGGAAATTGGCGGTTATGCCTGCCATATTCCGTTTCACACCACATGGGCGCACGAGCGTATAGACCATGAGGTGGTACACCACAACTTTAAAGCGTTTAAGGATATAAGGGAAGTTTTGAGTTTGTTTCAGGTTTAGCTTCGCTCCGTTCGCCTTCGGCTCGGGTAAAGTTTCAGGTTTAACCACCCCGCCCTACGGGCACCCCTCCGGAGGAGGGGAATGCTCACTCATGTGAAAATCCGTGTAAATACGCGCTCGGTATGACGACCCCGGACGTTGTCCGGGGCTAATGTGCGCGACCCCTTCAGGGTCGGAGGCCTGAAAACTGTGACTGCGACTGAAAACTTTAAAAGCAACCCTCAACAAAATGCAACCTACCTTTTTTGAAAACCAAAACGATTTCCGCCAATGGCTGGACAACAACCACGAAACCGAAACCGAGCTGCTGGTGGGGTTTTATAAAACCGGCAGCGGCAAACCCAGCATGACCTGGCCGCAAAGTGTAGACCAGGCGCTGTGTTATGGCTGGATAGACGGCGTGAGGCGGTCGCTTGGCGCGGAGGCGTACAGTATTCGCTTTACACCCCGGAAGGCGGGTAGCATTTGGAGCGCGATTAACATCGACAAGATGGAAAATCTTATTGAACAGGGATTGGTTACCCCTGCCGGGCGGGCGGCCTATGCTAAACGCACAGAAGCCAAAAGCCGCGTTTACAGCCACGAACGCACCGAAGACGCCGTATTGCCTTCCGAGATGGAAAAAGCGTTTAAATCGCATAAAAATGCGTGGGAATTTTTTACCACACAGGCGCCATCCTACCAAAAAGTAATACTGCACTGGATTACTACCGCCAAGCAGGAAAAGACCCGCCAAAGCCGTTTTGAAAAAGTGCTGGAAGCCAGTAAGGCGGGCAGGAGGGTGGAGTAGGTTGTGGGTTTCGGGTTGGGAGTTGTGTGTTTCGTGAGAAATAACTTTAAAAACAACCCTTAACTCCCAACCCCCAACATTTTTTTACTATATTTGGGATAAACCAATTAATTATTACCAGTATGAAAAAGCCAATCAGAGTATTAGCAGCGGTAGCTGTTGCAGTTGGGTTTGCGTTTGCAGTGCCTAATGTTAAGACAAAAAAACAGGTAACGGTGGTGCTTGATGCTGCCCATGGGGGTAAGGATTTCGGTTCTCAGCGTGCGGGTTTCATTGAGAAAGAAATTGCTGCCGCAGTGAGCGATAAAATTCAGGAGCTGAACCAGGATGTTGAGGTAGTGTTCTATGAAACCCGCCCCAATGATAGTTTTGTATCGCTTGGTGACCGGGTTAAAATTACAAATGATATTAAGCCCGACCTGATGATTAGCCTTCATACTAATTTTACTGCCAAAGGCGATAAGAGCGGCGTTGAAGTGTTTTTTAACGATGTTAATGATAATGCAGACAAGTCTAAACAATATGCCGATAAGCTTGCTGAGGCCTTTATCGCAAAACAGTACAAAGCTGAGGTAAAGAGGGCGCCGTTTTATGTGTTGAAATACAGCCAGGTGCCAGCCATTATGTTAGAAATGGGCTACCTGAGCAGTGAGGATGACAGGAAATACCTTACTACGGAAGACGGGCAGGAAGCTATTGCCGAAACGGTTGTTGAATTTGTTAAGCAGCTTAAATAATGCCACAAAAACAAGATTACGGCAACCACGTGCGCTACTATCCGCCGCACCACTTTGTGTTTTACCCGGTAATGATGTGTGCCATAAGTTTTTGCGTGTCGCAGGTATTTATAAGCAATCCGGAACATAAACTGCTGTGGATTGTGGCGGCCTTTGGGTTTGTATGCCTTACCTGGCTGGCCTGGATGCTGCGCCAGCATTATGCGCTGGTGCTGCAAAACCGCATTGTGGTGCTTGAGCTGCGCTACCGCTACCTTGCCATAACCGGCGAACGCTTTGAGCCGCTTGAAGCGCTGCTTAGCGACGGGCAACTGTATGCCCTGCGTTTTGCCCCCGATGAGGAGCTGCCGCAACTTGCCCAAAAAGCCGTAACCGAAAAATTAGCCCCCGATGAAATTAAGCGACAGGTTAAAAACTGGAAAGCGGATTTGAGGAGGGTGTAAAATTTAGAATAGCAAAAAATGCCTCACAGGATTTTTAAATCCTGTGGGGCATTTTTTGTAACCTGAAACTTTGAACCTGAAACAAAAACGAATTTCAAACTCCAAAAGTGAAATATTAAGCATAAAAAAGCGGTACACCACATAAAAAATGGTGTACCGCAATGCGTCCACGTTCGGAACCTGAATGTAGATTCTTACCTATGGTCGCGACACTTAAACGTCATAATCATCCCAGTAAAAACGGCTGTTGGTGCGGTTATAGTTGCTATGGTCGCTACTAATATAGTCGGCACCCCAGCGTTCTTCTTCGCTGTAATTATCAGTAAATGAATATGATGTGTTTTTATGCGAGGCATTTTTAGCCTCATCCAGCTTACGGTTGTAAGAGCTTTCGTCTTCGTTAAACGTCTTGCTGTCAGGGTTTTTGCTGTACATCCGGCTGCGGTTTGCACGGCTTGGTGCATCGTGGCCTATGTTTCGGTTTTTATCGTTTGAGTTCATGGTATATAGCTTTAAGTGAGGAGGTTAATATTCCGTTTTCCTTTTGCTGAGGTCGCCTTCCTGTATCTTTGCCGCTGTTTTAGTGGCCGAAGTTTTTCGTGCAGCACCTTTCTTTGCCTCTGATAATGCGGCTTTTAGCCCTTCAGTGCTCTTGGTGCTTTTGGTCAGGTCTTTATCGGCAGATACTTTAGGTGCGGGTGTTTGGTTTTTATCTTTGGTGCTCATATCAATCGTTTTAGTATTTTTATAAAGGTCTGAAAATCAAAAGATAATTGCGTAAACAATTAACATTCCTTTGTTCGGAAATGTATTTCAGGAGTTTGTAAGGTATTGATATTTATTGTGTTATGGTTGTTGTGAAGTGTAGATAAGCCAATATTTAACAAACAATTTGCGCTGTAAACGCCTGTTTTACGGCTAAAACTGCTTATATTAGTGAGGCATTAACAGGGCAGTACTGACAAGTTATCCTGTAAAATGCCTAAAGCATTGAAAATAAACCAAAAACTTACCTAAATGGCTTCAAAAAACTGGGTGTTAGACCCTGCCCACTCTGAGATACATTTTAAGATACGCCACCTTGTAATCAGCACAATAACAGGCTCTTTCAGGGTTTTTAACGGCACAATGACCACACCGCAACACGATGATTTTGCCAATGCGGCTTTCGACCTTAAAATTGATGTGTACAGCATTGATACCAATAACGAACAAAGGGACGAACACCTTAAGTCGGCCGACTTTTTTGAGGCCGATACTTACCCGGATATTTTGTTTAAATCATCTGATTTTAAACATATTGAAGGGGATAAGCATGAGTTGACAGGTGCGCTTACCATAAAAGGTATAACCAAAAATATAACGCTGGAGGTGCTGTTTGGCGGCGAGGCTAAAGATGGTTTTGGCGTAAACCGTGCCGGTTTTGAGATAACCGGGGTTATTAACCGCAACGACTTCAACATTCATGCAGCCGATGTTACCGAAGCCGGCGGCCTGGTGCTGGGCGAGGAGATTAAGCTATATGCTAACATACAGTTTACCAATGAGGTAGAGTAGGTGTTGCTTTTGAAAATACTATTTACCTAAGTGCGTATTTCCACGCACTTTTTTATTTTCCGGATGGCCGGCAGGGTAACGGTCTTCTTCGGTATCGCTGTTAAAGTCCCTGTTTTCAGCGGTTTCCATGTCTTCAGACTCATTTTTTGTGCCGCGGCTTTTGCTTACTACCTCGCCGTCGTTACGGGTGGTGTGGCCCTCATTACTGTCTACAGGCGGTGCCTTTTTTTCATCGGTATCGCGGGCGCGCTGTTCTGTAACTGCTTTGCCATCAGTACGTTTGTCTAACTCAGTCTTAAGCTTATCAGCCGAAGGGTCGTAATTTTTAGGCAGATTCTCTCCACTAAAGCCTTCATTTACATCGCTTTGCTTTTGCTGGTTGTTTATCTTTTTGCTTCCTAAGTCTTTTGGGTCATCGTTTTGCTGGCTCATAATCAATAGTTTAGTTATTTATAATTAACCACATAGCTGTAATGCGACTGCACAATTTCGTTAATGGTGGCTTTAAGCGAGGTTTCAAGCCCGTCATAACCCTCTTTAAGTGTACCGTCAGGCTTGTAATAGTTTGGCAGTTTGTATGTTAGCAGCACGTCGTTATCGCCATAAATATCACTAACCACAAATTTTAATGTGTAGCTGCTTTGCGTAAAACTGATTACCAAGCTATAGCGAATTTTGTTTTCCACCGTTTCGCCCGTATTCTGGTAACGGAAAGCGTTCTTTTTAAACGCGCTGATTGTTATGCTGTTAGCTGTAACATCACTGGCGGTGTAGCCCCCGTCTTTACGGGTAAAAGCCTGTGCCCATGCCTTTGTAATGTCTATAAAACGCTCGGGTAGCATGGCGGGCATGGCTGTTTCAAACGGCTCAATACCACGGTTAGAAACCTGTGCTTCAGCCGGTTGTGCCCTCATAGAGATGGCAGAAACAAGACAGGTTATTACGGCTAACCATTTCATTGTCAGGCTTTTTTTAGGGCTTTTTCAAATTCTTCCTGAATACGCCCGTTAGAAACCAAAAACGGTTTTTTATCTATGGTAACGGTAATGTCATCACCTTCAATACTATAGCGGCCTTCAAAACTGCCAAGGGGTGTGCTGCCTTCAAAAGAGCCCTGCTGCTCGTTGCCGTTAAGTTGGCCTTTATCGCCCACTGTGCTGCGTAACTTATTGAGTAGCGATGTTTTATCGCCCGGATATTTTAGTGTAAACTGACTGCTCATAATCTTAAAATTTTAGGTATATGTAAATTTATTGAATAAATAACCCGTGCCGTGTTTAGTATATGTTAAACACAGGCGTATAAATGTTATAATTCCTTAAAATTGAAGATATGAGTTTACTTAACCCTAAAGGTTTTTGTGCTGTAATCAAAAACTACCGATTCTCCCTCAAACAGGTTGTCAAATGCTTTCTTTTCAATGAGTTGTGTGGGTATTCCCTGTGCAATAGCCTCTTTTTTCATGATGATAATTTCATCGCTGAGCTGTAGCGCCAGGTCAAGGTCGTGGGTGCTGTACAGTATGCATTTGTCCTGTTCAAGTGCCAGTTTTTTAAGCAGTTGCAGCAGCGATGCTTTGTTGGGCAGGTCAAGGTGGGTGGTAGGCTCATCGAGAACTATCAGGGGTGTATCCTGAGCCAGGGCGCGGGCTATGAGCGCTTTCTGGAGCTGGCCGTCGCTGAGCTCGTAGTGTTTTTTATGCGCAAGATATTCAATATCGGTAGCCTGCAATGCATTGCTAACAATAGCTTTGTCTTCTGCCGAAAGGCTGCCCAGCCAGTTGGTATAGGGTTGGCGGCCAAGGGCTACAAGGTCATATACGGTAAGGTTGCCGGGGGGCAGGGCCTCGGTAAGTACAAGGGCAAGCTGTTGCGCAAGTTGAGGCGGGGTGTACTGGTTAACAGGCTGGTTGTTAAGTAAAACGCTGCCTGAAAGCGGTGCCTGGATGCCGGTAAGCGTGCGCAGCAGGCTACTTTTACCAATGCCGTTTGCACCGATAAGTGCGGTTAAGCTGCCCGCTTTTAGCTGTATATCAATATTTTCGGCAATGATAATGGATTCCTTTTTGGCTTTATAGCCAATGCCCAGGAGTTGAGCCGAAAGTATTGTTTTGCGTTCCATTAGCTAAAAATTCCTTTCTTTTTACTGATTAACAGGCTTATAACCACCGGTGCACCAATTAATGATGTTATGGCGTTTACAGGGAGTACAAACGCGCTGCCCGGCAGTTGGGTAAAGGTATCGCACAGCAGCATAAGCGCAGCGCCAATTAATAACGTGCCCGTAAACAGTATTTTATGGCTGCCGGTTTTAAAAAGCAGCTTGGCCATGTGCGGTACTACAAGGCCTACAAAGGCTATGGGCCCCACAAATGCCGTAACGCAGCCCGTAAGCAGGCTGGTGGCCAAAATAAGCACTATGCGGGTACGGTTAAGGTTTACGCCCAGGCTTTTGGCATAGCGTTCGCCAAGCAGCAGGGCATCAAGAGGTTTTATGCACAGTATGGCAAGGCTGAGGCCAATGAGTAATACAAGCCCTAAGATTATGATATTATCCCACGGCAGGTTGCCCAGGCTGCCCAATGCCCAAAACGTGTATTTCTGAAGCTTTTCAGCTGAACTGAAGTAAGTAAGTACTCCCACTATAGCCCCGGTAAAGCTGCTGAACATGAGGCCCACAATTAAAATAGCCATGGTATCGCGCAGGCGCTGTGCCACGGCCAATACGGCTAATAATACTAAAAAGCTGCCTGCTGTTGCGGCAATTACCACACCGTAAGCCGATGTAAAAAACACCCCTAAAGCCGCAGGCAGCAATGCCGACCCCAGTATTACAAACGCTACACCCAGGCTGGCGCCGCTGCTGAGCCCCAAAACATCGGGGCCGGCAAGTGGGTTTCTAAACAGTGTTTGCATGAGCAGCCCGCCTATAGAAAGACCTATGCCTGCAAGCAAGGCGGTTATGGCTTTGGGCAGGCGGTAATCAAGTATTATGTATTCCCAGGAGGTTTTGGCAGGGGCGCCGCCGGTAAGGGTTTTAAATACATCGCCTAACGGGATGCTTATGGCACCAAAACTCAAATCAACCAGAAACAGCGCTACAAGGGCAATGCCCAGCGCTGCAAAAAGGCTGATATGTAAGCGGGTTTGTTGCACTATTTTAGCTTTTCAAAAAATTGTAGCTTATGGTTGGGTAATAATTCCGGGTGTAAGATACTCACTAAATCCTTAAGTACCAGATCAGGGCGGTTTGGGGCGAGCTCATAAAACAGCAGGCCGCCGGTTTTGCCTGTTTTTACGCTGAAGCTGTATACCTGTTTGTTTTTAAACGCCTTAAACTGCGCATAATGTGGGTTGGCATCAATCATTTCTTTAAGCGATGTAAACTGGCTTGGGCCAATCCAGAAATCAGCATTCTGGGCTTTTTCCAATACTACTTCATACGACAGGTTCAGGCTGCCGGTATCGTTAGTATCGGCCCACAGGTAGTTGGCCCCTGCATCTTTTAAAAACAGGGCTGCCCAGCTGCCACCACCCGGCATAAGCCACTGGTCGTTAAGCATGGCACCTGCCATAATAGTGGGTTTATTAGCAACATTTTGCGCCAGCTTAAGTGCATCGTTATAATCTTTTTCAATCTTGGAAAAAGCCGCATCTGCTTTATCCTGAAGGCCGTAGAGCTCGCCAAAAAACTTAATCCATTCGGCTTTGCCAAGCGGCGATTGCTCTGTCCAGTCGCCGTTAAACAGCACTTTAATGCCCGATTGCTCAAGTGCGGTAAGCGTTTTATTGGTACTGTTTATGGCAAACGCCACCACAGCATCGGGCTGTAGGTCGAGCACCACCTCGGTATTCAGGTTTTCGTTGGCACCGGCCTCTTTAACCTTTCCGGAATCAATTAGTGCCCTTGTTTTTTCAGATGATACCCACTGCGTGCCGGGAAAGCCCACGAGTGTGTTTTCTACCCCCAGCATTTCAAGCGAAGGTATGTGTGTGGTACTGGTGGCTATAATTGATTTTATGGGTACGTTTAGGGTTGTAAAGCCTTTAAGGCTATCGGGCACCATGGCGCCTTTTTGCTGTAATACATAGGTATAGCTTTGGGTAGCCTCGGGCCAGGGGCGGGTAACTTTTACCACGCTGTAGCCGTTGTAGCGGTATATTTCAAGGCCGCTGGCGTGGGTTACCACATTTTGGGTTTTGGTAGTGGCAACGGTTGTTTTTTGGGTGTCGCTTTTACAACCCGTGATTACGAAAATCGAAATAAAAAGCAGGGAAATGATATTCTTCATAAAAAATATTCAGTAAATGCAAATGTATAAATTAAAATTGTAGGCAAAAATGTTATATTTGCCGCACTTAAGGTTGTGATAATAAACCTATCACATTAAAAGGGAATCAGGTATAAAGAAGCCTGAGCTGTTCCCGCAACTGTACGCTTATTCCGCCACGGCGGAAGGCTGTTGTTACCTGCGCCACTGTATACACGGGAAGGCAAACAACAGTACGCAAGCCAGGAGACCTGCCTTGGGGTAAACAAACATGCAGCCTTCGGGAAAAAAGGCTAACCGTTATGAGGCTTAACATTTTCATACCGCTTTTTTTATTGCTGCTGTGCCAAAACCTATTGGCGCAACAGGATACTATTATCCTTGACCGGGTACTGATATCGGACACGCAGCTGCGCGATTACAGCCACACGCAATCGGTTCAAAACCTTAACGATTCGGTCATTACCCGTAACGCGCCGTCTTTAACCAGCCTGCTGCAATACAATGCCGTAATTTACTTTAAGGAAAACGGGCCAGGCATGGTGTCGTCGCCGTCTTTCAGAGGTACTACCGCACAGCAAACCGCGGTAATATGGAACGGCATTAACATCAACTCGCAGTTTAACGGGCAAACCGATTTCAATACCCTTAATGCACGTGATTTCAGTACGGTTTCTGTCCGCGCCGGTGGGGGAAGCGTTATTTACGGCAGCAGCGCAATTGGCGGCAGTATACACCTTGACAGCCCGCTGGGTTTCGGGCAGCGTTTTGATAATGAGTTCAGGGCAGACTATGGTAGTTTTGCTACCTATGCCGCCAACTACAAAATGCAGGCCTCGACAGATGATTTGAGCGCCAACATAAGCATAAGCCACAACAGCAGCGATAACGATTTTAAATATCCCGGGTATAACCTGTATAACGATAACGGCCAATACCACAACACCAGCCTTAACGCGGCTTTTGCCTACAAGCTGAATGAGAAGAACATACTGCGGTTTTACGGCTATGTATTTGGCGGGCAAAGGCATTTTAGCCGCACGCTGGCAGCGCCTTCACGCAGTATGTATGATGATTTTAATACCCGCACCCTTGTGGAGTGGATGGGTAATTACAATCGTTTTACATCGCGACTTAAAGCCGCCTACCTTGAGGAAAACTACAAGTATTTTGAAAATCATGCGTCTGATTTATACACTCATGGTAAAGTCCAGACGTTTATTGGGCGCTATGATGCCGCTTATCAGGTAACCGATGGCATAAAAATAAACGCCATTGCCGATTATACCCAAAACAAGGGCGATGGTTCTGATATTGTAGATAAGAAGAGGGATATTTTTTCGGGGAGTGTGTTGTTTTCGCACCATGTGAACGATGTTTTTCAGTATGAAGCCGGTGTGCGCAAGGAAATAACCAGCGCTTACGAGAGCCCTGTGTTGTTTTCGGGCGGGGTAACAGTAAAGGTTGCCAGCTGGTATAGCGTTAAGGTAAACGGTTCGCGAAACTTCCGTATGCCCACGTTTAATGATTTATACTGGCCGGGCAGCGGCAACCCCAACCTGAGCCCCGAAACGTCTTACCAGGCCGAACTGGGCAACGTGTTTACCCACAATAATTTTACGGCAACTGTTACGGGTTATTACATCAGGATGCAGGATATGCTGCGCTGGGTGCCGGGAGCGGGAGGGTTTTGGCGTCCTGAAAATGTAGACCGGGCCAAGAACTATGGGGCTGAAGCCCTTATAAACTGGCAGAAAGATTTTGGCAGACATACTGTAGGCTTTTCCGGTACGTATGCCTATACCGTTTCCCGCCGCGATGGTAGCGCCAGCCAGCTTATTTATGTGCCAAAACATAAGGCAACGGCAAGCGTGTCTTATGCTTACGGGCGTTTTTCGGCATACTACCGCCACCTGTTTAACGGGCTGGTGTATACTACCGCTAACAATGGCAGCGAGCTCGACCCCTATAATGTTTCGGGCATTGGGGCAGAATATACCTTTAATTTTTGCAAAGGCCTTAGCCTGGGCGCACAGGTAAACAACCTGTATGAAGAAGAGTATATGGCTGTGGCCGTAAGGCCCATGCCGGGGCGCAACTACAACTTATACCTGAATTTTAAATTTTAAATACTTAAATACGAAAACTATATGAAACTTAACAAACTATTACTAACAGCTATTGCAGGAGGCTTCTTTTTTGTTTCTTGTAATAATGATGATGATGCAACTCCAGATACACCACGAGGTGCTTATGACAATGGCTTTTTTGTGCTAAACCAGGGTAATTTTGGTATGGGTAATGCATCGATATCATTTATTTCTGATGCTATGCAGGTTGAGAATAATATTTTTGCGACTAACAATAATAACGCTATACTGGGCGATACCGGACAGGATATAGGCTTTCATGATGATAAGGCTTACATAGTGCTTAATGGTTCTAACAGGATTGAAATTGTTAATCGCTACTCATTTGAGCATATCACTACTATAGAAGAGGAGCTTGTAAATCCACGTTATATAGCTTTTTATGAAAACAAGGCTTATGTTACCAACTGGGGTGATGGCTCAAATACAGAAGATGATTTTGTGGCTGTTATAGATCTTGCTACTAATACTGTAACGTCTAAAATATCTGTAATAGAAGGGCCTGAGCGTATTGTTGAAGAAAACAATAAGCTATATGTATCGCACATGGGAGGCTATGGCTATGGTAGCACAGTATCTGTAATTAACCCGTCTACAGGCGCGGTACAAACATCTATAACAACAGGTGGCCTGCCTGGTTTTATAGAGGAAGAAGATAATAAGCTGTATATACTAAGCGAAGGTTTCCCTATATGGTCAGGTACCGAAACTCCGGGCAAGCTTCAGGTTGTAAATGCATCTAATCATACAGTTACTGCTACATTTGATTTTACCGGTATACAGCACCCAAGCAACCTGATTGTAGAAGATGATTACATTTATTATACTATTGATAATAAGGTATACCGCATGGCTATTAATGCTACCGCATTGCCTACAGAGCCGTTGTTTACTGCAGAGGGTGGTTTCCCTTATGGTATTTCTGCACTTGAAATTGAAAATGGTTCGTTTTACATTGCAGATGAGGGCAATTTTATAGCTAACGGCACTGTTTATGTTTACAGCATGCAGGGTGCTTTGCAGCATACCTTTTCAGCAGGTTTAGGTCCGGTAGGGCTTTATGATAACGACTAAACAAACCAGTCATCAGTCAATTATAAAAGAAAAGCCCTGTAGTGTTATGCTACGGGGCTTTTTGATTTTGAGTAAAATATGAAAATTCAGTAATAATGTACTGTCCTTAAAACAAATGCAGCTGATGGGCCAGGCGCACATAAAACGGTTCGGCTTTTTCGGGGCGCTCTTCCTCGGTATATTTAACGGTAAATGCAGAGCGTACCAGCAGTATTGCGGCACTCATACAAATAAGTATAATGCCCATGTGCAGCGCCTCGGCACCTATAGTGTTTGTAGTATCAATTCCCGGCGCACTGTAGCCTCCTGCCAGGTTATATCCTGATACTCCCATCAGGATAACAATCGGAATCAGCATTAATAGTCTCATAGCATTCTTGTTTACAGCAAATTACGCCTATAAAACTGTTAAATATTCTTAACGGGCTGATAATCATGCGTTAATTTTTATCCTGAAATATTTAACAGCCTTAACACGTTAGTATAATAACCCCGCCGTAATATTTTGTAACTTTAGCCTATGAACCTGAATGAGTATAAAAAATTAAATGAGGAAGAACAGTATGATGTGCTTTGGGGCCGCGGCGTTTTAATTGACGCCTGCCTGGAGGGCTCTACCAAAAAACTGTTGTATGCCCTTGATAATTTTTATGTAGAGCTTTGGTTTCATACCATTACCAATAAAGTGCTGTGGAAACTGAGCTTTAAGCAGGGAAAACTGCTGGAGAAATACCTTGATAAATACACCCCGCTGTTTTCTAAAATGTTATCGTAGTGGTAAAAATCCGTACAGGACACCTTTATTGATTATCTTTATAAGTATAAGGATTTGATAATGGATTTACACACTCTCATACAAAAAGTAATGCCGTCTTTTACTACAGTTGAATCTGAAGTATATGCATTGCGTTTTGAAAATCCGCACAAAACCCCAAAACAGCTTGCTGAGTTGTACCTGAAGAAAACCCGCCGCAAGTATACATCTATAGGCGTGGCAACGGCATTGCCGGGCGTCATACCCGGTTTGGGCACGGCTGCACAGATAGCCATTGAAGCCGGTGCGGTTTCGGCTGATGTGTTGTTTATGCTGCGCTGGATGGCATCGCTTTGTTATGGTACGGCACTTATTTATGGGCGCGACATAAAAGACACTTTTGAAGATGACTTTACGGTAGTGCTGGGCATTTGGGCCGGTGTGGTTGAGGCTGAAAAAGCCGGTGCAGCACGTGGCGAAAGAATATCGGTCAACCATTTTGACAAACACGTTACTGATAGAATTCGCAACCGCATGAACCAGAAAATAGGGCGCAAGCTTATAACCAAGTACGGCTCTAAAAGGGGAGGTGTGGCACTGGGCACGCTTATTCCGTTTGGGGTGGGGGCTGTTGTGGGCGGTACGTTTAACTACTTTACCATAGACCGTTTTGGCAAAGCTGCGATAGACTATTTTGGCAGCGACAAAAACTATATTGTAACCGGATGAAGCAAAGCGCCGGTATATTGCTGTACAGGTTGATGGGTGGTGCACCTGAATTTTTCCTGGTGCACCCCGGCGGGCCGTTTTTCGCAAAGAAAAACGAAGGCTGGTGGACGATACCCAAAGGCGAACCGGCAGAGGACGAGGCATTGCTTGCTACTGCTATTCGCGAATTTGAGGAAGAAACAGGCTACACACCACAAGAACCTTTTACTGAACTTGAACCTATAACCCAAAAGGGTGGTAAAAAAGTGTTTGCCTGGGCGTGTATGGGTAACCTTGAGGCCGGTGCCATAATCAGTAATACATTTGAAATGGCCTGGCCACCAAAGTCAGGTAAAACGGGTGTTTTTCCGGAAGTGGATAAAGCAGGGTGGTTTGGCCTTGAAGAAGCTAAAACGCTAATAAATGAACGGCAGGCAGCGTTTTTAGACGAACTTGCCGTACTACTTAAAAAATAGATGGGTTTTCCATTTCGACTGAAGCGAAGCGCAATGGAGAAATCTTTTTAGAGCGATTTCTCGACTTCACTGCGTTACGCTCGAAATGGAAAACCCTTTCCGGGTTGTTAGCGCTTTTAAGCTTCGCTAACATTCCCGGTTTCTATATACTCTTTAAAAGCGGCAATGTCTTTCTTCAGCATTTTTTCAAACACAGGGGTAAGCAGCTTACCGGCTACCTGGCCCGGCTTGCCCAGCGGCGCGTGATACGACAGGGTTACCTCAATATCAGTAGAATCTGCCCCTGTGCGGGTAAAGCGCACCTTGCCGGCATTGTCTATAGCGGCGCCCGGCAGTGAGTGCCAGCTCAGCAGCTTGTTGGGCTCGTCCATCAATATTTCGGCGGTCCAGCTCATGGTGGCACCTAAACCTGCTGGTATTTTGGCTTTCCACTCACTTTTATTAGCGTCCGTTTCGGTAACGCTCTCAATATGCGACAGGAATTTAGGCAGGCTTTCCAGGTTGCGCCATGCAGCATATACTTCTGCCACGGGCTTATCAATACTAAGTGATGTAGTGATGCTAATGTTGCTGCCTTTCAGCAGGCCTGAACGGTCTACGGCATCATAAGCAGGACAGTAGCCACTCACGCCCCTAAACAACATGGTTCCGGCGGCAATGCCCTCGGCTACTTTGCGCTTGTCGTTTTTCTTGAGCACCCTGTATAATAAGTAGGCCCCGGCGGCTATCATTACAATGCGTTCGGTTTTGCTTACATTAACCCTAAGCCCGGGCACAATGCTTTTCTTTTGTTTGTGCAGGTAGCTGTCAGCTTCCTGGGGGTTAGATACTGATGCATAACGGTTTGGGTCGGTGCCCGATGCATCATATTTAGAGAAGTTCCTCTTTTCATTAGTTTCTGTTACAGATGCCATAGCGTATTAGTTTTTGGTTGAATACCTTAAAAGTACGCAGTTATATACAGGCAATGTTGTAACAAAGTGGTAAAGTGTTCTTAATGAAGTATTAAATGAAAAAGCAATGATATGCGTGCATTGCAGTTGTTAAATTTTAAGCTAAAATTAGCGTAGCGTCATAAAGTAATGGTAATTAAGTTTGTTTTCTGAAAATTTCGTATTCAAGGGGGTAATTTTGGTATAAATTCAAAATGGGATTAACAATATAAAATACTGCGCTATGAAAAAGTTATTATTACTCCTGCTTGTTACTGCGCCTGTTATGGCACAGCACGGTTTTAAAATGGAAAACGGAAATGTAGTATGGGAGCGTTTTTACAGCATACCCCAAAATGATATAAAAGCAATGGTTTCGGCCAATGAGCAACTGTCGCTGTCTTCAGCCGAAGAGGCTACTTATACAGGTAGGGGAGCCGAAGTTCAAAACACCTGCTCATCGGGCAGTACACTAATGAAATGCCCTGTAGACTTTACGTTTACCATAATGACGGTGGCCGATGGCTATTTTGTAAGGGTGGAAAACTTTATGTTTCTTGAAAAATATGGCCCTATGCAAATGCGCACTGTGCCCACCGGGCTGGGCAAACACTATGTGGAGCGCGGCAAGATTCGCACTACCGATAAAGCCAATACTGAACTGGCCTGTGTAGACAGCTTTTTAAGCGGTGTGTTTTCGGGTGGGGGAGCTAATACCGCACTGACCGCCAACTAAAACGTGTGCGTATATTCTTATTATAAATATTGCGAATATGGAAAATTGGAGATAGTTTTGCAGCTGTTTTTTGAGTATAATGTATTGAACATGGCTTTTTGTTGAGAAGTTAGTTGGTGCTATAAAGGATGTTTATCATCAGATAGAAACAAACAATCTGTAAACCCACAAAATGCGTATATGAATATACATCTTTGTACTGTAAATAACAACTAACAAATTAACGCCCCCAATTAACCATGAAAACAATTGTATTATTCTTACTGTGCACACTTCCTGCTTTAGCCCAGGATGGTTTCAGGACTGAAAAAGGTAAAATAGTATGGGAACATACTTTTACCGAAAACGTACCCAACCTTGAGTCGCTAATCACGGCGCAGGAAAAAATGAAGCTGGTATCTGAAGAAGAATCACTTTACACAGGTAAAGCCGAAGCTATAAAAAGTACTATTGACGTTAACAGCGTGCGCCTTGCCAGCGATGCCAACTTTGATTTTACCATTACTAAAGTGGCCGGTGGCTATAAAGTAAGGGTTACCAACTATGTGTTTCTTGAAAAATATGGCCCTATGCAACTGCGCATTATACCTAACTCTTTAGATAAATACTACCTTGAGTATGGCAAAATACGTAACTCTGATAAAACCAAAACCGACCTTGGTTATGTTGATGGTTACCTTACAGGTTTGTTCCTGTCGCAAATAGTTACCGCACAAGGCCCTGCGCTTACTGCCAAATAAAATAACAACCCCATATATATTCAAAAATCCCGGACTCTTTACTGTAAAGGTTCCGGGATTTTTACGTTATAAAAAAAACAAAATCCCGGGTGGCACTACCCACCCCGGGATTTTAGCAACAACAAATAACTATTCTACCCTGTTAGCCAGTTTTATAAATTCGGCTTTATACCCTTCGTCATCGTTTTTAAGGCCCTCTTTAGCCAGGTGCAGTATGTGCTGGGTGGCCGTATCGGGCACCAGCTTGCTGCCCCTTAGCTTTAAGCCAAACCACGCCACGGCAGACGCAAACTTAAAGTCAGCCGAGGCCTTGGCCATTGGTACCGCCTTGTTTTGTGCTACTTCGGTCATTTCCAAGCTTACATCGCCATCAGGCTTCTTGTAGCGGAATTTTATGGTGGCCAGTTCTGATGTGTAATTGTTATACACGGTGTTGGCATGGGTGTATTTCAGTTCTGCTTCGGGGGTAAAGTAAGGGCTGCTTACCCCGGCCGGAATAATTTCATACAGGGCGGTAACGGTGTGGCCGCTGCCCAGTTCGCCGGCATCTACAGCATCGTTTTCAAAATCTTCATCGCGCAGCTTGCGGTTTTCATAGCCTATAAGCCTGTACGACTGTACCAGCATGGGGTTAAACTCAATTTGTATCTTTACATCCTTGGCAATGGTATACATAGAGCTGTTAAACCCGGTGCCTAAAAAGCGTTCGCCTTCGTCTTCGGTATCTATATAGGCATAATTGCCGTTGCCGCTATCGGCCAGGGTTTCAAGTTTACTGTCTTTAAAGTTGCCCATGCCATAGCCCAGGCAGGTAAGGAACACGCCGCTTTTACGCTTTTCCTCAATCAGGGTTTTCATGTCGCCGTCAGAAGACGGGCCCACATTAAAATCGCCATCGGTAGCCAGTATTACACGGTTGTTGCCACCTTCAATAAAATTGTCTTCGGCGGTTTCATAAGCCAGCTTAATGCCGTCTCCGCCTGCGGTGGTACCATCGGCCACCAGCTTATCAAGCGTAGCCAGGATGGTTTCTTTATCAAAGCCTGATGTAGACGGCAGCAGCTCCTCGGCCGCGCCCGAATATACCACAATGGCAATACGGTCTTTGCCGCGCATTTTGTTAACCAGCACCCTTAAATTCTTTTTAAGCAGGGGCAGCTTGTTAGCATCGGCCATAGAGCCTGAAACATCTATAAGGAACACAAAGTTGCTGGCAGGCAGTTCGCGTTTTTTCATTTCCTTGCCCTTAAGTCCTATTTTAAGCAGCTTGTGCTGCGGGTTCCACGGGCAGTCGCTATACTCGGTATTGATAGAAAAAGGGTTGTCGCCTTTGGGCTGCGGATAGTTGTATTTGAAGAAATTAATCATTTCTTCAATGCGCACGGCATCTTTAGGTACCATTTGCCCGTTGTTTAAAAACCGGCGTATGTTAGTGTAAGACGCATTGTCTACATCTATGCTAAAGGTAGAAAGCGGTGTGGCAGATGCGTTTTCAAACCTGTTTTCTTCAAACGGGTTGTAGCTTTCGTTGTTGTCTACCGGTATTTTTTGCGATGCATCAAACGTGTTAAGGTCCTTATCGCTGATGCGGTATTTTTCAACCAGCTCTTTAAACTCTTTCTTTTTGGTGCCGCTCAGCTTTTTGGTTTTGATAACAATGGCGCCGTTTACCGCCTTGCCACCGTATATTTTAATGGCATCTATATCATCTATTATTTTGTATGACTTAACGTAAGACGGCTCCATTTTGTCTATAATCTCGCTGCGCACGGCCACGCCGTCTATAATATACAGGGGTTCGCCGTTGGTATCTATACCGCCCAGCCCGCCGGGTGAGTATGCAGCCTCGCTTTCAAATTCTTCATCGGGCATACCATCGCTATCAGTATCATAGGTGCTGTATCCTGCATTAGGGCTAACTTTAGCATCCCTTTTTGTTTGCGATATCTTTTTAAGTTCAAGCCCGCGTATGTTGCCGGTATTACTACGCCCTCTTATAGTGCCGTAGCCTATCACAACCACTTCTTTAAGCGACTGGTTGTCTTCTTCCAGAAGTATAGAAAGGTCGTGCTTATCGCCCAGGGTTATTGTTACGGTTTTATAACCCAGGTAACTGATTTCAAGTACCTGGCCTTTATCAGCCTCAATACTGAATTTACCATCTGCATCAGTAATAACACCGGTTGCTGTGCCTTTCAGTATAATGGCTACACCGGGTAATGGCATCCCGTCTGAAGCGGCAATTACTGTGCCCGTATACACATCTGCCACAACCTTTTGTTTTGCCTTGGCTTCTATTTCACGGTCCTGTTCGGTATAGTTTTTAACGGTGTTGCGTGCAAAATAACCCTGGCTGTCTACACTTACATTGTTGGTTGCCTTAGCGCTGTTAAAGGCACTGTTGTTAAGGCTGTTTGCCGTAGGGGCAGGGGCTGTAAAGGCAGTTTCGGCGGCGGGCGCTGCTTTTTCTGTAACCTTGTCGGTTGCCGTTCCTATCCTGTCATCCTGCGCCTCTAAAGTACGCCCTTTTGACTCATAACGTTCTTTAGCCCTGGCCGGTTCAGTCCATGTAACGGCATTGGCGGCCGAGGTTATACTGTCTTTAGCAATATTGATTTTACGTTCGGCCGGTTTTTGTGTTACCACCACGCTGCTTTCGGTTTCAGTTTGCGGGGCTGTGGGCTTAAAGGTTTCTTCTACTTTAACAGAGTCTATAACGGTTATGCTGCTATCTGTAGCGGCAGGTACTTTAGTTTCTTTTTCTACATTATTAACCAGCATAAAGCCTATGGTCATAAACAGCAGGAATATGGCCGCCATGCCGGTATACTTCCAGTAGTTGGCTATCTGGCGCTGGCGTTTGTGGTCCAGTTTGTCCTGCACGCGGTTCCACACCGCATCCATGCGGCCAAAGGGCTGCTCTTCGGCGCGGCGGGCGGCCTTTTCAAACTGTTTGTATATTTTATCGTTATTTTCCATGACTGCTCTTCTCGTTGAGGTAATAAATGTTGTTTACCAGTTCTTTCAGTTTTGTGCGGGAGGCGTTTAATTGTGATTTTGAGGTCCCTTCACTAATATTGAGCATGGCGGCGATTTCTTTATGGCTAAAGCCTTCTATGGCAAAAAGGTTAAATACGGTTTTGCAGCCTTCGGGCAGGTAGTCCAGCAGCTTGAGCAGGTCTTCTTCCTCCAGGCCGGCGCTTTCGGTAAGCGAGGGCTCCTGGCTGCGGCCCATATCTTCTATGTATATGTTGAAGTTTATATTGCGCTTAAGGCTGAGCAGGCAGCGGTTAACCGCAATTTTACGGCACCAGGCCTCAAAAGCCTTTGTTTCTTTTAGCTGGTCGAGCTTGGTAAAAATGGTATAGAAGGCATCGGCCATGGCCTCTTCTATCATTTCCTCGCTCTTTAAGTACCTTTTGCAGGTTTGATACAGCCGGGGCGCAAGATATTCATACACCCGGCGCTGGGCGTCGCGGTGCTGTTTTTTGCAGGCTGCTATGAGTTGTTCGTCTATCACAATAACGGCTCTTTGTTATATAGATTAGCAAAAGGGGGAAAAGGTTGGATGTGCGTTGAAAAAAAAGTGATCAGTAATCAGTGTTCAGTAATCAGTGATCAGTGATTGGGGTTGGGAGTTGTGGGTTGGGAGTTGTTTTTAAAGTTGGCAATACAGCAGCAATTAACTTTTAAATCAACCCTCAACTCCCAACCCTCAACTACTTCTCAATCGTTAACTTAAAAATATCGCTTTCGCGGGCATCGCTGTCGGTGTCTTCGCACAGCAGGAATTCGAGGGTGGTGGCGGTTTCTTTGTAGAGGGTAATGCCCTCAAATTTGTTTTTAGACGAAATTACTTCGGTAAATTCTACCTCCATGCTTTCGGTATCCATGCGGCCTACAAGGGTTCCGGCTACTTCGCCATCGGCATACGTTGAATCGGTTTTTTCTGCGGATGCTATAAAATACAGCTTTTCGCCTACCAGCACGGCATCGGTAAAGCCACTTGGTGCCCCGTTAATATTGGGCAGGGCTACGGGGTTGTATACAATCTGGAAGGCGCCGTCTTCAATCTCGCCGTCGAGCGTAAACACACCGTTTTGCTTAGCCGGGCCGTTGCCGCGGTTAAACAGGTACCATATAGTGCCATCGTTAGCGGCGGCCTCTATATTAAAGTCTTCCGGCTTTATTTCGCCAAACTCCATCATGGTCTGGTATAGTTCGGCGGCATCGATAGCGGGCTGAAGGCGTTTTACATTCAGGTTTATGTGGGCTATTGATTTGCGTTTTTCGGTAGAGCCCGAGCCAAAAATATACAGGTCGTTGCCATAAGCGGCCATAGCCTCATAATCGGGCTTTTCTTTTTTGGGGATATTCTCAGTGGGGCCGGTATAGGTTTTATCGGCCAGTGGGGTTTTACTGAGCGATTTGGCCTCCATATTGTATTCATACAGCATATTGCTGTTATCGGCAATAAGGTAAAGTGCGCCGTTGTGGTACACCAGCCCCGATGCCGACCCAATGCCTATGATGTGAAACAGCAACTCTAAATGAAACTTTTGCATAATGTTATGTTAGCGCCGCGGGTGCGGCATGGTATTAATTGGTATCTTTAGTAAAGATAAACCATTTTGTATATGAAGGCCCTCCATCCTGAAGATTTTAAGGTTACCAGCCGCTTTGCCATTGCGGGTTGTAAAACGTCTATAGGCCACCCCGGTACGCACGACGAGCTTAAGGAAGCACTTGGCGAAGTAAGCAAGCAGCTTGGTAAGCTACAGGACAAGATGTATGCCAATAACCGCTACAGCGTACTGATTGTATTGCAGGGGATGGACACCAGCGGCAAGGACAGCCTTATAAAACAGGTGTTTAAAAATTTTAATGCCCGTGGTGTTAATGTGTTCAGCTTTAAGCAGCCCACGGCGCTTGAGCTGAAGCACGACTACCTGTGGCGGCATTATGTGGCCCTGCCCGAAAGGGGTAAGTTTGCGGTGTTTAACCGATCGCATTATGAAAATGTGCTGGTTACCCGTGTGCACCCTGATTATTTACTGAAGGAAAACCTGCCGGGCATTGAAGCAGTGGGAGATATACCGGCCGATTTCTGGGCGCAGCGCTTTAAGCAGATTAACGATTTTGAGCGCCATGTGGCCCAAAACGGTACTGTGGTGCTAAAATTCTTTTTGAATATAAGCAAGGAGGAGCAACGCCAGCGGTTACTGCGCAGGCTGAACCTGAAAAACCACAACTGGAAGTTTAGCCCGGCCGACCTTGATGAGCGCCAGCTGTGGGACGAGTACCAAAAGTATTATGAGGAGGCCATAAACCATACTTCAACCGCGCACGCACCGTGGTACTGCATACCGGCCGACAGCAAAAAAACGGCAAGGCTGTTAGTGGCCAAAGCCATTTTGCACGAACTTGAAAAATATGATTTCCACGAACCGGAAGTTGACGAAACCGTGCTGGAAAATATTAACGCTTATAAGCGAAAACTCGAAAGTGAAGATGGCAGATAGCAGGTAGCAGTTTTCAGTTAAACTGAAAATTGATTTCACACCGTGAATCCAAAGTCCAAAAGTGAAAAATTAGCCCTTTTTTGCAACGAAAATAAAAGAAAAACCTGAAGATTAATCTTCAGATTCTTCATCGAAATTTTCATCAAAATCTTCTTCATCGTCGAGCTCTAAAAACAGGGGTTCAACCATTATACGGTCGGCCAGGAGCTCTACGCGTTCGGTAATAATATCGGTAAAAAACAGGCGCTGGGTTTTGCCAATACTATCGCTAAGGCGGAAGATTTTGGGTTCCAGCCTGTTGCGTAGCATGGTTTCAGTGTCGTCTACTATAAACATTTTCAGTTGGTTAACGTCATATCCTGCTGTACTGAACATTTCATTAAGCCTGTTTGGGGTGCCTATAAGTACGTCTATGCCTACAGATATCTGGTTCTTGTCGTTATCGAGGTCGGTCTTGTCGTGCACGCCATATACGCGGAGGTCGGTATACTGGCCTAACTGCCTGAAAATCTCCATCATTTCAAGCATTTTCTCCTTGTCCTGCACCATAATCAGGGCACGCGGGGCTATGAGTACTGCCTTTTCCAGGCGCTGTATCACGTTGATTACTATGGCAGTAGACTTCCCTTCTTCCTGCGGGCCCGCTATAACGCAGTCGGCACCACTTTTAACGGAGCCAAAGCTGTCGCGTTGCAGTTCGGTGGGTTCGGTAAAGCCTTGTTCTTCAAGGGCTTTTTGCAGGTTTGGGTTTATTTTTTTTAGTTTCATAAGAATTGTTTTGCCACGAATTGCACTAATTATCACAAATTTTGAATTAGACAAACTGGTGTAATTCGTGGCAAAAATACTATTTACTTGCGAAAAGCTTCACATCTGTCTCACTGATTTCGCTACCACCCAGTATAATAAGGCGTTCTACTACGTTGCGCAGCTCGCGGATGTTGCCCGTCCAGTCATATTCCTGCAGCAGCTTTATGGCCTCAGGGCTGAACCTTTTCTGGGCGGTGCCTTGCTCTCCGGCAATGCGGGCGGTAAAGTGCTCTATAAGAAGGGGTATGTCATCGCGCCTGTCGTTAAGCGCCGGTACTTTAATAAGTATTACGGCAAGGCGGTGGTATAAGTCTTCCCGGAAACGGCCTTCGGCAATTTCCTTTTGCAGGTCTTTGTTGGTAGCGGCTACTACACGCACGTCTACCTTTATATCTTTCTCAGCACCAACACGTTGTATCATGTTTTCCTGTAGCGCACGCAGCACCTTGGCTTGGGCAGGCAGGCTCATATCGCCTATTTCATCCAGGAAAATAGTGCCCTTATCGGCGGCTTCAAACTTGCCGGAACGGTCTTTTACGGCGCTCGTAAATGCACCCTTAACGTGTCCAAAAAGTTCGCTTTCAATCAGTTCGCTGGGTATGGCAGCGCAGTTAACCTCTATAAACGGGGCCGTTGCACGCTCGCTTTTTTCGTGCAGCCAGTGGGCTACAAGCTCTTTTCCGGTACCGTTAGGGCCGGTTATAAGCACACGGGCTTCAGTAGGGGCTACCTTTTCTATAATTTCCTTAATATGGTTTATGGGGGCGCTTTCGCCTATCATTTCATAGCTTTTGCTTACCCTCTTTTTAAGCGTTTTGTTCTCAGTAGCAAGGGTTTTGCGGTCAAGAGCATTGCGCACGGTGGTAAGCAGGCGGTTAAGGTCGGGTGGTTTGCTTATGTAGTCAAAAGCCCCCAGGCGCATGGTGTTAATGGCGGTTTCGAGGTCGCCGTGGCCCGATATCATTACAAAAGGTATTTCGGGTTTTATCTTTTTTACGGCCTCCAGTACTTCTACGCCGTCCATTTTGGGCATCTTTATGTCGCACAGTACCAGGTCATAATCGTCATTTTTTATCTTTTCAAGGCCGGCCAGCCCGTCTTCGGCTTCTTCTACCTTGTAGGTGTCGTTTTCCTCGCTCAGTATTTTGCCCAGCACACGGCGAATGGCGGCTTCGTCTTCTATTACAAGTATTTTAGGCATCTCTTTTTAAGATTGTTAGATGATTGGATTTTTCGATTGTTCGACTTAACCCAAACAACCTGCCTCAAAAATAACGATTATAAGCGGAAATGCCCTACAATAGCCTTATAAATAAATGGTAAAAGGGTATTGTTTTGTGTAACATAATTTAAAAACTCTCTACTAACACTTTAAGTCTAAAATAAAGTTTTTACTTTTAAGCCTCAAAATTGCACCATGGCCCAACCCATTATACAAATAAAGAATATAAAGCGTGATTTTCCGCTTGGCGGCGAAATAATACAGGTACTAAAAGGCATAGACCTTACCATAAATAAAGGCGAATATGTAGCCTTAATGGGGCCTTCGGGCTCCGGTAAGAGTACGTTTATGAACATACTGGGTTGCCTTGATACCCCAACTGCCGGTAATTACATACTAAACGGTAAAGACGTAAGTATAATGACCGATAATGAGTTGGCCGGCATCCGGAATAAAGAAATAGGTTTTGTATTCCAGACGTTTAACCTGCTGCCCCGCACCACGGCGCTCGATAATGTAGGGCTTCCTATGGTATATGCAGGCTTTAAAAAGCAGGAGCGGCATGCTCGTGCCACCGAGGTGCTAACCCAGGTGGGCCTTAACGACCGTATGGACCACCGCCCCAACCAGCTTTCGGGAGGGCAAAGGCAAAGGGTAGCCGTAGCCAGGGCGCTGGTTAACCACCCGTCTATAATATTGGCCGATGAACCCACCGGTAACCTTGACAGTAAAACATCGGTAGAAATTATGAAACTTTTTGGCGATATACACGCCAACGGCAATACCGTAATATTGGTTACCCACGAAGAAGATATTGCCGCATATGCGCACCGTGTTATCCGCCTGCGCGACGGCATTATTGAAAGCGATACAGTGAATCCTAATCCGCATAAATAAGCTGCTTAGCCGCTTAGCTTCTAAGCCATTGAGCTGCTAAGGAGCTAAGGAGCTAAGAAGCTAAGAAGCTTCTTACAATGAAAGTCTACACAAAAACAGGCGATAAAGGCACCACCGCACTCTTTGGCGGTACGCGTGTGCCCAAGCACCATATACGCATAGAAAGCTACGGCACTGTTGACGAGCTTAATAGCCACATTGGCCTTATCCGCGACCAGGAAATTAACCATTATTACCGGCAGGTTTTAGAGCGCGTGCAGGACAGGCTCTTTACATTAGGTGCCATATTGGCAACCGACCCGGAGAAAGCCGTGCTTAAAAACGGGCAGGACCGCCTTAATATTCCTAAAATTACTGAAAACGATATCGAATTCCTTGAAAAAGAGATAGACACCATGGAAAGCCAGCTGGAGCCCATGACGCATTTTGTGCTTCCTGGCGGCCATACAACCGTGTCATACTGTCATATAGCAAGGTGTGTGTGCCGCAGGGCAGAGCGACTTTCGGTACATTTAAATGAGATTGAACCCGTAGATGTACTGGTTTTGGCATACTTAAACCGCCTTTCTGACTACCTTTTTGTATTGGCACGAAAGTTGTCGAAAGACCTGCATGCCAATGAGGTAAAATGGATACCTGAAAAGCTGTGATTTTTAGTTTTCAGTCGCAGTCGCAGTTGGCAGAAACCGCAATACTGTAAACCGGGACTGCGACTGAAAACTAATTAAACGTTCTTTAAATTAAAATAAACAACTTTTTACTTGACTTTTTCAGTAGAAAATTTATTTTTGCATAAAACTTTAATCGTTTAGAGATGTATTGGACATTAGAATTGGCATCTTATTTAAGTGATGCCCCGTGGCCGGCTACCAAAGACGAGCTGATCGACTACGCCATCAGGACAGGAGCGCCGCTTGAAGTGGTAGAAAACCTGCAGTCTATAGAAGACGAAGGCGAGATATATGAATCTATGGAAGAAATATGGCCGGATTATCCTACAGACGAAGATTATCTTTGGAATGAGGATGAATATTAAAGGCGCGAAATAAATTCAAAATGAAAAGTCTCTTTCAGGAGGCTTTTTTTTTGGTTAAATTTGCACGCTATTTTATTGATAATAACACAAGTTAAAACAAATATAATGAGTTTAATAAACAGTATTCTTAAAGCCTTTGTGGGCGATAAGTCTCAAAAAGACGTAAAGGCCCTGCAGCCGCTCGTTAATAAGATTAAGTCTTATGAGGGTGCGCTGGCACAGCTTTCTCACGATGAGCTTAGGGAAAAAACGGTATATTTTAAAGATACCATCAAAAAGGCACGTGCCGATAAAGATGCTAAAATAGCCTCATACCTTGAGCAGATAGAAAACACTAAAGACATAGATGCCCGCGAAGATATTTATGCTTCTATCGATGCGCTTGAAAAAGAGGCCTATGATATTACCGAAAAAACCCTTCTTGAAATACTGCCTGAAGCGTTTGCCGTTGTTAAAGAAACTGCACGCCGCTTTAAGGAAAACGACACTGTTACCGTTACGGCAACACCTAAAGACAGGGAGTTTTCGGCTACCAAGCCTTACATAACCATACAGGGCGATACAGCCAGCTGGGCCAATAAATGGAATGCCGCAGGTAACGAAATTACCTGGGACATGATACATTATGATGTGCAGCTAATAGGCGGTATTGTATTGCACCAGGGTAAAATTGCAGAGATGCAAACCGGTGAAGGTAAAACCCTTGTGGCTACGCTTCCACTATACCTTAACGCGCTTACCGGTAACGGTGTGCACCTTGTAACCGTTAACGACTACCTTGCAAGGCGTGACAGCACCTGGAAAGCGCCACTGTTTGAATTCCACGGGCTTACGGTAGATTGTATAGACAACCACCAGCCTAACAGCGAAGGCCGCCGTCGTGCTTATGCTGCTGATATTACTTATGGTACAAACAACGAATTTGGTTTTGACTACCTGCGCGACAACATGGCACATGCACCGTCAGACCTTGTTCAGCGCAAGCATAACTATGCTATTGTGGATGAGGTTGACTCGGTACTTGTAGATGACGCCCGTACACCGCTTATTATATCTGGCCCGGTGCCGCAGGGCGACCGCCACGAGTTTAATGAGCTTAAGCCAAAGGTAGACCACTTGGTTAACCTGCAGCGTACACTACTTAATGGTGTATTGGCTGAAGCCAAAAAACTTATAAAAGAAGGCAATACTAAAGAAGGTGGCTTCCAGCTATTGAGGGTGCACCGCGGTTTGCCGAAAAACAAGGCGCTTATTAAATTCCTGAGTGAGGAAGGCGTTAAGCAGCTGCTACAAAAAACAGAAAGCCAGTACATGGCCGATAACAACCGCGATATGCACAAGGTTGATGAGGCATTGTACTTTGTTATAGAAGAAAAAAGCAACCAGGTAGAACTTACCGATAACGGTATTAAATTCCTGAGCCAGGATACTGACAGTGATTTCTTTGTACTGCCGGATATTGGTACTGAAATTGCCAACATAGAAAAGAAAAACCTTGAAAAAGAGGCTGAGGCCGAGCTTAAAGAGGTGCTTTTCAGGGATTTCTCGGTTAAGAGTGAGCGTATCCATACCCTTACACAGCTTTTAAAAGCCTACACGCTTTTTGAAAAAGATGTAGAATATGTAATCATGGATAACAAAATCATGATTGTAGATGAGCAAACCGGCCGTATTATGGATGGCCGCCGCTATTCAGACGGGCTTCACCAGGCTATTGAGGCCAAGGAGAACGTTAAAATTGAGGCTGCTACACAAACCTTTGCTACCATTACCCTGCAAAACTATTTCAGGATGTACAGCAAGCTGGGCGGTATGACCGGTACTGCTGTTACAGAAGCAGGCGAATTCTGGGAAATATACAAGCTTGACGTGGTAGAAATACCTACTAACCGCGGTATTGCCCGTAAAGACCACCACGACCTTATTTATAAAACAATGCGCGAGAAATTCAACGCGGTTATAGAAGACACCGTTGAACTTTCTAAAGCAGGCCGTCCGGTACTTATTGGTACCACATCGGTAGAAATATCTGAGCTTTTAAGCCGTATGCTTAAAATGAGGGGTATTAACCACAACGTGCTAAACGCCAAGCTTCACAAAAAAGAGGCCGACATTGTAGCCGAAGCCGGTAAAGAAGGTGTGGTAACCATTGCTACCAACATGGCCGGCCGTGGTACCGACATTAAGCTTACTGCCGAAGTGAAAGCTAAAGGTGGACTTGCCATTATAGGTACAGAGCGTCACGACTCTCGCCGTGTAGACCGCCAGCTGCGAGGCCGTTCAGGCCGTCAGGGCGACCCGGGAAGCTCTCAGTTTTATGTGTCGCTTGAAGATAACCTGATGCGTTTGTTCGGTTCTGAGCGCGTAGCCAAAATTATGGACCGTATGGGTCTTAAGGAAGGTGAGGTTATACAGCACTCTATGATGACAAAATCGATAGAGCGTGCGCAGAAAAAAGTGGAAGAAAACAACTTTGGCCAGCGTAAGCGCCTGCTTGAATATGACGACGTTATGAACAAGCAGCGTGAAAACGTATACAAAAAACGTAAGCACGCCCTTTTTGGCGACAGGCTTAAGATAGATATTGCCGACATGATGTATGATACGGCAGAGGCTATTGTTGAAAACAACAAGCTTACAAACGACTTTAAAAACTTTGAGTTTGAGCTTATACGTGCGTTTTCTATAAGCGCACCGGTAAGCACAGAAGAGTTTACAAGGCTTAATGAAACCCAGCTTACAGCTAAAGTATATAAAGCCGTTCAGGAGGCTTATGCCGAGAAGAACGAGCGCAATGCTACTGAAGCTTTTGTGGTTATAAGGAATGTGTATGAAAACAACAACGGCCAGTATGAGCGCATTGTGGTGCCGTTTAGCGATGGTATAAAAACCCTTAACGTGGTTACCAACCTTGAAAAGGCATACCAGACTGAAGGCAGTACGCTTATAGATGATTTTGAAAAGAACATTACCCTTGCCATTGTAGACGAAGCCTGGAAAAAACACCTTCGTAAGATGGACGAGCTTAAGCAGTCGGTTCAGCTGGCGGTGCACGAGCAAAAAGACCCGCTTCTTATTTATAAGGAAGAGGCGTTTAAACTGTTCAAGAAAACACTTGACCAAATTAACCGCGATGTGATTTCGTTCCTGTTTAAGGCCGACCTTCCTGCTCAAAACCCTAATGCGGTTCAGGAAGCAAGGCAACAGCCACAACGCCAGGAGCAGTACATAGAATCTAAGGAAGAAGTACTGAATACGGATGAAATGGCAGCAGCAGCGCGCGAAGTGGCCCAACAAAGCCAGCAGCGCCCACAGGTTACTGAAACCATTGTAAGGGATGCCCCAAAAATTAACCGTAACGACAATGTTACGCTTAAGCACGTAATGAGCGGCAAAACCGAAACCATGAAGTTTAAAAAAGCCGAAAGCCTTTTGGCAACCGGCGAGTGGATTATTACTAACGAGTAATCTGCAACTATAAATATTAAAAATCCCGTAAGGCTGCCTTACGGGATTTTTTTTGTCTTTGCGANCTGTATCGTTATTTTAGGACTAGTCACGAACGGAGCTTGCGGAGTGCGGCAATCTTAAAGCTGTTTTTTCTTCTTAGCTAAAGCCCTGGCTTCATTTTCCTTAATCCTGATGTTAATGATTTTCTTAAGCAACGTTTCCGGAAACGGCTTGTCAAGCGGAAAGTGTATGGTGCTGCCGAAGTGCTTTATATCCTTAAGTTCATCCTTTAGCTCTGCAACCAGTTTTGGGCTCATGGTGTAAAAGCTAATGTGGTTTTTGCTTACGCCAAAGCCTACAAGCGAATAGTGATAGTAGTAGCACGGCACCATGTAGCTTATTTTCTCTTCGCTTTGCGGCGGGATTTTAGATTGTATAAAAGCCCGCATACGGTTAAGGCTGTCCTGGTAGGCAGGGGGCTGGTTGTTAATATATTCGTCTACTGATAGCATGTTGTTTTTTATCAAAGTTAGTTATAACAAATGATTGCATGATGGTGTAAACCCGACAGCTGTGGGTGGCAAAACAGCCATTTTTAACGTTTGCCAAATCAGGTTTACCTATATTTGCTAAAATTATAGCATAATGAAAACCCGGATTTTGGCTATAGCCTTATTTTTATGTACCCTTACTGCTTTTGCGCAAACCCAAAAGGAACTTGAAACGCGGCTGGCAGCATGGTGTAGTAATTCGGTTGCAGGAAACCATGAAGCCCTTGCCGAAATGTATTACCCAAAAATATTTGAGGTGGTGCCTAAAGATAAGCTTATTGAGAGCCTTAAGAGTATGGCTAACGGAAATGGCTACAGCCTGTTGTTTTTGCAAACCCCGCTTAATGCAGAATACAGCAAAATAAAAAATATTGATGGTGGCAACTATAGCCTTGTAAAATACGACAGCCAGATGAAAATGATTTTCACGTCTAAACTTACAAAGCAGGAGGGGAATGAAATGGTAGAAACCCTTAAAGCCGGTATGAATACACAGGATGTGATTTTTAATGAGGCAGACAGTTCTATAATCATTAAAAAAAAGGATGAAGTAATTGCGGTTGCAGACAGCCTTACCAATAACAAGTGGACGTTTTTAAGCCGTTCGGGCAGGCCGCTGCTGGTAAAAATATTTACAGAAAAGGTATTAAAAGGATTAGGGCTGTAATTGCATAATAATTTAAAAAAATCTCTCATAATTGAGGGATTTTCTATTTTTAGAAAGTTTAAATTGGGTTTTAAGGGCATTTTTTGATATATTTGTAGCTATACGCTTATAAAAATTATTCGTTCTTACGCCCATGGAATTATACTATTCTTTATCGGTACTCATAGTGCTGGCCAGTTTTTTTGCTTACCTCAATGTCCGTTTTTTAAAGTTGCCGTCTACAATAGGCATCATGGTGCTGGCCATGGCAGTTTCTATATTCCTGGTGGCATTTGGCAATATTTTCCCTAATACGCTGCTGCGTATTTCTACCCTTATACATGGTTTTGACTTTACCGAGCTCCTTATGGGGGCCATGCTAAACTTCCTGCTTTTTGCCGGGGCGGTGCACATTAACCTTAAAGACCTTCGCGAGCAGCGCGGCCCTATCATGACGTTTTCTACCGTAAGTGTGGTAATCTCTACCTTTGTGGTGGGTACGCTGGTGTATTTTATCCCCATAAAAGGCCTTGAAATTCCGTATATATACTGCCTGCTGTTTGGTGCGCTTATATCGCCAACCGACCCGGTAGCGGTGCTCAGTATTCTGAAACAGGCCAAGGTGCGAAAATCACTCGAAACCAAGATTGCAGGCGAATCGTTATTTAACGATGGTGTAGCTGTTGTGGTATTTGCGGTATTATTACAACTGGCACAGGGAGAATCGCAGGATATGAGTGCGCTTAACATAGGCTGGCTCTTTCTTAAAGAGGCCGGTGGCGGTTTTGTGCTGGGGGTAGCTTTAGGGCTAACGGCATCGCGTGCCATGCGCAAGATAGATGATTACAAGGTGTCAGTACTCATAACCCTTTCAGTAGTTATGGGCGGTTATTTAATAGCGCATTCGCTGCATATTTCGGGCCCGCTTACCATGGTTTTTGCAGGGATACTAATAGGCAACCTGCGCAAGCGCTATGCTATGTCTACCCTTACAAAAGACTACCTTGATAAGTTTTGGGAACTGAATGACGAGATACTCAACGCCATATTATTCCTGTTTATAGGCTTCCAGATGCTTATTGTTAAAAATATGGAAAACTACTGGCTGCCTGGCCTGGCCTGTGTGGTGCTGGTGCTTATGTCGCGCTACATATCCATCTGGCTGCCTACCAAGTTTATCCGCTTCCGCGAGAAGTTTAGCAAGGGTACCATTAAAATACTGGTATGGGGAGGCCTGCGCGGCGGTGTTAGTATTGCCCTGGCGCTGTCAATAAAAGACGGCCCGTATACCGATGTTATTGTGGCTATAACCTACTTTGTGGTGGTATTCTCAATAATTGTTCAGGGGCTTACCATTGGCAAATTTGCCACTAAAACCCTGGCGAAAGAAAGCCTTACCAATCAACCTTTATAAAGATAAAGCCTGCAATTTGCAGGCTTTATCTTTATAAATTATCCGGTAGTATCTTACCCGGGTTGAGAATATTATTCGGGTCAAAAAGCTGCTTTATGCCTTTCATAAGTTGCAGGTTGGCATCAGGAAAAGCAATATCCATGTAGTTTTTTTGTACGTAGCCAATGCCGTGCTCGCCACTAAGCGTGCCTTTTAGCGAAACCGTAAGCTCAAATATCTCACGGATGCCCTTGGGTACTTCCACCAGCCAGTTTTCATCGGTCATGTTGCCTTTTATAATGTTTACGTGCAGGTTGCCGTCGCCCGCATGGCCGTAGCACACCGACTGGAAACCATATTTGCTGCCAATACGTTTAATCCCGTCCAGCAGCGTAGGCAACTCATAGCGTGGCACCACAGTATCTTCTTCTTTATAAATTGAGTTTGATTTTACAGCCTCGGCAACCGTGCGACGCAGTTTCCAAAGGGCATTCTTCTGGTCTTCGGTATCGGCGAATAAAATTTCGTCAATTTCAAACTGCTCTACCACGCCCATAATTTTTTCAGCTTCGGCAAACAGTACATCTGGGTAATTACCGTCTACTTCTACCAGCAGGTGTGCCTGTACTTCGGGTTTAATATTCAGGCTGGTGTTGTCCAGGTATTTTAAGCCCCAGTCTATGGCATCGCGCTCCATAAACTCAAGCGCGCTGGGCACAATCCCGGCGCGGAAAATTTCGGCAACAGCCTCGCACGCCTGCCCGGCCTTAAAGAAAGGGATAAGCATGAGCACATTGTGGCTGGTTTTAGGGATTAGCTTCAGCACAATTTTAGTAATGATGCCCAGGGTACCCTCGCTGCCAACCATAAGCTGTGTAAGGTTGTACCCGGTAGAATTTTTAAGGGTGTTGGCTCCCGTCCAGATAATGTCGCCGTTAGGCAGCACCACCTCAAGGTTAAGTACATAATCTTTAGTAACGCCATATTTTACGGCACGTGCCCCGCCGCTGTTCTCGGCAATGTTACCGCCTATTGAGCAACTACCCTGGCTGCTGGGGTCTGGCGGGTAAAACAGGCCTTTCTCAAAGGCTGCCTCCCGAAGCACCTGTGTTATGACTGATGGTTCAGCTATTGCCTGCAGGTTTTTTTCGTCAATTTCCAGTTTGGTAAAACGCTCCATACTCAGGCCAATGCCACCGTATATGCTCAGTGCACCACCACTAAGCCCGGTCCGTGCACCTATGGGTACCACGGGAATTTTATATTCGTTAGCCAGCTGCATAATAGCAGAGATTTCCTGTGGCGTACCTGGTTTTACCACTACATTAGGTGGGAAGCTGAAATCTTCAGTCTCATCATGGCCGTAGCGGGTGCGGGTTTCATCATCGGTAAAAACAAAATCTGGGCCGGTTATGGCGTGGAGATGGGGTAATAATGCCGTTATATTGAAGTCGCTCATAGTGCTAAGTTATGGCCTCAAAAATACTATTTATATCCGGATTGCATTTTCTATATTTGAAATATGGCAAAAATGAAACCCAAAGTCATCAATAGTTTGCAGGATAACTGTGCAGATTTTACAAAATTAAAAGAAGCCACTGAGAGGTATTGGCTAAAAGCGGGATATACCAAGTGCTGGGGTGTTCAGGTTCAGGAAGGTTCTAAATGGAAGAAAGGGCTTACTGATGCCGAATTAGATGCTTTTGAAGCAGCCATGGGAATTACCTTTCCTGATGTGTTGCGTGGCTTTTATAAAACCATGAATGGGCTCGACAGGCCGGGCGTAGACTTTAAAGGTGATGTAAAGGCTGAACCAGGACTTAAGCCAGCGTTTTATTCTTATCCTGATGATTTGCCAAGCATTAACCAACAAATTGACCGGATATGCGAAGATAACAACATTACCCGCCAGGATATGCTTGCCGGTAAAGTTCCATTTATTATACCGGTTTACGGGCACCGATGCCTGGTGTTTGACGGTACAGGGCGTATGCTTTCTATGGTAGGCAGGGATATTATTATTTATGCAGATAATATAGCCCGGGCAATTGCAAAAGACGTTTTTGAATATGTAAGTAACGAGGTTATTCCCGCCAATTTGCAACCGGTGCCTTTTTGGCTGGAGAACCCTGACGGATACTAATAATACCCCCTCTTTTTATTCTTTTTGCCTATAAGCCCGTCTATAGAATATTTACCACCACCGGTAATAAGCAGCAGCACGTAAATTATAAGATACAGTCCGCCTACTTCTTTGTTGCCAAAAGGGTCGGCACTGTGCACTATAAATACGGCAACAATCATGGTTATAAGTAGTGGCACAACGGCTATTCTTGTAGCAAAGCCAATAATAAGCAGGGCAGAACACACCAGCTCGGCAAAAACAGCCAGCCATAATGAGGCCGATGAGCCAATGCCAATAGGGTCGGCAAATTCGCCTCCATCCATCAGCGTTTTGTATTTTGCAACACCGTGGGTTAGCATAAAGCATCCCACTACAATACGGAGCAGTAACAGCGCAAAGCTGTTCATTTTTTTATCTATCGAACTGTCAAAAATCCACATAAAATTAGGCGTTTAGGTAATAGTGGCCTAAAGTTAAGAAATTAATTACAGAAATCGTGTTAATTAGCCTTTGCTTTCTTTTTAAGATTTGGTAAAAACACGGCTATAACGCCTATAAGCGGCAGGTAGGCACATAGGGTGTATACATATTCAATACCCTCGTGGTCGGCCAGGTTGCCCAGTAATGCCGAGCCGAGCCCACCCATACCAAAGGCAAAGCCGTAGAACAACCCGCTTACCATACCCAGTTTTTTAGGGAGCAGTTCCTGTGCATAAACCAATATGGCAGGAAATGCCGAAGCCAGTAACAGGCCAATAATTACTGAAAGCACGCTTGTCCAGAACAGGTTGGCATAAGGCAGTAGCAACGCAAACGGCGCCACACCCAGCACACTAAGCCATATTACATACTTACGGCCGAATTTATCGCCCAGCGGCCCGCCAAGCAGTGTGCCCAGGGCTAATGCTGCAAGGAAAACAAACAGGTAAAACTGAGAATCTTCAACCGAAAGGCTAAATTTTGCCATAAGGTAAAACGTAAAGTAGCTGGTAAGGCTGGCAATGTAAAAGTATTTTGAGAAGATAAGCACGAGCAGTATTACTACTGAAATGGCCACACGTGCGGGTGATAAATCAGGCAGTACAATAACCGGTTTCTTTTTGGCACTAAGCGCCAGGTGGCTTTGGTACCATTGTGCAATGCGGAAAAGTACTCCCATAGCCACTATGGCAAACAATGTAAACCACATTATATTGCCCTGGCCGTGCGGCACTACAATCCACGCTATAAGTAGTGGGCCAAGAGCCGTACCGGTATTACCGCCAATCTGGAAGATGGACTGCGCCAGGCCGCGTTTTCCGCCTGATGCAAGGTAGGATACCCTTGATGATTCCGGGTGGAATATTGATGAACCTATACCTACCAATATAACCGAAAGGAGTATAAGCTCAAAATTATCGGCATAGCTTAAAAGGGCAATACCCACTATGGTAAATACCATACCTATAATTTGTGAATAAGGTTTGGGGTTCTTATCGGTATAAAAACCAACAAACGGCTGTAGCAATGATGCGGCCATCTGGTAGCTGAAGGTTATAAGCCCCACCTGGCTAAAAGTCAGGCCGTATTTGTCTTTCAGTATAGGGTATGCCGCGGGTATAACCGCCTGCAAAAGGTCGTTAAGCAGGTGGGCAAAAGCTATTGAGAAAAGTATAGAATAAACGGTTTTTTGCGTATTGTCGGTTTGCAGGGCAGTGTCTGTAGTTTGCATGTACAAAAATTAATGTTGCAAAAGTAAGCACTGAACGCCGAAAAGCAGGGATTTATCTTCTTAAAAAATGGTCAGGATATAATACCACGCTGCCAAACTGATGAATGATAGGGGGATGCCAATACCTATCATCATGCCGGCCAGCTTGGGTTTTAGCCCGTTTGCCGATGCTAAAATAGCGGCGGTTATCATGGGTGCCATGGCGGCTTCCATAACGCTTACGGTGGTTATAAGGGTTTTTTCGCCCAAAATAACGCGGTAGAGTATCAGGAAAAACAACGGCATGAGTACCAGTTTGTACAACAGCCCAAGCGAAAGGAAACCCCAATATTTGCTTTTTCGCTCAAATTTAAGTTGCAGGCCTACGGCTACCAATGCAATAGGGGTAACGGTACCACCCAGCCGTAGCAGCATTTTTTGCATGGCATCTGTAAAGTCGGTGCCAAAAACATTGAGTAGCAGTCCCACAATAAAGGCAATAAAAGGGGGGAAGAGGGCTATTTTTCGGGCAATATCGCGCGAACTCCCCGAGCCTTTTGAGTAAGCCACCGCCACCAGTACGCCTATGGTAGAAACGGCTACAAATGTGCCGGGCTGGTCTACAATTATGGCTATTTCAAGGCCGGCTTTGCCATACAGTGCTTCAATAACCGGGAAACCTATGAATGAGGTATTGGCAAAACCGCCTGTGATAATCAGGCAGCCTGTTAGCCGCCTGGGCCACCTGAGTGCCCTGCCCAGGCCCGCAAAAAATAACCATGACAAAAAAAAGCCTACCCAACCCATACCCAGGGCATATATAAGGCTTGCACTGATTTCTATTTTTGGGATGTAGTATAACGAAAGGGCAGGCAGCGATATGTAAATGGCAAACTGGTTGAGCGCCACATGGGCATTGGCCGGTACATTTTTAATAAAGCGCAGGCCAAAACCCGCCAGCAGGCATATAAAGATGAGTATGATGCTGTCCATCCTCGTAATGTTAATTTTTGTAAAGATAGGCAGCACCTGGCACAGATTATAAAGAAAATGCATCTAAAAATAAGTGCAGTTTAAAAAAACTTTTTAATTTCGTGCATTCTTTATTAGTATAATGATTTCAGGAAAGTTTGCCATTACATTACACATTCTCACGCTGATGACTAAATTCCCAGATGAATTTTTGTCATCTGAGTTTATTGCCGGCAGCCTGAACATAAACCCGGTGCTGGTGCGCAAAGAAATTGGCAACCTTAAAAAGCACGGTATTGTAGAGAGCCGCGAAGGTAAATTTGGCGGTACACGCCTTGCCAAACGCGCTGAAGAAATTACGCTGGAACATATTTTTAACCTTACGTTTGACTGTGTATCGTTAGGTTATGCCAAGAACGACCCTAACCCGGCGTGTCCTGTAGGCAAAAAGATAAACGAAGCGCTCGATGAGTTGTACCAGAACATTAATAAATGCATTTGTGGCGAGCTTAAGGATATTAACCTTGTAAGCTTTAGCGACAAGTTCTAAATTTTTTTACACAAAACTGTAACTTTTTTTATAACATATAAAATTTTAAAAGTATGAAAGTAGCAATTATAGGCGCCACCGGATTTTTAGGCACCTCACTGGTAAAAGAGTTCGCAAGCCGTGGCCACCAGGTAACGGCCATTTCGCGTAAAGCGGAAGGCGAAACTACAGAGAATGTAACCTACACTAAGGCTGACGTGCTTGATACAGATGGCCTTGCCGAAGTGCTTAAAGGCCATGATGCTGTGGTAAGCGCTTACAACAGCGGGTGGACGAATCCTAATATTTATGAAGACTTTATTGCGGGTTCTGTTGCCATTGTTGAAGCCGTGAAAAAAGCGGGTGTTAGCCGCTACATTACCATAGGTGGTGCGGGTAGCCTGTATATTGCGCCGGGGCTTCAGCTTATTGATACACCTGAATTTCCTGAAGAGTACAAGCCGGGTGCAGGTGCAGCGCGCGAGTTTCTTGAGGTTATCAAAAACGAAAAAGAGCTTGACTGGGTGTTTTTTAGCCCCGCTATAGAAATGCACCAGGGTATTACCACAGGCCGCACGGGCAAGTACCGCCTGGGCCTTGACAACCCTGTGTTTGACGAAAACAACCGCAGTTACATGAGCGGCGAAGACGTAGCCGTTGTACTGGCCGATGAGGTTGAAAACCCCAAGCACCACCAGCAAAGGTTTACGGCAGCTTACTAAGAGCGGGCAGTAATCAGATAGCAGATAGCAGTAGAGACGGATTGAATCCGTCTCTTTCATTTGTGATAATTTGTGAAATTCGTGGCTTATAAAATAAGTTAAATTCGCGCCTATACCGTAACTTTACCCTAAATACCACAACCTTTGGACAACCCAAAACCGCATAGCGCCCTTAGCGAAATACACGGTGTGCACCAGCCGGAAGCCATTAGCCCGCAGGCGATGGCCCACATTGCCCTGCGCAGGAAACAGCCTACGGCAGATGAACTTGTGTCGGCTATTCTTAAAGGAGATAAAACCGCGTTGAGCCGTGCTATTACGCTGATTGAAAGCACTAACCCCACGCACAGCCAAAAGGCGGCCGATGTTATTGCGCAGTGCCTGCCGCATGCTAACAGGTCGGTGCGGATAGGTATTACAGGTGTGCCGGGTGTGGGCAAGAGTACGTTTATTGAAGCGTTTGGTAAATACCTTACTGGCCTGGGTAAAAAGGTGGCGGTACTGGCGGTTGACCCCAGTAGTTCGTTGAGTCACGGCAGTATTTTGGGCGATAAGACCCGTATGGAAGAGCTGGTTAAGGATGAAAATGCCTATATACGCCCCTCGGCTTCCGGCGAGGCATTAGGGGGGGTAGCGCGCAAAAGCCGTGAGGCCATTATTTTGTGTGAGGCCTGCGGTTTTGATACCATTATAATCGAAACAGTAGGTGTAGGGCAAAGCGAAACTGCCGTTCACAGTATGGCCGATTTCTTTTTGCTGCTACAGATTGCCGGTGCGGGCGATGAACTCCAGGGCATTAAGCGTGGCATTATGGAAATGGCCGACCTGGTAGTAATTAACAAAGCCGATGGCGATAACATAAAACGTGCCCGCCTGGCTAAAACCGAGTACAACCGTGCATTGCATCTTTTTCCTGTAAAGGTATCAGGATGGCAACCCAAAGTGGCTACATGCAGTGCGTTGGAGAAAGAAGGTATTGCTGAGGTTTGGCAGGAAATAAGCAGTTATTTTGAAGCGGTAACAGCCAACGGATTTTTTGATGCCAAGCGCCATGAGCAAAATGCCTATTGGCTTACCGAAACCATCAACAGCCAGCTATTGGAACGTTTTTACAGCAACCCGGATATGGCATCCCTGTTAGAACAAACAAAAAATGCGGTGCAAAACAGCGAGTTGTCGCCATTTGCAGCCGCACAGGTTTTGTTGGGTCAATATTTCAAGTAGAAGCTACTGAGCTCCTTAGCTTCTAAGCCGCTTAGCGATTATAGTGATAAGCCCACCCCGGCTTCGCCACCCCTCCGAAGGAGGGGAATAGCTTCACTCATACCTTTTAAAAGCTAAAGAGTTGCTTAGTAGCTAAGTAGCTCAGCGGCTAAGAAGCTTTTTTACTCCTGCTCGTAGCGTTCCATTTCACGGTCGTAAAACTCGTTGGCCGCAACTATTAGCCCTTCCATTTCTTCGTTAAGTTCATTTTCATCAAGGTCTTCGGGCTCTTCCAGCATTTCTACCTCGTCGTCTTTCAGGTTAATGATAAAACGCGGGTAATCAAGGTGGATGATAAAGATATCTTCAGGAAAATCAGTATTATCGGCAAGTAAAAATTTTGGTAATTCCATTTCAGTCAAAAGTTTGAAAGTTGTAAAGTCTTAAAGTTCGCCATCCTTATGGATAAGTTTGTTTGTTAAATAATTAAAGCGAAGGTACAAAAATAATGCAGCGGCTGTTAGCCCTGCCAGCAATCCTATCCAGATGCCTATGGCGCCCAGCCCGGTATGTACCCCAAGGAAATAACACAGCGGGAAACCTACTACCCAGTAAGCGATAAAGGTAATAAGCGTTGGGATTTTTACATCCTGCAGGCCGCGTAGTGTGCCCAGTACCACTACCTGCAACCCGTCTGACAGCTGGAAAACGGCTGCGATAATCAGTAGTTTAGAAGCTATGGCAATTACCTCGCCGGTATCGGCTACGTGGGCTACGTTCTCGGCATTTATAAACAAGTAGGGCAAAACATTGTGCAGGGCCACAAACAGTAATGCAAAGACGGCTTCAACCACAATAGCCATTAGTATAATAGAACGTGCTATACGGCGTAGGTTAACGTAGTCTTTTAATCCTTTTTGGTTGCCAATGCGAATCATGGCCGTAACGCTTAATCCCATGGCAAACATAAAGGTAAGGCTGGCAAGGCTCAGGGCTATTTGGTTGGCAGCCTGGCTGGTTTTGCCTAAAAAACCACTTAGCCATACCGCGCTGGTAAACAGTGCCACTTCAAACAGCATTTGCATACTGCTTAGCACGCCAAGCCCTGCAATTTTTTTAAACATGGCCATTTTAAACTCCCCAAGGCTGAAACCTTTAAAGTAGGGTTTAAGTATTTTGTCGTTGGTCAGGGCAAAGTGCATATACAGCACCAGTGCAATGCGCGATATTACCGTACCCAGTGCGGCACCCATAATACCCAGTTTCGGCAATCCCCACACACCATAAATAAGCAGGTAGTTAAGGCCAATGTGTATTACGTTGCTAAAGATTACGGCATACATATCATACTTGGTCTGGCTCATGCCATCGGCAAACTGCTTGTATCCCTGGAATATCATGGCGGGCAGTATAGAAAAACCCACCCAGCCTATAAAAGGGCGTGCCATTTCAATAACCTCCCTTGGCTGGCCCATGGCATCCATAAGCGGTGTGGCAAAATATACTATGGTGAATAGAAATAAGCCTATAAGCGTGCACAGCAGCAACCCATGGTGCAGTGCGGCACGGATACCGGCGGTGTCTTTAGCGGCATCGCCCTGTGCTACTATAGGGGTAAGGGCTGTAGAAAACCCAATACCAGCCGACATGGCTATAAACACAAAGCTGTTGCCTAACGATACAGCAGCGAGCTCTGTTGTGCCCAGGCGGCCTACCATTATATTATCTACCAGGCCTATAAGTGTATGCCCCAGCATGCCCAGTATTACAGGGTATGCCAGGCGGAAATTTGCCGAAAACTCTTTGGTATAGGCCGATAGGTTCATAACAATCACAAAATAATTAAGCAGGCAAAGGTAGCAAGAAGGTTTGGTGGTATAAATGGAATTTCTTAAATAATTATCAATCAGCTAAATATCTATGTGTAATCTTAATTTTATTATTTCTTTGATAATATATTAACAGGAAATTACAAATATCCATAATCAGGTTGTAGTAATTTTACTTCACTAACTTAAATGGATGAAACTATGAAAAGGATGTTCAATTTAAAAAGCCTGCTGCTATCCGGCTTGATGCTGGCAGGTATAACGGCAACCGCACAGGAAACCGATGTTATAAGAAACGATGGTTATGACGGAGGCTTCCGCCTTGGTTTTGCAGTTAACGGTGGTGTTACTACCGGAGACTATTTTAACTGGGCACTGGGTGGCGATGTAAGGCTGCAATATGATATGACAAAGCGTACATCGTTAACGCTTACTACCGGTTTTACCAACCTTTTTGGAGATGGTGAAATTCGCGACCTTGGTTTTATTCCCGCCAAGGCAGGTTTTAAAGCCTTTGTTTGGGAAGACCAGTTCTACGTGCTGGGCGAAGTGGGTGCGGGTTTTGCCGTGACCAACGATTATGATGAAACCACGTTTTTATGGGCGCCGGGCATAGGTTATGCTACCGATGTTATTGATATAAGCGTGCGCTATGAGGGTATGAATGATTTTCATGCCGACCAGATTGCGCTGCGTATTGCCTATGGTTTCAAGCTGTAAGGAAACTCCTTCAATAGTATATACACCTAAATTTCAAAAAACTAACCTTGAAGAACCTGCGGCATTTTGTTGCAGGTTTTTTATTTTTGTAGAACCAACATCTGTTACTAAAATGAAATTATTTGTTATTGACTGGACCAAAGACAGCACCACCCCGCTGCTGGATGCCTGCACCACCTGTGGGCACGAGGTTGTGGGCCGTGAGCTTACTGATGGCGCTGAGGCCTACCGCAAAACCGGCACTACAAAGCCCGATGCCATTGTGGTAAACTATGCCGTAAAACCATCGCACGGGCGTATGACGGCGCAAAGCATACGCGGGCGCAAGGGCACTTCGCAAATACCGATTTATTTTATAGACGGTGAAGAAGACGAGAACGAAAAAGTAGCTAACATAGGGCTGTGCCTTTCCGGCGAGGAACTGCGCGACCTTTTAACAACAGAATTATAATGGCACACGTAAAAGTATACACAGGCAGCGAAATTTTTGCCAAAGCCGCCGCCGCAAAGCTGGAAGAGGCAAATATTGAATTTATAGAAAAAGACGTTACCAAGGGCGGTGCGGTTATAGGCTCGCTGGACAGTACGTTTGAAATTCACGTTGAAGAAGTAGACAAGGCAAGGGCCGAAGCTGTTTTGGCAGGGTTGGCTGAATAATGGAAAGCCGTAGTTTTACTATTTTTTACCCGATAAAGAAGTTTTACCTAACACCTGAAAAGGTGTATTATCTGTTATGGATTATATTTGGTATAACCGCAATAAGCATAGCAGTTTTTGACAAAGAAAACAGTGCAGTTTCGCGTTTTTGGGCGGCATATTTTATTGTTTTACTGGCTATTCATATAGTGTTTTTGCTAACCAGGTCAAAAAGGTATGTGGTGTTAAAAGGCAGGCTTGACGGTAAGATTGTTTTTTATGAAAACCGTATAGCCATTAATGGCGAAAGTATTTACCTTGATGAAATAGAGGGCCTTGATTTTGTATTTAATGATTATAAAGACAAACCTATTGAGGTTGATTATTCTAAAGAATCGGATTTGTTATATGATATAAAAGCAAAAAGGTTACAAGGGGTTGACAATTGTGTGGAGATTATACTAACGTCCGGTAAAAAGGTTGTATGCCTTTTTCAGCGGCATTACCCCAACGAAAAATACTTTATGGCAGATATTTTCAGGGCTTACTACCGCCAGGGTAAAATAGGTGCAGGGCTGGCAATGGAATTGTTAGGGCTTGAAAATGAGGGGGAACTAAAAGCGGTGTAAAGCAACGCTTTATTTTGCTACATTTATAGCATGCCGCAACTGCCACTACACATACCCATACTTTTTATTAGCACAGTGCTGCTAACGCTATATTTTTTCTACAGGGCGGCGTGGGGTAATAAATTCTTTCTCCCCATAGCCTGTATGTGGCTGCTGTTGCAGGCAGGACTTGCATACAGCGGTTTTTATGAGGCTGTAACGGCTATTCCACCTCGTTTTCCATTGCTTATTGTGCCGGTTTTATTGGGTATAATAGTGTTGTTTAGCCTTAAAACAGGCAGGCGGTTTATAGACGGGCTTAGCCTTACACAGCTTACACTATTGCATGTGGTGCGTATTCCGGTAGAGATAGTGCTGTACCTGCTGTTTGTGCATAAAGCCGTTCCGCAAATTATGACATTTGAGGGGCTTAACTTTGATGTCCTCAGCGGCATAACAGCACCGGTTGTGTTGTATATTTATCATAAGAAAATCATTGGCAACCAATTCCTGCTTGTGTGGAACATACTCTGCCTGCTGCTGCTTATAAATATTGTTGCCATAGCCATACTTAGTGCGCCTACGCCATTCCAAAAGTTTGGATTTGAACAGCCCAATGTGTCGGTAACGCATTTTCCTTATGTATGGCTGCCGTGCTGTGTGGTGCCGCTGGTACTACTGAGTCACCTTGCGGCCATTCGTCAACTAACCAAAACACATTCCTCATGAAACGTTTAGAATCAGAACGCCTGTATTACCGCGAATTTCAGCTTAAAGACGCTTTGCTTATCTTCGAGCTCGACTCTAACCCGCTTGTTCATCGTTATCTTGGCAACAAACCTTATACACAAATGAGCCAGGCGCAGGACTATGTTGCGTTTGTAATGCAACAATATGAGCAAAACGGTGTAGGGCGTATGGCAACTTTCCTTAAAGAAACAGACGAATTTATAGGATGGGCAGGCTTGAAGCTGGTGGAAAACCTGAATGGCCGCGACCGCTTTTATGATGTGGGCTACCGCCTGCTGCCACAGTTTTGGGGTAAGGGTTATGCAACGGAGTCAGCAAAATTTTTTGTGGATTACGGTTTTACAGTCCTGAACATTCCGGTAATAATAGGTATGGCAGATAGTGCTAATACAGCCTCACGCAGGGCATTGGAAAAAACAGGCCTGGTGCAAACCGAAACCTTTGATTATGATGGCGAAACCGTGTGGCTTGAAATAACCAATCCTGCAATATAACTTAAAATTTTCCTCATGAAACGATTAGAATCTGAAAATCTGTATTACCGCGAGTTCCAGCCTGAAGACGCATTGTTATTATTTCACCTGGACAGCGACCCAGATGTGCATACCTACCTGTATGACGGCGTAGTGCCCGATATGGAGCATAGCCGCCAAACGGTGGCTTATGTGCGCAAACAATATAAGGAAGTGGGTGTGGGGCGTATGGCGGCCTTTGTAAAAACCACGGGCGAGTTTATTGGCTGGGTGGGCCTAAAGATAGAGCACACCCCGGTAAACGGGCACAGCGGCTTTATAGACATAGGTTATCGCCTGCTGCAAGTACACTGGGGTAAGGGCTATGCCACTGAGGCTACCGAATTTTTCCTGGAGTATGCCTTTAAGGAGCTTAACGCCGAGAAAGTATGCGCCTATGCGTTTGAAAGCAATGCAGCATCGCGCCGTGTACTGGAAAAATGCGGGCTAAAGCATATAAAGACGTTTGAACATAATGGTATACAGTCGGTTTGGTATGAAATTGAGCGCTGATGAAAAAGGCTAAAAAAATTATTGTGCGGCTGGCTGTAATAGTATTGGCGCTTTATGCCTTGGTACTGGTACTGCTGTATTTTTACCAGGAAAAACTGTTGTTTCATCCGGAGGTAATAGGAAAAGATACAGCGTTGATGCTACCTAAAGGTGTGAGCGAAGAATACATAGCCATGGCCGACGGCGTAAAGCTAAACGGGCTGTTGTTGCGAAACAAAAATGCCAAAGGCTTGGTATTCTATCTGCATGGTAATGGTGGTAATGCTGCAGGGTGGGGTGAAAGTATTTTGTATGCCTTTCCGGAAGCGTATGACCTGTTTGTATTAGACTATCGTGGTTACGGAAAAAGCGAAGGCACTATACAAAGCGAGGCGCAGTTAATTATTGATGTTACCACGGCTTTTGATTATATAGTTAAGAAATATGACTATAAGAGTGTGGTAGTAGACGGCTATTCTATAGGAACCGGCCCGGCCACGCAACTCGCTGCCAAAAGAGATGTAAAAGCGCTTATATTACAAGCACCGTACTACTCGCTTAGCGAACTGATAGATACCAAAGTGCCGCTGGTGCCTGATTTTGTAAAGCGCTATAAGCTGGAAACCTGTAATTATATAACCAAAGTAAAAGCCCCTGTATACATTTTTCACGGTACCGAAGATAAACTGATACCCTACAGCAATTGCCAGCGGTTAAAACAAGCCGCACCGGATATAACGGTAATCCCCATACGAGGCGTTGGCCACAATGGTATTAACGAAAGCCAGGTATTCAGGGGGAAAGTAGAAGAGATACTGAGATAAGTTACAGTACCCTCATTTTAAAGTAATACACATCTTTTTCCTGTGGTTCGCCATTTACTTTGTTAAAGTTAGCTACCGTAACCGCCCTGAAAATAAGGGTGCGGTTGTCTACCCAATACACCTCAAGCGGAATCCATTCCTGCTGGTCTATTACCTTAATTTTAGATAGCGTGGCATTGCCGTTATTGTTGGCTACTTTCCAGATTTGTATGCCGTTTGGGTCGCCTTCCAGCCCGTAAGCGGGAGACAGGTTTACAATCAGGTTTTTATCAGGAGAAAATACCGGGTCTGACCACAGGGTATCTTTTTTACCGGTGTATTGGTTAATCATGTAGTAATCGTTCCATTCCCAAAAATCACCCTGAACAAGATAAAAAGCCGGGTTGTCAATACGTCCTTTGTAGTGGTATTGCTCAATGTTTTCGTCATATTTTGGCTGAAGGGAGTCCTTAAAAACAACCGGCGGCCTGTTACCTTTTATGGGTAGCGTTATTTCCCCGTTTATTTTAGATATGGTATGGGTGGTATCTATAGCTTCAACATATTCCTTTTTGGTCTTTAAAAATTCCTGCCGGGTCGTAGTTACGGGTACAAACAGGCCTGTAGTATCAACAGCTTTTGTGGTTGTAGGTTGTGCTTCCTGAACCGGTGCATTAGTTGGTTCTGTAGTTTTTTCCTTCCCGCAGGAAATGCAAAACGCCATTACGCCTATAGCGAGGAGTTTAAAATTCATAAGCCGGTTTTATGGTTTAGCCGTTTTCTTTTTCGTGCTTTTGCTTTTGCCTTTTTTGTCAAACAGGTAGCCTATTACAAGGCCCACCACAATCCATAACGGAATGCCCATCAATAATTTTTCGACAGAAAAATTTTCATGGTCAAACAGCGGAAAAAGCACCATGGTAATTACATATAATATGCCGGCCCACACAAGGCCGGAGCGTACCCATTTTTTCATGGCAGTAAAGTATTCATTATGTTCATTAAAGATACGTAATTTTTGGCAAAAAGGCAACATGGCTACCCGTTGTGCAATAGGCTAATTATCTTATCTTTGCGGCTCTTAAAAATAGCTGTAATGATTACTGTAGATGCCATTTCGGTACAATTTGGCGGTACCACGCTTTTTAGCGATGTTTCTTTTTCCATAAATGAGAATGATAAGATAGCCCTTATGGGTAAGAACGGGGCAGGAAAAAGTACGCTGCTTAAAATTATTGCCGGGGCCAGCAAGCCGTCTACCGGGGCAATATCGGCACCAAAAGGCACTGTGATTGCCTATCTGCCGCAGCACCTGCTTACCGAAGACAACGCTACTGTAATGGAAGAAACCAGCAAGGCGTTTGCAGGCATCTTTAAAATGAAGGCCGAGATTGACGACCTTAATGAGCAGCTTACCATTCGCACCGACTATGAAAGCGACGACTACTACAAGCTTATTGAGCGCGTTAGCGAACTGAGCGAGAAGTTTTATGCGATTGAAGAAATAAACTATGAGGCTGAGGTTGAGAAGGTACTGAAAGGTATGGGCTTTACCGCGGCTGATTTTAACCGCCCAACGTCTGAATTTAGCGGGGGGTGGAGGATGCGTATTGAGCTTGCCAAGATACTGCTTCAAAAACCGGACCTAATATTGCTGGATGAGCCTACCAACCACATGGATATTGAAAGTATACAGTGGCTGGAAGACTTTTTGGTAAACAGCGCCAAGGCCGTTATAGTAATTAGCCACGACCGTGCGTTTGTAGATAATATTACCACCCGTACCATAGAGGTTACCATGGGCCGTATTTATGACTATAAAGCCAAGTACTCGCATTACCTGGAGCTGCGCAAAGACCGCCGCGTACACCAGCAAAAGGCCTACGAAGAGCAGCAGAAATTTATTGCCGAAAACCAGGCATTTATTGAGCGTTTCAGGGGGACTTTCTCTAAAACCGAGCAGGTACAGTCGCGCGTACGCATGCTGGAGAAACTGGTTCCTGTTGAGGTTGATGAGGTAGATACTTCGGCGCTGAGGCTTAAGTTTCCGCCGTCGCCACGCTCAGGGCAATATCCTGTGGTGGTAAGCGAACTGGGTAAGAACTATGATAACCACGTGGTGTTTAAAGATGCATCGATGGTTATTGAGCGTGGCCAGAAAGTAGCATTCCTTGGTAAAAACGGCGAGGGTAAGTCTACCATGGTTAAAGCGCTAATGGACGAAATTAAAGCTGATAGCGGTAAGGTAGAGATAGGCCACAACGTTAAAATAGGCTACTTCGCCCAAAACCAGGCTGCCATGCTTGATGGTGAGCTTACTATATTTGAAACCATAGACCGCATTGCTGAGGGCGACATCCGCACGCAAATCAAGACTATACTGGGTGCGTTTATGTTTAGCGGCGATGATACTACCAAAAAGGTAAAAGTACTTTCTGGAGGGGAGAAGACCCGCCTTGCCATGATAAAGTTGCTGCTGGAGCCGGTTAACCTGCTTATTCTGGATGAGCCTACCAACCACCTTGATATGAAAACCAAGGATATTATTAAAGATGCCCTTAAGAGTTTTGACGGCACACTGATACTGGTGAGCCACGACAGGGATTTTCTTGATGGGCTGGCTGAGAAGGTGTTTGAGTTTGGCAACAAGCGCGTTAAAGAGCACTTTGAAGATATTAAAGGATTCCTGGAGCATAAAAAGATGGAAAACCTTCGTGAAATTGAGAAATAGATTATTCGATAGTTGGATTTTTGGATGGTTCGATAGTTCGATTTTTCGACTGAATGGATAGAGGCCCTGTTATGCAGGGCTTTTTTTGTGGATATAATTTATTAGAGGCTTTCGACAGGCTCAGGCTGACAACTAAAATCAATAGGATTATTAACCACCCCGCCTTCGGCACCCCTCCGGAGGAGGGGAATAGCTTCACTCATGCTTTTAATGCCATGATGTTGCAAACAAAAACCCCGTCCTGAAAAGAACGGGGTTTGTTTATTTGCATTCAGTCGAAAAATCGAATAATCCAAAAATCGAACTATCGAATAATCTATTTCGCAATGTTCACCGCCCTGGTTTCACGGATTACCGTGATTTTAACCTGGCCCGGGTAGGTCATTTCAGTTTGTATTTTGTGCGATATTTCAAACGAAAGGTTGGCTGCCATATCGTCGGTTACTTTTTCGCTTTCTACAATTACACGCAGCTCACGGCCTGCCTGTATGGCGTAGGCGCTCTTAACACCCTGGAAGCCGTATGCAATATCTTCAAGGTCTTTAAGCCTTTGTATGTAGCTGTCCAGCACCTGGCGGCGTGCACCCGGCCTTGCGCCGCTAATGGCGTCACACACCTGAACGATAGGCGCCAGCATGGTTTTCATTTCAATTTCGTCGTGGTGGGCACCAATGGCGTTGCACACCTCTTCTTTTTCACCGTATTTCTCAGCCCACTGCATACCCAGTAGCGCGTGTGGCAAGTCGCTCTCGGCATCGGGCACCTTACCTATATCGTGCAGTAGGCCGGCACGCTTGGCAAGTTTTACGTTAAGGCCAAGCTCAGCAGCCATAATACCACATAGTTTTGCAACTTCGCGGCTGTGCTGCAGCAGGTTTTGCCCGTAAGACGAACGGTATTTCATACGGCCTACCACCTTGATAAGCTCAGGGTGAAGCCCGTGTATGCCCAGGTCAATAACGGTACGTTTACCAACCTCTATAATTTCTTCTTCAATTTGTTTTGTAGTCTTAGCCACCACCTCTTCAATACGTGCCGGGTGAATACGCCCGTCCGTTACCAGTTTGTGTAGTGAAAGGCGTGCCACCTCACGGCGCACCGGGTCAAAACAGCTAAGTATAATAGCCTCCGGGGTATCGTCTACAATAATTTCAACGCCGGTTGCAGCTTCAATAGCACGTATGTTACGGCCCTCACGGCCAATGATACGGCCCTTAACATCATCGCTTTCAATGTTAAATACCGATACGCAGTTTTCAACCGCTTCTTCAGTACCCACACGCTGAATGGTGTTCAATATAATCTTTTTAGCCTCCTGCTGTGCAGTAAGCTTGGCTTCTTCAATAGTGTCCTGTATGTGGCTCATGGCAGTGGTTTTGGCCTCTGCCTTAAGGCTTTCCACAAGCTGGTCTTTGGCCTCTTCGGCGCTAAGCCCGCTTATAACCTCAAGCTGCTCTACCTGGCTTTTGTGCAGGCGCTCAATTTCGTGCTGCTTTTTGTCAAGGTATTCAATACGGGTGTTGTAGTCGGTAATTTTAGCATCGGCCTCATCGGCCGATTTTTTAGCGCGGGCAAGCTCGCTGCTCACCTGGCTTTCTTTATCGCGGGTACGCTTTTCTGCTTCGGCAATTTTTTTGTCTTTGCCTAAAATAACCTGCTCGTGCTCTGCTTTCAGCTCCAAGAATTTTTCCTTGGCCCTAAGCTCTTTTTCTTTTTTAAGGTTGTCGCCCTGTATGTTGGCTTCCTTTACAATATTAGCGGCTTCGCGCTTTGCATCGGCCAGGAGGCTGCCGGCGCTTTTCTTTTCGAACATCTTTGCAATGCCGAACCCGCCTGCCAAACCGGCTATAATGCCCACGATTATGTATACTATTTCCATGTGTGTTTTTTGTTGTTGTATGTATATAAAAAAAGCCTGCATCAGGAGTATTGTATAAACTCGTAAAGACAAGTTTTGGGCTAACCCGCTGTTCAAGGATCTGCGACGAGGCAGCGTGCTATAGAAGCGGCGATTCGCTCATTTTAAAGAATTGGCGTTGAGTTTATCAAATATGTGCTAATGCAGGCAGTATTTTGCGTATGTATAAGAACGTTTTTATATTAGAGGAGTTTACCCAGCTTTTCATCAAGCTGCTGCAATCTAATTACTGTTTCTTCGGCTTCGGCAGATGTTGTTATCTGCTTTTGCTCTGCCTGTGCTGCAAATTGCAATGCGCACATGGCCAGTACATCCTGCTTATCCCTTACGGCATAGTTTTCTTCAAACTGCTTTATCATGGCATCAATTTTTTTAGAAGCGGCGCGCAGGCCTTCTTCCTGAGACGGGTCTACCGTTAGCGGGTATACCCTGTCGGCAATTGATATCTTTATTTTCAGTTTATCCATGCGTCCTGTATATTAGTCGGCAAGTTGTGCTATGCAATAATCAATTTCGCGGATCAATGAATTTATTTTGAGCTTGGCCTCCCTCTTGTTATCATCACTGCCCAATAACGAATTTGCCATTCTAAGCGACTCATTTTGCTGTTTTAAATCAGCAATTTCCTGTGCCTGCCCGTTTATAGCCCCGGCCTGTTGCGCCACTCTTGCCCCCAGCTCCTGCTTTTCCTGCTCCAGGATGGCCATTTTTTGTGCCAATACCTGCAGCTTAGATTCAAGAGCATCAACAATTTCGGTGAGTGCGCCCATGTTTTCCGGTTTTCGTTACACGATTTTACAAAGTTAGCATTACTTTACATACTTACAATAGGTGTGCCCATTTTTTGCGGTATTTTTTCATTTTGGCGTAATATAATGGGTTCAAAATAGTTATAAGATTAAGCTAAAGAAGCGTGTATTTTTAAGTGTTTTTTTTATTTTAGCCCTATGAGATTTCACCTGCTAACCCTTTTCTTTACCGCATCGCTGCTGGCGCAAAGTCCTTACCCCAAGGATTACTTCCGTTCGCCTATGGATTTGCCCCTTAACACATCGGGCACGTTTGGCGAACTGCGCTCTAACCATTTTCATGCCGGGCTTGATTACCGCACTAACCAGCAGGAGGGTTTTCCTGTGTATGCTGCCGCAGATGGCTATATAAGCCGTATAAAAGTAAGCAGCTACGGTTATGGCACATCATTATACATAGACCACCCAAATGGGTTTACAACGCTCTACGGGCACCTTTCTGCCTATGGGCCGGGTATTGAAGAATATGTGCGCAAGCTGCAATATGAAAAGAAAAGCTTTGAGGTAGAAGTGTTCCCCAAACCGGGCGAACTGGTGGTTAAGCAGGGGCAAATTGTGGCCTATAGCGGCAACACGGGCGGCAGCGGTGGCCCGCACCTGCATTTTGAGTTTAGGGATACCAAGACCGAAATGATTATAAACCCCCTAAACTTTGGCCTGGATAAGAAAATGAAGGACACAAGTGTGCCTACAATATATGGTGTTATGGCCTATCCGCTGAGTGATGACGCAGTTGTAAACGGCAGCACGTCTCCCATACTCATACTCATAAAAAAACAGGCAGACGGCTCTTATACTGCCGGCAACATACAGGCTAAGGGCACCATTGGCTTTGGCCTTAATGCCACCGATAAGTCTACCGGGAGCACACCAAACAATGGTATTTATAAGGTAGAGACGTTTTTTGGCGGTAGCCCGTACTTTAGCTATACGTTTGACACCTTTGCGTTTGACGAAAGCCGTTACATCAACAATTTTATAGACTACCCGCGCTACTACAAAACAGGACAACGCTACCAGAAATTGTTTGTGCGCACGCCCTATGAGCTTTCGCTGCTAAAGCACAATAAAGGCAACGGTCAATATGCCGTTAAGGAGGGTAAAACCGAAGATTACCGCATTGTGGTGGCCGACTACCACGGCAATAACGTAACTATAAATGGCAACATTGCCTACAGTGATACCGCAGGAAAAGCAGCCGAGCCCAAGCATACTACACCTTACCTTGTTAAGGCGGCTAATGATAATAACTACACCAAGAACAACATATCGGTCTACATACCTGCGCATGCGTTTTATGAGGATTTTTACATGGATTTTGATGTAAAAGACTCGGTGCTGTACCTGCACGATGCCAGTATGCCGGTGCACAGCCCCATAACGGTGAGTTTTGATGTGAGCCACCTGGATAAGGCCACGCTGCAAAAAACGTTTATTGGCGGCAATACCGGCAACCATTTTAGTTATAACAGCAGTTTGTTAGAAGGCGGCCGGCTGAGTGCGAAAGTCAAGAACCTGGGTACTTTTAAGCTGATGCAGGACAACAACCCGCCAAAAATTTTTAGCCCCAGCTTTGCGGCAGGTAAATGGCTGAGTGCCAATAAAACCTTTAGCCTTAAGATAAGCGACGACATGAGTGGTATTGCCACCTATGATGCCTACCTTAACGGAAAATGGATTTTAATGCACTATGATTACAAAACCCGCGTTATATACCATAATTTTAGCGATGGGGTAGTGGCCGACGGCCGCAACGATTTAAAAGTTGTGGTAACCGATAATGTAGGAAATAGTACTACCTTTGAATCGCATTTTTTCAGAACACAAAATACAACCCCTGTTGAAAACAATAAATAAGCTCCTATTACTTACGGTTTTACTCTTTGGCATAACAACATACGCGCAGGCGCAGCAGGAACCGCCAATTATATATGGCGTAATGGTAGACGAAGATGTTAAGCCTATTGTGGGCGTAAGTATTTATTATGACTATAAAGGCAAACGCGAAACGGCTACCACCAATAAAAATGGCGTTTACCGTTTAGAACTTCCGGCTAATGAAGCTGTAGATGTTTATTTTGCGCACCATGATTTTAAATTATCGGTTATTGAGGGAGTACAACTTAAATATGGCGATAAATTCAGGTTTGACTCCCAGATGTTTAGTACGCTTGATGTGTTGGTTATAGATAATACAAACAAGCGTGAGGCAGAGGGACTTGTAGCCATACAGCCGGATATGGTAGCCCACATAGCTGCCGCGACCAATGATATCAGCGCGATTCTTAAGACTTTTGGTAGTACAAACAATAATAACGAGCTGAGTACCGGCTACAACGTGCGCGGGGGCAACTATGATGAAAACCTGGTGTATGTTAACGATATTGAGGTATACCGCCCGTTCCTTATACGCAGTGGGCAGCAGGAAGGGCTTAGCTTTACCAATACTGCCATGGTTAAAAACATAGCGTTTTCAGCGGGTGGTTTCCAGAGCCGTTTTGGCGATAAGCTGTCATCTGTACTTGATATTACCTACCGCAAGCCTACTGATTTTGGCGCAGCGCTTGAGGCTACGTTTCTCGGCGGAAGCCTTACCCTTGAGGGGGCCAGCAAAAACAAAAAATGGACCGGTATTGTGGGCGCGCGCTACCGCGATAACAGCCTGCTGGTAAACAGCCAGGATACCGAAACCAACTTTAAACCCACCTTTGCCGATATACAAAGCTATGTAACCTTTACCCCTAATGATAAGTGGGAGTTTAGCTTCCTTGGCAATGTATCGCAAAATAAATACCACTACCAGCCACTGTACCGCCAAACCAATTTTGGTACGGTAGACGACCCCCAGGCGCTGATTATTTATTATGACGGCCAGGAAAAAGACGAATACAAAACCTATTTTGGCGCACTAACATCTGAATACAAGGTGAGCCCTGATTTCAGGCTAAAGCTTATAGGCTCGCTGTACCACACGCAGGAGCAGGAACATTTTGATATACTGGGCCAGTACCTGCTGGGCGAGGTAGACAACAACCTGGGCAGCGAAACCGCCGGGCAGGTGCAGTTTCCGCGCGGGGTGGGCTCCCAGCTTAACCACGCCCGAAACAACCTTGATGCGCTGATTGCCAACGTTGAACTGAAAGGCTATTATGAAATTGCCAAAAACGCCTTTGAGGGCGGCATTAAATTTACCCGCGAAGACTTCCGCGACAGGCTGTATGAGTGGGAAGTGATCGATTCGGCCGGATTCTCTATCAACCCGCCGTTTATTGATGCGCCAAACGACCAGCCTTATTCGCCTTACAACGGCCCGCTTGTGCCTTTCCAAAATGTAAGGGCGCTTAACTATGTAACCATAAACCGCCTTTCGGGCTACCTGCAATGGAGCAGGAGGGATGCCCTTAGTAGCGGAGATACCTTATACTACAACCTGGGTGTGCGTGCCCACCAGTGGCAGGTACAGCAGGAAACCGGCCCTGACGGCAAGAGCCAGGTGGTGTTTAGCCCGCGTGCCCAGTTTGCCGTAAAACCCAACTGGAACAGTAATATGCTGTTTCGCCTTTCGGGAGGGTTTTACTACCAGCCGCCGTTTTACCGCGAACTGCGTGACCAGAATGGTGTGGTGCAGCCCGATGTTAAGGCACAGCGCTCTATACACCTTGTGGCAGCCCATGAATATGGCTTTACCCTTGGCGGCAATGAAAACGCAAACGGAAAGGTATCGCCAAGCAAAAAGTTTAAGCTGGTTACCGAGCTGTATTATAAAGATATGGACGACGTAAACACCTATACGCTCGAAAACGTGCGCATTCGCTACCGTGCCAATAACGATGCTACTGCCTATGCCTATGGCCTTGATATGCGCCTTAACGGGGAGTTTGTGCCGGGTACCGACTCGTGGATTAGCTTTGGCTACATGAAAACCGAGGAGAATATTAATAACCGCGGTTACATTGCCCGCCCTACCGACCAGAGGCTTAAATTTGGCCTGCTGTTCCAGGATTATATGCCGGCTATAGAAAACCTTAAAATGTACCTTAACCTGGTGTACAACACCGGCCTGCCGGGTGGTAGCCCATCGTATGCCGATAGCTATGCCTACCAGAGCCGCCTTAACGATTACCGCCGCGCCGATGCCGGCTTTAGCTATGTGTTTGCCGGGCCGCAGGTAACAAAATCAGATGCCAAATGGCTACAGCCGTTTAAGGAGCTATCGGTTGGCCTTGAGATATTTAACCTGTTTAACAACCTGAACTCGATTACCAATACCTGGGTGCGCGATGTGTACACCAAGAACCAGTATGGCATACCCAACTACCTTACCACCCGCGTTTTCAGTCTTAAGCTGTTAGCCAGGATTTAATAATGTAAAACTTTTTGCTTATTTTTGGTACTCTATCCAAGTAAGAATATGAAAAAAGCCACCCTTATAGCCCTTGCCTTTGCCGCGGTTTTTGCCGTGGGATGTAAAGATAAAGAGCAGCCCAAGCCTAAAGTAATCTATACCGATAACAAGGACAACAAAGGGCCTGAGCCTAAAAAGGACAGCACACAAATTAAGGTGGCCGACCTGCCGGTGCACATGCCGGGCACTAAATACCTTATGTATCCCGTGGGCGATATTCGTATTTATGATGACAGCAAGGCATCTTATGGCACCAGCCGCACCAGCGGGCAGGTAAGCTATGCCATTTCTAACTACGACCGTTTTGAAATTACAGGCTATTTTGAAAACCTTAAATTTCAGCATGTAGACAGCACGGCCATACGCCCGCTGAGCAATAAGCCTTTGCAGATACAAACGGCCACTTACCTGGGTACCTACCCTAAGCGTCAGGTTATTGTGTACACGCTTGTAGACAGCGATACCAACCAGGACAGCAAGATTGACAGCAACGACATTCGCTCGTTATACATTAGCGAAATGGGCGGCGCAGGCTTTAAAAAGCTAAGCGAAAACGTGCAGGAGCTGGTTGACTGGAACCTTATTGAGGCGCAGGGCAGGGTGTACTTCCGTACGCTTGAAGACTTCAACAAAAATGGCGCTTTTGATAAAGACGACCGTATGCACTACTACTATGTAGACCTTAACACAACTGATTGGACGGTTACGGCTTATGAGCCAGTAGCGCAGTAATCAGATGGCAGATAGCAGGTTGCAGGTGGCAGTTATGCAGAGTTTGTTGGCCACAGATTGAAATGATTTACACAGATTTTTTAACCGATACTGAAAGTGTGGGGGGATATACACACGGATATTTCACGGGTAATAAGTAAGATATGTTTAGTTTCCTCAGTTTTTTAATCTTTATGACTACTCCTCAAACAAAGTACAAGCTTGATTTTTACAGCTCGCATAACCAGTTTTATATTTTTGATAAAAATTGTAATTATGATACTGGATCTGCTGATTTTTGGACAGAAGAGGCATTTGTGCAGCAAATGGCTGTTTCACCTTGTGGTGTTGGTGTGGGTACATATAGCTATGGATATGTAAGAGGAGAAGTTGAACTCTTTAATGCAGCGCAACCAATACGCGATTTGGCCGGATTTGACCATGTGGTAGAGGCCGGCTTTACCATAACATCAGGAGCGTTAGAGGTTATGGGATGTATGAATTTTGACGATACGGTTTCTATTGAAATACCTAATAATACCTATCGTGTTAGGGTGTATGGCAGCAATTTTTCCAGCGTTATAGAAACCGACCTTGACCATAACACCGATAATGATTTTTACCGTGTTGAAATATGGCCGGATACTAATACAGAACGTAAGGTTTTTAAGCAACATGACGGCGGTTATTAACTCATAATTTATCCCACGGCGGTGCCGTGGGCTATGGAAGGTCTGACCCTTACAGGGTCTATAGCTGTGGCTTGATGCCTGGTAAAGATTACTTCGTCGTTCCTCCTCGTAATGACGGAACCTGAAAATTACAGTAAAATCCGTGGAAATCCGCTTAATCCGTGTCATCCGCGTTCCATTTTCCAAGACTGCAAACCGATATCTGCTGCCTGCTATCTAAATCAAAATATCACTCTCTAAATCTGATTTTTCAATCTCAAACGGAAAGCCCAGCTGTTCCATGAGCTGGAACACGAGGTTTTTGTACCAGTTTTCGCTCTTGGGGTGAATGTACACCTTTTCAATCAGGCGGTTAATGTCTACATTGGCCTTAACTCCCTCGTTAATGTTTACATGGTGGGGTGACAGGTCAGACACAATACGCACTTCACGCTCATACTGAAAGCTCTTGCGCTTAAACAGGAACGGGAAGAAATTGTTGTCAAACGGTATCTTTTCCTTCTTATAGTCAATATACTTTACTTCGCCAATGTGTTGCTCATAGCGGTTTTCGGGGCCCAGGGCCTGTTGCAGGCGGCCTATGGTGCTTTGTATGGCAAGCCCCTCGTTGTTTTTGGTAAAAATCTGCCACATGGCATAGCTCTCATATTCGTTTATATGCCAGCTGCTTATTACCACATTTTTGCGGTGCTGCTTGTACTTATCCAGAAACTCGGGGTTATCGCCCGATATTTTCTTGAGCTCCTCAAAAGTGGGTTCGCTAAAGGTGCCCTCATACTGGTCTTCAAACTTATCTGACCGCGACATAAACAATTGCTTACACAGCAGGAGGTCCAGAAATTTAGACAGGTCGAGGTATTTCCACACAATGGTGTCTTCTGCCGGAAGGGTTATGTCTTCGTTTTGAACAAACATCTGGTTGTTGGTTGTGGTTTATTGTTTAAGGTTACCACAAGGTAAATTAAAGTTACGCGAAATGATTGGTATATAATTTATATTTTCGTTATAAAATATGCTACAGCCTATGAACAGGGAGGTTACGTTTTTTGGGTACCGTTTTAGTTTGCTGCAATACCTGGGCATTTGCCTGGTGTGGACGTTTTTTATAGCCTTTATATGGCCCATGATAATTGGGTCGTACTGGTTTGTATCGGTATTTGCGTGTGCAGGGGCGGTGCTGCTAACGGCAGTGGTAACAGGCAAACTTATTTTAGGGCTGCTGGCGCTGTTTTTGGTAAACAAAAAGGCGGTTGTGGTGTACCAGTATGTAATGCTGCTGCTTAGCACGCTGCTGGTTACCTGGGTTATGGGCTTGTTTGTAGATATGGCCGATTTTAAGTTTATTGACCACCTGATGGTAAACGCCGTTACTGTATACCTGTACTACCGCCTGGTTTTAGAAACCGAACTCGACTAACCTAAACCTTGTACAATAGCGGCCAGCTGGCTGTAATGCTTAATGTGGTAAGTGGCCTCATTTGGGCTAAAGTTACCGGCAGGGTCATACAGCACGGTAGCGATGTTGAGGGCTTTGGCAGCGGCAATTTCGCTCTCAGGGTCGTCGCCAATTACCAGTACTTCGTTTGGTGCATAGCCATAGCGCTCTAAAATGCCAGCAAATACCTCTTTCTTGCTGCTTAGGGTGGGGTTTACCACATGGATTTCCTTAAACTCGCCCTCAATGCCCAGCTGGCGTATCTTGCTACGCTGCATTTTATCGAAACCTGTAGTAACAAGAAAACGCTCGCCCGGCAGGGAGTGGGTTAAGGGGTAGTCTTCAAACGGGGCAATGGGCTGGTGGTACTCCAGGGTTTCCTGCAGGTTGATGCCCGCCTGTGTCAGCTCTTGGCTAAAACCGTGGCGTTGCGCCACCAGGCGGAACGGCGTGCGCATAATGGCATACTTTATGGCCTCCATATCATGGTTGTGCTGCCCGGTTTGGGCAATGAGGTCAAAAACCGGCCCGAAAAGCACATTGCCAATAGCCGGCACGGGGAAGATGGTATTATCGAGGTCGTAAATTATGGCGCGAATCATTTTGTTGATTTTTGTTTCAGGTTTAAAGTTTCAGGTTCCAAGTTAACCTTGCGGATGTAATTTTCACGATATATCGTGAATTTTTTTTAAGGCCGTAATTCGAAATCTCAAAATAAGGTTGCTTTGGTCAATTTGTGAATTTAAAAATTATAGAGGAATCAAAAATGAAAATATAGTGATTTTTGAAGTTCATTCTAATTTCTAAAATCTGATTTCTGATTTTCAATTTCAAACTCCAAAAGTGAAGAATTAACCACTTTATGTAAAATAGAAGGCCGGATTTTTAACCCGGCCCTATCTAAAATTCTAACTATCTTATAATCGAACAATCTTACTCAAAAGACTGCATCATTACCAGTTTTTTGTAGGTGCCATCTTTTGCAATCAGTTCATCGTGAGTGCCTTGCTCTACAATACGGCCTTTTTGCATTACTACAATCTTATCGGCTTTTTGTATGGTGCTCAGCCTGTGGGCAATAACTACCGATGTGCGGTTTTGCATCATATTTTCAAGGGCTTCCTGTACAAGTCGCTCACTTTCAGTGTCTAACGCCGATGTAGCCTCGTCAAGAATCATGATTGGCGGGTTTTTAAGTACCGCACGGGCTATGCTAAGGCGCTGTTTCTGGCCACCTGACAACTTGTTACCGCTGTCGCCTATGTTGGTGTCAAGCCCTTCAGGCAGCCCCATTACAAACTCATAAGCATTAGCTATTTTAAGGGCTTCAATTACTTCATCTTCAGTAGCTTGTGGTTTTCCAAGCGACACGTTATTACGTACACTGTCGTTAAACAAGATGCTGTCCTGTGTTACAAGGCCCATCATGCCGCGTAGTGAATTCAGGGTTAAGTCCTTGATATCCAAACCATCTACCTTGATAGCGCCCTGCTGTACATCATAAAAACGGGTAAGCAGGTTGGCTATGGTACTCTTACCACTGCCCGACTGCCCCACAAGGGCTACAGTCTGGCCTTTGGGTATGGTTAACGAGAAGTCAGTCAGTACGTTATGGTCTTCATAGCGGAAGTTAACTGCTTCAATACTAATGCTTTGGTCAAAACTGTTTTTTACAATAGCACCCTGTTTACTTGTTATAGGGTTCTCCTGCTCAAGTACTTCCATAAGCCTGTCGGCAGCGGCATTACCCTTTTTGATATCATAAGATGATTTAGATATAGCCTTAGCCGGGGTAAGTATGTTGTAAGCAAATCCCATGTAACCTATGAAGGCTGAGCCAATTAAGGTTTTTTCAACCAATACCATGTGGCCGCCATACCACAATAAAATAGCAATAACCATAATGCCTAAAAATTCGCTTAGGGGCGATGCCAGGTTTTGACGGTTAAGTATTTTATTAGATATGAGGTAGTGCCTGTTGGTAGACAATTCAAATTTTTTAGTGAAGTAACCCTCTGATGTAAAGCTTTTTATGACTTTAAGCCCGCCTAATGTTTCTTCAATAATTGATAGGAACATGCCCTGTTCATTTTGCGCGCGCGATGAGCTCTTTCGTAATGACTTGCCCACTTTAGAGATAACAAATCCTGAAAGCGGAATAAACACAAATACAAAAGTTGTAAGTTTAACGCTTATTGTCAGCATTACTGCTATAGAGAATACTATTGTAAGTGGTTCTTTTACAATAAGTTCAAGTATTGATAGGTAAGAGCTTTGTACCTCGTTTACATCAGAAGAAATACGCGCCATCACATCGCCTTTCCTTTTTTCTGAATAAAATGACAGGGGCAAGTGTACTATCTTATCATACATGGCATTGCGCATATCTTTTAGCACACCATTTCTGATAAAGGTTGCAAAGTACAGTGCAAGGTAATTAAAAAGGTTTTTAAGCAGGAAAATGCTTATAATTACCACCACCATGGTACCAAGGGTAAATTCTACACCCTTGGTATCGTTAGTGGTTGTAACATAGTAATTTAAATAATCAGTTAAAAATGTTTTTATCTCAGCAAGGCCTTTATATTCAGGCTTAATCCTCACTTTTTCAGTGTCTCCGAAGATAACAGACAGCATAGGGATAAGAGCTAAAAACGACAGCGTGCTGAACAAAGCATACAATACATTGAAAAAAATGTTCAGGAACGCATATTTTTTGTAGGGTTTCGCAAAGCGAAGTATTTTCTTAAAATTGCTCATTTACTAATTGAGGCCCATCTCCTCTACAATATTCTTAATTTTCTGGTCGAGCCTTGTTTCAACTTCTTTAAAGTTTTTAACGTCGTCAAGTGGCTCATTTACACTAAAGTAAAACTTAATTTTCGGCTCTGTACCACTTGGGCGGGCGCATATTTTGCTACCGTCTTCAAGATAGTATATAAGCACGTCTCCTTTAGGGAAGTTTAGTTGCTCAACTTCGCCCGTAAGTATGTTCTTAGCGGTGCCTGCCTCATAATCTTCAAGCATTATAACACGCTGGCCGTTAATCTCTTTCAGAGGGTTTTCGCGGAAGTTATACATCATTTGCTTGATTTCTTCGGCACCTTCTTTACCCTTTTTGGTAAGTGAGATCAGGTACTCTTTGTAGAAACCGTATTTTACATACAGCTTAAGCAGTTCCTGGAATAGTGAGCTGGCATTTGCCTTAGCCTGGGCAGCTATCTCGCACAGCAGCAGGGTAGAGGTAACCGCATCTTTATCGCGCACGGCATCGCCCACCATGTAGCCAAAGCTTTCTTCGCCACCACCAATAAACTCCTGCTCAGGGAAGTCTACAATCATTTTTGCAATCCACTTAAAGCCTGTAAGGCCCACTTTGCACTCAATACCGTAAGCTTCAGCCAGTTCGTGCATCATTGGGGTAGATACAATGGTAGAACCTATAAACTGCTTACCGTTTATCTTGCCCTGTTTTTGCCATTCCTGTAACAAAAACTCAGTCATAAGTATCATGGTCTGATTGCCGTTAAGCAGCGTCATAACGCCATTTCCGTTGCGTACTGCCACACCCAGGCGGTCTGCATCAGGGTCAGTACCTACAACAATATCGGCATCTGTTTGGTTAGCAAGCTCAATGGCCATGCTAAGTGCTTCAGGTTCTTCAGGGTTTGGCGATTTTACAGTAGGGAAGTTACCGTTTGGTACTGCCTGTTCAGCCACAATTTGCATGTTGCTATAGCCTGCATTTTCAAGCAAATCAGGGATTAGTTTAACCGATGTGCCGTGTAGCGGGGTATATACAATTTTAAGGGCTTCCTTGGCCTCCGGTGCTGTGTTGAACGTAGCGTTAACTAAAGAAGACTGTATAAACGCCTTATCAAGCTCGGCACCAATATATTCTATAAGTTCCGGATTTGAATTGAAGTTAACAGCTTCATATTCAAGTGCCTCAATAACATTTATAAGGGCTTTGTCATGCGGCGGAACCAGCTGCCCGCCATCTTGCCAGTATACTTTATAACCGTTATATTCCGGTGGGTTGTGCGATGCTGTAAGTACTATACCACCCTGGCAGCCAAGGTGTTTTACGGCAAAAGACAATTCCGGCGTAGGGCGAAGCTCTTCAAAAAGGTATACTTTAATGCCGTTTGCCGAAAGTACATCGGCCACTACTTTAGCCAGAGTGTCGCTGTTATTGCGGCAGTCATAAGCTATAGCTACTTTTAGTTCCTCACCGGGAAATTGTTCTTTCAGGTAATTGCTAAGGCCTTGTGTAGCCTTGCCCAGCGTATATTTATTAATTCGGTTTGTGCCCGGGCCCATAACGCCCCTCATGCCGCCGGTACCAAACTCAAGGTTTCGGTAAAAGCTGTCTTCCAGGTCTTTAGGTGCATTTGCCTGCATATGCTTAATGGCATCCTGCGTTTCGGCATCAAAAACAGGGGTTAACCACACATTAACTTTGTCTAAAATTGTTTTGTCGATTTCCATGAGGACTCTGAGTTTTTTATGTTGTTGATAGCTAAGTTGATGGCTTAAATTTATAAAGTTTCGCTGATTTTGTAGCGCTCCTCATTGTTTTTTGTACGCAATATTATTTCGCCTAAAAAGCCTGCCAGGAACATTTGTGTGCCTATTATCATGGTGGCCAGGGCTATATAAAACCAAGGGTTATCGGTAACCAGCATGGCCTTTTCATGAGAGTACAGTTTGAAAAGCTTACTAATGCCTATGTATGCAGCTGATGCAAAGCCTATTAGAAACATTAATACGCCAAGTGCCCCAAAAAAGTGCATGGGCCTTTTGCCAAAACGCGACAGGAACCAAATGGTAATAAGGTCAAGCAGCCCGTTTATAAAGCGGCTCATACCAAATTTGCTGGTGCCATACTTGCGTGCCTGGTGTATAACCACCTTTTCGCCAATTTTTGAAAAGCCTGCATTTTTAGCCAAAACAGGTATATAGCGGTGCATTTCGCCCGAAACCTCTATGTTTTTAACTACTATGTTTTTATAGGCTTTCAGGCCGCAGTTAAAATCGTGCAGGGTAACACCCGATGTTTTTCGTGCAGCCCAGTTAAACAACTTGCTGGGTGTATTTTTAAATACTACCGAGTCATAACGTTTTTTCTTCCAGCCACTTACAAGGTCGAGGCCGCCGGTGGTAACCATTTCATATAGTTCAGGTATTTCGTCGGGGCTGTCCTGCAGGTCGGCATCCATGGTTATAATAACATCACCTTCGGCACGTGCAAAACCGGCATGCAACGCCTGGCTTTTGCCATAATTTCGCATAAAACGTATGCCCTTTACAGCCGGGTTTTGAGAGGCAAGCCCTTGTATTACAGCCCATGAGCTATCGGTACTGCCGTCATCTATAAAGATAACCTCATAGCTGTAGTTGTTTTGGGTCATTACCTTTACTATCCAGTTGTGCAGTTCGGGTAACGACTCAGCCTCATTAAGAAGCGGTATTATTATAGATAAGTTCATGTATTATTTGTAGGCCTCGTTGTTCTTTTTCATTGCAGCGGCTACTATAAGGCCTATTACTGTATAGGTAAGTAGTGACCAGATGTATCCAAAAAGCTGGTTTTTAATTGAATAACTGTCATTTTCTTTAATAGCATCTATTGTTTTCTTAATTTCTGATGCAGGGGCATTTGTCTTGGCCATCATGTTTGCACTAAAATCTATCAAGTGCTCTTTAATAGCTTCTGCCGCCGCAGGGTCAATAAAATTAAATAGTATTATGCTGAATATGGTTGTTATAGCTACGCCAATTGCAAATACAATAAAAAAAGTTGTAAATGCTTCTTTAAAAGAGATATAACCACCAAGATCTTTCTTTGTTTTAGCAACAGCAAAAATACCCACCCCCAGGTTTACTAAAAACAGTATTATACCTATCCAGAAATTAACAAACAGTTCAAGATCAACAATATAATAAAGTGTGTATATAAATATAGATAATAACCCTATTGCTATTCCAAAAGTAATTCCGTTCTTTTTTACAAGTGTGTTCATGGTGATTTTTTTCTTTGTTGTTTGTTTTAACAGGCAAATATACTAATTATGACTGTATGTGTCGTTAAAAAAGTGTTGTTGTTACAGGTAAAAAACTTTAAATTATCTTTGCAGATATAAAAAATATTGTACTTTTGCAGCCTGAAATAAAATAATTTAAACAAAAAGCCTTCAAGCGTTTACACCTTCTGCAAAAAGAAGCTTCAAAACAAATGGCGGCCAAACAATAAAAATTTATCAAGATGAAAAAAGGTGTTCACCCGGAAAATTACAGGTTAGTTGCTTTTAAAGATATGTCTAACGACGACGTATTTATCACTAAATCAACTGCAGATACTAAAGAAACAATCATTCACGAAGGTGTTGAGTACCCGGTTGTGAAAATGGAGATCTCTCGTACTTCTCACCCTTTCTACACTGGTAAATCTAAACTTATCGATACTGCTGGCCGTATTGACAAGTTCAAAAACAAATATGCCAAATTCCAAAAGTAATCTTTGGTTTTTGCAAACATACAAAGCCTCTCAGCAATGGGGGGCTTTTTCTTTTTTAGGTATTGAGATGCTTAGGTTCTGAGGTTTGTATTGCGAAAACTAAGTGCCTCAGAACCTCAGAACCTAAGCGCCTTTTTGCTAACTTTGACACTTTGCTACTTAGTAACTTTGCAACTCTCTAAGAAATGAACTACATATTGTTTGATGGCCCTGTGCGCACCGCACTGTTGCCGTTTACCTTTACCCGCCCCGTGGCCGATATCCGTATAGGCATACTTACAATCCGCGAAAAGTGGGAAAAATACCTGGGCTATACCACTACTACCATTACCGAGGAGTACCTTATGGACAAATTCCCCATGGTAGAGATGGAAGCTAACGTGCTGATTAATGCGGCCTACCTGCCCAACGAGGTGCTGGCCGAAATGGTAAGTGCACTTGAGGAGAACCAGGCTATTTTAGCGGGAGATGATATTGTGGCGTTTTATACCAAAGACACACAGGAAGAGGTTGATTTTGATAGCTATGAAATTATTGAATATACTGACGAGGTTATAAAAGTTGAGCACGTGTGGGATATCTTCCAAAAGAATGATATTGCCATTCGTGAGGATTTTGAACTGCTTACCGAAGGACGCAAATCATTACCCATACCTGCCAGCGTAAATACCATAGCACCCGAAAATATATTTATTGAAGAAGGGGCTAAGCTTGAGTTTGTTACGCTAAACGCTTCAACCGGACCTATTTATATTGGTAAAAATACCGAGATTATGGAAGGCTCTATAATCCGTGGGCCGTTTGCATTGTGCGAAGGCGCAGTGGTTAAGCTTGCCGCTAAGGTATATGGCGCTACTACTGTGGGGCCTGAGTGCCGTATAGGGGGTGAGGTAAGTAATTCGGTATTATTTGGCTATAGCAATAAGGGGCACGATGGTTTCCTGGGTAACTCAGTGCTTGGAGAATGGTGTAACCTTGGGGCTGATACTAACAACTCTAACCTAAAGAATAACTACGAAGAAGTAAAACTGTGGAGTTATGAAAAAGGTGGTTTTGTAAAGACCGGGCTTCAGTTTTGCGGCCTTATGATGGGCGACCACAGCAAAAGCGGCATCAACACCATGTTTAATACCGGTACAGTTGTAGGGGTTTGCGCCAATATTTTTGGCAGTGGTTTCCCTCGTAATTTTATACCGAGCTTTTCATGGGGTGGTGCAGCAGGCATGGTTACCTACGATGTTAAGAAGGCCTTTGAAACCGCCGGTATTGTTATGAGTCGCCGCAATGTGGCCTTTACCGAACAGGATGAAACCATACTTGCTGAAGTCTATCAACAAACCGAAAAGCTAAGGAACAGTAACTAATGGCGCGTTCCAAAAAAGGTAAATCAGGCGGGTTAGGTGTAATGGGTGTTTTTATACTGGTTGCACTTGTGGCCTTTTATAAGGTATACAAGCCCGGAGCGTCTGTTAGACCTACCGAATATGGCCAGCCACAGCCTAAAAGCCGGCCGGCTACTGAAATAACTAAGAAGAAAAAAGAGGTAAGGGCGCTTAAAACCTTTACCGGAAAGGTAACCGCTATTAAAGACGGTGATACGTTTGAAGTACTGTATGATGGTGAGCCAGAACGCGTGCGCCTTGCCGAGATTGACTGCCCGGAAAGTGCCCAGCCGTATGGCAAAAAGGCCAAACAGTTTGCATCTGACCTGTGTTTTGGTAAAACCGTAACCGTTGCCAGCGGCAGCAAGCGCGACCGCTACGGCAGGGTAGTGGGTACCGTTACCACAGAAGATGGTGTAAATGTAAACGAAGCCCTGGTAAAAGCGGGCTATGCCTGGCATTATAAAGACTACAGCGATAACGCCCAGATAGGAGTTTTTGAAGAAGAAGCCCGCCAAAAAGGTCTTGGCCTGTGGGCTGATAGTAAACCCACCCCGCCGTGGGAATGGCGCAAAAACAAGAGAAAGAAAAAATAGCTGTCAGCAATCAGCTGACAGCTATTAGCTTTAATCGTCTATCCTTAAAAATTTACCGGCGTTGTCAAACTCAAGTTCAATGTCATTGGTAAATTCTACTTTATAGCCCCAGTGTTTGTGTTCTATTTTCTCAACATTCTGGCCTTTATAGTTTTGGTCAACATAAGCGGCAACAGCCTTGGGTAAAACACTTTTAGGCATTATGCTGTGGTTGGCATCTACCTCTTTCCAGTTGCCTTTGCCGTCAAATTCTACTTCGGCACCACCGGTAAAGTGTACTACATATTCGGTTTCATGAATATCCTTATCTTCAATAATGTAAGATGTAGCCTGGTTAGGGAAGTTGGTTTTAATAAACTCCTGCGCTATTTTAGGCAGTTCGGTTACAGCTATATTCCTTTTTTGTGCATTGCAGCCCATAACGGTAAGCGCTGCCAGTGCAATAAACATTGTTTTCATAATCGTTTGATTTTTAATTATGATACAAGTGTATAACTGCAATCTGGAAACAATTAGGAATCTGAATTATTTTCCGGAAATGCCAGAGAAAAAATGTGATTGCCATTAAAAGAGTAGCCAAGTGTAATGTGGTTGCTGTCGGCAATTGATTTTACCAGTGCCAGCCCCAGCCCGGTAGACTGCTCATTACTCCCCTCACGGTAAAAACGCTTAAAAATCATCTCTTTATAAAGCGTTTTAGTGCTGCCGGTATTTTCTATGGTAAAAAGGCCTTTACTGCTATTAATACTTATTGTACCGCCCTCATAATTATGAATAATGGCATTTTTAATCAGGTTGCTAAGTAATGCAACGGCCAGCCCCTTGTTAATTTTATAGGCAATGTTGCCCTGTACCACCATACTGATTTTTATATTGCGGTGTTCGGCCAGGGGCTCAAAGTCTTCTAACAGCTGGCTGGTTAGTATGGTAATGTTTACTTCCTCGGTTTCGTCATACTGGTGGTTGTCTATTTTAGACAGCATTAGTAACGATTTGTTTAGCCGTACCAACCTGTGTAGGGTATCGCTTATTTTGCCCAGTTCGGCCATTTGTTCTTCCGGCAGGGTGTTGTTTTCGGCAAAAAGCTCCAGCTTATTAAGGCTTATGGCCAATGGGGTTTGTAGCTCATGGCTGGCATTTTCTATAAATTGTTTCTGGCTTTCAAAAGTAGCCTCGTTGCGCTGTAGCATTTCCCGTAGCTCGTTAGCTAATGTCTTAAATTCAGCTACTTTGCTGTCCGGATTTTCAAAAACCTGGCCCTTACCGGGTTTGTATAGGCGTAGCTTTTCAAGCAACCCATAGAAAGGCTTCCAGGCACGCTTAAGTACAACGCGGTTTAAGATGGCTATACTCATCACAAGCATTATGTAGAGGCCAATGAGCGCCAGTAGCAGGTCTTCCAAAAGCTCATCTTCCTCAATAAGGCTGGCGCGTATGGTAAGGCGGTGCGGGTTGCCCTGAGCATCGTTAAAAACGGTTTGCAGCAGGCGCACGGGCTCATCATCATCGTCATATTCCATAAACTCAAAGGTGCTTATAAACTTGTCTGAAAAGTCATAGCTGCCCTTGGGTAACGGTTCTATTTTGTATTGGTTAATACCATATTCAGGCGCGTTGAGCAGCTCAGGGTGTGCATAAGTTTCACGGATAATCAGCAGCTTAGAGTTCTTGAGTCCGTCGTCTATATTATCATATACCTCTTCGGTAATTACCGCATAAAAAAGGCCTGCCCAAATGGCTATAACCGGTAGCAGCGCCACCAGCAGGTAGCGCAATGTATAGTTTTGCAGCGATATGCCTTTTTTTTGCATAAACATAGTTCTTTCGTTGAGTGTGCTTTCCCCCTCTGGGGGTCAGGGGGCTTTTAGGGGGCTATCATTTTGTAGCCCATGCCATATACGGCCTGAATATCGGCCTCAGCCCCGGCATCTTTAAGCTTTTTGCGCAGGTTTTTAATTTGCGAATATACAAAATCAAGGCTGTCTGACTGGTCTATATAATCACCCCAGACCGATTCTGCCAGCGCGGGTTTGTTAACCAGCCGGTTGGGGTTTATCATAAAATAATACAGCAGGTCAAATTCTTTTCGGTTCAGTACCATTTCGTTATTGTTGATGGAAACCGTGCGCAGTTCGGGTGAAAGCCTTATGTTAGCCACTTCTACAAAACTATCGCCATTGTGGTTTTTGCGGCGTATGGCCGATTTAATTCGGGCATGCAGTTCTGCTAAATGAAAGGGTTTTGCCAGGTAATCATCGGCACCCAGGTCAAGGCCTTTAACCTTATCGTCTACGCTGTCTTTAGCTGAAATTATAATAATGGCCTCCTTTTTTTGCAGCGATTTAAGTTCTTCCAGAAGGGCAAGGCCACTACCACCGGGCAGCATAATGTCTATCAGTACACAATCATAATCATAGCTGCCTATTTTGTCGATGCCCGTGGGATAATCGTGGGCGGTTTCCACAATGTATTGTTCCTTTTCCAGTGATTCCTTAATCACCTCCCTTAACCCGGGTTCGTCTTCCACAACCAATATTTTCATGCCTTTTTTACTTAGCGGATATCAAATATACCAATTAACGCGGCAAGGTAAAATCCAATTTTGGAAAGATTTGGGAATGGTTGGCCACGAATTTCACGAATTCACACAAATTAATTCGGTGCAAAATCAATGTTTTTGCACCCGTTTCAATACCAACGCATTCAAAGGATTAATACCTAATCCTGTTACATTCTTCTGCGTAAACCGCGATGCCTTGTCATAAAACAGCGGTATAACCGGGGCTTCATCCATTACCAGGGCATCCATTTGTTTGTACAGTTCAAAACGTTTGGCATCATCCGTTTCAAGGAATGCGGCTTCATACAATTTGTCGAAAACGTCGCTCTTAAAGTGTGTATAATTGGGCCCTCCCGGCGAAAAGTTTTTGCTGTAGAAAAGCGACAGGTAATTTTCAGCATCGGGGTAATCGGCAATCCAGGTAGCCTTAAAAAATGCAGCTTTTCCTGTTGATATACTTTGGGTTAGGGTAGTGGGCGGGTTAACGTCAACTTCAACATTCAGGCCTATTTTCTGCCATTCGCGTTGAAGGTATTCGGCAATGTCAAGGTAGCTGGCCGTGGTGCTCATTTGTATTTTGGGGCTGTTGTTGCCCGTTTGCTTTTTATATTCAGCCACCAGCTCACGGGCGCGTTGCGGATTGTATGCATAGCCCTTGGCGCCATAGCCCCCTAATCCTTCAGGAATAATGCCGTGCACCGCACCCGTACCCATGCCGTTGCGCAGATACAGTATCATTTTATTGCGGTCAAAGCCATAGTTAAGCGCCTGCCTCAGCTTTTTATCCTTCAGCGCTTCGTTGTCTCCATCCATACGGAAACCCATGTATTCGGTATTCAGGTACGGGCCGGTAATCATGGTTACCCTGTCGCGGTACTTGGGTTGTAGTTCGCCTTTTGGGGTAAGTATCTCGTCTTTGTAGCTGGGGTCAAGTCCTGAAACAAAATCAAGCTTGCCCTGCACAAACTGTAGGAAGCCACTCTGCTTATCGGGTAAAAACGTAATGGCAACGGCCTCAAGGTAGGGCAGCTGCACGCCTTTGGCATCGTGCTCAAAGTATAGCGGGTTTTTGCGCAGTACAAGTTTTACATTCTCCTCCCATATTTTGAACTGGAACGGCCCGGTGCCAATGGGGTTCGACCTGAAGTCATAACCGGGCTTGTCGAAGGCCTCATGTGGCACTACCGATGCATAACGCATGGTAAGCAGCCCTAAAAATGCCGGGAAGGTCTTGGTGAGTTCTATCTGGAAAACCGAGTCGTTAACGGCCTTAAAATCCTTTACATTTTGCAAGATCCATCCGCCGGGCGCGGCAATTTTATCATCACGCAGGCGGTTAAGGCTGTAGGTAAAATCGTGTGCGGTAACGGTGCGGGTGCTGTCTTTACCAAACAACGCGCTTTTGTGGAAGTACACATCATTTCGCAGGGTAAACGTATAGGTAAGCCCATCTTCAGAAATGGTCCAGGATTTTGCAATATCCGGCTGTATGCGCAGGCTGTCGTCAAGCTGTACCAGGCCGTTATACAGCTGGTTACACACCCATATACTGGGGCGTATCTTGGCAAAAGCCGGGTCGAGCGAGTTTATTGCAGCGTTTTCGTTGTAACGGAACACAAGGTTGTCGCGGCTGTCATCGGCCTTTTTTGAGCACGATGCAAAAATTAACAAAAACGCGGTTGAGTACAGATATTTAAAAAATTGGCGCATCTAAAGTGGGTAATATAACGATTAGGGTGCTTTTGTGATTTTATTTTGATAATTATTTAAAACAATTCTGTTTTACGTGAATTTAATGTCGGTTTTACGGCTTTTTTATAATTAAGATGATGTGGTATTAACAAATAATATATAAAATTTTCATAATTTAACCGCCCCGTTTTTTAATAGGACACAGCGCCATAAAGATAGACGGATTTTGCATAATTACAGAGAGAAATGGATTTTTTAATGGAGAACGAACAAAAAGGGCTTTACCGCCCCGAGTATGAGCATGATGCCTGTGGTATTGGTTTTGTGGCCGATATAAGCGGCCGTAAATCGCACCAGCATATTAGCGATGCGCTTACCATACTGGAAAATTTAGAGCACCGTGGTGCCTGTGGCTGCGAAGACAACACCGGCGACGGCGCAGGTATATCTTTCCAGGTGCCGCACGCTTTTTTAATCAGCGAATGCGTAAAGCTGGGTATTAAACTGCCCGAAGCCGGCCACTATGGCGTGGGTATGGTGTTTTTCCCGAAAGGCCTTGTAGAAGATTGCAAGGTGCTTTTTGCCGAAGCCGCTTCACAACTTGGCCTTGACATTTTAGGCTACCGTAGTGTGCCCGTAAACCGTAACGGCATAGGCGACACTGCCCTGAGCGTAGAGCCCGAAATTGAGCAGGTGTTTATAAAACGCCCGGAAAACCTTACGGTTGATACCGACTTTGAGCGCAAGTTGTTTGTACTGCGCAACTATGCCTCGCACACCATAAACGGCACGATTCGCAAAAATGAGTCGGGTTTTTATATTGCCTCGCTTTCGGCGCAGACCATTATATACAAAGGCCAGCTGACCAGCAACCAGGTGCGCCGTTACTTCCCTGACCTGCAAAATAGCAGGCTTGTAAGCGCTTATGCGTTAGTGCACTCGCGTTTTGCAACTAATACATTCCCGTCCTGGGCGCTGGCACAGCCGTTTCGTTACATTGCCCACAACGGTGAGATAAACACATTGCAGGGTAACCTGAACTGGCTGCGTACCAATGAAAAAAACTTTGCATCGCCCTACTTCACACCTGAGGAGATAAATATGGTGCTGCCGCTGGTTCCGGGCAGGCAGAGCGACTCCGCCAGCCTTGACAACATGGTAGAGATGCTTATGCTTAGCGGACGTTCACTACCGCACGTACTCATGATGCTGATACCCGAAGCGTGGGACGAAAACGAAGCGCTCGACCCGGTACAGAAAGCCTTTTACGAATACCATTCATGCCTTATGGAACCGTGGGATGGCCCTGCCGCCGTGTGTTTTAGCGATGGCAAGATGATAGGCGCCACACTCGACCGCAACGGCCTGCGCCCAATCCGCTACAGCATTACCAAAGACGGCCGTATGATACTGGCTTCAGAAAGTGGTGTGCTTGGCCTGCACGCCAGCCAGGTGGTTAAAAAAGGCCGCCTGCGCCCCGGCAAGATGCTGGTGGTTGACCTTGAGAAAGGCGAGATTATTTTTAACGACCCGCTTAAAAAGAGCATCTGCGCGCAAAAGCCGTATGGCGAATGGCTTGAAAAATACAAGATTACCATGGGCAAAATTGCGGAGCCGCGTATTACGTTTACGCCCCTCGCGCATGCCCAGGTGTTTAAATACCAAAAGGCTTTTGGCTATACTACCGAAGCCATTGAAGACCTTATTGTGCCCATGGCGCTTACCGGCAAAGAACCCGTGGGCTCTATGGGTACCGATACTCCGCTTGCCGTACTGAGCAAAGAACCCCAGCACCTGGCTAACTACTTTAAGCAGCTGTTTGCACAGGTTACCAACCCGCCTATCGACCCTATTCGTGAGAAGTTGGTAATGTCTTTGGCGAGTTTTGCGGGTACAAGTGGCAATATACTAGCGGAAGACCCACTGGCGGCGCACAGCATCATCCTGCGCCACCCGATATTGGATAATTACTATTTGGAGAAAATCCGCAGTATTGATACCGGAACATTCCAGAGCAAGACCATACAGGGCTATTTCCGCGCAGATGGCAGCCCCGGCGAACTTAAAAAAGCGCTCGACCGCGTGTGCCGCTATGCCGTTGATGCTGTTGAAGACGGTTACCGCATGATCATACTCCAGGACAGGGCCATTGACAGTCGCCACGCACCCATACCGTCGCTGCTGCTGGTTTCGGCGGTGCACCACCACCTTATCCGTAAAGGCATAAGGGGCGAAGTGGGCATTATTGTCGAAGCGGGCGATGTTTGGGAAGTGCACCACGCTGCATGCCTTATTGCTTTTGGCGCTACGGCAATCAACCCCTATATGGCCTTTGCAAGCATCCGCGACAGGCAGGCTGAGGGGTTGATGGATACTGCTTTATCTTTCGAAGAGCTGAAAAACAACTACATAGAAGCCCTTAAAGGCGGTTTGCTGAAAGTGTTCTCTAAAATGGGAATCTCAACATTCCAGTCGTACCAGGGAGCGCAGATATTTGAAATCCTGGGCCTAAGCCGCGATGTGGTAGATACGTATTTTACGGGTTCGGTGTCTAATATTGAAGGGCTTCAGCTGGACGATATTGCCGAAGAAGCGCTAATAAAACACCGTTTTGCCTTTACTAACCGCCAGATCCCTGCCGACAGGCTGCCTGTGGGTGGCGAACTGCAATGGAAGCGTAAGGGTGAATTTCACCTCTTTAACCCGCAAACCATTCACCTGCTGCAGTTAAGCACACGGTCGGGCGATTACAACCTGTTTAAGAAATACTCCAAGCTGGTTAACGAGCAGGGCGAAAAAGCCTGTACGCTCCGCAGCCTGATGGCGTTTAACAAGCAACGCAAGTCCATCTCCATAGACGAGGTAGAACCTGCCGAGAACATTTACAAACGCTTCTCAACCGGGGCCATGAGCTTTGGCTCCATTTCGTGGGAAGCCCATACTACACTGGCTTTAGCCATGAACCAGCTGGGCGCGCGTAGCAACACCGGCGAGGGCGGAGAAGACGAAGCCCGTTATGACCCGCTTACAGATGGCGGCAGTATGCGTTCGTCTATCAAGCAGGTAGCCAGCGGGCGTTTTGGCGTTACCAGCCGCTACCTTACCGAGGCCGATGAGCTACAGATAAAGATGGCACAGGGCGCAAAACCCGGCGAAGGCGGGCAGCTGCCGGGCGAAAAAGTAGACGAATGGATAGGCCGCACACGCCATGCCACACCGGGGGTGGGATTGATTTCGCCTCCACCGCACCACGATATTTATTCAATAGAAGACCTTGCGCAATTGATATTCGACCTTAAGAATGCCAACCGTGCCGCCCGCATCAGCGTAAAGCTGGTAAGCAAGGCCGGGGTGGGTACCATAGCGTCGGGCGTTACAAAGGCCAAGGCTGATGTGGTGCTGGTTTCAGGGTTTGACGGGGGCACGGGAGCATCGCCGTTGAGTTCCATTAAGCATGCCGGGCTTCCGTGGGAGCTTGGTCTCGCCGAAACCCATCAGACACTGATTAAGAACAAGCTGCGCGCGCGCGTTACCGTTCAGGCAGACGGCCAGATGAAAACCGGCCGTGATATTGCCATTGCCGCCCTGCTGGGTGCCGAAGAATGGGGTGTTGCCACCGCTGCCCTTGTGGTAGAAGGCTGTGTGCTGATGCGCAAATGCCACCTCAATACCTGTCCTGTAGGCGTTGCCACGCAAGATAAGGAACTGCGCAGCCGCTTTAGCGGGGAGGTGGAGCACGTAGTAAACCTGTTTAAATTTATTACCGAAGAACTGCGCGAAATCATGGCAGAGCTGGGTTTCCGTACGGTTAATGAAATGATAGGCCAGGTGGATAACCTGAAACAACGTGAGGAAATTGACTACTGGAAGCACAGGAATATAGACCTATCGCGTATACTGTATAAAGAACCAAACCCCGATAACATCAGCCTTTACAAGACGGAAGAGCAAGATCATGGACTGAGTGAAATACTCGACTGGCAACTGCTGGAAACCGCACAGCCTGCATTGGCTAAAGCCGAAAAAGTTACCGGCGACTTCAAAATCAAAAATACCGACAGGGCTGTCGGTACGGTGCTGAGCAATGAGATTACTAAAGTCTACAAAAGCGAAGGCCTGCCCGAAGATACCATCAGCTACAAGTTTTATGGCGCTGCGGGCCAGAGTTTTGGCGCGTTTGCCGCCAAGGGCCTGACCCTGCAAATAGAGGGTGATGCCAACGATTATTTTGGCAAGGGCCTCAGCGGCGCGAAGCTTATTATCGCTCCGCCTAAAGATGCCGGCTTTAAACCCGAGGCCAACAGCGTGGTGGGCAACGTGGTGCTGTATGGCGCTACAAGCGGTGAGGCCTATATTTATGGCCGTGCGGGTGAGCGTTTTGGTGTGCGAAATAGTGGCGCTACCGTTGTGGTAGAGGGCATTGGCGACCACGGCTGCGAATACATGACCGGTGGCAGGGTAGTGGTGCTGGGCAAGATAGGCCGCAACTTTGGCGCTGGTATGAGCGGCGGTATTGCCTATATATATGACACCAGGAAAGATTTTGCCGAACGCTGTAACCCCGAAATGATAGACCTTGAGCAATGCAACGATGCCGACCGCGAGGAACTGTTCGGGTTGCTGCAAAAACACTATGATTATACGGGCAGTGCCACGGCCAATTTTATACTGAAAGATTTTGATAACCAGGCCGCAAGCTTTGTAAAGGTGTTCCCTAAAGAGTACAAAAGGGCGCTGCAAAAACAGGCTGAGGCCAAGGCAATTAAATAGAGAAAGACGATGAAGCAGGAAAAAGCAACAGGATTTAAAGAATACCACCGCGAACTGCCACAGGCTGAGCCTGTAGCAAAGCGTATAAAGCATTACAAAGAATTTACGGCTACCTATAATTCGGAACAGCTGAAACAGCAATCGTCGCGCTGTATGGACTGTGGCGTGCCGTTTTGCCACAGTGGCTGCCCGCTGGGTAACGTGATTCCTGAGTTTAACGATGCCGTGTATAACGAGCAGTGGCAGGAGGCCTATGAGATCCTGGCTTCCACCAATAACTTCCCGGAGTTTACCGGCAGGATATGCCCCGCACCGTGCGAATCGTCGTGCGTGCTGAACATCAACCGCCCGGCAGTAGCTATTGAGGCCATTGAAAAGCACATTATAGAGATTGCCTTTGCCCGCGGACTGGTGAAGCCGTTTTTACCCGAGAGCCGCAGCGGTAAAAGGGTGGCGGTTATAGGCAGCGGCCCGGCAGGAATGGCTGCCGCTGAGCAGCTTAACGCGGCTGGGCACAGCGTAACTATTTACGAAAAAGACGATGCAGCAGGTGGCCTTTTACGCTACGGCATCCCTGATTTTAAGTTGGAAAAGAACGTTATAGACCGCCGCGTGACCCTTATGGAGCAGGCCGGTATTACCTTTAAATACCATGCCCATGTGGGGGTAAACGTATTCCTGTCTGACATTTTGCATGAGTATGAAGCTGTGGTTATGGCCGGAGGCGCTATGGTTCCGCGTAAGCTGGACATCCCCGGAAGGGAACTGAACGGCATCCATTACGCCATGGAATTCCTGAAACAGCAAAACAAGCGTGTGGCAGGTAAAGACCCGTTGGCGCATGCCGAAACGGAAAGCAATATTGTTGATGTTGAGTTAAATGCTAAAGGAAAGCATGTGGTAATCATTGGTAGTGGCGATACAGGCAGCGACTGTGTAGGCACGAGCATCCGCCAGGGGGCTAAGAGCGTTACACAGTTGGCGTTGATGCATCAGCCGGGAACCGACAGGCCATTGTACACCCCATGGCCGGAATATCCGGATGTGTACCGCACGTCATCATCGCAGGAAGAAGGCTGTGAGAGGCTTTTCGCTACGGTGAGCAAAGAGTTTATTGGCGATGAAGACGGCAACATTACAGGGCTTAAGGTGGCTGATTTACACTGGGTTTTCTCGCCGGATGGCAAGAGGCTGAGGTCGGTAGAGAAAGAGGGAACCGAACGTATCATTCCGTGTGATATGGCGCTGATATCGATTGGTTTCACCGGACCGGAACAACTGCTCATTGACCGATATGATATAGCTAAAGATGCCCGCGGTAACATTGTGGCCGATGAGGTAACCTATAAAACGTCTTATCCCAAAGTATTTGCCTGCGGCGATATTCGCCGTGGGCAAAGCCTTGTGGTGTGGGCCATTAGCGAGGGCCGTGAGTGCGCCCGCAGTGTAGATGAGTTTTTGACTAAAGAAACATCGGTGCTGGAAAGTAAAGATATTAGCCTTGAAACACAGGCTTTTGGAAAATAAAAAACCGCTGCTTCCCCCAAGGAGCAGCGGTTTTTCTTAACTAAAAAACAAAACTTTATCTTAATACGGATAACCGTTTTCGTCAACAATTTTAGCCGCAATAGTTTCGCGTAGTGCTACCACATTGGGCAGGTTGGCATACTTGGTAAAGCGTTTAAGGCCCATAAGCATCATGCGCTGCTCATCACCTTCGGCAAAAGAGGCAATACCTTCTTTACCCTTAGTGTTTACAAGGTCTACCGCGTGGTACAGGTACAGCTGCGCCATGGCAATCTGTTCTTTAACAGCATCAGCACCTTTAGATTTAGCCAGTTTCTCGGTACGTAAAATAACCGATTCGGCCATGTAAATCTCAATCAGTATATCGGCGGCTGCCATAAGCAGTTGCTGGTGTTCGTCAAGCGCAGGGCCATATTTTTGAACGGCGCTGCCTGCCACCATCAGGAATGCTTTCTTAAGCTTGCCTATGATTTCCTTTTCTTCTGCGAAAAGTTCGCTGTAATCAGGCGTATCGAAAGACGGAATGCCCATCAGTTCCTCAGCCACTTTCATGGCAGGGCCCAGCAGGTCAACGTGGCCTTTCATGGCTTTTTTAATCAGCATACCTACAGATAGCATGCGGTTTATCTCGTTGGTGCCTTCGTAAATACGTGCAATACGTGCATCCCTCCAGGCGCTTTCCATAGGGGTATCTTCGCTAAAGCCCATACCGCCAAATATCTGAATGCCCTCGTCACTACAATTCTGGATGTCCTCGCTCACGGCTACCTTAAGGATAGAACATTCTATGGCAAATTCCTCAACGCCTTTCAGCTCGGCATCCTGGTGGCTTTCGCCCGCGGCCACGCGTGCATTAATACGGTCTTCAATGCTTTTAGCGGCCCTGTAAGCGGCGCTTTCACCGGCGTAGCAGCTTGCAGCCATCTCAGCCAGTTTGGCCCTTATAGCGCCAAAATTTGCGATTGGGGTTTTAAACTGTACGCGCTCGTTGGCATACTTAACAGCACCGGATATCGTGCGGCGCTGTGCGTCAAGGCAGGCAGCGGCCAACTTGATACGGCCCACGTTAAGGGCGTTCATGGCAATCTTAAAGCCGTTGCCGCGCTCGCTCAGCATGTTTTCTACCGGAACTTTGGTCTCGTTAAAGAACACCTGGCGGGTAGATGAGGCGCGGATGCCCAGTTTGTGTTCTTCCTCGCCAAGGGTAATGCCGTTATCAGCATGGTTTTCAACGATGAAGCCGGTAATATTTTTATCATCTTCAATACGGGCAAATACAATGAATACACTACAGAATCCTGCATTAGATATCCACATTTTCTGCCCGGTAATCTTGTAATGCGTACCGTCTTCGCTCAGTACCGCCTTGGTTTTACCGGAGTTGGCATCGCTGCCCGCGCCCGGTTCGGTAAGGCAGTAGGCGCCAAACCACTCGCCTGAGGCCAGTTTGGGTACGTATTTTAGCTTTTGCTCTTCGGTTCCGTAAAGGGTAATCGGCATAGTGCCAATACCTGTATGTGCACCAAAAGCTGTTGAAAACGAGCCTGTTGCCCCGCTGATGTAGTCGCAAACCAACATGGTGCTCACAAAGCCCATACCCAGCCCGCCGTATTCTTCAGGCACGGCCACACCAAGGAAACCAAGCTCCCCGGCCTTGCGCATGCTTTCTTCAGTAAAAGCATAGTCTTTCTTTTCAAAGCGGTCTTTATTAGGCCATATCTCACGGTCAATGAACTCTTTAACCGAGTCGCGCATCATTTCCTGTTCTTCCGAAAAGTCTTCGGGAGTAAAAATATCGTCAGATTTGGTTTCTTTTATTAAGAATTGCCCTCCACGAACTATTTCTTTTTCAGTTACTTCAGACATAATAAGCCCCCTAACCCCCAAAGGGGGAATGCCTATCAGGGGTCAATAGGTGTTTGGTTATACTTCTAATAATTTCAATACTTACGTTGTCGTCAAACTCCCCCTTCGGGGGTTGGGGGGCTTTATAGAATTTCGAATACGCCTGCGGCGCCCTGGCCCGTACCCACACACATGGTTACCATACCATACTTATTGCCACGGCGTTTGGCTTCATCAAAAAGCTGAACCGACAGCTTAGCGCCCGTACAACCCAGCGGGTGGCCCAGTGCAATAGCGCCGCCGTTTACGTTTACAATATCTTTGTTAAGGCCCAACTCACGTATCACGGCAAGCGACTGCGATGCAAAGGCTTCGTTAAGCTCAATTAGCTCAATATCTTCCAGTTCCAGCCCCGCCATTTTAACGGCTTTCGGGATGGCTTTTACAGGGCCAATACCCATAATGCGGGGTTCTACACCGGCTGCGGCATAGCTTACCAGGCGGGCAATAGGCTCAAGACCAAGCTCATTCACCATGTCTTCGCTCATCACCATTACAAAGGCGGCACCGTCGCTCATTTGCGATGACGTACCTGCCGTAACACTACCATCGGCTGCAAAAACGGGCTTCAGCCTGCCCAATGCCTCAACAGATGTATCGGCACGCGGGCCTTCGTCTTTGGTTACCGTATAGTTACGGATGGCCTTCTTGCCGTTGCCGTCAACGTACACTTCTTCAACGGTTATGGGTACAATCTGGCGGTCAAATTTGCCTTCAGCCTGGGCTTTAAGGGCTTTTTGGTGCGACAGGTAACCAAACTCATCCTGGTCTTCGCGGCTTACTTTAAACTGTTTAGCAACAGCTTCGGCGGTGAGCCCCATGCCCCAGTAATAGTCTTCATGGCCGGCTTTGGCATATTTATAATCCGGCACCGGCTTGTAACCGCCCATGGGTATGTAGCTCATACTTTCAGAACCGCCGGCTATAATGCATTTGGCCATACCGCTCTGTATCTTGGCGGTTGCCATGGCAATGGTTTCTAACCCGCTGGCACAGTAACGGTTAACGGTAACGCCCGGAACATCGTCTACACTAAGCCCCATAAGCGATATGAGGCGTGCAAAGTTGAGCCCCTGCTCGGCTTCGGGCATGGCGTTGCCCACCATAACGTCGTCTATACGCGTTTTGTCAAATTCAGGTAGCTCATTCATCATGAACTGTATGGTTTCGGCGGCCAGCTCGTCAGGTCGCTTAAACCTAAAGACTCCCTTGGGAGCTTTTCCTACCGCAGTGCGGTAAGCCTTAACTATATATGCGGTTTTCATTTCAGATTTCAGATTTTAGATTGAAGATTCCACGCAAACCCTTAATTTCTAAGTGGTTTTCCTTTCGTTAACATGAATTGAATCCTTTCGAGGGTTTTACGTTCTCCGGTTAATGAAAGGAATGCTTCCCTCTCTAAATCAAGTAAGTACTGCTCGCTAACCAGCGTTGCCTCACTCAAATCGCCACCGGCCATAACATAGGCCAGCTTGTTGGCAATCTTCTTGTCGTGCTCGCTAATGTAGTGGCCGGCCTCCATACTGTCTGTCCCTACAAGGAACATACCCAGCGCCTGCTTGCCCAGTACTTTAACGTCCTTACGGCGAATAGGTGCTGTATAGCCCGCTTCGGCCAGTAGTTTGGCGTGCTTTTTGGCTTCGGCAATCTGGCGGTCTTTGTTAACCACCACCACGTCTTTACCTTTTTGCAGGATGCCCAAATCATACGCCTCATAGGCTGAGGTTGAGACTTTTGCAGTACCAATGGTAAGGAAGTATTCGCGCAATACGTTCAGCTCCACGTCGTCTTTATGCCAAAGGTCAGAGGCCCTGAGAGCCATCTCTTTAGAGCCGCCGCCGCCGGGGATGACGCCTACGCCAAATTCCACAAGGCCAATGTAGGTTTCTGCGGCAGCCACCACTTTATCGGCGTGCATACTCATTTCGCAGCCACCGCCCAGGGTCATGCCGTGCGGTGCAACTACCACAGGAATAGACGAGTAGCGCACGCGCATCATGGTGTCTTGGAACAGTTTGATGGCCATGTTAAGCTCATCATATTCCTGCTCTACGGCCATCATGAAGATCATGCCTATGTTAGCGCCCACCGAGAAGTTAGCTGCCTGGTTACCAATAACAAGGCCGTCATATTCTTTCTCGGCAAGGTCTATGGCCTTGTTAATGCCCTGAAGCACATCGCCGCCTATGGTGTTCATTTTACTCTGGAACTCAAGGTTGATGATGCCATCGCCCAGGTCCTGGATTATAGCACCGCTGTTGCTCCATATTTTCTTGCTTTCGCGGATGTTGTTCAGTATAATGAAGGCATCCTGTCCCGGCACCTTTTTGTGCGATTTCGAGGCCAAATCGTAGTAATAGGTAGCGCCTTCTTTAATGGTGTAAAAGCTTTTTACACCACTGGCTATCATGTCGTTAACCCACTGTGCCGCTTCAAGTCCTTCGGCTTTTATAAGCTCAAGCCCTTTTTCAACGCCCACGGCATCCCATATTTCAAAGGGGCCGTTTTCCCAGCCGAAACCGGCTTTCATGGCATCGTCTATCTTGTACAGGTCGTCGGTAATCTCCGGTACTCTGTGACTTACATAAGCAAAGGTGCCTGCAAAGTTCTTGCGGTAAAACTCGCCGGCCTTGTCCTGCCCGCCAACCAGTACTTTAAACCTATCTATCGGTTTATCAATGGTTTTGGTAAGTTCAAGGGTGGCGAATGATGCTTTTTTCTGCGCACGGTATTCAAGTGTATCAAGGTCTAAGGCCAGTATGTCTTTGTCTACTTTTTTATAGAAACCTTGTCCGCTTTTGCTGCCCAACCACTTGTTTTCCATCATCTTATTGATGAAATCCGGTAGTTTAAACAGTTCGTGCTGCTCATCCTCAGGGCAGTTTTCATAAATACCGTTAGCTACGTGTACCAGGGTATCAAGGCCCACCACATCTACCGTGCGGAAGGTGGCACTCTTAGGCCTGCCTATAACCGGTCCGGTAAGCTTGTCTACCTCTTCTATGGTCAGGTTCAGTTCTTTAACCTGGTGGAACAGGCTCATAATGCCGTAAATGCCTATACGGTTGCCTATAAACGCCGGGGTGTCTTTTGCCACTACCGATGTCTTGCCAAGGAACTGCTCGCCGTAATTGTTCAGGAAATCAAGTACTTCCATGCTTGTTTGCGGGCCGGGAATGATTTCGAAAAGCTTTAAATAACGGGGAGGGTTAAAGAAGTGCGTGCCGCAAAAGTGCTTCTGGAAGTCTTCACTGCGGCCTTCGCTCATAAATTTGATGGGGATACCCGAGGTGTTTGAGGTAATCAGGGTGCCCGGTTTGCGGTATTTTTCTACCTGTTCAAACACTTTCTGCTTGATATCCAGGCGTTCAACTACCACTTCTATTATCCAGTCGGCCTCTGCAATTTTGTGCATATCGTCTTCGGTATTGCCTGTAGATATGCGGCTGGCAAACTTTTTATGGTAAATAGGGGAAGGGCTGCTCTTTAGCGAATTGGCCAGGTGGTCGTTCACTATACGGTTTCTAACTGCCTTATCTGTAAGTGATAAGCCTTTTTTTTGTTCTGCTTCGGTAAGTTCCCTTGGGGGGATGTCCAGCAGCAGGACTTCTACGCCAATATTGGCAAAATGGGCCGCAATGGCGCTGCCCATAACGCCGGAGCCTATAACGGCCGCCTTTTTAATGGTGCGTTTCATGCTTTATGTTTAGAAGTTTGTGGTTTATAGTTTGTTGTTATTTGCTGTCGCCGTCGTTTGTAAATATCTGCCGGTCAGCTATTAACTCGTTTATTTTTTCGGCTACTTCAATAAAGGCATCCAGCTTTTCCTGCGGTATGTGCTGTTTTATTACCTCATTGAACGTCAGTACCCTGTCTTTGCTCAGGTCGCGTTTTTCCTTGCCCAGCTTGGTAAGGTTTATCAGCACACCGCGGCCGTCTACCGGGTTTTTCTTCTTGACAATCAGTCCTTTATCTTCCATGCTTTTCAGCGTACGTGTAAGGCTTGTGGCCTCCATGCCCATTTGCGGGCCAAGGGCTGTGCTGGGTATACCCTGCTCTTTATCAATACTTAAGAGGGCAAAACCTACTGACATGCTTGCGCCATACTTGGCGGCTTCCTCATTATACATGCGCGATACTGCCTGCCATGTAGCCCTCAGTATATAATCTATTGTCTTCTCCTTCATACAGGTTAGTTATTTCAAATATAGTAAAAAATAGTATGCACGCATATTAAATTTAGAAGTATTTTATGTTAAGCAAAAAAATGCTATGCCTGCATACGTAAATATAAGTAATTTTATTGTAAAAATATTTAGGATTTTTCTTTCAGGCAGGTGTAAATAGGGCTTAATATTTCACTTTTGGAGTTTGAGATTCGATTTTTGGATGGTTCGATTTTTAGAATTTTCGATAGCCTGAATTAAAATCCTCGGGTAAAGTTTCAGGTTTTGTAACCCGAACCCAAATTATAATTTGCCCCCGGCTTTAGTCAGGGGTATCAGAATCATCCGGCGCTCTAAAAATTCACGATATATCGTGAATTTTTTTTCAGGACTGAAAAAAGAACCTGCACCTAAAAAGTTTACGTTGTTCCAAATGTTGCTTCAAAAAAATTCACGATATATCGAGAAAATGACCTGTGCAACTTTTTTGGTTTAAAAAATCAGCTTATTTTCTTGCCCACCCGCCATTCGTGCTCTATGTTTTTCATAAGTAGGGCGTTGTCAAAGGTAACCGACCCTTTCGGGAAGATTGTTTCATCATCAAAATAAGACGATTGCAGCGTTTCAACATCAAGGGGCTGCACCTGCCAGCTGTAGGTATGCAGGGTAAGGCCATCAAAACCGCCTGCGCCCGGTGTGTAGCCCTGGCAGCCGTTTTTAAAGAAGGCCGAGGCCATATCAAGGTTGCTACCAAACACGGGGCTGTTAAACGTATTGGTTTCTGTAGCTTTAACCGAGAGGGTAGTGGCATCGCTACTGGTAAAGCCCACGTTGTAATGCCCGTTTTGCTCGGTTACCTTAAAGTTGGCCTTGTAGTGCTTCCCGGGAAAAATCCTGCCGCCTGCCAGCGCGTTAAGCCTGCTTGAGGTATCGCGGCGCGGAATGTACACGCCCTGTTTGGTCACCCCGTTTTCATCCCATTCCACGGCAAAGCGGTGGGCGCCGTTTTCGCTGGCTATACCGGGCAAAAAAGGCATTGCCTTGGGCTTTATTCCCGTCAGGCGGATGAGGCAAATACCGCCTATAGCGCTGCCGTTGTGCAGCAGCGGCCTGAAGGATGCCGGTAGCTGGCTTTGTGCTACAACGGGGTCTATGGCATAGTTAATCAGCATGCGCCGTTCTATAATGCCGTGTATGGTGGGGATTTTTATCATAAACCCAAATATTCAGCCGGTACGCTATCGGTTAACCAAACCCCGTTCTCCGACTCATAAAACGCAAAACCGTCTTTATGCATAGTGCCCGATTGTACTGTAAGCACCAACGGGCTACCGTGCCTGCTGCCTACCTGCCTGGCCGTATCAATATTAGTGCTGAGGTGCACGTGGTGGCGTGAGCCCTTTTTAAGCCCCTCTGTAAGAATAACATCACGGTTGTGGGCTGCCGTGCCATGAAACAGTATTTCGGGCGGCTGCTGTGCTGTATAGCCCAGGTCGATGGTTACCGAATGCCCCTGGCTTGCACGAATTTTACTGCCGGTTTCATCAAACGCAAAACGCTTCTTTTCGTTAGTGGCTACAAGGTGGTTTAGTATGTCTTTATCAATGGTATTACCTGCCGCCTGCATTTTTGCAATAAGGGTGTCTACAGGCGCCCAGCCGTTTGCATCGAGCTCAAGGCCTATGGTTTCGGGCTTGTGGCGCAGCACCAGGCTCATAAATTTGCTCAGGTGCTTCAGCTCTTTTTCAGGCAGCATTAGTATGTAAAAATGTATGAGTCTGTAATGCGGTCTTCTGCGGCATCAATATTAAGTGCCTTAAACTCATACAGGCTCTTGTCAAAGTTAATGCCACTAAACACCTTTTTAACCTCGGCCTTAACCAGGTCATACTCCTTGCTAAGGGCAGCCAGGTTGCTAACCGGGGTCTTGGTTTCATAGCTAATAGCGTAGTGGAATTTACCACCCTCGCGTGGCTGCGTAAAAATGCCTGTCAGTACCGGTTTTCCGGGCACATTTTCCAGCGTATACGGAAAATCAATCAGCTGGTTTTCAATATTCTTTTTAAACAGGATGATTTTCCGGGCATTATCAGGCTCAAAGCCGGTATTTTTATAGGTTTCTATCATTTGCGCGGCATTGGCCGCATAATATACACATTCATAAGTGTTGCCTGCTTTCTCGGCTTTCTTGCCTTCCTCATACAGTTCAATAGCCGTTTTTCCGTCTGCGGTAAGCATAAAGGCATCAAGGCGGTCCAGTTTCCACTGATTGTCAACAAGGGCATACATGGCGGCTACGGCGCCGGTGTCTTTGCCCATTTCAAGTTCCATAATGCACACAAAGCTGGTTGCAGCCCCGGCGGTATAGCTGTAGGTGTAACGTTTCTTTTCGTTGGGGATGTGCACCAGGTCAAACGCTTTTTTACCGCTAACCTCATACTGGTCATATACCTTATAGCCGTCAAGGCGGCGCAGGGCCCTGTACAGGTTTTTGGTTTGCACCTGAATATTATTCATAAAATACTCAGTAGCAATGTTTTTAAAAATACGCTGGCTGCCTGTTTTAAGGCCCAGCATAATACTGTCGTTCTTTTGCTTTATAATGTTGCGCGTTTTGGCATCAATAGCATCGTTGGCGATAATGGTTTCGTTATTGCAGGCGGTAAGGCACAGGGCAATGAAGAGTAGGGGTAAAAGGCGTTTCATTTATTGGTGATTTGTAGCGAAAGTAAAAATTATAGCGCCGGGACACAACTATTTTTGGTCAATTATCTGTTTTACCCTGTCCATCTTATTTAAAAGGCCCCATTTCATATGGGCCGTAGGCGGGTAGGAGTAGGTCTGGCCTAAAAGGTCTATGGTGGTTACACCTATACATTTATCGGCATTATCATGAAAAGTAAAATAGTAGTGCACCTCTGGTGTGCCCAGTTCGCCCCAGTCATAAGAAGCGCTGTCGTTAAGCAGCGTAAGCAGTTCCTCCATCTGGGTGGCTGCAAGCCTTTTGCCGGGTGAAAAATAATTCTGGCTGTGCAGTAGTGCATAGGCTGCCTTGCCTGGGTAACGTATACCCCGCTTGTCTTCCTCTGCACATTGACCGGCATAGTCCTTTGTATTGGGAGTAAAAATAATGAAGCTTTTATTGCTAACGGCCTCCCGCTCGTAGTTTTTAAGGGCGGTTTCGGTAAAAATATTACCAGGCATGGCACCATACAGATATATGCCCGCAAACGGAATAAGCACTATAGCGGCTATGGTTAAAAAACGTTTCATAAATCACTGGTTTGTTACGCTAAATATAGTGTTTTAATGCTCATTCCTTTTCTTTCCGGGTGGTAATGTGTAAAATTATTGAGGGCGGGTTGTGTGTAACGCCCTTAGTATTATCTAAAACCGAAACACTTTTTATACAGCTTGTTTCTATAAGGTATTCCTCCGGTTTTTCTATATAGCTGTCGTCTACCAAAAATTTTACGTGTACAGAATCTTTTACATACACAGTGCTGAGTTTTGTTAACGGGGAAGGCACCTTGCGGCTAATATACACGGCTTTTGGCGCACCCTGAATACTGTCCTGGCTTGCAACACCAAACGATATAGATTGTATATTATCAGGGTCAAGAAACGTTTTGTTGATGTCAATCGCAACGCTGTCAAGGTATACCGTGCCGCTAAAAAGCACATTGTTGCCACTCACGGTATTGTTAGGGCCAATTTGTGCCAGGAGGCTAAAGGGTACAAGCAGTAAGAGGAGTAACCATTTCATATCTGTGTTTTATAACACCTATTATCACGCCAAAGTTGCCGTCTGTTTGTTCCCATTTTTCAGATGGAGCATAGGTGCGGCTTACATAACCATCTAAATATAAGGCATTTTTACATCCTTTGTTTTTAAAATATTGAGCAAAGTCATAAAAATTGACTTTCTCTTTGCTCATGCACAACAGTATGCTGCCATCGGGCAGTATGCCCACCCCGTTGCGGATGTTCACATTATCTGAACCTTCTTTAAACGCCGGGTGTATAGCGCCGTTTATAACCAGCATGGGGCCGCTTTGTGTGGCGTACTTTATGTTGTTGGCAGGCTTAAAATCTTCCGTTTTACTAATGCCCGCCTTACCTTTGCCGTCAATGTAAAAAATACCGTTAGGCTTCAGGTAAAAATTACCCTTACCGGAAGCTGTATCGGCAGGGGAAAGGGTTTTAAAATCTTCTATATACAAGCCCACAGGCTCACGTTTGGGGCTGTACATGCCGCCGTTCATGGCAAAAAGCAGTGTTTGTCCGCTTGCCTCCACATGCTTTTTAAGGTTGCCCAAACTTTTTATGCGTTTGCCGCCAGCATCTTTATAATACAGGATTACTTTTTCTTGAGAAAGGTTGGCGGTGTAGCTAATGTAATCATTGGCAGCATCCTCATAGCCCATTACGGCAAGTGAGCCAAGGGCAACAAACGCAACAAGCAACCACAGTTTTTTCATAGAGGAATTGATTTAAAAAAGAAAGCCACTAATTTCACGAATGTACACAAAATATATTAGTGCAGATTCGTGAAATTAGTGGCTCTTATAACTAATACCTACAGCTTTATAATTTTGTGCGATGCCGTACCGCTGTCAGTAGCCAGGTTCAGGATATAGCTGCCCGCTGCAAGCCCGCTAAGCGATATGCTGCCCGTAAAGCCTTCGCGAGGCTGGTTAAGTACCAGTTGCCCCTGCAGGTTATACAGCTGCGCAGCACAGCTGCCTGCGGGTAATGCTATGTTTATAATGTCAGTTGCCGGGTTAGGATGTATTGTAAATGCAGGTGCTTCCAGGCTTTGTATACCCACGGTATCGTCATTTTTAAAGCGGCATATAATCATTTTCATTTCATAGTACATATCTATCCCGCTAAAGCCTGCGGTAACAATACGTCCGTCTGCCATTTGGGATATGTCTTCCAGATAATTCATGTAATCGCCGTTATTACCCGTAAAATCATGAACCAATTTGCCTTCATCGCCAAAGGTTTCGTCTACTTCGCCATTGCTGGTAAACCGTGTAAGGTAGTGGTAGGTGCGCAGGTACGGAAAAGGGTAGGCTGCATTGCCACCGGCCAGTATTTTGCCATCGCCTTGCAGGTGCAGGCACTTAAACTGGTCGTTAGCATTAAACACAGTGGGCAGTACTATTTTTCCGTCTGTACCGAAGCCGGTATCTATACTGCCATCAACATTTAGCCTCGCCACAGCCGGGTTGGTTGAGTTAAAGCCCCCGGTGCCAAAAAGCCCTATGGCATAGCCCGCCGCCACAATTTTGCCGTCAGGTTGCAGCGCTATGGTTTCAAGCGAACCGTTACCCTGGTCGGGCGAAAGTGCAACAATAGCCACACCGTTATTAGCAAATGTGGTGTCAGGGCTGCCGTCTTCGTTAAAACGGCTAACCACGCCATTTTCAAGGTTAAGGTATGATTTGCCAGATATAACAATTTTATTATCAGGCTGCACTACAACATCAGTAGCAATATCAAACTTATAATCGGTAACATCAGCATACACAATACCGTTAGTGCCAAAGCCGGTGTCGATACTGCCATTGGCTTTGTAGCGGCATATTTTGTATACGTTTATCTGGCCGTTCCAGTACTGGCCTAAGGCAATAATCTTACCGTCAGGGGCCAGCGCCATACAGCCCACATGCTGCGGTGCTACCTGTACCACCCCGTTGTTGCCAAAAGCAGTATCGGGCGAACCGTCTGCTTTTAAGCGCCTTAGCTCTCCCTCGCCGTTTATAGAGCCGCTTACTAAAATTTTACCGTCCGGCTGTACTTTAAGCCCGGTTATAAAACAGTTTAAACTGCTGGGATTAGCAAAATACGTAATGCCGTTGTTGCCAAAAGAGGTGTCTATATCGCCGTTTTCAAGGTGTTTGCTCACAAAACCGCCAAGGAAAGAAACGCCTTCACTCGGCACATAATTAATCCCGGCGGTAAGTATAGCGCCATCGGGCAGCACGGCAATGCGGTAACCTCGGGTAAGGTGTTGCTGGACGTACTCTGTTTTTTTACCGGTAACAGCAAAAGAGGTGTCAAAAGAGCCGGCCTGTGCCGCAGCCAAAAATGGCATGCACAGTAGCGATAGTAAGGTTTTTTTCATAACAAGCAATAATAAAGTGATTGGTTTTTTTACTTAGATGCCGGTTATGTTAAAGGGTTGCGTTAAATTTTTAACAATTGTTGATTTGGTAATTAGATTGTTCGATGATTGGATTTTTGGATTCTTCGACCTTGTATTATGGAATAAAAAAACCAGCCCGAAGGCTGGTAGGTACTTTTAAATGGCTGTCGGATCATCTAATAATCGAACAATCCAAAAATCTACTCACGATATATCTTGTCATACAGTTTCTGGTACTTTTCTTTTACTGCTTTTCGCTTCAGTTTTAGGGTAGGTGTCATTTCACCGCCCTCTACGCTCCATACATCGGGCGTAATTTCAAATTTCTTAACCTGCTCCCAGTGGCCAAATTTCTTGTTTACGGCATCTACTTCCTCCTGTATGCGGTCGTGCACTTCTTTGCTTTGGGCAATTTGCTCGTTGCTGTCAACACTTAGCCCTTTGCGCTGCGCCCATTGCTTAACAAAGGCAAAATCAGGCTGTATAAAGGCTGCAGGCATCTTTTCGCCATCGCCTATTACCATAACCTGCTCTATAAAGCGGCTTTGCTTCATGGCATTTTCAAGCAGCTGGGGGGCAATATACTTACCGCCGCTGGTTTTAAACATCTCTTTCTTGCGGTCGGTTATTTTAAGGAAACCGTCTTTGTCTACCTCGCCAATATCTCCCGTGTGGAAGTAGCCGTCGGTAATAACCTCGGCCGTTTTTTCAGGGTCGTTATAGTAACCCATCATTACGCTGTCGCTCTTGGTCAGTATCTCGCCGTCCTGTGCAATTTTAACCTCTACGCCTTTAAGCGGCCTGCCCACAGTACCCACTTTAAAGCCGTGGTTGCGCTGGTCGTTAACCGCTATAACGGGCGATGTTTCGGTAAGGCCGTAGCCCTCCATTACCGGAATTTCAGCGGCTGCAAATACACGGGCAAGGCGTGGCTGTATGGCAGCGCTGCCGCTAACCATAAGGCCTAAATTTCCGCCAAGGCCGGCTTTCCACTTGCTGAAAATCAGTTTGCGGGCTATCCATAACTTAAAGCCATACCAAACGCCGTTTGCACCATACGGCTCATAAGCCTGGCCCACATCAACCGCCCAAAAGAACAGTTTGCGTTTAATGCCGGTAAGGTCAGAGCCTTTGGCAATAATGGCATCGTACACTTTTTCCAGCAGGCGCGGCACAGCCGTAATAACGTGCGGCTTAACCTCCTTAATATTAGCGCTTACCTTTTCAATGCTTTCGGCAAAATAAATGCTAACCCCCACATACTGGTAAATGTACAGTATCATGCGCTCATAAATGTGGCACACGGGGAGGAAGCTCAGTGCCACGCTCTGGCCCTTTTCAAACGGCACGCGCTCTTCGCTCATCAGTACATTACTCACAATGTTTTTATGCGAAAGCATTACGCCCTTGGGCCTTCCTGTAGTGCCCGAAGTGTATATAATGGTGGCAAGGTCATCGGTACCAATGGTTTGCTTAATGCTGTCCACCTCGCTTTGGTTAGACGTGTCTTTGCCAAGTTCCAGTATTTCTTTCCAGTTTTTGCAGCCGGGCACTTCTTCAAACGAATAAATGTCCTTAAGGCCTGCAACCTTGCCTCTTATGGCACTAACCTTGTCAAACAGTTCCTGGTTGCTTACAATAACATATTGCGAGTTGCTGTGGTTAAGTATATATTCAATATCATCTTCAGATATGGTAGGGTATACCGGCACGTTTTGCGCACCCGTTTGCAATATGCCTATATCGGCAATATTCCACTCGGTGCGGTTGTTGTGCGATATAACGGCAATCTTATCGTCTTTTTTAATGCCCAGGCGCAGCAGGCCACGGCTAAAAGTATTGGCCTGGTCTATATACTCCTGCGTTGAGGTAGCCACCCATTCTTCGCCATGCTTTGTAACAAGCGCTTTCTCAAGGTTGTATTTCTCAAGCTGGTAATACGGAAAATCAAATAATCGGGTTATTTGGCTCATATGCTTTTTAAAAGATTTGGTTCTACCAATTTAAGGAAAAAATAAATAGTGTGTGCCTGTAATTGGCAAAATAATAAAAAATGCCCGACAAAATCAGCATTTCGTCAGGCAACTTGTTATTTAAAAGCAGAGTTGGTAAATTACCCCCTGCTCGTGTACATAATCAAATCTATAATCCTTGACGAATAGCCAATCTCGTTATCATACCAGCCCACAACCTTTACCATTTTGTCTATGACCGATGTAAGTTGTGCGTCAAACAGGCACGAATGGCGGTTGCCCAGCACATCTACCGATACTATAGGGTCTTCGGTATAGGCCAGGATGCCGGTAAGCCCGTTTTGCGATGCCGTCTTAAAGGCTGCGTTTATCTCTTCAATGCTCACCTCGCGGCTTACATAGCAGGTAATATCAGTAAGCGAACCATCGGGTACCGGCACGCGTATGCCACCGCCGCCTATTTTGCCCACAAACTGCGGGAAAATCTTGGTCAGCGCCTTGGCAGCCCCCGTTGTAGTGGGCACAATGCTTTGGGCAGCGCCACGGGCACGGCGCAGGTCTTTATGCGGCTGGTCGTGCAGGCTCTGGTCGGTCGTATATGAGTGTACTGTTGTAATATACGCCTGCTCAATACCGCATAGGTCGTTTATGATTTTCATCATGGGTGCGGCGTTGTTTGTGGTACAGCTGGCGTTAGAAATTACAAGCTCGGTACCATCAAGTATATGTTCGTTTACGCCCAAAACAATGGTTTTAATGCGGTCGTCTTCCGGCGGGGCAGAAAGAATAACCCGTTTTGCGCCCGAATCCAAATGCTGCTGTGCATCGTCAAGCGTTTTAAAGCGCCCGGTTGATTCAATTACTATGTCAATATCATATTGCGCCCAGTTAATATCCTGAACGCTTTTCTGGCGAATAAACGGCACGGGTTTACCATCTATAATAAGGCTGTCTTCGGTGTGATGAACTTCGTGCTGAAGGATGCCGTGTATGCTGTCATACTTAAGCAGGTGCGCCATGGTGCGGGCATCGGCAATGTCGTTTACGGCGGCCACCTCTATGGCGGGGTGGTTTATAAGCAGCCGGAACAGGTTGCGGCCTATGCGCCCGAAACCGTTAATGGCTATTTTAGTTTTTTTCATTTATGTGAAGAAAAATAAGGCCGTAAAGGTACTAAATCTTTACAGTTTGTTTTTGTATTTTTGTAGTTATAAATCAGGAGTATGACAACAATAACCTTAAAAATAAACGAGCGCACCAAGGCCGGTAAGGCATTGCTGTCTATGCTTGAGTTTTTTACCAAAGAAAGCAAAGGGGTAGAGGTAATTGAAACACCTTATGACCCCGAGTTTGTAGCCATGGTTAAAAAATCTGCCGCGAGCAAGAAGAAAAAGGAAGTTAATCCTGATGATGTATGGGGAAGTTTAGGGTTGAAGTAACGCCTAAGGCAGAAAAAGATTTGGAGAAGCATTTCAAATCCGGCAATAAAGCCAACATCAAAAAAATTGAAATGCTTTTTATTGAATTATCCGAACACCCTTATGAAGGTACTGGCCAGCCCGAACAGTTAAAGCATGAACTTGCCGGTTATTGGTCAAGGAGAATAAACCAAAAGGATAGACTTATTTACTCTGTAGTAGAGGCTGTGGTTACTGTAACTATTGTGTCTGCTTTAGGGCATTATTCTGATAAATAAGATACTTTTAAAATAAAGTTTCAGTAAAAATACATCAAAGATTAATAACAGGCAAAACGGTTGTAAATAAAGGCTTTACAGCCGTTTTATGATTTTTTGGTAATGAGGTAAAAAGCAGGAAAAAGCGAGGTTTGGCAAAAGTAAGGTTACTAAAACGTTACTTTTAAATATTAGAAACAATCGTTTTAAAATACTGTATTTCAGCTTTCTGCATAGTTTTTCATATTGTTCCGCAGCTCACATAAGTTTAATTTTATCATTAAGAATTGTGAGTATGGAAACGACAAAAAAATCAACGTTTAAGGTATTGTTCTACCTGAAAAAGAATGCACCAAAGAAAAACGGAAAAGTTACGGTTATGTGCAGAATTACCGTAAACGGCAAACAGTCTGCATTCAGTACAAAGCTGGATATTTCCGCAACAAATTGGGATTTGAAGTACGGCAGGGTTTTAGGTAAAAGCCGAGAAGCACAAGACACAAACAGGAAACTTGACAAAATTCGTTCGGGTATTGAGGAATGCTATTCCAAAATTCTGAAGAATGAGGGGGCTGTAAACAGTGCTAAACTTAAAAATGCCGTTCTTGGGATGGAAAGCGGAGAACTGACCTTTTTCAAATTCTATGAACAGTTCCTATTGGACTATGAGAAAAAGGTTAATAGTGGACTTCGGGTAAATGGCACACGCAGTAAATACAAAATACTTTTGAAACATCTTCGAAATTTTGCACTTACAAAATACGGCTATTCCGATGTGTCCTTTAACGACCTTACACCTGATTTTGTGCAGGACTTTAATTACTACCTGCGTGACGACCAAAGTTTAACACACAACACCATTTGGCTGTATATGATTGGATTTACTACGCTTTGCCGATTGGCAATGAGCAGAAAGCATCTTGCTTTTAATCCGTTCAGCGAATACAAGAATACCAAAAAGGATAAAGACCGAGGTTATCTATTGCGTAATGAATTGGAACAGCTCGTAACGTTCAACTGCGATAAAAAGAAAGACGAATTAGTTAAAGACCTGTTTGTTTTCAGTTGCTTTACAGGTCTTTCCTATTCAGATATGAAAGGACTTAAAAATAGCAATATCCAAGATTTTTTTGACGGTAACAGGTGGATTATTGTGCGAAGAAAGAAAACAGCTACATCATCAAACGTAATGCTCTTAGATATTCCAAAAATGATTATTGAAAAATATGCAGGATTGTCAAAGGACGGAAAGGTATTTCCTGTACCATCAAATACGATTTGTAATGACAGCTTAAAGAGAATATCTCAACTGATTGACTGCCTTGTAGAAAAGAAAGTAACCTTTCATTTGGCACGTCATACCTTTGCCACGCTATTTTTAAGTGAGGGCGTTCCATTGGAAAGTTTGAGCAAGATGTTAGGGCATAAGAATATTGCAACTACACAGATTTATGCAAAAATTCTCAATGAGAAAGTTGGAAAGGATATGCAAAAAGTATCGCACAAATTTAAGGGTATTGAACAGTCTTTTGCTTCTCAACTATGAAACCTATAAAGCAATCAAGGAAAGCCAATGTTAGTTACATTGGCTTTTTTTGTAATTTAGCTTATTACAAATAATCTGTTGCAAATAAATATAATGGGACTAAAAATTAGCACAATCGCCGCCATTCCAGAGAATGTAGAAAGGGAATATTACCTATATATTCTTGACTATTATAACTGGGATGAACCAATTAGTAAAACTTTACGTGACAGTTTCGACAAAATTGCAAAGTTTGCCGCTGAAAACAACTCGGTTGCTATTCAGGGTATTCCCGAAAGTCATTTTTATTCAGAGCTTATGTCTTGGGAAGCAGTAAATGGCATTGACCCTAAAGAATTGCTTCCCGCACTGATGATTACAACAATTCATCCTAAATACTTTTTAGAGGGAAATGATAAACAATCTATCGGTGGCAAAATCCCAGAAGACAAATTGGTCTTTATCGAAATTGCGAGTGTTTGTAAAACTCCTCAAGATGTTATCAAACTTATTGAAAAAGTTTTTCAAGACATTAAAGACAAAAAGGAAATTAAGGATTTTAAAGTGAAAAAGGAATTGAAAGGCGGAATTGGGAAAATATTAAATGATACTATAATCCTTGAACCTAACATTGCAGGAATTGGAGTTAATATCAATAATATATTTAAGTTTCTTAGCAAAAAGTAATGTGAATATATTAGAGATTGAATGTCAACAAACATTCTAAAAGAGTTTTTAAATGAGAGAGATTTACTATAATTCAGATATTACACCAAAATCGGCAAATGAAATAAAGTTGCTTGCTCTGTATTATGACAAAATAAATATTGTTAATGATGCAGTGTATGCCCCAAAGTTTAGCCAAGCAAGTGGAAAGTTTGAGTTTGACGGAGTAGAAGATTTTCAATTTATTCCTAAAACGTTTACAACAGATTATAAGGTTCTTATTGATGAGAATATAATTGCAATTACTGAAAAAAACGAAAATCAGGAAGATGAATTTGAAAAAGGACTTGCAAGTAAAATAAGTGAAATAGTTAATGCAAATCATAACTTAATATTTCCAAACCATCCAACAGAGAAAGACGGTAAAATAATCACTGAAGAGGTTTACGACATAATGAAAAATATGTGGGATTTTGATTGGGGTAAACCTGTTGAGACCAATTTAATATGGTGGTATTATTCCTTAAAATTAAAATGGTTTCTAAAACTTTTGATAGAGGGAGAAACTTGTTTGAGCAGTAGTAATAATTTAAAAGCTCTTTTTTCAGCATTTATTCAACAATCAACCAAATCGAACAACGATTTAAAAACTCAAGGCTACACAAAGTCATTAGCACTTGACGCTTTAAAAATCAGTTTACCAAACCCAGACATTTTAAGTTTTGATGACCTTTTAGAACTTAAATTAAGATTGAAGGATGAATTGGGGCTATTCTATCAAACAATAAATGCCATCGAAGTTAAAAACAAACAGCTTTACAATGCTGATTTAAAAGACAATGAGTATCAAAGTGTTTTCTTTAGTGAAATACAAAAACCTCTTATTGACTTAGAAAACAAAATGAAAAATCTGAATAGTAAAACATTTAGGAAGTTCATTGAAAAAATGCAAAATCCCAAAACATATGTTCCGTTAATTGGGACAGTGGTTGCAAGTATGCCAATACATTATGCTTTATTAAGCTCTTTAGGTTTGACAGCAGGGATGACATTGTTAGAATTCAAAGAAGAAAAACGAGAACTTGAAGATAATGGATTATATTTTTTACTCAAATTAAGAAACTAATCAGGAATATAAGCCCAAATAGACTTCACACTGCACAAAGGCATTACAAAAAACGACACAGCCCATTGTTTTAAGCAATGGGCTGTTTTTACTGATTGATATGGATACAAGAGCATTCTTTTGATGTAATCGGGCTAACGCTGATAGTTATCTTCCAATACTTTTACAATATCGCTTTCACGAAACAAGATTTTCCGTTCGAGCTTGATAAAAGGTATCAGTCCGTCATCCCTGTACTGTTGCAATGTCCGTTTGCTGATGTGTAACATCTCGCAAACCTGTTCACCTGACAGGTAGATTTCCCCTTTCAATAAAGGGTGGAAATATTCCCTGATATACAGCAGTTCATTTTTGATACTTACCACAGCTTCGAGCAGTGCAAGCATATTTTCGTTTGAATCTCCAATCTGTTTCATTTCTTTTGCTTTTTTAATAGTCGCTCTCCCTGCATCAGTAATTCCACTTCGGATAATCTGAAATAAGTCTTCCGATTGATTTGCGTTGCCCCAAGAATACCCTTTGCCCTGTACGTTTGTAAAGTTCTTTTACTAACATTTAGCAGTAGGCAGGCTTCCTGCTGGTCGAGCCATTTTGTTGCCTGTTGCAATGCTCTGTAGGGTGCAGTCATTTCCTTAATCAATAGAGAAACTTCTTTTACTTCCCTGTGCAATGCTTTCAAAATCTGAATGTCTAAAACCGTTATTTCCATATCTGCATCATTTAAACCTCAAAAATAAAAGCTACTTATACAGAAATTTCCAATGTTGCTTTCAGAGGTAGCATTTGGCGTGCAGATGCCAAATGCGGTATTACAATCGCAGTTTTGGTTTATTGTTTTTCAGGCGAGCTTGTTGTGTTTTGATTGTATTGTCCATTCTCAACGCAGGTTTTTTGTTGGTCTGTACAGTCTGACTTTTTTCATCGTTTTTGAAATCCGAACGCATAATCGTTTTTGTTGCACCAATTATGCTTTCGGACTGGGTAGGTTGTTTTGGTGGTTCAGCACGTTTGCCCCCGAACAGCCTATTCCAATCTATTAAGCCTTTTGCTTCCTTGAATTGGCGTTTAAAGTTGGCAATGAAATTGGAAATCGGGTCGCCCTGCTTATCAACTTGTATCAAAGGGCTATGCCCTTTTTTTCTGATTAATTCTTTCTCTTTCCGCTCCTTGTCGGGTGTAGCTTTTTGTGCCATAGGTTCAAAATTTACTCCAATGTAGACTACAAGAGAATGTCATGTTTTCCTTTGACATTTGGTGGCAGTATTTGGCAGTCAAAGGCATTATAAAATCACTTCCAAAAAAGAATAAAAAAGGTAGCAAAGGTAAGGCGGACACCCACCGCACCGCCCAACCAAAAGACTACGGCATAATGGCTGGGCAAAATTAAGGTGGCTTCGCCGAGTTTTTTTGTTGCCCTGCCACCCTTCGGGACTTATTCCGTTTCCTTTTGGTTTTTCCGCCCGTCCGCCTTATTGAAATGGCTTTCTTTTTTTTCTGTTTTTTTCTTTTGGAAAATAATTTTAAGAGAGAGAAACGTACCACCCACCACGTATATTTATCAGAATAACGGTTTGTGTTTCTCGTTATAGATTTCCCTAATCAATTCACCAAACTCCTGAAAGTGGTATTCGATAATGTTGTCCAGATATGCATAAATCGTCAGTTTGTCGATGCCCATAATATTGGTAAGCCTGTTAAATGTTTCGTGGTGTTCCTGCCGTACATAGACCGATTTACCCCTGCTTGCAGTACTGTTCGGAATTTTAAAGAACTGTCCGCAGTAATCCTCTTTGGTCAGCTTCTTTGGCTTGTAAATCATCTTTTTTGTATTACTCGCAGGTGTTTTTGTGTTTTTCGTTACAGTTTCCGAAGGTTCTTCGCCTGCCATTACACGCATAATGGCTTCCTCATCTACTTCGGGTTTGGCAAAATCTTCCCGATGTGTTACCGCCTGTTGTTCCGTGAAAGATTGTTTCTTTTCATCAGTTAGGAAATTTTCAATAGAGAAATCTTCTTTTTCGGGTTGCTGATTTTTGTTTTCTTCGTGTATCATATCTCTCATTTTTAATATTATATCCAATTAGCTGTTTGGTTAACTAAGCAATCAGCTGTATATACTTTTGTACCTATCTACCTAAGCACTTGCATACCCTTAATTAGCTGTTCCATTAACTCAAAAATCTGTAATTCGTCCGCATTCAATCAAGCAGATTTGCTGTAGGGATTTATGCTTATTGGTTACATAGTTAAGGATATAAACAATCAGCCAGCTAACCATATACAAAGGAAGCAAAAGCAGTCCTATCTATGTTGATGTGGCACTCAAAGGTAGCATTTGGCGTCTATTGTCGTGATTGTAAATGGCTGTTATTCAAATAGTCTTGTCGAAATTTGTAATCGGAAGCAATGGGTTTTCCCTGCTAACTCCAATCCGTTTGCAAAACGGATTTTCTGAACTCCTGTTCAGAGCAAGTTATCTCTTGAGGTCCTCGAAATAAATTTCCGCACCTCAAGAGCACTTGCCCTTGCAGGGGGCAGGAAACGGCTCCGAAGTCGCTCGTTTATGTAAAATTAAAAATGGATTATTATGGAAGAAAAAAACAGAAAACAGATTAAGAAATCAGGAAGAAAACCAAAGATTGACCCAGCCGTCAATCGGTATTCCATCAACCTGAATGCAGAGGATAATGCCAAATTTCTTGCCCTTTTCGACCAATCAGAAATGAAAATAATTGCTCATTTTATTACAGCCTGTATCTTTCAGAAGACGGTAAAGACCGTTAAAATTGATATGGATGCAATAGAATATCACGAAAAGTTGACCCGATTTTTTAGCCAATTCCGATCAATCGGAACAAATTATAATCAGATTGTGAAGATATTGTACCGCAATTTTTCAGAGAAAAAAGCAGGAACGTACCTGTTTAAATTGGAAAAGGAGACCATCGAATTGGTACAAGTTACTAAGGAAGTCATCCGTTTGACACAGGAATTTGAAGAGAAGTATCTGAAAAAAGAGTAAAGTTATGATTGCAAAAATTGGAAAAGGAAGCAATATGTACGGAGCTATTTTGTACAATCAGCAGAAAGTAGACAGGGAAGACGGAGCGGTTTTGTTATTGAACAAGATACCCGACACTGTGGACGGCAAGTATTCAGTAGCCTATTTTAATAAATGCTTTGAGCCGTATCTGTCTGCAAATATTAAAACTGAAAAGACGGTACGGCATATATCGCTGAACCCAGATCCTGCGGATAAGGTCAGTGATGAACAGTTTACGGAAATGGCTCGCGTTTATATGGAGCGTACGGGTTATGGCAATCAGCCCTATATTGTTTTCAAGCATACGGATATTGACCGCACCCATATCCATATCGTTTCGACTTGTGTAGGCATTGACGGCAGGAAAATCCCCGATGATTACGACCATCCACGCTCAATGGCAATCTGTCGGGATTTGGAACAGAAATATAATATGAAAAAGGCAACTGAACAAGAGCAGAAACAAGCCAATAAAGTTTTCAAGCCTGTAAGTCATAATAATGGCGACATCAAAAGTCAGATTGCTTCGGTAGTAAGGCATCTACCCAAGTATTATAACTTTTCTACTATGGGTAGCTACAATGCGTTACTTTCTCTTTTCAACATCACAGCGGAGGAAGTCAAAGGTGAACGGAACGGACAGACCGTAAACGGATTGGTGTATTTCGCATTGGATAAAAACGGCAACAAGGTTAGCAATCCGTTCAAAGCATCACTTTTCGGAAAAGATGCAGGCGTTGCACATCTGCAAAAACACTTTGAGCAGTCCAAAGAGAAAATGAAAACCACGCCTGTAAAGTCTGTTCTGAAAAATACGGTAGAGCATGCCATACATACCACAATTAACGAAACAGATTTTAAAAAGCAGTTGACCGAGCAGAGTATTAATACAGTTGTAAGACGTAATAGTGAAGGACGAATTTATGGTATGACCTTTATTGACCACGAAAGTCGAACCGTTTGGAACGGTTCACAGTTAGACAGAAACCTGTCTGCAAACGTGTTTAACGATTGGTGGAACAACAGAAATAAGCCCGTATTAAGAATACGGGACAACTCTGTTTCCAAAACAAATACAATGGATAACCTGCCTACAAAAGACCTTTTTGGTTTTATCTTGCAAGAGCGTTCACAGAGTTCCGATTTGGGATTGTTCAGCCTGTTGCCCCAAGAACAGGGTGTGGACTACGAGGAAGAACAGTTTGCCAACCGAATGAAGAAGAAAGGGAGGAGATTATGAAAATTGTTTATCAAATGTTGTCTAAAATAAATTCACATCTTTTGTCAACAGTTTCTTTAGGAACCTCAATCACGTTATAATCAAAATCTAAATAAGTCTGCTTCATTTTATCAAAAGTGTACACAGCTTCTTTCCAAGTTTGTTTCCTTTCATTGTCTGTTTCGTAGATGTCTAACCAAGGCGGAAGAATGAATACTTTTCGATTATATGAATTTGCTTCTGCCTGACTATTCTGCTCTTCAGATATAGGTATGTTTTCCATTTCCATATAGCAAATTACGTCCAATAGTCCTCTATCAAAAAAAACGGTTTTATCATACACTTCTCTAACAACTTTTCGATATGTGCTTAAAGAAGCGTCAAACATTAACTCTGCATATAAAGTCTTATTCTTCCATGGCACTCCTTCTCCGTTGGTTTGCATCTGTTCTTTAATAATTTGCCGAGCATCTTCCGGAATTACACGCATACCTTTAATTTCGAGTGCATTAAGCAATGTTGTCTTTCCAACGCCTGGTCCACCGGTAATAACGTAGTAGTTTTGATATTGATTTTTTTTCTGACATTTCATAGGTATTGGTTTAAATTCAGATTACTTCTTCATTTCTTTTCTGATTTCCCGCATTCCTTTTCCAAAGTGATTTTTCATCATCCTATTGAGATGACTACTATCGGTAAATCCTAAATCAAGAGCAATATCCTGAATAGGATTATCCGTATATTTTGCTCTTGACTGTGCAATCCGTAATTTAGATTTTAATACGTAATCCTGAAACCGTTCCGAGGAATTACGCCTAAAATATTCACTAAAGTAAGTTTCGGAAACGTGAAATTTATTGGATAGATATTTAACGGATAGCTTTTCGGGGTCGAGAATATTGAAGCTTATGAAATTGAGTAAATCAACAAATTTTTCATCGTTGAAAGTTCGTCCACCCCATACCTTTTGCTGAACATTCCTACAAATGATTGCCAGCACAGAAACTAATGTATTCTGAATTACAAATGCAGAACAAATATCTTTTCTATTGTATTCATAAATTATTACATCTAAAAGTCTCTTCAGCTGTTTTTTATCATCAGGGTCGTCAATCATTTCTCCTGAAAGATGACTGTGATTTCCCATAATAAAGTTTAAACGGCTAAACCAGTTGCTGTAATCAACAGTTCCATTCGAGTTAGGTAAAAAATAACTTCCCATAAACCTGACAAACAAAAATCGGGTTGGCTTTTCAATTACATATTTATGGCATTTAGCCGTAGGTAAAAGGAAAATACCGTTTTCTTCATATGGATAATCTACATAATTGACACTATGAAATCCTTTGCCATCCAAAATGTAAACCAGTTCAAAGAAATTGTTTTTACGGCTTCTATCTTGCCATTCATCATATTCTGCAATCTCAATTGCAAATGTTTCGTGAATAATATCCATAATGCAAAAATACTAATTTTTGGTTACCGCATTACAACGCCCAATAATGTTACTGTTTTTTCAAAGAAGAGTACCAAGTTTTTAAACTACGATTAGTCAACTTTGTAGAAAATAAGATTAGATATGAAAGCAATACAATTAGAAGAGTTCGATATTGACAAATTACAATTAAAGGAAGTAGTGAAGCCAAGTCCAAAACAGGGAGAAGTTCTTGTAAGAATAAAAGCCGTTTCGCTTAATTATTTGGATTTCTTATTAGCAAGTGGCAATTTCTACAAAGACTTGCCTAACCTTCCTTACACACCAGTATCTGATGGAGCAGGGATTATAGAAGAGTTGGGAGAAGACGTAAGCGGATGGAAAGTTGGAGACCGTGTGGCAGTCCAATATGTACAGAATTGGACAAAAGGGAACTTTCAAAAAGAATACAACACAAGAGTTGCGTGGCAAACACAGGGCGTTTTAGCAGAATATGTTTGCCTACCAACTTACGGGATTGTAAAAGCTCCAAGTAATCTAAGTTTTGAGGAGGTTTCCACATTGCCAATTGCTGCCGTAACAGCTTGGCACGCACTAATTAATCAGGCAAACCTGCAAATCGGACAAACCGTACTGACACAAGGAACGGGAGGTGTTTCCATTTTTGCCTTACAATTGGCAAAAGCAGCAGGAGCCAAAGTGATAGCCACTACCAGTACAAAAGAAAAAGAATTGAAATTATTAGAACTTGGAGCGGATGAAGTCATTAATTATAAAGAACATCCAAAATGGCACAAAGAAGTTCTTCGACTTAATGGTGGACAGGGAGTAGATATTACGCTGGATATTGCAGGTACAAAAACCATAGAACAGTCCTTACTTTCACTCAAAGAAAATGGTTTTTTGGCAACTGCGGGATTTATATCGGGTTCTGCATTACCCATTGATATTCACAAACATTCCATCAATATGTCATTTATACGCATTCAGGGTCTGGCGACCGGAAGTGCCGAAAGTTTCTCAAAAATGAACCGTGCTATAGAAATTAATAATATCCATCCTGTTATTGATAAGGTCTATAATATGGATGAGGTAAGGGATGCATATAAAAGAATAGAAAAAGGAGATATGGTTGGCAAAATAGTTATTTCCATATAATTCCATTTCTCTTTTTAAATAAAAATAATAAAGGAGGAGCTTGAATTAAGGTAAGCTTCTCCTTTATTTCTTAAACATCCAGACGAGAGTAAGAAATAAAAATATAACGAAATACTCAATAAAGCTCACATTAATGAAGAGGCTTATTTAATGCTCTTTTGGTACGTTTTAGCGTTTGCTAATGATAATACATATCATATATATAAACGCCTAAAATAAAAATTCTCTTTAAAATGACATTTTCATTAAATCATATTATCACAGAGATACAGCGAAAAGAAAATGCAATTTCGCTTTCTGCACCTAATGCAATTGATGAAGCATATCAAATGACCATATATCTGAAAGAATATTTATGGTCTATAAGAGAGGATGTTACAAAGCAAGGCTTTAAAAACCAATGGGAGGAAATCAATTTCTTTCGCAACATTAAGCCATATATCCTCTCCAAACTCATTTACCACAATAAGATATTTCGCATACAGACCGCTTGTCCCGTTGACGGAGGGAAAATGTACGCCAGTTATTTTTCAGAACAATTGCAGGAATTAAAACAGGAATATAGGGAGCATATCTACAATTCGGATTTTTACAGATATTATCGTTCAGGAAGAACCGACCGTGATGAAACCTACTTTAGGTTAGGCAACATTAATTTCCACGATGGGCTGAACAGTTTTGTTTTTGAGATTGACCCGCTGTTTTCAACCTACTATGATAACAAAGTGGCTCGGATAATAGCAAATGAGCTACTCTATACCTACATACTCCAAAAAATCAACAATGATGAAATAGCAGGCTCTCTTTCTGCAAGCGGTATCTCATCTGACGGTATCCTTTGGACAGATACCAAAAATGCACTGATAGAATTGATTTATGCGCTGTATGCACATGGCTCTCTTTCCTACGGTAAAATAGGAATACGAAAAATCAGTATGACTTTGGAAAGATTATTCCAGATTACTTTGGGAGATTTGCACAATTCTTTTCATCGAATGAAATATCGAGCAGGTTCCCGAACTGCATTTTTAGACCAGCTGAAATCTTCTTTGGAAGAATATATGGATAAAGATTTATAGGTGAATACTTCGCAAACCAACCCTAAAAATAGGCACAGGCGATAAATAGCCTACCTTGAAATATTTGTGTAAGTTTGTATAACTAAGTAATAAAAATAGTTATGGCAAACACTATCGAACAAATCAACATTGCGTTTATCAATGATAAAAGTCCGATTATAAATATAATCAGCAATAACCTATCAGGAATTAACGTTCTGTTCCTTTCGGAGAACATTGAGGACGGATTATCACAATTATCTGCATTGGCAGAACTTCCCCAAGTCTGTATAATCAACCTTGATTTTTCTGACAGCAATGTACTGGCACAACTTCACGAATTAAAAGCAAAATACCCGACCTTAAAACTTATTGCCCACAGTGACGATGATAGCGAGCAAATTGTAACCACTCTTTTAGAAATTGGCATTGACGGTTATCTCCTTATCGGGACTGATGCCGAAGAACTGCAAACAGCAATTGAGGGAGTCTGCAAAGACAAGAAATATTTTAGTACAGGAGTATCCAAAATAGCACGAGAGTATTTCAGCAATAAGGCAGACGCCTAATCTTTTCCATTTCTTGTTTAATAAAATATAGACAATAATAATTTTTGTATATTTGCTTTGAGCTAACGGAAACACGTTGAAAAGCAAAGCAATAAGCACCGTTACCAAATCGTTACCTGACTTCTTTGATTATCCCTATAAAAGCCTTGTATTCAACCGATACTGCTTTTTCCTGAAAACTTTAAAATAAAACCGCTGCATTTCAACTGAAATGCAGCGGTTTTATTTTATGTAGCGAAGACGGGAATTGAACCCATGATCTGAATTTGTAAAATCCGTTTAAACCTGTTCAATCCGTGTCATCCGCGTTCCATTTTTACGTACAAGCCCGCCCCGAATGGAACCTTAAACTTTAAACAAATTTAAAGAATGTGCTTCTGCGCTTTGTAAGAAGACCTTACCAGCGCGCCGCTTTCTACATGGCGGAAGCCCATTTCAAGGCCTATTTCTTCATATTTCTTAAACTGGTCCGGCGTAATGAACTCCTTAACCGGCAGGTGTTTTTTGCTGGGTTGCAGGTACTGGCCTATAGTAAGCACGTCAAGGTTTACATTGCGCAGGTCTTCCATGGTTTGCAGTACTTCGGCTTCGGTTTCGCCAAGGCCCAGCATAATGCCCGATTTGGTACGGTTAATGCCGCTGGCTTTCAGGTAGCGCAGTACCTCAAGGCTACGCTCATATTTTGCCTGTATGCGCACCTCGCGGGTAAGGCGTTTTACGGTTTCCATGTTGTGGCTTACCACCTCTGGCGATACCCCCACAATACGGTCTATAATACGCTCCACACCCTGAAAATCAGGTATAAGGGTTTCAAGGGTAGTGGTAGGGTTCATCCTGCGGATGGCCTTAACCGTTTCTGCCCATATAATAGAACCCATATCTTTAAGGTCGTCGCGGTCTACACTGGTAATAACCGCGTGCTTAATGTTCATTATTTTAATAGAACGCGCCACTTTTTCAGGTTCATCCCAGTCCACCGTTTCGGGGCGGCCTGTTTTCACGCCGCAAAAGCCGCATGAACGTGTACAAACATTACCCAATATCATAAAGGTAGCAGTACCCTCGCCCCAGCATTCGCCCATATTGGGGCAGCTGCCTGATGTACATATAGTGTTAAGCTTGTATTTGTCTACAAGCCCGCGCAGTTCGGTATATTTTTGGCCGGTAGGGAGCTTAACCCTAAGCCATTTTGGTTTTTGTGTAAGAAGGCCGTTAGCAGCAACGGGCCTTGAAGTATCCAGCACGCTCTCCATACTCAATTCTTTCTTTAGGCTACAAAGATAAGGCAAATTTATATACCAACAGGCAGTACCAAACGGCTATAAAAATCACATTGGCCATACATTATGTGAAGGGGAGGTATTATCCTAAATCCGAAATATAATCATATTTAAGATAAATGGCGGATTTCCCGCAACGGACTGAAAATCAGATTTGATAATTTTTATGTTAAAAAGAGTTAAATTTATATAAACCTTTTTATGTAATGTATTTTGCATAGTGTTTTTAAATTGATTTTTGCTGTTTTTAATAGTGTAAGTGTTTGATATTTAATAGTTAAATGAAATGGGGTTATTCTTTTTTGGCTAATTTTAACACAGCCAATAAGGCCTTAAAGGCAAACCAACCAATCATTTTTTTCTAAACCAATCTAAATTACTTTCACCTTATGAAAAAACACTACATTTTTCTGGTGGCAGCCTTGCTGTCATCGGCAGGGATTTTTGCACAGTGTATCCAAAATGGCGACTTTGAAAAAAGAACAGACAACTGGCGGTTTTCACACCGCGCAGGTTCTTATACACAAGTGGGCTGCGATATAGATACAAGCCCTGCAAACGGCTTTGCACCCTTTATGGCATCGTCCACACCAGACCAGTTTTCGTTTCCGTATGGCACAGTAGTTTCTCAGGGGCTCGACCCTTTTTTGGCATCATGCAGCCCATCTGTAAGCGTGCCCCGCACAGTGCTTAACAAGTATGCCATGAAACTTAATATTAATGATGGCGATGCCGATATTACCAGTATGTTCCAGCCCTTTAACGGCGCCGAGTTTATTAGCTTTAACTATGCCTTTAGCGCCATGAACAGCCACCAGGGCGACCCCGATCACCAGCCGTTTTTTACCGCCAGGGTAGTAGATATTAACAGTGGCACAATAGTAGCCTCTTATTGCATTAAGGCCGATAATACAAACCCTTTATTCAGCTCAACCACCGGCCCGGTTGGCGGCGAAATTGTGTATACCGACTGGCAGTGTAAAACACTTTATATACCGGAGGAATACAGGCGAAGAAAACTTATGCTTGAGTTTGTAGTGGCAGACTGCGGTGCATCTAAAGATTTTGGTACCGTATACCTTGATAACGTAAACTGCAGGGAAAAATGCCGCGAAGTGGCCTGTATTGAAAACGGTAACTTTGAACCGGACGGCCTGTACCCTTGGGACTTTAAGCACCGTGCACAGTCTTACACCCAGGTGGGCTGCGATATAGATACTAATGATCCGGGCTTTGCTACAGTAATGCCATCTACCATACCAGACCAGTTTACAGCCCCTTATGGCACAAGGGTATCTGTAGGGGTAGACCCATTCCTGGCCAGCTGCTCTCCTGCGGTTGCGGTACAGCGTGTAATATCGGGCAACTTTGCTATGAAGCTTAACGTTAATGACGGCAATGCCGATGTTACCAGTATGTCCCAATACTTTACGGGTGTGCCTTTCATTAGCTTTAACTTTGCATTTAGCGCACAAAACACGCACCAGGGCGACCCTGATCATCAGCCGTTCTTTACCGCACGTGTTATAGATGTAAGCAGCAATACCATAGTAGCATCTTACTGTCTTAAGGCAGATAATACCAACCCTATTTTTGGCACTACTAACGGGCCACTGGGCGGAGAGTTTGTGTATACCGACTGGCATTGCAGGACGCTTTATATTCCTGAAGAATTCCACGAAAGGTACCTGCTGCTTGAGTTTGTAGTGGCAGACTGTGGCGCCTCTAAAGACTTTGGTGTTGTATATCTTGATAACATTAACTGCAGGGAAAAATGCCAGGATGGTAAGGCGAAAATGATGCGTAAAATACAAACATTTAACGCTTATCCTAACCCGGTTAATAATGTACTTACCATAACAGGAGCACAGGATACTACCGTATTTACACTTACTGACCTATATGGCAAAACGCTGATTAGGGTAGAGAATACCCAAAAAGCAAACGAGGTTACCATAGATGTATCCGGACTTGCAAAAGGTGTTTACCTGCTGGGTACAGACAGTGGCAGTACAACTAAAATTATTAAAGAGTAAGTAAAGCGATAATAGAATTTTTAATTGAGGAGAAGTCCCCGCCCACCCGGCGGGGATTTTTTGTTTACAGGGCAACAAGCACATCAGATAATTTGCCTAAGTGTGGTGCTGTAAATTCAGGTTCAGCGGCAAGAGGGTACAGCTGTTGTCCGGGTCTGCTTAAAAATGCAGTGCGCCAGCCTGCCCATTGTGCACCGGCCACATCCCAGCCATGGGCAGCAATAAGCATACACTCCTGTGGGGCAATACCCATTTTACGGGCAGCCCAGCTGTAAGCATCGGCATGAGGTTTAAATTTGCCAATTTCCTCTATGCTTAGTTGTGCATCAAAGTATGAGGTAAGCCGGGCATTTTCAAGTTGTGCCGCTACGGCTTTTGATGATGAGTTGGTAAACGACACCATTTTAAAGCCCGCCTGTTTTAAGCGTGCTAAAGATGCCAATACATCTATATGCGGCGGTAAAGACAGTATAGGTTTTATGGCTGCTTTGGCCTGGTCTTCGGTTAGGGTAATACCGTTGTTTTTACCCACCATAATAAGTGCGGCAGCCCCAACAGCCCCAAAATCATGATACTGGTTAGCCACGGTGCTTACCAGTGAATAGTGCAGCATGGTGGTAAACCACAGCGACAGCAGGTCGGCCCGGCCGTTCAGGGCATCGCCTACGCTTTTTTTCATGGGGGTAAGGTCGAGCAGGGTTTCGTTTACATCAAAAAACAGCACTTTGGGCCTTGTAGATTGTTTTGTTTCTTCTCCATGCGGCGAGGCATGAAAAAATGATGTGGGTACCAGCAATCCTGCGGCACTTGCGGCGGCGGTATTGCCAAGAAAGTTTCTGCGGCTTATTTTTTTCAAAGTAAATGTTTTTGGTAAAAATAAGGCATGCAGGTTTTTTAGTTAAGTATTGGATGACGAATTGAATTTATCAACACAGTAAGCCCGCAAATGAGCAGCTAAAAAAAGTAACAAACAATATTTCAGGTATATAAAGGTTATATAAGTAAACCAGCCTATATGAAATACTTTTTACCCTTCCTTGCCTGCGTGGCCTTTATTTGCTGTAAAAAGCAGCAACCCGCCGTTGCTGAAACTGACAATATAAAACCGGCAGCTGTTTCCCAGGTTTCTGAAAAACAAAATGTTCCTTTTGATACACTTACCAATACCCTGCACATATTTGTTGCCCTGTGCGATAACAAATACCAGGGCATAGTACCCGTTCCGGCGGGTATAGGCAACGGACAGGACCCAAATACTAACCTGTATTGGGGCTGTGGCTACGGAATACGTACCTATTTTAAAAAGAGCAAGGAGTGGAAGCTGGTAAAAACCATAAAGAAAGACAGTTTGGTTTTAGAACGCCTGGTGTTTAAACACGCTACCAAAAACTGCTACCTCGTGGCCGATGCTTACGATGGGCAATACATAAAACAATGCACGCAGGATTTTTTGGCGGCAGCAAACGGCGCAGCAAAAGACACGCTAAACCTTAACGGAAAAACACTGGGCATAAGCGGTAACAGCAGCTTTGTAGGCTATATAGGCCACGACGGCCTTATGGATTTTGATGTAGATGAGGTATACAAAAATACAGATGGCAAAACCCGCAATGTGGTTGTTTTGGCGTGTTTTAGTAAAAGCTATTTTTCGCAGCACCTTGATAAAGAAAAAGTAAACCCACTGGTGTGGACTACCCACCTTATGTGCCCCGAAGCCTACACCATTCACGATGCCATAACCGGCTACCTGGCGGGAGAGGGCAATGCGGCAATACGCAAGCGGGCGGTATCGGCGTATGCCAAATACCAAAAGTGCGGCGAAAAGGCTGCCGGCAATTTACTGGTAACGGGGTGGTAGTACTGCACATATTTATATATTTGTGCAGTAAACCCATACCAAATGAAATTTAAACTCCTCATAATGCTGCTTTTTGCAGTATCTGTAGTCTTTGCCCAGCGAACTGAACTTGAAACTACAAATCGTAGTGTGCCGTTATTTCCCGGATGTGTTGAACCAGAATTGCGTTACGACTGCTTTGTGCAGAGCGTGGGTGCTATAGTGCTTGATTCTGTAAATGGTTATCATAAAAAGCAACCTGTTCCACAAGAAAGAATAGAGGTAAACCTTATGCTTTTTACAACCGAATCGGGTGATATAGAGGTTCGTAGGGTAAAATCTGCCAACAGTACAGTTGAGGCCATTGCTAAAGCTTCCCTGCAAAAACTTCCGAAAGTAATTCCCATTTACAGGCCAGAGGGTACCCCGGCTACTTGCTCGGTAGGGTTTGTATTAGTATTGGTAAAAGATACCGGTACGGGTTTATTCAGGCATGATTACAAAAGTATGTATGAGAGATTGCATAATAAAACAAGCCCAATAGGGGGTATAGATATTATTGATGCGGTTTTTCCTGAGTGTGTGGGTGTTAAAGCACCTATAAAGTGTTTTGAAGAAAAATTTACAGGCTGGCTTTTGCCGAAACTAAGTGCAGCTGCAGTGGATGAACTTAAAAAGGATACAAAAGTGATAAGGCTTACAATTGATGAAGAAGGAGGCCTGCTTGCTTTTGAGCTTTTTGGATTTACAGGGCAACTTCAGGATGAGGTTGTAAAAATTATGCCTTCTTTTCCTAAAGTAGCCCCGTCAACTGTAGATGGCAACCCCTATATGGCAACCTATGTATTTCCTGTAGTGGTTAAGTAAACCTAATACTTAATAATCAGTTCTTTAATCAGTGCCCTTACCTTTGGTTCTGCCGATGCAGCTGCCTGTAGCACCTCGTCATGGCTTACGTTGCTTACGCCTTCCTGTGTGTCGCCCATATCGGTAATAACCGATATGCCAAAACACTCCATGCCCATGTGGCGCGCCACAATCACTTCGGGCACGGTGCTCATGCCTACGCAGTCGGCGCCCAGTATCTTTACCATGCGGTATTCGCTCAGGGTTTCAAACGTTGGCCCCTGTAAGCCCAGGTAAATACCATCTTTAACATCAGTGCCCTGTGTTACTGCAATTTCCTTGGCTTTGCTAATCATTTTACGGCTGTAGGGCTCGCTCATGTTTACAAAGCGCGGGCCAAAACGTTCGTCGTTTTTACCCCTTAGCGGATGCTCAGGCATCATGTTTATGTGATCGTAAATAATAACAACATCGCCCACCTTGTAAAATGGGTTAACCCCGCCGCTGGCGTTGCTTACAATCAGCTTGTCTACCCCCAGGGCTTTCATAACCCTTACGGCAAAGGTAACCTCCTGCATGCTGTAGCCTTCATAATAATGAAAACGCCCCTGCATAGCCACCACGGTATTTTGGCCTATTTTTCCAAAAACCAGCTGCCCGGTGTGCCCCTCTACGGTAGTAACCGGAAAGTTAGGCAGCTCACTATAAGGTATGGTGTGTTCTACGGCAATATCCTGTGTAAAGCCGCCCAGGCCACTGCCTAAAATAACGCCATAGCGCGGCACAAAGCCTGTTTTGTCGGTTATGTATTTAGCGGTTTGCTGTACTTTTTCCCACATAGGTTAAAATGGTATTGTCAAAATCATCGCCACCGTTAATAAACATACTGCTAATGGGCAGGTAATACAGGCTGTCGGCGGGCAGCTTGCCCTTAAGGCGTGTATAGTCTTTTTCGGTGGTTATAATAATGCGTTCATTAGCTAATTGGTTCAGTTCGTTTAATTCGGTTTCGGTAAACTCATGGTGGTCGGGATACTGTTTGTTTATAGTACCCGGCCCGGCCAGTACCTCAAAAAAATATTGCGGTTTTGCTATGCCTGCCACAAGAACCCGCTGCGTTTGTGTAGCATCATCAATATGCAGCACACCTTTTTCCGAATATACTAAATCATCATAATCAATACAAGTAAAAAACACTTTTTGGGAAGGTTTTGGCTTTAGCTTTTTGATAATGCGTTGCTGCTCAGTATCCGATAAATCCGGCGGGCACTTGGTTACTACAATAACATTGGCACGGTGTGCGCCGGTGCGGCTTTCGCGCAGGTTGCCCGCGGGGAGTATAAAATCGTCAGGATAAATTTCGCTGTAAGCGGTAAGCAAAATATAAAACCCGGCCTTAAGGCGGCGGTGCTGGTAGGCATCGTCCAGCAGTATGATTTCAGGCTTTGGGTTAAGGTTCAGGAGGTTGGTAACACCGTTAACCCGGTTGGCATCTACGGCCACGGTTATGTTGGGGAATTTACTGTAAAACTGGTAGGGCTCGTCGCCAATGGTTTGGGCAGCAGCGTTTTCATTGGCAATTATAAATCCGTTGGTTTTGCGGCCATAGCCCCGGCTCAGGGTGGCAATGCGGTACCGGTCGCCCAGCAGGCGGATGAGGTATTCGGTCTGCGGGGTTTTGCCCGTGCCGCCGGTACTCAGGTTGCCCACGGCTATAACCGGCAGGGGGAAAGAGTGCGATGTATACACCCCCCAATCATACAGCAGGTTGCGTATGGCTGTAATTAGCCAATACAGGGCAGAGAAGGGCAGGAGCAGCCTGCGCAATAGTTTAAGCATACTACAAAGTTACATTTTATAGGATATGGAGGCGTATGTTAAAATTGCATTTTTTTAAAACCGGTGCAAAAAAGCCATCGTATATAGGGTATGCAAGGAGCATAAAAGTGTGTTTTTATTAGTTGGTTGAAGCCCGTGAGTTGATGCATGGGCTTTTTTTGTGCCTTAAAGTTTCCTGTTGTTAATCTTTTCCCAAATGTAAATCCTCCTTCAAACCACGGTTGTTTTTATGGCGTATCTGTACCTATAAACTTTAAACAAAAGACAACCATGAAAACCCCAAAATTTTTAGCAACAGCAATCATTGCCTTTATTATGCTTATTAGCGGTGCCGCTGTGGCGCAAACCAAAATGGTGGGTGGCGCGGCCATGTACCCAACCAAAAATATTGTAGAAAATGCCATGAACTCTAAAGACCATACCACGCTGGTAGCCGCCGTTAAAGCTGCCGGGCTGGTAGAAACGCTTCAGGGTAAAGGGCCGTTTACCGTTTTTGCCCCAACCAATGCCGCTTTTGATAAGCTGCCTAAAGGTACGGTAGACAAACTGTTGAAACCCGAAAACAAAGAGATGCTTAAAACCGTGCTTACCTACCATGTGGTAGCCGGTAAATGGAGCGCTGCCGATGTAGCTGCCGCCATTAAAAAAGGAAATGGCAGTGCCGAAGTTACTACGGTAGAAGGCGGTAAGCTTTGGTTTAAGAATGACGGTAAAGATACCTGGGTAATCGACGAAAAAGGCGGTAAGGCTAAAATTACCATTGCCGATGTAAACCAAAGTAACGGTGTTATACACGTTATAGACACGGTTTTGATGCCAAAATAAATGAGTGATTTTTTTCAGTGTTAGTAAATGTTGTTTAAAGGCTGCTTACCGGCAGCCTTTTTTATGCCCAATTCTAAAATCTTTTAAAAAAACATTCTTTTTTAAAACCATATAAAACAGCCTGACGTATATATCTGCAAATACTGCATCTAACAACTATTATATAACCCCCGCTACAGGTTGGGAATTACCCCCCGAAGATTCCCAACCTTTTTAAAGCCTGCCCGATATCAGCAGGCTTTTTTATTTAAAATGTAAATTTGTTAAATATTAGTTAACGAAACTTACAAAATCTGTAGGTTTTTACATTTAAGAAATATTGGTAACTTCATAATAACGCAGCGTTGTTTTTTATTTAAAACTTGGATAATACAGCAGGCGCACATTTGCACCACATTATTAACCAACAGCTAACAACTTATGCAAAACAACTACACAAAAGCCATTATGCTGCTGTTTGCCTGCCTTTTGGCCAATATGGCCGGGGCACAGGAACTGCTGCATTACTGGAACTTTAACACGGTTGCCACCTACACTACTGCTAACGTAGGTACGGGCACCATAACCGCAAACCTGGGTACTGCCAGCGAAATGGTAACCGGAGACGGCCAGGATTTTGGTACACTTAACGCACAAAACGGCGATGCGGCCGGCACACACCTTAGATTTAACAATCCTGTAGGCGGCGAAGTACTATTTGCACTGCCTACAACCGGCTACCAGGATGTGGTGGCAAAAGTAGTAACCCGCCGTTCAGGCTCGGGGGCTTCTATCCAAAAATGGTCATACTCATTAGACGGTACTACCTACACGCTTTTCCAGACGGTAGATCCTATAACCACTACACCATCATTAGTAACGCTTGATCTTTCTGCCATAGCAGGAGCTGATAACAATGCCAACTTTAAAATTAAGGTAGCGTTTGAACAGGGCACAGGCGGCCTTGAAGGCAACAACCGTTTTGATAACTTTACCCTTGAAGGCCAAGAGCTTGCTGTACCACAACTGGTACACTACTGGAACTTTAACGGTGCTACCTATACTAACGAGACTTCGTTTCTTGTTGCAGGCGGCAGTGTAACGGCTAACCTGGGCACAGCCAGCGAAATGGTTTCGGGCGATGGCCAGGACTTTGCCGACCTAAACGCACAAAATGGCGACCCAGCTGGTACACATCTTAGGTTTAACAACCCTGTGGGTGGCGAAGTACTGTTTGCCCTGCCTACTACAGGATATGAAAACCCTGTTTTTAAAGCGGTAACACGCCGTTCAGGCTCGGGTGCCTCAATCCAGAAATGGTCATACTCTTTAGACGGAACAACCTACACGCTTTTCCAGACGGTAGACCCTATAACCACTACGCCATCATTGGTTACGCTTGACCTTTCTGCCATAGCAGGCGCTGATAACAATGCCAACTTTAAAATTAAAGTAGCGTTTGAGCAGGGCACAGGCGGCCTTGAAGGCAACAACCGTTTTGACAACGTAACCGTACACGCTACCGCAATGGAGGGTACCAGTGATACTACTGCCCCGGCTGTAACTATTGTTCCGGCTAACAACGCGGCAAACGTAGCGGTTGCAACCCCAATAACGCTATCATTTAACGAAAACGTAAGGCTTATAAACGATGCGGCTATAACCAACACAAACGTTGATGCCCTTGTAGAGCTTCGCCTTAACAACGCTAACGGCGCTGTAGTGCCTTTTGATGCTACTTTTGCCGATAACACCATTACTATTGTACCTACAGCGGCTCTTGCCAATGCACAGGCATATTATGTAGCGCTGCTGCCAAACGTGGTGGAAGACGAAAGCAACAACGCGGTTGCAACAGCGGTAACATCTACCTTTACAACTATAGCGGTTCAGACTGCGCTTACAGCCGGCGATATCCTATTCACGGCATACCGTATGAACGTAAGCGGTGGCGAAGACGAAATTGCTTTTGTAACGTTTGTTGATATTGCAGCCGGTACGTTTATTACGTTTACCGACTCTAAATATACTTCTAACGCTACACCACAGTGCCCTAACGGTATTGTTTGGACAGCTACAAGCTGCATACCGGCCGGTACTGTAGTAACCATACAAAACGATGCCCTAACGGCAAGCTCAGGTACGGTAACGGGTTCGGGCTTTGGCCTTAGCTCTGGTGGCGACCAGGTAATTGTATATACAGGCACTAACACAGCGCCTAACTATATTACGGCCCTTACCAGCAACGGCTGGGCTACAGCTAACACATCGTGCAGTGGCAGCGTTTCTATGCAGCCAGCAGGCCTTACAGCGGCTAACAGCACTAACACCAGTACTGTTACAGGCGCTGTAGACGGTAACGCGGTTAATGCTTACTATACCGGTACCATGACAGGTACTCCTGCCGAACTTAAGGCTGCGCTTGTTAACCCGGCTAACTGGGTTGCAGTAGCTGGCGGCACAGAGCCTCAAACATGGCCTGCATGGGCGTTCCCAAGCTCGCCAACCGTGCAAACGGCTACTGTGGTAAACAACACTACCATTACCCTTGCGTTTAACAGTGCGCTTAATGCTGCATCTGCCCAAACGGTGGCTAACTATACCGGTATTGCAGGCCTTACTTCGGCTGTGCTAAACGGTAACACGGTTACGCTAACATACGGCACTGCTTTTACAGCCGGTTCAGCCTATGAGCTTACGGTAGCTAACATTGCCGATGCCAACGGCCTTACCATGACCTGCCCTTACGAGTTTAGCTTTAGCTACAACACTACAGTATCTTTTGATGAAACGTTTGTAGTAGTTAATGAAAACGCGGGTACACTAAACTTTGTGGTAAACCTTGCCAATCCTGCAACGGGTTCGGTAGACCTTGTACTTAAGGCTGCCCCATGGAGCACCGCTACAGCCGGCCAGGACTTTACATTCTCCACACAAACACTAAACTTTACAGGCAGCAGTGCGCTTACGCAAACTATAGCTATCCCTGTTTTAGACGATACAGATGTTGAAGAATATTCTGAATACTTTGTACTAAGCCTTGAAAACCCTGTGGGTGTTACCATTACAGGTGATACACTTGCTACGGTATATATTAAAGATAACGACATCCAGGCCCCGGTGGCTAACGAAACCATTACACTTGATTATGTAGTGAGCTTCGACCCAAGCGGCGCTAACGAGAGCACCTGCGAGATTGTGGTGTTTGACCCTGCAAGTAAAAAGCTATTCGCTACAAGCGCAGTAGAGGGCAGGCTTGATATCATCAACTTTGAAAACCCGGAAGCTCCGGTAACAATAGAGAGCATAGATATGGCCCCTTATGGCGAGGTAACCAGCGTAGCTGTACATAACGGTATTGTGGCAGTAGCTTCTCCAAATGCGGTAGGTACTGAGAACGGTTCGGTTGTATTTTTTGATACAGATGGTACATTCCTTAAGCAGGTAACGGTGGGCAACCTTCCGGATAACGTATCGTTTACACCAGATGGTACTAAAGTACTTACGGCTAACGAAGGCCAGCCAAACGCTAACTACAGCGTAGACCCTGAAGGTTCGGTAAGTATAATAGACATAAGCGGCGGTGTGGCTAACCTTACACAGGCTAACGTAAGCACACTACTGTTCACGGCATACAACAGCCAGGAAGCAGCCCTTATAGCCAGTGGCGTAAGGAAACTGAAGCCTGAAAGCACACTAAGCCAGGATTTTGAACCGGAATACATCACTACAAGTGCCGATTCTCAAAAAGCATGGGTAACCCTGCAGGAAAACAACGCCATTGCCGAGATTAACCTTGCTACAGGCGCCATTGCCGATGTTTGGGCACTGGGCACTAAAGACGTAAGCCTTCCGGGTAACGGATTTGATATATCTGATAACAACAACGAAATACTTATTGCCAACTGGCCAATTAAATCATACTACATGCCTGATGGCGCTGCTACATACAGCGTGGGTGGTGTTAACTACATTGTTACCGCTAACGAGGGTGATGAGAAAGAATACACAGGCTTTGTAGAACGCACTACTATTGGTGCCGACTCTTATACGCTTGATGCTACGGCGTTCCCTAATGCGGCAATGCTTAAGAAATCATTTAACGCAGGCAGGTTCCGTGTTACGGCTTTCGACGGTAAAAATGAGGCCGGTAACTATGAGGAGATCTACTCGCTGGGTTCACGCTCATTCTCAATCTTTAATGCCGATACTAAAGAAATAGTATACGACAGCGGTAACGATTTTGAAGTGTACACTGCCATGACGCCATCTATAAGCGCCCTGTTTAATGCTGATAGCGAAGACAACACTTCTAAAACGCGCAGCCGTGCCAAAGGCCCTGAGCCGGAAGGTGTAACGGTTGCCCAGATAGGCGAAAAAACATTTGCCTTTGTAGGCCTTGAGCGTATAGGCGGTGTAATGGTGTATGATGTTACTGACCCGGCTGACGTGAAGTTTGTAGACTACAAAAACAGCAGGACAGTATCGGCTTACGGTGGCGATAACGGCCCCGAAGGCATCATCTTTATCAGCGCGGCCGATAGCCCTGATAACACACCTTATGTGATTATAGCAAACGAGATAAGCGGTACGCTATCTGTATATTCGGTAGATACAACAAACCTTGGCCTGGGTGACGATTATACACGTGCCAACCAGTTTGTGGTGTTCCCTAACCCGGCAGAAAGTGGCATAGCCTACTTTAACCGTGCTGCCGATGTTGAGGTGTTTGACTACACCGGTAAAAAAGTTTATGAGGCTAAGCAGGCGCTAAGCATCAATACCGCTAACCTGGCTGCAGGAATTTATCTTGTAAAAACAGGCGAGGGTATTACCAAAAAACTTATTGTTAAGTAAGTGTTAGTTTCGTGTTTTTAATTTTTTTTCCCGACCGGGAAAAACAAATCCTGCCCGTTCTGGGCAGGATTTTTGTTTTTAGGGCTGTTGCGAAACTTTAGTGGGTTTTGTCATGCCGAACGCAGCACAGCAGTTTGTGTCATGCCGAACGTAGCGCAGCGGAGTTGAGGCATCTCAGATTCATCTAAATTTGTATCTTTACTGTATGGAAATCTATTTTGGTACCAAGGAAGAAAACAATGCCCGCAGGCAGGAGGAGTTTTTAAAGCTTCACCCGGCCGAAAGGGTTATGGCGTTTATAAGGCTCAGCCAGGCCATGGCAGCGTTTCCTACCCATGCGCCAAAACAGGATAAAGGTAATTTTGTGCTTACCAAAAAGAAAAGCTGAAATGACGGAGAATTGGGATGATGAAATTGATAAGGGTTGAAAACCATGAAAAACAACCTGCCAAATCTAAACGGTTTTCCTACAGATAAAAGCACATTAACCTACTGCAAAAGCAACTAATCTGAAACACTACCACAGCGGTAGCGTATAATTTCTTAATAGCTATAAAATGAAAATGGTACCATACCATTAGGCTTCTGTATGTAATAAACGCTATACTTATCTTCTGTCTCTCTGCTAAAAATCATATTTTTAGATTTATAGTCTTTAAATACTTTATCTCCGACTGAAATTCCTAATTTGTCATGTTTATTAAATGTAAAGCTTGCAAAAGAATATTCATTACCAACACTGTCGAAAAATATTAGATTACCTTTTGCATCTGATTTAATTTCATCGATAGTAAAATTATATTTGCTACCATATTCCTTACGGGATTTTATAAATCCATTTATAAAAATGAAGATAAAAATGGTTCCAAAAAAAATGAAAAAAAATATATAGCTTTTTTCATATTTGAAATTGTTTTTTAGTTCTAAATGAAGCTGTTGATAACCTGTGCCTGCCGGCGCAATCATCTTGCTAATACTGTGTGAGCCAACAGCCATATTGATTACAGCCTCCTTATTACCCTTGCAAGGAAGTAAGTAAAGAGTAATACGACTATTATTGTGGCTACGGCTTGTGTGGTGTTAACGCCCACATCTGCAATTGTAAAAACAGCATTGAGTATAACCATAAACACAACAAAAATCAGTACGTTTTTGAGGATGTATGCAGTAACTTTCTTCATTTGGTTGTATCAGGATTAAAATTATGACAGGCTAAACAAATAGCAGTTATCAGGTAGCAGTTTGCAAACTGCCGCCTGCTACCTGATAACTGCCAACTGGATTACTTCCTCTTGTATACAACGGCATCAGGGCCGTCAATATCAGGCGTTTTGTCTTCGTCGGCTATATTGGCCTTAAATTCGTTGTCGTTAAGCGGCCTGAAGCCTATGGTAAACATAAGTTCTTTTTCGCCCGTAGACAGCCTTTTAAGCGAAATTTTAATAAGGTTTGGCGTAGCCTTGTAGTCCACCTCATAGGTCATGGCAATTTTTTCGCCGCCCATATCAAACTCTTTTCCGCCAAAACGCTGGTCGCCTTTTTGGAGTGTGGCATAGCCGTCTTTGTCAAATTCCATCCCAAATTTTTCGCCCTCTACGGTGCCTTCCCATTTGCCTATAATGCTAAACTCGGCAGGCGGGGTGGTAAAGGCCATAAGGCTTAAAAATGTAACGAACAGGATAAGTGATTTTTTCATGGTATGTTTTAAGTATTACGTTTTGTGCTGCCTATCTTAAAGTCGCAGCAAATAGTACGGGTAAGCGATGTTATTTTTACAACGGCATCGGCATTGTTACCGTAGTTGTGTTTGAAATAGTTATTAATGCCATCGGTTTCATGTGTGGTAACAAAGTCTTCAAAACGGGTAATGCCATTAACTTCAATTTTAATACTGTCGTTAAAATTACCCATAAATATAAGTGCATTTTCATCTTTAGCCAGTGTAAAGCCTGAATAAGAAGCCTGCCCGCCACGTTTATCAGCCTGCACTTCAAGGCAGCCTCCACATGTAAGGTTGTCAATCAGGGCTGTTTTACTTTTGCAGCCCATTAATGCTGTAAGTAATAACAGGGTAAGTGGTGTTTTCATGGTGTTAAACACATTATGTTCCTGATTTTACCAAAACCTGTACCACGTCTTTTTTGCCAAACTTATACTGCATCTGGCGGTTTCTTTCAATGGCTTTCAGGCTGTCATCGCAAAAATCAACAAACAGGGTAACATAAAAGTAATCAGTGTCAATGCTGTCAATTTTGCATTTGTTAATCCTGATTAATCGGTTGTCAATTTTATCAATGGCTACCATGCCCTGTTGAGAAAACCAGTTGTTGTGACCGTTATCTTTACGTACTTCAATAAACCGTATGGGCTTGTTGTTAATGGTTATGGTAAGGGTATCTATAATTTTTCCGCCAAAAGAACGGTTAAAAAAGTCAAAGTGCACGTCTTTGCCCACCAGGGTGCTGTCTGCCTTTTCAATGTTATAATACCTGATGTCTGAGCCATCCTGGGCATGAGCTAAGGCGGAAATTAAGAATAATAGTGAGGATATGAGCTTCATAAGTGAGGAGGTTGGTTAGTTTTCTTGTTTTATAACCTTAAACCTTTTTCTTGTTCTTAATCTTAAATAGATAAGTCTCTTTATACCATTTTAGCAAGCACTCTAACTGGTTATAAATTTCTTCGGCAGTTTGCCCTTTGTATAAATCAAAAGTTTTATTGGTTAAAAGCTGTAAATCTTTAAAATCAAGTATTTCAAAATCAGCCCCATTTTTAAAGAACAGGTAATCATTGCCATCGGTACGGTATACCGTCCTGATTACGTATATACCTTTTTCTTTAGTGCCAATATCAGTTCCGTCACAAATATCATACGCGGCTGTATCGAGTTTGTTTTCGTCATCAATTTCGCCTTTTGCAATAAAGAAATTTCTAACTACGGCTTTCATTCCGTCAACTGTCTCTTCTCTACCTTTTGTCTGGGCAAAACAACCAAAACTTATTAGTACAATCAATAGTGTTAAACTTCGCATAATAATGGTGTTGTTAAATTTTAAACCAGAAATAAAACCTATTCATACCTGAGCGCCCCTGCCGGTGCAAGCATTTTGCTTTTGCCCTACTTTTTAGTTGCGAATATTCAAGCCCATACCAGCCGGGGATTTTTCACTACTATTATTTTTTAGAAAGGGATAGAATTATCGTTTAAAATTTTTTGCAGGCGTAGAATTTCATCTACTAATTGTGGTAACGTGTTTCTTGCCATTGCTATAAAGTCCTGGTCTTCTTCCCTCAATCTATCAACGTCGATATCATAATCTCTATCTTCTTCAACTCCTGTCATTATAAAGTTGCTTCCACTGGTATGGTCTCTTCCTTCTATATAAGAAGTCCAAGGGGCTTTAGTAGCTTTATTTGTTATTTCGATTATTTGTTTTAATTCGGTATCAAGCATAACTTAAGTTTTAATATTCATAGCATAGTCCTAATATCTGCCAACTGCCATCTTAATACCTATTCATACCTGAGCGCCTCAACCGGGTCGAGCGCGGCGGCCTTAACGGCAGGGTACAGGCCTGAGAAGATGGTAACAATAACCACGGTAGAAAGTGCGGCAAAAAGCGCCTGCCACGGCATGGCAAAGCTTAGCCCCATAGCCATAGAAAAGCCAAAGCCCACCAGCAGGCCAAGCAGTACGCCAATGGCTGCCCCCATAATGCATATAACCAGGGTTTCGGTTAAAAACTGCAGTGCTATAATAAGGCGGGTGGCGCCCAGGCTTTTGCGAACGCCTATTTCTCGGGTGCGCTCTGTAACGCTTACCAGCATAATATTCATAAGTGCAATGCTGGAGCCAAACACGGTTATAACACCTATGGCCCAGGCTATAGCGTTCATAACAGCGGTTTCTTCCTTTAGCTGCGCCAGGAGTTCGTCGCTGCGCTCTATGCCAAAGTTGTTGCCCTGTACGGGGTTAAGGTGGCGCACACGGCGCATGGTTAGTATGGCTTCGTCTACGCTGCTTTCCAGCAGGTTGTGGTTGGCCACGTTTACCTTAATAGTATAGTCTATATTAGGGGCTGTAAACAGCGAACGCGCCAGTTGTATGGGTATAATAACGTTAAGGTCCTGGCGGTTGCCAAAGGTAGAGCCACGCTCTTTAAGCACGCCTACTACCGTAAACCTCGCCCCGCGTATTGAGATAACCTTGCCAATGGGATTAGGTGCATCTTTAAGCAGGCCGCCCTTGGCAAAATCACTGCCCACAATACACACATAGTTATTGTTGTTAACATCAAAAGGGGTAAAGTTGCGCCCCTGTGGGGTTTCCAGCCCGCTGTTGGGCAGGTAGTTTTGGTCGGCGCCAATAATGGTAATATCGGGGTCGCTCTTTTTACCTTCATACTTAACCTCTACATTACCCGCTGCGGTAAACGATAGTGAGGTAGTAACGCCGCCATAGCTGTATTTATCCTGAAACTCCTTGGCCTGCGGGTAGCTGATGATGGGGTTTTCGCGCACATCGCCGTCATTCTGGCGGCCTATTTGCTCGCTGTTGTCATAACGGCTTATGGTAAACGCGTTAGAACCCATGCTGGCAAAGTTGCCCATAATGGTATTTTCCAGCGCGGCCACGGCTGCCAGTATGCCCACCAGGGCAAAAATGCCCAGGCTGATGATAAAAACGGTAAGTATGGTGCGCAGCAGCTGGGTCTTTATGGAGTCCAGCGCTATCTTGGTATTTTCGCGAAAGAGGTTAAACATTACCCACAGGATTTTTGTGGCATCTAATGTACGGATTTCAGATTTTAGATTGAAGATTTCAGATTTGAAATTTGCCTGGACAGTTTTGGATTAAAATTTGGGATGGTGGTTGAAATAGAATTATCCGGTGTGTTTTAATATTTCACACCGTGAAAATGAAGTCCGAAAGTGAAAAATTAAGCACCTAATTATAAGTAAACTTCTGAAAAACAATGATATATGATATTTCACACCACTATTTTTTTGTAAAGTGCTGATTTTTAAAAACTTATGCTTGAGTTGGTTAAAAATCCAAAAGTGAAAAATTAAGCGTTTTTTGAGGACAATCTGAAATCTGAAATCTAAACTTTGAAATCCCTACCGTATATTTGCCCTTCAAATTGAAAATCATATAAAAAATGGCAAAACCGGGAATACCAAAAGGCACCAGGGATTTCTCCCCTTCAGAAGTAGCTAAGCGTCAATATATTATATCGGCCATAAAGCATCATTTTGAGCTGTTTGGGTTCCAGCCCATAGAAACCCCGTCTTTTGAGAACTCAGATACCCTTATGGGTAAGTACGGAGAAGAAGGTGACAGGCTGATTTTTAAGATATTGAACTCAGGTAACTACTTTTATGACAAGAAAGGTATAGAACTGCCACAGTCATTGGAAGAACTTAAGGCTAATTCTGCCGAAAACATTACTACAGAGCAACTTATAGAGCTAAATAAGTTTACAGCAAAGATATCTGAAAAGGCACTGCGCTATGACCTTACCGTGCCATTTGCGCGCTATGTAGTTCAGCACCAAAATGATATAACCTTCCCATTCAAGCGCTACCAGGTGCAGCCGGTATGGCGTGCCGATAACCCGCAAAAAGGGCGTTTCCGTGAGTTTTACCAGTGCGATGCCGACGTAGTGGGCAGTACCTCGCTTTGGCAGGAGGTAGAGCTGGTGCAGCTGTATGATGCTGTGTTTACGCAGCTTGGCCTTGACGGTGCTACCATAAAAATCAACAACCGCAAGGTTTTGGGTGGTATTGCCGAGGTTATAGGTGCTAAGGACAAGCTGATTGACTTTACCGTAGCTCTTGATAAACTCGACAAAATAGGCGAAGACGGCGTTAAGGCCGAAATGCTGGCTAAAGGCATTGAAGCACAGGCTATTGAAAAAGTACAGCCGCTATTCAATTTTACAGGCAGCATAGATGAAAAACTGAACCAACTGGCTGATTTACTTGCCGGTAGCGAAGAAGGCACCAAAGGCGTTGAAGAATTGCGTTTTATTTGTAATAATGTAGCTGCTACAGGATTGGGCAACAGTATTTTAGACCTCGATGTTACCCTTGCCCGTGGACTTAATTATTATACCGGAGCAATTTTTGAAGTATCTGCACCTAAGGAAGTTAAGCTGGGCAGCATAGGCGGCGGTGGCCGTTATGACGACCTTACCGGTATATTTGGGCTTAAGAACATGAGTGGTGTAGGCATATCGTTTGGCCTTGACCGCATTTACCTTGTGCTTGAGGAGCTTAACCTGTTCCCTGAAACGGTTACAGAGGGTACTAAGGTACTGTTTATCAACTTTGGGGATAAAGAAGCGCAATATGCCCTTAAGGCTATTTCAAGGCTTAGAAATCAAGGTATTAAGGCCGAATTATACCCCGATAATGCCAAGATTGGCAAGCAGTTTCAGTATGCCGATAAGCGCATTATACCTTTTGCCGTACTAACCGGCGACACCGAAATTGACAACAACAACTTTACCCTTAAAAACCTGGCTTCAGGCACACAGGATATTGTTACGTTTGACCAGCTAGTAGAGCAGCTTACTGGTTTGTAACACTTTGTTTATAAGAGTTTGACTATTAGTATTTTGCGGTTAAAAAGCGGTGTGAAATATCATACATCATTGTTTTTCAGAAGTTTAACTCTAATTAGATGCTTAATTTTTCACTTTCGGAATTCATTTTCAAGGTGCGAAATATTAAAATATAGCTTTGAATAAAAAATCCCGCCCTTGGTCAGCCAGGCGGGATTTGTTTTTTTCTGTAAGATGACAATTAAGCCTTACTTCACAGCGTCAAGAACGTTGTACTTGTTTACAGGTACGTTGCCTGATTCATCCTGAAGGATTTCAATACCCAGAATTTCAAACGGGCGCTCAATCTGGTTGCCGTTTGTGTCAAGGTAGTCCATCACTACGCTGTCAAAACTGTCCGGGTGCAGCGATATGGCCACAGTGTCGGTTAGCTCGTTGTCAAGAATGAAATTACGCATTGCGTCAAGAGTAATTTTCTCCATAATTATTAAGATTTAGGTAAGAGTAAAAGTAAAAGATTTAACTGAATAAATAATTGTTAAATTTGTTAAATGTTGCGTTTTTAACATCATTTACTCTTTTGTGTAGATAATAATATATAAAATCCTGTTAAAAATTGAGGATATTTAAATGTTAAAACCCTTAAAACCTTATCTTATTTATAAAGAAATGCCCAATAGCGGCCTGTTTAAAATTTTTTTTAAACTAAAATTTACATTTTAATGCAATATGTTCAAAATTTCTGCGTTATGTAAGGTTTTTCTTCGTTAGTTCCTGAAGTCCACCATGTTTTCTCCCTTATTGCCCGTTTTAGGTGTCTTATTATCAGCTTTTTCCCAGTCAATATTTGGGTATTTCTTCTTAAACTCGGGTAAATCACGATTAAAATAATCGGCAACAAATATTTTAGGTTCGCCTTTTGCAGCCTTATCCACATAACTCATTTCGCCTATATAGGTTATGGCACCGGCTTTCACTTCAAAGGGTATCCCAAACGGTTTGCTTTCGGTAACCATTCCCTGCGGCCCCAGGTGGTCAAGGTGGTTGTATTTGGTAAAGGCATAGCTGCCCGGTTTAACCTCAAGCACAAACAGATACGTTTTCTTGTTATTAAAATCACCGTTAAAAACGCTCTTGCCATCGGTGCGGCCGTTTATAATAATCCTGTCGGCGTTTTGCTTGTTGAATTTCTTGTCCCCGGTTTGCCCTTCGTAAAAAAAACGGTAAATATCGTTCATGGGCACATCGCCCTCAAAAGTTATGGTGCCTATAGCCAGTCCGTTGGCCGATGTTGCTGTAAAGGTTTCGGGTGCGGCATTGCCGTTTTTAGAGGCACATCCTGCCAGGGCAAGTACTGCAAGTAATACTATGAGTTGTTTTTTCATGGCTTTTATATAAATTGAATGGTAAAGTTACGCCATTTTGGGTATTGCCCTGCCTAAAACCGTATATTTACATAAGCGATACAACAATTGATACACTATTTATGAAACACGTTATAATGCTATTCCTGCTGGCAACTATGCCCGTGCTGGCGCAAAAAGATTTTAAATCGGTAGGTAAATGGCAGGGAACCGATGACGATGGCGGTGCTGTTTATATAACCTTTGATGCCGAAGGCTATGTAACCATGCAAAAAGGAGACGAAATTGTAGGCGGCAAGCATTTTGAAATGGAAGGAATTGAGGGGCAAATGACCTATAAATTTATTGATGGTACCAATCAACTGGATTTTATTATGAAAGAACTCAGCTCTGGGCAGGAAAATACATTAATGGGTATTTATAAGGTAAATAACCCTGATGAAATTGTACTTGCCATGAATAATTTAGAGCGCCCAGAAGACTTTACGGTAGACCCCATTGTTTTTAAGCGGGTTAAGAAATAAAAAAAGGGATGCCAAAAAGCATCCCTTTCTCTTTGTATTTAGCGTTGTTATGCCAATACAAATATTGTAATGACCACAAGGCCCGCGGCAATAATTTGTATGCCGTTAATAATGTTGTTTTTTAAAGCTAACGATTTTTCATGCTCCGTTAGTCCTTTGTGCAATGTTGCTGATTTTTTCATAGCGCCCCTTCATTAAATTATTATAATATCCTTCTGTTCTGTGCTAATATAGCAAATGTTTAGCGTCTGGTAAATATTTTAACGACAAATTGTTTAAGTTATTTCTTTTTTAACATATTTTAAGATTAATGCAGCCATTTTCTTAATGCTTTTATATTTTTAGCTGTTTGCTTACTTTTGCAGCTTTATAATAAATAATTGTGGCTAAGGAAATTGTTGTATTAATTGGCGGGCCGGGTAGCGGCAAAACCACGCTTATAGAAAAGCTTACCGAAAAGGGGCACACGTGCTACCCTGAAATTTCGCGCGAGGTAACCCTTGAGGCACGCCACCAGGGCATAGAGCAGTTGTTTCTGGAGAAGCCTTTATTATTTAGCGAGTTGCTTTTAGAAGGCCGCAAAAAACAATACCACAATGCCGTAGCCCAGGAGGGCGATATAGTGTTTATTGACCGCGGCATACCTGATGTGCTGGCCTATATGCATTATATAGGAGATGCCTATCCCGCTTTTTTTGATGAGGCCTGCCACAACCACAAGTATACCAAAATATTTTTCCTGCCACCGTGGGAAGAAATCTATACGGCAGATGAAGCCCGTTATGAAAACTATGAGCAGGCAAAGCTCATTTCCGGCCATTTGCAGGAAACCTACCGCAAATACGGCTATGAGCTTATAGAAGTGCCAAAAGACAGCCCTGATAACAGAATTCTTTTTATCTTGGGGCATCTTTTATAGTACTATGCAGCAGGCGCAGGAAACCCTGAAAAAATACTGGAATTATGACACCTTTCGTGCACCGCAGGATAAGATAATCCAAAGTGTGCTTGAGGGTAAGGACACTTTTGCCCTTATGCCAACGGGTGGGGGTAAGTCGTTGTGTTTTCAGGTGCCGGCCATGATGCAGGAGGGGCTTTGCCTTGTGGTGTCGCCGCTTATTGCACTTATGAAAGACCAGGTGGCCAACCTTGAAAAACGCAATATAAAGGCCCTGGCGCTAACCGGCAGCCTGAGTGTAGACGATATAAGCAACCTGCTTGATAATGCTAAATTTGGCGGCTATAAGTTTTTATACCTGTCGCCTGAGCGCCTTCAGGCCGACTGGATAGTAGACCGTATAAAAGACCTGCCCATAAACCTTGTAGCGGTAGATGAGGCGCACTGCGTGTCGCAATGGGGGCATGATTTTCGTCCGGCATACCTTAAGATATCTGCCCTAAAAAAACATTTGCCCAAGGTGCCGTTTATAGCGCTTACGGCATCGGCCACACAGCGCGTGCAGCAGGATATTGTTACCCAACTGGGGCTTGAGCATCCGAATGTCTTTAAAAAATCATTCGCCCGGGAAAATATAGCCTACATGGTTTTTGAGGCTGAAGACAAGCTGTACCGCATGCAGCAAATGCTTACTAAAAACCCCGGGCCTTCTATAATATATGTGCGCAACCGCCGTGCCTGCCACGATGTTTCGGCACAGTTGCAGGCGTTGGGCTATACCGCTACCTTTTACCACGGCGGCCTTAAAGAAAAAGAAAAGGAGGCCAATATGCAGCTTTGGCTCAGTAATAAGGCACAGGCCATGGTGGCTACCAATGCGTTTGGTATGGGTATAGACAAGCCTGATGTAAAAACGGTTATCCACATACAGCTGCCCGAAAACCTTGAAAACTACTACCAGGAAGCGGGCAGGGCAGGCCGTAACGGCGAAAAAGCCTTTGCAGTACTACTGGTTAACCCCAGTGATATTAAGGCCACACAAAGCCAGTTTATAGAAGTTTTACCCGATAAGAAGTTTTTGGGCGAAGTATATTCTAAACTCAATGCCTTTTTGCAGATTGCTTATGGCGAGGGCATGGGGGAGACATACCCTTTTAATTTTAACGACTTTTGCCATAAATACAGCTTCCCGGCGGTAAAGGCGTTTAACGCCCTGCAGTTTTTAGACCGGCAGGGGGTGCTGACGCTTTCTAAGGAGTTTTCAGAAAAGGTCAGCGTGCAGTTTATCATCCCAAGTAAAGAAGTTATCCGTTACATAAGCCTTAACCCGGCCGATGAAGAGGCGGTGCTTACCATATTACGGAATTATACCGGTATCTTTGAAATGGAAACGGGTGTAAATACCGCCATGGTGGCTAAAAAGGCCAAAACTAATGAGGCGGCCATTATAGCTATGCTCGAAAAGATGGAGCAAAAAGGTGTGATTGCCCTTCGTAAAACGGGCAACGATAGTTCTATACTGTTTAATGAAATTCGCGAAGACAGCCATACCATAAACCGTATTGCCAAATTTCTTACGCAACAAAACGATATTAAAGTCAGGCAGTTTGAAAGTGTGGTGCACTATGCCGTAGATACTACCAGGTGCAAAAGCCGCCTGATACTGGAATATTTTGATGAAAAGCCGGAGGAAGACTGCGGTATTTGCTCCTATTGTATTGCTAAAAAGAGTACGCCTAAAAGTCCGGTTGAAACCGCCACAGCCATATTAGAGCTGCTTAAAGAAGGCGAACTCAGCTCACGCCACATAGAAGATAAACTGGGGCTCACACCCCAGGAGACCATATTTGCCATAAACCTGCTGCTGCAAAACGGCAGGATAACCATTAATTCTTATAACGAATATATAGTACTGTAATGGAACAGCTTAAGATAGTTTTTATGGGTACGCCCGATTTTGCCGTGGGTATACTCGATGCCATATACCAGCATAATTATGATATAGTGGGGGTTATTACCGCCCCGGATAAGCCCGCCGGCCGTGGCCAGAAGGTAAAATACAGCGCCGTTAAAGACTACGCGCTGGAAAAAGGCCTGAACATACTGCAACCCACTAACCTTAAAGACGAAGCCTTTCTGGCAGAACTGAAAAGCCTTGAAGCTAACCTGCAGGTGGTGGTGGCGTTCCGTATGTTGCCGGAGGTAGTTTGGCGCATGCCAAAGCTGGGCACGTTTAACCTGCATGCGTCATTATTGCCACAATACCGTGGTGCTGCGCCTATAAACTGGGCAGTGATTAACGGCGAGGAAAAAACCGGCGTTACCACCTTTTTTATAGACGATAAGATAGATACCGGTGCCATGATACTTAAGGCTGAAACCGATATTGCCCCTGATGAAACTGCCGGGCAGCTGCACGACCGCCTGATGGATTTAGGTAAGGAAACGGTGTTAAAAACCCTGGGTATGATTCAGGGTGGAAATGTACAAACAACGTTACAGCCACACGACGGCGATATAAAAACGGCCTACAAGCTAAATAAAGACAATTGCAAAGTAGACTGGACAAAGCCGGGTAAAGAAATTTATAACCAGGTGCGCGGCCTTAGCCCGTATCCTGCGGCGTGGACATTTATTGCCGATGCAGGGCAGGAGTGGAACGTAAAAATATACGAAACCGTGTTTGAAGAGGCTGTGCATGATTTTATAACAGGCACGCTTATTTCTGATAAAAAGTCGCTCAAAGTGGCGGTTTCAGATGGTTTTATTCACATAACAAGCCTGCAAATGCCTGCAAAAAAACGCATGAACGTTAAAGAGTTGTTAAACGGTCAAGCGTTTTCTGTTGAAGCAAAAGCGTTTTAAAGGCTTAAAACAGTGGTTTTTTAGAAAATTTTAATAAAACAAGCCTTTGAATTAACATTTTGGGAAAAGTTATCAACAATTAAAATCATAATCGCAGAAAACTCTTGCGTGGTAAGGTTTTCCTGCTAAATTTGTAATACAGGAATTTGGAAAAAACAATAATTTTTAACCAAACAATTAATAACAAATTTATTATGAACAAATCAGAATTAATTGATGCTATCGCTGCTGACGCAGGAATTTCTAAAGGTGCTGCTAAAAAAGCCCTTGAATCATTTGTAACTAATGTTAGCGAGTCTCTTGCAAAAGGTGGCAGGGTATCTCTTGTAGGTTTCGGTTCTTTCTCTGTTTCAGGCAGGGCTGCACGCGAAGGCCGTAACCCTCAAACAGGTAAAACCATCAGCATCGCTGCTAAAAATGTGGTTAAGTTTAAGCCGGGTGCTGAGCTTGATACACACGTAAACAAATAATTTACATTAAAAAATACACTAAAGCCTCCTTTCATGGAGGCTTTTTTGTTGTTGTAAACTGTAAGAATTGGCAGCACTAAAACAATTTTTTATTCTTTTTAAGAAATTTTGTAAAAATGTAGCAGTAATTCAATTATTTAAATAAATTTATGGGCAAACCAATCCTCTGTCCATGATTAAAAAAATTACCTCACTATTTTGCTTATTCCTTACCATTTCTGCCCTTGCCCAGCCTCACATCCATACACCTGTAGATACCGCTAATGCGGGCTACCGTGCTAAACTGCGGTCGTTATATAAAGAGCGGGCATCGCACACTATGGCTTCTTATAACGGTTTTATGGATAAAAATTTCCGTAAAATGCTTATTGAATCCTATACCGAAATCAATACCGAATTTATTGAAAAGGTAAACAGCGGCCTTTTTGTTCAGGATGCATATTATGATGAGCAGCTAAACGGCCTTTTCCAGCAAATTGTAAAGGCTAACCCGCAGTATGCCGAACTGGCCTCAACCCGCATATTGCTCTCCTTTGCCGAATCGCCAAATGCCTATGCCATGGGCGATGGTTTTGTGGTGGTGCACCTGCCACTGTTGTATAATGTAACCAGTATGCACGAGCTGGCTTATATTTTATGCCATGAGCTGGCACACAACCTGTTAAATCATCCACAGGGCGGGTTGCAGGAGTATGCCAAAATAAACAGCTCGCAGGAAATAAAGCAAAAAACCCGTGAAATAGAAAAGAAAAAATACAATAAGGCACAGGATGCCTCCGGGCTTTATAAAACCATTGTATACAGCAACCGCAAAAGGCACCGCGGGGTAGAGTACCAGGCCGATTCGCTTGGGTTTGTACTGTATAAAAATGCCTTTCCGGGCAATGAGGGTGTGGTGATTAAAAGTTTTACAACCCTTGACGATATGGACAGGGAAAAAGACTCGCTGCTGCCGGCTGATTATGAAAAGTTATTCTCGTCTGAAAAGCAACCGTTTAAACCTGAGTGGCTTGCAGGCGATGAAATAAGCGGTTATAAGTATGACAAAACCCCTAAATTCTGGCAGATAGATTCGCTTAAAACCCACCCTGACTGTTTAGACAGGGCGCAACGCCTCAAAACTGTTTTTGGTATAACCGCTACAAGCCAGCCTGAAGCCATTAGCCGCGAGCTTACTACCCGTGCGCAATATGACAGTGTGCTGGGGCTTTTTGTTATGAAAGAGTACGGCAAATCGCTCTATCAAACACTGTTGCTGCTTAAAACCAGCCCTGATGATAAGTTCCTTGCAAAAATGGTGCACAGCAATCTTGTAAAAATTCAGGAGTCGCAAAAAAACTATACCATGAACAAGTATGTTGAAAATGTAAATCCGCGATACTCCTATAGTTACAATACATTCCTGTCTTTTATAAGACAGTTAAGGAAAACCGAAATGGCCAATATAATAAACCAATACCAATCTAAATTATGACACGAATTATTATGTTTTTTACAGTGCTGTTTTGCGGCACGGCACTGGCCCAGGTGCAAAAACTGGGTGAGCTTTCATCGGGTATATTTATCGATTCTGCGGTAATTATGGAAGATGACGACAGCAACGTTTTTGGTTACTGCCTGCTTTATCAGTTAGACCGGAAAAGTAAAGAAGTTTTTGACCTTGAATATGTTATACTCGATAAAAACCTTAATAAACTAACATCGGTAAGCCTTACCCAGGCAGCCTTTAAAATGACTTTGGTTAAAACCCGTACAGAACTTACGTTTGTAAAAAAAATAGGCAACCAGCTTACGGTAGGTGTAAACGACAGGAAGGTTAATATAGATTATTATGATGTAATGGCGTTTTTTAACTACAGGTTTGTTAATATAAACCTGGACACCTTTGCAGCCTCCAAAGAGTATAAATATGAGGGCTTTAAGAAAAAGGAATATGAGTATAAAACAGGCGATAAAATGTCTTTTGATGACCTGTATTACCTGCAGCAGCTCATTAGCACAAAGAGCGACTATTTTGTTTCTTTTGCCATTACAGAGCACAACCCCGAAAAGCTTGTGGCAACTAACCCTGTAACCTATAATTATAAAAAACACCAGGAAATAAAGCGTTTTGCGGTTCTTGATAAAGACCTTAAAGAAGTCTGGTCTAAAAATATAAATGCCGATAAAAAAACAGCCCTTCAGTATGAGTACCTTGATTCTGATGATGAGGTTTTGCTGATGAAAAAACTATTCCTTAAAGATAAAGAGGCGCTTTTAAGCAAAAGTATTGAAGTGTATAACATTAAAACGGGTGCATTGCTGGGTGAGATTGAATTAGATGATAAGGAGCTTGAAATTACATTGTACAGTACCGGTATAATAGGAGATAAGCTGCATGTGTACACCAATGCGCACCAAAAATCTAAAAAAGGATGGAGCCAGGGGTACGGGCACCTGGTGTTTGATAAAAAAACGGTTAAAGAAACAAAACGTGATTTTATACTTTGGAAAGACCTTGCGTCAACCATTCCCGGGTTAACAGAGTATGGTGGTATGGGTAAAGACTATGGGTTTGCCGCACAGGAGTTTATAATAACCCCAAAGGGCACCCTGCTTTTAGTACTTGAAGGATATGGGTTTAAGTCAGGTTATTCGCCCCTTAAAAAAGTACAAAGCATTTATGCGCAGCTAAAGGAAATGTACCTTGTTGAATTTGATATGGATAATAAGGTTGTCTTTTCTAAAAAAATTGAGAAGCAAAATTCTGTTGAAGTATATGCGGGTATTACGCGTGAAGAAATGAAAAAATATGGCATTTTTGATTATATGTTTTGCCAGAAGATTAACAAAGACGGCGATTTTGTAATGTACTATACCCTTAACGACCAGGAAGGTACCAAAAGAAAAATGGCTAAGAAACCACTATGGACACTGGGTATAATATCTGACGTAAGTGGAGAATATGGTTTTGAAACGCTGCCGTTGTATGGCGAAGACCTGAAGATTTATCCGGGGCTGGCTAAAAACGGTTATATACGTTTGCTTGAAGTAAACCAAAAAACCGGCCAGGCCGAAATGCGCCTTGAAAAAGTAAATTATTAATTAAGTTTTAGATAAGAAATGTAAAGGATAATCTTCTGTAACGTTATATTGGGGCAGAAGATTGTCTTTTTTTTAAAAGTTTTATAATTTTTTTGGTTTGGGGAAATTTTCTGTATAATTTTAATACAAATTGCAGGAATATGATTTCACTTAAACCCCAAAAGGGCCACCTGTTAATAGCAGAGCCCTCTACAATAGGAGATCTTTCTTTCAACAGGTCGGTTGTGCTCCTTGCCGACCATACCCACGAAGGCTCGGTGGGGTTTATACTCAACAAGCCGTTGGGGTATACAATACACGACCTGATACCTGAAATTCAGAGTAATTTTAAAATTTACAATGGCGGCCCGGTAGAGCAGGATAACCTGTATTTTATACACAATGTGCCTGATTTAATACCCAATAGTATTGAAATTAACAACGGCATATACTGGGGTGGCGATTTTGAATCGGCAAAAGACCTTATAAACCGTGGGCTTATAAAAAAAAGCAACATTCGTTTCTTTTTGGGCTACAGCGGGTGGAATGCCCATCAGCTTGAGGAGGAGCTTGAAGAAAGTTCATGGATTGTTACGGCTAACAGCTACAGCAATAAAATTATAGGTAAATCAAGTACTTCTTTCTGGAAAGAAAAAATTATGGAGCTTGGCGGCGAATACCTTATCTGGAGCAATGCGCCCGAAAACCCTGCGCTTAACTAAACCTTATCTGTGCATTTAACCTTTTGAGCAGGCTTTGGGTAAAGTCTTGCTTATACTCTTTTTTGCGGTATTTTGTTATGGGTTGTATGCCGGTTATTACATTGGTAATAAATAGTTCGTCTGCCTTTTGCAGGTCAAAAGGAGATATAGGTTCTTCAACCACCTCATAGCCTTCAACCTTGCGGGCCAGTGCCAGCACCTGTTTGCGCATAATACCGTTAAGGCACCCATCGGCAAGGGCAGGGGTAACCAGTTTATTGCCGGTTAGCATAAACAGGTTGCCGTTAGTGGCTTCAATCACATTTTTATCATCGTTTACCAGCAGGCAGTTGTTGTAGCCGTTTTCATCGGCAAATATGGCGGCAGTTATGTGCACGGCCTTATTAGTGGTTTTAAGCGTAGATAGTAATTGTTTGGTTACATAGTAGTCCCTGAACAATTCTACCTCATATGGGGCTTCGTTAATACTGTATAACGGGCTTTGCAGTGGCTCGGCAGTTATTATAAATGCACTGTTGTTGTCTGTTGGCAGGTATTTGCCCCCGGGGTTACGATAAAACGTTATTCTGGCCCTGTAAGACGGTGCTGCAGGAAGCAGCTGTATTAGCGCCGTTACCTGGCTTTCCATATATTCCTGGGTAAAGGTCATGGGTATTTCCATGCGCAGTATGCGCATAGAGGCCATCAGGCGAAAATAGTGGTCTTCGGCAAAAAGTACCTTTCCGTCAAGCACTTTAAGGGTTTCAAAAATAGCATCTCCATACAAAAATGCCCTGTTGTTGTGTATTGCAATATCTGCCGAAGTAACTATGGTGCCGTTGTAATTAATCATAAAAAAAGCCCTGATAAAATCAGGGCAAATATACTTTTAAAAATAGGAACCATTGTTATACAGAGCCCAAAACGTGCTTAAGGTCTGATATCTGGTTTTCCCACAGTAGTTTAGATTCGGCCATATCGTTGTGCTCGGCAAAATCTACCACCATTAAAGATACGTCTTTGGTAATTTCATCAACCAGTATGCGCAGTTCAAAATAATACTCGCTGTCTTTGTTATCAGTATCTACCCAGCGGAATTTTACTTTTTCGCCGCTTTTTTTAGAAGACAGTCGTGCTTTTTCTTCAGAATCGTCCCAAATAAAGGTAAAGATTTCGCCGCGGGAGTTAACGTTATCAGCAAACCATTCAGATAAACCTGATGGTGTAGATATATACTGGTATAGTAACTGGGGAGAAGAAGTTATAGGGAACTCCAGTTCATACTTTATTTTTTCGTCCATTTTTTCGTCAAAATTTTCGGAAATATATAATAATTAACATTGAAAAAAAAACAATTTTAAAAATAATTTTTTTACGCAAAAATTACTTGCAAGCTCTAAATAAAGTTTTATATTTGCACCCGCATTCAGCAAGGATGTGAACCGAAAAAATGGCGAGGTAGCTCAGTCGGTTAGAGCGCAGGATTCATAACCCTGAGGTCACGGGTTCAACTCCCGTCTTCGCTACGAGTAAAATAAGGGCTTTCAGAGATATCTGAAAGCCCTTTGTGTTTTTAGGTACAACATAGGTACAACATTTTTTTATGAGTTATATCTTTAAAAGATATATTTTAATATAAGAATATATTGACTAACATTAAGTTAACATTTTTCTATTATATTTATCTCATAAATATTTTCCTCTATGTATTATTATATCATTCATATTCTCGAAGAGCGTAGGTGTGTTTATATTGGAAACTCACTTTCAGCTTCCCCACCAAAATGCGATTGTAGATACCACCTTTTCGCCCCATCAAAACTTAAGTTTGTTGGTTTATCATCGGTAATATGTGATGAAAGATTGATGATGGCGGAAGTCTTTACTGATCTAGAATTGGCTGATGATAAGAGTAGGTATAAACAATTAATTCTTATTTCAAACGACTAACTTAAAATAAATACTATGAGTACCGATGAAATACGAGAAATACTTATACCCTATCTAACTGATCGTGATGAACGCGTTATTGAATATTTAGTTAAGGAATTTAGTACTGAATCAGGTATTTTTATATTATCTGAAAAGAATGTTGAAATAATTCAAATCATGATCAAAATGTCCGCAGATAATGTGGAATCGCGCCTTTTGGCGGAAGATAAACATGTTCCAATAGGCACATATTCAGCTAACGGAATTATTATTAAAGATGCGAAGTTTATGTCGCAAGAAAAAGAATTCATCTTTGGAATTCATGAGCCAATACATCGATTTATTAATGCCTCAACTCCTTTTGGCAACCTCCTTTCAATTTATTCAATATTACCTGAGCACGATAATTTTAATAATGGTTCATATAGTAATATATACAATTGGTTGTCAGAAAATTCAATTAAGGCGCATGAAACATTTGCAACCTGGTTCAGTATCAATAAGTCAGAAAATATTTCTTCGCCTGAAAAACTGACAGAAAATGATCGAGATTATTTATATTATTATTACTTGGGCGAGAGTTTGGTTGAAAATATTCCAGGGAGTTATAATAAAGGTATAATTATGAGTGTTTGTCTTAATTTTTGCTTTTCAAGCCTAAAATCGCTACAAAAGATTGATAGTGAATTTGATAAGATAAATTTTTCAGATCTCATAGATTTAGATTATCCAGACCATAGACTAATATATATTGCAGAAACATTAGGCTCTGATTTCTTTAAAAAAGCATTTGAAGAATTCTTCAAATTTAGGAAATATCTTCCTGCATACAATTATATTGAGAAGCAAATTCGTGGAGAATTCGTAGAAGAGCCTCTTCATAATCCACCCGTTGTGATGCTGTATCAAGAACTCAGTGAATACTTATATAATCTCTTACAAAAAGAGTTTAATAAATTAAATTCATTTACTAGAAATTATGCTGAAGCCTATGCGTTACCTAACCATATCCGAATAAAGGTAAACGAATATTTAGGAATGACAGTATTGAGAGAGATGTCTGAAAAAGAATATCCTATTGATCGTTCACTGCTAATAAACCTCGAAAATTTTAAATGGATTATTAACGAAGAACCTGAAATTTGTGAGATCATAAAGCCTGAAAATTTGCCGGTTGATTTAAAAAGAACAATTTTTAGTGGAGAAAATGAGCCTGGCCTTTTTAATTCATTCGGTGACTTAGTGCTTATGATGAGAAGCCCAAGAAATCTGGTTAACGAATTTAAATTCGAAAATGTTGAAGACAAAATGTGGTTAGATAGTCAAAAAAATCCAATCACTTTTCTTAGTTCTCGATATTATGTAGGTGATAAACGAAAAGTAATAATAATACCTTTTGATGATCCTGAAGATTTAAGAATATTTTTTGCATCTAACCGCACTTCACTAGAGATTTGTTGTTGTGTTTACTATCACATTATAGGTTGTGAAGAATTTCTGTTAAAATGGGATGAAATTATTTATAACTTTAGTCATTACACAATCTTTTTTAATGATTTGTCTTTTGTTTACCTTCTCGAAAAAGATTTTTTTTTTACTAACCCGAATATTACTTATTGTGAGATGGATATTTCTTTTAATGGTGATACTTCCGCTACATTTATTGTCTGTTTATTGGAGTTCGGGAATGATTGTAAGACTGTTTTAGTTGTTACACCTTGTACGAAGTATTTTATAGTTATGGCTCTTAAATACCTTGGTAAAAATAAAAATTATATTTATGATAAAGATATTCTTGATAAAAGTATGTTTACAGAAAGGAAATATGGATCTGCTATATTTGATGTAGTTCGACAAGCATACTTAGATCATTCAGTTTGGTTCAAAACTTCTTTGATAAATGAGAGTTATTATTAATTAATTATAAGTATGGAAGATTATATCGAGATTAGTGAAGCATTTATAAATGATAAATTATCGAAGGTTTTTAAAGGTGATCGTAGTATTAGTATAATTAATACTGAACAGTATTTTTGGCAGTCTTTTAAGGCACAGTTAGAAACAAATAACAATACAATTGAACCATTATATTTTAAAACTGGAGCTTTAAAACTTACTGTAGGTAAAGATTTATTTAACAAGGCATTTCATGCGTCTTTACTATCTAGTGTACTTTATTTTAATGATCATAAGCAATTTGGCAGTACAATACTTACGGCAATATTGACAAGTATAATCAGCTTTGAACTCATGGAGATTAAAGATGAAGAAGAAGTTGTATATATGCGTTTACCTATTAAAAATGCATATATGACAGTTCAAGAACACTTTGATAGCTTACCTGAATACATTCGAAAGAATGTGAACGAATTGCAATTCGAAATTTTTATGAATAAATTTGTCAAGGCTGGCTTAGCAAAGAGAGATTTAAATGGTGAAGAAAGATATCTTGTACTTTCTAAAGGGAGATTTTGCTTTAAGTTCGATTTCTTTGTGTAATTCTACTATAGATTTCAAAAATCTAGTTTGAATTCCTTGTGATAAAGCCCAAAGAGGATTATTTGGTTTTATCACAAGGAATATAATAATAAGTCAGAATGGTACAATAGTTTCTTGGGGCATGACTAATATATTTGGCATTTCTCCAATATCTGCCATAGACAGCCAACCTTCCTTTGTAACAAGCAGATGATCAAGGACAGGAATATCTAAAACTTTTCCGGCAGTTGCCAAGTCCCGAGTAAGCTTTTTATCTACGCTGCTGAATCGTTTATTTCCCGATGGGTGGTTGTGCGCAATAATTATCCCTGATGCTTTCGCTAGAAGCGCAGTAACAAATACAAGTTTTGTATCAACAATACAGGCTGTAATCCCCCCTGTGGATATTGTAGAGACACCTAGCACACTATTATCACGATCCAGTACCATGATCCTGAAATGCTCCTGCAATTCAATTGTATTGCTATCCCAGGTCTCTGAAAATAGATTGTAGGCATCCCGTGAGGTTCTAATGACCGGCTTTTCTGATGGCATGTAGTTTCCTTTATAGGTTAATTGAATTTCGGCGACCTTGCTAAAGTCTTGGGTCAGGCTCATTCTTTGCTCCTTATGGTTTGGGGGTCGATGGAGGCTTTGACTTCAGCGTTTGCACATGCCAGTCATTTACATCCTTGTAAGGCGCATATAGGTCGTTCATGGCTTCAAATTCGATACTCTCATTTACAGCAAGTTCCTTGAAGTATTTGGTGGCATCACGCCCAGCCTCGTCGTTATCAAGCCATGTCGTCAGCTTTTTATAATTACGGTAGTTTGTGATGTAAGGCACTGCCTGCGGCGCGAGGGAAACAGAGTTCAAAACAATCACATCGCCTTCAAAATGCTGCTTTTCGTGTTGGGCGAAGGCTGATAGGAAGTCCATCATACCTTCAAAGACATGGATTTCTTTTGCGGGTAGTTCAGTTCCGCGAATAAAGGAAATACTTTTTGCTCCGACACTGGCTTTTAAATCCTCTGTTCGAATTTCAAAACCTTCAGCTTCGGTATAAAGCCCGATGGCGCGGAATTGCCAGCCTGTGCGGTTATTGCGTACCAAGACCTCTTTGAGGAATTCCTGAGCCAATTCCAAAGGAATGCCCCGGCTTTCGATAAAGTTGGTGAGAATGCGGTATTTAAGTTCAGATGCTTTAAGAACCTGAAAACCTCTTTCTGCCGGGTCGGGTTCTCTTTTGGCATAGGTTACAGTCGTATAGGTATAGGTATCGAACGCCTGAAGCCATTTCAAGGCCGCAGAGACCGCAGATCCGTCATTTCCTGATACAAGATAATTGCAGGCGAATTTGATGACATCCCCGCCTCTTCCTGCCCCAAAGTCGTACCATACGTTTTTGCCTGTATGCACCTTGAAGCTTGCAGTTTTTTCGTCGCGAAGCGGCGAGAGATACCACAATTCATCGCCTTTTTCCCGTACGGGATAATAGCCGAGTTTACGCAGGATTTCAGTCATAGCAATGCCGTTGGCTTGTTCTATGTTCATAGCAACACCTTTCAAAAGTTTAGATTTTTAGATTTATGGGGGGATTTATTACGGTCGGGTGCGTTCTCTCATAAACGCATCGAGAACCGATTTACGGTAGCGCACCATTTTTTTGCCGATCTTGATTGGCTTGAAATCATAAGTGCCTTTGCAGTCCCATGTTGCCAGTGAGCGCCATGAGCAGTTCATATATGCAGCAGCCTCCTTTCTGTTAAAGTATATTTCCTCAGTCGGGTTAGTTCTAGTCATAGTAATCTCCTTTCATCAAGGACTATCATAAGTTGCAATCCTTAATTAACTATAACCGATTTTTACGCGGACTATAAAAAAGCTGAATTCGTAAACGATAAACAACGCATATCAATTCATAGCGAAATATGTGAGGACAGAATTTTCTCAATCTAAATGGATTTTATGAGAATCATGCTGGCTCCGAATAGAGCCTGCATGAAGAATCGTGTTTATTGTTGTTGCTCTTTGGATGCTTGATACATTGCCTTTGTTGCTGTTTCCATTGATTTGCGCACAGGGTCGAGATCAAGCCTAGAATATATTGCGGTGGCTTGCGGTGATTTATGTCCTAGCGATTTACCAACAATAAGAAGGCTTGCACCAGTCTTCGCCTGCCAGCTCCCTAAAGTTCTCCGCAAGTCATGAATTCGCAGATCTTCGATACCCGCTCGCTTTAAAATTCTTTGCCATCCCTTTTTAGGTTCTACGAGGTAGCCGCTCTTTCCAGTTCCGGGAAAGACAAAAGGCGAAGTTGATTCGTTCACAACCTTACGGCTTTTTAAAATTTCGATGGCTTCTTCGCCAAGTGGAATTGTTTGTGGTTCATTATTCTTAGTACGGGGTATTCGCCATTCTTTTCTTTCAAGAGAAATTTGATTCCATTCCATTGCCATGACGTTGCTTCTGCGTGCGCCTGTCAGCAAACACATCATGAAGAAATCACGTAGAGTTTCGTTTTCCTCCTGTGCAAGGGAAGAAAAAAAGCGCGGCAGTTCATCAGCCTGTAGAAATCTGTCGCGACTGCGCTCGGGGCTTTTCTTAATGCCTCGTGCCGGGTTAAATTTACAGAACCCATTATTAACGCCCCAACTGAAAATGCTGGAGGCAAGAGCTAATATTCTGTTTGCTGTGCTTGCGCTCTTGTAAAGCACTTCATTTTCGGCTGTTGTTCGCTTTACCTGACAGCAAATGTCCGCATGAATATCCGCAATATCTTTTTGCTGAATTTGAGAAAGCTTATATTTTCCGACCTGATCTTTTAAGTAAGCTTTATAATTGCTTTCATCTTGATATGCTGTTCGTTTCTTAATTTTTGAGTGCTTCTCTAAATATTTATGAAACAGGTCATCAAAGGTCAGCTCGGCCTTATGCGCCCGCCTTGCATCGGCGGGGCTTTGCCCTTCTACAAGGGCATTGCTGATTTTTATTGCCATTGCCCTAGCAACATCAACCGACACTGTGGGAAATTTTCCTATCGTTACTCTTTCTGGTCGCCCATTCATACGGCGGAAGACGCTGAATGTTTTAACGCCTTTGTCTGTAACGCGACAATGTAGCCCGCCAATCTTGGTGTCGATGAGAACAAGTCGCTGCCCCTTTTTAGGTAGCTCAATGGACTCTAAAGCGGCCTTAGTGAAATTGAGCTTCTTGCTCATAAACTGCCCTCTTTCAGGAAATAAGATATGTTTTGTTTTGTGCCGGGGTTACGCCGGGGTTACGGCTGATGTAAAATCACACCGTTCCATATCATACCTTATAAAGCAGTAATTCATTGAAAACACAAGGAAAATCAATGTTTATCAATATTACATAAAGCATGTCAAAAGTGCCATAATCAAACTTTTAATCAGAGGGTCCTGGGTTCAAATCCCAGCGGGATCACCATTTATTTTCAATGACTTAGCCGCAGTCTTGAAAACCCGAAGAATCACCTGGGGTTACGCCGGGGTTACGGTTTACATCAAAAAATATCTACAGTTAAATTTCGAATAGTCAATATAGATCAGACTAAAAGCGTCTTCGCCGGACATATCGAACATATCTAACAGGTCTGAAGAAAATCCTCCCAGATCCTCTCCTTTGTTGCTTCTTCATTTCGGCATCCCTCTCGCGATTTATTTGTTTGAGTTCCTCCATATAACTTTTGACCCGAGGAAGCCATTCACCGCTCGTAACGCTTTTTATAAATGCTTTTCTCGGGATTTCAGCAACAACGGCATACCAGCCTACACGTATAGGAAATAGACAGTAGAGAGGTTGTCTAATTGAGAGATCATCGGAGATTAATCCGTGTCCAAGAAAATCGAAAATAACAGGGACAGTAGATTCGAGCCATGCAGCAGGAAAGCAATCCTCAACAAATTCTACGTGGAAGTTTCCGGGCTTGAGAACTTGGCGAAAACCATCTTTGGCTTTTAGAAATCGTGGAAAATCTCTTTTAAGGCGTGTTCCGTCTACTACCCAAACCATAGTCTTATAGAAATTTTCACGGATCATACGTTCTTTTGGGTCAATATGCGAATGTTGGAATTCTATCACTAGGCCATCAGGAGTACGAGTATCGGCTATATGCTTTTCACCTGTTTTGATATCAGGCAAGAATATTTCCTGCCACTCAGTCGGGAAATTATTTTTCCATGCGCGATGCCATTCTGTTTCAGGTTCCCACCAGTCGTCACAAATCCTGCTACCTTTGTGTGCCCAATGATGCACTTTTTTCGAGCCGCATTTAGCCACGACTGGCTGCTCGCATCCAGGGCATGTAGCTAAAAGGCCACTTCTAGCCTCAACTAATTCTGTATCAACAATAGCGAAACGCATATCTATTCTATCTATTAAATTTGTACGGGACCAAATCGTAGATCGTATTCTACTTTATTAAGAACTACGCGATTAATGCTCCTTACTATTATTTTACCATCCCTTAGCGGTCTACCAAATATGGCGATATTTTCAATTACCTGGGCTCTTGCATAGTCTTTCAATTCTTCAAATTGCCTAATCGAAAAACCTAACAGTGTTGGAAATGGAGTAGAGCCTGTTCCTAGTGTACTAAAATAAGAGGGGTAAATTAAGCCATCATATCCGTGTATATGAGCTGCTTTGGCAATCTCGCGACATATATCATAAGAATGCTCTGGTGCAGAGAAAAGCATATGAATGGCAATATCTAAACTTTCAAATTCACCTACATTCTCGTGGAGTATATGTGTCAAATCGAGGAACTTCAGAGAACGAGTTGGCTGTAGAGTTGCTACATATGTATTGTCTGCCATAGTGACGCGGCATTCGTGTACACAGAGCTCTAAATTTTGCGAAGCATATAAAATAGGCAGCCCAGTACTATCTAATCTATTCTGTCCTAAGCATGAATCAGGAGCGCTATCATATTGCTCTTCGCTTTCAGGAGAGCTTAAATTTTTGCGGATTCTATAAAAGATACTTTCTTCTGGTATTTCTTTTATAGGATATTCAGTGGATATACCA
>NZ_LIYD01000005.1:1910825-2001430 GCF_001278115.1 Flavobacterium akiainvivens | reverse complement strand
GGGTTTAATGCAGATAAGGCTTCACGCTCTATCTCCTCGAACTGTTCGCGTCGGGAGTAGCTGCGCCCGGAGAAGGGCTTATTGTTGTGCATTTCAAGTGCCGGGAGTATCGATTCGTTAAGCGATACAAGGTTATCGAAGCTAAGACCTTCCAGACGGGTGTAAATGCTGCGGTAGATGAGTTTTACCGCACCTTCCACCAAAGACTTGTCACGGGGCTTATAAACGCGCGCAGGCACTATGGTAACACCGTAGTGCTCGGCAAAGGCAGCAAACTCATCGTTGAGTACTGCCTCATACTTGCTGCCCCGTGTTACTGCCGAGCGCAGGTTGTCCGGCACGATGGCCTTGGGCACCCCACCAAAGTAACGCAGGGCGTTTTGGCAGGCAAGGATCAGGTCTTCCTTACGCTGGCTGTCCACTGCTTCAACATAAGTAAGCTGGCTACAGCCCAGTATGGCTACAAAAACCTCCACCTCACGTGCAGCCTCTCCCTGGCCAACCCTGAGCTTGCTGCCGGCAAAGTCGATGTATATCTTATCACCGGCCTTATGTTCCACATGCATGACCGGTTTGGAGAGTTGAAGGTACGTATGGATGGCATTATTAAAACTCGAACGGCTATAGCCATCCGGATGTTTTTCGAGATATTCCTTGTAGAGGATCTCACGGGTCATACCTTTCTTTTTAAGCCTTTTACAGAGTTCAGGCAACAGTGGTTCCAGTTCCCGCATGCGCGGGCTGCTGTGGATTTTGGCAACAGGGGTGGTAAAGATAACCGAGAGTTCGCTGTCACTACGGGCGCTAAAGGCTTCAAAATCCATGTCCAGCGTGTTCCAGACCCGGACGTACTTCTTGATGGTGTTGCGGGAGGTACCCACCATCCCATGGATGGTCTTAATGCCTGTACCCTGGCAGTACAGACGGATAATCTGTCTTAATTTATTCATCTTTATCGGCTTATTGGACATGGTCTATCTCAGGATTAGTTTATCAAAACGCTAAACTAATCCTTGTTCCAAAAGCCCGCCACAAGACTACTTTTTCTACTTTTTTTGAGGGGTCAATTTAAACTGGCCAACAGGGGTCAGTTTGCTCCGGCGAAAGGGGGTCAGTTTCAGCCGGCGAGAGGGGTCTTTTTAAATCGGCCAAGAGGGGTCAGTTTGCACTGGTTTGTCCAGGCAGCGTCCAAACCCCAAGTACGCTTGACAGCTGAATAATATGCCCGCTTTTCTGCGCACGGAATATAGGCAACGCGGCTTGTGTTACCCAAAGCGTACCAAAAACATTCGCTTCAAAAATATCTTTAGTTTCCTGTTCCCCGGCTTCTTCTATCGCTCCAAATAAGCCATAACCAGCATTGTTTATAACCACGTCCAGGCTGCCAAAATGCCTATGAGCGTTGTTTACGGCTTCGGTTACCGCCTTTTTATCGGTAATATCTAACTGAATGGGCAAAAATTGTGTTGGGTACTGTTCAGTCAGGTCCTTATAGGCGGCTATGGTTCTTGAGGTTGCGGCTACGTTGTCGCCCCGTTTTAAAAGGGCTTCTACCCAAAGTTTTCCAAACCCTCTTGATGCCCCTGTAATAAAAATTGTTTTCATGATAATATATTTTTAATTTGTGATTTATATATGCAAATCTATTGCGGTTAAATGCGGTAGAATTGTCTGTTTGTAGGAAGAAATAGCACAGATTTACGTATCCTGTTTTTAATTATGATAAGGTTTATCCGTTCATAAACCTGTAAGGTTATGCCAGTCCCATTTTACTTTTTTTAAACTCAAGAGGGTTTAGTCCTACCTGTTTTTTAAACAGGCGGGTAAAGTAAGAACTGTTTTCAAAGCCCAGTAAATAAGCTATTTCGCTCACATTATTACCACTTGCCAAAAGCATGTTCTTAGCCATGGTTACCAAATGAATATGTATATGCTCTATAGCGGTTTTCCCTGTTTCCTGTTTTAGCAGGTCGCTCAGGTAGCGCGATGATATGTTTAACCCTTTTGCGAGCAGGTTCACCGATGGCAAACCCTGCTCTTTAGGTAAATCGCTGTCCATATACTTTTTAAGGGCGTCATTAAATTTTGTAATTGTTTTGCCCGAAAGATTGGTACGGTTTATAAACTGCCTTTTAAAAAAGCGCTGGGCATACGTAAGCATCGAGTCAATATGGCTCAGTATAATTTCCCTGCTGTACTCATCGGTATTGTTATAATATTCCCGTTTAATTTTTTCATACAGGCTTAGTACAGTTTCTTCTTCGGTGGGCGACAGATGCAGCGCTTCATTAACCTCATATTCAAAATACCCATACTTCTGTATGCTGCTGTGCAGTTCGTGGCCGTTTAAATAATCTTCGTGAATAAGCAGCATAAAGCCGTCTTCCTCCAGTTCCAGGTTTTTCATTTCTATAATCTGGCGCGGTTTTACAAACATCATTGCGCCATTACTGTGGTCATAACTTGTACGGCCATAAAGTATAACGCCCGACTTCAGCTTTTTAAAGCCTATCATATAACAGTCGGCTGTAAACTCCCGGTCTCCCAGCGGGCAGTCAGACTGGCAGCCTACAATACCCAGTAATGGGTTTTCCGGTGGCGGCCAGCCGTTGTCCCGGTGCATTTCACTAAGTGTTTTATAGTGTTTCATTTTTAGTGTTCAAAAATAAATTTATGTAACCCGCTGTTAGCACAGGCTCCTGATGCTGTGGGCCGTGGCCTGCATCGTTCAATATAATATGTTGTGCAGATGGCGCGTTGCGAAGCAGCGGAAACCAGTTTTCTACGGCAAAGCTTATATCGTGGTCACCAGAGATTATAAGCACCGGATTCTGTAGTGTTTTATATTGCCCGCGGAAGCCGTCTTTGTCTTCTTTTATCATGGCCGATCCGCCAAAATAGCGCTGAAACTGCTCTTGTGTTGCAGGTATTTTGTTCCTGTCAAGGCGCTCGGCAATGCGATTGTGAGAAGCTTTTGCCGCGGCTTTGCTTTGTTCAGATTCAGGCTCAAAAAACAGTACATATTCATCCTCAAGGTCGTTAACCGGTTTAAGGGCACGTTCAAAGAAGCTCTTTTCAAAAGGCACTTCGTTATTGCCTACCGGATTAGTACCTATAAGTATGGCTTTTGATATTCTTTGTTTGTTAAGAAACAATGCCGCCTGTGCAACCAGACCTCCATAAGACCAACCCGCCACATTATATGTGTCTATTTTCAGGTAATCCATAAGTTTAATGCCCGTACCTGCTACCTCATAAATATCGGTAGGCAATGTACCTTCAGAGTCGCCCACACCGGGATAGTCAAAAAGTACTATGGTGTTTTTCTCTGCCAGGGTATCAAGAAAAAGTGGGTCCCAGGTGTCAAGTATACCGCGGAAGCGATTGTAAAAAAGCAGGTATTCCCCTTGCCCGAAAACACGGTATGCTATTTTATTACCATTGATTTCAGTAAATTTTGTTTCAGTTTTTGATGGAGATGTTTTCATGATTTTCATAGTTTAATTATCTGATGTAAAATTACTTACTATCTGCCCAGCATGATAATACGCTTTAACGGGATGATAGCACAAATTTACGTTTGGGTTTAAGCGCTTAGTAGTTCAGGAAATAGTTTGCCTGGTTTACAAATACTTCCGGATACTGGTAAAAAGAGCCGTGTGCCGAATCAGGATAATAATTTAGCAGCGCATTGGGCAAGGCTTTAAACAATTGGTATGAATTGTCAGAGTCCATCATTTCATCTTTACTGCCCTGTACTATTAATATCGGGTGCTGTATGGTTTTAAGGTCTATAGTTACCGGGTCAGATCCCCAGCGGGTGATAGCAGTCATTTGTGCCAATACACTTTCCTGTACCGTTTCGCGGTCGCGGTCTTCTGTCCTGGTAAATAGCCTTTGCAGGGTTTCTTTACCTTTGGCACGGCTTGCCTCAGTAGCGGTGAAGAAAATATATAAAAAGCGTTCAGCCGGGTCTTTTTGCATGGCTTTGTATATAAGTTCAGGAAAACGTTCTAAAACCTTTACTCCCTGTGGTGCTGCACCTATAATTATGATTTTTCGTATCAGGTCAGCATACTTATCCGCCAAATATTGTGCAATGAACCCGCCAAGCGAAAACCCAAGTACATCAATTTTAGTTATGCCCAGTGCTTTCAAAAAGTCTGCGGCATCGTGTGCCATATCGGCTACGTTATCAGGTGTCTCTCCGGTGCTATTTCCTACGCCTGCATTGTCAAAAATCAGTATCTCGCGTTCCTGTGCCAGGCCATCAAGAATTATGGGGTCCCAATTATCTAGCGTACCTGTAAAGTGCTGGAAACCTACGAGGGGAATATCAGACGGTTTGCCAAACCTTCGGTAGGCGTAGTTAGTGCCATTTACATTTATGTATTGTGTGGGTGCCGATATTGCATTTATTAGAGTGCTCATCTTGTTTATTGTTTTAATGTGTTGGTAATGATTTATTATTCGAAGCTTACATCAAGTATGTCTATAGACACCAGTACAGGGTCAGTCTGGTAGCTGTTGTCGGCATCGTTAAGGATGTAGATGTTTCTTTTGGTACCGGTTTTTACACCCTGAAATTCTTTATAATCTTCTATTATTTGCGTTGCAGATGAGCCACCCAAAACTACCGGCCAATAGTCATGGCGCTTTAGCAGGCTGTTTTCATCAAAATAAAATACCTGGCGTTTGCTGTGTGTGGCAAAACCATCGGGGTATATAACCTCAAGCCTACTAAGGGTTTCACCCTTTTCATTCCACGGCTCCAGCTCGTTGATTTCTACGCCCAGTACAAGAAAGTTAAAAGGCGCGGTAGCATAATTCCATGTGGCATAGCTCGAAAAGTATACCAGTTGCGCCCTTGTCCATGGGGTTTCTACGGTATGGCCTTTAAATGATTCGCGAGGGTTTATAAGCTCTTCGAGTACTTTACCGTTTTCATCAAGCAGTTGTACTTTTCCTGGTTCAAATGTAGAGGTATACCCCGGTTGAAAAAGGTTTTTCCAGCTGCTCTTCTGTTCGGTTAATGAGCCGGTAAATGCTACATCGGCAAGGGCGCCGTCGTGCCCTTTTATGGGCCATACCACACCACCTATATTGGTGTGTATTTTTAATGTTTTATAGTTGGCTGCGTTGGCGCCTCCGTGTGCGGCAATAACTTTGTTTACTAATTGTTGGGTTGAAGTTGTCATGATTGAATATTTTTTAATGTTGATATAATGGTTTAGATGGTAACAGATTAATGTCCGTGGGCGGCTATGCTTACTTCTTTCCAAGCCTCTATGTTGTTTAGCCTTTCGGTATACACCTGTTTTACTACGTTATAGGCTATACGCCCAAACAGCAGCCTTTGCGGCGGGTTTGCATTATCTGCAAGGTCAAGCACTATGCTTACCGTGGCTTCGGGCTTGCCCCAGGTATCAGGATTTTCGCCGGTGGTAGCAAATGCCTCGCGAACCGGATTATAATCTGTAATACCGTTATCGGTTTGGTTTGCCGATGCCCCGGCCCAGTCTGTAGCATAACCGTTAGGCTCTATAAGTGTAACCTTAATGCCCAGGTGTGCTACTTCGGTAGCTATAGTTTCGCTAAGCCCTTCCACTGCAAATTTTGATGCGTTATACAGGCCCAACATGGGCAGCGTGGTAAGCCCTAAAAAGCTTGAAACCTGAATAATATGGCCGCTTTTTTGAGCCCTCATTACCGGCAGTACCGCCTGTGTTACCCACAGCAGGCCAAAGAAGTTAGTTTCCATTTGCGCCCTGGCCTGTTCTTCAGTAGTTTCTTCAACGGTACCAAACAAGCCATATCCTGCATTGTTTATAAGTACATCTATGCGGCCAAAATGATTTACAATATTGGCTACAGCCTCATTTACACTTTCGCGTTTTGTAACATCAAGTTTTACAGGCAAAATGTTATTGCCATACGTTGCCACAAGATCGGCAAGGTCTGCCGTATTGCGTGCGGTAGCGGCTACTTTGTCGCCGCGTTTTAAAAAGGCTTCTGCCCATAGTTTTCCAAATCCTCTTGATGCTCCGGTAATAAAAATTGTTTTAGACATGATTATAAGTTTTTATGGTTATTGTTTTTTGATATAGCAAAGTTAGTGTCGTGACTAAAGGCGGAATGGTTCATTTGTAGGGAGTAATAGCACAAAACAACGTTTAGGCTATCCTGGCTTTTACATAGTGCTTAAAAGCAACTATTACCATTAGCAAAAGCGCTACAATGCCAAGGTTTACAGCCGATAGGGCGTGAACTGATTTAATACTCAGGGTATTTATGAGCCCATAGCCCACTACAGAGCTAATTACATAAATACTGCCTCCCGTAAGGCCACTGGCTGTACCGGCATTGTGCGTAAAACGCTGTAGGCTGTAAGCGTACACATTATTAAATATAAAACCCGACATAAGGTGTATGGGTACGGTAAAGCCTATTAATACCCAAATGCTTGTTGCAGATATAGATGTAAGCAACATGGCTACGGCAACTATAAGCTGTATTGCAATTGCGGTATTGAGTTTTGTAAACAGAGGTTTGTTTAACAACGATTTGCTTATAATGCCACCACTCATGAGTGATACACCCGATAGTAGCGAACTGTACCCGGTTTCAACCGATGAGTAGCCGTAAACCTTTTCAATAATAAAGGGACTTACCATGCCATAGATTACAAGCAGCGAATAAGTAAACCCTATAATAAGAAGGCCGAGGCTAAAATCGGGTGTGGAGAGCATTGTTTTATAAACCTTTGATATGTTTACCCAATTAAACGGCTGGAAGTTTTTTAACGATTCTCCTGTATACTTCAGCTCAAAAAACAGCACTATAGCGGTTAAAATGCCAAGCAGGTAAAAGTTAGATTCCCACCCAAATAATTGCTGAAGATAGCCTCCTATAAATGGTGCCACTATGGGCGCGGTTGCCCATACTATAGAAAAAAGGCTGGTGTAGTTTTTTAGTGCATGCCCGGTGTACATGTCTACAAAAAAGGCACGCTTGCCCACTATTATAAGCGATACGGTTATGCCCTGTATTACACGCATAGCATAAATCAGGTATATGTTTGGCACCATGGCGATAATAAAACTTGATAAGGAAAACAGTACAAGTGCAACAATATTAATTTTATACCTGCCAAAGCTGTCAAGAATACTGCCTATGAACAACTGGCTTAAGCCGGAACTGATCATAAAAATCAGTAAGGATAATTGTACCGACTCAACCGAAACACTGAGCTGTTGTGCCATTGCAGGGAGAGATGGTATATAAATATCTGTTGTAAGGCCACCCAGCGGAATAAGTATAAATGCCAAGAGGCTGCTGATGCGAAGAAACTTGAGGTTTTGACTTTTCATGATTACAGGAATTAGTTTCGCTTATTTAATACATCAAAATTAGTATTAGCCCTGCCAGAAAAATGGTTCATTTGTAGGTAAGAATGGCACAAAACAACGTTGCTGGTAAAATCAGGATATTTTATACTAACAGTTGCGATTCACAGGAATTTGTGTTAATTTTCGTAATCTATAAACACAAACCCTACCATCTATAAAACCACCTATTATGGAAAAAATAGCCCACTACAAAAGCATTACTGAGCTGCATGAAAAAAGTGGTTTTGAACCGCCCTTGCACCCGCATATAAGTATGATGACCTGTAAAGAACTTATGACCTACTCTGTAGGGCAGTCAAGGTTTACGGGCGATTTTTATATGATAGCTCTAAAGAAGATTATGGATGGTTATATGCTTTACGGCAAAACCAAATATGATAACGACAACGGCTCTATGGTATTTGTAAAACCAAGGCAGATTATAGAGGTAAGCAATGTAAAGTTTGCTGAAAAAGGCTTTGTGCTGTTTTTTCATGAAGACTACCTGTCTGGCCACCACCTGCATGACCTGATTAAAAAGTATGGTTATTTTGAGTATGAAATTAATGAAGCGTTACACCTCTCGCCACAGGAAGAAACTGTAATATGGGACTTATACTATAAAACCCGAGCCGAATATGAAAACAACGAAGACGAACTTAGCCGTGATATTATACTAAGCCATATAGATTCGATACTTAAATATTCTGACCGTTATTATAAAAGGCAGTTTATTAACCGCAGTACCAATGTATCGGGCACTACGTTAAAAAAGTTTCAGGATTTACTGGGAAGCTATTTTGAAACCATGCTGCACCAAAGTAAAGGCTTGCCCACGGTAAACTACCTGGCTGATAAGCTAAGCATATCGCCCCGGTACCTGAGCGACGTACTAAAACAGGAAACCGGTAAAACCGCGCTCGACCACATACACATCTACCTTATAAAAGAGGCCAAAAACCTGCTCCTGAGCAGTGATAATAACGTGGCGCAAATAGCTTATGATCTGGGTTTTGAAACCCCTTCTTATTTTACAAGGCTGTTTAAAAAAGTGGTAGGCCACACACCGGTGCAGTACAAACAGCAATATGGAGCGCAGGTTTAACTATAGTCTGTATATAAAACAAAAAGATAAGCTGTTTTGGCTTATCTTTTTTGTTTAACGCAGTTGCTTAACACTACTTATTTTAGCGTGTTTTTTATTACCGTAGCTGCCTGTAGCACAGCTGTTTTTACTGCCGGTACACTCGCTATAGGGTTTAGCAGGCCATAGTCGTGTATAAGACCGCTGTAGCGTGTAAGCGTCACAGGTACACCTGCCTGGTCAAGCTTGCGTGCATAGGCTTCGCCTTCGTCGCGCAATACATCATTTTCTGCGGTTTGTACCAATGCCGGTGGCAGGCCTTTAAGCTGATCTAAGCTTGCCTGTAGTGGCGATGCATATATTTCTTTTCTTTTGGCTGCATCAGGCAGGTAGCTGTCCCAAAACCATTTCATCATGTTTTTAGTAAGGAATCTTCCGTTTGCGTAAGCATTGTAGGATGTTGTTTCAAAGTTAGCATCGGTTACGGGCCATAGCAGTACCTGTAGCTTTATTTCAGGGCCTTTTTTGTCTTTCGCCATTAGGGCAATTACTGCCGACATATTACCACCTACGCTATTACCCACCACGGCAAGGTTTTTACCGTCAACTCCTATCTCTTTACCGTTTTTAGCAACCCATTCTGTTGCTGCATATATTTCGTTTATAGCGGTAGGGTACTTAGCCTCGGGCGACGGGCTGTAGTCAGGGAATACGGCTACGGCACCGCTTTCTACCACAAGGTCGCGCACCAGCCTGCGGTGTGTAGGGTAATCGCCCAGTACCCAGCCACCACCGTGTATAAAAATAAACACCGGTGCATTGGGCTTAGCTCCTTTAGGTTTGGTAATGTGTATTTTTACCTTATAACCGTTTTGGGTAATTACCCTTTCAGACTCTTCAATGCCTGAATAATCAACCTCCACTGATTTTTGAGCACCTATCAGTATCTGTCGTGCCTCAGCCGGAGTCATTTGCTCCATAGGTTTACCACCACCTGAGTTAAGCGCTTTTAAGAAAGATTGTACTTCTTTAAAAACCTCAGGATCGTTTTCGCCTTTATATGGCCTTTCCTGTGCCATCAGCACATTTGCGGTTAGCAATACAATTGCCAGTACCACGTGTTTTAAATTTAAAGCTTTCATGGTTAAAATTTTATTGTGTTGTTTTAATTAGTTAAGTGCGGGTGCAGCGGGAAAGTCTACAGGGATTTCGGTTTGGGCATACACATAGTTTGTAAAGGTGCGCACGGTAATTATACCTATAAGGTCTATAAGGGCAGCTTCGGTGTAACCTGCGGCAAAAAATGCATCTTTAACGTCGGCATTGGCAGCGCCTTTATTTTCGGCTATAGATTTGGCAAGTTGCAGCGCGGTTTCAAATTTAGCATCAGAAGAAAAACCTTTACGCATGGCTATAACTTCATCGGCTTTAAAACCTTTAAGTCCGGCAAGCATGGTGTGGGCAGCCAAACAGTAGTCGCAGCTGTTAACCTGAGAAACCACAAGGTTAATACCCTCACGCTCTTTAGCGGTAAAGGCACTGTGGCTAAATGCCTCTTCAAACTCCAGTATACCTTTAAGCGCGTTTGCCGAATAGCCTATGGTAGCATAGAGGTTGGGCACTTTTCCCATTTTTTTAGAAATGGCTTCAAATAGTTGTTGCGATTGTTCGCTTACCTGTTCTTTTGCAGGAACGTTAATTGCTTTCATGATTATTAATTTTTTAATGTTATTGATTGTTTCAATTTGATAAGGCAAAGTTATGATGCCTGTTTGCCACAGGATGCTTCATTTTTCGGGAAGAATAGCACAGAATTACGTAGCTGTAATTTTGTGCAAAACGTTATGCTTTATTTCTTTTCAGGTAAAGCTGTGCCGACTGGCTCATGGTAATAAGCGCACCGCCCAGTATTACAAGGTCTTTAACAACCAGCCTGCCACGCCCGGACAGGAATGGGAAACCATAATCAGTATCGCCCAGGTTAGGTACCCAGCTTTCGGGTGTGGTAATAAGAAATGAGAGTGTACCCAGCGTCATTAAAAACACCAGCAGGCTGCCCACCATACTCCATAGCGGTGCAACTTTGTGCAGGGCAACAAGAACGCCCACGCCAATTAAAAAGATGCCAAGCCCTTTAGAAAAACCATAGGTATTGTTTTCAATATGCCACTCATGGTTTTCGGCTATAAATTCGCCTTCTTTATTCTGGTGGGTTTTATAATCTTCAGGGTGATTATAAAAGGAGCTCATAAAAGGGCTGTTTGCCACAAAGGGCACTATACCATCGGCCTCGTAGGTAAAAAACTTAAGGCTGCCTATCCATATAAAAACTACTACTATGGCAAAACGGGTTGCGTTTTTGGCAAGGGATTCTAAATGGGCTATTTGTTGAATTAATCGTTTCATAATGTAATTTGTTATTGTTGAAACAAAGTTACACCGGGCATAAACCCTGAAACATGGACAAAGAAGGATATTACCTGTACAAATCTGCCACTATAGATATGCCTGTTTTATCTCTAAAGGTTTGGGGAGACTCATTAGTATGTTTTTTAAAAACGCGGCTAAAGTAAAACTCATCCTGAAAGTTAAGGGCGTAGGCTATTTCCTTAATGCTTTTTCGGGTAAGGTGCAATTGTTTTTTTGCTTCAACAATAAGGCGCTCTGTAATAAGTTGCGAAGGTGTTTTTTTAAAGTACTTTGTACATCGTTTAGTAAGTGTGTTAGGTGCCATGATAAGTAAATCGGCATAATCGGCAGGTTTGCGCAGGGTAAGGAAATGGGCTTCCAGTAGCTCTTTAAAGCGTTCCATTTCGTCATCGCGCTGGCTTATGTGGGCGGTACTGTTCAGCTCCCTGTTTTTTACGCGGCTCGATTTTGCCAGAAACAGTTGCAGTAACGATTTTAAAACAATATCCGAAGGTGTGGTCATTGTAAACTCTTCGGTTATCTGCTCCATAAGCTGGTTAAAACCCTTATGGTCGGCATCGCTAAGTTGTAGAGAAGGCTCTATATATATGTTGTTAAACAACAGGCCGTTGCACGCCACTTCCTCACGGTGGTATTCCATACAATAAAAATCACCATGAAACTGTAGTACGGTATATTGAGCGGCAATTATCTCTTCTATATATATTAGTTGCATGGGTGTGGCAAAGAACAACATTGGTCCATTGAATGGAAATGCGCCAAAATCTGAATAGAATGTGCCCTGTCCCGCGTTTACAAAAATTATACTGTATTCGCTGAACCGTATTGGTGTACCCAAAATATTTTCGCCTGCATTGTACAGGCTTATTAGCTTGGTTCCCGTTCCAGATGTTAACTGCCCCATAAGTGTGTTTGGTTTGTTGCATAATGCAAGCACAAATTTAGTTTCCTTTTCAATAAGTTGAGAATAAAGAATACAATTATGTCTGGATGTAAATTGGCCTTTTTTACAAAGTTGTTTTTGGCCTTTTTAGCAAAGTAACCAAGCTGTAATCTGCTTACCTTTGTATAAGCAATTAAGTTTTAACTATGATTAAGCAAGATACATTTACCCCGGTTAGTTTTGCATGCCATGCTTCAGACTGGAAAGATGGCGAAGAGTTTGTTGCGCTGCACAGCTTGGGCCTTGTGGTTTCCGGCCAAATGGAACTGGACTACGGCACTACCAAAAACGTGCTTACAGCAGGCGATCTGTTCTTTATAAAAAAGAACCAACTACTAAAATTTAAAAAGCTTAATGGTTCTGAAACCGATTTTAAAACTATTACTCTCTTTTTTGATGATAATACGCTGCTTGACTTAGCTTCAGAATTTGGCTATAAAACAGCGGGGACTGCGGGAAAGCCGGAAATGAAAAGCCTGGGAAATTATGAAACCATAAAAGTTTTTATGGAATCGCTTTTGGCTTACGAAGGTTTCCTTGAAAATGATATAAAGTTGTCGCAACTAAAACAGAAGGAGGCATTATTACTGCTCATGCAAAATGCGGCTACATGGCAGGATGTGCTGTTTGATTTCACCCAGCCTGTAAAAGCCGACCTGAGCCCGTTTATGGAACAAAACTTTTTGTTTAATGTGCCTTTAGAACGTTTTGCCTACCTCACCGGGCGAAGCCTTACATCTTTTAAGAGAGCAATGGCTATCAGTTAGTGCCTAAGCAATGGCTGTAACACGCAGCAATACTGAATAGTTAAACTATAATCCTGTCCACAATCCTTCTGGGCAGGATTTGTTTTATGGGGCAGGTAAATAAACCTGTTTTTATACCTGCCTAACCCAGAAACGTACCATAAACACCACCCTCTTGCTACCGAACTTTGCATTGTAAGGTTAACGTACCTGCAATAACAATTTTAAAACATTAATTATTAGTACCATGAAAACTATTTCATCTGTAAAAAACATTTTTTTAGGCACGCTGTTATTAGCAGCAGTTGTGCTACAGGCGCAAACATCTCCTAAAACATTTACCCTTAAAAGCGCTACGCTGGGCGGGCAGCTAACTAACGATTTTTATTATAACGACTGGGGTGTAAAAGGCGGCAACATTTCGCCCGACCTGAGCTGGGATAACGCCCCCGACGGCACCCAGGCATTTGCCATAACCATGTATGATGCCGAAGCCCCAACAGGTAGCGGCTGGTGGCACTGGGTGCTGTTTAACCTGCCTAAAGATACAAAAGCGCTAAAGGCCGGTGCAGCCAGTACACACCCAGAACTATTACCTGCCGGCAGTATATCGTCTTTAAACGACTTTAAACAGTATGGCTACGGTGGCCCGGTTCCTATACCCGGCAGCGGCTACCACCCGTATGTAATTACGGTATATGCCCTTAAATCTAAACTTAACCTGGACAAAGATGCAAACCCCGCGCTGGTGGGCTTTAATCTTAGTGCTAATGTTATAGCAAAGGCATCTATAATAGCATATGTTTATGTGCCTTAATGTGGGTTTAATACACCGCCCGGATACGGGCGGTCACCCTTTTTTAAAAACAAGAAACGTGATTTTGTACTATTAAATCCTAAAAACGTACTAGACTAACGGCATACCCCAAAACTAACTTTGTAACATCAAAATACATAAACCCACAGTATCATGAAAAAATATATTATAGGATCTGCACTTGCCATAGCAGCTTTGCTTTTGGCCTGCGGTAACAAAGAAAAAACAAATGAAATGGCACAACCGGCTGCTACTGATACTATTCAGGAAACGCCTGTAGCCCAGCTTGAGGAGGTGTTTGCAGACAGTACCTATCAACTTACCGGCGTGGCAGTATCGCCGGACGGCAGGGTGTTTACTAACTATCCGTACTGGCTTGATAAACACAGCTATTCGGTTGTTGAAGTAAAAGACGGCAAACCGGTGCCTTACCCGGATGCCAACTGGAACAGCTTTAAAAAAGGCGACAACGGCGACAACAAATTTGTTTGTGTACAGGCAGTGGTGGCCGATGAAAAAGGCTACCTATGGGTGGTAGACGCGGCGGGTATAGGACTTGGCCCGGTATACCAGAAAAGTAACAAGGTCATTAAAATAAAACTTGCTGACAACAGTATAGAGCGCATATACAAATTCCCCGAAAGCGTAGCCGGAAAAGACAGCTACATAAACGACATAAGGATAGACAACACAAACGGTTTTGCATACATGACTAGTTCTTCTAACGGTGGTATTGTAGTGCTTAATACTAAAACGGGTGATTCACGCTTTGTACTGCACGATTCGCCATCGGTACTGTCTGACCCGGCCTATCATTTTACTTTCAACGGAAAAGAATTTGCCAAGGTAGACGGCAGTATACCTAAAATAAATTCAGATGGTATAGCGCTTTCGCCCGATAAAGCATGGCTGTACTATAAACCCCTTACCGATGATAAGTTGTACCGCGTAAACACCACGTTATTGAGAGATTTTACTACTCCACTTAAAACCATTAACGATAAAGTAGAAGACCTGGGGCATTTTATAACTACCGATGGTATGGAGTTCGATAAAGACGGTAACCTCTACCTGGGCGACCTTGAGAAAAGCAGTATTGTAAAAATGACACCCGACCTTAAAATGCATACGCTGATTACCGATACAGATAAACTGATTTGGCCGGACAGCTATAGCATTTCTAACGATGGCTACTTGTATATATCTATATCGCAAATACAGCTTATGCCGTGGTTTAACAACAACGTAAACAAAACCGAAAAACCGTATAAAATTTTAAGGTTAAAACTGTAATGCCATGGCAAAGAATTTAATAACAGCCATAGCCCTTGCTATTGCATGGGTAGGGCAGGCGCAGCAGGTACAGCACTTTTCGTTTAAAAGCCTCCCCGTAAAACAGGTAAATGAGTTACTGACTCGCGGCACTATTTCGGGCGAATCAGGCACCATAGGTTATTTTACCTATAAAAAAGGCGCAGTGGTACCCGTACACCAGCATATAAACGAGCAATATTCGGTCATAACACAAGGCAGTGTTAAGGTTTTGGTTGAAGGAAAGGAAGTAATTGTAAAAGCAGGCGAAGGTATCATCATTCCAGCTAATGTGCCACACAGTTTTATAGCTCTGGAAGATAATACTATAGACATCGATTTTTTTACTCCTGCCCGTATGGACTGGATTGCCGGAACCGATAATTATTTTACCAAGACAGATACAAAAGCAACCGTGTCTGCCAAATGGAACGGCAAAGTAACCACACCTGAAGTTTATGCAACGGTAGAAAATGCCGTAGGTAACATAGCCTACACATCACAGGGTGATCTGGTTTACAGCAACCACCCATTTTTTAACCCTGATATAAGAGTTGTGAAATATGATGCAAAGGCCAAGACAAGCAGCCCATTTCCTAACCTGGAATGGAATACCCCACGGGATACTGACGACCATTACCTGAGTAATGTATTGGGCATCCGCAACGATGCTAATGGTATTATCTGGATGCTCGATATGGGGCAGCGCAATGCCATAACTCCTAAAATTGTAGGTTGGAACACGCGAACCGATAAGCTTGAAAGAATTTATTACCTGCCACAAACGGCAGTTGCTACTACATCGCAGCCTAATGATATGGTGGTAGATACCAAACACGGTGTGTTTATTATTGCAGATGAAGGCATAGGCAACGGCGGCGACGGCAACAAAGCAGCCCTTATTGTGGTTGATATGAAAACCGGAGCCACACGCAGGCTTCTGGAAGGCACCCGCACCACTTTGCCGGAAAATACCCCCACAGTTATTAATGGAAAACCGTTAGCCATAAACGGTAAAAACCTTTTGGTAGGTGCCGATGGTATTACTGCCGATGCAGGGTTTGAATGGCTGTATTATGCACCTCTAAATGGTAGCAAGATTTACCGTGTAAAAATTGATGATATTTTAAACGAAACCTTTTTGCAAGCGGAGTTAGACAAGCGCGTTGAAACCTATTCAGCTAAGCCAAACAATGGCGGACTAAGTATTGATGCTGAGGGTAATATTTATCTCACAGCACTTGAAACAAATAGTATAGATGTAGTATTGGCTAAAGACCGCAGTGTGCACAGATTTGTAATTGATAATAACATGCTGTGGCCTGATGGCGTAAGCTACAACGCTGCCGATGGTTACATGTATGTATCGGCAGCGCAGGTGCACCTGGGCGAAGTGTTTAACAATGGCCAAAACAAAGCAACGGCGCCGTTTTATATTTTCAGGTTTAAGCCACTTGTAGCAGGCGTGCCATTTAGGTAATCAAATAAAAAAATCAACATTAAAATACATAACAACATGAAAGCTATTATTATAAACGAACCGGGTGATACTAAAAAACTGGTTCATACAGAACTTCCTACACCATCTATAAACGAAGACCAAGTGCTGGTACAGGTTAAAGCCATAAGTATAAACCCCGTAGACGTAAAAAGCCGTGCCGGCAAGGGTGTTTTTGGCAGGCTTAAAGAAGAACTTCCACTTATACTGGGCTGGGACATCAGCGGCGTGGTAGTCCAGGCAGGCAGTAATTCAGGATTCAAAAAAAGCGATGAAGTTTTTGGTATGGTAAACTTTCCCGGTCATGGTAAAGCTTATGCCGAATATGTTGCCGCACCCGCTGCACACCTGGCACTTAAACCAGCCAACATTAGCCATGAAGAAGCCGCGGCAGCTACGCTCGCAGCACTTACCGCTTACCAGGCTATAGTACACAACGCTAAGGTGCGGCCGGGGCAAAATGTACTGGCTCACGCTGCATCGGGTGGTGTGGGGCACTATGCCGTACAGATAGCGAAACACCTGGGTGCTAATGTTACGGGTACCTCATCGACTAAGAATAAAGATTTCGTGCTGAGTCTTGGCGCTGATGCCCATATTGATTATCACGGCTACAACTGGGCAGAAAGCCCATACAGTTTTGATTTTGTTTTTGATACCGTAGGCGGCGATAACATAGACAATTCACTTGAAGTGGCTAAAAGCGGCGGTACGGTCATCAGTATCCCAACAGGGCTTAACGAAGCTGTAACCGAAAAAGCGAAAGCGAAAGGCGTAAACGGTTACTTTTTTATGGTTAGTTCTAACGGCGATGATATGAAAGTAATTGCAGACTGGCTGGCAAAAGGGTATATAAAATCGCACGTATCTGAAACCTTTGCTTTTGCAGATATGGATAAAGCACATCTGCATGTAGAAAGCGGTCGTACCGTAGGTAAAGTAGTAGTAACGCTATAATACTGCTAAAGCAACACAACGGCACATCTGCGGCTGCCTTATGGCGATCGCAGATTGTGTATTTATAATTCTCAAAATCCGGGTCATTATGCAAATGTATTATTCTGTAAAAAGCGGGAAAGTTTTATATTTGTTTACCCCTTCCTGTTATCTAAAAGAAACCAATATGCATATAGAAAATTCATTGCAACCCTTTGACATTGAAAAAGAAACCCTAACGGAGTGGACACGCCGTCCGCACCGCCATAATTTCTTTGAATTGGTTTTTATACAGGAGGGCAACGGCAACCAGTGCATCAATGGCAGTATACTGCCCTACAGTGGGCAGAGCATTTTTTTGCTGCCTCCTTACGACTGCCATTCGTTTGAGATAGACAAGCCCACAACGTTTGTGTTTATTAAATTCAATGCCCTGTTTTTTAAGGAAGACAAGCGCACCATGATGGATTACAGCCAGTGGTTTAGTAATCTACACTATATACTGAGTACCTATAACCGCACGCCCGGGGATGTCATTCATTCTGATGCCGATAAGGCAGTAATGATTAGCCTTATAAACAGTATGCAGCTTGAAAGGCAGCAAGCTAATTTTTCGGAGTCTATACTCCGCACAAACATGGTGGCAATGCTCAATATACTGCTCAGGAATTTCGAAAACAGTTTCTTTGAAAAACATAAAGACAAAGACAACCAAACACGTGATGTGTTACAGTATATACAATTTAACCTATTTGATAATAATAAGCTTAAGTCCGATGTTATTGCGGGCGAGTTTAACCTTTCGCCAAATTATGTAAGTGAATATTTTAAAAAGAAAACGGGTGAGAGCCTTAAAGAATATATACTGAAATCACGTGTAAATGTGGCGCAAAGCCGTATGGAATATTCTGGGCAGAGCCTTAAGGAAATTGCCTATGACCTTGGATTTACTGATGCCAGCCATATGACGAAGGTCATTAAAAAATATTATGATGATGCGGGGACCAGTTGTAGTAGTTTTGCAGGATAATATTAATGATAAGTCCCTGAAATATATCTTTAGGGTAAAGTTAATGTAGACAAACGCTCCAAATCCTCTTTAAAATAGTTCGACATTTGTTCGGGTAACGCTACGAGTTGTAGTAAAACCCTTTCAGGAAACTGAGAGGGTTTTTTGTTTATAAGGGACGTCCAAAATCACCAGGTAGAGGCAGGTCTATGCGTTTGTGCTTCATCAGCATGGTTTCTTTGGCTTTGGTCAGTTTAAGCTGTGCCGAAAATTGGTAAATCAATAGGTTTAATGCAGATTAAGTTTTTCGCTCTACTTCTTAGAAAGCACACAAATCATCTCATTTTTCAACCAATCATTTCAATCTATTATTAAACGGAGTGATATTTTAGGTATCGAAACAATTTGAACAAAGATTGAGACACCATTATGGGAATACCTCACAGTGTAATAGGCTATTTTAGCAGATTAAAACAAAAAACAGCATGAAATTTAAACTGGTTGCCTTATTTATTTTAACAACATTTTCATTAAAAACGGTAAATGCCCAAGGTGCTAAAACCTTTAAGACCTCTTATTACGAAGGAGAAAACCATACAGGTAAATCACCTGACTGTACAATTGGCACGTCAAATTTCCCGTATGTTGGGTCTGGGTATCTTGATATGGGAGGTAAAGATTCTTATGTTGAATGGAATAACATAAATAGTGCAGCAGCTGGAGACTATACTTTATTAATTAAATATGCAAATGCAGGCGGAACGGATCGTCCCTGTAAATTAACCGTAAATGGTAAGGTAGTGAATGACTTAAAATTTCCATCGCGTTTTGATGACTGGAACTATTACTGGATTGACAGGGTTACCGTGCATCTTAACGCAGGAAATAATACTATCAGGCTTTTAGCCAACACTTCAAATGGTGGGCCTAATATAGATAATATTGCGATTTCAGGTAATGAAGGGCTTTGCAGTGCAACGGGAACTCAATATAATGTTAAAGATTATGGAGCAAAAGGCGATGGAAAGACAAATGATACAAAAGCCATACAGGCAGCTATAGATGCCTGTTCAAACGGTGGTTCTGTAATTGTGTCTGGCGGAACATATATGTCTGGCCAAATAAGGTTAAAATCTAACATGACTTTGTGGATTGACCGTACCGCAATACTCAAAGGAATACAGGATAATTCGCTATACCCAGCCATAACCCGGCATGCAGATAATGCAAATGTGTGGTTGCCCGGAGTTCTTGGCGGCGGTGGCTGGGAACTAAAGGAAGCCTTTGTGTATGCCGAAGGAGCAAACAACCTAACCATTGCAGGCGGTGGTGTTATTGATGGTAATGGAGATTGTGCTATATGGGATCATGATAAAGATGAAATCCTGAGGCCAATGGCTTTATATGTAGCATATTCTAATAATGTTAGGGTTGCTAATATAGACATAGTGAACAGTGCCATGTGGGATTTTGTTATTTTAGAATGCCATACCGTAATAGTGGACGGAATCAACATTAATACTTCTGCTTATGGTGTAAATAAAGATGGTATTGATATTTGTGATTCTCATGACGTAAGCATTACTAACAGTACCATTTTATGCCAGGACGATGCCATTTGCCCCAAAAGCGGTTCGGCAACGGGTGTACATAATATGACTATTAAAAATGTTACAATTAATGGCACTACAGGCAATAAAATAAAATTCGGAACTTTAACTTACGGGGCTTTTACCAACTGTTTACTTCAGGATATAGCCATAAACGGATCAGGCAGAGGTGGTTTATGCGCCATTTCATTACAAGGATTAGATGGTGCCGATTTTTCTGATATTACTTTCGATAAGATAAATTTAAACACCTCTGCAAACGCTTTTTTCCTATTGCATTCAGCCGGAAAACGAGGCCATAGGCCTAAAGGTGCCCCGGCAAAAACCGGCAGTATAAGTAATATTAAATTTTCTAATTTAGATTTCAGGAATATTACTGACAATATTGGCAGTTGTATAAGCGGTACAAATCTGGAGGGTACTGTTTACAAAGTAAAGGATGTTACTTTTGATAATGTAAAAGTTCATTCGTTTAAAGGCGGTGCAACTTCAATTCCCCAAACACCTGGCCAATATAAAGGAAATTACCCCGAGTACAGTGTTTTTGGCATGCTCCCTGCATGGGGATATTACATCAGGTATGCAGAAAATATTAATTTTATAAACAGCAGCCAGACAGTATCACCGGCAGATGCAAGGCAGGCAATAGTTAGGGAAGAATAAATTTTTATACAATTAACTTATGAATTGTATGAGCATTACCTAAATAGATGTTGAACTTTTTTGAAGACCATTTGAGCTGTTAATATAGTTAACCCTTTCAATAATTTTGAAAGGGTTTTTTGTTTTTTATTGTTATTAAAACAAGATTACCTGCTTTTCCAAAAGAAGTTTATCGCAAAGAAGCCCTTATCTCTTTTCATGAAATTATCCGGCAGCATAGTTTGGCGTATAATTATAAATCCCTAAAAAGAACTTGTATAAGCTCTTTTTAGGGATTTATATTTTTTGTTACACGTTATTGAGTGGCCTCAACAGTATAGGTTGTTCCTTTTTTACTGTTAAAAGTAACGCTATATCCAATTTCTGACTTTTCGCTTTTAAGGCCGGTTTCTTTTATAATAAAAGGCTGCGCTGCACGAATAGAGCATTTACCTCCATTGTTAGAGGTTATTTTTCCAACAGCCAGCTTGCCGTTTTGCCATTTAATAGCTACTGTAAAATTACCTTTGGCTTTTAGGCCTGTAACATTTCCTTCAGCCCATGCATCGGGCAAGGCAGGCAACAAGTGCAGTTCGTTATTCTGGCTTTGCAGCAGCATTTCTATCACCCCAGCCGTACCGGCAAAATTACCGTCAATCTGAAAAGGCGGGTGGGCATCAAAAAGGTTGGGATAGGCACCGCCGTGGCCGTTATAGTTGGTGTCGTTATCTTTAGTAAGGCGCAGCTGGTTTCTGAAAAGGGTATAGGCATGGTTGCCATCGAGCAGGCGTGCCCACATATTTACTTTCCAGGCAAGGCTCCACCCCGTGCCGTCATCGCCGCGTAGTTCAAGGGTTCGGCGGGCAGCGTTAGCCAAATCGGGTGTGGTTAAAGGCGATATGCTGGTGGCAGGGTGCAATGCATACAGGTGCGATGTATGCCTGTGGTGAGGGTCTTCTTCCTCAAACTCTCTATACCACTCCAGCAACTGGCCTTTACTGCCTATTTTATAAGGCAGTAGTTTTGAGTTGGCGCTTTCTAAGGTTTTGGTAAAGTCGTTATCTGTATTAAGAATTTTAGCCGCCGCCATGGTATTGCTAAACAAGTCTCTTATAATAGCCATATCCATGGTGCTGGCTACGGTAACAGCACCTTTCTTTTTACCGTCATAATAATACCTGTTTTCGGGCGAAGTAGAAGGCATGGTAACAAGATACCCGTCTTTATCCTGCTGAAGCCAGTCAAGCGTAAATAAGGCAGCACCTTTCATAATAGGATATACTTCTTTTAAATAGTTTTTATCGCCGGTATATTCATAGTGCTCCCACAGGTGCCTTGTTAGCCAGTTGGCCCCCATATACCAGTTTGCCCACATGGGGTCTCCTTTACCAAGGTCGCCTACGGGGTTGCTGGTGCCCCAGATATCAGAATTGTGGTGCAGCACCCATCCGTTAGCATGATAAAAGCTTTTTGCGGTTTCGGTTCCGGTAACAGATATGTTTTTTATGAGGTCGTTAAGCGGCGAAAACAGCTCAGAAAGGTTGCCGCTTTCTACCGGCCAGTAATTCATCTGTACATTAATGTTTGTGGTGTAGTTGCTGCTCCACGGTGCGCGCAGTTCTTTACTCCATATACCCTGAAGGTTAGCCGGGGCATCTTTAGTGCGCGATGCCGAAATAAGCAGGTAACGCCCATACTGAAAAAACAGTGCCTCAAGGTTAGCGTCTTTTCCGCCGGCGGTATATTGTTCCAGCCTTACATCTGTAGGCAGGGCTGATTTGTCTTTTTCGGTATCATTAAGTGTTAAGGATACGCGGTTAAAAAAGCCATGAAAATCAGCAAGGTGGTCTTTTAGCAGCTTTTCATATTTTTTGCCTTCTGATTTTTTAAGGTGTTCAAGGGTTAGTTTATGTTCGTCTTTGCCCTGGCTGTCGGGGCATTTATCAAACCCGTTAAAGCTTGTAGCGGCCGAAACAAACAGCAATACTTCTGTGGCATCTTTTATAACAATCTCGTTATTTTTTGTGTACGCTGTACCGTCTTTAACCTGTTGTTTGACAATAAGCTCAAAACGCATTCCGCGGCAGCCTGTCGTGTCAGTATAAATTATGGGTTCTTTGTTGTAGCTTATATAACTGGGGTCGGCATGGGCAGGAGCTTTGCCTTTTAGCATAATAAGTCCATGACCGGCCGATATTATATTATTCAACTGGCTTGCAGCCGAAACAGTAAGGGAAAGACTCTTAGTCTTGCTTGCCGTAAGTCGTATAATAATACATTCGCCCGGTGCCGATGCAAAAACTTCGCGCTTGTATTCAACTCCGTTAACCGTAAACGTAGTGGTGGCCACCGCATCCTGAATGTTAAGCCCACGGTAGTAGGCAGTAGGCTGTGCATTGCCAAAATCCTGTTTAATTTTAAGGTCGCCCAGCGGCATATAGCTCTCACTGTAAAGCCCCTGCATTTTTTTAGTAAGCTCATAGGCTTTTTCATAATCACCTTCTGTAAGGGCCTGGCGGGTAGGGGCAAGGTTGTTAAACGCATCAGGGTTTACGTTTTTAGATACCGGCCCGCCGCTCCATAATGTAGCCTCGTTAAGCTGTATAAGCTCTTCATTTACACGGCCAAATACCATTCCGCCAAGCCGGCCATTGCCCACAGGCAGGGCTTCGGTCCACTCTTTTGCGGGTTTATCATAGTGCAGTGTTAGTTTTTGCTGTGCATGGCCGGTGGCGGCCAGCAGTAGTAAAAGGCTGATTTTTTTAATTTGTTTAAAAAGCATCTTACAGGTTTAAAGGTTATAAAAGGTTATGGCGTTGCTGCTAAAAACAGCATCCTGCTCTTTTTGCGAAAATTGCGAGGTATATTGTTGTACAAGGTTTTTCCATTGTGTATAATGCCCGGCTAACAGCATTACAGGCCAGTCGCTGCCAAAAAGAATTTTGTTTGTACCGAAGTTTTCAAATATAACATCAAGGCAGTCTTTTAGCTGTTTTTCATTGCAGTTGTGCCAGTGGTCTTCGGTTAGCAGGCCAGATAGTTTGCAGTAAATATCGGGGTTTAAAGCCAGTTCTTTCATTTGCTGTTTCCAGGTAGAAAGGTTGCCGGTGCGCAATGCCGGTTTGGCGCAATGGTCTATTATTAAGCGCTGCCCCGGTAATTTTTCAGATAATGAAAGGGCATCGTTAAGCTGGTGCTGCTTCACTAATATATCATAGGCATAACCGTGGCGGCCTATGTGGCTAATGCTGTTTAAAACATCTTTGCGTAATAAAAAGCCTTCGGGTTCGCCCTCAGCAATATGGCGAAAGCCTTTCAGCTTTTGTTCGTTTTTATAAGCATCGAGTTGCTGTTCTATATCGGCGGCTGTAAGGTCTATCCAGCCTGAAACGCCTTTTATAAAGTCATTTTCAGCGGCAAGTTTCAACAAAAAATCAGTTTCAGCAGGGCTTTGGTCGGCCTGCACCGCTACACAGCCATGTATGTTGTTTTCGGTAAAAATACCCTGCACATCTGCGGGAAGAAAGTCGCGCTGAATAACGTTCATGTCGTTGGTTATCCATGCATCCCTTACCGGGTTATAGTTCCAAAAATGTATGTGTGCATCAATAATCATGGGCAGTGGCTTATTCTTTTGCGGCTAAAATTACAATTAATAGTAAGCCGGGTAGCAATACTAAAACGATTGATTAGCAAATTAAAATAAAAGATAAGACAAAAAAGTAAATGATATTGCTAAATAATTAAGCTGTATTATGTATCTAAGGTCAATAGCATGTAGTTTTGAAGCTAAGCCTGTTTTTAGCAAGTAGATTTCAGTATTTCAGGCTGAAGGATGTGTGCAGGTTACTTTATTCTGTTAAAATCTCATAGATTTGTAGGGAAACAAAAATCAATCAACTTTATATGCTCGACCACTTTCCTTTTTACCTGGGCATGATAGTGCTTATAGTACTGCTTATTATGCTGGCCAATAAAATCAGGGTTGCCTATCCGGTATTGCTGGTAATAGCAGGCCTGCTTATTAGTTTTATTCCGGGTATCCCGGCACTTAAAATAGAGCCGGAGCTTATTTTTATAATATTCCTGCCGCCGCTATTGTATGAAGCATCGTGGGCAAACTCATGGAAAGAACTGTGGCACTGGCGTCGCATAATAACCAGTTTTGCTTTTGTAGTGGTGTTTTTTACCGCCATATCAGTAGCGTTTGTGGCTAATTATTTTATACCCGGTTTTTCGCTTGCGCTGGGTTTTTTGCTTGGGGGTATTGTATCTCCGCCAGATGCCGTTAGTGCCGGCGCTATACTGCGGTTTGTTAATGTGCCAAAACGGATGTCATCTATACTTGAGGGCGAAAGCCTGCTTAATGATGCATCATCGTTAATTATTTTCAGGTTTGCGTTTATAGCAGTGGCTACCGGGCAGTTTATATGGCATGAGGCGGCCCTGAGTTTTGTGTGGATGGTACTGGGCGGTGCCGGTGCAGGACTGCTGGTGGGATTCATCTTTTTAAAAGCACATAAATGGTTGCCTACCGATGTTAATATGGATACAGTGCTAACCCTGGTAACGCCTTATGCCATGTACATAGCAGCAGAAGAAATACATTGCTCGGGTGTTTTAGCGGTAGTAAGCGGAGGGCTTTTCCTTTCTTACCACAGGCATAAGTTTCTTAGCGGGTCTTCGCGGCTTAGGGGAGAAAACGTATGGCAAAGCCTTGTGTTTTTGCTCAATGGCCTTGTGTTTTTGCTTATAGGGCTTGACCTGCCTGAAATTACCGAAGGCCTGGAGCAAAATGGCATTAGTATATCAGAAGCTACGCTATATGGGGTAATTATCACCTTAGTGCTTATAGTGGGCAGGACAATTGCTGCATTTGGGGCAGTTATTGTAACAAAACTTGCCAGTTATTTTATTACCGTGGCCGATGCCAACCCCGGGTATAAAGCCCCCTTTATATTAGGGTGGACCGGTATGCGTGGTGTGGTTTCATTAGCTGCTGCGCTATCTATACCTGTAACGCTTGATGATGGAACACCCTTCCCGTACCGTAACCTTATACTGTACATAACTTTTGTGGTAATATTACTTACGTTAGTGGTGCAGGGGCTAACACTTCCGATGATAATAGAAAAGCTGGGGCTTCCGCATTTTGATGACCATATGGAGGAGGAGGAAACAAAAGTTCTCATCCGCGAGAAGCTTGCCGCAGCGGCTCTTGGGTGCCTTGAGGGTAAGTATAAAACCGAGTATGAAGGCAGCCAGGTATTACAGCACCTGGCCCGCAGGTGGGGGCTTTATCTTGAGCCGGGAGAAAACCGAGATATTCCTGATGATATAAAGCACATTTATATGAACATATTAGAAAAGCAGCGCATTACCCTGCTGAAATTAAATGAGGGCGATGTGCGTATTGATGAAGATGTAGTAAGGATGTTTATACACCAAATAGACCTTGAGGAAGAAAAACTTAAAGGCTGATATTAATAAAAAATGCCGGAGATTGTCCGGCATTTTTGTTTTGTGTAAAATACTACTGCTTTATAACTTTTTGTGTAAAGGTGGTATTACCTGCTGTAGCTTTTACAAGGTAAATACCGTTAGTGTAAGCGCTAAGGTCAACCTGTTTTACAGCATCTGCAGTTATGTGCTGTAATAATTTTCCATAAATGTCATATACTTCTATAGCTGTAATGTTTTGTGTTGCACTAATATTCAGTGTGTTATTTACAGGGTTAGGATAGAAGCTAATGTTAGCGGTATTAAACACAGGTTGAGACAGTGCTGCATTTGTAGCTACCCAGCTTGTGGGCAGGCTGTTGTCCAATGCTGTATCTGTAAGTTGCAGGTACAGGCCACTGCCATCGGCATCGGGCCAGGGTTCGTCATCATCATAAGTAACGGCGTCTATAATATTGCCAAAAGCATCGGCCAGTACAAGGGCTTGTGTGCTGTTGCTCAGGTTGCGCTGAAACTGTCCAAAAGCCGTTGTGCCATAGCGTGCTTCAAAAACTTCCGGGTTGCTTGCTAAATGGATAACACCACCTGCTGCCAGGCTGCTTCCGGCAGGAAACTGGTATGATACTCCAAGTTCCCTTAAATATATCCCGGTAAGGTCTACAGCAGTGGTGCCTGCATTTTTTATTTCTATAAACTCCTGGTCATCGCTTTCAGGAAATTCAGAAGTTTCATCAGGATTGTAGTTTATGGCATTTATAACCAGTTGGGGTAATTCCGGCGTGGCACAGGCATCAAAGCTGCCCAGGTTATCGGTCATCCAGTTTAACCTGTCAGAAATCCAACTTTTCATAAAATTCAGTTCGCCTTCCAGGTTTGGTACAGTGCCCCAGCGCAACTGTTCCCGGGCACTGGCTTCTTCAATCAGCTCGGCGGTTTCATCTATAAAAGCAGTAATACTATTATAATTTAGGGGTTGTCCGGTGGCAGTAACCTCATTCCATCTGCGGGAAAAATAGCATTTAAATTCTGCGTTATTAAACAGGTCTGTCCAAAATTTTGGTCCATCATTATCATTATTAGCAAACTGCCATACATCAGTATGGCTACGGTCGCCAAACACATCAAGGCCTATGCTCAGGTTAAAATCCCAAACCGGGCCTGCGCGCAGCTTACCACCTTTATCTTTGTGAAAAAATGTACTAATCTGGTAGGCATCTACATTGCTGGAAAACTCATTTAGTACCATAAAATCTACAAAGGTAGGAATATCTATTACCGATGTAAATCCTGTGGCAGGATTGGTGTTACCTGTTGCAGCCTGGGTTTCAAGGTCAACAAAGACACCGTGTATATAGTCATTTTGTGCTGTAGTGATGTCTTCAGGCTTTGGCAGTTCGTGTATAAAATCTGAAAATGGAGAAAACTCGGCATAGCTGTCCATAGTCCAGGCTACAGGATCCCCGCCGGTTGTTTTATCGGTTTTGGTTATGTAGCCTCCGGTAAGCGCCATCCCTTCAAGTGCATCTTCGTCTATTTCTTCAATATTAACCCTTTTAGAATCGTCTTTAATTTTTTCCTGTAAAATGTAAAGCCCGCGGTAATCGCCGTTAATAACAACTTCGCAGTATTGTGTGCGTGTGGCATACTGGCCTATCTGGCGGGCAAGGTTGTAGCACAGGTAGTCGCGCATTAAAGATGCATCATAGGCAAGGCCGTTAAGTATCCAGTCATTTTCGCTGGGCATGCCTAAAAGGCTTACATTTTGCTTTTGGCCGGCATCATCATACGTAGTCCAGCCGTATTGTTTTTTATCCAGCCATTGCGATGTAGACCCCCTCAACTCAATTTTAATACGTGAATCATAGTTTAAAAAATCAGGATTATCCTGATCAGTCATATAATTTCTGCTGCCATCTTCATGATAAATAATTTTCAGGTCGGCCCATATTTTAGGGTCATCCGGTATTTCCATTGGCAGGCCGGTATCAGGGTCAGTATCAGTAGTAATAATAAATATGGGCAGGTTGCTGTCAGTAAAATTTACCTGCCCGTAGCCCGTTAGTGTGCATAGCGGCAAGAACCACAAAAGCGGTTGTAGTAGTTTTAGTTTCATTGTGTTAGGGTTTCGTGTTTGTGCAAATGTATAAGTATTTGCATATAGTTGTTAACATTGGTTAAATTTTATTAAATCTTGCAGTATCTATACCGTTTACGTAGGATTTTTGCCGTTAAACATAAAAAATGTATAGAGAAGTAAGAAATTCTTATCTTGCATCAAATAATCATCAATCAATATGAAAATACCTATTTCAATCCTTGCAGGCATAGCATCTGCCGGCCTGTATGCGCAGGATAAACCAGGAAACCCTGCCCTTGTTTCATCTGAAACCGAACTTGCCAAACTGGCCGCCGCCGAAACCGGAACCTATAAATATTCTGTAGAAGACTATTTTAAAAAACCGGCGCAGTCTTCTTTTCAGTTTTCGCCAAACGGCCTTTACTTTTCGTATAAAGAAAGGGATGCCACCGGTAAAAACCACGTGTATGTAAAAAACACCACTACCAATGAGGTGAAACGTGTTATTGAAGAAAAAGACCAGCTTATAAGGGGCTATTTCTGGAAAGGCAACAACCGCCTGCTGTTTATGATGGATAAGGGAGGCGACGAAAACTACCATGTGTATGCTGTAAACCTTGACGGTAGCAACCTTAAAGACCTTACCCCGTTTGACGGGGTGCGTGCAGGGGTATCGCATATTCTTAAAGACCAGGGCGACTTTGTTATTATGGACATGAACAAAGACAACCCACAGGTTTTTGAGCCTTATAAGGTTAATATTAATACAGGTGAATATACCCGCCTTTTTGAAAACAAAGACCCTCAAAACCCTATTATGGGCTATGACTTTGATAAAGATGGCGAACTTAAGGCCTATACCCAGCAGCAAAACGCTACCGAAACGGTATTGTTTTACCGCACCGCCAAAGACAAGCCGTTTGAAGAGGTAAACCGTAATTCGTGGAAAACCGATTTTTATATTATTAGCTTTGACTATACCACCCCAAACCCTAATGACGCTTACATACTTACAAATAAGTTTGGTAACACCCGCGAAATTTTGCTGTATGATTTTGGCACACGCAAAACCATTAAAAAAGTATTTTCAGACAAAACGTTTGACGTAGACGGGCTTACTACATCACGCAAGAGGGGCTATGAGGTAGATTATTACTTTTATTCGGGTGAGAAAGATGTAACCGTGCCGGTAAGCGCCACGGCAAAAAAAATACATGCCCGCTTTAAAAAACAGTTTGGCGATAAAGACTTTACCATAACCGGTATTACCGATAATGAAGACAAATACCTGGTGTATGTAGGCAGCGACAAGCTGTATGGCGTGTATTATTTTTATGATGCCACTAAAGATACTTTTAAGGAAATCATGAACCTGGCCCCGCAGCTTAAGGAAGAAGATATGGCCGAAATGCGTCCTATTAAATTCAAGTCAAGGGATGGCCTTACCATTTATGGCTATCTTACCATACCTAAAGGCGCTTCTAAAACCAATAAAGTACCGCTTATCCTTAACCCGCACGGTGGACCTTATGGCGTGCGCGACAGCTGGGGCTTTAACCCCGAAACACAGCTGTTTGCAAGCAGGGGTTATGCAACCATACAAGTTAACTATCGCGGCTCAGGAGGCTATGGTAAGGAGTTTTTCCTTGCCGGTAACAAGCAAATAGGCCGTAACATGCTTAACGACCTTGAAGATGGTGTGGCGTATGCCAAAACACTTGGCTTTATAGATGAAAATAAAGTGGCAGTGTATGGCGGCAGCTACGGCGGCCTGGCTACCCTTGGCAGCCTTGTTAAAACGCCTGACCTGTATACCTGTGGTGTTGACTATGTGGGGGTGTCTAACCTGTTTACGTTCTTTAAATCGTTCCCGGAGTACTGGAAACCATTCCTGGGGCAGGTGTATGAGCAGTGGTATGACGAAAACAGCCCGGAAGACCAAAAGATAATGACGGCTGTTTCGCCAGCGCTTAATGTAGATAAGATTAAAAAGCCACTATTTGTGGTGCAGGGCGCTAACGACCCAAGGGTTAATATAGATGAGAGCGACCAGGTAGTACAAAACCTGCGCAAGCGCAACATTGCCACACCTTACATGGTTAAGTATGATGAAGGCCACGGTTTTGGCCACGAAGGCAACCAGATTGAAATGTATAAATGCATGATGGGTTTCTTTGTCCAACATCTTAAGTAATAATTACAAATCCCCCTTGCTATGGCAGGGGGATTCTTTTTAAAACCTGATTGTATGGCCGTTGTCACAGGGTTTGTAAGTGCATCAATATCTATAGTTTTTACTTTTGCCATAGTGGGTATGATTGTAAATAAGGCTATAATAAATAAGCCGTTTTATGCCAGGCTTACACATCTGAATTTTATTAAGAATGAAAAACTCAATAAAATACTGGGTGTAACGGTATTGCGCTATATTATTTTACATTCTTTCTGGAAGTTTTTAAACCCCGCTTTAAAGCTGGATAAAGCCAAAGGGCGTGAAAAGCTGCTGTGGCTGCGCGCTGAAATGACCAATGCCGAAATTAGCCACCTTATAGGTTTCGCACTTGGGCTAATGGTTATATCAGCAAGCTTTTTAGCAAATTACCTTACAGGAATAATAGTGCCCTTATTTATTGCCAATACGCTGTTTCATTTGTATCCGGCGCTGTTGCAGCAATATAATAAACGCAGGGTAGATTTACTCTTAGCACGATATAAGTCATAAAAAAAACCTCCACATTGCGGAGGTTTTTTTATATAGCCTTTCGACTTTCTGACTTTTGTCTTTCGACTGATGTCTTACTTGCTCAGGTACATTTTTCTGCGGCTGTACAACTCATAGAACTGGTCATCCTTAAGGTCGTCTATAAACAGGATGCTTTCGCCTGTAGATTTCATCTCTGGCCCAAGCTTTTTGTTTACACCATGGAATTTGTTGAATGAGAATACCGGTTGCTTAATGGCATATCCTTTAAGTTGCGGGTTAAAGCTAAAGTCTTTTATCTTTTTAGCACCCAGCATTACTTTGGTAGCATAGTTTACATAAGGCTCACCGTATGCTTTCGCGATAAACGGCACGGTACGGCTCGCCCTTGGGTTGGCCTCAATTATGTACACAATATCATCTTTAATGGCAAACTGTATGTTGATAAGCCCTACCGTTTTAAGTGCAAGCGCAATCTTTTTGGTGTGGTCTTTTATCTGTTGCATTACAAACTCGCCCAGGTTAAACGGTGGCAGGGTAGCGTTACTGTCGCCACTGTGCACGCCGCATGGTTCAATGTGCTCCATGATACCAATGATGTATACATCTTCTCCGTCGCAAATGGCATCTGCCTCAGCTTCAATGGCACCATCAAGGTAGTGGTCAAGCAATAGTTTGTTGCCCGGTATGCTCTTAAGCAGGTCAATTACGTGCTCTTCAAGCTCCTGTTTGTTGATTACAATCTTCATGCCCTGGCCACCCAGTACATAACTTGGCCTTACCAGTAACGGGAAGTCAAGCGTATCGGCAAGCTTGCTGGCTTCGTCTGCACTTTCTGCCACACCAAACTTAGGGAATGGTATGTTAAGCTCGCTAAGCAGCTCGCTGAAACGGCCACGGTCTTCGGCAAGGTCAAGCGCATCAAAGCTTGTGCCTAATATCTTAATGCCATAGCGGTCAAGCTTTTCGGCAAGCTTAAGGGCGGTTTGGCCACCCAGCTGCACAATAACGCCCTCCGGCTTCTCATGGCGGATAATGTCATATATATGCTCCCAGAATACCGGCTCAAAGTACAGCTTGTCTGCCGTATCAAAATCTGTTGAAACCGTTTCAGGGTTACAGTTAATCATAATGGTTTCGTAGCCGCACTCGCTGGCTGCAAGCACACCGTGCACACAAGAGTAGTCAAATTCAATACCCTGGCCTATGCGGTTAGGGCCAGAGCCCAGTACCACAACCTTTTTGCGGTCAGATACTATACTTTCGTTATGTACATATTTAGTACCGTCTGCCTTTTCAATTTCAGCCTCAAAAGTAGAGTAGTAGTAAGGTGTTTTTGCCTCAAATTCAGCTGCGCAGGTGTCTACCAGTTTGTACACACGCTTAATGCCCGTTTCTTCGCGCTTGTTGTAAACTTCGCTTTCAAGGCAACCCATCATGTGGGCCAGCTGCCTGTCGGCAAAGCCTTTTTGTTTGGCTTCAAGAAGCAGTTCTTTAGGAAGGTCGGCTATTTTATAGGTAGAAATTTCTTTTTCAAGCAGGTACAGGTCTTCATACTGCTTCAGGAACCACATATCTATTTGTGTAATTTCGTGAATGCGGCTCAACGGTATGCCCATTTGTATCGCATCATAAATTACAAACACACGGTCCCAGCTTGCGTGGGTAAGTTTGTCTATAATCTGCTCATAGTTAGTGTAGCCCTTACCATCAGCGCCAAGGCCGTTACGCTTAATTTCAAGCGACTGTGTAGCCTTGTGCAGCGCCTCCTGGAACGAGCGGCCAATGCCCATAACCTCACCAACTGATTTCATCTGAAGGCCCAGTGTGCGGTCGGCACCTTCAAACTTGTCAAAGTTCCAGCGTGGTATTTTTACAATCACGTAGTCAAGCGTAGGCTCAAACAGGGCCGATGTAGACTTGGTAATCTGGTTTTGTAGTTCATCAAGGTTGTAGCCTAAAGCAAGCTTGGTGGCTATTTTAGCAATAGGGTAGCCTGTAGCCTTAGATGCCAGAGCCGATGAGCGTGATACCCTCGGGTTGATTTCGATGGCTACAATGTCTTCTTTTTCATCAGGGCTCACGGCAAACTGCACGTTACAACCGCCGGCAAAGTTGCCTATGCTGCGCATCATTTTTATGGCCATGTCCCTCATTTTCTGGAATGTGGTGTCGCTAAGGGTCATGGCAGGGGCAACGGTTATACTGTCGCCGGTGTGTATGCCCATAGGATCCATGTTTTCGATAGAACAGATAATCACAACGTTATCGTTTTTATCGCGAAGCAGTTCCAGCTCATATTCTTTCCAGCCGAAAAGCGCCTTGTCTATAAGCACCTCGTGTATTGGGCTGGCTTCAAGGCCGCGTGTAAGCAGCTCATCAAAGTCTTCTTTTTTGTGAACAAAAGCGGCCCCTGTACCCCCCAGCGTAAACGATGGGCGAATTACAAGCGGGAACCCAAACTCCTGTGCAATTTCTTTACCTTTTAGGAAAGAGTTAGCTGTTTTAGCCGGTGCAGCAGGTATTTCTATACGCTCAAGCAGCTGTTTAAACTGTTCGCGGTCTTCGGTAATGTTTATGGCGTTAACGTCTACACCTATAAGGCGCACGTTAAAATCGTTCCAAATGCCTTTTTCTTCGGCTTCAAGGCACAGGTTTAGTGCGGTCTGGCCACCCATTGTAGGCAATACGGCATCAATATTTGGGTGTGCTTTAAGAATTTCTATTATAGACTTGGTGGTAAGTGGCTTCAGGTAAATCTGGTCGGCCATACTTGGGTCGGTCATAATAGTGGCAGGGTTAGAGTTTATAAGTATAACCTCTATGCCTTCTTCTCTTAATGAACGTGCCGATTGCGACCCCGCGTAGTCAAATTCACAGGCTTGTCCGATAACGATTGGGCCTGAGCCGATAATTAGTACCGATTTAATAGATGTGTCTTTTGGCATTTGTATTGTGTAGTTGTGTTATTTAATTTACAGCCCCAAAAGGCGCTGTGCAAATTTACGGTTTTTTAGCCTCTCCCCCAACCCCTCTCCAAAGGAGAGGGGAGTAAAGGGCTGATATTTTTTCAAAAATTGTTTACACTCTCTATATATAAGGGTGCAGTGTAGCTGTTCCTCTCCCTTTCGGGGAGGGGTTAGGGTGGGCTTAGGTATAAAAAAAGGCGTTACCAAAAATAAGTAACACCTTTATTATGTTTTGTTTCAAACATTATTTTTTGTGGCGTGGTTCGCTAGAAACAGTTAGTTTGTGGCGGCCTTTAGCCCTTCTGCGAGCAAGCACTTTTCTACCGTTGGCAGATGCCATTCTTTCCATAAAACCGTGCTTGTTTCTCCTTTTTCTTTTTGATGGTTGAAAAGTTCTCTTACTCATTGCTTTGTATCTTTAATCTTTGTGAAATATCGTTAGCGGGACTTTAGATTACCGTTTTTCTAAAACCGAGTGCAAATATACAAAGGTTTTTTTTATGTGCAACTCCTTTATTAAAAAATATTTCTAATTGAAATTGTTACATTTGCAGCCGCAAAATTACAATAATTATGTTCAATAAAAATATCAAGCTGGTAATAACAGCACTACTTATAGGCGTTGCAGTGTGGCAATTTACAGAAAGCAACATAGGCAACGGCATTTTTTTAATATTACTTTCTTTAATATTTGTACTGCTGTATTTTAAAAATGAAATTATTATCCTGGCGTTCTTTAAGCTAAGAAAACAGGATTTTGACGGTGCTAAAAAATGGCTTGATAAAATAAAAGACCCGCATGCTGCCCTTGTCCAAAAGCAGGAAGGCTACTATTATTACCTTAACGGCCTTATGCTGAGCCAGACTAACCTTAACCAAGCTGAAAAACATCTTAAAAAAGCAGTAGAGCTTGGCCTTAATATGGACCAGGACCTGGCTATGGCAAAACTTAACCTTGCCGGTATTGCCATAAGCAAACGCCGTAAAATTGAGGCTACCGCACTACTTGCCGATGTTAAAAAACTGGACAAGCAAAATATGCTGAAAGACCAGGTTGCCATGATGAAGCAAAACCTTAAAAGGATATAATTTTCTTATTTTATATACAAAAAAGACCGCCTGAACAAGGCGGTCTTTTTTGTTTTATACCGTGTTTATGGGCAAGGACTTTCCATTGCGTTAATCCATTCTTCTATAAGCTGAACTCCTTCGGTATGTATGGTAACGCGGCCCAGAGGCGGCATCATTTCTGCTTGTATGGTGTTGTTCATGCGCCAGTACATTAAAGAGTTAGCTGTTTCCTGGCCACTTACAATATATTCTTCCCTGCCCGATACAAAATCAACAGGCTCACGGCAAATGCCCAGGTTTTCAGGGGTAATGCTGTTAGCAAAAGCTAAGTCCATAGGGGTATAGCCGCAGTCTGCCCCCTGGGTGTGGCAGTGTGCACAGTTTACATCAAGATAAGAACGCACGCGCAGTTCAAGCGGCTGTGCAGTATCTTCCCAGTTTACGGTGCTAAGTATTTGCTGCGGATAGGTATCAAGATAGCCAAACTGTTTCCACCTGGCCAGCTGGTTCATGCTGCCATCGGCGTAAGCATACATTTTATTAATGTTTTGTGGCTTAGGCCCAATAGGCATTTCAATATCGTTTTGGGCGTGACACTGCATACACTGGTTGTGAGTAGGTATTTTATAATCAACACTATCTTCCACACCGTTGTGCATCCATGTAATTTCTTTTGTACCTCCTGTTGTGTTCAGCTCGGCTTCGGTCTGGGCATCATTCCAAACATAATTGGCCATGTGCCAGCCTGCAGCCTTTTTAATAAGCAACCTGGTTTCTATAATGATTGTGGTATTATTGGGCAGGGTGTTTTCATAATAAAAATTCTTGATAAGCACCGTACCCACAGGAAAATCAGGTACCTGTCCATCGGTAGTGTAATGGGCGGTTTGGCCGGCAGGCATCCATATGAAGCGTTTTTTAAGCGCATAATCAGTAAACAGGCTACTGTTTAGGTCATAAGGTAAAACGCCATAAGCCGGTTCGAGGTTTTTAAGCTCGCCCTCAAAAAAGTGGTAATCAGATAGTTTTGGGTGAGGCTCAGCTTCAGGGTCGAGTACTACGGGGCTTTCGGGCAGGGGGATATACTCTTCTGCATCATCTTTACCACAGGAATATAAAATAGCAGAAATGGCAGTAACCGCTATAAGCGCCTTGGTGTACAGTTTTTTCATGTAAAGTAACGTGTTGAGGCGCAAATATATAAAAATACCTATAACTCCAGCTTTACACGATATCCTTTTAAGCCGTCAATAGCTTCGGGGCTTCTGTGGTTAAAGGTTTCCTCATGGCGGCTACGCTCATTTTTAAGGCTAATGCGCTTTAAGGCATTGTAAAAACGGCGCACATCAGTATGGCTGCTAAGCTCCAGGGCAGGTACGGTAACATTGTTGCCGTTAGCATCTTTTGCCACCATGGTAAAATATGAAGAATTACAGTGCTTTTCTACCCCGGTTTGTATGTTTTCGCTGGTAACGCGGATGCCTACAATCATGCTGCTGTTACCCACATAATTAACCGATGCCTTTAGCGTAACCAGTTCGCCTACTTCAATAGGGTTAAGAAAGTCAACCGTGTCTACACTGGCCGTAACACAGTAGCTGCCACTGTATTTAGACGCTGCGGCAAAGGCAATCTGGTCCATAAGCATAAGGATGTAGCCCCCGTGTATTTTTCCGCTGAAGTTTTGGTGGCTGGGTAGCATCAGTTCGCTTATGGTTACTTTGCTGGCACTTACTTTCTGGTAACGCTGTTCCATGGTTTAGGGTAGTAGGGTGGGATTAGTATTTTCGTCTTCAAAAAGCGATTCATCTTCCTGCTGAATGGCGCGGTTTAGTATGGTTTCGGGTAGCGACTTCTTGGCCTTTGCACCCATTTTTTTAAGCTTTTCTATGGTGGTAATGATATTGCCACGGCCGTCAAACAGTTTGCCCATAGCGTTTTGGTATTCGCTTTGTGCATCGCGCATTTTGTTGCCCACTTTGGTAAGGTCGCTAATAAAGCCTTCAAATTTATCGTAAAGGGCACCCGCCTGTCGGGCAATTTCATAGGCATTTTCCTGTTGTTTCTGGTTGGTCCACATGCTGTCTATAGTGCGCAGGGTGGCCAGCAGCGTGCTTGGCGTTACAATAACAATATTGCGCTCAAAAGCACGGTTGTAAAGGGTGGCATCTTCGCGTAAAGCAATGGCAAATGCCGGTTCCATAGGTATGAAAAGCAGCACGAAATCAGGACTTTCTATGCGATACAGGTCGTAATAATTCTTTTCGCTAAGCTGGTCTACGTGGCGGCGAATGGAGTTAACGTGCTCTTTAAGGTGTACCATGCGTAGTGGGTCATCTTCTTCATTTACATAACGTTCGTATGATACAAGCGACACCTTGCTGTCTACAATCATTTTTTTGCCGTCCGGCAGGTTAATTACCACATCCGGCTGAATGCGGTTGCCTTCCTCAGTAGTATGGCTTTGCTGCACATAATATTCACGGCCTTTTTCCAGACCCGACTTTTCCAGTACACGTTCCAGCACCAGTTCGCCCCAGTTGCCCTGCATTTTTGTATCGCCTTTGAGGGCGCGGGTAAGGTTAATGGTTTCGCGGCTCATGGCCTCGTTCATATCTTTTAAGCCTGATATCTGCTGGCGTAGCGCGGCGTGATAATCAATACTTTCCTTGTGGGTGTTTTCAACCTTTTGCTCAAAAAGCTGTATTTTTTCCTGTAACGGAGAAAGGATGTTCTTAAGGTTTTCACGGTTTTGCTCGGTAAACTTGGTGCTTTTTTCCTCAAGAATCTTATTGGCAAGGTTTTCAAACTCTTTGGTAAATTTCTCGCGCAGTTCATCAGTTTCCTGGCGTTGTTCGCGCATGCGCTCCAAAAGGTTGTCAAAGTCGGTTTCCTTTTTGGTAAGCTGTATAGAAAGGACATCTTTTTCCTGGCGCAGGCCATCGCGCTCCTGCTGTATAAGGGTAAACTGCTTGTTTATAACCTCTTTTTCGCTTTGGGCCTGTGCCTTAAGCTGTTCCAATTGCAGTTGCTGGTTGTTGTGGCGTTCTTCCATAACCTTTTTATCGGCAGCGGCCTTAGCGGTAAACAGGGCTTTACCTATAAAAACGCCTATGGCAAGGGCTATGATAAAAGCGGCTAAAAGTACAAGGGTATCGGGCATTTGTGCTGTAATTTAAAGGGTAAAGGTAAGAAAATAATCGTAAAAGTTTTTGTGGTATATTTGGGCAAATCACAAACCAGCCATGCAACAATTTGTCTCTTTTAAAAAATACAATAATGCCGTCCAGGCCCGCGAAACCCAACAGTTGCTGGAAGCCAACGGTATAGTAACCCGTTTTGCCGATAACGGTGCATCACTCGACGGTAGTTTTGGGCGTGCCTTTACTGACTATGAAATACAGCTAAACCCGGCCGATTTTAAGCGGGCAGAGGCTTTGCTGGAAGAGCAGGCGGGTAAATGGATTGCCGAGTTGCCGGAAGATTACTATCTTTTTTCGTTTACCGATGAAGAGCTGTTTGAAGTGATTCAAAAAAAAGATGAATGGAGTGAGATTGATTATGTGCTGGCTAAGAGGCTTTTAGCAGAGAGGGGTAAACAAATTGATGATAAGGAAGTAGAGAGGAAAGAAATGGAGCGGTTGTATGAACTTGAAAAGCCCGAAGAAGTAGGCATTGCATGGATTATTATTGGGTATTTTACGGCACTTCTTGGCGGTTTGTTTGGTATATTTACGGGTTATATGGTGTATTATTCTAAAAAAACATTACCTAATGGCGAAAGGGTGTTTACCTACAACAGGAGTAACCGTCAACATGCTAAAATCATCTTGCTGCTTGGTATAGTGGTATTAATTATGACTATATGTTCGCGTATTGTTAGAATAATGTAATGTTTAAGAGATTTTGTACTTATTAATTTATTGTTTTATCCTGCCCATGAGAATGTAAGAATTACTCCCCACATATTGCTTAAATATGATGCTGACCGGCTGGCGCAAACGCTTGAAATCATAAAATCAGGACTTTAACACTCCTAAAAGCTTTAATACAATACTTTTTGGCAGGCCATTTGCGTTTATGTTTTAAACGCACCTAATTCCCTTTTGTATTGTATGAAAAGCCTTAAAATCTGCATTTTAACTGTTATGCTGTGCTGTATTATGCCGGCATTTGCACAAAAAAACTTTGGAGACGCCAAATACACCTCTATGTGTAGCTACTATGGCGAACAGATTACCGGAACCATTACGGCTTATGATGCCGATGTCGAAACGCAGGATATTGTTACTAACATTATGGCAGTCATTGGGTTAAAGCCCAATTTTGAACTGCGTATTGCTAATGTGCCAAATGCCGCTGCCGTGTTTATTAAAGGCAAGCGCTACCTGCTGTACAACCCTAAATTTATGCAGCAGATTGAAAGCCAGAGCGGTACACGCTGGGCAGCTATTAGTATTTTGGCGCACGAAATAGGCCACCACCTTAACGGGCATACACTCGACCAGGTGGGCAGCCGCCCTAAAACTGAGCTTGAAGCCGATGAATTCAGCGGGTTTGTACTGCGTAAAATGGGTGCGTCACTCGAAGAGGCTCAGGTAGTTATGAGTATTATAGCATCGCTTAAAGGCAGCCACACCCACCCCGCAAAAGGCGACAGGCTGGCCTATATTGCTACAGGCTGGAACAACGCCTCTGCAGATAATACTGCAGTTGCCTACAAGCCCAAGTCCCAGGCTGCACCCAAAACAACGGCTACACAGCCCAATACCACTGCTCAAACAACTGTAAAAGCTTCAACACCAAAGGCTAATGCTACTCCTGCACCCAAGCCTAAACCAGCCGCTGTTGTAACCACCACCCAGCAAAAACGCCAGCCTGCCCCCGCAAGGGCTACACCACCTAAGCCTGCCGCCAGGAACACCGTAGCTACAACACAAACGTCTAATAATAAAGATGTTGTAAACAAACCGCCGACTGATAAAGTAATGTCTGACGTGTACCTGAGTTCGAGTCCGCAAGGTAAATATTGTGTTACTGATAAAGGCAAACTCGTTCAGGTTGAGGGAGATAACGTATATCTTATAGCTACCCTTTACAAGAGCGACCGCCAGGGGTACTCGCTTATGTTTGCCGACAACAAGTCGACCAAGATATATGTAGGCAACGGTGGTGCTTTAGTAAACGAAAAAGGTGCCCGTGTGGGTTATGTAAAAGCCAGATAATTAGTTTTTTATAGTATTATAGGGTTTGTAGTTTGTTGTGTTTGGGGGAGCGCAAATGTAAGCTACAAACCCTAATTTTTTGCTTAAAGCTTTCTTAAACAAAATCAGGTAATTACAGAAATTTCTTAACTTGCAGTAAAAAGCTACAGTATGCAAAAGAGCATAGTTTGGGAAGGGTTACACCTTGATACTGAGGAACATTGCGCAGTAAACTATACTGATACCGGCATTGTGGTGCGCAGTGAGATTGAGGGCTGGGCAGGCACCAAAGCCGTATATGTAGACTATGTGCTGGAACTTAAACTAAACTGGACTGTAAAGTGCATTGACATCCGTTTTACGGTAGGTACTGAAGCGCAACACTTTGATTTTGAGCATACTGAAGCGGGTTGGGTAGACAACAATGGTGGCGATTGCGCTGAGTTTGCCGAATGTAACTATGTAGATATTTCGCTAACGCCGTTTACCAATTCATTGGCTGTTAACGGGTTAAAGCTTCAGGATGGGCAACAGACGGAAGTAGAAGTACTGTATTTTGACATCCTTGCCGGGGAGGTGCGTAAGGACACCCAACGCTACACACGGCTTACCGATGGCTTGTATCGCTTTGAAAATGAGGGTGGTAACTTTAGTGCAGATATCACTGTTGATGCCGATGGCTTTGTTACCCACTACCCCCAACTGTTTAAAATGCTAATTCCCCACTAAGATATGGATACCATAATGCAAATAGAAACCCTTGATGCACAGCTAATTGAGGCTATGAAGACCAGTAATGTAGCCGTGCTTGACAGCCTCCTGCATGAGGGCGTTATCTTTACCAACCATGCAGGGCACCTGGTTACCAAAGGAGACGACCTGGAGACCCACCGTTCGGGTAACTTGCAGATTTTCAGCCTGGAAACCGGCGCGCAGTTTATACAGGATTATGGCGATGTAGCCGTGGTATCGGTAGTGGTAGATATAAGTGGTTCATTTTCAGGACATACCTTTGCAGGTATCCACCGCTACACCCGGGTATGGAAAAAGAACGAAGCCGGCAGCTGGCAGGTTATCGCCGCACACGAAAGCCAGGTCATTTCGTAATTAAAAACCTACAGATTTACCGGTTTAATTTTTCACTTTCTGCTAAAAAGGGCACTTTTTGGCATGAATTGCTGTGTCTGGCCTATCCATTTCGAGCCAAAAAAGGCTGTTTTTGGCTTAATATTTCACAATTGGAGTTTGAGTTACGCTAAAAACACCCCATTTTGTGCAAAACCGGCAAACGGGTGCCCCTATGGTGTGAAATATTAAATCCCATTACGGGCAAAAGCAAAATTTTGAATTTCGGATAAGTAGGGAAGTTTTGGATATTTTATATTGGCTTTGGAACCGAAATTAATTGCCTACGGCAAAAAAGCAACGATGCTAATTTTATTCCTACCGAAATCTTTTCCCTAACGGGAAAAATCGAAGGGCATATTTAATCTACAGGGTATTGGTATCGCGTAGCGATTTAATTTCGGTAGCACTGTTAATGTTTATTCCAGATTTCCCGTTAGGGAATTCATTTCGGTAACAAAAAATCCGCAGGAACAGCACCTTAAAATGCATCCCGCGGAACCTTTAAAAAAACTAATATTTTATTACGGCTTAACCGGTGTTACAGGGGCCTGGGTCTGGGTTTGTGTACCCTGCATCATTTGCTGTAGCGGCTTAAGCTGGTTCATATCGAGCCCGCCCTTGCTTATCAGCCCGGCAATGGTCATTACGTTAGCCGGGGTCATATCCTTTCCGGTAACGCGCACAAGGCCCAGGCCGTTATCTTTTTGATGCAGGTAAATAATAAACTCCTCCAGGTGTTCGCCTTCGCCCTTGGTGTTTATAGAGCCGCTGCCTTCCTTGCTGTTAAACTTTATCAGCTGGTCATACTTATCGGTTTTCAGCAGGCTTTTTACGCTCGCCTGTTCCTTATCAAGTATGCCGGGGTTTAGCGAGTCTGCCTTATACACCAGCACGTTAATATGGTGCAGGCTGTTTACGGCTGTTTTTTCCTCGGGCGTAAGCTTCAGCTTTTCGGTTTGTATAATGCTTGGTGCAATATCTACCGCCATAAAGCCCTTTTGGCCTGATTTCTCTACAAAATACTTTTGCACGGTGGGCTCGTTACTGCACGATGCCATAAGCAGTGCAGCCAGTGCGGCCAGCGATGTTATTATAAAGCGTATCATATATTACTGTTTTTTAGCGGCCTGCTTTAGTTGCTCGCCACCCGGCAGCGCCATTTTTTCGGTAAGCACACTCAGGTCGTTCAGGTCAAAATTACCGGTAAGCGATAGCAGTACGGTTTCGCTTTTTCCACCGTCCATAAACATAAGCAGCTCTTTAACCTGGCTGGCAGTAGCCCCGTTTTTAATATAGATTTTAATGTTCTGGCCGCCCTCGTTTACACGCATAAGCTCTTCCAGCGGGTGCGATTTAAGGTAGCCCGTAACCGCATTTTTAAGCTCGCCGGAGTATTTATTGCTGCTGGTGGTAAACACCCTCAGGTGGTCCAGCTTTTTAACCAGCGCAAGGTATTTTTGGCCCTCTTTATCTTTAGGGTCAAGCTTTACCTGGCCCATAAGCTCAAACATCTTTTTATTTACAATAATTGAGGTTATCTCGGTTACATCTTCAAATTTTGCAAAGGCATCCTGCGCAAAAGAGGCAACAGGCAGCATAGCAATAAGTAAGGCAATTACAAACTTTTTCATTTCAGTTAAAATTTATGGTCTTTGGGTAATAAGTAGTAGTACAATTATTTTTTGCTTTCGGTAAGCGCCGCCAGGTCAAGGCTGCCCGTAAAGGAGAATACCATAAGCTCTTTATCTTCAGCATCGTCTATAAACACAAGGCCTTCGCTAATAATGCTGGTGGCGGCATCCTGCTTTACATAGATTTTAATTTTAGAGCCCTCTTCGTTAATACTCATCAGCTGCTCAAGCTTGTTGGTTTTCAGGTACTCATCGGCCGTTTCGCGCAGTTGTTTCTTGTATTTTTTTACCGTGGTGGTATACAGTTTAAGGCTTTTTATGTTTTTAATCTGGTCTTTAAGCTTATCGGCCTCGCTGCCGGCTTCTTTTTTAACCAGGTCGCCTATCATGTCAAACATAGAGCCGCTAATGTCTACGGCTTCAATGCCCTCTACATCGTTAAACTTATCAAATGCGCTTTGTGCAAAAGTAAAGAATGGCGCAAGGGCTAAAACGGTGGTGATTACAAATTTTTTCATGATTTTTAAATTTAAAAGGTTGATTGATGATTATAGTTTATTCTTTAAATACGGTTTGTTTGGCGCGTTCATACTCGCCCAGGTAGTTAACCCCTTTTACGCCCATGTTAACCTTGCTGCTCAGCAGGCCCAGTGCCTTTTGGGTTTCCCTGAAGGCCACCTCGGGGTCATCATAAGTGCCCAGTTCCTGTTGTTGCTGCGGCGGGTTGGTGTTTATAAACCAGGCCAGCATGCCGCACAGTAGTACCAGGCTTGCCGCTACAGATAGCCATTTTGTATAGTTAACCTTTGTTTTTAGCGGCAGGGGCTTATCAAAATGCTGCTCCTGCTGTGCGGCAAAGTAGCCAAACATTGGGGCATACTGCGCCAGGTGCGGGGCTATATTGCCTGCGGCAAAGTAAGCCTTAAGCGTGTTTTCTTCAGCTATAGTGGTTTCGGCGTCAAAGTATTTATCCAGCAGCGTTTCAATTTCTCTTAATTCCATAACTGTGTGTTTTTGTAAGTTCTTCCCTCAGTGTTTTTCGTGCCCTTGATAAAGCTACGCGCACTGCGGTTTCGTTCATATCCATTATTTTGGCAATCTCTTCAAATTCGTATTGCTCTATATCCCTCATTTGCATTATCAGGCGTTGCTGCTCGGGCAGTTGTGCCATAATTTTTTCGGCCCAGCTCCAGCTGTCGCGGTCTTCGGCCTGTTGCTGCAACCCTGCATCGTGGCTGGAGTAGTTGCTGTGCACAATACGCATTTCGCTTGCCTGCTTGCTTTTAAGCCTGTCCAGGCAGTAATTCTTGGTCATGGTCATGGCCAGAGCCTCTACGCTTTTATAGTCACTAAGCTTCTCGCGGCTGTTCCACAGCTTAACCAGCACCTCCTGGGTGGCGTCTTCGGCCTCCTCAGTGCTAACCAGCAGCCTGCGGGCCAGCCGGAACACCTTATCCTTAAACGGCGATATTGTTTTTATAAACTCCGCCTGGTTCATAATTAACGTGGTTTGTTGTTGGTTTATACAGTCAAGACGAATAAGTATTTTTTTTGTTACAACATAACAGTAAAAAAATTAAATTTACGTTTTGATAATAAAAACTGCAATGAAAAAGATTTCGCTTTACATACTGTTATTACTGGCGGTTCCGGCTGCTTTTATAAGCTGTGAAGACCAGGACGACACCGCCGTGCCCATTAACGATTTTATTTGGAAAGGCCTTAACCTGTACTACCTGTGGCAGGCAGATGTACCCGCCCTGAGCGATGACCACTATACAAACCAGGAGGTGCTTAATAACTTTATACAGCCCTTTACACCCGGCGAACTTTTTGAAAGCCTGCTCTATCAGCGTGGCACAGTAGACCGCTGGAGCGTAATGTACAGCGACTACAATGTGCTTGAAAATGCATTACAGGGCACCTACAAAATACACGGCGCCGAGTTTGGCCTGGTGCGCCCCTCTGCTGGGTCTAATACGTTGTTTGGCTATGTGCGCTATATTTTGCCTAACAGCGATGCCAGTACTAAAAACATACACCGCGGCGATATATTTTATGCCGTAAACGGAACAGCCCTTACTGTTGACAACTACCAGGAACTGCTTTCGGCAGAAACCTACACCCTTAATTTTGCCGATTATAACGGTACTACCCTTACGCCAAACGGGCAGGAGGTAAGCCTTACACGCTTTGAATATTCTGAAAACCCTATTTATACCGGCAGCGTGGTAAGCCAGGGAGGCCACAACATAGGCTACCTTATGTACAACGGTTTTTACAGCGGCTACAACAACGCCCTTAACGATGCCTTTGGCCAGCTGAAAGGGGCAGGGGTGACCGACCTGGTGCTTGACCTGCGCTACAATGGCGGGGGCAGCGTGCAAACCGCCACCTACCTGGCCAGTATGATAACCGGGCAGTTTAACGGGCAGCTTTTTGCCCAGCAGGAGTGGAACGCCAAGCTTATGGCACACCTTAACCAAAACGACCTGCAAAACCTGTTTACCGATAACATAAACGGCACTGCCATAAACAGCCTTAACCTTAATAAGGTATACATACTAACTACCGGCAGCACGGCATCGGCCAGTGAGCTGGTTATAAACTGCCTTACACCTTATATAGATGTAGTGGTTATAGGCACTACCACCACCGGTAAAAACGTAGGTTCGGTTACGTTGTATGATTCTATGAACTTTTCAAGAAGCAACCGCACCTCGGCACACCGCTATGCCATGCAGCCCATTGTACTGCGCACTATTAATGCCGATGGCTTTGGCGACTACAGCGCCGGTATAGACCCTACCATAGAGCTGCCGGAAGACTATACCAACATGGGCGAGCTGGGCAATGCATCAGAACCGCTTTTTGCCGCCGCCATAAGCGATATAACAGCAAATGGCCGCCACGGCAACTTCCGTACGGCACAGGGCGGTGCAACACTGTTTAAAGGCGCTAAAGAGCTGCGCCAGTTTGGAACAGAAATGTATATAGATAACCTGCCGCAGAATTTGCCGCTTCGATAAGGTATTTAATGATATAAAAAAACCGGGACGCAAACATCCCGGTTTTTTTTATATTCTGATTTCTAACTTCTGAATTTAAAGCTTAAAAGTAAATCCGTCGCTTACCTTGGCGTTATACTTTACTTCATCAAACATATAAAGAAAAGACCCCTTGCGCGATGATTTCATGTCCTTCTCATCTGTTTTAAGCAGTATGTCAAGGCCGTTAATCTTGTTTATAAAATTACGTTTGTCCAGCTTTTCGCCCAGTATGGCTTCATACAGGGTTTGCAGCTGTTTCATGGTAAACTTTTCGGGCAGCAGCTCAAACCCAATAGGCTTGGTGCCGGCACGGTGGCGCAGGCGGCTCATGGCATGGCTAATCATATTAGTGTGGTCAAAAATAAGGTCGGGTGCCTCATTAATGTCAAACCATTTTGCCGAAAAGTTATCGTTAAGCTTTGTTTCCTCCGTAATATTAATAAGCGCGTAGTAGGATACCGATACCGTTCGTTCAACCGGGTCACGGTCTATGGCGCTGTAGGCACGCAGCTGTTCCATGTATACATTATCAAGCCCGGTAAGGTGGTTTAGTACACGGGTAGCGGCTTCATCCAGGGTTTCTTCGGGCTGCAAAAAGCCCCCCATAAGCGACCACCGGCCCCTTTCTGGCTCAAAATCACGCTTTATTAAAAGTATTTTCAGGTGTTTTTTATCAAACCCAAAAATAATACAGTCTACTGCAAGCAGGGTTTTTACCTGGTCATTATAATTATCCATCCGGTATTTTAAATTGCTGCAATTTATTAAGAATAAAGCTATTTTACAACTATTGGCATATTACTAATATAATAACTATTAATTATTTGATAACGTTGTAGTATTGCAGGGTTGCAGATTATTTTTAAAATAATTTTTAAATAATGAAAAAAATATTTGGTTTATTCAGGAATCTTTAATTACATTTGGAAGTGTAAAAAATACATTTATAAAACAAACCAAATTTCATGTTTATGATTAGAATTACTAATTTAAGTATGGCTGCCACAGGGCAACTTTCTAAACTGAAGGTGGCACTGTGCGCGGTTTTTTTGTTGGCGGCTGTAGCACTACAGGCCCAGAACGTTACAGTTAGTGGGCAGGTAACGGCCGCCGAAGACGGTTCCGGGCTTGCTCTCGCAAACGTTTTAGTTAAAGGTACAACCAAAGTGGTTAATACCGATATTGACGGCAACTACTCTATTGAAGTAAAAACTACCGATGTACTGGTGTTTTCTTACATGGGGTATGCCGAACAGGAAGTTGTGGTAGGCAACCAGACCACAATTAATATCTCCCTTTCACAAGATGCTACAACCATGGATGAGCTTGTGGTGGTAGGTTATGGTACACAAAAGAAGTCTGACCTTACCGGTGCGGTAGCCGTGGTAAACGTGGCAGACGCTAAAAAGACCGTAACTTATGATGTGGCTAAAATGCTACAGGGCCAGGCTGCGGGTGTAACCGTACAAAGCAGCGGCGAACCGGGCGGTTTTGTAAACATCAAAATACGCGGTATGTCTTCGTTTTCAAACAATAACCCGTTGTTTGTGGTAGATAACATACTGGTAGACAATCCGTATGACTTTGCACCCGGCGATATAGAAAGCATACAGGTGCTTAAAGATGCATCTGCGGCAGCTATATATGGTGTGCGTGGTGCTAACGGTGTGGTTATTATTACCACTAAAAAAGGTAAGGCAGGTAAAGTAAGCATTAACTTCCGCTCGCTAACCGGTTTCCAGAATGTGGGCCGTAAAATAGACGTTACCAACCGCGAGCAGTACCAGGATATTACAAATGCTGCCTACCTAAACTCTGGCCAGGCCATACTGCCGGGTAACGACCCTAACAGCCCGTCTTACATTAATAATGTAGATACAAACTGGCAGGACGAGGCGTTCCGTACAGGGCGCATAGAAAACCACTCGCTTAGCTTTACAGCAGGCAGCGAGGCGCTTAGCTACAACTTTAACGTAGATTATTTTAAAAATACCAGCTACCTTAAAGTGCCGCAGGCTTATGAGCGTTACTCTACAAACCTTAACGTAACAGGCCAAAAGGGCAGGTTTAAATATGGCGGTAAAATAAGCTACACCAGCAGCGACAAAGAAAACTTTAACTCATACAACGGCGAGAGTGCCATGATGGCGCTGCTACAGGCCATACCTACCATGCCGGTGTACGACCCTAACAGGCTGGGGGGCTACGGCGGTGCCGATAACCTTACCCAAAGGGCCATTACCCTTAACGTTATTGGTTTTAACAACCTTATAAATAACAATACCGACAGGAACAGGTTTGTGGGTAACATTTGGGGCGAATTTGAAATTATAAAAGGGCTTAGGTATACCCTAAGGGCCAGTGCCGACCAGTTTAACGGTTTCAACAGGTTCTTTACCCCGCCAAGCGACCTTGGATGGTACTACATTACAGAAAATGCCGAATCGGCACTTAGCATCAATAACGATAAAAACGTGCGCACCATAGTAGATAACCTTTTAAACTATGATGTAACACTGGGCAAGCACAACATATCTTTAATGGCAGGCCACGTTATGGAAAGCGAATCATACCACAACCACTGGAGCCGTGGTGTGGGCTACACTCCGGGCGAAAACAGCCAGCTTAACTATGCCGATGCTATTTCGGGTGGTGAGTACCAAAGCGAAATCAGGCGTAAATCATTACTGGGCCGTCTTGTATATACTTTTGATGATACCTATATACTTACGGCAAACTTCCGCCAGGATAAGAGCTCGCTTTTCCCTGAAAACAACAACACCGGTAACTACTACTCGGTTTCAGGAGCATGGAAAGCACAAAACGACCTTAAGCTGCCGGAGTGGTGGAATACCCTTAAAGTGCGTGGCGGTTATGGTTTATTGGGTAACAACACCATTGGTGTATATGCTTATGCACCTACGGTTAACCCTTTTACCAGCTATGTATTTGGCACTTCGCTTGCCCCGGGTACTTCGGTTATCAGCGCGTTTGACTCGTCTATAAGCTGGGAAGAAACCCAAACAAGCAACATTGCTATAGAAACCGGTATGTTTGACAACAAACTACAGTTCTCTGCAGAATACTACGTTAAAAAATCTACAGGCCTGCTGCTTGCTGTGCCGCTGCCATTCTCTACCGGTGCATTCCCTGCAAGTATCAGGACAAATGCCGGCGATATCCGCAACACAGGTTTAGAATTTACACTGGGCTACAGCAATTATGACCACGAATTTAAGTGGGGTGTAAATGCTAACCTGGGTACTATTAAAAACGAGGTACTAAGGCTGGGTGACGAAAACGACCCGCTTTTCGGTATCAACTCTAAAACAGCCGTAGGCCGTTCAACAGGCGAAATATTTGTATATGAAGCCGAAGGTATTTTCCAGAACCAGGCCGAGATAGATGCACACGCCTTCCAGCCTAATGCACAGCCGGGCGACGTTAAATTCCGCGATGTTAACGGCGATGGCCTTATTACAGATGAAGACCGTACCTACCAGGGCACTACAATACCTAAATACAGCTACGGCCTTAACTTTAATGCAGAATACAAAAACTTCGATTTCTCATTTGCATTTGTGGGCCAGGGTGGCAACAAGGCATACAACGGTACTTACAACGGCCTTATGATAGGCGGCCTGTTAAACCACAGTACAGATATGCTTAACTACTGGACACCGGAAAACACCAATACTAATGTGCCGCGCCCTGATGTATTAGAGCGCAATGCCAATGCAAGGCCGTCAAGCCGCTTTGTGCAGGATGCCGGTTATTTAAGGCTGCAAAACATACAGCTGGGCTACACGCTTCCGCTTAAGGACAACAAAGTGTTTGATAAGGTAAGGCTTTACACCTCTGGCCAAAACATATTTGTAATTACTGATTTTACAGGTTACGACCCTGATTTTATGAACGACGGCTTACTTTCAAGGGGCTTTGAATCAGGCTCTTTCCCTAACCCGCGCACCTTTATATTTGGTATTGAAGCAAGTTTCTAAAAATTAATTGAAAAGAAAATGAAAACAGTATATATAAAAAAGTTTTTACTACTATCGGCACTTTCTGTTGTAATGACAGGCTGTGTGACTGATGAAGACCTTTTGCAGCTTGACCCTAACCTTGACAGCGAACTGGCGTTCTGGAAAACAGATGAAGATGCCGTAGCCGGTGTTAATGCGGCCTACAGCGCCCTTATTGCCGATGGCACTTATATGAGGAGCACACCGCTTTTGCTTGACCTTAGGGGTGAAGATATGCGCAGCAACAGCCCGTGGGCCAATATGGCAAACGTGGGCAGGTTTAACAGCAGCGTGTCTGATGCGGCCATATACGGCTGGGCTTATGAAATGTATTACCAGGGCATTTACCGTGCTAACCAGGTGCTTGCAAAAGTGCCAAATATAGAAATGGATGAGGCGCTTAAGCAGCGTGTGCTGGGCCAGGCTTATTTTCTTAGGGGGCTGTACCTTTTCCATGCTGTTAACCTGTTTAAAAACGTGCCTATACCGCTAACTATAGATGAGCTTAAGCACCCGCAAAAAACACAGGAAGAAGGCTGGGCCCAGGTAAAGGCAGATTTCCAGATGGCGGCAGATATGCTTCCGGTATCATATAATGGCCTTACCGGCATTGATGCTAACCAGCCGGGCCGTGCCACTAAAGGTGCAGCACTTGCATTTCTTGGTAAAGCACAGCTGTTTACAAACGACTTTACCGGTGCAAAAGCTACATTTGAAAGTGTTATGAACCTTGGCGTTTACAGCCTGGTGCCTAACTACCGCGATAACTTTACAACCGCTAATGAAAACAACTCTGAGTCGGTTTTTGAAATACAGTTTGCACGCGAGGCCGGCGGCGTAGCCCTTGGCTGGGGTGGTATACCTGCTTCTGACTGGGGCAAAACCAGCGCCCGTGCCATTACTTATGCACCGCGCAGCTTTGGCTGGACCGATGCACAGCCTACATGGGCACTTTATGATGATTTTCATCTGGAGCAAACCGAAACCGGTGATGAAGACCCAAGGCTTGATGCCACTATGTTTTACAACAAACCGGGCATGATGCTGTATGGCGTTAGCTTTGCCACACATTATGCAAGCAGCCCGGCCGACCTTAACGACCTGTTTTGCCGCAAATATCAAAACTCTGATGGCGATTTTGCAAACGAAATGGACTGGAGGAGCGGTATAAACGAGCGTATACTGCGCTATGCAGATGTATTGCTTATGTATGCCGAGTGCCTTAACGAAACCGGAAACACAGCAGGCGCTTATACCTATATTCAAATGGTGCGAGACAGGGTAAACCTGCCTAACCTGGCCACAACAATGCCGGGCATGACACAGGCACAAATGCGCGACCAGATTGCCCACGAAAGGCTGCTTGAGTTTGCTATGGAAGGCCACCGTTTTGATGACATCCGCCGTTGGGGCTGGCTTCAGGACCCGGTTAAGCTGGCATGGCTAAAAAGCAGGGACCCTGAATTTAATACGTACCTGGCCGGCAGGGAATACTTCCCAATACCGCAGCTGGAAAGAGATACTAACCCGGGCACAGAGCAAAACCCCGGTTACTAAAATTTATTTATAACAACTTAATATCATGCAGTAGGTACACTTTTTACCTGCTGCGTGATATTAAAATTTTAATACACTATGAGCCAAATCAAGCACTACACAACTGTTTTACTCCTTGCCGCAGGCAGCTTACTGCCGGCTACGGCACAACAAAAGGCAACCATTAAGGTTAACCCTTCGGCCGATGCGCCTACCATTAACAAGCACATTTACGGGCATTTTTCTGAACACCTGGGCCGTTGTATTTACGATGGTTTTTATGTGGGCGAGGGTAGTGCCATTCCTAATACAAAAGGTGTAAGGAATGATATTATTGCCGCGCTAAAAGAACTGGGAATACCCAACCTGCGCTGGCCGGGCGGCTGCTTTGCCGATACCTATCACTGGAAAGACGGCATTGGGCCAAAAGAAAAAAGGCCTACCATAGTAAACCAGTGGTGGGGGGGCGTTACCGAAGACAACAGCTTTGGTACACACGATTTTCTTGACCTGTGCGAGGTGCTGGATACAGAGCCTTACCTGGCGGCTAACGTGGGCAGCGGCACCGTTCAGGAATTTACAGAGTGGATTCAGTATGTAAACCATGGCGGCAAAAGCCCAATGAGCGACCTGCGCAAGCAAAACAACCGCGATACTCCATGGGGTGTTAAGTTTTGGGGTGTGGGCAACGAGGCCTGGGGCTGTGGTGGCAACATGACGGCCGAGCATTATGCAAACCTGTACCGCCAGTATTCTACCTTTATGACAGACTGGAGCAACACAGGTAGTTTGTTCCGCATTGCATCGGGCGCTAACGTGGCCGATTACCACTGGACAGAAGTGCTTATGCGCGAAATCCCTAAAAACCTGCTGGATGGTGTGGCACTACACTCATACTCGTTTGTAACCTGGGAAAAGAAAGGCTCATCTACAAAGTTTGACGAGCAACAGTATTTTACCACCATGCAAACCGCCCTTAAAATGGAAGAGCTGGTTACAAAGCACACCGAAATAATGGATAAGTATGACCCTAAAGGCAAAGTAGCCCTTGTGGTAGACGAATGGGGCGGCTGGTATGACGTGGAAGAAGGCACAAACCCGGGCTTCCTGTACCAGCAAAACACCATGCGCGATGCCATGATTGCCGGTACTACGCTAAACATTTTTAACAACCACAGCAGCCGCGTGCGCATGGCAAACCTTGCCCAAACGGTAAACGTGCTTCAGGCGGTAATCCTTACCAAGGGAGACAAAATGCTGCTAACGCCTACCTACCATGTAATGAAAATGTACAAGGTGCACCAGGATGCAAAGCTTATCCCAATCGAGCTTGCCACACCTGATTATAAGGTAGGTAGCGAAACGCTTCCGGCGGTTTCGGCATCAGCCTCTGTAAAAGATGGCAAAACGCACATCTCTTTGGTTAACATCCACGCAAAAGATAAAGAAACCGTAGAAATAGACCTTAACGCCCTTAAGCTAAAAGACTTTACCGCCCAGATACTTTCATCGGGCAAGCTACAGGACTATAACTCATTCGAAAACCCTAACGCCATTACGCCTAAAGCATTTAAAGACTTTAAGGTTAAAAACGGTGTGCTTACGGTAACGCTTCCGCCATTCTCTGTAGTGGTGCTTGAGGCCAAATAATTAACAACAACAGGCTTATGAAAAAGAATAAAGCAATGCAGCTGTTTGCAAACGGCACCAGACTGTTTGTTGCCCTTGCGGTAGCGGGGCTTGTGGCCACCGGCTGCTCTAAAGACGAAAACGAGCCTACCACCGGAGGCACCGATAATGATGATAACCCACCCGTAGGCCCGGTGTTTAATGGGCCTACCTATGCCGATAACTATACGCCCATAGCCGGCTGGGAAAACCGCAGCCAGTGGAACCTGGCTAACGTGCACGACCCTACCGTGGTTAAAGACGGCGCCTATTTTTATATGTACCAGACCGATGCTTCTTACGGCAATGCACATGCAGGCCACGGGCATTTTCATGCAAGGCGTTCTTTAGACCTTATAAACTGGGAGTATATAGGTTCTACTATGGATGAGGCACCTGCATGGGTAAAAACCACCATGAATGCCCACAGGGCACAAATGGGCCTTCCGCCTATAGATAACCCTAAGTATGGCTACTGGGCGCCGTGCATCCGCAAGGTGGGCAATGTGTTCAGGATGTACTACAGCATTGTGGTAGATGAGCTTATTACCGGTACAGACCCTGCCGCCTCTTGGGGCGAAAGGCCTTACATAGGCATGATGGAAAGCACCAGCCTGGCTTCTAACCAATGGGTAGACAAAGGTATGGTTATAACCTCTGAACCCGATGGCGTGGTAGATTACCACCGAGATGGCCCTAACGACTGGAATGGCTACTATAAATTTAACGCCATAGACCCCAGCTACATTGTAGCCGAAAACGGCCAGCACTGGCTTATTTACGGTTCGTGGCATACCGGTATTGCTGCCGTGCAGGTAGACCCTGCAACGGGCAAGCCTACCCAGCTTAATACTATAGACGATTACGGAATACGCATAGCAGGCCGTGGCAATGTAAACACCGAAAGGTGGCAGGCGCTTGAGGGGGCAGAGATTATCTACAACCCGCAAACGCAGTACTACTACCTGTTTTTTGCTTATGATGAATTATCCATTGCCTATAATACCCGTGTGGCAAGGTCAACAAACATAGAGGGCCCTTATGTGGGCATGAACGGGCAGGATATTACCCAGGGTGCACAATGCTGGCCTATGCTAACGCATCCGTATAAGTTTAACAACCACACCGGCTGGGTGGGTATATCGCACTGCGCGGTGTTTCAGGATGATGCCAACGGTAAATGGTACTTTGCATCGCAGGGCAGGCTACCGGCAAACGTGCCGGGCATAAACGCCTCTAATGCCGTAATGATGGGCCACGTGCGCGAAATGCAGTGGACTACAGATGGCTGGCCCGTTGTATCGCCGGAGCGTTATGCGGGTGTGCCAGCTACCGAATTTACCATGGCAACCATTGCCGGTACTTACGAAATTATAACCATGAACTACCAGTACCAAACCATGCAAACATCGGTTATGGTAAGCCTTAATGCAAACGGCACCGTGGGTGGCGGCATGACCGGCAGCTGGAGCTATGATGATACCAATAAAGAGGTGCTTATAAACGGCTCTAAGTGCAAGGTATTTGATTCGTGGGACTGGGAGTCGTCTCCGCGCAAGGTAACCCTGGCCATATCGGGCCTCACTGCAGATGGCAAGCCCATCTGGGGTAAAAAAATGTATTAATTCCCAAAATTAAACCATGAAGAAAGTTGTATTGGTTGTGCTTGGCGCTGTAGTAACGTTAGCCTGTTCATCCCAAAAACAGGTTGTAAACAACAACAGCGGTGTAGAGAACAACCCCATAATAAAAGATAAATATATAGGCGACCCTGCCGCCCTGGTGTATAAAGATTCGGTATACCTGTATGGCGGGCACGATGAGGCGCCAAACGATTTCCATTTTTATAAGATGAACGAATGGGTGGTATATTCCAGCGCCGATATGGTTACCTGGAAAGAGCACCCGGTTCCGCTTAAAACGACTGATTTTGCATGGGCAAAAGGCGATGCATGGGCAGCACAGGTTATAGAGCGCAACGGCAAATTTTACTGGTATGTAACGGTAGAGCACGCCACCATTCCCGGCAAGGCAATAGGTGTGGCGGTTAGCGATTCGCCCACGGGGCCGTTTAAAGATGCCCTGGGCCATGCGCTTATTACTAACGATATGACCACCCAAACCGGCATAACCTGGGATGATATAGACCCAACCGTGTTTATAGACAACGGCCAGGCATACCTGTACTGGGGCAACACCGTGTGCAAGTATGTAAAGCTAAAAGATAATATGCTGGAAACCGAAGGCGATATACACGCTATAGACCTTCCGCATTTTACCGAAGCACCGTGGATTCATAAAAAAGGCGACTGGTTTTACCTGTCGTATGCCTATGAGTTTCCGGAGAAGATTGCCTATGCCATGAGCAAAAGCATTGAAGGCCCGTGGGAGTACAAAGGCATTTTGAATGAAATTGCAGGTAACAGCAATACCAACCACCAGAGTATTATTGAGTTTAAAGGCAAATGGTATTTTATTTACCACAACGGTGCATTACAGCCCCATGGCGGCAGTTTCCGCAGGTCGGTTTGTATAGACAGGCTGTTTTATAACCCTGACGGCACCCTTAAGCGTGTGGTAATGACAACCGAAGGCATAACAAAATAAGTATGAAAAAAATTTTAGTTTGGGTTAGTTTAGTTTTAGCTTGTGGCAGCGCCCTCTCTCAGGAGGCGCTGCCCATAGGCGAAACTATTGTGCACGACCCAGTAATGATACAGCAAAACGGTACCTACTACCTGTTTTGCACCGGGCACGGCATATCGGTATTTTCGTCTAAGGACATGAAAACCTGGACAAAGCAAAAACCGGTGTTTGATGCCCCTCCTGCATGGGGCAAAACCGTAGCCCCTGATTTTAAAGACCACATCTGGGCGCCCGATGTTTCGTTTCATAACGGGCAGTATTATTTGTACTACTCGGTGTCGTCTTTCGCAAAAAATACATCAGCCATAGGTGTAGCGACTAACAAAACGCTCGACCCTGCCAGTAAGGATTTTAAGTGGACAGACCATGGTATTGTAGTACAATCTGTACCCAACCGCGACCTTTGGAACGCCATAGACCCTAACCTGGTTATAGACGAAAAAGGTACGCCGTGGCTTACATTCGGTTCGTTTTGGGATGGGCTTAAAATGGTTAAGCTTACCCCGGAACTGACTAAAATTGCCAATCAGCCCGAAGAGTGGTATACCGTAGCACGCCGTGAGCGCAGCTTTAGCCTTGAGGATGCAAACCCGGGCGATGCCGCACTTGAGGCGCCTTTTATTTTTAAGAAAGACAACTATTATTACCTGTTCCTGTCGTGGGATTACTGCTGCCGTGGCGAAAACAGTACCTATAAAGTAGTGGTAGGCCGCAGCCAGAGCGTGCACGGGCCTTTTCTTGATGCCAACGGAAAAGACCTTAACCAGGGCGGCGGCACACTGGTAATAGAGGGCAATAAAAACTGGGCAGGTGTGGGCCATAACAGTACCTACACATTCAACGGAAAAGACTACCTTGTATTCCACGCTTATGAAATTGCCAAAAAAGGCAGGCCGGTGCTTACCATTAAAGAAATTACATGGGAAAACGGCTGGCCTAAAGTGGCACCTATGAATTAAACCAAACCCAAAAAAAGAATGAATATAGTAAAGAAATTAAGCCTTTTACTGCTTGTTGGCGTTGCCGGTGCAGCCCACGCGCAGGAAAGCTTATCGGCTTACCCCATACAGCCGGTGCCTATTAAAAATGTAAAGGTGACCGATGATTTCTGGTTGCCCATCATAAAAAAGGTACAGGAAAAAACCATTGAATATGCCATACAAAAGTGCAGCGAAGAAGGCAGGTTTGAAAACTTCCTTATAGCCGGCGGGCAAATGAAAGGCGAAGTGCGCGGTCAGATGCCGTTTGACGACAGCGATGTGTACAAAATTATAGAGGGTGCCTCTAACTCACTGCTTAGCGCACCAAACCCCAAGCTCGAGGTGTTGCTGGATTCGCTTATTTCTATAGTAAAAATAGGCCAGGAAAAAGACGGCTACCTTACCACATGGCGCACCATAAACCCGGCCAAGCCGCCTGCACCGTGGGTTAAGGTAGAAAAAGGCGAACGCTGGGAATACATGAACATGAGCCACGAAGAGTACAACGCCGGCCATATGTATGAGGCTGCTGCTGTGCACTACTGGGCTACCGGCAAGCGCAACTTTTTAGATATTGCCCTTAAAAATGCCGACCTGTTTGTAAAAACCTTTGGCGAAAACCCGGGGCAGATACTGGCAGTACCCGGCCACCAGATTATAGAAACCGGCCTTGTAAAGCTGTACATGATTACAGGTAAGGAAGACTACCTTAAGCTGGCCAAGTTTTACCTTGACCACAGGGGAGACCCGCGCAAAAAAGAACAGTTTGGCGCTTATGCGCAAGATCACGTTCCGGTAACGCAGCAGGATGAAGTAGTGGGCCATGCCGTGCGTGCCGTATACCTGTATGCCGGTATGACCGATATTGCCGCTATTTATAAAGACCAGGCGTACCGCACTGCCATAGACAAGCTTTGGGACAACATGGTTGAAAAGAAAACCTACATAACCGGGGGCATTGGGGCAAGGCACGATGGCGAGGCTTTTGGCGAAAACTATGAGCTGCCCAACCTTACCGCCTACAACGAAACCTGCGCCGCCATAGGCAGTGTGTACTGGAACAACCGCCTGTTTAACCTTACGGGCGATGTAAAATATTATGATGTGCTGGAGCGCACCATGTATAACGGACTTATAAGCGGCATTTCGCTTAAGGGTACTGAGTTCTTTTACCCTAATGCGCTGGAGAGCGATGGTGTGTACCTGTTTAACCGCGGTGCCTGCACCCGCCAGGGCTGGTTTGACTGCTCGTGCTGCCCAACCAACCTTATTCGTTTTATTCCGGCTATACCGGGGCTTATTTATGCTACCGAAAAAGATGTGCTTTATGTAAATTTGTATATGTCGAGCACTGCCGATACCGAGCTTGAAGGTAAAAAAATCAGCATCAGCCAAACCACACAATACCCGTGGAATGGCAAGGTTAAGGTTACGGTTTCCCCTGAAAAAGAGGGTGCATTTACGGTTAAGTTCCGCATACCGGGCTGGTCGCGCAATGAGGTTATGCCAGGCGGGCTGTACAGCTATGCCGATGCCTACACGGGTAAGCTAAGCCTTACCGTAAACGGCAAAAAGGTAACCGGTGTTGAAAAAGACGGCTACTATGTAGTAAACCGCACCTGGAAAAAGGGCGATGTGGTTACCCTTGACTTCCCTATGGAAGTGCGCGAGGTGGTAGCCAGCGACAAAATTGCCGATGACCGTGGCAAGGTATCGCTGGAATATGGGCCTATTGTATATACTGTAGAACAGGCAGATAATGCTAATGTAGACGCCATAACCATTAACAATAAAACAACCTTTAAACTTAAGGAACAGCCTAAAATGCTAAACGGCATCCTTACCATAGAAGGTAAGACCGGCAACCAGAAATTTATAGCCATACCGTATTACTCATGGAGCAACAGGGGCATTGGCAAAATGAAAGTATGGCTGCCCGAAACCAAATAAGAAGCTTTAACAACAAACACAATATGAAAACAAACTTTGTAAGCAACGCAGCCCTGGCACTTGCCCTTAGCGGTAGCCTGCTGTGCACTGCCCAACAGAAAAACAGCTATGTACTTGATTTAAAAAACACCGGTGTTAAAATACAGCCCACCATGTATGGTATCTTCTTTGAAGATATTAACCTGGGTGCCGATGGCGGCCTGTATGCCGAACTGGTTAAAAACCGCTCGTTTGAGTTTGCTAACCCTATGATGGGGTGGAGCCAGCCCAATAGCGACAAGCATTCGCTTAACGAGAAGTCAGGTTATGCAACGGTTATCAAGACCGAGAAAGAAATTAACCGCCACATGATTCGTGTTGAGGTAAACAATGCCGCCGGTTACAGCCTGGTTAACGAGGGTTTCCGCGGTATGGGCATTAAGGCTAACGATACCTACAATGTGTCGTTTATGGGGGCTGCACAAAGCGGCAGCATCTCTAAAATAAAATTCCAGTTGGTTGATGAAAAAGGCGGCGTTATTGGCGAAACTACCATTAGCGTAAGCGGTAAAGACTGGAAAACCTACAAAGGCCAGATTAAAGCCACGAAGACCGATGCCAAAGGGCAGCTTAAAATTACGTTTGACAACACAGGCGTTTTTAATATGGATATGATTTCCATTTTCCCTAAAGATACGTGGAACGGCAGGGAAAACGGCCTGCGCAAAGACATGGCGCAAAAGCTGTATGACCTTAACCCGGGCTTCCTGCGTTTTCCCGGTGGATGTATTGTAGAGGGGCGCACGCTTGAGCAGCGCTACCAGTGGAAAAAAAGCATTGGCCCTGTTGAAGACCGCGAAATGATTATAAACCGCTGGAATGTTGAGTTTGGCCACAAGCAAACCCCGGATTATTTCCAAACGTTTGGCCTTGGTTTCTTTGAGTACTTCCAGCTTTCGGAAGACCTGGGTGCAGAGCCGCTACCGGTACTGAGCTGCGGTATTGCCTGCCAGTTTAACACAGGCGAGCTTGCCCCAATGGCCGAGCTTGACCCGTTTGTGCAGGATGCCGTAGACCTTATTGAGTTTGCCAACGGCGCTGTTACCACAACATGGGGTAAAAAACGCGCCGAAATGGGCCACCCACAGCCTTTTAACCTTAAGTTTATAGGTGTGGGTAATGAGCAGTGGGGCCCTGATTATATAGAGCGCTACAAGGTGTTTGAAAAAGCCATACACGCTAAATATCCTAACATCAAGATTATTTCTACCAGCGGGCCGTTCCCTACAGGCGAGCATTTTGATTATGCCTGGAAAGAACTGAAAGCCCTTAACGCCCAGATTATAGACGAGCACTACTATGCCAAGCCGGAGTGGTTTAAGCAAAACGTAACCCGTTATGATAATTATGACCGCAAAGGCCCTAAAGTGTTTGCAGGTGAATATGCTGCACAAACTGTAGCCATTGCAAGCCCTGAAAACAAAAACAACTGGGAGGCCGCCCTTAGCGAAGCCGCCTTTATGACCGGCCTTGAGCGTAATGCTGAGGTTGTACACATGACGAGCTATGCACCGCTTTTTGCCCACGTGGAAGGCTGGCAGTGGACGCCCGACCTTATTTGGGTAGACAACCTAAACAGCTTTGCTACACCTAACTACTATGTACAGCAGCTGTACGGCCAAAACCCGGGTACTGATTTGGTAAGCATTACTACAGGAGGCAAGGCCATTACCGGGCAAAACGGTATGTATGCCACTGCGGTGACTGATGCAGCAACAGGCGAGGTTATTGTTAAAGTGGTAAATACAACAGCCAAAGCCCAAAAAACAGATATTGCTGTTAAAGGTAAAAAACTGGCTAAAGAGGGTAAGATGATTATGCTTCAAAGCGACGACCTGCAGGCTGAAAACAATTTTACATCAGAAAAAGTAACTCCAAAAACCAGTACCTTTACGCTAAACGGCAGCAAAATTGACGTTGAAATACCTGCCCAGGCCGTAGTGGTATTCAGGGTTAAGATCAAGTAAAAATAAAAAGTGTAAAAATTACATTTATTTAAAATAAATCCTATATTTGTTATGTTGTTACAACGATTTCTTAAAGGCATAACGGTAGGGGAGTAATAACTAAACAACCAAACCATGAAAACAATTAAACAGGGCGTTTGCCTGCTTATGTGCAGCCTGATGCTTTTAAGTTGTAAAGACGAAAAAAAAGAGGATATGCAACCAACCACCGAAGCTAAAGCTAAAAGTTCTATAGTTAAAAGCGATTATGCCACTACTAAAGATGGTGTAAAGGTTGAAAAGTATACGCTTACCAATGCCAATGGCATGACCATAGAGGTAATTACCATGGGTGGCGATATACTTTCGTTAACCGCGCCCGATAAGAACGGTAAGTTTGCCGATGTGGTGCTGGGCTACACCACGCCAGACCTGTACCTTGACGGCAACCCGTATTTCTTTGGTGCTGTAATAGGCCGCTACGGAAACAGGATTGCAAAGGGCAAGTTTACGCTTGACGGAAAAGACTACCAGCTTACCGTAAACGACGGGCCTAACAGCCTGCACGGAGGTAAAGGTTTTGATAAAAGAGTATGGGACGCCACGCCTGTTGAAGGCGATGAGCCGGGCTTAAAGCTTACCTATACTGCTAAAGATGGCGAGGAAGGCTATCCGGGCAACCTGAAAGTAACGGTTACCTACACGCTTACCAATGCTAACGAGCTTGCCATAGCTTATGAGGCTGAAACCGATAAGGCTACTGTGGTAAACTTAACGCAGCACTCATATTTTAACCTTTCGGGTGATTTTAGCAAGAGCATAGAAAGCCAGGAACTGGAGCTTAAGGCGGGTAAATTCCTTCCGGTAGATGGCACGCTTATCCCTACGGGCGAGCTTAAGGCTGTGGCCGGTACGCCGTTTGACTTTACTAAGGCTAAGACCATAGGCAAAGACATTAATGTGGCCGATGACCAGCTTAAAAAAGGCCTGGGGTATGACCACTGCTGGATTTTTGACGATGCGTCTAACAGCCTTAAAGAAATAGGCAGCCTGTATGATAAGGAGTCGGGCCGTTTTATGCAGGTATACACAACAGAGCCCGCCATACAGTTTTATAGCGGTAACTTTATAGATGGTACAAAAGACAGCAAAACAGGTGGCAAGTATCAAAAGCGCAGTGGCCTGTGTCTTGAAACACAACACTACCCTGATAGCCCTAACCAGCCGTCTTTCCCTACCACGGTGTTGAAACCGGGAGAGAAGTATACCACTAAAACTACGTATAAGTTTTCTGTAAAGTAGCTGTAGAGAGAATAGATTAAAGATAATAGATGATAGACGAATGACTGCCATCGATTATCAATGAGAAATATAAAAGTAATTGGGTTAGTTTCTAAACGCGTAATAAACGTTATTTGGGTTGATATTTATTACAAAGGGTTAATGTTTAGCAATTATCTGTAAAGCCGGTGTTTTAGCACCGGCTTTTTTATTATGCAAAAAGAGGTATGATTTAAAACCATACCCCTTTAATTTCTTTTGTTGCAACCCGTTACATTTTAATTACTTGCTGCGTGGTTACTTTTCCTGTGGTGGCTTTAAGTGCAAGCACATAGTTGCCCACCGGTAGCGCCTGTATGTTTATACTGCCCTTGTTGCTGTTAAGGCTGCCTTTAAGCAGGGTTTGCCCCAGCATGTTTGTAAGGGTGTATGATGCAATTTCTTTAGTGCTTTCAAATTCTATGGTATTATGTGCCGGGTTAGGATATACCTTAAGCTGTTGCAGGCTGTTTTCGTTAAGGCCTGTAGTTGTGCCCGTCCCGCAGGGCACTTTGGCAAGCTTGGCTATAAAAAAATCGGTAAAACTGGTAATGTTGTTTACTTTTTCAAGGGTTTCTATCCCATCTTCGGCATCGGTAAAAAGCTGGCTGCGGAAGTAACCGCCGGTAATATAGTTCCCGTCTTTATCAGTAGCTATGGCGGTAAAAGAATCTTTAAAGCCAAAGGGTCCCTTAACATCGTGTATGGCAAAAGCATTGCCGGTTTCTTTGTTTATGCGGAGGATAACCGGGTCGGTAAGGTAATTCTGCCCGCGGTTTATGGTTATGTCGTCCCAGGTTTGCTGAAACATCTCGGTAGCAACGGCAATTTCATCGCCGTTAATGGCAATGTCATAAATAAAGTTAGAGGAGGTTTCGGTTTGCGGCGAGGTACCCCATATAACGGTGCCATCGGGTGCCATTTTAAGTACATACACCACATTGCCCAGTGTAGATGGAAAGGTGTAATTGCCTAACGATACTACTGTGTCGAATACCCTGAAATATTTTCCGACAAGGTATAGGTTTGAATCGTCATCAATAACAAAAGCCTGTAACTGGGTGGCATTTAAACCCGCACTGTTTACTTCTTCCACGCGCCATATTTCGGTGCCGTCTTCTTCAAGGGCCAGAATAAAAACGCTTTTTGTAAAGTCTACCCCGCCATAGGTTGTAGGCATAAGGGTGTTGTAGCCTGGGTAGGTCCTGAAGCCTGCTATATAATACCGGTTGAGGTTTTCATCATAATTAAAGCAAAACTGAGACATCTCTAACACACCCTGCATGGGCAGCTCAGTTACATCAAGGTATTCGCCTTCAGGGCTTAATTTAACAATATAAAACTGGGTAGTGTTGGTAAAACTATCCGGTACGGTTACCTGCCCGTCAAGGTGTGTACCCCTGTACAGGCCCACCAGTACCCGGAGGTTGCCGTCGGTGTCTACAATTATATTGCTTATAATAGACGACATGTAAGTGGGGCTTACAGCGCCCTGCAGCATTTTGTACCATACAAGTGCACCGTCCTGGGTATTGTACTTAACCACGGCGGCAGTTTTGCGCCCTTCCTGCGGGTCTAAGTTGTTTTCACCTTCCGGCAATGCAACATTGGGCGAAAAATGGGGCGGTAAATACATTTGTCCCGGTGCAGAGAGGTTCATTACATAAGCCGAAAGGTACAGGCCGCCGTTGTTATCAAGCCCCAGCTTGTAACTAAAATCGTTATAGCCCCCGCCTATGGTTTGTGTCCACCGCAGGGTGCCGTCGCACGTGGTGGAAATAAGCACAATATCAATACCACCGGTATTGCCCTGTGGTGCATTGTATACCGGTATGGGCAGGCCGTCATATTCGGTATTTTGTTGTGTCATGTAGGCTAAAAAATAATAGTTGTTATCGTTGTCTACTACTATATCATTAATTTGTTCACTCGTAAAGTCGTAACCGGAGACGCTTTCGGCAGGCGAACTTTTAGTGCCGCCACCGCGGGTAGCCCATTGCCAGGAGTAGTCTTGAGAAAATACAGGGGTAATAAATAAAAATAACAGAATGGCGTGTAATGTGTTTTTCATATTTCGATTGGTTTATTATATGATAACAGCTTAACATTCAATTTTCCTAATAAAAAATTGTAAATAAAATTTACAATTGTATTAAAACAAAAATGGGAGCCTTTCGACTCCCATAAATTAAAAATTTGCAGTATTTATTTGTTAAAACTTCATTACAAATCCGCCGTATGGTTTAAATGATGCTGTAGTTTTACCCGGTTTTACCGTTTTGGATTCCCACTTATCGGTAGCGCCATCGGTAATTATAAAACCATCCTTTTTAATAAAGCTCAGGTCTATATCAAGGGTTTTGGCTTTGTTTTCGCCGTTAATGCCGGTTATGTACCAGGTTGTGCCCTTGCGGCGTGCCATAACCACATCTTTACCGGGATAGCCGGCCAGGAGCTTGGTTTCATCCCAGGCGGCAGGTATATCTTTAAGGTAGTTTACCACATAATCGGGCTGCTTAGCCATGCCTTCCGGAATTTCAGCCAAATGCTGTACACCCGAAAGGAACAGGGTAGGCAGTGCCAGCTCAAAAGCGGCTGTACTGCGGCGGTTGATGTTTGGTATTACATCAAGGCTCATAGGCGTGAAGTCCATAGGGTCATACAGGTTACGGCCAAAGGGCAGCATGGCGCAGTGTTGCGGGGCTGCATCGGCCACATTTTGTTCAAACGATATGAATTCAAAACCTTTAATGGCCTCAGCCGTCATAAGGTTAGGGTAGGTGCGCTGCCAGCCGCGCGGCAGGGTAGCCCCGTGAAAGTTAACCAGTATTTTGTGCTTTAATGCCGACTTCAGTATGTCATGGTAATAGGCAATCATGCTTTGGCCATCGCCGCCAAAAAAGTCGATCTTAACGCCGGCAATGCCCATGTCGTGCAGCCATTTAAACTCTTTTTCGCGGCTTTCCTCGGTAAGGAAACGGTCTTTAGGCGTGTACTTAACCGTGTTCCAGTCGCCTGCCGAGTTGTACCAAAGTATCAGTTTTACGTTGCGCTCTTTGGCGTAGGCCACCAGCTCTTTTATTTTATCGATGCCAATGCGCCAGTCCCAGCCTGCATCAATAAGGCAGTACGGCCATTTCATTTGGTGGGCGTAGTCTATAAATTGTTTAGTGGTATCATAGTTAACCGAATCATCTTTAAGTATGGCCCAGCTCCAAGACGAAATGCCCGGCTGTACAAAGGCTACGTCGGTAGTAACGGCTTTATCAGCCAGGTCAGTGCCCAGGGTAGATTGTGCCACGGTTTGCAGGTCGCCAATGGCTAAAATGCGCCACGGGGTTTCCCACGGCAGCTTGCTTTCGGGGTTAAGGGCGGCGCCTTTGGCAAATACCTCTTCCGGCTGCGGGAATACCACTTTCATGGCCTTCTCTGCCTCGTCATATTTAAGGTGCGTGGCGCAGTAGTTGCTGCCCAATTCTGTTTCTGAAACCGATACCCATGTATCGCCGTCTTTAAACAGCGCAGGATAAATCCAGCCTTCGCCAATGGGCGATGTGGCATTTACAGGCACATCCATCTGGTAGTATTCTTCATACGCCGGGTTACAGCCTTCCCAGCCGCTTTTAGCCTTGCTCATGGGCTGAAGCCATGCTTTGGTAGAAGATTTAAAGTTATAAGCCGTTTTCTCGTCGGTAATGTATTTCACATCGCCCGATGTTTCGGGGAATTTATACTTAAACGCCACACCGTCGTTTGACACGTTAAAGACGATATCCATCTTTTGGCCGCCTGCATTTTCAAGGTGCAGGGTTTTTTGGTTGGCACTGTAAGTAATATCTTTAGCCTTGCCGGTAAGCATGGTGTATGTGTCTTCTACTTTTTCCGATTCTGAGATATCAGCCACTTTAAGTGCCTTGCTAAAATCGGCATCTTTGCGCACAAGGCCCAGTGATGAGGTGTCTATTACTACCTGGCTGTTGCGTTTTACAAGATACCAGGCCTGTTGCTTGGCATTTACGCCAAAGTCTACTGTTAGGTTGTTGTCAGGGCTGTTAAGGCTGTCATTTGTTTTACTGCCGGTTGAGCAGGAAGCCATAAGCAGGGCCAGCAACGCCCCGCCGCAATACATTTTATACATTATGATGAGTGTTTGGTTATAGCTGTTATTTACTGATTTTTATAAGCGTACTTGCATGGGGTGCAAGGGGCTGTGCAAACTGAGCCGATGCCTTGCCAAGTGATTTACCACTCCACATATCGGTAATTTCAGCGCCTTCTTTAACGCCCAGTTCAGCAAGGTTTACCTGTACATTTACGTTAGGCGTGTCAGACATATTAAAGATAGCCAGGTAAGTTTCGCCGGTCTTACTGTTTTTAGACGTAATGGCCACTTTACCATCTTTTTGGAACAATTGCTTTACTGCGGTGCTTTCGCTGTGCATTTTAAGCACGTCTTTATTGGTAAGTAGCGATTTTGTAAAAGCATCGTTACTCGGCAAGTCGCCGCCAAAGAACAGGGGAGAACGGAAAATGGTAAACAGCGTCATAAGCGTGTACTGTTCGTCTTTGGTTAAGCGTGTCATGCGGTCTTCGCCACGCTCGCCGCGCACCGATATGCGCCCAAGGGGAATCATATCGCAATCCGGCCAGGTGCCCGGGGCAATGTACGGGTACCATTTTTGGCAGACTTCCATAAGGTGGGTAATGTGCGGCCAGGTATCCCAAACATCATCAACCATGCGCCACATATTAGCGTGCGACTTTACATGTGCTGCTTTTTCAACAGGTGTTTCGCCCGGAGAAGTGCTCAGCACAATTTTGCGCCCGCAGTTGTCAATGGCGTTGCGTATAAGGTTAATCTCGCCCTCATGGTACGGCCTTGAAAGGTCGTCTATCTTAATAAAGTCAACGCCCCATGCGGCATACAGTTCGAATATCGAGTTGTAGTATTCCTGTGCGCCGGGCTTGCTGGCAACAATAGTGTAGTTGTCTTTCAGCCATTCGCATTGCAGTTCGGTGCTGTAAATCTGGTCGGCCGTAATGCCGTTGGTGCCTTTAATGGGCATTTTTTCTTCTACCGCCTTTTTAGGAATGCCGCGCATAATGTGTATGCCAAATTTCAGGCCTTTGCTGTGCACGTAGTCGGCCAGTTCTTTAAAGCCCTTTTCGCCCTTGGCAGATGGAAAACGGTTGGTAGCAGGCTGGTAGCGCCCGTACTGGTCAATCACATAAATAGGGTTGGTCTGGTTGTAGCCGCCTGCCTTGTCGTTCTCAACAAACCAGCGGATGTCTACCACCACATATTCCCAGCCGTAGCTTTTAAGTTCTTTGGCCATATAATCGGCATTGGCCTTAACTTCGTGTTCTTCAACGGTAGGGCCATAGCAGTCCCAGCTGTTCCAGCCCATGGGCGGGGTTTGTGCCCATTCTTTAAATTCGTCTTTGGCAAAAGCCGTTTTTTTTGTGGGGGAGCAGGCTGCAACTAACAGTGCCAGCAGCGCGCCACCGCAATACTTTTTATACATATAATAAGTGTTTGGTTTACATTTATAAAAGTAGTGTAAAAAGTGGAAGGAAAAAATCGTTTTCGATAAAATATTAGCCTCTCCCCAACCCCTCTCCAAGGGAGAGGGGCGAGCTTCACTCAAAATTATTAGAAACGAATTAAATGCAAGCCTTAATTAAAATGTTGGGCATTAACGGCAGAGTGGAGCCCCTCTCCCTTGGAGAGGGGTTGGGGAGAGGCTCTTAAATCTTTGCCCTCGACGTAAACACCACCACCAGCGCGGCCATTAATGCAAGGAAGGTAAACGATATCCTTAAACTGAAAATCTCGGCAAGTATGCCTATAACCGGCGGGCCAATAAGGAAGCCAACAAAACTTATGGTGCTTACGGCTGCAATGGCGGCACCCGGCTGCATGGTAGTACTGCGCCCTGCTGCGCTGTAAATCATGGGTACCACGCTCGATATACCCGCGCCTACAAACATAAACCCTATAATGGCAGGCACCAGCTGTGGGAAAATAACGGCAATGAGTAGTCCCGTCATGCTCAGTGCGCCGCTAACCTGCAGGGTGCGCTTTAACCCGAAACGGTGGCTAAAACCATCGGCTACAAAACGCCCGGCGGCCATAAAGCACATACCTGCGGTGTAACCGGCGCCCTCCCAGGCTTTGCTTGCGCCCACGGCTTTTTTAAAGTAAATGGTAGTCCAGTCAAACATGGCGCCTTCTACCACCATAGAGCATAAGGCTATGAGTCCTAATATAATAAGCGACTTATCGGGCATTACAAATACCTTTCCGCCGCCGCCAACAGGCTGTTTGTCGTTATGCAGGTAGCGCCAGCAAATGAATATGCTCACGATTATGATACACGTCATGATGATAAAATGTACCTGTGGCGATACTTCCTGGCCAATCATGAGTGTGCCTACGCCCGCACCCAGAAAACCCGCAAGGCTCCACAACCCATGAAAGGAAGCCAGGATAGGCTTGGGGTACATGGCCTCGGTAGCCACGGCCTGCGTGTTGACTGATACGTTTACGGCATTACTGCCCAGGCCAAACACCACAAGGCAGGCGGTTAGTGTAAAAACATTCGGCGCAAAGCCAAGGGCTATCAGCGTAAGCGCATACAAGGTAAGTGCTACGGCCAGTACCAGGCGGCTGCCTACTTTTGCAATGGCCCAGCTGGCAATGGGTAAAGACAGCATGAGCCCCACGGGAATGGCAAACAGCACAGTGCCCAGTTCGGCTTCGTTAAGGCCGTGCTTTTCCTGTATGGTGGCAATGCGCGATGCCCAGCTTGAAAAACAAATTCCGGCCATAAAAAACATGGCACCCACCGCGCTGCGGTACACTTTTGGCTTATGCATACGTATATGTGGAAGTATTAAATGTAGTTTAAGACTGCAATAATATTAATAACAGTTTAATTATCCATATTATTTATTAGTGTATATTTATACATTTATTTTTAAGAAATCCTTAAGAAGCAAGGTTACAACGTTGTATTGATGATTTTTTTCAGATTTTGATAATTACGCAAATGTTTTTTTGAAGAAAATTTTTTGAAATACATTTGTTTTTATCAAAAAATTAGTGTTATTTCGACACTTATTAATTTTGGTATAATTATGAGCGATAAAAAGTATGTAATCGGGGTAGACTATGGTTCCGATTCGGTACGATCAGTAATAGTAGATGCAGCTAACGGACAAGAGCTTGCATCATCAGTATACAACTACCCGCGCTGGCAAAAAGGCCTGTACTGCAAGCCGGTAGAAAGCCAGTTCCGCCAGCACCCGCTTGATTATATAGAGGGGCTTGAAAACACCATTAAAGAGTGTATTGCCCTTGCAGGTGGCGAAGAAATTGCCAAAAACGTAAAAGGCTTATCTGTAGATACTACGGGTTCTACGCCTGTTGCGGTAGATGCTACGGGTACGCCGCTGGCGCTTATGCCCGGGTTTGAAGAAAACCCGCACGCCATGTTTGTGCTGTGGAAAGACCATACTGCGCTTAACGAGGCTGCCGAAATCAACGAACACGCCACTAAATTTGACACCAATTACCTTAAATATGTAGGCGGTATCTATTCATCTGAGTGGTTCTGGGCAAAATTGCTAAGAACGGTAAGGGCCGATAAGGCTGTTGCCGAAGCCCTGCACTCGTGGGTAGAGCACTGCGACTGGATTCCGTTCCTTCTTACCGGCGGAAACGATGTTACCAAAATAAAACGCAGCCGTTGCGCCGCGGGCCACAAGGCACTTTGGGCAGAAGAATTTAACGGGCTACCGCCACAGGAATTCTTCTCAAGCCTTGACCCGGTTCTTGACGGCATTACCGATAAACTTTTTGTTGATACCTACACCAGCGATGTAGCTGCCGGAACGCTTAGCGCGGAATGGGCTGCAAAACTGGGCCTTAGCACCGATGTGGTAATAGGCGTGGGTGCTTTTGATGCGCACATGGGCGCCGTGGGCGGACAGATAGAGCCGTACCACCTGAGCAAAGTTATGGGTACTTCTACGTGTGACATTCTTGTGGCACCGGAGGCCGATATTGAAGGTAAACTTGTTGCCGGTATCTGCGGACAGGTAAACGGTTCGGTTATTCCGGGTATGGCAGGCCTTGAGGCAGGCCAGTCGGCATTTGGCGATACCTATGCGTGGTTCAAGAACATTTTGAGCTGGCCGGTTAAAACCCTGCTGGACCAGAGCGAGGTAATTGACGCAGCAACCGCTGAAGCCCTTAAGGAAGAATTTGCAGAAAAAATTATCCCTGAGCTAAGCCGCCAGGCTGCGCTTATCCCCATAGAAACTACTAACGAGCTTGCAATAGACTGGTTTAACGGCCGCCGCACACCCGATGCCAGCCAGGCGGTAAAAGGCGCTATTACAGGCCTTCACCTTGGCAGCGATGCGCCGCGCGTGTTCCGTGCACTAGCCGAGGCTACCTGCTTTGGCGCCAAGGCAATTGTAGACCGTTTTATTGAAGAAGGCATTCCTGTAAAAGGTATCATTGGCATTGGTGGTGTGGCTAAAAAATCGCCGTTTGTAATGCAAATGATGTCAGATGTTTTGGGCATGCCCATACGCATCCACCAGTTTAAGCACACCTGCGCCCTTGGTGCAGCTATGTTTGCAGCGGTTGTAGCCGGTATTTATCCTAACGTAGAAGCCGCTATGGAGGCCATGGGCCGTGGCTTTGACGTAGAGTATGACCCGAACCCTGAAAACGCTGCGGTGTACCAAAACCGTTACAACCAGTACAAAGCCCTTGGTGGTTTTGTAGCCAGCCAGGTTAATCAAAAACAAGAAACTGTATTAGCATAATGAGCAAGTACCAGCATATAAAACAAAGCGCCTACGAGGCTAATATGCAGCTGCCCAAACTTGGGCTGGTGCTGTTTACCTTTGGCAATGTGAGCGCTGCCGACCGCGAACTTGGCGTTTTTGCCATTAAGCCCAGCGGCGTTCCGTATGAAGATTTAACGCCTGAAAGTATGGTAATTGTAGACTTTGACGGCAATACCGTTGAGGGCGACCTAAGGCCGTCATCAGACACGCAAACCCATGCGGTGCTGTACAAGCACTGGCCTAACATAGGCGGTATTGTACACACGCACAGCACTTATGGCACGGCGTGGGCACAGGCACAGCGCGACATCCCTATTTTTGGCACTACACACGCCGACCACCTTACGGTAGACATCCCTTGTGCGCCACCTATGGACGACGAAATGATTAAAGGCGATTATGAATATGAAACGGGCTTCCAGATTATGAACTGCTTCGCCGAAAGGGGTATTAGCTATGAAGAGGTAGAGATGATACTGGTGGGCAACCACGCACCGTTTACCTGGGGCAAAACCCCGCACAAAGCCGTTTACAACAGCGCGGTGTTAGAAACCGTTGCGCAAATGGCACTTTTAACAGAACAAATCAACCCGCAGGCGCCTAAGCTTAAAGATGCACTCATTAAAAAGCACTACGAGCGCAAGCACGGCCCTAACTCATATTACGGGCAATAATAACAACCTCATTCCACATTTTATTACAAACACACATTATGACAGATTTAAAGACTTATGAAGTTTGGTTCGTAACCGGAAGCCAGCACCTGTATGGCGAAGAAACCCTTAACCAGGTTGCCGAACACTCTAAAGCAATTGCCGCAGGCCTTGATGGTGCTGCCGGAATACCCGTTCGCGTGGTATTTAAGCCTACCGTAAAAACTACCGAAGAAATATATGACACGCTTCTTGCCGCTAACAGCGCCGAGAATGTAATAGGCGTTATTACCTGGATGCACACTTTTAGCCCTGCTAAAATGTGGATTCGCGGCCTTAGCATACTTAAAAAGCCGCTACTGCACCTGCACACACAATACAACCGCGACATACCGTGGAGCTCTATAGATATGGACTTCATGAACCTGAACCAGAGCGCCCACGGCGACCGTGAGTTCGGTTTTATGGTATCGCGCCTGCGCAAAAACCGTAAGGTGGTTGTAGGCCACTGGCAAGACCCTGAGGTTATTGCCCAGATAGGCGGATGGAGCCGTGCCGCTGCCGGATGGTATGACTGGCAGGGTGCCAAGTTTGCCCGTTTTGGCGATAATATGCGTTTTGTGGCTGTAACTGATGGTGATAAGGTTGAGGCTGAACTTCAGTTTGGCTTTGCCGTAAACAGCTACGGTATTGGCGACCTTGTGGCGCTTATAGACAACGTGAGCGATGCCGATATCAAATCACTAATTGAAGAATATAAAACACAGTATACTATTGCTGCCGACCTTCTTGAGGGTGGCGACAGGTATGCATCGGTATACGAAGCGGCCAAGATTGAAATCGCGCTGCGTAAATTCCTTGTAGACGGCGGCTTTAAAGGCTTTACCGATACATTTGAAGACCTGCACGGCATGGTGCAGCTTCCGGGGCTTGCGGTACAGAGGCTTCTTGCCGATGGCTATGGCTTTGCCGGCGAAGGCGACTGGAAAACCACAGCCCTTGTGCGTGCGTTTAAAGTTATGGGCTCTGGCCTTGAAGGCGGTAACGGCTTCATGGAAGACTATACCTATCACTTTGACCCGAATAACGAGCTTGTATTAGGTTCGCACATGCTTGAGGTAGATGCCTCGCTTGCCAGCACTAAGCCAAGCCTTGAGGTACACCCTCTTGGAATAGGTGGTAAGGCAGACCCTGCAAGGCTTGTATTTAACGTGGCCGGTGGCGCTGCACTAAACGCATCTATTGTAGATATGGGCAACCGTTTCAGGATGATTGTGAACGAAGTAGAGGCTGTTGAGCCGCAAAACGACCTGCCTAACCTACCGGTGGCACGCGTACTGTGGAAACCGCTTCCGGATATGAAAACAGGCTGTGCTGCATGGATATATGCCGGTGGCGCACACCACACCGCATACAGCCAAAACCTTTCTGCTGAGATAATACAAGACTTTACAGATATGGCCGGTATTGAGTTTCTTCGCATAGGTGCAGATACCAAACTTGACCAGTTCCGCAATGAAATACGCTGGAACGATGCTGCTTACAAACTATAATATGTTATATTAGCCGCGCTATTAACCAAACCACAAACATATTATGGAGAAATTTGCACCTATTGATTACATTATATTCTGTATTTACTTTGTTTTAGTATCCGGTTACGGGTACTGGATATACAAAAGTAAGAAAGCCAAGGAGGGTGAAGTATCAGACTCTAAGGATTTCTTTCTTGCCGAAGGTTCGCTAACATGGTGGGCCATTGGCGCCTCGCTTATTGCCAGTAACATTTCTGCCGAGCAGTTTATTGGTATGAGCGGTAACGGCTTTACCGTGGGTGTTGCCGTTGCAGCTTATGAGTGGATTGCCGCCCTGGCCCTTATTATAGTGGCCGTGTGGTTTATACCGGTGTATCTTAAGAATAAGATATTTACCATGCCGCAGTTTCTTGAAACGCGCTATAACCAGACTACTAGCCTTATTATGGCTATTTTCTGGTTGTTTTTGTATGTATTTGTAAACCTTACCTCAATCCTTTACCTGGGTGCTATAGCCATTTCGGCCATGGCAGGGCCTGAGTATTTCCATGCTATTGTAATAGCCATGGCTATCTTCTCGCTGGTAATTACCCTGGGTGGTATGAAGGTTATCGGCTTTACCGATGTTATACAGGTAGTGGTGCTTGTAGTGGGTGGCCTTGCCACAACTTACATTGCCCTTACCATGGTGAGCGAGCATTTTGGCCTTGGTACCGATGCCCTTGCCGGTTTTAAGAAAATGATGGAAGTTGCGCCGGACCACTTTAAGCTAATGGTAGACAAACCGGCTACAGATGCCCCACAGGCAGATATAAACAAGTACCTTATGCTTCCGGGCATTGCCATGTACTTTGCCGGTATCTGGATTGTAAACCTTAACTACTGGGGTTGTAACCAGTACATTACACAGCGCGCCCTTGGTGCCGACCTTAAAACAGCGCGTACGGGTATACTATTTGCAGGTTTTATGAAACTGGCTATGCCAATTATTGTAATGCTTCCGGGTATTGCGGCTTATGTATTGTACAGCAACGGTGCCCTTCAGAATGAAATGGGTATTGGTGCCGACCTTAAGCCTGACAATGCCTATTCAGCCATACTTGGTTTCCTTCCTACGGGGTTAAAAGGCCTTTCGGTAGCGGCGCTTACTGCTGCTATTGTGGCATCGCTTGCAGGTAAGGCAAACAGCATCTCAACTATTTTTACGCTTGACATTTACCAAAGGTATATCAACAAAACAGCCGGCGAGAAAAAGCTGGTAAACATGGGCCGTATTGCCATTTTGGTTGCTATACTGTTCTCGGTAGCCCTAACGTGGAATGACGCATTAGGCATAGGCGGCGAAGGTGGCTTTACCTTCATACAGAAATATACCGGCTTCTTTAGCCCGGGTGTATTTGCAGTGTTCTTCCTTGGTATGTTCTGGAAACGTACAACAGGTGCTGCAGCTGTAGCGGGTGTAGTAGTAGGCTTCCTGCTATCGGTATTCTTCAACAGCTTTGCCGTAGAAATGTTTGGCAACGAAACCCTGCTTTGGACGGCTTACAAAAATGCTTCGGGCGTATATGAAATTCCGTTCCTTATCTGTATGGGCTGGGCGTTTGTATTTACCCTGCTGCTTATGATAGGCATGAGCCTTGCAGGCCCTAAAGTTAATCCTAAAGCCTTTGGTATAGACACGGCCATGTTTAAGGTAGCACCGTCTACACTTGCACTGATTGTGGTAACACTGCTGTGCCTGGCCGGACTTTATGTAACATTCTGGTAAAATTCCAAATTTCAAAAGCCAAATAACAAACACAGTACCTAAAACCAAAAAAGGACAAATATGAAGTTTTTTATTGACACTGCTAACCTTGCCCAGATTAAGGAAGCGCATGAGCTTGGTGTGCTGGATGGTGTTACCACCAACCCCTCGCTTATGGCTAAGGAAGGCATAACCGGCCAGGAAAACATCCTGAACCATTACAAAGCCATTTGTGAAATTACCGATGGCGATGTGAGTGCCGAGGTTATTGCCACCACATTTAACGAAATGGTAGCCGAAGGCGAAGCCCTTGCTGCGCTGCATCCGCAAATTGTGGTAAAGCTGCCTATGATTAAAGACGGCGTTAAGGCTGCAAAGTACTTTTCTGAAAAAGGCATTAAGACCAATGTAACCCTTGTGTTTAGCGCAGGGCAGGCATTGCTTGCGGCTAAGGCTGGCGCTACGTATGTATCGCCATTCATTGGCAGGCTTGATGATGTTTCTACAGACGGGCTTAGGCTTATTGAAGAGATTCGCGAAATTTATGACAACTACGGTTATGAAACCGAGATATTGGCGGCATCTGTGCGCCATGCTATGCACATTGTAAACTGTGCCAAGATAGGTGCCGATGTTATTACCGGGCCGCTTAGCGCCATTGAGGCATTGCTGAAACACCCGCTGACCGATAACGGCCTTGCACAGTTTTTGGCAGACCACGCAAATGCCGCTTCAAAATAATATGATTTTAGGTTACGGATACGTTGAATAAAACGTATTCGTAACTTTTTTACAGCACTTTTACAGGAACTTACCGGTAAATTTTTACTTTTGGTCAAAAATACCATAAGTATTTTTAATATTGATTTTCAGGGCCATTAACCAATAAGGCTTTGGGTATAACCACCCGGGCCGCAAACACAAATTATGGAGAAAATAACAGACATAACAAAATTAGAGCAGATAGCCAGCCAGGTGCGCCGAGACATTGTGCGCATGGTGCACGGGTGCCAAAGCGGCCACCCGGGAGGTTCTCTGGGCTGTGCCGACTTTTTAACGGCACTGTACTTTAACGCCATGAACCGCAAGGAAGGTTTTGATATGAACGGTAAGGGAGAAGACCTTTTCTTCCTTAGTAACGGGCATATCTCTCCGCTTTTTTACAGCGTACTGGCACACGCAGGCTATTTTGACAAATCAGAGCTGGCTACGTTCCGTAAGCTTGATTCAAGGCTTCAGGGGCACCCTACCACGCACGAGCACCTTCCGGGTGTTCGCATTGCAAGTGGCTCACTGGGCCAGGGTATGAGTGTGGCTATTGGTGCTGCACTTGCCAAAAAGCTTAACGGCGATAACGGTACGGTATATGCACTTTTTGGCGATGGAGAGCTACAGGAAGGCCAGATTTGGGAAGCCGCCATGTTTGCACCGCACAACAGGGTAGACAACCTTATTTGTACCGTAGACTACAACGGCCAGCAGATTGACGGCCCTACAAGCCAGGTGCTTAGCCTGGGCGACCTTAAGGCTAAATTTGCCGCGTTTGACTGGACAGTACTGGAGTGTGAAGGTAATGACATGCAATGTATTGTTGATAAACTTGCAGAAGCCAAAGCGCTTGGCGGACAGGGTAAGCCTATTGTTATACTGCTTAAAACCGGCATGGGGCATGGGGTTGACTACATGATGGGCAGCCACAAATGGCACGGTGCCGCACCAAACGATGCACAGCTTGAAGCAGCGCTTGCACAGCTTGAGGAAACGCTTGGGGATTATTAAGAGCCCCCCGACCCCGGAGGGGGAGAGTGGGACTGGTCAAAATATTATCTAAACATCCTGTTACCCCTACAGGAATTCCCCCGTTAGGGGGTTAGGGGGCTGATATGAAAAAATATACATATACCGAATCAAAAGATACCCGCTCGGGTTTTGGTGCAGGCCTTTTAGAAGCCGGCAGGAAAAACGAGAATGTGGTTGCCCTGTGTGCCGACCTTGTGGCATCATTAAAAATGCAGGACTTTATTAACGAGTTTCCTGAGCGTTTTATTCAGGTGGGCATTGCCGAGGCCAATATGGTGGGCATTGCGGCAGGCTTAACCATAGGCGGTAAGATTCCGTTTACGGGTACGTTTGCCAACTTCTCTACCGGCAGGGTGTACGACCAAATACGCCAAAGTGTTGCCTATAGCGACAAGAACGTAAAAATATGTGCCTCTCACGCCGGTTTAACACTTGGCGAAGACGGTGCTACCCACCAGATACTGGAAGACATAGGGTTGATGAAAATGCTTCCGGGCATGACGGTTATAAACCCGTGCGACTACAACCAGACCAAGGCTGCTACTATGGCTATTGCCGAGTATGAAGGCCCGGTGTACCTGCGTTTTGGACGCCCCGTGGTGCCTATTTTTACAGATGCCGACCAGAAGTTTGAAATTGGCAAGGCATGGATGGTAAATGAAGGTGCCGATGTATCAATCTTTGCAACAGGCCACCTGGTGTGGGAAGCCATACAGGCAGGCGAGAAGCTGGCTGAGATGGGTATTGATGCCGAAATCATAAACATACACACCATTAAGCCGCTGGATGCTGAGGCGGTATTGAAATCGGTTGCCAAGACCGGCTGCGTGGTTACGGCTGAAGAGCACAACCGCCTGGGCGGCCTGGGCGACAGTATTGCCCAGCTGCTGGCTACTAACACCCCTGCTCCGCAGGAATACGTGGCCGTAAACGACAGTTTTGGCGAAAGCGGCACCCCAGCCCAGCTGATGACTAAATACGGCCTTGACGCCGATCATATCATCAAGGCGGTGCAAAAGGTTATTGCACGTAAAAAAGCATAATAATTTGTTCTTTGTAAAGTGTCCGGGCTGCTGAAAAGCGGCCCGGATTTTTTGTTTATGGCAATGGGATTCATTTTTAAAAAATTCACGATATATCGTGAATTTTTTGAATTGGGAAAAAGGTTTTATAGAGTAAAATACTTTGAAATCCTGTACTTGTAAAAATACGATAGGCACTTGTAAAAATACAACATTTTGAGGTTTTGAATCTCGAACTCCAAAAGTGAAAAATTAAGCACTTTTTTAGTGGGTTCAGGCTGAAAAAGTGTATAAAAGCAAAAACGCCTCAGTTTCCTGAAGCGTTTTTTTATTGAGCCGATAGAGGGACTCGAACCCACGACCTGCTGATTACAAATCAGCTGCTCTAGCCAGCTGAGCTACACCGGCATCTCAATACGGGTGCAAATATAGGCTTGTTTTTGAAATTTCCAAAGCTGCACCCGTAAATTTTTCTAATATTTTTTGCTTACAGCGCGTTTATTTTCTCAACAAGCTGAGTAGCAGTTTCTTCAAACTTTTTGTTGATAGCAGCAAAATGTGCTTTTTTGTTTTCAACACCTTTAGCGTTGATTTGCTTGATAAGCGCATCAAAAGTTGCAATAGCCTCATCTATAATGGCTTCGCCTGCTTCAGTAGCTTTTCCGCCTGCTGCAATGGTATTGATGTATACAGCCTCGATAATATCGCCAAATACAAAATTAAGGTCTTTTTTTAGTGTCCTAACATTTGCCATGTTCTAATGTCTTTAAGTTATGGGTACAAAATTAGTGCTAATTGGGCTAAAATCTGTTAAGAAATATATATTTCTAACAGGGTGGCGTTTCCGGTCAGTGTAAAAGCGGTTACAGCAGCAGGTATAAGTACGGTGTCGCCTTTTTTAAAGGTGTATGTACTGCCTTGTAAATCAATAGTATATTCGCCTTCAGTACAGATGTATACCGTAAAGCTGTCGCCGTTTTTGGCTACCTCGGCTTTTCCGTCAAGCGGAAGGAAGTTAGTGGTAAAATAAGGGCAGTCTACCATGCTGTTGCTTTTGTTAACTTCCTTGGTGTACTCTTTCTGGGTATCGGTAGTGTTGTAGTTCATGGCGTCAAGTGCCTCTTGTACATGCAGTTGACGGCCGTTTCCGTTGGCATCAACCCTGTCCCAGTCATAAATACGGTAGGTAATATCGCTTGTTTGTTGTATTTCGGCAATTACAATACCTGCGCCAATGGCGTGAATGGTGCCTGTTTCAAGAAAATATACATCGCCCTTTTTAGCCGGAACCTGGTTCAGTATGTCTATAAGTTGCTTACTTTCAAGTTTTTCCAGGTATTCCTGTGCGCTTGATTTATGGTTGAAACCCACAATAATGCGCGAACCCGGGTCTGCCTGCATTACATACCACATTTCGGTCTTACCGAATGAATTGTGGCGTTGTTTAGCCAGCTCGTCGTTAGGATGCACCTGTATAGAAAGGTCTTCGCGGGCATCAAGGAATTTGAACAACAGTGGAAACTGCTTTCCAAAACGGGCATGTACAGCTGTGCCCAGTATGTCATTTGGGTACTGCTCAAGTAGTTCGGTTAGTGGTTTACCTGCAAAAGCACCGTTTTCTACAACGCTTACATTACCTTTAACAGCGCTCAGTTCCCAGCTTTCGCCGGTTGTGGGGGTAGGAATGTTCTTGCCAAGGTCGTCCCTAAGCTTTGTGCCGCCCCAAATGCGGTCTTGTAAAATGGGTTCAAATACCAGTGGGTAATGCAGTTGGTTCATAGTGAGAGATTTATTGTCCTTTATATGTTACAAAATTTCGTGGCGTTTCATAGAGCGTTACCTCAAGCTCCATTTGAGAGTCTATGCGGCGGCGAATGCGGTTCCAAATCACTACCACAATGTTTTCGGCAGTAGGGTTAAGGTTGGCAAACTCCGGTACATCAAGATTCAGGTTTTTGTGGTCAAAGGGTTCTTCAACCTCCTGTGTTATAATGTCTTTAAGTATTTTGATGTCTATAACATAGCCTGTTTCGGGGTCAATGGCACCGGTAACACTCACAATAAGCTCATAGTTATGCCCGTGGTAGTTAGGGTTATTGCACTTGCCAAAAATTTCGGCATTGCGCTGCTCGTCCCAATCCTTCCTGTACAGGCGGTGGGCGGCGTTAAAATGGGCGCTACGGCTTACGGTTACTTTCATCAGTTGTTGGTTGTCAGTTATTGGTTGTAGGAAGCTGCTATCTGATCACTGAATACAGACCACTATAACTTGTGTTCTTCCAGAAAATGGTAAAATTCATCAAATATAATCCTGAACCACACGGTGTAAACTTCAGGGTGTAGCTGCATATCAGCTTTAATATCTTCAATGGCCATCCACTTCCAGCTTTCGGCTTCGTCACGGTTTAAAACGGGCTCATTGTTATAATAGCCTATCATTACATGGTCAAACTCATGCTCGGTTAGGCCATTGTCAAAAGGCGCTTTGTATATGAAGGAAAACAACTCTTTAAGTGGTGTTGTAATGCCCATTTCTTCCTGTAAGCGGCGGGTGCCGGCGGCAAGGTTGGTTTCGCCATCACGCTGGTGGCTACAGGTAGTGTTGGTCCACAAGAGGGGAGAGTGGTACTTATTGGCCGCGCGCTGTTGCAGCATTATCTCGTTTTTAGCATTGAGAATAAACACCGAAAAGGCACGGTGCAGCAGCGCTTTTTCATGCGCCTCCATTTTAGGCATAAGCCCTATGGGCTCATCGCGTTCGTTTACCAGTATTACTTTTTCTTCTTCCATAAAGCTATCAGCTTTCAAAAATAAGAAAAGTTTTGCGTAAAAGCAGCGATTAACGTTTTGTTAGTACGAAAGGGTAAAGAAAGCCACGAATTTCACGAATTAGCACTAAGCCAATTCATAAAATCCGTAGCTACTTTTGTTATTTGTTATTTGAGATTTGGAATTTTTCGAAGTTAGAAATCTCCACCTCTGCCTTCAGGTCAAAAAGCAGGCTGAACAGCCCGAAGAACGTGCGGTTTACATAAATAAAGTGCCTGCTGCCGCGGTTGGTGTTCATTTTTCGAATGTTCTTATCGTTGGCAAAGCGTTCGCTAAGCCCCGCAATAGCAGTATTAAAGTGGTTGTTTGAGAAGTCGAAACGCTCGTGGCGGTAAGGCTCTACAAATATGTTTATCATTTCATGGAAGAGTTCCTTAAAGTAAGTAAACTCCTCGGGCTTATCGTCAGGTTTCAGTACATGTAGGGTAATCATTTTTTCGGTAAAAAGCGCATCGTCCTCCAGTGTGGCAGGCTGTATTACTTCAAAATAAGGCTCGTAGAACTCTTTTGGCAGCTCTTTCATACAGCCAAAATCAATGGCAATCAGGTTGGCATTTTCATCTACAAGGAAGTTACCGGGGTGTGGGTCGGCGTGGAATTTATGCAGTACGTGAATCTGGTACATGTAAAAATCATAGAGCGCCTGGCCCAGTTTGTTTCGCTCTTCCTGGGTGTGCGGTTGTTTGCACCACTCACTTAGGTGAATGCCTTCCATCCAGTCCATGGTAATGATCTTTTCGCATGAATATTCAGGATAGTATTTCGGGAAACGGATGTTTTCCAATACAGCACATTCCAGTCTAACGGCTTCGCTTTGCTGTAGCTCCAGTGTATAATCAGTCTCTTCGGTAAGCTTGTTTTCTACTTCCTCAAAATATTCGTCAGATGTTCCTTTTAGGTTAAACATCTTCAGGGCAATGGGTTTTACAATGGCAATATCGGTGCTGATGCTGTCGCGCACGCCGGGGTATTGTATTTTTACGGCAAGGTCTTTACCGTCTTTTTTGGCGCGGTGCACCTGACCAATGCTTGCGGCATTAACCGAATCAGGGTTAAACTCATCAAACAATACCTGTGGCTCTGTGCCAAAGTATTTCTTAAACGTTTTGATAACCAATGGGGCAGACAGTGGTGGTACCGAAAACTGGCTCAGCGAAAACTTGTCTACATAGCTTTGCGGTAGCAGGTTTTTTTCCATGCTCAGCATTTGGGCAACTTTAAGGGCGCTGCCTTTCAGTTCTTTAAGGCCGTCATAAATATCGGTAGCATTGTTTTCGTGCAGGGTGTCTTTGCTCAGTTCAGGGTTAACCATTTTCTGGCCATAATACTTAAGGTAGTTACCGCCAATTTTTACACCTGTAGATACAAGCTTGCTTACCCGCTCAATTTTATTGGTGGGTATAGAATCTAACTTTTTCATGGTGATGGATTTAAACGGTAAACTTTTCTTTCCACATAAACTTACCCAGGTCTACAATGCTTTGCAGCGGGGTGTTGTACACAATATCAGCCCCCGCTTTAACTGATTTTTCAATGAAAATATCAGTCTTTTCAAATCCGGGAGAAGTATCTTTAACCCAAAACCTGAAGATGGTTAAAAACTGTAGCCAGGCACCTTCACGCAGGCCTTTTTCCTGTAGTTTTTCCAGCTTTTCGTGGGGTAGGGCAATGGGCTTTTCAAGTGCCGACTGGGCAAAATCTATAAACAGACTGCGCAGTTCCCTTAGTTTAGGCAGGGTGCTAAAATCACGGCCATTACCCAGGCTGTACAGCACAAAGCTGCGGTTTGCCGTAGCCATTTCAAAAAAGGTAAAGTAAAAGGCAGAGAGCTTTTCAATACCGCTAAAATCGGCATACGATGGCGACTGTTGCAGGGTTTGCAGCGAATGGTTAAACATTTCGGCAAAATAGAAACGTTCCAACGCCTCAAAAGACGTGAAGAAGTTGTAGAATTCGGCCTCTTCAAAGCCATTGTCTTTTGCAAATTTATACACGCTTGCGGGTGGTGTGCAGTTCATAAGGCAGTAATCGGCATATTTTTCTATTATAGAGTCTTTGGTTACGGGCTGTGCCGCTGTTTTTTTTGTTGCCATAATTGTTGAGGAATTTAAGATTGACAATCCGTGAGTTTTCAAAATATTCTGAAACTTTGGTATAACAAATGTAAGCACCAAATAAATATCAATGTATTGGTATGGTGTTAATTATCGTTCAAAAAAAATGAAAGATGTTAAGACGTTTTAATCTCAAGCAAATGCTCCAGTCCCAGTTCGGCAATTGATATTTCACGCATTTCTATCTTGCGCACCTTACCCGTAATGGTAATGGGGAAAGAATCGGTAAACTTCCAATACCTGGGTACTTTGTAGTGTGCAATTTTTTCTTTGCTCCAGGCCGTTATGCTTTCGGCGCTTGGGTTTTTGCCTGCTTTCGGCTTTACCCATGCCATAATAACCTCGCCATATTTTGCATCGGGCACTCCAATTATCTGTACGTCTTCAATTTCAGGGTGGGTGTAGTAAAACTCCTCAATTTCGCGAGGCGATATATTCTCACCCCCGCGAATAATCACATCCTTAATGCGCCCGGAAATGTTTATGTAGCCTTCATCATCCATTATAGCCATGTCGCCGCTGTGCATCCACCGGGCTTCATCAAGCACACTGTTTGTAGCCTGTGGGTTGTTCCAGTACTTCAGCATAACGCTGTAGCCGCGGGTACACAGCTCTCCGGCAATGCCACGGGGCACAATTTCGCCCGTTTTTGGGTCGGTTATCTTAATCTCAAGATGGTCCTGCACAGTGCCTACGGTGCCCACCTGCTTGTCAAACGGTGCGCCAATAACGGTTTGTGTACTAACAGGCGATGTCTCGGTCATGCCATAGCAAATAGAAACCTCTTTCATGTACATTTTGCTCTGTACCTGTTTCATAACTTCTACAGGGCAGGGCGAACCCGCCATAACGCCGGTGCGGAGCGAGGTAAGGTCATACTTGTCAAAATCAGGCAGTGCCAGTTCGGCAATAAACATGGTAGGCACGCCATAGAGCGATGTACACTTTTCTCTCTCTACGGCCTGCAGGGTAAGCGCCGGGTCAAAACTTTCACACGGAATAACCATGGTAGCGCCGTGGCTGGTGCAGCACAGGTTGCCTATTACCATACCAAAACAATGGTAAAACGGCACGGGTATACACACCCTGTCGGTACTTGTATATTTAAGGCGTATGCCAATAAAATAGCCGTTGTTGAGCAGGTTGTGGTGCGAAAGCGTTACCCCTTTTGGGAAACCCGTTGTGCCTGACGTATATTGTATGTTAATGGGTTCGTCAAATTGCAATGTGTTTTCAATAGCGGCAACAGCTTCGTCTGTAGTATTTTCGGCAGTAGCCAGAAAAGCATCCCAGTCTTTATCAAGGTAAATGGCGGTAGCAAGAGAGGGGCATTTACCAGCCACTTCCTCAACCATCTTTTTATAATCGCTTGTCTTGAATGTTAGCGCCGAAACCAGCATCTTAACCCCGCTTTGATTCAGCACATACTCCAGCTCACTACTTCGGTAGGCCGGATTTATGTTTACCAGTATAGCACCTATGCGTGCCGTGGCATACTGTAATAATACCCATTCTGCACGGTTGGGCGACCATATACCTACACGGTCTCCCTTTGTAATGCCGTTTGCCAATAACGCTTTTGCAACTGTTGTGGTTTGGGTGTAAAACTGGCTGTAGGTAGCGCGGTAGTGCTGCTGCACGCACACAAGTGCATCGTTATCAGGAAATTTATCTACAGTTTGTTTCAGGTTAAGGCCAATAGGCTGCCCAAGAAGTGGTGTGTGAGACGGGCCGTTTGTATAAGAAAGCGTTTTCAAGGCGTGTAAATTAATAAAGAATAAATTTAGGTAATAAAAACGTAAGCCGGTAAATACTAAAACAACTATTTTTATAGTTATACGTAAAACCTTACGCCTTAGCTATATGAACCGACTATTCCTTTTACTGATAACCGCCCTAATTGGGTGTTCTAAATATTCGCCTGATAAACTGCTTGCCGAAGCCGGAAAAACTACTAAAGACTATACTGCCAGGCACACTGAGGCACTTGCCTATTGTAAGGAAAAGAAGTTTAACGAAGACTACTATTTTTTGATTGACCTGAGCCAGCACAGCGGTAAAAACCGCTTTTTTGTATATGATTTTAAAACCGGTAAGGTAACCGACCAAAACCTGGTTACACACGGTAGTTGCGACATGTCCGATAATTATAGCGATAAGTGGGAGAAAGCCCGCTATAGTAATAAAGACGGCAGCCATTGCTCGTCTTTAGGAAAATACAAGGTTGGTTCGCGCGATTACAGTTCGTGGGGAATTAAGGTAAAATACTGGCTGCACGGGCTGGAAGAATCTAACAGTAATGCCAAAGACAGGGTGGTGGTACTGCACTCGTGGGACGCCGTTTCTGATTTTGAAGTATATCCAAACTATAGCCCGCTAAGCTGGGGCTGCCCTGCGGTATCTGATAATTTTATGCGAAAGCTTGATACTAAACTACAGGCTGCTAAAAAGCCGGTACTGTTATGGATAGTGGAATAAAAGCCACTTAGTTTCTGAGCAGCTTAGCTACTTAGTTTTATGCTGCTTAGCTTCTTCAGTAAGGTCGCTAAGGTGTATGCGCAGCGCGTAGACTGATATGCTTATTTCCCAAAATGATATGGCAAGTGAGGTAAGCATAAACAGCAGGCTTACGCCAAAAAGGTACGTGCCCCAGTCCTGTATGCCAAAGAACAGCAGCATCATGGCAAACACTGAGAAAAACAGGCTCAGCACGCCGCACATTTGCATATATTTAATCAGGCTTAGGCGTTTGTTAAGGTTGTGTATTTCCAGCAGTATGCTCTTGGTGCGGTTTTGCTCATAGCTTACCTTAAGGCCGCGTACTATTTGTGCCACGGTTAAAAAACGGTTGGTATAGGCCAGCAGTATTAGCGATGTGGCCGAGAACAGCAGGGCCGGGGTTTCTATAGGGAGGTTCATAAGTTCAGGTTTGTAATTTGTTTTTTGTTATTTGGTGCTTTGACTAAGTTACAAAACATTTCAGAATATTAAAGGCGGGTTAATTGGCAAAGTGCTAACAGGTGTTGCGGCTGTAAAGCGCTAATTTTAAGGAACAAACTTTAAATACAACCGTTATGGACTCTATTAACAAGCAACAACCCGAACATAATTTTAAAGACCTTGTAGGTGCCGAAGCGATTGAAAAAATCACGCAACTGGCAAAGAAAGCCGGTAGCAGTTTCTTTTGTACCAAGATAAAAACAGGCGAATATTTTAATACCCGCCCTATGGCTGCCGAGGTTATTGACGATGAAGGTAACTTCTGGTTTTTGAGTGCTAACGACTCCCAAAAAAATGCCGATATTGAGGCCGACCCGGCAGTGCAAATGCTGTTTCAGGGGTCGTCATACTCTGATTTTCTTACCCTTTATGGTAAGGCTACCATTAGCACCGATAAGCAAAAAATTGAGGAACTTTGGGATCCAACCATGAAAACCTGGTTTACAGAAGGCATAGATGACCCACGTATTACCGTGATTAAATTCAGCCCGACTGAAGGCTATTATTGGGACACCAAGCACAATATGCTTGTAGCCATGGCTAAGCGTGCCTATGGTGCCCTTGTAGGCGAAACGTATGACGACAGCATTGAAGGCGAAATAAAGCCTTAAGATTTTCCATTTTGAGCGTAGCGCAGCGAAGTCGAAAAATCTCAAGTATTGTTTCAGGTATTTCACTTTCGTCGAAATGGAAAAAGCGCAATTAAAGCATCTCAACTTAATAAAGGTTGAGATGCTTTTTTTATCCATTCCTCTCAGCAAAATCAAGTAGCCGCAGTGCCAGGTCAATATCGGTAAGGGTTTCGTTTTTCTCGCCTTCGCGCACGGCATTCAAAAAGTAGTAGAAGTTAAACAGGCTGTAAAATTCAGAGCCGTTGTAGCTGTACTGCGTTTTGCCGGCGGTTTCTTCTTCCTTAAAAAACTCCAGCTTGCTGTTTAGCCCAAACGGTTTTTGCGCAAAGATTTCAATGGCATAAGCATCGCAGTTCAGCCCGCGGGGTTTGCAAAAGTCTTCGTAGGTATTGCCTATCCAAAAATAGTTTATGAGTTCGGGTAGTGTCATGTTTTATTAAATCGTTTATGTATCGCAGGAAACGTCATCCCAATCCTGGTTCATATAATTTATCAGCCAGTTAAGCGCATAGTGCCTTTCATATACCACACCGGGGTTCAGGTTTTCCAAGCTTATTCCGTTAAGGCGGGCATCTACTACGGTCCAGTCCATCCTATAATAAAGGTCGGCAGCGTCAAGCACAACGGCTTTGGACCTTACATCCCAGCTTTTATTTATAAAGTTGTTGGGGTTCTTGCCGTTGCCTATAGGGTAATCCGTTTCGGCAATATCATTAAGGTTACACAAATGATCCGGAAACTTCAGGTCGTCTACCAACTTCAGCGCCCATGCCAGCACCCATATGCATTCGCACTTCCAGCTTTCCTGGTTCTTTTTTTCGGGCGTAGGATTGGCTAAAAACTCCTGCTCTTCCGGTGTAAGGTATTGCGTAAGATTATACTCACTAAGGTAAGAAAATGCCTCTGCACCACTCAGGTTGTTAAAAGCTACAAGGTTTGTAATGCATAATATTACAAACCGGCTTGCTATTTCGCTGCCCGTGCGGATGGTTACATCTGTATCATTTTCTATATGAGGCAGGTTGTAATTAATTTTAATGCGGTGTTCTTCAAGTATGGCTTCCGACTTTTCTTTTCGGGATGCCCCTTTTTTCTTCTTAAACAGGTTAAACATATACAGGTGGTTATATGCCAAATATAAACAAAAACCCACGGCTCTCACCATGGGTTCTGTCTATTATCTTACATCTATTATCTAAATGTCTCTATTTAATCATCTCAAAGCTTCTTTTCACAAACGCTGTAAGCTCTTCGCCTTTCAGCAGGTTCTGGCTTAGTTTGGCAAGGTCAAGTGCTTGTTTAACCAGGGCTTCTCTTTGAGAGTCGTCTGCCTTCAGGATGTTTCCGGCAAGTTCGCTGTTAGTGTTTACCACCAGGTTATACATATCAGGGAAGTTACCCATACCAAACATACCGCCGCCGCCGGTTTGGCTCATTTCTTTCATGCGGCGCATAAACTCAGGCTGGGTAATAATAAACGGTGCCGCCTGGCTGTCCATAGCCTCAAGCTGAACCGTGTAGGTTTGTTTTGGTACAATAGTTTCAAGCTGTGTTTTAAGCGTTTCTTTTTCGTCGTCGCTTAGCTTGCTCAGCTGTGCCTCATCTTTGTTGATAAGCCTGTCTATGTGGTCGCCATCAACGCGGGCAAAGGTAAGGTTCTCGTTATCGCCTTCCAGCTTCTGGATAAGATGGCTTACAATAGGGCTGTCCAGCAGCAGTACTTCATAACCTTTATCCTGTGCAGTGGCAATAAAGCTGTGCTGTGCATCTTTGTTAGAGGCATACAGTACTACCAGTTTACCGTCTTTATCGGTTTGTGTGGCAGCCAGTTTTTCTTTAAGTTCATCAAGGGTAAAGAATTTGCCGTCTACCGTTGGGTACAGTACAAAAGCACCCGCTTTTTCGTAGAACTTAGGCTCGCTCAGCATACCATATTCCAGTACGATTTTAATGTCATTCCACTTTTGCTCAAAGTCTTCGCGGTTTTCGGTAAACAGCGATTTAAGTTTATCGGCCACCTTGCGGGTAATGTAGTTGCTGATTTTCTTAACAGCACCATCGGCCTGAAGGTAAGAACGCGACACGTTTAGCGGAATATCCGGGCTGTCTATAACACCACGCAGCATGGTAAGGAACTCCGGTACAATGCCCTCAACGTTATCGGTTACAAACACCTGGTTTTGGTACAGTTGTATCTTGTCTTTCTGAACCTGAAGGTCAGATGACAATTTAGGGAAATAAAGAATTCCCGTAAGGTTAAACGGATAGTCTACATTAAGGTGTATGCTGAAAAGCGGTTCTTCAAACTGGGTTGGATATAGCTCGTGGTAAAACGCTTTGTAATCTTCGTCTTCAAGCTCGCTTGGCTGCTTGGTCCACGCCGGGCTTGGGTTGTTGATTATGTTGTCAACCTCTACGGTTTCAGCAACATAATCTTCCGGGGCATCTTCCGGTTTGGCAAGTGTTTCTGTCCTCGTGCCAAATTTAATAGGCACCGGCATAAACTTGTTGTATTTTTTCAGGAGCTCGCTAATGCGGTACTCTTCAAGGAATTCGGTCGAATCCTCTGCAACGTGCAGTATTATTTCGGTACCGCGATCCGTCTTATCAGCCGGTTCAAGGCTAAATTCAGGGCTACCGTCGCAAATCCAGTGTACAGCGGGTTCATCTTTGTAAGACTTAGTGATGATTTCTACTTTTTCTGCTACCATAAAAGCAGAGTAGAAACCAAGCCCAAAGTGGCCTATTATGCCTGAATCTTTAGCGGTATCTTTATATTTTTCAAGGAATTCCTCAGCACCGCTAAAGGCTACCTGGTTGATGTATTTTTCAACCTCTTCGCCCGTCATGCCAAGGCCCTGGTCTATAATATGTATTTTTTTGCCTTCTTTGTCAACCTTAACTTCAATTACCGGGCTGCCATATTCTACTTTGGCTTCGCCAATGCTGGTAAGGTGCTTTAGCTTAAGGGTAGCGTCTGTTGCGTTGCTAACAAGCTCACGCAGAAAGATTTCGTGGTCGCTGTATAAGAATTTCTTGATTAAGGGAAAGATGTTTTCTACCGAAACATTGATTTTTCCTGTTGTCATATGTCCAGATTTTAATAGTTCGTTTGCAGGGCTGTGTCAAATAAAATACCAAACTGTTTTGTGGTGACAAATTGGCGCTTTTGTTAAAGAAAATCTCCTTTAAGAAAAGATTAATATGGTTAAAATCAAAATCATCAATAACGCACAAAGCTTGTAAAACGTGGATTTAAGCTAATGAAGTTATTGTTATTATATCGATAACATAAATATTTTCTCGTTAAAAAACGATGTTGCCTCTTGTAAAATAGCCTGTAAGAAACGTATCTTTATACTACAAAAAATGAGTGTTTAAAACCTAACTGTAACGTATTATGAAAAAACTATTGTCACTATGCATGCTGGTGGTGCTGGCTGCCTCGTGCGGGTCGCTTGACCAAAAGGCCCAGGTGGGCATTAAAGGAGACTGGACCATAAGCAGCGTAACCTATCCCGGCAGCGATTATATTAAAGTAACATCTTTTGATGTGGCTGATTCGCAATGTTTTGTGGGCAGCTCGTGGAATTTTATATCAAACAATAATAAAGGCACTATGAGCCTTAGCAAGGCCGGATGCCCGTCTTTTACAAGCCCAATTGTATGGACAGTAACTAAAGATGGTAGCTTTACCCTTAAAATTACCGAAGGCGAAAAAGCCAAACGTGTAACACAAGGCTATATTCTAAAAGTACAAAATCAAACCGAAACATCTTTCCAGCTTGTTGATAATGTACAGGTTGGTGGTAAAACCGTTGAGGTGGTATATAACTTTAGCAAACTATAATCAGTAAAACATCAAAAAAATACAGTCATGAGAAAAGTAAAAATTTATGCATTAACCCTTGCGTTTGCAGGCGGTATAGGCCTTACATCGTGCGAGGCCATCAAAAACACTAACAATACCCAGCGTGGTGTGGCCATTGGTGCTACGTCTGGCGCTGTTATTGGCGGTGTTTTGGGTAATAACGTGGGCAAAGGCGGCAATACAGCCCTTGGCGCTATTATAGGTGGTGTTGTAGGTGGTGCTGTAGGTGGCGTTATTGGTAACAGGATGGACAAGCAGGCTCAGAAAATTGAAGAGGCGCTTCCGGGTGCTGAGGTAGAAAGGGCAGGCGAGGGTATTAAGCTTACACTGGGCGAAAACTCGGTTAACTTTGACCTGAATAAGTCTACACTTACCTCTAAAGCTAAAGGCAACCTTGACAGGCTTGTACCGGTATTTAAAGAATATCCTGACACCAACATCCTTATCTTTGGTTATACCGATAGCAGCGGTAGCGACGAATACAACCTGAAACTAAGTGAAGAAAGGGCTAATTCGGTTAAGGCCTACCTTGGTACTAAAGGTATTAGCGCTTCAAGGTTTACCATTACCGGTAAAGGCGAAGAAGATCCTATAGCATCTAACGATACTAAAGAAGGACAGGCACAAAACCGAAGGGTAGAGTTTGCTATTGTAGCTAATGATAAGATGATTGAGGATGCCCAAAAAGAGGTAAAGAATTAATTTATAGTTTCTTATAAAAAACA
>NZ_LIYD01000005.1:1060550-1910806 GCF_001278115.1 Flavobacterium akiainvivens | reverse complement strand
CTTTTGGCAGCCGTTTTTTTTATCTCCAGTCGTTGTCAGAACCGTGTTTGCCCAGATAAAGCGTCAGGCCAATAGAGGCGTTAAGTATGCCTCCGGTAAAGAAATTGGATCTGTCTACCATATCATGTGGATAGCCATCCATCCTGTAATGTTGCTTAATATTAAGCGTATAAGAAAGATCTGTATGTAGTGTAAGGTTTTTTATTATATAAATTTGGGGGGTAATGCCAATGGTAACATTCCCTATATTATCGTCATTAGGAAATATGTTAGATTTTGCATAGGTATAGCCTAATCCTGCATGTGCCAGCACGTTTACAAAACCACCTGTATAGCGGGGCAGGGATAGTGCACGGCCTACATTATAAACCGCCTGGGCAGATATTATTTTATAATCAACACCGGTTGCAGGAGTAGCATCTGTGCGGAATTTATCCTGTGAATAAAAGGCTTTTATACCCCAAAATTCATTAAACATATAGCGGCCGCCAATATTAAAATACTTGGTATCAGTAAGGTTAGGGGTAGAGGCAATGCTCAGTCCATAAGAGCCTTCTAATGAAAACTGGCCGTGGCTTTCCTGAGAAAAAGTTGATAATGAGATGATTAGCATTAAAAACGCTAAGATTGATTTTTTCATAAGTTGATTTTTTAAAAGGTTGGCAAAATTAGCTGTTTTGATTATTAAATTTACAATTTCATAATGTAAATATGTGAGCATATTGATGATTTAACAATTATATCGATGTATTGCAACTGGTTACAATTGTCAGATTTATTTACATAATAGAATGTTATATATTTTTAGATTAGTAGGTTTAGCTATATTTTTGCACCTTAATTCCTGCTTAAATGCTTGCTGTAAAGAACATATCGTTCGGGTATACCGAAAACACCATACTGCACAACATTTCGTTTAATGCCAAAACAGGCCGTAACATTGCCGTAATAGGCGAAAGCGGCTGTGGAAAGAGCACGTTGCTTAAGGTTATCTATGGCCTGTATGACGTTAATGCCGGGGAGATTACCTTTAAGGGTGAGCCTGTTACCGGCCCTAAGCACAACCTGATACCGGGTATGCCCTACATGAAGTACCTGGCGCAGGATTTTGACCTTATGCCTTATACTACAGCTGCCGAGAATGTTGGGGCTTACCTGAGTAATTTTTACCCCGAGGAGAAGCGCAAGCGTACTATGGAGCTGCTGGAAATTGTTGAAATGCAACAGTTTGCCGATGTTAAGGCACAATACCTTAGCGGCGGCCAGCAACAGCGCATTGCCCTTGCTAAGGTGCTTGCCCTTGAGCCTGAAGTGCTTTTACTTGACGAACCCTTTAGCCATATTGATAACTTCCGTAAAAATGCGCTGCGCCGTAATCTCTTTGCCTACCTGAAAGCCAAGGGAATAACCGTTATTGTGGCCACGCACGACAGTACAGATGCCCTTTCGTTTGCCGATGAAACTATAGTGCTGAGGGGTGGAAAAATAATTGATATGGCTGCCAGTAAGGATATTTACTACAACCCGGCCGATAAGTACACGGCATCGTTATTTGGCGAGGTAAATGAGATAAAACTGGAGTTGCTAACCCTTACACAAAACCCTGAAGAAAAGGTGCTTATATACCCCCACCAGCTTATTGTAGCCGAAGGTGGACCACTAAGGGTGGTGGTAAAACAATGCTATTTTAAAGGAAACCGCTACCTTGTGAAAGCAGCGCTCGATAAGCAGGTTATTTTCTTCGAAAGCCAAAAAAAACTACCTGTAAATCTTGAGGTTAGCCTTGCGGTAGACCGAAACGCCTTTGGTTAATCCTTAAAACCGGTTATGATTATTGGGTATAGGTAGCCTGTTCTTGTGGCCTCGTTGCCTTTAGAACCCGGTATCCAGGCAGGGCATTTTTCAAGCACATCTATAATCCTTTTATCGGTTTCTTCGTTTACGCTGTCAACTATCTGTATGTTAGATAGTTTTCCGTTTGTTTCTACCACAAATTTTACAAAAATCTTACAGTTTTTTGTAAACTTCAGGTTGCTTTCCACATACTTTGTAAACGCCGTCATACCACCCGGAAACTGTGGCGAAACCGACCATGTTTCCGCTTCCTGCGTTGCAACTGTTTTGTTTTCAGTAGTTTGGGCAGTTGCTAAAACCGATACTGAAAACAGCGCTATAAGTGTGGGTATCAACCTGGGCATACTACTTTTTTTGCCAAATATAACAACTTAATCAGCAGTTTTATTGCCCAATATCCCAAAAATTGACTATATTTAAGCTTATAATTTGCAGATTGACTAATTTTGCCCTCTAAAATTCTCTAAAACAGCAACTATGTACCATTCCAGGATATCAGGATTAGGCCATTACGTGCCCGATAATATTGTTACTAATGATGACCTTTCCAAGCTTATGGATACCAACGATGCCTGGATTCAGGAGCGTACCGGTATACAGGAGCGCCGCCATGTGGTTAAGGGTCAGGATACTACAACCACAATGGGCGTTAAGGCAGCACAGGTAGCTATTGATCGTGCCGGTATCAGTAAGGATGATATAGACTTCATTGTCTTTGCTACCCTTAGCCCTGATTACTATTTTCCGGGGCCGGGTGTGCTGGTACAGAGGGATTTAGGCCTGAGCCGAACCATTGGCGCCCTTGATGTGCGCAATCAGTGCTCAGGGTTTATTTATGCCCTTTCGGTGGCCGACCAGTTTATCAAAACCGGTATGTATAAAAATATCTTAGTTATTGGTAGTGAGGTGCATAGCACAGGGTTAGACATGACTACCCGTGGCCGTTCCGTATCGGTTATCTTTGGTGATGGAGCAGGGGCAGCCGTGCTTACCCGCGAGGAAGATACAACCAAAGGCATACTTTCTACACACCTGCATAGCGAAGGTCAACATGCTGAGGAACTGAGTCTTATAGCGCCGGGTATGGGTAAAAGGTGGGTAACCGACATCATTGCCGATGCCGACCCTAACGACGAAAGCTACTACCCCTACATGAATGGCCAGTTTGTGTTTAAAAATGCAGTGCAACGTTTCAGTGAAGTAATAGTTGAAGGTTTGAAAGCCAATGACTTACAGGTGTCTGACATTGATATGCTCATTCCCCACCAGGCCAACCTGCGCATCAGCCAGTTTATACAACAAAAGTTTCAGTTGTCTGATAACCAGGTTTATAACAACATCATGAAGTACGGCAATACCACTGCTGCATCGGTGCCAATTGCCCTGACCGAAGCCTGGGAACAAGGTAAAATCAAGGAGGGTGATACTGTCGTTTTGGCAGCTTTTGGTAGCGGGTTTACCTGGGGAAGTGCCATCATAAAGTGGTAACTCGATAAAGTAATTTCTTACATTTTAACAAGAAATTAACGCTAATATTTCACTTTCGGAATTCATTTTCCATCAAATAGCCCAGCAAATACGTTGGGCTATTTTTTTGCTCCTGATTTTTGATTTTACACCTAAAACCGGATTAAAAATTTTCACGCTTTTTCAGAATGAAAATTCAGGTTTACCAAATGGCAAAAAAATTATCTTTACAGGTATGAAACCTAAAACCGTAATATCGCTCATTAGCCTTGCCGCCATAGGCGCCATTACGGCCTATTATTTTTATCCCGGCAAAAAGCTGCCTGCCGGTACGGTTATAGACCGTCTTGTGGTGTATAAGTCTAAACGGACCATGGAGGCCTGGGCTAATGGCCGCCTTATAAAAACCTATACCATAGCCCTGGGTGGCAATCCCACCGGCCACAAAGAGTATGAGGGCGATATGCGTACCCCCGAAGGCACCTATACCATCAACGCCCGTAACCCCAACAGCGCCTACCACAAAAACCTGGGCGTGTCCTACCCTAATAGTGCCGACCGTGCCCATGCAGCCTCAAGAGGTAAATCACCCGGCGGCGACATCAAAATACATGGCCTGCGCAACGGCCGTGGCTACATAGGCAAATTTCACCGCTTTAAAGACTGGACCCACGGCTGCATTGCCGTTACCAATCCTGAGATTGATGAGCTCTACGCCGCCGTTAAAGATGGTGCGGTGATTGAAATCTTACCTTAGTTGGGGGTTGCGGGTTGGGAGTTGTTTTAAAGTTCAGGATAAACTTAGTAGCCAGATATCAAGGGAATAGCAGTTTTCATGTTCCGTAATGCTTGGTCTTACGAAGCATGAGCTTATAAAACGCCTGTTAAGCAATCCGACCCTGTAAGGGTCAGATCTTCCATAGCCCCGGGCATCGCCCGGGGGATTCTTTGTTACCCTGAACTTTAAAACCAACCCTCAACTCCCAACCCCTAACCAAAAAAGCAAGCCCCGCACATTGCTGTAGCGGGGCTTACCAACCTAAACCTATTTTCCCTGTTGGGAGTTGCGGGTTTTGAGTTGTTTTACGGTTGTTTATCCAACTGTACACTTTGTGGTACTGAACTTTAAAGCCAACTCTAAACCCTCAACTCCCAACCCTAAAAGCCTGCGGCTTTTAGAACATTCCGCCTTGTTGCGAAGTATTGTCATCACGCTGTTTGCGCTGCATAGCCCTGTTTTTGCCTGAACCAAACATATAGTTTAGGCCAAAGTATACCGTGCGGCTCTCCCACCTGAACTCACCGCTTTGCGGGAACGGGTTAAGCCCGCTAAAGCCGTAGCGCATGGTTTTAAACATATCGCTAAAGCGAAGGCTCAGCGTCATTTTATTGTCCAGAAGGGTGTAGCGTGCACCGCTGTCTATCTTATACATTTCTTTGCTGTCACCCTGCACACCGCTTACCGGCCCACGGTAAAAGCCAAACAGGTTAAGGCTAAGCCTTTTGTTTACTTTAAAGTTGCTGTTTAGCCTGGCATTAAAGGCGTTAACGTCTACCTTGCGGTTAACAAACTCATATTCGGTATCGCTGCCCGGCTCCAGTACGCTTACCATACCCTGCTGGCTGATGCTGCTAAAGTCTACCGCCGGCTGTATATCCCACCACTTGTTTATTTTGTAGTTGGCCGAAACCTCAAAACCATACGATTTGTTGTTGTTAAAGTTATCAAAGCTCATAATCTGGTCCTGGGTGTTGTCAGTAGTTTCATCCGGGTAGAAAATGCGGTTGATTTCGTTATCTATAAGCCTGTAAAAAATACCACCGGTAATGCTTGAGCCCTGGCCAAACATACGGGTATAGTTAAACTCAACCGAGTTAGTAAACTGCGGCTCAAGCTCAGGGTTACCTAATGATGTAAGCTGTGGCGTGCTAAATTCGCGTATAGGCTTGGTCTGGTCAAGGCTTGGCCTGTCTACACGGCGGCTGTAGCTCATCTGGAACATATCTTTTTCGCTTGCAGTATACGTTAGGTATGCCGAAGGATATACGGTAAAATAGTCGTCTTCAAAAGTGCTTTCGCCACGGTTAAAGTTGGCCTTGGCCTTGTAGCTCTCAAAGCGTGCACCCAGCTGGTAGCTCCATTTATCAAAACGCTGTCCCCATGTGGCATAGGCGCTGTAAATGTACATATCGTAGGTATAAACCGAGTTTTGCAGTGCCGGGTTGGGCAGCGGGCGTGTAGTGTTGTAGCTGTTATCGCTGCCTATAAGCCTTGCTTCGGCGCCAAGCTCCATTGTGCTTTTGTCATCTATAGGGTTAACATAGTCAAGGTTGGCCGTAAAGTTTTCGCGTTTGTCTACCACATCATCCGTATAATAAGTAGGGGCGGCGCTGCCGGTTGTAGTATCATAATCTACAAACTGGGTTTCCTTGCTGTCGTTATAGTTCGATTCAAAATCAAGCGTATGGCCTTCTTTCTCAAACTTATGCTTAAAGGCAAGGTTGTAGCTGTTGTTGTGGTTATCGCTGTCTAACGAGCTGTTTTGGAAAATGTTTTCAAGTGGGCTGCCTTCGGGGTAGGTAATACCGTTGCCTATGGTTGCCGTGCCCTTGCCGTAGTTTTGGTTGGTATAAACCGATAGCGTGTTGAAATCGTTAATGTAGTAGTCCATACCTATTTTACCCAGTATGCCCTGGTTGTCGTTAACCACATCAATATCGTTGCGCGAGTTTACGTCATGGCGGCTTACCACACCACCGTTAAAGTATTCGCCAAAGTTACTGCCCACATTGGCAAAAAAGTTAACCTTGCCGGTGCGGTAGTTCATATCGAGCGAGTTGTTGAATTTAGGCGTTTCACCAAAGGTAATACCCGCATTAAAGCTGCCGTTAAAACCGTCGTTAGCGTTTTTGTGCAGTACAATGTTAATAATACCGCTCATACCCTCGGGGTTGTACTTGGCGCTGGGGTTGGTAATAAGCTCAATTTTTTTGATGGATGTGCTGGGGATTTGCTTTAGCAATGTAGCCGCATCAATATTGGTAGGGCGGCCGTCTACAAGCACACGCACGTTAGCGTTACCGCGAAGCGATATATTACCGTCCTGGTCTACGTTAACCGATGGAATGTTGTTCATGATTTCGCTGGCAGTAGCGCCTGCGGTGGTAAGGTCACGCCCCACATTAATAACCTTACGGTCTATTTTTTGCTCTATGGTGGTAAGCTCTTTTACAATTTCAACCTCCTCAAGCTGTGTGGCCGATTCGCCCAGGGCAATAACGCCCAGTGCAGCCGATTTAGAGGCATCAGTCAGTGTTGCGCTCATTACTTTAGTTTCATAACCCATGTAGGTTACTTCTACGGTATAGCTTTTAAGCGGAAGGTTTTTTATGGTAAAATCGCCCGTTTCGGTACTTACGTCACTTGCGGCAACGGTAGCGCCGTCTTTAACCACAATGCTTACATAAGGCAGGGGTTCTTTGGTAGTGCCATCGGTAATTTTACCTGATATGCTACCTGGATTTTGGGCAAAAAGAGTTGTGATGCTGCCAATAAGCAGCACAAACAGCATGTGTAACTTCATTGTTCGTTAATTAATTGTTAGCCTTAAAAAAGCGGCGGGTGGTTAGCCCGCCGCCGGGCCTGATTGATGATATGCTCATAAGACTAACGACGAAATATTTTGTTACACGATTTTGTTACAATTTTATTATTTAGAATCTTTTTAAGATGTAAGTTATTTTAATTTAGGGAATTATGGGTGTTTGATTTTGTTTTAAGAAATTAATTTTTTGTAGTGAAGAATGCTTTTCAGATATCTTACTGCCTGTAAAAATCGTTAAACGGTAGTATGCGGGGCTGTTTCCCGTAGGGAAAAAATTTCGGTAGCAACGGTTTGAATGGGTTGGCTTTTTGCCGTAGGCAATCCATTTCGGTAAATAAAAATCCCCTGTAGTATTCTATGCTATAGGGGATTAAAGGTTTAAACACAAAGACACAAAGAGCACAAAGTAAAATTTCAAGTTGCTTATTTTCAAAACTTTGTGATCTTAGTGTCTTTGTGTTTGATAAAAATAAACATATCTTCAACAATTATGTTTTTTTAACCACAACGAACACAAAGGTTTGCACAAAGGCCACAAAGAAGTTGCTTCAAACTTTTATATTTTCCTTTGTGATCTTAGTGTCTTTGTGTTTGATAAAAATAAACACATCTTCAACAATGATGTTTTTTAACCACAACGAACACAAAGATTTACACAAAGGTCACAAATCAGACTATCTTTATAAAGACCATAAAGCTTTGTGGTCTTTAAGAGTAAAAAACCTGGTGTTCTTGGTGTAAATCTTTGTGGCCTTTGTGTCAAAAAAATTAGACTTTACTTGTGTCTACGAGATAGTTGTGGGAGGGGAATAGCTTCACTCACACCCGCTTACTCCTATGTCAACTGCAAACTGCAAACTGCCACCTGCTATCTGATTATGGCATAACCGCCTCAAGTATCCCCGGATACAGCACCTCGCCCGTATTGCGGTTAAAGAGCGCCATGGTATGGTTGCCTATAAAGCCGTTATCCCAATACACAGGCACAAGGCCGTGGCTGCGCGCCGATGTGCTTACATAGTTAATATAATGCTCGCGGTAGGTTTCGCTGCCTGCCACATCAGTGCGCACAATGGCGCCAAACTCGCCCAGTATAACACCCACGCCCTGGTCTATAAAGTTGGTTTTCATACTTTGGAACTGTGCATCAACATAGCTTTCATTAGCCCAGGTTTCGGTAAGGGCAGGGTCGGTGGCAATGCTGCCCCATTGTGTAATGGTACTGTTTTCGTTAAGCGTAAAGTTATACGGGTCGTAATAATGCACCTCCATAAGCAGGCGGTTAGGGGTAACATCCTCCGGAATTTCGGCAAACGCCACCGTGTGGTTTATGTTGGTATTAAAGCCCTGTACAGTAAGGTAGCGGTAGGCATTGCGCCCTCCGGTTGCGCGTACCGCCGTAACAAACGTTTGGTTAAAGCTGTTCTGTACCGTATAGTATTCGGTAGTAGGGGTGTTGTAATTATCGGTTACCATAATTTCGTTGGTGCCCGCAAAAATCAGGTGGTAGTCATAATCACGAAAGTGTGTTGCAATCTGTTTCCACATAGCAGCCAGGCGGTTGTTTACATACTCCTGTTGTGCATAAGTAGGCTGCTGCCAGCCGCCATCCCAGTGTTCGTTCATAATTACATACATATTGTTGCTCAGGGCATAGTTAACCACCTCTTCCACACGGGCCAGCCAGGTAGGGTTTATGGTATAATCGGTTTGGTTGCTAAATACGCTCCATGACACCGGAATGCGTATGGTGGTAAACCCGGCGGCCTTTACGGCATCAATAAGCGACTGCGTGGTGGCGAGGTTGCCCCAGGCCGTTTCGCCGCCTATGGCTTCCAGAGAGTTGCCCAGGTTCCATCCGGTACCCATTTGTGCGGCGAGCTCCACACTGGTAAGCGTACCCATATTACTGGGGTCGGGTTCAATATCGTATGTAAAAACAGGTTCAGGTTCGCTGCCTGCCTGTGTAATAGCCACCTGGCGTGTTTCGCCGTCAGAGGTTACAGCAATGGTGGTTTGGCGTGCTTCGGTGCTTTCATTGGCGGCCACGGCCATGCTAATGTGGCTTATGCCGTTGCCCGAATTACGCTCTACCGTAATCCAATCTGCGGTGTTGCTTAGCGTCCAGTCCTTTGCGCTGTCAAGGTGGATGTTAATAATACTGTTACCGCCGTTTGCCGGAAAGGCAATGGTTTCGGGTGTAATGCTAAAAGCCAGCGGGTCTTTTGCGGTTGAACCCTCGTCATCACTGCACGATGTGGCTATGGCCACACACCACAGGGCAAGCATCATTTTTACTAAAGTTGTTCTCATAAATCTGGAGTTTGGTTATGGCGGCAATTTACGAAAACGATTTAATTGATGGTATTTGTGACCATAAGATGTGTTAACGCATTTTGTCAAAACACAATACGATTTTGTCATACAGGCTGTAAAACAGCGGGTTGTTTTAACAAATTATTTAGTGGCCGCAGTTTCTGTAACTTGGCAAAATAGTATTATCTTTGCACGCTTTAAAAAACGAGTAACTAATGGCATTATCGCAAATCATTACCACCCACATTCAGGCGGCTGTACAGGCCCTTTTCAACATAGAGTTAGACAAGGCAGAACTACAGGCCACCAGGCGCGATTTTGAGGGCGATATTACGCTGGTTATCTTTCCGTTGCTAAAAGTTATTAAGGGCAGCAACCCGGTAGAACTGGGCAACAAAATAGGCGCCTACCTTGTAGAAAATACTAATGTTGTAGACCGTTTCAACGTAGTGGCGGGCTTCCTTAACATTGTAATCTCAGATGCCTATTACATCAATTACTTTAACGAAATTAAAGGTGACGATGCATTTGGTACCCGCCAGCCCGATGCCGATGGCAAAGCCGTAATGGTAGAGTATGCATCGCCCAATACCAACAAGCCCCTGCACCTGGGCCACGTGCGCAACGTGCTTTTGGGCTATTCTGTAGCACAAATTTTACAGGCGGCAGGCAAAAAGGTGTATAAAACACAGGTGGTTAACGACCGCGGTATACACATTTGCAAAAGCATGATTGCGTGGGAGAGGTTCGGCAATGGCGAAACCCCCGAAACCAGTGGCCTTAAAGGCGATAAACTGGTAGGCAAGTATTATGTGGAATTTGACAAGGCGTATAAGAACGAAATTAACGGACTTGTAGCCGCAGGTTCAACCGAAGATGAGGCTAAAAAACAGGCCCCGATTATGCTGGAAGCCCAGGAAATGCTCCGCAAGTGGGAAGCCGGCGATGCAGCCGTTGTAGCCCTTTGGGAAAAAATGAACGGCTGGGTATACAAAGGTTTCGATGCTACGTTTGAAGCCATAGGCGTTGATTTTGATAAAAACTATTACGAAAGCAATACCTACCTTTTAGGTAAGGATGTTGTAGAAGAAGGCCTTGCCAAGGGCGTGTTTGAAAAAGATCCTGATGGCTCAGTTTGGATAGACCTTACGCCGGACGGCCTTGACCGTAAAATCGTACTGCGTTCAGACGGTACTTCGGTATACATAACGCAGGATATAGGTACTGCCATACAGCGTGTTAAAGATTTTCCTGATGTGGGCGGCATGGTGTATACCGTGGGCAACGAGCAGGATTATCACTTTAAGGTGCTGTTCCTTATCCTTAAAAAACTGGGGTATGACTGGGCAGAACACCTGTACCACCTGTCTTACGGCATGGTAGACCTGCCAAGCGGTAAAATGAAAAGCCGCGAAGGCACCGTGGTAGATGCTGACGACCTTATGGACGAAATGACCGCCACCGCGCAGTCTATATCGGAAGAATTAGGCAAGCTCGATGGCTATACCGATGAAGAAAAAGCACGTTTATATAACATTATAGGCCTGGGTGCGTTAAAATACTACATCCTAAAGGTTGACCCTAAAAAACGCATATTGTTCGACCCGAAAGAGTCGGTTGATTTTGCAGGAAACACAGGCCCGTTCATTCAATACACTTACGCACGCATACAAAGCCTGCTGCGTCGTGCTGATTTTAACAGGTCGGTTACGCTGCCGGTTGCTGAGGTACAGCTTCACGAAAAGGAAAAAGCGCTTATAAAGAGCATAGCCCAGTTTCCTGATGTGGTGCAAAGCGCGGCAAACAGCTACAGCCCGGCCCTTGTGGCAAACTATACCTATGATTTGGTTAAGGAGTACAACTCGTTCTACCAAAGCGTACCGGTATTAGGCGCTGAGCAGGAAACCGAAAAAGTATTCCGCACACAGCTGAGTGAAAAAGTGGGCGAAACCATTAAGGCTGCTTTTGCGCTGCTGGGCATTAACGTGCCGGAGCGTATGTAATTCTCCCTAAAACTATTAAGACACCGTGAGCCAGGACAAATCATATTTTTCCCAGTCATATATTATAGTGGTGCTTGCCGTGGCTGCCTTCCTGGGCTTTCAGGAGGTGCTGCCCGAAAAGATATTTACCGAAACCACCGGCAATACCAAAAACGTGGTGGTAGACAGCCTTATGCTTGAGGCGGTTAACGATACTATAGATGATTCTGCCGGAGATACCCTTGCCAAATCATCGCCCATTCACCTTGCGGCGGTAAACGGCATTAAATTCCCCACCGAGGATTTTGAAAACTACAAGGGCAACCAAAACCTGGTGGAGTTTTATGAAAAGCTGTTGCAGCTTGAAACCACAGGCCAGGGCAATGTGCGCATAGCCTATTTTGGCGACTCAATGACCGATGGCGACCTGATTGTAAAAGACCTGCGCGAAGAGCTTCAAAGCCGTTTTGGCGGAGAGGGCGTGGGCTTTGTAAACATTACATCAGAAAGCGCACCATCGCGCAGTACGCTAACCCACCAGTATTCTAACAACTGGAAAACCGTAAGCTACCTTAAGGTAAAGAACCCTCCGAAGCCGTTTGGCATTACCGGCCACGTGTTTTTTGCAAAGCACGATACCGTTAACCCGGTGTGGATTAAATTTAAGGCGGTTAACAAGCCACATATCAGTTCGCTTAACAACCCTACGCTGTTTTACGGGCGCAGCGGTAATACTAAGGCCAGCCTTAATGTGATTATAGGCAACGATACCCTTACCAAGAAGCTAAACCCAACCGGCCTGCTCAACACCATGAGGCTTGCTGATAACGTAAAAGGTTTTAAAGCCGACTTTATAAAGGCTGATACCATACCTGTTTACGGCTTTAATTTTGACGATGGCAAGGGCGTACACGTAGATAACTTTGGCACACGAGGCAACTCTGGCCTGCCAAACGGCACGCTTAACACCGCCCTTATGAAGTCGTTTAACGATAAGCTGGGGTATGACCTGGTAATACTGCATTACGGTACAAACGTGCTTAACTACGGCAAACTTAACTACAGCTGGTATGAAAAACGCATGGCTACCGTGGTAAATCACCTGCGCGAATGCTTCCCTGGTGTAACTATACTCGTGGTTTCAACTGCCGATAAGTCAACCAAGTACGATACCGAGATGAAAACCGACTCGGCCGTGGTGCCGCTTGCCCTGGCGCAAAAGCGCTATGCGGTGCAAACGCAGTCGGCTTACGTAAACCTGTACACCCTTATGGGCGGCGATGGCTCTATGGTTAAATGGGTAGAGCAGGAAGTTCCGGCCCTTGCCAATAAAGACTATACGCACTTTAATATGCGCGGTGCCAAAAAGGTATCGGGGCTTATTTACAGCCAGATAAACGACGGTTATGAAACCTACAAGCGCCTGCGCGGAAAAAAAGGCCCGGAGAAGCCCAAACCTGCACCGCAGCCTGATTCAGTTAAGCCGGAAACCAAAACGCCTGTACAGCCCGTGCAGCCGGTACAACACCCCAAGCCGGTAAGAACGGCGCCAAGGCCGGATTCTGTAACCCGAAGGATAGACACTACCACTACAAATGCTGAATAAACTGCTGTACATACTATGCCTGTTGTGTACCTGTACCGTTATGGCACAGGTAGACTCGCTTGAGGTAGAAACAGACAGCATTGCCATTGCCGATGTAGATGAGGTGGCTATGGACAGCCTTGTTACCACGCTTATAGACAGCATAGAGGTGGCTGGCCCCAACAATATTACCAATACATCATCGCTTAGCCTGTTTTTTGAAAAGCTGTACTACATGCAGGAGCAGGGCAAAGGGCATGTAAACATTGTGCACATTGGCGACAGCCACATACAGGCCGATTTGTTTACCAACTGTATACGCAAAGGCCTGCAGGAGCAGTATGGCAACGGTGGGGCCGGGTTTAGCTTTCCGCACCAGCTTGCAAAAACTAACGGCACCTACAATACCCGCTACAAAAGCAACGCCTCATGGAACAGCCGCCGCGTGATTTATGCCGCCGAACCTGATATGGAGGTGGGTCTTAGCGGTATAGCCCTTGAAACCCATGAAAATTTTGCCGTAGAGCTTAACGTTAAAGATAGCGCTTATAACTTCAACACCATAAAGGTTATTACCCCGGGCAATGAGGAGGCGTTTGACATGGCTACCAGCAGCAAAACCATTATTATGGAAAGCACGGTGCCCAAGGTAATCCACCACAAAATAAAAAGCGGCGAGGTGCTGGGTAGCATAGCCCGAAAGTATGGCGTTACCATAACCGAGCTAAAACGTGCCAACGGGCTTAAAAACAACAACATCCGTGCAGGTAAAACGCTTAAGATACCCACCAGCCAAAAAGAAAAGAAAGAAATAAAGCGCTCAGAATTTATACCGCTGGCGCTACAGGCCGATTCGCTTTCGCACTATTACCATAGTGATGCTGCCATAGATAAAATATACCTGCTGCCCCACGGCGAGCGTAAAGAATACAGCCTTAGCGGCCTGGTGCTGGAAAATGATGCCCCGGGCATTGTATACCACACCATAGGTGTAAACGGTGCCAAGGCCAGCGATTACAACCGTTTCCCTCTGTTTTTTGAGCAGCTGCCGGCCCTGAAGCCTGATTTGGTGGTTATTTCGCTGGGCACTAACGAGTCGTTCGACAAAATGGGCGCCGATGCCTTTTTACAGCAGCTTAACCAGTTTGTGGCTAATGTAAGGGCGCAGTGCCCGGATGCCGCCATACTAATAACCACACCGCCGCCATCGCTCTTTAAACGCAAATACCCCAATACATTTGCTGCGGCCTATGCCAAGGGTATAGCCATGCAGGAAGCAGAGAAAAACCTTGCAACCTGGGATATGTACAGCGAAATGGGTGGCCTGTACAGTGTGCCCCGCAATGCCAAAAAAGGGTTTATCAGTACCGATAGGGTGCACTATACCAAAGATGGCTACGAAAAGCAGGGCAAACTATTTATTGAAGCATTTATTAAAGCATACGACAATTTTAAAACAAACAGGAAGTAATGTGGCTTGATCATTTATTGCAGAAATTCACATGGGATAAGGTGGTGCAGTGGTTTGTGTATGACCCTGATAAACCTATGCTTTTCAGCACCGATAAGTTTTTGGCGCTGTTCCTGCTGTTTTATGCGGTATATATTGCCGTGCACAATACTTTTAAGCTGCGGCTGATAATCACTGCGGCGTTCTCGCTGTATTTTTACTACCTGTGCAGCGAGTGGTATTTCCTGTTGTTGGTAATGTCATCGGTGGTAGATTACACCCTCAGTTTTTTCCTTTACAGGGAAGAACGCCCCGTGCAGCGCAGGCTCTACCTGTGGTTTAGCGTAATAGTTAACCTTACGTTCCTGGGCTACTTTAAGTATACCAATTTTATATTAGAGAGCAGCAGTGCCCTTATGGGATGGAATTACACGTTCCATAAAATCATACTGCCGGTGGGTATCTCGTTCTACACCTTCCAGAGTATATCATACATTATAGAGGTGTACCGAAAGGAAATCACCCCGGCAAAAGACTATATAGACTACCTGTTTTTTGTGTCGTTCTTCCCGCAGCTGGTGGCAGGGCCCATTGTTCGTGCAAAGGACTTTATCCCGCAGATATACGCCAAACTACAGCTTACCAAAGACGACGTTAACCGTGCGCTGTTCCTCATCATTGGCGGCCTTATCAAGAAAACGGTAATATCTGATTATATCTCCATAAACTTTGTAGACCGCGTGTTTGACCTGCCCAGCGCCTACACCCCGTTTGAAAACCTTATGGCGGCCTACGGCTATACCATACAGATATACTGCGACTTTAGCGGCTATAGCGATATGGCTATAGGTATAGCGCTGCTTTTGGGCTTTAAGTTGCCTACCAACTTCCGTACGCCATACAAATCAGCCAGCATAACCGAATTTTGGCGCAGGTGGCACATATCGCTATCTACCTGGCTAAAAGATTTTCTTTACATATCAGTAGGGGGCAACCGACACGGCAGCTTTGGGGGCTTTTTATTTCCGGCGTTGTTTTTCTTCGGGCTTATAGTGTTTGGCATTAATTTTTCGCGCACCAGCAACATACCGCTTATATTAGGTGTTTCAGCTCTTGCAGTATTTACACTAACCTTCGTGCTGAGCAAAACCCGCGAAAAAACCATGTTTACCAATGTAAACCTGCTTACCACCATGCTGCTTGGCGGCTTGTGGCACGGTGCCAGCCTGCGTTTTATTATATGGGGTGCGCTGCACGGCATAGCCCTTGCTGTACACAAAATATGGGCAGAGTTTTTCCCTTCAAAAAGCGATAAGAAAACCTTTGGCGGCAGTATCTGGAACTTTTTCAGCGTGTTGCTCACGTTCCACTTTGTGGCATTCTGCTGGATATTCTTCCGCGCCAAAGACTTCACCAATGCCCTGGAGCTTATCCATAACATAGGCGATATTACGTTTGCTCCTGAACAGTGGGAAACCATAATACTGGGATACAAAAACGTATTTATACTTATGGCTATTGGTTATGCCTGGCATTTCCTGCCGGAGGGCATTACACGTGCCATGCGCACCGCTTTCGACAAAACGCCACTTGTTGCTAAAGCCGTGCTTTTGGGGCTTACCTGCTGGCTGGTGTATGCCGCGGCATCGGCAGGGCCGCAACCGTTTATTTATTTCCAGTTTTAAATATAACATTTATAGCTCAATTCGTGTTTTAGTGTGTTAAAATGAAGCATTTGCCGGGATAATGTGAAGATTTTATTAAAAAATACTTAAATTGCCCCCTTAAACTTACTAACTCGAATGAAAAAAACATTACTCGCACTTTCTTTTGCGGCGTTTTTTGGTTTTGGGGCTAATGCCCAGGAATCTACTTCGCTGCAGGTTTTTGATAACGCTGTATTTTATAATATGTATGGCGGACTTGTTGAAAATGAACCCGTACCTGAGGGTGCCATACGCCTACGCAATACAACTGTTGCAAAACCGCTTACTGACGAGCAGATAGCTGCTTTTGGCAACACACTTACGCTAAACGTTACCGCTGCATCTTTGTGTGATAACTATGACAGGATAGGTAACGTAAACCTTGCATTTGTTCCGGCAGGCCAAACAACTTACGAGTTCGGCGCAGTTACCGAAAGGATTGAGCTTGGCCGTTTTATTACCCCGTTTATGGTGCCAGATGGCGATGTAGAAGTGCCTTACACCTGGGATATTAGCCATGTGCTTAATATTTTACACCATCCGGTTCTTGCAGAACAGTATGATTTTTGGATAGAATTTGAAATCGCGGGTTACCAGGGTGGCCCCGGCCAGGGTGGTGCAGCTGTAGAATATCCTACAATATGCGCTAACAGGCAGGATGTATACCGTGGCTCTCTTGAGCTGGTTTCAAGTGGAACCTATGAAGAACAGCTTGTGGTGTTTGATGCGCTTTCGCACAAATTTGAACTTAAAAACTATACCCTTGACGGTACAGATGTTTTAGGCCAAACCGAGAAAACATTTACATTTTACTTAAACCAGCCGGTAGAAAACGCTAAGTTTTACTTTATCAATTCTAACCACGGTTCTAACTCTGGCGGTGAGGAATATGTCAGGAGGTGGCATTATGTTTATCTTGATAATGCTCAGAAACTGTCTTACAGGCCGGGCGGTTTGTCTTGCGTGCCTTTCTTTGATTACAACACCCAGTCAAACTGTATTTATTACCTGTGCGACGGTACTAACAACACAAGGCCAGATACTAACTCAGCCTGGAGCTGGAACAACTGGTGCCCGGGCGATAAAGTACCTACAAGGGTTGTAGAACTTGGTAACCTTGAGGCTGGTGAGCACAGTTTTAAAATGAGGGTTCCTGCCGCACAGTTTACAGGTGCTCAGGGATATTTCCCGCTGTCGGCTTACTTTACAGGTGAGGTAGATGTATTAAATACCGAAACTTTTGCAGCAGCTGCATTTACCATATCTCCAAACCCTGTTAATGATGTAGCCACTATTACAGCAAACGGCCAGGAAATTAAAGCCGTTTCGGTTACCAATACACTGGGCCAGGTAGTGCTTACAGGTGCTACAGACAGGCTTGACCTTTCTGCACTTCAAAATGGTATTTATGTAGTAAGGGTAGATTTTGCCAACGGTACTACAGGCGTACAAAAAATTGTTAAGAATTAATTGTTTCGTTCATCTTTATAAGTGGTCCGCCCTGCTGTAGCAGGGCGGATTTTTTTTATATTAGAAGTATGAAAAAGTGTTTGATAATAGTGATTGTTTTTGCAATAGGCTGCAGCACGGTAAAAATTCCTGTGGGAGAACAAACCGTTATTGTAAAATCTCACATACCCGAAAAGCATAGGCTGGTTCCGGATAAACCCATAACTTTTATGGAATCGCCTGGAGCACAATCAACACAGGAATTCTGGCCGGATATAGTGTTTACTGAACCCGGGCTTAAAAATGCAGGTTTTGATTTTAATGTTGAAACTACCAATATTAACTGGGCCATTTCCGATCCCGGATTAGGGGCTTATGATAAAATTGAAGCTATCGATAGTATAAACACATCAGCATATAGTGCTATGGTATGGAAGGTTGGATCTTCGCATCCGGCATTTGCAGAATATGAGCATGAATTTAAATTTATTTCGGTTCGGCTAAAGCAGGGTGATTTTTATATTACTGCCGAAAATATATCTAACTTTAAAGACAGTATAACCCCGCAGTTTGTTGCCCAAAAGCTTAGCGAACTGGAGTTTACTGTAAAACCTAAAAACTAATTTTTATCATGGCATTTGGGGTGCGTTGCAAGGCATAGGTATTAACCATTTCTATACCGCCGTTGGTGTTGTTAATACGGTAGTAGCGGTTAATAATATTACGCCTGTCAAGCACATTTATAAGCGATAGGCCCACCTGCATATGCGCTTTTTCAGATAGCTGAAGTGTGTATAGCGCCGAAAAATCGACCTCAAGAAAGTTACCCAGGTTTTCAGAATTAGGGTAGTCATAAGCAATAACAGGCTGCCCGTTATTATCGGTGGTAGGTATGCTCAGCAGGGGTGGGGTGTAAGGCCTGCCGGTAAACCACTTGCCGCCCAGCGACAGTTTAAGGTTGTTAAACTCATAAGATACCGCACCCTTTACCAAATGGCTTATTTCAAAACTGCTGGGGAAATGCTTTGGCTCTACACCCTTAAAACGATAATTGTTGTTGGTAAAGGTATAGCTAAGCCATGTGTTGAAACCGTAAAACTGTTTCTGGACTAAAAACTCACTGCCTATAACCGTATAATTGCCTGTGGCCTGCACCTGCTCCAGCTGGTCCTGGAATGCCTGCCCAAGGGTGGTAATGCCGCGCACACGTTTATAAAAATTATCAAGGGTAAACAGCCATCCGTGCTGCTTAAAAGTAATGCCGGCACTTAGCTGGTTGCTGCGCTGTAGTGGAATATCATTATCGTTAGCTAATATCCAGCGGCGTTTTTCAATACCTAAAAAGTCGCCCTGAAGCTCTACCACCTGGCTGGCGCTCTGGCTTTTTTGTTCGCCCATAACCTCAAGTTTCCATCCCGGGGCAAAGGCATACCCCACCTGAAAGCGCGGTTCGGCATACAGCCTGCCCAGCTGTTCAATATAATTGCCACGAATGCCCGCACGCCCATACAGAAGGCTGTTTTCGGGCTTGTATTCGGCTTCGGCTATCAGGGCATGGCTGCGCAGTACTTCCTTAACCTCGCGGCTGTACTGCGGCTGGTTTACCCTGTCGGTATTCTCTATACCTATCTCGTTAAACTGGTAGCCGCCGTGCAGGGTTAGCTCAGGCATAAAATTATAATGGTGCGATAGCTTAACACCGGCATCAAGTATGTTGTTTTCCTGTTCGGTAACCTGCTCATATTCTATAGAAGCATTGCGGCCGTCTACTTTATAATATGAGCCGTACACATTTACATCGCTGCTGTGCCTGTCATTCCACACCGTGCGCCATGATATGCTGCCGCCCAGCGTGTGCTGGTCAAGGTTGCTGTTTTGTGTAACCACGTTGCTTGATGTAATGGTACCCTGGGTAAAATCGAGCGAATTGTTAATGCCTATCACATCGGCATACAGGTCGTGGCGTTTGCCAATTTTCTGGTGATAGCCTACGGTAAAATCATAAAAATAAAACTCCTTATCACTTTTATAATTTACATCGCCATTGCCTTCAAGGGCGGTAACCACCGTGTTCTGGAAAATACGTTTAGAATAGTTGGTATAGGTAGGAAAATCAAGCACATCAGTAAACGAACGCCGGGCCGTAACTTCAAACCCGGCTTTTTCATTGATTTTAAACTTGGCATAAGCATCGGCACCAATCATGTTAGATGATACACTGCCGCTGTTTTCGCCTATATCATTAAGCCTGCTGGAAATATCTATAGCGCTCGAAACGCTTTCGCCATAAAAGGCCGGTGTACCGTTTTTTACAATGCGTATATTATGAGCCAGGTTGGGGTTTAAGGCAGATATAAGCCCAAAGAAATGCCCCGTCTGGAACAGGCGTATGCCATTCCACATAAACAGGTTCTGGTCGTGTGTGCCGCCGCGCACGTTTATGTTGCTCACCGTTTCGTCTACGCTGGTAATGCCCGGCAGCTGCTGCATGGCCTGTAGTACATCAGGCTCAATAAGCCCGGGCAGTATGCCAAATTTTTTAGGTTGTATAGTATAGCTGCCGTCAGCCTTTTTAGAAATACCTGTGGCAATAAAACGCTCAGTTACCAGCTCTTCCATTTGCACGGGTTCCAGCACAAGGGTAATCTTCTGGCAGTCGCCATCGGGGTTTTGGGCGGCCACAAAAGTTTGTATGTAACCATCATGGGCCACATAAATATCCTTGTAATTATCAGGAGGGAGCTCAAAATAACCGTCGGCGCCGGTGGCCAGTTTTTTGCCGTTATACTGCACAATGGCGTTGTTTATGGGCATGCCCATTTCATCAGTCACATAGCCGCACAGGGGTGCTATAACCGGCTTTTGGGGCCTGTACACCACTATATACTTCTTTATACGCATAAAGCCCAGTAGCGTGCGGTTTTGTATGTAAACCAGCTTAGCGCTAAGGGGCATATTTTCGGGCGGGGGGAAAATGTGGTGTGCAGAAATTTCGCCTTCGTTATAGCTAAAGCGCACATGGTGCTGCTTTTCTAAATTTTGAAGTATAACCTTTAGCTCAACACTATTCTGTTCGATCTGCCCGTAGCTGCGGGCGCCGAAAAAAAAAACAAATAGTATGCTAAAGTGCCTTATGGCGGCGGTCATTATTTTGCCGATAATGTGATGTTATTGCCTGCATTTGCAGCATTAAGTGTCCAGTGGGCTTTTATAATGCCCAGGGCAGTTTCAATATCGTTAGTAGGCAGTGCACCGGTATAAGGCCTTGCCGTTTGGGCATCAACCTTAATTTTAATGTTATACTGGCGTTCTATTTCGGCGGCTACCTGCTCAAGGCTTTCGTTTTCAAAAGCTACCTCATTGCCGCCTATCCACACCGGTTTCTGGTGCTTGTCGTTAGCTATATCCAGGTTTTTACCGTTGGCATAAGCTACGCTTTTGCCGGGTGTAAGCAGTATTTCCTGCCCGTTGCTTACTACTTTTACCTTACCCTCATAGCAGGTAACATCAAGGCGGCCGTTTCGGGCTTTAACGTTAAACTGAGTACCTACTACGGTAACGGTGCCTTCGGGGGTAACCACATCAAACTTCTGGCCTTTGGCTACTTTAAAGTAAGCCTCGCCTTTAAGCTCTATGTGGCGGTTGTTGCTCCAGTCCCATTCCTTAAACTCAGCCGCAGAGCCTGCGTTAAGCACTACCTCAGAGTTATCGGGCAGTAAAAAGGTATCCCTTTTACCGTTATCGGCAAGGTGGTTGCTGGTTTGGCCGGTATATAAAAAGTATCCGGCGCCAAAGGCAAGCAGCAGTATGGCAGCCACGCGGGGCAGCCATGCAGTAAGCCTGCGCACTTTGGGTTCATTATTACGTGTCCTGTGTTTGTTTTGCTGGATTTTGTTGTAAAGAGAATCCATATCCATCTGCGGCGCTGTTAGCTGCGCCGAGAATTCCTTTATCTTGCTGTAAGTGGCATATTCCGGCGTTTGCATAAACTCCTCCAGCTCCTTCCCGCTCATCTCTCCGCTTAGCCACTTTGCTAACTTAACATCTTCTTCCATCTTGAATGCCATTGTTTTATAGCTCTATAACAGGCAGGTATTAAAAAACCCTACCTAAAGTTATCAATTTCTTTTCTAAGTTCCAAAAGTGCACCGCTTATGCGCTTTTCTACCGCCTTGGTGCTTATACCCAGTTCTTCGGCAATTTCGTGGTATTTTTTGCCGTCTATGCGGTTCATTAAAAAGGCCGTACGCTGGGCCTCGCTCAGTTTGTTTATGGCGCGCTGCAATTTGGTTTTAAACTGCTCTTCTTCCAGTATATAGTCAGGTGCCTGGTTGTCTGTGCTTCTGTCTGGTGCTTTTTTTGCATACTCAAGCACCACCTTTTGGTGGGCAATCTGGTTTAGCGTGGTGTTATTGGCCACGGTATAAATAAATGATTTTGCTTTTTCGGGCGGCACATTGGCACAGTTTTCCCAAAGCTTAATAAAAGCTTCCTGGGTAACGTCTTCGGCCTGCTCTTCGTTGCCAAATTTGTAGTACAGGTAATTGCGCAGCGCTTTTGCCTGGCTCTTAAAGAAGGCGGCAAAGGTGAGTTCTTCGCAAATGCCCGGTTGGTTTTCCTTTTTCATAGCGCTAAAAATGGGCTGTTAAATTAGAAAAAAAATAACACTACAGGTGGTGGGTGCAAATTTTTATTTTAGGCTTCGCTAAAGGTTTATAACTAATTATGGTGGTATCTTTTGCTAATTCAGTAACTTAGCGTGTATGAAAAAACTTCTCATTTTCCTTTCAATTGCTGTTGCCGGGTGCGCTTCGGTTGAAACCGATACCATAACCGTTACCGGGGTGGTAGGCAATAGCAAGGCCGGGCACGTTATAAATAATGAAAACGGCGAATACATACTTGAAGGTGTTAACCTCGATAGTAGTTACCTTAATAAAAAAATAACCGTTACCGGCAGGCTTGCCTATATTCCAAACCCCGAGCCTGAAGATAAATCCATTTTAGTACAACGCAGGTCCGGTACCGGAGATTACCGCGTGATTAAAAATACCAAAGTAATTTTGGTTGAAACCCCATAACTGTTTTCGTTTTCTAAATCGTCTGCTGCAAATCCTAAACCATGAACTGTAAATACCTGTTTTGTAACAATTTCATTTGCTAATAGCTGTTACTTTGTGGTAGATAAAACACAATTAACACTATGAAACGCAACATTTTTTTACTGGCAGGCATTGCGCTGGTTTCGCTTGCCTCATGTTCTGATGACGGCAGCACCCCTGCAAACAACAACGCCGGCAACGTGGCCGATGTGGTAAACACCGTAAGCCAGGGTACATGGCACATTACCTCTTACATTGACAGTGGTAATAATGAAACCAACCACTTTGCCGGCTACAACTTTACTTTTGGCAATAGTAATGTGTTAACGGCTGCAAACGGAACCAACACCTACACCGGTACCTGGAGTGTTACTAACAGCAGCAACAGTAATGATGATGACAGCCCGGGCAATGATATAGATTTTAATATTGGCTTTTCGGCGCCGGCCGCATTTGTAAACTTTACAGATGACTGGGATATACAGGAACGCACCGCAAATAAAATCAGCTTAATTGATGTGAGTGGTGGCAATGGCGGCACTGATATATTAGTTTTCGAAAAAAATTAAATTTTCAGGTAGGGTATTTCAGCTTAAGGCTGTTTACTATGCTACTACTATGAAAAAGAAAAAAATCGCGTCTTAATTTTTTCCTTAATAACCGGCTTTGCATAAGGGCCGGTTATTTTTTTGCCAATTGAGATTGCCAATCGGTTAAATCTTAAGACTTTTGCAGTAAATTTCTGATTACAAACATGAATTATACGTTTAGGAAGGCAGCCCTGCATGAGTTGCCGCAAATATGGGATATACTGCAACAGGCCATTGCCCGCCGAAAAAAAGACGGCAGCAACCAGTGGCAGGACGGTTACCCAAACCCGGATGTTATTACAAATGATATTGAAAAAGGCGCAGGCTATGTGCTGTTAGATGGCGAGGAAATACTGGGCTATGCCGCGCTTTTAATTAATGATGAGCCCGCTTATGCCGGTATTGATGGCAAATGGCTTAGTAATGGCGATTTTGTGGTGTTTCACCGTGTAGCTATTGCTGAAGGGTACTTAGGTAAAGGCCTGGCAGCAGAAATGTTCAGGCAGATAGAGCAGTTTGCGCTAAGCAATGGCATTAACAGTGTAAAGGCCGATACCAATTTTGATAACCCGGCCATGCTGTACCTGTTTGAAAAAATGGGGTATACATATTGCGGCGAAGTGTTCTTTCGCGGAAGCGCCCGGAAGGCGTTTGAAAAAATAATTAATAACTAAATAAAAAATATTCTATTTAGCAGGTAGGGTATTGTGTAACATAATTGTTTATACCAAAACCAATAGGGATAAATGAAGGTGACAGTAAAATGGTTTTTAGCATTAATTGTGGCTACTGTTATGGTAAGCTGCCAGGAAGAGTTGTCTTTTGAAGATAACTCAGAGGCGCTTAGCCCAACAAGCGAGGTTACTACCCTGCTTGATGTAGCAGCAAACCAGCCTGCCGGTTGTATGGCAATAAATTTTCCGGTAACGGTATATGCTTACAACAGTAGTTTTCAGGTTCAAAATACTTATGCTATAGCCAGCAACCAAAGCCTTAAGGGGTTTTTGCAGGGGCTGGGGCCTAACGAATATTATGCCATGGGCTACCCAATGTCTTTAACGGCTAACGGGCAACAGTTAACGGCAAATACTAACCTTGAGCTTAAAGGCGCATTATACACCGCTTTTGATGCCTGTAATGTAAATGTGCCTGGCGGGTGTAACAACCCAGGCATATTGCTGGACGACCTTATACTGTATATGACGTTTAGCAACAGCATAGAAGATTTGGCCGGCAGTACGGTAACATCAACTGGTAACCCGGCTTATGTGGCAGACAGGAGTGGCAATGCGCAATGTGCAATATCATTTACGGGCAGCCAGCAGCTACAGGTAGCTACAAGCCAGCAAAACGCCCTTATACAGGGTAATGTGTTTAGTATAAGCCTGTGGTTCAGGATGCAGAATACAAACCCGTCTGACTATGAGCACCTGTTCCGTAAGGGGCAGCAGGGAGGGTTTAACCTTTCGGTTTATGATGGTAACACGCCGCTTTTTGGAACGCCATCTGCCCAGGTATGGGATAACAATTGGAATGCTGACCAAACCCTTTGGCAGGATACCGAAAACTGGCACCACCTGGTTATAACTTTTGATGTAAACAATACCGCAAGGCTGTATCGCGACGGGGTGTTGCAAAACAGTGAAACATTTAGTGCCGATATAGGCATCAGCGCCCTGGACTATTATATAGGGCAAAATTATACAGGCTTTTTAGACGACCTGAGGGTCTACAAAAAAGTGCTTACGCAAGCTGAGGTGCAAACCCTTTTTGAGCTTGAAGGCGACTGTAATACATGTATGGAATAGTTGTGTTTTTTTAAATATTCAAGTTTTTTTCCAACTCAAAAACCGGTCATTTCCCAGACCGGTTTTTTTATTGTCATAATTGTTAAAATGCCTTATTTTACTTAGGGTTTAGGCTTGTTTACCTGTTGTATGTGTAAATAAAAACCTATAATATATTATGAAAAAGAAAATCAGATTTGTAGTGCTTAGTGCCGCGTTTGCCGGTGCTGTTTTTGTGTCGTGTAGCGATGATGATTCGGCTCCCGTTCAGCAGTCTTCATGTATCCCTACGGCGCTTCAGGATGGCCTTGTAACGGCCTATACTTTTGGTAGTGGAAACCTTTTAGATGCCGCCGGTTCGGCTAACCTTACCCTTGCCGGGGGTGTACAGCCCGGTGCCGACAGGGATGGTAACCCCCAGTGTGCCTTTGTGTTTGATGGTACCGATACGTCTTTCCTTTCCACGCAAAGTGTAGCGGCATTAGATGGCCTTACCGAGTTATCGGTTTCACTTTGGTACAAGCCTGATGCTGTATCGGGTGGTGCATACCAGTCACTTATAGCTACAAATGGAGGTATAGGCTATCCGTATCAGTCGGGGTTTTGGTCGGTTAATACCTATGATTGTCTAAGAGCTACATTTTCTACGGGCAATAACGGTGCGTGGGACGAGATGCAGTCAGAAAACTTTGACTGTGATGCAGAAGTGCAGGCGCGTGCCGGTGTATGGCATTATTTAACCGCTACGTACAGTCAGGCTGATGGCGAAATTGCTATTTATAGAAATGGTGTACTACAGGAAACAAGCAATTTAGGCACAGTTGCACCAGCCGCAGTAACATCATTATTTATAGGTAAAGGTTTTAAAGGCACTATAGATGATGTAGCTATTTACAATAAAGTACTTACACAGGCCGAAATTACTGGGCTTTTTGAACTTGATGCCTGCTGTGAGTAAAAAAAATAAAAATATTTTTTAAACCAAACGCAACCTTTTTAAAACCGTAAAGACTATAGAATATAAACAGCGCACAAGTTGTTTACCTTATTTAGATATAGTTGTGTTTTTTTTAAATATTCAAGTTTTTTCCGAAAAAAGACCGGTCTGCCAACCGGTTTTTTTCATTTATAAAGTTTTCGTTTTTAGCTGATAAAATATAAAAACAGAATAATAAATCACAACCCGTTAATGCTCGGCAGGAGCCTGCAAATACTAAATGATGTGTTACTGCTAATTACAGGCTCAGTATATTTATTTCAGTATTGGAGGCATACCTCTAAATATGTTAAATATAACAATCTTATAAAAATAAAAGCTTGCATAATAAGGTGTAAAATAGTGTGTTTTTTAAGCTTTTATTACAATACCGGCCCTACAAAGCCGGTATTTTTATTTTATGGTTATTTTTATAAAACCTTATGTTAAAATGTTATGATAATAGGGGGGTAAATACTAAATTGCCTGTTATATTTATAGGTGGGGGTCATTTCAATACTTTGGTATTTAAACTCCCCATTTCATAGTATATATTTAGGTAGGGAAAATCAGCCGTAAAAGGCTGATTTTTTTGTCAAAGGCATACTGTACCTTCAAAATCAAATTCTTAAATTTGCACCTTCTGTAAACTATTCTAAAAAGATGTTTGATAATTTAAGCGATAAATTAGACAAAGCGTTTCATATACTGAAAGGCCACGGCAAGATTACTGATGTTAACGTGGCTGATACCCTTAAAGAGGTGCGCCGTGCGTTACTTGATGCCGACGTTAACTTTAAGATTGCCAAAGACTTTACCACCCGTGTGCGCGATAAGGCTATAGGTGAAAACGTACTTACAACCCTGCAGCCGGGCCAGCTTATGGTTAAGCTTGTTAAAGACGAACTTACCGAGCTTATGGGAGGCGATGCTACAGGTGTAAACCTTAGCGGCAACCCAAGCGTTATATTGATGAGCGGCCTTCAGGGTAGTGGTAAAACTACCTTCTCAGGCAAGCTTGCTAACTTCCTTAAAACAAAAAAGAACAAAAAGCCGCTACTTGTAGCGTGTGATATATACCGCCCTGCGGCCATTAACCAGCTGCACGTGGTGGGTGAGCAGATAGGCGTTGAAGTATACAGCGAAGAAGGCAACCGCAACCCTGTGGAAATTGCCCAAAACGCTATTAAGCACGCCAAAGCAAACGGTTTTAATGTGGTAATTGTAGATACCGCCGGCCGCCTTGCGGTTGACGAAGAAATGATGGACGAGATTGCACGCGTGCACCAGGCCATACAGCCACAGGAAACGCTGTTTGTAGTAGATGCTATGACCGGCCAGGATGCTGTTAATACCGCTAAGGCGTTTAACGACAGGCTAAACTTTGACGGTGTTATCCTTACCAAACTTGATGGCGATACCCGCGGTGGTGCGGCTATTTCTATCAAGTCGGTTGTAGATAAGCCAATTAAGTTTATTGGTACGGGCGAAAAGATGGAAGCGATAGATGTATTTTATCCGTCTCGTATGGCTGAGCGTATTCTTGGTATGGGCGACGTGGTATCGCTTGTTGAGCGTGCCCAGGAGCAGTATGATGAAGAAGAGGCACGTAAGCTACAAAAGAAAATTGCCAAGAACGAATTTGGTTTTGACGATTTCCTTGCGCAGATACAGCAGGTTAAAAAAATGGGTAACATGAAAGACCTTATAGGCATGATACCCGGAGCTGGCAAAGCCCTTAAAGATGTAGAAATTGAAGATGATGCCTTTAAGCACATCGAAGCCATAATATTCAGCATGACACCGGTAGAGCGCAGCAAGCCTTCGCTTATTGACGTTAAACGCAAAAACAGGATTGCAAAAGGTAGCGGAACCAGCATACAGCAGGTAAACCAACTGCTTAAGCAATTTGACCAGATGAGCAAAATGATGAAGATGATGCAGGGTGGCGGAGCCAAGAACATGATGCGTATGATGGGCGGCATGAAGGGGATGAAACCATAGCAGCGAAGCTGATAAATTTGTTTCAGGTTTCAAGTTTCAGGTTTCAAGTTGCTTACTCGAACCGATACTGACTGAAGCATATAAAAAACAACAATACTTAACTACATTAGTTTTAGGATAAGAGTGGCAAAACTTGAAACCTGAAACTTGAAACTTGAAACAAACAACAATGCAACTATTAGATGGTAAAAAAGTCTCTGAAGACATTAAAGTTGAAATAGCCGAGGCCGTGGCTAAAATGAAGGCCAATGGCGAAAAGGTGCCGCACCTGGCTGCTGTACTTGTAGGTAACGACGGCGCAAGCCTTACCTATGTGGGCAGCAAGGTAAAATCGTGCGAAAAGGTGGGCTTTGAAAGCACCCTTATAAAACTGCCTGCTACTATTAGCGAACTGGAGCTGCTTCAAAAAATTGAAGAGCTAAACCAGGATGATAATATAGACGGTTTTATCGTGCAGCTTCCGCTACCGAAACAGATAGACGACCAAAAGGTGCTTATGGCCATAGACCCAAGCAAGGACGTTGACGGTTTCCACCCGGAGAACTTTGGTAAAATGGCGCTTGATATGACTACGTTTATTCCGGCAACGCCGTTTGGTATACTTGAGCTTTTGGAGCGTTATAATGTAGAAACCGCAGGTAAGCATACCGTGGTTATAGGCCGCAGCCACATTGTGGGCCGCCCCATGAGCATACTTATGGGCCGTAAGGGCTGGCCGGGTAACAGTACAGTTACCCTTACGCACAGCCATACTAAAAACATTGCACAGATAACCACACAGGCCGATATTATCATTACCGCGCTGGGTGTACCTAACTATCTTAAAGCCGAAATGGTAAAAGACGATGCCGTGATTGTAGACGTGGGCATTACCCGTGTTCCGGATGAGGCCAACGAAAAAGGTTATGTAATCCGTGGGGATGTTGATTTTGAAAACGTGAGCAAAAAAGCCAGCTTTATAACCCCGGTTCCGGGTGGTGTAGGGCCCATGACCATTGCCATGCTGCTTAAAAACACACTCCTTGCAAGGGAACTTAAAAGACAGAAATAATATATGAACCCCGGTTTAGGCCGGGGTTTTGTTTTTTTATGGAACGCGGATTAAACGGATTTACGCGGATTCTTATGCGGTCCTTTTTTCAGGTTCTGTCATTCTGAGCGAAGCGCAGCGGAGTCGAAGAATCTCTAAATTTGAGATTTCTCCACTACGCTGCGCTTCGGTCGAAATGACAAACCGCAACGTTAACGCAGTAGCGAAAACACTAAAAACAGTATAATAACCCCAAGCAGTATAATGCCCCGTACTGTAAACGCCCTGCCGTTTCGGTTGGTAGCCCACAAACGCCTGCGGCTATCAAGTATAGAAATAACAAGGGTAACGAATACCAGTATAAGGAATATTTGTAAGAGTTTAAAGGGCATTTTTATTTAAGGTTCTGCTGCGCCAAATTTACGGGCCTTTTTTGTTTTGATGCAATAAAAGCATAAAAAAGGGGACTTATAAATGGCAGCAGTAGTAAGCAAATAAGCCACATCCATTTATTGTGGTTTTCAATGAATTCGCTTTTAAGCAAGTCAAACAGGCTTACAAACCACAGTACAACAGTTACATAAAACAGCAATATTGAAAAAGCTACACATATAGTACCGCCTATAACTCCAAGATAATATTGATTGTAATCTGTTTCATAATAAGAAGAACCGGTGCTAATGGTGCCAAATTTTTCCATTATCAGGTCTTTAAAAACACTGGCCTGCTCATAGCTTTTAAATTCGTGTGCATACCTTTTACCGGAATCGAGGTCCATTACAAAAGTGTTGTCGTATTCTGCAAAGCTTGATATGTGGTTTTCAATCGCTTTATCTATAAATTCTTTTTCAGTAAGTTGTGTGGGCTTGTCGTTTAAAAATAGCAGCACTATGCAGCCAATTACTATTGCCACCCCGGCAGTAATGGGCAGTATTTTGAATAATTTAAAGAGGATTTTTTTATAAAGTTCCATGAGGATTGGTTTGTTACTAAGGTAAATGTAGGGAATATTTTATGAATTTTAGTATCGTGCTTGCATACGTTATACTACTATCCCGACAAAAAAGTAAGGCTTAGGTTTACTGCCTGCAAGCAGCACATTCATGGTGTTCGTTAAGGTAGGCAATAGTAATTTTGCAGATTTTTTCGAGCACATCAATATTAATATCCGACAGCTTTTTAACGTAAATGCACGCCTTGCCCATCTTGAATTTACCCAGGCTGTCTAACAGTTGCTCGCTACCGGCAACCGGCGAATATACATAGAGTGAAAACTCAGCCTTGCGTGGCGAAAACCCAAGCATAGGTGCATCGCCCTCATGGCCGCTGGCATATTTGTAGTGGTAGCTGCCAAAGCCAATAATGGTTGGCCCCCACATTTTAGGTTCAAATCCTGTCCAACTTTGCATCAACTCAATGAGTTTAAAGCTGTCGGCCTTTTTAAGGTCGTTGTCAACGTATGAGTTAATGAAGTCGGTAACGTTTATTTCGGTTTCGGTGGTTTTGTTTTTTGCCATGGGGTGGGGTGTTAGTCATAACAAAAATACAGGAAATTACGAATAATACTTGGTTTGGTATCCCTTGTATTATTAGTTGATTTTAAACAACCGATGAGATTATTTGCGAAACATTGAAATAGTCTTTGATTTAGAGTTCTAACTTTTTTCCTTTTCTTGTAAGTCTGTAGAATTCTTTACCATACCATCTCGTAGGATTAACAACATTATTCTCAATGAATGATTGAATTATAGGCTTAATTTTTTCTTCAGAAAGTTTGGTGCCTCTGATTAATCCATTGATACTTCTATCTTTAAATTTTGAATCCTGCATATTTTTCAAAACTTTTTTCAAGTCGGCTTCATCGATATTATTGTGGCCATTTATCAATGGAGTAGAATTTTTTATAGTCTCAAGTGTTATTTGTTCTTTCTGGTCGTCGTCGTCGTCGTCGGCTTCTTCTGCTAGTTCAAGTTCGATAAAATTAGCAACTTGTGTAGAAGCTTCTTGTGCTTGTGTAGATGCTTCTTTTGCAGCCACTGATACCTCTTTCGCCTGTTCAGCAGATTTTTTGACTTCTTCTACCTCCTGTTTAGTTTTATTTATTTTATCATATAAATCGTCTAAAAAACGTTTTGAGTATACGGCTGCTATGATGCAAAATCCTGCTAAAATGAAATAGTTTTTTATAGGGTATTTTTGATTTGTACCTGTTGTAATTTCCTCAGTAGGAATGTCTAATAAATTATTGGATAATACTTGAAGAAATAATGGAACTGCGCATGAGGCGCAAATTCCTAGCAATATAGACTTAATTAAATTTCTTTGAGATTCTTTTTTAGACTTAAATTCATTAATAGTGTAGAAATTTGTGAGTCCACCCAAAATTCCCGAAAGTGAGATTATAAGTATTATTATAACTGAAGGAGACATAATGTTTTTTTTGTTAAAATTATATAAGAATTACTTTTGTGTAAATCCCTATTATTAGGTATTTTAACAAAACAAAAACGCCCCCATTCCTAGAGGCGTCTTTCATCTATTATCTTTCGTCTTAAAGTCGAACTGTCGAATAATCGAACAATCTAAAAATTCAACTATCGGTTCTCAATCCACTTACGAGCATTTACAAACGCTTCGTGCCAAGGCGTAACTTCGTCGGTACGGTCTTCAGGGTAGTAAGCCCAGTTCCACTGGAACATAGAGCGCTCAATGTGCGGCATCATAACCAGGTGGCGGCCGTCGTTGCTGCTCATCATGGCAATGTCAAAGTGAGAGCCGTTAGGGTTAGCCGGGTAGCCGTTGTAAGCATACTTGGCCACAACGCTGTATTTATCTTCGGTGTACGGAAGCTCAAACTTACCCTCGCCGTGGCTAATCCATACACCCAGGATGCTGCCCGCAAGCGTATTTAGCATAACCGAGTTGTTTTCCTGCACGGTAACCGATGTAAAGGCACTCTCGTGCTTGTGGCTGTCGTTGTGCAGCATACGCGGCTTCACTTCGTGGTCAGGGTTTATAAGGCCAAGTTCTATAAAAAGCTGGCAGCCGTTACAAATACCTACCGATAGCGTATCCTCGCGCTTAAAGAAGTTCTCAAGCGCCGTTTTAGCCTTTTCGTTGTAAAGGAACGCACCCGCCCATCCTTTGGCAGAACCCAGTACATCTGAGTTTGAGAAACCACCCACAGCCCCAATAAACTGAATGTCTTCAAGGGTTTCACGGCCACTGATAAGGTCGGTCATGTGTACGTCCTTAACATCAAAACCGGCAAGGAACATGGCGTTTGCCATTTCGCGTTCCGAGTTAGACCCTTTCTCACGTATGATGGCGGCTTTTGGCCTTGGCTTGCTGCTGTCAATAACGACTTTCTTACCATCAAAATGGGTAGGGAAGCTGTATACCAGCGGCTGTGATTTATAGTTTACATAACGCTCTTTAGCTTTCTGCTCGCCGCTTTGTTTGCGATCAAGCAGGTAAGAGGTTTTGTACCATGTGTCGCGTGTTTCGGCAACATCAAAAGTTAACTCAGTAGCGCCGTTTTTAACGGTTATTACGCCGCCTTCCTTAGGTTGGCCTATTTTGGTAAAGTTTACACCGTTAGCGGCAAGCTGAGCCTCTACAGATGCATCGGCCTGTATAACAAGGGCAATGTTTTCTGCGAAAAGCGCCTTAACCGTATCGGCCTCGTTAAGGTTGGTCAGGTCATACTCAGCGCCCAGGTTAACCTCGGCAAAGCTCATTTCAAGCAGGGTGGTAATAAGGCCACCGCTGCCTATATCGTGACCGGCTGCAATTTTGCCGTCTTTTATAAGGTCTTGTATTGTGTTGAACGCCGACTTAAAGTTGGCTGCATCGGTAATATCAGGAACATCGTTACCTACTTTGTTCAATACCTGTGCAAAGCTTGAACCACCCAACTTAAAGCTGTCGTTGCTCAGGTTAATGTAGTAAATGTTACCGCCGTTGCGTTTCAGTACCGGCTCTACCACTTTGGTAATGTCGTTACAGTTACCGGCAGCAGAAATGATTACCGTACCAGGGGCAATTACATCGCCGGTAGGGTATTTTTGCTTCATACTAAGCGAGTCTTTACCCGTTGGGATGTTGATGCCCAGTTCGATTGCAAAGTCTGAACACGCTTCAACCGCTTCATAAAGCCTTGCGTCTTCACCTTCGTTTTTACAAGCCCACATCCAGTTGGCTGAAAGCGATACGCTCTTCAAACCATCCTTAAGAGGGGCGAAAACAATGTTTGACAACGATTCGGCAATGGCAGTACGGCTACCGGCAGCAGGGTTAACCAGCGCAGCAACAGGCGAGTGGCCTATGGTGGTGGCAATACCTTCCTTACCGGCAAAATCAAGCGCCATAACGCCAACGTTGTTCAGCGGAAGCTGTATAGGGCCTGCACATTGCTGCTTTGCAACGCGGCCGCCCACACAACGGTCTACTTTATTGGTAAGCCAGTCTTTACAGGCAACAGCTTCAAGCTGTAGCACCTGATTCAGGTAGCTGTGTATGTTTTCCTGAGAATACGCAACATCGCTGTAATTAGCCGCAACCGTTTTATCGGTCATTACCGTTTTAGGCGATGAACCAAACATATCTTCAAGCGCAAAATCCATAGGTTTTGCACCTGTAGTGGCACTTTCAAACGTAAAGCGGTGGTTGTTGGTAACCTCGCCCACTGTGTACATTGGCGAGCGCTCACGGTCGGCAATGCGTTGCAGGGTATCAATATCTTTCTGGCCAATAACAAGGCCCATACGCTCCTGGCTTTCGTTGCCAATGATTTCCTTGGCCGAAAGGGTAGGGTCGCCCACAGGCAGTTTGTCAAGGTCTATAAGCCCGCCGGTTTCTTCTACAAGTTCGCTAAGGCAGTTTAAGTGCCCGCCCGCACCGTGGTCGTGAATAGAAACTATAGGGTTGTTGTCGCTCTCTACCAGGCCACGAACGGCGTTGGCAGCGCGTTTTTGCATTTCTGGGTTACTACGCTGTACGGCGTTAAGCTCAATACCCGAGGCAAACTCGCCCGTATCAGCACTTGATACGGCAGCGCCGCCCATACCAATGCGGTAGTTTTCGCCACCCAATATCACTACTTTATCGCCTTCCTGCGGTTTTTGTTTTTTGCTCTGGCTTTCTTTACCATAGCCAATACCACCGGCAAGCATAATTACTTTATCAAAGCCCAGTTTACGTGGGTTTTGTTCTCCCCCTTGGGGGGAGTTAGAGGGGGCCTCTTCATGTTCGAAAGTCAGTACCGAACCTGAAATTAGCGGTTGCCCGAATTTGTTACCAAAGTCAGATGCACCGTTAGATGCTTTTATCAGGATGTCCATTGGGGTTTGGTACAGCCACTTGCGCTCGTCCATACCGTTTTCCCATGGGCGGTTTTCTTCAAGGCGCGAGTAAGCCGTCATATAAACAGCCGTACCTGCCAACGGAAGCGAACCCTGGCCACCTGCAAGCCTGTCGCGGATTTCGCCGCCACTGCCCGTTGCAGCACCGTTAAACGGCTCTACCGTGGTAGGGAAATTGTGGGTTTCGGCCTTTACCGAGATAACCGAGTCAAACTCTTTTACTTCATAAAAGTCAGGCTTATCGGCGCTTTTAGGTGCAAACTGCTGTACGCGTGGGCCTTTAATAAACGCCACGTTGTCTTTATAGGCAGAAACAATATCGTTAGGGTTTTCCTGAGATGTTTTTTTGATAAGCTTAAACAGCGATGACGGTTTTTCTTCGCCATCAATAACAAACGTACCGTTGAAAATCTTGTGGCGGCAGTGTTCTGAGTTTACCTGGCTAAAGCCGAAAACCTCGCTATCGGTTAATTTCCTGCCCAGTTTTTTGGCAAGGTTGTTAAGGTATTCCACTTCGTCTGCACTAAGCGAAAGGCCTTCTTTTTCGTTATAAGCCGCAATGTCGTCTATCTCAAGGATAGGCTCCGGCTGTATGTTTATGGTGTAAATGTCCTGGCCCAACCCGTTGTATTTTTGCGAAAGCATGGGGTCAAATTTGGCGTCGGCCTCGTCAACCTTAAAGAACTCCTCAATGCGCAGAATGCCTTCTATTCCCATGTTCTGGGTAATTTCTACGGCATTGGTGCTCCAAGGTGTAATCATGGTGGCGCGCGGCCCAACAAAAAAATCCGCAAGGGCGGATTTCTCTATCTTATGTGCGTTGCCAAAAAGCCAGTTTAGTTTTGAAATATCCTCTGCCGAAAGTTCGTTTTGCGCCTGTACCGCAAAAACCGTATTGGTCTGGTTTCCGAAGAAATGGATCATTGTTTTGTGCTGTTGTGTTTAAGGCGCAAAATTAATGATTTATTTGTGATTATGAAAGGTTTTTTAATGGAACGCGGATGACACGGATTGAGCGGATTTGCACGGATTTTTTTTGAGTATGGGTGTAGCTGTTCCCCTCTTGAGAGGGGGTTAGGGGTGTGTTCTTTCAATTAATGTTGTATAATAACTTTGGCTATATTTGGATATGGAAAATTATGATGGCATCTGGCTTGAAGTTAAAGAACCCTCCGATTACGGCAGCCCTACTTTCATTACATTTGAGGAAGGCATAATTGCCTGCCACAAATTAGACGAAGAAGACGGCTATGTAAAGAGGCTTATCAGGCAGGATTATGTTAAGCAGCAGCCTATATCTTTAGATTTTGTAGCTGATGACAGGTTAAGGATTACTGAGGTTGGTAAACACGTTACTTTTTTGAAAGATAGTTACACTACAAAAGACGTTACTGTTAGGAAAGACTATCTTAAACTTTTACCTACAAAGACAGACCTTACAGATAGTGATATTGGAAGCCTGAAATATACTATTGTGTGGAATGGACACAAAATTAATGTAGTATTTAATATTATCCTTGAAGAAAAACCTTATATACAGGAGGTAAACAACAGGTTAGGCCATAAAGGGCGCGAAATAAAATTATTTAGGCTGAATGAAACGCTCTTGCTTTGTTTTTTTGATAACGATTATCTTGATAATATATTCCCAATTGTTGAAATAGATGAAGAAGCTATTTCTATTTGCGGTTTTCCTGCTGAACCATTTTCTGCAAGTGGTATAGTGATTTAAGTAAAAAAATCCCGCACAGGGCGGGATTTCAATATTTTAAAAGCGTAAAATTATTTACGCTTCATTACAATTTCCATGCTTTTAAATTCCTTGCCGTTCTTAGTGTCAAACATTTCCATTTTGCGGGTGTTGGCATCTACAATGGTGTATACTTCACGAAAAGGGGTGGGCTTGCCATCAACCGGGTTAACCATGGTGCCGGTAAAGTTAAGCACCTTGGCATCTTTGCCCGGCTTGGCTTTCATAACCATCATGCCGGTTCCCATGTTGTCTATCCATATTGATGTAAATTCTTTGGCAGCGTTATCAAAAGATATCAGGCTCTTGCCTTCAAACGGCAGACCCATAACATTGCCTTTGTAGTTACCTTCCTGGTATTTTCCGTCAAAAAGCATTTTTACATCGGCGGTAGTAGTAGCTTTTTGGGGCTGTGCGCCGGGCTCGTGCCAAAAGGTCATTTCGGCAGTCCAACTGCCGGTTTCCTCAGCCAGCATTTTGTGTTCTTTACCGGGAGTCATGTAGGCTTCCCAGGCTTTCATTTCGGCCTCGGTTTGTGCGGTTGCCATTGCGGGAGCCAGGCATGCTGCCAGCAGGGCCATTGCTAAAAGTTTTTTCATAATAAAATAGGTTAATTGTTTGTTGTACCTAAAGTTATGAAAAAAGGCAATACACCCGTATTAAATTATTACTCAGGGGCTTCTATGCTTTCATAAGCGCCAATATCAGCCGTGGTATCAGGAGCTAACGGACGCAGGTTATTGGCAAGGTCGGGGCCTACCTGCTGCGCTATAGTATTGTCGGCGGCATTTTCAGGGCCGGTAGAAGTACCTGTTGGTTTAAACAGGCGCAGCTTGTTTTGCTGCGGGTTTTCAAACTCAGGCCTGTTTTGGGTAGTGGTTTCGGCTAAAACGCAGCTGTTGTAATTCACAATTTGCGTAGCAGCATACGGATACAGCTCGTTATTATCAAGAATATTACTGTAGTCTACCAGTTTTATAAGGCTGTGGTTAAACGTAACGTTGTAGTCCTGTGCGGCATTTCTTCCCTGAGACAACGCTATATTGCCCGAACCGTATAAAATACAGTTATCAAAACGGGCATTAAGGTGGCTTGCCAGTATTATACCCTGATTTGGATTTGAACTATCAACGCTTTCCACAAAATTGGTAAGCATTACCGGCACCTGCTGGTAATTGTTAGAATAGTTGGTAAAGGTACAGTGCTTAAAGTTATACGTGCCGCCCAATACTAGCGATGCCGCTGCCTCACCGGCATTGTTTATTACTACATTGCTGCCGTTTATGTTTGCCGTAACGGCACGCAGGCCATAGTTAGAGCAGTTGTATATCTGGCAGTTTTTAAGTTCGGCGCGCGGGGTAGTGTTTACATTGCCCTGTGTGCGTTGCAGCCAGAGGCCGTATACCGCATTTTTAATGGTAAGGTTGTTCAGTACGTTTTGGCTACCCGATGGCAGCCACACGCCAAACCACTGCCCGGTAATACCGGCAAACTGCGGTTCGAGCCTGTCGCCCTCAAAAATTACCTCGTTTTCTAAAATATCCGGGTCGGTAGATGGGCTTCCGTTTATTAAAAGCGTACCCGTGTCGTCTACAATCAGCCCGCTTTCTGCATGAAAATGTACCCGCGCACCGGCATCTATGGTCAGCGTGCGGCCGTTTGGCACAAAGGCATAGCCATACACCACATAAGGCTTGTCGTTCGTCCAGTGCAACTCATCAGGGGTTGTAAGCTCATGGCCTATAATGCTGTCGTTAATGCCGCTTATGGTTAGCGTTTCTTTAATGTTAGAAGGCAGTTCGCGGTTGGGCTTTATAAAAATCGCATCCTGCACAAGGGTTACCAGATCTACATCCTGGTAGTTGGCGCCGCTGTCAAATTCAATTTTATCGGTATATAAAAAGGTGGTGGTATTATTGGCATACTCGCTGTAGTCTATAGTAGTTTCTATAAAAATAAACAGGCTGTCTTTAGCCAGCAGCTCTACATTGTTAAATATTTTGCCCGGTGTGCCGCCCTGCCCGTAGCCGTCTCCGTCTACCATAAGGCGGTACTTGCTTGCTTCGCCCTGTGCCAGCTTAATGGTGGGTATGGTAATATCTTTATCGCTGCGGTTGTATACTTTTAGGGTATAAGTGCTTGAGCCTATATTGGTAAACACTGTGTCAAGATACACGGTATCTCTTGAGAATTCGAGCCCGCCGGTGCTGGGTTCAAATTCAAAATCATCACGGCAAGAAGTAAAGGTTATGGCAAGAACACTAAGCAGCAATAGTAAATAATGGCGCATGGGCGTTGGTATCAATTTTTTGTAAAAGTAACTATTATTTCCTGAAACGGAAAAACCGCGTTTTTAGTTTATAGCCGGGGTTTGTTATTTGAGATTTGTTATTTGAGATTTGTTATTTGGAATTTGTGGTTTTACTTTTACAAAAAACAACTACTATGTCTTTTGATAAAGAAAAAGCGCTGAAAATGGTAAACGATTTTTGCCGCAATACGCTTATGGATACCCTTGAAATTGTATATACCGATGTCGGCGAAGGCTTTCTGGAGGCTAAAATGCCGGTTAACCCGCGCGTGCACCAGCCTATGGGCCTATTGCATGGCGGCGCTACCGTGGCGCTGGCCGAAAGCGTGGGCAGTGCGGCATCGTTACTGTTTGTAAACCCGGAAGTTACCGAAGTGCGCGGTATTGAAATAAGTGCCAACCACCTGCGCGCCAAAAAAGAAGGTGTGGTAACCGGCACTGCACGCATTATACACCAGGGGCGCAGCCTTCACCTGTGGGAAATAAGAGTTACCGATGAAGAAGGCAGGCTTATATCATTGTGTAAGCTTACTAATATGGTAATGCCGAGGAGAGCCCCCCAAGCCCCCAAAGGGGGAGAATGAACTCCATCCTCGTTTGAGTGAAGCTACTCCCTCTCCATTTGGAGAGGGTTGGGGAGAGGCCTATTCTTCATAAAACTCCAGCGGCAGGCCGTCCGGGTCGGCAAAAAAGGTAAAGCGCTTGCCGGTAAGTGTGTCTGTGCGTATGGGTTCGCAGGCTACATTGTGCTGCTCCATCCACGCAATAGATGCTTCAAGGTTGGCTACGGCAAAGGCCAGGTGGCGCAGGCCTGCTGCTTCGGGCTGCGATGTGCGTGCCGGCGGGTTTGGAAAAGAAAACAACTCTATTACATACTGCCCATTTAGCGCAAGGTCTAACTTGTAAGAATCGCGGGCTTCCCGGTAGGTTTCTAAAACAACCGTAAAACCCATTACGCGCGTGTAAAAATGTTTTGAAACCTCATAATCACTACAAATTATGGCTATGTGGTGAATGTTTGAAATATTTAGCATAAAAAATTATTCGCCCTGGGTTATCCACCACAGGTTGTTAAACGGATCGGCAAAACCGGCGCTATAGCCATAGTCCTGCTGTGTTGGTTTTTGTAAAGATGTGCCACCCTGCTCAATAGCTGCGTTATACACGCGGTCTACATTATCTACATATATAAAGGTGCTGCAGGTGGCGGGTTTCCACTGCTCGTTGCCACCTGCAAACATTATAACGGCATCGTGTATTTTAATTTCGCCGTGCATAATGGCACGCTCCCCCTCTCCGGGAACTATCATTTGTTGTGTAGCGCCAAACACCTTAGTGGCATATTCTAAAAAACCGGCCGGGTCGGCCACAATAATGTAAGGCATTGCCGGCAGGTACTGGTCAGGAATTTTCATGGGCTGTTGTTTTGGTTGTGCACCAATAAAAATACGGCTTTAAAATTAAAGCCGTATCTCATGTATTGTTATTTTGTTAATAAAGTGAGATTACTTTTTTGCGCCGTAACTGTAAACGGTGTATGGGTATATTTTTTTGGCTGTATTCATGGCAATAAAGCTTGTTACAGCAAGTGGAATAAACAATACATAGCTATTGGTTAACCCGCATACTAAAAACAGTGCTGTGAGGGGCGCGTGTATGCTGGCGCTAAGCACAGCGGCCATGCCCACTATCATAAAATTAAGCGGAATAACGCCTGCATTAAAAAATGTATTGAGCACTACAGCAAGAAATAATCCTAAAAAAGCACCCAGGAAAATGCCCGGGGCAAACACGCCGCCATCGCCACCGGCCGAAAGGGTTATAGATGTTATTATGGGTTTTAAAATGAGTAGTGCCAGTATAGTGACTGTAAAATATACTGATAGTTTAGTAGTGTTAGCTTCCATAATACTGTGTTTAATGGCATGGTAACCCTCGCCATACAGCTGTGGCAGTAATAGCAGTATACAACTTATTACAAGCCCTCCGGTTATTATTTTATAATATGGGTTGCTGAATTTTAAAAACTGTTTTTTAAAGAACAGTACACTTTTAGTAAGATAAACCGATTGCAACCCACCCAGTATGCCTAACAGTATAAACCACGGCAGGGCACGCAGGTGCCATTGGGTTATAGCAGCGTTAAACACGGGCGCCTCATCTAAAACTATAGTAAAGCCAAAAGCCACAGCAGCAGCCGTAACGGTGCTAAGGGCAAACAGGCGGTTGAATTTTTTATAGATAACCTCATACGTAAACAATATACCTGCCAGGGGGGCATTAAACAAGGCGGTAATACCCGCAGCCACACCGGCACACAATAAATACCTGCGGTATTTTTTTAGGAAACTTTCTTTTTGCGATGCCAGCGAACCCACGGCTGCCGTAGCCACAACCGTGCTTACCTCTATGCCGGTGCTTCCGCCAAAGGCTACTGTTATAAGCCCGTTTATAAAGTGCGATGGTATTTTATAAGATGGTAGCGGCTTGCCCGATGTGTTGCTTTCAAAAACCTCCTTAATGCCTTTGTTTTCTTTTTTCTTAAACAGGTAATGGCGCAGTATGTATATAAGCGCCAGCCCCGTTACCGGAAAAACCACTATCCAGAAACGGTTACCGGTAGCACGGCGAAACAGCAATGCTTCATAATGTTCTGTAATGTGTTTAAGCCCAATGCCCAGCAGTGCGGCCATTATGCCTACAATGGCTGAGGCTAAAATAAGTTGGAAGATATTTTTTTGGTTTGTAACAGCTTTAATAAAAGGTAATTGCATTTTTTATAGGTGTAAACCACAAAGATAGGGCACACAAAAAGGCAATCAAACCTTTATTTAAGATATTTAGGATTTACCTGCCAAAAACCTTTATAACCCCGTTTGCATCAGCTTCAGAGTTAATAACCAGGTTAGCATCGGTATAGGCAAAAATACCCTGGTCTATACCTTCTACATAAAGGGTTTTATTACCGTTATCATTATTAATATAAAAGGTGTAAGAGCCTGATGGTAAGCCTGAAAAAATATTTTCGGGCCCGGCAGTCATAATGTTGTTTTGAACGGTAAGGCGCTGGTTATCCTGGCTAAACGTCCAGCTAACTTCGCCATCGGTATACTGAATATTGGCACCTTCGGGCACAGTGGCATTTTTTAGTTTCCAGGTGCCTTCAAGCGTTTCCATAGCATCATCTGAACTGCATGAAGCCAGTAGAAATGTTAAAATAAATACGATGTAAAATTTTATTTTTGTCATAAAATTTTTGTTATTAATCTGATTAAAAGCAGATTAAGAGTTTTTTCCTGTCGCAAACTTAATAAAAATAATGTTAAAACAAACGATTTCGCCGTTAAAAGTGCTTTTTGGCCTTTTACAATTCATACCATTAAATATGCAACTGGGTAACCTTTTTTATAAAGTATGAAACAGCCTGCGCATCTTTGCCCTGTAAAAAACCACCAACACCATGAAAACACTTTTAGCCCTTATTGCCCTGATAACCTTTGGCACTGCCGGTGCCCAAACCACCATAAGCGGTAAAGTAACTAACGATAAAGGTGCACCGCTTGCCGCAGCCAACGTATATATAGACGGCACTTATGATGGTGCTACCACTGCCGAAGACGGTACCTTTAGTTTTGAAACTACCGAAACCGGAATGCGTACGCTAATCATAACCTTCCTTTCTCACGAAGATTTCAGCCAGGCAGTAACCATAGAAGAATACAAGCCCCAAACGTTTGTAATGCGCGAAAATGTAAATACGCTCGATACGGTTGTAATATCGGCAGGTACATTCAGCGCCGGAGATAACAGTAAGGTAAGCGCCCTTAAGCCGCTTGATATTGTTACCACGGCGGGTTCGGCAGGCGATATTGTGGCGGCGCTGCAAACACTGCCCGGTGTAAATACAGTGGGGGAGAGCGGCCGCCTGTTTGTGCGCGGTGGCGAGGCCGATGAAACCCAAACGTTTGTAGACGGTATACGTGTGGCACAACCTTATAATGCCACAGCAAACAACATCCCAACCAGGGGCAGGTTTTCGCCATTCCTGTTTAAAGGTATGACGTTTAGTACCGGTGGCTACAGTGCCGAATATGGCGAGGCGCTATCGAGCGTGCTGCTTATGAATACTGTTGAAGAACCCGATATGGAGCAGACAGATATTGCCCTGATGACAGTAGGCCTTGGCATAGGCAACACCCAGAAGTGGGACAAAAGCTCGCTTAGCTTTAATGCTGCTTATACCGACCTGAAGCCGTACCAGCTGGCAATACCCCAAAATGTAAAATGGCACAGGCCGTACCGTTCTTTTGCAGGCGAAACCGTATACCGCTATAAGCTTAACAGTGGCATGATAAAACTGTATGCTGCCTTTGACCACGCCGACCTGAGCCTTGACCAGGATGATGTTAACCTGCAGGCACCGGTTTTGGTAGACATGAAAAACGATAACTTTTACATAAACAGTTCATACAAAGGTAGTGTGGGTAACTTCCTTACGCTGCAAACCGGGGTGGCTTATGGCTATAGCGCTAATAAAATTGGCCTTGACCAGGACAGGGTAAACAATGCCGAAAACAGCGCGCACCTTAAGCTGAAGCTTACCAAAACATTCAGCAACCGTTTTAAACTGGCTGTGGGGGGCGATTATTTTATTACTGATTTTAATGAGGATTATAAAGAGGCTACCGGCTTTAACTTTAACAGCGGTTATTACAACGGTATTGCGGCCGGGTATGCTGAGGCCGATATTGTTTTCTCGCGTGATTTTGCCCTTAAGGCCGGTGTGCGCAGTTCTTACAGCCAGGTGGTGGGAGAGGGTACTTTAGAGCCCCGTGCGGCACTGGCTTACAAAGCCGGTAAAAACGGGCAGTTTTCTCTTGCATACGGTAATTTTACACAAACACCGGGGCAGGGCTACCTTAAATACAGCCAGAATTTTGATTACGAAAAAACAGCCCACTATATACTGAATTACCTGTACAATACTGACGGCCTTATGCTGCGTGCCGAGCTATACTACAAAGATTATACAGACCTTGTAAAGTACAACACAGCTATGCCGGTATACAACAGCATTTACAGCAACATGGGTAGCGGTTATGCAAAAGGGCTTGATGTGATGTGGAGGGACAGCCGCACGTTTAAAAACCTGGAATACTGGGTAAGCTATTCTTATATTGACAGCGAGCGCGATTACCGCAATTACGAATATGCTGTTACCCCAAGCTTTGTGGCTAAACACAATGCATCTATAGTAACCAAGTACTGGGTAAACAGCCTGCGTTCCCAGCTGGGTGTAACCTACAGCTACAACAGCGGCCGCCCTTATGATAACCCTAACGAGCAATTGTTTATGAACAGCATGACCAAGAGCTACAACAACCTGAGCCTGAGCTGGGCCTACCTGCTGTCGCAGCAAAAAATACTGTACTTTTCGGTAAGTAATGTTATGGGCAGCGATAACGTGTTTGGCTATACCTATGCCAATAACCCTGATGCCAATGGCTTTTATAACCGCCAGGCTGTTACCCAGCCGGCAGACCGTTTCTTTTTTGTAGGCTTCTTCTGGACCATAAGCAGCGATAAAAAGAGGAACCAGCTGGAGAATCTTTAGGATTTTTGGATTGTTGGATATTTCGACTTATTGGGTATTTGGTATCAGAATTGTATACAGTTTGAGTGAAGCTCTCGAACAATCCAATAATCGAACAATCCAATAATCGAATAATCCAAAAAGAAGTATCTTTGCCTTTATGAAATACCTGTTATTCATGTTACTGTTAGCGGCGGGTGGGGCAAGCGCACAGCAAAATGCCATGCACTGCGGTTATGACTTTACCAGCTATGTGGTGATTGATGCGCACGAAAACGGCAAAACGCATAATATTAAAAACCTTAAGGTTACTATTGTAGACAGCCTGGGTAATGATGTTATAAACACCAATAACCTGTACAGCTACAACAAGGCGAACCAGCCTATGAAATTCAGTTTTAACTATCTTATAGGCGATGATAACAAACGCCTGCCCGAAGGCGGTGTGGCTAAAAAAGAACGCTGGTTTTTTCCGTATGCGAAGGATAATTATATGCTGTCGGTAGTAAATAATTTCCCGGCAGAAAGCTTCCAGGTTAAGATTGAAGATGTAGACGGCGCTGAAAATGGCGGTAAGTTTAAAACGGTATTTGTACCGCTTTACTCTTATAATATGTATGTGCTGTGCAGTAATGAAAGCGAGCAGGCAGCCATGAAATTTGGCCGTAAGATGAACAAACCCATTGATGTGGTTTTGGAGAAGGAGTAGTTTTCAGTCTCAGTCTCAGTTTTCAGTAGCTTCACTCTCACTGTAAACTGCGACTGAGACTGAAAACTTAAAATAAAAAAACCGGCTACTGCCGGTTTTTTTATTTTGCCTTGTTTGCTTTCTGGCTTAGCTCAAGCGATATTGCAGAGCGCTCCAGTTTAAGTTTTCCGGCCATGGTTTCTATAACCACAGTATCTTCAGAAAGCTCGGCTATACGCCCGTGGATACCGCTTTTTGTTACTATTTTGTCGCCTGCCTTAATGTCTTGTTCAAATTGTTTTTCAAGCTTAGCCCTTTTTTGCTGTGGCCTTATCATCATAAAATACATTACAACGAAGATTAGCAAAATAGGAGCAAATTGCTGTAATTGTTCCATTATATATAGTTAAAAGATTTATTAGTGTGCAATAACGCCGCTTTTAGCGCCACCCTCTACGTTAGCTTTAAAGTTTAGGGTTTCGGTACCTTTTTCGGTGTTTAGGGTAAGTGCTACGGTTTTTTCAACGTTACCGCTTTTGTGAGATGAATCAAAAATTACCTTAACCTGGCCGGTTTCTCCCGGTTTTATAGGTGTTTTAGTCCAGTCTGGCACGGTGCAGCCACAGCTTGGCTTGGCATTGCTTATTACAAGGTCGCCTTTACCGGCATTGGTAACAGTGTAGGTATGCTCTACTTTAATACCTTCTTTAATAGTACCAAAATCGTGTATAAGGTTGTCAAAGTTAGCTACGGGCACTTTGCCAGATTCTGCATGGGCAAGTTCGGCTTTGCGTGCTACGGCATCGTCAATGGCAAGAGAATTGTTCTTTTGGCAAGAGGCAAGGCCCAGTGCTGCAAGTGCCATGATTACGATAGATTTTTTCATAACAGTAATATTATAGTTTTTACATTAAACCCCTTCCGGTTTTTACAAGTTTATTGCCGGCCTGGTAATCTTTAACAAGGTTATCCAGGATTCCGTTGATAAAGATACTGCTTTTTGGCGTACTATACTCTTTTGCAATCTCAAGGTATTCGTTAATTGTAACTTTTACCGGAATGCTCGGGAATTTAAGGAACTCGCAAATGGCCATTTTCAGGATAATGCTGTCAATTTCGGCAATACGCTCGGTATCCCAGTTGGGTGTTTTGTCAATAAATTCTTTGGCAAGCTCTACCTCATTAAGTACCGTTTTACGGAAAAGGTCGCGCACAAAATCCTTATCGTCTATATCTTTATACAGCCTTGGTACCGAGAATGAGTCGCGGCCTTCGGGTGTAAGGTTTTGCAGCTGCTTGCTTATAAGGGTGTTTACCACAGGTATGTCGTCTACCCAGGTAAGTTTGTTGTCTTCCAGGTATTCATACAGTTTTTCGTTAGGGGCAACAACTTCTGTAAACAGTGCGTGTACAAAATCGCGGTCTTCTTCCCACGTGTTGGTGCGGGTTTGCATATAGTTTTTGTACAGCTCGGTTTCTTTAATGTCTTCTAACAATAAAAGAATGTAGTCATCATTAAGCTGCCAGTTGTTTATCCTGCGGTCTGCAATAGCAATGCTAAGCGGGTTGCTTTCGTCAAGCAGGGTAAGCACCAGGTTGTTTACAAATTTTTTGTTGGGGTTGCGCTCTGCATCGGTAGCAAGGTGTTTTTTTTGCGATTTTTCTATAAAATCGTCTTCGGCTTTGCGAAGCTCCACCAGGGCCGACACCATGAGCAGGTAAAGGTCGCGGATGTTTTCAATGCTTTGAAAAAGGAACTTCTCTTCCTTTTCCATACTGTCTGAACTTGTTTGGTGCATGGCATAAATGCTCTGCATTACTTTTACACGAATATGTCTCCTGTTTAACATCCGGCTACTTTAAGAACTTAATAAAATTAATACGGGGCGAAAAATTTTTTCGCCCCGCAAAATTAGTAATAATATTAATGTGCGCTAATTATTTGGCACTTTCTTTTTTCCTGTCGTCAATACGCTGCTGTGCAATTTGCATTGCGGCCTGGTGTGTGGTAATACCGTTAGCCTCAGCGTGGTTAAAGATTTCAAGTGTGGTGTTGTATATGTTTTCGGTACGCCTAAGGGCTTCTTCTTTGCCATAACCGGCAATTTCGCCATATACATTAATAATACCACCGGCGTTTATAAGGAAATCAGGCGCATAAGCAATGCCTTTTTCCATTAGTATGCGGCCGTGCACCTGCTCTACAGCCAGCTGGTTGTTAGCAGCACCGGCAATAACGCGTGCCTTAATGCGGTTAATAGTATCATCGTTTATAGTAGCGCCCAGTGCACACGGGGCATAAATGTCTACATCGGCACTATAAAGGTCGTCTCCGGCAAAAATGGTAGCACCATATTTAGCTGAAACCGCCTGCATGCGCTCTTCGTTAATATCGCTAATGTATACGGTAGCGCCTTCTTCGGTAATGTGCTTAATAAGGGTTTCGCCCACGTGGCCTGTACCCTGTACCAATATCTTTTTACCCTCAAGGCTGGCCGAACCAAACTGGTGCATGGCTGCTGCCTTCATACCCATAAATACGCCATAGGCCGTTACGGGGCTTGGGTTTCCGCTGCCGCCGCGCGCTTCGCTAATACCGGTAACGTGCGGGGTTACATCGCGAATAAGGTCCATATCGGCTGTTGTGCTGCCCACGTCTTCGGCGGTAATGTACTTGCCGCTTAGTGAGTTAACAAACTGCCCGAAACGGGTAATAAGCTCAGGGGTTTTGTCTTTAGAAGCATCTCCTATAATTACAGCCTTGCCGCCGCCCAGGTTAAGCCCGCTAATGGCACTCTTGTAAGTCATGCCGCGCGATAGCCTAAGCACGTCGTTAAGGGCTTCCCACTCGTTGTTGTATTTCCATATGCGGGTGCCGCCCAGCGCAGGGCCTAAAGTTGTATTATGGATGCCAATAATTGCCTTTAATCCTGTATCTTTGTCCTGACAAAAAACAACCTGTTCGTGGTCATTAAACGAGGGCTGGCCAAACACCGGGTCAACCTTGTGTAGCTCATTGGCTTTTACAACTTCTGCAATCATGATAGTAATGTTTTAAATTTGATAATTATTTAAAAACCTGAAGCAAAAATACGGATTTTATTGTGAATTGGCAGATTGAAACCGATTTTTTGAGTTTTTGATAAATAAAAGAGGTGTTTTTTGAAGCGTTTTTAGCTTGTTGCAGCGTGGTTTTTTAACATTCGCTTAAAGCATAATTATACATTTGGTTACAAAGCATGAAAGAATTACAATATTTAAATAAATTTTTTGCCAAATATAAATTTCAATTCCTTTTAGGAATTTTAATAACCATAGTGGCACAGCTCTTTGCACTCTTTGGCCCTAACTACACAGGGGCATCGGTTACGGCAGTGCAGGAATTTGTAAAAGGCACTAAAACCGGCAATGAGGTTAAGGATATACTGGTTACCAGTTTCCTTATAATATTAGGTGCTACCATATTAAGGGGTATCCTTACCTTTTTTATGAGGCAGACGCTTATAGTTATGTCGCGCCACGTAGAGTTTGACCTCAAGAACGAGATTTTCCGCCAATATGAAAACCTGTCGCAAAACTTTTACAAGCAAAATCGCACGGGCGACCTTATGAACCGCATTAGCGAAGACGTAAACCGTGTGCGCCAGTATGTGGGCCCGGCCATTATGTATGCGCTCAACACCATAATACTGTTTGTGGTAATACTCACGCAAATGATTATTATTTCTCCGGAGCTTACCCTGTATACGGTATTGCCTTTGCCACTGCTGGCATGGAGCATTTTTTGGGTGGCCAACCAGATAAACAAGCGCAGTACGCTGGTGCAGCAAAATCTTTCGTCTTTATCTTCATACAGCCAGGAAATGTTTAGCGGCATACGTGTTATAAAGGCTTATGCCCTTGAGGGATTAAAACAGGAGGGCTTTACCGACCTGAGCCGTGAGAGCAAAAAACGCAACATGAGCCTTGCTTTTGTAGGCGCGTTGTTTGGCCCGCTTATGATTTTGCTTATTGGCATCAGTAACCTTGTGGTGCTGTATGTGGGCGGTACTATGTACATAAACGGCGAGATAACCAATCTGGGTACTATTGCACAGTTTATACTGTACATAAATATGCTAACGTGGCCGGTGGCTTCCATTGGGTGGATTAGCGGTATGGTGCAGGAGGCTGAGGCATCGCAAAAACGTATTAACGAGTTTCTTAAAATACAGCCTGATATTGCCAATAACCAGCCGGAACATACGCCAATTGCAGGTAACATATCGTTTGAAAACGTAAGCTTTACGTATGACGATACCGGCATACACGCGCTTAAGGGGGTTTCATTCAAAATAAATAAAGGCGAAACGCTTGCCATACTGGGCCGCACGGGCAGTGGCAAGAGCACGGTATTGTCGCTCATTAGCCGTTTGTATGATACTACAAGTGGTATTGTAAAGGTAGACGGACACGATGTGCGCGGGCTTAACCTGTATGACCTGCGCGACAGTATAGGCGTGGTGCCGCAGGATGCCTTTTTGTTTAGTGACAGCATAGAGAACAATATTAAATTTGGCAAGGAAGACGCCACGCATGATGAGGTGGTGGCCGTTGCCAAAAAAGCCGTGGTGCACCATAATATAGAAACCTTTACCCACCAGTATGAAACCATACTGGGCGAGAGGGGTATAACCCTTTCCGGAGGGCAAAAGCAGCGTGTAAGCATAGCCCGTGCGCTTATTAAAGATGCGCCCATACTGCTGCTTGACGACTGCCTTAGCGCCGTAGATACTGAAACCGAGGAGGCTATACTAAGCAGCCTGCAGGAATTTGCACAGGATAGAACCACTATTATTGTGAGCCACAGGGTATCGAGCGCCAAGAATGCCGACAGGATTATTATACTGGAAGACGGTAAAATTATAGAGGAAGGTACTCACAATCAGTTGGTAAGCCAGCAGGGTTACTATAAGGAACTGTACCTGAAACAGCTTAGTGAGAAAGAATTAAGCTAAAATTGTTGCTTTATTTAGATTTTTTTTAGATTTTTGGTACCCACATAAACCAATATACAAGAACAGAGGATTATGAGAGATAATGATATGCTGGAAAAGGAGGAGATCTTTTCTAAAGTGCTTAGGGCAGGAAGAAGGACTTATTTTTTTGATGTAAGGGCTACCAAGGCTGATGATTACTACATCACGATAACAGAAAGCAAAAAGTTTACTGAAGAAGATGGTTCATTCCACTTCAAGAAGCATAAAATTTACCTGTACAAGGAAGATTTTGCCGCCTTTAGGGATATTCTTGATGAAATGACCAACTATGTACTAAACAACAAGGGCGAAGAGGTAATAAGCGAAAGGCACCAGAAAGACTTCCGCAGGCTGTTTGGCGAAAAAGGCGAGGAAGCCGTTGCTGCTGAAAGCTTTACCGATGTTAGCTTTGACGATATTTAATATTCTTTTTAGAAATACAAAACCCCGCTAATAGCGGGGTTTTGTATTTCTAAAAAGCGGCTGAGTTTCTTAGCTACTGAGCTGCTGAGCAATTTTAATCTATATCAAAAAGATAACTTTGTCGGTCCGGGCTCGTTTTTGCGCTTGGTGGGTTCATCAGTATATTAAAAAATTGTCCCGGTGGGTGGGGTGGGTGTAGTCTTGCCAGTTGATGGAAAGCAGTTTGTGCAGGTGGCCTTTTAATGTGGCGAAGTTATAGGGCTTTATATAATAAAAATGAGCGCCAAGTGTGTAGGCTTTATCAATATAAATAGGGTAATCTGACACTGACATTACAATAACGGGAATAGCGTTGTATGTGGGCAGGGCTTTAATCTGGGCAAGTATTTCCATACCGTTAAAGAGTGGCAGGCTGCTGTCTAAAAAAATCACATCGGGCAATACGCCTTCATATCTTTCAAAGGTTTTGAGCAGTTCTTCCCCCGAATGAAAAATGGTAATTTGAAAGGTGTCGGGAAGCTGTAAAAGTGCCTCCTGAAAAAAATGGATGTCGTCATAATCATCTTCCACAAGGAAAATCTTTTTTGAATACAGCATTACATATAGTTTTGGCGATTCGCAAAAGATAGTTATATTCAAATACTATTTTTTCCTTTAGAAAATCAGTTTGTTATAAAAGTAGCCATTACTTATTGCACCGGCCCTGCATTTAGGATAACAATAACAAAAGCCTCCGTGTGTGGAGGCTGTAACTTAACTAACTATGAACACAAAATCCCTGAAATTAGGGGTTATTATACTGCTTTTCCAATTTATGGAGAGCAGCTTTTTTATGTATAATTTTAATGTGCCAAACTCATAAGGCTTTACAAAATAGTAATGGGCCCCGTTAGCGTGTGCATATTGTATATATTCTTCTTCGGCGCAGGTAGAGTACAGCACAACCGGTATGGCGGCATAGGCAGGGTTCTTTTTAATAGCCTTGAGTGTTTCAAGCCCGTTCATCTTTGGCATATTTATATCAAGAATAATAAGGTCCGGCAATGTGTGGGTGCATTTTTTAAGCTGGTCGAGCAGTTCAAATCCATTACAGGAAACCGTAAGGTTAAAGCTACCATCAACGGTATTAAGTGCCTCCTGAAAAAACTCTACATCATCAGTATCGTCTTCGCACAGGTAAATGTTTTTAGCAAACATCATAATATTCTGTTTTAATAATTCATCAAAGAATACTCAAAATGAAAACAGGATACAGGTTATAAAATGTTGTCAGAAGAAGTTCCCTCAGTAAATCGGGTTATTTTGTAAATATAAACATAATTATTTGATTTTGTGTAATTTATTTGTGTTATTAAATTGTTTGGCCATTAGCGGCTATTAAAAAACCTGTAAGGTTTGCGCCTTACAGGTTTACAGTTTTTATATGGTTTTCAACTTTAAAAACAGCCCTCAACCCTCAACGGAGCAACGGATTAAAACCCTCCCAGGAGCTTGATGCCAAATACAAAGCCATCGCCTATAAAGGTACTGCCCTGGTACGAACGCACATAATCTACCCTGAATATGCGGAACATACCCACGCCTATGTTGTCAAAACCTACGGTAACTTCATGATACGATTTATAGTCTGGTGACGAAATGTGGTGGTAACCGCCCACCAGGTTCCATTGCAGGGCGCTAAGCAGCGGTATTTTGTTCATTATATAACCGTTGTCGTTATGCTCTGTGTGCAGCTCAAAATAAGCGTTATTAGTGCTCAGGCGGTAGTAGGGCAGGTTGTTGAACACGTTATTATAAGTACCGCCATTGTTTACATGGGTTTCGTTGCCGTTAAAGTGCTTGTAATCCATAAAGGCAATGTTATCGCCATTAAAGAATTTACCGCCCTTAACGTTTATTGAGAATGTACCCTTGTTGTCAAAGCTTTCGCTCCACGAGCCGCTGCCATACAGGTGGCTGTAGTTATAATTGCTGTTGCTTGAACCAAAGCCCTGTATGTAGCCAAACGATATTTTAGGGTAGTTAACCTGCTCTATATAGCTTTTGTAACCACCGGGGTAGGTAATGTACTTGCCACGCTGCTTAAACACAATACTGCCCGCAATACCGGCTTTCCATATATGGTGCTTTTCAAACGGGGCAGAGCCATAGTTAAATGGGTCGAGCGGGTTGTTGCTTGTATAGTCGTGGTCGTTTTTAATAAGCACCCAGTCGGCATTGTTGTACAGCGGCCTGCGGCGCTGGTATTCTATGCCATAACTCAAAGACAGGAAGCTAAACGGGCTGCGGCTGTAGGTAAGCCCCCAAAACTGCTTGTCGTACAGCTTCATGTAGTTGTCTTTAAAAAACAGCGTACTAACCGAGTTGATAAACGGGTCTATAGCCGGGGAGTTATTAAACTGCTCTATGCTGTTACCCCCTTTAAGGTATACATAGCCTATTTTACCAAAGTTTTTAGAGAGCGTACCCTGTACCCGCAGGCGGTCTTCGGCAAGGCCATAATTAAACGTGGCTGACGCCGAAAAGTATTTGTTGCGTAGTGAGTCGCGTGCGTCATTGCGGGTGTACGCCAGCTTTGTTTCGGCGTTCCAGCCCTGCACCGTGTTGTACATAGGCACCTGAAGGATGCCATCGTACTTAAAAGATGTGTATACTTTATCTTTATTCTTGTAGTAATCGTAGCCCATAAGCGGACTTAAAATACCAAATTTATTACGGCCACGGCTCATAGAATCCCTGTAGGCAGGGTTATCATACTTGGCGCTCAGGCTGTCTTTCTTTACATAATCGGTTATTTCCTCGTGGCTAAGTGGCACGGGGCGTATGGCCTCCCAATAAATACTGTCTTTTTTATTACTGTCTTTCTCAAAAGAGCCTACTTCATCGGTAAACACACCGGTATCAAAGGTATCTACAAACTTATAGTTGGTATACACGTGTGTAACCAGCCCGGTAAAGCCTACGCCAAACAGCCCGGCATCAATATCAAACGTTTGTGAGTTTTTGCTCCAGATGCCGTTGCCCTGGTTGTAGCTGAAGTTTTGCTGTAGCTTGAGGTTTTTAATAACCGGTATGCGTATGCGGTAGCCTTTAATATCAAAATCTACGGCGTAAATGCCATAAGTATCGTCTAAAATATAAATGTAGCCTTCTACCACGGGCTCGTTATTGCGCTTGGCAATAACCTTGATTTTGTTAACCAGGTAGCCGTGTTCTTCTTCAAAGCTGCCTTCAAGCTTAAACTTGTAGTAGCCAAAAGAACCCTTAGCCAGTGGCGATACCATTTGTACTTCGCCAAAGTCTATATAATCGTCATAAAAGTTGTAGAACGTGCCGCGTGCGGTGTTAAAGCTAAGGCCCTGGTTGTCGCCGCTTACCTTATTGGCAATAATGTGTTCCTTAAGGTTGCGGGGCTCCTCATAGGTAAGGTGGCTCACGGTTTCGCTAAGGTGAATCACCCCGCTGCCGGTGCTGTCTATGCCCATTTCTTCAAAATCTATCTTTTGGCCCAGTATGCTTTTAGGTACGTTCTTTACCCTAAAGATAGCCTTGCTGTAGAAGTCGGCTTCAAACTTACCGCCCTTGGCGCTGTTTTCTTTACGGCGGGCAATGGCCTCGCGCATAATTTTGTAGGCAGGGTCTTCGCTCTTGGCAGAAATAACCAGCTCGTCCATCTTGTAGCTTTCGTCTTCAAGGGTAACGTTAAGCGTGTGCGGAAACTCCTTAAGGTTAAGGGCCACCTCTTTGGTTTTGTAGCCTATAGACTGAAACACCAGCGTGTAGCTGCCGGGCTGCTTTATGGGCAGTTCATAAGTACCCTCATCATTAGCTGTGGTGCCGGTGTAGGTGTTTTTAATAACCACGCTGGCAAAGCTTATGGGCTCTCCCTGCGCGTCTTTAACGGTTCCTTTTACCTGGCTGAAACCCGCCAGGGAGGCAAGGCATAGTAGTAAGGTGAATAATTTGTGCATGTATCGGTTTAAATATTGGTTTATTGGTTGGTTAACGGTTAACTGTTGGGGGTTGGGAGTTGTTTTTAAAGTTGTGGACGACCTGAACGTTCAGGGAACCCGCAACTCCCAACCCTCAACAGAGTAATAGACGTTTTTACTTTTAAAATGGTTGCATGAAGATAAAATTGGTTGCCCATTAGAACGCATTTGTGTGTATTTTGTTACAAAATATTTCTAAAAAACATAATGTAAAGGTAATACGGGCGTGTATAACTTTAGCATTTAGGGGGTGCAGAAAACGTGGGTTTGCCGTATTTTTGCCAATACTAAAATACACAGGGCAGTTTATTGCCGGTACTTAATTTTTTTGAATAGTTATGGAGCAATCGCATCAGGAAAACGCTGTGGCCGCCGGGCTAAAAACCACCCTTACGGGCATACTGGTCAGCACCGTTCTGGCTGTGGCAAAGGCGCTTGGGGGTATTTTTGGCAACAGCTATGCCCTTATTGCCGATGCTATTGAAAGCCTTACCGATATTGTTACCAGCGGCCTGCTGTACATAGGCCTTAAGTGGAGCAGCCGCCCGGCCGATAAAGCCCACCCGTATGGCCACGGCAAGGCAGAGGCGCTTATAGCCCTGGGCATATCGTTAGGTTTAGTTGCTGCTGCGGTTATTATAAGCGTAGAGAGCATACACAACATACAAACCCCACACAAAACACCTGCCCCGTGGACGCTGATTATTTTGCTGGCGGTTATTGTTACCAAAGAAATTTTATACCGCTATGTGCTTAAAACAGGCGAGGAAATAAACAGCGGTGCGGTTAAGGCCGATGCTTTCCACCACAGGAGCGATGCCATAACATCTGCGGCGGCGGTTATAGGTATAGGCATTGCGCTACTGGGCGGCCCCGGATATGAGGAGGCCGACGACTGGGCAGCATTACTGGCAGCTGTGGTTATTGTTATTAACGCTTACCTGATTGCACGCCCCGCGATAGGCGAACTGCTGGACGAAGACCTTGACCCCGCCCTGAACGAAAGTGTGAGAAACTGTGCCGCCGAAGTGGCCGGGGTGGTGCTTGTTGAAAAATGCCACATAAGGAAAATGGGTATTATGAGCCACGCCGATATGCACATTTGGGTAAACAAAGACCTTACCGTGGCGCAGGGGCACGATATTGCCCACGCCGTGCAGGACCACATTAAGCAGTTGTACCCGCAAATGGCGCATGTGCACATACACATAGAGCCAGCTGATATGGTGCATGGATAAGTTTTAGTATAATCCGAAATAAGAATCAAACTACATAATGGATAAACGATTTTCATTAGCCAGCAGGCTTATACACTGGGCTATTGCCTTTACGTTTTTATACCTTTTGTTAACGGTATTATTGCGCCTGGGCTGGATGAACAAAGGCCAGATGGGTGGCATTATTCAAAGCAGCCTGGAAAATGAAGGTATGATCATAGATAACGACCTGGCCGGCAAGATAGGTAAAGACGTGCGCCGCCCCATGTGGAACACGCATACCATTGCGGGTTATGTGCTGTGCGGCCTTTTTATCATCAGGATGGTTATAACCCGTGTGCAGGGCGCTGCGTTTTACAGTCCGCTTAAGGGTGGGTTAACGGGTTACCAAAGATTCCGCTCGTGGGTGTATGTGCTGTTTTATGTTTTTACGGCTACATCATTACTAACCGGGCTTATTATTAAGTTTGGCCCGGACAGCATACACGATATTAATGAAGAAATACACAAGCTCTCCCTGTACTACATGGTGGCGTTTATAGGCCTGCACCTTGTGGGTGTTGTGGCGGCTGATGGCGATAAAGAACGCGGCATTATAAGCAAGATAATAAGCGGGGAGGGGGCAAGGGTTTAACTGTAAAAGCTAAATTAAATGGGTAAATACGGTGGCTACATTGTGCTTGTTTTTTTAATTGGTGTAGTGCTTTTTGCTACCCTGAGAAAAGATACCTATCGTAAAGAAATAGCAGAGCACAAGGGCACAACCATTTGCAAGTTTACCTATTGCTACCACGCTAACAAATCATCTCAGGCGCGGGTAAGGTATTATATTGATGGTGTAAAATTTAAGAATGGCTATGATGATTGCCCGGATAATTACAGGGATAAACTCAAGCATTTTTATGTAATGTACTATTCAACCCTCGACCCGAATAAAATCACGGTTGATTTTACTAAAGAAATAACAGATACCACCGCTATTTTAAATGCAGGGTTTTCGGTTGAAGAATTAGGCAGCGATGCTATTGAGAAAGGAGAAGAATAGGTTATTATCTGTGCGTGAGACACATTTAATGTGTATCTACCGGAAATCTTTTACTGCCCCATTTCGCCCTTATCAATATAATACTTAAGGCTGCTTAAAAAAGTGTTGTAATTTTTGATTAAATACTGCTTTTGTTCGGCTGTTGTGCCTTTAAAATAGTTTTTAGAATGCAGGGCATCACTAAAAGTGGCGCTGATTATTTTGTCGTTATCATCAATAAAATCTTTGTGCTGTATAGTAAGGCTAACCGTATTACCATCAACTTTAATGGTTATTATGTTTGATGCATTAATAATAGGATTACGATTGGTTTTATGTGATGACCTGTTATTAAATACATCAAACAACCCTCCCTCTACAACAATGGTTTTTGCGTTGGGCTCCGGTTGTTCAATTACAGGTATGCCCATAAAGTAGTGTTTGTGTAAAAAAGAATCTACAAGATACTGCAACGTACTTTCATCCTTTTCAAAGGTCAGGATTGCTGTAGCAATCCCCTGTTCGTTAAGTTGTAACGGCTGTTGGCTATAGAGTGCTTTATTAAGGTTAATACCAAATTCATATTTTAAGATACCGGTAGTAATAGCTCGCGACATACAGTTTAAAAATGCTGTAAACTGGTTGCAATAGTTTTCATACTCATTTTCAAAAATTAAAGGGTCAGGCTCACCGGATTGTAGTTTTTTAAAGTCGATATAATAGTCTAAACCATAAATGTGAAAGTTAAGGTGTTGTATGTACCCATCAATTTTTCCATCTGTAATTTGTACTCTCATTTCAAAAGCACCTATTACTTCGGGTTTTTTACCCGAAAAATATTTGCGGCAAAGCACGTCAAGTATTTCGCCTTTTTGTAGATGTAATGTTTTGGTTATGGAGTCGGCTTGCATTCTTTCTTCATGGTAGCCGTAATATGATGTTATGAATGAATATACGCCTTTGTAAATTTCGTCAGCGGTTTTGCCCGGATATTCCCGTTTAAAAACTGCCCTGCCGGATGCATCAAAAACAACATTTTGCGCTTTTATGGCTGAGGTACACAAAAGCAAAAGGAGGATAAAAAGTTTCATAAGATTGAGGTTTACGCTAATTTACAGGTTTTTACAATGCATTGGCGCAGAACTTATGTTAAACTTTACGCCTGTATTGCGCACTGTTGCCAAACAACAAATTGCTTAACTTTGTTTACTCAACATACATCGCCATGAAAAAGATAACCGAAGCCATAGTGCGCAAAGATGCCTCGATACACAAAGTACAGTTTGACCGCGACTGGTTTTACAGCCTTGAGGATATGGAGTATTTTTTAAAGGAAGACCTTAGCGGGGTAGAAGCCGTGAGCCTGCCTATGGAAATATTTGGCGAAACCATGAGCGTTAAGTGTGCCACCTGGGAAGACATAGAGCGCTACCGCCACCGCGAACCGCTACAGGACTTTAAAAGCAGCGTTTTCCGCAACAAGAAAAATTTGGAGGGCGGGAAATAGTATTATTATGGAAAATAAAGATTGGTATACAGGATTGACAGATGCTCAAAAAAAGAGCATAAACCAAGGTCTTGATGATATAGACGCGGATAGGGTATTGCTACACGCTGATGCCATGAAAATTATCAGGGCTAAAATTGACGGCCTGAAAAAATAATTTATCCCAAAATTTCAAAGAACGGCAAAACCGGTTTTCAGACAGCTGAAAATTGAAAGGAAAAATTTAGGTGGCAGTATGGAGGAAAAATCTATGCTGCAAAATTACGAAAATTTTCTAAATTAAAATGAAATTATTTTCTAAAAATTTTTCATCGAATTTTTTGGAATGAATTTTGGTTTCAGATTCTGATTTTCCATCCCCAAAACTTTCTGACTTTTGACTTTCGACTTTGAAACTGAATTTCAAAGTCCAAAAGTGAAAAATTAGCGTTAAAATTTTCTTAAAATGTAAGAAATTACACTATTCGAGGAAGTCGATAAATGTAAGCCCGAAAACTACCCCGTCTGATAAGAATTTTCCTTCATAAGAACGGATGTAATCAATGCGCAACAACCTGAATTTGCCCCAGCCCACATTGTCGAGCCCTATGGTAAATTCCATATACGGGTTGCGGTCGGGCATTGCAAGGGCGTGGTAACCTGCTACAAGATAGTAGTTTAGCTTGTTAAACAGCGGTACAGAATTGGTTAAGTACCCGTTGAAATGGTGTTCCAGATGTGTTTCAAGGTATTGGTTATCAGTACTATGTGTGTAGTAAGGCAGGAAGTTAAACACGTTGAGGTAGCGCTCGCTACGGCCCACATGGGTTTGGTTGCCGTTAAAATGGCGGTAATCTACAAAAGACATCCCCTCGGAATTGAAGAATTTTCCTGCACGGAAGTTGGTGCCAAGTATACCAACGTCCCCAAAATCAGTATCATACGTTACCCTTGCCGATAGATGGTCGAAATTGTAATCGTCTATACTGGCGGCAAAACCCTTCTCATATTTAAGGTACACGCGGGGGTATTTATCATTGCTTATGGTCTCCCTGCCATTGGGCCTGGTGCGGTAGGTTTGCCCAAAGCTGATGCGTGCCATAATGCTGGCTTTTAGCATATTGTGCTGTGTAAAGGCCGGAGTTGTGTTGTCATCATTAAGCAGCATGGGGTTGTTGCTCATGTAGGGTTTGTAGGCATCTTTAAGGGTACTGAAGTTGGTGTTGTTAAACAGCGACCTGCGGCGGGTATACTCAAAGCTGCCGTACAGGTACAGGCCGTTTAGAACCTCTTCTTCATAGTTGACCCTCAGGAAGTTATTATCGTACAGCTTCATGTAATTGTCCCTGAAAAAGAGGGTGCTGATGCTGTTAACTATCTTGTTTATAGGCTTTTCGGGGTTAAACTGCTCTATACTGCTGCCTCCGCTAAGGGTAACGGTACGCTTGGTTATGTTGTTGAATTTGTGGGTAATATAACCCGTAGCACGCAGGCGTTTCTCGGCAAAACCATAGTTGAGGTCGGCGCCAACGGTAGTGTAGCCGTTATTATCATGAAACTTGGTAAACGATGCCCCCGGACCCAGCCAGTAGGCCTGTACTGTGTTGAAAGCCAGTCTTCTGGCAATGCCAATGAAGTTTAGCTGCCATTTATCGTAGGTATTGCGGTAGGTATACCCCAGTATGGGCGATGTCCAGTTAAAGCGGTTGCGGCCGCGGTCTATGCTGTCCTGGTAGGACTTGGTTTTGGCAAGTTCCTCAAGACGACCTTTTTTAGCGTAATCGGCTTGTTCTTCGGGGGTTAGGGGTATGCGGCGGTTGGCTGCCCAGTAGCTGTCAGGACGTGTATTGCCCTCTGGTTCAAAGTATTGAATCTCGGCGGTAAGGCTGTCTCTGGTAAAACCCGGGCTGTAATTGTAGTTGCTGTATACATAAGTGAATGTACCTAAGGACTTTACATCGAGCAGGCTAAGTTCAAACTCTACCACCTGTACGCTTTTGCTCCACAGTTTTGCCGTAGTGTTGTAGCTGTAATTTTGCCTGATGGTCAGTGTGTTAAGTAACGGTTGGCGTATGTTGCTGCCCAAAACGGTTAGCTCGGCGGCATATACCTCCCAGGTGTTGTTAACAATGTAAATATAGCCGCTAACGGTGGGGGTATTGGTGCTTTTTGGGGTTACTTTTATCTTGCTAACCAGCTGGCCACCAGCATCTTTAAAAGTGCTTTCCTGTTGATAATCATAGTAGTTAAGGGCGTTATCGGCAATGGGCGATATTACATTAACCTGAAAGGGCAGGTAGTTTTGGTACAGGTCAAAATTAGCGGCATCGGCATTGTTGTAGCTGTACTCGTCATCGCCGCTAGTTTTGCTGGCAACAACACGCTCATTGAGCCTGCCGTCTTTATATTTTATATGCGACACTGTTTCAGATAGATACAGTATACCTTCATGCGTTGTAGTATCTATTGAGGCACCTAAATCGCCTATTTCCTGGCCCAGTATGCTCTTAGGTACATTCTTGAGGCGCATTACCCCACGGGAGTAGAAATCAGCCTCATATTCAGCGGTTTTGGCAGCATTAGCCTTTCGCGCTTTTATGGCGCTGGTTATAAAGTCTTTAGCCGGGTTTACATCGCCAATAACCAGTTCCTGAAGGGTATAGCTTTCGGCTTCAAGGGTAATATTCTGATTGAGGGGCTGTTGCGTTACAGTGATGGCTATTTCTTTGGTTTTAAACCCAATAGACCTGAAAACGAGGATGTATTTGCCCTTAGCGAGCTCTAACTGGTAAAAGCCGTTTTCGTTAGATGAAGTACCGGTATAAGTTCCCTGAACGGTAATGGCGGTATAGGGCACGGGGTTGCCTTTGGCATCGGTAACACGGCCTTTAACCTGGGCTACAGTAACATAGCCCAACAACAGGAACAGTATAACGGCTAATTGCTTCATGTACGGTAAATGAATGATTGTAATGCCAGCTCATAGCTTTTCAGGCCAAAGCCAATAATGACTCCTGCCGATACCGGCGATATAAACGACTGATGCCTAAAGGTTTCGCGCGAAAAAGTATTGCTTATGTGCACTTCTACAACGGGGGTGGTAATGGCCTTTATAGCATCGCCAATGCCAATTGAGGTATGGGTATATGCCCCGGCATTGAGTATGATACCCGTATGGGTAAAGCCCGTTTCGTGCAGCTTGTTGATGATTTCGCCCTCTATATTGCTCTGGTAATAAGACAGTTTGATATCAGGAAACTTTTGTTGCAGTTCGGCCATGTAATCGTCAAAAGTGCGGCCGCCGTATATTTCGGGTTCACGGGTGCCTAACAGGTTGAGGTTAGGGCCGTTAATAATAATGATTTCCATTTGTGTTTATTTATATGTAAAAATAAAAGTATCCTTACAAATATGATTGGGTATAATGAATAATTTAACAGTAAATCAAAATAAAAAACCGGTTATACCCATCGGGCAAACCGGTTCTTTGAATTTTTATCAAAAATTTTAGAAAAAGTATCCTACAGAAAGCTGGAATACACCGTTCTTAACGTCGCCTGCTACAGTGCTGTCGTTAACGTTGGTAAGGCCTATGTTGTACCGCGCCTGTGCAAAAAGCCCGGCAATGATTTTAAGCTCTACACCACCCGATGCGGCAAGTTCAAACTTCTTGGTTTCGAAGATATCACCGGCATCACTTACCAGGAACGAAAACTGTGGGCCGGCAGTAAAGCTTAGTGTATTAGGCAGTACGTAAAACTTAGCCAGCACCGGAACCGAGATATAATCAAGGTTAATGTCTTCGGCGGCACCAAAGGCATTATCATACTCTGCACCCACGGTAGAGAACATACCTTCAGCCTGAACCGAGAACATAGGTACAATGTTAAGCTCCAGCACGGCACCTGCGTGAAAGCTGGTTATACCATCGGTATCTACATCGCCGTTAAAGTTGGCAAAGTTGGCACCTGCCTTAATACCTAAGTTAAGTCCTTGGGCCTGTGCGGTTAAAGCACCCATAAAAAGGGCTGCTGCTACAATCAGTTTTTTCATAATTATTGTTTTAGTTATAGTTGGGTTTTAAAATACAAATCCAATAGAGGCGCTAACCACCCTGTTCTTCAGGTCGGTATTGCCCGATATTTCGTTAGACCCGGCATAATACCTTGCCTGTATAAAAAATCCGTCTGTTACAAAAAACTCAAGGCCACCGGCCCATCCAAAATCAAAGGTTTCACTCCTGAAAGGCCCAAAATTATCAGACTCACTAAGCAACATGCTCATTTGCGGGCCTGCCTGCAGGTTGAAGTTTCCGTTAAGGTATACTTTAAGCATAACCGGTACTGTAAAGTAGTTAAGCTTTATTTCCTCATCCCTAACCTTAGCACCCTGAACAGAATACAGTAATTCCGGCTGCACATACACGTGGTTAAAAATACGCGCTTCATACAATCCGCCTATGTGAAAGTTTGTATAAACGTTAAAGTTTTCATCAGCATCTCCCTTCAGGTTGGCAAAGTTCAGTCCGCCTTTTATGCCAAACTGCGCATTTGCCGCAATACAGCTGCATAGTGCCATAGCCGCTGCAAGTAATACTCTCTTCATGTGTTATTGGTTTATATAACAAATGTAAATAAAGTAGTACTAATTGTAATGATGTTTAACCCTAATTTGGCATTAAACAGCTCAAAAGTTAAATATAGTGGCACGTTTGTTGTAATGTAAATTCTTGTTAAAAAGTTATAACCAAACAATTTAGACCAATGAAAAAATTACTATTCTCACTCAGTACTTTATTATGCATTACTGTTGCATTTGCACAGGAAACTGAACCGGCTTCAGGTTTTCTAAAAGGCGATGCTTTTATTTCAGGAACTGTTGGCTTTGGCACACAAAAAACCGGCGACTATAAAGCAAACCAGTTTACTGTAGCCCCAAAAGCAGGATATTTTGTTAGCGAAAATATAGCACTTGGTGTTGGCCTTGGCTATAGGTCTCAAAAGTCTGACCAGACAGACAGCTTTTTAGGCACTACATACGAAACAAAGACAAGCACTTTTGAGGCGGGTGTTTTTGGCAGGTACTATTTTACCCCGGCCAGTAATTTCTCAATATTTACTGAGCTTTCAGCGGCTTATGCAACCACAAAACAGGAGAGTAATATGGATTGGGCTACAGACTTTACTGTAAATGCTTTTGATGTTGAATTTGCTCCCGGCTTTAACTATTTTGTAACCAGGCACCTGGCATTAGAGGCTACATTTGGCTTTATAAATTACAGCACAAGAAAACTTGATATTGATGGTGCCGAAACAACAAATGCATTTAACGTAAGCCTTGACCTTGCCAATATTAACTTTGGTATTATATACAAATTTTAATTTTTTCTGATTTATATTTATATTTTAAAAACGGAAACCTCCCGGAAACGGGAGGTTTTTTACTTTAATTATGTTGCTATGGTTTAGAATTTATAGCCTACACCAACCTGAAAAACAGCGTTTTTTGCATCTACATTGTCTACAATTTCGCTAAGCCCCTGGGTGTATCTTGCTGTAGCAAAAAGACCCATGGCTGTTTGGAAAGTAAGGCCACCGGTTACACCAAAATCAAACTTGTTAATGTCTACATTGTCAAGGGGAACATCGCCGTTATCTGAGTTGGGGTTAAAATCAAACTCGTCATTTACCAGAAAGCTAAACTGCGGGCCCGCTTCAATACTTAAGCCTTCCATAAGGTAAAATTTAGCCAGTACCGGCACGTTAATGTAATCTAGCTGAACTTCTGCTTTATCGCCATCCGGGCCTTCAAAATCAAGGTCAAACCCCTGACCTGAATAAAGTGCCTCTACCTGTAGGGAAAAAATTTCGGCTACAGGGAACTCTCCAAATACACCTGCATGAAAACTGGTTCTTGAATCTGGGTTACCCAGGTCATCGCCAGATACTGTGGCAAAGTTAACACCACCTTTTACACCAAAGCTTGGCGAAAGGGTTGAGTTGCTCGTGTCCTGAGCTGAAGTTGCGGTTACGGCTCCAAGCATTAATGCCCCTGCCGATAATAATTTAAATAGTTTCATCTTTTTAAGTTTTAGTTTTGTGAAATCAAAATTATTTGAATAAAATTGGCTATTTTGCGAAGAAATTCTTAATTCACATAACTTTAACCGGAGGATGGCGGCGTGGCAGCGGTATATAAATGAATATAAAAATTACCTCAAAATAGAGCGGGGGCTATCGGCAAATTCGGTTATAAATTATGAATTTGACCTGCAAAAGCTGGTAAAATACCTTGAAGCCCATGCTGTTGAAAATACACCCAAAGACATATCTAAAGAGCTTATCCAGCAGTTTATTTATGATGTTGCAGGCAGTGGGTTAAACCCCAAATCAAGGGCACGGCTTATAAGCGGCCTTAAGAGTTTTTTTAACTATATTGTGTTTGAAGGCTACAGAGATGATAATCCTGTAGAGCTGGTAGAGGTGCCTAAAACCATGCGAAAACTACCCGATACGCTATCAACGGCCGAGATTGACAGCCTTATTGCAGCAATAGACCTTAGTTTGGCAGAAGGCGAGCGCAACCGTGCTATGCTGGAAACCCTTTATGGCTGCGGCCTGCGTGTATCTGAACTGGTAGATTTAAAAATAAGCGACCTGTTTTTTGATGAAGGATTTATAAAAGTTACCGGCAAGGGCAGTAAGCAGCGTTTTGTGCCCATTAGCCCGGCTGTGCAAAAGTATATAGGCTTTTATAAAGATAACAACAGGGTGCATCTTGCTATTCAAAAAGGATATGAAGATACTTTGTTTTTAAACCGCAGGGGCAAGGCATTAACACGTGCCATGATATTTACCATTATTAAGCGCCTGGCCGAAAAAACAGGCCTTAATAAAACCATTAGCCCGCACACCTTCAGGCACTCATTTGCAACGCATTTGCTGGAAAATGGGGCAGACCTGCGCTCTATACAGCTAATGCTGGGGCATGAATCTATTACTACAACTGAGATTTATATGCACCTTGATAAAACATTCCTTAGGGATGTTTTAACTTCTTTTCATCCAAGGCGATAAGAAAATAATAAGAATAATTAAAAAATAATTTTATAATTTCCCCACCTAATTTTTGAGTATGCCACATAGTGAGGATAGTGAGAGTGTAGACGGTTTTTATAAAAAGCTGCTTGATGAAGTGCCCGACCTTATTTTTAAGGCTGTATATGCACATGGTTATTTTTCTATAGCCTATTGTAGTGAGTCTGTAAGGGAGGTTTATGAAATGTCTCCTAAAGAGTTTAAAAAGAACCCTGATATATTTCTGGACGAAAGGATAGTAGATGAAGACCGCCCGGGATTCATGAAAAAGCTGCAGTTTTCTAGAAACAAGCTGGTGCGTTATGAATATGAATACAGGGTGGTGCTGCCTAAAAAGGGCCTTAGGTGGATGCGTATTAGTGGCAAGCCGGAGCTTAAGCTTGACGGCTCTATATGCTTTTACACCCGCGTAAGCGATATAACCAGCCTGAAAGAACAGGAGCAAAAACTGCTAAAATCTGAAGAACGCTTTGAGTTTGCCATGAGCGCCGCAGCCGAAGGTGTGTGGGACTGGAATATGGATACCAACCAGGTATATTTTTCGGCGCAGTTAAGTAAAATGCTGGGTGATGAGGAGAAAGCCAAGTATGTAATTAATACTGAGTGGACCAACAGGATACACCCTGAAGACCGTGCACATTATGAAAAAAGCAAGGTAGACCACATTCAAAATGTAGCTTCTAACCCGGATATATCACCAAATTATGAAAACGTATACCGTATTTTAGTAAATAACGGTACTTATATATGGGTGCTTAGCAGGGGGCAGGCGCTTGATTTTGACGAGAACGGCATGCCGCACAGGGCTATTGGCACCGTTAAGGATATTACCCAGATGAAAGAAAAAGAGATTGAACTGGGTAATACAATAAACATTATAGGCAACCAAAACAACAGGCTGAGCAACTTTGCCCATATAGTATCTCACAATCTCAGGTCGCACGCCAGTAACCTTAAAATGCTCATTGACCTGTTTAAAACTACTACAGATGAGCAGGAAAAGGAAGAAATGCTGGATCACCTTGAAGGTATATCAGACGGGCTTAGTGTAACCATTAGCCACCTTAAAGAGCTTGTAGAAATACAAACAGAAATTAAAATATCAAGGGAAGACCTTAATTTAAGGCATTACCTTAAAAACATACTTACCATACTGCACAATGAAATAACCAAGCATGGCGTGGTAATAGAAATTAATATACCGCTTGATGTAACTGTTAACTATAATCCTGCTTATCTTGAAAGTATTTTGCTTAACTTTACAACAAACGCCATCAAGTATTCCAGCCCGGAGAGGAGGCCTGTTATATCTTATGATTTTTCTGTAGAGAAAGGTGTAAAGGTACTTTCGGTAACCGATAACGGTGTGGGGCTTGATTTAAAAAAACACAAAAATTCGCTTTTTGGTATGTATAAAACATTCCATAAACACCAAAACTCGCGCGGAATAGGCCTGTTTATAACAAAAAACCAGGTAGAGGCCATGGGAGGGAAAATAAGGGTGGAAAGCGAAGTAAATAAGGGTACAACCTTTAAAATTTACTTTAATGAAGATTAATAGCTTATTTGTTATTGATGACGATAAAATATACCACTTTTTGCTTAAAAATCTGTTTAAGCAAAATGGCATTAATGTAGCAACATCATTTTTTCATAACGGCCAGGAGGCTATAGAGGTAATAAAAAACGATAAAGACGGCAATACAATGCCAGATCTTATATTGCTTGATGTTAATATGCCTATTATGAATGGCTGGCAGTTTATTGAAGAGTATAATAAACTCTTTGGCTCGCTGCCGCATCCATCGCAAATTTATATGATAAGCTCGTCTAATGATGAAGTAGATATCAATAAGGCAAAAGGCTACGACAAAATAGTTAAAGATTACCTGTTAAAGCCCATTTGCAAAGAAGACCTTGAAAAAATATTTACCGAAGTATAAAAATTAAGGCTCCCGTTAAGGAGCCTTAATTAGTGTATAAGTAATTGTTTAGTTGAATCGTACTTCAAGTATATCAATTTCACCTTCATTTATCTCGTTGTTGTCGTCCGGTATTACGTTTATGCCTGCAATGCGTAGCGATTTTACCTTGTTTTGGCCTGTTTTTACAAGCTTTTCAAAGTTTGAAGGGTGCAACATTAGCATTACATTTTCGGTAAGTGCATTAGCAAGGATGAAATTTTTAATAGTGGTTAAGTCAATGTTTCTTTTCATGGCTGTAAAGTTTTAGAAGGTTGTAGTGCAAAGATGGCCTTTTAACCTTTAAAATTTTGGTAAGAAAATGCCAATAATTCACTAAATTATCTTAACAAAATCATTCTAAAACCCCGGTACTGTTTCGTTTTAGCTGCTAATAAGTATTGGGTGGAAGCAGTGGCAGTGGCTAATTCTAAAATTGGGCTTATATTTGTATAGCCAAAGCCATGCAAATGCCATATTTTATACAGGTTATTTTACCTTTATCGGTTCCAAAAACGTTTACCTATGCTATCAATGAGGCAGAGTATCATTTTTTGAATCCGGGCATGAGGGTGGCTGTGCCCTTTGGTAAGAATAAAATATACACCGGGCTGGTACTACAGCTGCACCAAAACCCGCCACAGCTTTATGAGGCTAAAGAAATTCACCAGATACTTGATGATTACCCTATTGTAACCGAAACCCAGCTAAAACACTGGCAATGGGTTGCAGGCTACTATATGTGCACATTAGGTGAGGTTTATAAATCTGCAATACCTACAGGCTACCTGCTTGAAAGCGAAACCATAATAACCATGCGTCCCGGATTTACTGATGGAATGGAACTTTCTGATGAAGAATTTATGGTGTTTGAAGCTCTCCAACAGCAGTCTGCACTTAAGGTGGGAGAGGTATCGGCTATACTGAATAAGAAAACCATTTTGCCGGTTCTTGGCAAAATGCTGGCTAAGAGTGCAATACAGCTTCAGGAAGAAGTAAACGAAAAATACAAGCCTAAAACAGTGCGGTATATTCGCCTGCAGGAAGAGTTTTTAAAAGAAGAACAGCTTGGCGAACTGTTGCAGTTGCTATCAAGGGCTGAAAAACAGCGAGAAGCGGTACTGCTTTATTTTCAGTTGTTTGCAAAAGAAAAGAAGCCTGTATCGGTAAAAAAACTAACTGAAGCAGGCGCTACAGCCGCTGTTATAAAGTCGCTGATTGAGAAGGATATTTTTGAAGAATACCATCTTGAGGAAGACCGCGTGCGGTTCCATAAAAAAGATGATGCTGATTTTTCACTTTCGGACAAGCAGAATGAAGCTTTTGAAGGTATAAAAAGCAGTTTTGACCAATTTCCGGTTACGCTTTTTCATGGGGTAACCTCAAGCGGTAAGACTGAAATTTACATCCGCCTTATAGAAGGGTATATCGCTTCCGGTAAGCAAGTGCTGTACCTGTTACCAGAAATTGCCCTTACAACCCAGTTAGTGGGCAGGCTTACGGCTTATTTTGGCAACCAGGTAGCGGTTTTTCATAGCAAATACACTAATAATGAGCGTATAGAAACCTGGCAACAGGTATTGCAGGCCAGCGAAAAGGCTAAGGTGGTAATAGGTGCCCGCTCGGCATTATTCCTGCCGTTTCAGGATTTAGGGCTAATTGTAATTGATGAGGAGCATGAGCAAACCTTTAAGCAACAGGATCCCGCCCCAAGATACCATGCCCGCGATGCCGCTGTTGTGCTGGCTAACTATCATGGCGCTAAGGTATTGCTGGGTTCGGCAACGCCGTCTATTGAAAGTTATACCAATGTAAATTCCGGTAAATATGGCTATGTGGCTTTAAAAGAGCGCTTTGGTAAGGTGTTGCCTCCCGAAATTGTATTGGTAGATGTTAAAGACAAGTATAAGCGTAAGCAAATGACCGGCCATTTTAGTGATACATTAACTGAGGCTATTGCCGAAACCCTGGCTAACGGCAGGCAGGTTATCCTGTTCCAAAACCGAAGGGGGTTTTCGCCTTGGGTAGAGTGTATGTCTTGCGGGCATGTGCCGCAGTGCCCGCAGTGCGATGTTAGCCTTACCTACTACAAATACAAAAACCAGCTGCGTTGCCACTATTGCGCCTACCATATTGCAAACCCCACCCATTGTCACCATTGCCACAGTACCGATATTTCTACAAAAGGTTTTGGTACAGAGCAGATAGAGCAGGAGCTTAAGGTGCTTTTTCCGGCTAAAAACTCCTGGCGTATGGACCAGGACACCACCCGTGGCAAGCATGGCTATGAAAAAATTATAGATGCTTTTAAAAACCGCGAAATAGACATACTTATTGGTACACAAATGCTGGCCAAGGGGCTGCACTTTGATAACGTGGGCCTTGTAGGGATATTGAATGCCGATAATATGCTTTACCAGCCTGATTTCCGTGCATTTGAGCGAGCTTACCAGCTTATGGTGCAGGTAGCAGGCAGGGCAGGGCGCAAAGAGGTTAGGGGTATGGTAATGATACAAACCTACAACCCGCACCACAACATTATCCGCCAGGTAACTGATAATGATTATGAGGGTATGTACCGCGAACAGCTGTATGAACGCCATAACTTTAAATACCCGCCCTACCACCGCATGGTGCGTATAGTGCTAAAGCATAAAGATTATGAGAAGCTTAAAGACGGCGCTATGTGGCTGTATAATGTAATGGCCCAAAACCTTAACGTGCCGGTACTGGGGCCTGAAGAGCCTGCCATAAGCCGTATACGCAATGAGTATATACGTGCCATAATGGTTAAAATACCACTTGGGCAGGCATTGGGCAAAACAAAACAATCCATACAAAAAATGCTGGACAGCCTTGATGCAATACCACAGTACCGCGCTATAAAAGTTACTGTAAATGTAGACCCCTATTGATCTTTACCCAGTGCAATGGCCAGGTCTTCCTTTTTGTTCCTGCTCAGCGGAATTTTCGCGGCGCCTATCTCGGCGGCCTTGCTGTTAAAGCGCTCTACCTTTTCAATATTAATGATATATGATTTGTGTACGCGCAAAAACTTGTTGGCAGGCAGCTCAGCTTCAAAAGATTTCATGGTAGACAGCACCAGATGGCTTTCGTCTTCGGTAATTATCTTTATATAATCGCCAAATGCCTCTACCCACTTAATTTTATCTATGTATACCTTAAAATTCTTTAGGTTGCTTTTTACAAAAATAAATTCGCCTTCTTCTTCAGGGCCATCTTTAGCAATCCTGCGAATATCAAGGGCCTTTTGTATGGCCTTGTTAAAACGGTCTTTAGTTACCGGTTTTTGCAGGTAATCAAGTGCAGCATAGTCAAAAGCGCGCAGTGCATAATCAGATTTAGAAGACACAAAAATAATCTGCGGCCTGTTTTTAAGGCCGTCTAAAAGGTCAAAACCGCTTTGTACAGGCATTTCTATATCCAGGAACAGCAGGTCTACTTTTTTGTTGGCCAGGCAGGCCCGGGTTTCAGTAGCATTAGAAAAGTCTCCCACAAGGTTTAGTTCCGGATGTTCCTTTACAAGTTTTGCGATGGTAATCCTCTGTATTGTACTGTCGTCTACAACAACACAGTTTAATTTCATCTATAAGGCGTGTTTATAATGTTTAGTAATTGTTTGTTTTGCTGGAATGTTTACAAATATAAAGAATTAAACATTTTTCCGGCATTTTCAAAAAACTAAATTTGATATTGCAAATTAAGAAATAATAACTATTTTTGCACCTAATTTTATAACAAAATTTTTTTATTATGAATCACTATGAAACTGTTTTCATCTTGAATCCCGTTTTATCTGAAGCACAGGTAAAGGAAACAGTAAGTAAGTTTGAAGATTACCTTACTTCAAAGGGTGCAGAGATCGTGTCTAAAGAAGACTGGGGTCTTAAGAAAATGGCCTACGAAATCCAAAACAAAAAGAGCGGCTTTTACACGCTGTTCCAGTTTACAGCTCCGGCCGATGTGCTTATAGGCTTTGAAACTGAGTTCCGCCGTGACGAAAGGGTTATGCGTTTCTTAACCGTAGCACTTGACAAACACGCTGTATCTTGGGCAGAAAGAAGAAGGGAAAAACTAAAATCTAAAGCAAACTAATTATGTCAATAGAACAGTCAGCTAAAGGAAAAAAGGATGGAGATATCAGGTATCTTACTCCTCTAAATATTGAAACTAACAAGCAAAAAAAATATTGCCGTTTCAAAAAGGCAGGTATCAAGTATGTTGATTACAAAGATCCTGACTTCCTATTGAAGTTTGTAAACGAGCAGGGCAAAATCCTTCCTCGTCGCCTAACCGGTACTTCACTAAAATACCAAAGGAAAGTATCTGTAGCTGTTAAAAGGGCACGTCATTTAGCGTTAATGCCATACGTAGCGGATTTACTAAAATAATAATATAAATACAGTTGTTGCCCTGCTACGGTGGGGCTAACTTCTAAAAATTAAAAGGACAACAACATGGAAATAATCCTAAAACAAGACGTACAGAATTTAGGTTTTAAAGATGATGTAGTTACAGTTAAGCCAGGTTATGGTCGTAACTTCCTTATCCCACAAGGTTTTGCTGTTATGGCAACTCCATCTGCCAAAAAAGTTTTGGCTGAAAACCTTAAACAAAGGGCATTTAAAGAGCAAAAGCTTGTAGACGATGCTAAGAAAACTGCAGAAGCTCTTAAAGCTGTTGAAATTAAACTAACTGCTAAAGCAGGTGGCGAGAAACTTTTTGGTTCTGTTACCAATGCTGATATTGCAGAGGCTCTTGAAAAAGCAGGACAGCCTATCGAAAGGAAATACATAACAAGTGGTATTGTTAAACGTACTGGTAAATATACTGCCAGCGTAAGGCTACACCGTGATGTTATTGTTGAGCTTCCTTACGAAATCGTAGCTGAGCAAAACGCTTAATATTACATTTTTTTGATATAGAAAAACCCACGCATTGCGTGGGTTTTTTATTTTTCAGGGTTGGCTATTCTTCTTCCTCCATATCCCATATTTCGGTAGAAGAATACGTTACTTCAAGCCGTGGCATGGCAAACCCGCCCGTGCCTACAGATTTTATGAGGGCTACCATCCGCAGGTTTTTGCCTTCATATTTATCGGCATTATCCAGCAGCAGCTTGTCTTCCATCTCAAAGGTTTCAAACATATAAATAACCGTTGCACCTTCGTTAGTGGCGCATTTGCGCCAGGCCTTACCGTCTTCTGCCAGGCTCAGGTAGTTAAACATTCCCTTGGTTTTATATTTGTTAAAAGGGGTAATAATTACTTTGCCTTCAAAGCCTTTTAGTTTTTTTTCGGCTTCTTCCTTACTTATTTCTTTGTTGCCTACCAGTCCGCCTATGGTATGCAGGTACATATAGCGTACTATACCTGCCTCATCGCTCATTTCGTCATCGCCTTTAAAACGGCTTAAAAACTCAAGGCTTACCTTTTCTGCATTGGCAAAATCTTCTTCAACCAGGTAAGGGATAATCGTGTTCCAGTCTTCTTCGGTAATCAGGTTTACGTCTTCGTCCTGGGCGGTACACACAGGGGTGCTGAAAAGCGCTGTAAAGAAAATTACAGGCAATAGGAGTGTTTTCATAAAAGTATAGGAAGGTGTTAAATTATACTACAATTATAACGAAAATCCTTATGCTTTTATGATTGGGGTAAAAATAAAAATTAGCAGTTTTTTACTTGCGGTAACGGTCGTTTAGCCCGCGTCCTTCAAATATGAGGGTGCGTATTTTTTCGAGCCGTGCAAGCTTTGTTTTTTCCTGTTTGGCCTCGCCTACATATTCGTTAAATTCCTTTTGTTTAAAGGGGGTAAAAGCCTCAAACGCGGCTTTTAATTCAGGGTTTGCGTCCAGTTCCTGTTGCAGTATTTCGGGTACAGGTATTTCGCGGCTCTGAGGCTTTATGCCCAAGCCTGCCTGCTCAACAGCAATAGCTTCATTTATGTAGCTTAAAACGAGCTTTTCGTTTATATCGTTAACTGATTCAAAGCGCCACTGCCTGAGCGATTTGGTGTTTTCTTCATTGGCATTGACCAAAACACCGGCTTCGTCTTTAAGAAAAACGCCTTTAAAAAACCAAATGGTAAAGTAGTTTTTAAAGCCGCCTATGCCAAGGACGTTCTTGCCGTTAAGGGTATAAACCGGGCCGCCCCACTTGGTGGTTTCAGTCAGCCCGGTAGTATTTATTATGGATTTCAGTACCTCAAGCTCATTAGTCCAGAGTTCAGATTTATTCCACGTTTTCTTATCCTTTTCCATTTTTGGCTTTGCTATTCTTTTTTGCAGTAAGCTCGGCAATGCGCACAATAACCTCAGTAGCCTTAACCATGCTCTCTACAGGAACATATTCATACTTGCCGTGGAAGTTATGCCCACCGGCAAAAATGTTAGGGCATGGCAGGCCTTTGTAGCTTAGCTGGCAACCATCGGTACCGCCGCGTATAGGCTTAATGATGGGTTTAATGCCCAGCTCTTTCATAGCCTTTTCGGCAATTTTTACAATATGGAAAACAGGCTCAACCTTTTCTTTCATATTATAATACTGGTCATTTATCTCGGCTGTAACAATATCGCCGCCGTATTGTTTTTTGAATTTACGGTTTATGCTGTCAGCCAGGTTTTTAACCAGTTTTTTGCGTTTCTTGAATTCTTTTGCATCGTGGTCGCGGATGATAAGCTGCACGGTGCTCTCTTCAATACTGCCGGTAATGCCCGTTACGTGAAAGAAACCTTCATAACCCTTGGTCTTTTCAGGTACTTCCTCTTTTGGAAGTTGCGAAATGAATTTGTTGGCAAGTAGCATAGAATTAATCATCTTGCCCTTAGCATACCCCGGATGCACGCTCTTACCACGGAAGGTGATTTTAACGCCCGCAGCATTAAAGTTTTCATACTCCAGCTCGCCTATCTGGCTGCCGTCCATAGTGTAAGCCCAGTCGGCGCCAAATTTCTCTACGTCAAATTTGTGGGCACCACGGCCTATTTCTTCATCGGGCGTAAAGCCTATGCGTATTTTGCCGTGCTTAATATCGGGGTTTTGTATAAGGTATTCCATTGCCGAAACAATCTCAGTAATACCGGCTTTGTCATCAGCGCCAAGCAGGGTAGTGCCGTCGGTAGTAATAATAGTCTGGCCTTTATATTGCAGCAGGTCTTTAAAGTATTTTGGCGAAAGCACAATGTTTTGCTCAGCGTTAAGTACAATATCGTTACCATCATAATTAGGTACTATCTGCGGCTTTACGTTAGCGCCGGTAAAATCGGGTGTAGTGTCAAAGTGCGAAATAAACCCTATTACCGGAACATCGTGCTCAACATTGCTGGGCAAGGTAGCCATAATGTAGGCATTTTCGTCTATGGTAACGTCTTCAAGGCCTATGGCTTTCAGTTCTTCAACAAGTTTATTGGCAAGGTCCCATTGTTTAGCAGTACTGGGTGTGGTGTTGCTGTTTGGGTCGCTTTCGGTATCAACGGTTACGTAACCGATAAAGCGGTTTATGATGTGCTCCATCTTAGGGTTTTATTGTTTTTGTAGTACAAATTTACAACTTATTGTAAATACTACAATGCACATTACTGTATGGGTTTTAGTTGTGCCATCTCCCGGCGGATATTTTCCAGAGCTTGTGTTTCATATTTCTCGCTAAAAACACTGGTTTTAAACAGCGGCTTTGTGGCAAGAAAGTGTTCCAATACTTTATAACGGCCCGGTTTGTATAGAAAATCGGGGTATATGACATATTCTTTTCTCACCTGAACAGTATAGGTGTCATAAGCATCAGGAGGGTAGCCTAATATAGAGAGGTCGGCATCGGTAAAGAGGTCGGTGTCGTTATCTCCTGTAGCAATGTGGCTTTTAGTGGCGAGTATTTGTTTGTGGCAGGCGGCAATTTTATCATTTGGATAGCCGATGCGTTTCAAGGCTTTTACTGCTGCTTCGGCACTTTTTTCTTCGTTGTTTTTGGCTGTTGCCTTATATACAATATCGTGGTAAAAAAGCGAGAATAATACCGTATCCCAATCGTTAACCTCATTGCGGCAGGCTTCAAGTTCCCGGTACAGGTTTTCTAAATGGTTTAGATTGTGGTAGTAGCGTTTTTTGCCGGTGTAGGCTTTTTCAATTTCTGTCCACAAAATTTCAGCAATAGTGTGTTCAGAATATTGCTTTACGAGGTTTGTAAAAATATTTTTAAGCATAACACTTGTATTCTTTGGCTTTTTATCAAAAATATGAAAAAATGTTACTTAAAAATTTTGGTATAATTTATAAATTCGGGTTATAATGCTAAATTTGCATAACAACACCGCTAAACAATGTATAAATCGCTTATAAGGCCCCTGCTTTTTAAATTCGACCCTGAAAAAGTCCACTATTTTACATTTTCGTCAATAAGGCTACTCAGCCGACTTGGGCTGATATCCCTGTCCAAATCGTTATATACTGTTGAAGACAAGAGGCTGGAACGTGAGGTTTTTGGGCTGAAGTTTAAAAACCCGGTAGGTCTTGCAGCAGGGCTTGATAAAAATGCAGTGCTCTATAAAGAGCTTTCTAACCTTGGTTTCGGTTTTATAGAAATAGGCACGCTTACGCCAAAGCCCCAGGACGGCAACCCTAAAAAGAGGTTGTTCCGTCTTAGGGAAGACAGCGCACTTATAAACCGTATGGGCTTTAATAACGATGGTGTTGAAGTAGCTGTAGAGCGCCTTAAAAAGAACCCTAAAGGCAAAGGGCATGTGCTGATAGGTGGTAACATAGGTAAGAACAAAGTTACGCCCAACGAAGATGCCGTTAAAGACTATGAAATATGCTTTGATGCCTTGTATGACTATGTAGATTATTTTGTGGTGAATGTAAGTTCGCCCAATACACCCAACCTGCGTGAGCTACAGGATAAAGAGCCGCTAACGGCACTGCTTAAAACCTTACAGTATAAAAACCAGGCTAGACCTAAGCAAAAGCCCATTTTGCTTAAAATTGCACCTGATTTGACCGATGAACAATTGCTGGACATTATCGACATAGTTAAGACTACTAAAATCGCCGGTGTTATTGCCACAAACACAACCATATCTCGCGAGGGGCTGGTGTCTGAAAATAAAACCGAAACTGGCGGCCTTAGTGGTAAACCGTTAACCAAGCGCTCTACAGAGGTAATACGTTTCCTTTCAGAGAAAAGCGGTAAGGCGTTCCCAATTATTGGGGTTGGGGGCATACATACAGCTGACGATGCCATAGAAAAGCTGGAAGCCGGTGCAAGCCTGGTTCAGTTGTATACAGGCTTTATTTATGAAGGCCCGCAGCTTATTAAGGATATTAATAAAAGGATTTTAGATTTATAGCTACTTAGCCACTAAGCTACTTGGCTTTAAAAATATAAATGTCTAAGAATCTCAGTAGCTTATTAGCTAAGGAACTTTTTAAAAAAGCTAAGTGGCTCAGCGGCTCAGTAGCTAAGAAGCCCTAAAGAATGGAAAAAATCAAAATAATAGAATGTCCGCGCGATGCTATGCAGGGTATAAAAGCTTTTATACCCACGCAACGCAAGGTAGATTACATACAGTCGCTGCTGCGTGTGGGGTTTGACACTATAGATTTTGGTAGTTTTGTGTCACCCAAGGCCATACCCCAAATGCAGGACACGGCAGAGGTTTTGGCACAGCTCGACCTTTCGGCCACTACCAGTAAGCTGTTGGCTATTATTGCCAATACGCAGGGAGCCGAAAGTGCAGCCCAACACAAAGAAATTCAATACCTGGGCTACCCGTTTTCTATTTCAGAAAACTTCCAGATGCGCAATACACATAAAACTATAGCGCAGTCAATTGTTACCCTACAGGAAATCCTTGATATAGCCGATAAGGCAGATAAAGAGGTAGTAGCCTATTTGTCAATGGGCTTCGGTAACCCGTATGGCGACCCATGGAATGTAGAAATAGTGGGGGAGTGGACCCAAAAGCTGGCCGCTATGGGTGTAAAGATATTGTCGCTTAGCGATACCATAGGAAGCTCAACGCCTGATGTTATAGACTATCTTTTTGCCAACCTGATACCGCAGTTCCCAAATATTGAATTTGGCGCCCACCTGCATACTACGCCCGATAAGTGGCATGAGAAGATTGATGCAGCCTACAAAGCCGGTTGCCGCCGTTTTGACGGGGCTATACAGGGTTTTGGCGGATGCCCCATGGCTAAAGACGACCTTACGGGCAACATGCCCACCGAAAAAATGCTGTCGTACTTTACGGCAGCAAAAGCATATACCGGCCTTAAAGCCCTAAGTTTTGAGAGCGCCTATAATGAAGCCACTAAGGTTTTCGGCGAATTTCATTGATAGAAACCTATTTGAGCGTATTGTATGTATCTGTAGTGCTCCATACACGGTATTCTAATGTACAATATCCCGGAATGTAAAAAGGTACAGGAAAATAGCTTTGGTATCGAAAAATAACCTCTTCGGTGCTAAGTATAGTTTTCTCAATTTTAGTTGTGCTCTCACAACCGGATGGCATGCCTACAGATATGTCTCCATTTACATCCTCTACAACATAATAAGGAAAACGTGAAGAATTGGGAATTCCATACTTCTCTGTTAAATTGTTCCTTCCAAGGCTAAAATCACCCTTCGCACATTCAACCATAGTGTGTTTTATGCCAAAACGCACCTCTACCTTGTAGTTTTCTTCATTTTCAATTTTTGGCAACATGATATCTACCCTTTTGAATCCTTTTTTGGCTTCAGGGTAAGTGGGTTTATTTTGGGAATATGTGATAAAAGATAAAAGTAATGTGATAAGGAGGAGTGTATTTTTCATGATTAATGAGTTTGTGTAAATATATAAAAACATTTGTATGCTGCTGTTCTTGGTGGCTATTGTTATATAGAAATTAATTATAGCTGTTGCAGTTTTGCATTCTGCTAAAAATGCTTATATTTGCACGCAATTTAACTACAAATTGCAACATGAAAGCACACACAACTAAAATCATCGGCGAAGGCTTAACTTACGATGATGTATTGCTTGTTCCTAATTACTCCGAAGTTTTACCGCGCGAAGTAAATATACAATCTAAATTTACACGAAACATTGTTTTAAACGTTCCTGTGGTTAGTGCCGCTATGGATACCGTTACCGAAAGCGCTATGGCTATTGCAATGGCCCGCGAAGGCGGTATAGGCGTACTGCACAAAAACATGACTATTGAGCAACAGGCTAATGAGGTGCGTAAGGTAAAACGTGCCGAAAGCGGCATGATTATAGACCCGGTTACCCTGCCGCTTACCGCTACCGTTAAAGATGCTAAAAATGCTATGCGCGAGTATGGTATTGGCGGTATTCCGGTTGTAGATGAAAACGGTACGCTTAAAGGTATTGTTACCAACCGAGACCTGCGTTTTGAAAAAGACGGCGCCCGTTCTATACTTGAAGTTATGACCAGTGAAAACCTGGTTACTGCCGGCGAGGGTACTACACTTGATGTAGCCGAAGGTATACTTCAAAAAAACAGGATTGAAAAACTGCCTGTTGTAAATACTGACTACAAACTTATAGGCCTTATTACGTATAGGGATATAACTAAGGTTACCCAAAAGCCTATTGCCAATAAAGATAAATTTGGCCGCCTGCGCGTTGCAGCTGCCCTTGGCGTTACGGCTGATGCCGTTAAACGTGCAGAAGCACTGGTTAATGCAGGTGTAGATGCCGTTATTATAGATACTGCACACGGCCATACACAAGGTGTGGTTAAGGTGCTTAAAGAAGTTAAGGCGCAATTCCCTGAACTTGATGTGGTGGTGGGTAACATCGCTACCCCTGAAGCCGCCCTTTATCTTGCCGAAAATGGCGCTGATGCCGTTAAGGTTGGTATTGGTCCTGGTTCAATATGTACAACCCGTGTTGTAGCCGGTGTAGGCTTCCCTCAATTTAGTGCAGTGCTTGAAGTGGCTGCAGCCCTTAAAGGTACCGGTGTTCCGGTTATTGCCGATGGCGGTATCCGTTACACAGGAGATATCCCTAAAGCGCTTGCTGCCGGTGCCGACTGTGTAATGCTTGGCTCGCTACTTGCAGGTACTAAAGAATCTCCGGGTGAGACCATCATTTTCGAAGGCCGTAAGTTTAAGTCATATCGTGGTATGGGCTCTGTAGAGGCCATGCAGGAAGGCTCTAAAGACCGTTATTTCCAGGATGTGGAAGACGATATCAAGAAACTGGTTCCGGAAGGAATTGTGGGCCGTGTACCTTACAAAGGTGAGCTGTTTGAAAGCATGCTGCAGTTTGTAGGCGGGCTTCGTGCCGGTATGGGCTACTGTGGTGCTAAAGATATCCCTACACTACAGGAAACATCACGCTTTGTACGCCTTACGTCAAGTGGTATTACCGAAAGCCACCCGCACAACGTTACCATTACTAAAGAAGCGCCTAACTATTCAAGGTAATACCTGATAGCTATAAATAACAAAACGCCCCATTATGGGGCGTTTTGCATTACAAAAATCACAATAAGCATTTATAAAACCTTAAACTGGAAAACCGGAGATGCCGTAGCATTACCGGCAACGTCAGTAGTTACTACTTTCCAGTAGTATGTACTTCCGCTAACTACAGCTACATTGTTTACAGATGTTTGTGTGCCTGTGTGGATAGATGTTGTTGGATTGGCTGCCGTACCGAAGAATACCTCATAACTCTCAATATCGTTATCAAGGTCGCTACCGGTCCATTGAAGGGTTAAAGAAGGCCCGTAAACAGAGCTGCTCATAACCGGTGCTACAAGTTCGGCAGGAAAAGGGGCATAGTTGGTAATGCCAGGCCCCGCATTATAAAACTTCCATACCTCGCTCTGCACGGTATTGCCTGAGTTTTTTCTTGAACTTACATACCATGAATAGGGGGTAGCCTTGCTTAGTGTAACTTCATAAGATGTGTTATTGGCAGCATTATACTGCAACGTGTTTTGTGTAACCAGGTTTTTAACATACAAAAAATATGTTTGGTTATCTGCGGCCTCATTCCATTCAAAAGTAACCTTACTTTGGGTTTCATTAACCTCGGTACCGGTAATACACTCGGTATTATTTAATGGGGCTGCAAGTGCTGCGGCTGTACCATTACCGCCGCCGCCATCATTGCCTCCGTCATCACTGCCGCATGAGGCTAAAATGCCTGTAAAAGCAATGGCCCATATTATCTTTTTCATTCTTTTACAATTTTAGTGTTAAACGAATAGCTGCCTGATGCAATTTTTACAATATATACGCCCTGAGAAAGGTTTGTGGTAGGGATGGCAAATACATCGTCCTGAGCGTCAAACTCCCTTACATAAGCCCTAACGCCCTGTAGCGTGAATATTTCTACATTTACTTTGTTTTGTGTAGATGGTATCTTAATATAAAACACATCTTCATTAACCGGGTTAGGATATACCAATGCCGAATCATCAAGCATAATCCTTTCCCTGTAAATGCCCTGGCAATCGCTGTCGGCTTTTACTTCAATATTATTTTCACCCGGGTTAAGGTCTAAAACAATGCTATTCTGGCTCGTAGTGTAAACCGTATTGTTAACCCTGATGGTATAGGTTTCGCCGCCATAAAGGTCGAGTTCCACCTGATACTCTGGTGCCATAATGCGCGATAGTACAGCTAAATCAGTAGGTTCAGTTACTACCAGGTCAAAACATTGCTCGTAAGCAGGGGCTTCAGGCAGGGTAAAGCAAAGCTCATAATTACCGGCAGACAGGTTACTGAATGACGATGTAGTATTAAAGTTGGCCGTTTGGTTACCGTTAGGCCCTGTTAGTGTTGCCACATAGTTATGGTTTGCAGCTGCTGTTATAGCAATGCTGCCGTTGTTAGAAGACCTGCACGTTTCGCCAGTGGTTTGTATGGCAAAATTGTTACCCGGAAGTGTAAATAGCGGACACCCGGTAAAATCTACAACTGTGTTAGCAGGGGTATCAGGGCAAAGGTCGTCCGTATTAGGCACGCCGTCGTTATCATCATCTGGTGCAGCAAATGAAAATTTTACCCAGTTGAAGTTAAAGCCCGGTGCAGTAACCAAAATCCGCAGGTAATACCTGCCTGCCGGTAATGTAGCCTGGCTGTTAACGGTGCTCCAGGTTTGCCAGCCACCGGTAGGAGGGAAACTCACCGTTTGTATGTCCTGAGTAGTTTCGTTTATCAGCTGAAGCTTTACCTGGCCCGTTTGGCTTTCGCCTGCTGTGCGGTATTGTATAAGGTAATTGCCGGTTTGTGTAATATTAACAAGATAGTCAAGGTAGTCGCCCGCATCTGTATAGCCAATGTTCTGGCCACCATTAGTGTCGGTTGTGTTTTCTACTGTAAGGCCACTTTGCGCATAAAACGATTCAGCCTGTATTTGGCCTGATATCTGCTGTAAGTTGCCCACCCTGTTTACTACATTTTTATCGGTAAATGCAGCATGGGTAGTGGTATCGGCAGCAACAAGGTTGGTGCCTGCATAACTGAACTTTATTACATCGCCGGTATTTATGGCTGTGGCTGGCGTAATTACAAAGGTATTGTCATTAAACTGGGTTACCTGTGTAATGGTGGCAGTGTTGTTATTTACGATTAATGATAGCGCACTTGCAGTAAAGTCAATACCGGTGGCAAGGTCTTTATTAAGCGTAACCAGTATTTTATCGCCAAGAACATTAGTGCCGGCATCTATTACCTTAAACGCTGCTTCGGCAGAAGTAGCAGGGTTTTTGAATTCAACATAGTTTAGGTTAAATCCACCAATATCAAAGTACAGCCTTAGCTTGTTAGTGCCCGCTTTTACCAAAACATCGGTGAGGGTTACGGTAGACCATGTAGTATAATTACCTGTTGAAGGAAGAGTGATGTTTTCAGATATACGGCCATCCTGGTCTTCTATATGCAGTGTACCACCCATGCCGGCATAGCGTATATCTACATCATAAGCAAGCAGTTCGGTTGCAGGTATGGTATATTGTAGCCATTCGCCGTTTACTATGTGGCTTACATGGAAACCGTTAGTAACGGCATCATTAGATGTTTGAATGTCTACACCGTCATTTCGGCCGGCCCAACCCTGGTTCCAGTTAACATAAGTGCCACCGCCCGAATGGTAAGTAGCTACTTCGGTATCATAATAGGCAAAGTTGTTTGTGCCAAGGTCATATTCGGTAGCATATACCTTTCCGGGCAGCACGTGGTCTGTATACGGAATGGTTTCGTCTGTTTGCACCTGTCGGAACATAGCATCTATAACATCGGTCTTTTTGGTAACGTTTTCAAACTTATAATTCTCTGCAAGTTCCATAAGGGCGGCTGTTGCAAAAGCCTGAGTGGGTTGTGTGCCACCGTTAGTCCAGTAATTAAGTAGTTGCTGGTAACCGGCAGGTTTTGTTGCAGCAGTAACACCTGCAATGCTTTCAACCTTTTTCATGGGCCACCATGCCCAGCCTATGTTGTTAGACTCTACAAGCTTAATGGCATCTTTAAACCATACGTTAGAGTTTTCGCCGCTTTCGCCCAACCATAGGGGAACGTTATATTGCGAGCGCAGGTTAAGCATGCCCTGTATATCGCCCTGGCTGTTGCCATTCCAGTATTTGTGGAAGCTAACGGCAATATTATCATCCCACAGCGGAAAAATGCCATTGTAGTTATTGCCCCAGCAGTTACCTTCTATAATAATCATGTGGTTAGTATCTACCTGCCTTATGGCGTTGGTAATATCTACCATTAGCTGGCGTAGCGGTGCATTAGAGTTTTCATCGCAACCGTTTTGGTTGGTTCCTGTAAAAGCCCAGTTAGGCTCATTAATCAGGTCATAAGCGCCTATCCATTCGCTGTCTTTGTAGCGTGTGGCCAGTTCCTGCCATAGCGCTACCATTTTTTGCCTGTTGGCTGCACTTTCCCAAAGCGAAGGCTTACTATCGTCATAATCGCTAATATTGGCATCTTTGCCCTGCCCACCGGGAGCAGCGTGCATATCCAGTATCAGGTACATTTCATTGTCTTCGCACCATTGCAGGAGCAGGTCTGTACGTTCAAAGCCTTCTTCCAGCCAGGTATTTTGCCCGGCTACGGGCTCATCTTCAATAGGCAGTGTATAAAGGTTGTAATGCATGGGCAGGCGAATGGAGTTAAACCCCTGTGCCTTAAGCCAGTCAATATCAGCCTTTGTTATGCCATTATTTCTGTATGCCTGATAAAAAGTTTCAGTATTTTCGGCTCCTATCAGGTCTTCTATTTTTTGCCTTATATCATGCTGAGGCCCGGCAAAGGCGCTGGTTTGCAGCATATAGCCTTCCTGTACCATCCATCCGCCCAGGCCAAGGCCACGCAGCAGCACATTGTTGCCATCTGCGTCTACAATATTTTGCCCGTCACGGTGAAGGAAACCCTGGCTAAAAGCACATGCCGATATGAGCAGTGCTACGGTTAATAATTTTTTCTTCATAATTGTTGTATAGCAATTTTAGTAAACTAAAGTCTGTATGCCGTGTGCCGGTATGGTTGCCACAAGCTTTTCGGTGCCAATTATCAGGTTGTAAGTAATCTGTGCATCAGAATTATTCATAACCACAGTTGCCATTTTACCATCGGTATTGACAAACGATACAGTTTGCAGCTGGCTGCGGCTTGCGGCAGAACTAACACGTTTTGCCTGTGGTGCCACAAATTTTGAAAAATGGCCTATGTAGTAATAAGACGGGGTATAGATAAGTTCACCCGTTTTAGTATCGGCATGTACCGGGGCAAAGCAAAAGTTGCCTACGTGGTTGGGGCCGCCTTTTTCATCAAGTAAAATATTCCAGTCTGTCCAGCCGGTAGTACCGTTATTAAAGTCGTTAATCATTTGCTCACCATAGCGCTCGCCGTTAGGCCAGTACTGGTATCTGGCAGCATCAAATTTTTCCACGCAGCCTTCGGTAAACATTATGTTTTTATCAGGGTAGGCTTCGGCCACTTTCCTTACATTATCAAACATTGGTTTTCCCCCGGCCCATGTTTCATACCAATGGAAGCCAATACCCCATGCATATTTAGACGCTTCGGGGTCGTTAAAAATAACATCGGCACGCTGGTTCATAAGGTCGCGGTTATGGTCCCACACTACAATTTTCTTATCTCCGAGCTCTTTTCTTACCGTAGGGCCAAGATAGTTTTTAAGGAAATCACGCTCTTCTTCGGCAGTATAAATGCAGGATTCCCAGGTTTGGGTAGCCATAGGCTCGTTTTGAACACTAAGCCCCCAAATGTGTATACCTTCTTTTTCATAAGCCTGGATAAACTTTACATAGTAGTTGGCCCATGCCTGATAGAATTCGGGTAAAAGTTTCCCGCCTTTAAGCATATTTTTACTGTCTTTCATAAAGGCAGGCGGGCTCCACGGGCTTACAAATACAGTTGTATTTTTACCGGATAGTTTTAGCGCTTCTTTTATAAGTGGGAGACGGTATTTTTTATCGTGGTCTATATTAAACGATTTTAGAGCTGTATCGCCTTCTTTTATGTAAGTATAGCTGCCACTGCTAAAATCGCAGCTGTGTATATTTGTGCGTATTATTGAGTAGGCAATACCTTTATCTTTGCTGTAATAAGCATCTAAAAATTCTTTTTGCTTGGCCGGAGACAGCTTGGCAAAAACCTCTGCACTTGAGTCGGTTATAGCGCCTCCTATACCTAATATTGACTGAAATGATTTAGATGGATCTACAAAAATTGAAAACTCAGTTTCAAGGGGCTGCTTTGAGCTGCTGAATGTTAGTTCATCTGTTTTTTGTATTCTCAGGTCTGTGTTTTCGGCTGTGGTATATACAACAGCCTTTTTGCCTTTAGCCGAATAGTTTTGCTGTGCAAAAGCACCTGTGCCTGCTAATAACAATGCAAGGAGTAAATTCTTTCTTTTATTCATTTTTTGGAAATTTTGGACACAGCAGGTAACTACCATGTTATTAAAAAATAGCCTGTAACCTTATGATTACAGGCTATAAGAAACTAACCCAAATATTTATTTTAATTAATTCTCCTGAACTCTACGTTAGTAAGGCTTATAGAATTTATAGCACCGTTGTCTCCGGTACAGCCGCCTTTAATCACGAAATATACAGTACCTGATTGCGTAAATTCTACAACCGGCCCCTGAGAGTCTCCGCCGCAGCCAACTACTGATAGCATACCTTCAAACGGTGCTGTAGCGCAACCTGCCCATGTATTTAACTGAAGTTTCTTTCCACCGGCACTATAATCACTGTTTTGAACAGGAGCCTGTGCATTTACATATACCTCAAACCACGTATCTGTTGAGCCCGGACCCCAAACTTTCATATCAAGTTTATACTCATGGCCTGCTTCAACTTCTACAGCCTGGTAAATGGCCTTGTGTGCATTACTGCCCAGGCCGCCTGTTACTGTAGCACTGCCCTCGCCAAATGTAAATGCCCCGTTGTTAGAGATGTTAAGTACCGTCCATTTAGAATGGTCATCAGGCGTTTCAAATTTTCCGCCCAGTATAAGGTTACCGGCTATAGGATCGGGGGTATCAACAGTAATGGTTTGTGTTGAGGTGTTAGATGATCCTCCACTTCCATAAACTGTGTGTGTTATGGTATACGTACCAGCATCGGGAAAGAAAAAATCTTCGGCAGATGAGCCCTTAAACTGGCCTGCGCCAATATCCCAACGGTGTACTATAACGCCCTGGGTTACACCGGTAGCTGTTATATGGTTGCCGGAAGCATCTGCAGATACAGTAAACGATGCATCTACATTAGGGTTTGATATAGGGTTGCCGCCCGTAACTTCATCGGGCGAACAACCTGTTAGTGTTACAGCAAGGGCAGATAATGCCAGCCAGCTGTTTTTAAATATATTAAATTTCATAGTTTGATTAGTTATAGTTAGGGTTTTGAACAAGCTGCGTGTTTTCAAGCTCACGAAGTGGTATAGGCCATATTTCGTTTTTACCTGCTGTAAACCCGCGTGGCCCAAGTACAGTTGCTGCTTCGCCCCTGCGCACAAGGTCAAGCCAGCGGTGGCCTTCGCCCCCAAGTTCGCGCCTGCGCTCATCTGCAACTGCCTGTGGTGTAACATTTACAGGACTAAGGCCCACCCTGGCACGAACAGCAGTAAGCAATGCCTGGGCCCTTGCTCCGGTTCCGCCAAGTGCCTCTGCCTCCATAAGGTAAGTATCTGCAAGGCGAATTACGTAGAAGTTTTGCCTGTAATTTAATACAACATCACCACCACCATCTGTAATGTCGTCGTGAGTTGGCATAAATTTTTTAAGGAAGTAGCCAGTATCCTGGTTTGCAGGGGAGTAAATGGCCAGCCCTTGTGTAACAAGTGCATTAAGGTCGGCAATTGTGGCATCAAAGCGTGGGTCACCTTCCATAAAATCCACATAATCTAACGTAACGGTATTAAAGCTCCATCCGGTTTCATACTGAGGGGCTGATGGGCTTGAGGCAGAATAACCGCGTGGGCCTACCATAACATTAAGCGAGTTACCTTCATCCGAACCTGAACCCCAGTTACCCCAGCCAGCATTACTTAGCTTAGTGTGCGATGCCTCAAGTATTGATTCTGAGTTAAATTTATTATCAACAATCCACAGGTCAGCATAATTGTCAAGTAGCTGATAGCCATATTGGTTGGATCCTGATGTAGGGTCTCCGTTTACTTCTGCAAACATGGCGGCAGCTTCGGCATTTTTATGCTCAAAAAGATACACTTTACCCAGTATAGCCTGGCCTGCACCCCTGTTTAGCCTGCCCGCTTCTGTAGCAATATTTAGGTTGGTTGGCAGGTTAGGTATTGCTTCAAGAAGGTCTTGTTCTATTTGTGCATATACATCGGCCGGGTTTGCCTGTGTTACATTATAAAATTCTGACGTGGCAAGTGGCGTGGTAATAAGCGGAATGTTCCTGAACATTGTTACCAGCTGAAAGTAATAATAGGCACGCAGTGCTTTTGTCTCGGCAGTAAAGCGTGTTTTTACAGCCTCATCCATAGGGATATCCGGAAGTTTTACCAATAATGTATTAGCCCTGAAGATACCCTGGTAGTAATCACTCCAAAAACTCATAGGTATTGTAGCTGAGTTTATGGTATAAGTGGAGAAAGACTGTATACCGGCACCATCGGCAGCACTACCGCCACCGGCATGAAAATCATCTGACCCTGCATTAAGCATTGCCGTTAGGTTTTCAAAACCACCCGCGTGTTTCCTCATCAGGTCATATACAGCTATAAGTGCCGAATAGGCCTGGTCCTGGTTTTGGTAATAGTTCGATTCAAGGTTTGTACCCGTAGGCTTTACCTCAAGGTAATCTTCGCTGCAAGAGCTAAATGCAAGTAGCCCGGCAGACAATAGAAATGAATATTTTATAGCTTTAAGTTTCATCTTTTTCAATTTTTTTTAGAATTGTAAATTACATCCAACCATCAATGATTTTGACTGAGGGTAGTATCCACGGTCAATTCCCATCACATCGCCTCCAATTTCCGGATCGAAACCTGTATATTTTGTAAACGTAAATAAGTTTTCAGCACTTAGATAAATCCTTGTTTTAGAAAGGCCAACAGTCTTGATAATGTTTTCAGGAAGTGAATAGCCAAGTTGTATTACTTTAATCCTGAAATAGTCGCCATCCTGAAGGTAAAAGTTAGATGGCTTGCTAAAGTTACCGTTAGGGTCTGAAGTTGAAAGCCTTGGGTATGTGTTAGATGTGCCTTCGCCTGTCCAGCGGTTAAGGGCAGCTGTTTGCCAGTTTGCATTTACCATATCAAGCCTGCGTAATCCCTGGAAAATCTGGTTGCCGGCAACACCCTGGCCAAATACCATAAGGTCAAAGCCTTTATAATCAAAGTTAAGTGTTATACCATAGGTATAGTCAGGTAGTGGGCTGCCAAGGTATTTACGGTCTTCTTCGGTAATCTGGCCGTCATCATTAAGGTCGGCAAATTTAAAGTCACCCGGTACGGCTGCTGGCTGTATAACAGTACCATCTGAACTGGTATAGCCTTGTACTTCAGCTTCGTTCTGGAATACACCGTTTGTTACAAAACCGTAGAATCCGTTAAATGAACCACCCACTTCAGTGCGTGTTAACGGGAATGCAGAAGACTGTATGCTTGGTCCTGAAAGGAAATCAACTGTAGGAACAAGGCTTGTAACTTTGTTTTTAACTGTTGAGATATTACCGTTTATGCTCATGTTAAAATCACCAAAGCTCTTGCGGTAAGCAAGCTCAAGCTCAAGGCCTGTGTTTTGCATAGAGGCAATGTTTGCATAAGGTTCGCCTGTTGCACCTACATAAGCCGGTAAACGTAGTGTTTGAAGAATGCCGGATGTTTCTTTTTTATACCAGTCAAATGTTACGTTCAGGTTGCCAAAAAGCAAGGCGTCAAAACCTATGTTGGTCTGGGTTGTTTCTTCCCATTTAAGATCCGGGTTTGCAGGAGCATCGGGGCTGTTACCTACAACTACCGAACCCTGGTTGCCTATTGTATAGTTACGGCCACCGCTTACCAGTGCCATGTACCTGAAATCTGCAAACTGGTCGCTACCGGTTACACCATAGCCACCACGTACTTTAAACGTATTAAGTACATCATTTGCAGTCCAGAAATCTTCTTTGGTTAATACCCAACCTAAAGATACAGATGGGAATGTACCGTATTTGTTGTTAGCACCAAACCTTGAAGAACCATCTCGGCGTACAATTGCTTCTAACAGGTATTTTTCTTTATAGTTATAGTTTAACCTTGCAAAAAGTGATGTTACAATGTGTTTGTTGTTGGTTGAAGCCCATCCAACAATATCTGTAGCAGGGGTAGGCCAGTTAAATGAAGCATCCTGATAGTTGTTAACCGGCTGGTTATAGTAAGTAACACCATGGCCACTGCCAATATTATCTACATAAGCACCCTGGCCTATAAGTACAGTACCGGTATGGTCTCCAAATGTCTTGTTATATGAAGCGGTGTTTTCTATGTTCCAGCCAAAACCTTTTTGGGTTTCCCTGTACAGGCTGTTCCTTACGGTATTGCTGTTAGGGCTCAGGTAAGACATTGGTGTAAAGCTTTCTGAACCCCAGTAAGCCAGTTTGCCGCTTAGGGTAGACCTTACTTTAAGGCCCTCGATTGGCATAATTTCTACGTATGCGTTACCTACAAAGTTATCGGCCCAGCCATAGTTGCCAAGGCGGTTTTTTGTGTAGGCAAGTGGGTTTGTCATTTCCTGTTGTACAGCATTAGAAATACCATAGTAGTTGCCATTTTCATCTTTTACGGCATATTGCTGTGCATAGTCCCCCGGGTTTGGCACGTTGCTAAGGTCTGTTACAATAGCAGGTGTGGTAGGGTCAAGGTTAATTGCCGAAGCAAGTGGCCCGCCATATTCTCCGTTAGTATTGCCAAGGCCTACGTTTTTCTCTCTTGAATAACCAAGTGTTTGGCCTACAGTTACAAATTTTGATATTTTGTGTGTTGAGTTTAAACGGATGTTTTTACGCAGGTAGCTTGAAATATCAGTAGTTACAATACCTTCCTGGTCTACAAGGCCGAAAGACATATAAAAGTTAGACTTATCGTTACCGCCGCTAACGCTAAACTCGTGTTGAGAACGTTGTGCGCTATCGTTAAAAATAAGGTCCTGCCAGTCTGTTCCCCTGCCAAGTGTTGCGGCATTTGGGTACGGAAGTGTAGGGTTGCCACCTGTGTAGCCGTTAATGTAAGCTTCGTTCCTAAGACTTGCATATTGTTGTGCATTAAGAAGGTCAAGCTTACGTGCTGCTTTTTGGGTACCGGCAAAACCATTATAGGTTACACTAAACTTACCGGCTTTACCTTTTTTGGTAGTAACAAGTATTACACCGGCACCGGCACGAGAACCGTAAATGGCTGATGATGCGGCATCTTTCAGTACTTCAATAGATTCGATATCAGACTGGTTAAGGTAACCAATGCCGCCTGCATCTACCACAATACCGTCTACCACCCATAAAGGGTTGTTGTTGTTAAGGGTGGTTATACCCCTAACCCTTACAGTAGCAGATGAGCCCGGCTGGCCGGCATTAGCCGAAATAAAAACACCCGATGTCCTGCCCTGTAATGACTGCTCAATACGGGTTAATGGCAGGTTTTCAAGCTGTTCTGCCTTAACGCTCGAAATGGCGCCGGTTACAACGCTTTTCTTTTGTGTGCCATAACCTACAACCACTACCTCTTCAAGCATTTCCTCGCTTGGGGCAAGCTGCACATTTACGGTAGACTGCCCATTAACCGCTACTTCCTGGGTTGTGTAGCTTAAGTAAGTAAATACCAAAATACCGTTTGTTGGGGAACTGATTTGGTAATTACCGTCAATGTCGGTCATAGTGCCGGTTGTTGTATCCTTAATAATAATGGATACGCCGGGAACCGGAAGTCCGTTTTCATCTGTTACTATACCAGACACAGAAACATCCTGTGCCCATGCAAAGCTTGAAAGTAAACAGAAGAAGTAAAGAAATCGTAATTTTAATAATTTCATACTCGTTAAAATTTGGGTTGATTATTTATTAATAATAAGCAATATTAGGTGTTTTTTTTAATAATTAACATTTATTAATCTCTACAAAAACCCATCAATTTAAAATTTCAACTATATTAAAACACATCAATTAATTTATAATTAATTGTTTTGCAATATTTTATAAAAAATATTTCTTGCTATTGATATGTTAATTTTATAAATTTACCCCTACAAATAGCTAATATTTAATTACAACGTTGTAGTTAATTATGTATCAATTGGTTAACAACAAAACAATACCTTGTTTTTTGTGGTTTTATTGTTAATTTTTGAGGTCATAAATGAATGTTTTAAGATTATTAAAGCTGTGTTTTGGGTAAAAAAAACTACTTGCTACACCGTTTTCATACTATACAAAGTGCCAATATGAACATAATGTTAAGAACAAAGTTTCTGGTTTTATTATTGTTGATGCTGTTTTCAGGGATGTCAGCCCAGGTTAAAAACATTGGATTGCCTAAGATTATTAATTACAAGAAGTCTGATTATAATGGTGGCTCTCAAAACTGGGATATAGGCCAGGATAAAAACGGCAACCTTTATTTTGCCAATACATCAGGCTTAATTCAGTTTAACGGTACCTCGTGGTCAATAAGCAGTATACCAAATGAAACCGTAAGGTCTTTAAAAATAGATGCTTCGGGTAAAATTTATGTAGGTGGGTATAATGAGTTTGGGTATTATGCTACTAATGAGAAAGGCAAGCTTATTTACCATTCGCTTACACACCTTATTGGCCAAAACTCCAAGAATATAATTGACTTTGTATGGAAAACCCATATAGTTAACGGAGCGGTCTTTTTCCAGACCTTTTACAAGACTTATATATATAAGGATGGAAAGGTAGAGATACTTGAAGCGCCAAATCGTTTTCAGTTTTCATTTGTGGTAAACAATACTTTATACTTTCAGGATATTGTACAGGGGCTTTTAGAATACACAAATGGTAAGCTCATTCCGCTTAAAGGGACTGAAATATTTAACAGTACCGAAGTTTGGGGCCTTTTGCCATTCCAGGACAACCAGCTACTGGTTGTAACACAGGATAACGGGCTTTTTATTTCAGACTCAAATGGTGTTAAGCCCTGGTTATGCGAGGCTAATGATTTTATTGTAGCCAATAACTCTTTGGGAGGGCGTATTTTAGCCGATAAATTTATAGTACTAAACTCTGTGCTTGACGGTATTATTATATGCGACCTTAACGGTAAAATTATACAGCATATTAATAACCGTAAAGGCTTGCAAAACAATACGGCGCTAAGTTCTTTTATTGATAATAGCAGCAACCTTTGGTTGGGGCTCGATAACGGTATATGCTTTATTAATGAGAACTCTCCTTTCTCTTACCTTGGCACCAGCTATGGTTTGGGGGCGGTTTATGGCTCGGCAGTATTTGAAGGCAATTTGTATGTGGCTACAAATCAGGGGGTATTTAAGCACGATTGGAAAAAAACATTTAAAGAAGAGTCGTTTAAGTTTTTAGAAGGCACTACAGGGCAGGCCTGGAACATTCAGGAGTTTGACGGAGAGCTCTTTTGTTCGCACAACCGTGGGCTTTTTCTAATTTCAGGGGGTAAACAGGGCCGTTTTCTCGATAATAAGAGGGGATATCTCAATGTAAAGAAGATACCCGGCAGGCCTGGATTTCTCATCGCCTCAAATTACCACGGTTTTGCTATTTTAGAAAAAACAGCAGCCGGATGGCAATTCAGGAACCAAATTGATGGTTTTAATATATCAGACAGCAAATTTACTACAGACGGTGTTAATGTGTGGTTGAGAAAAGGCTCTGTTTACAGGCTTAAGCTTAGTAACGACTTGAGGAATTTTACCACTATATCTACCTATACTTCTCCGGGAGGTAAACTTAAGGATATACAAAGCGTTCAGGATATAAATGGCGCAGTATATTTTCAGTCTGATAACCGTTTTTTTATCTACGAGCCTGTAAAAGACCAGTTTGTAGAAGATAAAAAAATGACTGCGTTATTTAAAAATGTGCCTAAAATAAGGTATTGTTTTCAGGATAATAAAGGCAACATAGGTTACTTTTTTGGTAAATCTTCTATGGGTATGCTTATCAAAATGCCCGATGGCAATTACAGGAACGTGCAGTCGCCATTTTCATCGCTTACCGGTAATATGGTTTATTTTTTTGAATCTGTCAATACCGTTGATAACAGTAATATATTTATAGGTGTAACCGAAGGGCTCGTGCATTACAACCCACAATTGCAAAATATTTATCCGCAAAAACCTAATGCTTTTATAAGGAGTTTTACTTTCTCCGGCGATACCCTGATAACAGGTAACCTTAAGGCTGTAAAAGAAGTGCACCTGTCTTACAAGGCTAATAATGTTAAGTTTACGTTTTCGTCTCCCATATACGATAATCCGGAAAATATACTGTTTTCGTACAAGCTTGAAGGGTTTGAAGATAAATGGAGTGCCTGGACTAAAAATCCGGTTAAAGAATATACAAACCTGCGAGAGGGCGATTATCGTATGCAGCTAAGGGTTATGGATAGTTTTGGTAAAATATCTGACCCTGATGTTATTTCATTTACTATTGCCCCGCCATTTTACAGGCATCCGTTGGCTTACCTTGCTTATATTTTACTTATCGCATTTTCGGTTTACTACATAAGAAGACGTATAAAAGTTAAAATCCGTAAAAATAAGTACTATGAAACCCTTGAGCAGCGCAGGCTGTATCTTGAAAGGGAAACAAAAATTAAGCAGGAGCAGCTTGAACTTGAAAAAGAAATTGAACGCCTTAAAAATGAGCAGCTTAAAGTTAAGATTCTTACCAAAGATAAAGAACTGGTTAGTAATTCACTACAGGTGGTAAAGAAAAACAAGATGCTTAACGGCATCATCCATAAAATGAAAGACCTTGAAACCGAAAGTATGGATGATGCCACCAAGCAGCGCTTTAACCGTGTGTATAAAACCATTGTAAAAGAACTGAATACCGATAAAAGCTGGAATAACCTTGAAAAGCACATCAGGAACGTACATTTTGATTTCCTGAAGCGGCTTAAAGACAAGTTCCCAGCCATAACACCCCGTGAAATGGACCTTGCTACCTACCTGCTTATGAATATGAGTACCAAGGAAATAGCCGAAATTATGAATATATCTGACGGTGGGGTAGAGTTGGCACGTTACCGCCTGCGTAAAAAGCTGAACCTTACACGGAAGGATAACCTAACCGGGTTTTTAATGAATATTTAATTTTAAAAAGATTCTCTTAGCCGGTAAAGAATAAAGAGGTATAAGAATACTATCGGTATGTTTATTAGTAATATGCTGGTTTTTTGAAGGATAAGCCAAAAGTATCGATTGTTTAATAAGGCTGTAAAGAACATAATGGCAACAATTGCTATATTGATTATGGTAGCTATATAAACATAATAGTATCCTGCTATGATTATATTTACTGAATCAGTTATTAAGTACAATACTAAAAGTGCTGTTCCACCTAAAAAGGATAAAGCAAAAATTACCCGTGGTATAAACAGGATATTTACAATTAATGCAGGTATATTGGTGTGTTTCCCTCTGTACCACGGGCTGAAAAAGTTACGTAAATTGTTCATATAAAAGGTTGACCCCCGTTTCCGGGGGTATTTATATTTATGCTATTGAAGTATTCCACTGTATTTTTCTTGAAAAGTACATTACTGCACCCAGTATAAGGAATAAGCCTATGCTGCCGGCTAAAAGGGCATAGTTTTCAAGCTGTATGATTACATAAATAAAAGTGTACAGGCCTGTTAATGCTGTTGCAATAAAAACTGGGAACTTTCTGTCTTTTAGTATTGACAGAGAGTATAGCCCAATCATAGTTACTACGCTAACACCGGCTATCAGGTAAGCCAGCCAAAAGCTGCTATGTTCGGTTATAGATATAAGCAGCGTGTAAAACATTACCAGTGCAAGGCCTATCATGGTATACTGAAAGATATGGATGTTGATTTTGCTAACAGTTTGTATCAGGAAAAACACCAGGAAAGTAAGCCCTATAACCAGAAATCCGTATTTAGAGGCGCGCTCATTTTGCTGAAATTCATCTACCGGTATTACAAAATCAACATCAAAACTGTAGTTGTTCATTTTTGGTATCAGTGTGGTGTATTGCTGGGCAAATGGCCTGTTAAGTTGCGATATATTCCACGAAGCGGTAAAGCCATTATCGGTTACGTCGTGCTTTTCGGGCAGGTAATTGCCGGTAAACTTAGGCGATGGCCAGTTGCCTGCCATAGTGGCTTCCGTGAGCTTACCAATGGGTACAATAGCAAAGCTGTTACTGCCGTCATAGCTTATTTTTATTTCAAATGGTATGCTGCCCAGCGCAGCTGACTTAAGATTTATAGGAGCCGTTTGCAGTGTGGCAAGGTTTTCCTGGTTGTCCATCTCGGCGGCTTCAAAACTGTAAAGATTATCATTTATACGCGCATTTACAGTGCCTTTAATGCTCTTTATGGCATTTGTGTTTATAATAACCGAGGCTTTATCCCATTCAACAGCATCGGGCGATATATTTTGCCTGGCCAAATCAGGAACAGGGTAGTTGCCTGTTAACTTCAGGTTGGCGTTAAACACGGCTGCGTCATAATTATTCCGGTGTTTTTCAAATGTATTGACCTTAGAATCTGCTTTTAGCATTTCGGGAAAAACATATAAATAATCGGTATAGACTCTGTTTTGTACTGTCTTTACAGTATCGGTTTGCGTAGTTTGGTTGCCATAAGCCTTATATGGAATTTTAAGTATAGGCCCGCAAATGTATACATGGCTGCCCCATTTTTCTGTAATGTCAGATACTACCGTTTCCTGTAGTGTAGACCGTTCTTTTATAATACCCTGAACGTAATGCAGTGGCAGGAGTAAAATAAGGGTAAGCAAGCCTACCATAATAACCCTTGCGGTTGTAGACTGTAGAAAATTAGCATCAACCTGACTGTCGTCAGGTTGTTTAAACTGGTTTTGGTTTTGATTGGTGTCCATGATTAAATAGTGTTAATAATCAGTAATTTGTAAAATGTTTGAGTAATAAAATATATACCCATACTATGGGTAGGTTGGTAAGTATAAGCAGGCAGCGCATCAATAGTTTACGCCTCAGCTTTGCATCGGCAGAAGCCAATATTAACAGCCATGTAAAAACAACTATGTTTATAAATAATATGCTAACAAAACCATTAAAGGCAAAGCATTCGGCATAGTATACTGAGGGCATATCAAGCAGGTTTACAAACAGGTATGTATTGTAAACCAGTGTTAGTGCCCAAAGTAGTATTGGCAGCCACAGTAAGACAGTTTGTTTGGCCATGGTTTATATTATCATAAAAGCCTGTTTTACCTTTTCAACCGGCTGGTACAACAACCCCAGGTGGTCTATGTCATAAAAGCGCAAAGCATTTTTGCCCTGTCTGTACCTTTTGTAGAAATACGGCAGATAGATCGGGCAAACTGCCATGGCAATGCCCATTGTGGCCCATGTACGCAGGCTGTTGCAACCGTTGCCAAAAAGGTAAAAATAGAGGGCAAAATCTTCTTTAATGCTTGATTCTTCTGCGATAAGCAGGTGTAAAACATCTTCGTTATCGGCATAAACATTCTGTCCGTGGTTTGCATTAAGAAGATAGTAACCCAGTAATTGACCCAAGCTGTCTTGTGGGTATGCAATTAACTGTTTTGCAGTGGGTTTGGGTGTGCGGTCAAACTCGCGGCGCACCTGTTCAATTTTTTCCTGTAGTGTTGCCATAGTTTTTTTATTTTACTTTGAAATTCAAAGTGAGTTGATAAATTTTTTTTATTTTTTGATATCACGGTAAATACTAAACAAAAGGTATTGCAAAGCACCAAAGCCAAGTGTAATACCCCAGGCAGCTTTGCAGGTTTCTGCTGAAAACAAGGTGCTTAGTGTATGCGTAAACAGGCTAATGGGTTTATGTAGCACATCCCAGCTATTGTAGCGCAGGTAACGGCCTATGTAAATGCCAAAACCACAAAGCAGGCAGATAACTATTATGAATGCTTTTGATTTTAGCCTGCTGTTTCGTGTAAGAGACAGATTATGAATGCTATGCATAGACTCAAGGCCGAAAAACATCCCAGTCATTGTAAACGACCCAATAAGCAGTATATCAAACCAAATGGGTATGGAGTTGTCTTTATACAGGTGCACAAAGTCAGTCAGCAGATAGAAAGAATTGGGTAAAAATAGCAGCCAGCACAACAATAGGGGGTAGAGGAATACCCTTTTGCCATGCACGGCTGCATTGTTTTGTATAAACAGGCTTATGGCCAATGGAAGCCCTGCCAAAAATAAATTCCAGATTAAAAAAGCAAGAAACAGGCTGTGGCTCAGCTTTATGCGTATGGCGAGGAGTACCACACAAAAGAGGCATAAAGTGGCCGGCAGCCTGTATTGCTTGATTTCGTTAGCGATGTTTATATTTAATGTTTTCATTTTTAAAGTACTTTGTATTTCAAAGTTTATAAGTAAAAAAATATCAGCTTTTTTGTATCAGTTTTTCAAGAGCGTCAATATGTTCTTTGAAGGCCTTACGGCCTTCTTTAGTAGCAATGTAGCGTGTATTGGGCTTTTTACCTATAAACTGCTTTTCTACAGTAATATAGCTCTCAGTTTCAAGGGCTTTTGCGTGGCTGGCCAGGTTGCCGTCCGTCACACCCAATAGTTCTTTAAGGGTATTAAAATCGGCATATTCGTTTACCATGAGTATGCTCATAATACCCAGCCTTATGCGATGGTCAAACGCTTTGTTAATATGTTGTAATATGTTTTTCAAACTGTTATTTTCGGTCGTACCTGTAGTACATAATGCTGCCGTATAGTATGTGGCATACGCCAAAACCAAGCGCCCAAAACTCTAAGCCATAGCCTATTGCATAAGTTGCTGCAAGGCCAATGATTATTATAGTTATGCCCAAATAGCGTACATCACGCAGGGTGTATTTACTGGCGTTAACGCAGGCAAGGCCATAAAATATAAGGGTTACCGGCGCTATAAGCCCGTAATGGTGGCTGTTAATGAGCAGCAGTGCAAACAGGCCGCCAGTGCACAAAGGTATCATAAAATTAGCAGCCAGCCGCTTTGATGTGTTATTCCATAGCGTTTCGCCGTTTTTCCTGGCTTTGCGCGACGATAATATGAAAGCGGTTCCTACCGAAAGCACAAATACAGCAGCCAGTATTACAAGGCTAAGCCTGAATTCCTGGCTCTCAAGCGTTATTTTGCGATAGTTATGATGCGTAAGCTGTTTTACGGCAAACGCCCCTGCCAGCGCATATACACCCGCCATAATACCGGAAATTCCGCTAAGTGACAGGAACTGTGTAGATCTGTCCATCATCTTGCGGATATCCTGTATGTCCTTTAAATAATTTTCCATATTAAAGTACTTTGAGTTGCAAAGTAAAATAATAAAAAAATATTGTGCAAGGGATTTTAGAGAAAGTTGCAAAGAAAAAGAGTTGCAAAGTAACAAAGTGACAAAGTTATAAAGCGAATGAGTTTCAATGTTTTGATTATTAGGTTTTTAATTAAAAGTAAAGGCAGCCGGAGCTGCCTTTATATTATGAGTGTAGTTAGCAAATAACCAAATTATGGTATAACCGAATAACCGATTAGAACTGGTTTATCGTTTTTCTTATCGCAACAAGCTTCTCCATTAGCCCTTCAAAGTAGTTAAGATGCAGCATGTTAGCGCCATCGCTTTTAGCATTAGCCGGGTCAAAATGTGTTTCAATAAAAATACCGTCAACACCGGTTGAAATACCTGCGCGGGCAATGGTTTCAATCATATCAGGGCGGCCTCCGGTAACACCTGCCACCTGGTTAGGCTGTTGTAATGAGTGGGTTACATCAAGAACGGTAGTTGTAAACTCCTTCATTGTAGGTATACCACGGAAATCAACTATCATATCCTGGTAGCCAAACATGGTGCCGCGGTCGGTTACCATAACCTTGTCATTATTGCTGTCAAGTACCTTTTGCACAGCGTGTTTCATGCTCTCAGGGCTCATAAACTGGCCCTTTTTAAGGTTAACGGTACGGCCGGTTTCGGCGGCAGCCACTACAAGGTCGGTTTGCCTTACAAGGAATGCCGGTATTTGCAGGATGTCCACATATTGGGCAGCCAGGGCGGCATCTTCATTGGTGTGGATGTCAGTAATTGTCGGTATATCAAAGGTTTCCGATACTTTACGTAATATCTTAAGGGCTTTTTCATCGCCTATGCCTGTAAAGCTGTCCACGCGGCTGCGATTAGCTTTCTTAAATGAACCTTTAAAAACATAAGGTATTGCAAGCCTGTCGGTTACTTTAACTATGTGTTCGGCAATGCGTAGCGCCATTTCTTCTCCTTCAATGGCACATGGCCCGGCCAGTATGAAGAAATTTCCGCTATCGGTATTCTTTATTTTAGATATCTTATTTAAATCCATTGTTGTGTTTAATTAAGGTGCAAAGATAGCAATAAATCCCTTAATTCTTTTTAACTGCAAATCCTTGTGGTGCAAGTATTTGCCCCTTTTCATACAGGTTTATATAAATGCGTTTCGGGGCGGCAAGGCCCTGCCAGGTAACCTCATAAATATCAAGCATGCCCGCGCCCATGTTATACTTTTCGGTAGGGAAGGGGCAGCACACATCTACCTTGTTGTAGCTAACCTGCTCACCGTTAGGGCCTGTAATGGCGCCAAAGTAACGCTTAACGTTAATCTCGGCTGTTTCAAACTTCATAAAGCCCAGGTTTACAGGGTAATCGGCATCATAGCCATACTTTTCATCCTTGCTTACCTCGGTAATTACAAACACCTTATCCTTGCTTAAGGCAGGCATAACTGCTTTATCATCAATGTTTTTAATGGTATTCCGGGTGCTGATGCATGAGGTTAATGCCAAAGCCGAAAGGCCAGGCAGCAGATACTTTTTCATAAAGTAAGATTTTTACCCAAAGGTAGAAAAATAGCCATTATTTGTGCCATTTTTTGATACTTTTGCACTTAAATCAGTAAAATTATGGAAAGTATATACGGTACCTGGCCCTGGTACATCTCCGGATTTCTTATTGGGGTGGTAATGCTGCTCCTGGTGTATTTCGGTAAAACCTTTGGGATGTCCAGCAATTTAAGGACAATGTGCTCAATATTAGGGGCCGGCAAAACCAGTGAGTTCTTCCGTTTTGACTGGAAAGCCCAGCGCTGGAATCTTACTGTGGTACTTGGCGCCATGATAGGCGGTTTTATTGCCACACACTATTTAACTGACCCGCAAAGGGTTGATACAGTAGTGCTTAACCCTACTACAGTAACCGAATTGCAGGCTATGCAAATTGATGCCCCAAATGGCAAACTACTGCCCGATGCCTTTACCAGTGCGGAGGCTTTGTCAAGTCCTAAAGTGTTGGCTATATTGTTGTTAGGTGGTGTTTTGGTAGGTTTCGGAACGCGCTATGCCGGTGGGTGCACCAGCGGGCATGCCATTACCGGGCTTAGCAACCTGCAACTGCCATCGCTTATTGCGGTAATAGGGTTTTTTATTGGGGGATTAATCATGTCTTGGCTTATTTTGCCTTTGATTTTCAGTTAATTATATGAAATTTATAAAATTTTTACTCGTTGGTATCCTGTTTGGTATAGTGCTCACAAAAAGCGAGGCCGTATCATGGTACCGTATTTACGAAATGTTTCATTTTCAGTCGTTTCACATGTTTGGAATCATCATGACGGCTGTGGTAACGGGCACTATTGGCCTACAGATTTTTAAGCGTAGCCAAATGAAAGATGTTGATGGCCAGTATATTAACCTGCCTGATAAAGACAAAGGTTTTACCGGCTACCTGGTGGGCGGCCTTCTTTTCGGGCTTGGATGGGGGCTTGTGGGTACCTGCCCGGGGCCTATCTTTATCCTCATTGGGTCAGGCTTTTACGCTGTAGGTATTATCTTACTTGGGGCGTTGGTGGGGACGTATTTTTACGGCCTGCTGAAGTCAAAATTATCGCATTAATTTAAGCGATTTTCTTACATTTTGATACCTAAAAGTGCTTAATTTTTCACTTTCGGACTTTGGATTTACGGTGTGAAATGCTTTTTTTGTGAAATGCCAAAAAACAAATCGCAAAATCCAAATTGAAAATTCTAAACTCAAATCAGAAATAATATCACATAAAAAATCCGGACTTAAAAAATAGGTCCGGATTTTTTTTATGTCTGAACTTTTACGGTTTCAAAAACCGGTTTACCATCCAGTGGTTGGGGTGCTCTTTTAGCAGTTTGTCGTGCAGCTCTTTTTTCTCCTTTTCATCGGTAGTCAGGTTATGGCGGTAAATTTGTAATGGTATAGATTCCGGATACTCCTTCAGCGCTTTTTTGGCCTGTTCTGCAGCCTCGGTATTTTTATCAATGCTCATCAGGGTTTCGCACTCATATATCAGCACCAGGCAGGGCACTGTGCCATAAATGGCCTTGGTGTCTTCAAGCATTAGTTTGCAAATGGCACTTTGCAGGTTGGCATTATACTCATTGTCCGAAACATTGGCCTGGTAAAACTGGAACAAAATAAGCAGGTGTGCGTTTTTAATTTTAGCGTATTCCTGCATCATGCCGCCCAGTTTAGATGCCGTTTCCTCGGTAATTTCACCACTATCGCCCTGCAAAACTTCCTGGTTAATGCTTTCCAGTGCATCCCACACCTGTTTGTCTTTACCATCGGGTGGGTTAAGGGCTTTAATTACCTCCAGCTCCCGCTTTAAATTGTCATAAAACTCATCGGTGGTTTGGCTATACGCTTGTAGCGAAAGGAGGGTTGCAAGGGCAATCAGTAGGTTTTTCATTGTTTTACATTGAGTTTAAGCGATACTATAGGGCCATCTGATGCCTGAGACCATATTTTGTATGTTCCCTCGTAGTTATCATAAATAGTATAATGGTATATTTCACCTTTTTTACTGTAGTATTTGCGCTTAGGATGGTTGCTCTCTATAAAAATAAGGTCAAAGGTACAATCACCTGTCCATTCAAATGCCAATTTACTGTAGCTGCCATCAGCAAATTTTTCAAGGTATGTGTTGTTTTTTATTGATACATCTATGTTTTCAATGCCATCAAAATAATAAAAATCGCTGTTTTTTAACAAGTTACGACATGACTTTTTGTTAAGGTTTTGTGTGGATATTTTCTCAATATATTCCGGAGCACCATTTAATTTTTCTGTGTCAGATAATTCGTGTTGGAAAATTGATGGGCAATTTTTATTCATTCGGGCTTCAAAACGTTTGTTAAACTCAGCAGATTTATCTTCATCCAGAAGCAAGACAGAAAATTTTAGCAAGAAAGGCTCAAGATTTTGTAGTAGAGCTTCATCTATTTTATCTTCATGGGTAGTAGCTGTAGATGCATTAAAAGTAGCGCATACAGCAAGCGAAAGCGAATCTACCTGCGCATCAGTCTGGCTATACGCCTCTAACGAAAAGATAGCTGCAAGGGCAATCGGGAGGATTTTCATATAGTTTGTTTACTGTTTTGTTGCCGGGGCTTGCGGCCTGTTTTTAAAATTGTTGTGTTTTTCAAGTTCGGCTTTCAAGTCTTTTGGCATTTTATCCAGGTTGCCAAAACCATCCTGTGTTGCATAGCTACCGTCAGGCTGTTTAAAATGAACCATAAACTCGCTCAGGTCGCTGTTGTAAAACCATACGTTTTCTGCATTGTCAACATACAGCATCCAGTATTGGTAATCGCTAAAGGGTTTTGTAATGGGGTGCTGGTATAAAACCTTACTTTTTTCTCCGGCAATGCCATACAGTATTGTGCCGTCTTCCAGGCCACGAACAACCAGTTCCATATCTTTAAAATGATACTTACCGGCTTCTCTAATAAAAGTGTTTGGCTTTACATTATATTCAATACGGGGTTGTTTAGAGCAGGCTGTTGCCAAAAGCGATGCGGCAAGTAGGGTAAGGAGTTTTTTCATGGTGTAAGAATTGATGATGGTAAAAATAGTATGTTTGCAATAAAATCAAGCCACGAATTTCACTAATTTTCACCAATTTAATTCGTGCTTATTCGTGAAATTCGTGGCTAAAAAATATCAATTAGCGGCTAATTCTTTTACTTCCACCCCTCAAAAACACCAAGCCCAAACAGAGCAAAATCATACTTAACCGGGTCGGTGGCATCCATAGCGCGCAGGTTGGCATCCAGCTCGTTCAGTGCCTTAATATCGTCCTGCCTGCGGGTAATAAGCCCCAGTTTGCGGCCCACGTTGCCGCTGTGCACATCAAGCGGGCAGGAGAGGAGCGCCGGCGAAATATCTTTCCAGATGCCCAGGTCTACCCCGGCATTATCCTTACGGGCCATCCAGCGCAGGAAAAGGTGAATGCGTTTTGCTGCACTGTTGCGCAGCGGGTCGGCAATGTGCTTTTGGGTGCGCTGCTGGTGCTCCACCTCAAAAAACTTCTGTTTGAGCTGGTTAATGGCATGGTGCAGGTAGCCTTCTTTTTGGTTGTCTACAAACACCGTCTCCAGGCCCCCGTAGTTGGTATAAATATGGCGCAGCCCGCGGATAAACGTAGTAAAATCAACCCCGTTAAAGGTGCGGTGCACAAAGGTTTCCAGCGTTTCAAGGTGGTGCGGCTGGTGGGTCATAACAAAATCATAGGGGCTGTTGCCCATAAGCGCCATCATGCGGTGGCAGTTGTTAATTACCATTTTGCGGTTGCCCCAGGCAATGGTAGCCGCCAGGAAACCCGCAATCTCGGCATCCTCTTTCAATGTAAACAGGTGTGGAATCTGAACCGGGTCGGTTTCAATAAAGTTGGGGTTGTTGTATTGTGCGGCCTTTTCGTCAAGGAAAAGTTTAAGCTCAGTGGCATTCATCGTTTCTTGCATGAAGGCAAAGGTAACGGTTTTAGGCTGCTTTTAGAAATGCGGAACTTTTACTTTTTAGTTGTGTAGATTTTTTTAAACACAAGGAACACAAAACTTTGTGATCTTAGTGAATCCTTGGTGCACTTGGTGTCAAAAAAATAGTAGGTTTTTGTGTATTTTTTTTAAACACAAGGAACACAAAGTTTTTCACAAAGGGCACAATGATAACAATTTTGAAGTTCACAAAGCTTTGTGGCCTTTAACGACTAAAAATCTTGGTGTACTTGGTGAATCCTTGGTGTGCTTTGTGTCAAAAAAAATGAATAGTGTTTAGATTTACTCCCCCGTCACAATATTCCCGTCGCTCATAACCAGCTTACGGTCTGCCATGTTGGCCAGTTCCATGTTGTGGGTCACAATCACAAAAGTCTGTTTCAGCTCATCGCGAAGTGTAAAAAACAGCTGGTGCAGGTTTTCTGCCGAAGCCGTATCAAGGTTACCGCTGGGCTCATCGGCAAAAATAACGGCGGGCTTGTTTATAAGCGCCCGTGCCACAGCCACACGCTGCTGCTCGCCACCCGAAAGTTCACCCGGCTTGTGGTCCATACGGTGGCCCAGCCCCAGGTATTCCAGCAGCCTTTTGGCCTCAGCCTCGGTAGCGGCTTTTGGTTTTTTTGCTATATATGCGGGTATGCACACATTTTCCAGCGCGGTAAACTCCGGCAGCAGCTGGTGAAATTGAAAAATAAACCCAAGCTGCGTATTGCGGAATTTACTCAGTTCCTTATCGCTCATTTTAAGGATATCGGCACCGTTTATGGTAAGTGACGAGCCGCTTTCTTTCCCCGGCCTGTCCAGCGTGCCCAGTATTTGCAGCAGGGTGGTTTTTCCCGCGCCACTGGCACCTACTATGCTCACTATTTCGCCGGGCTGTATGCTCAGGTTTACGCCTTTCAGCACGTGCAGCTTGTCATAATTCTTGTGTATGTTGCGGGCCTGTATCATCCTTAAAAATCAGTTTAAGCAAAGAAACAAACAAATTAGTTGATGCAAAATCTTTTTTGGCACATATTTCGTATATAGATAATAAAGTTTAGTTAACACGCCCTTATTGGGGCAGCTTATCAACTAATTTTGAAGATAATGAAAAAAATAGCAACGCTTGTGCTGGCGGTTTTCAGCCTGTCGTGCCAGTCGCGCACGCAGGGCGAACCCACAACCTACAGCATGAACCCACAACCACAAAAAAAAGGAGACACAACCATGGATACCATTTCTAAACAAACTGCCATTTTTGCAGGTGGGTGCTTTTGGTGCACCGAGGCTTTTTTTACCGACCTCAAAGGTGTAGAAAAAGTTACATCGGGCTATATAGGCGGCACTACGGCCAACCCTACCTATCGCGAAGTGTGCAGCGGCTACACCGGCCATGCCGAAGCCATTAAAATAGATTACAACCCACAGGAAATAGGCTATGAAGAACTGCTTGAAGTGTTTTTTGCCACACACGACCCTACCACGCTAAACCGCCAGGGTGCCGATGTGGGCACGCAATACCGCAGCGAGGTGTTTTACACCACACCCGAACAGAAGGACATTGCCGAAAAATACATTACCTTTTTAGGCGATGAAAAGGTGTTTGATAAGAAGATTGTAACCAAAGTTACCGCGGCCACCACGTTTTACCCTGCCGAGGACTACCATCAGGATTATTATTCCAATAACCAGGATGCGCCTTACTGTAGTGTGGTAATAAGCCCTAAGCTCGACAAGCTGCGCAAAAACTTTAAGGACAAGCTTAAAGAAACCGCCAATTAATTTTACTGAAGATAAGTTGAGTTGAGCCTGCGCGAAAGCGTGGGCTTTTTTTGTGGGAAATGTGCTAACGGGTTTTTGTCATTCCGACCGGAGCGCAGCGGAGTGGAGGAATCTCTATAGAGAGTGAGTATAAAACCTTCGTAAATTTATTTCTTGCTTTCAGCTTTAAACAAAAAACCAAAACCCACCAGCTTTACCATCCTCTTTACAAAAGGGAAGAAAAACGCAAACTGCCCCGAGATAAACCCGAAAAACAGCAGCAACACCTGATATATGGGGAAAATAAGCACTATATACAGTATAGTATACTGCCAGTCCCACGCAAGGGAAGTATCTTTTGCCACACCCAGCCATTTAAGTACGGGCTTAGACAAATAAGCCGATGTTGAGCCTGTAACAGCAAATACTATAAAAATAACCACCAGTTGGTAGTTATGCTTTATGCCCCAGCGCTCTTTAAGTTTATTCATCGGGTAGGTAAAGCGCAAATATACCGCATACTATCAGGAGTTGCAACTTTTATTTAATGTTAATTATGCTCTAAGGCAGGCAGGGATTAATAGAAATATCATTGCCATAACCCGTTAAGGTTATTACTTTAAAGTCCATGTTTGGTTTAAACCCCTGTAGATAATTTTCACCGGTATTTAAAGTTATGCTCTCGCCACTTATAGAGGTTGGGCCACTACCGTCTGATACTAAAACATCATCTATCTGTGCAGGCCTGATATACAATGTATCTCCTGACATCCTGTAATAAGGTTTTAGCAAAGTGCCATCTGCATCAAATAGCATCCTGGGTATAGTGAATGCTTCAGGTGTATTGTTATACACATTTACATACGCAATACCCTTTACTACATTGTAGCAGGTCTCATTGGTATCTATAATTGGCTTCTGGGTTTTGCAACCCGCAATTACAAGCAATAAGGAGATACATTTAAGCTTCATAACTCAACAGTTAATCCCTTGGCAAAACGCCGCCCAGCCTTTGGTTATTGGCATTCTGAAAATATACCAGGTAATTAAACAGCAGGTAGTTAACCTCATAGCCATAATCAATCTGCGAATCATAGTCAATGCGCAGCTGGTACATATCGCCATACTGTTGCGGGTTAATCACGCGGTTGTTCCATTCGGTAACCCAAAAGCGGTTGCGGTTTTCCATGTAGGGCTGGCCATAATAGCCCCTGGGCTTGGCACGGGAGTACAGCCAGTTGTTAAAGCCGGGATCAATAATAATAACCTCATACTCCAGCGAGTCGTTTGCAATGCGCACCGTGTCGTTTTTGGCAGGGCCAATAAGTTTATCACCCTGTGCAACGGTTTTCTCGGCATTAGCGGTTTCGCCCGGTTTACAGCCAAACATAAGGGCGCAAAGGCCCACAATAATTAAAAGATAATTTTTCATAATGAGAGAGATTTTTAAGTTACTATAAATATAAACAATAAAAGGCACCCGCAAAAACTTCCGGATGCCTTTTAAATATGCCTGCTAAACTGTTATACAGTAGCAGGGTTGCTTGTAGCCTGGCCGTTAGATGTTGCTTTTTCAGCAATCTCGCCGCCTTTGTGCATTACTTCATCATATTTTTTGCGGGCAGCCTCTTTGGCGCTGTTAAATTTGTCTTTTACGTTGCTGCCAAATTCTTCAGCCTTTTCAATAGCTCCGTCAAGATATCCTTTACGTTTAGCAATAATACCTATAACTGCAAGGGCCGCAACACCGGCTGCAATCCCTATAATCAACTTTTTGTTACTCATAGTCTTTAAAAATTTAAATTAGTGAATGTATAATGGGTTTCTTTCCTCTTTGTTACCTGCGCCTGTCGCGGTCAGGGTTACTGTTGCCGTTTCTTTTTTCCTGGTCGGCATTCAGGTTGCGGCGCTCGTTTTGAATATACGCTTTACCCACCTCCGGGCTCATTTGGGCATTATTATCCCAGTTGTGTGTACGTTCCCTAAACTCAGGGTTTGCGTTGCTGTCGTTATGCTCATCTGGCATAACATTTTTATTAAGTGGTGCCATAATGTTCAAAATTTTAGTTGTTTCTATACCACTAAGTTACCCATTGTAAAACCTTATATCTATTAATAATATCTTAATTAGCAGCTCTTTAACTTTTAAAAGCGGTTAAGGTGGGGGAGTGTTAATTTTATTAAGAGGGTGGGCGTAAAAACAAAAAATCCTGCCACACCGGGCAGGATTTTAGTATATGTATAAGCAGGTATAGCACCCGCGTAAGGGTGCTATTGTGCTGTTATGTATTGCTAATCTTCAAACTGATATTAAACAAATAGCGGGTGGTCTTCTTCATCATAGATGTCGTTGCCCATTTCTTCGTCAAGTTCATCTTCGGTCAAAAAACCGAACATTTTTACCAGCCCAAAACCGGCAATTGCTGCAAGGAAAAATTTAAGCAGTTTCATGTCGTTTACGTTATTTGGGTTCATATTTTTACTCATGGCTCTTTTTTGTAATTTTCTTTATTATTACACCGTGAAATTACGAACTCAAAACTGAAAGGCAGGTTATTTTAATAAAATTTTAATATTAATTCTGAGGATTTGCAGCGAAAAGGTGATTTCGTGTAATGAAATCCCTAAATCGATTTCGCAAAAGTTATGCGTGCATCTCAATTTTAACAAAAACTGAGGTTTTACTACAGGTAGAGCACCATTGCAATTTTGTCGACGGGTTGGGCCTCAATCACAAAATTTTTCATGATGCCGCATTGCTCAAAGCCATATTTCTCATACAATTTTAAGCCTGCAATATTGGTGTGGTATACCTCCAGCCAAATGATTTTGAGGTGCTCATTTTTAGATGCCCAATTTACCGCTGCCTGCATAAGCAAACTGCCCACGCCCTTACCCTGCCAGTCATAGGCTATGCCCATACCCAGCATGGCGGTATGAAACATTTTGCGGCGCTGGTTGCCGGTAAGGTCAAGGTTGCCTATTAGCCGCCCGTTGTGTTCGGCCACAAGCAGCATACTGTTTTGTTCGTTAAGGTAACGCTCAATAAGCGTGCGCTCTTCAGCCTCGCCGTTTTTGTATTCGTCTATGTACAGCGGAATGCTAACCGAACCTTCAATATAACTTTTCTTGAGGTTAAGCAGGTTCAGCGCATCTTCAGGCTTTGCTTCCCTTATGGTTATGTCCATTACGGCAGCTTAAATTCAGGATTGTAAATAAGGCCTATCAGGTTGCCCCACGCATCTTTAACGGTGGCTACCATAATTTCGCCGCCTACGTTTTGCGGGGCTTCATCGGCTGTAGCACCAATAGAAAGGAACCATTCATACGCCTCATTAATATTTTCCACACCCCAAAAGGTAGCCACGTTAGTACCGGTAACGGCCTCATCAGGCTGCAGGCCCAGCTCATAGCCGGCAATGTTGAAGCCCACATAAAACGGCTCGTCAAAATACGGTTCTGTTTTAAAGGCTTTGGCATACCATGCTTTGGCAGCATCAAGGTCGGTTACTTTATAAATTACGGTACGCAGGCCAAGGATTGGATTTTTCATTTTTTGATTGATGTTTATGTTTATCCAAAGATAATTATTTCAAAATTAGAATTCAGAACTCAGAAATTAGAATGAGCTTCACTCGAACTTAAATCTTCGCGAAACTTTGTGCCATCTTTGCGGTTCTTTGTGAAACAAGCCTAAAGAAATTAGTGAAATTTGTATTGCCTTCTAAATGCCGTAGGCACCCTCCACGCACTCTTAGCATTACGAGAAACACGTTCAAAGCATTTCTACAAAAACTCTGTGTATCTCTGTGACTTCTCTGGGTACCTCTGTGGTATAACTTCTTTGCGAATCTTTGTGCCTTCTTTGCGCACCTTTGTGAAATAAAATTAGTGAAATTCTTATATTTGTCCCTTTCGTACTAAAAACAAACAAATAAACAATGAAACTACTTGAAGGAAAAACGGCTATTATAACCGGTGCAAGCCGTGGAATAGGCCGTGGTATAGCGCTTGTTTTTGCGCAGCAGGGTGCTAATGTAGCCTTTACTTACAGCGCTTCGGTTGAGGCCGCTAAGCAGCTTGAAGAAGAATTGGCAACTTTTGGCGTTAAGGCTAAAGGATACCAGAGCAACGCAGCCGATTTTAACGAGGCACAAAAGCTTGTAGACGACGTAGTGGCCGAGTTTGGCACTGTAGATATTTTGATAAACAACGCAGGTATTACTAAAGACAACCTGCTTATGCGCATAAGCGAAGAAGACTTTGACAAGGTAATTGAAGTAAACCTTAAGTCGGTTTTCAACATGACAAAGGCTGTACAGCGCCCTATGCTAAAGCAGCGAAAAGGCTCTATCATCAACATGAGTTCGGTGGTAGGTGTGCAGGGCAACGCAGGCCAAAGCAACTATGCGGCTTCTAAGGCCGGTATGCTGGGCTTCACGAAGTCTGTAGCGCTTGAGCTTGGTTCGCGCAACATCCGTTGCAACGCCATTGCACCGGGCTTTATTGAAACTGAAATGACGGCCAAGCTGCCTGAAGCTACCGTTAAAGGCTGGACAGACGCTATTCCGCTTAAGCGCGGCGGTACGCCTGATGATGTGGCAAATGCCTGCATATTCCTTGCCAGCGACATGTCTGCCTACATTACCGGCCAGACGCTAAATGTTGACGGCGGTATGATTACAGCATAAACTAATTTTTTATACAGGGTTAATGATAACAAATGACTGCAACCACGGTTTTATTAATAATAGTAGCTGCACTTGCAGCATTGGGCTTATCGTTTTACCAATACCTTTTCAGGGCCAAAAGCAGGAGTAAAATGCACCTGTTTTTGGCCTTTTTGCGTACCGTAACCTGGTTTGCGGTATTCCTTTTACTCATAAACCCGGTCATTACCCGCAAGGATTTAGAAACCGTAAAAACCCCGCTGCCCATACTGGTAGACAACTCACAGTCCATCAAAGAGCTGGGGCAGGATACACTGGCTAAACAACTTGCGGAAAGGCTGGCATCAGACAAATCGTTAAAAGATAAGTATGATGTACAGCAGTATACGTTTGCCGAAGGTTTTGAATCGGGCAAAGCGCCTGATTTTAAAGGGAAGCAAACACACATTAGCCTTGCGGCAGATAACCTGAAGCAGCTGTACCGCAACACCACTTACCCGGTTGTATTGCTAACCGATGGCAACCAGACTATTGGTAACGATTATGTGTACAGCTTTACCCAAAACACATCGGTATACCCTCTTGTAGTGGGCGATACTGCTACGGTGCTCGACCTAAAGGTGGCGCAAGTAAATGTAAACAAGTACGCTTTTTTAAAGAATAAATTCCCCGCTGAGATGTTTTTGCAGTATAATGGTAACAAAACTGTGAATGCCGTGTTTAGCGTTATGCAGGGCAACAGCACGCTGTTTAAGCAAAATGTACAGTTTAGTGCCTCAAAAAGGGCGCAGGCCGTACAGGTATTACTTGACGCCGAAAAGGTAGGCGTGCAAACCTACAGCGCAGTGCTTACATCGGCTGAGCCGGAAAAAAACAGGTACAACAACACCAAGAATTTTGCCGTTGAGGTTATTGATCAGCGCAGCGAGGTGGCCATTATCAGTGCTATTAACCACCCTGATTTGGGTGCGCTGAAACGTTCCATCGAAACTAATCAGCAGCGCAAGGTTACCGTACTGAAACCCAACGAGGTTAAATCGCTACAGGATTATAACGTGCTGATACTGTACCAGCCAAACGCCTCATTCCGCACCATTTTAGAGCAAAACAAAAATGCAGGGCTTAATACCTTTACCATTACAGGTTTAAATACCGATTTCAACCTGCTCAACCAAAACCAGGATTTGCTGAGCTTCAGGATGAGTACGCAAAAAGAAAATTATTTGACTGATTTTAACAGCCAGTTCAACCTTTTTGCCCTTACCGATATAGGCTTTGCAGGCTTCCCGCCGCTGGAAAACCCTTTTGGCACCATTACCGTTAAAGGCAATGCAAATGTGCTGCTCAATGCCCGTGTGCGCAATACCGCCACCGGCGCGCCGCTTATGGTATTCAGTGAAAACGGGGCCAAACGCAGTGCGATGCTGCTTGGTGAAAACATCTGGAAATGGCGCATGGAAACCCATATAAATACCAAAACCTACGAGCAGTTTGATATTTTTATGGATAAAACCATACAGTTTTTGGCATCAAACACCAAGCGTAAATCGTTGGTTGTAAACAACGAAAGCTTCTACAATTCCGGCGAGGTAATAAGCATTAGCGCACAGGCCTTCAACAAAAACTATGAGTTTGAAGAAAACGCCCGCATTACCATACAGCTTAAAAACAAACAGAACAACGCTACCAAAACCTACGATTTCCTGAAAGGTTCGGGTGAATATAAAGTAAACCTCGACGGGCTTGAAGCCGGGCAATACAGCTTTACGGTTAAAGATGCGGCCTCAAACAGCACCTATGCCGGCAATTTTGAAGTCCTGGATTTTGAAATTGAAAAACAGTTTGTAAACCCCGACCTGCCGAGGCTGCAGCAAACAGCAGCCAACACAAACGGCGCGGTATATTACCCTGATAAGGTTGATGAACTGGTTAAATTCCTGGCGCAAAACGACAACTACAAGGCCATACAAAAAGAGATAATTAAGAAGTCGCCATTGATTGACTGGTTGTGGCTGCTGGTTATCCTTTCGGTAACGCTTGCGACTGAGTGGTTTGTACGTAAATACAACGGGCTTTTGTAAGTATTAAAGTATTTATAATTAATACCCACAGCATACTGATAATTGTTAATTTTGAATACAACCTAAAGTAACAATTTTATGAAAAAGCTAATGCTGGCGCTGGGTTTTGGCGCTTTACTAATTATAACTTCATGCAAAACCACTAAAGATGCCTCGGCAAACCTTTCTATAGATTATTTAACCGCCACTGCATGGGAACTGACCGAGATTAACGGCAAGGCTGTGAGCACAGCCGATTTTGGAAATGGTGCGCCAACCGCTACATTTACCGCCGAGCATAAAATTAACGGCAAAGGCGGCTGCAACGGCTATGGCGGTGCCTGGAACCTTAACGATGAGGGCGGTATGAACATTAGCGAAGTAATGTCTACCAAAATGTGGTGCGAAAATGCCAAAGGTGAAAACGACTATTTTAAAGCCCTTGCCGAAGTTACCACCGCCAAGGTAGAAAAAGACAAACTAACATTAATGAAGGGCGTAAATGCCGTGCTGGTTTTTAAACCTGCTGCTGCCAAATAACCCAAACATTTTATATATTAGATGCCGCTACAAGCGGCATTTTTTATGAAATATACAGCAATACTCTCATTACTATTTTTTGTTGCATCGTGCAAAAAAGAAGCAGCAGCTCCTGATGTTTCCCTTAAAAGCGGCGATATCATTTTCCAAACATCTACATCAGGCCAAAGCAAGGCCATACAGCTTGCTACACATTCTAAGTATTCGCATTGCGGGATTATTTTCCAAAATGATGGTAAAGACTTTGTGTTTGAAGCCGTGCAACCCGTTAAGCTCACTCCGTTGAACGAATGGATTAAGAAGGGAGAGGACAGCCACTATGTAGTAAAACGCCTTAAAGATACAAGTGTGCTTACGCCAAAGGTGCTTGATGATATGCGCACCGTGGGCCGAGGCATGCTGGGCAAAGACTACGACCTGTATTTTGAATGGAGCAATATGCGCCTGTATTGCAGCGAACTGGTTTGGAAAATATATAAAGACGGTGCACACCTTGAAGTAGGCTACCTGCAAAAACTGGGCGATTTTGACCTGTCAAGCCCGGCCGTGAAGCAAAAACTAAAAGAGCGCTATGGCGAAAACATTCCCAAAGATGAGATGGTAATTTCGCCACAGGCTATTTTTGAAAGTGATTTGCTTACTACTGTAACAGAAGAATAATGAAGAAGTATTTGTTGTTAGTACTATTTATTATTCTGATAGTCCAGATATGGTTTTTGATGTCCTACGAATGTGCTTCCTCAGTAGTTCCCGGATGGCATACCGTAGTATCTCCTGACAATACTTGTATAATTACTACTTGTGCCGTGATGACTTTAACCATAATTAATGTGTTGGTCATTGTTTACTTATCATTCTTCAAAATAGTCAATAAAAAATAATAGCTTATTATAAATTAACTGCTTCTTTCTTAGCGGCTTCAAACTCTTTTATCATTTCAGCTACTACATCTCCGGCAGGTATAATATTGTTTATAATCCCGGCAATCTGGCCTATTTCCAGTTCGCCCTCGTCAAGGTCGCCTTCAAACATGCCTTTTTTTGCACGGGCGCGGCCTAACAGCGTTTTAAGGTCATCTACCGATGGGCCGGTGCTGTACAACGCCACTACATCATGAAAAAACTTGTTTTTTATAAGGCGCACCGGGGCCAGCTCTTTAAGCGTAACGTGGGTATCACCGTCCTGGGCTTCTACAATGGCATGCTTAAACTTCTCATGGCTTGACGATTCTACCGTTGCAGCAAAGCGGCTACCTACCTGAACGCCATCGGCACCCAGCACCATAGCGGCCAGCATGCCACGCCCCGTTGCTATACCCCCCGCTGCAATAAGTGGAACGGTCAGTTTTTCCTTCACCATAGGTATTAGGGTAAAGGTGGTGGTTTCTTCGCGGCCGTTGTGCCCGCCTGCCTCAAAGCCCTCAGCCACTACGGCATCTACACCGGCTTCCTGTGCTTTTAGGGCAAATTTTACACTGCTTACCACATGCACCACCGTAATGCCTTTTTCCTTTAAAAAGGCCGTCCACGTTTTGGGGTTACCCGCTGATGTAAATACTATGGTAACGCCCTCCTCTACAATAATATCCATAATTTCCTGAATATTGGGGTACAGCATAGGCACATTTACACCAAAAGGCTTATCTGTAGCTTTTTTGCATTTCTGTATGTGTTCGCGCAATACTTCAGGATACATAGAGCCTGCGCCCAAAAGGCCAAGCCCGCCTGCATTGCTCACGGCACTTGCCAGTTTCCAGCCACTGGCCCATATCATGCCGGCCTGTATTATGGGATATTGTATATTGAAAAGGGTGGTTATTTTATTGGTGCTCATTTGGTTTAAAAGTATTTACAAGTTTGTTTCCGGTAATAAAATTATAGCCTATATCTACCGTTTTAGTTGTTTTGTCTTTAAAGTAATATTTGTAATAACGTCCGTCTGATGTTATTTTTCCAACAGCATCATCGCTGTATGTAAGCCGATAAAGTTCTTTAAACTGAAGCGGTGTGCTTTTAGACGAAGATAATAAATATGACAGGAAATAACCTTCTGCTTTAGTGAGGCTAAGGGTGCTGTTGGCAGCCTCAAATGCCTCCATGCCCAGGCTAAATTCATCTGTTTTCCTGATATTTGTAACTACGTCCGGCAGGTAATGTGCAGCAAGATGTGCCCATAAAAGTTCGGTAGGTTCACGGTTATAAATATGGATTGATTTTATAATACGGTTGCCTTTTAAAACCGCAACAGAAGTCTGGCTTACATCATAAACCATCTCGCCATAAACAGAATCCCGTTTTATATAATCTGCCTGCTTAAAAAGTTGTTGTACAAGGCTTAAATCATTCCCGCTAATGTGGCCCTGCATTGTAACTCTCTGTCCATCGTCTATGTTACGATTATAAATAACATTATGGTTTGCCGGATTAATGAAAACAGTATTAATTTGATTTGCTAACGGAATATACCCGCCCGAATTAGTCACTATTACCCCATCAAAGTCAGGGTTTGATGCCGTATTGTATTTTTTTTTGATGTAGTAATACGGTATGTCGCCATCCAGCACTTCAAGGCTGTCTTGCGTAAGCTTTATTATTTTGAGCTTATCCCATTTTTTTACAGAAGGGTTATAAACAGATACATACCCGTCTTTAATTTTGTATTGCGAACGGCTGCCGTAGTACTTATTATCTCGATAGTTGATAAAGCCCGGTTTGGTTATTACTTTTCCGTTTTTTTCGAAAGTGTATCCTAATCTGTAAAAATGTTCTAACGGTATTTCTATTGAGTCTTTGATTTTATTAGGTGGTTCTGTCTCTATCCAGTCGCCCAAAATGTAGGTATCATACTGATTGTCCTGCGTACAGGATAAAGCAAGAAAAGTCAGCAAAAAGAGGAGAAGTGCTTTCATGCCTACTGCTTTAATATCTTGCCTTTTATTGATGATGCCCCGGCTTCAATCACATAGGTATAAATCCCGGGGGGCAGGCTTTCAATGTTTATTGTATCTGTAGCCTGTGCTTTAAACATTTCCTGCCCCAGTGTGTTGTACAGCGTTACAAGACTGGCTGTAGCCGAAAAATGAACCACATTAGCAGCAGGGTTGGGGTATAGGGTAAAGGTATTGCCGTTAACTTCTGGCATACCCAGGGCGTCTTCAAGCGCTATAGAAAAATCAGGTATGCCATAGCCATACTGGCTGTCGGGGTTATTATACCGGTCTGCCGATTGCTTTACAATTTGCAGTATTTCGGCATTGGTGCGGTTTGGTGCTGCCTGCCAAAGGCACGCCACGGCACCGGCCATAACAGGGGCAGCAAAAGAGGTGCCGTTGCCTGTAGCTATAGTACCGTCGGTATTGGCATAAGTAGCGGCAAACCCCTTGGCCATAACATCGGGTTTTACACGCCCATCTACGGTAGGACCTATAGCGCTAAAGTAAGCATATTGTTCGCTTTGGTCTACCGCGCCTACTGTAAGGGCATTAAAGGCGTCGCCGGGCACCATAACATGGGGCTCAGGGTCATCGCCGTTATTCCCCGCTGAAACCACCACCAGCATACCACGTGTAAATGCAACATTAGCCCCACGGCTCATAAAAGCAGTCTGGCCGTTGAGGTCGGCATAGGTGTAGGTATAATCAGGGTTATCATAATCAAGGTAGCCCAAAGAGGTGTTTATAATATCAACGCCCAGGCTGTCGGCCATTTCGGCGGCTTCCACCCAGTATGATTCTTCAACCGGGTTTTCGCTATCGGCATTTTCAGTTCTGAAAAGGTAGTAAAAAGCATCAGGCGCAGTGCCCACCAGCTGGTTTTCGGTATATCCGGCAAGGGTGCTCAATATTCGGGTTCCGTGGTTGCCACCACCATAAAAATCTGGTGAATTGGCCACAAAATCATAGCCGCCCAATACCAGGTTATTGGTCATAAGGTGCTGAAAGGGCGCGGCAGTATTAACCCCGGGAAACCCGGCATCAAGCACGGCTATGGTTATGCCCTCGCCGGTATAGCCCTGCTGGTGCAGCAGGTGGGCATTAAGCATTTGCACCTGCCCGGCCGAACCGCCATAATTGTAGTTTTCCTGTGTGTTTTGAACCGCCAGTAGCTGTGCAGGTTGCATTACCCTGCCGTTGTTAAGGTTTTGGTTGGCAAAGGCCACATAATCTACATAACTCAGGTTTTCGAGAGCGTTTATTGCCTGCTGGCTTCCGCGCACGTGCAGCGCGTTTAGCCACTTGCTTTTTGCCATAACGGTTATGCCGCTTGCGGTTTCTATGCCGGTAATGTAGTCCGGGTGTATGGGCACATCCTGCTCATCAAGCGCAATGCCCTGGTTGGCACGGCGGTCAAGGGCTTTTTGGCTCAGCATTTCAAGCGGGTTTGCCAGGTAGTAACCAGCATCGGGCTTATCGGTAAAATATACCCAGGCATCTTCCTGCGCGTGGGCAAGGCAGGTAAAAAGCAGGCACAGCAGTAAAAATTTCTTCATGGTTTGGGAGGCACTATTTATACTTCCAAATGTAAACATTATGTGGTAAATGCCTGCAAGCCCCTGGTTAATTATGTGGCTGAAAATGCTTTTATTACCATTGCTGTAGTGATGGTCTTAACAATTTTGTTGGTATTTGTTTTAAAAATATTGTTGCCTGTACCGTTAAAATAGTACTTTAGGCAAGCTTTTTTTCCAGACGCGCCTATGTTATTTTTAGTGTTTAGCATTATATGCAGTGTTTCGGTGGGAATCATTTTTAAAATGGCCCGCCGCCACAGTATTTCTACCGGCCAGGTAGTAGGGTGGAACTACGTTTTTGCCCTGCTGCTGTGTTATATGTTTTTTGATGTAACACCCCAGTTATATCATTTTACCGATAACTGGCCCATATTTGTGCCGCTGATGTTTTTATTACCGTCGGTTTTTTTAATGCTGGCGCTGTCTATAAGGCACGTGGGCATAGTGCGTACCGATGCCGCCCAGCGTATGTCATTATTTATACCCATACTGGCGGCACTCCTTATTTTTCATGAAGCATTTAATAACTACAAGATAATTGGGCTTTGTATAGCCTTTCCGGCGCTGGCGCTTATACTCTCTAAAAAAGCCGATAAACCCGCTAAAGAATGGTTGTACCCGGCACTGGTATTGCTGGGTTTTGGCCTGGTAGATTCGCTTTTTAAGCAGGTAGCCATAATAAAAACACCAGCTTATACCACATCACTTTTTATACTTTTCAGTGGTGCGCTAACCATAACCATTGGCGCCGTTTTGTATGAAATTATCTTCCTTAAAAAGAAATTTCAACTCATGAACTTTGCCTACGGTATGCTTGTGGGCATTTTTAATTTTGGAAACATACTGTTCTACTTAAAGGCGCATAAAGCTTTTTCAGATAACCCGTCTACCGTTTTTGCGGCAATGAACATAGGTGTTATTGTACTGGGCAGCCTTACCGGTGTGCTTATTTTTAAAGAAAAACTCTCGTTGCGCAACTATGCCGGTATAGTTTTAGCGCTTGTGGCTATTGTTTTTATTACGTTGTCGCAGCTTAAATAGTTAATTTGGTGATGTGGTAATTTGGTTATTTGTACCTGATAATTAAATCTCGGGATAATTTTTTTTATAAAAATTAGACAAATGTTTTGAGGTTAACTGTTTGTTTTTTAAGTTTTTATATGGTAGAATAACTGAATTAACAAATAACCGCATAAACTTTTCTGAAAAAATATTTGGAAAATAAAAAACTTGTACCTTACATTTGCAGCAAGTTCTTTTAGAAATTTATTCTTATCCAGAAAGACCGAGGGAATTGACCCAATGACGTCTTGGCAACCTGTCACTACCGTGTGATAAGGTGCCACATTCAACCCATTAGCTTGGGAAAGATAAGTTAAGATTAGTATATAATATCTTTCAAAATATTACATGCCTTTCTGACTTGTCGGGAAGGCATTTTTGTTTTATGCACTTTCCGGCACTGGATTTTGAGTAGTTTTTAATTGGCCTGTTAAAAATTTTAAATCTTTAAATCTCAAAAAAATGAAAGAGCAGACATCAATCCTGAACAACCTACCTATCGACCCGCTAACCGGAAGCATATCGGTGCCTATTTACCAAACGTCAACCTTTGTGCAGGAAGCACCGGGTGTGCACAAAGGCTTTGACTATGCCCGCAGCAACAACCCAACCCGCAAAGTGCTTGAAGATACCATTGCCCAGCTTGAAAACGGTAGCAACGGTTATGCTTTTGCCAGTGGCCTTGCGGCAATTGATGCAGTAGTAAAACTACTTAGCGCCGGCGATGAGGTAATTGCAGTTGATGATATTTACGGTGGTGCTTTCCGCCTGTTTACCCATGTGTACCAAAAATTTGGCATCAGCATTAAGTATGTAGATACTACCAATGCGCAAAACGTGGCCGATGCCGTTACACCTGCTACAAAGCTTATCTGGATTGAAAGCCCAACCAACCCAACCCTAAAAATCAGCGATATCGCTGCTATATCAGCTATCGCAAAAGCAAACAACATACTGCTTTGCGTAGACAACACATTTGCATCGCCAATAGCCCAAAAGCCGCTTGACCTGGGTGCTGATATTGTAGTGCACAGTGCAACCAAATACATTTCAGGTCATAGTGACCTTATTGCAGGCCTTGTAGTTACGGCTACACAAGAGCTTGGCGACAAGATTAAGTTCATACAAAACGCTTCGGGTGCCATACTTGGGCCGTTTGATAGCTGGCTGGTTATCCGCGGTATAGAAACCCTTAGCCTGCGTATTAAAGCACATGCCGAAAACGCGCAAAAAGTGGCCGAATACCTGCTTGAAGAAAAACTGGTTAAAAACGTATACTACCCGGGCTTACCAACCCACCACAACCACGAAATTGCTAAAAAGCAACAAAAATACTTTGGTGGTGTTGTAACGTTTGACCTTGTGATTGACGATAAAGACCTTGCCTCTCAAATAGTTTCTAACACTAAACTATTCAAATTGGCTGAAAGCCTTGGTGGCGTGAAGAGCCTTTGCTGCCTGCCGTGTGAAATGACCCACAAATCTATCCCGGCTGAAAAGCGTTACAGCGCCGGTGTTACAGACAGCCTTATACGCCTTTCTGTTGGCCTTGAAGATGCCGACGACCTTATTGCCGACCTTAAGCAGGCTATTGCCGCTGCGGTTACGGCCAATGCTAATGCTCAATCTGTAAACGCTTAAGTATCTGTTAGAAATGTCAAGAAAAAATTTAAATATAGGCCTGTTTGGGTTTGGTGTAGTGGGGCATGGCCTGTATGAGGTTTTGCAAAAAACGCCCGGACTTCAGGCAACTATAAAAAATATATGCGTTAAGGATAAGGATAAAAAGCGCCAGATAGGCCCCGAAAACTTTACGTATGATAAAAACGATATCCTTAACGACCCGGATATTAATGTAATTGTAGAGCTTATAGATGATGCCGACGCGGCTTATGAAATTGTTTCGGCGGCGCTTAAAAAAGGCAAAGCAGTGGTTTCAGCCAATAAAAAAATGGTGGCAGAACATTTTCAGGAACTGCTGCAACTACAGCGTGAAAATAATGTTCCGCTGTTGTATGAAGCGGCAGCCTGCGCAAGTATGCCTATAATCCGTAACCTGGAGGAGTATTATGATAACGACCTGCTGGAATCTATAGAAGGTATTGTAAACGGTTCTACCAACTATATACTTACCAAAACGTTTGCCGAAAACCTAAGCTATGATGCTGCCCTTAAGCAGGCGCAGGACCTTGGCTTTGCCGAAAGCAACCCGATACTCGATACCGGTGGTTTTGATGCCAAGTACAAACTACAGATTCTGTTAGCGCACTCCTTTGGCTATATCGCTAAGCCGGAAGAACTCTATAATATAGGTATAGACGGCATAGGCGACCTTGAACTTAAGTATGCCAAAGAAAAAGGCCTTAAAATAAAACTGGTGGCACAGGCATTTAAGGGTGCTGAAGGCAGTATTTCGGCATTTGTAATACCAAAGTTTGTAGGCCCCGAAGACAGGCTGTACCATGTAGACGATGTATTTAACGGTGTTATTACCAAGACCAGCTTTGCTGATACCCACTTTTTTGTAGGCAGGGGAGCAGGAGCATACCCAACGGCTTCGGCGGTACTTAGCGACATATCTGCGCTAAGCTATGATTACAGGTATGAATACAAGAAAATCTTCAGGAGCGAAAACCAGTCTCTTACTGATGATGTTACGCTAAAAGTGCTGTTGCGCCACACCAGGGAAAACGCCGATGCGCTAAAACTGTATTTTGACACGGTAGAAGAATCATACACTAATAATAATATAGGTTATGTTACCGGTAATATATCGCTAACCAACCTTAAAAAGGTTCAGGATGCAAACACGGGAGACCGCTCGTTTATACTCCTTAATATAGTAACCGAAAAAGAGGCCGCACAACAAGTGGCGGCAGCTGTTGCAAATTAAAGATTTAACTGCTCATAGTCCCGCAAGGGAAACAAGCCCCAAATGTTCAGGATTTGGGGCTTTGTTTTTTGGCCTCTCCCCAACCCTCTCCAAAGGAGAGGGAGTAGCTACACTCGGGCTGGATTGGTTCTTTTCGATACAGAAAATATATACCTATATAATAAGTGTCACAAAGGTTTGGTGTGACTTTGTACCTTCTTTGCGGATCTTCGTGAAACACCTTACTTAATAAACACCGTCTTTACATTTACAAACTCCTTAAGCCCGTTTTCAGCCAGTTCGCGTCCAAAGCCGGAACGCTTTACGCCGCCAAAGGGCAGGGCAGGGTCGCTTTTAACCAGGTCGTTTATAAACACGGCACCTTCTTCAAACAGGTGTATTTTAGATTTTATAAATGCAACATCAGCCGTAAAAATTGAAACTCCCAGCCCAAAATCAGTGCTGTTACTAAGTTTAACCGCTTCTTCAAATGTATCAAAAGGTACTACGGGCACGGCAGGGCCAAAAACCTCCTCTTTAAATATAGGCATATCGGGCGTTACGTTAGTGAGTACCGTTGCATCATAAAAAGCATCATTACGCTTGCCGCCCAATACAATTTTAGCGCCCATAGCCACCGAATCATCTACCTGTTTTTGTACTTCCTGCGCAAGGTCGGTACGGGCAAGAGGGCCAAGGGTGGTTTGCTCATCCATTGGGTCGCCCATTTTAAGTGCGCTTATGCCTTTTGTAAACCGCTCCAGGAAATTATCATAAATATCTTTGTGTACCAGGTAGCGTTTTGCAGCAATACAGCTTTGCCCGGTGTTTTGAAAACGTGCATTGATTATGGCAGGCATGGCCTCATCAAGATTGGCATCGGACAATACAATAAGCGCGTTACTGCCACCCAGTTCCAGCACAGCCTTTTTAACCTGGGCTGCGGCGGCACTTGCCACTTCTGTTCCGGCCTTTTCGCTTCCGGTAACCGATACGCCTTTAATAAGAGGGTTATCAATAACCGCCTTTACCTGCTTTCCGGCAATAAGCAGGTTTTGATATACACCCTCAGGAAAACCGGCATCTATAAACAGTTTTTCTATAAGCTGTGCACAGCCTGCCACATTGCTTGCGTGCTTAACCACAACTGTATTACCTGCAATAATGGCCGGTATTGCAAACCTGAAAACCTGCCAGTACGGAAAATTCCAGGGCATAACACCAAGTATAACACCAAGGGGCTCATATACTACAAAACTCTCAGAACCATTTGTCGATATTTTGTTGCTTTGCAAAAATTTTTCTGCATTTTGTAGGTAATATTCGCACAAAAGTTTACATTTGTCTATCTCTGACAAAGATTGTTTTATTGGCTTGCCCATTTCCTGAGTGCAGGATTTTGCTAATAAATGTTGATTTTTTGTTAACTCAAATATTAAACTTTTTATAAAGTTTAGCCTTTTGTAGATGGTTTCAGGACGCCAATTTACATAGGCTTTACCCGAAATTGATATTTTATTTTGTGTTGTTTCATCTGTAATATACTGGTGTTCAGATAAAAAAGATTGATTAGCGGGGTTGATAAGTGAAAACATTTTTTACTTTTGTTTAAAATAATAATAAAAATAACACATATTTTCTTAGGATTTTTTTTCTATTTTTACCGAAAATTACAAAGTACTGATAAACAAAACAATTATTATGAAGAAAGTTGTACTCCCCCTAGCGTTGTTGTGTCTTGCTACAGCAGGCATGAATGCCCAGGACAATGAAAGCACTGATGGTGCAAAAGAATTTAATAAGTGGTCAATTGATTTTGGCGGTGGTGTAAACAAGACATCTGGTCCGTTTGCAGATCCTTCAAGTTATGTTGAGGCTTTTAACTTTTTCCATGCTGAACTTGGTTTCAGGTATATGTTTAATACTAAATTTGGTCTTAAGCTAAGCGGTACCTATGACGTTATTAATGATAAGGACGACAAGTGGGAAACTAATATGTTTGGTGTAGATGTACAAGCTTATGCTAACCTTGGCCGTATCATGGAGTTTGAAACATGGACAAAAAGGATTGGCCTACTTGGTCACTTAGGTGCAGGCATCAATGGTTTTGAAACTAAAGATGTTATGGATGATAACGAGTGGATGGCAAGGCTAATGGTGGGTATTACCCCTCAATTCCGTATTTCTGACAGGGTTGCCCTATATGGTGACTTTACTGTATCTCGTGCTTTTGACCAGGAGCATACTTGGGATGGTGGTGTTTACCCTGCTCCGGGTAGTAACCAACAAGGTTTTGATGCTTGGTTCTATACAGCATCACTTGGTCTTAATATATACCTTGGTGGTAAAGAGCAACATGCTGATTGGTATGTTTATAATGAATCAGATAAACTTGCAGAAGCTGTATCACGTATTGATGAGCTTGAAGCTAAAATGCAGGATACAGACAGGGATGGTGTGCCTGATTATCTTGATGCAGAGCCAAACACTACAGCCGGTGTAGCAGTTGATACTAAAGGCCGTAGCATTGACAAAAACAATAATGGTATTCCTGATGAGCTTGAGTCTGTAACTCAGCGTGTTGATACTCTTGAGTCTGAAGTTAGAGGCAATGGCGGAGCTAATGGCAAGTCAGTTGGTCTTAAAGAAATGATCAACGGTGGTTATGTTAACGTTTACTTCGACTTTAACAAAGATACCCCTAACGCTCAGTCTGTAAGTGGTATTAACTTCCTTATCAAATATCTTAAAGACAACCCATCTTCAACTGCAGACGTAATTGGCTATGCTGATGAAATTGGTGATAATGCTTATAACAACGACCTGTCTCAGCGTAGGGCTGCTAATGTTAAAAAAGTGCTTGTTGAAGCTGGTATAGATGCTTCAAGGCTTAACATTATTGGTAACGGTGAAGATGCATCAGTTGACAAAAAATCTAAGCAGGCAAGGCAAACAGTTAGAAGGGTAACTTTCAAACTTAAATAATAAGCCTCATAAATAAATCTAAAACCTCTGCAACAGCAGGGGTTTTTTTTATATCTTTAAGGGAAAAGATATAGAAATGAGCCAGCGAGATAAAGAGGTACAGTCTCTTAGGGAAGTGGTTATTGGTGATATACATCCGCAATCTTCGCCCGAAGAGGTTTTCCAGAATAAAACACTGAGGCCGGTTTTAAAGCTTCAGAATGATTTAATGGTAGAAGCGTTTATAAATTATGCCAATAAGCAAAAAGGGCAGTTTTTTTCTTTAAGTACAGAGAAAAAGCTACTGTATATAGATAACGCCATCCATAAGGATATTAAGTTTAGAAATGCCCTTAAAGGCATGATAATAGGCATGTTTACTGTTGATGAATGGCGGGAATATATAGCCAATTCATCAAATCTTAATAAACGTATGATGAACCTGCTTATAGAGCGACTAAAAGACCAGGTGCAGGTTTTGGTGGAAGAAACAGCATAAAAAAAGTCCCGCACTGTGCGGGACTTTTTTATTAAAACTTATTCTCAACTTCTGCTGCCTGAAGCATCAGGTAGTGCAGGTCAGTATTCTTAACAAAAGGTTTTAAGAGTTCGCTTCCGGGGCCAAACATAGCCAGGTTAACATAATCGGCACTATGGTCCATACTAATCCAGCCTACGCTGGTATAGTCTTGCTGCATTTGTGCAAACGACTTAAACGGAAGGTTTTTGTAGTTGTAAAGCCCGTCTTCTTTTTTCTCAAGCGCAGTGTAGTGGCTAAGTATTTCTTTAGCTTGTTCTTCGGTAACCGTATGGCTGTTGCCGTATTCAATCAGTTCCCTAACCTTCGCTGTAGTAAAATCAGGCTTAATTTCGTTTAATATCCACTCATTTGTTTGTGTAAACTTCTGGATGTTATCAAAATTATCATTGGCGTTTTTGCCATAAATCACGCCCGGGTTGGCATTGCCGTGGTCAGTGGTAATCACCACCAGTGTATTACCATCTTTCTCAGCAAAATCAATGGCAGCTTTAACGGCTTCGTCAAAAGCTACCTGGTCATAAAGCAGGGCGGCTATATCATTAGCATGCGCGCCCCAGTCTACCTTTCCGCCTTCAATTTGCAGTACAAAACCGTTTTTATGGCCTTTCATGTGGTCAATGGCCTTTTGTGCCATTTCAGCTAATGAAGGTGTTTTATCAGTAAGTTCTTTGCTGCTCCTACGGTCTATGGAATAGGGCAGGCCGTTGTGTTCAAAAACGCCTAATACGGGCTTTCCGGGCTGTGTGGCAAGCATTTCCTGCCTGGTGCGGGCTACCTGCCAGCCTTTAGCTTTAAATTCGGCATACATATCTTTTTTATCCTTACGATGGTCGGCGCTAAAATAATCATCGCCACCGCCCATCATAATGTCAAAACCAAGCCTTAAATAGTCTTCAGCTATGTCTTCCATGGCATTGCGGCTGTCGTTGTTTACACAAAAACCTGCCGGGGTGGCGTGTGTAATAGGTACCGTAGTAACACAACCCGCCATTTTACCTGCTTTCTTGAATTTTTGCCATATAGGCATGTATTTTTCGCCGTTAGGGCCAATGTTTAGTACGCCGTTTTTAACCTTGTGGCCGCCTCCCCATGACGAACTTCCGGCCGATGAGTCGGTAATAATAGAGCTTGCAGAAGAGGTATCCATAAGGGCATTTGCCACGCGATTGTCTTTATAGAGCTGAATCCAGTTGCTGCCCTTGCCTGTTTTGCGGTTAAGGTAAAGGTCGGCCATATTAAGCGTTCCGGTGCTCATACCGTCGCTTACCATAAAAATAATGTTCTTGGCCTTTTTGTTTTTATTAAGGGTTCCGGTGTCTAAGGTGTTGCCGGCAATGCTTTCAAAAGGGTTAATTAGTGTGGCGCCCAGTGTAAAAAGGCCACCATTGCGGAAAAATCTTCTCCTGTCCATGCGTAATAAAATTTGCCCAAATATACCCCTTATTGTAGGAGACTGGGTTATGTGATGGTTAATTTAACAGAAATCAGGCTGGTTTAAAGCAAAAATCCCCGCACAATGTGCAGGGATTTTGTATAAGATGTGTCTGAAGAATTACCTTCTCCTTCTTTCTTTGATCTTGGCTTTTTTACCTGTAAGATCGCGGAAGTAGAATATACGGGCCCTTCTAACTTTACCATACTGGTTAACTTCAATCTTTTGAAGAGCAGGCATGTTAAGTGGGAAAATACGCTCTACGCCAACAGCACCACTCATTTTACGGATTGTAAAAGTCTGGGTAATGCCGGCACCCCTTTTCTGGATTACTACACCCTTAAAGAACTGGGTCCTTGTTTTTTCACCTTCTTTAATTTCATAGTACACAGTAATAGTGTCACCTGAATTAAACTCAGGGAAGTCTTTCCTGGTAACGAATTCGTCGTTAACGAATTTTAATAGATCAGACATGATTATTTAGTTTAAATAGTTTAATCAGAGCAACATATACACGATTTTCGCCAGAGGTTGGTCTAAATGAGGGTGCAAAGATAATAAATATTTGATACTACACAAGTTTAATGCGCTAAGTTTTAGCTATTTTTAAACTCGTTAACCTGTTGAATATTAGTAGTTTCGGGATGTTCCACTCCACAACCTGAAACTTGAAACCTTAAACCTTAAACCTGAAACTAAAAAACTACTCTAAAAGGTCTGGCCTGCGGTTTTGGGTATGCTCTAAAGCCTTGTCTTCCCGCCACTTATCTATGTTTGCGGCGTGGCCGCTTAGCAGTACATCGGGCACTTTCCAGCCCTTATATTCGGCCGGGCGGGTATATACCGGCGGGGCCAGCAGGTTGTCCTGAAAACTGTCGGTCAATGCCGAGGTTTCATTGCTTAACACCCCGGGAATCAGCCTGATAATAGCATCAGACACCACCGCGGCAGCCAACTCGCCACCCGATAGCACAAAGTCGCCTATAGATATCTCTTTGGTAATAAAGTGGTCGCGCACGCGCTGGTCAACGCCTTTGTAGTGCCCGCACAGTATTATAATGTTGGTTAACAGGCTCATACGGTTAGCCATGGGCTGGTCGAGTGTATCGCCATCCGGGGTCATGTAGATTATTTCATCATACTCGCGTTCGGCCTTAAGTTTTGATATACAGGCATCTATGGGCTCAATCATCATTACCATACCGGCACCACCGCCAAACTGGTAATCGTCTACGTTTTTATGCTTTAACGTGCTGTAATCGCGTAGGTTATGAATGTGTACCTCTACCAGCCCCTTGTCTATGGCGCGTTTTAAGATAGACGCCTCAAAGGGGCTCCTTAGCAATTCGGGTAAAACGGTAATGATATCGATGCGCATTTTTTCCTGACGATTTTAAGGCGCAAAAATACCACTTTTTACCGAAAATTGAAGTATTCGCAATATGTTGAATTACAGTAATGTACTGTTTTAATATTTCACTTTCGGATTTCGTTTTCCATCAGCCACGCCAGTAAAACCGTTTTTGGTTTTTGAAAAAGGGCTTAAATTATAGAAAAATTGATTTTTGCTACAATTCTGAAAACGCGAATTTGCTGATTTATTGAAATAACATCAATGTCTGGATGATTTCAATACAGATTGTTTAAATTGTAAGAAAATACGGGTGTTTTGTGGGAGAACCTGAAGAAAGTATTGAAAAAATCCGTGGAAATCCGCTCAATCCGTGTCATCCGCGTTCCAAATCTAAAATCTGAACACTGAACACTAAAACTTTTACACCCCAAACTGCCTCAAATGGTGGTCCAGGTGTTTCCATTGCGCTGAGTCTATCTCCTCATAGCTCATGTGACCAAAAAGCGGGTGGCTGGTTACTACAATGCCGTTTTTGCCCTCGCGGCTAAATTTGGTCACTAAATCCTTAAGCCCTGCTTTTGCCGTTTCAAAGTTAGGTTCGTGTTTAATGATAAATTCCTTTGCAGTAGGCAGGCTATTTTTAAACTTCTTTTCGCCCGTAAACATTTTTTTTGCGCTACGGCCATACAGTAGCTTGGCAAGCCAGCTTACCTTCAGTTCCAGAGTACCATATACCACACGCAGCGGCATTTGGCAGTGTTCCATCATCTGGCTAACGGTCATAACACCCCATTCGCTAAGGGTTATGGGAGTGAGGCGGTCTATACGGTCCAGTATTTCCTGGTTGGCTTTCGGGTCAAAAAGGCTGTGCATGGCAGTTGGGTTTTTGCCTAACAAATGTAGTAATTATCTGCAAAAGTCAACACTCTTAAAGCTACCCTATAAAGACATCTTTTTTAATATGAAAAAACAGGTAAATACCACAGAGATGCCCGGAGTGAGCCCGGAGACACACAAAGTTTTTCAAAATGAGTTTTTTAAGACTGCGCTTTCAGCGCGAAGACACAGAGCCTTGCTGATTCTTTGCGTATAGCTCTGTGTCCTCATACCAAAGGTATAAGCCTCTAATTCTCAGCGTATCTTTGGGCCCACTCCGGGTATCTCTGTGTTACAATCTTATTATTTGAGTCCATATAGTAGCCATAACCTGGCGTTTTAAACAAAGTAAAATCGGCGTTTTAAACAAAGTCGCCCCTGCATCATCAGCCTAACTTTGCCTCATAATCTTAAATCAATTAAAAAATGGAAACTACGGTTAGCAACTACAACGGCGCGCTACAGCAGCCCCTTAACTCTGGCTTTAATGCCCAATCTACCACTCAGGATGTTATAAACGGCATCAGCCTTACCGGTAAAACTGCCATAGTAACCGGTGGCTATGCAGGCATAGGGCTGGAAACCACAAAAACGCTTGTGCAGGCAGGAGCCAAAGTAATAGTGCCCGCCCGCGATGTGGCCAAGGCACAGCGCAACCTTGCCGGTATTGATGCCCAAATATGGGCTATGGACCTTATGGATGCCGCAAGTATAGATGCCTTTGCCCTTCGGTTTTTAAACACCGGCAGCCCGCTGCACCTGCTTATAAACAATGCCGGTATTATGTGGGTGCCGCTTAGGCGCGATGCCCGCGGGTATGAGTCGCAGCTGTCTACCAACCACCTGGGGCATTTTCAGCTAACGGCAAGGCTGTGGCCTGCGCTTAAAAAGGCAAATGTGGCACGGATGGTTAACGTGTCGTCTTTCGGGCACCAAATGGCGCCGTTCAACTTCAACGACCCTAATTTTGAACACCGTGAATATGAAACCCTGCTGGGGTACGGCCAGTCTAAATCGGCCAACATACTCTTTGCTGTTGAACTGGCCAAAAGGGGCGCGGCACATGGGGTAAAAGCCTACTCACTACACCCGGGCGCGGTGGGCGATACCGACCTGAATCGTGAGGGCAGCGACCTGCTTATTAAAATGGGCATGCTGGATGCCGATGGAAATGTAACCCCCGAAATGGCGGCCCGGCTAAAAACCATACAACAGGGGGCGGCAACAAATGTGTGGTGTGCCACCAGCCCGCAGCTTGATACTGTAAGCGGGGTATATTGCGAAGATTGCGATGTTGCGCCTATAGACAACGGTGGCATACAGGCCTATGAAGACCGTACTGCCTTTAACGGAGTGCAGCCCTATGCCGTAAGCCGCGAAAATGCCCAAAAGCTTTGGGCAATGAGCGAAACCATGACAGGTGTGGCGTTTAACGCAGAATAAAAAATATGAGCATCTCCGCCGGCCCTGAAGGGGTCGCGTACATTAGCCGGGGGCAACACCCCCGGTATAGTTATTAGTAAGTAAAAATCTCTGTACCATTCCCAACCCTGAAGGGGACGCGCATATTAGCCCGGAATACAATCCCGGATTTCATGAAGGAGATTTATTTAAACATAAAGCCCACCAGGTACACAAAGGGAAAAACACAAAGATTTTTTTAGAGGCACAAGGTCTTGAACTACAGAGGCTTTGTGGTCTTTGTGTCTTTGTGTTTTAAAAAAATGTAGTACATAAGAACCATAAATCTTTGTGTCCCTGGTGTCAAAAAACAACTACTATTTGTGTTTTAATTAATAGCATAACATTCAACCCTGAAAAATCGCACACATTAACCGGGGCAGCTCCCTCGGCAACAAATACAAGTCAAGTCAGCTCCAGAGGAGCGCCATATCTATAGAAACGTAATATTAATATACGCAGAGTCCCATAGGGACGGCATGTAATGATATTGTTTATATGCCGCTCCTACAGAGCTCCTGCCTGCCCATTACCCAATTCTATAAATATGCCACCCCTTCGGGGTTATTCAAATCAATAACTTTCACTAAATTAGCACGTATGGCACATACCTCTTTATACATAACACCCGAAATAAAACTATCGGTATACAGCGATAGCTTTAGTGCCGAAAACGTGGTCTTTGCCGACCATATATTAATATGGTTTTTAGAGGGAGAAACAAAAATCATTACCCCGGCTGAAACCCTTATATTTTCGCCGGGCGATATTTACCTTTTCCCAAGGAATACCGTAGCGGCAATATTTAATATGCCCAAAAGCGGCAGGCCCAACCAGGCGGTGGTAATGCACCTTACCGTGCAGCGGCTTATGGCCTATTATAAAGGCAAGGAAATTAACCCCGCCGAAGCCACCGGCAAAATATTCCGTTTCCGAAACCATCCGCTACTGCAAAGCTGTATGGCATCGCTTAACCCGTATTTTGAGATTGGAGAACAGCTGCCTGCCGAAATTGCTGACATAAAAATACACGAAGCCATTGCCATACTGCGCAACATAGACCCGGATATAGACAGCGTTTTGGCCAATTTTGAGGAACCCGGCAAAATACCCCTTTCCGGCTTTATGGAAAAGCACTATATGTTTAATATGGATATGGAAAAGTTTGGTTACCTCTCGGGGCGCAGCCTTACCACCTTTAGGCGCGATTTTAAAAAGGCCTATGGTACCACGCCCCAAAAATGGCTCACGCAAAAGCGGCTGGAGCTGGCACACCGTTTTATTAAAGATAACCGCCGCCGCCCGGTAGACGTGTACCTTGAAGTAGGTTTTGAAAACCTCTCACACTTTTCGTATGCGTTTAAAAAGCAGTTTGGTTATGTGCCAAGTGAGGTTTTATAGTCTTTTAGACACAAATTTCACAAATTTACACGAAGTTTTTTTCGTTGCTTTCTTCACGCCCCGTCATTGCGAGGAGGAACGCCGAAGCAGTCTTTTTAGAGTTTGAGTGAAGCTATTCCCCTCCCTCGGAGGGGTGCCGGAGGCGGGGTGGTGAAGTAATGACAGGACGTGAAAACAGCAATGAGTATTAGCGAATCTCTGTGCTCACTCCGGGTATCTCTGTGGTATAATTAACTTTTTATCGCCAAAACCGAGTACACCATAGGCAGCTTATTACCCAGATGCTTTACGCGAAATTTACCCGGCTCAAACTCCTCCAGGTTATTGAAGCACGCGTAAGGCGAATAGTCATATTCGTTAAACTGCTCAATAGTAAGCCCGTGTTTAAGCAGCGCGCCCAGCACTTCACCCAGGCTGTGGTTCCAGCTTACGGTTTCGTTGGTTATGGCAGCTTCGGTGTCGGCATAAGTGCCGGTTTCCTGCTCTATAATGGCTTCGTCCTTAAAATAATTATAGGCAATGGTGTTGAAGTTGGTATCCATCATCCACACTACAGGGTGAAATTCGGCAAATACAAACTTACCGCCCGGCTTTAAAAAGTGCGATACCATACCGGCCCATTTATCAACATCGGGCAGCCAGCCTATGGTGCCATAGCTGGTAAACACAATATCAAATTTTTCATCCAAAACATCCGGCAGGCTGTACACATCGCAGCAAATAAACCGGGTGTCCAGGCTCAGTTTCATGGCCAGTTCGCGGCCTTTATCCACCGCAGCACCCGACAGGTCAACCCCCGTAGCTTTAGCACCCATCCGCGAAAGCGACATAGTATCCTGCCCAAAGTGGCATTGCAGGTGCAGTATGCTTTTGCCCTGTACATCGGCCAGCAGGCCCAGCTCAATAGCATTCAGCGTGTTGCGCCCCGCCATAAAACTCTCATTATCATAAAAGTCAGATGTGGTGTGCGTGGCGGTTTTATTATCCCACGCTTTTTGGTTTATGGCTAAGTAATTGGCTTCTTTGTTCATGGCTGGTTTGGTTTTACTTGCCACGAATTACACGAATTAACACAAATCAGTTAGTGTTAATTCGTGTAATTTGTGGCAAACTATCAATTTTTGCTCTCCCAAATTTACCGTTTTGTTATGACACGGCAGCACAGAAAATTTCGTAAATTTGCGCTTTCACAAAACAAGACAAACAAATGGAAAACGGCATTTACGCAAAATTCAATACTAATAAAGGCACCATACTGGTAAAGCTAACGCATGATAAAACCCCGGGTACCGTGGGTAACTTTGTGGGCCTTGCCGAAGGTAACCTTGAAAACCATGAAAAACCACAGGGCAAACCGTATTATGACGGGCTTGCTTTTCACCGCGTTATTCCTGACTTTATGATACAGGGCGGTTGCCCGCAGGGCAGGGGTACAGGTGGCCCGGGCTACAACTTTGACGATGAGTTTCACCCTGAGCTTAAGCACGATGCACCCGGCGTACTGAGTATGGCTAATGCCGGCCCCGGTACTAACGGCTCTCAGTTTTTTATTACACACGTGCCTACACCTTGGCTTGATGGCAAGCACACTGTTTTTGGCCACGTGGTTGAAGGGCAGGATGTGGTTGATGCCATAGGCCAGAACGATAAAATTGAAACCCTTGAAATAATCCGCGAAGGCGAAGAGGCTAAAAACTGGAACGCTATTGAGGCTTTCCGCACGTTTGAAGGTTCTCGCGAAAAGCGCCTTGCCGAACAAAAGCGCCAGGCTGAAGAAGCTATGGAAAAACTGGCTGCCGGTTTTGATAAAACCGAAAGCGGCCTGCGCTACAAAATTATCCAGAAGGGTAACGGCAAGAAAGCCGAGAAAGGCAAAAAAGTATCGGTACACTACAAAGGTGCACTGGAGAACGGTATGGAGTTTGACTCGTCTTACAAGCGCAAGCAGCCTATTGACTTTACAGTGGGCGTGGGCCAGGTTATTGAAGGCTGGGACGAAGGTATCCTGTTACTACAGGTGGGCGACAAGGCACGCTTTGTAATCCCGTCTGACCTTGGTTATGGTTCTCGTGGTGCAGGTGGTGTTATCCCTCCTGATGCTACGCTTATTTTTGACGTAGAACTTATGGACGTTAAGTAGTATTAAGATAATAGTACAAAGTATTAAGACAAAGGCTGCCCGGTTGGGTGGCCTTTTCTTTTGGTTATAGGTCTGGGGTGAGTATTCCACTCCTTCGGAGGGGTGTCCGGAGGGCGGGGTGGTTTATTCATTAAAAAATTCGTCAATCAAACACTTATTAATCAGCGCACCCGCCTTATTTCCCGATGCAACTGCATGGGCTATAGACCGGAATAACGATAGGCAGTCGCCCGCTGCAAAAATGCCGGGTATAGAGGTTTCCATGCATTTAGAAACGAATATGAAGCCTTTCTCAGTCATATCCAGCCCCAGCTTTTCAGGAATAGGGCACTGCTGTCGGAACGGCAACTGGGTGTAGATAACTTCCGGGTGGTCTGCCTCAGTATCTTTAAAGTTAATGGCCTGTATGCACCCGTCAGATTGCTCAATGCCTTCAATCTCATTTTCTACCACTTTAATATTGCGGCTGTTCAGCAAAAACACCTCTTCGGGGCTCAGAGTGCTGGTGCCGTTGGTGTATAAAGTTAACCCATCGGGGCACCATTGGCGTATTACCTTGGCCAGCTCAAAACCCTGGTCGCCATTGCCCAAAACGGCCGTACGCCTGCCCGTGTTTTCATAACCGTGGCAGTAGGGGCAGTGCAGTATGGTGTGCCCCCAGCATTCGGCAAAACCGGGTATATGCGGAACCAAATCGGTAACCCCCGTGGCAAACAGTATTTTTTTGGATATAAAATCCAGGCCGTCATCGGTAACTACTTCAAAATAATTTTCATGCGGAATAACGTCTTCTACCAGTCCGCTAAGGGTAGAAACGGTAGGGTAGGCCACCAGCTGGGCACGGGCATCAGCCGCTATGTCAAGAGGTGGGCGGCCGTCGTGTGTAATAAAATTATGGGCATGGGGCGCCACTTTATTGCAGGGGTTGCCGCTGTCTATAACCAGCACGGTGCGTAGTGCCCGCCCCAGCGACAGCGCCGCCGATAGCCCTGCATAGCTTCCGCCAATAATAATTACATCATACAATTGCCTGTTTGTCATAACCTTGCTTATACACATAAAGTTATACAAGGCAGGGCGGTGGGCAAGGGGTTTTAACTTCGATTTAAGTGGCTGTGCAGCAGATAGCAGATGGCAGTAGGCAGTCACGCTGAGCCTGTCGAAGCGCCATTAACTGGTCTTAGGCAAGTTCATGCAGACAGCTTAAAGAGATGTTTCAGCTCCACTGCGTTTCGCTCAACATGACAAACCTGCCTGTGACAAGACCGTACAAAAAAAGCGGCTCTTTTCAGAACCGCTTTTATATCATGATGCTTACAAATTAAGCGTCGATACCTTTTACAATTTCAAGGAAATCATTTGCCTTAAGCGATGCACCGCCTATAAGGCCGCCATCTACATCGGGCTTACCGAAAATCTCAGCTGCATTATCCGGCTTCACGCTGCCTCCGTAAAGGATAGAGGTTTCCTCGGCAACCGAAGTGCTTACGTTCTCTGCAATCAGGTTGCGGATAAACGCGTGCATTTCCTGCGCCTGCTCAGGGCTTGCCGTTTCGCCTGTACCAATGGCCCAAACCGGCTCATACGCCAGTACAACGCTGCTCCACTGGCCTTGTGCAATGTGGAAAAGGCCTTCCCTCAGCTGGCTTTCAACCACGGCAAAATGGTTGCCGCTTTGCCTGTCGGCAAGTTCTTCGCCAAAGCAAAAAATAACGGTAAGGTTGTGCTGTAGTGCAGTATCTACTTTTTTGGCAAGAAGCTCGTTAGTTTCGCCAAAGTAAGCACGCCTTTCTGAGTGGCCCAGGATAACCGTGTTTACTTTAATAGCCTTAAGCATATTAACCGATACCTCGCCGGTATAAGCGCCGCTTTCGGCCTGGTGCATATTTTGTGCTGCAACTATAATGTTAGTGCCGTGTGTTTTTTCAACCGCTTTTGTAAGGTTTACAAAAGGTGGGGCAATTACAATCTTGGCAGATGTAAACTCAGGTTTTTTAGCCAGTAGCTCATCAATCAGGGTTTCGGTCTGGTTAATGTCGTTGTTCATTTTCCAGTTGCCTGCAACTATCTTTTTTCTCATTATTTCGGGTTTATTTCAGTTTGTTTAACGTTTCGGTCAGTTTCGGGTCATCCGCCTCAATGGCTTTAAACAGTGCAATTTTGCTGTCTTTGTCTATAACCATGTAGCGCGGAATCCAGTCCAGCTTAATATCTTCGGCAAAAGCGCCCTCTTTCATGCTGGTGCCCACGTGGTAGTTATCGCCCACGGCGCCATATTTTGTAATACCCTCTTTCCAGCGGGCATCTTCGCGGTCATAGCTTAAAAAAATGTATTTTACATCAGGAAACTCTGATTGCAGCTTGTGCACCTTTGGCATGCCTTTAATACAATCCGGGCACCATGAGGCCCAAACATCAATTACAACGGTTTTGCCTTTATAGCGCTCCAGTATATCTTTAAAAGCCACCTCAGTACCATCCAGCGCCTTCATTTTAGCCTCAAGGGCTTCGGCGCCAAAGGCGGTACCGTCATTTTCTTTTTTGCATGACACCATTGCGAAAAGTATTACGGGCAGTAAAAGTAATTTTTTCATTTTAATATATAGTTAATTGTAGCAAATTTACGATATGTAGATGAGAGTATGGTTATTTTTCAGGTATAAGCGGTAATGCATGACGGTAGTATTCAAAACCCTCCCAGGTGAAGGTTACATCAGGGCGTATGCCAATTTGCGACGGCCATACATCTTCAGTAACATCATCTTCCCCATAAATCTTTTCGCAATTACCATCACTATCATAATAAAAAAGGTATTTTCGTTCGCCGTTTACATTATAATATTTTTCTACTTCCACTACTTTTTCGGCATCGTCTTTAAACTTTACTTTTGCCCAGCATATAGAGGCACCATCTGGTTCGGTTTCATCTACATAAACCATCTTATCTATTAAGATAGCATTTTCATAATGCAGGGTTTCTGATATTTCATAGCCGGAATTTTCATAGCTAAAGGAAAAATGGGCATTAGGGTTATCCCTTAAAATTTGCTGAACATCCTCTCTGCCATTAATATAATAATAGGTAGAGTCATACTCCTGATTAATGAATAATTCTGATTTAATCTCTTTACCATCTACAAAATACCTTTTTTGGTACTGTTTTATAGCATTGATTTCAGAAACCGGAATTTCATTCATTTGCCAATCGGTATACTTTATTTTTGTTTCCATAGTATAGTATCATGTTTATAACAATCGTATCCTCGGGTCAAGGTACGCATAAATAACATCTACTATAATATTGATAACCACAAAAGTGGCGGCAATAACCAGTACACTGCCCATAATAACAGGCAGGTCGAGCGTATTGAGGGCTTCAACTACCTCTTTGCCCAGGCCGTTCCACCCAAAAATGTATTCTACAAACACCGCCCCGGCCAGCATGCTTGCAAACCAGCCCGATATGGCCGTTACCACCGGGTTAAGCGCATTTTTAAGCGCATGTTTGCGAATGATTTTCACCTCGCTAAGCCCCTTGGCACGCGCGGTGCGGATGTAATCCTGCCCCATAACCTCAAGCAGGGAGTTGCGCATAAGCTGTATGACCACACCAAGCGGACGTATGCCCAGCACTATAGCAGGCAATATAATGTTTTTCCATTTTATGTGGCTGCCTTCGCCAAAATCGTCTACTTCATACAGGCTGCCGGTCATGCTCAGTCCCGTAATTTCATGCAGTAAAAAGCCAAACACCCAGGCAAACAATATGGCGGCGAAGAATGATGGCAAACTCATGCCCAGGGTACTTACAAGGGCTATGGTGCGGTCTATCCACGTGTCTTTATACAGTGCCGATACCACACCTAAAATAATGCCTATTACTATGGCTATGATAATGGCAAAGCACGCCAGCACTACGGTATTGGGCAGTGTATCGCCTATAACCTGGGTTACTTTCTTGCCGCTTTTCTGGAAGCTTTCGCGTAAATACGGAGCCTTTAAAACGGTTGTAGTACTGCCAATGGTAAACAGCTTTGCAGCCGAGTATTTATCTTCAGATAGATAGGTATAATCGTCTGCATTCGTGCTGTGGAATGACAGCGGCGAAAGGTCATTCAAATAATAAAAGTATTGCGTACTGATGGGCTTATCAAACCCGTATTTTTTGCGGATTTTTTCCAGCTGCTCGCTGTTCTCGTTCTGGTCCAGCATCATGCGGGCAGGGTCGCCGGGCAGTACCGTAAACAAAAAGAATATAACTGTTACCACCCCAAAGAGCGTTAACAGTGCATATCCTGTTTTATGTAAAAGGTACTTTATCACTTTCTGCGTATTGCTTTAAAGAAATTACTAAACAGGTACCTGAAGTTTATCATCATAGAAATAAGCAGCACCATGCAAGACAGCAGTACTATGGCAAGATCCCAGTTGGTTGCTATGGGCTGCGAAAAACGTATGCCCACAATGCCCAGTACACAAAGTATAAGCCCGGTAAGTGCCGATGGTTTTTTACGTGTTGTTTCCATACGATGCGTATTTAATTTGTTTTCCTGCTTTCTTTAAAGAAGCGGTATAAAAAAATGCTGTTATAAACTATAGATATAAGTATGATAACGTAGCCCAGTATTTTTATAGCCTGCTCCCAGCCGGTGGCTTGTGCGGACACATTGTGTACCAGCATGTAACCCGTTAAATAAAGTATAGCACCGGCAAAAAGCCGTTTTATCCAGACTCTTTGTTGCATGGTTTATTTTTTAAGTGCGGCCTGTAGTTCGGCAGCTTTAAACTTCTGGTCGTTTATGCCCTGCCATTCTTTAACCTTGTTGCCGTTGTATTGGTAAATAATACCCGGGGTATCGTTTTGCATGCCCAGCACTTTCCAGAATGTGCCTACCTCAAGCACCGTGTACGGATATTTTTTCCCTGCAAAGGCAAAGAAATCAGGAATTAGGTCGGCTTCTTCATCCATAAAAATAATATATACATCTGGGAAGTTTTTATCCTTGGCCTTCATGGCGGCAAGCTGCTTGGCGGTATCGCGGCAATGCTCGCAGCCCGGAGCAAAAAACGCTATAATTTTCTTGCCCTTATCGGCATTGGCAAAATATTGTGAGTAAGGCGATTTTACAGGCTTGGGTCCTTCTTCCTGTGCCGGTTTAGCAGCTTCAACAGCCTCTGTAGACGGAGAAACCGGTGCTACAGGCGTGCCCTGTGCCGGTAATGCGGCAGTGTCGGTAGGGGGAGTGGTGTCCTGCGGGGTTTCAGGGGCTACGGTGTCAACCTCGGTTTCGTCATACACTACAACGCCGGTTTCGCTTTTGCCTTTAGTAGCCTCAACCGCTATAACCACACCGGCAATACACACGGCAGTAACGCCTACAAGTACCCACGGGTTGCGTTTATCGGGCGTGGATTTAAGTAGTATTTGCAGCCAGATTAAAAGGCCTATGGCTACTATGTTTTTAATAATGGCCTCAATGGGAGTCATGGGCAGCAGTTCGCCAAAGCAGCCGCAGTTGCCCTGATTGCCGTTCATGCCTATTTCAATGCCTAACTGAATAATAAATACCGCCAGTAGCGCTATGGTGGCCGGTATTACTACCTTTTTTAAGAAATGCGGTTGCAGGATTAAAAAGCCCAGTGCAAACTCCACCCCTATAAGCGTGCGCGACAGGAATTTTGCAAGCCCCTCGCCAAAGCCCATAGGCAGCAGCTGCTTCATTTCAAAAGTGGTAATGGCAAAGTGCGGAGACGGGTATAACTTGGCTACAGCCGATACTAAAAACAGTATGGCAATCACGCCACGCAGTATATATCCTAAATTTTGTTTGTTGTTGTTTTCCATTAGTTATTAAGGTTTCCCCAAAAATAAGCCATGGGGCGGTAGGATTTGTTAATGAGATGTTATTGAGGCGGCAGATAGCAGGTGGCAGATAGCAGGAACTTCACTCGCGCCCTAAAAAACTTTGTGTGCCTTTGTGCCTTCTTTGCGCATCTTTGTGGTACAAAATTACTCCTGCGCAAACCCTAAATGAATCAGCGCAAAAACGGCATAGTTAAGCATATCCTGGTAATTGGCGTCTATGCCTTCGCTTACTATTGTTTTACCTTTGTTATCTTCAATTTGCTTTACACGAAGCAGTTTCTGCAAAATCAGGTCGGTTAAAGAGCTAACGCGCATATCGCGCCATGCCTCGCCATAGTCGTGGTTTTTAGCCAGCATCAGGTTTTTGGTCAGGGTTACCTTTTCGTCATACAGGCGGGTGGCTTCGTCAGTTTCAAGGTCGGGTTGTGTGGCCACGCCCAACTCTAAGTTAATCAGCGCCATAATGCTGTAGTTTACAATAGCAATAAATTCGCCGGTTTCGTCTTCGTTAACCATACGCACGGCATTTTCCTGCAGGCTGCGTATGCGTTGTGCCTTTATAAAAATCTGGTCGGTAAGCGACGGCAGGCGAAGTATGCGCCACGCCGGGCCGTAGTCTTTCATTTTGTTGGTATAAAGCTGCCTGCAAACGGCTATAACGCGGTCATACTGCTGGGAGGTATTGCTCATTAAGTGCTATCTTTGTAGTGAAATTTTTTCAAATGTACTAAAAAAACAGCTTATGTACATCAACTGCAAAGGCCGCCTGTTGAGCCTTTCATCGCCCAAAGTAATGGGTATACTAAACTGCACGCCCGATTCTTTTTTTGACGGAGGAAAATACCGCAATGAGGCTGAACTGCTTACTCAGGCTGAGAAAATGCTTGCCGAGGGTGCCACGTTTATAGATGTGGGGGCGTATTCGTCTAAACCCAATGCCGAATTTGTTACGGAAGAGCAGGAACTGCAACGCGCCGTGCCGGTGGTAGAGCTGCTGGTAAAGCATTTTCCGGATGTGCTGATATCGATAGATACCTTCCGTGCAAAAGTAGCTGAGGCCACCATTAACGCCGGTGCCGCTGTAGTGAACGATATTGCTGCGGGGCTTTTGGACGAGAATATGATTGCCACAGTAGGTAAGCTGAAAGTGCCCTACATTATGATGCACATGCGCGGCACACCGCAAACCATGGTTAAGCTTACACAGTATGACGATATTGTACAGGAAATGCTGCTGTACTTTAGCCAGCGCATTGCCGAAGCGCGCAGGCACGGTGTTGACGACATTATTATGGACCCCGGCTTTGGGTTCGCCAAGACTTTGGGGCAGAATTATGAAGTAATGAACAAACTGGAGCTGTTTAAGACTGCCGGGCTGCCATTGCTATCAGGTATATCGCGAAAATCTATGTTATACAAATTGCTGGGCAATACCCCACAGGAGGCCCTTAACGGCACCACGGCGCTAAACATGGTTTCGCTTATGAAAGGTGCTAAAATATTGCGCGTGCACGATGTGAAAGAAGCGGTGGAAACGGTACGGATTTATGAGGCTATGACAGCCAATTGATTGCAACAGGCCACAAAAAAAGGCTGCCCTCGGGCAGCCTTTACTGTATACTTATAACTGTAAACCGTTAACTATTCTGTCAACTGAATACTGACCACTGATTACTGGTTACCTTTTTGGTAGTCAGCAAGGAACTGAGCAAGGCCCAGGTCTGTCAGCGGGTGCTTAAGCAGGCCGGCAATGGCGCTAAGCGGGCCGGTAATAACATCGGCACCTATTTTAGCACAGTTAACAATGTGCATGGTGTGGCGTACAGATGCGGCAAGTATTTCGGTTTCATAACCGTAGTTGTCATATATCTCGCGGATTTCCTGTATAAGGTTAAGGCCATCGGTAGAAATATCGTCAAGGCGGCCAATAAACGGCGATACATAAGTAGCACCTGCCTTAGCGGCAAGAAGCGCCTGGCCAGCACTGAATACAAGGGTTACGTTAGTCTTAATGCCTTTATCGGTAAAATATTTACAAGCCTTAATGCCGTCTTTTATAAGCGGAAGCTTTACCACAATTTGCGGGTGCAGCTCAGCAAGCTCTTCACCTTCGCGTATCATGCCTTCAAAATCAGTAGCAATAACCTCTGCACTTACATCGCCGTCTACAAGGTTGCAAATGTCTACATAGTGCTTAAGAATGTTGTCTTTACCGGTAATGCCCTCTTTAGCCATTAAAGACGGGTTTGTGGTAACGCCATCAAGAACACCAAGTTCCTGGGCTTCTTTTATTTGTGCAAGGTTAGCTGTGTCAATAAAAAATTTCATGATATAAAAATTATGTTGTTTGTTGTTTCGTGTTAAAATCGGTACATAAGCTGCACGCCTGCTTCTATCCTCATTAGCTGTTCCCTGTCGTCACTGGGCAGTTTTACTTTTTCGGTAAAGCCGTCCGGGCCTTTGTAAGTAAACCTCCTTAGGCTGGCTCCTGTAAAATTAATTTTTGGCCCCACAGAAAAATCTTCAAATAGCAGGTATTGGTAAGTAAGGCTAATAGAAGTGCCCAGGCCACCACCGGTTATTTTATAATCATCTATAACAAAAGCCTTGTTGCTAAAGCGCATATAGCCAAAAGAGGAATGAAAATAAAGTTTTTGCCTTTTTTCCTGGAAGATGTTAAAAATAAGGCCCGCACCATAAAAAGATATGGTAATATCATCGCTCACCCTGCTATTGCCGGTTTGGCCGTTAGGGGCAGTAACATCGTGTGTGCCCGGCATGGTGTCAGATGCTTTAAATGAATTAAACTCAAGGCCTGCACCTGCACGGTAGTTAAACATATAGTAGGCACTGGCCTGGTAGCTGTAACCTTGTCTTAGTTGTTTCATGTGCTCTCTAAAAGCACCGGTATAGCCATTTTGAATATTGGCAAGGCGGTATGAATAAAAGCCGCTTGCCGAAACCATAATTTTTTCGTGGTCAGAAACATCAAAGGTTTCAGTATTTTGGGCTAATGCGCAAAAAGGGCTTGCTGCAAATAATAGAAAGGCGAGTAAGGTTTTTTTCATTGGTTGATATTTAACTATAAACTGGCACAAAACTACAATTTATAATGGTTCATAAGCATCTTTTCATACACTTTATCGGGCAAAATGCGTTTTAGCACAATACTGAATTTTTGCATAAAAGCACCCACTTTGTAGTGTACGCCCGGGTTTGGCGTTTTCATTATGGCATAAACGGCCTCGGCCATTTGCAGTGGGTCGCTACCGGCATCAACGTGCTGGTTCATGGTGCTTAGTATGCCGCCATACACCTGCTCATAAGGCGAGCCTTTAAGTACCGGGGCGTGGTAGCGCCTGTCGGCAATGCTGGTGGCAAAATCGCCGGGGGCCACACTGGTTATGGTAATGCCAAACGATTTTACCTCCATGCGCAGGGCTTCGGTTATAAGTTCAAGCGCACCCTTTGAGGCCGAATATACCCCGCGGTAGGGCAGGCCCATGTATCCGGCAATAGATGTAACGTTTATAATTAGCCCGCTTTTTTGCGCGCGCATTTGCGGCAGCACGGCTTTCATAACTTCAATGGGGCCAAACAGGTTGGTTTCAAAGTTGTTTTTTATTTCTTCGGCAGGAATTTCTTCTATAGGGCCGGTAATGCCCACACCGGCATTGTTTACCAGCACATCTATAGTGCCGGCTTCGGCAATAACCTGTGCCACGGCTGCTTTAATGCTTTCAGTATTGCGCACATCAAGCGCCACGAGCGGAAACTTACTGTTAGTCACCGTTTGCGGGTTGCGGCTGGTGCCATACACGCGGTAGCCCTTGGTTAGTAAAAATTCGCCTGTTGCCCTGCCTATGCCCGACGAGCCGCCGGTTATAAAAATTACTTTGCTCATTAAAGTATATTTGTGTGTGCGAAAATAAGCATTGTTTTTTAGCTGTCAGCAGTTAGCCTTCAGCTTTCAGAAAAAATATAATCTTGAGAATTTAAGCAGTATGTCTCGTTTTATCTGATGGCTGATTGCAGAAAGCTAATAGCTAACCGCTTAAAACAAAAAAATCCCCTTAGCGGAGATCATCATGTAAAAAAAGAAAAAAGATGGCAAGCGACCTACATCGCACCGCTACAACCACATACCTTTGCTGTGTTCCCACCCTGGAGGAGTCTGCAGGAGCTGGTCGTGTAGGACTTGCCGGTGCAAATATACAACCATTTCTAATTTTTGCAAGCCATTGCCCAATATAAAATACCGTTGTATATTGCCATACTATTTTTTAAAACCACATGAAAGCATATAACTTTTTGGCTGCCATAGCCTTGGCTGCTTCTTTTACCTCTTGTAATAAAGAAATAATTTTTTCAATAGACCCGGCCGGGCTTAAAGGCCAGTACCGCAACGGCGAAAGCGTAACGCTAAACGTTAAGGAAGAAAATAACGCGGCCCAGTCAACATCAGTAGAATATTTTATTGACGATAAAAAGGCGGGCACAGCGCAGGGTACTGCCGCTTACAGCCTTAAGCTTGACGGGCTTAGGCTTGGGTATCATAACATAAAAGCGGTAGTGAGCTATGATGGCGAAACCGCCCAGACCGAAGAGGTGCGTATTGAGCTGGTTAGCCCCATAACACCAAAGATTATTACGGATTATGAAATTATAAACACCTACCCGCACGATATTACCAGCTATACACAGGGCCTTGAGTTTTACCGCGATACGCTGTTTGAAGGCACCGGCCAGTATAAAGAATCAAAACTGCGCAAAACCGACTATAAAACAGGAAAAGTATATAGCGAAGTAGCCCTTGAAGGCAAGTATTTTGGCGAAGGCATTACCATTTTTAATAATAAAGTATATCAGCTTACCTGGAGGGAAAACACAGGCTTTATATATAACGCCGATAACCTGAAGAAAGAAAAGGACTTTACCTATTTTCAGCCGGTACAGGGCTGGGGGCTTATGCACGATGATAAATACCTGTACCAGAGCGACGGAACCGAAAGGATTTTTAAGCTTGACCCGCAAACGCTTAAAGAGGTAGACCACATTAATGTGTATACCCAAACCAACAAAATTGAGGCGCTTAATGAGCTGGAGTGGATTAACGGTAAAATTTATGCCAATGTATACCAGCAGGATGCAGTGGCTATTATAGACCCTGCCACGGGCAATATAGAGGCCGTTATTGACTTTAGCGCGCTTAAAACCAAAGTAACCCAGCACCCTGAACTTGATGTGCTTAACGGCATTGCCTGGAACCCTAAAACCAACAGCCTTTTTGTTACCGGCAAAAACTGGGACAAAATGTTTGAAATCAGGATACGGTAATTGAATCATAATGATACCATTAAAAAACGCGATGCATTGCATCGCGTTTTTTTTATTCTGATTTCTATGTTCTTAATTCTGACTTTCTATTCAATAACCATTTCCTTGAGCTTTTGCCTGTAGGCTTCCAGCACCTTTTCTTTATAGATAAAGCCATAATAGCGGTCATCTTTAAGTATGGGCAGGTAAGCGGTGTGTGCCAGCTCAAACTTATCCATTATCATTTCCACCGAATCTTCTACCGATGCTACTTCGGCGGGCTGGGTCATAAGCTCCTCCATTTTGGTGTACTTTATTTTGAACTGGCTAAACACCGTGCCCCGCACATTATTAAAGTCAACAATGCCCAGCAGGCGCTTGCGGTCGTCTAACACGGCAAAATGGTTGTAGCTGGTACCGGCTAAAAGTGCCACCACATCATCGGGCTTTTGGGTGGGTAGCAGTGTAGGCACATCGGTACAAATAACCTCCATAACATCTATACTGCCCAAAATATTGCGGTCTTTGTTTGACGTAAATACCTGCCCTTTATCGGCCAGGTGCTTAACATCCATACTGTAGGTTTCAAATTGTTTAGACACGGCAAAGCTTATAGACGATACAATCATAAGCGGTACCATAAGGTTATAGCCCCCTGTAATTTCACCAATAAGGAAGATGGCCGTTAGCGGCGCGTGGAACAGCCCACTCAAAATACCGGCCATGCCCACAATGGTAAAGTTGCCCACGGGGATATCTTTGCTCAGGCCAATAAGCACAAAAAATTTGGCCATAAAAAAGCCCAGGTAAGACCCCACAAAAAGCGATGGAGCAAAGTTGCCGCCGTTACCGCCGCTGGCCAGTGTAAGCCCCGTGGCATAAGCCTTAAGCAGCATGGTAATGCCCACAAAGGCAAGGATAATCCAGCCGTTGTCTTTAAAATTTTCAAGCAGGGTGTTGTCTAAAAGCTCGCCGGCGTTGTCGCTGCTTAGTATTTTAATGGTTTCATATCCTTCGCCAAAAAGGGTGGGGATAAGAAATATAAGCAGCCCCAGCGGAATAGCGCCATACAGCGCCTTGCGGTAGCCCTTAAGGCGGATGTCATGAAAATGCGCCTCAACCCTCTGGAACGCCTTGGCGTGGTATAACGATACAAACCCGGCCAAAATGCCCAGCAGCACATAATATAATACGTTATGATAGTCAAACTCCTGTTTTTGGTTGAAGGATAGCAGTACCTCACTTTTTAGCAGCATGTTAGATGCCAATGCCCCGGTAGCTGCCGATATCATGATAGGGATGAACGCTGTTATGGTAACATCGGTCAGTACCACCTCTATGGCAAAAAGCACCCCGGCAATGGGGGCGTTAAACGCTGCGGCTATACCGGCTGCCACACCACAGGCCAGGAGCAGTATGCGGTCTTTACGGTGCAGTTTGTACTTGCGCGCAAAATTAGAGCCAAACGCTGCGCCTGTAATGGTTATGGGGCTTTCAAGACCTGCCGAGCCGCCAAGGCCTACTGTGAGCGATGAGGTTATAATTTGCGCATACATTTGCTTGCGGGGCATAATCCCCCCCTTTTTTGCCACAGCCACCAGTATGCGGCTACTGCCTTTTTCAAGTCTGCCATCTAACACTTTTTTAATGACCAGCACGGTAAGCAATATACCCACAACGGGCAGTATACTGTTAATGTAGGGCAGCTTTAGCCAACGGTTGACATAGTTGGCGCCTATAAAAACGTAATGCGAAAAGCTTTTAAGCACAATTACCGCAAGGGCCGTAGATATGGCCACCAGTACGGCAGATACATATATAAAGTGCCTTTCGGGTAAAAGGCTTTTAAGCATAAAAAAGAAAGCTTCAAGCCGTGCAAGCTGGTGCCTGAACCAGAGACGGGCTTTTGATGGAATGCCGGGCATTTTGTAGTAAAATTTTTAGAAAAATGGAATAAATGGCTAAGATAGTCCAAAAATCAAAAATTTTGTGACGCTTTTAGATATTTTTTAAAGCTTCGCGGGTACTGAGGGGCTTTAAACCGGCATTTTCTACAAAGGTTTTTACCGCATGCGGATTCACTTTTGCATACTCCCGAAGCGCCCAGCCTATGGCCTTTTGTATAAAAAATTCCTTTGATTGTTTGTGCTTCAGGCATTCGCTGAAAAGCAGGTTTTCATCAGTCTCTTTTTTGTAGCCCAGCTGAAAAATTATTGCCGATCGGTTAAGCCACATATTGCCCGAATTAGAGAACCGTTCAATTACTTTTTCTGTTTCCTGCGGGAATTGCTGCAGGTAGCCGCCCAGCAGGTACTTGGCAATGGTGTCTACGCTATCCCACCAGGAATGGGTAACAATAAGGTGTTCTATCAGCCCGATATCTTCAGGGCGGAACTTCTTTTTAAGCTCCTTCATCAGTATCTCAATACCGCTGTAGTGGTAGTCGCGCTCGGTTTTCGCGTAAAGCGCACGGGCTAACTCACGGGCGTTATCCTTAACTTCCTGTTTGTTGGCTTCAAGCGCCTGCTTGTATAATGAGCGCCTAACATCGGTCTTCATGCCATAAAAGCTAAAGTGGCCTTTCATATAGTTAGCCATAGCCACGGCATACTCTGCATTGGCATTAGCGGTATAGGCTTTTTCTAAATCGGCAATAAACCCCATTACAGTTCGGTAAGCTTTTGTTTAACGTGTGCCTGCATCTCCACAAAAAAAGCACGGAATTCCTGCTCAAATTCGGCATAAAACTCCTGCAATTCGTTAATGGCACTGGTCATGCCCGATATTTTTTTGGTACGGTGGTCCATCTGGCTCAGCGTTCGGGCAATACCCTCCAGGCTGGCATAGCTAACAAGCCAGTTGTGGGTTGTCATGTGCGGAATCATGCCCTGGCAGCGTTCGGGCAGGGTGTCAAACCGTTCGTTAAGCAGCTCATAAAAGCCGTCTACATATTTGGCTAAAGGCGTTTTGTGGTATTCGTGCCAGTTTTTAGCCAGGAAATGGTCATAAAAAATATCCATAATCACGCCCGCATAGTGGTGGTAGTTGGCGTGCAGCCGCTTGGTGCCCTGCCTGAAAATGGGGTGGGCATCGGTAAAAGTATCTATGGCCCGGTGCAGCATTATGCCGCGCTGCACGCCGGGGGTGTAGGCATCGGGTTTTCCGTGAATGCCGTCGGCAATAAAGTTGCCAATTTTTATATCGTTGTCGTCTCCGGAGAGGTATAAGTGTGCCAAAAAATTCATAGCCCTAAGATAAAGAATTAAGTCGAAAGTCAAAAGTCTAAAAGTCAAATGTACGGACGGGAAAGACTTACTATGGTAGGCGACTTTAGACTTTTAGACCTTAGACTTTATGACAAAAGATTTATCTTTGCTTAAAGCGACAAAAAATAACCTAATGACACTAATTAAATCCATTTCAGGCATAAGGGGCACCATAGGCGGCAACACCGGCGATAACCTTACACCTGTAGATGCTGTTAAGTTTGCTTCGGCATACGGCACATTCTTAAAAAACAACTCATCTAAAGATAAATTAACGGTGGTTATAGGCCGCGATGCACGCATCAGCGGGCCTATGATTCACAACCTTGTGGTAAACACCCTTGTGGGGCTTGGTATAAACGTAATAGACCTTGGCCTGAGCACCACACCAACGGTTGAGGTAGCCGTTCCGCTTGAAAAGGCAGACGGCGGCATAATACTTACTGCAAGCCACAACCCCAAGCAATGGAATGCCCTGAAGCTGTTGAACGAAAAAGGCGAGTTTTTAAGCGGTGCCGATGGCGCTAAAATCCTTGAAATTGCCGATAGCGAAGCCTTTGATTTTGCTGATGTAGACAACCTGGGCGAAGTAACCCCTAACGATGCCTATATGGACATACATATAGACGAGGTGCTGGAGCTTCCGCTTGTAAATGCAGAGCTGGTTGCCGAAAAGAAATACAAAGTGGTGGTAGATGGCGTTAACTCATCGGGCGGCATCATTATCCCGAAATTACTGGAGCAGATGGGTGTTGAAGTAGTGCGCCTGTACTGCGAGCCTAACGGGCATTTCCCCCACAACCCGGAGCCGCTTAAGGAACACCTGGGCGATATCTGTAAACTTGTAGTGGAAGAGAAAGCTGACTTTGGCGTTGTGGTTGACCCCGATGTAGACCGCCTGGCTTTTATAAGCAACGATGGTGAAATGTTTGGCGAAGAATATACCCTTGTGGCCGTGGCCGATTATGTACTGAGCAAAACACCGGGCAACACGGTAAGCAATATGTCGTCGAGCCGTGCCCTGAGCGATATTACCCAAAAACACGGCGGCAGCTATGAGGCCAGCGCCGTGGGCGAGGTTAATGTGGTTGAGCTGATGAAGAAAAACAATGCCATTATAGGCGGTGAGGGTAACGGCGGTATTATTTACCCGGAGCTGCACTACGGCCGCGATTCGCTGGTGGGTGTGGCGCTGTTTTTAACCTACCTGGCCGAAAATAACATTACCGATGTGGCTGCACTAAGGGCATCTTACCCGCAGTATTACATGAGCAAGAACAAGATTGAGCTTACCCCGCAGATAGATGTTGATGCCATATTAGAAGCTATGGCGGCCAAGTATGCCAACGAAGATATTACCACCATAGATGGTGTTAAGATTGACTTTGCGGAAGAGTGGGCCCACCTGCGTAAAAGCAACACCGAGCCGATTATCCGTATTTATACTGAGGCACAAACACAGCAAAAGGCGGATGACCTTGCGGTAAGGATAATTGAGGAGATTAAGGCGATAGCCGGGATATAGTATTTTGGAATTTTAGTATTTTGGTATATTAGATGTCGAAAACAGATAATGTGGGTTGTTTATAGCATGGAGGAGTTACGGTAACGTCTAAAATTCTGAAATACCAAAATACTAATATTCTAATTCATAAACGTCGAGAATACCAATATACCAAAATTCTAAAATACCAAAAATGAAACCCACAGTACTCGCATCGGTTGTATTAATGCTGGTAACGCAGGCTTACAGCCAAAAATTTACCAGGGATGAACGCGCCCTGATTGAATCAGGTAAGGGCACCGACCTGATGCGGGTATTGCAGGTTACCGATAATGCCGACCTGAAGGTGCTGGAAGCCCAAAGTACGGATATAGACTATAAGGACAAATCACTGCAACTCCTGATTGACCGTATGTATGCCACGGTAAACGACACCGTTAACCCCGGCGTGGGTATTGCCGCCCCGCAGGTGGGCATAAACCGCAACGTGATTTGGGTAATGCGCTTTGACAAGCCCGGCGAACCTTTTGAGGTGTACCTGAACCCCAAAATAACGTGGCGCAGCAAACTGATGCGAAAAGGGGCGGAGGGCTGCCTCTCAATACCTGATATACGTGGCGATGTGCTGCGCAATTACACCATACAGATAACCTACCAGGACAGGGAGGGCAAACGCCACCAGGAAATAGTAGAGGGCTTTACGGCGGTTATCTTTCAGCATGAAACAGACCACCTTAACGGCATATTGTTTACTCACAGGCTTACCGAGCAGGAAGCGAAGCACTATACGCTTATAAACGGAGAGGTACAGCTGTACCTTGAAGAGCGCCTGCGCAGGCAATAATGCGCTGTTTTTGTGCGTTATAGTTACAACCAACCATAACCTTACCTTATGAAATTCCTCTCACTATGTATCGCACTCCTTGCGGTGCTGCACCCTGCGTTTAGCCAGGAAACCGAAACTGACTCTGTTTTTATTCCTGAAAACAACTGCGGCTTTTACGGTCCTAAAACCGTTGCCCAGCGCAATGCCCTGTTTCCCTTTAAAAAGGCAAAGAAAATAAAGCTCGTGGCTTACCTGGGAGAGGAGGATGTTATTCATTCTGGCCAATCTGGAGAAGAACCTGTCCTTCTCAGGAAAGAAAGTGTAGGAACAGGTAAATACAAAAAGGTGTATAAAATTGTTGAAGAAAAGGAGATTACGGGTGCCGCGGTTGATTCGATAAGTAATATTATGTTCAATTACGGATTGGAATCCGGCCAAAATACCGGCGAAGACGGCCATATAGCCTGTTACGACCCGCGAAACTCAGTATTATTTTATGATGAGAAGGGCAAGCTTATTGGCAACCTTGAAATATGCTTTATGTGCGGCCAAGCTTATTTTGAACCGGATGAAAAAATCATGAAGAATTTGTACAATTTATGTCCCGATGTAATGTATGTACTTAATGATTTTTTTAAACAACAGGGTATTAAACACGGCACAATGGATGAGAATGAATAAGTTTTATAACATATTGTTCCTGGCTGCCCTGCTCCCGCTGCAGCTTTCTGCACAGTATACTGCACCGGACTGCGGCTTTTATGGCAATAAGACGATTGAACAGTGCAATGCGTTGTTTCCGTTTAATGTGGCTAAAAGGGTGGTACTGGTGTCTTTTCCGTGCCCTAAATGCAATAGTGGTATTAGCATAGACAGTATAATGAAGAAATACAACGCTATAAAGCGTTTAGATGTTGCCATAACCGGGCATCGGCAAAAAACCTATGCCGTTAAGCAAGAAGCAACGCTGAGCCAGCACTTTGTAAACAGGCTGAGTAACCTGCTGGTTAATTATACCTTTAAGGAAGAACCTGAAGGCGATGTATATGCAGGCGCCTTGTGTTATGACCCACGTAATGCCATACTGTTTTATGATGCGGAGGGGAATATAATATGCTGTTACGAAATGTGCTTTGAATGCCAACAAGGCCAGATATGGCCGGACCCCAACAAACTGTATAACAGTAGTGTTGTAAATAACTGCCCTGATGCTTACAGGTTGCTAAAACTGCTTTTCAGTGAAAACGGGATTACTTATGGTATTAACGAACAATAAAATCTCATAGAATGAAGTACTTACTCCTGATTGTTGTTTTGCCACTAAGCCTTTTTGCCCAGGGATCAGGCCCCGATTGTGGCTGGTATGGCAATAAAACGGTAGAGCAGCGCAATGCGTTGTTTCCGTTTAATGTGGCGAAGAAAGTGGTGCTGGTGTCTTATCCGGTAGAACCGTTGGTTGTTAAGGAACTCGCAACAATTGAAGGGCTGGCTGCGGGCTGTTTGTTTCAGGGCAGGGAGATAATAGATACTCTCACAGCCGAATATTATGGACGCAGTACTACCTATTATCTTTATGAGAAAAAACAGATAACCGGTGCTGCGGTTGATGGGCTGAGCAACATTATGCTTAATTATACCCCAAACCCGGATAAAAAGCTGCCATGGGAGCCGCATAACTGTAGCTACTGGCCGCGTAATTCGGTATTGTTTTATGATGAAAACAACAGCCTGGTTGCAAATTTCGGGATTTGCTTTTCCTGCCGGCTGCTGTATTTTTCGCCCGACGAACAAGACCCGCTTGCGGATGCAGTAGAATACCGCTGCCCGGAGTTTATAAAATTGCTTAGTGATTTTTTTAATGCAAACGGAATTACCTATGGCATAAAACTGAGGTAGTTTTTTGAAACAATCATATAGGGATTCGGTTAATAAATATTAATTATCGTATTTTATAAAATGATTAAAAATATTTATTGTTTGAGAAAATGCGAAGCAAATTTCAATGCAAAAACAGTCAGTCGAAAAATCTAAAAAATCCAACTGTCGAAAAAATCCGATTCCAAGTTCCGAAAGTGAAATATTAGCATTAAAATCTTCTTAAAAAGTAAGATTTTACTGTAAACAAAACATCCCGTCGAAGCGGGATGTTTTTATCAATATCGTAGTAATTTTGTTAATTTTTAAAATGGGTTGTCTGCTATCTGCAAACTACCATCTGGCTATTTTACCCTGTGCCACACCTGGGTGCGCCCAAGCAGTGAAACGCCCATGTAGCCGCGCACTTTCAGCTTGTCTTTACCATCAAGCGTAATGGTGCAGCTGTAGGTTTTGCCTTTGGTTGGGTCAAGTATATCGCCATCAGTCCACTCATCATCATCCTTTGTTAATCCTTTGATAATCACAAGGCCAAGAAGCGGTTTTCCTTTGTCGGCGCCCTTGCACTTGTCGCATTTGGCGTCTTTTTTGGCGGGGTTTAGTATCTCTACAATCTTGCCGTATACCTTGCCGTCTTTCTCATAAATCTCTACAATAGACTTGGCCTGGCCGGTTTCGTCGTCAATAGTCTTCCATTTGCCCACCACCTGCGCCGAAGCACCTATGATTGCAAACATCACAAATAAAAGTGTAAAAAATGTACGTTTCATAATTATAGCTGTTAATTTAATTAAATATACAAATTTTTCCGTTTTAATTTATGGATTAACGCATTTAATTCAAATCCAAGCAATAAAATAAAACAGTTGATCCATATATACAGCATTAATACAAGTAGCGTGCCAATTGAACCGTACAACTCATTATAGCGCGCAAATCGCTCAACGTAAATGCTAAAACCATAGGAAGTTAGGCCAAAAAGCACGGTGCTGAAAACCGACCCGTAGCTAAAGAAAGCGGCCTCACGGGTTTCCCTGGCGGCATATTTAAAGAGGATGGAAGTCATGGTTAAAATCATGAGTATCAGGAAAGCATAGCGCCCCACGCGTATAAAATCGAGGTCGGCGTTGAGGTACCCCTGGTCTTTGAGCACCTGTATGAGCACTTCGAGTACCACAATGGCTGATACTGTGATGATTAGGATGATAGCAAAGAACAACGACAACCCTATAGCAAGTGCGTATTGCCTGAAGTACGTACGCTTAATGGTAATGTGCAAACTGCTCTGGAAACCACTTAAAATGGCGTTCATTCCGTTGCTCATCAGTAAGATAGCCAGCAAGATACCTGTGGAAAGCAGGCTCCCGTTTTTGTTGATAAGGATGTCGCTCAGTATATCTGCAATGGCATCATAGGTGTTGGGCGGCACATTATCGTGCACAAACTGCATAAAGTCTTCCTTGAAGTTTTGCAGCGGGATATAAGGTATCAGGTTGAGAATGAACAGCGCAAACGGAAAAAGCGACATAAAAAAGCTGAAGGCAATGGCCCCTGCGCGGTATGAAATGTCGCCCTTTACAATGCCGGTAATGTATAATTCGAGCAGGTGGTAGAGCGTAAGCCCTTCACTGTAAGGAAGTTTTATTTTTTTACCAAAACGCACCAGGTATTTTAGTACCGGTATGCGTTCCAGCTTATGTTCCAGCTCAACCGACATTAAAATGCTTTTAAGCTGAGGTCCATATTGTAAATGGAATGCGTTAACGCCCCGCTGCTGATGTAGTTAACCCCGCATTCGGCATAGTGGCGCATGGTTTGCTCATTGATACCGCCGCTTGATTCGGTTTGGCAGTAATTGCCTATAAGTGCCACGGCCTCAAGGGTTTGGTCGTAATCAAAATTATCCAGCAATATGCGGTGTATACCCGGGTTGCTGATGATTTCGCGTACTTCATTAAGGTCGCGCGCCTCTACTATAATCTTAAGATCGAGATTGTTAGCCTTTAGGTAATCGTGTGTTTTGGTAATGGCAGGGGTAATGCCGCCGGCAAAGTCAATGTGGTTGTCTTTCAGCATTATCATATCATACAGGGCAAAACGGTGGTTTTCGCCGCCGCCAATCTTCACGGCCCATTTTTCAAGGGCACGGATGCCCGGCGTAGTCTTGCGGGTATCGAGCACTTTTGTACCCGTACCTTCCAGTATATCAACGTATTTCTTGGTTTTGGTGGCAATAGCGCTCATGCGCTGCATGGCGTTGAGTACAAGTCGTTCAGCCTTTAATATACTTTGCGAAGAACCCGAAACATGAAAAGCTACATCGCCGTATTTAACGGGTGTGCCGTCTTGTATAAACACCTCAATTTCAAGGGTTGGGTCTACGTAATGAAAGACCTGTTTGGCAAATTCAACCCCGGCAAGCAGGCCGTTGTCTTTCACCAGCAGTTTGGCACGGCCCGTAGCATCGGCAGGTATGCACGCAAGGGAAGAATGGTCGCCATCTCCCACGTCTTCGCGTATGGCATTGGTAATTATTATATTGAGTTCGGCCTGGAATTGTTGTTCAGAAATCATGTTTTGGTATTGTTATGCTAAGGTAGGGAATTTTTTTGGGAAGGGAAACCAACCTTTAGTACATTAGTGTGCTCATATAAATTGTAATCTATACAATCATGAAGTATTGCTTGATAATCTTGCTGTTAGCTCATTTTGTTTGTTCCGGTCAAAAAAAGGGCGATTTGTACTATGGGCATGGTAATGATACCCTGTACAATGGTATTAACCTCTTGTTTGTTAATGATAGTGTTGTTTCTTTTATTTATGGCCGCCCAACTGTTGGAGTGAACCATCAATTTCAAACAAAGTATACTATAAAGTCTGATTCACTGGTGATTACGGGAGAGCAACTTTATATTGCCGAAAATTTTATTGCGAAATTGGCTGATTATACTTTTCCAATTCGATTAGTAATTAAAGATAACAGCCTGATAGATAATATTAATTCAGTGATTTATACGGGGGCTAAAAAGATGGGGAGTAATGATCCTTTGATACTGTTTAACGGAAAAAAAATTTCGAAGAGGAAGTTAAAAAAACTCTCAAAGGATAAAGACTTCAGTAACAAACATCATATTGAAATTATACGCGGTTATGATGCATATCAAATGTTTGGAAAAGAGAGTTTAAAAGGTGTGATCAATATTGTCCCCAAGCAAGGTTCTAATGAAGAAAAGGATTGAATTTACCGTATCTTTTCCCCACCTTTGCACCTCAATATACTACCATGAAATATACCCGCCTTACCAAAGAGCAGTTAGAAGAGCTACACCCGGAATTCATCCGTTTCCTGGCGTCACAAAATATTGATAAAGCCGAGTGGGATACCCTTAAGGCCGAGAAGCCCGAAGTAGCTGAGCAGGAGCTGGATGTGTTTAGCGACCTGGTGTGGGATGAGGTAATAACCAAGGCCCAATGGCTGGAGCATTACTCTAAAAACCACATTTTCCTGTTCAAGATAAATGAAGATGCCATGCAAAGCATTGTAATTCATGCCCATACCCCGCATGCCGATTTCCTTACCGAAGGGGGGCTGCAATGGCTTAACGAGAACATTTTTAGCGATGAGGTTAAGCTAACCCGCGGCCAAAAGCCTTTTGGCGAAGACCGTAATGCAGAGGTTTTCAGCCTGATAGAGCAGGGTGCTATTTTAAGCGATGGCGTGTTGTATGGCCAGCTTGAGGATATGTTTTAGAAGAAGCTGCTGCTTCTGAGCGACTTAGTTCCTGAGCTTTTTAATAGCTAAGAAGCTTAGCAGCTAAGTGGCTCAGCAGCTTTCTATTCAAAATACTCAAAAGCATCTATAATATCAAGGTATACCCCATCAAAACCGGCGGAGGTAATTTTGCTCAGGTAAGAATCATCGTTTTTGTAAATGATGCCCTGCCAGTCCTCATTCCAGTATTTAACTTTGTAATTACCGGGCCAGTCGGGGTTTTCGGCAGCAATCCAGCTTGGCCTTGTGCTGTTCCATGAAGTGTCCCAGTAATAACGGTAATCTTCGGCTTCACCAATAGACATATAGCACACTATCAGCCGCGAACCTCCGTTAGCCTTGTGCTTCATCTGTGCAATTTCTGCTTGGGTAAACTGCTGTTCCTCAAGAAATAAATCTATTATAATTATATCATAATTCGTGGCGTTTACCGTGGCAATAAACTCGGCTTTTGTGCTGTAATTCACCGGGTTAATAAAAAAGATAAAGTTTTTGGCCTGCGACAGGCTGGTTATATTATCACTGTTCACGTTATGCGGCTGGCCGGTGGGTATAACGGTAAGGTTACGGTCGGGTGCAGCATACGATATATATCCGGCAGCTACGTTTTTAGCATACGAATCCGTCATTTTAGAGGGCGTACTGCAATAATCGGTAGCCAGTATGGTGTTGCCTGCATTCTTAGAAATGTTGAGGTAACTTCTTAGATAGGAAGTGTTTTCAGCAGATGTAGCCTGGTCATCGTTATCATAACCGTAAAAAAGGTCTTCTTGCCCATTGCCGTCTATGGCGTTCAGGTAGTCGATTGCCGGGGAGCCATCAGGTTCGCCGTTACTGCTAACCAGTTCAATGCCGTTTTGCGGAATAATGGCAAAATTGGGGCTTACGGCCTTGGCCGTCTGGCTTATGCCAATAACAAAATCGCGCATTTCCTGCCGGAAATCTCCCGTTTCGGGTGTAGTGTTGTCACTACTGTCGTCGTTGCTGTTGCTGCATCCTGCAAGCACGACAACCATTACTAAATAAATTACTGTTTTCATTTTTGGGGTCATTTACAGTTATAACTCAAAAGTGATGTTACTTATTGCTTAGCGGCTAAGTGGGTGAGAAGCTTAGCGGCTTCCAAAAAAAACACTAAATTAGCACGATAAACAAACAAGCAACTGCATGGACATCCTGCAAAAAATTACCGCCCTGCGCAACGAGCTTAACCAGCACAATTATAACTACTACGTTCTTGACGAACCCACTATAACCGACTATGAGTTTGACCTGAAGCTTAAGGAATTACAAGAGCTTGAGGTTAAACACCCCGAATATTTTGATGAAGATTCGCCTACGCAAAGGGTAGGAGGCGCCATTACCAAAAACTTCAACACCATTCCGCACGAATACCGTATGTATTCACTTGATAACTCATACAGTAAGGAAGAACTTCTGGAATGGGAAAAGCGCGTGCAAAAAGGGTTGGGGACTGACAACATACAGTATACCTGCGAATTAAAATACGATGGTGCATCCATAAGCATCCGTTATGAAAATGGTCGCCTGGTGCGTGCCGTTACTCGTGGCGATGGCTTTCAGGGCGATGAGGTTACTACAAACATCAAGACCATCCGTGCGGTACCTATCAAGCTCAAGGGCGATTTTCCTGATAAGTTTGACATCCGCGGTGAGATTATCCTGCCATTAGAGGGCTTTGCCAAGATGAACCAGGAAATGATTGAAGCTGGCGAAACACCGTATGCCAACCCGCGCAATACGGCTTCAGGTAGCCTTAAGCTTCAGGATAGCGGCGAGGTAGCTAAGCGCCCGCTTGATTGTTTGCTGTACAGCATTATTGGGCCTAACCTGCCGTTTAACACACAGTTTGAAGGCCTTGAGCACGCCCGTAAGTGGGGTTTTAAAGTACCAAAACAGGCTAAGCTTGCTAATAGTATAGATGAAGTACTGGCTTTTATAGACCATTGGGATACCCACCGCCACGACCTGCCGTATGAGACTGATGGCGTGGTTATTAAGGTCAACGACCTGCACCAGCAGGACGAACTGGGCTATACTGCCAAAAGCCCGCGCTGGGCTGTAGCCTATAAATTCAAGGCAGAAAGAGCTTCTACAAGGCTTAAAGAAATAACCTACCAGGTAGGGCGCACGGGGGCTATCACTCCGGTGGCTAACCTTGAACCGGTGCAGCTGGGCGGTACTACCGTAAAACGTGCCTCGCTGCACAATGCCGACCAGATTGAAAAACTCGACATCCGTGTAGGCGATGAAGTGTATGTAGAAAAAGGCGGCGAAATCATCCCCAAAATTATAGCGGTTGATTTTACCAAACGTCCGGTCGATTCTATGCCTACCATTTACATTGATAAATGCCCGGAATGCTTTACGCAATTAGAGCGTAAAGAGGGCGAGGCGCAGCATTATTGTCCTAATTTCTACGGTTGCCCACCACAGATTGTAGGTCGTATACAGCACTATATTTCGCGTAAAGCGATGGATATTGAAGGTCTTGGCGGAGAAACCGTTACGCTGCTTTATAATGCCGGCCTGGTTCATAATTATGCAGACCTGTATGACCTTAAAAAAGAACAGGTAGTGCCGTTGGAGCGTATGGCTGATAAGAGTGCCGAAAACCTGGTAAACGGTATCGAAAAATCAAAGGAAATTCCGTTTGAGCGCGTGCTGTATGCTTTGGGTATACGCTATGTAGGCGAAACCGTTGCTAAAAAACTGGCACGCCATTATAAAACTATAGATAACCTTGCTGCTGCCAATTTACTGGAATTAATTTTGGTAGACGAAATAGGCGAACGCATAGCCCAAAGCGTAATGGATTTCTTTCAAAATGAAGAAAACCGTAAACTAATAGAAAGGCTTAAAGGCTATGGTGTGCAACTTGAAGCTGTTGCATCGGGCAATACAAGTGTGAGTGATACCCTGGCCGGCAAAATATTTGTGGTATCGGGCGTGTTTACAAAATTCAGCCGCGACGAGCTCAAAAATGCTATTGAAGCTAATGGCGGCAAGGTAGGCAGTTCTATATCATCTAAAACCCATTATGTGGTGGCGGGAGACAATATGGGGCCGGCTAAGCTTGAAAAAGCCAACCAGCTTGGGGTGGCAATTATAAGCGAAGATGAGTTTATAAAGCTGCTGAGTGATTCAGGTTCTTAGATACTCCATTTACCTAAGAACCTCAGTACCTCAGTTTCTAAGAACCTTTTAAAAATGAACATCAAACTACTCGCGATAGGCAAAACCGATAACAAAGCCCTTCAAACGCTTATAGATGAATATCTTAAGCGATTGTCTTTTTATGTAAAGTTTGACCTTGAGATTATTCCTGATATCAAGAACGTTAAAAACCTTAGTGAAGCCCAGCAAAAAGAAAAGGAAGGCGAACTGATACTTGGCAAATTAACGCCAACCGACCAGCTTATTTTACTTGATGAGGGAGGCAAACGCTTTAGTAGTGTGGGATTTAGCGATGAGCTACAGAAAAAAATGAACTCCGGCATAAAAACACTGGTGTTTGTTATTGGAGGCCCTTATGGGTTTAGCCCACAGGTATATGGCAAGGCACAGGGTAAAATTTCACTTTCAGACATGACATTCAGCCACCAGATGGTGCGCTTGTTTTTTATAGAACAGGTATACAGGGCTTTTACCATTTTAAGGAATGAGCCGTATCATCATCAATAACTTTTAGTTTCAGGTTTAAAGTTTCATGTTTCAGGTTCTGAGTGGGTTTGTTATTTGATATTTGTTTTTTGGAATTTATCTCGAAAGCCACTTATACAGCTTTTCAGCATTTTCTCTCGTAAACAGCCCGGTTCCTTCAGCCATAGTAGCAGCCGATCCGCAGGCTACACCCATACGCGCCATTTCGGTTAGTGAACCGCCTTTGGCTAAAATAGATACCATCCCCGCCACCATACTATCTCCGGCACCCACAGTACTACGCTTTTTAACCGATGGCGCAGGTACATGTATGCATTCATCTTTACTAACCAGGTAAGCGCCCTGTGGCCCAAGCGATACTACTACAATTTCGGCTTTGCCTTCGTCAATAAGCTGTTTTGCGGCTTCATCGGCACTGTCGTTATCCAGGTCTGTATTTCCGGTAAGGCTGCCCAACTCGCCTAAGTTTGGCTTAAGCAGGTACACGCCTTCTTTAAGCACTTCGGTAAGGGCATCGCCACTGGTGTCTACAATTACTTTGGCACCTTTAGCCTTAAGGTTTTTAACAAGGTTACGCATATAAGCCGCATCAATACCGGGAGGGAGGCTACCGCTTACCACAACTATTTCCGGAAAAGGCGATAGGGAGTTTATCTTATCATCAATGGTTTCAACCTCTTTAGCTGTAATGTCTTCGCCCGGCATCCCAAAGCGAAACTGCTCGTTATGGCTGGTGTCTACCACAATAAAGTTTTCGCGGGTTTCGGCAGCAACATCAATAGGGTATGATTGTACGCCCTCTTCTTCAAGAAGTTCCTCAAGCAGTTTGCCTGTTCGCCCGCCTGATGTAAATAATGCAGTTGATTGTATTTCAAACCGGGCCAACCCCCTTGAAACATTAATGCCACCACCTCCCGGCTCATATTTTGGCGGGGTGCAGCGCAGTTTCTTTTCGGGTTTAATGTTTTCTACTGTGGTACTCTTATCTACAGTAGGGTTTAAGGTTATGGTAAGTATCTGTTTAGCCATGCTAAATTAGCTTTGTAGTATTTTTAATACATTAAAAAGCTAATTTAGCAATTATATGCTTTGGCTGTGCCTAAGTTTGTGTTAAGAATTATGAACTGAAACGTTGCAGTATGCTGTATTCGTTATTCAGTTCAATGTAGTATTTGCCTTTGGGTATTTCCACATCAAGCCTGTTTATTTCGCCGGCGCTGTATCCCTGCATCCTTAATTCGCGCTTTGTGTGCAGCAGGGCAGGTTCATCTCCGGTATAATACAGGTCGTCATGGGCATAATCTACTTCTCCCAGTGGGCCAGATATGCCATATTCGGTAGAGTTGTAAATAAGCTCCTTTTCAAGTTCGCTTTCGGGCAGGGCATCAAGCCACGCTTTAAGATCCTTAAGTTTCATAGTAGCGTTTTAGTTGAATTAGTAACGATATATTCCTGAGGGCACAGGATTTATGGTGTAAAGATATAAAAATTTTAACTTCTCTTTAACATTGTCTGTAGATAATTTGTATGATTCAATAGACTATTGATCTAAAAGTCAGGTTTATCCGGGCATTTTTAACCGTTTTTGTTGGCGGCAGGCGGTGTAGCCAATGCGTTTGGGTGGTGCCCTGCATTACCAGCAGGCTTCCGGGTTCTAATATAATATCGCGTTTTTCGGCCGTTTTTTTGTGCTTAAAACTAAACTTGCGTGCTGCACCCAGGCTTAAAGAAGCAATAATGGTGTTGTTACCAAGCGCCTTTTCATCGTCGCTGTGCCAGGCCATGCCTTCTTCGCCGGTATGGTAAAGATTTAAAAGGCATGAATTGAATTGTGTACCTGTTATGTTTTCTACAAGTTGTTTCAGGGCAATAAGTTCAGGTGTCCATGGCAGGGCCTGTTTGGTGGTATTGCTGTAGGTATAATTGTAGTTCTCGTTGCCATACCAGGCCACTTTGCGTTTGGTTATGTAATGTTTGCCATAAATTATAGCCTCATCATGCTGCCAGGCTATATTGTGCATTAGCGCTTCAAAATACCGGTTAGCCTCACTAATGCTTAATATATGGCCATAGTAAAGTGTTTCGCCATCATAAGGTAATAGGTTAGTTGTGTTACTAAAAAGATCCATACAATAAATGGCGTTATATTTGCGGTAAAGGTAAGCCTGATACTACAAAAAAAGTTCAGTAAGCAATGTTAATTGACGTTAATCTATAAGCCTGTATGAAAAATTATGATGTAAAACATATTGCCTATCATGTACTGGTGGCCATTTACTTTATATGGTTTGCCGTGTTTGCCATATTGCTAAGCCTGGCGCTTAATAACTATTATGGGGTGGCTAACCTGCAGCTTTCTAAATTATTGCTCACGCTTATAGGGCTTAATCTGTTTATGGGTACGGCACTTTTTTTAGTGCTTCAGCAATTCCGCAAACAAACCGTGCTGGCACGCGTGCTGTTTTATGGGTATTTCTTTTTAACGTCGGCGTCATTAACTACAGTGCTCATTGTCATACAATAAAAAAACCGCTGCAGGATTCCCGCAGCGGTTTTTACTAACCAATTTAAACCTAAACCTTTTATTATAGATGCTTAAAAACGGTAAAGGTTGCTTTACAAGTTAAAAAAATAGTTAACCGGCACATTGCACACCTTATATTTTGAAAAATATATTAAGGGATAGTGTATATTTGCCTTTTATTTAAATGAAGATGGATAAGAAAAGTGAAGAATTTTATGCAAGGCTTAAAGAAGAGCTTGCCGGCAGTGCAGAGTGGCCTGCCATTTATCTTTTTAAATTTATTGTTCCAAGCGATGTCGATAAAATAAACCTGGTAGAAGAAGCCTTTAATAATATGGGTGCTGTCATAGAAACAAACCAGTCTAAAACAGGCAAGTACACCAGTGTATCTATAAACGTAAAGATGGAAGGGCCTGATGCCATTGTGCAAAAGTACCAGCAACTGGGCACAATAGAGGGTATTATTTCTTTATAATAAAATTATGTATGAAGTATAAAGCTGACGAAGCCATATTCAACCTTGAATATAATGCCGAAAGGCCACACCTTATAATACCCGAATATGGCCGCCACCTGCAAAAGCTAATTGAGCAGGCTGTGGCGTTAACCAGCAGGGATGAACGCAACAAAGCGGCTAAATACATCATTTCGGTTATGGGAAGCCTTAACCCGCACCTGCGCGATGTACCCGATTTTCAGCACAAGCTTTGGGACCAGTTGTTTATAATGAGCGATTTTAAGATAGATGTAGATTCGCCATACCCATTGCCAAGCCGAGAAACGCTTAACCAAAAGCCGGGCAAGCTGGAGTATCCGCAAAATTTTCCTAAATACCGCTTTTATGGCAACAACATTAAGTATATGATTGATGTGGCCAACAGCTGGGAAGACGGCGAGATGAAAAATGCCCTTATTATGGTTATTGCCAACCACATGAAAAAATCATTCCTGAGCTGGAATAAGGATACTGTTGAGGATACCGTAATTTTTGAGCACCTGCTTGAAATTAGTGGCGGCAGGATTAACCTTTTCTCTGGTGGGGAAGAGCTTTCTGCAACGAGCAACCTTATGAAAGTTAATAAAAAAACAAGTAATAAGGCACAGTTTAGCAGCAACGTCAATAACGGTAATGCAAAATCAAAACAGCAGCCACAAAGGGGCACACGCAACAACCAGAATAATAACAACCGCAAATAATTTTTTTTAACGCTTAATGGGAACATTTAGAATTGAAGGCGGCGCGCCGCTAAAAGGTGAAATAACGCCACAAGGTGCCAAAAATGAGGCATTACAGGTATTGTGTACCGTGTTGCTTACGCCTGAAAAAGTAACTATTACCAATATTCCTGATATTATAGATGTAAACAAGCTTATAGCACTATTAAGTAACCTTGGTGTTAAAGTGCAAAAGCTTGGCCATGGTGCTTATTCTTTTCAGGCAGATGAGGTAAACCTTTCATATATAGAGAGCGAAGCGTTTAAAAAAGAAGGAGCTGCCCTGCGTGGCTCTATTATGATTGTAGGCCCGCTTTTGGCCCGCTTTGGCAAAGGCTATATTCCTAAACCGGGTGGCGATAAAATAGGGCGCCGCAGGCTTGATACCCACTTTGAAGGTTTTATAAACCTTGGGGCTAAATTCCGTTATAACGAAGAAGACCATTTTTATGGTGTAGAGGCCGAGAGGTTAAAAGGTACCTATATGCTGCTTGACGAGGCATCGGTAACCGGCACAGCTAATATTGTTATGGCAGCTGTACTTGCTGAAGGCAAGACTACTATATATAATGCTGCGTGCGAGCCTTACCTGCAACAGCTATGCAATATGCTAAACAGCATGGGTGCAAAAATTACCGGTGTGGGCTCTAACCTTCTTGAAATTGAAGGTGTGGATAGCCTTGGCGGATGCGAGCACCGCATATTACCAGATATGATTGAAATAGGAAGCTGGATAGGCCTTGCCGCCATGACCCAGAGTGAAATTACAATCAAAAATGTAAGCTGGGATAACCTGGGTGTTATACCTTCAACGTTCCGTAAGCTGGGTATAACCCTTGAGCGCAGGGGAGATGATATTTATATTCCGGCTCATACTGAAGGTTACGAAATTCAGAGTTATATAGACGGTTCAATACTTACCATTGCCGATGCTCCGTGGCCGGGCTTTACGCCAGACCTTTTAAGCATTGTACTTGTTGTGGCCACACAGGCAAGGGGTAGTGTGCTTATACACCAAAAAATGTTTGAAAGCCGCCTGTTCTTTACAGACCGCCTTATAGATATGGGTGCACAAATTATTTTGTGCGACCCCCACAGGGCTAACGTAATTGGCCTTGGGTTTAAGTCTAAGCTTCGTGGTATACTAATGTCTTCACCAGATATTCGTGCAGGTATATCATTACTTATCGCTGCGCTATCTGCAAAAGGCGTAAGTATCATTCAAAATGGCGACCAGATAGACCGTGGTTATGAGCGCATTGACGAAAGGCTTAAAGCTATTGGTGCAAAAATTACCAGGATAGATTAATCTACATATAAATTTAAAGCCGTGCTTTTGCACGGCTTTTTTGTTATTTCAATGTATTATACAAATTTAAAAATCACCTTATGCAAAATTCCCAACATTTTGAATCGTATAAAAACGACCCTCAATATATAGCCTACAGGCAAAAGCAACGTAAAAAAACAATAAAAATACTCAGTATTGTAATTCCGGCGGTACTACTGGCAGCTACCGGTTTTGTTTTCCTTGTTATGGGCATCATAAAAAATACCGATGCTTATCAAACTGCCGTTAGGGAAATTAAGAATAATAAAGAGGTTATAGAAGCAACCGGTGGTGTTGAAGGTTTTGGTGTCTTCCCTACAGGTAGTGTACAAACCTCAAATGATTCAGGTTCTGCGCAGTTGTCTATTACCGTAAAGGGAACCCAACATGATGCAGAGGTATATGTTGAATTAACAAAAGACCCTGTGCAGGACTGGCAGGTAACCCGTCTTGAGGTGGGAAACTAATTTTAAAGCTCTTGTTATCAGGCCGCAATTTTTTGCGGCTTTTTTATTACCTTTCTAATTATAAATTAACCAGTACTTCTTATGAAAAAAATCTTTAGTATGGCCCTGCTTGCGGCCACCCTGTCAATTTATGCACAAACCTCAAAACCGGAAACCGCTTCAGAACATTATATTGAAGTTACCGGTACAGCAGAAATGAAGGTAGTGCCTGATATTATTTATATTACAATAACGTTAAAAGATAAAGTAGTAAACCGCAATAATTATCCTATAGCAGAACAGGAACAAAAGCTTAAAGCACTTGTAAATTCATTAAACATCCCTATTGGTAATTTGTCCTTGTCTGATGCCAGTTCAGATATCATATTATATAAAAGAAAGGAGAAAGGGGTTGAAGAGGCAAAGGTATATACGTTAAAAGTTAGCACAGCTGCCCAGGCAAGTGCCGTTTTTAAAGGATTACATGACAGTAATATTAAAGAGGCCGGCATTACAAAAACAGACCATACCCAAATAACCGAGCTAAACAAGCAGATTCGCATCAATGCAATTAAGGCTGCTAAAGATAAGGCTACTTACCTGCTTGCGGCCATTGGCGAAGAACCGGGTAAGCCTTTAAAAATAGTTGAAGAAATTCCTAATTCGTATTTGGCGGGTAATGCTAAGCCTAACATAGCAAATTATTATATTGAACCGGATACTAATAATGAGTTTGGTGATGTGAGTTTTAGCCAGATTACTATAAAGTTTTCTTACTTTGTAAAGTATGCCATAAAGTAATTTTAATACAAGTATAATGAAACCGCTAATTTATTAGTGGTTTTTTTATGGTGTTATAAAATATTTGTGTAAAAAAATATACTTATTTTATTTAAAACGTTTTCGTGATTCAATAATTTGTTTATTTTTGTTAAGTGTAAAAAATACATTTATAAAACAAACCAAATTTAATTATGAAAAAAATTACTTTAGCAAAAGGTGTGTCCTTTGCAGCGCTTGCCCTTATGTTAGGAGGCGGAAAAGCATTTGCCCAGACGTATACATGGAATGGGGGTACCAGTAACTTTTATACCACATCTAACTGGAATAGTTCAGATGGCCCGGTGCTGTTTGATAACGGAGGTTTCAGGGTTGTTCATGTTAATAATACCGGGACTTCGCCCATACTTAGCGAATTTATAGACTGGCAGCCCGGTATATTTGACAACTATGGTGGCAATTTTACTGTAAATGCAGATTTTAATGTGTTCTTTAATGACTTTTTAAACGGAACGGTTACAGTAAATAGTGGTGCTACCTTTTTATGCCGCCATATTATGAGGGTAGGGCGCGAAGGTCAGGGTACTGTTAATATAAACGGAACCATGCGTTGTAACAATGCTGACCCTGAACAATGGCAGGGAATATTTATAGGCGTGCTTGCAAACGGCAACGGTACGGTTAATGTAAATGATGGCGGACTTATAGATGGCGGATTCCAGGTAGAGGTGGGTACGCGCAATAATTATCCGGTTGGGGTGCTAAATGTTGAAACCGGTGGTACATCATCAGCATATTGGAACACAGTTATTGGTCCGAATGGTACTGTTAATGTAAATGGCGGTACTATTAATTGTGGTCAGGGACTTATAGTAGGAGATTTATTTGTTGATACGCCGGGAACCGAGGGGTCTTTGGGTGCGGTTGTAGGTACTCTTAATATAAATTCAGGTATCGTAACAGTTAATAATAACGATCTTGCGGCTCCTTATCTTGGGCTTCATGAAAATTCTAAAGTCACTATTGATAACGGAACACTAAGAATAATGCGTACCGGGGTAGATTTTTCTTCTGATATTAATGCTCATATACAAGCAGGCAAGATTGTGCCTGTATCAGGTAAAGAAATTGTGGTAAATTATGATGGAATATACACAACAGTAACTGCGCAGGCTGTTACATCAGCTAAAGTTTTTGAAAATCAGTTTTTTACGATTGCTCCAAATCCGGTTGCTGATGTTTTGAATATATCGGCTGCAGATGGTTCTATTGACAATGTAATAATAAGTATATATGATCTTTTAGGTAAAGAAGTTCTTAAAACTAATACCAATATAGCGGCTTCATATAATGTATCAGCATTACCATCAGGTATTTATGTGGTAAAGGTACAGTCGCCTACAGCTTCATCTGTCGTAAAAGTTGTTAAGCAATAAGTTAGTTTAGTTAAGGTTTTTTCATTTTTTGCTGGGCTTTCAGGTATTCTGAAAGCCCTTTTTTATGTCTCTTTACGATATTCCGTAGAGAAGAAGTACGATTTTTAGTGAATCTGTAAAAACCTTGTTTTCTTAAGTATTCATATTATCAGAATGTTAAGAAAAAGTTTTAAAAAAAGTGGTTTAAAAGTTTGGAAAAGCGGAAAAGGTGCCTACTTTTGCACCCGCAATCAAGCAACGTTCTGCACTTACTGAAAACAACGACAACACCTGGTATTATCAGGAAAAAGGTTCAAAAAAATAAATTTGAAAAAAGTTGTTGAAAGATTAGGAAGTAAAGAAAAAGTTACTACTTTTGCACCCGCTACAACAGCGACGCTCTTAGAAAGATTGAAAGACGGATTGGTTAACAGAAAAAGCTTAGTTACTATAAAGAATGAGGTTTTGAAATTAGCTAAAAAGTTTTGNTAGTATGACAGGTTTGGAAACAGATCCTTCTTCGGACATATTACAAGGTGCTGCATGGTTGTCGTCAGCTCGTGCCGTGAGGTGTCAGGTTAAGTCCTATAACGAGCGCAACCCCTGTTGTTAGTTGCCATCGAGTAATGTCGGGAACTCTAACAAGACTGCCGGTGCAAACCGTGAGGAAGGTGGGGATGACGTCAAATCATCACGGCCCTTACGTCCTGGGCTACACACGTGCTACAATGGCAGGTACAGAGAGCAGCCACCATGCAAATGGGAGCGAATCTATAAAGCCTGTCTCAGTTCGGATTGGAGTCTGCAACCCGACTCCATGAAGCTGGAATCGCTAGTAATCGCATATCAGCCATGATGCGGTGAATACGTTCCCGGGCCTTGTACACACCGCCCGTCAAGCCATGGAAGCTGGGGGTACCTGAAGTCGGTGACCGCAAGGAGCTGCCTAGGGTAAAACTGGTAACTGGGGCTAAGTCGTAACAAGGTAGCCGTACCGGAAGGTGCGGCTGGAACACCTCCTTTCTAGAGACACGGTCTCTAAGTCTTAGATATAAAGATGAGTAATACTACTCTCGCTGTTAGTTCAAAAAATTAAAAAGAAGAGAGAGCTTGAAATAAACATAGTCTCGTAGCTCAGCTGGTTAGAGTACTACACTGATAATGTAGGGGTCGGCAGTTCGAGTCTGCCCGGGACTACTAGTTTCTCGAATCTTTTAGGAAATTTTAGAAGTTGAGTGATTATCACGTTAGAGTGAGCACGTTATCAAACTGCAAACTGCTATCTGGTAACTGCTGACTGAAAAACGGGGGATTAGCTCAGCTGGCTAGAGCGCCTGCCTTGCACGCAGGAGGTCATCGGTTCGACTCCGATATTCTCCACAATCCAGTTCACAGTCACAGTGAACAGTAAGCAGATAGCTGCCTACTGGGACTGCGACTGAAAACTAAGGAAACCGTTCATTGACATATTGGGATAATACAAAAAGTAGAAAAATATAGAAAGCACAGAAAGCTTTTAGCTGGCAACTGTCAGCTGATTGCTAAAAAGTACAATAAGCAAAATAAGGGCGCATGGGGGATGCCTGTGGCTCTCAGAGGCGATGAAGGACGTGATAAGCTGCGATAAGCTTCGGGGACTGGCACATACAGACTGATCCGAAGATTTCCGAATGGGGCAACCCACTATGTTGAAGACATAGTACACCGTTAGGTGGGCAAACCCGCTGAACTGAAACATCTAAGTAGGCGGAGGAGAAGAAAACAAAAGTGATTCCGTAAGTAGTGGCGAGCGAACGCGGAATAGCCCAAACCAGAGTTGTTACGGCAATTTTGGGGTTGTAGGACTGCGACATTTTATGCAAATGGAACTGGAATTACCTGGAAAGGTAAGCCGTAGAGGGTGATAGCCCCGTATAGGTAACAAATGTAATAGATAGCAGTATCCTGAGTAGGGCGGGGCACGTGAAACCCTGTCTGAATCTGGCGGGACCATCCGCTAAGGCTAAATACTCCTGAGAGACCGATAGTGAACCAGTACCGTGAGGGAAAGGTGAAAAGAACCGTGAATAACGGAGTGAAATAGATCCTGAAACCATGCGCCTACAAGCGGTCGGAGCCCTTTAGTGGGGTGACGGCGTGCCTTTTGCATAATGAGCCTACGAGTTACCGTTGCTGGCAAGGATAAGCACTTCAGGTGTGGATCCGTAGCGAAAGCGAGTCTGAATAGGGCGCTTTAGTCAGTAATGGTAGACGCGAAACCGTGTGATCTACCCATGGGCAGGATGAAGCTGTGGTAACACATAGTGGAGGTCCGAACCGGTTGACGTTGAAAAGTCTTCGGATGACCTGTGGGTAGGGGTGAAAGGCCAATCAAACTCGGAAATAGCTCGTACTCCCCGAAATGCATTTAGGTGCAGCGCTGGCTTAGTTTATTAGAGGTAGAGCTACTGATTGGATGCGGGGGCTTCACCGCCTACCAATTCCTGACAAACTCCGAATGCTAATAAATGTTTACCAGTAGTGAGGGCATGGGTGCTAAGGTCCATGTCCGAGAGGGAAAGAACCCAGACCATCAGCTAAGGTCCCCAAATGTATGCTAAGTTGAAAAAACGAGGTTTGTCTGCCCCGACAGCTAGGATGTTGGCTTGGAAGCAGCCATTCATTTAAAGAGTGCGTAACAGCTCACTAGTCGAGCGGACGAGCATGGATAATAATCGGGCATAAGTATACTACCGAAGCTATGGACTTGTAAAAGTGGTAGGGGAGCATTCTAGCGGCGCTGAAGGTGTACTGCGAGGTATGCTGGAGCTTTTAGAAAAGAAAATGTAGGCATAAGTAACGATAATGCGGGCGAGAAACCCGCACGCCGTAAGACTAAGGTTTCCTCAGCTATGCTAATCAGCTGAGGGTTAGTCGGGACCTAAGGAGAATCCGAAAGGAACATTCGATGGCCAACGGGTTAATATTCCCGTACTTCTTATAATTGTGATGGGGCGACGGAGTGATGAAAGCACCGCGAACTGACGGAATAGTTCGTTAAAGTACCTAGCTATAGGATTTGTAGTTAAATGCGCAGATTCTGGTGAAATACGATAGTACTCAGAGCCTTCGGGCAAAGAGATAGTGTGCCTAAGGGCTTCCAAGAAAAACCTCTAAACTTAGATTATAAGAACCCGTACCGTAAACCGACACAGGTAGTCGAGGAGAGTATCCTAAGGCGCTCGAGAGATTCATGGCTAAGGAATTAGGCAAAATAGACCTGTAACTTCGGGAGAAAGGTCGCCAGCAGCAATGCTGGCCGCAGTGAAAAGGTCCAGGCGACTGTTTATCAAAAACACAGGGCTCTGCAAAATCGTAAGATGAAGTATAGGGCCTGACACCTGCCCGGTGCTGGAAGGTTAAGAGGAGATGTTATCTTCGGAGAAGCATTGAATTGAAGCCCCAGTAAACGGCGGCCGTAACTATAACGGTCCTAAGGTAGCGAAATTCCTTGTCGGGTAAGTTCCGACCTGCACGAATGGTGTAACGATCTGGACACTGTCTCAGCCATGAGCTCGGTGAAATTGTAGTATCGGTGAAGATGCCGATTACCCGCAGTGGGACGAAAAGACCCTGTGCACCTTTACTATAGCTTAGTATTGACCTTGGATAAGTGATGTGTAGGATAGGTGGGAGACTGTGAATCGGGTTCGCCAGGATTCGAGGAGTCATTGTTGAAATACCACCCTTTGCTTATCTGAGGCCTAACCCCGCGTTGCGGGGGACATTGCTTGGTGGGTAGTTTGACTGGGGTGGTCGCCTCCAAAAGAGTAACGGAGGCTTCTAAAGGTTCCCTCAGCACGCTTGGTAACCGTGCGTAGAGTGCAATGGCATAAGGGAGCTTGACTGAGAGACATACAGGTCGATCAGGTACGAAAGTAGAGCATAGTGATCCGGTGGTTCCGTATGGAAGGGCCATCGCTCAAAGGATAAAAGGTACGCCGGGGATAACAGGCTGATCTCCCCCAAGAGCTCATATCGACGGGGGGGTTTGGCACCTCGATGTCGGCTCGTCACATCCTGGGGCTGGAGAAGGTCCCAAGGGTTGGGCTGTTCGCCCATTAAAGTGGCACGCGAGCTGGGTTCAGAACGTCGTGAGACAGTTCGGTCTCTATCTACTGCGGGCGTTAGAAATTTGCGTGGATCTGATTCTAGTACGAGAGGACCGAGTCGGACGAACCACTGGTGTATCTGTTGTCCCGCCAGGGGCACCGCAGAGTAGCCACGTTCGGAAGGGATAAGCGCTGAAAGCATATAAGCGCGAAACCCACCACAAGATGAGATTTCTTTTAAGGGTCGTGGAAGATGACCACGTTGATAGGCTACAGGTGTAAAGGCAGTAATGTCATAGCCGAGTAGTACTAATAACCCGTAAGCTTATGTACGCTACTTCCTCCCGGAGCAATCCGGGAGGGGTACACTTTCTAAAACAAGACACTTTTGTATTATCTTAGTATGTTAACATATTGCAAGCACGCTTGCTTTTGAGTTCAGGTTATCAAGAACCTGAAACCAAATAAACCTTTTAAGGTGATTATTGCGGCGGGGCTCACCTCTTCCCATCCCGAACAGAGAAGTTAAGCCCGCCTGCGCAGATGGTACTGCATTTTGTGGGAGAGTATGTCATCGCCTTTCTTTTAAAACCCCTTATCTAATCAGATAAGGGGTTTTTGTTTTTAATGTCTCGTCCTGAAAAAAATTGACTAAAAATCTCAACACTATAAAAATATGAGATTAGGATAAAGGTAATTACCCCATCAATCCAATACAGTGAAGCTTTTTAAAAGAGCTGTAGTAGCTGAATTTGAAAAAGAGATTTTTAAATAAGGATCAGATTAAATCCAAGTATGGCATCAGAGGTAAATCGATTGTTTTAGAATGTTGCCGTAAATATGATAAATTGTCCTATCCAAAATCATCTACCAGAGTCTGTCTGATGAAAGATTCGCAAAAGCAATGCATTCAATGCTTGAAGCAATTGAAAGATGCCATACTTAAAGTTTTGGCTTATGAAAGACTTATATTGATTGCTGAGAAGGAAGAGTTGATCTCAATTTTTTAAAAAAAGACATAGCCAAACAATTGATGAGATTACTAAAAGCTAGCCAAGAAAAGTAAGTATGTTGTGTGATTTGTTTTGCTTTTGTAAACAGGCTTACTACAAACATCAAACCTACAAAAAAACATCAGTTCATAGAATCTGTACTTACCCTACGCAGCGTAGGCAGATGCCACGTCCTGGAGTTTGAAAACTTTATCATCTTGCTTCAGAGACCAAGTTTGTATAGGTAGGGATAAGTTATTTTAAAAAAAGAGGCTTATTGATTTGTAAAAAATGTAAATATACCCTTACTACCAAATCAAAATACTGGCTCAGGAACTAGTATCTGAATCTGGTTAAAGCAATATCTTTTTAAAGACCGGAAACAGCTGTGGATAGCTGGTATAACCTATCTTGATATGCTCTAATATTTACCTGCATCTTGTAACCGATGCTTATTCTAATCAAATGATGGGATGAGCTATGGACAATATAGAAGCTACTTTTACTTTAAAAGCCTTCAGAATGGCTATAGGTATAGGTAAACGTACAGAACATTTCCTTATCCATTATTCTGACAGAGGACTTCAATATTGTAGTAAACTTTATACTGGTTGATTAAAAGAAAATAGCATTACTATTAGTATGGCAGATATGGTGCGCCTATGAAAACGCTATTGATGAAAGGGGCAATGGAACACTAAAAGATGATTTGGCTCTATGTGATAAGTTTGAAAATGTAACATAGGCAAAGGAGTTAGTAAGACAAAGTATTGAAATTTATAATCAACCATGACCACATTTAAGCTGCTCTATGCTGACACCAAATCAAATGCATAAATAAAATAAATCAAACTGATATCCTTTAAAAAGAAAAAGCTCAAGCATCTTGATAAAAGTCTGAACTTTTATTAAATTAATAATCAAAAATAATCAATCTATTTTAGGACTGGTCAGTTTATAAAACAAAAACAGAAGTAGCATTTAAGATACTTCTGTTTCATGAGTTTATTTAATCGTAATTACTTAAATTCTTTTAATAGAATTTGAAATGTAATATTATGCATTTATAGCTTTTTTTCTGTTAAAGAAAAATGCGCCTAAAATAATGCCCGCCCCAGCTAAAAGATAAAGCGATGAATTAATAGGAGCCACAAAGTCTTGGCTTTCTAAATTTGTGGATTGAGTTCCTTGACCTTGAGTTTGCCCATAAGGACCTGCAAATGCAAAAGTTGATACGTTTACGAATAGAGCTGCAAGTACGAATACTTTTAAGATGTTGTTTTTCATAATATTGGGGGTTTAAAATCAAGGCAAATATATAACCTGTTTCTTACTTATACAACATTTTTTTAGTTTATTTTAACTACCCTCTAATTATATCGTTATATTCCTTAAAAAATCGTTCAAATGCATCCATTGAAATGCTGAAAAATCTGAAAATTGTAGCCCAGCTGGCCATGTTATACAGGCTTATACCCGAAAGTTCAACCCATATTCTGCTTATAGCTTTTCCATTGTCAAGGTAATAATCTTCTTCATATAATGCATCATGCAAATATTCCTCTGTTAATATTGCTTTTAAAGAAACTAATTTATCAAAATACTCTTTACGTTTTTCTGTCTCTTTAGGTTCAATATCCAGTAAAACCATTGCTTTTTTGTTATCAACATAAAACTTAAAGCTTACATCTTTAATTTTAGTATCATATAATAACCATTTTCGAGGATAAGCCTCTGCAAATGAAGTCCAAAATTCTTTTTTAATTTGCTGTGCTTCTGCTTTACTAAACATTGCCTAACTTTATATATTAATAAGCCTGCAAATTTATGCTATTTAACGATTTCTTACTACTCATACCGCAAATTATGTCTGTTCAACTGCCAGCCATAAATGCCCATCTAAAAATGGCTCCTGTTGAAAGGGCTAAAACTTTAAATAAAGACTATTATAGTAATAATAACCCAAGAAATTCTTCTGTACTTATATTATGTTATCCTAAAAATCAACAGAGTTGTTTTATCTTGATTCAAAGAAATACATATACTGGTATTCATTCGGCCCAGGTATCATTCCCGGGAGGGAAACAGGAAGCTAATGAAACACTGGAGCAAACAGCTTTAAGGGAGGCTTATGAAGAAGTTGGTATATTACCCGGAGGCGTAAATATGATAATGTCGCTTAGTAGTATATATATTCCGCCAAGCAATTTTCTTGTTTACCCTTTTCTAGGTGTAATTAATGAAAGTCCTGAATTTATACCTAGCCCGGATGAAGTAGAAAGAATAATTGAAGTACCTCTTGAAAAACTATTAGATGACAATTCAATAATCAACACTACCGTTATGGTATCTTACAGAGATAACATAATGGTACCTGCTTTTACATTTAATAACAATATTGTTTGGGGCGCTACTGCAATGATACTGGCCGAGTTTAAAGAAATAATAAAAACAGTTCTCTGATAAAGCTTTTTTGTAAGTTTGCAAGTCAATTAACACACATGGGCATATTTAGAAAAAATCCGTTTGGACATATATTATTTTTAAAGAGGTTACTTATACTCTTTTTGGGTTCATTAACTCACCGTAGGTACCGCGGTTTTAATAGGCTAAAAATAGAAGGGTCAGAAATTTTAAGGGCATTGCCAGACACTAACGTGCTTTTTATTTCTAACCATCAAACTTATTTTGCCGATGTAGTAGCTATGTTTCATGTGTTTAATGCCAGCCTTAAAGGAAGGGAAAACACTATAAATAATATAGGCTATTTATGGAAACCTAAGCTTAATATATATTATGTCGCTGCAAAAGAAACCATGCAGGAGGGGTTGCTTCCACGAATATTATCATACGCCGGTGCTATAACAGTTGAACGCACTTGGCGGGCAAAAGGGCAGGATATTAAACGGGACGTAAACCCGAATGATACCGAAAATATAAGAATTGCCCTAAATGATGGCTGGGTTATAACATTTCCGCAGGGAACCACAAAGCCTTTTAAACCTATTCGCAAAGGCACTGCTCATATTATTAAGCAGCACAAACCATTGGTTGTGCCAATTGTTATAGATGGATTTAGGAGATCTTTTGACAAAAAAGGGCTTAGGTTGAAGAAAAAAGGTATACTTCAATCCTTTATAATAAAAGAGCCACTGGTAATTGATTATGATAACGAGACAATAGAGGAAATTGTTGAAAAGATTGAATATGCCATAGAACAACATCCAAGCTTTTTAAAAGTGATACCGGCTGAAGTGCTGGAAGCCCAGGAAGAACTAAACAAGCAAAGACAATGGAAATATTAAGGGAGGCTTGTGCCTCCCTTTCTTTATTTATTTAGCCACAACAGGCTCTACTGTATAGCCTTTTTTTCGTAAAAGCATAATTACCCCTTGCTCTCCGGCAAGATGGCCGGCACCTACAGCAAAAAGCGTAGGCTGTTTTTTTGCTACCGCCTCAATTTTTGGAATCCAGTTTATATTGCGGTTAGTAAGCAAAATATCATTATGATCAAAGTACACAGGATCTGTTTCATTTGTCATATATGCATAAAGCTTATTAAGATCCTGGCTTTCATATAACACAATTAATGATTTAAGTTGGGTAGTACTGCCAGATAACCCATCAGCACTCATTTTTAGCAGTGATTTTACCTGTTCTTCATAAGGAATGTTATCAAACACGGTTAATTGCTCCTGTACAGTTTCAAGCCCTAAAATTTCTTCCTGCTGTTGTTGGCTGTGTTTTACCAGTTCAAGTTCATAAGACTGTATTTCGCAATTAAGCATTTTAGGTAATAAAAGGCTTTCAATAATAAGCGGTTTGTAAGTGTCTAATATTGTCATTCCAAGGCCAATATTATCTTTCAAAAAAGCATCCAGGCTTTTAAACTCATCGGCGCTTACCATTTCACTTATTTTGCGCCCGCCTTTCATTGCAACACCTTTCATCATATCAGCAGTTAATGTTTTGCTGTCCATATCTATTTCAAGATAGAGTTGAGTAGTATTATCAAGTGCTTTAAGCACTTCAGGGCTTAAAGTTGCATTGCAGGTAGCGTGTATTGTGCCAAAAACATAGCTGGGCATTTCAAGGCCATTGCCCGAAACTTTCCATAAAAGGCCTTTTTCAAGTTCCTGTGCATTAGTTGTACAAAAAGAGATTACGCTAAATATAGCAATGAAAAATTTCTTCATATTTCTTTTATCTTTTGTAGTTCAATATAATTTTCGTTTAGCTTTTTAAGCAGCCTGCCATACAGCAGGCGGTAAATAAAATAAATTAATACGAAAACCACAACTATAAAAACGATACCTATCGCAAAAACCTGTTCTGGATTTACGCTGTTACTAAAATCATCACCGTAAATAACAAGCGCACTAACGAGGCTAAATGATATAATGCACAGGTTATAAATTACATAGAATTTTACAACTTTTCTAATGTTAATAATGTTTTGAAGTAATTGTTTTACAGGGTTTTGTGCCGAAATTTTTCGATAGTTAATATAAAATATACTTATAAATATAATCAACACCACATAGTTTATATAGTCTAAAACTTCTAAAAATGCAGGGGGGCGGTAATCATTACCAAATATAGAAGTAACAACGGCGCAAATAGCCCAAAAAGCAAATTCGAGTATACTTATAATAAGTATCCATTTTACTATAGATGAAGATTTTTTATGCAGCATGGCATAAATTTCGGTTTCTGAAAACGACGGATAAGCATTTCCGCTCTTGTTCCAGTCATTTTTAAGCTTGTCTAATACATCCATTTTCCGGCTACGGATTTAATATTTTTTTTAATTTGCCTTTAATCCTGTTCATTTTTACACGCGCATTAACTTCGCTTATACCCAGTGTTTCGGCAATTTCTGTATAATCTTTGTCTTCAAGGTACATAAATACAAGGGCTTTCTCAATGTCATTAAGCTGCTGTACGGCTTGGTAAAGCATTTTTATATGCTCTTCTTCCTCATAGTTATATTCTTCCTGGTTTACCTTGTGTAACTTGCTGTCAAATTCTATGGTGCTTAGAGTACGGCCTTTTTTTCTGTATAATGTAATAGCAGTATTTAGCGCCACCCTATAAGCCCATGTAGTAAATTTAGCTTCTCCCCTAAATTGCGGGTAAGCTTTCCATAATTGAATGGTTATTTCCTGGAAAAGGTCTTTGTGGGCATCTTCATCGTTAGTGTAGAGCCTGCATATTTTATGTATCAGGTTTTGGTTTTCCTGAAGTTGTTGTACAAATGCCTTTTCTGCTGTTGTGTTCATGTAGGATAATATGTATGCCACAGGGCAAGTTTGTTACATATAAACTATAGATTTTTATCTTTATAATAATTTACAAGCAGGCCGGTAAACTTGCTATACCCTTCTAGGCCGTCTTTCTGTTTATTGATCTTTAGAAAGTTATCATAAACATATTTAAAAACATCTTCAACGGCTGATTCGTACTTTTTGTTAAAAGCTTCGCTTTGGGCATAATTTTTCTGAATACCAGTACTTACAAGCTTTAAAAGTCTTTTTGCTTCAGGCTCATTAAGTTTTTTAATGTTTGCAAGGCAATACTTAAGGGCAAAAGTATAGCCGGAATATTGAAAATAAATATTTTTACTGTGTATACTTGCCATATATCCTATAAAGTTAGCCTCGCTCTCGCTTGCATAACCTATTTGGTGTGCCATTTCGTGGCATGTAGTGGTTGGAAGATTATATAGTGGTAATTTATTATTAACCTGGGCCTCATTAGTAAACGGGTTAAGGTATCCGCCAAACCCCATATAGGATAGCGGTGCGCTTATTAAAGATGATTTAATACTGTTAGTATTATAAGCAAAAAAAGGAAATTTCTTTTCTAACTCTTTATATGCATAAGGAGACTGCATATATATACTATCTAAAGAAGGCATTGCTACAGCGGCCGAATCATTTTTTGCAATTAAAAAATGAATTTCATTGGCTTTATATATAAGTCTTTCTGTAAATAATATCAGTTCCTTCTCGGTATACTTCTTTTCAATACCCAGCTTTTTATGCAGGGCTACCCTGTGATAATTTAATGCCCATGAAGCATTAAATACAAAATAGATGATAGAAAATAATGCGGCTATACTTAAAAGGTTTTGTTTGTATTCTTTTTTCCATGACTTTCTTTTTCTCCATAACCATCTTATAGCTAAAAAAAGTACAATACCATATATAATATCTCCTATTGAAAAAGGTATATATCCAAGTAAAATACGCATAAAACGGCTTAAGTACGGAAATATCCCCATACTATAGTACTGTTCTATAAATGATGGAAAAAGGGCAAGAATGTTAATTAAAATAATCTGTACAGGCAGGAGCAGGGCCAATAATTTTGTTTTATTCATAGGTAATTATTACAGCATAAATATACTATTGAAATTGTAAAATATGGCAATAACTTTTTAGGAGTTAGCTATTTACAATTTTAATATTTAATAAAATATAAGCATATTCTTAATAATGCAATAGTGTTGCAAATCGTTAATTTTTAATAAAAACACAATAATTTAATATAAACCCTAAATTAAATGTGTGTTAATGTTAAAATAATGCAAAATATAGTCATAAAATCTATTTTTTAACGCTATTCAAATTTTAGATTGATTTTTCGGTTAAAAATATAATAGTCTAAAAATGAGGTGTTTGAGATTTTGTTTAATTATTTAAAATTTAAATATTACAGATATGTCCGATGAAATACATTTTAATTATCTAATAATCAATATTTTACGTATTAAAATTATCTAAAATTGCATCATAAATGAAAGAGATTTAATGATAGAGAATAATTATGGACGTGAAAATTAACTACCGCATGAAAAAAATTACCACCTTATTATTGTTGATGTTAACCTGTGCTGTAAATGCCCAGTTGTCAAATTTTACGTTGTCGCTTTCTAAAACAGACGAAACCTGCCTTGGAAACGGAACTATAACATTTAATGTTGGCAACACCACACAAAACGGACAAATACTATATAAAGTATTTTCATTGCCGGATACAACTAATGCAATTGCTGTAATTACAGAAAACTACATTGGAGGGCTTTCTGCCGGTACTTATAAAGTACAGGCCATACAATCTTTAGGCTCGCAAATGGCTACTAAAGAAAGTACTATAACTATTAACAATGCTATAGTGCCTTTTAATTTTAGTATTGCATCATCAAATCAATATTGCCAATCTGGTGGTACACTTACAATTAATGCAACTTCTGGTGTTTTTGCAAGCTGTGAAATAATTTCAGGTCCTGAAACAAGGCCACTACAGGCTTCAAATATATTTAATGATCTTCCGGGAGGTACTTATAACGTAAGGGTGTTTAATAATTGCGGCGTGGGTAAAGTTAAAACATTTACGCTGTCTATAGCAAATGCAACATTAAACATATCAGACCCTTCATACCCTGATATTACTTCACCTCTTTGCGACTCAATTACAGTTAGTAATGTTATTACTCCTTCAGCAGGCCCAATTAATTATCCTTTAACAGTTCAGCACGTTCTTAACCTTATGGATATTAATGGAGATGAAATTGTAATAAACCAGGTATTTCAAACCGGAAACCCAGACTCTCAGGTTGTAAGCGTAGTGTTGCCAAGGTATTTAACCCAAACATACACTTATGATATAAATGTGTCAGACAACTGTAATACCGTATATCAAAAGCTAGCAAACGAAGTTAATCCTGATATTACACTTTCATTATCTCAGTTAAATGCCCCATGTGCAGAAAAATACCTGAAATTAACAGTTGCAAAATACACAGATTCATACACTGTAGAGTTTCTTGAAGCTCCGGAAGGATTTAACCCGGCTGATTTTAATACAACTCCTGCTGGTCCTTTTACAGAAAGCAGTGTGATTTATGGCAGTACAACAAACCCTGTGCCTTTTGGTAATTATGTTGTAAAAGTTACTGACTCTTGCGGCAGGACAACAACCGAAGCGCTACTTATAGAATTTAAATTGCCTACACCTGCAACTTCGGCATGGAATAATGGATGTTTCTCACTATTTGGGGGATTAACAATAAATGTTCCACCACAAAAAATAGTTCAGGCAACAATAACAGCCGCACCACCGGCATATACTGGTACACTGCCTGCAGTTGTTAACGGTAACATAAATGCCCAGGGTACATTAGGGTTGTCTAATATGCCCATTGGCTCTTATACAATAGCATTTACAGATAATTGTGGCTTTGAATATCAAACTACTGTTGTTGTACCTCCATTTGTTGAAAAAGATTTTGATATTACTACACTACCATCTTGCGAAGCCGGATTTGGCGGTGTAAAATATGTAAGTGGTAATGGTGTTTTAACAGATGTATTTATTACTGGTGCACCTGCATCTTTTGGACAGGCTTTGCCTTATGATGTTTCAGCAAACCTTGTAGATGGAAAATTTTATCTAAATGGTTTACCTGAAGGAACTTATAAAGTTACTGCTACAGATGTATGTGGTATTGTAAAAGAAAAAGAAATAAATGTAGTAGGCTATACTGCACCAACTAATCCATATATATATACAGCAAGTTGTGGAACTTTCTCTGTAAAAGTAACTGACACCAGCAATGGTACAGAAGCAGCCAGCTACTGGCTTCAAAAATATTTTCCTGATACCAATACATGGGGCCATCCCGGCACAGGTGTAGCTTATACATTTGATGATGTTCCTACAGAAGCTAACAGTGTAAGGCTGTATAACAACACTGCTAAAAACAACCTTAGCTACCAGGGTAAATTCAGGATTATTAAAAAGTTTGAAACTTTTACCACTGCAAGTGCTCAAAACACAATGTGTGTTAGTATACTTGGCGAATTTAATTATAATGATGTACTTAAAATAAATACGGCTTATACACTTGCATGCCTTGGCAGCCCTAATGATGTTATGCTGGATGTAACCGGGCAGCCTGTATCTTATAAAATTGTTGAGAAGAACGGCGATGAGTATGCGTTTGATAACGGTAACAACAATGTGTTTACAAACCTTGAGCCTGCTGAATATGTTTTCAGGATTGAAGATGCCTGTGGTAACGTAGTACAGCAATGGTTTAACGTATCATCAATGCCATCTATTGCAGATGCTACACAACCGGCTGACCTTGTACTGTGTGCAGAACCCGGAATGGCTACACCAACCGGCGAATTTCACCTTACAGATCAGACAGATGACGTTCTTGGCCCGCTACACAGTGCTATGTATACGGTAACATATCACACAAGCTATGAAGATGCTGATAATGGTGTAAATGCCCTTCCGGAATATTATACCAATGTAACTAACGGACAGATTATATATGTAAGGCTTATTCATAATGAAATATCTTTGTGCCACGGCATTACATCTTTCCACCTGTACATTGGCGAATACCAGGAGCCTGTAATACTTTCAACAGGAACTATATGTAATGATGGCGAGCTAACACTTACAGTTAGCAGGAGCTTTGACAGCTACCTTTGGTCAACCGGAGAAACTACACGTTCTATAAAGGTTAGTGAAGCCGGAAATTATACCCTAATGGTTGAAAAAAACTATGGATCGGCTACATGTGATGGTTTTGCTGAGTTTGAAATTATAAAATCTGCTACGCCGGAGATTAAAGAGATAGAAACTCACGACTGGACAGAAGATAACAACACTATTACAGTGCACACTAAAGAAGAAGGTGTATATGAATATTCTTTAGACGGTGTAACCTACCAGCCGGAAAATACCTTTACGGGTTTAGGAACAGGTAAATATACCGTATATGTAAAAGATATAAATGGCTGTGGCCAGGATATAGAAGAAGTAATATTGCTAAACTATCCAAGATTCTTTACCCCTAATGGAGATGGAATACATGACACATGGTATATTAAATATGCCGCTTATGAGCCCCACTTCAATGTTCGCATTATGGACAGGTATGGAAAAGTAATAACCACTTTCGGCTCAACCAGCAAAGGTTGGGACGGTACTCTAAACGGCATCCAACTACCTTCAACAGATTACTGGTTTGTGGTTACAAGAGAAGACGGCCGAGAATTAAAAGGACACTTCTCTATGGTTAGATAACCATCGGTTTAATTTAGCAATAGCAATCCCTGTTTTGAGAAACAGGGATTTTTTTATGCATTAACTTTAAAAAAGAATAGTAATTACCGGCTTTATCAGGACAAGGCATTTTTGTAGTTTTGCACTATGAGCGAAATAAAAAATCTACAGCCGCAAAGCGTTTGGAAAAACTTTGCAGCGCTTAATGAGGTGCCTCGTGCTTCAAAAAAAGAAGAAAGGGTAATAGCTTTTATGCAGGCTTTTGGTGCAAACCTGGGGCTTGAAACTTTAATTGATGCCGTAGGCAACGTTATTATAAAAAAGCCGGCTACACCGGGAATGGAAAACAGGCAAACCATTGTTATGCAAAGCCATCTTGATATGGTGCATCAAAAAAATGGCGATACCGTTTTTGATTTCGATACCCAGGGTATTGAAATGTATGTGGATTCAGACTGGGTGCGTGCTAAAGGTACTACCCTTGGGGCTGATAACGGAATGGGTGTAGCTGCTATTATGGCTGTACTTGAAAGTAAGGATATACAGCATCCTGCAATTGAGGCACTGTTTACTATTGATGAAGAAACCGGGATGACAGGTGCAATGGGCCTGAAAGGCGGCCTGCTTGAGGGCACAATCCTGCTTAACCTTGATACTGAAGAAGATGATGAAATTGATATAGGCTGTGCCGGTGGAGTAGATGTAACTGCTGTAAGGGCTTATGAGGTGGAAGATGTCCCTGAAAATTCTGTTGGATATGCCATTACTGTAAAAGGGCTTAATGGTGGCCATAGCGGAATGGATATTGATAAAGGCCTTGGTAATGCCAATAAAATTATGAACCGCCTGCTTTTTGGAGGTTTCGAAAGTTTTGGGTTACAAGTAGCTGAAATAGATGGTGGTAGCCTGCGCAACGCCATTCCTCGTGAGAGTAATGCTAAAGTTATAATCAGCGCTATTTTTGATGAAGTGTTTGTGTTTGATATGCAACAGGTTATAAAAGATATAAAAGCTGAATACAAAACCACAGAGCCTAACCTGCAAATACTTATAGAAAAAACAAACCTACCTGCCCATGTAATGGATCTTGGCGTGCAGGAAGGATTTATCCGTGCAGTATATGCAGCACATAATGGTGTATACCGCATGAGTGCTGATATGGAAAATTTAGTGGAAACCTCAAATAATGTAGCCCGTATTATTGTAAAAGAAGGCAAAATACACATAGGCTGCCTTACACGTTCGTCGGTTGAAAGCAGTAAGTTTGACCTCGCAAATGCATTGCGAAGTACTTTTGAACTTGCAGGATTTGAAGTAACATTTAGTGGCTCATACCCTGGATGGACACCTAATGTCAATTCTCCAATTCTTAGTGTTTTAAAAGAACTATATACAAAATTACATGGTAATGAACCTCATGTAGTGGCCTGCCATGCCGGACTTGAATGTGGTATACTGGGTACAAACTATCCTGAAATGGATATGATTTCATTTGGCCCTACCATTAAAGGTGCACACAGCCCGGATGAAAGGGTTAGTATAACATCGGTTCAAAAGTTTTGGGCTTACCTGGTTGAAATACTTAAAAATATACCGCTTAAATAATAAAAAAGCCATCCGTAAGGATGCTTTTTTATTCAATGTCAATATTGTATTTCAGTAATAATCCCGCTAAACCCTCTTTGCTGAACTTCGCTTTTTTAATGCGGTTGCGTTCAGGGTCTATGGCATAATTATAGGCGGTGCGTAAATCAGCTTTTTCAAGAATCGTGTTGTCAAATACAGCTTTTGTAAGCTCACATTCCTTAAACACAGCATTTGTAAGATCCGCTTCGCTAAAATCAGCATCAGGCAGTTTACAGTTAATAAACTTTGTGTTTTTGAGTTTCAGCTTGTAAAATGATACAAGCTGCATCTGGCATCCGTTAAAACTGGCTTCAAATAAAAATGGGTCTACCGAGCCAAAATTTAACCCCAGTAACTTACAGTTGGTGAATGTAACAACCTTAAATGCCGTGCCAGACAGCAGTGCATTGCCAAGGTTACAGTCAATAAATTCACAGTCAGTAAATACAATACCGTTTAGTTTGCTGTTTTCAAAATTACAGCCTTCAAATGTGCAGTTATCATATTCTGCTAAAGGTAAAGGAGTGGCAGTAAAATCTTCCTTTATAAATGTTCTCTCTTCAATAAACTGCATTACTGTATTTTTTTCATTGCAAAAGTTTCACTTGCTTCTTTTCCTTTTTTTACACCATATATAACCGCAACAAGCGAATCTGGTCTTACCTGCGTGTAAACTATTTTATTAGGAAAGTCGTGCTTAGGGTTTTCGAAAATCATTTCTTTGTCAGTAATAGAAGTCAGGTCAAAACGCACCGGTTTCTCATCATTTTGGTTGGGTACAGTAACGGTACAAGCCATTTTACCGTCTATTTCATCAAGTACCATGCTTTCGGCAAAAACAGTGTCTTTACCAACAGCAAAATAACTTTCGCCGTGATAAACGCTGTCGTTTACTTTTTTCCAGTTTTCGGTTAAAACACCTTCAGCAGTAGTGTTGCCCCAGCTGCCAATTAGCCATTCGGCATTTTTAATTTTTAGTTCAGGTTTTTCTGCAACTACAGTATTTTCCTGTTTTACATCATTCTTGCAGGACGTTATAAATAAGGCTATTATAGCCGAAATTAAGATGGTGTTTTTCATGGTTGGATTTTTGCCGAAAAGTACAAAAACATCAGAAATTTTCCGAACAAAGTTCCATATTAATCGCTGCTCCGGCCATGTTTCCCTGTGCTACAGCAGCACTAACCGAGCGCATTTGCGTACAACAATCGCCCGCCGCATAAATCCCGGAGACGCTGGTTTTCTGCATCATATCTACAGCAATAAAACCATGTTCGTTCAGGCTGCAGCCCATTGTTTGGGGTATATCGCAATGCTGCGTGCTTTTAGGGCGAACGTATAATGCCGACAGCTTGTGTACAGAGCCGTCTTCTAAAATAAGTTCGCTTATATAGCCCTCATTATGTGTTGCTTTAATAACGGGTTTTTCAATAATATTGATGTTATTTTTATCAAATTTTTCAAGCTGTTCAGTACTGAACTCCTTCGGCCCATTAGTGAAAATTGTGAAGTTAGCTGTCAGGTTACTTACCAATAAAGCATGGTGGTAGGCGCTGTCTCCATTACCTAAAATACCTGTAGTTTCAGAATGAAATTCATAACCGTGGCAGTATGGGCAGTGTATTACCGATTTACCCCAACAATCAGCCAGACCTTCTACATTAGGGAGGTTGTCTTTTACACCAGTTGCAAACAGCAGTTTTTTTGCAGTATAAGTATCTCCGCTTTCAAGGGTAACTTCAAAAGTACTATTGGTCTTTTTGGCTTTAATTACCAGGCCTTCGGTAAATGTAACAGTGGGGTAGGCCAGTACCTGTTCTTTAGCTTTTTGTGCTATTGCAGCCGGTACTTCGCCATCATGGGTAATAAAGTTTTGGGAGTGGGGTGTAAAACGGTTGCAGGGTTTGCCGCTGTCTATTATGAGCACATTCCTTAGTGAACGCCCCAGGCTCATGGCGGCAGCCAGGCCGGCATAGCTTCCGCCAATTATTATAACATCTAATTGTGTTTGCATAACTGTAATTTTTTGATTGACTGTTTGGCAAATATAATGTAATTTTGCACTATTGCAACGTTGTTGCAATAAATGATTATGAAGAGAAGGAACACACCCACAAAACAGGCTATACTTGACCTGCTTACGCATGAGGGCACGGCCATGAGTCAGGATACCATAGTAGGCAAAGTAAACGGAGGCATAGACCGAGTTACTATTTACCGCGTGCTAAACCGCTTTTGCGATGATGGCGTAGTGCATAAATTTCAGGCCGATAACGGCAAGTATTACTATGCGCTTTGCCAGGGTTGCCACGGCGAGGTGCATAGTCACAACCACTTTCATTTCAGGTGTTTAAAGTGCGATAAGGTAGAGTGCCTGGAACAGCAGATTATTGTTACACTGCCCCAGGGCTATAAAATGGAAGACAGCAACAGCTGGGTAAACGGCTATTGTGCGGGGTGTAGTTAGCGGCATATTTTTTGCTTAAGACGTTATACATTGATAATCATAAAAAAATGCGTAATTTTGCGCATCCAAAAATCACGGAGAGATGAGCATGATAGATAGGCTACAGTTTATAAAACAACGTTTTGATGAGGTAAGCGATTTGGTTATTCAACCGGATATTATTGCCGACCAAAAGCGTTATGTGCAGCTAAACAAAGAATATAAAGAACTTAAAGCCCTTACTGATAAGGGCGCTGAGTATATTAAGGCCGTGGGCAACAAAGAAGAAGCCCAGGAAATTATTGCCGATGGTAGTGATGCCGAGATGGTAGAAATGGCCAAGATGCAGCTTGAAGAGGCCAAAGAGCTTATACCACAGCTTGAGGATGACATCAAGTTTATGCTGATACCTAAAGACCCTGAAGATGCCAAGAACGTAATGGTAGAAATTCGTGCCGGTACCGGTGGCGATGAGGCCAGTATTTTTGCTGGCGACCTTTACAGGATGTATACCAAATACTGCGAAAACAAAGGCTGGAGGACAAGCGTTGTAGATATTAGCGAAGGTACTTCAGGCGGTTTTAAAGAAGTAATATTTGAAGTAAGCGGCGAAGATGTTTACGGTACGCTTAAGTTTGAGGCGGGTGTGCACCGTGTGCAACGCGTTCCGCAAACCGAAACTCAGGGACGTATACACACTTCTGCGGCTACTGTAATGGTACTTCCTGAAGCTGAGGAGTTTGATGTACACCTTGATATGAACGATGTGCGTATCGACTTTTTCTGTTCGTCAGGCCCCGGCGGCCAGTCGGTTAACACCACTAAGTCTGCCGTGCGTATGACACACATACCTACAGGCCTTGTGGCACAGTGCCAGGATGAGAAATCGCAGCACAAAAACAAGGATAAAGCTACACAGGTACTGCGTTCGCGCCTTTATGAAATGGAACTTGCCAAAAAGCAGGAAGAAGATGCAGCCAAGCGCAGCAGCCAGGTAAGCAGCGGAGACCGTTCGGCTAAGATACGTACCTACAACTATCCGCAGGGCCGTGTTACAGACCACCGTATTGGCCTTACTATTTATGACCTTGATGGTGTAATGAACGGTAGTGTGCAAAAACTGATTGATGAGCTTCAGCTGGTTAATAATACCGAAAAACTTAAAGAAAGCGAAGTGTTTTAATTTATTCGCCCAAAATATTAAAGCTGCCATTTGGCAGCTTTTTTTATGGTTAGCCACGAATTACACTAATTCTCACAAATTAATCAGTGTTGATTAGTGTAAATTAGTGTAATTCGTGGCAAGAATAAATTACCAGTCCAGTTTTACCAGTGCTACTGCCTGACGTTTTAACACCAAAGGCACGTTAAGTGTACTGCCGGATATGTTTATTTTTTCAGATTTAATCTGCTTCAGCTGCCCGGCGGCTTCTAATGTTGCTATTTGCGCAGCCGTTGGGTTTTGTGGCGAACCCATTTTTTTCCACGTTTCATAAGAGTTGCTGTTGTCTTTATCTATAAGGTAAATGCTCAGCGTAGCCTTTTTTGAAGGGATGTTGTTTATTGTAACCAAAACTTCGGCATCCGGGCCGGGAGCATCAGTATCATGATAGTTCCATGCCATTACCGCTGTGGAGTTGCCGTCAAGGCTTGCCAGCCCGCCAATATCTGATTTCTCGCCGCGTACACTATTTTTAAGTATGGTTTCAAGCGGGTACATATTGCTGGCATCAACGGCCACAAAATCGCCTTTCATCATGCCAAACATCCTGAAAACATTCAGCACCGGCTTGTCTACACCATTGGTAGCCAAATCACGGAAGCCATAAAACCACGGTTGGTTTTCAAATTCAAAAGACCATGATACAGCGCCTAAAAAGTTAGCGCCGGTTTGTTGCGCCAGCTGGTATTTTCGTGCAAACGATGCCGCTGTATAGCTTGAATATAATGTACCGTTACGGTAAGCATTTTCGGGGTTGGTAGCCATACCACAGGCGGCACAGCCTTCGGGGTCAGATTCACCAATTATAAGCGGCAGGTTACGCGTTTCCGGGTAGGACATGGCAATGGTAAACCCTGTCATAATATCCTGCATCTGTGGGCTCATATCCATTTGTACCACACCATTAACTGCTTTTGGCCAGCCTTTTGCGTGAAACAGCAGCGCATCAAGCGGGGCACCTCTCTTGCCTGTGGCATAGTTAGTGCCGCTTATACAGTGCTTAATAAACTCGTTAACCCAGTCCTGCGATTCTTTGCCGCGCGTGCCTGCTATGTTGTTGCCGCCTATTTTAGCGGTAGGCAGGGCGCGCTTAACACCATCGGCAGCATAGTCATACAGTTTTAGGAATTCTTCTCGTGTGCCTTTCCAGTAGTGGCCGTTGGGCTCATTCCAAACCTCCCAGTACCAGGTTTCCACTTCTTTTTTGCCATAGCGCTGTACGCAGTGTTTTACCCATTCATACACCAGGTTGCGCCATTTGTCATAATCCTTTGGCGGATAGGCCCATCCGGTAATAATATCGGTATATGGGTCACCCGGCTTCCAGTAATGGCGGTAGGGGTCAGGGTGTGTAGAAAGTGCCTGTGGCATAAAACCTATTTGCGCCAGGGGTTTCATGCCACGTTTTACATAAGTATCAAAAATACTGTCAATAATAGTCCAGTTGTAAATGGGGTTGCCCTGTGCGTCTTCGGTATAGGCATTGGTAGAGCCCCATTTAAGCGCCGCCTGGCCATCTCCAGTAACCAAAAGGCTATGTGTACGTACATACACCGGAACAGGGCTTAAATCGGCTATTTCGCTAAGTAGTTTTTTACCGTCTTTCATATAGGTATAGTTGGGCTCGTCATAACCAAACCATGCCCATACGGGTGTCATTTTACCGGTCTTTTTACTGAGGTCTACTGTAATGGTGGCTTTATCTGCGGGCTGGTATTGTGCCGAAAGGGTAGTGGCTGCAAGTATCGCCGCAAGGCTTAGCCATTGCTTTTTTAAGAGGTTGGTCATTTTTATAGGTTGTTGGTTTACACAAATTTGCTAAAAATAATTGTATTATCAACACTTATTTATAGTGGTTTTTATGAAAGTTTTAAAAATGGTAGAAAGAAGAGGCTATTGAGGTTCGGTTTTCGATAAACAAAAAAAAGCGTATTTTTGCGCTACAACTAACACAACGCTAATGACAATAGACGATATTCACGAACAGATACTTAAAAAGCAATCGTTCCTTTCGGTAGGGCTTGATGTAGATTTAAATAAAATCCCGCCACACCTGCTGCAAACCGAAGATCCTATTTTTGAGTTCTGTAAAGCCATTATAGATGCCACACACGACCTTGCTGTGGCCTACAAACCCAATACCGCTTTTTTTGAAGCATACGGACTTAAAGGGTGGCATGCACTTGAAAAAACTATTGCCTACCTTAACGAAAAGCACCCTGAAGTATTTACCATTGCCGATGCCAAGCGTGGCGATATAGGTAATACTTCGGCTATGTATGCCAAGGCTTTTCTTGAAGATATGAATTTTGACTCTATTACTGTAGCGCCCTATATGGGCAAAGACAGCGTAGAGCCTTTTCTTGCCGTTCATGATAAGTTTACCATACTTCTTGCACTAACCAGCAATGAGGGCGCTTTTGATTTCCAAACCAAAAAAACCGGTGATGCAGAACTGTATAAAACGGTTCTGGAAACCAGTAAAACCTGGAAAAACAGCCAGAACCTTATGTATGTGGTAGGTGCTACAAAAGCCGAGTATTTTAAGGAAATCCGCAAAATAATACCGCATAACTTTATACTGGTGCCGGGCGTTGGTGCACAGGGCGGCAGCCTTGAAGAGGTATGTAAGTATGGTATAAACAATAAAGTAGGCCTGTTGGTAAACTCATCGCGTGCTATAATTTATGCGTCTACCGGAGAGGATTTTGCCGAAAAAGCCCGTGAGGAAGCCATAAAAGTACAGCAGCAAATGGCCGACCTGCTACTTGATTCGCAAATTTCAAGGATTGTAATTTAATGGCCGAAGTAAAAACGTTTACTGACCAGTTAGGGAATACCATAACACTTAACGGTGTGCCACAACGCATAGTATCGCTTGTGCCCAGCCAAACGGAGTTGCTGTTTGACCTGGGTCTTGAAGGCCGTATTGTGGGTATAACCAAGTTTTGTGTGCATCCGTACCACCTTAAGGCAACTAAAAGCCTTATAGGTGGTACCAAGAAGGTGCATATTGAGAAAATACGCCTGCTGAAGCCTGATATTATTATTGCCAATAAAGAAGAAAATACCGAGGAAATTGTAGCCTCCCTACAGGACATTGCCCCGGTGTGGGTTAGCGATATTATTACCATTGAAGACAGCCTTGCCATGATTGCAGAATTTGGAAAAATATTCGGGGTACGCACGCAGGCAAATCAGTGGATTGATAAGATTGAATTTGCCCGTCGTGATTTTGCACAGTTTATGAATGGTAAGCCGTTTCAGCGTGCGGCATATTTTATATGGAAAGAACCATATATGGCAGTAGCTAATGGTACTTTTATAAACGAACTGCTTAAACTAAACCATTTCACCAATATTTATGAAGGGCGTGAAGGCCGTTACCCGGAAGTAATTGTACAGAAAATGCGCATTCAGGGCGACCCGCAGGTGGTGTTGCTACCCAGCGAGCCGTATCCGTTTAAGGATGAAGATGCTTTTGAGCTTGGCAGGCATACGCACCACGCCAAAACCGTTTTTGTAGATGGTGAAATGTTTAGCTGGTATGGCAGCCGCCTGGTTAAGGCCTTTGCCTACTTTAAGCAGCTACAAGACAGGATGGAAGAACCTGTTTAATTTGTATATTGCAGCTTAAAATATTTTCCTCAATATGATTAAGCGTATCAACTTACGTTTTTGTATTATACACTTTTTGGCAGCTTACTGCTTATGTTATTCCTTTTTCTATTTAGCCTTAATTCCTTATGAAAGTGTTATTAACTGTATTGAACAGGGAGGGAAGGATACAAAATATTGGGAGGGTTGTGTTTCGTTAGAAGATATATCTTATTTTCTGATTATAACTAATGTTATGAAGCTTTTAGGGATACTAACCTCACTACTTATATCCGGTTTTCTGTCATTCAAAAGAAGAATTTCTTGGATAAATTCTTTCCTGGTTTTTACATCAATGTACCTCCTTTATTATTTTGATATATTGGGGTGGCAGTATGCCAGGTATATAGTAGCTCCTTTATGGCTCCTTGATAATTTTATGGTGGAAAAAGCTATGGCAGCTTTACTATTAATCGCATTGTCAATGTTCTTATGGTTTTCGCCAATAACAAACCGTTTTATGGCAAAAGCTACTACATAGGCATTGTTTTAAAAAGCTTTATATATTCTGCAACGGTAGCAAAATTTTCATAGCCCGTGCGGCCCAGCCTTTTACCGGTTTTATCTAAAAGCACAATGTAGGGAAAGAACCCGTCTCGGTTATACTTTTCCGTTAAAATCATTTTGGTTTCGTTTACATCTACCGGTTCGGGCATGCCTTTCTTTTGGGCAAAATCAGCACGCAGCAATACCCAGCTTTTTTCGGCTTCAGCCTTAAATTCAGGGCTATCCCACACCAGTGTGTCAAGTTTTGTGCAGTTGCCACACCATTCGGGCCCAGAAAATACAAGCAGTATTTTTTTACCGGTTTCGGCGGCCTGCTTTTTGGCAGCATCAAAATCGGTATGCCATTCCTGGCTAAAAGCTACAGAATGCGATAAAACCAGTAAGAGGAACAATGATTTTTTCAAGGTGCTATTTTTCTGCAAAAATATAAAATGGGATGACGTGTAAAAGCCCCAAAGCAATTTTTACTGAAATTTAATTATCTCGATACGATTAGCTTAAGGCTTTTTTGGTGCGATGAAAAAATAAGCAGGGTGGCAGCCAGCGGAATACCGGTTTCAAGCAACTCATACGGGCGGTTGTCTATCATTAAATGAAACAGGAAAATGGTGGTAATAACCGGTAAAATAATCAGCGTACCTGCAAAGCGTGTTTTTGGAAATATGAGCAAGGCACCGGCTATCTCTACAATCCCCACAATTATTATAAAACCAGATTCGCAAAGGGCATTAATCAGGTTAATGTAATTTTCAGGTATGTTTTTACCTTCTTCAAGAAAAGCACATTGCGTAAGAAAATGCTTATCTATACCTTTAAAGATAAAAAAAATACCCAATGCGGCTGCCAGCAATGATATGAGCACGGGCAAAAAGAACTTCATAATCGTAACTGTTTAAGGTGCAGTACAAAAATATCAAAAAAGCCCCTCGAATTAACATATAATTAAGATTTATCAAATTGTATATTTTGCATATCCAATTTTGAATTATTTGAAAAGCATACAGGCTATTGCAGGAAAATTTTTATGCTTTTATATAATAAATATTGTTGCCGAATGTTTAAGTAAATGTTTACGCTCCCACATAAGTTTACTATTTTTGGGGACTTTTAATAAATACTAATAAAATAAATATGAAAAAAGTATTCTTCAGCCTCCTGGTGCTAACGTTAAGCTTTGCAACCCAGTCGTGCAGCGATGATGACAGTGGCAGCAACCAGGTTTCTAACAGGGCAGAAGCTATAAAAAATTATACCAATATTGTTCATGCAAATTATAGTGAGGCATATTGGGATGCCGTAGAGCTTGAAGATGCTATAAACAGCTTTAACCTGGCGCCTACGCTGGAAGCTTTTGAAGCGGTAAAACTAAAGTGGAAAGAAGCCCGTGAGAGCTATGGCACTACCGAAGCTTTCAGGTTTGAAGGCAGCCCTGTAGAAACGGTATATAACCAAATAAATGCATGGCCGCTTGATGAGGCTTATATTGATTACACAGATACTGATGCTACTGCCGGCATTATAAACAATACTACTGCTTACCCTGAGCTTACTAAAGAGGTTTTATCGAGCCTTAACCAGGTAGGTGGTGCGGCTAACATAAGCACAGGTTACCATGCAATAGAATTTTTGTTGTGGGGACAGGATTTAACAGCGCCTGCCGATAACCTGTCGGGGCAAAGGCCTTATACTGATTTTGTTGATGGTGAGGAAGGAACTGCCGAAAACCAGGACAGGAGAAGGCAGTACCTTAGCCTGTGTGCCGATTTGCTAACCGATAACCTTGAAAGCCTTGCCGGTGTATGGGCTGAAGGCGGAAGCTACAGGGCTACATTTTTAGCGCTTGATGAGGCTACAGCCCTTCAAAATATTTTTCAGGGGATAATAAATGTTACGGGCACAAAACTGCCTACAGAGCTTATAAATGCCGTAACAAGCCAAAACCAGGAAAACGAGCAGTCTCAGTTTAGCGATTACACGCAAAGGGATTTTATGACGGCCTTTAAAGGTGTGCTTAATGTGTATCGTGGGCAATATGGTACCGTTACCGGTACAGGTATCCAGGTACTGGTATACCAGGGGAGTACTGAAGTATATACTGATACCCAGGATGCCATAACACTTGCCGAAGACAGCCTTGAGGCAATAGTATACCCGTTTGATTATGCCATTTCCGGCGGGCCGGAATCTGAAGAAGGTAAAAAAGTTGTAACCGCAGCCGAAGACCTTACAGCACTTGCTGAGCAACTCAGGACAAGCGCCACTACAGCGGGTGTTAGCGTGCAGTAATCAATAGGATTATTAGCTTAACAAAATAAAAAATGCCGGTAAATATATTTACCGGCATTTTTCTTAACTAACCCTAACCAAATGTGAGAAAACCATTTATTTGAATTGCAAATTACTTAAAAAGAAATCACACGTATGTTAAGGTTATGTTATTTGTATAGGGTTGATAATTAAAATTTTAGCCTTTATTGTCCTGAAGTGCAAACACCTTTTTAAGCAGGGTAGAAGTACGCTCGTTTATATTGGTGCGTATTTCTTTTTCCTCTACGGCAATCATTTTAAATACGCCTTCAAGGGCTTTGTTTGTAACATAATCCGTAAGGTCAGGGTTTACTTTTTGCACCAGCGGCACCTTATTGTACTGGGTTATTATGTTTGTCCATACCTTATCGGCCCCCACTTTACTAAAAGAAGACTTTATAACCGGGTTAAACTTGGCATATAACTGCGTTGTGGTGGTATTTTGCAGGTATGATGTAGCCGAATTATCGGCACCAAGCAAAATGTTGCGGGCATCTTTAAATGTCATGTTCTTAACTGCCGAAACAAATATAGGTGTGGCCTCTTTAACAGCATCTTCGGCTGCGCGGTTCATTACCTTAAGGCCTTCATCGGCCAGGCTGCCCAGGCCTATATCGCGCAGGGTTTTGTCTACCTTTTGCAGTTCTGCAGGCAGTAGTATTTTAACCAGCTCGTTTTTATAAAAGCCATCGGCAGCTGTAAGTTTGCTTACTTGCTGGCTTATACCTTTATCCAGCGCTTCTTTAAGGCCCGAAGCAATATCGGCATCGGTTACGCCTACAGGCAGCTGGGAGGCTATGTTTTGCAGTTCGGCACAGCCCGATAGTAAAAAGCAAACTACTGCGGCTACAGGAGCTATAAGTCTTTTCATTGTAATGTTTACTTAAAGGTTAGTCCTGCAAAGCAAACACTTTTTTAAGTAAGTCGCTTGTGCGCGACGATAAATTTGTCCTAATATTTTTCTCCTCTACGGCAATCATTTTAAACACACCGTCCAATGCTCTATTGGTAACATAATCGGTCAGGTCGGGGTTTACCTTGGTAACCAGCGGCAGGCTGTTGTACTTGGTAATAATTTTTTCCCAAACGGCATCGGCCCCTACGTTGCTTAAAGATGTTTTTACCACAGGGTTAAACTTGCCGTAAAGTGGTGTAGTTGTAGTTTTTTGCAGGTAGGTAGTAGCCGAATTATCACTGCCCATAAGTATATTCTTGGCATCAGTAATGGTCATGCTGGTAATGGCATTTACAAAAATGGGGGTAGCTTCCTTAACGGCATCTTCGGCAGCGCGGTTTAATACCAGCAGGCCTTCATCGGCCAGTTTGCCCATGCCCACCTGGCGCAGTTTTTTATCAACTTTTTGTAGTTCATCCGGCAGGAGTATTTTAACGGCTTCATTTTTATAAAAGCCATCTACGGCTGTAAGCTTGGTAACCTGTTCGCTAACACCTTTATTCAAGGCTTCCTTAAGTGCAGCACCTATATCGGCATTAGAGAATGATGTGCTGCCACCGGTAATTTTATCCTTGGCTTTATTTAGTATATCCCCGGTGTTAATCTGGGCGTTAGATGTAGCAATAATACCGGTTAAGGCAATGGCAGATAAGAGAACTTTTTTCATTGTGTAATAGTTTTCCCAAAAATAATCAAAAACCGTTCCGCAACCAACAACGTTAACCGCACTAAATATGCTGAATACCGCGCTATTGCTGTGTTAAAGCAATCATAAATAGGTTTTAGCCTATGTTTAAATAGAGAAAAGTAATGTAACTTTAAATAAATCAAATTTATTGAATGGTATTTTTGTATTGAAATTAATGATTAAAACAACTACTAACACAACACATTATGAGCCACAATAAACTTACTACTGCCTCAGGCCGCCCCTATGCCGAAAATGAAAACAGCCAAACCGCAGGCCCACGTGGCCCGGTACTGCTACAGGATTATATACTGCACGAAAAAATGGCCCACTTTAACCGTGAGCGCATCCCCGAAAGGGTAGTGCACGCTAAGGGGTCTGCAGCTTTTGGTACGTTTACGGTAACCCATGATATTACTAAGTATACCAGGGCCAAGATATTTTCTGAAGTAGGAAAGCAAACAGGTATGTTGCTGCGTTTTAGTACGGTAGGTGGTGAGAAAGGATCTGCCGATACAGAGCGCGACCCGCGTGGTTTTGCCCTTAAGTTTTATACCGAAGACGGTAACTGGGACCTTGTAGGCAACAACACCCCGGTGTTTTTTGTAAAAGACCCTAAGAAATTCGGTGATTTTATACACACCCAAAAGCGCGACCCGAAAACCAATATGAAGTCGCCTACCATGATGTGGGACTTCTGGTCACTTAACCCGGAGAGCCTGCACCAGGTAATGATTTTAATGAGCGATCGCGGCACGCCTTACGGATACCGCCATATGCACGGTTTTGGCAGCCATACTTTCAGTTTTATTAATGCTAATAATGAGCGCTTTTATGTAAAGTTCCACATACTTACTCAACAGGGTATTAAGAATTTTACCGATGCCGAAGCCGCAGATATGAAAAGTAAAGATTTAGATTTTGCCCAGCGTGACCTGTTTGAGAATATTGAACAGGGCAATTTCCCGAAATGGAGCATGAAAATACAGGTCATGCCTGAGGCAGAAGCTAAAACCTACCATATAAATCCGTTTGACCTTACTAAGGTTTGGCCACACGCTGATTATCCACTAATTGAAGTGGGAGAATTTGAGCTTAACCGCAACCCTGATAATTATTTTGCTGAGGTTGAGCAGGCTGCCTTCGCGCCCGCCCACGTAGTAGACGGCATTGGCTACAGCCCTGATAAAATGCTGCAGGGCAGGCTGCTAAGCTATCCTGATGCGCACCGTTACCGCCTTGGGGCCAACTATGAGCAAATTCCGGTAAACCGTTGCCCGTTTGCCGTTAACAACTACCAGCGCGACGGGCAAATGAGGATTGACGGCAACGGCGGTAGCAGCCCGAACTACTTTCCTAACAGTTTTGACACTATTGAAGCCGACCAGAGCTATAAAGAACCGGCATGGGAGCTTGAAAGCCTTACTGCCGACTGGTATGACCGTAATGCTCCGGGTGAAAACGACCACTATACACAGCCGGGCAACCTGTTCCGCCTGATGGATGCGGAGGCTAAAAAGAACACGATTAACAACATTATAGGCGCTATGAGCGGCATTGCAGGTCCTAAGCGCGAAGAAATTATAAACCGTCAGTTGTGCCATTGGTTCCGTGCTGATATATCATTGGGCATGGCCATTGCACAGGGCTTACAAATAAGCATAGACCCTAATATGATGAAGGGTCATTAAGAGCAGTAATTATCTGTTTTAGGGATGATTGGTTGATTAGGGGAAAAGAGCCACGTGTAATGCGTGGCTTTTTTACTTATTGGCAGCCCTTAGCTTCAGGTAACTGCCTATGTTAAAGATAACTATAGCGACACCTATAAGCGAGTAAGCAACAATTTGTGTGGCAGAGATTTCTTCTTTGTAATAAAAAGCCGCAAGTACAAAGCCAATAATGGGGTTGAGGTACATTAAAATACCCAGTGTAGACGATGTTATCCCCTTAAGGGCAAACAGGTTAAGCAGCATGGGTATTATGGTAAACCCTATGGCTATAATGGCTATGTAAATGTAAAATTTAGGCTCGGCAGGCAAAGGCCCGCTTATGGTAAAGTAAAACGGCAGCAATATAAGGGCTGTAATAACAAGCTGAGACGACAGCAGCACAAACTTATCTACCTCCTGAAATTTCTTCTGTATTACAAGGTATAGGGCATAACTACCGGCCACTAAAAGGCTAAAGCCAAGGTCGGCCACATTGTTGAACGACAGCAGCACACAAGCCGAGGCGCTTATCAGCACCGAGAACCATTGTAATGGTGTAAGCCTCTCGCGAAGGATGATAAATGCACAAACTGTGGTAAGTATGGGGCAGATAAGGTAAGAAAAAGCCGCGGCCTTAACGCTGATGTGGTTCATTACATAAATAAAAAAGAACCAGTTAGCCGATAACATTACCGAGCTGAATACCGTGAGTAATATAAGCGTTTGCCTTTTCTTTGCCGGGAGGTTTAAAAGATAGTTTTTTGTTTCCTTTAGCTGTTTGCGCCTGGCAAGCAGGTTGATAGCCAGCATTAAAGTAACCGATAAAAAGATGCGGTAAAACAATATATCGGGTGAAGGATAGCCTTGTAAAGGCTTAAGCACAAAGCTGAACATGCCCCAAACAGAAAAGGCAATAATGGCAGCAAGGTAGTATTTGGCGCGCATGCTATGGTCAAAAAATTTGGTGTAAAGGTAGCTTTTATCTGTCAAACCAAACAGTACAAAACCTACAGAAAATTATAAATTAAAATACCTGAAAATCATTACCTTAGTAGCTCAATATGCCAATATGACTATTCTTGAACTTGAGTTGCTTAGCGATAACCTTACCCAGACTGAAACCTTTTACCGCAGGGCCTTTGGCCTTGAGCCTTACTTTAAAGACGGTAACGACCTTATGTTTTTCAAGATAGGGGTGACTGAGCTTATTTTTAAAAAGTCTGATAACCAAAAGCCGGTCTATCATTTTGCCGTAGACATGCCCAACAACCGTTTTGAAGACGCTTATAACTACTTTAAGCAAAAGGTTGATATACTTACTGTTGAAGGTTCAGATATTGCCGATTTTATAAACTGGGATGCCAGGTCGTTTTACTTTTTAGATAACAACGGCAATATTGTTGAGGTCATTACCCGTTATACTACAAGGGCGGTTGATAGTGCAGCTTTTAGTTCACAATCTTATATCTCGGTTAGCGAAATAGGACTGGTTACACCCCATGTACCGCAGCTTTCGCAAACCCTGGCAACAGAATTTGGCATTACAAATTACGCCAGGCAGCCGGCGGCTAAGCATTTTTCTGTTTCGGGCGATGATAACGGCCTGTTTATACTGGCGCAAAGTGGCCGCAAGTGGTATCCTACACAGATAAAAGCACAGCATTTTGCTACACGTGTGCTGTATATGGATAATGGGAATTTAGGGCATCTTGTGCTATAAAAATTTTGATATCTTTAATTATTATGTAAATTGCGTGCATAAATTTGAATATTATTCAATATGGAACCTGTGCAACCTTATATTCCAAATAATAAAGTAAGAATAGTAACCGCAGCCTCTCTTTTTGACGGGCACGATGCTGCTATCAACATCATGCGCCGTATCATTCAGGCTACGGGCGTTGAGGTAATACACCTTGGGCACGACCGCAGCGTGGAAGAAGTGGTAAATACTGCCATTCAGGAAGATGCTAATGCTATTGCCATGACGTCTTACCAGGGTGGTCATAATGAGTACTTTAAGTATATGTATGACCTGCTGAAGGAAAAGGGCGCAGGCCATATCAAGATATTTGGCGGCGGTGGCGGCGTTATCCTGCCTGAAGAAATTAAGGAACTGCACGAGTATGGCATTACCCGTATCTATTCGCCGGACGATGGCCGTGAGCTGGGCCTTCAGGGTATGATAAACGACCTGGTTAAAAAGGCCGATTATCCCATTGGCGAAAGCCTTAACGGCGAGGTAAAGCACCTGGAAGACAAGAACCCTACGGCAATTGCAAGGGTTATTTCGGCGGCAGAAAACTTCCCCGAAGTGGCACGCCCTGCGCTTGAAACCATCCATAAACAAAACGAAAACAGCGCTATACCTGTGCTGGGTATTACCGGTACTGGCGGCGCGGGTAAATCATCATTGGTAGACGAGCTGGTACGCCGTTTCCTTATTGATTTCCCAGAGAAAACCATAGGCCTTATCTCGGTAGACCCGAGCAAGCGCAAAACGGGCGGGGCCCTATTGGGCGACCGTATCCGTATGAATGCCATTAACAACCCAAGGGTGTACATGCGTTCGCTGGCTACCCGCCAGAGTAACCTTGCCCTCTCTAAATATGTTGCCGAAGCCATTCAGGTACTCAAGGCAGCTAAGTATGACCTGATTATATTGGAAACATCGGGCATCGGCCAAAGCGATACCGAAATTTTAGAGCACAGCGATGTATCATTATACGTAATGACACCAGAGTTTGGCGCCGCTACCCAGTTGGAAAAGATTGATATGCTGGACTTTGCAGATTTGGTTGCCATCAACAAATTCGACAAGCGTGGCGCACTGGATGCCCTTCGCGATGTAAAGAAGCAGTACCAGCGGAACCATAACCTGTGGGATGCCAAACCTGACGACCTGCCGGTGTTTGGTACTATTGCCAGCCAGTTTAACGACCCGGGAATGAACACTTTGTACAAAAAAATCATGGATAGGGTGGTAGAGAAAACAGGTGCCGACCTGAAATCTACCTTTGCCATTACCCGCGAAATGAGCGAGAAGATATTTGTAATTCCCCCGCACAGAACGCGTTACCTGAGCGAAATAGCCGAAAATAACCGTAAGTATGACGAAACCGCTGCAAGCCAGCAGGAAGTAGCCCAAAAGCTGTACGGTATTTATAAGACTATTGAGTCGGTTGCCGGTGTTAAACCTGAGTTGGCAAAGTATGGCCTTGAGCCGGTTGTGCCTGCGTCGGGTACTGATGCCGACTTCCTAAGGTTGTTAGTGGCTGAATTTGACCGCGTTAAGATGAACCTTGACCCGTATAACTGGGAGATTATTTATACGTGGGATGAAAAGGTGAATAAATACAAGAACCCTGTGTACACCTTTAAAGTGCGCGACAAGGAAATCAAGATACAAACCCATACCGAGAGCTTGAGCCACAGCCAGATACCAAAGGTTGCCCTGCCAAAATACCAGGCGTGGGGCGACATACTGCGCTGGTGCCTTCAGGAGAATGTGCCGGGTGAATTCCCCTTTACGTCAGGGCTTTACCCCTTTAAACGCGAAGGCGAAGACCCAACCCGTATGTTTGCCGGAGAGGGTGGCCCGGAGCGTACTAACAGGCGTTTCCATTATGTGAGCCTTGGTATGCCTGCAAAGCGCTTATCTACAGCGTTTGACAGCGTTACACTATACGGCAACGACCCCGGCCACAGGCCAGATATTTATGGTAAGATAGGCAATGCAGGGGTTTCCATCTGCTGCCTTGACGATGCCAAGAAGCTCTACTCGGGCTTTAACCTGGCCCATGCCATGACATCGGTAAGTATGACCATCAACGGGCCAGCGCCCATGCTGCTGGGCTTCTTTATGAATGCCGCGATTGACCAGCAGTGTGAGCTGTACATTAAAGAAAACGGTCTTGAAGCTGAGGTGGAAAATGCTATAAATGAAATATATAAGGCTAAAGGCGTGGCCCGCCCACGCTACAATGGCGACCTGCCGCAGGGTAATGATGGCCTTGGCCTGATGCTCCTGGGCGTTACGGGAGACCAGGTGCTGCCCGCCGATGTATACAACACTATAAAAGTCAGGACGTTAAGTCAGGTACGTGGAACCGTGCAGGCCGATATCCTTAAGGAAGACCAGGCACAAAACACCTGTATTTTCTCTACTGAGTTCGCACTCAGGCTAATGGGCGACGTTCAGGAGTACTTTATTACCCAGAATGTCAGGAATTTCTACTCGGTTTCCATCTCGGGCTACCACATTGCTGAGGCCGGTGCCAACCCTATTACCCAGTTAGCCTTTACGTTAGCTAACGGTTTTACCTATGTGGAGTACTACCTGAGCCGTGGCATGAACATCAACGATTTTGGGCCTAACCTGTCATTCTTCTTCAGTAATGGTATCGATCCTGAGTATGCCGTTATAGGCCGTGTAGCCCGCCGTATCTGGGCTAAAGCACTGAAAAACAAGTATGGAGCTAACGAAAGGGCACAAATGCTTAAGTACCACATTCAGACATCAGGCCGTTCGCTGCACGCACAGGAGATTGATTTTAACGATATAAGAACCACATTACAAGCGCTTTACGCAATATATGATAACTGTAACTCGCTTCATACCAATGCGTATGACGAGGCCATTACCACCCCAACCGAAGAATCGGTACGCCGTGCAATGGCTATTCAGCTGATTATCAATAAAGAACTGGGGCTTGCCAAGAACGAAAACCCTATCCAGGGGTCGTTTATCATTGAGGAGCTGACCGACCTTGTAGAGGCCGCGGTACTCTCTGAATTTGACCGTATTACAGAACGTGGCGGTGTGTTGGGCGCTATGGAAACCATGTACCAACGCTCTAAAATTCAGGAGGAAAGCCTTTATTATGAGACACTTAAGCATACCGGTGAATTCCCAATCATAGGTGTAAATACCTTCCTGAGCTCTAAAGGCTCACCAACGGTAGTGCCGGCAGAGGTTATCCGCGCAACGGAGGAGGAGAAACAGTTTCAAATCAGCACGTTAGAGGCGCTGCACGATGCCTATGCTGATAAGGTGAAAGAGCAACTGTCTGTAATTCAGGATGCTGCCATACAAAACCGCAACATTTTTGAGGCACTTATGGAGGCCACAAAAGTATGTTCGCTGGGGCAAATTACCAGTGCCCTTTTTGAAGTAGGAGGCCAGTATCGACGCAACATGTAAATTGCAAAATTCAAACAATACAAAAGCTCCTTAGGGGGCTTTTTTTGCTTAATATTTCACTTTTGGAGTTCAATATTCAGTTTTAAAGTCAAAGGTCGAAAGTCAAAAGGGCACACTTGAATTTTTTACTTTCGACTTTGTGATTTTTTACGTTCGACTGATTTTTATCTTTCGACTTTATGACTTTCAACTTTTGACCTAAAGTTGTGTTTTTTTGTAGCGTAAAATATGTGCCATACGAAAATTTTTTTAAACTTTGGTGAAGGCATTCTTTCACTAAACCTTTAAAATGTCGCCGTACCTTTGTACCGGGCAATAAGGTTTGGGATAAATCAAAAACTATGGAACAAGTTGAATTTACATTACCCAATAACCGCAACCTTGAGTTAGAGGGCCTGGGCAGCATTATACAACCCAAATGGAGCAGCCTTAAGGCAGAGCTTACCGCAGGCAGTTCGCACTACAACCTGGAGCCGCGTGGCTTTTGGGGCACCCGCTTTGAGCTTTTGCAAAACGGCAGGGTAATGTATGAAGTCAAAGCCGGTTTTTGGGGCAAGGTTACCGTAACACCGCTACACGAGGCGCACCACTTTTATACCATAACCTACGGCAAGGGTTTCAATAAGGGTTACCGCCTGCTCGACTACAAGGGCGAGGAAGTAGCCACCGTTACCAGCGGCATGCGCAAGTGGAAGACGTTTTATACGCTAAGCACCATTCCCGGGTTTACCGATACCGACCAGGGTAAGCTGCTGGCATTGCTGCTGGTTCGAAATTACCGTGGGGCGCAACAGGCCGCGGTGGCCGCCGGTACAACCCATATTGCCGGGTAAGTATGAAAAAACTGCTCATAATACTCCTGCTTTGCGGCTGCAATGCCTTTGCACAGGACAGTATAATCTGGCTTAAACCGCCGCAGAAAACCAAAGTTAAAACCGAAACCGTTAAAACCAAAGGCGAGGAGCTGGCATCGCACGGGTTCAGTGCCATTGCAGAGCACGTTACCTTGGTTGAAGGTATACCCGCCGGGCAACTGCACACCCTTACGTTTTACTTTAACAGTGGGCTCATTAACCTCAATAAGGGCGAATTTAATGTGGAGTATGCTGATACCAACCTCCGCCTGATGGTGTACACCGTAGGCGCAGATGGCAAACCGGGCGCACTGCTTACACCCACACCGCTGTATTTTACCGTTAAGGCAAGCCATAGGGGAGCGCTCGACCTCGACCTCAGTTTCCTCAACCTGGCCACACAACCGCAGCTATACATTGGCATGGCGGCAACCGAGAGCCACGATAAAGAAACCGTAATGCTAAAAGTGCGCGAAAACAAAGACGCCGTTAGCTATACCAAAGCCAAAGGCAGTAACAATTGGGTGGAGTATGACGATGGCAGTGGGTTTAAGTTTGATATTAAGATGAAGGTGGGGGTAAAAGGTTGAGTAATTATTGTTTGTAATTAAAAAACGTTATAAAAGTGAAGATAGTAAGTGTGATTTCAAAAAATTCAATCTTTTGGATGGTGTTCATGCTTTTGTTGGCAATACCTTGTATCTTGATGTTTATAAGAGGTATTATAATCTTTCAGTTTAAGGTTGCAAACATTCTATTCATGTTGCTGCTTGCGCTTTCGCTGTTATTTTTTATTATTTATCTTAAGCAAATAAAATATGTAGTAATTAAACATAGTAAGCTTAAGTATTACTCTGTTTTTCATCCGTTTGGTAAAATTCTCGATTTAAATAATTATCAATATAAGCTTACAGTAAATGAGCAGGGTAAAAATGGCGGGTATGAAGTACTATACCTGATAGATTCGAAAAATAAAGCTTCTTTTAAGCTCATGCAGTTGCATTATCAAAATTTTGAGGATTTGAAAACAGCACTAAATTTAACTGACTTAAAATACAATTTGACTTTTAAGGAATATGTTAAGTTACTATTTTTCGGAAAATTAATTTTAGCGGTTAATAGAAGTTAAATATTGTACACATGCACCAATTTTACCTAACCGGAAAGCGCCGAGAAAAGGTGTAAGCGAAATCTAAGTATTAAAAAACACTCCTAAATAAATGAAAAATTATATATTGTTACTGTTGCTTTGCGTATTGTCTTCGTGCTCTACTCAAAATTTCTTTAAGTATATTGAGTATGGAAATTTAGAACCATCAGATACAACAGACAAAACCAATAAACAAATTTTATCCTTATTTAATAAAATATCAGCCAGGACCAATCACATCATTTACTTGTTTATTCCTACTGGCGGCTTCCAAGACACTACTTTTGAGGGTATGATTTATGATGTAGACAATAATAAGTATTATGAAATATCAGGAAATGATAAAGATGTAAGTGTAACAGAGGTTTTCGGGTTTGATAAAAGCAACTATAGCCAGTTTATAATATCAACTTACCTAAGCGATATTATCTCAAATGGTTATATGATAACAATATGAGTGTTGGCGACGTATATGGTGACATCTTGTATGATATTAATTTAAAAGAAAAAAAAGCTAATGAGCTTACATACCCCAATATACTCTTTATTGATGGAAAGCCTTTTCTCGAAACTCCTGAAGCAAGAGATTTGTATGACAAAGGGATCTTGAAACCTTATAAACCATGAGAAAGGTATAAGCTAACAACACTGTAAGAATTTTTTGTACCTTAATGCAATTATAACCTGTAGAGCGCGTTATTAAATCGAACCAACAAAATACCTTATGAAAAATTATCTCCTTATGGGCTTTGCTGCCCTTGTAGCGATATCGTGTGCCGATGCTGATACCGATGTTGTAGAAAATACTAACCTATCGGGGCACAACCTGCATACCGTAACCCGTAAAGTGGGCGATGTTACCCTGAAAATGTTTGAGTTTACCGACAACAAAATGATTACCGAAACATTATATAGCGGAGGAGGGGTAGACGATTCATATGTCTATACCTATAATGCCATAGGTGACCTTTTAACTATGGTGGGCACACGTGGCGATGGCTATGTGTTTTTTGAGCGCGAACTTGTTTATGATACGCAACACCGTTTAACTGAAATAAAAGATACCTCCTATAATGACATTATGGAACAGGTAACACACCAAAATAGTACCATTACCTACAATGATGTAAACAACACAGTAACTGCCCAATATGGGTTTGAGCTTCAAAGCGGTCCGAGGGTATTTCATTTTAACAACAACGGCTTTGTTTCGGCTGTAGAAACAGGAAACGACACGATAGCGCTTACTTATGACGGAAACAACATAACCCAGTGGAACCAGCTTAATTTTACGTATGATACCACAACACCCGTAAAAGGGGAGTATCTTAATATGTACCGCAACCAGTTTAAAAGCTATGTTAATTTTATAGTATACTGGGCGTTCCCGGTGCCTACTATTGCAAGCAGCAACTACATTACGTCTATAAACGAGCAGCCCGGTACAATAGGAGATCTAAACTATACTTATGAGTTTGATGCAAACGGTTATCCTACTGTAGTACATGAGGCCCCGACTTCTTATGAAAGCAACGTTGTAGATGTATACATTAACTATAACTAAGCATATATGGCATAAACAAAAAGGCTTACCCAAACGGTAAGCCTTTTGTATTTTTGTTAATTACCCACAACTCCTAAAAACATAATACAGTATTCCAAAAATTATAATGGTGCTTATACAGCCGCCTCCCAGTTTTTTTGCGCCCCATCCGGCAAAAATGGCACTGAAAAATCTATTCATGGTGTTTTTTATTTATTGTTAGGTTTGTTAAATTTAGCACTCTTAATCCTACAACCCATAAAGCTTTAACGCAATGCTAAGATAAAGTTGTGTTAAGGCTTTGGAATTAATGTGTTGTAGTGTGAAACTTGTGCTAATTAGCCTGATTTTCAGGCCTGTAATGGGTAACTTTAAGTATTAAAACCACACAGCTATGAAAACACTTTACCTTTTTGCAGCCGCCCTGTTCCCGCTATTGCAGCCGGTACAGGCACAAGACACCGTAGTGTACGGATGTACCGACCCACTTTCGTCAAGCCACAACGCAAATGCTACTGTTAATGATGGTTCGTGTAACTATGCTTCGGCATCGGTTAACCCCGATACTTCCCTTACACTTTCTACCCTGATAGACGAAACCAGCGGGCTTATCATGTGGAACGGCAGCTTGTACACCATGAACGATGACAGTGATACCAACCTGTACCGCCTTAACCCCGCCACCGGCAACATAGAACAAACCATTGCCATACCCGGCACTACCAATATTGACTGGGAAGAGCTGGCCCAGGATGCCAACTATATTTACATAGGCGATTTTGGCAACAACGCAAACGGCAACCGCAACAACCTGCGCATTTTGCGCATAAGCAAGGCCGCCATAGAGAGCAACAGTCCCGTGGCAGACTATATAAACTTTACCTACAGCAACCAGACTGATTTTACGCCATCGGGCAACAACAATACAAATTTTGATTGCGAGGCCATGGTGGTTACCAGCGAGTACATTTACCTGTTTACCAAGCAGTGGGTTAGTGAAGAAACCAGCGTGTACCGGCTCCCTAAAACCCCCGGAACGCATGTTGCCCAATTGCAGGATACGTTTGATGTAAAAGGCCTTATAACCGGCGCTACTTATCTTGAAGACAAGCGCCTGGTGGTGCTTAGCGGTTACAGCAGCCTGGTTTCGCCGTTTGTATACCTGCTGTATGATTTTCAGGGGCATGACTTTTTTGGGGGTAATAAGCGCAAGGTGGCCCTATCGCAAAGCTTCCACCAAATGGAGGCCATTACCACTACCGATGGCATTAATTATTACATGACCAATGAGCACCTGCAACAGGCGGCTATTATAAACATTCCGCAAAAGCTGCATACGGTAGACTTAAGCGAGTACCTGCAAAATTATATCGACAACCTGGCTTCGCTGCCCGGTGCGCTGGGGCAGGCCGGGGTTATGATTTACCCCAACCCTACAGGCGATGTACTGAGTATAGAAGGGCCTGACTTCCTGCAGGGGCTTGGCTATACGTTTATAGATGTTATGGGGCGTCGCGTATTAGAGGGCACACTTGAAGGCGCGCGTAATAATATTGACATTTCTACCCTTGCCACCGGTACCTATGAGCTTATGATTGCCGGCTATGAAGACGATGTAATTAAGCTGGGGATTAAATAATGTAACAATTAATCAATTTTTTAATGTAGCAATTAACTAATGTATCAATTGTCGCCTCCCGCATAATTGGTAAATTGCTACATTAAAAAATTGATACATTAAACCAGTGAAAAAACGCACCTTCCTTAAAGCACAGTGGCGCAAACTGCTTATGGTTAATTATGCAGTTGACCCAAAAGTGCTAAAACCTTACCTGCCCTTTGAAACCGAACTCGATTTTTGGAACAACACCTGCTATGTTAGCGTGGTGGGTTTTATGTTTGTTGATACCAAAATGCTGGGGCTGCGCATTCCGCTGCACGTAAACTTTGAGGAAATCAACCTGCGTTTTTATGTAAAGTATAAGCATACCGATGGTTACAAGAGGGGCGTGGTGTTTATCAAAGAAATAGTACCCCGCCCGGCGCTTACCCTGGTGGCCAATACCCTCTACGGCGAAAATTATGAAACCCTGCCCACCCGCCACACCTGGACGGAAAGTAATGAAACCTTAACGGTTGAATATGGTTGGAAGAAACAGGGCAAATGGAATACCCTAAACGTGGTAACCAATAAAACCCCGGTAGACATAACAGAGGGCAGCGAAGAAGAATTTATAACCGAACACTTTTGGGGCTATACCCAAATAAGCAACACCGTAACATCAGAATATGAGGTGGCACACCCGCGCTGGCAGGTATATCCTGTAAGGGAGCATACGGTTGATATAGATTTTGCCACCGTTTACGGTCCTGATTTTGCCTTTCTGCAAAATGCCAAACCGCTGTCGGTCTACCTGGCTGAGGGGTCTGAAATACAGGTAATGCAGGGCGCAAAGCTTAAGGTAAAGCGCTAAGGCAATTATTAGCAAACGGGTCTTAAATTATGTATAAAAATAACGGTGCAAAGAGGGCGCCCAATTGGCTGTTGCCGAAAAAACTGTATCTTCGCAGGCTATGATGAGTACAGAAGATATTGCAGGGGTTAAGGAGCTGCTTTCCACACCCAAAAAGATAGTTATAATACCGCACCGCAACCCAGATGGCGATGCCATGGGCTCTAACCTGGGCCTGTACCACTTTTTAAGGCACAAGGGGCATGAGGTAACGGTTATAAGCCCTAACGAGTTTCCTGATTTTTTGGCGTGGCTGCCGGCCAGCGATACCGTAAAGGTATTTGAACGTGATAACGAAGCCGCTACAGCAATACTTAACGCCGCTGAGGTGGTTTTTACGCTCGATTTTAATGCGCTAAGCCGTACCGGCGATGCCATGGAGGCCGTGCTTAAAACCCTTACCGCACCTTTTGTAATGATAGACCACCACCAAAAGCCCGATGGTTATGCCAAATATATGTTTAGCGATACCAGCTACGGCTCTACCTGCGAAATGGTGTATCATTTTATAACCGCCTTAAACGAAAAGCAATATCTTGACGTTACTGTAGCTACATGCCTGTATACGGGTATAGTTACAGATAGCGGTTCGTTCCGTTTTCATACCACAACCGGCACCACACACCGCATTGTGGCCGAGTTTATAGACCTGGGGGTAGACAACAGCGCCATCCACAGCCTGCTGTATGACAACCATACCATGAGCCGCATACAAATTTTGGCAAGGGGTTTGCAGAACATGAGGGTACTGCCACAGTATAAAACGTCTTACACCAGCCTTAGCCAGGAAGAGCTTAACAGCTTTGGCCATAATAAAGGCGATACTGAAGGCATTGTTAACTACGGTCTTAGCATGAAAGGCATAGATTTTACTGCCTTTTTTACCGAAAATAAAGACGAGGGTATTGTTAAGATATCGTTTCGTTCTAAGGGCAGTTTTGATGTTAATGCTTATGCCCGCCAGTATTTTAACGGTGGCGGCCATATTAATGCAGCAGGGGGCAGGAGCACAGAGAGCCTTGAGGCCACCATACAAAAATTTATTGCTACATTAGCAAACCTAAAATTTGACTGATTATGAAGAAGGTTTTATTTGCGCTGCTGCTGGCCACGCTTGTTTTTACAGCGTGTTCTAAGCCACAGGCGCGCAGGGCGGTAAGCCACAAAGAGGGCACCTTTATGCAGGAGAGCATAGACCGTAATAAAAAGCTGGTTGCTACAGAAGAAAAGCGCATAGACTCTATTATAAAAAGCAACCCATCGGTTAAGTATACGGCCTCGGCAAAAGGCTACTGGTACCACTATATTGTAGAAAACACTATAGATACCGTTACGCCTAAAGAGGGCGATGTGGCTTATTTTACCTATGATGTAAAAGACCTTAAAGGCAAGGTTATTTATACCGAAGAAGAGCTGCAGCCACAGGTATACCATGTAGACAAGCAAAACATAATGATGGGCATAAGTGATGGTATAAAGCTTATGAACCGTGGCGAGAAGGTTACCTTTATCTTCCCAAGCCACATGGGGTATGGCTACCATGGCGATAACGACAAAATAGGCACTAACGAGCCGCTTGTGTGTACGGTAACCCTTACCGATATAAAACAGGATCCCAAATAAAAGATAATTAATTATAAATGAAACCAATGACAAGTTTACTTTTAAGCTTAGCCGCCCTGTTGTTTTCGTGCAACAATGCAAATGTTGCCACTACCGAAAACACGCCTGACACTACCATTAACCAGGAACCGGGAGACGGGCTTTTTGCCGAAATGCTAACCAACAAAGGCACCATTTTATTACAGCTTGAATTTCAGAAAACACCGGTTACCGTAGCAAACTTTATAAGCCTTGCCGAAGGTACTAACCCTGCGGTAAGCGAGCAGTATAAAGGCAAACCGTATTATGACGGGCTGCCGTTTCACCGTGTTATATCTAATTTTATGATTCAGGGCGGAGACCCTAACGGTAACGGTACAGGTGGCCCCGGCTATAAATTTAAAGACGAGATAGACCCAAGCCTTAAACATACAGGCCCCGGCATACTAAGTATGGCTAATGCAGGCCCAGGCACTAACGGCAGCCAGTTTTTTATAACCCATAATGCTACCCCGCACCTTGACGGCAGGCACACGGTTTTTGGCCATGTGGTTAGCGGGCAGGATGTGGTAAATGCTATTGTACAGGGCGATAAGATAGTTTCGCTTAAAATTGTGCGCAAAGGTGCCGATGCCAAGAAGTTTGACGCTGCCAAAGTGTTTGCAAACTACTACGAAAGCATAGCTGCCGAAAAGAAAAAGAGCGAAGAAATGGCAGCCAAGGCTAAGGCCGATGCCCTTAAAAAGTTTGCAACACTTAAAAAGAAAGCCACCAAAACCCAGAGCGGGCTTATGTATACCGTTACCAATAAAACCAAGAATGCCAAGCCGGCAGCAGGTTCTACCGTATACATTCACTATGCGGGCTACCTGGCAGACGGTACTTTGTTTGACAGTAGCTATGCCGATATTTCTAAGGCATTTGGTAAATACATAGAGCAAAAAGATATGGCAGGCGGCTACAAACCGTTTCCTTATGTTATGGGAGAAAAAAACCTTATACCGGGCTTTTTTGAAGGCCTGCAGCTAATGGCTCCCGGCGATAAGGTAACAATGTTTATTCCCGGCCACCTGGGCTATGGCGAGCGCGGTGCACCACCGGCAGGTATAGGCCCTAACGCCGACCTTATTTTTGAGGTGGAAATGAAAGCAACACAAGAGTAGTTTTTGGATTGTTCGATTGTTGGATTATTCGATTTTTCGACTGGATAATCGCAGGATATAAATATCAGGAAAGGAACCTTTGGGTTCCTTTTTTTATGTGCTATCGAAAAATCCAATAATCGAACTATCTATTCTAAAAATCCCTTTTCTAAATTAAATTTTTTGAATTATTTTTGCCCATGCAACACAACGTACTTATTTTAGACTTCGGTTCGCAATACACACAGCTTATTGCGCGCAGGGTTCGCGAGTTAAATATCTTCTGCGAAATTTTCCCTTACAACAATCCACCGGCAGATTTGTCATCATACAAGGCGGTAATACTATCGGGCAGCCCGTTTTCGGTGCGCGCTGAAGATGCCCCGCATCCTGACCTGTCTCAAATTCGCGGCAAGCTGCCTTTGCTTGCTGTTTGTTATGGCGCTCAGTACCTGGCACACTTTAACGGTGGCGAGGTAGCACCAAGCAACATTCGCGAGTATGGCCGTGCAAACCTTTCATACATAAAAGAGGGCGAACCGTTCCTTGCAGGTGTTTCGGCACACAGCCAGGTATGGATGAGCCACAGCGATACCATTAAAAAACTGCCTGAAGGCGGTGTGGTGCTGGCCAGTACTAAAGATGTAGAAAATGCAGCTTACCGTATTGAAGGCGAAACCACCTACGCCATTCAGTACCACCCGGAGGTGTACCACAGTACTGAAGGTAAACTAATGCTGGAAAACTTCCTGGTTAAAATTGCCGAGGTTCCACAAAACTTTACGCCAAACTCTTTTGTTGAAGAGATTGTAGAAGAGCTTAAAAATAAAATTGGTAACGATAAGGTTGTCCTTGGCCTTAGCGGTGGCGTAGACTCTACCGTGGCGGCAGTGCTGCTTAACAAAGCCATAGGTGCTAACCTGTACTGTATATTTGTAAACAACGGGCTACTGCGCAAAAACGAATTTGAAAACGTACTGCACCAGTATAAAGATATGGGGCTTAACGTAAAAGGTGTAGATGCATCTGACCGTTTCCTTAGCCAGCTTGCGGGTATTGACGACCCTGAAACCAAGCGCAAAACCATAGGCCGCGTGTTTATTGAAGTATTTGATGATGAAGCCCACCTGCTAACCGATGTTAAATGGCTGGCACAGGGCACTATATATCCTGACGTAATTGAGTCGGTTTCTGTAAAAGGGCCGTCGGCTACTATAAAATCACACCACAATGTGGGCGGTTTGCCAGATTTTATGAAGCTACAGGTGGTAGAGCCACTGCGTATGCTGTTTAAAGATGAGGTGCGCCGCGTGGGGGCTTCTTTGGGTATTGACCCTGAGCTGCTGGGCCGCCACCCATTCCCTGGGCCGGGCCTTTCAATCAGGATTTTGGGCGATATTACGCCAGAGAAAGTACGCATACTGCAAGAGGTAGACCACGTGTTTATTCAGGGCCTTAAAGACCACGGCCTTTATGACAAGGTGTGGCAGGCAGGCGCAATACTGCTTCCTGTAAACAGTGTAGGCGTTATGGGCGATGAACGTACCTATGAAAAAGTAGTGGCCCTTCGCGCAGTAGAGAGTACCGATGGTATGACAGCCGACTGGGTACACCTGCCGTATGAGTTCCTTATGAAAGTAAGTAACGAGATTATCAATAAGGTAAAAGGCGTAAACAGGGTGGTATATGATATATCATCTAAACCGCCTGCAACCATTGAATGGGAATAAAATCAGGAACCGCATCAAAACGATGCGGTTTTTTTATTATTTATTTTTAACATAAATAGTTGCAAAACAGATAAATTTTCGGTCTAATGAAATGGTATTCGTAAGATAATATTGTTAAATCGAGGTAAGTTGTTTAATGGCCAATTGTGTTTTCCTACAAAAAAAGTACATATTACATAATCACACTGTACAGTTACTAATATTTTGTTAAAGAATAATTATAAAATTTGACAATGCCAAAATAATGCCGCTATTGTAGCGTGTTGTAAGGTATGCTAAAGTATTTTCTCTATTTTTATTGTTGGGAAAAAAACGGGAGAATATGGGGAAAACACTACTATTGCTGGCCTGCTGCCTTACAATGGCTACGGGTTATTCGCAAAGCAGTAAAAAAGACGATAAGCCGGAAGAACTTACCAGCCACAGGGTTATGATGGGAGAAACCGTGGTAATGGTGGCTAAGAAATTTAAGGTAACCCCCAAGGATATTTATGAATACAATCCCGGAGCGGTAGAGGGCATAAGCCAGGGTACTTCGCTTACAATACCGTTGCACCGCCAGGTAGATGTTTCGGCTAAAAAGCCAAAAAAACAGGTTGCTGCCGAAACCGTTACAGAACCGGTTACCGATACAGTATATGCCCAAACTGAAACCGCAGGTTTTGTGGCAGACGTACAGGAAACCGTTACTGAAGAAATCCCGGCCCAGCCTGAAGAAACGGCCATAATACATAAGGTACAAAAAGGAGATACCCTGTATGGTATTTCAAAAAAATATGGGGTATCGGTAGAACAGCTTAATGCCAACAACCCAAAAGCCCTGAAACGTGGCTTACAGCCCGGTCAGGAAATAACCATTAAAAGCACAACAAACCACTAATCACATTTTTTTTATCAGTAATTTTTTTTAGAACGGCCCTTTTTTGGGCCGTTCTTTATTTATCTATATGTTAAATACATACTCTAAACACTTTGTAATGTTTTGTTAATCAGAAAATACTGATTTTCTCTCCAACCCTTGTCCTCACTGGGTTTAATTACTGTTTTGTAAAACTTTCACATTTTATAAGGTATTAATTAAGAAACCATTAACACCGGCAACGCCGTAGCTTAGAGGTAATTAACAACAAAATTTCAATTATGAAAAAAACAGTTACCTTATTTTTTAGCGGTATCGTGATGTTTTGCTCGGTTGCAGCATCGGGGCTTTATGCCCAAACGGTTACCGTAACAAACAGTAACGACACGGGCGCGGGGTCTTTTCGCCAGGCCGTGGCAGATGTTGCCGCAGGGGGCACAATTGCATTTGATGCCGATACTAACGGCGATGAAATTGTACTGGCTTCTGCCGTAACCATCAACAAAAACATTACCATTACAGGCAATGGCAGTGACCAGACCGTATTTAGCGGCAACAGCGCCACACGTATTTTTACCATTACAGGCGGCAGCATTACCATTAATGATGTGGCCTTTACAAATGGTATGGCTGCCGAAAACGGCGGTGCAATTCACACCACAGGCAGCACCGTTACCTTTAATGACGTACTGTTTACAGAAAACCATGCAGGCGGTGCAACAGCCGGGCAGGGTGGCGGTGCCATTTTTGCCGAAAGCGGTACGGTAACCGTTAACACGTCAACCTTTACAGCAAATGAGGCAAATGGCGCAGCAGGCAGCGGTGGTGCTATTTTAGCAAGCACAGGCGCTACGCTAAACGTAACCAACAGTACCTTTACCGAAAATAACGCCCTGCGTGCAGGTGGTGCTATAGAGGGTACTGCCGGTGCAACCATCAACCTGACTGATGCTACCATTAGCGATAATACTACAGGCAGCAACCCCGGAAACGGCGGCGGGCTTCACGTAACAGGTGCGGGCAATACAACCATTACCGGCGGGCTTGTAAGCAACAACTGGGCAGCAGCTGAGGGCGGTGGCCTTTGGAACGGCAGCGGCACCATGAGCATTACCGGGACGGTTATTACCGAAAACACAGCCAGCGGCGATGGTGCCGACCAGGGTGGTGGTGGTATTTACAACCTGAGTGGTACCGTAAACATAAATGCCGAAACTGAAATTACCGATAACGTTGCCGATGGCGATGCCGGCAGCGGCGGGGGTATCCTTAACGATGTAGGGGCTTCGCTATCTATTACATATGCTACCATAAGCGGAAACGTAAGTAACCGTGCCGGTGGTGGTATTGAAGACAACAGTGGTGCGGCAGGTACGTTTACCATGACCGATGTTATGCTAACAGGCAATACAACCAATACATCTCCCGGTAACGGCGGTGGTCTTCACATTACAGGTGCGGGCAGCGTAACCATTACAGGCGGTACCGTAAGCGATAACGAGGCCGGAGCCGAAGGTGGAGGCCTGTGGAACGGAACCGGTACTATGAGCATAGACGGCACGCTTATTACAAACAACACAGCAGCAGGTGCCGGTGCCGACCAGGGTGGTGGCGGTATTTATAACCTTAACGGTGGTACGGTTACGGTTATAAACGCAACCATAAGCAATAACAGCGCTACCGGTACTGCGGGCAGCGGAGGTGGTATTCTTAACGATGTAGGCTCTCAGCTTACCGTTACCGATACCGAGATTACAGGCAACACAGCTATGCGCGCAGGCGGTGGTATAGAAGACAACAGCGGTACAAGCACTATTGTACTTAACAACGTTACCCTTACTGATAACAACGCAGGCACGGCTCCCGGAAACGGCGGCGGGCTTCACATAACAGGTACAGGCAGCGCCACCATAAACGGCGGCCTTGTAGCCGATAACATTGCGGTTGAAGGTGGCGGCCTTTGGAATGCTACTGGTACACTTACCGTAAACAACGTAACCATTACAGGCAATACAGCGACAGGTGCCACTACTACCGATGGCGGTGGCGGTATCTTTAATAACGGCGGTACACTTGCTGTAAACCGTTCTACAATATCGGGTAACAGCACAACAGGATTACTGGGCCGTGGCGGTGGTATTCACGTTAACGGCGGTACGGCTACGGTAATGGCATCTACAATATCAGCTAATACAGCGCTGGCTAACGGTGGCGGTATTTACAACAACGGTACGCTAACGGTTAATGCCAATACCATTACCCTGAACTCAGCTACTGTAAGTGGCGGCGGTATTTACAACAACTCTGCTACAGGTGTTAGCGTTAAGAACACCATTTCCGCCGGAAACCTTGCGGTTATTTCAGGCAGGGATATCTTCAGCGAAAGCGGCCCTGTAACATCACTTGGTTACAACATTATTGGCATGGATGATGCTGATGATTTTGAAGAAATGGAGAACGACATGATAGGCACGCTTACCAGCCCGTTTGATGCAGGCCTTATAGCCCTGGCTGATAACGGCGGCGATACCTTTACCCATGCGCTGGATTGCCCTAACCCGGGTGCCGATATGGGCGACCCTGCCGATACTTTTGAAGACCAGCTGGGCAATGCAGTGTTTAACGGCACGCGCGATATTGGTGCTTTTGAAGCACAGGAGGTATGCTCAACAACCGGCCTTGATGATTTTGCTGTTACACAAAGTGTAATATATCCTAACCCGGCAAACAGCCTGTTTAACCTTGAGCTTGCTGCCGGCCATAACGGCCAGGCTACTGTAGCAATTTATGAAATTGCAAGTGGCAAACTGGTTAAAGAAACTGCTGTAGAGGGCAGCCTGCAAATTACTACCGATAGCATGGCAAACGGCGCTTATGTAATGAAAATTACCAGCGACGCTGCTACCGAAACCCATAAGCTTATGGTAAACAGGTAAACAAGCAACCTAAATACTGTAAAGGCCGCCTGTATGGGCGGCCTTTGTTATTTAAGCATATGGGTAAGGCCTTCTTTTTCAAAAAGCAGGCGGCCCACACGTAGGTGGGTATAGCCCGGTTTAAGGGTATAATTAAATTTAGGGATGTTGCCCTCAACGGTACAATCCAGGTAATAACAGGCTATACTGCCGTTTTTTACGGCTTCGGTCTCGGTAAGCTGGTGCAGGTGGCTGGAGATAAAAAACAGCGCATTTTTAAACTTCAGGAGGCCGTTTAATGTAGTGGTGCTTATGTCGAGTGCATCGTCTATGTTCGTGCCGCGGAAAAGCTCGTCGAATACGGCAAAACAGGGCGTACCGGTGTTGGACTGGGTTACCACTTTTTTCAGGTTCATGACCTCGCCCATAAAATGGCTGTAGCCGCTTTGTAAATCGTCGTTGAGGTTTATGTATGCCGAAATATCGCTGTAAAACGGTATGCGCGCTGCGCCGGCGGGTACGGCAAAGCCTATATTGCCCAGGTATACGCACAGCGAAATGGCCTTAAGCAGAGTGCTCTTACCACTCATGTTAGGCCCTGTAAGCAGTATTACATTAGTAGTGGCCTCAAAAGAGTTTTTAACGGGATGCGTAAGCACCGGGTGGTAAAAATCGTGCAGGGCAATGCCTGTGCCCTCAATTTTTGGGAAAACAAAGCCGTAGCGATGCATGCCCATAGCTGCTGAAAGATATGCCTCAAACAGGGTATACTTTTCGCGGAAGGCATCTGTCTCCATGCTTTTCTTTTTGGCTGATATAATGCGGATTATCTCAACTATTTCGCGTATGCCAAAGCTGCCGTTGCGCACCAGGTTTTCATAATATTCTGTACGGAACGATTGCAGGTAGTTGTTTATAAAGCCCAGTTCTTTTTTATACCCTTCGGGGAAATGTTCTGCGTTAAGTATGCCGGTATATTGGGTATATAGCCTGTGGTACAGCAGTATAACCTGTATGCAGTGCCCGCGGAAACGGTGGTATTTAGCCTTGGAAAAGAACAGTTTCATTTTAAGCCGTTTGGGCAAAAAATGCTTGTCGGAATAGCCGGCTAAAAAATGCTCTACCTCCCTGAAGTCTATTTTAGAGTAGGAGTAGGCCTGTATTTTGGGCATATTGGCTATAAAGCCCTTAAATATGTGCTGACGGGCTATAACACTTTCGGCATCAGGCAGGGGTGTGGCCAGCATTTTTTTTAGGGCGGCACGGGCTTCATCGTTAAGGGTAAAGTCAAAAAGCCGGGTAATATCGGTAGTGAGGTTAAGGTCTTTTACATCCATGTAAGGCGGTTTGGTGTAAAGGTAACGATAATCAGGCCGAGATTATTTCGCAAAATGGCGACTAAAAGTAAAAAGCCTACCCAAACGGGCAGGCTCCTTAGCAAAAGTTACCGGAAGGGTAATATGTTATAAACCGGCCGTTTCGCGGCTTACGCTTTTAGGCGTTACCGATGCATCAAAGTACAGCCCCGGCAGGTTGTAGGCGTTTTTGTTTAAGGTAATATAGTCATACTTATTGTTAATCAGGTATTCGGTATCAAGGGTTTCAAACCCCATAAGCGATGTTATTTCATACTCATTACCGGCATCAATAACGTGTATGGCGCTTTGCAGCGTGGTGCCGTCTCCGCTGCTCAGTATGGCATCGGCAATCATTTCGGTCTGGGCTTTTTCGGCCATAGCCTCGTCATAACGCCCCAGTTGCTTAAGGCAGTAGGCACGGTATTCTTTTAGCGTAATACTAAACGGAAAAGCCTGCAGTAATTGCCCGGCATAGGTTACCACGTCTTCCATATCGGCACTTGTGGGGTTGGGCCTGTTTAGTGCAGCCTTTAGCTGCTGCTCAATATTGCGAATGGTCATTTCGTTCATTTTAAGGGGCATAAAAGCAAAGCCATAATACAGGTGGCGGCGTTCGGTAAGCGTCATGGTAGTATCGGCCTTTGTAAAGCGCTCCATGAGGGTGTTGTAGTAGTAGGGGGAGGTTTTATCCTTAATATTTTTCTGTATTGCAGTATAATCGGGTTTACTGGTTTCCTGCGCGCCGGCCACTGTTATAACAAGCAGTGCCAATAGGGTAAAAAGCTTCTTCATGGCAGTAATTCTTTATGTTTATACTATAAAGTTACTGCGGTTTTGGTTCAGGCTGTTTTTAATTGGCACAACGTTAAGGCAAGATTGGCTAAGTGTTGGCAAAACGCTACCATTACTTTAACATTTTGAAAAGCAGGCGGTTATTTAAAAGAGCTCATAATGCGGCTTACGTTAAAATAAAGGCCATACACGCCATAGTCGTTTTCTTCAAGTTCCAGGTAATCATACTTGCCTTCCACCAGTTTCTGCTCGCCAGCATAGGCCATGCCCAGCACGTTTATAAGCTCATATTCGTTGCCTACGTTTATAACATAAAAGCAGGTTTCCTTGCTCATGCCATCTCCGGTGCCCAGTATGGCATCAAAAACAAGGTTGGCGCGAATTTCTTCTTTTTCGGCCAGTTTTTCTTTGCCCAGTGCGCGGTAAAAATAAGCGCGGTAGCCCATCATGCTAACATCAAACGGGTAGCCGTTTATGGCATCCTGGCTCAGTTCTATAACCCGTTCCATTTGTTCTTTGGTAAGGTTATCGGTGTTGACAAGCGTGCGTATTTCCTTGAGGTTGTCTGATGAAAAATAAGGCTTGTAAGCATCGGTAAACGAATAGCCAAAATACAGGTGGTATTTTTCTTCGAGGGTAAGGGTGCTGTCTGCCTGCTGGAAACGTTCAAACAGTTTCTGGTAGTATAGTGCAGACTGCTTGTTTTTAATATTCTGCTCAATAGCCTTAAAGTCGGGCTTTACATAGGCCTGTTCCTGCTCATCCTGTGCATAAATGGCAGATGTAAGCAACAGTAGTATGGCGAGCAGTTTTCTCATTTGGTAAGGTGTTAACAGGGTAAAGGTAGTAAAATTTGTTAATTTATTGGATTGTGGAAGGGGGGGGCTATATAATGTATGATATCCCCCGGGGCGATGCCCCGGGCTAATATGCGCGACCCCTTCAGGGTCTTATGGTGTGGATATAGATAGTGTTTTATTTTTTTGACACTAAGGGCACAAAGCTTTACACTAAGAACGACAAGTTTTTTTACTGTTAAAGGCCACAAAGCTTTGTGTTCGTTGTGTTTAAAAATACATGGCGATTCATATTTCCCCTGGCTGAAGCCAGGGGCAAATCATCCGGAGAGTCGGCTATCGTAGCGCAAACTGCCGCCTGCCAGCTGCTATCTGCTACCTGAAAAACACCCTGTACTACCATCTTTACGCCTGTACTACAACGTTAGTTTCGCAAAAATGCCATAGCTTTATAGCCTTGTTTTAAACACACATAACGCTATAAACCTATAAACACTCATGAAAACTGATTTTAAACGCTTTGCGTTTTTTGCGGCGGCGGTACTGGCCACGGCAACTGCGCAGGCTAAGGTAGAGCTGCCTACATTTTTTACCAGCAACATGGTATTGCAGCAAAAAGCCGGTGTGCCGCTTTGGGGCCACAGCAACGCCAGCCAGGTTACCGTTACCACATCTTGGGATAACAAAACCCAGACGGTTAAAACCAATGGTGGCGACTTTAAGGTTACTGTAAAAACGCCATCATACGGAGGGCCCTATACCATTACTTTTAACGATGGCGATACGGTTGTACTAAGCAACATACTTATAGGCGAGGTATGGCTGTGCAGCGGCCAAAGCAACATGGAAATGCCGCTTGAGGGCTGGGGCAAGGTGCTTAACTACCAGGAAGAGATTAAAAATGCCAACTACCCACAAATTCGCCTGCTTCAGGCCGAGCATATAGACAAGCCCCTGCCGGTTGATAACCTTGTGGTGCAGGCTGGCGGCTGGCAGGTGTGCAGCCCGGCTACCATACCGCTGTTTAGCTCTACGGCTTACTTTTTTGCCTGTAAAATTTATAAGGAAAAAAACATACCTATAGGCCTGGTGCACAGCTCATGGGGCGGCACGGTGGTAGAAGCCTGGACAAGCGCCGAAGCCCTGCGTACTATACATGATTTTGATTCGGTGCTGGATGGCATGCAAAACGAACAGGCACGCGCGGCACAGGAGCAAAAGTATGCTGATGACCTTAAGGCGTGGAACAGTAAAGTACTGGCTGCCGATAAGGGCTACCAAAACGGTAAGGCGGTGTATGCCGACCTTGCTTTTGACGACAGCAACTGGGCCGATATAAAAGTGCCGTCATTTTTTGAAAACCAGGGTTTCCCTGATTTTGATGGGGTTATGTGGTACAGGAAAAGCTTTGAGCTTGAAGCTGTAAACGGCAATGGGCATTTTGAATATTATGCCGATGATAACGACAGGTTGTTTGTAAACGGTGTAGAAATAGGCCATACCGACGGTTACAGCGTGCTGCGTATTTATACCATACCGGCCAATGTGCTTAAAAAAGGTAAGAACGTTATAGCCATAAGGGTGGTTGACACCGGCAGTGGCGGCGGACTTTATGGACCGGAGAATTTGCACATTACTATTGGCAGAGAGTCTAGAGTCAGAGAATTAGCCGGCAACTGGAAAATAGCCCCGGGTGTTAGCTTTGCCGATGTTGAGCCTGCCCCATACATGCCTGCCGGGCAAAACAGGCCATCGGCACTGTACAATGCCATGATACACCCGCTGATTGGCTTTAAGTTTGCCGGTGCTATATGGTACCAGGGCGAAAGCAATGCCGACAGGGCGCAGCAGTACCAAACGCTTTTCCCGCTTATGATAAAAGACTGGAGGGAAAAACTGGGCGACAGCAAGCTGCCGTTTATATTTGTGCAGCTGGCCAGCTATAAGCAGGCTAAGGCCGAGCCGGAGGCAAGTGCATGGGCAGAGCTTAGGGAAGCGCAGGCCATGACCCTGAAACTACCTAACACGGGCATGATTGTAGCTACTGATATAGGCGATGCCGAAGACATTCACCCAAAGAACAAGCAGGAAGTGGGCGAAAGGCTGGCACGCGTGGCCCTGGCCAAAGTATATGGTACTAAGATTGACTACAGCGGGCCGGTATACAAGTCGTTTGCTAAAAAGGGCAACACCATAACAGTTGAGTTTGACTTTAAAGACGGGCTGAAAGCCAACGGCGGTACGCTTAAAGGTTTTGCCGTGGCCGGAAACGACCAGGTATTCTATTGGGCCGATGCCAAAATAGAAGGCGGCAAAGTGGTAGTGTCATCTGCCAAGGTGGCAAACCCGGTTGCGGTGCGCTACAACTGGGCCGATAACCCTGACGGAAATCTGGTAAACGCATCGGGACTTCCGGCGGCACCTTTCCGTACCGATAAATGGTCGGGCGTGACAGAGGGCAGGAAATAGGTTTCAGGATTTTTTGAGCCACGAATTACACTAATTTTCACAAAAAGCAGATTTGCGGAATTGGTGTAATTCGTGGCTTTTGTATTTTTGATATTTCACACCGTAAATCCAAAGTCCGAAAGTGAAATATTAAGCACTTTAGGGTAGTAATTTGTAAGAAATTACACTTTGTAGTACAGGATGGTACAGAAGTAAAAATGTATATATTTGTAAAATGCGTTACAAAACTTTAAAAAACGGTTTCAGGGTTAGTGAGGTAAGCTTCGGTTGTATGTCGCTAAAAGTTGAAAACCAGGATAATAACAGTATAATTGCCAGGGCTATAGACGGCGGTATCAACCTGTTTGATACGGCTGATTTGTATGATAAGGGGTTGAACGAGAGGTTTTTGGGTAAAGCGCTAAAAGGCAGGAGGCAGGAAGTGCTCATCAGTACCAAGGTGGGCAACCAGTGGCGGCCTGATGGCAAAGGTTGGGACTGGAATCCGCGGAAAGCCTATATTTTACAGGCAGTTGACGAAAGTTTACGTCGCCTGCAAACCGATTATATTGACCTGTACCTGCTGCACGGGGGTACGCTGCAAGACCCTATAGATGAGACGATTGAAGCTTTTGAGCGGCTGGTTGAAGCGGGCAAGATAAGGGCTTACGGGCTGTCATCCATACGCCCAAATGTGATTAGGGAATATGTACAACGCTCTAATATTGTGATGGTTATGACGCAATACAGCCTGCTGGACCGCCGCCCTGAAGAAGCTACGCTCAACCTGTTGAAAGAGAATAATATAGGTGTAATGGCACGCGGCACAGTAGCCTCGGGGCTATTGGCGGGCAAGCCTGTTAAGGGCTATTTGAGCATTCCTGAAGTGCAAGTGGCTGATATTCAGAGGCAACTTGCAGAATTTGCCGGAGAGCGAAACCCGGCTGAAGTGGCAATGCGGTATGTTGTTGATAACCTGTCTATTACCACGGCCGTGGTGGGCATACGTACCCAAAAACAGCTTGAGGAGGCATTGGCTGCGGCTAATTCAACACCGTTATTGACTGCTGAACGTGAAGCACTTGCACAAATTTGGCCCGGTAATTTTTATACAGAACACAGATAATCAACCCGTTATATGAACAGACGCTACTTTATTAAAAATACAGGTATGGCCGGGCTTGCCCTTGGCGTATCGCCAATGCTTATAGATGTAATGAAAGATTTTGATAATCAGTTAGATATAAGGCAGTTTTTTAAGCTTTCGCTGGCGCAGTGGTCGGTTCATAAGCAAATATGGGACAAGAGCCTGCACCCGTTTGATTTCGCCCAAAAGGCAAAATCGCTTGGTTTTGAGGCGGTTGAGTATGTTAACCAACTGTATAACGATGAGATTGCCAAAAGCAGCCTCGATACAGTGGTTAAAGAGCTGAAAAAGAGGGCTAAAGACCAGGGGGTAACTAATGTACTGATTATGATAGACGGTGAGGGCGACCTTGCTGCAGCTACCAAACAGGGCAGGGATGAGGCCATTAGCCTGCACTCTAAATGGGTGGATGCCGCGGCAGAACTGGGATGTAAGTCTATAAGGGTCAATCTGTTTGGCGATGCTGTAAACAATGATTTTGATAAGTGGAAGGAGGTCTCGGTTGATGGTTTGGGCAGGCTCGCACAATATGCTGCCAAGAGTAAAATCAACGTAATAGTTGAAAATCACGGTGGTATATCGTCTGACGCCGGTAAACTGACCGATGTAATCAGGGCTATTGGCCTTAAGATTTGCGGTACACTGCCTGATTTTGGTAACTTTTGCGTTAAGCGCCAGGGTGGTGAGCGCTGGGGAGCCCCATGCATAGACGAGTATGACAAGTATAAAGGCGTGCTGGAAATGATGCCCTTTGCCCACGGGGTTAGTGCCAAAACCTTTGATTTTGATAATCAGGGTAATGAGACTACAATAGACTATTTCAGGATGCTGAAAATAGTAAAAGAAGCGGGCTATACCGGCCATATAGGCATTGAATATGAAGGGGAACGCCTTACCGAAGAGCAGGGCATTGCCGCTACCAAAGCGCTGTTGCTCAGGGCTGCTGCCGGGCTGTAAATTTGCAGATGGCTGAAAGTGTGGCAAATGCTGTTATTTGCCGCGCTATTATTGCTATTTAACAGCGCATTTACATTTATTTTGTTTACTTTTGGTTTGTGGGGACTATAAAAATCATGCTACTTTTAAGGGGTGTTATGCCCCACCTGCGCTGTATGGCACTTGCTGCCACAATAGCCCCCTTATCCTTAATCTGCCTTAATGTAAACGCTTTCAATACGTTATGATACTGATTGTTGATGATCAGAGGGAAAATATATTGCCCTTAAAAAAAATACTGGAACTTCACGGGCTGCAGTCTGATTCGGCAGAATCAGGGGAAGAAGCGTTGCTTAAGATACTGAAAAAGAGCTACTCACTCATTATACTCGACGTGCAAATGCCCGGTATGGATGGCTTTGAGGTGGCAGAAGCGCTTTCGGGCAGTAACCGTACCAAAGATATTCCGGTGCTGTTCCTTTCGGCCATCAATAAAGAAAAGAAATATATTTTTAAGGGCTACGAAACCGGTGCGGTAGATTATGTTACCAAACCTGTAGATCCTGATTTACTTATACTTAAGGTAAAAACATTCCTCAAACTTTACGAGCAAAAGAACGAACTGCGCAACATTCGCGACCTGCTGAGCAAGGAGGTTGAAATCCGCAAAGAAGCCCAGGAAAACCTGGAAATCAAGGTGGCAGAGCGTACCAGCGAACTTACCCAAAAGAACGAAGAGCTTGAAATGCGTAACCATGAGTTGCAGCAGTTTTCGTGGGTGGTATCGCACGACCTTAAAGAGCCGCTTCGCAAGATTGAAATGTTTACCAAAATACTTCAGGAGCGATATCTTGTTGAAGATGAAAAGGCTACTGATTATTCTAACCGTACAATCCGTGCTGCCGGGCGCATGAGCAGGCTGATAACCGACCTGCTGGACTACTCAAGGCTATCGTCTAACGTGGTGCCTGAAATGGTTGATTTAAACAGGGTTGTGCAGGAAATTATTACTGATTTTGACTTTAGGGTAGAACAAAAGAAAGCCGTTATAAACGTGTGCGACCTGCCTGTAGTGCCCGGCGTGCCCAGCCAGCTAAGGCAGGTATTCCAGAACCTTATAGGCAATTCGCTTAAATTTTCTAAGCCCGATGTAGCCCCACAAATAGATGTGAGCTATGACCGTACCGGCCAGAAAAGCTTTACTGCCCCTGCTGACCCGGAGGGCCAATATTGCCGTATTACCGTAAAAGACAACGGTATAGGGTTTGACGAAATATACCTTGACAAAATATTTGTAATTTTCCAGAGCCTTAACGACCGCAACCAGTATGAGGGTACGGGTATAGGCCTGGCAATTGCCAAAAAGATAACCGATAAGCACAACGGGCTTATTACCGCAAGCAGCAAAAAAGGCGAAGGGGCCAGCTTTAAGGTGCTCCTGCCGCTACATAATATAAACTAAGTTAGCTACTACATGAACAGTAACTTTAAAAGGAATTTGTTTTTTGGATTCGGGGTGTCATTCATCATCCTGGTATTTAGCTCTATAGCGTCGTTTTTTAGTATCAGTAAGCTACTAAAAAGCAACGAATGGGTTAACCATACACAGCAGGTTATTTACAACCTTAACGCTGGCCAGGGTGTAATGGTGGATGCCCAAACCGGCATGCGTGGCTATCTTTTAACCGGAGACCAGGGCTTTCTAACCCAGTTTGAAGATGCAAAAAGCCTTGCCGATGCTTATTTTGATGAGGTTGAACAACTTACTATAGATAATAAGTCGCAACAACGGATTTTAAATGAACTGGCTCCGCTACGGATTCAGTTTTTTGATTACCTGCAAAAAAGGATAGATGAACGCAAGCAGGGCAAACTGGCTCTTGCTGAAGATATTAACCGCGGAAGGGTACTAATGTCTAATATGCGCAACATTATAAAACGCCTTGAAAAAACAGAGCAGGCACTTTTAAAAGAACGTATGGAGAGCAGCAGCTCTTATGGTAGTTACAGTACGGTACTTATTATTGCGGCGGCTGTTATATCATTGCTAATCACAGGGTTTTACTTTACCAAAATAATCAGGGATTACAGCGAAAGGGCAGAACTGCACAATCAGCTTGAGCTTAAAGATGCCGAAACTGCTGAGAGGATACGTGTTATAGGCGGGGTGTCTAAACAAATTTCAGATGGTAATTATGAAGTAAGGGTAGATGCCAATAGCAGCGATGCCCTGGGCAGTATAGGAGAATCGTTAAATGCTATGGCCCAGTCGCTTGAGGGTTCATTTAAGATTTTGTCTGATAACGAATGGAAACAGGCTGGCCTTGCCGGTCTTAACGATGTAATGCTTGGCGAAAAGAGCGTAGAGCAGCTTACTAAAGATGTTGTGGTATATATTGCCCAGTATACAAGCAGTGTGGCTGCCGTGTTGTATCTGCCGGAAGGCGATGAGCTTGTGTTTGCCGCCGGATATGGCCATATGCCGGGCACTGAGCGTAAAGTAATAGCCAAGGGCGATGGTATTTTGGGCCAGGCAGCGCTATCTGAAACCATGCTTGAAATTAAGGATATAGATGCAGAAAATATAAGGATATCGTATGTACTGGGCGAAGTAAAACCTACCCATGTGCTTGGTTTACCGCTTATTGACAACAAGCTTGAAGGTGTTGTGGTGCTGGCATCGGTTAAGGGGTATTCTATTAAGAATAAAGACTTTATAGAGGCTGCCGCTGATTATGTGGGCATAGCGCTCAGGAGTGCCAAAAGCAGGAAACGCATACAGGAACTGCTTGAGGAAACGCAGTCGCAAAGTGAGGAACTTAGGGCGCAGCATACTGAACTTGAGAATATTAATGCCGAACTTGAAGCACAAACCCAAAAGCTGCAGGCCAGCGAAGAAGAGCTTCGTGTGCAGCAGGAAGAGCTTCAGCAAACCAATGAAGAACTTGCCGAGCGCAGTACCCTGCTTGAGGAACGCAATGTTGAAATACAGCGTAAATCAGAAGATCTGGAGCTTTCAACACGCTATAAGTCAGAGTTTTTGGCAAATATGTCGCACGAGTTGCGCACGCCGCTTAACTCTATCCTGCTTTTGAGCCGACTGCTTTCAGAAAATAATGAGGAGAACATGAGCGGCGAGCAAATTGAGTTTGCCAAGGTTATACAAAGTTCAGGTACCGGGCTGTTAGGGCTTATAGATGAGATACTTGACCTTAGTAAAATTGAGGCCGGTAAAATGGATCTTGAGTTTATAGAGATATCGGTTAAGGATATTACAGACGGCCTTAAAAACCTGTTTAGCGAAATAACAAAAGAAAAAGGCATTGCCTTTAAGATAGTAGATGACAACGCCCCTCTGGTTATTAAAACCGATAAGATGAGGCTGGAACAGATACTTAAAAACCTGATATCTAATGCTATTAAGTTTACTTCGGAAGGTTCGGTAACACTGGAAGTGAAAAAATCCGGCGGCGAAGAAAAAATGGTATCGTTTGCTGTTAGGGATACCGGTATTGGTATTCCGCTTGATAAGCAACCCCTTGTATTTGAGGCCTTCCAGCAGGCAGACGGCTCTACAAAACGCAAGTATGGCGGTACCGGCCTTGGGCTTTCTATCAGCCGTGAGCTTGCCAAGCTGCTTAGGGGCGAAATCACGCTTAAGAGTAAAGAAAATGAGGGTAGCGAGTTTACCGTTACCATACCGGTTATAGGTTCTGAACTTGCTGTGGCAGAGCCTGCACCGTGGGCTAAGAAAACTGAAGATGCTCAAGCCGGAGCTGAATCAAAAACGCCTGAAAAACAATACATAAGCCCGGTTATACCGGAAGATGTGGAAGACGACCGCCGCGATGTGGGAGAAACCGATAAGGTTATCCTGATTGTGGAAGACGACGTTAACTTTGCCAAAACGCTGCTTGAATTTACACGTAAGCGTGGTTACAAAGGTATTGTTTCGGTGCGCGGAGACCACGCCCTTAATATGGCGCTGGTGTACAAGCCGGTAGGCGTACTGCTTGATATCCAGTTGCCTATAAAGAGTGGGTGGGAAGTAATGGAAGAGCTTAAAAACAACGGCCAGACCCGCCACATACCGGTACACATTATGTCGTCTCACCAGTTGCGCCGCGAAAGTTTACTTAAGGGTGCGGTTAACTTCCTTGATAAACCTGCTGCCTTTGAGCAGATTCCGGAGGTGTTCAGGCGCATAGAGCACGTGATTAATAAAGAGTCGCAAAAAGTACTGATTATTGAAGACAACCCTAAACACGCTAAGGCGCTGGCGTATTTTCTTGAAAATAATAATATTAACAGTGAAATACAAAGCGAGGTTAATGAGGGGGTTACATCACTTCAAAAAGATAATGTAGACTGCGTGATACTCGATATGGGTATCCCGGACAGGCAGGCTTATGAGCTGCTTGAGAGCATGAGGCAAAACCCGGCCCTTGAAAAAATGCCGGTTATTGTGTTTACGGGCAAGAGCCTTTCTATGAAAGAAGAGGTTAAAATCAGGAAATATGCCGATTCTATTATCGTGAAAACGGCGCATTCTTACCAAAGGATGCTTGATGAAGTTTCACTGTTCCTGCACCTTGTGGAAGAAGATAAGAAAGGCGCGCGCAAAGACCGCAAGCATACCGGCCTTAGCAATGTACTACAGGGCAAAACGGTAATGGTGGTAGATGATGACGTGAGGAATATTTACTCGCTAACCAAGGCGCTTGAAACACTTAAAATGAATGTGGTAACCGCCATAGACGGTAAGGAAGCCCTTAAAATGCTCGACCAGCACCCGGAAACTGATGTGGTGCTTTTAGATATGATGATGCCTAATATGGATGGTTATGAAACCGCCACCCGCATAAGGCAAAACCCTGTAACCAAAGACCTTCCGGTTATTGCCGTAACGGCTAAGGCCATGACGGGCGACCGTGAAAAGTGTATTAACGCAGGCGCATCTGATTACATTACCAAGCCAGTAGATGTAGACCAGCTGCTATCGCTGCTTAGGGTATGGTTGTATGACAGGATTTAAAGCAAAGCAGTTAAAAAAATGGTAAATAAGAAAGTTTTAATAATTGATGACGATTCACGTAATATTTTTGCCCTGAGTGCTGTGCTTAAGGCCAAAGGTTATATGTGCCTGTCCTGTACCGGCGCTGAAGAAGCGCTTAAACTGCTTGAAACTGATGCTCAGGTAGACGTGGTGCTTATAGATATGATGATGCCCGATATGGATGGCTATGAGGCCATACCGCTTATTAAGGAGTTGCCCGGCAGGCAGGGCCTTCCGGTAATATCTGTAACGGCGCAGGCCATGGTGGGCGACAGGGAAAAATGCCTTGAAGCCGGTGCCGATGGCTATATATCTAAACCTATTGACGTAGATAAATTATTACAACTGCTTAGTACCTTATAATGCCCCATGGTTGATGACCGCCACATTGAAATATTGATTAATGAAGTATATGATTACTATGGCTATGACTTTAGCGGTTATAGCATGGCATCATTTAAAAGGCGTGTAGACCGCATTTACAACCTTGACGGCTATACTGATTTTTCGCACTTTTTATCAAGGCTGCGCACAGAGCCACACTACTTTAAGCACGTTGTTGAAGAAATTACGGTAAACGTGACCGAGATGTTTCGCGACCCGCAGTTTTACAGTGTTTTGCGAAAAGAAGTGCTGCCCACCCTTGCCACAAAGCCTTTTATAAGGATATGGCACGCCGGCTGCTCTACGGGCGAAGAGGTATTTTCAATGGCTATTATGCTAAAGGAAGCCAATTTGCTGCACAAGTCGCTTATGTATGCTACTGACATCAACCCATTAGTTTTGGAGAGTGCCAAAAAGGCCATGTTCCCGCTAAGGATGATGAAACAGTATTCTGAAAATTACAGGAACAGCGGCGGCACTCAGGATTTTTCTCAATACTATATAGCCAATTACGGTTACGCCAAATTTGACGATGAATTTACTGATAAAATGGTTTTCTCTCAGCATAACCTGGTAAGCGACAGGTCTTTTAATGAATTTGACCTGATACTGTGCCGCAACGTGCTGATTTACTTTGACAAAAACCTGCAGGAGCGTGTACTCGAGCTTTTTGACGGTAGCCTTTCTAACCTGGGTTACCTGGTTTTAGGTACAAAAGAAACCATTAAATTCTCATCGGTACAGCACAAATTCCAACAGCTTGGAAGGGAAAAAATATGGAGAAAAATAAAGTAACACCGGCATTTAAAGCCCTGCTAATTGGTGGCTCGGCGGGTAGCCTGGAGGTAATGCTAAGCATTCTTCCTGCGCTGAAACCCCTGCCTGATTATGCTGTGGTTATTGTATTGCACCGCAAAAACTCTGAAGACAATACCCTCGAAGAGCTTTTTACCGTGCGTTCTGCCATACCGGTAAACGAGGTTGATGATAAAACCCAGCTTATGCCCGGTTATATGTATATAGCCCCGGCAGGCTACCACCTTTTGTTTGAAGCCAATGGCGAACTCTCATTAGATGCATCTGAAAAAATACACTACAGTAGGCCCAGTATAGATGTGGCGTTTGAGTCGGCTGCCGAGGTTTTTGGCAATAGGCTTACAGCTGTTTTGCTCAGCGGCGCCAATGCCGATGGTGCACAGGGGCTGGTAGCGGTTAAGGAAAAGGGCGGTACCGTTGTGGTGCAGGACCCTTTAACGGCAGATATGCCCATGATGCCCCAAAGCGCGCTAAACGTAATCACACCTGATTTTTTACTAAAAACCCGCGAAATACTGCCTTTTGTAAACAATCTTAATTAACACTTTGGTGGTGTTTTGGTAACACAGCCTAAACACAGGTTTTGCCAACTTTGCAGCAAATACAATGCAATGCGAAAATTCTTTTCACTCCTACTCATATCGTTTATAGCTAATGCCCAAACCCCTGATGTAAAAATAGCTTTTCTGGCCGATGTGCATTTGCAGGATTTGTACGGCCGTTTTTCTGATAACCCATATAGGGGTGTGCTTAACCCTGCCGATGGTAAGTATGTATTACTGCGCACTATGGATGCCCAGCTGCACTCAACCCGCATTTTTAACGAAAACTATTTTGCCTTTATAGCCGCACTTGATGATATTGCCAAACGGGGTATAAAAATAGTGGCACTACCCGGAGATTATACTGATGACGGGCAACGCATACACCTAAAGGGGCTTCAGAAAATATTAAACAGCTACAGCGAAAAATACGGCATACAGTTCTTCATCACAACAGGCAACCACGACCCGGTAAGGCCGGGTAAGCAGGATGCCGGTAAAGATGATTTTCTGGGCGAAGGTGGCAAAGTGCAGCCTATTTTCAGTAAAGAGGGGATGTACACCCCTAAGCAGGGAGAGCTCCCTGTAGTGGTTACCACTGATATTGCACAAATGGGCTACAGCGGGATTTATATAAACCTGGGTAACTTTGATTTTTTACCAAAGGAACAGTATAAGTACTGGGCTTCGCCGTTTAGTAACTATGCTTATGAAGAGTATACGTATAACCTTGCGGTAACGCAAAGCAGGCTCGACAAGCGTATGTATGAGGTTGCAAAAGGCTTTTATGTGTCTGACGCCAGTTATGTGGTAGAGACTGTAGAGGGTGTGTGGCTGCTGGCTATAGATGGCAATACGTATATTCCGGTTGATGAAAACGGCAACCCAATGGACCAGAAAAACTACAAGGGTGCCGACCTCGGTTATAACAATGTGCTTACCCACAAGCAATACCTGTTTGAGTGGGTGGCTAAGGTTTCGGCGGAAGCCAAAAAACACAATAAAACCCTGGTTGCCTTTAGCCATTATCCCATGGTAGATTTTAACGATGGCGCTTCGCCGCAAATCGCGCAGTTTATGGGCAAGGGCAAGTGGCAGCTAAACCGCGTTCCGGTTGAAGAGATTGCCCAACGCTTTGCCGATGCCGGCATAACGCTGCACTTTGGCGGGCATATGCATATTAACGATACGGGTATTTATACATCGCCTAAAGGCAATACGCTGCTTAACGTGCAAACACCATCGTTAGCGGCATACATACCCGGGTATAAGCTGCTCACACTTCATGATAATACAGCAGAAGTAGAAACCATTACCATTGATGATGTGCCGGGGTTTGACACGTTGTTTCAACTGTATGAAATGGAATATGCCCAGCTGCAAAAAGAGGGAAGGGCAAACATTTGGAACCACGATATACTTAAGACCAAAAGCTACCATGAGTTTACTGATTTTCATTTGAAGGAGCTGGTGCGCCTGCGGTTTATTCCGGATGACTGGTATAAGGAGTTTGCCGGTTTTTTAAAGAACAGCACCGGGCAGGATTTGCTGCTTATAGCCAATATGCAGGGCGTTGATTACAAAGCGGTATTAGATAGTAACAAAGATTCTAAAACCCGTAGAGAGGCTCTTAAAACGGCTAAAAAGGAGCTTAAAAAATCAGGCATGAAGCTGGCTGATTTCAAGTGGAGCGGGGAGGAACTTATGTATGATTTTTACCGTATACGTAGCGCAGATGAGCTGGCCCTGGCCGATATAGGGCAAAAACGCCTTGCGCAATACAAACTTATAATGCAATGCATTCTGAATAATACAAGCGCTGATTATGAAGGAGATATTATCCTTCAGGATTTTAAACTGTTTTTTACCATTCTTGATAAATTTTTAAAAGGCGACCCGGCTAATCATTTTACGTATGATTTAAAAACGAGTGTGTTGACAGACGTGAAGGAATAGAAAACCCCGGTATCTGCAAAAGATACCGGGGTTTTTGTTTATGAACTCATAAATTACTTCCTCATCCCATTTACAGGGTTTATCCTAACATAACCGCCATCATCAAACTTAATGGCATAGGTAGATTCAAACATTTTGCTCGGGAGGTAGTAATCGGTAGTAATAATTTGTGCACCGCTTTTCTTGGCATCTTCAAAATGGGTATAGTCGTTATTACGGGCTTCGGTAGTGCTGTTATCGGCACGGGTGCGGATTATATAGCCTTTTTTAACCAGTCCGCTAATGGTGGTATCTTCCGGGTCATTACGGAAAAGCGCTGCGGCTTCGGGTGTCCCCGGCTCAGAATTGGTAAACACGGCACGGCCTTTAAGCGAGGGGTGGCCTTTAATATAAAGGTCCCTCAGGTCTTTGTTATTATCAAGTAAAATCATAAAGCGGCCTTTGGCATCAGCCAGGGCAGGCCAGTTGTTGTTTAGTACGGCTTCTTCAAGGGTTTTGTACTTGCCACGCACCATATCAGGTGTTATCAGCTTGTCTTTACCCAGGTTTTTGATGATAACCTTGTCCATTTCATCAAATACCTTTTCGGTGAATATCTCAGGCTCGGTTCCAAATTGGCTTTTCCCGCCCGATTTTGGCTCAAGGGTTATAAATATTGGCGCATGGCCGGGGTTTGCGTCGCTCCATTTTTTCAGGCTCTGCAGCAGGCCTTCAAAGGTGTATTCCCACGTGCGGAAATCAATATCAGGCATGTGGAAAACCTTAAAGCCCGGTTTTTTCATTTCGCCTTTTGGGTCATACTGTTCAAGTCCCTGTGCCATATCAAGCCCTGTTGGATGTGCATAGCGGCCACCTTTACTGTCCGGGTAAATATCAACCTCAAGGTTACGCAGGCCCATATCAAGCTGCTGGTCAATAGGTATGTGGTCATACTCTATGTGTTGCAGGCGGTTTTGGGTATCTTTTTCCTTAAGTACCTTCATAAGCTGGGGCTCTATGGCGCGGCGGTAGCTGTTGTGAGAGCCTATAACCTGCAGGCGGTTAATTTTAGTAGTGTCGCTTTGGGCATTGGCCATACATGCAGCCAGCATCAGTGTAGTAACCGATAAGAATTTCACATTCATAAAGTTGTGTGTTTGTAATTAAGATGTTTAAAAGGGAGGAAAAGCAAAAGTATCACTACAGCGTTTTTTTGCGCGCTATTGCTTCTTATTAAAACGATAAGCAATTGTAAATTTTGCATGAATAGACTTACGATTTTTAATCGATTTAAACGTTTTAGTTGATGATTTTTTCAAAATCAGGAAACTTTGATTTAATCCAAAGATAAAGTTTCTGAAAAACGCTTTTGGGCGGTATGGTCTTATTTCGCATCCATTATCCAGACGCAAAAATAACACGATTAAAACCCTGAGTAACCCAAAGAAACAAACACAAAAATTTTCGCTTTAGTAAACCCAATAACACACATGAACTTAAAAACTACTACACCAAAGTTTAAAAGGTACTGTTATATAGTACCTGCGCTGCTTAGCCTTACAGCAGGCTACAGTGCAACAGGTGGTATTGTTGAGAAGGCCGCTTATGAAAGCCTTGTGCAGCAAACCGTAAAAGGTAAAGTGCTTGATGAAAGCGGCCTTCCGCTTGCCGGCGCTACCGTTCTTGAAAAAGGCACTACCAACTCTACCGTTACCGATATGGACGGTAACTTTACAATTTCGGCCGCAACAGGCGCTACACTGCAAATAACCTTTGTGGGCTACACCACACAGGAGGTTGTAGTAACCGTTGCCGATATTAACATTAGCCTTGCGCCAGACAGCAATGAGCTTAGCGAACTGCTTATTGTAGGTTACGGTAGCCAGTCTAAAAAAGACGTTACAGGCTCTGTAGCGCAAATTAGTGAGAAAAACTTCCGCCAGGGTATTAATACATCGGCAGACCAGCTTTTACAGGGTAAGGTAGCAGGTGTACGTATTTTACCTGCCAGCGGCGAACCGGGTGCCGGTGTAAACGTAATGATTCGCGGTGTAGGCTCTGTACGTAGCGGCAGTACACCACTATTTGTGGTAGATGGCGTGCCGTTGAGTAACGATGCCGTTAGCCCGGGTGGTGCAAACCTTGGCCTTGGATCTTCTTCGGCTAAAAACCCGCTCAACTTTTTAAACCCAAGCGATATCGAGTCTATGACCGTGCTTAAAGATGCTTCTGCGGCAGCTATTTATGGTGCAAGGGGCTCTAATGGTGTGGTAATCATCACTACCAAAAAAGGTGCTAAAGGCCAGGCAAACTTTACGTTTGATTCTTACATGGGCTTTAGCCAGGTAGCCCATAAATATGACGTGCTTAGCGCAGATGAGTACCGTAACGCCATTACCGACCCTGCTTTTGACCACGGTGGAAATACCGACTGGCAGGATGTAATATACAGAAATGCTGCTACACGCAACAACTCATTCTCATACTCTAAAGCTACAGATTCGGGCAACTACTATGTATCGGTAGCGCAAATGGACCAGGAAGGTATTGTAAACAAGAGTAACTTTAAGCGTACATCGGCAAGGATTAATGCAGCTGAATCGTTTTTAGATGATAAGCGCCTTAAGGTTAATGTAAACCTTACTGCCAGCGAAAGTAAAGACGATGGTGTACCAACCAGCGATGACGGTGGTTCTGACGGACAGCTTATTATACACACGCTTATGGCAAACCCTACGCGTAATGTATTTGACGAAAATGGCGAGTATACTAACTTTAACATGAATGCCCACTACAACCCGGCTTATTTGTTAGACAGGTATGATGACCAAACCCGCACATCGCGTATTTTGGGTAACCTTGATGCCTCTTTCAGGATTATAAACGGGCTTGAGTATAAACTGAACGTAGGTATAGACCGTTCTATGGCAGAAAGGAATACTACAATGTATCCTAACCTTACAGACCGTTTTACTAACGGCCGCTATGTACAGGGTAACGTTGAAAGTAAAAACTCGCTTATAGAGCACTACCTTTCTTATGACCTGCTTTCTAACAAGCACAAGCTTAACGCAGTAGCCGGTTTTTCTTACCAGAAATTTGAAACCAGCGGTACAAGTTTTATCATGGACCGTATTGCTGACAGGGATGCCGGTATAAACCCTGCAAACAACCCCGCATTTAGCGGTATCCAGGCTGGTGTATCGGGTTTTGCGCAGGTAAATGAGCTTCAGTCATACTTTGGCCGTGTAGACTATGCATTCAATGAAAAGTACCTGTTTAGGGCTTCACTAAGGGCAGACGGTTCTACCCGTTTTGGTGAAAACAACAAATACGGTTATTTCCCGTCTTTCGCACTGGGCTGGAACATAAGTAACGAAGACTTCCTTAGCCAGTCGGCCACTTTAAACAGCCTTAAGCTTCGCGCAAGCTGGGGACAAACCGGTAACCAGGAAGTACAAAACAAAATTACCCAGGCCAGCTATGCGCTGTCTCCACAAGACGGATACTACCTGTACAGCGACCTTGGCCTTGTAAACGGTGTATCGGTAGGCCGTACACCAAACCCTGACCTTAAGTGGGAAGTGGTTACACAGTTTAACGTAGGTGTTGACTTTAGCCTGTGGAACGACAAGCTTTATGGTACCGTAGAATACTTTAATAAAGAAACTACCGATGTAATTCTTAACATACCTGCACCGGTACTAAGCCCCACTAACAGTATATGGACAAACATAGACGGTAGCATAGTAAACAGCGGCCTTGAGCTTACACTGGGTTCAAGGATTATAGATACCGAAGACTTTACATGGTCTTTAGATGTAAATGCTTCTACACTTAAAAACGAAGTAAAAGACCTTCCGGTATCTGAAATCTATTCAGGTGTTATATCTGGCCCGGGCCAGAGTGGTGTACAGGCAAATATCTATAAAAACGGATATGCAGCCGGTTCATTCTTCCTGCTTGAGCACACAGGCTTTGACGAAGACGGTGCCAACGTATACAAAGACCAGAACGGCGACGGTATTATAGACAATAGTGACCGTGTAATTATAGAAGGTGCGCTGCCCAAATTTAACTTTGCCCTTAACAGCGAACTACGCTGGAAAAACTTTGATTTCTCGGTATCGTTTATAGGCCAGACGGGTGGTTACAACTTTAACAACACCGCCATGAATGCCCTTAACATAAACAACCTGGCGTCTGACCGTAACACTACAATGGACTATGTTAACAGTGGTGCCAACCAGGCTAACGCCCCGCAGATATCTACACTGTATCTTGAAAAATCAGATTTCTTAAGGTTAAACACTGCACGCCTGGGCTATACCCTTAAGCTGGCCAATGTCAACTGGTTTGACAGTATTAACCTTTATGTAACAGGCCAAAACCTGTTTACCATTACAAACTATTCTGGTTATGACCCGCTTATTAACAGCCCTAAAGCAAGTGCAGGTAACCAGTCTATTGGTATAGATTATACAGCTTACCCTACAGCAAGGACTTACCTAATTGGTGCAACTCTTAAATTCTAATTGCCATGAAAATTGCTAAAATATTCAATACAAAAACCCTATTTGCAGCCCTTTTTGCCTTTGTAATGGCAGGCTGTACAAACCTTGACGAGCAGGTGCTTGACGAGGTACTGGGCGACGATGCCAGCGACCCTGCCGGTGCACTTGCCGCAGCTTATGACCGTCTTGGCGACGGTACTTTTACCAGCACAGGCGGTATGTTTGCCATGAATGAAATGGCCAGCGATATTGCCCTTCTACCTACCCGCGGGTCTGACTGGGGAGATGGTGGAAAATGGCGCGCCATGCACGAGTTTACCTGGGCGCCCGATAACGCTATTGTTAACGATAACTGGGACAGGCTTACTAACGGTATTACACGTTCGCTAACTGCCGTTGCTACCATAAACGCCAGCGATGCCGAGCAAAAAACACTTATGCTTGCCGAGGCTAAAGGCCTATTGGCATTCTATATGTACCACACCATAGACCTTTTTGGCCAAACGCCTTACCGCGACCCGCTTAACCTTAGCGCCCCGGTAGAATTTATTCCTGCAGGAGAGGCTATAGACCAGCTTATTCTTGATGTAGAGGCCATTATACCTGACCTTGCCAACTCTGGCGAGCAAAACACCCACAATGGCCGTTTTACCAAGCAGGCAGCTTACTCGCTACTTGCCAGTATGTACCTTAACCGCGCTGTGTACAAAGACCGTTATGGCTCAAGCTTTAACTTTAGCGAGGCTGCCGTAAGCGGTAGCGGTACAGATATGGACAGGGTTATTTACTACACAAGCCTTATTATAGACAGTGGCGACTATAGCCTTGAGAGCAACTACTTTAAAAATTTTGATATAGACAACAGCGGTGCGCCGGAACTTGTTTGGGCCATTACCCAGGAAATAGATTACAACCAGCACAATGGTAGTAACGACCTTGCCTATAACACCATGGAGCGTAACCAAAAGTGTTCGCCTACAAACAGGGGTACTAACGCCTCTTGTATTACCCCTGAGTTTTATGCAACGTGGGAGGGTAACCATAATGACCCACGTTTTCACCGCCACTATCAATATACAGATGGTACATGGTTTATGAATGATGGTACAGATGTTAGCGTACCTGCTACCAGCATAGTGCCGGGCACAAGCCTGCCTTGGTTCCACTTTAACCGTGGCCTTCAGGAAGGTTTACAGCACGGGCCTAAACTGCTTTCTTCAGCTTCGTTTGAAATGGTGGGCGACAGGATTAAAGTATCGCCGCTTGTGTGCGAAAAGAGCACTACAACACCAATGGACTTTACACCGGCCCTTGATTTTGATAACCCAACCCAGGCTGTACATGCACAAAACCAGATAAACCGTGGTGTGCGTTGCTTTAAGTTTGAGTTTGACCCTGAAGACGGTAACGGTTCCGGTAAAGTAGATATCCCGCTTTTCCGCCTGGGTGGTATTTATACCATGAGGGCTGAGGCTTACCTGCGCAAAGGCGATGCCGGTAATGCACTTGCCGATATCAACATCCTGCGCACAAGCCGCACACGTGAGTCGCTTTATGGCAATGCTGCCGGTACTGCACTTACTGCAATAGATATGGATGTACTTTTCCGTGAGATAGCGTTTGAACTGTACTGGGAAATGTGGAGGAGGCCCCAAATGGTACGTTTCGGTAAGCTTGAAGCTGCCCAGCCGGGTTCTGCCAAGCCTGCTACGCAGCCGTTCAGGAGGATATTCCCTATACCACAAAAGGTTATGGACGTAACCCCGGGTGTAACACAAAACCAGGGATATTAATATCAATCCAATATAATGCTAAAACGCCTCCGGGAAACCGGAGGCGTTTTTTATTTGTTTAAAGCTGCTTAGCCTCTGAGTTGCTGAGCTACTTAGCCATGGTTACACAAAGCATCGCAAAGAAGGCGCAAAGCCCTCGGGTGCGAGGAGGAACGACGAAGCAATTTTTTATAAGTTATTGAGTAAGATTGCCGCGCTCCGCAAGCTCCGCTCGCAACGACGGGGCCTGAAGAAAGCAGTGTGAAAAAATCCGCGTTTATCCGCTCAATCCGTGTCATCCGCGTTCCATTGTGCGCTGTCATCCTGAGCTTGCCGAAGGACGCGTTCCATTTATTATCGTAGAGTGGCCTGAAAACTGTGACTGCGACTGAAAACTACTTTAAATACGTCTTTAAAAAAGGTGCCAGCTGTGCCGCCATGGCCTTGTCTTCTTCAATGGCAGGGTGAGAGCCGCATCCGGTAGGGGTTACATCTTTAAAGGTGAACACCACCACAGGCTTGTGACCGGCTTGCTTGTTAACGGTTTCCTTAACCTGCTCCAGGCACTTTTTAAATGTTTCCGACTTTTCGCCGGTTACCATGGGGCTGTTAAGCAGTATAATTTGTGTTTTAGGCGAATGCTTGTATACTGTGTTTATAAAGGCTACATAGTTGTCTACATATTCTTTTTCGTTAAACGGAAGGCGTGCTTTTTTGCCGTCGCCATTGCTAAAATCGTTTGTGCCAAGGGCTATGCAGGTAACATCGGGCGCAAAGCCAAAATCATATTTTTTATCATCCTTGCGGTTGAGGTACAGGTTTTCATACACCTGTGGCATGGTAGGCTGGTCTTTATGCTCGTCGTTCCAGTTGCGGTACATACCTATACCGCTGACGGCATTAACCACATAGTCGGCCTTAAGTTCGCGGGCTGCAATGGGTGCATAAGAATAGTAGGCATTGTGCTGGTCATACCACTCGCTGCCGTTTCCGCAAGGGGTTTCGGCAGTATCATTGCCCATACCCACGGTAATGGAATCGCCAATAAACTCAATTTTTTTCTTTGGTGTAACCTTGGCGGCCATAATGGTGCCAATGGCTTCCTTAAACAAAATGGTGCCTATAGCGGCCTCTGTAGCCTTGTATACGGTTAGTGTATGCGGCTTTTTACTGGTAGAATATACATTGAGCTTGGTACCCGCAGAAGTTACCTTAAAACGCCCGTAATACTGCCCGTCGAGTTCCAGTACCACATAGTTATGGTGATCGGTATCATCCTGGGCGCGCAGGCTAACGTCTACACGGTCGCCCTTAAAGCCAAAGGTAACAGATGATGCCGGGCTTATGAGTGCTATGTTGCCGTCTATCATTTCGGTACGGCCGGCCACGGTGTAAAGATTTTTATCTATATCATTAAACGACAGGATAAAGAATGATATAGCTGCCGCCGATGTTATGAAAAAGTGTTTCCTGAAATTTTTCATGGTTTGGTTATTGGTTTATTTATTAAGCTTGCGCAGGTAGGCACGGGTTTTAAGGCCACTTTCTTTAAGGTCGGCATCTTTCCAGTTGCCGGTTGATGCTGCGGTTGGTTTCAGTACACTACAGGTTTCATCTTTATCAGAAACCGACCATGTAACCCAGCTCAGGCCGCGGCTTTCCATCCAGTCTATCCATTTTTGCCACTCTTCGGGGTTTAACGGGCCGTCTCCGGTGGCTTCCATACCGGCGCACTCGCTTACAAATATAGGCAGGCCTTTTTTAATGGCGGCATCCGTACGGTCGCGCAGTTCCTGCTTGTGTGTGGCGGCATAAAAGTGCACGGTATACATAAGGTTAGTACCCTTAATTGGGTCGGCAGCGGGCAGGTTAATGTCCTGATCCCAGTGCGGGCAGCCCACAAGTATAATGTTATCAGGGTCGTTTTGGCGGATAACCTTTATAATCTCCTCGCTATATGCCTTAACTTCAGGCCAGGTTTCTTCATCAGGCTCGTTAAATATTTCGTAGATAACGTTGGGTTTATCGCCATATTTTTTGCTCATTTCGGCAAAAAAAGTTTTGGCTTCAGCCAGGTTAATGTTGTGGCTGTGCCAGTCTATTATTACATAAATACCTTCGGCAATGGCAGCATCTACCACATCGGTAACGCATTTTTTGGCGAAAGCCGGGTTTTCTTTATACGTCTTGCCTTCAGAACCTACTTCTACACCCATGGCGGCGCGCACCACATTGCAGTTCCAGTCGTCTTTAAGCCACTTAACCGAGCCGGCATTGTAAAAACGAGGCCAGAAACTGCTCCAGCCATAGCTCATGCCACGCAGCATAACGTGTTTGCCGTTTGCATCTACAAGCTGGGTGCCTTTAACGCTAAGTTGCCCGTGCTCTTTAGCCGGTTGTGCTGTGCAGCCGGTAAGGGCAACAGCCAGCAGGAGGGAGGTTACAAATTTTTTCATGCTTATTTTTTTGGAGTTAACCTTAGCGTAATAATATCGTGTGCCGGTACCTGTGCGGTAAAGGCTTTTTTAGTAGTAGCCTTGCCGTTGTCTTTTTTATCCCAAAGGTTTTTTATGGTATAAACCGACTTAAAATCAGGGCTTATTTTGTTGATGTCGTCATAAATTTTGGTGGTAGCCCAATCAAAATTTATCTGTTTGGCCTCAGTACTGCGGTTTAGGAATGCAATTGCCCAGTCGCCGTTTTCAAGTGGTTTTGCCCAAACCTCAAGGCCGGCATCTGCCGATACCTTAAACCCCTGAATGCCCAGCCTGTCCTGGTTTATGGCAATAACCTGCTTGTTGGTAAGTACCTCAATGGTTTCTTTGCTCATGCTGCGCAGGTCGTTACCGGCAATAAGCGGTGCGGCCAGCATGGCCCACATGGTAAAGTGTGCGCGGTCTTCGCCCGGGGTTAGTTTACCGTTGCCCACCTCAAGCATATCAGGGTCGTTCCAATGGCCGGGGCCGGCATATTGGCGCAGGCCTTCCTGCTTATCGAGTATTTCCATTACGCCAAAGGCTTTCCAGGTGCCGTGGTCTTTAATACAGTCAAAGCAGTTGTAAATATCGCCGGTGGTGCGCCACAGGTGGCCTACGTTCTGTCCCCAGTCCCACGGCTTGTCGTTACCCCATTCGCAAATGCTGAGTACTATAGGGCGGCCTGCCTTTTTAAGGGCTGCGGTAATGGTTTTATAAGCGCCTTCGGCCTTAAGGCCCTCGGTGTTGCACCAGTCATATTTAAGGTAATCAATACCCCATGAGGCATAGGTTTGCGCATCCTGAAACTCGTAGCCGCGGCTGCCGGGCCTGCCGCCACAGGTTTGGCTACCGGCATCGCTGTAAATGCCCAGCTTAAGGCCTTTGCTGTGCACATAATCGGCCAGGGCTTTCATGCCATTTGGAAAACGGGTAGGATCAGGGTGTATAAAGCCCTGTTCATCGCGGTCGCCATGCCAGCAGTCGTCAATGTTTATATAAGTATAGCCCGCGTCTTTCATGCCGGTGCTTACCATGGCATCGGCCATTTGCTTAATCATGTTTTCGTCTACATTACAGGCAAACTTGTTCCAGCTGTTCCAGCCCATGGGTGGTGTAAGGGCCAGGTTTTGGTATTTTGTGTAGTCCTGCACATAGTTGTTGCCCTGTGCAAAGGCGGTGGCTCCTATTGCAAATGCAATAAGTGCGTGGAGTGTTTTTTTCATTGGTTTGATATTGTTTAGCAGTTGCTAAGATAAACTTTTATGTATGATAGTGTAGCACTGACCATTATTAAAAAACATTCCCCGAGCGAATCGGGGAATGCGTCGAATTAAACTAACTTAACATATAAATGACTAATCAATTGTGTAGCCAAAGTTGTCGAAATAATAATTGTGGGTGGCTCCTGTAAATTCTTTAAAACTAATGTTTTGAAGCGCTGCAGGGCTGCCAAGCTGTGCCCACGTAAAGCGAACTTCCTGCCACTGGTCTGACGTTGTAAACTGCCACGCTGTATTATCATCCCAGCTGCCGTTAAAAATCAACTGTAGCTTTGCAGCGTCGTCTGAACGTACCCAGAAGTGAATGCCGGTGTATTGAGACAGCTGGTCGTTCCAGGCCCAGTTGCCCTGCAGGTTACCCCAGCCCGACATTTCTTTTTTTATGAATGTGGTGCCCTGGTATGCTTTTTCCTGGTCGGTAACATACTCATGGTTATTCCATGATTCTATGTCCCACGGGGCATAAAAGGCATCATCATAAATAGCGGTGCCTATAGCCGTGCCCCATTCTGACTCGCCCGATATGGTAGTAACTGTAACATATTTATGGTTAGAGCCCGCAGGCACAACAGCCACAATTTTAGTAAGTGTTGACGAAACAATTTCGGCCTCTACACCACCTATGGTAACTACAGGGTCAAGAAAAAACGAACCATAAATTGTAATTTCTGCGCCATCGGCTGCATTTACCGGCTGAAAGCTTGTAACGGCAGGGGCAGGGGGCGCTACCACAAAATGGTAGGTTGCCGTGCCGCCCGGGGTTACTACCTTAAGCTCTTCGGTAGTGTTTTCATAAGGCGTGTTGCGGTCTATGGTTACCAGTATTACCTCGTCTGTTACCAGGGTTGAGTTAAAGTAGGTATCTGTTTCGTTAAAATAAATCTTTTGGGTATTGGTAAAGCCCTTACCCCTTATTATGTACATATTATTGGCATAGCCGTATTCTACAAGCGAATCATTTTGCGCAAGGCTCACGCTGTTTATTACGGGAGCTCCGCCTGAAGCGCCATCATCATCACTGCACGATACAAACAGCGATACTACTGCCAGGGCAAGTACTGCAAAAACTGCTTTAATATTGAATGTTTTCATTTCAGCACAATTTTTTAATTAGTCAAAAGAATAAGGTACAGGGTCTTCTAAAAGCTTAGGGTTCTTAGAAACCTCGTTATCAGGATAATCCAGCAGGAAGTCGCTCGAATCTGGCGTAAAGTACTCAGCCGTCCACTGGTTGCCGCGGTTTTGTGCCGCCATAATAGCAGTAGCCTCAGCCCTTGGAATACGGCCCAGGTCAAACCAAAAGTCGCCCTCAAAGCACAGTTCGCGCCTTCTTTCAAGAAAAATATCATCAAACGTTATGCTGGTAAGGCTGGCAAGACCGGCCCTGTTGCGCACTGCGTTAAACGATTCAAGCGCTGCGGCATCGCTGGTGCTGCCTCCACCTGCAAGGGTAGCCTCGGCATGTATTAGCAGCAGTTCTGCATAGCGCATAATGTAGGTATTGTTTTCCATCATGGCCCAGGCATCTATAGGGCCTGTAGCGTTTCCGTTTACAATACCCTGGCAGTATTTTTTAATGGCAATACCCGCACCCTGGCCACCTATATCAGCCGCTGAAGGCACAGTAAAGCCAACCTGCGGCGTAGTGCCGTTTACCATAACCTTCATGTTAGGGTAGCTGTCGCCGGGGAACATTATGGTTTCGTGCTTTCTTACATCGCCTGCATCATACAGGTCTATTACATCCTGAGACGGGGCAAATACACCGCCGTAAGACGCATTAGATGTAGTTACGGCAGCCGTGCTTATGCCAAACTGCGTGTTGCAGTTACTGGCCGAACCATAATTACCATCGGTTACCCACTGTAGTGCAAAAATTGACTCCTCGTTATTATTGTTAGGATACGTAAACAGGTCGCCAAAGGTTTTACCCGGCACCTGGTCGCCGCCCAGTAGCTTAAACTCATTGCTGTTTATAACCTCTGCGGCAAGCGCCTTTGCTTCAGGATATTTTTGTTCGTAAAGGTATACTTTAGCCAGCATGGCTTTCGCCGAACCCTTACTCACGTGGCCGTTAGCGCTGTAGTTAGAACCGCGGTTTTTTTCCACAAGCCTTTCTATAGCCGCCTGGTAATCCATCTCTATAAGGTGGTACACGTCTTCTACACGGTTTGTGTTTATTTGCGGGGCCGTTACATAATCAAGGTTGTTTTCTATAATAGGCACAGCACCCCACAGCCTTACCAGGTAAAAGTATGCGGTAGCCCTCATAAAATAGGCTTCGCCAATGGTGTTATCCAGCACGGCAGGGCTTACGCCGGGGCCTACGCGGTCTGCAAGGAAATTAATGATGGAGTTTGCCTGTGCAATATTTGCCCATAGTGCACCCCAGCCCGCGTTAAGCTCGGCATCAGAGCCGTTTAGCGAAAAGTTGCGCATGGCGCTCACATCGCTTGAGCCTGAGTACATATTGCCCGAGCCTACTTCGGCAACGGCAAAAAAGAACTTGTTGTGAAACTGGAACCACGTGCGGCTGTACATACCGTTAGTGGCCGATGCCACCTGCTCATCTGTAGCATAATACGAGTCCAGCGTTATGGCATCTTCGGGTGGGCGGTTTGTAAAATCTTCGGCACACGAAGCCAGCATAATACACGCCACCGCCATTGTTATTACTCTGTATATTCTTTTCATCTTCAATTTAATTTTTAAAATTCAACATTTATACCTACCGAGAATGTCCTTGGCGTAGGGTACCTGCCGTTGTCTACACCACTTAGCAGTACGTTTTGGTTAAACGAGCCTATCTCAGGGTCGTAGCCGCTGTAGTTTGTAAAGGTGTGCAGGTTTTGCACGCTGCCGTAAACCCTTACGCGCGATAGTTTTATCTTGTTGATAATATCAAACGGAACGCTGTAGCCCAGTGTAAGGTTTTGAATCCTTAGGTAAGAACCGTCTTCTATATAACGGCTTGATACCTGTATGTTAGGGTTACTGGTAGTGCCTATAGGGCGAGGTATGTTAGTATCTGTATTTTGCGGGGTCCAGTAGTTGGCGGCATCGGCCAGTGCGTTTTGGTACAGCTGTGCGTTGCTTGTACCGTTTCTCCAGGTAAGGTTCATAATATCATTACCTACAGAGCCCTGCATAAAGATAGAAAGGTCGAAGTTTTTGTACTTAAAGTTGTTGGTAAAACCAAAGGTAAAATCAGGGTGCGGGTTGCCTATAACGGTCCTGTCTGAAGCATCAATTTTGTTATCGCCGTTTATATCGCGGTACTTTATATCGCCCAGGTAGGTTTGGCCTGCACCGGTGCCCACGCTTTGGTCAAACTGAATAGGCGCGTTGTTAAGCTGGGTAAGGTCGTTAAAAATACCTTCGGCAATGTAGCCGTAAAACATACCTATGGGCTGGCCTACAACGGTATTGGTAACATCATATGGAATGTAGCCGTTAAAGTTTACGCTCTGCACCAGGTTAAGGCCGCTTTGCAGCTCAGTAAGCTTGTTGCGGTACTGTGAGAACACAAGGGTAGAGTTCCATGTAAATTCGCTGCCTTTAGTGGCATAGTTAAGAGTAAGGTCATAACCCTTGTTTTCCATAGCACCCAGGTTAGAGTAAGGAGCATCCATACCGCCATACTGACCGCCGCCACCGGTAAGGTAGTTAGGAAGCGGTACCTGGAACAAAAAGCCTGAAGACTCTTTTTTATACACATCAAAGTTTACCGTTAGCCTTTGGTCAAGCACGCTAAAGTCAAGGCCCAGGTTGGTTTGTTTCATGCTCTCCCAGGTTACATCAGGATTTGGAATAATGTTTGGCAAAAAGCCCGAACCAAGGCCTGAGTTTTGCTGGCCCAGGGTAGCGCCATAGCGGTTGTTTGGTATTTGCTGGTTACCGGTTTCGCCATAGCCAAGGCGTAGTTTAATGTTGTCTACATAAGGGCGTGTACTTTCCATAAAAGGCTCGTTACTAAGCTTCCAGGAGCCTGCTATTGCCGGGAAATAGCCCCATTGGTTATCGGTATTCGGGTCAAATTTAGACGACTTATCGCCCCTGTATGAAGCCGAGATGCCATAGCGGTCGTTAAAGTCATAAATTACACGGGCAAAAAGCGAATAAATGGCCGCACTGCCCTGGTAGCTTGTGGTTTTAGTCTGGTCTGGGTCCGCAAGGTTAAGGCCATATACGCTGTTGGTCTGGAAACCGGTTGCTGTGGCCGAAATGCCTTCCCAATGGCTGTCGTTAGCCTCCTGGCCTATAAGCACTGTAAAGCTGTGGTTGCCTATTTTCTTGTCATAAGTAAGCAGGTTTTTAAGGTTTACCGAATACCAGTTCTGCCTTCTTTCTGTAAGGTCGGCACTCTGGTTTACCTGCACGCCCCAGTTGTAAGACGGCGTAAACTCGGTATGCTCGCTAAACTCGGTATTGGCACCTATCTCAACCCTGTATTTAAGGCCGGGAATAATTTGTGCTTCGGCATATACATTGCCTAAAAAGTTTTTACGTATAAGCTTGTTGTCTTTGCTAAGCGCTTCTGCCACAGGGTTAAAATAGGTGGCATTCATGCTGTTATCAAGCGGACCTGCAAAAGAACCGTCAGGGTTGCGCACCGGTATATCAGGGGCCTGTAAAAGGGTGTTGCTTATAAGGCCGCCGTAGCTTTGGTTAATAGTAAGCACCTCGTTGGTTATACCGGTGTTTACATTAGCGCCCACACGCAGCCAGTCTTTTACCTTGCTGTCAAGGTTCATGCGCATAGTATAGCGCTTGTAGCCAGAGCCCAGCAGTGTACCTTCCTGGTCCATAAACCCGCCCGAAAGGTAATAAGACGTGGTTTCGCTACCACCCGAAAACGACAGCTGGTGGCTTTGTGTAACGGCTGTGCGGTATACTTCGTCCTGCCAGTTTGTACCGTTGCCCAGTAGCTCCGGGTTTGCAAACTCCGGCCTTAACTGCTCTGGCGCTATGCCAAACATTAACGACAGGGCGTTTTGCTGTGCGGCATATTCGCGCAGGTTAAGCACATCGAGCGTTTTATAAATGGTAGCGGTAGAGGTATAGCCTTCATAGTTAAGCTTGCCTGTACCTTTTTTACCTGATTTTGTGGTGATGATAATAACACCGTTTGCACCACGCGAACCATAAATGGCTGTAGCCGAGGCATCTTTAAGGATGTCTATGCTTTGGATGTCGTTAGGGTTAATCATACTAAGCGGGCTAACGGCATTGTTACCGGCGCCACCGCCCGAGCTGAAATCATTACCGCCCATAGGCCTGCCGCTCATTGATTTACCGGTAGCGTCACCGCTTACGGGCACGCCATCTATAATGTAAAGCGGTTCGTTAGTGCCTGATATAGAGGTGGTACCGCGCACACGGATAGACACCGCGCTGCCCGGCTGGCCCGAGTTATTGGTTACCGATACACCCGCTGCCTTGCCCTGAATCATTTGGTCTACAGTGGTTTGCTTAAGGTTTTCAATATCCTTGGTGCGGATAGACGATACCGCGCTGTTTACGTCATCTTTTTTTACCGAACCGTAGCCTATTACCACTACTTCGTTTAGGGTTTCGGCCTCTTCAATCAGGGTAAGGTTGATGGAAGTGCGGTTTTTTATGGCAATTTCCTGTGTGGTAAAGCCAATAAAGCTAAATACCAGCGTGGCATCGGCCGGGGCGCTAATGCTGTAGTTACCGTCTACATCGGTAGTGGTGGCAGAATCTGTGCCTTTTACCACCACGCTAACGCCGGGGATTGTCATGCCTTTGTCATCAGACACCACCCCGCTAACGGTGCTTTGTGCAAATGCAGTGCCTGCACAAAACAGCATGAGCAGGTAAAAAAGGGTTTTACCCCTGGTACACCTTTGTTTAAGTTTGTGTAGTGTGTTACCCATAATAAAATTTGTGTTTGGTTAGTTACTAAATCCTAAATAATTAAACTGTAATATTAGGCTATCAATAATTTTAGGGTTGATTTATTGACAAAAACAAATTTAGATGAGTTGTTAAGTATTGGTTAATATTATTTTATCATTCTATGATAATATTTCCTCTAACGTTTGCGTAGATAGTGCAATATATAGTGTAGTATACATTATGTTAAAAATTAAAACCCTTAAAATCAATATGTTATTGTTTTAAGGGTTTTGTAGTTATATACCGGTATGATAGTATTTTTTAATCATAAAAAACGCTTCATGCCATAAAATTCTTCGCGGTACTGGCTGGGTGTGGTGTTTTTTAAGCTCTTAAAAATACGGTTAAAATTGGCGATGTTGTTGAACCCTGACTTAAAAGCAATTTCGCTTATGCTGAGGTCTTTTTCTATCAGCCAGCGGGCGGCATACCCCACACGGATGTCGTTAAGGTAGTTTACAAACGTTTTGCCGGTGCGCTTTTTTATAAACCGGTTAAACGATACGGGGCTCATGCTGGCCACATCGCTTACTTCATCAAGGGTTATTTTTTCGCTGAAGCGTTTTTGTATGTGCTCATACACCAGCTTCATTTTGTCGTCATCTTCAAAAACATCGTTATCTACCGTGTAGGTGCTCAGCAGTCGCTGGTTGCGGCTGTTGGCCATGTCGTGCAGTATGGAAATTATCTCAAGGAAATAATCCATACCGTCCAGCTTGCTTATGCGGCTTATGCGTTCGGCCAGCTCGGTGCCTGTTTTTTTAGAAAACAATATGCCGTGGTTGCTGCGGTTAAACATATCGCGGATGGGCATCATGATGCGGCGCTCCAGCATAGCATCGCTAAAAAGGTCGTTGTGGAACTGTATGGTAATTTCGTGTATATCCTTGTTTTTGCACCTGCCCAGCTCCCAGCCGTGGTGCAGGTTGGGGCCTACCAATACTAATTCTACATCGTCTATTTCCTCAATATGGTCGCCCACAATGCGCTTAACGCCCTTGCCGCCCAGTATAAAATTAATCTCATACTCAGGGTGGTAGTGTATTGGGAACTCAAAAGTATCCTTTAGGCGGTCAAAAACCAAAAAGCTGTCGCCCTTAGTTAGCGGGGGTATCTCACGGTGAAATTTCTGGTTGTCCATATCAGTTACAACGTTGTAATTATTTGTTATAATATTGATAAAATAATATTAACTAAACTTTTGTGCCGGTTATATCTTTGGCATTATCAAAAAAGCCTCAATAAAATTATATACTCAGGAATAATCAGTCAAATAATTTAAGAATTTTACATCCACCGTAAATTCTTATTGAAGGAGATGCAAATATAGATGAAAAATAAAATTACAATACTGCTGGCCGCTTTTTTTGCAATTTCATGCAAATCAACACAGCAGGCCAACCAACAAACAGCGCTACCGGCCGATAAAAAAGCCACAAAGGAAACCGTTGCGCTGTACCAAAACCTGTTTAAAGCCCGTGAAAAAGGCTATATGTTTGGCCACCAGGATGCCCTGGCCTATGGCGTTAACTGGCGCTATGAAGAAGGACGTAGCGACGTGAAAGACGTTACCGGCGACTACCCCGCTGTATATGGGTGGGATTTGGGCCGTATGGAGAATAAAGAGGCCAATGACCTTGACGGTGTGCCGTTTAACAAGCAGCGCGACTTTGTAAAACAGGTATATGACAGGGGAGGGATAAGCACTTTCAGTTGGCACATGAACAACCCGTTAAGCGGTAAAGATGCCTGGGATAACCCCGAAGGTACCGTAGCCAGCATACTGCCCGGCGGCGCTAAGCACGAGGTGTTTAAAAAATGGCTGGACAATGCTGCGGAGTACTTCCTTACACTGAAAGGCAGCGACGGCAAGCTGGTACCTATACTGTTTAGGCCGTACCACGAATTTACCGGAAATTGGTTCTGGTGGTGCAAAAATACTACCAGCCCTGAGCAGTTTAAGCAGCTGTGGAAATTTACCGTAACGTATTTTGAGGGCAAGGGCGTACACAACCTGCTGTATGTATACAACACCAGCGATGCCAACGTGCAAACCGAGGCCGACTTTATGGAATACTACCCCGGCGACGACTATGTAGACATGATAAGCTTTGACATATACCAGGGAGGGGGAGACGGCAAAAAAATGGACAAGTTTATGGCCGATACCCACCGTATTTGCCAGATTATGGAAAAAGTAGGCACGGAGCACAACAAACTCACTGCTATTGCCGAAACGGGTTTTGAGGAAATTAAATACCCAACCTGGTGGACGGAAACCCTGCACCAGTCCATTGGTGATGCTAAAATATCATACGTGCTGGTGTGGCGTAACCACGGCTGGAATGAGCACATGGAGCCGCCGCATATGCATTATTACGCTCCCTACAAAGGGCACCAGTATGAGCAGGATTTTATTGAGTATTACAACCTGCCGCAAACGCTTTTCCAGAGCGATGTAACCAAACTAAACCTATACAAACACTAAGATTTACAGGGGTTTGCCCTGAACCGATATGAGATTAACGCCAATAGACCTCTGTATAATAGCCGCTTATTTTATTATGATGGTAGCCATAGGCATCATTATGAAAAACCAGGCAAAGAAAAGTAAAGACAGCTACCTTATGGGCGGCAAAAAGCTGCCTTGGTATATGCTGGGCCTTAGCGATGCCAGCGATATGTTTGATATTAGCGGAACTATGCTCCTTGTAAGCATGGCCTTTTTATACGGCTTTAAAAGTGTGTGGATTCCGTGGATGTGGCCTGTTTTTAACCAGGTGTTCTTAATGGTATTCCTGAGCAAGTGGCTGCGCCGCAGCAACGCCACTACCGGCGCCGAATGGCTGGGCACGCGCTTTGGCCTTACCGATAAAGGCGTTAAATCAAGCCATGCCGTGGTGGTGGCCTTCGCACTTATGCTGTGCATTGGCTATATGGCGTATGCATTTGTGGGTGTGGGCGAATTTTTAGAGATATTTATCCCCTACCAAAGTATAAAGGATGTAATACCGTTCCTTGACCAGAACGTAGAGCAGTTTGCCGTGGGCTCGCCACAGTATACCGATGCGCTTATTGCCGCCAAGCACTTTACTGCGCAGTTTTATGGGGTGAGCATTTGCCTTGTGGCTACATTTTATAGTATTGTGGGCGGTATGCACGGCATTGTTTTGGCCGACTTTATAAAATACATGATCATGATTGTATGCTCCATATTTGTGGGTACCATAGCCATGATGCACCTGGCCGATTCAGGTATTGTATTTACAAGCAAAATGCCGCTGGGCTGGGACGACCCGTTTTTTGGTATGGAGCTGGGGCTGGACTGGACCAACATTATGCACGATGCCGGCGTAAAACTACAGAAAGACGGTTACAGGCTGTTTTCGGCCGTGGTGGGCATGATGTTCTTCAGCGGTGTGCTAAAAAGCCTTGCAGGTCCTGCGCCTAACTACGATTGCCAGAAGATTTTGAGCACTAAGTCGCCTGAAGAAGCCAGTAAAATGAGTGGTTTCATCTCCATCATCCTGCTGCCCATACGCTACTTTATGACTATGGGATTGTGCATACTGGGCGTACTATATTTTAAAGACTTATCTGTTAGCCATGCGGCAGACGGCAGCATCAACTTTGAGAGTATTATGCCGGCGGTTATCAACAAGTATTTGCCTGTAGGCCTGGTGGGCCTTGTGCTGGCGGGTTTCCTTGGGGCGTTTATGAGTAATTTCAGCGGCACGCTAAACGCAGGCCAGGCCTATATTGTAAACGACATCTACCTGAAATACTTTAAGCCTGATGCTGACAGGAAATCCATCATCCGTATGGGGTATGTTTCGGGCACCATAATGGTAATCTTCGGCGTAGGCCTGGGCTTATTTATAAAAGACGTAAACGAGATATTCAACATTATTACCGCAGGCCTTTACGGCGGCTTTGTATGCGCAAACGTGCTTAAGTGGTACTGGTGGAGGTTTAACGCAAACGGGTTCTTCTGGGGCATGCTTACGGGCATTGTAGCCAGTGCCATTCCGCCCATACTTTCCGTTACCGGCACTACTGATTTTTTTGAAGGAACAAGGTTGCTGTATTTCTTCCCGGTGTTTATAACCATACAGCTTGTGGCCTGCATTATAGGCTCGTACACTGCGCCGCCTACCAATACCGAAACCCTGGTGCATTTTTACAAAACCGTGCGCCCCTGGGGCTTCTGGAAGCCCATACACGCCCTTGCAGAACAGCAGGAACCGGGGCTGCAAAAAAACCGAAACTTTAGCATAAACATGGCCAATGTGGGCATGGGCATAACCGGCCAGATACTGCTTACACTGCTGCCTATGTACTTTATACTGGGCAAGTGGACGGGCTTTGGCATTGTGCTGGCGCTGCTGGCCGTGATTTTTGCCATTATGAAAAAAACATGGTGGAACCGCCTTACTGATTATTAAACCGTAAATAAGACAATACAAAAACAAATACCCTCAACAATATGATTACTGAAAATAAGGTAATAACCAATTATGATGCCCTTGTAAAGGCGCACCGTGAACTGATAGAAAAGAAAAATGAACCCGTTGCCGAAAGCAACGGTATATATACCCGCTATAAAAACCCGGTGGTTACGGCTGCCCATACGCCGCTAAGCTGGAGGTATGACCTTAACCCCGAAACCAACCCCTTTGGCATGGAGCGCATAGGCATAAACGCGGCCTTTAACGCCGGCGCTACCAAGTGGAACGGCAAATACATTATGGCCGTGAGGGTAGAGGGTACCGACCGTAAAAGCTTCTTCGCTATAGCAGAAAGCCCTAACGGGGTAGACAACTTTGAGTTTTGGGATACCCCGTGCGTGATTCCGCAGATTGAGGGCAACCCGGATACCAACGTGTATGACATGAGGCTTACGCAGCACGAAGACGGCTGGGTGTATGGTGTTTTCTGCACCGAGCGTAAAGACCCTAACGCCCCTGCCGGGGATACCAGTATGGCGGTGGCCAATGCAGGTATTGTGCGCACCAAAGACCTTATTAACTGGGAGCGCCTGCCCGACCTGGTAAGCAATACCGGCCAGCAACGCAACGTGGTGCTGCACCCTGAGTTTGTAGGCGGCAAATATGCCATTTACACACGTCCGCAGGATGGTTTTATAGATGTAGGCAGTGGCGGCGGTGTAGGCCTGGGCTATGTAGACAACATGGAAACCCCGGTGGTACAGGACGAACGCATTATTTGCGGAAAAGTGTACCACACTATATATGAACTAAAGAATGGCCTTGGCCCTGAACCTATTAAAACCGAAAAAGGCTGGCTGCACATGGCCCACGGTGTGCGCAACACAGCGGCAGGGCTTCGCTATACGCTGTATATGTTTATGACCGACCTTAATGAGATTGACAAGGTAATACACCACCCTGCGGGCTATTTTATGGCCCCGGAAGGAGAAGAGCGTGTGGGTGATGTAAGCAATGTATTGTTCTCTAACGGCTGGATTGCCGATGAAGACGGCACGGTGTTTATTTATTACGCTTCAAGCGATACGCGTATGCACGTGGCGGTAAGCACAATAGATAAGCTTGTGGATTATGTAATCAATACGCCGGAAGACACTTTTACATCGGCCGGTTCGGTAGAGAGTATCGTGAAACAGGTAGAAAATAACCGCAAATTTTTGTAATGGCGCTAAAAGAAGACATGCATGCCGAACTGGTTTCCATCCTCACGTATTGGGAAAACAACGCGGTTGATGCCGTTAACGGGGGCTTTACAGGTACAATAGATTTTAACGAACATAAAGATTATACTGCCGAAAAAGGTTCGGTACTGAATGCCCGCATATTGTGGGCATTTTCGGCTGCTTACCCGGTTACCAAAAACGACAAGCACCTGGAACTGGCGGGCAGGGCGTATGAGTATATTGCCCATAATTTTTACGATAAGCAGCACGGCGGCATCTTTTGGAGTGTGAATGCCGATGGTTCAGCCAAAGACACTAAGAATCAGATCTATGCCATAGCTTTTACCATTTATGGGTTATCGGAATACTATAGCGTTACTAAAAATGCAGCGGTATTGGCATTGGCCATAAGCCTCTATAAAAAAATTGAGCAGCACAGTTTCGACCCTATCCACAAAGGGTATTTTGAAGCTTTTACGAGGGATTGGCACCCCATTGACGACCTCCGCCTGAGCGATAAAGATGCCAACGAGGCCAAGACCATGAACACCCACCTGCACATTGTAGAAGGGTATGCCAACCTGTTTCGCGTATGGCCCGATGCTAAGCTGAAAACCGTGATTTCAGAACTGCTTCACACCATAAACAACCATTTTATGGATGCCCAAACGGGTCACCTTCGCCTGTTTTTTAACGAAGAGTGGGTAGAAAAACCCGATATGGTTTCATACGGGCATGATATTGAGGCGGCGTGGCTGCTGCAATGGTGCGCAGAGGTAATTCAGGATACCGAACTCATCGATATTTATAAAAAACACGCCGTGATTATGGCCGATGCCACGTTTGAAGGCGTTGATAATAAAGACGGTGGCCTTTGGTATGAGTATGACCCTCACGAAGGCAGGCTTATTGCCGAAAAGCACTGGTGGCCGCAAAGTGAGTTCATGATAGGGATGGTTAATGCGTGGCAGCTTACGGGCGACACTAAATACTTAGATGCTGTGGAGCGCAACTGGCAGTTTGTGCAGGAATACATTCTTGATAAACAGCACGGCGAATGGATTTGGGGCATAGATGATGCATACCAAAAAATACCAAAAGACAAGGCTGGTTTCTGGAAATGCCCGTACCACAACAGCAGGGCGTGTTTGGAGCTTATTGCGAGGTTATGAGCCTCACCCCGGCCCCTCTCCAAAGGAAAGGAGAGGAGCTTCACTCAAACGTAAAGATTGCTTCGTCGTTCCTCCTCGCAAAGACTGTGCGTGAAGAAAGTAACTTGTAAAACACCCTTACGAAATAACCTTGCCTGACCAAATAATACAATCCTTTGACAAAAAAGCAGTACTACGCAAACGATTGAAACGGTAACTTGGCATCATACAATAACACGAAACCCATAACCTTATACTAATCCGGAGTACTGTTCCGGACTGAATATTATACCCATGAAAAAACTCTATGCCTTACTGGTATTTGGCTTTATACTGGCTTCCTGCGGGGGCGATGATAACGGCTTTGCCGGCATGACCGACGACACCCCGCCCTTTACCGAAGATGTGCTTACACCGGCCAACGCACGGTCTTACATGGCCGACCCAAATGCTACTGACGAAACGGTAGCGCTGTTTTACAACCTTTGGAAGCTGCAGCAAACCAAATACCTTGTAGGCCAGCAGGATGCGTTTGAATCGTTTTATGGCTCAGGGCCTGAAAGCGATATGAAAAGCGCTACCGGTAGCGACCCGGGCCTGCTGGGCAGCGACTTTATGTTTATAACTGATGACCAGAATACCGGCGAAGACTGGAACTGGTTTCACGAGCAGGAAATAATTATTACCGATGATGTTAAGGAGGCTTATGGCAAAGGCATGGTAAATATGTTTACCTGGCACCTGCGCGAGCCTTATGAGGGGGCATCGTTTTATACACACGATATGACTGATTTCCAAAAGCAGAATGCCTTTGCCAGCATACTGCCCGGTGGTGAAAACCATGAGTATTACAAGGCAAAGCTCGACAAGGTGGCCGATGTGCTCAACAACCTTAAAGACAATAACAACAAGCTGATACCGGTTATATTCCGTCCGTTTCATGAGTTTGACGGCAGCTGGTTTTGGTGGGGGGCGCAGTGGTGCACACCGGCGCAGTTTAAGCAGGCCTGGCAGTTTACAGTGCAATACCTTCGCGATACTAAAAACGTGCACAACGTGCTGTACAGCTATGCGCCCGATAACAGTTATACAACCGCAAACCAGTACCTGGAGCGCTATCCGGGCGATGGATATATAGATGTACTGGGCATGGACAACTATGGCGACCTGGCTATGGGTGTTGATAACGGTGTTGCCATTGCCAATAATAAGCTGGTAATGCTGAGCAACCTGGCGCAGGAAAAAGTAAAAGTGGCAGCACTTACCGAAACCGGCTGGAGTGTATCGCCGGGAGTACCGGTTATTCCGGGGTGGTTTGGTACTGATGTGTATAATGTTATGACACAAAATAATGTAAAGCTGGCGTTTGTAATGTTTTGGGGCAACAGCCAAACCTTTTACTTTGTGCCGCCTGCGGGTCAAACCAATACGCAGGATTTTGTAGATTTTGCCAATAAACCGGAGTCGGTTTTGCAGGAAAATATGCCTGATATGTACGTAATGCCTGCACAGTAATGAAATTTTTTAATTTGGGTTAATAAATGTTTGTTTTGGGTGCGGCCGTGGGGACTTTGGCCGTGCCCTTTTTTTAGTTAATGGTTGAGGGGTGTGGGTTGTTTTTACAGTTCAGGAACCGCTCAACCCGCAACCCACAACTCACAACCAATTATCATGAACACAATAAAAACCATATTTTGCGCCGCTATGCTTCCACTGGCATTATCGTGTGCAGCACAAAAAATAGGTGTACCGCAACACATTACCGTTAAGGGTACGCAATTTTATAAGGGCAATACACCCTACCATTACATAGGTGCCAACTACTGGTATGGCAGCCTTTTGGCCAGTACTACTGTGGGTAACCGCGAACGCCTTGCCAAAGAGCTCGACGAGCTTAAGGCAAACGGCATAGACAACCTGCGCATTATGGTAGGAGCAGAGGGCGGTACGCTTGACTATACCGTTACGCCTGCACTACAGCCCAAACAGGGCGAGTATGACCAGGCATTGCTCGATGGGCTTGACTACCTGCTTGGCGAAATGCGCAAACGCAATATGTATGCTGTGCTGTACCTTACCAACAACTGGGAGTGGAGCGGCGGCATGAGCCAATACCTGGAGTGGAACGGCTATGGTACGCTGCCCAACCCTAACATTCCGCCTAATACATGGCCGCAGTTTATGGACTATGTAAAGCAGTTTGTAACCTGCCAGCCGTGCCAGGAGGCGTTTAAAAAGCACATTGGCTACATACTGGGCCGCACCAACGCCTACAGCAAGGTTAAGTATACCGAAGACCCTACCATTATGGCCTGGCAAATAGGCAACGAGCCGCGGGTTTTTACGGCAGATAACGAGGCCGCCTTTACCACCTGGGTTAATGATGTGGTAAATGAAATTGACCGTTTAGACCCCTACCACCTTATTTGCACCGGTAGCGAGGGCAAGGCGGGTTCGGCAGATGATATAGGGGTGTTTGAGCGTACACACAACAACCCTAAGATTGATTACCTCACCATGCACATCTGGCCTAAAAACTGGGGCTGGTACAAGCACGATAATGCAAAGGCCACGCTTCCCACGGCTATAAGCAGCACAATGGCATATATAGACGAACATATTGCCGTGGCACAAAAGCTTAACAAACCTATTGTGCTGGAAGAATTTGGCCTGCCCAGGGAAGGGGAGAGCCTGGACCGTAAGTCGACCACGGCCGACCGTGATGCGTATTATAGGGCTATTTTTGAACGGCTTGCCAAGAGCATAAAGGCAGGGCAGGTGTTTACTGCGCTTAACTTTTGGGGCTATGGCGGTACGGGCGAAAACAACCCGGCCAACGGCCACTGGCGCAAGGGTGATGATTTTACGGCCGACCCGCCGCAGGAGCCGCAAGGGCTCAACACCGTTTTTAGCGGCGACAGCACGCTAAAGCTGGTTAAGGAGTTTAATGGGAAGATAAAGTAGTTGAAAATGTATTATATTTGTTGCGCGAAGCGAAGAGATTCAAACCGCTACCTGAGAGCCTGTTCTAAATTGAACAGGCTTTTGGCTTTTAAACTGAAAACTGATATTTTTGGCTATAGCCAATACATCTTCCATCATGAAAAACATCCTCATCCTCATCCTACCCCTATTACTTGTTGGGTGCAAGCCTACCGAAACCGCCATGAGCAGCGAAGCCCGTACTTATATTGATGAGGTTTTGGGTGTTATGCAACAACATTCGGTTAACAGGAATACGATTGACTGGAAGGATTTCAGGGAAAAAGTATCTGAAAAAGCAGGCAATGCCGTTACGGTTGCCGATACCTACCCAGCCATACACCACGCCATTAGGTTATTGGGCGACAGCCACAGTTATTTTGCACCTGTTTCAGGAAATGATGAAGATGAGCTTGGTGCGCCACCTGTATTGCCTGATGCTGCTGTACCAGGGGATATTGGCTACATAAGGGTTAGGTACTGTATGGGTAACGACAGCAGTAAAAAAGCCTTTACAGAAGATATAATTAACAGGATAAAGGCGCAGGATAGCAGCAATCTTAAAGGCTGGGTGGTAGACCTGAGGGGTAATTTTGGGGGCGATATGGCGCCTATGCTATTGGGTATAGCGCCCATTTTGGGTGAAGGGATTTTGGGCTACACGGCCTATCCTGACGGAAAAATGGCAAAGTGGGAGTATAATTCCGGTAGTTTACTACTTGAAAATGATACGCTTATCAGTCCGCATATCTATAGTTTAAAGAAGCAAAACCCGTATGTGGCGGTGCTGACCGATACGCTCACGGCCAGTTCGGGAGAGACGGTTACGGTGGCGTTTAGAGGCAGGCCAAATACGCGCAGTTTCGGTAAACCTACTTATGGGGTTTCTACAGCAAACCAGGGTTTTACGCTTTTAGATGGTTCGCGTATGCTGCTTACGGTGGCGGTGTTTGCCGACAGGGATAAGAAAAAATACGGTATTCCGGTAAAGCCCGATGAAGATATTGACCCCGACAGGGCTTTAAAACAAGCGGTAGAATGGCTACAAAACAGGCAGTAAAAAACGTTTGTATTGCTATATTTGCGCCGTTAAAATCACCTTATGAAAAACCTTCTTCTGGCCGCATTGCTGGCCTGCGGCGTTACGGCTGCTGCACAGGACTATAAAAAGTATTCTTTTGGCGCGGGTGCGGCGCTAAATATTTCTAACATAAGAGGCCATGTAGATGAATATAACAGTACCGGCTCTTTCTCGCCCTCACTTTTTATGGAGGCACGCCTGTACCGCAAACTCTATTTGCATATTGCTGTTAGTTATGCCGATATGGGTGGAAAATACAAACCACGCAGGGAAGAAAACGACCCTTTTATTGAGCGGGAAGCTAAACTAAAATATATTGCAATACCTGTAAAAGCACGCCTCTATGTAGAAGAGAATGTGTTTTTTGAGCTGGGCCCACAGGTAAGTTTCCTGGTAGGGGACAACGTTACTGAGACCATTACCGAGGGCGATGTTACCCTAAGCCAGCCTTCAAACCTTAAGGCGCGTGAGTTTGACCTGGGACCTACCCTGAGTGTGGGCTGGCGCTTTAAGCCAGACTGGGCAGTACAGATAAATATGTCTCGCGGTAGTTTTAATACATTTGTAAACGATGGGCCTGCAAAAGTGTATAATACAAATGTGCAGCTGTTGCTAAACTACTATTTTTAGGGGTTTAACCTAAGCTATACTACTTTTAAGGAAAACCATCTTCCAAAATTTGTAGAAGGGAACGCTTAATAGATTTTAAGAGTTAAAAATCTTTATTTCATAATTTTTAGTTATAATAAAACGGGTGCTGCAAAAGCTAAAATTGTCTTTGCAACACCCGGTATTATTTTGTCAATCTTGACATGATTTTAAACTTTTGGTGTTTTTGGTTTCACACCGTGAAAATGAATTCCGAAAGTGAAAAATTAGCGTTAAAATTATCTTAAAACGTAAGAAATTACTGTGTTACTTAAGTTCGAATTCTACCTCCTGAACATCGTCTGAAGAAGTACCCACAAATACCTTAAAGATACCGGGCTCTACAAGGTAGTTGCCATTGTTGTTGTAGAAGCCTAACTCTTTGTCTGTCAGTGTGAAAGTGATGGTTTTGCTCTCGCCTTTCTTTAAATCTACCAGTTCAAAGCCCTTAAGCTCCTTAACCGGCCTTGAGAGGCTGGCAAATACATCGCGAATGTACAGCTGTGCTACCTCTTTACCGTCATAATTACCTGTATTTTTGATAGTTACTGATACTTTAACAGGTTCGCCTTTAGCATAGGTTGTCTTGTCAAGAACAGGCTTGCTGTACTGGAACGTGCTGTAACTCAAGCCATAACCAAAGGGGTAGAGTGGTGTTTTCTCCACATCGCTGTAGTGCGACCAGAACACGTTATCATCAGCATTTGTAGGCCTTCCGGTGCTGTGGATGTTGTAATAAATGGGCACCTGGCCCACATTGCGCGGGAAGCTCATGGGCAGTTTGCCGCTGGGGTTGTAATCGCCGTAAAGTACCTGAGCCACAGCGTTTCCGGTCTCGGTACCCAGATGCCAGGCCTCTACAATGGCAGGGATGTGGGCATCCGCCCAGGGCAGTGCAAGGGGCCTTCCGTTATTGAGAACCAGCACTATACGCGGGTTTACCTTGTATATTTCCTCTAAAAGTTCCTCTTGCAGGCCGGGCAGGTCAAGGTTAGTACGGCTGCGGCCCTCGCCACTGCTAAAGCCGTGCTCGCCCAGCACCATAATTACTATATCTGCCTGATTAGCAGCCTTTTTGGCGGCTTCAAACCCACTGCGGTCGGTAGTATTGTACACCACCTCCTGAAGGAAAGTAGCCTCACCCTCAATGAGTTCCGTGCCTTTTTCAAAGGTCAGGGTGTTGCCTTTGTACTGCTGTAGCCCCTCAAGTACTGATACTGCGGTATTGTTGTCGCTCGCAATGCGCCAGCTGCCCAATGGGCTGTTCTTATCGGCTGCAAGGGCGCCTATTACGGCTATTTTTTGCCCGTTCTTTTTTATTGGAAGTGTCTGATTATCATTCTTTAAGAGTACAATACTCTTCCTGGCCATGTCTAAAACCGCTTCGTGGTTTGCTTTGCTGCCAATGGTGGCTTTCTCGCGTTTTGGGTCGCAATAGCGGTAGGGGTCGTCAAAAAGGCCCAACTCAAACTTTACCCTTAAAATACGGCGCACGGCATCGTCAACCAGCGTGATGTCCACCTTGCCTTCGTTTACAAGTTTCACTAATTCAGCTACATACAGATGGCTTTCCATGTCCATGTCAGCACCGGCGGTTACCGCTTTAAGGCTTGCTTCGGCACCATCTTTGGCATACCCCCAGTTAATCATCTCGCGTATTGAGGCCCAGTCGGTTATCACAAAGCCGTCAAAGCCCCATTTGCCCTTAAGGATGTCGCGTTGCAGGAAGCTGTTACCCGTGGCAGGCACCCCGTTAAGGATGTTAAATGAGTTCATATAGGTGCGCACACCGGCCTCATTAGCAGCCTTAAAGGGCGGAAGCACAGTGTTATACAGTGTGGCATTGCCCATGTCTACGGTGTTGTAGTCGCGGCCGGCCTCGGCAAAGCCATAGCCTGCAAAGTGCTTGGCACATGCGGCAATGGTGTTAGGTTTGGCAAGGTCGGCCCGGGTATCGCCCTGAAAGCCCTTAACACGGGCTTCGGCCACTTTACTGCCCAGGAACGGGTCTTCGCCTGCACCTTCCATCACACGGCCCCAGCGGGCATCGCGGCTTATGTCTACCATTGGGCCAAAAGTCCAGTTAATACCTGATGCAGAGGCTTCTGCGGCAGCGGTCTCGGCAGATTTGCGGATGGCGGCCATATCCCAGCTTGCGGCTTCGGCTAACGGAATGGGGCTTAGGGTTTTATACCCGTGAATTACATCAAAACCTATAATAAGCGGTATGCCCAGGCGGGTTTCCTCAACGGCTATTTTTTGCACGGCACGCACCTGGTCTACCCCGCGAACGGTAAGCATTGAGCCTACCCAGCCCTTGCGCAGGTGCTCATATTTTATGGCGGCATTACCCTCTTTTGGGGCAGGGCCGGTTACTTCCCAAAAGCCGTTATACTGGTTCATCTGGCCCACTTTTTCTTCGAGGGTCATCTTAGCGAGCAACTCTTCAACGCGCTCATTTACAGGTTTGTTTGTGTCCATTTTCTTGTTTTTCTGGGCTTGCGCCGAGTTGATGGCAAACAGCATCAGTACGGCTAAAGTTGTTGGTTTGGTCATTTATTTGTCAATGTTTTCGGTTGTAAAAGAAGAAGCAGGCAGGTTGGCACTGTTAAAAATGTCAGCCTCAGCAGTATTGCCCCAGGCAAAGCGCACATATACAGGTGTTTTTACGTTTTTTGAAATAAGGTATACCTTGTCTTTTTTGATTTTAGCCTTAGCGGGATGGAAAACACCATCCTGGCCCGCAACTTCAAACAAATTAGATGTTTTACCCTTAAAATACAGGCCTTTAGCGTTATCGAAACTGATTTCGGCAGTATTTCCCTTAATTGTAAGAGCCTTAAACAGCGGGCTTTCTACAAGGTTGTTATTTACTTTGTAAATTTTGGTTAATGCCATGTTAGCCAGGCGAATACCTACTGATTTTTTATCGCGGGGGTGAATGTCGTTTATATTGCCAATATCACTAATTACAGCCATAGCCGTATTGGCAACTTCATTAAGCACGAGGCGTTGGGAATTTCGAATCTGTACGCCCCAGTCGCCTTCTCCATATTTATACGGGGCAATCTGCACAAAGTAAAACGGGAACTCATAGCCCCATGCAGTGCGCCATGAATTGATGAGTGCGCCAAGGGTTTTGTTGTAAACAGTACTGCCCACATTGCTCTCACCCTGATACCACAGTACCCCGGCTATCTTAAAGCCGGCCAGTGGGTTAACCATGGCATTCCACGTCCGCCCGGGTTCTGTAGGGCCGTAAATTGCAGGTTTAAGTTTTGATGCCGCCTCAGCCACCACGGGGTCTTTAGCTACATCTTCGACAGGAAACCATATTTCGGCGGGAGTACCGCCCCAGCTTGTGTTGATAATACCAACAGGAACATTTTCAAGGTCTTTGTGTACTTTTTGTGCAAAGAAATAACCTATTGCAGTAGCATATTTCATGGTTTCGGGCGTGCATACCTGCCAGTCTCCGGGCAGGTTAAGCTGTGGTGCATCAGCCGTTACCTTAGCAACCGTAAAAAACCTGATATCAGGGTAGTTGGCCTGTGCCACTTCGGCATAGGCATTATCAATCCCTGAATTGGCAGTCCATTCCATATTGCTTTGGCCGCTTACCAGCCATACTTCGCCCAGCATTACATTTTTAAGGTTTATTTGGTTATACCCTTTAAAATTAAGGGTGTACGGGCCGCCTGCACCCGGTGTATTAATTGTTAAGTTCCATTGCGCCTGGTTGTTAGCCTTTACTTTATATACGGCATTATCCCAGCCGGTGGTTAGGATTACTTCTTCACCGGTATTTGCCCAACCCCATATTTTTACCGTGGCATTGCGCTGCAACACCATGTTATCGTTAAAAAAGGCTGGCAAGGTAATCCTGGCATGGGTAATAGCGGGTAGGCTAAGCAGGGTAAAGAGGCTGATTTTTGTTACGAAATTTAGCGGTTTCCTATATTTCATTATGGGTAGTGTGTTTGTTATTAGCACATTAAATATAAGGGTTAATTTTACATTTAACGCAGTAAGTTACTTAAGCTTTTTTAAGTGTTTAAATATTATTTTGTCTGATCCTTATATTATCTGATTATGTGCTTCATAAGTAAACAATTGTCTATTTCATAATATTACATCGTTATATTATATTGAAAGAGTATTTTTTATGCCATAATATTTTGCTATTAACAATTTATGCTTAATATTGCATAATAGTATAGTATAGTACAAACCCCGTTAATCTAAATATCATGTATGTAAAGAAAATTACTGTAAATAGCCTGATAAACAGGAGTATGCTGGCCATGGCAGCTGCATTGTTTACAGGTGGCGCTTTTGCACAAACCTATGAAGCAGAAGCTGGTACCCTTACCGGCGATGCCAATATACAGTCCTGCGATGCCTGTTCGGGTTCGATTGTGGGCAACCTGAGCAGCTCATCTACGGTAACCATAGCAGTAAATGTAGCCAATGCAGGTTGGTATAATATGCAAACTTTTTATGCTACCGGAGATCCGCGCACATTTTCTATAACACCGGGTACGGGTAATACCCTTATAGTGCCTGTATCGGCATCTGGCGGATGGAGCACCGCGGCTTCAATTAATATTAGTATTTACCTTAATGCAGGCAGTACAAACATAACATTCGGCAGCCCGTCATGGGGGCCAAACCTTGATAAAATAGTGCTTTCGGCCGTTACGGCATCGCAGCTTCAGGTAATTGACTTTGGTGCAAACAACCAGGTGCAGTACAACCTTACCGCCAAAACCTATAATGTGGTTATGGATGGTGTTACGGTTATAACCGGAGCTTCGGCTACAGCCAATGGTAACCAGAATAATGTGAGTACAGGCTATACAAATGCGGCACATACATCTGAAGCGTTTACTGATGAAATAGGTAGCGGTACAAAGCACGTTATTACACTTTCAGGAGGGTATACCAATAATATGGAGCAAACTTTTTATACCTATACCGGTAAGGATTACCTTGTGGTGCAGGTAGCGCTTACGGGTGCCGGTGCAAACTGCTACAGGATGTCTCCGCTTACCAGTTACAATGTAAGCCCTGATTTTGCCGGTGGCGATACAAGGGCACTTAACGTACCTTATGATAACGATGCCTGGATACGTTATAGTGCTAACGTACTGGCCACTACAGAGTTTACGGGTGCGGAGGTTACTAACCTTTACAGTAATGACAGCCGCCACGGCCTTGTGTTGGGTTCTATTGATAACTCACGCTGGAAATCGGGCGTAAGCGTTCAGGGTGGTAGTGCCGGTTCTGCTTATGTATCTGTATTTAACGGTTTTGCACAACAAAGCGTAACGCGCGATACCCGTGGCCACGGCTGGGTAAACATAGGGTTAGACTACTGCCCGTCTACCAAAGTGGCTATTATAGCTAATGACGACTGGCGTACTGCCTTTGAAACCTATGGTGAACTTAGCGCCCTTATGCAGCCTAAATATATTGCTGACTGGACGGCTGCCAAGCCTATGGGCTGGAACAGCTGGGGTGTAATACAAACCAACCTTAACCTTACCAAGGCTAAAGGGGTGGTTGATTTCTTTCATGATAACGTACCGGCTTTCCGTACTGAAGACAATACGCTTTACATAGACCTTGACTCATACTGGGATAACATGACCGATGCCCAGCTGGCTGAATTTGTGCAGTATGCCGAAAGTAAAGGCATGCAGGCGGGTATATACTGGGCGCCGTTTGTAGACTGGGGTATGTTTGCCCGACCTATAGAAGGCAGCTCTTATAACTATCAGCAAACCTGGACTAAGGTTAACAACAACCCGTTTACCATGTCTGGTGCTTATGCAATGGACCCTACGCACCCTGCTACACAAATGAGGATAGACCATTTTATAGAGAGGTTTAAAGTAGCGGGCTTTACAATGATTAAGCTTGACTTTTTAGACCACGCCGGTATTGAGGCCGATAGTTTTTATGACTGGCAGGTGCACACCGGTATGGAAGCCTACCACGTAGGTATGAAATACCTTATTGATGCTATAGGCGATGATATGCTTGTTGAGGCTTCTATTTGTCCTAACAATGCAACCGGCCCTTATGCACACATGCGCCGTATAGCGTGCGATGCTTATGCAGGTATAGGCGATACTGAGTATACCCTTAACAGTACTACTTACGGCTGGTGGCAAAACAAAATGTATGACTTTATGGATGCCGACAACGTAGTAATAGGCACACAGCCTATAAATGTTAACCGAGCACGTTATGCATCATCAATTGTTACCGGTACCATTACCGTGGGTGATGATTATTCTGCTGATGGCCCGTGGATTAATACTGCCGAGAGCATGCTGCAAAACCCTGACCTTTTAGTACTTGCCAAAGCTGATGCAGGTTTCAGGCCGGCAGATGGCAACACAGGTAACACGGCTTCAAGGGTGTTTTATACAACTATAGGAGATAATACGTATGTAGCGGTATTTAACTATGCAGGCGCTGCTGCCGATACTAATATTCCGTTAGAAAGGGTGGGGCTTAACACAAGCATTACTTATAACGTAAAAGAGTTCTTTGGAGGCGAAACGTCTACGGCTTCAGGTGCTATGAGCTTTAATATGCCGGGTTCAGATGCCCGTATTTACAGGCTGAGGGATTCATCGCTTAGTGTAGATACCCCGGTTTTAGAAACATCAGGCTATGTATTCCCTAACCCGGCTAATGATAACCTTACCATTAAGTTTGCAAATGCAGTAAACGGTGAGGCTACAGTAACCATTACAGATATTACAGGAAAACAGGTTTGGGCTCAAAATATGCAGATAGACGGCACAATGTCGCCACAAATACCGGTAAGCAGCCTTACAAAAGGACTGTATATTGTTTCGGTTAAAAATGGCAAAGACAGCCAAAACTACAAGTTCATTAAGCAATAAACTGATTTAAAATAATATACCCGTATCCGGCAAGCCAGCCGGGTATGGGTATTTTTATGCCAATACAGCAACACAAAATAAAATGTTTAGTAAACACTTAATCAAATGCTTAGCCTTTTTTTTATTTCCTGTAGCAACATTTGCACAGGTACAGAAGGCTTCTTTAAATTCCGCTGCAATAGCATGGCAGGTAAAACCGCAGGCAGAAGTTGGTGCAGATAGCCTTAGCATCCTGAAGCAGGGCTATACCGGCCAGGGCTGGGTAAATGCTGTGGTACCGGGCACGGTATTTAGTTCTTATGTGGCGGCAGGGCTGGAAAAAGACCCAAACTATGCCGACAACATACATAATGTAGACCGCGCTAAGTATGACCGCAGCTACTGGTACCGTACTGAGTTTACTGTACCGGCCGGTTTCAACAAAGAAATAATATGGCTTAATTTTGAAGGCATTAACCGTTGGGGCGATGTATACCTTAACGGTAAGAGGCTGGCTACCCTCAAGGGGATGATGCAGCGCGGCACTTTCGATATTACCAAACTGGTAAACCGCAACGGCAAGAATGTACTGGCTGTTTTGGTAGGTGTACCGCAGCTTCCGCTCAATAATTACGGTAGCCCAACCTATGTGGCAAGCGCCAGTTGGGACTGGATTCCGTATGTTCCGGGGCTTAACTCCGGCATTGTAGACGATGTATACCTGAGCAATACCGGCAAAATAGTAATGGAAGATCCGTGGATTCGCACCAACCTCCCCACTAACGCCCGTGCCGACATTGAAATTAAGGTAGACGTGAAGAACGTTTCGGCACAAAACCAGCAGGGCGAACTTATAGGTACCATAATGCCCGGTAATATTACCTTCAGTAAAAAGTTTGATGTAGAAGCCGGAAGGATAGCAACCGTTAGCCTTAGTAAAGAGCAGTACAGCAACCTGAGCATTCACAATCCGCGCCTGTGGTGGCCCAATGGCTATGGCGACCCCAACCTGTATACCTGCGAGTTTAAGCTTAAGATAGGCGATGAAGTTACTGATTTGAAGAAGGTAAGCTTTGGCATCCGCAAATACAGCTATGATACCGAAGGCGGTGTGCTGCACATTGCCATTAACGGTAGGCGCGTATTTCTTAAAGGTGGCAACTGGGGTATGAGTGAATACCTATTGCGTGCCCGCGGAGAGGAATATGACCTGAAAGTGCGCCTGCATAAAGAGATGAATTATAACGTGATACGCAACTGGCTGGGCAGTACTACCGATGAGGAGTTTTACCAGGCCTGCGATAAATACGGTATTTTAGTGTGGGATGACTTCTGGCTGAATGCCAACCCAACACTACCGGCAGACATCAACAATTTTAACGAGAATGCCGTTGAAAAGATTAGACGCTACCGCAACTACGCCTGTATTGCGCTGTGGTGTGGCAATAACGAGGGCGTTCCGCAACCGCCGTTAAACGGCTGGCTTGCCGAAAGCATTAAAACCTTTGATCATAACGACCGCCATTACCAGCCGTGTTCTAACACCGGTAACCTGAGTGGCAGTGGCCTTTGGGGCAATAAAGACCCAAGATGGTACTTTACCAAGTATCCGGCGGCTTATTTTGGTACCGGAGATGGCCCCGGATGGGGTTTGCGCAGCGAGATAGGTACAGCTGTTTTTCCTAATGTGGAGAGCCTTAAGAAATTCATCCCTGAAAAATACCTTTGGCCGCGCAATGAAATGTGGAACAAGCACTATTTTGGTACCAATGCGGGCAACGCTGCGCCTGATGATTATGACCGTAGCATAACCGAACGCTATGGCGCACCAACCGGCATTGAAGACTATACCAAAAAAGCGCAATTCCTGAATATTGAAACCAATAAGGCCATGTATGAAGGCTGGCTTGCCAATATGTGGGAAGACGCATCGGGAGTTATGATATGGATGAGCCAGAGCGCTTACCCCAGCATGGTGTGGCAAACCTATGACTATTATTATGACCTTACCGGGGCCTACTGGGGCGTAAAATCGGCCTGCGAGCCGTTGCACATTTTGTGGGACCCAACAAGCAATTCCGTTAAGGTAACCAATACCACAGCTACTGATTATAAAAACCTTCAGGCAGAAGCTGCGGTGTATAACATGGACGGTAAAGAGGTGACTAAATTCCGCCAAAATGCTACCATAGATTCGTATTCTGATACTTCTACCGAAAGCTTTGTAATACCGTTTTTCAGCAACCAGAAAGACCTGGCATATCAAAAGCCGGTTGTGGCATCATCAGGCGGAAATACCCAATTTATTAACGATGGTAACGACAGCAGCCGATGGTCTGCCGATAATTTAGACGGCGAATGGATTTATATTGACCTGCAAAGTGAACACATGGTAAACCGTGTATCGCTAAATTGGGAAAACGCTTACGCCAAAGAATACAAAATTCAGTTGAGCACCGATGCGCAAAACTGGACGGATGCCGTTACCGTAATGCAGGGCAAAACAGGCCCGGAGGCGCTTTCGTTTACCGAAACACGCGCACGCTACGTGCGCATGCAGGGCATTAAGCGCGGTACCGGCTGGGGGTATTCGCTGTTTGATTTTAAAGTGTATGGCGCTGATGCCGATACCAACGGCCTTACTGATGTGCACTTTATTAAGCTAAAGCTGAAAGATGCCTCAGGCTGGCTGGTAAGCGAAAACTTTTACTGGCGCGGGCTAAACATGAAAGATTTTACAGCGCTTAACAAGTTACCCAAATTAGCTGTTAAAACATCTGAAAAAATAACAAAACGTAACGGTAAGTATTATGTTTCGGTAAAAGTTAGCAGCCCTGATGGTGTGGCATTTGGCATACGCGTGCAGGCGCTTAACAGCAAAACCGGGGAGCAGATTTTACCGGGTATTGTGAGCAACAACTACTTTACGCTGTTTAAAGGCGAGAGCAGTGAGGTGCTCATAGAGTTTGATGAAACCCTGCTTAAAGCAGGAGAAAAGCCCGTTATAAAAGCAGAGCCTTATAATGCCCCCTAACCCCCAAAGGGGGAATTGCCACTCGTTCATAATCTGTGGAGACAAAAAACTGAATGATAATAATTTTTTAATTAAATCTGAGTGAAGCTCGCTCCCCTCTCCTTTGGAGAGGGGTTGGGGGTGAGGCCGATATATGAAAATTAAAACAATACTACTAGTACTTGCCGCTACCGGCGCCTTTGCACAGCAAAAGCTAACCGGTTATGTAAACCCGTTTATAGGTACGGGCGCGGCACAGGGTTCGCCGCTGTCGGGTAATAATTATCCGGGAGCCACAGTGCCGTTTGGTATGGTGCAGCTAAGCCCCGACACCCGTAATGTGCCCGACTGGAGCGTGGCGTGTGGCTATAATTATAACGATACCACCATTGCAGGCTTTAGCCATACCCACCTTAGCGGTACGGGTGTGGCCGAACTTTTTGATGTAATGCTCATGCCTTTTAGTGGTGCGCGCATACAGGCTGTACCGGGTGAAAACCCGTATCAAAGCCCCTTTAACCATAAGGATGAGGTTGCACACCCCGGCTATTACAGCGTGCTGCTGCAAAAGCACAACATTAAGGCTGAGCTTACAGCTACTACCCATGTGGGTTTCCATAAATATACCTTCCCGAAAGGGCAGGCCGCGCACGTGTTTTTTGACCTTGACCATTCCATGAAAAAATCAGACTGGAACACGCGCATTATTGCCTCGCAAATAACCTTCGTAAACGATCATACCATAGAAGGCTACCGTATTATTACAGGATGGGCGCCGATGCGAAAGGTGTATTTCCATGTGGAGTTTTCTCAGCCCATTGCCCACAATTTTGTGACGGATGGCGGTAACAGTTATGACAATGCCGTTGTTGTAAACGGAACGGCAATACGTGCTGTACTGGACTTTGATAATGCTACTGAACTGCTCGTTAAGGTTGGGCTTTCGGCGACGAGCATTGAGAATGCCAAAGCCAACCTACAGGCTGAAATCCCTGTATGGGATTTTAACGGTACGGTTGCTGCTGCCGACAAAACCTGGGAAACCGAGCTCTCTAAAATTAAGGTAGACGGTACCCCGCAGCAAAAAGAAATATTCTACACGGCTTTGTACCATACGTTTATACAGCCTAATATTATATCTGATGTAAACGGCGATTATGCTGCGCCCGATTTTACAGTACATAACTCGAAAGAGCCGTATTACTCTACCTTCTCGCTTTGGGATACCTACCGTGGTGCGCATCCGTTGTACACCCTTTTACAGCCGGAACGTTCGGCGTACTTTGCAAACAGTATGCTCAGGTATTATAAATCGTTTGGCTACCTGCCCATTTGGCAGCTGTGGGGGCAGGAAAATTACTGCATGATAGGCAACCACTCCATTCCCGTTATTGCAGATGCGGTGCTTAAGGGCATCCCCGGTATTGATGCCAACGCCGCTTTTGAAGCCGTAAAGCAATCGTCGTTGCGCGAGCACCCGGGCTCACCGTTTAAGATGTGGGAGCAGTTTGGCTATATCCCCGAGAATCTAAAATCGCAGTCGGTTTCCCTTACCCTTGAAATGGCTTATGACGATTATTGCGTGGCAATGCTTGCGCAGAAGCTTGGTAAGACGGAAGATTACAACCACTTTATAAAGCGCTCGCAATACTATAAAAACCTGTATGATGCCCAAATGGGTTTCTTCCGTGCAAAGGATGATAAAGGTCAGTGGATAGGCCCGTTTGACCCGCTTAAATATGGCGCTAACGGCGGCTATCCGTTTACCGAAGGCAACGGCTGGCAGTACTTTTGGTATGTGCCACATGATGTAAAAGGGCTTATAAACCTTGTAGGCGGCAATGCGGCTTTCGCTAAAAAGCTCGACACCTTTTTTACCCTTGAAGACAGGCCTGAGGAGGTTAACGATAATGCATCAGGGTTTATTGGGCAGTACGCTCACGGTAATGAACCCAGCCACCATATAGCCTATCTTTACAACTACGCCGGCCAGCCCTGGAAAACCCAGCAATACGTTTGGGAAATCCTCCATAAAATGTACAACACCACATCATCGGGCTATGCCGGTAATGATGATTGCGGAGAGCTTTCGGCGTGGTATGTGTTCAGTGCCATGGGCTTTTACCCGGTTAATCCCGCGGGCGGCGTGTATGATATTGGTACGCCAATCCTGAAAGAAGCCACCATACAAACACCATCGGGCGAGACCTTTACGGTTAAAGCAAAAAATGTTTCCGAAGCCAATAAATACATACAAAGCGCCACGCTAAATGGTAAGAAGTACACCAAAACCACCATCACGCAAAGCGACATAAACGCAGGCGGCGTACTGGAATTTACTATGGGGTCTAAACCCAATAAGAAGTGGGAATAAAATAGATTAGAATTTTAGAATATCAGATAATGAAAAAGAAAGTATTAGCCATAATTGCATTTGCGGCTACAGCATTCGGCTACAGCCAAAACAACCCGCTTGAGTTGTGGTACTCCAAACCGGCCTCGCAATGGGAAGAAACCCTGCCATTGGGCAACGGCCGCCTGGGCATGACGCCAGATAGCGGTATCAATACCGAAAAAGTGGTGCTGAACGACATTACACTATGGAGCGGCTCGCCACAGGATGCCAATAATTATGAAGCCAGTAAGTACCTGCCGCAGATAAGGCAGCTGTTACTTCAGGGTAAAAATAAAGAAGCCGAGGAACTCATCAACCAGAATTTTGTGTGTAAAGGCCCGGGCTCAGGCTCGGGAGATGGTGCTAACGTGCAGTTTGGCTGCTATCAGGTGCTGGGCAACCTTACCCTGAATTTTGATTATAAGCACGATATGCAGGTCAGCAATTACCGCCGCAGCCTCGACATCAGTACGGCTACTGCTACTGCCCGTTTTGATATGGGCGGCATTACCTACACACGCGAATACCTTACCAGCTTTGACGACGACGTGGCCATCATAAAACTTACGGCAAGTAAAAAAGGCGCGCTTAATTTTAGCGTAGGGTTAGACAGGCCGGAGTGTTTTGAAACCTATAACGAAGACAATTCCATTGCTATGAAAGGCCAGCTGAATAATGGTATTGATGGCAAGGGCATGCGTTATAAAGTGCGCGTAAGGGCTCAGCTTACGGATGGTAAACTTACCGGCGCTAACCGCGAGCTCCGCATTGAAGGTGCCACTGAAGTTATACTGTTTATTTCAGCAGGGACAGACTTTAAAGACCAGGATTTTGAAAAAACCGTAGACAAACTTCTGGCGAACGCCATGAAGAAGAAATTCGCCAAACAAAAAGAAAACCATATTAAGAACTTCCAAAAGCTGTTTAGCCGTGTGAGCGTTAACCTTGGCGGGAACACAAAGCAAAACCTGCCTACCAACGAGCGTCTTGATGCTTACATGAAAAACCCGGATGCCGATAATGCGCTTGCGGTATTGTTCTACCAGTACGGTCGTTACCTGGGTATTTGCAGCACGCGTGTAGGGCTGTTGCCACCCAACTTACAGGGGCTTTGGGCGCCACAGATTCAAACCCCTTGGAACGGCGACTACCACCTTGACGTAAACATACAAATGAACCTGTGGTCTATGGAAACCGCCAACCTGGGCGAACTGAATCTGCCGCTGGTTGACCTTATGGCGGGTATGGTGCCATACGGCGAAAAGACCGCAAAAGCCTACTACAATGCAGAAGGATGGGTGGCCCACGTAATTACCAACGTATGGGGCTTTACCGAGCCGGGCGAAAGTGCCTCATGGGGCATAGCCAAGGCAGGCAGCGGCTGGATGTGCAATAACCTGTGGCAACATTACCAGTATACTAACGACAAAAAATACCTCAAGGAAATATACCCCATAATAAAAGGGTCGGCGCAGTTTTACAACAGCATGCTCATGAAAGACCCTGAGAGCGGCTGGCTGGTAACATCGCCATCGGTATCGCCGGAAAATTCGTTTAAGATGCCCGATGGCAGCGGCGATGCCCACGTGTGCATGGGGCCTACTATTGACAACCAGATTGTACGCGAACTGTTTAATAATGTGATAACGGCTTCTGAAGTTTTAGGTGTGGATGCTACCCTGCGTGCCGAGCTTCAGCAAAAGCTGAAAGAACTACCGCCTCCGGGTGTTGTAGGTCTGGACGGGCGCGTTATGGAATGGTTGAAACCTTATGGCGAACCCGATCCGCAGCACAGGCACATTTCGCACCTGTACGGGCTGTATCCGGCATCGCTCATTACGCCTGAAGTCACTCCTGATTTGGCTGAAGCCGCCAAGAAAACCCTTGAGGTGCGTGGCGATGACGGCCCAAGCTGGTCTATTGCCTACAAGCAGTTGTTCTGGGCAAGGCTTAAAGATGGCAACCGTGCCTACAAGCTCCTGAAAACCATACTAAGACCTACACTGGCTACCGGAATAAATTATGGCGCTGGTGGCGGGGTGTACCCCAACCTGCTTTCTGCCGGGCCGCCGTTTCAGATAGACGGTAACTTTGGCGCTGCGGCAGGCATTGGCGAAATGTTTATACAAAGCCATGCCGGATTTATTGAACTGCTGCCAGCAATCCCAGATGCGTGGGCAACAGAAGGCACCATAAAAGGCCTTAAGGCACAGGGCGGCTTTACTGTAAACTTTGCCTGGAAAGATGGTAAGATAACCAGTTATGAAATACGCTCTGAAAAGAAACAGCCCGTTACCGTAAAAGTAAACGGCGAACTGAAACAACTAACCTCAAAACCTTTATAAACAATGCATAAATTCACAAAAGTGGCAACGGCTGTACTGGCCGCGCTGCCCTTATTGGCTACAGCCCAAAAGTTTGATAACCTGGCGCAAACCCCGCCCATGGGCTGGAACAGCTGGAATAAATTCCATTGTGATATAAACGAGCAGCTTATCCGCGAAACGGCCGACCAGATGGTGGCAACCGGTATGCGCGATGCTGGTTACGTGTACCTTAACCTTGACGATTGCTGGCAGGGGCAGCGCGATGCACAGGGCTTTATTCAGCCTGACCCGGTTAAATTCCCCAGCGGGATGAAGGCATTGGTAGATTATGTACACTCAAAGGGGCTGAAGTTTGGCATTTACAGCGATGCCGGTGCCAAAACCTGTGCGGGCTATGCGGGTAGCCGTGGCTACGAATACCAGGATGCACTGCAGTATGCCGCCTGGGGTGTGGATTACCTAAAGTATGATTGGTGCAACACGGGCGAGCTTAACGCCAAAGAAGCATATAAAACCATGCGCGATGCATTGTATGCAGCCAAAAGGCCGGTGCTGTTCAGTATGTGCGAATGGGGCAGCAACAAGCCGTGGGAATGGGCCGGTGATGTATCGCACATTTGGAGGACTACAGGTGATATACACAACTGTTTTGACTGCGAATCGCCAGCTACCTATGAGCACGGCGTAATGCAGAATTTCGACAAACAAAAGGAACTGCGCCGCTATGCAGGCCCCGGCCATTGGAATGACCCTGATATGCTTGAGGTAGGTAACGGTATGATGGTTGAAGAAGACCGCTCTCACTTTACAATGTGGTGCATGCTGGCTGCCCCGCTTATTGCCGGTAACGACCTTACTAACATGACTAAGGAGACCAAGGCGATATTAATGAATAAAGACATGATAGCCGTAGATCAGGATACACTGGGCGTACAGGGTTTTATGCACAGGTATGACAACGGACTGGAGTACTGGCTTAAGCCGCTTAGTGGCGACCGTTGGGCAGTGGTATTCCTTAACCGCAATATTGGCGAATACAAGCTTAGCCACAACTGGGCTGATGACAAGGTTATTAAAGACGAACTTTCTAAAACGGAAATAGATTTTAGTACTACCTACAACATTTACAACATTTGGCAGGGTAAAAACGAAGGTACTACGGCCAAAGCATACAAAGCCACGCTTGCAGGCCACGGTGTTGTGGCGCTGATACTGGAAAAGAAATAGTTCTTGTTTAAGTTATAGAAAAAACCGCGTAGGAAACTGCGCGGTTTTTTGTTACCATTTTTTTAATGAGGCAAGTATCTTGTTTTCAAACCAAAGCTTGTCCTGTAGAGTACCAAAACAGTCTTTTGGTATATAAATAAACTGTGTTTTTGAAACGTATAGCATGTAACAATGCTTCAGTTCAATATACTTTATAACCGTATGCAGTATTGTGCGACTCTCTGAGCCATCGTTTATGTAGCCTGTGATTTCACTTTCAGTCATTTCATAATACCTTGCAGCATACAGTATTGCATTTTCCTTATCATTTGCAAACCGCCAAATTCGGTATACAATAAGTACGGGATATAAAACAGCTATTACAATAAGAGGGGTTCCACCTTGAACATCAGGCGAAGAAACTATTGCTGCCCATATCCAAACAAGTACAAGCAGCCACCACCTTTTTTTAAGGTAAATAGATAGTAAGGCTTTAAGAAGGTTATTGGGTGTAAGGCTGAATTGCTTTGTAGTAACCATATGAGGATTTTAAGTGTGGCAAATATAAAAAAAATCCCCTCCTGTGCTGATAGGAGGGGATAAAGGTGTTAACACCAAACCAAACTTAAACCTTAGCGGCTTCTTCTTTTTTAAGCATATTGTTGTGCACTGTTACGCCCGAGTGGCTTTTTTCCTGGCCTAACACCTGCTGAAAGTTATCTTCAGCGGCGTTGTTTTTGCCAAGGCCAAAGTAGCCCAGCCCCTGCATGTACAGGCAGTGTATGCGGTTACGCTTGTCCAGGTCGTCTTCCCAAATCATAAGGTCAGGCAGCGATACGGCAAAGTAATCTATAGTAACGTGGTCGTTTATGTGCTTTTCGCCATAGGCGGCCAGCTTTTCAAAACGGGTATTTGCCTCATCAGGGCGGTTTAGCTTAAGCAGCGCAAGCCCCTGGTAGAAAATCTTATCCGGCTGCTGGTCGTTGTAGAAAATAGCGGCAGCGGGCTCACTAAGGCCTTCGCTGGCTTTTTGCCACCATTCGTTAGCCTGCTCGGTATTGCCTGCTTTATCATACGCCACGCCCAGCCAATAATGGATATCGTTTTCCTGTGTGCCGTGCAGTTTGCCTTCGCCCAGGTTATCAGGGTAGTACTGTGCCTGTGCCAGGTAGGTAATGGCAGTGTCATATTCGCCGTTTGCAATGGCTTCCTTGGCCATTTCGGTAAGGGCGGTTAGGTACTGGCCGGTAACCTTGCCTTCACCACCTTCCCATGGGTGGAAAATACGGTTTTGCAGCAGCGTAAATGCCTTTTGGTGCTTGCCCAACAGGTTGTACAGGGCAATCCTTTCAAGGTACACGTCATCACGCTGTATAACAAGCTCCAAATGCTTTTCAAGAAAAGCCAGGCGGTACACAAGGTCTTTGTTAAGGCGCTTGTACAGCTGGTCGAGTTCCATTAAAATGCGGGCATCCTGTGTATCTAATGCAAAGGCTTTTTCAAGGCTTGCAAGGGCTTTTTCAGGGTCGTTAAGCTTGTTGTAATAGGCCAGCGACAGGTTGCGGTGTACGGTAGGGTAGGTGTCATCTATTGAAACCGACTTCTCCCATGCGGCAATGGCATCGCTGTATTGGCGTGTGGCGTACCAAAAGTTACCCAGGTAATAATGTGCCTTGGCATCAGCCGGATTATTGGCTGTAGCCAATGTAAGTGCCTGCACAGCCTCAACCTGGTTAGGGAAACAGTATTCAGGGTTGGCAACTGCGGCTTTTTGCCAGGCTTCATTTGCTTTTGTTGTATCGCCTTTGCTGTTGTAGAAAGAGGCAAGGTAATAATACGCCAATGGATATTCGGCGCTTACGCTGATACCCAGTTCCAGCAGCTTGACGGCTTCATCATAAAAACCGGCAGCAGCATAATCAAGCGCATATTCAATGTAATTGTGTATGTTGTTGCGTAGCAATTCCTGTAGCGTTTGTAGGACTTTGTTATCATTGCTGATGAGGTATTTTTCAAACAGCACGCCATAATTAAAGTGGTCCTCAATTAAATGCACATCAGCCAGCATGATAGTTTTTTTCAAACCAAGCTTACGCGACAGCACAACCTGCAGGTGCAGTGCCTTGTGGTCTTGCGTGTTTTTAGAAATGGCTTTTTCCACGTGTGTAAGTGCTTCTATATAATCTCCGTTAAGGGCATCAAGCTGTGCCACATTAAAGTAAGCCTGGTTTTGCCATGCGGCGTTCCACGCTGATTTATAAAAATGGTCGTATGCCTCGCTGTTCTTGCCCTGAAACTTAAGGCTTAAGCCGAGGTTGTACAACGGTTCGCCATCATACGGGTTAGGATTGCGCTGGGTCATGGTTTTAACCGCCGCCCGGAAGTAGTGTTCCGCTTCGGCAAACTTGGCACGGCGCATCAGCCAAAGGCCCATGGCGTTGTTGCAACGCACGTCTCCCGGGTCGCGGCGCAGCGCTTCTTCATAATACGGAATAGGGCTGTAGGTAGCGTGGCGGTACTGCTCCAGGTGCTGTGCAGTAAGGAACAGCTGCTCTGCGTGCTCAATATCAGCCGGGGCAAGGGCAGGCTTGGCAGGCTCCGGAATTTCATTGGTGTTTTCACCTTCCCACTGCCAATCTACCAGTATATTGCCTTTTTCATCGGTTACCGAAATTGAAAGGCCTTCAAGGGCATCGCTTCCGGTAAAGTCGATTTCTTTTTCGTAAGATGTTTCAGGAGAAGCATCATATTGCTTTTTAAGCAGGATAAGGTCGCCATCCTTAACCGTAACGGTAGCGTTAGGGTAAACGCCTGTTGTGTAGGCTTTCACTACCAGCTTGCCGTCAATCTTCTCAAGGTTAACCATGGCATTTTTGGTAGCGTTTTTCACTATGCCAAGGTCTCGGTAGGGCATAAAGTACTGAACGAAATCCTTTTGTTCGCCCGGCATCAGCCATGAAAAATCCGGCTGGTTATCGGTATACACACCGCACATTAGTTCGATGTATGGCCCGTCTTCATCGGTAAGGTTACGGTCCCATGCCTGGCCGAAATCGCCGTGGCCCCAAGTCCACTGTTTTTTACCGGGTGAAACATGGTGGTTGGCCACGTGCAACAGGCCCCCTTTTGAGTCGTTTTCATAGCCGCCCACAAAGTTATACTTAGAGGTTATGGCCATGTATGATGTAGGAACCGGGATGTTTTTGTAACGCGAAATATCGGTGCCGGGAGAGTAATCTACTTTGTAATACGTGCCTTTTGCTATGGGGAACGACGATACATCGCGTTTACCGTGGTCGAACACCGCATTTACATCGGGCGGGAAAACCGACTGGTAATTGTCGTTAACCTTAACGGCTGGGTTGGCCCACCACAGGAATGTTTGCGGGAACGGTGTGCGGTTGTACAGCTTGGCCTTTATTTCAAGGTATGATTTATCAGGGTGCAGGGTAAAGCCCGCCATACCCTTAGTGCGGAACATACGCTCCAGCTCACTACACCAAATGGTGGCGCTGCCGTCAGGGTATTCTTCAATAGTAAAATCTACCGGGTCAAATGTGCTGGGGCGGTGGTGCTGCGGCCAGTTGAACTCAATACCGCCGCTTATCCACGGGCCGGTAAGCCCCACAAGTGCGGGCTTTACTACCTGGTTGTAGTATACAAAGTGGCGCTGCTTAGTTTTGTCATATGCCATGTGCACGCGGCCGCCAAGTTCAGGCAATATCATGATTTTTACAAAGTCGTTTTCAAGAAAAACGGCGTTGTAAGCTTTGTCGGTTTTTTCATCGGCAATCTTCTCAATTACAGGATATGGGTATACCGAACCTGAGCTGCCCTGGTACACGCGCTTCTCGATAAACACCGGGTTCTTTTCAGGTTTGCCTACCTCATATGTGGGAAGGATAACGGTTTCCTTCCAAACATTTACTTTTTTCATAACAGGGAATTTTATTTTTTAGAAGTGTTGTTTTTTCCGGAAAGCAGCTCTTCTTCAATCTGCTCAAGCGATTTGTTTTTGGTTTCGGGTAGTTTGGCCCATACAAAAAGGAAGCCCAGTGCGCAGATTACGCCATATATCCAGAAGGTGCCATAGGTGCCCAGGCTTTCGTTAAGGAAAGGGAAGGTTTGCACCAAAAGGGCCGAGGCTATCCATAAGGCAAAAGTGGAAATAGACATGGCAAGGCCACGGATTCGGTTAGGGAAAATTTCCGACAGGATAACCCAAACAATAGGTGCCAGCGACATGGCGTAAATAGCTATGGCAAGCAGTACCAGAATCATAAGTGGCATGCCGGTTACGTTTGTGTAATACAGGTAACCCATTACAGCATAAATGATTGCAAGTCCGCCCGAGCCTAAAAGCATGAGTTTTTTGCGTCCAAGTCTGTCTACCGTGCCCATGGCTACTATGGTGAATACCAGGTTGATGCTGCCGGTAATAACGATGTTCATAAAGAGGTCGTTAATGCCATAACCCGCCGATACAAATATTTCCTGAGCGTAGTTAAAGATGATGTTGATGCCGCACCATTGCTGGAAGGCTGCTAAAACTATACCGATAAGTAGTATGCCTAATGTACGCTTGTCAAACAGCGTTTTAAGGCTTGTACTATGGGTTTCGTCTTCAAAGGTTTCTTTGATTTCGCTAATGGCTGCTGAGGTGTATTCTGCACCGCCTATTTTGGTAAGGATAGCACCGGCTTTATCGTACTTGCCTTTTTTTGCAAGGTAACGTGGGCTTTCGGGTATCAGGAACATCAGTACAAAAAACAACACAGCCGGGAATAATCCTGCCCAAAACATCCAGCGCCAGCCGGTTTGGCCGTTCCATGATGCAAGTATCTGGGCTTGAGTAAAGCCGTCAGGTATCTCTTCTGTAATAAGCATATTAGTAATTTGTGCCCCAAGGATACCTAAAACCACTGTTAATTGGTTGATAGACACAAATAAACCACGGTATTTAGGCGGGGCGATCTCTGCAATATATAGCGGCGAAATGGTACTGGCAATGCCAATGCCCACACCACCTATTATACGCCATGCAATAAAGCCATTGAAGGTTTCTACAAGGCCGGTGCCCAATGCACAAAGACTAAATAATATGGCGGCTATGATTAGCAACGGTTTGCGCCCGTAACTATCAGCCAGACGGCCTGCAACAGCAGCTCCACCCACACAGCCCACAAGGGCGCTACTCATAGCCCAACCCTGCAATGCGGGCGACTTGGTTATACCAAAATAGACTTCATAAAAGGGTTTTGCGCCTCCAATTACTACCCAGTCATACCCAAAAAGCAAACCGCCGAGGGCTGCTACAAGGCTGATAGACAGTAAGAAAGCGTAGTTGTAATTTTTCATACCAATATTTTTATCACTTTTTGGTAAAATTACACCCCTACAACCTTTTCGCTATGGACATTGTTTTTACATACATGGACAATAATATGGTTTTAATATAACTTTGTCAAAATTCCGAAAACGGTTGCGTTAATGACGGTATTCATTACGGTATTGCAGGGGAGGAGTGCTCATGATTTTTTTGAACAAACGTGAGAAATACAACGGGTCGTTAAAGCCCAGGGCAAAGCTGATTTCTTTTACGCTCATGGTGGTAAAGCTCAGGTATTGGCAGGCTTTCTGAATTTTTAGATAATTGAAGTAATGTATGGGCGAATACCCCGTGCGCTTCTTGAATAGCGTAAAGAAATGCGACGGCGAGTAACTGAAATTTCCCGCTACATCGTCTATCTTCAATGGGGAGTCGAGGTGTTTCTTCATGTATTCAATAGCGGCTTCAACAGTATTATTCTCTGACAGCTGTTTACCCACCTCTGTAAAGAACCGGTCGTACAAAAAGGCATTAAGCAGTTGTGTGAGCGACAGGTTAACAAACTCCAGGTTGGCCTCGCTGTAGCCGCTTTCCAGTACACCTATAAGGCTTTCAAACAGGCTCAGGCGGCGCTCTTCAAGCGAGAGCAGTGGGGCGCTTTCGGCAAACCGGGAACTGAATTTATCATAAAAATGAACGGCCTGCGCACCGGTAAAGTGCACCCAGTAAATGCTCCAGGGGTTGGTTTCGAGTGCATAATAGGAGTGCGGCACCCCCGGTGGTATTATATAATAGGTGTTGGCTTTAAGCGTTACCACGCTACCGCCCACCTCAATAATACCCTCACCTTTGTAGCAGTATATTAATATGTGCTGCTTGCTGCCATTCTTGCGGCGCACCTCATGATGGCTGGCGTGCGGAAAGAACCCAATATCAGTAAAATACAGCGGCGCTATAAGTGGGTTCTTTTTAATGCCCTGGGTAATGTTTTTGGGCAAAACAATCATGCGTTGGCCCAAAAAGCCCTGTTTTATGGAGGTATCCATTTCTTTGGATTGAAAGATTTAAAAATTTAATGATTGAAAGGTCCGTGTCATCCGTGTTTCTACATCAAATATCGGAATTTAATCCATATTTTTAAAACGAAAGTCCATTTTGCCTATAAAAATCAAAAGTATTTTTGAATTTACTAAAACGATTGAAGGAGCACAAGCTTCTAAGCCTCTGAGCTACTTAGCTTCTTAGCTTTAAGAAGTGCTGAAGTTTAGCTAAGTAGCTCAGGGGCTTAGAGGCTCAGTAGCTATCTCAATGACAACATCAGAATACATAGCCCATCATAACGGCAAGGCGGTGTTTGAGTTCCGCCTCACAAATATACACGGCAATTATGTTGAGCTTACCAATTATGGTGCCATAGTAAAATCCATAGTAGTGCCCGATAAGTATGGCGATAAAGCCAATGTGGTGCTGGGATATCCTACCTTTAAAGGCTATTTTTTTGATAAATGCTATATAGGTGTTACCGTGGGCCCATTTGCCAACCGCATTGCTAATGCCTGTTTTGAGGTTGACGGCCAGGTGTTTAACCTCGACAGGAACGATGGTCCCAGCAATAACAACCACAGCGGCAGCGCGGGCTGGCACAACAAGGTGTGGGGCTTTACTGCGGCTGATGATGCCGTAACTTTTACGCTGCGCAGTACCGATGGCGATGGTGGTTTTCCCGGGAATATTGAGGCTAAAACCACGTATCGTTGGACAGATGATAACCAGCTTTTGATTGATTATCATGTGGTTACTGATAAGCCCACGCATGTTAACCTCACAAATCATTCCTACTTCAACCTTTCGGGCTGTGCCGAAACCATCCACAACCATAAGCTGGTCATAAGGGCGGAGCAAATGCTGGAAAGCACGCCTCATTACATCCCCACAGGGCAAATACTACCTGTTGGCAATCAAGGTTTTAACGGTACTGCCATGGCTGAGGTTATGAACGGTGGCGGGCTGAATAACTACTATATTTTTGATAATCAGTTGCTTGAAAATGAGCCGCTTTGCACACTGTGGCATGAATGCTCTGGCCGCGTTATGGAAACCTACACCACCTATCCCGGTGTGCAGCTGTACACCGGCGATTACCTTGGTGGCGACTGCAATTCGGCGCACGGCAGCCCCTACAAGCCGTTTGACGGGCTTTGCCTGGAGTGCCAGTTTTACCCGGATAGCCCTAACCACGGGCATTTCCCGAGTACTTTGCTAAGGCCGGGGCAGGAGTACAGGCACTCTATTACATATAAATTTGATGTTTTATTTTAAATTTTGAATTATAAATTTTTTGAAGACGCTGTGCTTGGCATTTAAAATTTATAATTCAAAATTTAAAATAATTATATGATGATTTTCGACCCAGTAAAATCTTACATTTTAACAATATTTTAACGCTAATTTTTCACTTTCGGAGTTTGAAATTCAGTTTTTGTGTAAGATGGTACTGATTTCCTTATTAAATGTCAATTTATGGACTATAGTGCTATTTTGTATCATGCATATACTTTTGTCTAATTGCTAAAGTTACCCTCCGCCTTTTAGATGTTTTTTAAACGCAAGGTTCACAAAGCCGTCAAAGTTTTGTTTGCCATTATAGGAACAAGATTTACTGGCCTCCAGGACTAAAAACAAGAGTGTCCGGAAGATCATATTTTCTATTCATGAACCCCGTAGGGGTGGCATATTTATAGAAACATTGGTGGTATAGTTGCCAGAGCTCCGTAGGAGCGGCATATAAGCAACATCTATATGCCGTCCCTACGGGACTCAAATTCGTTTCGTATTACGTTATGATATAAATATGCCGCTCCTCCGGAGCTTTGAGGTTGTATCCCTTTTATACTTGTATCTGTGTGAATCTGTGAAATTTGTGGCGAACCTCTATCGGGTGTAAAAGAAATCATTTTGGTTTCAACCGTTAAATCATCCACATTCCATAGTAACCTCAAAATCTTTGTGAATCTTCGCGCCTGCTTTGCGCATCTTCGCGAAACTGCCATCTGAAAAAGTTTCATTTCGAAGCAAAAGGAATCATCATCAAAACACACTCCTTATTAAGTATTGTGCAAATTTTACTGCCAATAATCGCATTATCAAAAAAATAAATCCGCTTAAATTTTCAAAAAATTTAACCAACCCTTTTTTTATAAAGAAATTGTTGTATTATTGTAGAATAGAATAGTATAATAAAAAATACTGTTTTTATGGGTTAAGCCGGCACATTCACAGTTTGCATTTCAATCGTTATCGTCTTATTACACAGTTGGGTAGCTTGCAAATAAGGCGGCAATTGTAACGAATAGTATAAACCAATAAAACACAAAACATCTATGAAAAATATAAAGCAGTCGGTAGCGACGTTGCTCTTTATTCTTTCAGGCAATGGGGCTGCGCTCCTCGCGCAGCAGCTAATACCGGTAAATACCAAAACCAATGCGGTGGTATTTGAGGTAAACAACAACAAAGAGGTAAACACCATATACCTTGGCCAGAAACTGGCAAACGAATCTGATTATAAAAACGTGGCAGGGCAATACCGCCAGGGCACTGATTATACCGGTATTTACAATTCGGCCTATACACCTTCGGGTTCTAAAAACCTGTTAGAGCCTGCCATTGCGGTGCGCCATGCCGATGGTAACCTGTCGCTAAGCCTTCAGTATGTTTCGCATAAAACCACAACCATAAGTGCAGGGGTTTCGCAAACCGAAATAGTGCTTAAAGACCCTGTATATCCTGTAGAAGTGCACCTGTTTATCAAGTCGTTTTTCGATACCGATGTAATAGAGCAGTGGGCCACCATACAGCACCAGGAAAAAGGCAGCATTACACTAAACAAGTATGCATCGGCCAACCTGTACCTTAAAGGTAATAACGATTTTTACCTGTACCAGCACCAGGGCGACTGGGCGCGCGAAATGAACCCAGAAGAAACCCGTCTTACACACGGCATCAAGGTGCTGGATTCTAAGCTGGGTACCCGCACCAACCTGTTTCAGCCTACCGTATTTATGGTGTCGCTCGAAAAACCGTCTACCGAAGACGAGGGCAAGGTGCTTATGGGCGGCATAGAGTGGGCCGGTAACTTCCGCAATGAGTTTGAGGTAGATGCCCTAAACAACCTGCGCATTATCTCGGGCATAAACAACGCTGCGGCGGCCTATACGCTTAAAAAGGGCGAGGTATTTACTACCCCTAAATTTTGGTATACGCTATCGCAAACGGGCAAGGGCACGGCCAGCCGCAACGTGCACAACTGGGCGCGCGACCATAAAATTCTTGATGGGCGCGGCGACCGTATGACGCTGCTAAACAACTGGGAGGCAACCTATTTTGATTTTGACGAAGCCAAGCTGAAAACGCTTATTGCCGATACTAAAAAACTGGGTGTAGATATGTTTTTGCTGGATGACGGATGGTTTGGCAACACTCACCCGCGCAACGGCGATAATGCTGCACTGGGCGACTGGGATGCCAATAAGAAGAAGCTGCCTAACGGCGTAGCTTCGCTCGTACAAACAGCAAAAGATAACGATGTTAAGTTTGGTATATGGCTGGAGCCCGAAATGGTTAACCCAAAAAGTGACCTGTATAAAAACCACCCGGATTGGGTACTGAAAGAAGATAAAAGGCCGGAATATTACTTCCGCAACCAGCTGGTGCTCGACCTTGCAAACCCTAAAGTGCAGGATTTTGTTTTTGGCGTGGTAGACGGCCTGTTTACCAAAAACCCGGAACTGGCCTATATTAAGTGGGACTGTAACGCTGTGATTTACAACGCGCATTCGGCATACCTTAAAGAAAACCAGGGCAACCTGTATACGGATTATGTAAAAGGGCTATACAAAGTGCTGGAGCGCATAAGGGCCAAGTACCCTAAAGTGCCTATTATGTTGTGCTCAGGCGGCAGCGGCAGGGTAGATTATGGCACCCTTGAGTATTTTACCGAGTTCTGGGCCAGCGATAATACCGACCCGTTTGAAAGGATTTTCATTCAGTGGGAATACAGCCACTATTATCCGGCACTGGCTGTGGCAAACCATGTGACAGACTGGGGCAAGCAGCCGCTTAAATACCGTACCGATGTAGCCATGATGGGCCGTATGGGCTTTGATATTGTGGTAAGCCACCTTAACGAAGATGACCTTACCTTTGCACAGGAAGCCATTAAAAACTATGATGCGCTGCGCAACACCATCTGGCAGGGCAACCAGTACCGCCTGCAAAGCCCTTATGGTAACGATGCCATGAGCGTGTCTTATGTAAACAACCAAAAAACTGAGGGTGTGGTGTTTACCTACCTGGTAAGCAACCGTTATGAGGCCGGTACGCACAACCCGCTTAAGCTTAAGGGGCTTGATGCCAATGCTAACTACAAGGTTGAGGAAATTAACGTATATCCGGGCAAGCAGGCCACGGTAGAAACAGCTACTTACAGTGGCGATTTCCTAATGAAAGTGGGGGTAAACCCCAAAGTATCGGCCCACCATACCAGCGTGGTTTTAAAACTAACAAAGGCATAGGGTAGTATACGTTAATAAAGTATATTTGTAACTCTTTTAACAAAATAACAGGACACTGTTTAAGTACATAAATGTATGAAGGAAATCATAAGCCAGATCAAAAGCCTTGAATCTGTAAATTCCCTCTCAAAGCATGAGCAGTTAGTGCAGGGCATTATCAATGCCATAGACGAGAAAGTGGTGGTAAAGGGCGACCTTTTGCCATCGGTCAATACCATAATTGGCGAGCTGGGCTTTGCCCGCGAAACCATTGCCAAGGCCTACAAAGACCTTGTGCACCGCGGTATTATAGAAAGCAAAAACCGCCTGGGCTACTTTGTGGCCACTAATGATGTGCACCAGGAGCTTAAGGTGGCGCTTATTATTTATGCGTTTGATATTTTCCAGGAAACGTTTTATGAAAACTTCCGCCGTGGGCTGGGGGCTAACGTGCACCTTGATATATTCTTTCACCACAATAACTTCGATACGCTCGAGCATACCATACAAACCGTAAAAGGCAAGTATGGCATGTATGTAATAGCCCCCATTCCGGGGGTTAAAACGGCTGATTTGCTAAAAGTGCTGCCGTCTAACCGCGTACTGCTGGTAGACCGCCACCTTGATACTGACGAAGATTATAACTATGTGGTGCAGGAGTTTGGCGATTCATCTTACCAGGCATTTGCAAAACTGGCCGATAAGATTAAGAAGTACAACGAGATTGTGTTTTTCTTTAAGCCTTCATCGGCAGAGCCAAACGAGATTTTAAATTCGTTTAAGCGCTTTATGGAAGATTACAGCATAAAAGGCGTAATCAAGCAGGAATATGAACCCGGCTCGCTCGAAAAAGGCAAGGTGTATTTTACCATACACAATCTTGAGCTTTGGGAAATGCTTAAAGATACCAAGCTTAAAGGCTTTAAAATAGGCCAGGACATAGGCTTTATATCGCATAACGACGATATTGTGAAGGAAATCATTTTTGACGGCGTAACCACCTTTAGTACAGATTTTGCCAAGATGGGCAAACGCGCAGCCGAGTTTGTGCTAAACCGCGAAAAAACGCAGGAGGTTATACCCACCGTTTTAATTGAAAGGAATTCGCTGTAGGGGCCATGGGCATTGCTACTATTATCAGTTTTTTGCTGTTTACGGGGCTTGTGGCTGTGGTGTCTTATCTTAAAACACGCCGCAGGCTGCAGCACACTACAGAAGCCCACTTTTTTGCTGGGCGCAAAAACAACTTCTGGATTGTGGGTGGTGCATTGCTGCTCAGCAACATAAGCGCCAACCAGTTTATAGGCGAAAACGAATCTATTTACATTAATAACATGAGCGTGATAGCATGGGGGGTAGCCTCCGTGCTTGCCATGCTTATTGTAGCTGAGTACTTCCTGCCCATATACATGCGCACGGGCGCCATGACCATACCTGACTTTTTAGGCAAGCGCTATGACAATGATACCCGCCGCCTCGTGAGCTTTGTGTTTCTGGCGAGTTACCTGGTCAACCTGCTGCCATCTGTACTGTATGGGGGCGCTGTAGCCTTTACAGGGATGTTCAACTTCCTGGAGCCGCTGCATTTAACCTATTGGCAGAATATATGGGTAATGGTGTGGGTAATAGGTATTGTTGGTACGCTTTATTCGGTATTAGGGGGGCTTAGGGCCATAGCCATATCAGACAGCCTGCTGAGCCTTGGGCTTGTGGCTGTGGGGGTATTGGTGCCCTACTACGGGTTTAAATACCTGGGCAATGGAAGCTGGCAGGTCGGTTTACAGCAGGTGCTTACCATAAAAACAGAACACCTTAACTCTATTGGCGGGCCGGGCGATGAAGTGCCGTTTGACACCATTTTTACAGGCATGTTTATCATAAACCTGTACTATTGGGGCATGGAGCAGTTTATTGTGCAGCAGGCGTTATCAGCTAAAAGCCTAAAAGACAGCCAGAAGGGTATGGCCCTTGCCTGTGTGGGCAAGCTGTTGTGCCCGTTCCTTATCAACCTGCCGGGTTTAATAGGCATACACCTGTATGAAACCCTGCCCAATACGGCAGAGGTTTTTCCGCGGTTGGTAAAAGATACGCTCCCCGCCCTTATAAACGGGATTACAGCAGCTGTGGTGCTGGGTGCAGCCATAACTACCTTTAATGCAGGGCTTAATAGCAGCAGCACGCTTTTTACACTAAACATTTACAAGCCGCGCGCAGAGCGCAAAGGCAAACAATTAACCGATAAACAGCTCTTAACCGTAGGCAAGCGCTTTGAAATTACCATAGCCGTTGTGGCCATGCTGGGTGCGCCGTTTATCATCTTCTCGCAAAGTGGGTTTTATACCTATTTACAGCAGCTTTCGGGCATGTTTAGTGTGCCGGTGTTTACCATAGTGCTTATAGGCTTTTTTACTAAAAAAGTACCGCCTGTGGCAGCCAAGGCCGGTATTTTGTTTTTTATAGCATCATACTTTGTGTGTAATTATATTTTAGATATTAAAATACATTACCTGCACATGCTGGCCATACTGTTTTTACTCACATCGGTATGTATGTTTGTGGTGTCGTGGTTTGCTCCAACGTTTACGTATGACGAAATTAAACTGCAAATGGTACCCCTTGAACCCTGGAAAAACCGCGGTTGGGCCTATGCTTTACTGCTTATAGGCATGCTTGCCGTTTTTGTGCTATTTAGCAGGTGGGGAGTGGCTTAGTGTTAAATTTTGAGCATTTCTGTATTATATTACTTCTTAAATATCAATCCGAAAAAATTAGCGTAAAAAAATCTTAAAAATCCTAAATGATAAATTTGGAGGTAAGGGAAATATTTGTATGTTTGTACTCAATAGAATAGTATAGTATAATACAAAACCCAACACTTGCAAACTGTTATGCGCTATTTGAAACTAAACCCTATTAAAAATTTAATTAACCCTTTAAACATTTATTAACCAAATCACAAAACACTTATGAAAAATGTAATACGATATTTATGTTTTTTAATTACACTTTGTGCTGGTACAGCGTGGGCGCAAAACGTTACAGGTACTGTGACTGATGCACAAAGCCTGCCCGTGCCCGGTGCCACCATACTGGTAAAAGGCACGCAAACCACTGCGGTTACTGATATAGACGGTAACTACAGTATTGCCGCACCTGCCGGTACCACACTACAGGTTTCTTTTATGGGCTACATTACGCAATCGATTGAGGTTGGCCCAAACACAACTGTGGCAAATGTTACCCTTGTAGAAGACAGCCAGGAGCTTGACGAAATTGTGGTGGTAGGTGCCGTGGTAAAACGTGGCGACATAACCGGTGCAACTTCAAGCCTTAGTGGCGAAAAGCTGAAGGAAATACCTACACCTAACGTGGTTAGCGCCATGCAGGGCCGTATGGCGGGTGTTTACATTCAGCAAAATGCCAACCCGGCCGGTAGCGCCTCTATCAAAATCAGGGGTACAAACTCTATTACAGCAGGCGCCAACCCTATTTTTGTGGTAGACGGCCTTATTATGGAAGGTAACTTTGAAAACATTAACCCTAACGATATTGCCAGCATAGACGTGCTTAAAGATGCTTCTGCTACAGCAATATACGGTTCGCGCGGTGCAAACGGTGTGGTTGTAATTACCACTAAAAAAGGTTCGCGCAGCGGCGAGGGCAGGGTAGAATATGATACCTGGGTAGGTATATCTGAATTTACCAAGCAAATCCCGCTTATGAATGCCCAGCAATTGTTTGACCTTAGGGTAGATGCTTTTGCAAACCGCTACATTCAGGAAAACCCGGGTGCAGACCGCCAGGCTTACATTAACCAGATAACGGCTGACGGTTCTACTGTTTTTGCACAGTATGAGCTTGATACCTACAGGAGTGGCAACAGCTACAAGTGGCTTGACGAAGTGGTGCGCACCGGTGTGCAAACCAACCACAACATTGCGTTTAGCGGTGGTGGCGAAAAAGGCAGCTACTATGCCAGCTTTAACTATGTAGATAACGAGGGACTTCTTAAAAACTCTGATTTTAAAAGGTATAATGCCAAGGTTAACCTTGTGCAGGATGTTAAGCCATGGTTGCAAATAGGTAGTAACACCACGTTTTCTCACAGTGCATCAAGCTACCAGGAGGGCAGCGCCTTTGGCGTAGCACTTGGCGGTAACCCGCTATTGCCTATAAACGGAGACGATGTTTACCTGCGTTACGGCGAAGCGCCAGACCAAAACCTGTACAACCCTATAAAGAGCCTTACCATTAAAAACGACAGTAAGCGCAACAGGTTAACAAGCAGCAATTATGTAAACATTAAGCCAATAGCCGGCCTGAACATCAGGTCTACGTTTAATGCTGATATAACAGAGCAGAAAAACTTTGACTATACCCCAATGGGCACAGGCCAGTCTTTAAGGAACAGTATGGATGGCGAAGCACACCACTGGAGGTACAGCGAACTTAACTATCAGTGGGATAACACCATTAGCTACAATAAGGTATTTGCCGACAGGCATGATGTAAGCCTTCTTTTAGGTTCTACCCTTATGAAAAACTACAACGACTATACTGATGTAAGGGCGCGTGGTTTTGCCAGCGACGACTTTAACTACCAGTACCTTAACGGGGCTTCTCAAAGGGAAAACTTCCAGCTGGGTTCTGATTTTGTTACACAAACCATGCTTTCATACTTTGCCCGTGCTAACTATACATTAGATGGCAAGTATTCAATTACCGGTACCATCCGCCGAGACGGTTCATCTAAATTTGGCCCTAACAACAAGTGGGGTACATTCCCATCGGTTTCGGCAAGCTGGGATATTGCTAAGGAAGATTTCCTTGCAGAATCTCAAAAAATCAACCAGCTTAAGCTGCGTGCAGGCTATGGTGTTGTGGGTAACCAGAACATACCAAACTACGGCTACCTTACACTATACCGCCCAACGGTTTCTAACGGCCAGGTAATTTACCAGAATGGCGGCCTTATGGGTAACCCTGACATTAGGTGGGAAAAGCAAAAGCAGTTTAACGTAGGCCTTGATGCTGCATTCTTTAACAACAGGCTATCGGTTAGTGCCAACTACTTTAATATAGATAACGAAGACCTTTTACTATCGCGCAACATTTCTCCGTCACTTGGTTTCTCAAGGATGATAGAAAACGTAGCAGCGCTAAACAACAAGGGTATAGAATTTACGGTAAACGCCAACATCATTGATAACGAAGATTTCCGTTGGGATGTATCGGCAAACATATCTTCTGCAAAAAACAAAATTACCAAGCTTTCGGGCGATAACTCACCCATCTACTCATTTGGCGGCTTTACAGGCACTGAAATTCAGCGTACCGGCAACCTTATTGTGGGCCAGAGCGTTAACTCAATCTATGTGTTTGAATATGACGGTATAGCACAGGAAGGTGAAGACCTTAGCGGTATAGACTACGGCGGGCGCACAGTGTCTCCGGGCGACATAAAAATCAAAGACCGCAACGGCGACGGTGTTATTAACGACAGCGACCGTTATGTGGTGGGCAACGTAGACCCTGATTATTTTGGTGGTTTCTCAACTGATTTTAACTACAAAGGATTTGGCCTTAATGCCGTGTTTGCCTATTCAATTGGCGGCCGCAGGACAAGCTGGATTTATGAAAGCTACATGGGCAGCGGCGGTATGAGCGCAGCACACACTGACCTGCTTAACCGCTGGACCCCGGATAATACCGATACTGATATACCAAGGGCTTACAACGGTGGCGGCAGGTTTAGCCTGGGCGAAACAGACCACGCTATACAAAACGCATCGTTCTTAAGGCTTAATACCCTTACACTGTCTTACTCATTGCCAAATGATGTTGCAGAGAAAATTTACCTGAAAGGTGTTAAAGTATATGTTACAGGCTCTAACCTGTTTACTGCTACCAAGTACAAAGGGTATGACCCTGAAGGTGGCGACTCTTACCCTATGTCGAGAATGTTTGTAACGGGTGTAAATATTTCTTTCTAAAAAAATATAGTAATAGTTATGAAAACAAAGATTTTAGCCTTTATGGCATTCGCTATACTGTTTACGTCTTGTTCGGATTTTCTGGACGAAGACCCTACAACGGCCCTTGCCGAAGCAGACGCGTTTTCGAAGATGGACTACATTGAGCCGCTTTTGCTGGGTAGTATTACCTCTTGGCGCAACCTGCAAAAAGACCGCCCGGGGCTTTATTTTAACCTGGGTACTGATGAGGCACAACAAGGCACATACCAGATTATTACCGATGCCAACCAGGCAGGTATTGACCTTTATAACGGCTTTTTAAGCCAGGAAAACAATGCTCTTGCCGGGCAGTGGAATGGCCGCTGGCCTATTGTAAACGTAGCAGCACTTGCTATTTTTTACCTGGAAAGCAATACTGAAGAAGACACAGCACGCCGCGATGTACTACTCGGTGAAGCCAGCTTTATAAGGGCAGTACTTATGTATGAGCTTGCCCGCTATTGGGGCGAAGTGCCGGTTAACGACAAGGCGCGCACACTGGAACTGGGCTTTGGCCGCCAGCCGCTTGATGTAGTGTATGAGCAAATTGTTACCGACCTTCAGCGTGCTGCCGAGCTGCTTCCTGCCACACAGGAAAACCGTTCGCTGCCTACAAAATGGGCTGCACAGGCCATGCTGGGTAAAGTATACATGAGCGCCCAGGAAGAATCAGGCTACCGCAATTATAACCTTGCTGCCGAGGCTTTCCAGGCGGTTATAAACTCAGGCCAGTTTAGCCTAACCAGCTCTTATTCGGCACTGTTTAACCCTAACACGCCTAATACTACCGAGTCTATTTATGAATGGCAGTTTAACAACACATGGCCTGATAACAACCAGATTCAGTGGCAAACCGGCTCGCGCGCGGTGGCAAACCTTGACCAGTATGCTTACTTTGGCGGGTACGACCTTATACTGCCTACACAGTACTGCTACAGGGATAAAGCAAACGGCGGTATCTGGGAAACCGGCGATACCCGTAAAAACGAGAGCATCCGTTATGATTTTACCTATCAGGGGCAAACACCTAACCCTCCTGCCGGTTTTGGCGGAGACGAGGTAGACCCGCACATTAAAAAATATGAAGACGTTCGCACACAGGGTTCCCAGTCTTTCTGGAACTCAGGCAAGAACAAGCCTTTCTTAAGGTATGCCGATGTGCTGCTTAGCTATGCAGAGTGCCTTAATGAGCTTGGGCAAACCGGCCAGGCCGAAGGCTTTGTAAACCAGGTGCGCACCCGTGCTTTTGGTGGCACGCTACCGGCCGGTATGGCATGGAGCGGTTTATCTGCACAGCAGTTCCGCGACCAGATACTGGATGAGCGCATGCGCGAACTGGCTTTTGAAGGCTGGAGAAGGATAGACCTGCTGCGCACCGGCAAACTGGTTCAGCTTGTAGGCACACGCAACAAGTGGGCACAGCAAAACGGTACTATAGCTGATTTTCACAACAGGTACCCTATACCTCTAAGCGAAATGAGCCAGAATGACGAAATTAACCCTGAGGACCAAAACCCGGGTTACTAAAAACTGAGTTTTTTCATTTTTTCATACTCCTGGGCCGTGCCCACAGCACCGCCCGGGATAACGTTGAGTTAGTTACAGTTTGGGTTATTGCCAAAACAGCCTGGCCACGGTGCAAAATTTGCGAGCATTTTGTATACTGAAGCCACCTGAAAAATTTGGCACACGTTTCGATTTGGGTAAAGCCTTCCGCTAAAAAGCGGGAGGCTTTATTTTTTTGCCTGATTTGATATTTCACACCGTAAATACAAAATCCGAAAGTGAAAAATTAAGCACTTTTTGGGTGTTGGCTGTAGGATTTTCTGCACTTAAAATGGTTTTTTGCTGTGCATAAATTTTCCCGCCAAAAAACTGCCGGTTTTTTATTTCAGCAAAACCCGAAATGGCTATTTTAGAATGGCTTACAAAAAAATAGCGACTTAAAAATGTAAATATCACATATAATTTCACGAAAAATTATACTATAAAGAAAAATCCTTGATATCTTTACATACAGTTTATATTAAATCCATACAAAATGAGCTATTACCAGGTACAGAGCCTTGAGCAATACTTTAAGCACTACAATAAATCAATACGCGAACCCCGCAAATTTTGGGATAAAATAGCCGACGAAAATTTTACCTGGTACCAAAAATGGGATAAAGTGGTTGAATTTGATATGCAGGAGGCTGATATCAAGTGGTTTATAAATGCCAAGGTTAACATTACCAAAAACTGTATAGACCGCCACCTTGCCCGCAGGGGAGAAAAAACCGCCATACTTTTTGAACCCAACAACCCCGGAGAGGAAGCCCGTCATATAAGCTATAACGAGCTGTATGCCGAAGTCTCTAAAATGGCTAATGTGCTTAGGGATCAGGGCATTAAGAAAGGCGACAGGGTGTGTATTTACCTGCCCATGATACCTGAACTTGCCTTTGCAGTACTGGCCTGCGCCAGGATAGGCGCCATACACTCGGTTGTTTTTGCAGGGTTTTCGGCATCTGCCGTGGCTGCAAGGATAAACGACAGCGAATGCAAAATGGTAATAACATCAGACGGTGGTTACCGTGGCAGCAAAACAATAGACCTTAAAGGTATTGTAGATGAGGCACTTAAAAACTGCCCATCGGTAGAAAAGGTACTGGTGGTAAAACGTACCAATGCCAATATAAACATGAAAGAAGGCCGCGACCAGTGGCTACAGCCGCTTCTTGATGAGGCTATGGCAAACAGTGTTGCCGAAATTATGGATGCCGAAGATCCGCTGTTTATTCTATATACTTCAGGTTCAACCGGTAAGCCTAAAGGCATGCTGCATACCACAGCCGGTTACATGGTATATTCTGCCTACACCTTCAAGAATATCTTTGCCTATGAGGAGAACGATATTTACTGGTGTACGGCTGATATAGGCTGGATTACAGGCCATTCTTACATACTTTACGGGCCACTTTTAAATGGCGCTACTACAGTGCTTTTTGAAGGGGTTCCGTCATATCCTGACTTTGGACGTTTTTGGGAAGTAATTGACAAGCATAAAGTTACGCAGTTTTATACCGCGCCTACAGCCATCCGCAGCCTTGCCAAGCAGGACTGGAAATGGGTAGATGGGCACGATCTTTCTTCACTTAAAGTGATAGGCTCTGTAGGAGAGCCAATTAATGAGGAGGCCTGGCACTGGTATAACGACCACGTGGGTAAAAAGAAGTCGCCGGTGGTAGATACTTGGTGGCAAACCGAAACAGGAGGCATCATGATATCGCCAATTCCGTTTGTAACGCCCACAAAACCAACCTATGCCACATTACCATTACCAGGCGTACAGCCGGTGCTTATGGATGAGCTTCGCAACGAAATAGAAGGTAACCAGGTAGTAGGCAGCCTGTGTATAAAATTCCCGTGGCCGGGTATAGCGCGCACCATTTGGGGTGACCACCAAAGGTTTAAAGATACGTATTTCAGCACGTTCCCGGGTAAATACTTTACCGGAGACGGTGCCCTGCGCGATGAAGTAGGTTACTACCGTATTACGGGTAGGGTAGACGATGTTGTTATTGTAAGCGGGCACAACCTGGGCACAGCGCCTATTGAAGATGCCATTAACGAACACCCATCGGTGGCAGAATCAGCCATTGTAGGCTTCCCGCACGATGTTAAGGGCAACGCGCTGTATGGCTTTATAACGCTTAAAGAGGCAGGCTCATGGCGTAACCAGGATAACCTTGTTAAGGAGATAAACGAACATATTTCCAGCCACATAGGGCCTATTGCCAAGCTTGACAAGATACAGTTTGTATCGGGCTTGCCTAAAACGCGTTCGGGTAAAATCATGAGGCGTATACTGCGCAAAATTGCTGAGGGCGACTTTAGTAATTTTGGCGATACAAGTACCCTGTTGAACCCTGAAATAGTTGAAGAAATTAAAAACGGAAAGGTAGAATAATTTCCTTTCCGCTTGTAAATAAGAGATTTACTCTCCCGTAGTGTATAATATAAAACTATTTGGTTTTAGGTTTATGCTGCCGGAGAGTATTTTGCTTTTAGCCGGAAGCGTAACTTTATAATCGTTACCAAAATTAATAATAACGGTTATATCCCTGCCGTTGTAGCTGCGGGTAAATGTAATCCTATCATCTTTAAAATCAAGGTTTTTGTAACTGCCATACTGTAAAACCGGCTGGCTGTTGCGCAGGGCTATAAGGGCTTTGTAGCGTGCCAGCATACTGTTTTTATCCTGCTCCTGCAGCGCTACGTTATTGGATGAATATCCTTTATTTACTGATATCCACGGTCTACCGGTTGTAAAGCCCGCACTTGCTGAACCATTCCACTGCATGGGGCTTCGTGATTTATCGCGGTTGTGGCTGTTGGCAATGGTAAGGGCTTCATTTTCAGTTTTTTCTTCGGCAATAGCTAGCTTGTAATGGGTTTTGCCTTGTATGTCTACAATTTCATCATAAGAGTTTGCCAGTATGTTGTGCATACCTATCTCTTCGCCATAGTATACAAACGGTACGCCGCGTGCGGTAAGCATCAAAGCTGCCAGCGCCATGGCTTTATCCGGGTTACCGTTGGCCAGCCTGTTCATCATGCGGGGCATATCGTGGCTGCCAAAGAACAGGGTTGGGTAGCTTTCCATTTGCTGCTCCATGCTATGCAACTCACTGAATATCTTTTGTGCCGAAAACTCAGCTATGCTGCCAAAGTTAAAATTAAACACCACATCCATCATTTCGGGCGACTGGTATTGCTTTAGTACTTCTACCTTATCGCTTCCTATTTCACCCACGGTAAAACGGTTAGGGTAGCTGTTTACAACGGCTTTAAGCTGCTTTAACGCGGCTTTTACACCCGGTTGGTTAATATCATACAAATGCTCCTGACTGCCGTTTTTAATGGGGTTATCTTGTAAAATACCATTGGTAGTCAGGAAATTGATGACGTCAAACCTGAATCCGTCTACCCCTAAGCTGAGCCAAAAACGCAGTACCTTTTCCACTTCGGCTACCACTTTGGGGTTAGACCAGTTCAGGTCGGCCATCGTTACATCAAACTTATGGTAATAGTATTGGTTGGTCGTTTCATCTAATTGCCAGGCTGTTCCGCCAAAAAATGACTCCCAGTTGTTGGGCTTGTCTTGCCAGATGTAGTAATCGCGGTAGGGGTTGTCTTTAGATTTTTGTGCTTCCTTAAACCACTCACATTCAGTAGAGGTATGGTTTACCACCATGTCCATAATTACTTTTATATCCCGTTTATGGGCTTCATGCAAAAAGTTTTTAAAGTCATCAAGGGTTCCATAAGTAGGGTCAACGGCATAGTAATCAGCTACATCATAGCCGTTATCTACCTTTGGTGATCTGAGGAAGGGAGTAAGCCAGATACCAGTAATGCCCAGTTCTTTAAGATAATCGAGTTTGCCGGTAATACCGTTAAAGTCGCCGTAACCATCCCCTTGGCTGTCGGCATAACTGGGCATGTATATCTGGTAAAATACGGTTTCTTTCCACCAGGTGTTTTCTTGTGCTACTGTATGTAATGCGCTGAAAATCATTAGTGAAACAAGAAACCTATTCATTATTTCTTAGCGTTATAGTCTACCACTACATTATTAACCAGCATTTTACTTCCGTTATGGGTTATTTTACCCTTGGCAGGAGCCATTACAATAACCGTCGAGCTTTTAGCCGGAATGGTAACTTTGGCAGAACCCTTAACTTTTTTGGCTACAAATGTGCCGGTAACGGTATCATAAAAGTCTACCTTTTGGCCTTTTGGTGGCGAAACAGTAATGGTTTTAGCCTCGTTATGAGGGTTGTAGTACAGATAAGTAGGGTAGGCTTCGTTTCGGAAAAAATCAGTAGCCAGCAGGTCAAGCTGCAAAATGCCCTCTACGTTTGTTTTTTGTATGATGCTGCCAAAGATGCCCACATGGCCGCTGCCGTACACGCTCAGCTGGCTTTCGGCAGGGTTTTGGCCCAATACCCATAGTGGCCCGTCGCCCTGTGCTACAGGGGCTTGTACGTTTTGATACTGGTCCATGTTTGATTTTTTGATGATGCCCTCATACGCTATCACGCCTTTGCTAACATCTGCCAGTTGCGGAATGGTTTCGTGCTCATCGGGCATATATTGAGGGTAAAAGAATTTAGAGGCATTGGCGGCATTAAGCATCCATTTACCCACGGCATTGGCATACGACTGATTGTAGCGCACCATAGGCACTATAGGCCAGGCCATATCATAGGTATTCATTAAAAAGCCATAGCCACCGCGGTCTACCGTGCTGCCCACCGTACCCGAAATGTCATAACCGTTCCAGTTGCCCACCAGCACGCCCCAGCCTTCGCGGCAAATGGCAGTGCCGTCAAAACTCCAGGCCAGCATTTTATCAATGTCGTATGTTTTACCTTCCTCGGCGTTTATGCGTGCGGCAAGGTAGGCGCCAAATGGCATAAGCAGCTCATATGTAGGGTTTATGGGTTGCGACTGCAACGCATTAAGTGCTGAAAGCGCGCCATCTAAATACTTTTTATCGCCAAATTTTTTATAAGCCGAATACAGTACCCACGCGTGCCCCGCAGCCGTGTCAGGCTGGGCACAGATGTTGTTTTTCATGGGCTGCATTTTGCCATAATCAAAAAACGAGTAGTCATAATTCCCTTTCAGGATAACATCGGCCTCGTAAAATTTATCGGCAATTGTCCTTGCCATTTGTTCCAATCCGGCCTCGTTGGGGTACTTTTCATAAATGGCATAAAACAGCAGGTTGGGGTACACGTCATACCACCAGTCGCGGCCGTAGCCACCGCCCAGGAGTGCCACTTCAGGGCAGGTGTTGTTCATCATGATGTTCCACCCGGTTTCGCTGTTAAAGTAGTTTTTAAGCATGGCCACATAGTTATGCCCGCGGTCGTTGGTTTTGTCTATGCCTACAAGCGTGGCGCCCAGGGTTGCGCCCATGTTCGCCAGCGCTTCATGAAACATCCCCTTATTGTTTGCAGGCCCCTGCCTTACGTCTCCTATAGCGGTATACATGCCCACAACATCCTGCGGGTAGTTTTTGTGCGATTTGTCTATCCACACCAGCGGCCAGAATTTGCCTTTGGCGTTAAAATCGAACACAGTTGTATTGAAGTTGTGCGCCAGGGTATTGTAGTCTATAATTTCAAAATGCGAAGGCATATCAGGCATTTGGTCAACACGCGGAATGTGTGTTTGGGTTACCTGTGCCGAAAGGCTGTAGGCAGATAGTAAAAATAAGTATAAGGCTTTAGAGGTCAATTTCATTTGTGTTTGGTTTTTAAATCAGGTTAGAAGCGGCTTCCTGCATTGCCTGTTCCGGTTCAACACCATCGGGTTCTGTGGCAATTTTGTTGCCCTGCTTAATAATGTTTTTGCTTATGAAGATAGAACATAACTGCAACAATGCAATAATGCCCACCGCATAACGTAGCGCAAAGTCTTCTGAAACAAAGTAAAACAGCAGCAGGAATGTAGCAGCGCCCATTAGCCTGCCTGCATACAGCCCGGCTTCGTGGTTAAGGATGTACACAAATTCGCCACGCTTTTCAATTTTAGAAACAATGTCTATAACACGCAACTGAATAGGGTAGTAGGCGAGGTCCATAAGCGGTTTGGCAATAAGCAGCAGCAGCAGGAACACAATAACGCTTGTCTGGTTAAACAGCGCCCCGTTAAGGCATGCACCCACGGCAAACAGCACAAGGCCTACCGAGAAGGTTTTAACCCTGTCAGACGGCTTGGAAAAGCGCCCTATAAAGTAAATAATAATCGCAGCCAGCACAGCGCCAATAGACTGAGCATTGCCCAGTGCGCCTTCTTCGCCTAAAATCTTGAAGATAAGCATAGCCGGTGCAGTAACCAAAAAGCCCTGTGCCAACCCCTTAAACATAGCAAGCGACAACAGCTTGTACCATAGCGGGTGGAACTTAAAGTAAATATATTTCTTCTCTGTCGGGTTTTTAAACCTGCCCCTGTAGCACACAGCCGATGCACACATGGTAATTACAAACACTACGCCTGTGATGATAACATAGGCATCGTGCTTGCCTTCCTCACCGGTTTTAGATTGTATAAACCAGCCTATGGCAACCGGTATTATAATGGCAATTAGGGTATAAAAAAACGTTTCGAGGCCGTAGTAGTAGTTACGGTTATCATCGTTAGTGGTAGATATGGCCAGGTAATCGCGGTTAGACCAGTACAGGCCAAACGACAGCCCCATGGTAATGCCCGCCACGCCTATGCCGGTAAGGCTAAGCGACTTGAGCGACATCATGATAATCATCGACACGCCGCTAAGCATCATGCCTATAGAGTACAGTTTCCTAATGTTCACGTATTTTAGCAGGAAACCGTTTATGAGGAAGGTAAGGGGTATGCCTGTATAAATAGCCAGCTGGTAAATAACCACTTTACTGGTGTCATCTGAATTGCGCATTATGTAAGCCGCCACAAAAATGTCTATAACGGGCTGTACAAGCGCATACACCAGGTTGGTTAAAACCAATATCTTAAAGTTGTGCGACTGGCTTTTAAAATGGTCAACCTCTTTTATTAGTTTCTTCAGCATTAGTTATATTTTAAAAGTGAGAGTATCTCTTTTACAGAGAATGTAGCACCACACACAAATTCATCGGCTGCGCCATAGTATAGGGTTAGCGTATCGCCGTCTTTGTCCAGAATATGCCCGTTTGTAAACACCACGTGGCCAAAGAAGCCTGTAAGCTCATATTCGGCAGAGGGCACCATAATAGGTTCTTCAGTCCTTGCCAGCACTTTAGAAGGGTCGTTAAGGTCCAGCAGTAGCGCGCCCAGGCAGTATTGGTGCTGTGCATTAGCCCCGTGATAAATTTCCAGCCAGCCTTTTTCGGTTTTAATAGGGGCGGCACCTGCGCCAATGCGCTTGCTATCCCACATATCTTTACGGGTGGTGGCTATGCATTTGTGGTTGCCCCAATGCACACCGTCCGGCGATGAGGCTATCCATATATAATTGCCGCCTATGTCTACGCTACTTGGGCGGTGCAGGGCATAAAACAGGCCGTTTACCTTTTCTTCAAAAATGGCGCAGTCTTTATTGTGCGCCGGGAAGATAAGCCCATGCTTTTCAAAGGTTTTCCAGTCGGTTGTAGTCCTTAAGCCCACACCCACACCCGTAGGCGATACCGATGTAAACGTAAGGTAGTACGTGCCATCAATTTTGGTTACACGACAGTCTTCTATGCCAAAGGTTTCCTGTATGCCTTCGCCCACAAGCCTTGGGTAACCTTCGGGCTCGTAAAAATTAATACCGTCTTCGCTGCACACAAGGCGCAGGTGAGACAGGGTGGTAAGGTAATCAGCCCCTTTATAGTTTATTACACGCGCATCGCTGGCATCAAGCTCCGGGTGATGTTTTTCAATCTCAATAATTTCTATGCCGCCGGTTTCCGTTAGTACGGGGAATGATATAACATCATCCTGTTGCTCAGGCCTTTCGGCTACCCGCACAATAAGCCAGGTTTTGCCGTCAAACTCAAAAGCACCGGGGTTTAAAAGGCAGGTAATTTCAAGCCCTTCGCGGCTTGGTTGCAGGTTAGATGGCGATAATAAAGGGTTTTGTGTAAAGCGTTTGGCAATGTCTTTCATTTGGGAATATTGTTGTCTTATCCGGGTGGCCCGGTGCCGGTTACAGCCGGCGCCCGGGCACTAACCCAAACAAGTAATTAGTAACCTTCGTTTTGTGTTAACAGTCCGGCAGAAGCATCTACTTCGCTTTGCGGAATAGGGTATAGCATGTGCCTTGGCAGGAAGTTTTTGCCATGTGCCTGCATTACCTCTTGTGCTATGCCCCAGCGCTTAAGGTCGAGCATACGCTGGTTTTCAAAGCCCAGTTCTACCCTTCGCTCATGTATAAGCCACTCTTTAACGGTAGCGGCATCAGCCCCGGTAGCCCTGTCGGGCAGTGTACCGGCAGGCACGGCATTTCCGTTGGCATCTACGCCATTCCTGGCTCTTTGCCTTACCTGGTTTATAATGGCAACGGCACCGGCAGTATCGCCTGTTTCAAGAAGTGCTTCGGCTTTCCACAGTATGGCATCAGCATAACGTATGTATACTTTGTTGTTAGGGGCGTCATCATTACCCTCGTTAGCGCCGTTAAGGCTGCCCAGCATTTTGTTTACATTTTGGTTTGGCGCGTCTACGGTATACAGCAACCTTGGGTCATTTGTTTCAAAAGCATTCAGGAAATCAGTGCTTGGCGCAAAGAAACCCCAGCCCAGCGGTGCACAAATACCGTTACCGCGGCGCGGTGTAGCATTAGTCTGGTGGTCAAACGAGAAGATAACCTCATTATCATTATATTCGGCTGTAAAGCTTTGAAAATAGTTGCTGTTAAGGCTAAAGCCAAGGCCAGCAAGCTGGTCTACAAGGCCCGGAACTGCATTCCAGTTTTCTGTATACAGCTCTGCTTTGGCAAGCAGCGCTATTGCAGCACCTTTAGATGCACGCCATTTTTCGCTTTCAGATGAATATTTGCTGTTAGGCAGTAGCCCCATGGCAAGGGTAAGGTCGCCTTTTATCTGTGCCCAGATATCGGCGGCAGGTACACGCACGGCTACATCAAAGGCTTCCTGGTAGCTTTCTACCGGCCTTAATATCAGCGGTACATCGCCAAAATTTGTAACCAGCGAAAAGTAGTAGTATGACCTTAAAAAGTAGCCTTCCCCTAACAGCTGGTTTTTTCTTTCGGCGCTAAGCCCCGGCACTTCCACATCCGGGTTGGTAAGGATATTCATGGCTATGTTAATCCTTTTTATACCCTCGTAGTTGTACTTCCACAGGCCGTTTGGCCCCCCGTTAGTAGATGTAAAGGTAAAATTGTTCAGGTCGTCCATCCATGGCTGGTCGCCGTCTATAACCCATTTTTTTTCCATGTCGTCAGATGCTATATCCTGCATTACATAGTCGTTCTGGAAAACAAGGCCACCGCCCCAGTCCCAGTCGGCCAGTATGTTAAGCCTGTTAGACAACATTTCATAAGATGACCTTACTGCCGTTTCTACAGTGCCCACGGTAGGGGTGGTATTTACCTGGTCCTGCGTTACAAGGCCTATAGGGTCTTTGGTAAGCTCGTCTTCACACGCGGTTAATGATAGTATACTTATTAGTATTCCGGTCTTTATATAATTTTTCATGATAGCTTTTTTTTAAAGATTGATTCGTGCACCAAAAATCACAGCCCTTGATTGCGGATAGGTACCCTTATCTATAAGCGATGTAGATTCCGGGTCAAGGCCTTTGTAATCAGTAATGGTAAGCAGGTTTTGGCCCGAAACATAAATCCTCATGTTGTTCAGCCCTTTTACCAGGTTGCTAAAAGTGTAGCCTATTTCTACGTTTTTAAGCCTTAGGTATGAAGCGTCTTCTACAAACTTGCTCGATACCTGGCTGCCGCCGTTGTTGTTAAAGGTAAGGCGTGGTGTGGTGTTGCTGGTACCTTCGCCATTCCAGCTGTTCAGCACATCTGTAGTAGAGTTAAACGGACGTGTGTCATAATCCAGGATCTGTATCATATCATTATATACATCTACATTGTTTACCCCCTGGAAAAGGAATGATATGTCGAAGTTTTTGTATGATGCATTAAAGTTTACACCGTATGTAATTTTTGGTATAGGGTTGCCTATAAACGTGCGGTCATCGGCATTTATCTGCCCGTCGCCGTTAATATCCCTGAATTTCATGTCGCCCGGCAAAGCGCCGTTTGCATTGTTGTACAGGTAGTTGTCTATTTCTGCCTGGTTTTGGTATATGCCATCAAAAATATAGCCGTAGTATGCGCTTATCGGCTGGCCTACCTCAGTCCTTGTATGCGTGGCATCGTTGGGGATATTCTGTACATATTCCTGCAACTTGTTTACCTTGTTATCAAGGGTAGCCATGTTGGCATTAATGCTGTATTTAAACTCGTTGTCGTTATCTTTCCAGCCCAGGTTAAATTCAAAACCTTTGTTTTCAACCTCACCGGCGTTTACATACGTCCTGCCTATAACACCCACTGCTACAGCAGGAAGGCCCACGGTTAGAAGAATATCGTCGGTAGTTTTGTTAAAATAATCGGCTGAAAAGGTTAGCTTATCATTTATAAAGGCTAAATCAACACCAAAGTTAGTTTGGGTAGTGGTTTCCCACTTAAGGTCAGGGTTGCCATAGCGCACTATATTTACAGCCCCGGCAGAGCTTGATACAAGCGTTTGGTAAGCATTATTTGCAATTTCCTGGTTACCGGCCTGGCCCCAGCTTGCCCTTAACTTGGCATAAGACAGCCAGCTTGCTTCTTTCATAAAGTTTTCGTTAGATATAATCCAGTTACCGGCAACTGAAGGGAAATACCCCCATTTGTTGTTAGGGCCAAACCTTGAAGAGCCGTCTGCCCTTAGTGTAGCAGTAGCATAATACTTGTCTTTATAGCCATAGGTTCCTGAACCGAAGAATGAAATAAGCGTCCACTCTGTAGCAGTACCGCTGCTGTATGGGTAGGGGGTATCTGGGCTTCCAAGCCCTCCGTAATCAAGGTATTGGAAGTTTGGCGATGTATCGCCATAGTTAGACCTTGCACCGCCAATGGCATCAACTTTATTCTTAATGATTTCTGAACCTAAAAGGAAATTCAGGTCATGGGTATCGTTTACAAGCTTTTGATAATTAAATGTGTTAGACCATGTAAAGGTTACATCCTGCCCGCGGTTTTCATTCAGGCTGTTAGGCCTGTTGTTGCGGCCAAGGCCATAGTAAACAGCATTAACATCGGCAATGTTAGGGTCGCCATAGTTTTCTGCAAAATTCTTGTTGTGGCTAAAACGGATATCAGCACCCAGGTTACTCCTGAATTTAAGCGATTTATCGGCCAGTATGGCATATTCGCCATATATGTTGCCAAATGTTTGGAACGTATTTCTCTTATCGTTTGTAAAGTGCACAATGGCTAGCGGGTTAGAGCTATACTCATAGTTCCTGCTCCAGCCGCCGTCCGGGCCTGTGTAAAACGGAAGGTCGGTATACGGGTCGCGTGCTGAATAGGTTGGGTCATTAGGGTCTTTATAAACCGATAGTACCGGTGGGCGAATAAGCGCATGACGAATTACACCCGGGGCATCTCCGCTTGAAGAAAGCTTGTCCTGGCGCTGGTAGCCTATTTGTATGTTAGTACCTACGGTAATCCTGTCGGTAAGATCGGCGCTTATGTTACTACGGAAGTTTACACGCCTGTAGCCGTCATTATCATCGGTTACAATACCGTTCATGTAGTAGTACCCACCTGAAATAAGGTATCTTACTTTATCTGTACCACCGCTGGCGGTTACCTGTACGTTTTGAGAGATACCTGTAGTAAAAAGCTGGTCAAGCCAATCGGTATCAGCAAGATCTGTCCTTGTTCTGCGGTCAAAAGCATAAGGACTTTCGGCATTAGGGTCGTTACCCAGGGTGTTGTGCCATGCACGGTCTTTTACCGTAAGGTACTGGTCAGCATTTAGCAGGTTAGGAAGGTTTGTGGCATTGTGTATGCCCGTAAATACATCTACATCAAAGCTTGACTTGCCTTCGGCACCTTGTTTTGTGGTAATTACAACCACACCACCTGCTGCCCTTGAACCATATATAGCCGCCGATGCCGCATCTTTAAGCACGGTCATAGACTTTACATCGTTTTGGTTTAGCCAAGTAATATCGCGGGTGGGCACGCCGTCTACAACATACAATACATCATTATTGCCTAATGTGCCTTCGCCACGAATGCGTAGCTTTATACCATCGCCGGGGGCACCGGTATTAGCCGCTACAAATACACCGGCTACCTGTCCCTGTAGGGCTTGTGCCACATCAGGAATACGGGTTTTAGCCATATTATCCATGTTTACCTGCGCCACCGCGCCCGATATTGAGCTTTTGCGCTGGCCGGTATAACCGGTTATAACTACTTCGTTTAGTTGCTGGGTATCTTCAGCCAGTATTACATTAACGGTACCTGTGCCGTTGTTGGCAACTTCCTGTGTGGCATAGCCTACATAGCTAAATACCAAAACATCAGTTGGGCCGGCAGTAATGGTATAGTTACCGTCAAGGTCGGTAGTAGTGCTTGTGGTAGTGCCTTTTATCACTACGCTTACAGATGGCAGGCCGCCATCTTTATCAGTTACGGTTCCTGATACAGTTTGGGCAAAAAGTGTAGCCCCGGTTAACATTGCCCACACAAAGAGCAACCTGTAAATAATTTTCCTGCTCATATAGCTAATGTTGTTTTGTTAATGGATAAAGTAAATTTTTCCATGTTCGTAATAAGGTTAGTTTTAAAATGGGTTATGGTTAATTTATTGAGTTACGAAAACGTTGTAAATGTAGATAACGCATAAAAAAACAGTGTACACTATTTCTTCAAAAGTGTACACTGCTGGTTAAAACTCTAATTATCAGTGTGGTTGAAAGGCTGCCTTCTTAGCCTTAAACTGTAGCTGGTAATTTTTAGGTGTGGTGTTGTATATTTTTTTAAACTCCCTGTAAAAGTATGAGCGGTTGTTAAAGCCCGATTTGTAGCATACTTCAGACACGGTAAGTATATTTTTGCGCAGCAGCTCAGCGGCGTATTTTAACCTTATGGTTCGGATGAGGTCGCCGGGGGAGAGATCAAAAATTTCTTTGGTCTTGCGGTACAGTTGTGAGTTAGAAATACCCAGTGCCTTTTCTATAAAGGCGCTGTCCAGGTTTTCGCTTTCTACATTTTTTCGGATGATGTCTATTACCTGCTTTATAAAAGCTTTCTCATCGTTTGTGATGGGCATTTCCGGCAGGCTTTCCACAAGGGTATCCTGTGCAAAATGTTTCAGGATAAGGTCTTTTTCCTCCAGCAGCTTTTGCACCCTTACCATAAGGTGGTCCGGGTAAAACGGTTTCGGGATATAAGAATTTGCGCCACTCTCAAGCCCTTCAATGCGGTGTTCTACCGAGCTTTTTGCCGTGAGCATAATAAACGGTATATGGCAGGTATGCACATTGGTCTTTACAAGGCGGCACAACTCAACACCGTCCATAACAGGCATCATTACATCGCTTATAATCAGGTCAGGAATTTCTGCTTCCATTAATTGCAGGGCTTCTGCACCGTTAAAAGCAAATGCAAGATTGTATTTTTCACCTAAAAGGTCCTGCAGGTAAGTGTGTATTTCTTTTTCGTCTTCTACCAGGAGAATCTTTTTACGGTTTTCCTGTGCTTTGTCAATTGCCAATAGCTTGTTGTGTACCGTTTCCTGTTGTTGTACCGGCTCTTCAAGAATATCTTTAAGGTGGCGCGATATAAGGCCTGATGTGCCACTATTATCTATTTCTTTTTCGGTAAAAGCCTCCTTTTTACACGGTATAAGTATGGTAAAGCTTGTTTCCTCGTCCGGTATGCTCGATACCAGTATTTCGCCCCTTAATACGGTTACCAGCCTTTTTACATATGCCAGGCCAATACCGGTACGGAACATCTCTGTGTCAGATACCTGGTTAGGGTCTGAAAGGAAAAAACGGTCAAATAATGATTCCAGCTTTTCTTTTGGTATGCCTTTGCCGTTGTTGGTTACTACAATCTTAAGGGTATCTGTATTGCCGTGCTCTATGCAGCAGCTAAAACCTACTTTGCCGCCCGCAGGTGTATACTTAAATGCATTAGACAGCAGGTTAAAGAGTATTTTTTCTACCTTTTCTTTATCAAACCAGCCTTCAATACTGTTAGGCATATCCAGCGAATAGCTTATGTTTTTATCGAGCGCCCAGTCGTCAAACAATTCGGCTATCTGCTCCAGTATGCTTACCAGGTCAAACCGGCGCACTCGTATTTCAAGGTGGTCGTGCTCGGCTTTCCTAAACTCCAGAAGTTGTTGTGTGAGGAATGAAAGGCGTGATGCATTGCGCTGTATCATTTTAATAAACTTGCGGCTGCGGTCGTCAAGGTTATCGGCCTCAAAAAGCTTTTGCACAGGCCCTGCAATCAGCGTAAGCGGGGTAAGGAACTCGTGTGCAATATTGGTAAAAAATGTAAGCCTGTTTTCATGCAGCTCTTCCTCACGCTGGCGGAAAAGTATGTTTTGCTTTAGCGATTGCTGTTTTAAATTGTAACTCCTTACAAACCAGATAAGGCAAAGGGTAAGCCCCGCGTATATAACAAGTGCAAGGTTAGACTGCCACCATACGGGTTTAATCCTTATGTCTGCCGTATGCACAGGCTCTGTCCATACGCCATCGGCATTAGACCATTTCATGTATAGCGTGTAATTGCCCGGCGGCACGTTTGTAAACGATATAAGCTTACGGTTGTCTATAGTGTTCCAACCTTTATCAAAACCTTTTAGCTGGTAGGCATAGTGGCATTTCTCGTTATTGGTAAAGGTTAATGCAGTAAGATAAATATCAAAGAAATTCTGATTGTGCTTTAGTTTTATTGAAGGGGCGTTTTTAGAGTTTGGGGCTATGAGCAATCCCTGGTAATAGGGCACAGGCTGGTTGTGGCCGCTAATGCGGTCTATAAACAGGTCGGGCAAAATGGGCGATTCGCTAATGGCCTGTGGGGCAAAGTAATTAAAACCTTTTATACCTCCCATAAATATGTTGCCTGATTGCGGGTCGCTGTAAAAAGCGCCATCGGCAAATTCATTGTTTTGCAGGCCATCTGTTTTTATGTAGTTGGTAAATTTATTTTGCCTGATGCTAAAATCTGAAAGGCCAAAGTTTGTGCTTAGCCATACATTTTGGTTTTTGTAAGGCACAATACCGTGAATGGTATTATTGGGCAGGCCATCTTTAACCGTATAGTTTTTAAAAGTGGCTTTACCACCCGTAAAGCTTTCCATTACATTAAGCCCGTAGCTGGTGCCTATATATAGATTTCCGTTACTGTGGGCAAGGCAAAGTATGTCGTTATTAGAAAGGCTTTTACCATCGCCCGGTTTGTTTTTAAAGGTCTGGATTGCCTCGGTTTTTGTATTAAAGAGGCTCAGTCCGCCAAGGCGGGTACCTATCCACAGCTCATCATTTCCTTTAGGGATAATTGAAAATATAATGTTGCTGTTCAGGGCATTTTGACTGTCACTTTTAGCTATATACCTTTTAAAATCAGTAATTTTTAACTGGCTCCCTTCGCGCTCAAGCCTTAGCTTTATCATACCGTAACCGTTTGTGCCCAGCCATATGTTTTTAGCGCTGTCCTGATATATGGCATAAACCGATTTAAAGTAATCAACACTGTTGCTGCCTAATATGTTTTTCCAGCTTACAGGCCGTGAAGTGTTGCTGTCAAATACCGTTAGCCCGGCGTCATCAGTGCCAATAAAAACAAGGCTGTCACGGCCTTTATACAGGGCATATACGGCATTATCTATAGGGCTGTTATCTTCGCTATAGTTAGTATATTTTAAAGGGGTAGGAACGGCTGTATTGAGTCCGGATGTAATGTGGAATAATCCCTTTCCCTTTGTACCTACCCATAGTGAGCTGCCATCTTTTAAGAAAGAACGGGTTATACCGCCGTCCATATCCGGTATCTGTGTTTTTGAGATGGTTTTAAAAAGGCGTTCCTGTGGCGATGCCTTAAGCAAACCATCACCATCTGTACCTATCCATACTATACCTTCGCTGCCTTTTAAGACTGATGTAACCTTGTGTTTTGATAGAAACCCCGTCCACGTACGTTGTACAACTTTGCTATGAATATCGGCTGTTATATAGCCGTTTTTGCCCGACAGGATAATTTCTTCATTTGTATGGCTGATGATTGCTTCAATGTTTTTGGCAATCTGGCTCTTCTCAGTAAAGTTTTGCTGAACTATAGAGGCACTGCCATTAACTGTAAGCAGGCAAATGGTTTTATTGGGTAGTATTTCAAACGCCTTTACATCATCAACCGCTTTTTCTATTGATGTATTGGACTTCTCTCCATCAAAGGAAATATCAAGCTTGTAAAGGCTGTTTTCTTCTGTAAGTGCGAGTAATGAATTGTCTAAAAACTCAATCCTGCGTATTGTTTTGCCCTGTAGCTTGGGTATATTGAGTTTTTTGAAAGCCGAACTGTCAAAATAGCCAATACCCCAATCTTTCACGGCACAAAACACCTCTCTCTTGTTGTTAAGGGCTATATTGAACTGCGATTCTGATAATGGGGCAGTAGCATCTGAAGAAAAAAAGTAGTTGTAAAATTTGTCGGAGGCCTTATCATAACGGTTAATGCCGTGCATGGTAAGCACCCAAATTTGCCCCTTTGCATCTTCAGCCACTTTTAATACTACCTGGTTACTGAGTGAGTTTGTATTATCGGGCTCCGGCCTGAAAATTTTAAAGCTGCTGCCGTCATAACGGTTAAGCCCATCCCAGGTGCCTATCCAGATGAGGTTTTGCGAATCCTGAAAAATGCAGTTAACAGAACTGTTAGACAGCCCCGCCGAGTTATCCAGCTCTTCAAGGGTATATTTTTGGTCGTTACTTGCCGGTTTCCTATCCTGTCTGGTTGCCTGTGCAAGTACAGCGCCATTTGTTTTGTTTTCTTTGTTACACGAAGCTAAAAAGCACAAAAGCAATAAGCTATATAAAATAGCAGCAACAGGTTTAGTGCATTTTTTTACCGTTTTAGTGTAAACAGCTTTAGCTTTTAGAAAACAATACATAGTGGGCAGCATAGCAAAATTAAATATAGGCAATATTTATTATATAACGTTATAGTTATATTTTAAAATACCTATCAAATTTTACTGTGCCTTAGTTTTCCTTCGCGGCCTTTTTCTCTGGTTTTTCGTTACTGTCGCTGCTTTTTTCAAATTCTGTGGGAGACATACCAAAGTGTTTCTGGAAGTTGCGCCCAAAACTGGTTTGCGAGCGGTAGCCTACCATCTCTGCCACCTCATAAATTTTCATATTAGTGGTTTTAATCAGGTGGGCTGCCTTTTTAAGCCTGCTCAGGTTAATAAGCTCATTAGGCGAAAGGTTTGAAATCTCGCTAATGTTGCGGTATAGGGTAGAGCGGCTCATGTTCATATAATCAGCCAGCTTGTCTACACTCAGGTTTTGGTCTTTCAGGTTTTCTTCAATAATCTTATCCAGCTTGCTCAGGAAATTCTTCTCATTGCTGTCAGACGTTAGCGACTTAAGGTGTGCAAGGGGCGAGCTTGAAAAATGCCCCAGTATGTTCTTCCTGTTTTCCAGTAGGTTAGAAATCTGAACCATGAGGTAATCAATAGAAAACGGCTTTGTAACATAAGCATCGGCACCGCTTTCAAGGCCTTCAATCTTGGCATTAAGCGCGCTTTTAGCCGTAAGGAGAATGACAGGTATATGGCTGGTTTTTTCTTCCTTTTTAATTTCTTTACACAATTCTATACCGTTTTTAACCGGCATCATCACATCGCTCAGCACCAGGTGCACTTCGTGCTGGGCAATTACTTTTAGTGCCTCTTCTCCATTGCCTGCCAGTATAATGTTATAATGTTCAGATAGTTCTGAGTATATAAAATCGGCCAGTTCTTTATTATCCTCAACAACAAGTATTACCGGGGCATGCCTGTCAAATTTTGCCGGTACATTTTGTTCTGCCCTTTTGCCCGATACAGCCGTTTTAAAGGCTTTAAACTCTTCGCTTTGGTGCAGGGGTAACTGCAGCACAAAAGCATTCATTTCAGCCTCCGATTCATCAATGGCAAGGGTGCCGCTGTGCAGTTCGGCAAGCGAATGTGCTAATGAAAGGCCTATGCCTGTACCGGTACTTTGGGTATCGGCCGGCAGGCGGAAAAACGGTTCAAAAATCTTTTGCCTTAAGGCCGCCGGTATCAGTTCGCCATCATTTTTTATGATAATGCTAAAGTCAGATTCGGTGCTGTTTAGTACTACTTCAACAGTACTTTTAGAATATTTAATAGCATTGCTAAACAGGTTGCTCAGTATTTTCCTGAAAGCCTCTTCATCTATAAAAGCCGGTATTTCCTCGCCGGGCAGTGTCATGTCAAACTTAATGCCTTTATTTTGAACCAGCTGGCTAAAGCGTAAGGCCGTTTCTTCTAAAATTTCGGTTACGTTAACTTCTACAAAGCTTAGCTTGACGTTTTTCATCTCGGCTTTCCTGAAATCAAGGAGCTCGTTGATCAGGTTAAGCAGCCTTGAAGTATTTTTATCCATAATTTCCAGATTTTTAGATACATCCGGAGCTTTATGCTTTTGCTTAAGGAGTTTTTCCAGCGGGCTTTTAATCAGGGTAAGGGGTGTGCGGATTTCGTGTGCCACATTAGTGAAAAACTCTATTTTAGCGTGGTAGATTTCCTTATCCTTCTCATTTTCAAGGTGAGCTATGCGCAGGTCATTCTTGTTGCGTGTGTATCGGTGGTAATACCTTAAAGAATAATACCCACCTGTTATAAGTATCAGAAAATAAATAAAATAAGCCAGTTTACTGGCATAAAACGGAGGCAGTACCTTTACCGCAAGCATACCGTGTTCTTTGCTCCAAACACCATCATTATTAAGGGCTTTTACCTTAAAAGTATAGTTACCGGCAGGTAGTTCGGTAAAGTTTACTTCGCGGTTTTTACCCAATGGAATCCAGTTATCATTAAGGCCTTCCATTTTGTACCAATAGCGCGTCATGCCAGCAGAGGCATAGCTTAAGGACGAAAACTCAAGCCTGAAGGTAGACTGGTTGTTTTTCAGTGTTATAGCATCAGAAAAAATAATGGATTTTTCAAGTGGGGAGTCTTTTTTATTTACCTGTACTTCCTGGTTATTGATAAAAATATCGGTTATAAACAGGGGCGGGTCAAAAGTGTTTTTTATAAAGGCAGCAGGGTTAAAGCTTATCATGCCCTTAACGCTGCCAAAATACATTTGTCCGTTAGTATCCTGAAAAGCAGAACAATAGTTAAACTGGTCGCTTAATAAGCCGTCTGATTTTGTGTAAACGCGAATGTTCTTGGTTTCAGGGTTAAAGTTTACAAGCCCGTTTGAGGTGCTAATCCATAACTCCTGCTTTTTGTCTTCCAGAATAGAATAAATTACATTGGCAGGCAACCCGGCTGACTTTGTATACTTGGTGAACGTTTGGTTTTTAGGGTTAAACAGGTTCAGGCCATTCTCGGTAGTTACCCAAAGGCGGTGTTTGCTGTCTTCAAAAATACCGTTAATAACATTACTGCTCAGGCTGCCGCTCTTGTTGTACTCATAACGGAAAAAGCCTTTCTTTTTTGTTTTGGGATTGTAATAATAAAGCCCATCCCAGTAGGTACCGGCCCATAGTGTACCGGTATGGTCTTCAATTATATAGGTATAATGGTAGGTTTCAGGAAAGCCTTCCACAACTTTAAAAGAATCAGTTTCGGGTATGTAAATGTGTATGCCTGATGAGGTTAGCACATAAACATCTTGGTTGCGGGTTTCGTGTATGTAGAAGATAAAGTCGCTCCTAAGCCCTCCTTTATCAGTACCATAATGCCTTATAATTTTGCCTGATTTTATATCCATAACATCAAGCCCATGCTCAAAAGTACCCAGCCACAGCTCATTACCGCGAGGTAAAAGCCCGTGTATGTTGTAATGCGCAAAACCGGCCGTATAGTTTGTAAACCTGCCGGTAGAAAGGTCCAGCTTGTTTAGGGCGGCATCTTCGGTACCTATCCATATATTGCCAAAGTTGTCTTTTTTAATTTCACGCACAGCGTTGCCGCTTATAGAGTTTTCACCTATTTGCGGAAAGTAGCGTGTAATGGGGGTGTAAGGGTTAGGGTAGTAGTTAACCCCACCAAAGTATGTGCCGGCCCACACGCCGCCTTCTTTATCTAAAACCTGTGTGTAGATGGCATTATCTGAAAGGGAGTAGGGGTTACCGTAATTTTTTTTAAGGTTCTGGTAGGTTTTAGTTTTTAAGTTATACACAAAAATGCCCAGTTCGCTGCCTATCCATATTTGGTTACCCTTTTTAAGGAAATTACGCACAAACAGGGGAGCATCTTTTGCCGGGAGTAAAGTTTGTACCTGATGACCGGCTAACAGGTACATAAAAGCACCGTGGTCTTTGGTGCCAATAAGTACACTTTTATTATCTATTGCAGCAATTGTAGTAATAACCGGCTGTATCCCGCCTGTAAAGTTTAATTGCAGTTTTTTAAACGAATTGTTTTCGGGCTCATATTTAAAGAGTTCGTTTGGCGAGGCTGCAAATACTTCACCTTTTTTATTATGGCAGATATAGTTTGCGAAAAATGAGCTGAATTTCTCCGGCTTAGCCTGGTTTGGGGCTACTTTGTACAGGCTTCCGGCTGCACTAAACCACAGGCTACCGTCAACATTACTTTTAACGTCAAGTATTGGAAGGTTTCGGGTAACTTCAATTAATGAGAATGATTCGGTTTTTTCGTCATACTTAAAAAGGCCGGTATCTGTACCCACCCATAAATAATCCTGGTATTCATACAGGCACCTTACAAAATTGCTGCCTATGCTTTGCGGGTTGCCGGGCTCGTGCTGAAAAATTTTAAAGCTGTAGCCGTCATACCTGTTTAAGCCGTCTTTAGTACCAAACCACATAAAGCCTTTGTTATCCTGTAGCATACATATAACAGAATTATGAGACAGGCCGTCTTCAACCTGAAGGTGCTTAAACGAAAAATTTTGAGCCATTGTGGTGGCCGTAACTAATAAAATGAACAGATATTGGCTTAAAAATTTCATTCTACAAAGTAAGTCAAGTAAACGTTTTCGCGAACATTCATAACGTCTCATTTTTCAACAAATCTGTTCATCAGGCGTTTTTATGTTTGCACAAATTTAACAATGACACGTTTTGTATAAAAATTGAAACATTTCCATACAGCCCTCAGCACACAAAACTGGCTACATTTGAAAACGTTATAGTTGTAAAAATTTCAGGCCTGAATTTTACATTTTATAAAAAAGACTATAATAAAGTGTTTCATTGTCAATTTGTATTTTGTAAACTAACCTAACCTTTATGAATAAATGATAAAAAACAAACAATTCTTTCATCAAATCGTTTCACTCAACCCAATTAAAACAAATTTCTTAAATGAAGCTTTATGAAAATCATTCCAAAACTAATTTTTAACGTTAAAACCCTGCTCTTTTTTGCGCTTATGAGCGTTCAGCTCATTTTTGCGCAAGATCCTATACAGGTATCGGGTACAATTACAGGCTCAGATGGGTTGCCGGCTGCATTTGTCAGCATCATCCAGAAAGGTACTACTAACGGGGTATCGGCAGATGACTCGGGTAATTATACCATTACAGTTCCATCTAACGCCACGCTCGAAGTAAGTGGTATGGGCTATGCTACACAGGAAGTAGCTGTGGCAGGCAAATCAGTAATTAATATTACTGTACAGGCAGAATCATCTCAGCTTGAAGAGGTGGTTATTGTGGGTTATGGTAGCCAGAAAAAAGCCGACCTTACCAGCGCCATATCAGTAGTAGATGCCAAGCAAATACAAAAGCGCCAGGCTACAACCGTTGCAGAAAGCCTACAGGGCCAGGCAACCGGTGTTACTGTACGTGGTGGCGGACAGCCGGGCAGCGAGGCCAAGATTGAAATCCGTGGCCTTAAAAACCTGCAAAGTGCTAACCCGCTTTATGTAATAGACGGTAACATTAGTACAGCTAACCGTGATTTTAACCCTAACGATATTGAGTCGATACAAATACTTAAAGATGCTGCTGCTGCTGCTATCTACGGTTCGCGTGCGGCTAACGGTGTAATTATCATTACCACTAAAAAAGGTAAAGGCGGCCCCCTAAAAATTGAGGCAAGCTCTAAAATGAGTATCACTAACGTGCCTACTTATGACCTTGTTAGCCGCGATGAGTTTATTGCCATTACCAATATGGCATATGACAATGCCGGTGCACCAAGGCAAAACTTTAACATGGATGTTAATACAGACTGGCAGAAAGAAGTGTTCCGTACAGGTATGATACAGGACCAGAACATTAGCTTTGCCGGCGGTGGAGAGAACTCAAGCTTCTTTATGTCTGCCAACTATTTTGGTAACAAGGGTACTGTTATAGATACTGATTTTGACAGGATTTCATTCCGTGTTAACACCAGTGGTAAAAAAGGTATACTTACTGTAGGTGAAAACCTTGCACTAAGCAACTCGGTTGCTAACGAAACTGGTGGCCCTGAAGCTATGAGGGGTAACCCGTTTATTGATGCCATAAGGATGTTCCCTACAATACCGGTATATGATTCTCGTAACCCGGGTGGTTTTGGCTATGGTGAGCAGGGTGTTGCAAATACATTTGCTGCTAACCCGGTTGCTATTGCAAACCTTATAGACCAAAAAGTAGAAAACTTCCGTATAAGGGGTAACGTATGGGCTGAGCTTAAGCCTTGGGATTTCCTTAAATACCGTTTTAACTTTGGTTATGAAGCCAGCTTTGACAACTATAAGTACCTGCGCAACAGGGGTAGCTGGACACTTAACCAGCCTGTAGACCCTGCTATAACAGAACAAAACAGGGGCCGTTGGGAAAGTAAACTTGTAGAACATACACTTACATTCTCTAAAGAGTTTGGCAAGCACAGTGTTACCGCCCTTGCCGGTACTACATACCAGGACTTTAAATTTGGCCAGATTAGCGGTAATAAAAGAAACCTGCTTATTAACCCAACTACAGGCCAGTATTTTGACGTATTAGACCAGGGTGATAACCCGGTAGTAAGGGGTTACAGGTCAGAATCTGCACTACTTTCTTACCTTGGAAGGTTAGAGTATAACTATGATAACCGTTACCTGCTTAACGCAGTACTACGCCGTGACGGTTCTTCTAAATTTAGCGATGCTAACAAATGGTCAACATTCCCATCAGTATCTGCAGGTTGGAGGATAAGCAACGAATCATTCTTTAAAGTACCACAAATAAACGACCTTAAACTACGTGTAAGTTATGGTGAGCTTGGTAGTGGTAACATTGGCGACTATGAATACAGGGCCTTTATAAACACTATGGGTGCAGCCGTATTTGGTAACAACCAGGACCTGCAAAACGCAGCTATACAGGTAAGGCTTGCTAACGAAAGGCTAAGGTGGGAAACCCTTAAGCAAACTAACGTTGGTTTTGACCTTGCTATGCTAAACAATAAACTTACTGTAAATGCAGATTACTTTGTTGCCCGTACAGAAGATGTACTATTTGGTTTCCCAATACTTTTAGTTACCGGTAACGACGGTGGTAACCCAATATCTAACGCTGCAACTGTAGAAAACAAAGGTTTTGAAGTTAACGTAGGATGGAATGACCAGATAGGTGAAGACTTCCATTGGAATGCTAACGTAAACCTTACAACGCTTAACAACAAGCTTGTAAAACTGGGCAACGGCCAAAACGAATCGTTCTCTGGTAATACAGTAACACGCGAAGGCCAGCCGGTAGGTATGTGGTTTGTACTGCAAACAGATGGTATATTCCAAAACCAGGCAGAAATTGATGCCCACGTTAACTCTCAGGGAGCTGTTATACAGCCACAGGCAGTACCGGGCGATATCCGTTACAAAGACATTAACGATGACGGACAGATTACAAATGAAGATAAAATTGTAGACGGCAGCCCTTGGCCTAAGTTTGAAATGGGCTTTAACGCCGGTTTTGACTACAAAGGTTTTGACTTCTCAATGAACTGGATAGGCTCTTTTGGCGCTACAGTATATAACGGTTACAGCAGTATAGTAAATGTTCTTAACGGAGACCACAACTATGCAGCCGGTACACAACCATGGACACCGGAAAACCCAAGCACAACTACACCAAGGGCTTACTACGGCACATCGCTTACAAACCGTGGCGATACAGACCGTTTCCTTGAAAGCGGCAGCTTTGCAAGGCTTAAATACATTGGTGTTGGCTACAACTTCCCTAAAGAATGGATGAAACAAATAGGTTTTGACAGTGCACGTTTAAGCGTTTCTGCACAAAACGTAATTACCATTACAAAATATGGAGGCCTTGACCCTGAGTTTGTTAACAACAACATTTTTGAAAGGGGCGTAGACTTTGGAGCATTCCCTAACGTACGCACTTACACAGTAGGTGTAGAAATTGGTTTCTAATCAGATATAAATTGCAACCATGAAAAAAATATTATTATACAGTACATTAATGGTCTCGCTCTTTGCTTTAAACTCGTGCAACGAGGAAGAACTTGACCTTAAAAACCCTAATACCCTGACTGTTGACCAGTTTTGGAAGACCCCGGAGGATGCACAAAAAGGTGTAAACTCTATTTATGCCATGTTTTATAAAGATGGTCTTTGGGCCAGGTGGATGTATTTCCGCCTTGACCTTACGTCTGACGAGGGCTTTAGTAAAAGCCCGTGGACTGACCTTGCAGACTGGACACGCTTTATATATGTAGACTATAAGTTTTGGGAAGGTAACGTTGTTACATTCAGGGATTCTTATAAAGCTATTTTCCGTTGTAACCAGGTACTTGCTTACGTTCCGGACATTGCGTTTGAAGATGAAAACCAAAAGCAGCAAATTCTTGCCGAGGCTAAGTTTTTAAGGGCACTGCATTATTTCTATGCTGCTGAACTATGGGAAAACATTCCGTTAGTACTTACGCCGCTACAGCCTAACGATACTCCTGAGCAAAACACTAAAGAAGAGGTATTTGCACAGATAGAGACAGACCTTAACGAGGCATTTAACGCACTACCTGCTTCATGGGATGAGTTTAATACCGGCAGGCCAGATAAAGGTGCTGCAAAAGCCATGCTTGCAAAGCTATATATGCAGCAACGCCGTTGGGCAGATGCCAAAACAGCTATGGATTACCTTATTACCGGTCCTGGTGCTACATACAGCCTTACCGCTAACTATGAGGATAACTTTACCCATAATACTGAAAACAACTCTGAGTCGGTTTTTGAAATCCAGTTTGGAGACCAGCGCCTTGGTGGTACAGGAGAAGACGCTAACGCGGCTGTATCTACTAACAGGCCTCAGTTCTTTGCCCCACGTGGCATTGGATGGTCAGACGGACAGGCACGTTTTTGGGTAGTTGGCCTGTTTAAGGAAGAAGCTACACTTAGCGGTGGTATAGATGAGCGTTTGCGCCATACATTATTTTACCCTGACCAGGGCGCTGACTTTGGTGAAACAACTTATGGCCGTAATTGGGAGTGGGATGCAGATGAAGCGTTCTTCCGCAAAGGCCACAGGGATTACTACCGTAATAACGAAGACTACTACTGCCAGGTTAACTACAGGCTTATACGTTATGCAGATATACTGCTAATGTATGCTGAAGCGCTTAACCAGCTTGGCCAGACTGCCGAAGCATATCAATATGTAGATATGGTAAGGGCACGTGCCAATATGGCTCCGCTTGCTACAGCCCACCCCGAAATAGGCAACAACCAGGCACTGTTCCTGGCACGCCTTAAAAACGAAAGGGTACTTGAACTATGTGGCGAAAGCGTACGCTGGTTAGACCTTAAGCGTTGGGGCGACCTGGAATCTCAGGCCGGTGTAGATGTTATAAAAACAAGGGATGCTGACTTTAACAACTTTGTTGTAGGTAAAAACATTCGTTTACCATTGCCACAACAAGAGGTTGACAACAACCCTAACATGACCCAAAACCCTGGTTATTAATAAATAATACTTCCCGGGGTGGTTTGTAAAACTACCCCGGGAATATTTTTCAAAACAACATTATGCTAAACAACAGGCTTAAAGCAGCTGTTATGGCGCTTGCAGGCACTGCCGCAATGGCCCAGCAGCCAGACCCGGCCGGGCAGGTAAAAGATGGCGATAAAGCCGTTAATCAGGCCTATCTGTTTGCCCACATGACCCATCAGGATTACGGCAGGCTTTACTATTCTGTTAGTACCGATGGTTTACACTGGTATCCGCTTAACAATAAAAAGCGTGTTTTTGAAGACTATAAAGGCCATCCGGATATTGTAAAAGGGCCAGATAACAAATACTATATAGTCGGTAATGACAGCGATGCCTCGCCGGATATTAATATATGGGTGTCAGAAGACCTTATTACCTGGAAAAAGCACAGCACCTATACTCCGGACCTTTCTAAAATACCTGATTATGCTGATGCTATGCAGCGCATAGGTGCGCCAAAGCTGTATTATGATGCGCCTTCGGGTAAGTTTATCATGACGTGGCACACACCGCATAAGGATGGTACAAAAGAAGACCCTGAGCGCTACTGGGCCAGCCAGCGCACACTTTATGTGCTGAGCAAAGACCTTAAGACATTTGAAGGTGTTCCGCAAAAACTATTTGAGTGGAGCTTCGGCACCATAGATGTAAGCATAAGGAAAGTGGGCGATAGCTATTATGCAATATTAAAAGACGAGTCGTACCCCACGCTGTACTGGACAACGGGCAAAACCATAAGGATAGCAAAATCGGCATCATTAACAGGGCCATATTCGCTGCCGCAGGAATCCATTAGCCCCAATTTCAGGGAAGCACCAACACTTATACCATCGCCAAACGGAAAAGCATGGTATATGTATTATGAGCAATACCCGGGCGTTTCATACGGGCTTTCAATAGCCGATAACCTAAACGGGCCGTGGTATCAGGCATCTGGCTATACCTTTTTTAGTGACTGGGACAAATACAGCTTACCGCAACACGTGAGGCATGGCTGCATGATTACCATTTCGCAAAAAGAATATGATGCACTGGTTAAAAAATTTGGTATAGAAAAAGAAGAGAAGAAATAAGAAGAATTCCATCCCAGGAAAAAGAAGTTTGTTTAAAAAATAGCCGTGTATGGCGGCAAAACCTTACTAAATCTGCACTTAAGCAGTATTATACTAAACAATTATGAACACAGTTAAAGTATTAAAAAACACTCCTTTTGCCCTTGCACTTGCGGCCGGGCTAATGCTTTTTTCGTGCAAAGACAACAAAGAAGCAGAGAAAAAAGACGAAAAAGCTACAACTGAAGTAGTTGAACGAAAAATATGGACTAAAGAAGAAGCCAATCAGTGGTATGCACAGCAGCCATGGTATGTGGGTGCTAACTTTACAAACTCTAATGCCATCAACACGCTTGAAATGTTCCAGGCCGATACTTTTGATCCCGCTGCTATTGATAAAGAACTGGGCTGGGCCGAAAGCATTGGTATGAACTGTATGCGTGTGTACCTGCACGACCTGTTGCACCAGCAAGACCCTGAAGGTTTTTATAAGCGTGTAGAGGAGTATCTTGCCATTGCAGATAAACACCATATTAAAACCCTGTTTGTATTGTTTGATTCTTGCTGGGATCCGTTCCCGGTACTGGGCAAGCAGCGTGCACCTAAGCCACACGTGCACAACTCAGGTTCGGCACAGGCCCCGGGCCAAAAAGCGCTACTGGACTCAACCCAGTACCCACGCCTTGAAAAATATGTAAAAGAAACCGTAGCCCGTTTTAAAGATGACAAGCGCGTTTTGGGCTGGGATGTATGGAATGAGCCCGATAACATGACAGGCCCTTCTTACGAAAAAGTAGAGATAAAAAACAAAGTTGAGCTTATTGGCAAGTTGCTTCCACAAGTTTTTGACTGGGCGCGTTCGGCTAATCCAAGCCAGCCTGTAACATCGGGCGTATGGCAAGGAGACTGGTCTGAAGGCAAAATCAACGATTTCCACAAAATGCAGCTTGAGCAGTCAGATATTATTACTTTCCATTGCTATGACAAGCCGCAGGATTTTGAAAACAGGATTAAGCAGCTGGAGCGTTTTGGCAAACCAATGATTTGTACAGAATATATGGCAAGGCCAAATGGCAGTACCTTTGAGGGCTTCCTTCCGGTAGCTAAAAAATACAATGTAGGCATGATAAACTGGGGCCTTGTAGACGGTAAAATGCAAACCAAGTACCCTTGGGACAGCTGGACTAAAACCTATACTGCCGAGCCGCCGGTATGGTTCCACGATGTATTCCACACAGACGGAACACCTTACATTAAAGCTGAAACTGATTTCATTAAGAAGATTACTTCTGAAGTGAATAAGAAATAGATTTGAGTTAATATTATGTAGAAAGGATTAAGCCGGGATGGCACTGTTATCCCGGCTTTTTCAAAACACATCCCAATGAAGAAGAAGTTAGTTTTACTCTCGCTACTTGCTGTTAGCGGCCTGTATGCCCAGAAAAAAACCTTTAACAACCCGTTGCTGCCCGGCGGTGCCGACCCATACAGCACCTACCACAACGGTTATTACTATTACACCCACACCCTGGGCGATAAGCTTATGTTGTGGAAAACCAAAAACCTGGCCGACCTTAAAAATGCCGAAAGTACCCTGGTATGGACTCCGCCAGCCGGAACTGCCTGGTCTAAAGAAATATGGGCGCCGGAATTTCATTTTATAAACAACAAATGGTATGCTTATTTTGCTGCCGATGATGGTAATAACAACAACCACCGCATGTATGTGCTGGAGAATACCTCAGAAGACCCGTTTAAAGGCAAATGGGAGTTTAAAGGCAAGATTGCAGCACCCATAGACCGCTGGGCTATAGATGGTAACGTGTTTACACTAAACAACCAGCTCTACATGATATGGAGTGGGTGGGAAGGCGATACCAACACCCAGCAAAACATCTATATAGCCAAAATGTCTAATCCGTGGACTATTGAAGGCAACAGGGTGCTGCTGTCTCAGCCTACACACAACTGGGAAAAACAGGGCGACCTTGATGACGCTGTTAACCCGCCACACGTTAACGTGAACGAAGGCCCGCAGTTCCTTCAGCACGGTAAAGATGTATTTATTATATATTCTGCAAGTGGCTGCTGGACCGATTTTTATGCACTGGGTATGCTGCGCCTAACGGGAACCGACCCTATGGTGCCGCAAAACTGGACTAAGAGCGAAAAACCTGTTTTTGCTAAAAGCGAAGAAAACGGCGTGTATGCACCAGGCCATAACTCATTCTTTAAATCGGCAGATGGCAAGGAAGACTGGATACTTTTCCATGCAAATGACAATCCCGGCGAAGGCTGTGGCAACAAACGTTCGCCACGCATGCAAAAAATAAGCTGGAACGCCGATGGTACCCCAAACCTGGGCACTCCGGTATCTAACAAACAAACATTACAAATTCCATCTGAATAAACAACTAAGCAATGAGAAAAGCTATTGTATCACTCGCACTTGTGGCAAGTTTAGGCGTTTCGGTGTTTAACCTTACATCAGGTACAGCTACAACTGAAAAAACAATAACCCTTGAAGGCCAGAAATGGAGCAAGGAAAAAGCCGATAAATGGTATGCCGAACACAAGTGGATATCGGGCGCTAACTTTATACCAAGCAATGCCATTAACCAGCTTGAAATGTGGCAGGAAAGCACTTTTGACCCTAAAACCATAGACCGCGAACTGGGTTATGCACAGGGAGTTGGCTTTAACACCATGCGTGTGTTTTTGCACAGTGTGGCCTATAAGGCTGACCCAAAAGGCTTTAAAAAGCGCATGGAGGAATACCTTAAAATTTCTGACAAACACGGCATATCTACCATGTTTGTGTTTTTTGACGACTGCTGGAACCCGAATCCCGCAGTGGGCAAGCAACCGGAGCCAAAGCCGGGAATACACAACTCGGGCTGGATGCAGGATCCCGGTTACCCGGATGTAGAACATGCCGATGATAAAGAGCTTGAGGCCTATGTAAAAGATATCCTTAAAACGTTTGGTACCGATAAAAGGATATTACTGTGGGACTTATATAATGAACCCGGCAACAGCAACAAAGGCGCTAAGAGCCTTCCGCTACTAAAAAATGTGTTTAAATGGGCACGCGAGGCAAACCCAAGCCAGCCTATTTCAGCCGGTTTATGGAACTGGAACCTGCCAGAGCTAAATACCTTACAGGCACAAAACTCAGATATTGTAACCTATCACTTCTATGAGGATATGGACGGCCACAAGCGCATAATTAACCTGCTAAAAACGCACGACAGGCCAATGATATGTACTGAGTATATGGCCCGTACAAAAAACAACAGCTTTTACAACCACATGGCGCTGCTTAAAGAGCAAAACATTGGCGCTATAAACTGGGGCCTTGTTGCCGGTAAGAGTAATACCATTTATGCATGGAGTACCCCGGTGCCAAGTGGTGATGAGCCTGATATTTGGTTCCACGATGTGTTCCGCCAGGATGGTACGCCATACCGCCAGGACGAGGTTAATATTATCAAGAAACTTAACGGAGTAAAGTAATTTATGAAGAAGTATAAAAGTATAATTTGCTGTTTAGCAGGGGTTTTAGTAATTGTTTCATGCAAAAACGAAACCCCTGCCAATAACGGCAATACCGAAAAACCAACCACTGAAAAGCAGGTTGCCGAACTGAAAAAAGCTGATTTTGAGAGTACTATAGATGGTAAGGCTACCGGTCTTTATTTTATTGAAGCCAAGGACATTAAAATTGCCTTTACCAACTACGGCGCACGCATTGTGGGTCTTTGGGTGCCTGACAGCAAGGGTGTTATGACCGATGTTGTGGTAGGCCACGGCAGTGTGTCAGACTTTAAAAACTCGAGCGAACCATACTTTGGCGCTACCATAGGCCGTGTGGGCAACCGCATTGCCAAGGGTACTTTTAAGGTAGACGGCAAAGAATACCATGTGCCGCTAAACAACGGCGTTAACAGCCTGCACGGTGGCAAAAAAGGCTTTCAGGATGTAGTTTGGGATGTAAAGCAAACCGATGCTAAAACACTTGTATTCAGTTACCTGTCGCCTGATGGGGAGCAGGGATTCCCGGGCAACCTTAAGGTTACGGTTACCTATTCGGTAGACGACAACCAAACCCTTAAAATGGATTATAAGGCCACTACCGATGCCAAAACACCGGTAAACCTTACGAACCACGCCTTCTTTAACCTTAACGGAGAGGGTAGCGGCACCATTCTTAACCACCAGGTTATGATTAATGCAAACAAATACACTCCTGTAGATGAGGGGCTTATACCGTTTGGCAAGCTTGAGGCTGTTGCCGGCACCCCGTTTGATTTTACCACATTCCATACCATTGGAGAACGTGTAGAGGCTGAAAACCAGCAACTTAAAAATGGTGCAGGTTATGACCACAACTATGCGCTTAACACTACAGGCAAAGGCCTTGAAAAAGCGGCTACTGTAGTGGGTGATAAGAGCGGAATACAGATGGATGTTTACACGGTAGAGCCTGGTTTACAGTTCTATAGCGGTAACTTTATGAAAGGCCAAAACACCTTTAAATCAGGTGCTAAGGATGATTTCAGGACGGCATTTGCCATGGAAACACAGCATTTCCCTGATGCTATAAACCAGCCTGCATTTGCACCCATAACCCTTGAACCGGGCGCAGCATACCACACGGTATCGGAGTACCGCTTTAGCGTAAAAAAATAAGGTATGAAGTTAGTTAAGTATTTGTATATCATGTTGTTTTCTGTGGTGATTTACGCGCAGGACAACAACCCGCTGCTGGCCGACCCTACCATTTTTGAGCACAACGGTACCTACTACCTGTATGGTACCAAGGGCAGCAAAGCCATTGAGGGTGAGGGATTTCTGGTGTATACCAGTACCGACCTCAAGACCTGGAGCGGCCCTGCCGGTGCGCACGACGGTTATGCCTTTAAAAAAGGCGACGGTTTTGGCACATGGGGCTTCTGGGCGCCACAGGTTTTTCAGCATAACGGCAAGTTTTACATGGCCTATACAGCCGATGAAAACATTGCTATCGCTGTGGCCGACAGCCCGTTAGGTCCGTTTAAAAACGATGGAAATGCCATAAAATCAGATGTTAGGCAAATTGACCCCTACATCTATTTTGAGGACGGCAAGGTCTATATGTACCACGTTAGGCTTGATAACGGCAACCGTATTTTCGTAGCCGAGATGGAGCCTGATTTCACCGCCCTGAAAACCAATACCTTAAAAGAGTGTATTACGGCTACAGAGCAATGGGAGGACACCGAAAAAGTGAAATGGACTGTAACTGAGGGCCCTACGGTGCTTAAAAAAGACGGTACCTACTACCTGATTTATTCGGCAAATGACTTCAGGAATAAGGATTATGCCGTGGGATATGCCACAGCATCAACACCTTACGGTCCGTGGAAGAAGGTCAGTACCCCATTTATCAGCCGCCATACGGTAGGCTATCCGGGTTCAGGGCACGGCGACGTGTTCTATGACAAGAAAGGAAATATGTATTATGTGTTCCATACCCATTTTAGCGATACAGAAGTAGCCCCGCGCAAGACTGCCGTGGTGCCTATCTCTTTGAAAAAGGGTAAGTTAACAATACAAAAAGGAAAAACTATAGTTTGGTTAAGTTTATAGTTTGGGTTAATTTTTACTAAAGCGGAAAGGGCTGCCCGATACATGGCGGCCCTTTCTTATTTTTCTTACAAAACCACTTCAAAAAGTGCTTAATATTTCACTTTCGGAATTCATTTTCACGGTGTGAAATATTAAAATGCAGTTTGGCTTCCGCAAAACAGGATTTCTAAAAAGAGGGCAATACATTTTCGGTAAAAAAGAAAATTTATTTCGCACCCTGTCCCAACCTTTTTTTGTTAAAGGATATCCTTATTATAAAAGCCAACCTCATGAGATACTTTTTACTCCTGTTCCTCTTTTTTCCCATTTTTGGCTATGGCCAGTTTTTTACCTACAAGGGCATAGTGAGCGATGCTGACGGTATGCCGCTGCCCGGTGCCAACGTTTGTGTTAAGAACACGACTAACTGCACCACGGCCGATATTGAGGGCAACTATACCCTGCAGGTTAAGCCCGGCGATATTATACAGGTTAACTACATAGGCATGGTAACGCGTGAGTTTACTATTACCGCCACAGGCAGCGTTATTGCTACCGGCACCGGCGAGGTAAAACCCATACTGAGCGATGATTTTGCCAACGCCCTTATTAAAGAGGGTAATGATACCCGGGTGCCCGAACCATCGGGTACAACCCGTACCTATTTTAAGGATCAATATTCTTATAACAATGTAGTGCTGGTTAAAAAGGATAAGGATAATGAGTATACGTTTGTCACGGCAAGGGACTACCACAAGCTGTTCCTGGAGCTGTACCACGATTTTACCATTGGCACACCCATTAGGCTGCACGGCTATCAAAACACATATGCACAGGGCAGGAGCCTTAATGGCGCTGCTACTTATCAAAGCCCCGAAACCGGCGAACCCTTTAGCTGGGGCCCTGCCATAAGCACCCTGCAAACCACTGCAAATGCCACCCCATACTACCCCGGCGGAGACATAACCCCCGGTGTGGGCAGCCCTGTGGCAACCTACAACCGCAATGGCTTGTTTCGCAACAGCTATGAGCAAAAAACCACCCTTTCGGCTAAATTGCTCATGCCAAAGCGCGATTACCTCAAGCTGGGCATGAGCTACAAAAGCGGCAACGGCATACTGCCCACGGCAACAAGCAATGAGGTTAATACTACCTTTACCTACTTTATACCGCTCACAAAGCACAACCTTACTGCCACGGCGGGTTACAACCGGTTTAACAACAACCTGAGCAACTTTAACTTTATATACAACAAGGCCATTTTTGCCAATGCCGTTACCCCGACGCACTTTAATAACGGCCTGGGCAGCGTGTTGCCCGGCGGCCTGCCCCGCAGCTACAGCAACCTTGAAAACAACCCCTACTACCTGCTGGATTACAACCTTGACGAAAACCTGAGCAACCTGTACACTTTTAAGGTTAGCGATGAATACCATTATGACCGCATTAATAACACAGCAACGGTTACCGCACAGTTTAGCAATATAGAGAACACCGGGGGCAACGTGCCTTTTGCCGCACAGGTGGCAGGGGGAGATTATACCCAGCGCAAAGAGATGTACAACAGTATTTTGGCTGAAAATAATTTTACCTATCAGGGGCATAATGGCCTTAGCCTGGGTGCCCGCCTGTTGCTTAACTACCAGGAGCGTGATTTGCAGCGCGATTACTTAGAAGGCTTTACCGGCCTTGATGCTTATCCGGCTGTGGCCGATGACCAATTCAGTATTTCACGCAGGCAAAGCAGGGCATCGGCTAACCTTAACCTCAATGCAAAATACCGCGTAAACAGCCTGCTGGGTTATTATGATGACCTTTTACTTAATGCCGCTGCCGATGCAGGCTATTCGTCAACCTATAAAAACAATATATACTTTGGCGGCTATGCCGGTTTTGACTGGGATGATGTTATAGAGCGCTTTGCCTTGTTTGGCAATGTGGCAGTTAAGCAGTATGAGCCTGTGCTGCAATACAACAACCTTGCTTTTAACAGCCTGTTGTATCGGGTTTCAGATTTTAAGCAAATGAGCGCCACCCAGGAACTTTTTGCCCCAAATACCACCCTGCTTACGCGGGAAACCAACTACAGTGTGGGTGCCGAATACAAATGGCCGGTATCGGCAAGGCTGGAGCTGTACAAAAAAGACATCAGCAACCTGTATGCCCCCGTTAACCAAGGTGGCACTTTTGCCTGGATGCCTGCTGCAGACTACACCCAGCGCGGGCTGGAGGTTTCGGCATCGTACGATCATTATATAAATGGCGACGATGTAATGTTTAGCCACACACTTAGCTTCAGTACCTATAAAAACAAGGTAACTGCCGTGCGCGGCGGGGGCAGCCGCATAGCCATTGCCGGTTTTGCCGATGTAAATAAAAACTATATGGTAGGCCAGCCGTTGGGCGCCATTGTGGGCAGCGCTTATGAGCGCGATGCGTATAACAATATTGTGGTGGGCAGCGACGGTTTTCCGCTCGTGGCGGCAGAACCAAAGGTTATAGGCGACCCAAACCCTGATTTTGTACTGGGTATTAACACCACCCTGCGCGTGCACCGCTTTAGCCTTAACCTGGGTTTTGACTGGAGCAGGGGCGGCCAGCTATGGAACGGCACCGGGCAAACGCTTGATTATTATGGTGTTTCGGGGCTTTCCGGGCAGCAGCGCAACGTTACCAATTATGTGTTTAACGGCGTTACCCAAAGCGGTCAGCCCAACACACAGCCTGTTAGCTTTTATGATGTTACCCAGCCCGTTACCCAAAACCGCTGGCAGCGCTACGGTGCGGCAGGCGTAGCCGAAAGCGCTATAGAGAGCGCCACCTACTTCCGCTTTAATAACCTGTCGCTAAGCTATTCTAACGAATACAGGTATAACTACAGCCATGCGCCGCGCTATACGGTTTCGGTATTTATAAACAATGTGTTTGTGGTAGCTAAAAGCAAAACGGCCTTTAGTGCAAACACCATGTTTAATGCACCCGAAACATCAGGACTCGACTATTTTAACTCACCCCTGCAACGCATGTACGGCCTTTCGGTAGGCATTAAATTTTAACCCGACATCATGAAAAAAATACTCACCATAATCCTCCTTATAAACGCGGTTGTACAGGCGCAGTCGCCCGATGCTTTTTACAAAGCCCGGCAGCAGGAAAAAGTATATGCCCACCTTAACAATGTGCTGTACCTGCCCGAAGAAACCGTGTATTTTACACTGTATGCAACCAATGCCAATAATACCCCCACTACACAAAGCGATTATGTGTATGCCGATGTGTATGATGGTGCAGGCAAGCCTATTGCCCGGCAGTGCTACCTGTTGTCGCAGGGTAGGGCACAGGGTTCTTTTACGCTTGGCAAAGAGCTGCCGGGCGGGCTCTACCGCATAAAAGCCTACACAAAAATGCAGCAGTTACTGGGCGAACCCGGTTTTGAAAAGAGCTTTTTTGTGCAGAAGGTATCGGCTGCAAGGCTGCTCATGACACTCGACTTCAAGAAAAAAGGCTATGGGCCGGGCGAGGTGGCTGAAGCCGATTTTACCCTGAAAAGCAACGATAACCAGCCCCTGGCGTGCCAGCCGTTTGAATATGATGCCTATGTAGAGGGCAAAGCGTTGGGCACCCTTACCGGTGTTACTAATGATGAGGGCAAGGCCGTAGTGCGCATTACGCTGCCCCGTGATATTAAGGTTAACGATGGTATTGTAAATGTAAAGGTAAGCTATGAAGGCATGCAGGAGTCGGTTACGCGCTCCATACCCATAAGCCTTAACTATGCCGATTTACAGTTTTTACCTGAAGGGGGGCAGTACATTGTGGGCCAGCCCGCCAATGTGTTTTTTATTGCGAAGAACGAGTTTGGCAAACCGCTCGATGTTTCGGGCTACATACAGGATGCCCAGGGCAATAAGGTAGCTGATTTTATGAGCTTTTACGATGGTATGGGCAAGGTGGCCTTTACCCCGCAGGCCGGCAAAAGTTATGAGGCGGTGCTCACGGCCCCCTTCGCCGGAAGGCAAAAATATGCACTGCCTGCACCATTAAAAAGCGGCTATAGCCTCATGGTAGAAAACAAGGACAAGGCTGTTGAAATTAGCTTTACCGCACCGGGCAAAAGCAGTTGCGGGCTGCTCATCCGCAACCAGGATAAGGTGCACGGTTCTTTTACCGTAGACCTTAATCGTACACCAAAATATATTCTCCCCACCACAAAATATCCTATAGGCGCATATGCCGTATCTATGGTGGTAGACGGACAGATAGTGGCCGAGCGCCTGGTATTCCTCAATTATCAGGACGGGCTCAACATTACCCTCCAAACCGATAAGCCCGAATACAAACCGCGCGAAAAAGTACAGGCCACGATTATAACAAAAGATATTGACGGCAACCCTGTGCCATCGGCTCTAAGCATATCTGTAGTAGATGAAAAGCTGTTGAGCTATATTGACGACAAGCAGCACAACCTGCTTACCTGGATGTATTTTGGGCAGGAGCTAAAAGGTACCGTGCACGAGCCCCGCTTTTATTTTGATGCCAAAGAACCGCTTGAAAAACGCATGCAGGCGCTCGACCTGCTGCTCAATACCCATGGGTGGAGGCGCTACACACAACAGGATGTTAACGGTTTTACAGGCTCAGCACCGGTAGTAAGCCCCGAAAGATCGGGCGATGTGGAAGGCTTTGTACAAACCCTTACGGGCAAACCGGCATCGTTAAAAGTATACCTGCTTACTGAAGACGGTAAGGTGTATGAAACAAAGGCCAACAACAAGGGGTATTTTAAATTTCCGCGTATGAATTTTGGCAACATTGCCTGGCTTGTTGCCGAAAGCCGCCGCAACCGCCAACACAAGATAATTAACTCCATATCAAATTATAACAATGTGGTGGCCCTGAAAGATTCCCTTAAGGTAACGGGTATAGAATACAACACCCCGGCCATGCCTGCCAAACAGGGCATTGTTACTACTACCGAAGCCAAACAGGAAGTGCAGGGCGAAAAGATATCGCTGGGCGAAGACAGCAACCGGCTTGAAGAGGTTGTGGTGGTAGGCTATGGCACGGTTAGCCGTAACCTTTCTAATGCTACGGTAACCACGGTGCGCGTAGAGGGCGTACCGTTGCAAAACCTGGCAGGGAGGGTAGCGGGTGTAGATGTGCAAACCGGCACCGGCCAACCGGGCGCCAATGCTGCAATAAGTATAAGGGGTGCAAGGTCTGTTTACAGCGGCGACCCGCTGTTTGTTGTAGATGGTATCCCTATGGTTAATAACGAAAACAGGTCGGTGCTTAATACAGTTTCACCCCACATGATACAAAGCATCACCGTACTTAAAGATGCCAATGCCACTGCGGTTTATGGTTCGCGCGGGGCTAACGGGGTTATACTTATTACCACTAAAAACGGCACCGATGCACACGGCATTTACCTGGGCAAAACCAACCATTATACCTACGAGCAGGTGCACCAAAACGGCGGCCGCAAATTAAACACCGCCGCCGCATTTTACACCCCGGTGTATACAACCACCCTGACTGATGAAAAAACCGACTTCAGGAACTGCCTCTACTGGAACGGTACGGTGCAAACCAATGCACAGGGCACGGCACACTTTGAGTTTTATAATTCAGATGATACGGGCACGTTCAGCATCCTTGCAGAAGGCACTTCATACAAAGGCGATTTGGGCATGGGCAAGCTGAGCTACACGGTTAAAGCCCCCCTGCAAACCGATGTAAAGCTGCCGTTATACTCCACCCAGAAAGACGTTATCAACCTGCCGCTGTGGGTTAAAAACAACACCGGTGAAACCATTACCGTTACGGCAGAACTACAGCCCACACCGTATTTTACCGTAAACACCCCAACCCATGATGTAAAGCTTGCCGCCAACGAGGCCAAAACGGTATACTTCGCCGTAAAGGCCATAAAAACAGGCAGTAAAGTGCCGGTACACATAACTGTTAAGGCAAACGGCTTTACCACATCCATTAAAAAGCAGATGGACATAAACGCCAAGGGCTTCCCGGTAAGCGTAAGTTTTTCAGGCATGAGGTCGGCAACGGGCAGCTTTAACCTGGCTAATGTAGTACCCAACACCATTGAATCTGAACTGCGCTGCATTGTTAACCCCTTTACCGAGCTTACCAAAAACCTTGAGGCCATGCTGCGCGAACCTTATGGCTGTTTTGAGCAGGTGTCGTCCAGCAATTATCCTAACATTATGGCACTGCAATTACTGGCTGCAAAAGGCGGCATGGATGATGCCTTTAAGCAAAAAGCGCTCGGCTTTCTGCAAAACGGCTATAACAAGCTTAAAAACTACGAGAGCAAAGGCGGCGGTTTTGAGTGGTATGGTGGCAACCCCGGCCACGAGGCACTCACGGCTTATGGTTTGCTTCAGTTTCATGAAATGAAAGATTTTGTAAACGTTGATGCCGAAATGGTTAAGCGTGCCACCAAATGGCTGTACAGCCGTAAAAACGGCAATGGCGGTTTCAGGCAGCACTCGGGCAGGTATGGTTTCAGCGGCATCCCGGCAGCGGTAAACAACGCTTATATTGTATATGTGCTTTCTGAAATTGGTGCGAAAGACTTCCGGAAAGAATATGACGCCACACTTAATGAGGCACTTAAAAGCCGCGATGTATACCGCATGGCGCTAATGGCAAACGCTGCCTTTAACCTGGGCGATATACCGTCATACAAAAAACTGCTGCAATATATTAAGGAAGGCACAGAGGGTAAAAAACCTGATGAAATTAAAATTGAGGAAACAGTGGTGCACAGCTATGGCACTTCTAAAACGGTAGAATGGCAGGCGCTTTATGCACTGGCGCTTATGAAAGAGCAAACCACCAGCCGCGAATTAATGGGCGCTATTGACCACATACAGTCGGCTAAAAACGCTTATGGGTTTGGTTCAACACAGGCTACGGCGCTTGCGCTAAAGGTTATAACTACATACTCTAAAATGGCACAGTACGGCCCCGGTAAGGCAGATCTGACAGCATCAGTAAATGGCGTTACCCTTACTAATACGTATGATAACGGCGGTAATATAGCCATAAACACGGCACCCGCCCTAAAAGAGGGTAGTAACGAATTTGCCATACACTTTACCAATACAGCGGCGCCTTACCTGCTGTACATTAACTACCAGAGCATAAAGCCCGAAAATTCGCCACATTGCCAGATGGAGCTTAAAACAAGCCTTACGCAAACTAAAATTAAGGTTAGCGAAACCACACGCATACAGGCACAGGTAACCAACCGTACTAACGAGGTGGTATTTAACCCCATAGTGCGCATAGGCCTGCCGGGCGGTACATCGCCCGAGCCGTGGCAGCTAAAGGAGCTGGTAGAGAAAGAAGTGGTAGATTATTATGAAATTTTCGGCAGTGAACTGGTATTATATTTCAGGGCTATAGATGCTAAAGAAACCCGCAAAATAAACATCGACCTCAAGGCGCAGATACCCGGGCAGTATACCGGTGTAGCCTCATCGGCCTACCTGTATTATAACAACGAACACAAAAACTGGAACAACGGGCTTACCGTGGAGATTGTTGATTGATGATTTAAGATTGATGATTGTTTTTAGGATTTTGTGATTTGTGATTTGTTTTTTGGAATTTTTTTAAAAAAATATTAGAAGAAAGCAAAAGTAAGCAAAACGGTTAAGACCGTTCATATACAGTGGTTTATAAAACGTGGGGAAGAATTTGGAAGTAGGTGTCCGACAGGTTTTGGGCTTAAAATGACAAGGTTAGGTTACTAAATCGTTACTGAATAGAACCAACCGAATGATAATATAACAGTTTACATTTCAGTTATTTGCGCCACTTTTCATATTCCCTTGTAACTCAATAAAAGTTAATTTTAAACGTTAAACAATTGAGTTATGGAACAAGAGAAAAGATCCACGTTCAAGCTGCTTTTCTACCTGAAGAAAAATGAACCTAAGAAGAACGGGAATGTCCCTGTTATGGGGCGTATCACTATTGACGGAACACCAAAATCCTTTAGTACCAAACTGGACATCAACCCCAACAATTGGGACTTAAAGCATGGAAGGGTTTTGGGTAAAAGTGCCCAGGCGCTGAATACCAATCTTAAATTGGACAATATACGGGTGCGTATCAATAAGATTTACGATGATATGCTCAAAGACGAAGGCTTTGCAACCGCACAAAAAGTAAAGCTATCCTTTTTGGGAGTTGGTGTTATGGATGATGCCATCCTTAAAGTGTTTAAAGACCAGAATGAGGATTTTGAAAGAATGGTCAGTAAAGGCAAACGTTCTCAAAACACCTACTATAAATACAAGACCGTTTACAATCATCTATCCGAATTTATCAGGGAACGCTATCATAGGGAGGATATGGCGTTTCGGGAACTTACCTCAGACTTTATCCGGGAGTTCGATTTCTTTCTGCGCATAGATAAGGAATGTACACATAACACGGTTTGGGTTTATACCATGCCGGTTATTGCTTTGGCGGAACTGGCAATTAAAAAAGGCTTGATTCGACAAAACCCTTTTGAAGATTATGAAATCAGCATGGAGGAAACTGATCGCAGCTATCTTTTAAAAGAGGATGCAGAAAAGTTAATGCTTCTCAAACCGTGCAAATCCAAATACGAACTTGTAAAAGACCTCTTTATTTTCAGTTGCTTTACAGGGCTTTCCTATATTGATATTCAAAAGCTGAAATGGAGCAATATACAGTCCTTCTTTGATGGCCACCAATGGATCATTAGCAGAAGGAAAAAATCAGATGTTGCTTCAAACGTCCGCCTATTGGAAATTCCAAAACGTATTATTGAGAAATACAGGGGCGTTACCCGTAATGAGTATGTTTTTCCGGTTCCTTCCAATGCTACTTGCAATAGCCACGTAAAGAAACTAATAGAGGAAGCGGAAATTATTACAGAACAGAAAGTAACTTTCCATACTGCACGTCACACATTTGCTACCATGTTCCTCACTGAAGGTGTGCCACTTGAAAGCCTTAGCAAAATGATGGGGCATAAAAATATTTCCACCACACAGATTTATGCCAAGATCACAAGTCAGAAAATTAGTAAGGACATGGATTTAGTATCACATAAATTCGCCGGAATGGAAGCTGCATTTATTGAAATGGAAGAAGAGGTTATTGTGTAAAATTATTATTTACTTACAAATCGAAGCAGGATTAAGTCCTGCTTTTTTTATGCCCATACCTAATCCTTAAAGCACATTTATTTCTCCTGCACACACCCTCTACCATAAAAGAGCTTTAACAGGATGTACTGATAAACCATACAAAAAATCTTCCCTTCTGCTGCTCAACTAAATTTTCAGTATCGTTTACGTGGCTTCCCAGGCCACGATACTTTGAAACAATATAAGGTCTTTAAAAAATTCTGTTACAACTGAATGCAGATTTTGTAATCACACGGGGCCGTTTCCTAATGCCTTTTCCACCTGCTTCCACATAGTTTTTATTCAAGAGCCAGTATGCCGCTTTTGTTCCATTTCAAGAGCAAAGGTATGATCGTGTTCTTAACCCAGGAACAAGGTCATGCCCCTTGGGTTTGCCAAAAAATCTCCACCCATGCGGGTCGTATTTGTTTGGCAAAACCTTGTTCCTGCTAAACACTAACCTTTTATGCTCGTGAAACGAAACAAAGCATACTCCGGCTCTTTAGACGAATAAAAAAAATGTCAGTAATGGAAAAATACAGCATTGGAAACGGTAACAGAGTGAAACGAAACTTCAGCACCTCCTCTCATTACCGAATAAATCTAAAAAAAATCAAATCAGAACAAATTTCATAACGCAAAAAAATAGAAAACATGAACATCACAGGAAGACTGACAAGGGATGCGGAAGTACGCACAACGTCACAGGACAAACAAGTAGTAAACTTTTCGATAGCGACCAACGACAGCTACCGTAAAAAACAGGGCGAACGCATAGAGCAAACAACCTACTTCGACTGCTCATACTGGATGAGCCCCAAAGTAGCGAAGATACTCACCAAAGGCACATTGGTAGAGCTGACAGGCAGGGTAAGTGCAAGGGCGTGGACTGGCAATGACGGAGAAGCACACGCAGGGCTGAATTTCCATACCTCAAACATCAAACTGCACGGAGGTGGCAAAAGAGCAGAAACCGTACAAGCTACTGCAAAGGTAGAAAGTAACAAGGTAGTGCCACAGCCAATAGAAGATGACCTACCATTTTGACAACAACTATTCATTCAAATTTCAAACATTTTAAATATCAATATCATGGCACATAATATCAATTTCAACGAGAGAACAGGATGTTATTCATTCTTTAGCGTACAACAAAAAGCATGGCACGCGGTTTGGGGCAAATCGTAGAGCAATACCCCACAAGCGAGGGAGCTATCAAATACGCAGGGTTAGATTATGAAGTCGTAAAATCCCCACTTTTTACCAAAGGTTCGGGCATAATCGAAACTGCAAACGGCATAGAGATAGGCAGTAGTGAACTTGAAGTACCCAACTATTTCGCCAACGTACGCACCGACAACAATGCTGTATTGGGTGTTGTGGGCAAAGACTATCACATTGTACAAAACCGTGAAGCCTTCAATTTCTTCGATGCTATTGTAGGCGGTGGCGAGGGTATTCTGTACGAAACCGCAGGAGCATTAGGCAACGGAGAACGCATATTCATAACCGCAAAACTTCCTGACTATATCCGTGTAGGCAATGGCGATGACGTAACTGAGAAATATATCTTCCTCACGACTTCGCACGATGGTAGCGGAAGCATTACCGCAGCATTTACACCTATCAGGATTGTATGCCAAAATACACTTAACGCTTCGCTTCGCAACATGAGCAATGTTGTACGCATCAAGCACACTTCGGGAGCAAAACAACGTTTGGAAAACGCTCACAAGGTTATGGGCTTGGCGAACACACTAAGCAACCAGTTAGAAAGCATTTTCAATAAGTGGGCGAAGGTAAAAGTAACAGACAGGGAAGTAAGAAAACTAATCCAATTGGCACTTTGCCCGAATAAGGAAACATTTGATTTGCTGAAAAAAGGTGCGGAAGATGAAGTTTCCACCCTGTTCAAAAATACCGTAGAGGATGCCTTTGCATACGCAATGATAAGTGATACACAGCAAATGGACACCACTAAAGGCACATTGTTCGGGGCTTACAACGCTGTTACAGGCTACTATCAGAATGTACGCAATTATAAGAATGATGAGGCCAAGTTGCAAAGTATTGTAATGGGTGGTACTGCACAGTTAAAAACCCAAAAGGCTTTTGAACTATGCACCTCATTTGCAACAGACGGAGCAGAAATTCTAAACCTTAATTAAATAACTAAAGGCTACCGCCTTAAACGGTGGTAGCCTACTAAAAAATATGGTGATGAAATCAAAATCAATAGACGAAGCGAAAAGTATGGCTAAAGATAAAAGCCTTGAAACTGGGCATAAGAATGAAGCCACATACATCATTTATTGCAGTAGAAGCGAGTATTTCTATGTAGATACGGACAGCTTAATACGGCTTTGGGAACGGCTGATAGGCTACTATAAAAATGGAGTTTATACCGCTGAAAAATAACCTCATAATATGATGCCAGTAACAGATTTGAACGGTTGCCCTATTGAGGTAACAAACCTAAGAGAAGCCATAAAAATGGCAAGGCAATATAAAGAATACCGACACGAGGATAAGAGTTTCTCAGAGTTTGACAAACGGCAAAAAGCCTACTGGACGGATATGTACGAGAAACTGACAGCAATCAAAAAAAGATTAGACGACAATTAAAATTTAAGAACGATGAACGCAAATTTTTTCAATCAGATAGCACAGTTGGATTTTACAGGTAATCTGCAACTGACCATAGCAAAAGGCAATGACAGTAACCTTATTGTATCGGTTTTGCTCAATAACGAAGGGTGCAGAGATAACGCCAAAAACCTTATCCCCCCTTTGACCTTTAACGCCACTCCGCAGGAGTTTGACGAGGGATTTTTTGAGCAGATAATCACGCCTGTACAAAAGGCTTCGGGCTTAATGGTGGATATGGAAGCATTTATGAAACAATTGGAGGAAGCCAAAAAAAATTCCGCAATGGAGAAAGAGAAAGCTGATAAGCATAAGAAAGAGCAGGAAGCCAAAGACAAAAAAATCAAAGATGGAATGGCAAAGGCTGACGAACTGGAGAAAGATGGCAAATTCCGTGATGCGTGGATGAAAGTACCCGATATAACGGAGTTCCCCGAAAAAGCGGACGAAATCCGTAAACGCAAATCGGAATTATCGGAGAAGTTTTCAACACCGAGCCTTTTCGGAGCAGAGTAAACCAATTGTTTAACACTTAAAACGAGCATCATGTTATTAGCAACGCAATTAGAAAGGGTATTTATACTCAACGATAAAGGACAACAAATTAAACTGACCGACCCCGAACCAAAATGGAGTGTGGAAGCTGTGATGAATTTCTATGCAAATTCTTATCCGATACTGACCACTGCCAAAGTATCTGCCCCTGTTATCCGTGACGATACAGTACAGTACCGATTTGAGAGTGTAATGGGAACGAAAGGTTAAACCGAAAAGAAAAAACGATGAACTATGCAACGCAACATCATATCGGGTACTATCAAGACCCCACAGCAACCCAAACAGCGGACTTTGCACAAACAGTTGGGCGAGTTCGCAGACTGGATGCAAAGACCAAAGGACGCAAACGAGATACGGAAAGACAAATTGAAAGCCGTACCGATAGCCATGCTACCAATGGTTTTCTAAGATGTTCATTCCTCCCGAAACTGCAAGAAGCGGAAACGGCACAGGCTTGTAAGAAATCTGAAAAAACGGAGAGGGATTTTTACCAGTCCCTTTCCAAACTTGCAGGACATTACGGCATACAACCTATGCAGTCCAGGCAATATGGCTATCCCTATAATATCGCTTTGGCTTTGGATGATGCAGAAGAACAGTTAAGGAAGAAGTTTCGTGATTGGGAAGAAATACGTTTGATACAGGATAGTAAGAAAACTTATTTCGTGAGCGAGGAACGGTACAGTACAGGTGCGACCCTGTATTACATTCCTGTAGTGCCGTTGTACCGACTATCCAAGAATCCCAACCGTAAGCAAGCCGTACAGCTATTGCAGTCCGTGTGTGCCTACCTGTACCATATTGCAGATGTTCCCTATTATCGGCAGGAAAGCAGTTATCTGTATTGGATGTATGAAATGGTAACAGAGTGGATTGTATGCGATGATGAGAACGAGGACACACCAACCTATTTAAACGAGATTAGGCAAGCAGAACAGATAGGCGAACGTATGGAGCAGAAGATTTACAACGGGCAGAATTTGAGCCGATTTAAAAAATGTTTAAATGCCTTTAAAATCAAAGACAGCTTTGACCAAGATTGTTACAAACTGGCAAGCGAAGCCTTTGACCTGTATGGAAAATTCCCGACTGCCACCATAAACCGCAATGCCCTGCCAAACGGAGAAGATATGGAAAATGGTATAGGGATGGACAAATACGTTTCCTTTTGTGCCGATGCAAAGGGCACCTTGTTTCAAACACTATTCGACAGCGTTAACACTGAGTTGCAGGAATACGGACAGATGGAAGAACCGGCCATTGTGAAACGGTTTGATGGTAGTGATATTACCGCCAATACCCTTGAATTTGAAAACCGTGTTTTTGCCTTAATTGAGGAATTGATATACATACTGAATAACTATTAGATACGCCAAGCAATGAAAGATATAACACAAGACTTTGGAACACTTTACCACCCCTTATCGGCCTTGGTTTTCTACCAAAGCAAAGGAAGTAGTAAAACCACCTATGTAGAGCACTTTGATATGGATAAGAACGGTAATCCTATCAATGCCCATCCTTTGACAGAACGAGAAGCCAAAGTATTGGCAAAAGCACTTAATACGGAAAAGGAAAAGAGCAAGGCATTTTTAAAATCTAACGGCATTCTGCCTACCAACGTCCTGCACATTAATCCGAGTGAAAACGGTACGGTACTTTGGTACACCAAAGCACGAAAAGCCAAAATGTACTTTACGGAAAGCCTTGAAATACCAAACGGCACTGCACAAGTACCCGCAATGCTTTGGTATGCAAGCAAGCAGAGTGTAGTTGTTTTTGCCCTTGATAAAGACCGCAGACCTACCGAGAAAACCGCATTGTTTCACGCTCCGTTTTTCAATGTGTATGAGGATGGACACGTATGTATGGGAAATGTAGATGTGAACATCAAAAATTCGGCTTCGGTGGAAGAATTTATACAGGCGTGGCAAAGCTATTTTTTTAACAGCTATTTCAGCCACTTGGTAAACGAACACAACCCCATAAAAGGAAATTGTGTAAGCCTTTGGAAAGACCTTATCAGCACAGGTAAAGCCTTTCCTACAGAAGTACTGAAAAAGACAAACAAGACCATAAAAACGATATTGTAATGAACACAGAAATTTTAAAAGTCCATTTTACTGACAACTATTTGATAAATCCAACCAACCCGATAACGGTAAACGTAATCGGGGCAGGTGGCACAGGCTCAAAAGTAATGACCGCTTTGCTTGAAATGAACCATAGCCTAATCGAGTTAGGACACGCAGGATTATTTGTACGTCTTTGGGATGACGATGTTATTACCCAAGCCAATTTAGGCAGACAGCGTTTCGCTGAATGCGAGGTCGGGTTGTACAAGTCCGTTGCCATTGTTAACCGGATCAATCGTTGGGCAGGTACGAACTGGAAAGCCGAAGCAAGGAAATTTGAAAAAGACAGTAAGGAAAGGTTACCCGAAAACGCATTCGCCAATATTTATATTTCTTGTGTGGACAGCGTAAAAGCAAGGTTTGAGATTGCGGACATATTAAAAGGATTGACGGGCGGCAAAGCCTATTCCAACCGCCCACGCTATTGGCTGGATTTTGGCAACAGCAGGCATACAGGCCAAGCTATACTATCAACAATAGGAACTATACTGCAACCCAAGTCCGAGAAATACGAAACGGTGGCAAGCCTGCCAATGGTTACGGATGAATTTGGCGAGTTGCTCAAACAGTCGGAACTGGAAGATGATACGCCAAGCTGTTCGCTTGCAGAAGCGTTGGAAAAGCAGGATTTGTTTATTAATTCATCTTTGGTGCAGATGGGTTGCTCCCTGTTATGGGGTTTGTTCCGTAACGGACTGACACCATACCGGGGATTTTTTCACAACCTGAAGGATTTTCGTACTCACCCTTTAAAAGTCGCCTGATTAGAAAATCGGGCGGCAAAAAAGACACTCCCGCCCGATGTTCGGGGCAGTCTTTTTTGCATCGAAGCGGTGCAACCCCTTTGTCAAAATGGGATAACAACGCCCCATTCCTTCCGACACATTTTACCAAATAGGTTGCGACATTATTTGTGGGATATTCATTATCCCTTTCGTTGTTTTAGGAAACTTCTTTTCTTATCACATTGGCGACTAAGAAAAGAAGGAAAAGAACGTCATCTTTTATTAATACAGAGTTTTTAATTCTATTAGATTATCTTCTTGTGAAATTACACTAACAAACGGCTGGTATATTGATTTCTCAAACGAATTAACAATCAAATAAATAATGTATATTTGACATTATATGTCAAGTCGAATATTTCAAATACAAAAAATGGATTATAAAAAAACAGTTGGAGAAATATTACGTGCTAAACGAGAGGAGAAAGGACTTCTCTTAAGGCAAGTTGCTGCTTTGCTAGAAATGGATATAGCAATTCTGAGTAAAATTGAACGGGGGCAAAGAAATGTCAATAAGGAACAGGTTTTTAAACTCGCAGATATTTTGGGCATAGAACGTGAAGAATTACTTATTCAATATCTCAGTGAAAAAATTGCAGTTGAATTAAAAGACGAATTGTTAGCGGATAAAACTCTTAGAGTTGCCGAAAAGAAGATAAAGTATATGTCAAAAACTAAATAATAAACCTCGAAATATTTCAAAAATTGAATAGGATTGAATACATCAACAAGATAAATACTTGTGCAGCGAGATTTGTCTACGAAGTGGAAGGGTTTAATGCAATAGGAAATTATCATATTAATATCCATGCGGAGAATTTTTTGGTGCCGTTATTAAATGAGGTTTTCGGGTTAGAGCTTGAAAATCTTAACTCTACAAAAAAGAAAAATTTTCCAGCAATTGATCTGGCCGACTTTAAGAATAGGGTGGCTTTTCAAATTACGTCAACATCTTCTCTTGATAAAATTAGGACTACCCTCGAAACATTCTCAAAATATGACCTACAAAATGAGTTTGATGTCCTCTACTTATATCTTCTTACAGAAAAGAAGCCGCAATACAATGATGCAAAACTGCAAGATGCGATACCAGAGGGTTTTGGATTTGACTCAAGTGACCATATTATAGACAAGGACGTTATTCTTCAGAAAATAAATGCTATAAGCTCAACCCCCAAAATCCAAGCGATTTCTAAATTATACGAGCATGAGTTTTCGGATATACAGATTGAACAGCGCAAGCTTAAGTTTGAAAATGGATACTTGAATAACGAGCCAGAAGATATCTCGCCTAACATGGTCAAAATATCATTTTCGAAGGTCTTGTATAAAGCAGAGTTGTTTATTGATGAAGAAGCTATCCTCGAAAATCTAAACGATTATTTGGAGAGTATTGGAAAAAGGAAAGTGAAAAAATTGAAGCCAAACACACTGGTCAAAAAGGCTTTAAAACAGAATAAAGTATATTTTGAAGACTGGATTTTATATGAAAAATGCATTTATAGTTTTCGGGATTTATCTAAAAACAACGAACCGCTGAGAAAAATTATAGATGCCGGTACAATAACTACTTTGGATTGTAAAGACTTCTACGAACAAGATGAAGCAAGCAACAGGGTATTCAAAAACCTTTTAAGAAAATCTCTTATTCAACTTTGCTATTATAAAGGAATAGAATTCTTTCCCCCAAGAGGAATTTTCAGATTTGCCAATTCAAGACCTCCTAAAGCAAAGCAAATTAGATGGAAGGGAAAAAAAGAGTCTACCAAGACAGTAATATTCGAAATGACAAATAAGAAGGAGGGGCACATAATCTGTTATAGACACTTAGCTTTCAAAGCATCTTTTTTGAATTTTGAAATAGATTGGTATTTGGTCATAAATCCGACATGGAGCTTCACCAATCCGGGCGGATATAGGGAAAGTCGATTTGAATCAGCATATATGGCAGGGATAAAAAGACTTGAGAACAATAATTCTGTTTACAATTACTTTAGATTCTTCGCATACTATTTATCTTATACAGACCTTTTTGTTACTGAATATCCATACCTGCAGTCGTCAAAAAATGAACCACTAAGTTTATCTCCCAGCTTAGATGAGCAAAAATGGATACCAGTTAAAATCGTTGAAGAAACATCTGAGTTTACTCCAACGGAAATAAGCCTTGATAACGAATTAACCAACTCAATTTTTTCTGATCAATGAAATTAAGATATATAGAAGAACCATCATTACAATTTGGCTTAGGACATCATATTTGCCCTAAAAGCGGTATTTACAATTTTAATCCATTTGATATTGATCAAGTTAGACCTGAAAAAATCACCATCGGTGTAGTTGGAAAATCTGATAGTGTTGATGCTGTTTTAGAATGGATAGAATCATGCAAAACTCATATTGATGGTAAACAAAGTAAAACCCCACATCCCGACCTCTTTTTAAACTTTTGTGGTTTCAATAAAAATATAGGCTTTAAGTGTGAGATCAATTACGATGATACATACCTAAGAAAGTTAAATAACTCTGATTTAGAGAAAATCGTCAAGAAAGGCAATTCCCTGGAAATGATAATTGCGGAAATTACAGAACTTTATTTAGCTGAAATCAAATTCTTATCTAAGAATAAAAAACCGGATGTAATTCTTTGCGCTTTGCCTGAAAATTTAATGAAACATATTACCGAAGCAAAGGCAAAAGCTTCTGGTGAAGATGAAGAAGATACTGAAGTTCCTGAACGTGATTTTGATGAAGATGAGGTTTCTTCAAAAGAACAGAATTTCAGGAGAAATCTTAAAGCAAAGGCAATGCAATATAATGTGCCTATTCAAATCATCAGGGATAGAGTTGCGAAACCAACTAAAGAAATGCAAGACCCTGCAACGGTTGCTTGGAATTTTTTTACAGCATTGTACTATAAAGCTTCAGGAACGCCTTGGGCATTGATTAGAAAAGACTCTGCTGAAACTACTTGTTATGCAGGTATTAGCTTCTTCAAAAGTAGAGATAGAAGTTCAACGCAAACAAGTATTGCCCAAATATTTAATGAATTGGGGAAAGGAGTGATTTTAAGAGGTGAGGAAATTTCTTTGAAAAAAAACGATAGGACACCGCACCTTAGTGAAGAACAAGCATACAATCTTCTAAAGCAGTCCCTAACTGAATATTATGAAGCTGTAAAAATATTTCCGAAAAGACTGGTAATCCATAAGACCTCTAACTTCAGTGAAGATGAAGTTTACGGGTTTACCCAAGCAGCTCGCGATTTGCATATAAATCAAGTTGACTTAGTTTCTATACAAACATCTGATTTAAGATTATACAGGAATGGAAATTATCCGCCGATGAGGGGAACACATTTCGCTATGAGTGATAAACAGCACTTATTATATACAAGAGGATCTGTACCGTACTACGAAACGTATCCAGGCAGATATATCCCACGAGCCATCGAAATAAAATTAGCACAACACGATGAATCTCCAAATATCATTTGTAATGAAATCCTTGCATTAACCAAAATGAACTGGAACAATACTCAATTTGATAGGCAGATGCCTATTACAATTGAATGTGCGAGAAATGTCGGAGAAATATTAAAATATTTGAACCAAGAAGATAGTATGCAGCTTAAATACAGCTTTTATATGTAGAGATTATGGAAAAAGCCGAAAAAATAAAACAATTACTATCCAACCAATTTGAGTTGGATTTATTTGAAGCTTCACTTGCTAGCTTAAATGATCGAACAAACAAACTTCGCTTTAATAATTTTGCATATTCTATAAGGGAATTGTCAAGGCATTTTTTACATAACCTTGCTCCGGAAGAACGTGTGAGAAATTGTGTTTGGTTTAGCCCCGAAACTACAGACGAAAAACCTACAAGAAACCAAAGAATTAAATACGCAGTCCAAGGTGGAATAGATGACACTCTTTTAGATGGTTGGGGATTTGATGTTGACGAACTCAAAGACATGATAAGAGAGCTAAAGGAAACAATCAATACCTTAAGCAAGTACACCCATATTAATCCTGAGGTGTTCAATATTAGCGATGCTGAAGTTGAACGTATGAGCCAAGATGTACTTAACGCTTTTATTAGTTTAGTAGAAACAATTGAAAACTATCGTGAGGATCTTAAACAGTTCCTCGATGGGCATATTGAAGAGCATATGATATCATCCGTTGTAACTAATTTTTTTGAGAATGTTGATCAGCTTGCACCGCATCATTCATTGGAATATACTGAGGTATCAAAATATCATATTTCTGAAATCAATGAATATGAAATAGTAGTGGACGTCTTTGGAGATTTACATGTGATTCTTGAATATGGCTCTAATAAAGAAAGACGTGAAGGTGATGGATTAGACTTGCCAGAAACATTTCCTTTTGAAACGAAGATACGCTATCAAATTGAAGAGGATTTTCCGTCCACTAAGTTTGAGGTTGATGACTACGATGTGGATACTTCAAGTTGGTATGGAGATGATGAGGATGAAATATAGTATTAAGCACTGAAGATAGCTTTCTTAAAATCCTCCACATCGCTACCAAGCAGCAGATAACTTGAAAAACCAATATCCAAAAGAGATTTCCCAACTTTCTCGTCATCAATATCACTATGGGCAATCAGTTTTATTGAAGGATATTCTGTTTTTAATATGTGAAGCTGCGCCAGCACATTCCGGTCGTAAAAATCCAAATCAATAATACAGATTTTGGGAAGTTTATTCAATGAAGACAATTGAGATAGTCCATCCTCAATACTTTCTGACCGAGATAGGATTTCCATTCCAGATGCAGCGAGATCTTTACAGATGCTATCGGTTATCGGGCTTTTATCGTTAATAAAAGACAGAGAGATTGTTTTTTGTGCAGTACCAGTTTCCATATCATACCTTTTTTGTGTTGATGTAGCCCTGCACAAAAAGAAGGCGCAGGCCACTACACTTACCGATACTGAGGCACTGGTATACCCGACAACGAATAAGCGAGCGCCCACGCCTATAGCGTGAGCGTTCCTACTTATCGTCTTGTTGTCTTAAAAATTACCAGTTTTCAGTACCAAGACTTAAAGCAAAAACACTTTAAGATTTTTAATATTTTACATTGCAAATGTACAAATGTTGTCTGTTATATCCAATTGTGGGTAAAAGGCAAAATCGGTTTTGTAAATTTGTATAAAAAGAAAATGAAATGTTCAGACACAAGGGAAAAGGGCGAACATATTCCCACAATCTTAAATTAGCATCTATTTTATCAGGCGTAGCAGGGATAGTAAATATAACAGGGGTTTTGAAGTTGAATGTGCTTACCACTAATGTAACAGGACACTTTGCTTATTTCTCTGAGGAACTTGTTTTAAAAAAATACGGGATGGCTCTAGCTTATCTCTTTTATATACTGTTCTTTCTATTTGGTGCTTTTGTTTCAAGCCTGCTGATGGAATGGGCTGCAAAGCGTAAATCTCAAACCTCCTACATCGTGCCTATCTGTATTGAGATTTCGATATTGCTTGCGGTCGGCCTGTCATCCCTTTTTGTGAGTAAAGAATATACGCTGCCCTCAATTCTTTCATCATCTGCCCTACTTTTTTCAATGGGATTACAAAATGCACTGGTAAGCCGTGTATCGCAATCCGTTGTCAGAACAACGCATCTTACGGGCCTATTTACTGATCTTGGCATCGAATTATCCCAGCTTTTCTTCTATAAAGGCCAGTCCGAAACTGAACAGCTTGGAAAAAGTATCCGCTTAAAACTGGCTATAATTGGCTGTTTCTTTGCGGGCTGTATCATCGGAGGGTTTGTTTATCCGTATTTTGAATTAAAAACACTTTTGCTTTCCGTAGGGTTATTGCTTTTTGCGTTGTGGTATGACCGTTTATTGTTCAGGTATTATTCCTTGCGGAGAAAATTCAGGCACCACCACTGATAGAGCTTATTTTAACGTAATTCTGTTCCAGAACTTTTAGAATATCACTTTCCCTGTAAATTATTTTACCCCCTATCTGTATGTACGGTAGGATATTATCATCACGATATTGCTGTAAAGTGCGTTTGCTGATATGGAGCATCTTGCACACATCTTCACCCGAAAGGTAAATTTCGCCGTTCATTACAGGGCGGTAGTTTTTCAGTATGCTTTCGATACGGCTTCTTAGCTGTTCTATCATTTCCTGATGGGCAATGATTTCGTCATTGTCATTCGTGAATAAATCCATTTTCGGCAGTATTGTACGGCTGTCCGGCTTCGAGCAAAGCCTGCACATCCGAGCGTTTATAATAATTCTTACGGTTCAGTCGGGAATAGGGCAATAACCCTTTGTCCTTATACGTCTGCAAAGTCCGCTTGGTAATGTTCATCATCAAACACACTTCCTGGTTATCGAGCCATTGCTCTTGTGCAAAAATGGGTGTGTATTTCTGTGTGGCATTTTCGGTCAGTTCCAAAAGCGCTTTTAGCTCACTTTTCATTCCCTCCAGTATGGACTTTTGTATTGCGATTACTTCCATTGTTTGCTCAATTTTGCTGTGGAAGTCGAATTTATAAAGGCTTAGTGCTGCGTTGGGGAATGTTGCAGGGTTTGGCTTTGGGAGGTAGTATTTGGCCGTTTAGTGACATATGTAAATACATTACTATAGTACGTTAAACTACCATATCTGCTTTTCTTAGAAAAAAAAGGGAAAAATGTTTTTATTTTGTTGTCACATATATTATATTTGCGACTACAAAATTTAAATAAAATGAAACAATTAACATTCGCCTCATTACAAGTGAGTAATCTTGAGGCTTCAAAAGAATTTTACACCCAAAAATTAAGCTTTGAAATAGACAATGCTAATCCACAAGCTTGCATTTTTACCTATAACAAAGGACAGGCTAGCTTTGCGATCCGCACACCACTTGAACCGATTGAAGGCCGTGAATTAGGAATTGGTGTTGCCCTTTGGTTTGCTGTAGATGAAAATGTAGACGAGCTAAGAGAAAAACTTATTGCGAACGGTTTAACGGATGTGCTTCCTATCATTGAAACTCCTTTTGGTAGAGCATTTCACGTAAAAGACATTGATGGCTATAAACTTACTTTTTTAAACGAAAAATAATATCACAACAATGAAATTATTAGTAACAGGAGCTAGAGGTAGCTTAGGAAGCAAAGTTATCAACCAGTTGAAAGAAAAAACAGCAAGAGAAAATATCGTTGCGTTTGTAAGAGACGAGAATGCCGAACTAGCAAAGCAATATGCAAAAGAAGGCATCGAATTAAAAGTTGGCGATTATGCTGATGTAGCAAGTTTAGAAAACGCCTTTAAAGGAATTGATATTATCTATTTTATTTCTGGTGGAGACGATAATCTAAGAGCCCAACTTCATAAAAATGTAGTGGATGCCGCAACAAAAGTTGGCGTAAAACACATTGTATATACAAGTTCTATGTGGAAAGACGAAGGCGCTGCTTCTCAATTGGCTGCACTAGTGGAATCTCATTTGAAGACTGAAATAGCACTTAAAAATTCGGGAGTTAATTACACTATTTTGAAACATAATTTATATGCTGAAGTAATAGAAATGATGATTGGCGATAAATATCAATTGCTAAGATCCAAAATGATTTATCTGCCTGCAGCAAACGGATTAGCATCTTTTGTACCCAAAAATGATTTAGCAGAAGCAGCAGCAAATATACTTTTGAATCCCATAAATTACATCAGTAAAGTACTGACGTTTAACGGTAGTGAACAAATTACTTTTGCAGAAGTAGCTGAGCAATTATCAGGAATTTTGAACGAACCAATTAAATACATTTCTCCGGAGGTAGACGAATTCAAGGTTCAACTGAGTAAATTTGGTGTGCCGCAACATGCAATTGAAATCCTAACGACCTTTAGCGTAGCTATTGCAAATGGAGAGTTTGATCAAAAATCAAATGATTTGCAGACTGTCCTAAGAAGAAATACTACTCCATTATCAGATTTCTTACAAGAAACATATCAATAATGTCAATTAGAGAGCCAAAATATTGGATAATTGTGGCTTCAAAAGACCACGTAAAATCGGCTATGGAACAGGGGATTGCACAGTCCTGTCACGGAAAATTTGCTCCATTAAAGCGAATGCGAAAAGATGATTTTTTGCTATTTTATTCGGGCAAAATGACACTTGGAAAACCAGAAAGCTGTCAAGAGTTTACAGCAATTGGAAAAGTGATAGACAATGAAATATATCTGTATCAGGTTTCAGAAGATTTTTGTCCATCTAGACGCAATATTGATTTTTTTGAAAGTAAAGACACCTCAATTATTCCTTTAATCAATGATTTAGATTTTATACAAAACAAAGAAAGTTGGGGATACCCATTCCGCTTTGGAATTCTTGAAATCAACCAACATGATTTTGATTTAATTTCATCAAAAATGCTTCAAAATTAATATGATAAAAAAAATAGAATTTCAGTTTAAAAGCCCGGAAGAAAGCCCAGGATATCTATTAGGACAGTTAACTTTACTATGGCAACGGAAACAGAAAAAGGTCTTAGACCCATTAAACCTGACACAGACACAATTTGTTCTTTTGGCTGCATTAGGATGGCTTTACAGAGAAAACGATAACGTAACACAGGTAGATATTGCTAATCAGGGAAATGCAGACAGGATGATGGTTTCCAAAGTACTGAGAACACTGGAGGAAAAGAAATTTATTAGCCGGCACGAACATAAAACCGATACAAGGGCCAAGGTAATAAAATTGACCGATGAAGGTGCGAAAGTTCTGCAAGAAGCATTAGTAGCTATTGAGAATGCAGATGTCGAATTTTTCTCGATCCTTGGTACGGATAAACTTTCTGTCTTCAATATGAATATGGTTAATGTAATTAGACAAAATAAAGAGGTTGAATAATTACAACCTCTTTTTACTATAGTTAATCACGACTGTTAAACTGAAAGCTTAACTGTTTTTCATTTCCAAAACTGTCCGAAACCCAAACTTCAAAAGATTGAGATACAGCCGAAGTTGATGTGTAATACAGCCGGAACTGTTCTGTTGGTAATTGGTACAGGTCATTGGGCTGATACGGCGGTTCATTGTAGTATTGCAATGTTCCCTGTCCATCAAACTGGAAGTAACGGAGAAAATATTGCGTGTTGCTGTAATTGCCTGTACGCTGTATGGTAATACGTATTTCTACCGTCTGTCCGTTGGCAACATCTTTGGGTACTGGCATCACGTTAACCTCGAAAGGAAAATCGTTCTGTATTTCGAGTTCATCATATTTGCTACAAGATACCAAAGAAACCGAAGCTGTGAGGATTGCCAGCAATACATAAATCGGCAGTAATCCTATTCTGAATTTATTGAATAATGCTATCATTTTTTTCTGTTTTAAAAGTTAAACCTTAATCCCACACCTGCGGACGGCCGGAACTGTTCTAAGTCTGTCCCCCATAAAACCTTTGTCCGCCCTTGCACGACTAACACAAATCGGTCGGACAGGTAGGTTTCAAATGTGAGCCGTCCGCCAGCTCCATAGATGAAGTTGTCCTTACTCAATATTCTCGCTCCATCGTACAACATCGCTTGGCCCCGGTTAATGGTTTCGTAACCGACCACACCCGTTACGGCGAAATTCAGCGTGATGTTCTTACGGGCATCGCCCAACAAGAAGAAGCTGTAACCGCCCTCTGCGGAATAGGTTTCCTGCGGTATGCGCAGGTCTTTATAATCGTGGTATTGATGGGAATATTCCAACGCCCAAAGCTGGTAGTTTCCGTTTTTGCCATTCACGGTCATACCGATATTGATGTAATAATCATTCCCGATTTTATCATCGGATAATACACCAACATTTACTTCCAATCCTTTTTGTTTAGGCAACATCCGTTGTGCCTGGCTGGTAGTGATGCCCAAGATTATGAGCATCACGGTGTAGATATACTTTTGCATATTATTGCTTTAAAGGGTTATTAAAATTTCAGGTGCATATCGTTAATCAAACGGGCTTTGATTAAATCGGAATTTTCAACCTGTAATGTTTGATGCCTGCCGCCGTTTTTCTCAAAAATCTCAATCAGCAACACCTTGTCATCGGCAATGGTAAACTGGTCTAACAGGAACACGTTTTGTTCGGTCGATTTTCCGGCAATGCCGTCCAATGGCTTGTAAGTTCTTAAAGGCGTTAAAGGGCGTTCCTGGACTACGGTGCGTTTGGCGACTTTCTTATCCACCACTTTGAAATTAATAAAATCAATCTCGAAAGGCACATTGGTACGGTTTCTCAATTCCGTATGGAAATAGTATTTGCCGTTGTGTATGTAAATCCCTTTCAGGATAAACTGAATGCCGAAACTCTTAGCCCCGATATGCTTTACAATGCGCTTATCTTTCTTGTAAATGGTTTCCAGTAGCAAGCCTGCCAGTGATGGCGAATTGTTGCCCAGTTCTTCAAAAAGCACATCGTTACCGTTGGTTCTGTCAACCGCTTTTTGCATAGTGAGCAGGTCATAACTCAATGCTTCCGGGTAGGAACTGTAATACACATTAAAGCTGTAAAAACGCCCGTCATTCGTTATAACGGAAAAATTCGTTTCAGGCTCAAAGTCCCTTACAGATGCTTTTACACGCAATACGTTTTCAGCATCTTCAGCTTTCCCAGCAATCAGGTATTCGCTGCCCAAATCCACGTAACGAATGGCGGTCGGGAAAATCAGGTGCGACGTTTTATCGTAGGTAACTTCCATACGGTACGGTTCTATCTTGCCCAATGCAAGCGGTGTTTTTGCAGTTGCACTGTCCTGTGCATAAGATTGTGCGACAAAGCCGAATATCAGGGCAATAGCCCAAAAGGTTTTTAAATGATTTTTCATTGTCGTTAATATTTATTTTAAATGGTAATGAATCGTCTTCCGCTGGACGGGACAGGTTTCATTGTTTTATTTATTTGAGTTGAACATTATTTTTTAGATACAAGGAAGACCTGATAGCCCGCTTTCAGCGTAACCTTTGGCGTTCGTACTTTTTTGGCGAAATAGCCAGAAATTCCCTGTACCACGCCACGGCTTAGGTCTGCGGCTACCTGCTGCCCGGCATTCTGCGTGAGCATTACACTGGTTCCACCTGTCTGGCTCATATTGCCCACCATTTCGGTAAGGGCGTTCATTTCCGGCGAATACGGAACGTACAAGCCTTGCTGTCCGTCCAAATCGTAAATGGTAATATCTACCGGAATGATGTTACCCTCCAGTTCTATGGAGGTAACTTTTAGCTGTAATCGACCTCCCTGAAATTTAGCGTTGGCTGTTACAATCGTTCCCTTTGGAATGGTACGCTGAGGCGTTTGGGCAGGCTCTAACAATCGCAGTCTTACTCCCATTTCGCCAATGACCGTTTGGGCATCGTGTACACAGGCTTTGATACTGTTTTTAGGTTGTACCACTTCTTCAGTAGAACCTGCGGTATAGAACCCACGGTTTTTTGTCTGGCTCCAATCGGCTGCAAAGGCACTGTCCGACGGTTCACGGTACAAGGCTGATACAATGTTATTTCTTGTTGGTGTGAACGATACAAATTGCTCTTTTTGGTTTGCGCCCGCAGCCCCCGTAGTTGCACCATTGGCAGGTGCAGCGTTTCCGGTATTGTTGTTTTGCGGAAGATACTTTGCTGCCATTTCATAGGATTTCTCCATTAATTTGAGTTGGTCGTCAACGGTGGCCACAGGTGGCACATCTTTTTCCGACAACTTTGCTTTCAGTTCGTTCACCTGCTTGCGCAGTTCCATTGTTTCGGCATTGTCATTATTATAAAATGAACCCAATGTGCTTTGTGCATTACGGTAGCTGTTTAGCGCAGAATTGCGGTTTCTTCCCGAATTTCTGCCACCACCGCCAAAGCCGTTGCTTTCCTCATCTTCTTCAGGTAAACCTTCTTCACTTACAACAGATGCACTGTCTTCCGTATTCCAATAATCAGAAAGCGTAGTCAGTGCATTGCGCTTTTCCTGGTCTTTGCGTTCGAGCATTTCCTGCTCATACGCCTTGCTTTTATCATCGGGCATTCCTGCTCCGGTAGCCTGTGGCACGGCATCGTTCAGCCCGATATTTTCGACCGCCTTTTTATCTTTCGACGGTTTAAATATGAGGTACATACAGCCGAGAAATACCACGCCCATCAAAAGGAATATGATTGGCTTTTTGAGCTTATCCTTATTGCTCTTTTTATTATCGGGCAGATTTGATGCTGTGTTATGGTCTTCTCCCTCAACCAGAAAGCTGACCCTTTTTTCATTTTCTTTCATAAATCTGATTTTTTAAAATTGTTGATACACTATCCTGCAACCTTGCAGGGTTTTTACTTTTGAGGACAGGGTTTTCGATATGCTCAATGACCATATCGTTACCGGACTTTGAGGTATCGTACATTACTTTGCCAACCACCGCTACGGTAAGCAGCAGGTAACCCACAAAGAAGTACAGCGTATATTGGTGCTGCTTGCGCAAGGGCAATGCCCGCCAACGTTCGTCCAACTTGTCAAAGTACCTGTCCATATTTGCTCTTAATTTTTTCATAGCCTTACTGTTTCTGTGTTATAGCTTGAAACGTTTGGGGCTTTTACCCGCCTTTTGCTTCGGCGCATCGTTGACCAGTGCGACCGCTTCCGTTAATTTTGGTGCGGACATTACGGACAGGTTTGCCAGTTCCGATTTTTTGAGCAGTTGCCCGAAGCCGTCTTTCTTGGCTACCTCCATACGGCTCAATGAAAATTTGCCATTCAGGTATTTTACCCACATACTGCATTCTACACGGGGCTTGTCATCGCCCGACCATTGCAGGTAGCCTGTCAGCAGCAAGTCTTGTTTGGGCAAATTATCCGTACCCTTTTGGCAGCTTTCAAGGTATTCGCTGATGCTGTCTTTCAGCTTTCCTGCATACGCACCCTGCGTATGGAAATACCCGTTATATCCTTTGTCGGTAAGGATTTTTGCGAACGTGCTTAAATCTGATAATGCTTCCATAAGATTGTTTTTTAGCGTTCGATGACCTCTATATCCTTATTTTCCACAACTGCAAATTTTTCAATATTGAAGCCCTGCGGATTGTTGTCGGAACGAACGGAGTTGACGAGATAGCAGGAAGTAATCAGGTTACGCCTGGTTACATTGCTTGACCGGATAATGAACTGTTTGGCATAGGTACGTACCGCATAAGGGTAGTTGTCGAAATTGCACACGACACTATCTACTTCTATACGTTGCTGTACGTTCCCCGAAATGATACGGCTGTAATAGCCCTTTTCCGACAAGTCTTTGTAGTAATCAAAGGCACTTTTATCGGCGAGGTTAAATGCCCTGCTCATATTGCTTTCAATAGCGTTCTTGTCGGGGGCAAGCGTAAAGAACAGTTCGTGAAATCTCCTGACGTGTTCCCTTGCCTCAACCGGGCGGTTGATGCTTGCATCCTGCGACAAGGCAAGCATCAGGGATTTGCCATTATCCAGTACATAGATTTTTTGGCGTTGGTCTTCTGCAAAGCGGTAGGAACGCCATACGGCGTAACCTACCACGCCAATGCAGAGAACCGCAAACACAATGGCATATAATCTTATCTGCCTAAAGCTGTTTTCGATATTTCTTAGCGTTTTAAATTCCATTTTTTAGAATGATTAATGTTTATTTATTCATCAGTTTACCGCCGATGTTTCCAACTGTTGAGCCTGCGCCTGCTCCGGCGATGTTTCCGGCTTTCATTGCTGTGGAGTTTACATTGCGGGTAAAGTTTCCTGCGCCTCCGGCTTGGATTACCCAACCTGTTACCGTAGGGATAGTGAAGTACCCGATGATGCCGATAATCATAAAGATGATGTACACGGTATTGCTCGTATCAGGTATATAGGTGGGGTCGGCAAGCATTGCTATATCCCGTTCTAAAATGAGGGATTGTATTCTTGCCAACATTGAGCTGAACAAATCCGAAACGGGAAGCCACAGGTAAACGCTGACGTACCTCGTGAGCCATTGCGTGAGCGTGGACTGAAAGCCATCCCATACGGAAATTGCAAAGGCAATTGGTCCGAGTATGGAGAGGACTATCAGGAAAAACGTTCGTATGGTATCAATGACCAAAGCCGCCGCCTGAAAGAGTATTTCCAGTAGATTGCGAAACCAATCCTTTATGGCATTCTCTATCTTGTAGGCTTGCCTGTCCATATACATACCCGCCATTGTGCCAATGTCGGAGGGCGACCAACCTAGTTCGTCCAGTTTCTTATCAAACTCTTCGTCTGATACCATATAGGCGGTTTCGGGGTTCCTGACCATTGCCTCGTATTCCAACTGGTCTTTCTGTTGTTGCAGCTTGTTCAGGTCAAGCACCTGGTCTTCGAGTATTTGGTGGGTTCCTACCACCACCGGGCTTAATACCGCATTGATGGTTCCCAAAACGATGGTCGGGAAGAACATTATGCAAAGCCCTAGAGCGAACGGGCGCAGTAAAGGGAACATATCAATAGGTTCGGCACGGCTTAAAGCCTGCCAAACCTTTAATGCCACATAGAACAATGCTCCCAATCCCGCCAAACCCTTAGCTACTGCCGCCATATCGCCTGCAAGCGGCATCATATCATCATAAAGCGACCGCAGGAGTTCGTGAAGATTATCCCATTCCATAGTTTACCAGTATTTTTGGTTAGCAGTTCCGTAGAGTTCAAGCACTCTTTGGGCATCGTTTTTCTTTTTCGCTCTTAGATAGCTTACAGAAATGTTCTTATTGGTATAGTAGCGTACAAGGCTGTGGTAATCCTTAACTTCTTTGTACACACGGTCGATAATATCCATACGCTCTTTGTCATTCAGCGAAAGGTCTGTGGCGGTTATAATCTGCTTCAATTCTTTCAGCAGTTCGGTACTTTCATTGAGTAGTGCCGAATAACCGTTACCGATAGCGACCAATTCCTGTGGGGTAAAATTTGGGTCGTTCATCATCTTACCAAAATTCTGCACGTACATTTCGGACACGTCGCCTACCAACAATACCGTTTGTTGCACCTTACGGGCATCTTTCACAAGGTTGTTGATAGCTTTCAGCTTGTCATAATATTCCTTGCCCTGGTCGTACACTTTCTTTACTTCGTTGAAGTTCTTTATCACATTGCTCACGGTCGAAGAAGTCTGTATGATTTCGTTCGCAGAGTTGATAATCCCTGAAGCCAAATTTGCGGGGTCGGTTACAACCCACTGGGCTTTTGCTGACGGTGCTACGGCGAGCATCAGTGCCGTACACACCAGATACAATACTTTTTTCATTGTTCTGAATTTTAAAATGTTAATGACTATTGATTTGCTTTGTCCCGCCTTTGCATTGCGATATGTTTAATGGCGAGTTCTACATTACCGTCCAATTCGGAAGCAAGCTGCATTACTTCCATTTTTTCGGTTTCTTCGGTCGTGTAAGCGAGGTATTCCTCCAAACTAACTTCGGTGGCATAGACTGCCGAGTGCGTACCACCTAAGCCAATCCAAACCTCTTTGTAAAGTCGGCTTGCATCGTTGTTCATATTGATGGAAAGTACCTGCCCTTTTTCTTTATCCGTAAGCCCCAACATCGCCTGTATGTCATCAAACTTGTTCATATACTTGCGTTGGTCAAGCAGGATTTTACAGTCGGAGTTATTGATGATACTTTCTTTCACAATGGGCGACTGGATAATATCATCGACCTCTTGCGTTACGACAATCGCTTCTCCGAAGAATTTGCGGACGGTCTTAAACAGGTACTTGATGTATTCCGCCATTCCCTCTTTGGCTATTGCTTTGTCGGGTAGGTCAGCGGGATTTCTCCCGCTTTCCCCCCTAAGAACCGTACGTGAGAGTTTCCCCTCATACGGCTCAAGCAGTTTAAAACTTCTATTTAGAAGCCAGCTCATGATAACCTCAACTTTAGTTGTATGTCCCTTCTGTGACAAGAATCGTGAACAAGCGTTCGTTGGACTTGACCATTAATCCTAAGATTGGTAGTGTTCCATGCACTATCGCTATCGATTTTCTCGCCACATAGTGGACACACACGGTTTTGCCTAAACCACATAAACAGTACGGTTCGTTTACTGTCAAGTTTCAGGAACATCTTATATGTTTCCCTTTTTTTGAAGTAATCGTTCCATTCGGGATCGAAAGGATTCGCTTCCTTTTTGATTTTGACATGTCTGACGATTTTGGTTGCGTACGCACGTTTCAGCGACATGACTTCCGCCTTGCCCTTGTCGTTAGTATCCACTGCAAAACACCAGTTTCTCTTGCCAATCGTACGGAAATACTTGGTGGAAATAAACCACCTTCCTTTCTTTGGGTGTCGCCTAAGCGCCCAAGCCCATAGTTTACGATAAATCAGGTAATCTACATACCTGAAAGTTTCCGACGCTGAAGTGTACTTGAAGTGGTTTGCCCAACCTGATATTACAGGATTCAATAATCTGATGAGACTTTTCTGTGTACTCGTTTTGTTGGCTTCAATGATGCCTTTAACTTTCTCATAAAGCTTTTTCACATTATCCTTCGATGGTTTTGTCAGGAATTTGCCCTTGTACTTTCTGATATTGCAACCTAGGAAGTCGAAACCTTCTTCTATATGCGTAATCTTGGTTTTCTCTGCCGAAAGGTTTAAGCCCCTTTCTGCTAAAAACTCCTTGATTAGCGGAAGAACTTCGTTTTCCAGCTGCTCTTTAGTCTTGCCGGTGATAATAAAGTCATCGGCGTAACGAATCAGATGTACCTTAGAAAAGGTAGTCACGCTTTTCCCGAGCTTAGTCGTGTGGCGTGTCCTGAACATTTTAGCAAGCATGGCCTGCATACCATCCAAAGCCATATTAGCAAGTGTTGGCGAAATGATTCCTCCCTGCGGTGTGCCTTCGTCCGTCATAAAAAGTTCTTTGTTGAAAACAAACCCACATTTCAACCATTTCCTTAACATGGACTTGTCCATCGGGATATGATTTAGCAGCCAATCGTGGCTAATGTGGTCAAAGCAACCTTTAATATCAGCTTCCAGCACCCATTCAGGCGACATTCCTTTCGCAAGGGTGATGTAGCATTGCTGGACTGCATCCGCCGTATTCCTTGTCTTACGGAAACCGTAAGAATCGTTATCGGCTATGGTTTCGGAGACTGGTTCCAAAGCCATCAGATATAATGCCTGCATTGCCCTGTCCTTCATGGTCGGTATGCCCAATGGGCGTAGCTTTCCATTCTTCTTGGTAATATGTACCCGTTTTAGCGGTTGAGGTTTATAACCTCTTCTTTTCAATTCAGTTATCGCCCGAATTTTGGCTTCTGGAGAACTCCACAATACGTGGTCAACTCCAGCCGTGTTTTTACCTTTGTTAGAGGTTACCCGCTTTACAGCCATAGCTTTGGCGTAAAACGAATGAGTAAGCATCCACTGCAAGGCTTTCACCTTGTTGTGTCTGCACTCTTTCTGAGCTTTTACAATACGCACTTGCAGCTTTCTGACCTCTGTTTCGCACCTGTTCCAGTCGAGACTGTTCCAATTGCCAACTTGGTCGGAAGATGCACACGCTTCATTTCTTAATACGTTCATTTGCCTTTCCTCCTTTGAAAGTTCTTTAGTTAATTGTAATAAACCACCTTGCGGAAGTCTGCCCGCTTTCGCGTAGGGTAACGTTTAAACCCCTATCCATCCCATTACAGGATGGCGTTCGCTTTCTCCGCATTCCTATACCCGCATGTTATCGTCGCACCTTGCGGTTTGATTCCCTGACCTAACAGGAACGATACGGGCTTACCGAGTTCTACATAAGTGACGAAATGAATGGGTTAGGCTCTGTCTATCCACCGGTAGTGCTTTGTTCGTGTACGCCCATGCTTGGAGAGGGGTAACCGACTACATCCCATTTTGGGCCGAGCCTATCAGTATCTTTGGCTACCTGGAAGTTACGATGGTTCAATCGACAGTTCACATATATTAGCCATACCATTCAAACCTAGCGCCCCAATCCCATGATACTAGGGATTGTCGCCGAACCTCACGGCTCATGCTCCTTCATCCGAAAGGGCTTCATTGTCCCGACAGCTTCACACAAAACCATTACTGCTAATGCATGTGTCGGTAGGTTACTGCTGACGAAACAGCAGGTCTAGTCTTCGCTAGACAATCACTTATGCAACTTCTCGTCGCACCCAAGCCTCTTCAATCAGGATGAGCTTGCGAATACCTTTGAGCCTCCGCATCTTGTTGATAAAGACCTCCATAATGATGAGGGTCACTATGGGAAAGAGGATTTTATGGTCTTTAATGGCATCAATTTCAAACACGATAAAGCGTTTGGATAGCAGGTCTAACTGCTTGTTTGAGTTCAGCAAGTAATCGTATTCCCCGCCCTTGTAATAGGGTTCGAGTACGTTCAGGAAATTGGCAATGTCAAAGTCTTTTTCCCTTACCTGCTTTTCCTCCAATACCTTGCGGTAGTCGCCTTTTACATACTCATAAAAACCATTGAATGACGGATAAACATCTTCCTGTTTGATACGTTCGATATAACCGCTTACAGCATTGGAAAGGGCAACTTCTTCAGAACGGGTTGGCGGTTCATCATCCCGCTTCCATAAGGTCAGTATCAAAGTCTTGATACTTTCCCGCTTTTCAATGTCGAACACGCCGTCATCGGTATAGAAAGGATTAAAGGCAATGGGATTGTCTTCTGTATAAGTGAAGTAAACACCGTCTTCGCCTTTGGTCTTTCCTTTTATGAGTTCGCATAAGCCCTGATAAGAGTTACCCGTATCTACCAACAGTACGTGTGCGCCTTGTTCGTAATACTGCCGTACCATATGGTTTGTGAAAAATGATTTACCTGAACCCGATGGACCAAGTATGAACTTGTTCCGGTTCGTGATGATACCCCGTTTCATAGGCAGGTCGGAAATATCCAAATGGATAGGTTTTCCTGTAAGCCTGTCAGCCATCTTGATACCGAACGGCGAGGGCGAATTGTGGTAGTTGGTTTCTTCTGTAAAGAAGCACAATGCTGGCTCAATGAACGTGTAAAAACTTTCCTCACTGGGGAAGTCGCCCGCATTGCCCGGCATTCCTGCCCAATACAACGTGGCTACGTCCGTCGTGTTGTGGCGTGGCTTACATTCCATCAGTGCCAACGCACTACCGCAATCGTTCTTTAACTGTTTCAGTTCTGTAGGGTCTTCCGACCACGCTATAATGTTGAAGTGCGCACGGATTGAGGACAACCCGAAGCTGTGGGCTTCGTTCAGGTACTTTTCTATCCACTCTTTGTTGATTTGATTGGCACGGCTGTACCTTGCGAGTGAGTGCATATTCCTTGCGGACTTCTCAAACTTTTGCAGGTTGTCTTCGCTGTTATCCAAGAAAATGTACTGATTGTAGATGTGGTTGCAGCTTAACAGCAAACCCACAGGTGCGGCGAATGACAGGCGGCAGTCGCTACGGTCGGTAGATAGCTTTTCAAAACGGGTATCTGCCGATACCGTTCCGGGCAGGTCATCGGTATCGGAAAGCGTATGCAGGCTTAACCTTTTGTTGCCGATGCGTACCTCTTCGGTTCCGAGTGCGATGTCCTGCATTGGTGTTCCTGCTCCCCTCGATAATGTGAGGTACTGTTCCAGTAATCCCTGTGTATCTTCTGTTCCGATAATTTCATCTTCGGTCAGTCGTTTCAGGGTTACAAAGCCGCTATCGTTCAAGATACGCTCAAACTGGGCGACCGCCTCCATAAAGCGGTGTATCGTTTCCTTGTTCCTGATTTCCTTTGGTATCAGTGTACCTTTGCAAAGCGAACTGAAGTTGCTTTGCATTCGCATTCTTTCTTTAGTGGTTTTGGTCAGGAACAGGTAACAATAATGGTTCAGGAACGGTCGCTCATTAAAATGACGTTGGTAAGATTTCGCCAAAAAGCTCTGGTCTTCTTTTGCCAAATCGGGAGCATAGCTTTCTTTGATGTACCAATCCTGTTTGTGGATTACGGTAAAATCCGGCAAAGTCTTGATAGCTTTGTGCCAAGCGGAATGTATGGCTTCATATTCCGCAGAAGCTACCGTAAACAGTTCCGGCAAACGCACTTCAAAACAGGCGGTAATATCTGCATCTTTAGAAAGGATACAATTGTTTTCTACTGCCAACAAAGGAAATTTATTTTCCAGTGTGGTGGTCTTTGCGACATTTTTCATTAGTGTATATTTGTTTTTTAATGGTATGAAGCTATCTGGAGCATATTAATCCTTAATTTTAGGGGTATGCTCCAAATGGTCTCATAGGGCATTCGGTTTAGAAGTGAATTTTAAATAGCGGTGTACAGGCTTGCGGCAGATGATGTAGCGGGGATGCCGTTTATTGGCTGCAATTTTCATCAGCCCGTGTTCGCCGTACTTCCTGTTCAGCGAAAAGGTTTGCCACACAATGAGCGAAGCCCCGCCTGCGCCCAGTAACAGGCAGACGTAAGAGTTTACGCCAGCCATATACATTATCATTACGAGGATAAGCGTACCGAGCAGTCCGCCAGCGAAAATGAACAGGTATTGTGCTTTCAGCCCTTTAAATTCTACCGTCCGTCCAATGCCTTTGTTGATGTTGTAATTATTCATAAGGCAAAAGATTAAAGGAAGAATGAGCGCAGGATGGTAGCCGCAACGATTAAGAAGATACACGCACCAAACCAGCTTGCCGCAGTCTTGCTCGTGTCGGGGTCGCCCGAACTGAACTTGTTATACACCTTAACGCCTCCGATTAGTCCAACGACCGCACCGATGGCGTAAATTAATTGGGTAGCGGGGTCGAAATAAGAAGTTACCATTTGGGTAGCTTCGTTTATACCTGCCGAGCCGTTTCCCTGTGCGAACGCACCAATTCCTGACAGCATAGCCACGGCTGCCAGCAAAACTTTTTTTCTCTGTTTTTCCATAATTGAAACACATTAATTTGTTACTATAATCCCGCACCATGCGAGCTTTCGGGACAAAGGTGTTTCAGAAATCAGGGCGTTATAACAAAGTGGCAGTCAGAGGAATTGTTTGGCTGTGGGTGGCAGTATTAGGAGGCGTTTTTATAACTTAGCCACATATTTATTTTTAATAAGCTAACACTATGATTGATTTTGAAATAGCCGAAATTGAGGCTGCTAATCAATTTGCCCGATTGCTAAATCCAAGGGTAGATTTTACAACACCATATACATTCTATTATGATGAAACCAATAATATCAAAACCTTCTATGTAAGAGAAAATGATTTCAATTATACTTTTACGGCAAACTTCGTTTTGGGAGGACTTCTACATCAAGGAGCAGTACCCGATGTACAGCCATTGATAGATAGTTTTAGATTGCAGAAAACAGCCAAGGAAGTGAAATTCAAACATATCGCATTTGGAGATTTTCTTGATTGTCTAAAATCCCAGAAATTGAACCTCTTCTTTCGCTTTCTAAAGGATAGCGATCTTTATGTCCACTATTCTAGCTTAAATATTCTTTACTGGTCAGTAGTTGATATCGTAGACTCTGCTATAATGAATTCTGACGCGGCTATGCAATTGGGGCATGGATTTGACAATCGACTAAAGAATGACCTGTACAAACTCTGTCGTCTTGAAATAGATGCCGTTATTCAGCTTTTTTATGGTTTCGAATATCCTAATGTTAAACCTGAAAATATTGGTAATTTCATAGAAGCACTGAGCAATCTTTTTGAGCCATATCTTACGATACCAGAATTTCATTTTGGGTTGGAATCGTTACGGCAGATATTGAAAGAGTCTAAAAAGAAAGGTGAATTAGCTTTTGTTATGAATGAAAAAGATTTTGTCCTGTTAGGAGATCTGACACATTTTTATCTCAGACCTATTTACACTTTCAAAAAATCAACTCATATATTCGATAATGAAGATTCAATCCGAGAAGCTTTGAAAGAGTACAGAATGCTAGATAAGGGAGTCGAGTTTAAAAACTATTCCTTTGTTGATTCTCAGGATAGCCAATTGACACAGCTATCTGATATTTTCATTGGTTTTATGGGTAAATATACCAATTACAGGAATACGCACACTATGGAAGAAATTAAAGTAGATATCGACTCTTTCTCAGCTTTACAATTAGAAAATATGAAATTATTTATTGATATTATTAATAAATCAGACCAGAAAAATCCTGCCTTTCTACACGCAACAGATAGTTATGAAGAGGTAATGAAATTTGGGGAGCTATGCGAGATTATTGCTGGAAAACAACCTTAATTAGTATTAGATAACCTAAAGACAATATATAAATAAAGCCGAAGAATTACCTTCGGCTTTATAGAGATAAAAATTAAAGTTCTACAATCGTAAGAGTTTGGAGATTTTCTGCCAAATAGTAGGTTTAGGGATTTCTTGAACAACAGATTCTTCTTTTGAAATATCTGGCACTTCAAAATATTCTATTTTATGTTTTAGATCATTTTCTCTACCTAAATTGATTTCCCTTTCTGTCCAACGACCAGCAAACTCAATTTTATTGTTCTTTATCCAGTAGTGGGACTGACATTCAAAATTCCAATTGCCGATGGAGGGATGAAGCGTAACTGCTTTACCATTAAAAGTCAGTTTCCAATCTGTTGGAGACAATGGAGTCACTACTTCATTACCACAGCCACATACACATTTATGTATTGCAGTGCAGTATTCGATTGAGACGTATAAAATACCTTCTTCAACCTTCTCGGGAATGAACTCAACGAACTTATGCTGTAACGACATCTTCATTAAAAATTTTAGATGTGCTAATAGCATATGAGCTATGATGCTCATTTTCCAAATCAACATAAATTCCAGATAGCTTCTTCCATTTCAGGATAGCAAAAATTGCATTCAATGCATTCAATTCCGCAATTTGAATATTAGTAGCATATTCATTATTATCGGAATCTTCTGAAAAAATACGAAGAGGTAAATGGTCATTTTTGTCACGGGTGGCAGAAGTAACTCTTACAGCACCCGTAAGCTTGTCATCAACGACATTCACACCCAAACCTACATCGGAAAACGGAATACCTGCGCTAGCCAAATAATCTGTTACCATCTTCCTGACAGCATTTTTATCAACACATATAAATACATAATCCATTTTATCTAACTCTAATAGATTCTCTTTCTTCACATAGTAGTCATGGACATAAATGTATTTGTGCATGTTAGAATACAACTTTTGATAATATGCAGCCTTTCTCGGATTTTCATCAAGGTCACTCATTGATGCAGCACCAGGCGAACGGAATGCATTGTGTTGGTCAAAGCTATCCCCATCAAAAAGATGGATTTCCTTTACCGGTGTTTTAGCCACCATATCCAAAATATATGCTCCAGTTCCTCCTAAACCAACAATTGCTATTTTCTGATTTTCCAATTTCGAATTAATAGCTTCTATGTTAGCACGGCTTGAATTAGTATCAATGTATTGGAATACTGTTTCATTAGAGCTGTCTGCTATCAGCTTAAAAGTCTTTTCCGTAACTGACGGATACAAATATTTGGCAGGAGCGGAAATGATATCTGCATACCTCTTGACCTTTTCGTAATAGTTAGGATATCCACCAGTAGGCTTATTAGAAAATGATCTATTTACGGTAATCTGATTGTTTAATACAGAATTACTGTTGCCATGTTGAATAGCGGTAATAACGTTGCCGTCGATTTCACAGGGATTATCTCCTATAAAAAAAATAACATGGTTTTGAATATCATGTAATGTAGTTACCAATATACCGTATTGTAGATTTTTGTTTTGATCAACAAAGGGTATATGATGGATAAGTAAATATCCACCACGTACCTCGATCTCATAACCTTCGTCTCTTAGACGTTTAAGGTCGGGACTATGATTTATCAGTTGCTGTGACATCGAAGATCATTTTATTTTTGACACGAACAACTGAACCTTTAACCATAGTGCCTTCTGGTTTAGGTTCCCAACCTCTACTGTAAGTAACTGTATAACCTTTGTTTGGATTATTATCATATGATCCAAAGGCTAAAACAACCAATTGCTCAAAAGAAATGTTTATTTCTTTCCATATGTGCGGACGTGCATTGACAATGATGGTTACTTCAGTTGGTCTTGGCTTAGAAAAGAATCTCTCTTTACCCGGACGAGCTAAATCAACTACTTCATCATCGAATATTTGATCGTCTTGCCAGCCTTCCTTGATGTCAAGGAAGATATCATCTTCCGCAGGTATGTTGCCCAGCTCTCTGATTTGAACACCTCTGATATATTGCTTATACCAAGTAAAAGGCTTGTCGTTAATGAAAAACTGGAGTTTTTTCTTTACAAAGAAATATTCAGTTTCTGGCCGAGCCAGATTTACCTGCTTTTCATTTTCAATAAGCTCATCCTGATAAGGTTTACTAATTGATAAAAACAACTCGGTATCTAAAGGTATCCCAGCAAGTTGTTTTAATTCTGCCCCTGTTCTGTATTGGTCAAAAGTCTCATATTCTTTGCCTTCTATTACAAATTTTAGGGGTATTTTTGGGCTATGGGAATGCAAATCCCCTTGATGATTATCTAACTTCATCGTAAATTAAATTTTGATATTAACTAATAAATAATTGCTTATTGCCTATCATTTCAGCAATAAATAAGGGCTTGCCCTACGATAGTTTTAATCCTGATGCAATTGAAATTTTTGTCATTAATACCAAGCCCGACAACTCAATTTGTAGTAGTTGCAGGTTTAAAATCACGAAAAGCTTGTTTATTCCAAATAAAGGAGGTAGTTTTGAAGTGCAAAACATTACTACCAAGAGCCTTGCAAGGGCTTTTGTTTCCTTTAAGGAATCAAGCCAGGTGATTTTCGCCTGGTTTTTATTTTTTTGAACGTTTCTTTTTCATTAGTATTTGGTGTCTTTAATTGACTTTGGATCGTTTCCAGGCTTTACAGTGTCGCTATCTCGAATCGGTCCGCCATTTGGTCGGTGTATCCGAACTTCTCCACCACCATTATTTGATGAAAACTGTTTTGCAAGTTGTTCCGCTTGCTTTTGAGTACTGGCAACTGCTGATGCTTTCTTGCCGCCTTCCTTTTGAACATTCCATCCGTCTTGTCCTTTTTTTTGCGTTACATGGTAATTTGCCATAATTGCATATATTAAATTATTAAATTAAACTCTTGGTACAATTCGAGCTGCAGTTTTGATATCAACTGCCTGGACTCCTAGTGACTGTAGCATTTGTCGCATATCATTAAATACTGGTTTCTCACTATCAGGATCAGAAATTGTTAGTATTGCTGTAAACGGTACACCCGCAGCTGGTAGAGTTACACCATCTCTTGATAAGTACTCTACATCTAGTTTCCATTCTGTAGATGGTCCAACACCTCGGGGGAAAGTTTTTTCATAAACTTTCACTGGACTCCATTTGAAAGAATGTTCAATCTGATCTTTCTCGTATAAACTTCCATCACCATCTTCAGGCGTGTAAATTGCATTCAACCTTCCTTTATAGTTACCATTATTTTGCAGTTGCCTTAAAGCTGCGTCGATATTTATTCTGACAAACTCAGAGCCAAATCTGTAATCAAACCTTGGCGTGCTTACAATGGTAAGTTTTGCGTGCCCAAAGCATTTACCATCCCTTACTAAACTTGAAGGCCAAGTAAATTTAAAACTCATCTTATGTCCACTTATAGCTCGGTTTGCAAATACTAATGTTATTGCAGATGAACTTCCGTTCAAAATATCTTCAGAACCATCCGGTATACCAAATCCAACCAAGTGTTTGGAGACATTTCTCAAATTTTTGTCGTTAAGGGACTCTGGTAATACAGCATGATGGATTCCAAGGGCGATTAATGTTTCCCTCGAAACCATACCTTCAATTGAATGATCAAGACTTGCTAAAGTCTTTGCGACATTAGGAGCAGCGTAGCTAGTTCCGCATCCATCTACAATGTTACTCGTAGGGTCTAAAGATAGAAGACCATGCCCTAAAGTTGGGTGACTAGTCCCAGAACCACCGATATGAGCAAAATCAGGTTTGAGGCCTACTCGTAGTCCAGGTCCTCGACAGCTGTAATTGCTTAAAGCATAAGGAACAACACCTTCAAGGTGTGGAGGATTTAAAGCTGAAACACTTATATTACGACAGCTTTCAGCAGGTTTTTTAATAGCATCATTTCTCGAAGAAGCTAATATTTTTAATGCATCAAAATGATCCGATGGCCATTCTTTTCTAATATCTCGAGGGTGGGTATTACCTGCCGAAATAATAAAAACGACATCATTTTCTTCCGCAATCTTGTCCAAAATTTGTGCAGGAACACTGTAGCCTGTAGTTGACGCGTGCTCTTCTATATTCAGGCTGAAATTAAATATTCGAACTCCAGTTCTAGCCTTTAATTCCTGAACAGCAGTTTCGAGTTCATTAAAAAATTCTAAAGGTTTTGAATAGTAGGAACTGTATCTATCAACACGAGGTAATATATCAAGATCTATAATTTTACAACCATCAACCTCCCTGCAAATAGCCTTTCCGTTTAATTGTTGACCAAATATTGCTAATCCAGCTATAAAAGTACCGTGATTTTCGTCTTTATCCGTGCTGCTAATTAGTCCCCACCGATCTTCTATCCAGTCGCCATAAACATCCGAAACACCACCGTCTACAACGCATATTTTCGGATATGAGCCTTTGAGATCAGGAGCAGAAACAGTAAAGTTTCCACCTTTGACCTGAGATTTGACAGTTGAGCTTTGTGTAATAATGGGAGGAAGAGTGACTTTTTTTACCAATGGATGATTTCCCAAATATTCTAACAATTGGTTATGTCTCTCCAAGTCGAGGTCTATAGATTTTTTCTCTCCTGATTTACCTGCTGTTGACGAGGAGTAAAGCTGTATTACTGGAGTTGAATCGGTTTTCTCTAATTTTATACCAAACACAACAGATGAACCCTGACCAGTGGTAATTCTTGATACAAATAAGCCTGTGCCCAAAATGGTTAACCCGCCAAAAAAGCTATCAAACAAATCGAATTTGTATTTGCTTAGTAGATCCCAATCTTGTCTCGCTGGGGGAGCTTCAAATAATTCTACCATATACGAACCGCCTGTTTGAGGATTAGATAGCCATTTTACGGCTTCTTTGACAGAAAAATTCCTTTTGTCACTTGCGGTGTATGGGCTAATTTCTTCAATTGCACCAACTTCACTTCTTAATCTTGAAGGATTAGGTTCATTTTTTCCATTTTTTTCTTTATATCTTGTTTCAGGCTCAGCCTGTCCAACTTTAGTATTTATTTTATCAATACTTTCTGGAGTCAGTTCGACAAATAATTCTCCCAAATCCCCGGCTCCAATTATAGGAGCAACATCTCTTTTGAAAACTTGGGAAGTTGGACGATGGCTTTTTGCTAATGCAGTTTGCTTTAATGTAACTTTCGCATAAGAAACCTTGGCGAAACTATTTACCAACTGCATACTCTTTATCTCACTAAGCTGATTTTGAATGTTATCTCTATGCTCGATGAATTCATTATCATTTCCAGCAAAAAAGTCTTTAGAACCACCGCCACCATTATTTTCTAATGCTTCAATAAAAGCATCGCTATTTAATACTATTTGAACAGGACTATTTGCCATAACTTATATTTTTTCAGAATCTTTAAATTTCGATAGCTGCTTACTCAGAGTTGACGGAGTCATTCCGAACAATGATGCTAGATCTTTCTGTTTAAAAGAGTAAACCTTATCGTTTAATAACATATTGATAAAATCTTCATCACTGTGAACCATAACATTTCTCTTTTTTGTGTCCACCCTTCCAGAGTTAAGTACAGCAAATTGCTTCATTACTTCTACTATATTGCTCTCCCTTTCTAAAACAAAAGCTCTTTTTAGCCATTTTGAAAGCATTTCTGCATCAGCACCTGATGAACCATCTAGGCACCATGCTAAAAACTTAATTTCACTTTCGTTAAATTCTAAAGGCGTAATAAAATTCTTAAGTAATTGAATCATTACCTCAGGGGAAGGTTTGGGAATTTCAACCTGTATATCAAACCTTCTCCAAATAGCAGGATCAAGAAGACTTTCATGGTTAGTTACACCAATGGTAAAACCTTTTTCATGACGTGAATCCAAACTTTGCAACAAGGTATTCACCACTCTTTTTACTTCACCAACCTCCTGCGGATCGTTACGGAGTTTAGCAATTGCATCAAACTCATCGAGAAGTAAGATGCATTTATACCTATTAGCAAAAGTGAATAGGTTGCCAATATTTCGAGATGTAGTTCCTAGATACGAAGACATAAGCCCTTCCAGCCTTGCCAGTACTACAGGTAATCCAATTTGTTTTGCAATCCATTTTGCTAAATGTGTTTTACCAGTTCCTGGCGCACCGTAAATTAAGCAGGAGCTAGCTGGAGTAGCATTAATTTCTAAAAGTTGATCGAATTTGCTCCATTCATTTACGATTGAGTGAATAGCAAGCTGGATGTTACCATCAAACATTGGAGCTTTCTCTGGTAGATCATCAGGAAAAAAAATCTCTGCTAATGGTGTTGATGTCTCCTTATCTACAGGAATTGACGTCTTAGGAGTTATTTCCTCACCTTTTAAAACCACGAAAGATCTTTGGATTTTACTTGGAGACATCTCAAGCGATGATTCAGAGGCAGTCAGTAAAGCCTCCAATGACTTAGCCTCTTTAGTAAAGCCATCTTTTTCTAAGCTCTCTTTTAATCTTCTAATTTGATGAGTGACAGCTTCATTCGGCATCGCCAATGCGGACCTGCTTAAAGCTTGTACTATACTGAAATATTTGAGCATTTGCTTATTGTTTCTTAAGTTATAAATGCAAATATAGTAATAAATTTCCAAAATAAGATTTTAATTTCCATTTTTTGATATAAGTTTCCAAAAAAAGGAATTGAGTTTCTTTTTTTATTTGCGTTAAATTTAATGGTGTGAAAATGAGGATGTTTAAGGAGACATTAAAATGGAAATCATTTACAAATAGAAAAAGGGAGTTTGCTTACACAAAATCCCCAATGTCAAAATCACTCAAATCACTTTTCCGCAAGGTGGAAGAACCGTCGTCGATTTCAGATGAAAGTGTGCTATCCAAAAGCTCGGCAATTTTTCGGGATGCACCCTCAATGGAATTTTCCAGTAAGCTGAATAATTCGGTTCCCTGTAATTTCTGAACTATGGCTACCGCTGTTTCCTTTTGAGCCTGTTCCAAATTCTTTTTTTGGAGCAATGCCCCTACGGAGCTTAGTTCGTCGTAGGTAACCCCTTGGACAAAACCGTTATCGCCACCGGATATTCCGTACCTGTTCCATTCTTCTTCCTCTTCTTCCAAATCAGGCATATTGCTGAAAACTTCATCCAGTTCTTCCTGCGGAATTTGCATACCGACGTTTTCGTTCTCGTCGTATTCGATGTCTAAATTATCATGGTTTATCTCCGGTTCCGTTATTTGGCTTTCATTGGCAGTGTTTGGCACTGAATAGCTTTTTACGGGCTTGGGCTGACCCATAATATCGGGCAGGTTCGGGTTCACTTTCTCCTGCTGCATCGGCTTTTGTTGCGACCTTTTATGAATTACAATCTTATCCTGCACAAGCAGGACAATGACTATCAGCAGGCAAATCACAATTACTATTTCCATAATCAAATACTTTAAAAAATGGGTTTAAACTTTTCGTTGAAATCATCTGTGATTGCTTTTTCAAACATTTCAAAATGATGCTCCAGTATATTGTCGAGGTAGGCATACAGCGGTATCGCATCTTTACCAATGACCTGAACAATACGGGATAACCGTTCGTGATACTCCTGACGGATATAAATGCTTTTATCCCCCCGTTTTGTCATAGAGTGGGTTCTCAAAAAATGTTCGCCGTAACTGCCGTTAATATTTTTCTTACTACGGTTCCGTTCTCTTTGTACTGGTTTACCCGGCAATAAATCTTCCTGCTTTGCTTCTTCTTTTGCAGCTTCCGTTTCCGGCTCTTCAGGCGGTTCGGGAGGAAGCTGTATGCCGTCTTTTTTAATGCCGTCAACCATCAGGTTCATCATCAATTCTTCGTTAATGTCCGGCGTGACTTTTCTTTTATTATCTTTCTCCATAAGGCTATAATTGAATGATTTTTAAAAACTCATTGATGAACAAATCCAACTGGTAGGCTTTCATCAAACGCTCATCGGGTGGCATTACGGTAGAACGGAAAACCGTTTTGCTGTCTGCTTCGCTTTCCTTGCGAAAGCGGGTGCTGTTCTTCACTTGGCTTTGCATCAGGCTTAACCCCAATTGGGCTATAAGCTGATTATACAAGTCATATAATGGTGTGCTTTCCCTGCCATCCACCTGGTTCCAAAACAGGTTAATGGTTTGTATAGACGTTTCACCTTTTTTCATAATCACATCCTGCAAAAGCTGCGTGAAAATGAGGGTGCTTTCCATTACTACACGGTCTGCGGTAATGGGCGTAAAAATGTGGTGCATTCCTGCCAATGCTTTCAGAATGCCGGGTGTGTTCACGGTTCCGGGCAGGTCAAAAAATACTACATCAACCGGAACGGCTGAAGTTGCTACAAACTCGCGTGCCGCATCCAGTACGCTATCTGCTCTATGCTGTGTAATGGGGTAGGCTTTTTTGTTGATGGTGGTAAATTGCTTGTAAGCCAGTTTTTTCAAAGCCTCATTTTCCATTACCATTGCCAAATCACGAGTTTTCATTTTCATCAGACTGTGCTGCGGAAAATCAGCATCAAAAACGGCTACGTTGTAGCCCAACCGATAGTGCATCGTACTGGCGACAAGCGTAGTAAATGTGCTTTTGCCAACACCGCCTTTTTGAGAAGAAAAGGCGACAAACAGAGGTTTCTTTTTTGTGTCCATATTTTTAAAATTTAAAGTTTACATCTTTCTGTTTTCAGTCTGGCAGGCTTTCAGCGGTGCAGTCCTGATTTCGTGCTGTCTTTCTTGCAGGGCAGCTATCAGGCTTGCCTGCGGTACAGCAGCTCTGCTTTTATTCAGGCAGGATTGCGTTCTTGCATTCGCTCAGTCTGTCATTTAATCCATCCGGCAGGATATTCTGATAGCAGGTTGTCACGCTTTCCATCATTCCTGCAATCTTGCAGGCAGGATAGCCTGCCGTCCTGAATGTGTGCTATCTGTTCGTCCTGAAGTACGGGCTGACGGTCTGCCTGCCAACATTCAAGGGCAAAGAACTCATGAAATTCACTCGATTGTATGAGGGTGGCAGTGTTTGGCTTTCAGAGGCAGTATTTGGCACTGTGGCACAATGCAATGCGATCGTAAACAGGGCTTTACTTTGTATTGTGATTTTTATTAACGGATTTATGCAAAAGTCTTTTGACATATCAGGGGGTAACGGGAACGGCATCGAGCCGTTTTTCCCTGTTACATTCAATCCGTCCCGCAGGGCGGATTTTTGTGTTCACCGGAACACGGCAAGTTGTGTTTTGAGCATCTCGGAATGATTTCCGATGCTCAAAACAACTTGCCCTTTGCAGGGGGCAGAAAACACCTTCCGAAGTCAGGGTTTTGTATGGATTATCTAACGATGAGCTCGCTGAAGCTCGGTTTTAAAATGGATTAGTGATGAACGATAACAATAAAAAGCAATTGAAAAAGACCGGACGCCGCCCCAAAGAAGACCCGGCGACAATCCGCTATACGATTTCCTTTAACGAGCAGGAACACGCCCGTTTCCTTGCCCTTTTTGATAAATCAGGTATGCAGATAAAGGCGCATTTTATAACGTCCTGCATCTTTGACAAGACCATAAAGACTATTCAGATTGATAAAGGAACGGTTGATTTTTATATGCGGCTAACCTCTTTTCACAGCCAGTTCCGTTCCATCGGAGTGAACTATAACCAAATTGTAAAGCTGTTGTACAAGAATTTTTCGGAGAAAAAAGCAGCAGCGTTTCTGTATAAACTGGAAAAACAGACGGCTGAAATGGCAATGCTGTGTCAGAAAATTATCCAAATAAGCGAGGAATTTGAAGCCAAACACCTGAAAAAATAGCGGTAGACCTGGATGAGCTATCCATCGAAAGATAAAAATCAATAGCTCATTCACGCTTCATTACCATTAAGAAAATAAAACAAATCAATGAAAAATGATAGCAAAAATTGGAAGGAGCGTTAATTTATATGGTGCATTAGCGTACAATCAGCTTAAAGTGGAGAATGAAAACGGACAAATTTTGTTTGCCCATAAGATGATTGAGACCGCCAGCGGTCATTATTCCGTAGCACAATTAGCCCAGTCTTTTGCCCCTTACCTGATAGCCAACCGCAATACCGAGAAACATACGCTGCATATTTCGCTCAATCCTGACCCGAATGATAAGGTAAGCGACGATAAGTTTAGGGAAATGGCAGAACAGTATATGCGGGAAATGGGGTACGGCGAACAGCCATTTGTTGTATTCAAACACACGGATATTTACCGCAGCCATATACACATTGTATCGGTTTGCGTGGACGAGCAGGGCAAAAAGATTTCGGACAAATTCGAGAAAATGCGGTCTATGAACCTGTGCCGGGAGTTGGAAAGAAAACACGGGCTGATACCCGCAACCGATAAAGAGCGCAATCAGAATGACAAGGTTTTTCGTCCGGTAGATTATCGGGCAGGCGATGTAAAAAGCCAAATAGCTTCGGTCGTTCGCCATTTGCCGAACTATTACCAGTATCAGACTTTAGGCGAGTATAATGCCTTGCTTTCCCTTTTCAATGTTACCGCCGAGAAAATTGAGGGCGAACTGCAGGGAAAAATGCAGCAAGGGTTATTATACATTCCCTTGAATGAAAAAGGCGAAAGAGCCGGGCATCCATTCAAGGCTTCGTTGTTTGGTAAAGATGCAGGGCTTCCGGCTTTGGAATTGCATTTTGCGAAATCCAAAGCGGCTTTGAAAGATAGCCCTACCAAACAGACCCTAAAATCTTCCGTTACCACTGCCCTGAAAACTACGAGCGATGAACAGGCTTTTAAAAAACAGTTAGCCGAACAGGGCATTAACGTAGTGGTGCGGAGGAATGATACAGGTCGTATTTATGGAATGACGTTTATTGACCATAATTCTAAAAGTGTTTGGAACGGTTCACGTTTAAGCAAAGAACTTTCCGCCAATACCTTTAATGATTATTGGAACAATAACATCAGACCGGATATTAAAGAATCTGCCGTTTTACAACCCAAGCTATCCACATCAAATGATGCGGATCTTCCTGCGGAAGAACCACACCATTTGTTCGACTTCGTACATACTTCTGATAAACACGAAGACGGTTTAATTGAAGCATTGGGCGGTTTATTCCCCGAAGCCCAGGGCGACGATTACGAAGAACAGGACTTTGCTAATAAGATGAAGCAAAGAAGAAAACGAAGAACAAATAGATAGTCTTCTGGTTTAATCGATAAAAAAATTGATAATCAGTGGATTGCTTCAAGATCAATTGGACAATAATAAAGGATATATTGTTAGCTTAAATCCCGTTTATCAGTTAAACGAATGCCGATATACCAGTGGTGACACCTTTGTCTTTGCCTTGAACAATTTACTGAATGATTGCGAATACTCAAACCCTAATTGGTAAGCTATTTCGCTGACGCTAAAATTTGTTGTTGTTAATAATTCTTTTGCTTTTTCTATCAAATATTTTTGAATGTATTGCTGCGCATTCTGCCCTGTCGTGTTTCGCAGCAGGTCGCTTAAATAACTGGGTGAAAGATTCACTTCGTTGGCAATATATTGAACCGTTAGCAAACCTTTATTCGATACCGTTTCAGCGTTGAAATAATCATTCAGAATCTGTTCCAGTTTTGTAAGCAAATCATTATTTATGGCTTTACGGGTAAGGAATTGACGGTTGTAGAACCGGTTGGAATAATTGAGCAGTAAATCGATGTGTGATACAATAACATCCTGGCTATATTTGTCGATATTACTTTTTAATTCGTTTTGTATTTGCACTAATAAAGAAGATATGATGACATCTTCTTTGTCTGAAAGATGTAATGCTTCGGCGATGGAATAAGCAAAAAATCCATAGTTGTTTATATTTTTCCCTAATGGATAAGGACGGATAAGCTCCGCTTTAAAAACCAACATATGACCGGATACAGTATCATCTGAGACACTTGTAACTGAAAATAGCTGCCCCGGCTTCGTAAAACCCATTATACCTTCGTCAAAATCATAATCACGTTGACCATATTTAAATTTCCCGGAAGATTTTTTTTTACAGGCAACGCAATAGAAATCATAATAAAAGCTTTTCCAGATTTCGTTATCACCAAATTTGAGCGATTCAAAATCGATCACACTTATCAATGGATGGTCTGGCTTTTTCAAACCAAACAAACGATGCAGCTCAGAAATAGAACTGATCTTATATGGAGTAGCTTTTTTCATCATTCATATTATTTAAAATCAGTGGATAAAGATAACTCTTTCCATTTTTCCAGCTCTTTCTGCTCATTTTTACGTAGCTCTAAAATAGCATTGTAGCTATCAGAGCCTAAAGGAAGATGCAAAGGGGGATTTGACATTTTAGTAATCTGAAATAAAACCTCAGCCAATTTTGCGGGGTTACCGGGTTGCTTACCGTCATAACTTTTGAAAAGTTCTACCTGTTGTTCCAGATTATAATCATCGATTTTATTCTTCGCCACTGCCAGACTGCTGTCGCTCATAAAGCTGGTACGGAACGTTCCGGGTGCAAGAATTGTCACTTTTATTCCAAAAGAAGCAACTTCTTGGGAAAGAGCTTCGGAGAGTCCAATGACGGCAAACTTTGTTGCACTATAACTGCCATTAGCGGGATAGCTCATATAGCCCATCATCGAAGAAGTATTGATGATGTGTCCGGATTTATTTTTACGAAGGTGGGGTAAAACGTTTCTTATCACATTGGCCATCCCAAACACGTTTACGTTCATAGTTTGACGGAATTCGGCATCGCTCAGTTCCTCCATATTGCCCAGCAGGTTATAACCTGCATTATTTACCACCACATCGATTTGCCCAAATGTTTCAATGCCCTTTTCTATGGCTGATTTTACTTCAACTTCATTAGTGATATCTACTTTTAATGGAAGAAGGGTCTCTGACGCTTCCCCAATACTTACTATCTGCTCCTTCAGGTTTCTGGAAGTTGCGATTACTTTACCGCCATTTGCTAAAACGGTTTTTGCTACTTCAAGACCCATTCCTTTGGATGCTCCCGTAATAAACCATACTTTTTGGTTGCTCATAATTATTTGTTTTTAATGATGATGCAAAATTCAGACAATAGTCAATTTTAAATGTGTCCAAATCGGGGATTGTTGTGTTCAGGTTCGGGATGATTTTTCTTTTAGAGTAGAATTTTCGAATGAAATTCTTTTATTAAAGACAGCTTACTGCCCAAGGAGAAGATTATGAAGAACAGGATTTTGCCAATAAGATGAAGAAGAAGCGCAAACGCCAAAGAGGTCAGAAATAATATTCAGACAAATACTGCCACACAACGCCAAAGCCTGCCACATTTTTATAGCCACTCCACATAGCCTTTAAATTCACGCCCGAACATTAAAACTTAAAATAATGCAGGGAGAAGACGATTTAAGAGGCTTAGCCAAGATTATGGCTTTTATGCGGGCAGTCAGTATTCTATTGGTGCTGATGCACCTTTATTGGTTCTGCTACGGTTTCTTTTTAGAACGTGGCTGGACGTTGGAAGTAATCAACAAGATACTGGGCAATTTCGACAGAACGGCAGGTTTGTTTTCACATACCTTATATACCAAAGTCTTTGCTTTGGTTTTGTTGGCTTTGAGTTGCTTAGGAACGAAAGGCGTAAAGAATGAAAAGATAACCTGGTCTAAAATTTACGTGGCTTTGGGCGTTGGCTTTGTGCTGTTCTTCCTGAACACACCATTGTTAAAGCTATCTCCGGCAACAGGCACTTTCTTGTATATCTTGACTATCTCATTAGGTTATATCGCCTTGCTGATGGCGGGCGTATGGATGAGCCGATTGCTGCGTACCAACCTGATGGACGATGTTTTCAATAACGAAAACGAGAGCTTCCAACAGGAAACCAAACTGATGGAAAATGAATACTCCGTTAACTTACCCACGAAATTTTATTATAAAGGCAAATGGAACAACGGTTGGATAAATATTGTAAATCCTTTCAGGGCATCAATCGTGTTGGGTACTCCGGGTTCAGGAAAATCGTATGCCATTGTAAATAATTACATCAAGCAGCAGATAGAAAAAGGCTTTAGTATGTACATCTACGATTTCAAGTTTGACGACCTTTCCACTATTGCCTACAATCATTTGCTGAAGCACAGGGATAAGTACAAAGTTCAGCCAAAATTTTACGTGATAAATTTCGACGACCCACGCAAGAGCCACCGTTGCAATCCACTCAATCCCGATTTTATGACGGACATTTCAGACGCCTACGAAGCCGCATATACGATAATGCTGAACCTCAATAGGTCGTGGATACAGAAGCAAGGGGATTTTTTTGTGGAAAGCCCAATTATCCTATTAGCTGCTATTATTTGGTATCTGAAAATCTATGAGAACGGTAAGTATTGTACATTCCCGCACGCTATTGAATTGCTGAATAAAAAGTATTCGGACGTGTTCACTATTTTAACCTCATACCCTGATTTGGAAAATTATTTGTCGCCCTTTATGGATGCGTGGCAGGGTGGCGCACAAGACCAGTTGCAGGGACAAATTGCCTCGGCAAAAATTCCTTTGTCGAGAATGATAAGCCCGCAACTTTACTGGGTAATGACAGGGGATGATTTTACGCTCGACATCAATAACCCGAAAGAGCCAAAGATCTTATGCGTCGGCAACAATCCCGACCGTCAAAATATCTATTCCGCAGCTTTAGGCTTATACAATTCGAGGATTGTAAAACTGATTAATAAAAAGGGACAGTTAAAGAGTTCTGTTATAATAGATGAGTTGCCCACCATTTATTTCAGGGGACTGGATAACTTGATTGCAACGGCGAGAAGTAACAAGGTAGCGGTATGTTTGGGCTTTCAGGATTTTTCGCAATTAACGAGGGATTACGGCGACAAAGAAAGTAAGGTAATACAGAATACGGTCGGTAATATATTCAGTGGTCAGGTAGTTGGCGAAACGGCAAAAAGCCTATCGGAACGCTTCGGGAAAGTATTGCAGAAACGCCAGAGTATGACGATTAACCGCAACGATAAATCAACCTCTATCTCCACACAGTTAGACAGCCTTATTCCGGCTTCCAAAATTTCAACGCTCACACAGGGTATGTTTGTCGGCTCTGTATCGGATAACTTTGATGAACGTATCGAGCAAAAAATATTTCACGCCGAAATTGTGGTAGATAATGAAAAGGTAGCCGCCGAAAGCAAAGCCTATCAGCAAATACCGCAAATCCTTTCTTTTGTAAATGAGCAGGGCGACGATAAGATGAATCAGGAAATTGAAAGTAATTACAAACGTATAAAGTCCGACATCCTGAATATTGTTGTGAGTGAAATGGAACGTATCAAGAATGACCCGGATTTGCAGCATTTGATACAAAAGGAGTAATAGCGGATATGTTTAAATATTAAAAACGATCAATAACCCTCTGCGACTTACCGGAGGCGACTGTATTTATTTCTAAGTTGGTATTTAATATCTAAGTATCAGCGTGGCAAAGAAAACAATATGTTCACTTATATATGATAAGACGGCATATACGTAAAAACAAGCAAGTAGAAAGCATTTTATACAGCCAGCATATAAATGAACTTTATGCAGATATTGACGGAACAACTCCTTTTAACTTTTATGAATTCCATCAAAATCCGACAAAAGAAATTATAAATAAAGCAAATGTAATTACCCTCAAAATGACAGGAAAGAAAATTATTTATGTTGGTGACGACAGAAGAGTTTGTGTTGCACCACCTGCAACCCTTTTTCCGCAGGGATTAAAGAATGTTTATCCCTGCGGAAGTAATTACGGGTAGACGGGGTCTCTATAATGGAGGCTCTTGTTGCAGGCTTACCGATACCGATATTTTTGAGGGCTTTACGCTCTTCCTCATTTTCGATTTCTTTCCCTGCGGTTTCCATAGCGGATAAAATCCAGGCTTCGGTATAAAGAACTAGCGGTTTGGTCTGCTTTTCTAAAACGGCGGCGTCCTTTATGGCAAGTTCGTCTTCAGGTAAATTTATGAAGCTACCCAACCTAGCAATGCTTCTGGATAGCGGGTGCCCTTAATGGCATCGTGAGAAAATACAGCCTCCAATTCAGCTAGTTCTTCTGATGTGAAAACTATATTCATTGCTTCTATATTTTGACTTACTCTTTCTGGCCGGTTCATTCCAACTACAGGAACAATATCATTTCCTTTAGAAAGTAGCCAAGCTAAGGCAATTTGACTGGCGCTTTTTCCTTTTTGTGCAGCAAATAGTTCCAACCATTCCACTAGTTTTCGATTGCTTTCAAAATTTTCTCCTTGGAAACGTGGCAACATATTTTTAAAATCTCCTTGAGGAAATGGAGGCTTTACGTTTCCCGTTAATAAACCGTAATAATTAATAGAATAAGGCACTATTCCAACACCTAATTTTCTCGCTGTGGGCAAAATTTCATTTTCAATAAAACGAGTGGCAAGTGAATATTCTATTTCTAAAGCAGTTACAGTATGAATAGCGTGTGCACGTCTCAATTGTTCTGCATTCGCTTCCGAAAGTCCCAAATATTTTACCTTTCCTTCGTTGATAAGATCTTTTATGGCTCCAACGGTTTCTTCGATTGGTACATTAGGATCTATCCGAGCGGGTTGATATAGGTCGATTTCATCTACTCCTAAACGAGTAAGCGAATGACTACAAAAGTTTTTGATTGCCTGCGGACGACAGTCCAAACCTAAAATATGCCCATTAGGAGCTCTTAACGTTCCTGTTTTTACGCTCAAAAAAACTTTATCTCTCCGTCCTTTAATCGTTTGTCCGATATTCATTTCCTGCAACCCCATTCCATAGAAATCTCCAGTATCGATGTAATTTAACCCTGATTCGATCGCATGGTCCAAAGTTTCTTTGGTCTGATTGGAAATACTTTCTCGTTCTGAAGAGCTCTTACCTGATTCTCTGTTAAGTCCTATCCCTATGGCCGAAACTACAGGACCATTTTTTCCTAATTGTCGTGTCTGCATCTTATTCTTGTTTAAAAATAATAATACAAAGATCGCCTGTAATAGTATGGGTTTAAAGACCTGAATTACTTTAGAAATGTCCTAAATATCGTTTTTATATTCGTTTCGGTATTTAGCAGGACTTTTACCCGTTAATCGTTTGAAAAACTTACCAAAAAAGGATGGATTAGGAAAATTCAGTGCCTCGGATATTTGAGATATGCTAAGATTGGTGCTATTTATCATCGCTTTTGATTCCAAACCCACTATTTCATCTATCCACGCGTTGGCATTTTTACCTGTGTTGTTTTTAACGGTTTGTGAAAGGTGTTTTGGGGTAATAAATAGTCGGTCAGCATAAAACTTCACTGATCGTTCTGTTCTAAAATGCTCCATAACGAGGATTTTAAAATTCTCGGTCATCTGATGCCCTAATGTTGAATTAAAAAAGGGAACCTTCATTTCGTTCAATTGTAGATTGTTCAATTCTATAATGATAAATCGTATCAATGCTTGTAAGCTTTCCGATTTTGAGGGATCGGTAGAAGTATATTTTTCATTTACAAGTTTAAATAGTGATTGAAATGCTAAAAATTGCGTACCAGTGATGGGGATAAAATGTTGTGCATTTCCTTGAAATGTCGGTGATCTCTTAACAAACAAAATATCTGTAAGTCCAGAAATCAAAAATGATTCCGAAAAAAAAAGACCTTCCATTTTGATAGGTTCACTGATGGAAGACCAATAACGAATATCGTCTGGGCTCAGCATGACCAATCCGGGTGAGTTAACTTTGTAGGAATATAATCCAACTTGTAATTCAGCAAAACCATTAGTTATTAATGCGATATTATACATTTCCAAACGATGCGGCCCCATCTTTATAGAGAGGTCTTGTGTGGTTTTTTTCAGATAAAATGAATTACTGATTTTACTAATCCCTAATTTTTCAGAAAGATATGCAGAATCAAGTCGTTTGATGTTAGTCATTATAGCAAATTTAAATTAAATCCATCATTACATCCAAAATTTGGGCAAGAGACTTGGCTATAAAAAGTTAATTTTCAGAACTGGTCACAAATCCTGGCTCATGCAGATTTAGACCTGTCATTCTCTTACTCCCCTGCAAATACTTAAAGAGATTGCGTTAAGAACAATGTAACCGCAAAGCCTGCTATTGAACTCTTAGATTTATAGCATTGAAAAACTGCGTAGTAAAAATTGGCGAATTAAGCGAACATTATGTCGAAAAAAAAACACACATTACATTAAACCCATTGTCTATTGATTATTTCGTTACAGCATTTGCTTGGTTGGCCCGGTTGCTCCGGATACTAAAATTTTATATTTCATTTTCGTTTGTCTATAACGGCCATCACTGTAACGGCAGGCCCAATGACTGCCGTATTAGAAATCGCTTAAACTTTTCTGCAAAACTATCAGATAGTTGTTATATATTTACTATTCATTACCTTTAGGAATAGTAGGTTTATGGAAATGGATAAATCATTGTCTTAATGATATGGAGCTGTACAAAAAGCGGCTCTTGCTCTGAAAGATACTTTGGATTGCTGAGCGGGAAGTGGAAACTGAACATTCCCTTGACCATTCAGCAGTAATCAATATAGATACAAATAAGTAAATTTTGAACCCCATCATACAAACGTATTGCCACACCATAAAGCAACGCAGTTCTAAGCTTACGGATGAAGCATTAGCTTATTGGATAAAAGGGCTTACAGTTACCGAGTTGAAATCAAAACAAGTTTACATTGAGGCTGATGCGTTTCAAAAAGAAATCGGTTATGTGCATTCGGGTTTGCTACGGGCATTCTATACAGATGAACAGGGCAATGAGATTACCGTAAATTTTATCCCCGAAAATAATTATGCAACCTATTGCACTTCGCTCGATACGCCGAAACCGAGCAAATATAATTTTCAATGCATAGAAACTTCTGTCATTATTAACGTTTCTTACAATCATATCCACGATTGCAGTGAAAAATTTCCCGAGTTGGAACGCTACTTTCGTCTTATTGTGGAAGATGTTCACCGGAATATTCTCAGCCGGATGGAAGGTTTTTTATTCGATAATGCCGAGAACCGATACCTGAATTTTATGAAGCAGTTTCCGGATTTGTACCAACGTATATCGTTATCCGACCTGAGTACCTATTTGGGTATCGAAAGACAATCGCTGACCAGAATACGAAAGAAAATAGCCAAAAATTCACTTTGACACATTTGTGTCAGGCAGGGTTTGTAAAGAATTAGGAATTTTGTGCTTTAATTTCAGTTGATAGAAATGAACACAATCAAAATCCACGTTCTGCACTGCGGAAGTATAGACCTCGATGAGGCAGCATCGTTTTATGAAAAGACGATTCATCCGATGCCATATAGCGGCATTTTCAGAAGCAAAAAACACCAGATAAACGTTCCGGTATCGGCCTATCTTATAGAACATCCAAAAGGTTTGATACTGATAGATACCGGTTGGAATACCGAAGTGAGAACCAACCCGAAAAAATACCTAGGCTGGCTTTATAATATTTCCAGCACAGCACATTTGCCACCGCAACAGGCCATTCACGAACAGCTTCATAAACTCGGTTATCAGGCAAGCGATATCGATTATTTGTTTTTGAGCCACCTCCATCCCGACCATGTTAGCGGACTTAAATTATTAACAAACGCAAAAAGAATTTTGACCAGTAGCCTGGAACTAAGTGATACCAAAAAGCATCCGTTGCTGTACCTGCCTTTTATGTGGAAAGATGTCAACGTTGAAACATTTGATTTTCAAAACTCGGAATTTGATTTATTTGGAGATGGTTCTGTGGTTTTTGTAAACACGCCCGGTCATACCAACGGAATGTCGTCCACCATTGTACAAAATGACGGCAAATTTGTGCTGCTGTGCGCAGATACGGGCTATGCAGAAAAATCGTGGTTACATATGATTTTGCCGGGAATGATGACCAACAAGAAGAAAGCGGTACAATCGCTGAAATGGGTAAAGGAAATGAGCGAAAATCCAAATTGCATCGAGGTTCTCGCCAATCACGATGCCAATGTAAAACCCCATATTATTGAGTTTTAAATACCTTGTTTACATAAAATCCCAGTTGTCGACCTTGGTGTTTAGGACTTCGATAAATAAATTTTTAGGCTACAACAAAATACTTTTTGGCTACAAGACTACAAATCTTAAATCTGAACTTTGCTTCATTAAATGATATCAAAATGAAAGTATTTATTACAGGCGCTACAGGTTTCATAGGAACTGCCGTAGTACAAGAATTATTAGCTAACGGACACCATGTTTTGGGATTGTCTCGTTCACAAGAATCGACAAACAAATTAATTGCAGCCGGAGCCGAGGTACACAGAGGAGATTTAAACGATTTTGAAAGTCTGAAGGCTGGAGCCGCCGATTCGGATGCAGTTATTCACTTAGGATTTGTCCACGATTTCTCCCGGTTCGAAGAAATGTGTAAACTTGATGCGAAAGTCATTGAAGCCATTGGTGAAACTTTAGAGGGAACCGACAAACCTTTCCTCATAACGTCCGGAACTGCACTTTTTTCCAAAGAAGGGCTTACGATAGAAACAGACCGATCGATAAATTCGAACCCTAGAATTGCAACAGAGAATGCGGCGGATGCGGTAGCTATAAAAGGTGTAAAAGTGGCCGTCATCAGATTATCACCATCCGTACACGGTAACGGTGATATGATCGGTTTTGTGCCGACATCCATAAACATTGCAAAAGAAAGAGGCAAATCTGGCGTGATTAATGAGGGTAATAATTTTTGGCCTGCCGTTCACAGACTTGATGCCGCAAAACTGTACAGATTGGCTTTAGAAAAACCTTTTGAGAGCGGAACCAGATATCACGCAGTAGCAGAACAGGGAATCCCATTTAAAGACATTGCAACAATTATTGCAGAAAGATTGAACATTCCGGTAGTTTCCCTTACCGATGAGGAAGCAGCAGAACATTTCGGCTGGTTCGCCCATTTTGCAAAGCTTAATAATCTCACGTCAAGTGAAGAAACCAAAACAGCTTTAGATTGGAAAACTCAGTATCCAACCTTACTGGAAGATTTGCAAAGTGATGTTTATTTCTCTGAGCAAGAATAAGAAGCCTACTTATTCGTTAAATTTGATTAAATACTAAACCGATGTCCGACACACCAATACGACTGAAAACCATTTCTCAACTCCACGCATTTCGAGGGTTGCCAAAGCCAAAGCATCCACTCATCAGTGTGATTGATTTTAAAGATATGGCTCAACCTGAGGAAGGTTCAAAACAGAGTTTGATATTCGATTTTTATATGATTTCCGTAAAAAGAGATATGGAACATAAGTATAAATATGGGCAGCAGGATTATGATTTTGATGAAGGAGTGATGTTTGGAATGGCGCCACATCAGGTTTTGAGCGTAACAAGAGAAGAAAATGGCAAAAACGCTTCCGGATGGATGTTGATCATACATCCGGATTTTCTTTGGAACACACCATTGGCAACTTCAATTAAGAAATACGATTTTTTTAATTATTCTGTGAACGAAGCCTTATTTTTATCCGAAGATGAAGAAATTAAGCTTCAGCAAATCATCGAAAACATCAAGGAGGAATACCAGAAAAACATCGATAAATTTAGCCAGAGTATTATCATTTCCCAAATCGAAACGCTGTTGAACTATTCCGAAAGATTTTATCAGCGGCAGTTTTTTACACGTCAGAAAGTGCATCATCAATTTTTGGAAAAATTAGGAATTTTGCTTGATGAATATTTTAACGGAAATAACCTGAAAGAACAAGGTTTGCCTAGTGTTCAGTTTCTTTCTGATGAACTCAATATGTCGCCACAATATATGCGCAACCTCTTAAAAAATCTGACCGGCCAGACCACACAGCAGCACATCCACGAAAAACTGATTGAGAAGGCCAAGGAAAAACTTTCCATCACAGATTTATCCGTCAGTGAAATTGCGTATCAATTAGGCTTTGAACATTCGCAATCTTTCAGCAAGCTTTTTAAGACAAAGACCAACCAATCACCATTGGAATTCAGGGCAAAGTTTAATTGAAGACATTTTATTGGATGAGATGCAAAATGGAGTTTTAATTGTACTATTTCTTAATCAGTAAATTAATCAAAAGATAATTCTGATAATTTTTTATGTCAAATCCCGTCACCTTTCAAAAAATAAATGCTCACAAATCCATCAACAATTTTGTGTCTTCTTTTTGGTTGGTGGAAAATAACTCAGACCAAGATTATGCAGTAGTGGTAATGCCTGATGCCAGCTTCGATTTTGTGATTACCAAAAAAAAGAACGAGCCGTTGCATTGCATATTAATGGGCATCAATACCACTTTCAGCAATGCCTTTATTGAAGCGGATACTCGTATGATGGTAATAAACTTTAAGCTATTAGCAGCAGAATATATACTGAAATCATCAGTTGCAGATTTACTGAATGGCGGTCAATCGTTGCCAGATGATTTTTGGAATACAGAAGAAAGTGATTTTAATGATTTCAATCTATTTGCTGAAAAAATAACTGAGCATATTCAACTGCTTTCGGGCAAAGCAATTGATCCCAGAAAACAGAAATTATCTCAATTGATATATGCTTCTAGTGGTGAAATGACAGTAAAAGAATTGTCTGAAAATGCGTATTGGAACAGTCGGCAAATCAATCGCTATTTTACCCAATATTTTGGGTTACCGCTTAAAAAGTTTTGCAACATTCTGCGTTTTCGCTCATCATTCAAACAGATTAATGAAGGCAATCTTTTCCCAGAACTAAACTATTCTGACCAGCCACATTTTGAACGGGAAGTCAAAAAGTTAACCGGCGCCAATCTTCGCACGCTTTTCAAAAACAAAAATGACCGATTTATTCAAGTTTCGCTGTTAGGCAATTTATAATTTTGCTTCCTAAATATTTTATTTATGGACAATACAGGAAAAAGGAAATCTTTATACAAAGGTCAGCCCGGTGTAGTTTTGAAAATGCAGGCCAAAGAAGGCAAAGGTGATGAATTGTTTGAAGTAGCAACAGATTTGCACTACAATGGCGATGTGGATGGTCCGGTTGATTGGGTTTTGTGCAGAACAAAAAATAACCCGGATGTGTTGTGGGCATTTGAATTTTATAAAGATGATGCGTCGTTTGAAAGACATTATTCCAATCCGGCAATGGATGAAGGGCATCAAAGAATTTTAGATTTATTAGGAGAAATGCCAATGCGTGCTGATGTGGAAATTGTAAGTAGCGATAAAACAGACAGGTAAAATTGTATATTAAATTGCAGTAGACGGATAAAGATATATTCAGTGGTTAGTGAAAGCGTTTAATCTACGGTACTTTTTCGAGAGTTCATAAATGAGATTGTAGTTTTCACTACTTCGTCAATGGCTTGTTGATTAATATTTTTGAAACCGTGTGTTGCATTTTCATATATAATAAGTTGATGCTCCACACTGTTTTGTTTAAGTATTTTACTCAAAAGCTCAGATTGTGCCAAGGGTACAGTTTCATCCGCATTCCCGTGAAGAATTAATGTAGGAACACTCTCGGAAGAAATGTAATTAATGGGCGAAAATTGTTTACAAATGGCTGCTATTTTTGATTTGTCATCACGAACTCCAGTAATTGCTATTAACTTTTCTTGTCTCTTCAGGTATTTTTCTTTAGAATATACTTTAAAGATTTTTAATGAAAGATTACTTGTTTCAGGTTTTAATAACAGGTTTAAATCAACAGGACCGAAATTGTCTACGACGTAATTTACCTTTGAAGAATAAGGTTGTAAATCAGCATTTCCAATAAAATCATTATCATCGGAATAAGCCGTAAGCAATGCCAAATGGCCTCCTGCTGAGGCTCCCCAAATACCTACATTTGTCGTGTCTATATGATAATAATCGGCATTTTTCCTTATCCATCTTACTGCATCTTTGCAGTCTACAATGGGTAATGGAAAGTGAACACTTTGATTTACCAACTGATAATCAATACTAAAAACTGCATATCCGTTTTCCAGCAGTTCCTTTAGAACATATTGCCTGTAATTGGTTTGTATGGCATCTTTGCTGCCGTCGGTCCATCCACCACCATGAATAAAGATTACCGCGGGTATTTTGGTTTGGGGAATTGTTTCAGGTAAATAAATGTCAAGCATCAAGCTATCAAATTCCGTTATTTTCTTATAAGCCAAATTTTTAAAAACACGAGATTTTAAGGTTACTTTTTTAGGTGTAAAATCGTCAAGTTCAATCGAATGTTTAATAAAATTAAACAAAACGACAAGTAGTATTGCAGCAATCGCAATTTGTATTATTCGTTTATTTACCTTCATCAGTCTTGTTCTAACCCTTTTTAGATTATATTGCAAAGTTATTAAATATGGTTTTGTGGATCATCGATTGACATGGTCTTTTGTTCAATTTGAATAGCAAAGGTAAGCCCTGTTTTTATCCGATAATGAAGAAAACATCATTAATGGAATTGCTCAAAATATTCAGAAAGAATATCTATCAAACATTGACAAATTCAGCAAACAGATTATAATTTCGCATATTGAAAACTTGTTAACTTATGCAGACCGATTTTACAATCGCCAATTCATAACAAGAGAAAAAAAACAATCATCAAATTCTTGGTCGATTGGAAAAGCTGCTTTCAGACTACTTTAATAGTGATGATTTGGTAACAAGAGGATTGCCCACAGTTCATTACATTTCAGACAATCTAAATGTTTCGCCAACCTATTTGCACAGTTTGCTCTAAATACTGACAGGACTAACCACTCAGCAACACATACACGACAAATTGATTGAAAAAGCCAAAGAAAAATTGTCGGCTACAAGCTTGTCAGTCAGCGAAATCGCCTATGAATTAGGCTTTGAACATCTGCAATCATTCAGCAAGTTATTTAAAACAAAGACTAAGGTATCGCCTTTGGAGTTCAGGTCTTCTTTTAAACGATAAAGGGAATTTGATTTATTAAATGGTCATTTTTTCCAGATTCTCCTGCTATATAAAGCATAATGAATAGAATTAAGGACTACCCACACTTACAGATGCCGTGCAGAAGGAAAGCCATACGAAACAGAAATATAAATAACTGCGCCATTTAGGCTACTAAAAACCATATTTTGGCTACTCCAAAATGATTCTATTTTCTTTCATTTGTTTCTAAAATTAGAAAATATGAAAGATATGCAAGCTTTGGTAATGACTGCCGTAGGTGGACCAGAAGTTCTCCAGATGCAGTCAGTGCCCTCTCCGATTATTAAAGAGCCGCACGAAATTTTAATACGTGTTATGGCTGCGGGTGTAAATCCAGCTGATTTTAGGGTTCGTAAGCGTATGCCTCCATCAACCGATTGGGAATTGCCAAAGAATGGGATAATACTTGGATTGGAAGGAGCAGGCATTGTTGAAGCAGTCGGTTCAGATGTTTCACGATTTAAAGTCGGTGATGAAGTGTATTATTTCGATGGCGGCTTCATCGGTTCACAGGGCAATTATGCACAGTTCAAAACAGTTAATGAGTATTACGTAGCCCATAAACCTTCTACACTAAGTTTCGCACAGGCAGCAGCCCTTCCGGTTGTAGCCATAACGAGTTGGGAAGCGCTGCATGATCGTGCTAATCTCCAGCCAAGAGACTACCTTCTTGTCCAAGGAGGCGCGGGTGGTCTTGGACATATAGGTATACAACTCGCAAAAATATCAGGAGCCCGCGTTGCCACCACAGTTAGTACCGATGAAAAAGCTGAACTTGTTAAAAATCTAGGAGCAGATCATATCATTATGTACAGAAATGAGAATGTTGGAGAATCATTACAGAAATGGACTGGTAAAGATGGTGTAGATGTCGTTTACGACACTGTCGGTGATGGTGCATTCAGCCAAAGTGTGGACTTGCTAACTACCTATGGTCGGCTTGTAACTGCTGCCTATCCTACCTCTTGGCCTAATGGAGACATTTTTGCCCCAGCTCTAAAAAACATACAGATTTCCTTTGAAGCAATGGGACATGCACTTGCAAGTCATGAATCAAGAATAGTCCAGACACAAATATTGGAAGCAGTAGCAAAATATGTTGATGATGGACAGATGGCTGTGGTTTTGGGACGGACCTATCCTCTTATTGAGGCAGGCGAAGCTCAGCGAGCCTTGGAATCAGGTGAAATAACCGGCCGTGTGTCGTTGGAGATTCCCCATTAGTTCTTCAGGTATCAATCGAATTTATTTAGCTTGTAAGGTAAAACTATGGCAAATATGAATAATAATGCTGGCGATAAAGATAAAAAAGAGCAGGACGACACTATGAAAGCATGGATATTGGAAGGGGTCGATGGAATTAAAACACTAAAACTAAGGACTCGAGAGATACCACAAATAGGGAATGGTCAGGTTCTGGTGTCAATGAAGGCGTGGTCGCTCAATTATCGCGATATGCTGCTCGTTTCTGGTCGCCATTCAGGAGTAAATACAGGGATTATACCACTTTCAGATGGTGCTGGCGAAGTTGTCGCCATTGGTAAAGACGTGAGCCGTTTCAATGTCGGCGACCGGGTAGCGGGCATCTATTCACAACATTGGATCAACGGGGGAGCAAAGCCAGATTATCCAGGATCTGCGTTGGGAGGTCCGATTGACGGTGTACTGGCAGAATATATCGTTTTCAGCGAGGAAGGGCTTGTTCGACTTCCTCATAACTTAAGTTATGAGGAAGGTGCTACCTTACCGTGTGCTGCTGTAACTGCATGGAATGGTTTGATTGTTAGTTGCGCACCCACAGTGGGCCAAACTGTTCTGACAATGGGAAGCGGAGGGGTTTCCCTCTTTGCGCTGCAACTTGCAAAGGCTGCCGGAGCAACAGTTATCGCAACTTCGGGTTCCGACCAGAAACTTGATCGTCTTAAGGAGTTGGGCGCGGATATGGTTATCAACTACAATTCGACCCCTGGCTGGGATGAAGAAGTGTTAAGGCTGACAAATGGTGCCGGAGTGGATCATATCATCGAAGTTGGCGGCACGGGTACGCTTGACCGTTCTTTAAATGCTATAAAGACAGGTGGCCATATAGCACTAATCGGAATACTTGCTGCCGGCAACGCCGTAGATTTTGGTAAATTGATCATGAAAAACATCAATTTGCGGGGAATTGGCAATGTAGGCAGTAGGGAAATGTTCGAATCACTAAACACGGCATTGGAGATGAGGAATATCCGACCGGTAATTGATAAAGTTTTTCCTTTCCACGAAGTTGATGCGGCTTTCCGTTATTTCGAGAGCCGTGCAAATTTTGGCAAGGTCGTGATTTCGCTCTAAATCACAAGGAAGTAACTACCTCCAGGGTCAGCTTAATTTGGAAAGATGCAGGCTCTACGTATGATATCTAAATGATGTTTGGATTCTCTGGTATTTTTATCTCTTGAATCAAATAACACATAAGCAAAATTGATTTCTACTACCATAAAACGGATTTTGGATACTTTTCCCGGTAAAATAACAACGAATTTTGTGATCTAGAACAAGTATATTTTTAATATCAAAAAATCATGGATATGTTAAAAGGAAAAGTTGCGCTCATTACAGGTGCTTCCAGCGGGATAGGAGAAGCTACCGCTATAAAATTGGCAAAGGCAGGGGCAAGAGTTGCCATTGCAGCGCGTCGTGCCGATCGTCTCAAAGCCTTAAAAACTTTGATAGAAAAAGAAGGCGGTCATGCTCTGGCACTTCAAATGGATGTCACTGACAAGGATTCCGTCAACGCCGGCGTAAAAAAGTTGATTGATTCATATGGAAGAGTAGATATAGCGTTTAACAACGCAGGGATAATGCCCCTTTCCAATGTCAATGAATTCAAGATTGATGAATGGGAAAGAATGGTTGACGTGAATATAAAAGGTGTACTGAATATTACGGGTACAATCCTTCCATTCATGATAAAGCAACATTCAGGACACATCATCAACACTTCTTCGCTTGCAGGACGTAAGGTTCTTGGACAAGGATTTGCGGTTTATTCGGCAACAAAATATGCTGTGAGCGCATTTACTGAAGGGTTGAGGATGGAAGTTGGAAAAGCGCACAACATCCGTGTTACCAGTATTCAACCAGGCGCAACCCAGTCTGAGCTTCAAAACGCCACCACCAGTGAAGGCTATAAGGAAATGATGGCCTCATCAATGGGACAGATCACAATGTTGTCCGCAAACGATATAGCAGATGCGGTGCTATTCGCAGTTTCCGCACCCGAGCATGTGAACGTCGCCGAACTGTTTGTCTTACCTACAAACCAGATTTAAAAAATTTTAATGTTGTATTTAATAGAAAAATTATGGATTCCAACAATATTGAAAACAAGGATAATATACAATCCGGAAAAACAGTATCTCCCCCTAGCTACCATACACTGAACCCTGCTACGGGAGAACTACTAAAAGAGTTTGATACACTAACCGATGCGCAAGCCGAACACCTTCTTTCAAATGCCCACCAAGCCTATCTACAGTGGCGTAAAGTTCCCATAGAGAATCGAATTGAAATTTTTAGAAAATTTGCTGATCTAATGGATGAGAACATAGATCGTTTTGCACACCAGATCACGCTGGAAATGGGCAAACCTCTATCTGAGGCCAAGATGGAATCAGCCCTGCCAGGCATGATCTTCCGATATTTTGCAGACAATGCATTAGAAATGTTGGCCGAACGCGAAATTAAAATAGAGGGGTTTTCTCGAGTATACAGTCGCCTTGAACCTATAGGTGTAACCCTTGCAATTGAACCATGGAATGGACCGCTTTACCAGTCAATGCGTGCAGCCGCTCCAAATCTAATGCTTGGTAATGCGGTAATCATGAAGCCGGCCGAAATTGTCGCCGGATCGACATTGATGATGGATGAAATTTTCGAGAAGGCAGGATTTCCATCAAAAATTTATCAGTCAGCACTAGTGTCAAGAGATCAGGTATCCAGGTTTATAGCCGACAGCCGTGTCCGTGCAATTGCTTTGACAGGCTCTGATCGTGCAGGTTCAATTATCGGAGAACAGGCAGGCCGTCACATTAAGCCCGTAGTTCTTGAGCTCGGTGGTTCAGACGCTTTCATTGCATTGGATTCTGCAAATCCAGAGGCAGTAGCTGCTGAGGCATCTGCTTGCCGTTTGTTTGGTATTGGTCAGTCATGTATGTCACCAAAACGAGCAATCGTTACCGAAAAGATTTCGGAAGCCTTTATCAAAGAATATATCAAAGCCTTTGAAAACCAGAAAGTGGGAGATCCATTTGATCCGGAGACAACTACGGGTCCACTTTCGAGCGTCGCTGCCGCTGACAATTTACATGCACAATATCAGGATGCGGTTGACAAGGGAGCAAAAGTTTTGGTTGCAGGTGGAAGAATGGATGGTAAGGGAGCATTTTTCAAGCCTGCTGTGCTTTCGGGTATTACCCCCGAAATGCGACTTTACCATGAAGAAGCCTTCGGTCCCTTGGGAATGATCTATGTGGTACCTGATGCGGATGAGGCGATTACTTTAGCAAATGCAACAAGATATGGTCTTGGTGGTACTGTTTTCAGTCAAGATCTTGATGAAGCAAAACGTGTAGCAGAAGCAATTGATACGGGAATGTTAGGCATCAACCGTTATATGGGTGCACCACTTGAAGTACCTTTCGGCGGAACTAAAGCATCCGGAGTTGGACGGGAACTTGGAAGCAATGCTATGGACGCATTTGCTAATCTAAAAACCTACTCTATTCTTTAATAAGCAATAGAAATCTTTTAAAAACGTTGACTGCAAATTTTCAGAGTGCGGTACAGAAAAAAAACGTTAACAAAATAAAACACATTATAAACTTAATTATGGCACAGATAAAACAGGTAAAGTTAGGAACCCAAGGACTAGTCGTTCCTACAATCGGGTTGGGCTGTATGGGAATGTCCCAATGGGCAGGCTACGATATTTACGGGAAATCGGCAGACGAGAAAGAGAGTATAGCGACAATTCACCGTTCGCTTGAGTTGGGAGGCAATTTTTTGGACACGGCAGATGCTTACGGACCTCTGGCTAACGAAAAGCTGATTGCCAAGGCTATTAAAGGTAACCGTCAAAAATATCTGATTGCGACCAAATTCGGTATTGAAATCGATGATAATGAACAGCTAACCGGAAAAATAAACGGTAGCAGAGCTTATATCAGAAAAGCAATTGAAAGGTCTCTAAAAAATTTAGGCACCGATTATATAGATTTATATTATCTGCACCGGCTGGATACCAATACGCCGATAGAGGAAACGGTTGATACAATGGGTGAACTTGTAAAAGAAGGAAAAGTGCGTTACATCGGTCTATCAGAGGTTGGATCGAAAAGTATCAAGAAAGCACATGCCATACATCCGCTCACAGCAGTACAAAGTGAATTCTCTCTATTTGAAAGGAATATTGAAGAAATTGGAATCATCGATACCCTTCAGCAATTAGATATTGCCCTTGTTGCCTATTCTCCTATCGGAAGAGGTTTTTTAAGCGGAGAAATTTTAAAACCGGAGGATCTTCCCGAGAACGATTCCAGAAGGTCAATGCCAAGGTATCAAGGCGAGCGTTTCTTCAAAAACATAGCATTGGTTAAAGAGATCACAAAAATGGCAGAAGAGAAAAATATCACTACGGCGCAACTCGCCATTGCTTGGGTACTTGCCAAAGGTCACGTTCCAATTCCGGGCACCACAAAAATCAAAAACCTTGAAGCCAATATTGCATCTACAGAAATGGCGCTTAGTAAAGAAGACTTTGATCGGTTGGAGTCCATTATACCTTTAGGTTCGGATGTTGGGGCAAGATACGATGAAGCTGGAATGAAAAGGGTAAACCTGTAATATCTAGGAAATCAAAGACAGGCATAGACCAAGATGCCTGTCTTTTTTATTAAATTTGATGATATGAAAAAGGAAAATCTTTATTCGATAAATTCCATTTGTGAATTGCATTCTTTCCTGAACTTGGAAAAGCCTGCACATCCATTGGTAAGTGTGATTAATCTTTCGGATGTTAGGTATAATATACCGGAGAACACTTCATCCATTGTTTACAATTTTTACACTGTATATCTTAAAAAAAATTACAATGCGAAGATCAGATACGGTCAGCAATATTATGATTTTGATAGCGGTGTTATGGCATTTTTTGCGCCAAAACAACTATTTGCCGTGGAGTCTGAAAGTTCAACAAAGGGAGAGGGCTGGATGCTGGCCTTTCATCCCGATTTTATTCAAGGCTATCAAGTGGCAAAAAGAATGAAAGAATATGGTTTTTTCTCTTATGCGGTAAATGAAGCACTTCATACGTCACAAAAAGAGGAAGATATTATATCCGGAGTTATGCAAAATCTACAGAATGAAATTGATAAAACTATCGATCATTTTACACAGGACGTCATCATTTCCCATATAGAATTACTACTTAACTACTGCAATCGCTTTTATAGCCGTCAGTTCATTACCAGAAAAAAGGCTAATAATGAAATATTATCGAAGTTGGAGAGTCTCCTTAACGATTATTTTGACAATTCTGAGGCAGAGAAGTCCGGTATTCCCAGTGTACAATATTTTGCTGAACAGCTGAATATCTCACCAAGTTACCTAAGTGATATGTTAAGATCTTTAACTGGGCAAAATACACAGCAACATATTCACGAAAAGCTTATTGAGAGAGCCAAAGAACTTTTGTCTACAACGACACTTTCCGTCGCGGAAATTGCCTATCAGTTGGGGTTTGAACATCCCCAATCCTTCCACAAACTTTTTAAAGGTAAGACAAACCTTTCGCCGTTGAAATTCAGACAATCCCTGAATTGATATCGTTTTCAGCTTATCTGATTTTTTGTCGATTTCTAAGTAAAATATTGTTGTGCGGCAATTGTTTTATACAGAGTTCAAACCGGACGAAATATTAGAGAAAATATCTGGGACTCTCTGAAGTAGCATCAGAAACAATCAGGAAAGCACTATTGCACTCGAACTAATACCGGTGCACGGTACGATGAAGCTGTAATGAAAAGGGTAAATCTTTAATTAAAAACATAATTGACCTGTAGAAAAGTAATAGTCACACATCTCATCTTTATCTCCTTATTTTGACTACTTTTTTCCTGAATATGGCAACTTTTGGGAAGAAGTGAATTGCTAATTTTGCATGGATTTAAAGAGCTAAAATATATGAATAGATTCTCTAAACTGTTTGAGCCGATAAAATTTAAGAACGGTATAAGTTTAAAAAATAGAATTGTAATGTCACCCATGACAACCTGGGCATCAAATGAAGATTTTACTATATCTGACGAAGAAGTGGCATACTACAGGGCAAGGGTTAACGGTGTCGGGATGGTAGTCACCGGCTGTACACATGTGACAGAAAACGGTATTGGTTTCACTCACGAATTTGCAGGGTATGATGACCGTTTTCTTCCCAGTCTCAAAAAGCTGGCAGACGCTGCAAAAAGCGGTGGTGCGCCGGTACTGCTTCAATTGTTTCACGCCGGGAATAAAGCCATACCCGATCTTATTCCGGATCGTCAAGTAGTAGGTGCCAGTGCTGTGTCCATAGAGACCGCACCGGGGTCATCAGAATTTATCACTCCTAAAGAACTCAGCGAGGATGAAATCCTAACTATTGTAAGGGCATTTGGGGAAACTACACGACGGGCAATTGAAGCGGGATTTGACGGAGTAGAGATACATGGTGCTCACGGTTTCCTGATCCAAAATTTCATATCCCCCTTTTTTAACAAAAGGACAGACCGCTATGGTGGCTCACTGGAAAACCGCCTACGTTTTGGGATTGAGGTTGTCCGGGAGGTAAAAGATGTAATTGATAAACACGCTCAAAAACCATTTCTGCTGGGATTCAGGATTTCTCCTGAAGAAATGCCACAGAAAACATACGGCCTTAAAGATACTTACGTTTTAATTGATAAGCTTATCATGGAGGGGGTAGATTATTTGCATTTCTCGTTATTGAATGCGGTATCTCAAAGACCGCTGGATGCAGAAGAAACTGATATTCCCATATCCGCTGTACTTAATGAATATGTAGGGGGACGCGTACCGGTCGTAGTAGCTGGTGGAATTGCGAGGCCTGAAGATGCAGTGGAAGTATTAGATTTTGGGATAACCATGGCAGCTGTAGCAAGAGGGCTGGTTGTCAATCCCGATTGGGTTGAATTGACCCAAAGTGGCCAGGATGACAAAATAACAAACGTATTAAAATTATCCAGCGTCGAAGAAAAGAAAATCCCGGCTAAACTTATGGCTATTTTTAACGATCTCAACGGCTTTGTGCCGATGGAAGACTAGTTACTAAATTTATTATATAATTTTATGAGAATAAGTGAAGCTAAAGTTATCATCACAGGGGGAACTACAGGAATCGGATACGAAACTGCGAAACTTTTAAAAGCACAGGGAGCCCAGGTGGTTATATGCGCAAGAAACGAAGATTCAGTTAATAAAATAGCCACTGAACTCGATGTATATGGTATCAGGGCAGATGTAACCAATGAAGAAGATATTACCAATCTTTTTAGCTATGCGATTGAAAAAATGAATGGTCTTAACATTCTGATCAATAACGCGGGAATAGGTCATTCGGGATCGCTGCTGAGTACCTCCGTTTCCGATTTCGCCTTGATTTGGGAAAACAATACAAAGAGCGTTTTTATGTGCGGTCAGAAAGCTGCAAAAATCTTTATTGAGCAGAATTACGGTAATATAATAAATATTTCTTCAATGGGAGCGGTGAACGGTTTTCCCAACGGTTCTGCATATTGCTCAAGCAAGTCAGCGATAACGGGGCTAACCTTATCTTGGCGGTCTGAACTGCGAAAACATAATATACGTGTTACTCAAGTCAATCCAAGCGAAGTTGTAACAGGATTCGGAGAGAAGTCAGGGCATGTGACAACTGCTCCGGAAAACAAACTAAAAGGACTTGAAATAGCACAAGTCATCAATTCCCTCCTTTCACTGAATGATATAGCCTTTGTCCCCGAAATAAATGTATGGGCAACAAATCCAGGCTCATAAATGACAAGTAGCTTTTAGAAGCATTCAGATAAATTTTAAATCAAATAAGAATATGAAAACAAGGATTGTTTTTACATATCTCATGGTAATGTTCCTGGCCAATAGTGTGAATCTAAGGGCGCAAACACAGCAAATACAGAGTAACATAAAGAACAAAACTGTATTACTGATCAATTCGCATCTGAGATATCCTGGGTTGTCAGAGGGTAACCTGAATAGGGCATTTTTTGACAAAGCCAAAGAATTCTTCATAAATCAAAATTTCAGGGTACTTGAAACGAAGATTGAAGATGGTTACAATGTAGAAGAAGAAGTGAAAAAACATATGCAGGCGGATATTATTATATTGCAGACACCTATAAATTGGGAGAATACCTCATGGATATATAAAAAATATATTGACGAGGTATTTACCAGCGGTATGAATGCTCAGAAATTTCTCGTGAGTGACGGACGCTCGCAAAATGATCCTACAAAACAATATGGAACTGGAGGGAAAATGCAGGGTAAGAAATTCATGATATCTGCCACATGGAATGCACCGAAAGAAAGTTTCAACGACAGCAATCAGTATCTATTTAAAGGAAGGAGTGCTGATGATGCTTTGTTTAATGTGGCAGCAAACTATTTGTTTACCGGGTTTGATGTTCTTCCAGGTTACTACTGTTATGATGTATTTCACAACAAACATATCAAAGAAGATTTGGATGCCTACCCAGTGTATCTAAAAAAGGCATTGGGGCTATAAGTATAAGTAGTAGCTTACGTTTGATTTTAGAGGAAATTTATCAAAATTTTTCCTATAGTAATAGTACCTAACCTTGTCACATAAAGAGTGCATACGAGCCCGAGTGGATAAAGTGCAAAATTTAGCAATCTACTATTTATATGTATTAGAATATCCTCGCGGCAAATAGAACAAATAAAATCATCAGGGGACAGCACTAAAGAAATGCTAACCTTGGTGATTTTCATTTTTATAGATGATCTTAAACAGGCATGATGATTTAACTAAACGGTATATAGGATATCGAAAACTATAAACATTAAGCATGCATAAATTCTACAATAAAACATATCTCAAATTGGAAACTGCAATCCAGGAATTGGAGATTGAAACCGACCGACCAGTAAAAAAAATAGAAGCCGCTATACAGCTCATCATTCGAAGCCTCGCAGACCTAAAAGAATTTATACTGAAAAAAGATTTCAATAATTCAGAAGAAGAAATCCAATTTTTCAAATATCAGAAACCGGTTATTGTTTCAAAGCTCATCTACTACAATGCGATATATAAAATTGAAACGAAAAGACCCTATGCAGGCAAGCGCAGTAGGAAATATTTCAAGAAAGAACTAAAAAAGCTAAAAAGATTTTTTGAGAACAACCTTGATTTTTATAAATATTACCGTAGTAATAACTCTTTCCTTGACGAGAAGTTTTTTATACGGGGAAATCATGATATAAGGCTATGGTTAGATACCTTTTATTTTGAAGCAGACCACCGTTTTTCTACTTCACATGATTATAAGGTTGCCAAAATAATTGCTAATGACTTGATACAGGTTTACTTGGAAAGCAGGCTTAATAGTCTAAACCTTAAAAAGGTTTCAGAAAATTCTTTGAAATGGACAGCAAGTAAAACTGCATTAACAGAACTTATTTATGCCTTGTACTCCAACGGTGTCTTTAACAATGGAAATACTGACATAAAATTGATAGCCAAAAATTTTGAAAATGCCTTTAATATAGATTTGGGCGACTTTTACCACACGTTTATGGAACTGAAAGCGCGTAAGATAAACCGAACCAAATTCCTTGACAACCTGTGTGAAGCACTGATTAAGAAAATGGATGAACAGGACGAAAAGTAAACCACCTTTATAATATGCCACGAGGCAGATGAACACCTTTTGTCCATATAATGCTTTCCGAAACCGTTGAGTTTTCTTTCCGCTTCTCTATCTGTTCGGCAGCTTCTTCACTGTGTTTTACAGGTTCTATTGATAGCTGTATCTTCCGTTCTACGGCTGCCAGTTCTGTTTTAAGCTCACTCAATCTACTTTCCTTAGACCAAGTACCGTTTACCACCTCCTGAAGTATAGGCAGGTCTTTTTGTATTTCAGAAATTTTCTCCTGTTCCTGCTTCACAAAGCCAGGAAGCTTTTCCAAAGCCCTCAAAAAATTCATTGCAGCAGTTTCGGGGTCTTTTGCCATCAGACCATTATTGTAGGTGTATTTGATATTGCCTTCACCCTGAACTAAAAAACGGTTTACCCTAATATCCACGCCCTCTTTTTCTGACATTTCTGTTTTAACCAACAACGTAAAACCGTACAAACTGCCTATTTCTTCATACTGACCTGCGGTGCGGGCTTTGTCTGCAATTTCGTTCAGCTTTGCGCCGATTTGTTTCGGATTTGCATTGGGCGGCAAACCATCCAACAGCACAGGGTTTTCGATTGTACCGTCCGAACGCTTTTGCAGGCGTTGCTGTAAGTTTTCGAAGTCTGTACTCATCCGGTTCAAACGGGATTGAGTGCTTTGCAGCATTTCCGTATAATCCTGTACCTTAAATTTGGCACTGGATTTAGAACGGTTAAACGCCTGCTTTTCACTTTCCAGTCCGGCAATCTGTTTTTCCAGTTTGGCTTTATCCAACAGGTCTGTATTACCTGAAAGGATTGCCACATATTCCGAAAAGTTCATTCCCGATTTCTCGTCCATACTTCCCTCATCAATCGTTCTTTTGGTCAGGTTGTTGGTCTTCAACTGGTCGATGAAAAGCTGCTTATTATACAGCAGGTTGAACTTGTAACTATCCAAAGATTTTTCAACAGCATAGATGATAACAGCCACTTTATTATCAGCAAAGAATTTGGCAATCTCGTTGCCCTTTCGGATTGCCCGCCCATCCCTTTGGGCAAGGTCTGACGGTCTCCACGGCGTATCTAAATGATGAACGGTAACGGCTCTTTTCTGTGCATTAACACCAGTTCCGAGCATACTCGTAGAACCGAACAGCACACGGATTTTGCCCTCGTTCATACCGTTAATAAGTTCCCTACGTTGCTTATCATTTTTTGCTTCCTGAATAAATCGGACTTCGTGCGCAGGTATGCCGTGATCTTCCACGAGCTTGCGTTTGATTTCGGAGTACACATTCCATTTGCCCGGCTTATAGGTTCCCAAATCCGAGAAAACGAACTGCGTTCCTTTCTGTGCATTGAATTGGTTGTAATACTTAGCTATGTTTGCCGCACAATGCGAAGCCTTGTTGTCGGGATGGTCGTCGTAAATACCGCTTACCATACGCATATCGAGCGACATCTTACGAGCGTAATCCGTGGCAATGAGCATCTTTGCTTTTTCTTCTCGTGGAGATAAAGGTTCTCTACCGAGCAATGTTGCATCACCTGTTTTGGCAAACTGCATCAGGCTTTGGATAAAGGCTTCTTGGTCGGGCGTTGGCGGTATGTTGTAAAGGATTTCGTTTTTGTTCGGTCGGTCAATGCCAATATCCTTTGCCGTTCTGTAATCCGTGATTTCAGAATAGAACTGCGCCAGTTCCGGCACTTTGATAAAGTAGCGGAAACGCTCTTTAGCGACGATATTGTTAGCTACCGAAAATTCATAATCGGTCGTTTTCCTTGCGTAGATAGCCGCCCACGCATCAAAGGAATGAATGCCCTGTTTTTCCAATGCACGGGGACGCAGGTATTTAAACAGCAGGTACAATTCCGTTAATGAATTGCTGATAGTTGTACCCGAAAGAAAGGTTGCGCCCATATCCGCATTGGTACGCTCCTGAATGGTGCGTATGGCAAACAGCAGGTTCAGTGCCTTTTGGCTGCCGTCCACGTTACCCAATCCGGCAACCCGTGTATGACGGGTATTGAACATCAGGTTTTTGAACTGGTGGCTTTCATCCACAAACAAATGGTCTATGCCCATCATCTTAAAGTCCACAATATCATCCTTACGGTTTTCAATATCGTGTTGCAGTGTTTTCAGCTTTACTTCAAGATTTTCTTTCCGTTTGATTACCCCGGCGAGCATTCCCCGTGTAACTTCCTTGCCTTGCGATTTCAGGGCATCGAGGTTTCGCTCTACGCTGTCTAATTCTATTTCGAGGATTTCCTTTTGTATTTCGGGCGATTGCGGTATCATTCCGAACTGGTCGTGTGTGAGTATCACACAATCCCAATCATTATTTTTAATATCCCCGAAAATGCGCAGGCGTTTTTTCGGCGTAAAATCATTAATACCTGGATAAAGGATTTTAGCGTGTGGATAGGCTTTGCGGTAGTCTTCGGCAATGGCAGGTATATTTGCTTTCAACCCGATAATCATCGGCTTGTGGGCTAATCCCAAACGCTTCATTTCTTGCGCTGCGGTACACATTATGAGGGTTTTTCCTGCACCTACTTCGTGGTCACAGATAGCACCGTTGTTCAGCTTTATCATCCAAACGGTGTCCTTTTGGCTTGAATACAGGTCTTCAATGCCTGCACCCTTGCGGTCTAATCCCGGAAATTCCTGATGGCTTCCGTCGTAGTTGGGGCGAACGAAACAGTTAAAAGTATCGTTGTACTGGTCGGTCAGCCTTTTTTTAAATTCATCGTTTTGAGCGTGAAGCCACTCGGTAAAAGTGGTACGGATTTCATCAATTTTGGTGTTCGCCATTTGTATGGCTTCCATATCCCGTACCTTGACCTCTTGGTCGCCAACCATTACTTTTTTGGTAATATCAGGCGTGGTATTGACAAGGGCGTGTTTGAGCAGGACAATACCGTCAAACGTGCGGCTTTCCGCTTTGACGGCATATTTTTCCCAAATGTGCATATTGCCCTGATGACATTTCACAGAAAAGTCATCGGAGCTTTCAGAGTAATGAACAAGTACGTCCGTATCAAAAAGATGTGAAGCAAATCGGGCATAAATGCCTGTGGGTATCCAGCGTTCGCCCAAATTAAAATCCAATTCCTCAAATTCGATACGTCTTGGTCGGGCTTCTTCCAAAACGGTAAGGCTTGCTTTGGCTTCGCTGTCATCGGGATTGCGTTCGAGGTGGGTTTTAACCTCTTGGGCTTTTTCTACTACGTTACCTGCAATCCAACGTTCGGATATCTCGTATTCCTTTTGCAGAGGATTGTAGTAAATACGACCGTGCAAGGCTTCTTTTAAAGCATCGTCAGGCATTCCGCTTATTTCGGACATATAGCCCAAATCCACGCTTCCGTATTTGTTAAGGGATGCCGCTAATGCTTCTTCGGGATTGTCCGTTGCTATGGTTGCGGTAGAAAAACTTACAGGACGGCTGAATATATCCGACTTATGCACAACACCGCCAACCACACGTTCCAAATAAGGGATTTCCTTACCGGAACTGTCGGTTTTAATCAATTTGGCATTATCGGCACTGTTGAGGTTGCCGTACCTTTTAACAAAGGCATCGTAAAGGCGGTTAAGGTTTTCCCTTTCTTCCTTGTATTCGGTCTGATGCTGTGCCTCTTTTGTGTAAAGCTCTTGGTAAACATCACGTACAGCAATGTACGCCTCGGCTCTTGCTTTCTGTAAGGACTGTAATTGCAGGGGATGGAAAACAGCCGTACCGTCTTTTGTATCTACTTCTTGCAGATGACCGACCCAGCCTTTATCCACCACAAGGCAATCGTTGCGGTGGAACGATTGCAGTTTATCACTATACGGAGCAGGTTCGGGTATGGTGTCGGGAACGGCTGGCTTATCAGCTTGGCCATTCCCGTTGATACCCGAAAACAGGTCGCCAATAGCTTCCTGTTTTTTATTGTTGGTCAATGTGCTTCCATTGGCAGCTCTATTGGTAACAGGTGGCGTATAAGGTTGCTGCATCGCACTACTGAACAGGTCAGGCTGGCGACCCATTGCACGGCGGTTTGTTTTAGCACTTTGCTTTTTAACTTGTGTCGCTCTTTTGGGTGGAGCAATAACCATTACAGGTTCGTCCACATTTTCAAACAGGTCAAAAATGCTTAACTGTTTTAATTCCTGCGGGCTTTCCTGAACAATTGTTGGTATGGTTATACGCTGTGGTTCGGACTGAACGATTACGGGTTCAACAACCGGAGGTATAACCTCTGGTTCAACCGGAATTTGTATAACAGGCTCATCGTTCCGTTCGCCTTTGTATAAATTCAAATTCAGGTGCTGGCCAAAATCTTCGGAAAGCTTTTTTTTCAAATCTTTGGCAATTCCCTCAACACCGCCTTTGTGCGTATAGATTAGGGCAGGTTGTCCATAAGGGTCGGTATCTAATTTACGGTCGGTATGCACAATCCTTGTGCTATCCTGAAAAAGTGCATTGCCTGGCGTATTATATTCTGTTTGGCTGCTTTGGCAAAACAGATCTTCCCTTTCCGTCAGATGTTGTTTTGCCGTATTTTTTTGAAGTATAATGAGGTCACTTCCTACTTCGGTACCGGCATATTCCGTAAACAGGTTGTTGGGCAACCGAACAACCGAAACCAAATTATTATAATGCATCAACGCCCTGCGTATGGGTTCATTCTTCGGGCTATTGAGAATACCCTGTGAAGTAATGTAAGCCAGCAAACCGCCCTCACGAACCATATCAGCACCTTTTAGAAAAAAGTAATTGTGTATACTTCGGGCGGCCTGTACTTTTGCACCGTCTTTGCTTCGGGAATAGGAAAGGTCGAATACGGAGGTATCGCCAAACGGTATATTGCTGGCAATTACATCATAGCTGTTTTGTTCCTTTTCAGGAATTTCCTCAAAACCACTTATACGGATATTGCTTTTGGGATAAAGCTGTTTTAAAATCTTCCCTGTCAGCAGATCCTTTTCATAAGCGGTAATATTGGGGTTCTGATTTTCCGAAAAGGATTGTATGAATGAGCCTATACCTGCGGAGGGTTCGAGGAATCTCTGAATGTTCAAACCGCTTTCACGCAGGGATGCAGCAATAGCATCTATAACCTGTGGAGGTGTATAAAAAGCCGTTAGCACAGAGCTTTTCATACTATCCACATACCTGCGGTATTGGTTTTCGTCTTCGGAATTTTCTTTGAGTAGCTGGTGGAGTTCCTGCGTGAGCGGAAAAAGGTCGTGTTCTGTTTTTCTCCAATTATTGATGTCTATTTCGTTGGCTATGGGGTTCAGAACGAATTTAAGACCGCCAAATCCGCTGTATTGCGTCATTGACAGTCTTTCGCCTACGCTGGCTTGCCGTTTCTCCTTTTCCAATGTAAAAGCAATCCGCAGGGCATCAATATTCTGTTGGAGATGTCGGCGTTTACTGAAGTCCATTTTCGGCTATCCATATTGCGATGGTTCCGGTTATTTCGGTATAGAGCAGGTCGTACTCTGTGTTATAAGCGAAATCATCGGTTAGTTGATAGTTAGTGAAAACAGCCTCACAAACAGGGAACATTTTTAGTGCGAAAGATCGCAGTTCCTCATCTGCCATGATGGTGTCAAACTCATTGCATACCACCTGAAAAACGGTGTCGAATTTGGAGAAGTGCAAGCCCTCAAAAAGAATGTAATTGGCTATTTCGTTGCATTGCTCAATAGCGTTTCCCGAACGGAAAGCACCCTCGTAGGCATTAGCAGCCCACGAAGAACGTTGTTCAATAAATTTTTGGTCGTTTGCTTTTTCAGGGAAGCTGGTGTTTAATAATTCTTGCAGTCGTAATCTGAAATACGACAGGTCTTTTTGTTGTGTATCCATACTATAATTTTGTTTAGAATTTTACTTGAAGCCTAAAATTATAGCAGTACATAAGAGTCTTTGTAGAAGTGGCTGAGTTTGGCGTTGAGAGGCTGGATTTGGCGTAAAGCCCTAAGTGTAGGAAGAATTAATTTGTAATTTTGTGCCAATATGGATAAGCCTTAAATAACAGTAAATTAGTGTTCAGGCTAACCGAAATTTGGAATAACGAACAATGGAACAAATACGGAAATATTTTGAAAAGGCAGTTAAACTAACAGACAAAGACTGGCAGTTTTTCTCCTCAAAGCTCATAAAGCAGGAATTCCCTAAAAATCATCATCTTTTGACAGTAGGGCAAACAGAAAACTACCTTTCGTTTATTGAAACAGGGATTATGCGTTTCTATATTCCAAAAGAAGAAAATGACCTGACCTTTGCTTTTGTATTTGACCATAACTTTGTAAGTGGCTATAATTCGTTTCTAACCAAAACACCATCCATTTGCAACATAGAAACACTGACAAAAACAACGCTTTGGCGATTAACATATAATGACCTGCAAAACATTTATGGAGAAACGGAAATTGGTAATGTGATTGGACGAAAAGCAAGTGAAGATTTATTCCTCAATAAATCCAAAAGAGAACTTTCGCTTCTGAACGAAACTGCCGAACAGCGTTACCTGAATTTATTTACCGAACAACCGCAATTGATAAAAGAAATTCCTCTAAAATATATTGCTTCATATATCGGCATTACCCCACAAGCATTGAGCAGAATACGGAAACGTATTTCTTAACTTGGGTTCATTGTGTCGTTCTATAAATAAGCTGACCTTTGTAACAAAAGAATAAAGATGAAGCCCCTAATAGTATTGCTTTTGGCATTTTTTATTTCACTTTGTAGTACCAAAATTTTTCGTGGTAATTATGACCTTTATTTGTCGGGAAGAATAGCAATGTCTGTAATGCTCGTGTTTACGGCAGTTGCACATTTTACATTTAACAAAGGGATGTCGATGATGCTACCCGACTTTATTCCATACAAAACAGAAACCGTTTATCTAACGGGAATTATTGAAATTGTCGCAGCTATTGGTTTTTTTATTCCTAATTTAAGAGTGGTTACTGCGTGGTTGTTAATCGCATTTTTAATACTTATACTTCCAGCAAATATTTATGCAACTATTAAGCATATTGACTACCAAAAAGGAACCTTTGATGGAAGCGGTTTGGGGTATTTATGGTTTAGAATCCCGTTACAAATTCTTTTCATAGTGTGGACATATCTTGCAGTTATTAAAGGTTAGTAGGCGGATGGATTGGCAAACCTGACCCGAATTACTTTCTTAACCGAGAAATTTACTGTTTCTTTAAAATTTGAAGCATCCTACCTGCTTCAATATCCATTCTCGAAAAGGCAAACCATTTTTTGCCCAGGTCTTTGAGTGATGCCCCTATATGGTAGAGTTCTGTATCGTCAATAATCAAAAAACGGTCGTGAGCATCGGCGAAAACCTGAATATATACCGGAGGATATTGGCTATTGTATCGTTGTAAATCTAACCGTAACTGATTGCTGATGCTTTTTGTAAGGATTGTAACCGTTACATTATCCTTACGTTTACCTAACAAAGTAAGCACAGTATCATCCACATAATTATCAAGCAGGATAATAGACCTTTTGGCACTTCGGATAATATCGGAAACAAAGGCGTAAGCATCAAATATCTGCCCGTTGTAGAAAATGCCTTTTTCGCTGTGTAGCTTGTCGCTTTCCAAAGCCTTAAAAATCTCTTCAAATTTTTGGTCGGCTTCCAGTTGCTTTAACTCGATATTATCCAAACGATGAAACAAAGAAGCGTTGCTAATGAGCATACGCCGCATTTCTACAAAGGCTTCCATTATTTCCACACTCATTTTAACGGCTATATCTGAACGGAGTATGGCAGATGCCATTGCAACGCCTTGTTCGGTAAAGACATAGGGCAAATAACGTCTGCCGCCGTAGCTTAAACTTGAGGTTCCAATTTGGAACCTCAAGTTTTCAACTTCCTCTTCGGTCAGTTGAAAGCAGAATGATACAGGGAAACGCTCAATATTTCTTTTAACGGCTTTGTTCAGGTTCTTTGTTTCTACCTGATATAAGGCAGCGAGGTTGCTATCCAACATTACCTGTTTGCCCCGGACGGTATAAATCAGGTTCCTGATTTCTTTGGGTACGATTGACGGTTTATTTTCCATTGCGTTTACTGCTTTTGTTTTTCTCAAACTCAAAGGAACTTTCGGCATTTTCTTTCAGTACGATGTAAGCATCGAATTTCTTTCCGGCTTTGCTTGTCATTCCTTTGATTAAAGAAGTTTTGCCTTTATTGACAAGGCTTGTTACATTTTCAATACTGATTTGTACACCGCAGACGGTGCGGAACTGTCCCCAGTTACAAGCCTCATCAGGGCATTTCACAATCTTATCACGGATAATGAGCTGCTGACTTTTACATTTAGGGCAGGTCAGTTTCGGCTGATTGGTGCTTGCAATAGAAGTTTGCAGCAATTCATCAGTAATGGATTTAGCATAGGTTTCCATTTCCTTTTGGAATGTTCCCGCATCCGCCTCGTTGTTCTCGATTTTCTGCAATGCCAATTCCCATTCGGCGGTCATTGCCACATCAGCAATCTTGCGTTCTTTGACAAGCCCGTACACCTGCAATCCTTTTTCGGTAGGGATTAAAGAACGTTTATCCCTTTGGATATAATTACGGGTAAATAGGGTTTCTATAATGGCGGCTCTTGTCGCAGGCGTACCGATACCGATATTTTTGAGGGCTTTGCGCTCTTCTTCGTTCTCAATTTCTTTCCCTGCGGTTTCCATAGCCGACAAAAGCCCGGCTTCGGTGTAAAGCACTGGCGGTTTGGTCTGCTTTTCCAAAACGGCAGCTTCCTTTATGGCAAGTTCGTCGCCTTTACGCAGTTCAGGTAATTCCTGCACTGGTTCTTCGCCATCGTCCGTAAAACTCCCTTTAATGGAACGCCAACCCGCTTCCTGAATTTTACAGCCTTTTGCCGTAAAGTCGTAATGCAATACCTGTAATGATACACCGGTTATTTCTTTGACACAGGCTTGCGATATGGCTTCGAGCAACCGAAGCGCAATCATATTGTAAATCTTGTTTTCGTCTGCATTAAGTACGGACGGTACTTTATCCGTAATCAACAAACCGTGATGGTCCGTTACACGGAGGTCATTCACGATACGTTTATTGAACCGTCCCCATTTGATTTTGGTAAGGGCTTGCTTGCAATCTTCACGGTTCTGCAAAGCCCGCACAAGGTTGGGAATTTCCGCCCACATATCTTCAGGTATGTATTTGCTCCCGGTACGTGGGTACGTGATAAACTTCTTTTCATACAGGCTTTGCGCAATATTGAGGGTTGCTTCAGCAGATAATTTCAACCTTTTATTGGCTTCCTTTTGTAAGCCTGTCAGGTCAAAAAGCAAGGGCGGTTGTTCTGTAACGCTTTTGGTTTCTACCGAGGTAACGGTTGCCGCTGCGCCACGCTGAATGGCTTTAAGGGTATCGTTAGCAAGCTGCTTTTCGTTCCATTTGGTTGCGGAAATACTTTTGAAATCAACCTGGGCTTTGTTGTGCGTTAATTGTATCTGCCAGTATTTCTTTAGCGTGAAATTCCTATTGTCGAGGTAGCGTTTGCATATCAAAGCCAGCGTGGGCGTTTGCACTCTTCCGAGCGAATAGATACCGTTGCCTGCGACAATGCTCAATGCCTGTGTAGCATTGATGCCCACAAGCCAGTCGGCACGGCTTCTGCCTTGCGCTGCCTGGTACAACCCGTCAAATGCTGCCCCGTCTTTAAGGTTGTCAAAGCCCTGCTTTATTGCCTTTTCGGTAAGTGAACTTATCCAAAGGCGTTCAAAAGGCTTGCTGCATTTCAGGTATTCATAAATGTACCTGAAAATGAGTTCGCCCTCACGACCTGCATCGGTAGCAACGATGATGCTGTTGCTTTGCTTGAAAAGTTGCTCAATGACTTTCAGTTGCTTTAATGCGCCCGTATCGGCGGTGTACCCTTTGTCTTCTTTTTTGACCTTGCGAACGGTCAATAAAAACGGGTTGGGCAATATTGGCAGGGATGCTTTGTCAAATCCCGAAATGCCGTAATCTTCGGGCATTCCCAGTCCTATTAAATGACCGAATGCCCACGTAACAAAATAGCCGTTACCTGTCAGGTAGCCATCCTTTTTATCAGATGCTCCCAACAAGCCAGCTATCTCCCTTGCTACGCTTGGTTTTTCTGCAATAATTGTTTTCATACTATATTACATTTTTCTGCCTTTGGATTTTGCAGGCTTGTTATCCTGTTGTTCCTGCTGTTTTTCATTTTTAGGTCTTTGCTGCCCGGACTTCAAAGGCTCTTGGACGTTCTTAGTCGCTTCGTTGGTTTTACCCTCCGAATTAACGGCAGTCTGCGTTTTATGAGTTTCAGCAGGTTCAACCCGTGCTTTATACTGACCGGGGAACTCAAAGTTGGTCTTTCCAGTATCTTTGTCGAAAGTGATATAACCCTTATACGGTTGGTCTTTTTTATCTTTCAGTTCAACATATATGGTTTGTCCGGCTTTGAACTTGTTATACTGCTCATAATCCAGTTCTTTGCCCCTGAAAGTTCTTGGAGCTTCCTGCGGTTGGTTTTGCTGATTGCTTTGTTGGGTATTCTGTTGGTTCGTTTGGGCTTGCTGATTGTTGTTGCTTCTGTCAAACAGGAACTCAACGTATCGTTTGTCCGCATTGAATTGTACCGTTGCCGAAAACTCCGTTCCCTTAGCGGAAATCATACCCTCTAAATAGAGCGGTTTGCCCTCCATCAAAATTTGTTTTTGTTCCTCATTCAGCTTTACGCCCTTAATTTCATCGGGGATTTTTATAAACTCCGTGCGTAGTGCAATCACATCATTTGTCAGCCTGTCAATGCTGATAATGGACGGCATCAGTTCGCCTGTTTTGGAATTTACGAGATTGACCACACGCCCCATATTGCCCGTTTCGAGCAGGTTTTTCTTGTCTTCGTCCGTAAACTTGTGACCGAAAAACTCAAAGTGCAGGTTAGGTTCTTTTTTGATACCGTGTATTGCCACGATAACATTGCCGTCTTCGCCTTGCTGTAAAGACAGGCGGGCATCTGTGCGGAGGATAGAGCCACCGAGGTTAATACCTATCGGTAAAAGCTCATTGGTTTTGTAACCTCTTAACAAAGGGTCGAGCAGGTTTCTTTTTTCAAGATACTCTTTGCTTAATCCGAGGTTTTTCATTGTGTCCCAATCAATCTGCTCCGGCTTGTAGCGGTATTCGCTTGCTTCCGTTGTTGTTTGTGCTGTTGCCATATTATTTTGATTTTCTTGTTTTTTATCCGGTCGGGGTTCTGCTTTCATTTCGTATTCTTTCAGCACTTTTTCGCCTTGTGGAGTAGGCTTATCTACGTGCTTTTGTAATTCCTCTGCTTTTTCAGCAGCAACCGGGGCAGGCACTTTGAAGAAAGTAAAGTTTGTAGGGTTCTTTAACTGGCTGAAAAAATTGGAAAAGAAGTTGGAAAAGAAATCGCCGCTTTTATCCACACGCATAAACTGGTTTTGATTTTTTTTCGTGGGGTCAACGGTTTCCATTTTTCCGTTTTCGTCGATACTTTTTACTGCCTGGATTTTCATTTTCTCTTTATCCAGTACAAGTAATATGTCCGAAAGCTGTTCGGGCATTTCCTGTTTATTTGTTGTTTCTTCACTCATAGTCTGAAAATTTTAAAAATTCACGGTCGAATGTAAAGGAAGCCTTCACTGATTTGCACTATGTGGCACTCAAAGGCAGTGTTTGTCACTTATTGGCATCCAGTTTGGGCAAGGGTGGGTTAAAACTTTCCCTGATGAACTGATGCACATCGGACAGCTTGTAATACAGTTTTCCACTAATGGTATAATAAGGAAGTTTGCCAATGGAGCGATACCGTTGCAGGGAACGGTTACTTATTTTCAGCATTTGCAATAAATCCTGATTATCAAGTAACTCTTCGCCGTCTATGCTGTTCCGTTTCTTTTGTAAATCGTCTATGTGGTTGCCGAGAATGTCCAGCCTGTCCATTATGCGTTCCATCCACGCCACAAATTCCATTTTGTCGATATTCATACGGGTACGCTTTTAATGATTACCTGATTTCAGCTTTCTGCCTTTCTCGATATAGCTTTTGCCTTTCGCCATAAGCTGCTCCACATATTCATCGGTGGTCTGCACGGCGTTAGCATTGAGCATTTCCTTGATAGCACCAATCGTATAGTAATACTGCCCGTACATTTTTGAAAAGGCTATCTGCCCGTTGGTGCGCATACGCCACAATGTTTTTTCGCTGATGTGGAGATACTGGCAGACTTCGTGATTGTTAAGCCATAAGCTGTCGTAGCTTGTATCTTCCAGTTTGAGGATATATTCGCTAATGGCTTTCAACCGTTCGTTGAGGTGCTTCCACACTTCTTCGTCAATTGTTATAATGTTCATAGCACTGTTGTTTAATATTCACAGGACAAAATTCAGAAGTGTGGTAGTGTTTGTCTGCCAATGCTTGCCCATTGGTTTGGCACTTTTTTGATTTTTTTTGCAATGAGAAAAACCCTTGTAAAACAAGGATTTCAGTGTGTTGCTCCTATTTTCAAATAGCCTTCTGCCAGCATTTGCCAATTGGCAGATATGGGCAAATAAAAAGCAGTACATTTTGTGTACTGCTTTAAAAAACCTATGCTGATATTGCTAAAGGTCTCTATCCATATACTCTTCGAGGGAAATTTTGAGTTGGTCTAAAAACGCCGTACGGGAGCCTGCCCTGGTTTTCATCCTATGGAAAGAATGATGTATATCGTTCAGGGGCGTTCGGAATAAGATTTGAAAAATCAATGCTAATTTCCTGATGCCTATTTTACCATATGCAATAGAATTGGAAGCATACAAAGCGTAAATCAATTCTATAAGCGCATTTTGCGAGTTAGTCCACGAAATTTCTTTGCTTGCATCGCCATTCATTAAAATCGTATCAGGATTTTTTTCGGGGTTTATTTTGGTAAGCAAAAAAGTATATAGTAATTCATTGGCTATAATATGGGCAACTTTGTTATCGTAATAAGTAGAAAAGCTAAGGTCAATTTCAAATACGCCACTCTTTAAACCATCGTGGTAATTGATTTTTCCAAGCATGAAATAATTATGGTCACGGTCAGTTCTGCCTGAACGATAATACCTGTAAAAATCCTCACTACATATGCTTTCCTTATATTCGGATTTTAGGATTTTTAGTTGGCCTTCAAAATGGCTTTGGTGTATTCGTCCAGTATTTACAGGACAGGTAGTTTCAATGCGGAATACTTTATTGTAATAAATAAGTTTTCCTAAAATCTGCGGTTTAATGTTCTTGAAAAAATTGATTTCCTGCTGTTCGTCCTTAAATCCGGTCTTTAAGACTTTCATCTTTATAGTAAACAGCATTTCCTTTAGGAATAAGGTCATTTGGTAAGCCTCATTTGCAGTTTGCATCATTTTGGCAGACAGCTTGTCTTCCTGATGCTGAATTTCCGATAATATTTTGTTCAACACGATTTCCATAGCTTAGACGTTTAGATATTAGCACTATTTGTTTCGGATTACATCTTCGTTGATTTGCCAAAAATTGGAAATATTGATGAAACCAATATCACAGGTTACCCCCATATTGGGAAAGATTTATTTCTAATTAAGGTTTCTTAAGAGTAAGACGATTTTGATACTTATTACTCTTTTAATTATTCTGGGGCATAATTATCTACAATGATTCAATAAAAAAACAGTATTTAGTGAAATCGTAGAGTGTTCAAAATATAAAATAAAATTTCCAACGTAATCTAATACATGTAATTGCAAATTTCCATTCTGATGTATGAAGGAATATATAAACAAGCATTTAGGCTAAACAATCATGAAATTTGGATAAATCAACACCTCCGAAATAATTGAACTTTGTACCAACTGTAAATATCAAAACTATAAAACAATGAATCAAAACAAGAAAATTGCGTTGGTAACGGGTGGAAGTCGCGGATTGGGTAAGAATATGGCATTAGCTATTGCAAAAAAAGGTATTGACGTGGTGTTAACATACAATTCCAACAATGAGGAAGCCGAGAAAGTTGTTTCGGAAATTAAGGCTTTAGGACAAAAAGCAATCGCCTTGCAGCTGGACATAAGAAATATAGGATCATTCGACAATTTCACTAAAGAAGTAAGTGAATATTTGACAGAAGAAAACGGAAGTCCAAATTTCGACTATTTGATCAATAATGCGGGAACTTCCCTATATGCGACGATTGATACGGTAAACGAAGAACAGGTAGATGATATGTTCAACACACATTACAAAGGCGTGTTATTTTTAATTCAAAAGTCGTTACCTTTCCTTAATGATGGTGGTGGCATTGTAAACATTTCTTCGAATCTTGCCCGCTTTGCTTTTTCAAACTTTTCCGTTTATGCTTCAATGAAGGGAGCTATAGAAGTATTTACCAAATACTTAGCAAAAGAATTAGGCCCGAGAGGAATCCGTGCAAATATCATTGCTCCCGGTGCTATTGAAACTGATTTTGGTGGTGGTGTAGTGCGGGATACTAAAGAACTGAACAATTACATTTCCAGTGCCACAGCACTCGGCCGCGTGGGATTGCCGAATGATATTGGCGGTGTTGTTGCTTTTTTGTGTACGGATGATGCGGGATGGATAAATGCTCAGCGTATAGAGGTAACTGGTGGCCACAACATTTAATCATTACATTTGCAATATGGGAAGTAAAACACCGAGACGATTTAAGACGATTGCAGAATTTTATCATTATAACGAAATACCCCTTCCCGAGCATCCCTTAGTCGGTATTATTGATTATAAAACCATTAAGCAGTTTAGGGAGCAGGACCCAGTTGGGATGGTGTTTGACTTTTACGCTATTTCATTAAAAAGAGGTGCAGAAAAAATGTTTTACGGTCAAAGGCAATACAACTTTGAACAAGGTGTCATGTGTTTTATGGCTCCCAATCAGGTTTTGCGGTTTCAGCAAATCCAGAAGGCAATTGATAATCAGAAACCTTCAGGATGGATCTTGTGCATCCATCCTGATCTGCTTTGGAATACACATTTAGCTAAAACGATGAGCCGTTACGAATACTTTGATTACTCTGTCAACGAAGCATTGCTTCTTTCACATAAAGAAGAGGAAACGCTCATGGGAATTATTAACAACATTCGATACGAGTTCACTTCGAATATCGATAAATTCAGCAAACAAATTATCATTTCACAACTCGAGAGCCTTCTAAATTATTCGGAACGTTTTTACAACCGTCAGTTTATCACCAGTGAAAAAGCTAATCACAAGATTTTAGAAAGCGTAGAAGAAATATTGAATGAATATTTCAAAAATGAGGAGCTGATGTGCACTGGTTTGCCGAAGGTCCAATATGTTGCAGATAAATTGTGTGTTACTCCGAAATATCTAAGCGGATTGCTTAAATCGATGACTGGAGAAAATACTCAGCAGCTAATTCATAAAAAGCTAATTGAAAAAGCCAAAGAAAAATTATCCACTACAGATCTTTCCGTAAGTGAAATTGCCTATCAACTTGGCTTTGAACATCTTCCATCTTTTAGCAAGCTCTTTAAGCAGAAAACCAATCAAAGTCCGCTGCAATTTAGGACGAGTTTCAATTAGATAGATTACCCTAACCTATGTACATTCAAAATTCCATCTTAACCTTTCGTAGGTCGATGAATGCAACCCAAATAACCAGACGGGGCTATTGACCTGCATAATATTCGTATTCTTTACGTTTGTAAGGTAAAATCTAATCGGTCATGCTCTATGCCATTTATGATTATTGCTATCTGATGCAAGCCTGCATAATATTTTCGGGTGGTAATGAATCGGAATGAGTGTTTTTTGGAAATGTCGGTTTGCTGATTTTCCTCAAGCATCTTTTCACTAATTTTAAATACCTTTTTTGCCAAGGTTCTATTGGCTTTTTGAAAATAAATAGCATATTCAAGTCGAACTTTTTTACGGGTCTTAACTGAATTTCTCAATGAAAATGAAAATAACATTTCATTACCCATATACACCATCGTTGTGTGAATTTGAAAGTTCAATAAGATAAGTCCATTTACATCAAGACCATAAAGTGCCATTATCTCAGGATGCCCTTGTTTAAATAAGGTTCGGCAAGCGTGTTTTACAATAGCATCGGTCTCTTTAGAATGACCAGTCCATTCCTGTGCAACATGAACCAATAATTGAGGATTATCTTTAGATATATCATTGAGATTATTAGCCACGCTTCTACGCACCATTTCTGAGGGATCATTTTTCAAATTCTCCAGTATTGGTAGCAGTGGAGTAGGATCTTTTTTGAGAGCAGGAATTGCCATCGCCCAAGGCAAACGCGAACGACTGCCTTCACTTGCCAACCGTCTCACCTGTGGATGTGGATCTTGGGAGAACTTGAGCATTTCGGCAATCATCGCATCGCCGTACCGAATAATAAAAGGACGAACCGCAAATTCACAACTGATGAATCGGGTAATGCGGTCAAAAGCTTTTACTGACGTTTCAAAATAGTCTAATCCATAGGTCTCTATATAGTCCGGGAATATGACATGTTCCAAGCCTCCATTGATTGCTTGGTGTTGGTATTCCGCAACAATCTTTCGCAATACAACTACTGCGTCGGAATAGTTGGCAGGCATAAAACGATGAAGCACTTTTGTCGTGTGCTTGACGCGTTCCTTCCATTCCATCTGCTCAAAATCACTATTCATCACCTGGCTGATGAAATCTTGCGGAGAGAATGAAGGCCGTACTTTGTGGATAATAGTAGCAAGCTGACTATAAAATCCTAACGAATAAATATCTTTAACCAATTACACTTTGTTTTATATTAAAAGCAAAGAAAGACTCTTCTATAAAAAAAAGTCTTTCTAAAGCCCCAGATTATGCTTCCCGCGGATCCCGTTCGTTAGTAGCATCGTACTTCTTCACTTCGTTGCGCATTACCGGACCCCATTTTGTAAAAATAGCTATTACTTCTTTTTGTGCTAAATGGACGTCTAACGATTGCTGGTCTTTCCATCGTTCCAAAACCAGCACACTGCCTTGTTCTTTATCATCCAGTGTAAAAGAAATAGAAATACATCCTGGATTTTTTGTTCCCAGCCACATGGTACTACGTGCCTCGGCTACAAACTCATCTACCTTTGAAGGGTCTACATATACATTTCCCGCAATAATAATCATATCGTTTTATTTAATTTCAGTTGAGAATTCAGTTATGGGCAATCTTGTCTTTTTGAGAGAAGCAAGAAAATCATTAGCTTGATCACGATATCCTAACGAAAGAATAACCGAACAATGGAGACCTTTATCTGTCAACCCCAATACTTTATCAAACACATTGGCATCAAACCCTTCCATGGGCGTTGAATCTACTTTCAATGCTGCCGCTGCAATTAACGCAGTTCCCAATCCGATATATGCTTGTTTTGATGACCATATTGCATTTTGTTCTGCTGTCTGTGTAGAAAAAAAACTTATTAGGTTATCGGCGAACTCGCTTAGGGCACCAGGCTCCATTTCCCGCTGACGCTCCATCATGGAGACATATTCTGTGATATAGCCTGTCGTGATTCGGTTCATACCTGCAAAAACGAGTAAATGGGAAGATTCCCCGATCTGGCTGTTAAAGGATCCTTCTGCCAGCTGTTTTTTCACTTCAGGATTGCTGATCACAAAAAGACGATATGGTTGCAATCCGCAAGATGATGCGCTTAAATTAACAGCTTCTACAATTTGGGCAACCAGCTTTTCACTGACGGTTTGTGATGTATATTTTTTAGTAGCGTATCGCCACTGTAAATCTTGAATTAAATCTGTCATACCTTAAAATTTTTGTGCAAACTTAAAACAATATTATTTACTTTTGTTACCTTGTGACAAAAAGTAATGGTGACAAACGGGTAACCAAGTACACCTTATGAAATTTCTATCATCTATAAATTGATAAAATAATGAAAAAAGTAGAAGGTATATTAAAAGACTGTAGCCAAAATATTTTGGCCATCGGAGATACGATGGACGTTTTAAGTGGAAGATGGAAAATGTCGATTATCGCTTGTTTGTGTTACCAACCGATGCGCTATTCCGAGCTGTTAAAACAGGTGCAAGGTATTTCGGGGAAAATGCTCAGCAGGGAATTGAAAGATCTGGAAATGAACGAGCTGATCGAACGAAATGTCCTGGATACTGCTCCTGTCGCTGTGGAATACCGAATTACAGATTATGGAAAATCCCTTAAACAATTAACAGAAAATATTGCGGACTGGGGGATTCAGCATCGTAAGCGCATCATTCAAAATATGAAAGATAGCGTAGCGATTTCAGATAACTAAAAAATAAAGAAATCGGAATAATTGGTTTTCCTTGTACCATCATCCGCATTTTGGTTAAAAATATCCTCGTTTTAGTAACGCATGCTTGTCCATTTAGAACCAACTTTGCATAACAAATTCAAACAATTTAAAAATGGAAAATAGACAAACAGAAAAGGTGTGGTTCATCACAGGATCATCGAGAGGTTTCGGAAGAATATGGACTGAAGCTGCTCTGAAACGTGGAGACAAAGTTGCCGCTTCGGCACGCAATGTAAACAGTATCGCAGTATTGAAAGAAACATATGGCGATCAGGTGTTAACCCTTGAAGTGGATGTGACAAATCCTGAACAAGTCCAAAACGCAATAGTACACACTAAAGAATATTTTGGAAGGTTGGATGTCGTAGTTAATAATGCCGGATATTCTTTGGTAGGAACTATTGAAGAGAGCCATACCGATGAGGTAAAAGAGATGTATGAAACCAATATTATGGGGTCTATCCACGTGATACAGGCTGCACTACCTATATTTCGTTCGCAAGGTTATGGTCATATTTTGGGTACATCCAGTGCCGTTGGTATTTATAGCAATCCACTTATTGGCTATTATTGTTCTTCAAAATTTGCCATAGAAGCTATATACGACAGTCTTTCGAAAGAAGTTGCCGGTTTGGGCATTAAAGTAACAATGATTGAACCAGGTGCGTATAATACAGAATTTGGGAGTCCTGATTCGCTAAAAATGGCAAGTAAAAACTTAGGTATTTATGATGAATTGAAAAGCAATCTGATGGCAAACCTACAAACATTGGAGCGAGGAAATCCTACAGCCACTCCTGAAGCGATTTTTGCTGTGGTAGAAGCGGAAAAACCACCTTTAAGACTATTATTGGGTAAGAATGATCTACCTTATATCAAGCAGATCTATGCAGAACGCATAGATGAGTGGGAAGCATGGAAAGCAATATCCGAAGCAGCTCAAGGATAAAGCTGTATAAATTTCATCAGAAGACATTCTATTCGCTTTTCTTTCTGAAAAAGAAAAGCGAATATTAATTAACTTGTAGAACAGATTTTTTAGAATATGGCTTCAAAAAAAGCAGGATCAGACCCAATAAGATTTAAAACATTGAGCGATGTGATGAAGGCATCCGGATTTCCACCACCCCAGCACCCCTTAATTACTTTATTAAATGGTGTTGATAGGCCAGTTGTAGGGATTGCACCTAAAAAATCTCACGTATTGAGTTATTACAAAATAGCTTTTAAACCTAATGCAGGCGGCAAACTTATTTATGGTCATACAAAATTCGATTTTAAAGAGGGCGGCTTGTTTTTCATCGCCCCCCAGCAGATGCTTTCGTCAGCCGAAGACAATCAGGAAAAGGATATTGATGAACCAAAAGTGCTAAGTCCACAAATAACATTACTCATTGATCCTGATTTTTTAGTACCTTATCCCTTAGGTCAGAAGATTAATCAATACCACTTCTTCTCGTATGCCACAAGTGAAACATTGCACCTTTCTGAAAGAGAAAAAGAAACAATAGTTGCGTTGTTTAGAAATATAGAAGAAGAGCTTGAAAATCGTATTGATGAAATGAGCCACGATGTAATCGTCTCCCAACTTGAACTATTATTAACCTATGCCCAACGTTTTTACAAAAGACAATTCCTAACCAGAAAACAGAATTATCATAGCCTTACCGAACGCATAGATCAATTATTAGAAGAGTATTTTAGCCATGATATGGCTATGAACAATGGTATTCCAACTATTAATTATTTAGCTGATCATTTGCACATGTCTGCCAGCTATCTCAGTGATTTACTAAGAAACCTTACTGGAAAAAATACGCAACAGTTGATTCACGATAAAATGATTTATCATGCTAAAAACAAGTTAGCTACTACAAATAGTAGCATTTCCGAAATAGCATTTGAATTAGGTTTTGAGCAACCCCAATCTTTCAGCAGATTGTTTAAATTAAAAACCAAACAAACTCCACAACAATATAGAACTCAATTCAATTAGTGACGGCTAACTACATTATCGAAAGGGACTTCATTTCTTATCCTACATCTCATTATTTTATAAGACATTTCGAATGACCAAAACAAAATAATTACTTAAGCATTTTGTTTTCCTGCGCATTAGAGTTCCGGAGAATCTAAAGGCTCCACCCATGGTAGAATATTTGCTCACAGAAACTGACAAAGAAATCATTTCTTTTACTACATGTCAAAAAGAATATGGCGACAAAACAAAGGACTGAGGAAAGTGCAAAACTTGCTGAACTTAAAAGTATGCTAAAACTGAGAGCTGCTTGATTCTTACCCACTACTGTTTGAATTCGCCTATTTTCTGAATTTAATTAAAACTAACTTTGCATTGATATTAAGAGAAATATTATGAAAAAATTAAATGGAAAAGTAGCCTTAGTAACAGGCTCATCCAAAGGAATCGGAGCAGTTACCGCAATAGTCTTAGCAGAAAATGGAGCGAAAGTGATCGTAAATTATAATGGAAGCAAAAATGCTGCAGAAGAAGTTGTTGAGAAAATTAAAGCTTTCGGTGGCGAAGCGATTGCTTTAAAAGCTGATGTAAGCAAAGAAACCGAAGTTGAAAATCTTTTTAATGAAGCTATTGCTGCGTTCGGCAAGTTGGACATACTCATCAATAATGCCGGCATTATGATGACCAAACCTATTGCACAAACCTCTACGGAAGATTTTGATAAGATGTTCAACATTAATGTAAAAGGCGTTTTTAACACCCTTCGTCAAGCAGCTACAAAATTGCATGATAATGGAAGTATCGTCAACCTGACCTCTACAGTTACCCGCACGCTTTTCCCTGGCTATGGTACTTATTGTGCAACAAAAGGTGCTGTGGAGCAGTTTACAAGAATCTTTGCAAAAGAAATGGGCATCCGTGGAATTAATGTGAATGCGGTCGCACCGGGACCTACCGAGACTGAACTCTTTCTGGATGGAAAATCGGAACAAGATGTGGCAAGGTTAGCAGCCAGCAATGCTTTTGGAAGATTGGGACAGCCTGAAGATATCGCTAACTTCATCGTCAATATGGCGAGCGATGATTCCAAATGGGTTTCCGGGCAAATCATAGGCGCGAATGGTGCGATGGCATAATCCTGAGATTTTAATTTTACAATGAAGAACGAAAATGAATCGCTGGAAACTTTTTACAAAGAAAAGTTAGGCATACTTCCCAGTGAAATCTTTAAGAAAACAGGACACTTCAATGTGTTTACGATGCAGGACTATACCGGTCCTGCACCTGCGTTTCCGATGCCCTACAGCCGCAAAGATTATTACAAAATTGCCTTGATCCGCGGGCCTCACATCGTTGAATATGCCGATCACACGTACCACGTAAAGCATAATATGTTAATGTTCGCCAATCCGCAGATTCCGTATAACTGGACGCCGGAAAACATACAGCCTACGGGGGCTTTCTGTGTGTTTACGGAAGACTTTATGAAAGGATATGGCAATATCAAAGATTACCCGCTTTATCAGCCTGGAGGAACACCCATCCTCGATCTTACAGATCAAGAAATGGATAAAATTATGCAGTTATTTAACAAAATGTTTACTGAAATCGAATCGGAGTATATTTACAAATATGATCTGTTGCGAAATCAGCTTTTTGAACTCATCCATAACGGGCTGCGGCTTTTACCTGCGTTAACAATCGATGATCAAAGCAAATCGAATGCAGTAAGTAGAATAAGCTCTCTCTTTCATGAACTACTGGAAAGACAATTTCCTATAGAATCTACCATGCAGCAGGTAAAACTGAAAAACCCCAAAGAATTTGCTGATCAGTTGTTTATACACACCAATCATCTGAATCGGGTGCTGAAGGAAGCCACAGGAAAAACTACCTCACAATTGATTGGCGAACGTTTAAGCACAGAAGCCAGGGCACTGTTAAAGCATACCAACTGGAATATTTCCGAAATAGGCTGGTGTCTGGGCTTTGAGGATACTTCTAATTTCGTTAAGTTTTTCAAGAAATATAGCACCACCACACCACATCAATACAGGATGTAAATCCTGTTTGATTTTGACCATTTTCGGTTTGATTGCATCTTTTCTGCTGTTACCATTCATTCTAATTTTGCTTCATCAATTAAAAAGATAAAATAATTTATTATGAAAGCGTATATTTTAGAAAAAAACGGAGGTATAAAAAACGTCAAACAAGTGCAATTGAATGATTTGGAGGCTACCGGCAGTCAGGTTTTAATAGAAACTAAGGCCATTGGTATCAATCCTGCAGATGTTCAGGTGCGTAACAGCGATTTTATGCTGAATATGATCACTGGAGGACATATACCTGAACAGGTCATCTTAGGCTGGGATGTTGCCGGTGTGGTAAAACAAGTGGGCGAGAATGTCACGGCCTTTAAACCGGGCGACGAAGTTTTCGGACTCATCAGCATGCCGGGATTGGGAAGTACCTATGCCACTCAGGTACTTGCAACCGAAGATCAATTGGTTCTTAAACCAGAAAATATCCAATTTTCAGAGGCTGGCGCTACGCCAATGGCCGCTTTGACCGCTTGGCAAGCCGTAGTTACCAAAGCTAACGTAAAACAAGGTGAAAGAGTATTGGTACATGCAGCATCAGGCGGTGTAGGACATTTTGCGGTGCAGTTCGCTAAGAATTTAGGCGCTTACGTGATCGGCACTTCATCAGCTAAAAACGAGGATTTTGTGAGAAGTTTAGGCGTTGATGAATTCTTGGACTATACCAAAGCTCCATTCGAAGAACAATTGGGGAAAGTAGATGTGGTGATCGACACCATTAATTCGGTAGAGCACATCCGGCGTTCGACTAAAGTGATTCATTTAGGTGGACGCTTGGTTTATCTGCAGCCTCATTTTGCAGAAGCATTGGAGTCATCACTTCTGGACGCGAGGATAGCAGGATTTGGCGTTTTTGTAAGTTCCTCAGCCGAGAACTTAAAGGAAATTACCTCTTTATTAGCATCAGGAAAAGTCAAAACAAAGGTTACCCAGACATTCACTTTCGATGAGTTGGCAGAGGCTCAAAATGTAGTTGAATCAGGAAGGGCAACCGGCAAAATCGTAGTTATAACAGAATAATTGAACCAAAAAAATCAAGAAAAAAAATGAATACAGAACAAATACCGTCAGGATTTATAAAAGCATTGACAGAACAGGAAATAAAAACATTAAAAGCATTTTATGGTGTATTCAGCCAGCACGACTACACTGTGGTAGATAAAGTTTTAGCACCGGATTGGCAGGATATTCCGCTGGCACCGGGTCAACAGGATGGACCGGAAGGCTACAAAGCCCTCGTACAGGGTTTCGTGAAGGCATTTCCAGATGTTCAGGTAAATATACACGAAATATTTGGTTCACACGAACGTGCAGGTGTGCGTGCAGAAATGGTTTTCACGCACAATAATGAATTTATGGGCATTCCGGCTTCGGGTAAAAAGCTAACTGTTACCATCCATGAATTTCATCATATCAAAGATGGTAAGCTGGAGAAAACCTGGCATCTGGAAGATTGGTTAGGGATGTTTGCACAGACTGGTAGCTGGCCTGTTTCTGCCCAATAACTAAAATTAGCAAATATGTATCCTGATTTAAAAGGAAAGGTAGCTCTCGTAACGGGGGCTACCAAAGGGATTGGCAGGGGAATTGCCGAAAAATTAGCATCGCATGGCGTCGATCTTATTCTAAATTACGGTTCAGATGAAAAAGCGGCTGCCGAAACAGGGATCGCTTTAGAAGAATACGGCGTGAATGTTGAGATCATCAAGGCTGATGTATCTAAACCTTTGGAAATTGAAAAGCTTTTTCAAAAAGCTTTAGATAAATTTGCGAAGGTTGATATCGTCGTTGCTAATGCAGGTGTTGAAATGGTGGACACACTATTTACAGATTATACCGAAAATGACTTTGACAGGATTTATAACCTGAACGTGAAGGGAACTTTCTTTGTCATGCAACAAGCTGCAAAACAGGTGAGCGATAACGGAAGAATTATTTTAATATCATCTACACAAACCCTTAATTCAGAAACGGGAGCAGCAGTCTATGCGTCTAGCAAAAGTGCCGGTAAAAAATTCGTTGATATTTTGAGCAAAGAATTGGGGCCTAGAAATATTACTGTCAATTCCATTATGCCGGGAGTGATTGATGAAGCCGGTGTTATTGCTACGATCTCGGAAGATTTTAAACAGCTCGTTCGCGACAATTCGCCTTTCAGAAGATTGGGAAAAGTAGAAGACGTGGGACGTGTAGTGGCATTTTTAGCTTCAGAAGAAGCTTCATACATTAATGGCGATCATCTTAAAGTTAATGGCGGTTCGAGCTTTTGAGCCGCCTCTTTTACGCTAAAAATCATAAGGATAAAGTCCAAATAATCCATCCTATTTATTAAATTTGCAGAAATGAATTACAAGGTAATCAGATGAAACGGATTGCAGTAAGCACCATTACCAAATCGTTACCGATAGTACTTCCGGTTCTCGTAAACCACTATCTATTAGCTGCTTTTGGCAACACTAATCTTTTTTTTATTAATCACATTTATTTACAACAAAGATACTGGCCATATCAACCAAAAAACAGAGCCAGTCTGCAGAAGGAAAAGCAGATCAGATTGCTCGGATTAACTTTATAAGCTTTTAATGTAAATGAAATAATTACTTGTGCAAAGTATTCAATATCTTCTCCATTTTCTTTTGGTTCAGTGCATATAATCCCAATGTATCCATAGTCCAAAATCCAACTGCAATAAGTGATCCCAATAGAACATTGACTTCATCGTCTTCATTCAGGCCACCAACTATATCGTGTGAAAACCATTTGTTCCATTGTTGACAATAGTCGTCATTGTTTGCAAGACATTTGAATATGACCTTCATCAACTTTTTATAATTTTGATCATCTCGGCATCTCATATTTACTTTCAGAAAAGCAACTGAAGGGTTTGATATATTTGTCGATCTCATTTCCTTTTCCACCCAACCTCTATATTCGTCAAATGTCTCTTGAAATAGTGTGTCAAAAATAGCTTCCTTAGTATGGAAATGATGAATTATCCCACCCTTACTTAGCCCACACTTCTTGGCTAAAGCATCAAAAGATATCTGACTTAATTCAAGATTATCTGCCAATTCAATAACTGTTTCCAGAATCAATCTTCGGTTTTCAACCGGATCCTTTTTTCTCTTATAGTTGTTGTTCATCAATCTCTTATATATGAATTAGGCATTCTTTCCTTTAAATATTTTAAATAAATATACAACAATAAATATTGAGTGATATATTGCAAAGATACCAACCATTTGGTATCTTTGCAATATAGTTTTCATCTTTACATGGAAGAAGAGATCCTAACTATAATTCAACTATACTGTTAATTAAAAATCATAATTCTTTATGAAAACAATACTCGTTGCAACAGATTTCTCAATAGGAGCTGAAAACGCTACAATATATGCCGTAAAGTATGCAAGTGAGAAGAGTGCCAAAATTATTCTTTTTCACTTGTACCATATCTCTATCCATGCACAAAATTCTCGCATGTCGGCATCATCGATGGATGAACTGGTAAAATCGGTCAAAAATAAGCATTCTAAAAAAGCAAAGAGATTGTCGGAGGAGTATGATATTGAGGTTTTACCTGTTTTGAGTATCGGTGATTTCCAGGAAGAGTTGAATAATGCAATCAATTCGACAAATGCTGACATTGTAGTGATGGGGATGCCTAAAAAATCTTTAGAACAGGATATTTTAGGCAACACAACAACGTTAGTACTGCAAAGTATCAAAATTCCATTGCTTGCTGTGCCATTAAATGCTGTATATAAGGGGCTAAAAAATATTCTCTTCGCATGTGACATAAAGAGAGGGATACATAAAACAATTTTTGAAAGAGTACAAGATATCTCTAATGGACTTGGTGCAGAAATAGAAGTTTTTCACGCCAGTAGGAAAACAGATCATAACTTTGATGAACAAGATGAAATTAATATTCTGCACTCTGTTGAGCAAGGTTTACATGGAACAAATTATTCCTACAAAAATGTTGAATCAGACAAAGTAATCGAAGCAATTAAAAGTGAAATAAGCCGTATAAATGCAGACTTACTAATAATGATTCCTTACAGATATGGCTTTTGGGGTTCCTTTGTTCACAGAAGTAAAACAAGAATAATGATTTCAAATAGTGAAATACCTCTATTGTCTTTGCCCTTATAAAAAGATAAACTGTCTTGCTAAATAATTATTGGCTGTAATCTTAGCTTGTTAATAGTTGAGTTGATCATTTTTTGTTACAGCTACCTAATTTAATAATATCAATAAGAAGCAAACCACTATCTCTTATTGATGGACATTTACATAGAAAATTAATAATTTATATAGCTTTCGAATAGGCTAGGTTTATGAAAGGTAAGCATTGGACTGTCCTCCATCGATGGCAATATTTTGCCATTTATGTAGTCTTCAATTAATAAAAATACTACAAGCTTTGCAACCTCTTCAGGCAATCCCAAACGCTTAGATATATTGTTTTTTGCAAACTCCAGCTCTGCTTGTTTTGGATTTTCGGGATTCATCTGGTCCAAAGCATCTTGCATCATAGCAGTTAATATTGCTCCTAGTGCAATTGCATTAACGGAAATACCATGTGATGCAACTTCTATAGCTGCAGTTTTAGTAATAACAGAAACCGCATGTTTTGTTGAAACATATGCCGCAGAATTTAAAATTCCTCTTAACCCTACCACTGAAACAGCGTTTACTATTCTTCCTTATTGTTGTTTCTTCATCACAGGAATAACAGTTCTCAATCCAAAAAAAACACCATTGAGATTGAGATTGACGTTGACGGTCTTATTGAAAACTTCAGGATCAAATTCATTGGTTTTACCGTAGATTTTTACGCAATAATGCTGTTGAGAAAAATGAATTTAATGCGATATCATTTTTTGCATCCAATGAAGTTGCAATTCCAAATTTTAAGATTGATACAGAAGAGCTAAGAGTATGTATTAGCCTTGCTAGGCAATTAAAAGAAGAAAATAGAAAAGAACCATTATCACCATTTCGGAAAGAAATAATCCAATACACATTTAATGCATTGTTTTACAGGATTGCAGCACAATATGTTCTTACCAATAAAAGAGAGTCCCTATACATAAATCGAAAGGAGGAAATAGCATTGCGCTTTTTTAATATTCTGAATGACAGTTTTAAAAAACATAAGGAAGTAAGTTTTTATTCAAACGCCATGAGTATTATACCTGGGCATCTTGCAAAAGTCTTAAGGAAGTTACAGTACAGGCAAAACTACAGTTGAGTTAATTAATGAGGCTTTCTATTTGAAACAAAAGTCTTGCTATCAACTTCAGAGTTGTCCATTAGTCAGATTGCATCGGATTTTATGGAACAATCAATATTGGGAAATTTTTTAAAAGGCACACAGGGACTTCTCATAGCCAATATCGAAATATTGATGCAGCACAATAGATTAACTAAAAAGGTCATTATAGACATTACTAATCAATGGTCTTAGCTAAAATTACGAAAAGCGTATCGAAGACAAATTAATTTTCAGTACTTTTGATATGATTTACAAGGAAATGGAATAAAAACGAATGCAATAAGCACCATTACTAAATCATTACCGACTAAATTTTACATTCTTGTAAACTACTCATTATTAATCACTTTTATCTTTATTGCTTTTTTTTTATAAAAAAGAAGCTGCCTCGGTTTTATCCGGGCAGCTTCCACAGTTAACATCAATGAAACACCATTAGTTCCAGCCCCCGCCAAGTGCTTTATAAAGCCTCACTTCGGCGGCAAGCCGGTTCCTTTTTACAGCGGCAAGGTCAAGCTCGCTTTGTAGTACGTTACTTTGTGCGGTTATTACTTCAAGGTAGGTGGCAAGCCCGCTGGCAAACAGCTTATCGGCATTGCTCACGGCCTTTTGCAGGTTGGTTACCCGTTCCTGTGCAAACACCACCTCTTCTTTTAATTTTTCAATTTCGGCAAGGGCATCGCTCACTTCGCCCACGGCAACCAGTACCTGCTGGCGGAAGCCTATCACAGCCTTTTCGCGCTCAATTTTGGCTACTTCATATTGTGTTTTCAGCCTTCGACCCTGTAGTAAGGGCTGTGCAATGCTACCTGTAACCAATCCAAAAAGCGATGCCGGCATGTTGAACCAGTTATTGGCTTTAAAGGAGTTTAGCCCACCGTTAGCGGTTATGCTAAGTGACGGATACATAGATGCTTTGGCAACACCCACACGGGCATTGGCAGCGTTAAGCTCATATTCCTGTGCCTTAACATCGGGCCTGTGGCTTAGCAGGGCGGCAGGTATACCGGTTGGCAATTCGGCATGCAGGTCTTCGGTAGTAAGGCTGCTGCGCTCAATCTCTCCCGGAAGTGTACCGGTAAGTATGCTCAGCGCATTTTCCTGTAGTATAATTTCCTTTTCAAGCTGGGGCACAATTTGTGCGGCGCGCAGCCTTTGGGCTTCGGCCTGCTCCACGGCAAGGTGGGTAACCTGCCCGGCATCAAACTGGCGTGTAACCATGCTTACAGTATTTTCGCTAAGGCCGCGGTTCTTTTTGGCAACCTCAAGCTGGGCATCAAGCATCAGCAGGTTGTAATAGCCCTGTGCTGCGCTGGCTACCAGGTTGGCCTGAACCAGCTTGCGGGCTTCCTCAGTTTTAAGGTAGGTAGCAAGCGCCTCTTTTTTGCGGCTGTTTATCTTGCCCCAAATATCGGCTTCCCATGATAGTTGTAGGCCGGCATTGTAATCTTCAATATGGCTGGTGCCCAGGAAGTTGTTTATGCTAAGCCCGTTAAGGCTGTTTTCGCTGGGAATATTGGTATTTGCCGTAACGTAAGCGTTAAGCTGCGGCACCTGCCCCCACTTGGTTTGGCGCAACAGTTGTCTTGAAGCCTCAATATTCTTAACCGCAAGTTGCAGGTCAAAATTCCCCGTAAGGGTACGGTTTATAAGTTCCTGTAGCTTTGGGTCGGTAAAAAAGGCATCCCATTTAATATCGGCAATCGTGGTGGTATCGGTAGCAAACGCATTGCGGTATGCCTCGGGGAGTTCCTGCTGCGGCACGGGCGTATCTTTAGACACGCCACACGCTATAAGTGTAAGCAGCAGGAATATATAACTAACTGTTTTCATTGGTTTTATTTTATAAGTTCGGGTTCAAGTGCAGTTTCAGGCTCATCGGCTTTACGCGAAACCCTTTCCTGCAAATACTGGAATACGATAAACAGTACAGGGATTACAAACAAGCCCAGTACCACACCGGCAATCATACCGCCGGCTGCACCTATACTAATAGAGTGGTTACCCTGTGCAGATGGCCCGGTGGCGCTCATCATGGGTACGAGGCCCACAATAAAGGCAAGCGATGTCATGATAATTGGCCTAAGCCTTAGCTTGGCCGCTTCAAGCGATGCTGATAAGAGCGATTTGCCCGCCCGCCTGCGCTGTACGGCAAACTCTACAATAAGTATGGCGTTTTTGGCTAAGAGGCCAATAAGCATTACCAGCGCCACCTGAACATAAATGTTGTTTGATATGCCCGTCATGCCAATGGCGGCAAACACCCCGAAGATACCCGTAGGGATAGACAGGATAACGGCCAGCGGCAGTATGTAGCTTTCATATTGTGCTGCCAGAAGGAAATACACAAATATGAGGCTCAGGCCGAAGATAATGGCCGATTGCCCGCCAGATGATATCTCTTCCCTTGTCATACCTGAAAATTCATAAGAATAGCCTTCCGGCAGGGATGCAGCCGCAACTTCTTCCACAGCTTTAATGGCATCTCCAGAGCTGTAGCCCGGTTTTTGTATGGCGTTTATACCCATAGAGTTAAACAGGTTGTAACGCGAGGCATTCTCAGGGCCATATACACGCACCAGTTTAACCAACGTGTTTACAGGCACCATTTCGCCGGTTTTGTTTTTTACAAATACCGCATCAAGTGACTCAGGCGTAGAGCGTGTACCTTTTTCGGCCTGCACCATAACGCGGTAGTACTTACCAAAGCGGTTAAAGTCGCTTACCTGGGCACTACCGTAGTAGGCCTGTACGGTTTGCATCAGCTCGCGCACGCTTACGCCCAGCTGTTCGGCTTTTACGTCGTCTACTTCAAGCTCAAACTGAGGGTAGTCGGCACGGAAAGACGTGAACGCCACGGCTATTTCAGGGCGCTGCATCAGGTCGCCAATAAACTTGTTACCCACTTCGCTAAACTTGCCCAGCGAGCCGCCTGTGCGGTCCTGCAATACAAAGTCAAGGCCGTCTACGTTGCTAAAGCCAGGCACGGTAGGGAAGGTAAATACAAAGAAGTTAGCCCCCTTAATGGCCGAAAGCCTTTGGCGGGCATCGTTCATAACATCATTAATGTCCTGTATGGCGCCGCGTTCTTTGGCAGGCTTAAGCAGTATAAATGCCACCCCGAACGATGGGCTTGAAGACTGTGTAAGTATATTAAAACCCGAAAGTCCCATTAGCGTGCGTTTGGCCTCCATAGGCGCCAGCGCGTCTTCGGCTTCTTTCATGGCGGCAGTGGTACGGTCTAATGATGTACCCGCAGGCATTGACAGCGATATGGCTATAAAGCCCTGGTCTTCGCTTGGGATGAATCCTGACGGTGTGCGCTGTACCATCCATACGGTTAGTACAATAAGCCCGGCAAGGCTGCCCAGTGTGGCCCAGCGGTAGCGCACTAAAAAGCGCAGGCTGCCCACATAGCGGTTGGTTAGCTTATCAAAATTGGCGTTAAAGCCGGTAAAGAATTTTTCTTTAAACGTAGGCGCTTTATATGGCTTGCCGTCATGGCCCGGTTTGGCATGGTTGGGGTTATGCTGCTTAAGGAATAGTGCTGCAAGGGCAGGGCTCAGCGTAAGCGCGTTAACCGCAGATATAATAATGGCTATGGCCAGTGTAAAGGCAAACTGCCTGTAGAATACACCTGTTGAGCCTTCCATAAAACCTACCGGCAGGAATACGGCCGACATAACCAGTGTAATAGATATAATGGCACCTGTAATTTCGCTCATGGCCGATGTGGTTGCTGCCTTTGGCGAAAGCCCCCGGTGCTCCATCTTGGAGTGTACGGCCTCAACCACCACAATGGCGTCGTCTACCACAATACCAATGGCCAGTACCAGTGCAAACAGGGTAAGCAGGTTAATAGAGAACCCAAATATCGACATAAAGAAGAACGTACCCAGCAACGCCACCGGAACCGCAATGGCCGGGATTAATGTTGAACGGAAATCCTGAAGAAACAAATACACCACAAGGAACACCAGTATAAAGGCTTCAATAAGTGTGTGTTCTACCTGCTCAATACTGGCATCGAGCATGGTTTTGGTATTATACAGTATAAGGTGCTTTACATTTTTAGGGAATTGCTTCGAGGCCTTTTGCATCAGTTCGTCTATGGCAATCTGTATCTCATTAGCGTTAGAACCCGGCAGCTGCATAACGGCTATGTTAACGCCCGGCTTGCCGTTTACACGGGTAAAGTTACCGTAGGTATAGGCACCAAACTCAATTTTGGCTACATCTTTAAGGCGCAGCATGGTACCGTCTGGGTTGGTGCGCACTATAATGTTTTCATAATCGCCGGGCTTGTTAAGCTTACCCTTGTATTTAATTACATATTCAAACGACTGGGTACTGTTTTCACCAAATTTACCCGGGGCGGCCTCAAGGTTCTTGTCCTGTATGGCGGCCATAACCTCATTTGGTGTAATGTTGTACGATGCCATTTGGCTTGGGTTAAGCCACACCCTCATAGAGTAGTCTTTATTACCACCAAAAATGATGGACTGCCCCACACCGGGAATACGCTTAATCTCAGGGATAATATTTATCTGGGCATAGTTGGCCAAAAACGTCTGGTCATACTTTGAGGCATCTTCGCTAAACAGGTCTACCACCATGATAAGGCTGTTTTGCTGTTTTGCGGTGGTAACACCGGCCTGTATTACTTCACTTGGCAGCTGGCTGGTAGCCTGCGATACCCGGTTTTGTACGTTAACCGCGGCCTGGTCGGGGTCGGTGCCCAGCTTAAAGTATACGGTTATTACGAGTGAGCCGTCGTTACTGGCGGTTGAGGTCATGTAGCTCATGTTCTCAACGCCGTTTATCGATTCTTCCAGAGATGGCGCTACAGAGCGCAGTACGGTTTCGGCATTGGCACCGGGGTATAATGCTGTAACCTGGACTGCCGGCGGGGCTATGTCCGGGAACTGCCTCAGTGGCAGTGCGGTAACGCCAATTACCCCCAAAATAGCCAATAGGATGGATATGACCGTAGCCAAAACCGGCCGGTCTATAAATTTTTTAAGCATGTCTAATTGATGTTAAGTCGTTAGCTGATAATTATTTAGATGCAACTTCCGGTTTGATTTTTTCAGGGGCAACAGTTACGCCATCCTGAAGGCCTTCAAAGCCTTTATACACAATGCGGTCGCCTGCTTTTACACCGTCTTTAACCAGGTAATCATTACCCGATTTTCCTAAGATTGTGATAGGTGTTTTGGCTACTTTGTTGGCTTTGTCTACCGTGTACACAAATATCTTGTCCTGTAGCTCTACGGTTGATGCCTGCGGTACAAGCACTGCACCCGCGTGTGGCAGGCCAAGCTTTACCTTACCGGTGTTACCCGCACGTAGCAGCCCCTGTGCGTTAGGGAAGCTCGCCCTTAGCGTAATGGCGCCTGTGGTTTTATTAAACTGTCCGTCTACCATGTCAATACGGCCTTTTTGGGCATATTCGGTATTATCGGGCAGTACAAGCGACAGGGCAGGGAGGTGGCTTAGTTTTTCGTTAAGGGTGGTACCCTCATAAGTAGCGCGGAATTTTGTAAAATCGGCCTCGCTAACTGAGAAGTAGGCGTGTACCTCGGCATTGTCTGATAGCGTGGTTAGCGGTAGCGGGTCTGCTGCCGAAACCAGGCTGCCCTGTTTTTTAGGGAGGCGGGTAATGTAGCCGCTTACCGGGGCTTTAATAGTAGTAAACTCAAGGTTAATGCGGGCAGATGCCACAGCGGCCTCGGCCTGTTTTTTGTTACCCTCAGCAATCTTAAGCGCTGCCTTGGCTGACTTCAGCTGGTACTCACTGATTACCTTGCCGTCTACCAGCGGGGTAAGTTTTTCTACCTCAAGCTTTGCATTTATAAGCGCTGCTTCGGCGACATTAAGGCTACCTGTGGCGTTGTTTAGGGCTTCGCGGTAGCGGTGGTCTTCTATCTTAAAAATAGACTGCCCGGCCTTTACAAAAGCGCCTTCGTCTACAAACACGCTTTGCAGGTATCCGTCTACCTGCGGGCGGATTTCCACATCGGTACGGCCCTCAAGCATTACCGGATATTCCTGCCAGGTAAAGGCATCGTGGGTGGTTACATTATATACGGGCACAGGTACTGCCTGGGCCGTGGGTGTTGCCGGGTTCTGGTTGCCCGAGCAGGCATATAGCAGCGCAAGCACTGCAACTGATAATAACTGGTTTATTGGCTTCATAACGATATTAATTAATTTAATGATGTTAAGTGTAAATGAAAAAAATGTGGTGTTAACCTAACAAAAAGTATTTAACGGTGTTAAGTAATGGTTTTAAAAAATATGCCGGTTGGGGCATCTTAATCATACTAAAGGTATTTAACGGTGTTAAGTAAACGGTTTAAAAAATATGCCGGTTACAGGCATGTAGCTAATCATATTAAAATGGTTTAACAGTGTTAAGTAAAAGTGTAAAAAAAAGCTACGTGTGTAGCGTGCGGGTTATACCCACTATGGCATCTTTAAGTATTTGCTTGTTCATGTCATCACCCAGGCCTTCGCTAAGCATGTTGATGGAAATAAGCCCATGGATAACCGAAAAGAACGTAAAGTATTTTTGCATTACCAGGTCTTCATCATCATTCTTCATAATCTGGCTCATCACATCGGCAATCAGGTCATACGGATGGTCGCTTTCCGGGGTTCCCTGCGCGCAGCAGGTCATTTGTACACCATACATAAGCTGGTACATTTCCCTGTTTTTTTGCGAAAAATCCCAGTAAGCCATCCACATACCCCCAAGTTGGTCGTCAAGGTTGGTATGTTTTTTCTTCGCCTCTTCAAGGTCTTTAGAAAGGAGCTGGAAACCCTTACAGGTCAGTTCCTGCAATATGGCTTCTTTGCTCGAAAAGTATTCGTAAATAATTGGGGCGGTATATTCAATCTTGTCGGCAATTTTACGCATACTCAGGCCCTGCCATCCTTCCTGTTTTACAATCTGCCTTGCAGCTTTCAGGATGTTGGCACGGGTTTGTTCTTTTTGTCGTAAAATACGTTCTTTACTTCCCATGATTTATAAGTGTTTAAATCACTTAACACCGTTAGGCAAATTTACGGCAATTAAAATGTACTGCACAAGCTTTTTTGCACTTTTTTTATTTTTTACCGAAACCGCCTGTAAACTGTAGGGTTTTGAAATGTCTATAAACTTAAAAATAACACTATTTGCTTAAAATTCAGTCAGTACCGCCACAAAACCTCCTCGTGGAAGGCAGCTAACCTGTAATTTTTCAGCTTTTTTAAGCGTGATGCTTTTGGTTGCGAATGAAGCATCATCTGCACCATCGGTTATCAGTTCAAGCTTTGTCTTTTTATTGGTTATAGTGATGAGGTCTACCGTAAAATCCTGTGCGGTATCTGTTCCGTTAATACCGGCTATGTACCATGTGTTGCCTTTTTTACGGGCTATAATGGCTTTTTCTCCGGGGTAGCCGTCCAGCAGCCTGGTGTCATCCCAGGTGGTGGGTACCGTTTTCAGGAAGCTTTGTACATAATCAGGCTGCTTGTAAAAAGACTCCGGGCTATCAGCAAAATGCTGCAGGGCCGACTCAAACAATACGGCCAATGCCAGCTCATGCGCATAAGAGGTTATGTGCGGGTTTTGGCTGTTTGAAAACGCTACGGGTGTATAATCCATAGAACCAACCACGTTTCGGGTAAACGGCAGCGTGGCGTTGTGGCCTGCGGCTTTAGTGGTAAGGGTTGCATTGTTGTTGTACCATTCGGCACCATAAACGGCTTCATAGGTAAGCAGGTGTGGGTAGGTGCGGGCCCAGCCCCGTGGCACGGTTGCCCCGTGAAAATTAACCAATAGCTTATACTTGGCAGCGTCTTCTAAAATATCTATGTAATACTTTATCATGTCCTGCTGGTCTCCGGCAAAAAAGTCGACTTTAATACCGTAAATGCCCATTTCGTTAAGCCAGGCAAATTCCTTCTGGCGCTTTTCGGGTGTCAGTAGCCTGTCCCACGGTGTGGGCTCCAGCCATGATGTGCCCGAGTTGTACCACATAAGCGGCTTTACACCTTTAGATTTTGCATAGTTAACCGCGTCTTTAATAGTGCCGCCATTTTCCATCACGTCCCATTCCCAGTCAATAAGCGTGTAGGGCCAGTTCATTTTAGCAGCCAGGTCAGTATACTCGGCCAGCTTTTTATAGTCTTTAGAGCCATGGTTGTTAGCCCAGTACACCCATGATTCTGTGCCGGGTATTATCCAATCTGTATCTTGTATTTTGCTTGGCGGGTTTACATCGTCTACCAGGGTAGATTCAACAACATCAGCCAGTGCCCCAATAATAAGCGTGCGCCACGGCGACTGCCACGGCAGCGTGCCCACAGCGCCTACCTGCTTAAAGTTATCCCTTGTTTCAGGGTAGGTTACGTTATAATGGTTTGGATTTTTCGCATTGCTAAGCCTGGCCGCACAGTTATTTGCCGATAATCCTGCTTCCGACAGCAATACCCAAACCGGCTGGCCGGTAACTTTATAAAGCGCCGGGAAACCCCATTCCTGTTTGTCATTGCCTTTGCCGGTTGTCGTTTCGGGGTAAAAACCCTCATAAGACGGCTCAAAAGCCTGCGTCCAGCGTTGTGTGCCCTCCGGCAGTATAAAGGTGGTATTTTCGCTTATAACGTTTACCGGGGCGTTTGTATCATCAGGAAACTCATATCTGAATGCAACGCCATCATTATAAGCCCTGAAAATAATATTGACAACTTTATTATTTTGGTTGGTGAATGTAAAAATACGTTCAGTAACAATATTTTCACGTTCTTTCCTTTTCCCGCTAAGTGCTGTGTACTTTTCTTTTACGGTTGCGGGTTTAGAAGTACTAACCGGTTTCAGGTTTGTTGTAAAGGCTTCGTCACTCCGTGTTATGCCCAGTGGCGACTGCGGCAAAACCACAACCTGCTTTTTACCTGAAGAATAAAATATACTGAAAACCGGGTTGCCCTGGCTGGCATCAATTTGCACCGAAATTTTTTTGTTGGGCGATATAACTTCCTGTGCGGTTACCGGTATAAACGGGAATAGCAGGAGCAGGGCAATGATTTTTTTCATTACAAAAGGGTGTTGGGGTATTGGTATTTAAATTAGTTACAGTGCCCTGTCAAGGTGCACATAGCCGCCGTCTACATGAATAAGCTGGCCCGTTGTGTGCGCCGACCTTTCCGACAGTAAAAAGGCCACCATATCGGCAATTTCGGCTGTTTTGGTCATGCGTTTCTCAAGGGGGATTTTAGCTGTAATGGCATACAGCTTTTGCTGCGGGTTATCAAATGTGTTAATCCAGGTTTCATAAAGCGGTGTCCATGCTTCGGCCACAATAACCGCGTTTACACGGATGCTGTAGGGCAGGAGCTCTACCGCCCATTCGCGCGTAAGGGCGTTGCGCGCACCGTTTGCCGCCGCATAACCCGATGTGTCTCCCTGGCCGGTTTCGGCGGTTTTACTGCCTATGTTTACTATACTGCCTTTTGATTTTTTAAGCTCGGGCAGGGCGTGTTGGGCCAGCAGGTAGTAGTGCACCACATTTTTATGTAATGATGCCATAAAACCGTCGTAAGAGCCGTTTTCAAGCCCTATGCCATCATTTACCCCGGCGTTGTTTACAAGCCCGTCTATGCGGCCGTATTGCGCTATAATGGTTTCTATTGCCGCCTTGCAGTTTTCAGGCTGGGTAAGCTCGGCCGTTACATAACCGGCTTTACCGCCACCAGCAATAATTTCGTTTGCAAACGTTTTATTGTCTTCTTCGCTGCGGCCTATAATTACAGGCACCGCGCCTTCGTTTGCCAGTGTTTGCGTAATGGCAGCGCCAATACCCTTGGCGCCGCCACTAACTACTATAACTTTATCTTTTAAATGTAAATCCATATCAAGGCGTTGCCTGTGGTTTTAAAGGGAAAATATCTTATCCGTTAACAGCCATTTTTCGCCCGGCTTAGCGTTGGGTAGTGCCTGTTGGTATTTCCACATCAGGTTTTCCCATTCCTGCACCTTTGGGTTTGCGGCATCGGCAGCGCCCTTGGCTTCAAAGGAAAACTCTTCGTTTACCTCCATAATCATGAAAAGGCGGTTGCCGGTGCGGTAAATTTCCATAGCCTCAATACCGCTGCCTTTAATACTTTCGGTAATTTCAGGCCATATCGCCTTATGATAGGCTTCATATTCGGCTATCAGTACAGGGTTGTCTACCAGGTCAAGGGCAAGGCAATACCGTTTCATTACTGGTAAGCCTTTACGTTTTGTTTGCTGCTGCCCAGGCCATCTATACCCAACTCTACCACATCGCCCGGTTTAAGGTACCACGGTTCCGGCTTCATGCCAAGGCCCACACCTGCGGGTGTACCGGTTGTTATAACATCGCCCGGAAGCAGCGTCATAAACTGGCTGATGTAGCTTACAATAAACGGCACGTTAAAAATAAGGTTGGCCGTGCTGCCGTCCTGCACTTTTTTACCGTTTACGGTAAGCCAAAGGCGCAGGTTGTGCACGTCTTCAATTTCATCCTGTGTGGCAATCCATGGGCCAAGCGGTGCAAAGGTATCGCAGCTTTTGCCTTTAACCCACTGCCCGTTGCGCTCAATCTGGAAAGCACGCTCGCTGTAGTCATTGTGCAGCACATAGCCCGCCACGTGGTTCAGGGCATCGGCCTCATCAACATAGCTTGCCTTTTTGCCTATTACAATAGCCAGTTCCACCTCCCAGTCGGTTTTGGTGCTGTTTTTAGGTATGATAAGGTCGTCATTAGGCCCTACAATAGCTGTAGTTGCCTTAAAGAACAAAATAGGCTCAGAGGGTATTGGCGCATTAGTCTCAGCCGCGTGGTCTTTGTAGTTAAGCCCCACGCATATAAGCTTAGATGGCCTTGCAAGGGGTGCGCCAAGCCTTTCGCTGTCCGATACCTCGGGCAAACCGCCTTTTTCAACGTCGTGTTTCAGGGTTTCAAGGGCATCGCCTGCAAAGAATGCCTCATTGTAATCGGCTACAAGGTGCGATACATCATAGCGTTTTTCGTTTATAAGTACACCCGGTTTTTCCTGTCCCGGCGCTCCAAATCGGATTAGTTTCATAAGATATGTTGTTTGTTACGAATTTCATGATTTTTGATGAAACCCTATGTATAAGCCGTAACTGTTTTTAATTATTTAAAGTCGTAAAACCGCCGTCAATAGGGTAATCTACCCCGGTAATGAACGAAGCCTCATCGCTGCACAGGTACAATGCCAGTGCGGCAATTTCTTCCGGCTTTGCCATGCGGCCTATAGGCTGGGTTTTAGACAGCCTGTCAAACATCTCCTCAATATTGTCAGGATAGTTTTTTTGAAGGAAGCCGTCAACAAAAGGGGTATGTACCCTTGCCGGGGAAATTGAGTTGCAACGTATGCCCTCGGCAATATAGTCTTTTGCCACGCTCATGGTCATGGCTTTAACTGCGCCCTTGGCAGTGCTATATGCAAACCTGTCCGGCAATCCCACCAAAGCAGCTATAGAAGCCATATTGATGATAACCCCGCCACCTGCCTTGCGCAACTGTGGTATGGCAGCAAACAGGCAGTTGTAAACACCCTTTACATTAACGCGCATAACACGGTCAAAATCGTCTTCAGGGGTGTTGTCGGCTTTACCTATGTGGGCAATACCTGCATTGTTAACCAGTATGTTGAGTTTTCCTATCTCCTCAAAAGCTTTAACTACTGCTTTTTGGTCTGATACATCTACGGTATGCACCGTTGCAGTACCTCCTTCAGCCGAAATAAGCGCTACTGTAGCCGCTGCATTTTCCTGGCTGATTTCAAAAATGTGCACCTCGGCACCCTGTTTTGCAAGCACTACCGCTATGGCCTGGCCTATTCCACTGCCGCCACCGGTTACTACCGCTTTTTTATTGTCTAATCTAAACATTTTTATTTCGATTTTTCGATTATTGGATTTTTCGATAGTTCGACGATCGATAATTAGATTGTTGGATTATTAGATTTTCGATAATTCGATGTTTGCTTTATATGTGTCATCGAATAATCCGATAATCGACAAATCTTTTTCATACAGTCGAATAATCGAACTATCCAACAATCTAATAATCCATTTACAAACTGACCCCCCGTTTCCACGGAATAAAATCATCCTGGTTGAGCTGTACCGCCTTGGGTATTTCGAGCCCGCTTGCAGCACGTATACAATATTCCAGTATGTCTTCGCCCATTTGGGCAATGGTTTTTTCGCCGCTTATAACCGGGCCGGTATCTATATCTATAATATCGGCCATGCGGTTTGCCAACGCCGAGTTGGTTGCCACTTTTATAGTAGGGCATACCGGGTTGCCGGTTGGTGTGCCCAGGCCGGTTGTAAACAGTATAAGTGTTGCACCGCTGGCGGCTTTTCCGGTTGTGGCTTCCACATCATTGCCGGGAGTGCACACCAGGCTCAGGCCGGGTTTTGTAGCTGGCTCAGTATAATCAAGCACATCTACCACGGGTGCAGAACCCGCTTTTTTAGCCGCACCGGCGCTCTTAATAGCATCGGTAATCAGGCCGTCTTTTATATTGCCGGGCGATGGGTTCATAAAAAATCCCGAGCCCACTTTATGTGCCAGGGCATCGTATTCGGTCATTAATTTAATGAATTTTTCGGCCACCGGCTTGCTTACAGAACGGTCTATAAGTTCCTGTTCCACACCGCAAAGTTCGGGGAATTCAGCCAGTAGTACTTTGGCGCCAAGCCCCACCAGCAGGTCAGCACAATGGCCCACCGCCGGGTTAGCCGAAATGCCGCTAAAACCATCGCTGCCGCCGCATTTTACGCCTACGGTTAGCTTGCTTAAAGGCGCGTTGGTACGTTCAAATTTGTTTATTTCCATCAGGCCCAAAAAGGTTTGCTTAATGGCATCCTGTATCAGTTGTTCTTCGCTAACGGTTTTTTGTTGCTCAAAAACAAGCAGCGGCTTATCAAATGCAGGGTTACGCTCAAAAAGGTCGTCCTTAAAATTCTCAACCTGAAGGTGCTGGCAGCCCAGGCTCAATACCGTTATACCTGCCACATTGGGGTGGTCGGCATAGGCGGCAAGAAGCTTGCTCAGGGTGTCGGCATCCTGGCGCGTACCGCCGCAACCTCCCTGATGGTTCAGGAATTTAATGCCGTCAACATTCTTAAAAAGCCTGTTGTCAGCAGCAATGGGCGATGGCGCAAGGCTTACGGAATTGATATCCTCGCCATTATTAAACGCCTCAACTATTTTGTGGGTATATGATTTGTATTTGTCGTCTACCGCATAACCCAGCTCGCCATACAGCGACTCTTTTATGATATCTAAGTTACGGTTCTCACAGAAAACAGTGGGAATAAACAGCCAGTAATTGGCCGTGCCTACCTGCCCGTTACTGCGGTGGTAGCCCTTAAACGTGCGGTTTTCAAATTTAGAAACGTCAGGGGCGTGCCAGGTGTAATTGCTTTCGCGATAAGCATAAGGCTCGGCAGCATGCTTGGTGTTATCAGTACTCATACGCGCACCTTTGGCCACGTTATATTGTACCTTGCCCACCAATACGCCATACATAAAAATCTCATCGCCGGTGGCCATATCCTGCATAAAGAACTTGTGCTTGGCAGGTATTGCTTCGGTAACAGTGTAGGGTGTCCCTTCAAAGTCTACTGTAGCGCCTTGCGGAATGTCCTGCAGGGCTACCAGCACGTTATCGGCGGGGTTAATTTTTAAAACAACATTCTTCATATTTGGGTTAGTCTCTGTTGTAAAGTTATAGTTAAGATAATGTATTGTTGTTTATTGGTTTCCAGAATTTAAAAGCATATATAAACACTACTAAAAAGCATGCAAGCGGCACTAAATAACCGTATTGTATGCTGCCGGTAACATCTGAAATATACCCCAGGCCAAGCGGCAGGACAGCCCCGCCCACAATGCTCATTACAATAAGCGATGAACCTATTTTTGTATCGTGACCAAGCCCGCTGATACCCAAAGAAAATATGGTTGGGAACATAACCGACATAAAAAAGGCAACACCAATAAGCGCATAAACGGTTATCATGCCGCTGCCAAAAATGGCGATTACTGATAGCAGGGCGCTGATTGCAGCATATAGCATCAGTAGCCTGTGGGGTGCTAAAAACTGCATTAGGAATGTGCCCCCAAACCTGCCAAGCATAAAAGCAAGGCCCGCACCGCCTGCATACCAGGTGGCCTCACTCTGGCTTATGCCCGCCGATGTGGTTACAAAGCGTATAAAGAAACTCAACACGCATATTTGGGCACCTATGTAAAAAAACTGTGCTATAACCGCCCATTTCAGGTGGCGGTGCCTGAAGGCTTTTATGATAGAGCCCCCCTCGTTAGATTCTTCTTCGTGTTTAATGTCAGGTAGTTTAGTGAATAATACCAATACGGTTATGATACAGATAAGGATGCCCAGCACAAGGTAAGGCCCTTTAACGGTGGCGGCCTCGGCAATCAGGTAGGCTTTTTTGTCTTCGGGCAGCATGGCAGCCAGTTGTTCTTCGGTGTAATTTACATCCGACAGGATAAATTTACCCCCAATAACCGGTGCTAAAAATGCCGCAAGCCCGTTAAATGACTGCGAGAAGTTAAGCCTTTGTGTGGCGGTTTCCGGCTTGCCAAGTATGGTAACATAAGGGTTTGCCGCGGTTTCAAGAAAGGTAAGCCCACAGGCAATAACAAACAATGCCCCTAAAAAGAATACATATTGTTGTGTGTTTGCCGCCGGTATAAACAAAAACGAACCTATGGCAAACAATACAAGGCCTATGATTATGCCATTCTTGTAGCCGTACCTGCGCATAAAATATCCGGCTGGCAGCGCCATGATAAAATAGGCTATAAATACCGAGAAATCTACAAAAGCGGTCTCAAGGTCGTTTAGGGTAAAGACTTTTTTAAGGTGCGGGATAAGGATAGGGTCGAGGTTGTGTATAAAACCCCAAAAAAAGAAAAGGCTGGTAACCAGTATAAGCGGCAACAGGTAATTGCCCCCTTTAGGGTTTGGTTTTATTTCGGTATTATTTATGTTCATAGTAAGGTTATAAAACTATAACGTTTGATGTATTTACAAATTAAATTAAAAGATATGGGTCAAAATTGTGCGTGGTTATCCAAATAGTAAACGTAATTGTTGTATAATTGTCTTTTGGTTTAAGTTTAGCTATAAATACCTTACTTTAATGAAGCCCCATTACCTTAATATAACCTCGGCGGCAAGCCAGTCATTCAGTGCCCGGCGCGATGTGGAGCCCGATGTAAACAACCACTGGCACTATCATGACGAGCTGGAGCTTATTTACATTAAAAAAGGCAGTGGCACACAGTTTATTGGCGACAGCATACAGGCGTTTTCGGGTGGTACAGTAGCGCTTATAGGCAGCAACCTGCCGCATTACTGGCAGTTTGACGACAGTTATTTTACTGATGATAACGCAGGGGAGGTAGAGGTATATGTGGTGCATTTTAAAAAAGATTTTTTGGGTAAGGATTTCCTGCAACTGCCCGAAAATACCGATTTAAAAAAGGTTATAGAAGCCGCAGCAAGGGGCATACAGGTTACGGAAGATTCCGCCACTATAGCTGCGCTGATAGCAGCCTGCGTAAACCAAACCGGCACGCACCGTATTATTACACTATTGCAGGCGTTGCTGGCTATTGGCATTACAGAGAGAAAACCGTTGGTATCTATTGGCTTTAAAGCCGATTTTCAGGAAACCGAAAAAAACCGCCTGCAAAAGGTGTACAACTACAGCATAAGCCACTACCGCCGCAAGATTGAATTGCAGGAGGTGGCAAAGCTTGCACAGCTGACTGAGAGTGCCTTTTGTAAATTCTTCAAATCTAAAACGGGTAAAACCTATACGGTTTTTGTAAACGAAATACGCATAGGCCATGCCTGCCGCCTGCTGATTGAAAACCGGCTAAGCATTAAGGAAATATGTTTTGAATGCGGGTTTTATAACGCAGCCAGCTTTCATAAATGTTTTAAGGATGTTATGAAAATGACACCCCTGCAATACCAGAAAAATTATGTGTAGCTTATTTTAAGGTATGATATTTATCATTCTTTAGGCGGTTGCCCGGCCATAGCTTTGCCTCAAAAATACGGTTATGCAAAGCAATATAATAAGCAAGTACAATGTTCCGGGGCCTCGCTATACCAGCTATCCTACAGTGCCTTACTGGGACAACAGTGGTTTTACCAACCAGCGCTGGAAAGAAAGTTTTATACAGTCTTTTACAGAAAGCAACGCATCTGAAGGCATTAGCCTGTACATTCACCTGCCGTTTTGCGAGAGTATGTGCACGTTTTGCGGCTGCAATAAGCGCATAACCCGTCGCCATGAGGTAGAAACAGCTTATATAACGGCCGTGCTTAACGAGTGGGCCATGTATTGCGATGTGCTTGTGCAAAAGCCGTTAATTAAAGAACTGCACCTTGGTGGCGGTACGCCCACCTTTTTTAGCCCCCAAAACCTCGAAATACTGGTGAACGGTATTTTTGACAGGGGCATCAAGGCCCCCGGCTATGAGTTTAGCTTTGAAGGCCACCCTAATAATACTACCCGCGAACATCTACAAACCCTCTACAACCTGGGTTTCCGCAGGGTAAGCTTTGGTGTGCAGGATTATAACGAAACCGTGCAAAAAGCCATTAACCGTATGCAGCCCTTTCACAACGTTGCCAAGGTTACGTTTTGGGCGCGAGAGATAGGTTATACCTCTATAAGCCATGACTTAGTGTTTGGCCTGCCGTTCCAGAATATTGAAAATATTGTTGATACTATTGAGAAAACCCGTGCGCTGGGGCCTGACCGTATCTCGTTTTACAGCTATGCCCACGTGCCCTGGATAAAAGGCCTGGGCCAGCGCGGTTTTGATGATGAAAACCTGCCCAAGGATAATGAAAAACGCCTGCTGTATGAAACCGGGAAAAAACTGTTGGCACTACACGGTTATGAAGAAATAGGGATGGACCATTTTGCTTTAAAGTCTGACAATATGTTTACTGCTTTTAAAGAAGGAGGCCTGCACCGTAACTTTATGGGCTATTGCTCTTCTAAAACACAGCTTATGATAGGCCTGGGGGTAAGCGCTATAAGCGACAGCTGGTATGCCTTTGCCCAAAATGAAAAGACCCTCGAAGATTATTACAAAAGGGTAGAAGAGGGCGAGCTGCCGGTGTTCCGCGGGCATGTGCTTACCGATGAAGACCTGGTAATACGCAAACACATTTTACACCTTATGTGCCGTTTTGAAACCGCCTGGAACGAACGCCACGGCTGGTTTGAAGCCCTGCCGCAAGTGTTAAACAGCCTGATTGAAATGGAGAAAGACGGCCTGCTGGAATTTGGTAAAAACAAGATAATTGTTACCCAAAAAGGGAAGCCCTTTGTACGGAATATTTGTATGGCATTTGACCTGCGGCTAAAACGGAAAGCCCCCGAAACGCAGCTATTCTCTATGACCATATAATGAAAAGCTCCCGATTGGGAGCTTTTTTTATAGTTTTAGCCACAAATTACACGAATTATCACGATTTTTTATAAATGAGTTCATGATAATTCGTGGCTAAATATACTATCCACAATTTGGCATTTGCATTACAAACAGGCTCATGTTGCCGGGTGATACAAACGGTATGCCTAAACCCAGCCCACGTAGTATAAAAAGCACCCCAATGCACGCCGCTGCAACCGGTACAATTTTTACAATGGTATTACGCCATGATGCTTTTAAGAAAGAAGAGGTATACACTACAATACTCATAAGCGGGATGGTGCCCAGGCCGTATAACGCCATAAAGCTTATGCTATAGGCAATATTAGGCATGGCCAGCGCCCCGAACAGCGCAGCATACACCAGTCCGCACGGTAAAAATCCGTTGAGCAACCCTGTTACAAACAGTGCCTTGTAGCTGCGTTTACGGAACTGGCTGCCTAATGCCGATTTTATGTTGGATAGCACCCTGTAAACGGGTTTGGAGAAGTTGTATTTAGCAAAAATACGCTCGGGTACTATGGCAATGGTTATCATTACCACACCGGCCAGGATAGATAATTGCTGTTGCATACCGGCCAGGTAAAACCCTTTACCCAGCAGCCCGAAAACCAATCCTAACGACGCATAAGCTGTTATGCGCCCTAAGTGGTAGAGCAGTATTTGAGATGCTTTTTTAGCCGGGTTGTTGTGGTCTACCGGCAGCATCATGGCTATGGGCCCGCACATGCCCATGCAGTGCAGGCTGCTTACAAGCCCGAGAAGTAGGGCGGGAATCATAAGTTGACAGTTTACGGTTTACAGTCTTGAGAGTTATAAGTTTACAGTTTACAGCTAACAGTTTTTGCCTGTGCCTGATTTAGATAGATTGGCAACTGTGTACTGTAAACCGTCAACTGTAAACTATTAACTAAAAATTAAACATCTCTTTTGTCCTGTAAGCCTTGCCGTTATAGTTCCAGTCAAGGGTAATGTCCCAGCGGCCGCCGGCCAATTCACTTTTAGGTATGAGCATGTATGAACCTGATAGTGAAACGGGTATTTCAAAATCAAGCTTCTGGCTCGACGGCCTGTATAGGGACACTTGTCCTGTAATCTGTTTATAATCAAATCCCTCGGGGAAGGTTATTTTAATATCTGTAGCCGTATTTTCTATGGTTACATTGTGCACAAGCCCGGCAGCGTTTTGCTCGCTTTCCAGCTCGGCGTCAAGGCCGCGTTCCTGTTTGTAGTATTCTGCTACTACCAGCTCGTTATCATACAGGCTGTTGCTTTGTACTTTTATAATAAAGAATAATATAAAGCCCATAAAGCAGACAATGGCTATTACAATCCCGGTTCCCCAGTTAAATTTCAGTTTCATACTATTGTAGTTTTAGTTAAAGGTGCGCGGCCCAAGGAAATTGGTACTTTCGGTATCAATCCGTTTATCGCCCCGGTACACGCCCAGCACAATTTTAGTTTTGTCTTTTTCCAGTAAAGCCTGGTTAATTTCAATAAACAATGTGCCCTGTGTGGTACCGGCCTTTGGCAGGGTAAGGGTTTGCTTACCCACCATTTTTACGGTGCCTTTTACGTTCTCTAACTTAAAGCGCACATTATCAATATCGTTCTCTGTTTTGTTCAGTATCTTAAAGGTATACACGTTGCTTATGTTGCTTCCCTTGTGCTCATACAGTTGTCCGGGTAATCTTAGTACGGTAGCCTGCACGCTGTTGCGCAGAAACAACATACCTGTAAATACACCCATAAGTATAACCAGTACGGCGGTGTAGCCCTTCATCCTGTTGGTAAAGGTAAATTTCTCCTTTTTGGTAATTTCTGCCTCGCTGGCATAGCGAATGAGCCCCTGCGGGAAGCCCACCTTATCCATAACGGTGTTGCACTCGTCTATACAGGCCGTGCAGTTAATACACTCCAGCTGTGTACCGTTGCGTATATCAATCCCCGTAGGGCACACGGCCACACACAGCTTGCAGTCTATGCAGTCGCCTTTGCCTACTGTAGGGCGCACTTCATTTTTTACCATGCGGCCACGGCCTTTTTCGCCTTCGCCGCGCACGTGGTCGTAGGCTACAATAACGCTTTTGTCGTCCAGCAGCGCGCCCTGCAACCTCCCGTAAGGGCAAGCAATAATACATACCTGCTCGCGGAACCACCCGTATATAAAGTAAAACACCGCTGTAAAAATGAGCAACGCCACAAGCGTGCCCATATTCTTTTCGGGGCCTTCGGTAACCATTTGCAGTAGCTCGTCGCTGCCGGTAACATAGGCCAGGAATACATTGGCTATGACAAATGATATGACAAAGAACATAAACCACTTAAGGCCTTTTTTTCGGATCTTCTCGGCATTCCACTCCTGTTTGGCCAGTTTCATCTGGGCATTGCGGTCGCCCTCAATCCAGAATTCTATACGGCGGAACACCATTTCCATAAAGATGGTTTGCGGGCATATCCATCCGCAGAAAATACGGCCAAATGCCACCGTAAACAGCGCCACAAACACCACACCTATAACCATACTGATTACAAACAGGTGGAAATCCTGTGGCCAGAACGGAAACCCAAAAATGCTGAACCGGCGCTCTATAACATTAAATAATAAGAACTGGTTGCCGTTGATTTTTACAAACGGCGCAGCAAATAAAAATGCAAGGAGGAACCAACTTAGCGTTTTGCGGTACCCATACCATTTACCCGATGGCTTTTTAGGAAATACCCAGGCGCGTTTGCCTTTATCGTCTATTGTTGCAATGTGGTCCCTGAATTCATTATCATTATGCCGTTGCTCATACCTTGTAGACATAATTCAATCTGTTTATTTAGCAGGTTCTGCGGGTTTGGCTTCTTCTTTCCAAATGTCGCCCTGCGGTTCTTTAGGTTCGGGTGGGTTACTGCCTTTAAGCGACAGTACATAGCTTGCCACCAACTGTATTTCAGATGGTTTAAGCGTGCCTTTCCAGGCTACCATACCCTTGCCGTCGCGGCCGCCCTCAGTAATGGTGTGGAACACGTTTTTAATACCGCCGCCCAGCAGCCAGTATTCATCGGTAAGGTTAGGGCCTATTTGCCCGCCGCCATCGGCACGGTGGCATGCCACACAGTTATCCTGGAATATTTTTTTACCTGATGCCAGGTCGGCAGCTTCAGTAAGTTGTGTAACACTATTGGCATCAATAAGGTCTTTAGCAGTCTTTTTATATTCTTCAACCGCTATTTTGGCCTCGGCCATTTCCTGCTCAAACTCCTGTACCTGGTTTTTATCGCCTGCTATGTGGTAGCGCACCAGGTATACCACAGCAAACAAAATACACACATAAAACAGCTTTACCCACCACGGTGGCAGCACATTGTCAAGTTCATGGATACCATCATAATTATGGTTCATGATAATTTCGCCTTCTTCTTCAATAGGTTTGGTTTTAATGAAGAAGCCTTTGAGTTTTTTAAACCATGCACTTTCCTTATAATCTATGGCATCGGCTTCGGCCAGCTTTGCTTTTTGTTCATCGGTAAGCAGGCTGTAGGTAACGTTGTCTATAGCCATTACTACAATTTCTATGGCTATTTGTATGAACAGGAACACACCCAGGAATAGTGATACCAGCGGATATTTTATAAAGGCCGGGCGGTCTCCGGAATCAATAAAGAATTCCAGGGCCATAAACACCAGTGCAAACAGCAGCGGCACCCTTACATATACAGGAATGAATTTTTTCATGATGCTTTTAGTGTTTAAGGTTATAGGTACTCTTCCTCGTTGTTATCGGCCAGTGGCAGCCTGCTCATTTCGTTAATCTTTTCTTTTTTGTAGGTATATGTCCAGGTGTACAGTGCCACAAAAAATATAAAGAAGATAAGCAGCGAGAGTATGGGGTATATTTCAACCCCTGCAATACTCTCAAGGTTATGTTTTACAAACTTTAGCATGGTAGTTAGTTTTTAGGTTCGGCTACAGGTTTCTTGATCTTGATATCGGTGCCCAGGCGTTGCAGGTAGGCAATAAGCGCTGTAATTTCGCGGTCTTTCATGGCTACAAACTCCTCGCCTTTAGCTGCGGCGGCCTTTTTACTGGCTTCGTAATTTTTTACAAAATCAGGGTCGGCGTGCAGGTTGGCCTCAATTTTAGCGGCTTGTGCCTCAAGGGTCTTTTGTGCATTGGCAATATCGGCCTGGGTATACGGAACGCCCAGTTGCACCATAACCTCCATTTTCTTTTGCAGGTCGCTGTAATCAGCCTTTTCATTATCAAACAGCCACGGGTATGCCGGCATTATACTGCCTTCAGATACACTCTGCGGATCCCACATATGGTTAAAATGCCAGTTATCCGAATATTTACCTCCTACGCGGAAGAGGTCCGGACCGGTGCGCTTACTGCCCCAAAGGAACGGGTGGTCGTACACATATTCGCCTGATTTAGAATATTCGCCATAGCGCTCAACCTCACTGCGGAAAGGGCGTATCATTTGAGAGTGGCAGCCCACACACCCTTCGCGGATGTACAGGTCGCGGCCTTCAAGCTCAAGCGGGGTATAGGGTTTTACGGTGCTTATGGTAGGTATGTTGCTCTTAACCATTATGGTAGGTACTATTTGTATTAAACCACCTATGGTAACGGCTACGGTAGCCAGTATGGTAAGCTGTATGGGCCTGCGTTCCAGCCAGCCATGCCATTTTTCACCTTTAAGCCTTTTGGTGCTTATTTTTTGCAGTGCAGGGGCTTCGGCGGCTTCATCCTGAATGCTGTGGCCTTTGCGCACGGTTTGTATAATGTTGTATACCAGTATCAGTAAGCCTATTACGTATAACGTACCGCCTATGGCCCTCATCCAGTACATGGGCATAATGGCTTTAACCGTTTCAAGAAAATTACCGTACTTAAGGGTACCATCAGGGTTAAATTCTTTCCACATACCGGCCTGAACGAAACCGGCAACATACATGGGCAGTGCATACATTATAATACCCAGTGTACCCATCCAGAAGTGCACGTTTGCCAGTTTTTCGCTGTACAGCTTGCTTTTTGTAAGCTTAGGTATTAGCCAGTACACCATACCGAAGGCCATAAAACCGTTCCAGGCAAGGGCGCCAACGTGCACGTGGGCAATAATCCAGTCGGTAAAGTGGCCAATGGCATTTACGTTTTTCAGCGAAAGCATAGGGCCTTCAAACGTTGCCATACCATAACCGGTAATGGCTACCACAAAGAACTTGAGTACTGCGCTTTGACGTACCTTGTCCCACGCGCCGCGCAGCGTTAAGAGGCCGTTTATCATACCACCCCAAGACGGGGCAATCAGCATGATAGAGAACACCACGCCCAGGTTCTGCGCCCAGTCCGGCAATGCAGAGTACAACAGGTGGTGCGGCCCGGCCCATATATAGATGAAAATAAGCGACCAGAAGTGTATGATAGACAGCCTGTAAGAATACACAGGCCTGTTTGCCGCTTTGGGTATAAAGTAGTACATCAAGCCCAGGAACGGTGTGGTTAAAAAGAAGGCCACAGCGTTGTGCCCATACCACCACTGTACCAGCGCATCCTGCACGCCTGCATAAACCGAGTAGCTTTTCATGCCGCTTACCGGTAGTGCAAGGCTGTTAAAAATGTGCAGCAGGGCTACCGTTACAAACGTGGCTATGTAAAACCAAACGGCTACATATAAGTGCCTTTCGCGGCGTCGTAAAATGGTGCCTATCATGTTGATACCAAACACTACCCAAATTAAGGCGATAGCTATATCTATGGGCCATTCGAGTTCGGCATATTCTTTAGAAGTGGTATAGCCTAAAGGGAGTGAAATGGCTGCGGCTACAATTATAAGCTGCCACCCCCAAAAGTTAATGTTGCTCAGCACATCGCTAAACATACGGGTTTTAAGCAGGCGCTGCAGCGAATAGTACACACCTGCAAACATGGCGTTGCCCACAAAGGCAAAAATCACGGCATTGGTGTGCAGCGGCCTTAGCCTGCCGTAGCTTAACCACGAAATACCATGCGTTAGGTTAGGGAACAGGTAAAACGCTGCCACCAGCAAACCAGCCAGCATGCCCACCACGCCAAAAACAATGGTGGCATAAAGAAACTTCTTAACGATTTTGTTATCGTAATAAAACTGTTGCATTTCCATAACTACTGGTTCTCGGTTTTGGGGTTAGTCTCGGCTTTTTTGGTTTCGTCTTCAAAAAGCATCCGTACAGAAGGGGTGTAGGTGTCATCAAACTGGCCCTGTTTTACAGCCTTTACAAAGGCATATAAAAACACCAGCGCCACTATGATACTGATGGTGATTAATACATAAATTACGCTCATACTTCTAAAATTTATGTTAACAAAATTAGGTTTGCGGTGTAGGATAAAACATGATATTTGTCAGGCTTGGCGGGTTTTTTCGAGGCTTTTTGATTCCCTGGCTGAAGCCAGGGGCAAATGATGTGTGGCGCGTGAAAATCTTTGTGCCTTCTTTGCGCATCTTTGCGAAATAACTCAGCAGCTAAGTGGCTCAGCCGCTTCTTCTCGCAAAATAATTACTCATAAGCGTTACAAAGCTTACTATGGTTACGGTGCTCAGCGGCATGATGATGGCAGCAAACAGCGGGCTCAGCAGTCCCATCACGGCAAAGCTCAATCCCACTACATTGTATAACAGTGAGAGCGTAAAACTCATCTTTATGGTGAGTACTGCGTTTTTGGACAGCTTTATGAAGTAGCCCATCTTTCGGAACTGCGTGGCATCCAGTATACCATCGCACGCGGGGGAAAACACGTTTACATTTTCTGATACCGAGATGCCCACGTTGCTTTGTGCCAGGGCACCGGCATCGTTAAGGCCGTCGCCCACCATAATTACATTTTTGCCGCGTTTTTGAAGGGCTTCTATATAGGCCAGCTTTTGCTCGGGCTTTTGGTTGAATACCAGTTCGGTACCCTTGGGTAATAGCTTTTGCAGTACGTTGCGCTCGCCCTTGTTATCGCCCGATAGTATTTTAAGCTCATGCGTTTTGGCAAGCTCCTTAAACAACGTCGAAAGCCCCGTGCGGTACTGGTTGCTGAACACGTATTTGCCCATCCAGTTGCGGTTAAAGCTTACGTGTACTGCCGTTTGAAGGCTGTTTTCTTCATCGGCACCCACAAATTTGGCCGAGCCGATCTGTATAAAGAACCCGTGCACGTAGCCCTGCACGCCGCCGCCGGTTACTTCCTTAAAATCATCTACCAAAAACAGGTTGGCGGTTGGCAGGTGTTCATACAGCCTGCGGCTCAGTGGGTGGTTAGAGCCTCGTAACAATGATTTTATAAAGGCCAGTTCTTTCTCATCAATAAAATCGCCTTCGTATAGAATCTCCGACTTGTTATTGGTGGTAATGGTGCCGGTTTTATCAAACACAATAGTATCAGCCTTTGCCATGCGCTCTACCACGGTGGCGTTTTTAAGGTACAGTTTGCGGCTGCCCATAATGCGCAGAATGTTGCCAAGGGTAAACGGCGCGCTGAGTGCCAGTGCACACGGGCAGGCCACTATAAGCACTGCTGTAAACACGTTAAAAGCGGTATGCACATCTATAAACAGCCAGATGGCCAGCGATACAAATGCTATGGTTAGCAGCACGGGCGTAAAGTAACGGCTTATGGTGTCGGTAAGGGTTTTATAGTCTTTTTTGTCGGTTTTAGAGAATACTTCGTTGCCCCACAGCTGGGTAAGGTAGCTTTGCGACACGGTGTGCAGTACCTCCATTTCCATCATGCGGCCCATGTACTTGCCCCCGGCATATATTTTGTTGCCACTTTGACGGGTTATGGGTTCGCTTTCGCCGGTTACAAAGCTGTAGTCTATACGGGCTTCGGGGCTCATAAGTATACCGTCTACAGGTATGAGTTCGTTGTTACGGATGAGCAGGCGGTCGCCCACGGCCACTTCATATACAGGTATAGAAGCCTCTGCCTGGTTGCTTATTTTGGTAACTGCAATGGGGAAGTATGACTTAAAATCGCGTTCGAATGACAGGAAGTTGTAGGTTTTTTGCTGAAATAGCCTCCCCAGTAGCATAAAAAACACCAGGCCGCACAGGCTGTCGAAAAAGCCTTGGCCGAGGTCGAACACGATATCTACCGTGCTGCGCACAAACATTACCACAAGGCCCAGAGCTATGGGTACGTCAATATTCAGCATGCCCGCACGCAGGCTTTTGTAGGCACTCACATAGTATCCGCTGGCCGAATACAGGAATGACGGCAGTGCCAGCGCAAAAATCAGCCACCGGAAAAACCCGCGGTAATTGTCGAGCCAGTATTCTTCCACCTCAAAATATTCGGGGAAGGAGAGGAGCATTACATTGCCAAAGCAAAAGAACGCCACCCCAAGCTTGTAGATAAGCTCGCGGCTTACGGGCGGTTTTTTGGCATCATAATTCTCAAGGCTTATGTAGGGCTCATAGCCAATGGCGCACAGCAGCAGTACGATTTCCTTAAGGGTAACCTCCTGCGGATTGAAAACAATACGCGCTTTTTTCTCGTAAAAGTTTACCTGAGAACTCCGTACGCCTTTGCACAGGCGGTTGAGGTTTTCCAGTATCCAGATGCAGCTGCTGCAATGGATGTGGGGGATGTAGAGTGATACAATGTGGGTGGTTTCTTCCTGAAATTCCAGAAGGCGGGTTACAATGCCTTCGTTATCAAGAAAGTCAAATTTTCCGTTGGTTTCCTGCGGTGTAGCGCCCGGCGCTTTTTCAAAAGTATAGTAATCGGTAAGGCCGTTCAGGCTAAAAATTTCATACACGGTTTTGCAGCCCAGGCAGCAAAAGTGCTTATCGTCAAACAGTACCTCGTCTTTTTTTTCTATACCTAACCCGCAATGATAACAGTTTTGCGTGTTCATAGATGCTCATTTTACCTTATGCAAAATTGTGCCGGAGGTTTAACCCAAAGTATGATATTTATCATATATTCAATACATTTGTAGTAGTAAATTTGCCGCAGGTATGAGTAAATGTGAACAATGTATAGTACGCGAATTCAGCTCTTTAAAGGCGCTGAATAAAGATGAGCTGTTGCGCATGGCAGACTGCAAGACGTCTTATATTATTAAAAAAGGCGAATCGATATTTACTGAAGGCGAAAACCTTAACGGTGTATATTGCATAAAAGACGGCGTTTGTAAAATGACCAAGCTTAGCGCCAACGGCAATGAGCAGATTGTTAAGCTGATTAAAAAGGGCGAACTGCTGGGCCAGCGCTCTATGATTAGTGAAGAACCTGTAAACCTGAGCGCCGTGGCCCTTGAGGATATGCAGGTGTGTTTTGTGCCCAAAAGTGAGATTATGGGCTTTTTTAACACCAACAACCAGTTTTCGCTTAGCATGATGCGCGCCGTGTGCGGCGACCTTAAACAGGCCGATGACCACCTGGTAGATATGGCACAAAAACCCGTTAAGCAGCGCCTTGCCGAAACCCTGGTGCAACTCTACAAAGATTTTGGTACCGATACCGATAACAGCCTAAAAATAAAGCTGTCGCGTGAGGAACTTGCCGGTATGGTGGGCACAGCGACTGAAAGCTGTATACGCCTGCTGAGCGACCTGAACAAGCAGGGGCTTATAAGCCTTTCGGGCAAAAAAATTGCAATACCCGATGTTAATAAACTAAGCCGGTTTGCTGTAAAAGGCTAATCCTGTGGTGCTTCAGTAGGGGTGTAATGTTTTAGGGCTTCTTCCAGTTTCTTTTTTATGCGTCGTCTGAAATAGTTGGGCGACACTACATTAATACCATCTCCAAAACCCAGTACAAGCCGTTCAAACTCATAATTTACCTTTAGTTTTATGGTAATAATAATACTCCCGTCTTCGTTTTGTTCTTCCAGAACCTGAGAGGCGTGCAGGGGCTTGGTAATAACATAAGGGGCATTTGTTTTGTCAATCCACAACCTTATGGTATCGGCACGCAGGCCTTCGTTTACGGTTACGCCTATTACATCTTTATAATAGCGTTCGGCATCAAAATCCTCATCAATATACGGCAGGCTGAAATCAAAATCCACACTAATTATGCGGTCTAAAGCCAGGTTAGATATAGACCGGGTACCGGGTTTCCTGCCCACCAGGAACCAGCGGTTGTTGAATTCCTTCAGTACGAAAGGTGTAAACGTAAAGCTGTTTTCTACCGTTGATTTAAACGACTTGTAGGTCATAACCACTATTACCTTTTTTACAATGGCCTGGTACAGCACGTCAAGAAAATGCAGGCCCTTAAGGTTCTCATTTTTATCGAGATAGATAACGGGGCGCGTATGCGATTTCTCGGCATATATTTTATCTTCAAGGCGCTGCAAAATATCCGACACATCGCTAAATAGCGAAAAATCCTTAAACTGTTTGAGCATCGATACGGTTTCGGTCAGCACATTAATGTCGGTTTCCGTAAGGGGTATATCGGTAATGGAATATTCCTCGTCGTCATACCGGTAAAACTTCTTGTCATACACTACAATAGGGGCGTTGTAGCCCAGTTTTTCGCTGCGCATAAGCTGTATATCCAGCTGTGTGGTGCGTTTGCTTACGGTATTTTCTTTGCCCTCATATTCAAACAGGGCCTCGCTACAGGCTTCCATAAGGTCGTCAAGCGTCCACTGGCGATAGCGGTTTTGCAGGCATTTGTCTATGGTTTTGTAGCGTATGAGGGCGTTTTTATTCTGAGACATGGATTTTAAGTCAAAAGTTTAAAGGTCTAAAGTCGAAAGACTGTGGGAAATAATTTTAAGCAATTTAAAACATTTATTTTTACTGCGCAAAATCATTGCGTAGTAGGGGTGGCATCTTTGTACCATCAAAATAAACCATGAAATTATGAGCACACCAATCAACGGAAATGACCTTATAGCATTAGGCTACACCGAAGGTGCAATATTGGGTATTGCCCTTAAAATAAACCGCGGCCGAAACGGCTTTAACCGTGAGCAGATGATGGAGCATTATGCAGCCGTATTAGCATCGCCGGAAGATTATCTTGACCATAAAGTATTCGCTAAGCTGGCGGTGGCGATGATAGAAAAGGCCAATGAAAAGCCTGAGGACTTCATTGCGCTGAATGAAAACCCGGATGCTTACTCGGTTTACGGAGCCGACTATATTGAAGAAGGCGCCCAAAAGCAGATGCAGGTTGCCATGAAACTGCCTGTAACCGTTGCCGGCGCCCTTATGCCTGATGCCCACCAGGGTTACGGCCTGCCGATAGGCGGTGTACTGGCTACCAAAAATGCTATTATCCCGTATGGTGTAGGTGTAGATATTGGTTGCAGGATGGCGCTCTCGGTTTATGATATACCCGAGGATTTTTATTATGAAAACGAACATAAGTTTAAAAGGGAGCTTATTGCCCACTCTAAATTTGGCGCAGGCCATGGCTTTACAGGACAATATAAGTCAGATCACTTAGTACTACAGGATGCCGGTTTTGATACTAACCCGTTTATAAAGAACCTTAAGGATAAGGCGTGGTCGCAACTGGGTACATCAGGCGGAGGTAACCACTTTGTAGAATTTGGTATTATGGAGTTTGAGAAAGACGATGCTATACTAAACATCCCGAAAGGGCGATATGTAGCATTGCTTACGCATTCGGGTTCGCGTGGTTTTGGTGCCACCATTGCAGGGCATTATACCAAGCTGGCGAAAGATGTATGTAAGCTGCCCGAAGTGGCGCAGAACCTTGCCTACCTGGATTTGAACTCTGATTTAGGCCAGGAATACTGGATTGCCATGAACCTTGCGGGCGATTATGCATCGGCATGCCACGAGATTATCCATAATAAAATGGAGCGTGCACTTGGTGCAACCGTGCTGGCAAAAGTAGAAAACCACCACAACTTTGCCTGGAAAGAGATGTATAATGGCGAGGAGGTTATTGTGCACCGTAAGGGTGCCACACCGGCTGCGGAAGGCGTTATGGGTATCATACCCGGTAGTATGACGGCGCCCGGATTTTTGGTGAGGGGTAAGGGCGAGGCCAATGCGCTAAACTCGGCATCGCACGGTGCGGGAAGGCAGATGAGCCGTACGCAGGCCATTAAAAACATTACTAAAAATGATATGAAAGCCATATTAAAAGACCACGGTGTAACCCTGATAGGCGCAGGCCTTGACGAAGCGCCTATGGCCTACAAGGATATTAACCTTGTTATGGCTTCGCAACAGGAACTGGTAGATGTAGTTGCTAAATTTACGCCTAAAATGGTGCGTATGGCCGACGATGGCAGCCGAGAGGATTAATTAATTTATTGTTAGAAATAAAGAGGACAGCTTGTTGCGTGTAAATAAATTTTTACATTTGCACCCGAAATGACAAACAACAGCATACATAGAAGCCTGCCTTTTGGGCAAATTGCAGACCGCAAAGACGGATATCTTCTGGCTATGCGCTACGGATGCGGTATGTATTGTATGAAAAGTAAGGTGTAAACTAACGTTACAAGCAATATACAAGAAGCGTCCTGGGTAAAAACAGGGCGCTTTTTTTGTTTAAATCCCATGCAAAAGCAGCAAATACAAACCAATATCGAAAAAAAAGTAAAAAAATCACGTATAAAATGTTTAATGATTAACTACGATAGCGAAATATAACATTGAAAAGTAATTGGATGAGAGACAGTCATTTAATGCAAAATCAATATTCTGCACCTTTGCGGACAGGATTTTCTATGTTTTTAAATCGGGTTTAATGTATTGAAAATCAATGGTTTAATTCAAAAATAAATTTGGAAGTTAATTTTTTTCCGCTTTATCTTTGCCTCAGAAAATGAAACGGTGCCCAAGCGGTGCTTTACCAAATAAAAAAGAAATATCATGCATCAGTTTAATAACATATATAGCAACCCAAGCCTTGACCTGAAAGGGTTTAGCGCTCTTGCCGGGCTTCGTAATGATTTGATGCATATAAAACAGGTGTATATACACAGTATGGAATAGCCGTATTTCCATATCAAGTAGTTAAGCACCTAAACGGGTGCTTTTTTTATGCTTTTATTTTTCCTGATTCTATAGCTCAATTGGCAGAGCAGCGGACTGTTAATCCGCAGGTTACAGGTTCAACTCCTGTTAGAATCGCATACTTCTTTAGAAAGAGGGCAGGCTCATTGGGGTACCGGCTAACCTTCCCCACTGTCTCTGGGGAGAAACGGGTTCAATTCCCGTATGAGCCGCAAATAGTTTGTGCATTTTAGCATTTAGTTTGAAAAAAGTCCCCGGTTTACCCCGGGGCGACCTACAGGAATGGCGGAACGGTATACGCGGCTGACTTAGGATCAGTATTTTGGGAGTTCGTCCCGATAGCTATCGGGACCCTTCCTGTACAAAATTATGGAAGTACGCCAGAGTTGGAGAGCTGGGGCAGACTGTAAATCTGTTGCCTTGCGGCTGAGCAGGTTCTCCCGATAGCTATCGGGACTGCTACTTCCACAAATCAGGAACGGTGGTGTACAAGGTGTTGCACGCTTGTTTGAAGCACAAGAGGTACCTGTTCGATTCAGGTCTGTTCCGCAAACAATTGGGTCGTATGGAAGCCCGCACGCGGGATGTGGGTTTCTTTATTAAAAATGGTATTGATATTCAGTGTGATATAAAATATTTTAAAACAAAAATTTACTACGCAAAATAATTGCGCACATGCGCTGCCATCTTTGTAATGTAAAACAAACCACCATGAAAACAATAAAACTATACTGTAAAATCTGTGGCATACCACTAACAGATGCATTACAGGAAACGAACCCAAAAAATGTGCGGATAGGAGATGGTGAAAATGCCCTTGAAAAAGGCAGGTTTTGCATAATGCTATGGGAGAATAACAAAGAAGAGCTTATTATTTCTATTGAAGAAAATATTTTAAAAGACCATCACGAACAGTGGAGGTTTCAGGGATGCTGCGGTAGCGATGGGAGTAGTGGGTTAAACAAGTTGTGTGCCCATGGGCATGAAGTGGCAACAGAATTTTCAGATTGTTATATGCCCCATTATATAGCTATAGATTTAGTCAGGGTTACAGTAGAGCAAATAGAAGATAATCAATAATATCAGGCAGGCCGTGTTGGGTGTTTCTGTATGGCACTATTGCAGGATGCTTTGCCCTTGTGGGTATCAGGCGTTCCTGTCCAGCCAGGCCTGGAGGTTTGTGGCGTTTTCCATAAAATGTCTACCATTTAATCTATGGGTCATGGGTTCGACTCCCATTCACATTTTCGTGTGATAGCTCAGTGGGTAGAGCAATAGAAGGTTTCGCAGGTTCGAATCCTGCACCGGATTTCGACTTCGGTTTGACAGTGGCAGTCACCTTTACAGATTTTGGTCTGTAAATTAACCTGAGCAGTATGTACTCATTAAATACATGCCCATTTCAAGGAAAACAGGCTTATGGCTGTCGGGCCCATCCGGTAACGGAAAGGCATCCGGTAAAAAGCCAGCAAGTATCTGGCGTGTAAGTAAAAATGCAGGTGAATGTGGCGTGTATCCTCCTCAGTACCGTTACAGGCAACCGCCGCGGCATGACGCACAAAAAGTACTTCCGCATTTTAGCGGAGACGGCTGCAGGCGGTTTTCCTTTTTTTTAAGTTGAACAATAAAATGAATGTAATATGGCAATATTTATAAGAATGGCTGTTAATGCCGGCCAGGTGGGGCTGGTATTTAAAAATAAAAAACTAATATCTGTATATCAGGAAGGTACACACTGGTTTTTGGGAGATAAAGATGTAATGCTTTATAATATGTCGGCACCTTTTACCCCTCCTGTAGAACTTAATATGCTGTTACAGCATGAAGCGCTTGTCGCGCTGCTTGATGTGGTAGAGGTGGCCGATAACGAGATTGCGCTACAGTTTGTAAACGGCAACTTTAAAGAGGTGTTGCTACCCGGCAGGTATGCTTTTTGGAAAGGCGTGGTACAAAATACCTTTGTTAAGGCCGATATTTCTAAACCTGAAATTACAGAGGCTATACCGGCCATGCTGTTTGAAAACCCTAAGCTAAGGCATGCAGTAAGAAAGTTTCAGGTACAGGCTTATGAAAAAGCGCTGCTGTACATAGCCGGTGTTTTTGTTAAAGAGCTGGCATCGGGTACCTATTACTTTTGGAACAACGCCATTACCGTTGAGGTTAAAACGGTTGATATAAGGCAGCAGCAACTTGAAATTTCAGGCCAGGAGCTGCTTACTAAAGATAAGGCTGCCATAAGGATTAACTTCTTTGCAAGGTACCAGGTAACCAATATTGTTAAGGCGCTGACCGACAATAAAGACTTTGAAAAGCAGCTGTATGTAATTATGCAGCTTGCCATAAGGGCTTTTACAGGAGGTTATACGCTTGATGAGCTCCTTGCGCGTAAAGAAACCGTAGCAAAGGAAATTCTTGAAAATGTGGAGGATAAGATAACAAACCTGGGCCTTAGCGTGAGCGATGCCGGCATTAGGGATGTTATACTGCCCGGAGACATGAAAGAGATTATGAACCAGGTACTTGTTGCCGAAAAGAAAGCACAGGCCAACAGCATTATGAGGCGTGAAGAAACAGCCGCCACACGCAGCCTGCTAAACACGGCCAAGCTTATGGAGGAAAACGAGATGCTCTGGAAGCTTAAGGAGATGGAATATGTTGAGAAAATTGCCGACAGGATTGGAGAAATCACCATTTCAGGAGGCGGTAACATTATAGGCCAGCTCAAAGAAATTTTTGTAAAATAAAAACAACGGGTTCTCCGTGAGCCTGTGGTTTATACACTTATAAACAATGAAAACCACAGATAAAATTATTATTATAGACCTCGAGGCCACGTGCTGGCAGGGGGCAGTACCTGCGGGGCAGGAAAATGAAATTATTGAAATTGGCCTGAGCGTGCTGAATGTACACACGGGCGAAATATCTAAAAACCAGGGTATACTGGTTAAGCCGCAACGCTCAACCGTTAGTCCGTTTTGCACGGAGCTGACCACCATAACCCAGGATATGCTGGATAAAAACGGTGTGTATTTTGCCGAAGCCATAGAAATGCTGGCTGAGCAATATGACCCGGAAGACTATACCTGGGCCAGCTATGGCGCTTACGACCTTAACATGCTGCAAAAGCAATGTAAACGTTTTAACGTGCCATACCCTATGGGCAGGCAGCACATAAACGTTAAGGTGCTTTTTGCTGAAACCAAAGGCTTAGCTAAGCCCACGGGTATGAACGGCGCGTTGCATATTCTGGATATTCCTCTGGAGGGCACGCACCACCGGGGTGTGGACGATGCCAAAAATATTGCAAAGATTTTGCACTGGTGCCTGCAAAACCAATAATTCTCCTCAATAAACCGGGGGCTGCCGAAAGGCAGCCCCTTTTTATGGGTTAATCATCATCTGCAACATTTTCAATAAACTCCATATAGTATACCTGGTAGTTGTGGTGGTCTTCCAGCGGGCGGGCATGGTTGGCTTCTTTAAGGCGGGTTAGCATTTCATCAGCAAATCCGGAGGCTGTATCGGCACCGTGGGGAGCGCTTATACCCACAGCGGCATAGCTTGTAAACGCGTTGTGTATGTTGAGTTTATCATGCATTTCATTACTAAGCACAAAACCGTCTTCATAAATAACCACAAGGTTGTTAACGGTAACATTTTTAATGGCATCAAAAAACGCATCGGGCACATAGCCCTTTGTGGCCTCAAGCTCCTTTCCTCCCGGCAGCCTGAACAAAGCCCTGTAATATGGCATAACTTTTTATTTATAAAGTTACAAAATCTGTAGGAATACGTCAAGCAAAACCCTACAAAAGGCTTTATTTACGTGCCCTTTCCTGTAAAACGGCTTCTATATCCTGTAGCGAAAAACCCTTTGCCCTGAGCAGTATGAGGTAGTGGTACAGCAGGTCGGCCGCCTCATTTTTAAACAGGTTTGCATTGTTGTCTTTAGCTTCAATAACAAGTTCCACAGCTTCTTCGCCCACTTTTTGTGCTACTTTGTTAATGCCTTTTTTGTAGAGTGTGTTGGTGTAAGAGGCTTCATCGTTGGTAGTAATGCGCTCGTCAATGGTCTTTTCCAATTCATACAAAAAGCCTTTGCTGCCTTCGGTACCAAAGCACGATTCGCTACCCGTGTGACAGGTAGGCCCCTGTGGATTTACGGTAATCAGCAGGGCATCGTCATCACAATCCATCGCAATACTCATTACGTTAAGGTAATTGCCCGATGTTTCACCTTTTGTCCAAAGTGCATTGCGGCTGCGGCTATAGAAGGTAACGCGGTTTTCAGATACGGTTTTGGTGTAGGCTTCTTCATTCATATAGCCCAGCATGAGCACTTTAAGGGTAACGGCATTTTGCATGATGACGGGCACAAGGCCGTTTTGTTTTTCGAAATCAGGTTTCATCGTATGGCAATGTTTTGTTGTTTGAGATAGTTTTTGAGTTCAGGCAACGGTATTTCGCCATAATGGAAAATGCTGGCCGCCAGTGCCGCAGTGGCTTTGGTTTGGGTAAACACCTCGGTAAAATGTGCCTTGCTGCCCGCCCCGCCCGATGCTATTACGGGTATTTGCACGGCATTGCATACCAGGTTAAGCGCTTCAATAGCAAAGCCGTTTTTGGTACCGTCGTTAGCCATAGAGGTCAGGAGGATTTCCCCGGCTCCCAAATCTTCGGCGTGTTTTGCCCAGCTAACGAGCTCAATGCCGGTGGGGGTTTTACCGCCGTTTATAAACACCTGCCACGTGCCGTTAACAGGTTTGGCATCAATAGCTACTACAACAGCCTGGCTGCCCAGGGTATCGGCTAACTGATGGATAAGCTCTGGGTTTTTTACTGCTGATGAATTAACACTAACCTTATCTGCCCCACGGCGAATGAGTACCTCGGCATCTTCCGGGGTGTTGATGCCGCCGCCCACGGTAAAGGGTATGTTGATTTCGCGGGCAATGGCGGTAACCAGGTCGCTCAGGGTTTTTCGCTTTTCAATGGTGGCGGTAATGTCCAGGAAAACAAGCTCATCGGCGCCTTCACGGGCATATTTGGCGGCGAGTTCTATAGGGTCGCCAGCGTCTTTTAACCCCACGAAATTAACGCCCTTTACCACACGGCCATCCTTAATATCAAGGCAGGGAATAATACGTTTCTTTAGCATAACGCACTCAGTTCTTTAAGGTTAATAGTACCCTCATATAGCGCTTTGCCTATTATAGCCCCCGTGCAGCCTATGGCTTTCATTACCAAAACATCAGCCATTGTGGTGATGCCGCCGCTGGCGATAAGGTTGATATTGGTATTCGCCAATATCTCCCTGTACAGCGATTCAGATGGGCCTTGTAGCAGGCCGTCTTTGGCAATATCGGTACAGATTACATTGGTTATGCCCTTGGCCTGGTAAGCCTGTATGAAGTTTAAAACATCCTGCTCACTTTCCTGCTGCCAGCCGTTTATGGCTATTTTGCGGTTGTTGCAGTCAGCCCCAAGGATAATTTTATCCGGGCCATATTTTGCCAGCCAGCCCTCTACTACCTGCGGATTTTTAACCGCTATACTGCCTGCCGTAATCTGGCTTGCGCCGCAGTTAAAGGCCAGTGCAATGGCATCATCAGTTTTTATGCCGCCGCCAAAATCTATGGTAAGCGATGTTTGCGTGGCAATGGCTTCCAATACTTTATGGTTTACTATATGGCCTGATTTAGCCCCGTCGAGGTCTACCACGTGTAGGTATTTTATACCGGCGGCTTCAAACTGTTTGGCGGCTTCCACCGGGTTTTGGTTGTATATTTTTTGGGTAGTATAGTCGCCCTGGGTGAGGCGTACGCACTTACCATTTATAATGTCTATTGCAGGTATGATTTTCATAACGATAAAAAGTTTTTAAGTAGCTGTTCGCCTGCCGCGCCTGATTTCTCCGGGTGGAACTGCACTGCATAAAAATTGTCTTTTTGCAAGGCAGCGCTGTAGGGCAATATGTAATTGCATTGGGCAGCGGCTTCGGCGCAAAGCCCTGCGTAATAGCTGTGTACAAAGTAAAAATGCTCATTGGGTGCTATGCTGTTAAACAGCCCGCAGCTGTTGTGGCCGGTATTGTTCCAACCCATGTGCGGCACAATATCCGTTGGCGGGAAACGCTTTACATCTACATCAAAAATGCCAAGGCCGGGGGTGCTGCCTTCTTCGGTAAAGCGGCACATGAGCTGTAGCCCCAGGCAAATGCCCAGTACCGGCTGTGTGAGCTGTGGTAAAAACGTATCAAGCCCTGTGGCCTTTAAATGTGCCATAGCCGTAGCCGCATGCCCCACACCGGGGAAAATTACGTTATTGGCGGCAAGCAGTATGTCTTTATCAGCAGTGACAATACACTCAAAACCAAGCCGTTTTACTGCGCTTTCAACCGACTGCGTGTTGCCCGCGTTATATTTTACAATAGCTGTCATAATACTCCTTTTGTGCTGGGTATGGCGTAGTTGCCCGTTTGTGTTACCGCCATTTTTATGGCCTTTGCAAAGGCTTTAAATATGGCTTCAATCTTGTGGTGTTCGTTAGTGCCCTCGGCCTTTATGTTAAGGTTGCATTTGGCGGTATCGCTAAACGATTTAAAAAAGTGCAGGAACATCTCGGTAGGGAGGCCGCCAATGCTTTCGCGCTTAAAATCAGCATCCCACACCAGCCAGGGCCTTCCGCCAAAATCAATAGCCACCTGAGCCAGGCAGTCGTCCATAGGGAGTAGGAAACCGTAGCGCTCAATGCCTTTTTTGCTGCCCAATGCCTGTAAAAAAGCCTCGCCTAAAGCTAATGCCGTGTCTTCAATGGTGTGGTGCTCGTCTATGTGCAGGTCGCCTTTAACTTTGATGTTGAGGTCTATACCGCCGTGGCGCGCCAGCTGGTCGAGCATGTGGTCAAAAAAGCCCAAGCCGGTATCAATGCTGCTTTGGCCTGTGCCGTCAAGGTTTACGGTTATGGCAATGGCGGTTTCGTTGGTTTTACGGTTAACGGTAGCCGTGCGGGGCTGCTGCTTCAGGTAGCGGTAAATGGCCTCCCAACTGGTGGTGCACAGGGTAGCGCCCTCGCATTCGGCCCCTATAAAAACCGACTGACAGCCCAAATTCTGCGCCAGCTTTACATCGGTAGGCCTGTCGCCAATCACATAGCTGTTGGCAAGGTCATAACCGCCTTTAAGGTAGTGGGTCAGCATACCAATGCCTGGCTTGCGGGTAGGCAGGTTCTGGGATTCAAAACTGCGGTCCACCAATATATCGGCAAACTTTACACCCTCATTTTCAAAGGCTTTAAGTATTTTATTTTGGGCAGGCCAAAAGGTATCTTCCGGAAATGAATCAGTGCCCAAACCGTCCTGGTTGGTTACCATAACCAACTCATAATCCAACTCGCGGGCTATTTTAGAAAGCCCGCCAAACACGCCGGGGTAAAACTCCAGCTTTTCCAGGCTGTCAAGTTGCAGGTCAACCGGCGGTTCTATAACCAGCGTGCCGTCGCGGTCTATAAAGAGTACTTTTTTCATGCGGATAGGTTTTTAAGGGCGGTTACTAATGTGGCGTTTTCCGCCGGTGTGCCAATGGAAATGCGCAGGCCGCCGGGCACCACTTTGCTGCGGTTGCGAATGATAATACCCTCCTGTGCCAGCGTGTTGTAAACGGCATCGGCATCGGTAACGGCTATTAAAATAAAATTGGCATCAGACGGGTACACGGTGGTTACCAAGGGCAGTTCAGCCAATGCTAAAGCCAGTTTTTCCCTTTCGGAAATGAGCAGTGCCTTGCGGCTTTCAAAACCTTGTGTATCGGCTAAAGCCTGAATGGCAGCGGTATAGTTAAGGCTGCTGATGTTGTAGGGCGGCTTTACCTTGTTGAACAATTTGATAATTTCTGTTGATGCGAATGCCATGCCCACACGTGCCGCGGCAAGCCCCCACGCTTTACTGAGCGTTTGCAGTATGATGAGGTTGGGGTATTGTGCCAGCCTGCCCAGCAGCGAAGCATCGTTAAAATCGGCATAGGCTTCATCTACCACCACCACGCCGCTGAAGTTTTGCAGCAGGGTTTCGATACCGTCAACCGTATTTCCCGTGGGGTTATTGGGCGAACAGATAAAGATGATTTTCAGGGTTTCATCCTGTAAAAGCGGCAAAGACTGTTCAAAGTCTACCTGGAAATTTCCGTTTAACGGAAGCGTAATTAGTTCCACATTATTAATGTCTGCCGCTACCTGGTACATGCCATACGTGGGGGAGAAGGTAAGCACTTTGTCTTTGCCGGGTTCGCAGAAAATGCGCAGGCACAGGTCTATGGCTTCATCACTGCCGTTGCCAATGAAGGTGTTTTGCGAGTCGATACCCTTGATTTCTCCCAGGCGCTGCTTCAGCTGTTTTTGCAGCGGATCGGGGTAGCGGTTCAGGATACCGAACGGGTTTTCATTGGCATCCAAAAAGATGCCCTCGCTGCCCTCAAATTCGTCTCGGGCAGAAGAGTAGGGCTGTAGCGCCACTATGTTGGGGCGCACTATGTTGGTCAGGTTAAACATTTTTCAGGTCTTTTAAGCGGATGGAAACGGCATTTTTGTGGGCTTGTAATTGTTCGGCAGCGGCCATGGCTTCAATGGCGGGGCCAATGGCCTGCAAGCCTTCCTTACTGATTTTCTGGAAGGTTATCTTTTTGATGAAGCTGTCAACCGAAACCCCGCTGTAGCTGCGGGCATAGCCGTTTGTGGGCAGGGTGTGGTTGGTGCCGCTGGCATAATCGCCGGCGCTTTCGCAACTGTAATTGCCCAGGAACACCGAGCCCGCATTGGTAATTTTATCACCGTATTTTTCAGCATCGCGACAGTTTAAGATAAGGTGTTCCGGCGCATAGGCATTGCTGAAATCAAGGCATTCAGCAAGCGTGCCCAATACAATGGCCTTGCTGTTTTGCAGGGCTTTCAGGGCAATTTCCTTACGCGGAAGCGCTTTTACCTGTTTGTCAATGGCCTTTAGTGTGTTGGCTACAATAACTTCGCTGTTGCTCAGTAAAATAACCTGGCTGTCAGGGCCGTGCTCGGCTTGGGAAAGCAGGTCGGCCGCCACATACTCGGGGTTGGCCGTATCATCTGCAATAACCAAAAGCTCGCTGGGGCCTGCGGGCAGGTCAATAGCCACACCATAATTAAGGGCGGTTTGCTTGGCGGCGGTAACGTACTGGTTCCCTGGCCCAAAAATTTTGTCAACCTTTGGGATGCTCTGGGTGCCAATAGCCAGTGCGCCAATGGCCTGAATGCCGCCCACGCGGTACACGGCGGTAATGCCTGTAAGCTGTGCCGCATACAAAATGGCGGGGTTAATGTTGCCCTGCTTATCGGGTGGGGTGCACAGTATAATTTCCTTACAACCCGCTATTTGTGCAGGTATTGCAAGCATGAGCACGGTTGAAAACAACGGTGCCGACCCACCGGGGATGTAAATGCCCACACGCTCAATACCACGGCTTTCGCGCCAGCAGGCCACACCGGGAGTGGTTTCTATTATTTGTTTCTGCTCAATTTGTGCGGTGTGGAATTTCTCAATATTAGCTTTAGCCAGTTGAATGGCAGCCTGTAACTCAGCTGGGGTTCGCTGTGCACCGGCGGCTATTTCTGCTGCGGTAAGCGCAAGGCTATTGGGTACAATGCCATCAAAAATACCGGTGTACTTGGCAACGGCAACATCGCCATTTCGTTGAATTTCGGTAAACACCTGGCGGGTAAGCTCTTCAAGGTTTTCGGCGGCTATCTGGGGGCGCTGGCATAAGGCCGCCCATTGCTGCGGGGTGGGGTTTATACAGGTTTTCATAGTATCATTTTTTCAACGTTAACCACTAAAATACCTTCGGCGCCCAGGGCTTTAAGGCGGCCTATGTTGTCCCAAAACTCGTCTTCGCGGATAACCGAGTGTATGCTGCTCCAGCCCGGTTCTTTAAGCGGCAGTACGGTGGGGCTTTTCATGCCGGGCAGTACCTGCGCTATCTGTTCGAGGCTTGTGTTAGGAGCGTTAAGCAGTATGTACTTGTTCTCAGCCGCATTCTTTACCGCCTGTATGCGGAACAGCAGTTGGTTTAAAACATCCTGTTTTTCAGGTGTAAGTGATGGATTTGCAATCAGTACGGCCTCGCTTTCGGTAACGGTTTGTACTTCCTTAAGGCCGTTCATCAGCAGGGTGCTGCCGGTGCTCACAATGTCAAAAATAGCGTCGGCCAGGCCTATTCCGGGGGCAATTTCCACGCTGCCGCTAATGGGTTCAATCTCGGCATCGAGGTTGTTTTGGGTTAAGAATTTCTGGAGGATAACGGGGTAGCTGGTGGCTATCTTCTTGCCGTTGAACCAGGTAATATCTGTATACACAGCATCTTTAGGTATGGCAAGCGACAGGCGGCAGTTGGCAAAGCCCAGTTTTTTGATGGTGGTAACGGCCTTGGCTTTTTCCCACACCTCGTTTTCGCCCAGTATGCCCACATCGGCCACGCCCTGCTCTACATACTGCGGGATATCGTCATCGCGCAAAAACAGGATTTCAACCGGGAAGTTGGGGGAGGTAGCCTTAAGGGTGCGCTCGCCGTTTGAGAGGCGTATGCCGCATTCCCGCAGCAGTTGTAGTGATTTTTCGCTCAGCCTGCCGCTTTTTTGTACGGCCATTTTTAAAGTACTCATTGTTATTGTTTGTTTAATAAGCCTGAGTAAAAAAAGAGGGGGAGCGCGCTATGAAATAAAAAACCCGTCTGATTTTACTCAAACGGGTTTAGAAAATATCTTAGTTAACTACATATCATTTTCTTCTCGCATTTGAGCCAGTGTGAAAATGATGATGATGTAGCTGATTAAAAATCATTATTTGGTTTTTTGTAACAGGGCAAATATATCAATTATTTTTATTGGCAAAACAATTGGCATAAAATTTTACAATTTAATTGTATTTTGTGAATTTCAGAAGACCGATTTTTATCCCGAACCCGTTTTGATATTTCACACCGTGAAAATGAAGTCCGAAAGTGAAAAATTAAGCACTTTTTTGCACCCAGAAACAAACAAAAACTGCCCCAAAAAAATTTGGGACAGCTTAAAACTAACCTAACTTTGAAACTAAAATTTTATTGGATGGTGTAATCCCTGTAGTCTGATTCGCACAACCTGAAGTAGCCCAGGGCCTCGCTGCCGTTAGCATCCTGGTTGAGCACATTACCTTTAATATTAGCCGGTGGTGTGGCAAAAGGGTTCGAGTCTGCTGCGCTGAGAATCAGGTTCATATAGTTGTAAAACGGGTGCGATATGCCCCTTAATGTTATCTGTACAGAATCGCCTGCCACTAGATCTTCGTGGCTGTAATCGGCCTTTAGCTCGTTGCCGTCGGTAAGCCCGTCATCGGTAAGCTCATAATCAGGGTAGGCCAATGTAGGTGTTATAAAGCTGATTAAGTAGTAGTTAGGCTGGTTGGCCGGGTCGTTAAAGTAGATGGCTACCTCCATTTCGTCTCCGGTAAAGCCGCCATCGGCATCCTGTATAAGGTTGTGTATTTCAGTTACCGGCATAAGGGTTTCGGTGGCTGTAAATACCTCACCATCAACGGTTACGTGCAGCGTATAGGTTTCGTTAAGCGCAGGGACGAAGTTGGTACAGGTGTACACGCCGGGTTCCACCTCCGGAAAGGCAAACTGGGTGCCCGTACTGTTTTCTATATATACCTGTGCACCAGATACTTTAGGCGTTGCAGGGACATAATAACCCGCCATACGGCTTAATTTTACGGTTTGCACGGCGCCATCGGTGCCCTTTTGCCACAGTATTTCGGCATCAACCACCAGCTTGGCTTCGCCGGTATCGAGGTCGGCCTGGATAACGTCTTCACACGAAAACAGCCCTAAACACGACAATATCAGTACTATAACTTGTAGTTTCTGTAGGGTTATATTCTTCTTTTTCATAGCATTTAGAATTTAAAGTTGTAAGAAACACTTGGTATTATGCCAAATATTGAAAGGCGGGTGGCTTCGTTTACGCCGGTATCTTCGTTAGCGCCAAAGCTTATGGATGCAGCGTTTTTGCGGCCGTACAGGTTGTAAATACTGAATACCCACTGGCTTTGCCAGCCCTTTTTCTTATCGGGTTTTGGGGTGTAGGTGGCCGCCACATCAAGGTGGTGGTAGGCCGGAAGGCGGTCTTTATTACGTTCAGAATAGTTGGGCACCTGTATGCCGCCAAAATCAAAATAGCCGTTAGGGAAGGTTACCGGGCGGCCTGACTGCAGCGTAAAGTTAGCGCTGAACGACCACTTAGGGTTGTAGTCATAATTGCCCGTAATGTTCAGATTATGAAGCTTATCGTGGGCAGAAAGGTACCAGTCGCCATTGGCAACGCCGGGTTCTTCGGGTGTCCTGCCGGCCGTTTTTTGCTCAGCCCTCGACAGGGTGTAGGATACCCATCCGGTAAACACCCCTGTGTTTTTACGGAACAAAACCTCAAGCCCGTAAGACCTTGCTTTGCCGTTAAGCAGCACGGTTTCAATCTTTTCGTTAGCAAAAATATCTGCCCCGTCTACATAGTCAATACGGTTCTGGATGGTTTTGTAAAACACCTCGGTTTCAAGCGAATACTCTTTGTTGTTGAAATTCCTGAAGTACCCAAGTGCATACTGGTCAAGCAATTGAGGCTTTATGTGCGGCCCGCTGGGTGTCCAGATGTTCATAGGTAGCGGAGACTGCGTGTTGGCAATAATGTGCAGGTACTGCGCCATACGGTTGTAGCTGGCCTTAACAGACTGGTCGTCATTAATGGTGTACGACAGCGCGGCACGGGGCTCAAAGTTATCAAAGCTGGCAATTTTATCGCCACGGCCGTAGCTTAGGGTACCTATTGGGTCGGCTTCTTCATAAATGCCAAATGTAGGGTTGTAGAGTACAGGGTTATTGTTTTGATAAATGTTAACTTCCTCCTGGCCAAAGCGATAGAACATACTGTAGCGCACGCCATAGCGCAGGTTTAGCTTTTCGGTAATTTCCTGTTCTATATCAAGATAGGCCGATGGCTCAAGGGCGTGCTTTTTTTGAAACTGCTGGTAGTTAAACTGAGAGTCTTCCCTTAACGGGCGCAGGGTGCCGGGATTAAAGTCATAATACGTGGTTTCAATACCATAGTTAAGGCTTGTTTTTTCGCCCAGCTTGTGCAGCCAGTCATACTTAAGGCCGTAGGTAGCAATGCCGCTATCCCAGTCAAGACCTTCAGAATCAATACCTACCTTAAACTTGTAATCGCTGTAAAACACCTGTAAGGCAGTTTTAAGGTTGTCTGAAAAAGAGTGCTTCCAGTTAAGTGTAGCCATGGCATTGCCGTAGCTGCTGGTAAAGTTGTTGCCTATATCAAACACATCGCTGCCCAGGTAGCCCGAAAAATGCAGGCTGTTGTTGTCGTTAATCTTCTGGTTAAAACGGGCGTTGATGTCATAAAACATAGCCGAGTTGTTGTTATCGGCCAACTTAAGGAACAGGTGGGCATAAGAGGTGCGGCCTGCCACCATAAACGAACTCTTGTCGCGCTGCACGGGGCCTTCAACCAGTAACTTGCTTGATATAAGGCCTATACCGCCGTTAAACCTGAGGCTGTCGTTAATGCCCGGTTGCTGGTGCACATCTAATATAGATGATACCCTGCCGCCAAATTTAGAGGGTATGCCGCCTTTATACAGGTCAAGGCTTTTAACGGCATCGGCATTAAAAACCGAGAAGAACCCAAACATATGCGAATCGCTGTAAATAGGGGTGTTGTCCAGCAGTACCAGGTTTTGGTCTGCGGCACCACCGCGCACATTTATACCCGAAGACAGCTCGCCGGCATTGGTAACACCGGGCAGCGTCATGAGCGATTTTAAAACATCGGGTTCGCCCATGGCCACCGGTATCTGCTTGATTTCGGCAGTGGTAAGGCTGTTAACGCTCATTTGCGGCTTGCGGATGTCTACCGCCTTTGTGTTTTGGGCTATAACCAGCTCATCAAGGGTTTCGGCGTCTTCCCTCATGCCAATGCTTATGTTGGTATTTTTAGAAAGGCTAACCTTCTGGCTGTGCTTTGCAAGGCCAATATAGCTGGTTTCCAGTGTGTAATCCCCGGCGGGGAGTGTTGCAGAAAACCTGCCGTTTTCATCGGTGCTAATCCATGCATCTGTTTCTACAATGTGAATGCTGGCTGCCACCACGGTTTCCTGCTTGTCGTCTAAAACAGTTCCTGAAAGTATGTAAGAACCCTGCTTTTTAGCTCCTGTACCTGTGCGCTTTACGGTTATGTTGTTGCCAATGGTGTCAAATTTAAACGGAAGGTTTTTACCCAGCACATCAAGCACCTGCTTAATGGTTGCACCTTTAAGGCTAATGTTTTCGCCTGTGTATTTCTGGGTAAGGTCTATCTGGTCTGTAAAGGCAAACTTATAATCGGTTTGCTGCTCAATCTTGCCAAATATTTCCTTTAAAGTGGCACCTTTAGCTAAGGTAAGGTTTACCTGCTGTGCAAAAATGCCCAGGCTAAAGAGTAAAAAGCATGCTGAAAATAAATGCTTCATAAATTTTTGTACTTTTGAAATAGGTTAAGAGGGTTTTCGAGACTCTGTTTTAATCAGGAAAGGATGTTTAGTTTCGCGGCTATCATCCTTTTGCGTTTTTACTGTAGGGTTATCTTCTTTGTTTTTTCATCTATAGTTGGTTTTAAGTCATACATCTGGGCAATAATGCCCACTACATTCTCAAGGTTCTCCTTTTTATTCAGCCGCAGCGTGATTTTTTTCTGAAGGTATTCTGCGGGTATATGGGTAGTATAGCCGTATGTGTCTTTAATATAGGCTATTATGGTGTTCAGTTCGGTATCATTAAAATCGCGGAAACGGCTAAATGCTTCAACAGATGCCTTGCCATTTTTGTATACAAATTCTTCCCCGGGCGATAGTATCCAGCTGCTGTTGTTGCCTTTAACGGTCATTTGCACGCGGCCCTCATACAGGTTTACCTGCACGGTGTTGTTTACAGTGCCATTTATGGTAAAGCAGGTGCCCAGTACGGTTGTGGTTGTTGCGCCACAAGCCACGCTAAACGGGTGTTGTTTGTCTTTTTTTACATTAAAGAAAGCATGGCCGGTTAGCGCTACTTTGCGGTTTTGGCCAAATTTTTCGCTGTAGCGGATTTCGGCACCGGGTTCGAGTTCTACAACCGAGCTATCGGGCAATATAACTGTTTTAATGATTGATGACGGGTTTTCTATTATGCTATATGCCAATGTATTGTTGCTGCCGTTTGTGCCGTTTTGCGAAAAATAAGCCGTAATGCACAGCGCTACGGCAAGCACCGCTGCCACAGGGTATAACAGTAGCCTGCGCTTTTTCCTGGCCGGGAAAGCCTCTGCTGCAAACTGCTGCCATAGTGCCTCTTTATCGCCTTGCGGCTGTTCAGTTACCGGGGCGTTCCAGGCTTCCTGCATCTTCTTCTCAATGTCTTTTTCGTCCATGGTATGTTTTTTTAAAGTTTCTGGCAGTCAAACCCTTCCTTGTTAAAAAAGGCACAGGCTATATCTGTAATGTCCCGGTTGGTTTGTATGTGGCAGGTATGCACCGTGCCTTGCGGGTAGAAATAAATAATACCGTCAGATATGCGCTGGCGCAAAAGCAACAGCAGGTAGTCTGCCTGTTGCTGTGTGGTAACGTTAGTTTTAAAGATTTCAAGCCCCATGTTGCTGTTATTTTAGGGTATAACAAACGGGCAGAAAAAAGTTCCTAATGAAAGGCTAACTATTTTTTATAAATTTTGTGGCGAGGTAAATGTGGTTGGCTATTGTTTTCTCTGAAAGGTTAGTAATTTCAGCTATTTCACGATAGGAGTAGTTGTCCAGCTTGTGCAGTGTAAATATTTTGCGCTGCTGCTCCGGCAGCTGTTCCAGCAGGTGGTTTAGCCTGTTTCTTTGGGTTTCAAAATCAGGCTGTGTGGTTTCTTCTTCCGGAAGCGAAAATTTATGCGGGTCGAGCGGAATAACCTTGTTTTCGCGGTTAAGATGGTTTATAATCAGGTTTTTGCAGATAACGAAAAGCTGCTTATCAAACAAAACATCTTCTTTTAGTAAATCGCGCTGTTTGTAGAGGTGCAGAAAGGTTTCCTGAACCAGGTCCTGCGGGGTAAGGAACTTAAAGTCAAACTTTTTTGCAACCTGCACCAGACGGTCAAAGTAGGCCATGTAGACCTCTTTGTAGGCTTTTTGGTCGCCTTGTCTGAGTTTTTTTACAAGTTTGCTGTTTTCCATACGTACATAACTCACTACTTTAAAATAAAGTATGCGGGCCAAAAAATATTGATGCAAAAATAAAAGGAGATTGTTATTCTTACAATCTCCTTTTGATTTTTATTGCCCGTTTGCAATCAAGTTTTCTACCTGTGTGTCTTCAATATGTGGGTTTGCCCCGGGCGATGCCGCCACAAGAGCGCCCATGGCACAGGCATAATCAAGCGCTTTGTGGGGTGGCAGGCCGCTTAGCAGTTTCATAATCAGCGTTGCCAGGAATGAGTCGCCCGCGCCTACGGTATCGGCAACGGTTACTTTGTAGCCGCCGTTGTCATACAGCTGTCCCTCCCAAAATAAGAGCGCGCCGTGTGCCCCACGAGTAACGCAAATGCCTTTTACATCAGCCTTGTTGAGCCATTTGTATACGTAGTGTATATTTTCTTCCAGACTATCGGAAGTTGAACCCAATGCCGCCGCGATTTCCAGCAGCTCATCATCGTTAAACTTGATAAAATCTGCCGGTTGCATCAGTGTTTTAAGGGTTTCAAGGCTGTAGTGCGGCTTGCGCAGGTTAACATCAAACACCTTAAACGTGTTGTATTGCAGCAGTTCTGCCAATGCCTGTTGACTTACCAAATCGCGGCAGGCAAGGCTGCCGTATATTATTACGTGGGCGCTTTCGGCAAGGTTGCGGGCGCTTTTGTTAAGGGCTATTTTATCCCATGCAGAGGGGTAGCTAATATCATAACTGGCGCTGCCGTGCTCGTTAAGGTGTACCTGTACCAGCCCGGTGGGGTAGCCCTCAACGGTTACAATACCGGCGGTGTCAAGGCCTTTGCCCTGCACGTAGTCTATTATATTTTGGCCGTCGTGGTCGTTGCCAATGGCGCTAATCATGGCGGCATCGCAGCCCAGGCTCTGCATGCGCAGGGCAAGGTTTAGCGGGGCGCCGCCTATTTTCTTCTCGGTACCGAAAACATCCCACAGCACCTCGCCAAACGATACGGCCTTTATTTTTGAATCCATACTATATATTAATCACGTGAAGATACTACTTCTTAAAATCAAACTGGTGCATAACCAGGTTTTCTATGCTAAACGTGCCCGGGCCATCTACCGTAAGGGTTGTAAACGGGTTATTTGGAAAGAAAATCTCGGTCATGAGCCTTTCGCCGTTGTTGTAAAATATTTCGATAGATGTTTTGTCTAACAGTATTTTAAGGCTAACCTCCTTTTGCGCGCTAAAAAGCGGCATTTTTGCAGGGTCGGCGGTACGGTTTTCAAACATAGTGCCCTTGCTGCTTTGAGAACGGTCTATAAAAAATACCTTGTTGGTGTTGTCTAGGCCAAATTTAAGGCTTTCGCCGTCTTTGTTAGAAAGCGTAAAGGTATAAGCGCCGTCTTTAAGGCCTTTGAGGTCGAGGTTAATTTCAGATTTTGCAAGGTCTAATGTACCGGTGGGCAGGGTAGCGGTTTTGTTAACCGAAAGTTTCTTAACCGTTTCAGTTGAAGCGATATACTTTTTAAGCGACTCCACAGGGGCAATGCTAAGCCTGTAGCCGTTTTTGTCTTTTATAAGCTCCAGCTCTTTTACCACGGAGTTCATGCCGCGCCAAATGGTGGTAGGCTGGTCAAAGCCATAGTTAAGGTTTATCATCCAGGCGGTCATGTATTTTTTTTCGCGCTCGTTAGGTGAGTTGCCCCACGTTACGCCCGCATAATTATCGTGCCCATAATCAAGCCAGATGCCTTTTTCTTTGGCAAAACGCTCGGCATAGGTTTTATCAACGGTGAATGTAGTACCGTCAAAATCGCCTATAAAATATTGTGTGCCGCTGCCGCCGTTAACACCGCCGGGATTGTAGCTTTGCACCAGTACCCACTTTACTTCTTTACTGCCTTTTACGGTAAGCGGGAAGAAATCAGGGCATTCCCAAACGCCGTGCGGGGTTACCTTTTCTTCAAATTCACTTAAAAATTTCCAGTCCTTCAGGTTGGCCGATGCATACAGCTGCGCACGGTCTTTTGCAGCTACAATCATTACCCATTGGTTGTGTTGCCAGTCCCACGATACCTTTGGGTCGCGGAAATCACGTATACCGGGGTTTTTAAGTACCGGGTTGCCTTCGTCATACTTGGTCCAGGTAAGGCCGTTGTCGAGCGAGTAGGCAATGCCCTGGCTTTCCACATCGGTCTTGCCTGCCTTTGCCTTAACGGGGTCGTGGTAGGTAAATACGGCAATAGCCGGAATTTTGCCATCCTTGCCAAAGCCGCTGGTGTTGTTTACATCATATACCGCACTGCCCGAAAAGATATACCCAAAACGGTCAGGGTACAGGGCAATGGGCTGTTCTTCCCAGGTTACAAGGTCTTTGCTGGTGGCATGGCCCCAGTGCATAGGCCCCCACAGGTTGCCATACGGCCAGTACTGAAAATACTGGTGGTACACGCCATCGGCATAAAAAAGGCCGTTAGGGTCGTTCATCCAGTTGGCTTTTGGTGTAAAGTGGTAGTTGGGCCTGTAGTGGGCTTCTTCAGCCTCTTTTGGTATTTGAGCCTGTGCCGTAAAAATAGCCATGCTGCTTATGGCGCTAAGTATTAGTTTTTTAGTGTTCATCTTGAGGTTTGGTTTATGCTATTTAATGAGTTGTTTGCTAAGTTCTTCAAGCGATTTGCCTTTGGTTTCGGGCATCAGGAAGGCCACAAAAAGCAGCTGGAACACCATCATGACGGTAAAGATAAGGAATACCACCCATGCACCTATGGTGTTAAACAGTACCGGCACGAGCGACGGGATTATGGCTGCCAGTACCCAGTGTACCGAACTGCCAAATGCCTGACCCGATGCGCGGATATGGTTAGGGAAAATTTCTGATATAAATACCCATATTACCGCGCCCTGCCCGATGGCGTGTGCCGCGATGAACAGGAACAAGAAGCCAGGTACTGCCATGCCACCCCACCCAAAGTAAAATGCGGCCGACACTAACCCTAACGATATGATATAGCCCACCGACCCAATGTACATGAGCAGCCTGCGGCCAAATTTGTCGATAAGCGCAACGCCCACAAGGGTAAAAACCAGGTTGATGATGCCTATACCTATGCTGCTTAGTAGTGCGGTGCTATCGCCCAGGCCGGCTTCCTTAAAAATGCGGGGTGCGTAGTATAAAAACGCATTAATGCCCGAAAACTGGTTAAAAAACGCGATAAGGAATGCCAAAAGTAGTGGGAAACGGTATTTTTTAGAAAACAGGGTTTCACCGGCACTGTCCTGTTCCTGGTTTTGTTCCAGCATAAGGGTTTCTATATCGGCCTGTGGATTGATAACGGCAAGCACCTTACGGGCTTCGTCATAACGCAGCTTGCTCAATAGCCAGCGTGGGCTCTTGGGCACGGTAGCCATAAGGGCGGTGTAGATAAGTGCCGGGAAAGCCTGTACACCCAGCATCCAGCGCCAGGCGTTTGTGCCTATGTCTTTTAAAAAGTAGTTGGAAACAAAGGCCACCAGTATGCCCAAGACAATGTTGAACTGGTACAGCGCCACCAGGCGGCCGCGCTTTTCAGCCGGGGCAATTTCAGACACATACGCCGGTGCGGCAATGGTAGAGGCACCTACGCCAAGCCCACCCAGAAAACGGAAGGCGGCAAAAGTATACGGGTCGTTTACCAGGGCAGAGCCAATGGCCGATACAAAGTAAAGTGCGCCAATCCATAACAGGGTATTTTTGCGCCCGATGGCATTGGTAGGGATGCCGCCAAAAATAGCGCCCACAACCGTGCCCCACAGGGCCATACCCATTACTACCGAGCCGTGAAAGGCATCGCTGGAGTGCCACAGCTGCTGCAACTGCTGGTCGGCGCCTGAAATAACAACGGTATCAAAACCAAACAGGAAACCTGCCAGGGCGGCGATAACCGACCATATAACGATTTTGTTCATACAGAAAGGATAATTGATTCAGGGCTAAAGTAGGCCGAAATAGAGCGGCGGGTTTTTAATCCTGTTTCAATTATGTAACCTGTTGTGTGTATTTAAAATGTTTTGGTTGTAAAGTGTTTTATTTTAAATGTTTATGATTCCGAAAACATTATAGTTTACATCGTTATAGTTGCGGTAATGTTACACAACTTTAGTTTTTGATACACGGTAAAACGTAAGTTTTGGTATCATTATACATTACTGCCTACCTGTAATCTTTAGGCGAAACGCCAAACTTGTTTTTAAAGGCCGTAGAGAAATAATTGGGCGATGAATAACCCAAAGCATAGGCCACTTCGCTAACGTTAAGGGAAGCGTTCTTAAGCATTTCTGAAGCCTTCTCAAGGCGTATGTTGTTAATATGGTCGCTAATGCTGATGCCCATTAATGCTTTTACCTTGCGGTACAGCTGCACGCGCGATACGCCCATTTTTTCGGCGAGTTCTTCAACCGAAAAGGCTGGGTTATCCATATTCTGAGCAATAACACCGTTCATTTTGGTTACAAAATCCTGTTCGGCATTGCCAAAACGGGTTTCAGTGGCTATCTTGTAAATGTTGTTGGTATAGTAATAGCGCAGCTTTTCGCGGTTGTATAGCAGGTTTTCGAGTGATTGCTGCAATACCGCAAGGCTGAATGGTTTGGTAAGGTAGCCATCGGCACCGGCCTGCAACCCTTTTAAAACCGACTCCTTATTGCTAAGCGCTGTGAGCATTAAAATGGGTATGTGCGATGTGCGCAGGTCTTTCTTCAGCGTGCGGCTTATTTCAAAACCATCGGTTCCGTTAAGGTTTACATCGCAAATAATAATATCGGGTATGTTGTGCAGGGCAAGGGTTACGGCATCTGTACCATCGCTGGTTAGCACCTCGTAGCCATCTGACAGTTTACTGCTTAAAAAGTTAACCAGGTCGGGGTGGTCTTCCACCACAAGCAGGGTGTGTTTTTCGGCTGCCGGGCGATGGGCAACAGGCGGCACTTCACTTTCAATATCGTGCAGCAGGGCAGGGGTAGCACTATTTTGTGCCGTTGTAATTTGCGCTGCCGCCAGGTGTGTGCTGCCTTTTTGCAGGGTAAGGGTAAATGCCGCCCCGTGGTGGGATGTGGCTTCTAACGTGCCGCCGTGCAGCTGTACAAACTCCCTTGATATGCTAAGCCCAATGCCCGAGCTGTTGCGCGTGTTGTTAGATGCCCTGTAAAACGGGTTAAAAATGAGCTGTAGCTCCTTTTCAGGGATGCCAATGCCGCTGTCTTTAACCGTTACCTGCACGTCGTCAGGTGTTTCGGTAAGTGAGATGGTTATGGTGCCGTTATCGGGCGTAAACTTAAAGGCGTTTCCCATCAGGTTAAAATACACCTTATCCATAAGGTTGCGGTCTATATAAGCCTCTATATTTTGGTTGCTGCACACTACGGTAAAGGCAATGTTGCGGCGTGTGGCCTCGCCTTTAAAATGCGCCATAAGTGCAAGGGTAAAATCATACAGGTTGGCAGGTGCGGCATGCAGGCTGAGCTTTTGCTCTTCTACCTGCCTGAAATCCAGCAACTGGTTAACCAGCCGCAGCAGCCTTTCAGAATTGTTGTAGATGAGCTTAACCTCGTCCGTTAGCGGTGTGCTTTTAACCCTATTGTTTTCACTGAGCGATTCGGCATAGCTCATTATCAGCGTAAGCGGTGTTTTAAACTCGTGGCTCAGGCCGGTAAAAAAGCCCAGGCGCGCTTCGTTTGCATGGCGTGCTGCTGCGGCCATAGCCTCAATTTCGTTTTTCTGGCTGGTAACGGTGGTGTTGGTAGCCTCAAGCTGCTTTTTCTTCTGCGAAAGCGACAGGGTGCTGTAAATACTGTAAACGGCCAGGCTAAAGATAATAACCAGGAAAAACGTAAGCAGCTTAACCAAAAGGTTTTGGGACGCAAACTCCTGCTCCTGAACCTTTATGGCCTTAAGCTGGTTTTCTATAACCTGCTGCTGCTGAGCCACCTTATCGGCCTGGTTTTTAATAATATCAGCATTATTGCGGTCTACCACAATGGTGCTGAGCAGGTTGTTTTTAGCAAAAGGCTCACGCTTATAAATGCTCATGGCCAGCCTTATGGCCTCGTTGCCACCGTTAGGGTAGAGCAGTGTGGCGGTAAGCACTCCCTGTTTTACCAGCTCTATACCGCCGTTAGGGGTGTTTAGGGCATCTACCCCTATAATGTTTATGCCGTCAAGGCCCAGCTCTTTGGCAGCCTGCCAAGCGCCCAGGGCCATGCGGTCGTTATGGGCAAAAACATACTGGGTGTTGGGGTTGGCCTGCAATGCCTGCTTAAAGGCGGTTTTGGCTGCGGGTTCCTCCCAGTCGGCATTAACGGTTTGGGTAAGGTGCAGCCTGCTGTTGCGCGCCAGCACCTGGCTAAAGCCCAGGCTGCGCTCATAAGCGGGGGAAGAGGTTTTAAGGCCGGTGATTTCTATAATGTCTACATTGCCGGTGGTATTGGCCACGATGTAGCTGGCGGCGTTGCGGCCTACCTCAATGTTATCAGCCCCAAGGAATGCGGTAAAGGCCTCGTTATCAGTCTTGCGGTCTACGGCCAGTACGGGTATGCCGCTGCTTATGGCTTTCTGGATTACTGCCGAAAGCGGTTTGGCCTCAATGGGCGAAACTATAATTACATCTACACCATTGGCTATAAAGCTTTCTATATCTTTAATCTGGGCGGCAACGTTGTTTTGGGCATCCTTAATTTCAAGGGCTACTTCGGGGTGCAGCGATGCCTCTACCTGCATGGACTTGTTCATCTGCCTGCGCCACTCATCGGTAGTCATGGCCTGGCTGAAGCCAATTTTTATGGTTTTTACATTGCCGGTTTGTGTGCATCCTGAAAAAAGGGTAAACAGCACCGCAATACAAAAAAGGGTATAAAGATGTTTTATAAACCGAAGCAACATTTTTAAAATTTTAGGTTTTAAAAATACTGCTTTTTACCCGGTTTTCGGTTTTTGATATTTCACACCGTAAATCCAAACTCCAAAAGTGAAAAATTAAGCACTTTTGGAGTTTAAATTGTAAGTATATTCCTGGTTTTTGTCAGCCTAAAAAGTAACAAATTTTACCCCTGCGCTACACCATCTTGCCGGCAACGGAATGGCGCCTGCCTCAAAATAAGTGGTGTTAAAAATGTTCTGGGCATCTACAAATACCGTAAAATCATTGAATTTCTGGCTGATCCTGAAGTCGTTAACCCAATATGTGGCACCGGTAGCCCTCTCGTTAAAGCGGGTGGCAAACAGTACTGAAAATTTGTTGTATTGGTAGTTTAAGGTGTTGGTTACCTGGTGTTTAAGTGATGAAATCAGGTATTTTGAGGCTACATCCAGCTGTATGTTTTTAAACTCAGAGTCTAAGTAGCTGTATCCCAGGTTAATAGTGAGATTGCTTTCGGCAGAAAGGCTGGTGCTGTAGCTGCTGCGCATGTTTAACCCATTGGTAACCAGGTCTCCAAAGTTCTGGCTTTGCCATGGTTCGGTAGTAACGTTGCGGGTCCAGTCTATAAAATTGGTGATATTCCTGTAGAAATAGTTGGCATTGAAGCTAAAACTGCCCTTTAAGTATTTGAAACCCAGCTCACTCTGAAAAGCGTTCTCAGAATCGAGGGTAGGGTTGCCTATATTGCCGGGGCGCTGGTCAAGGTATAGGTCTGTAAATGAGGGTATTCGCTGGCTGGTGCCTATGTTACCTATTATTTTAAAAGCATCGGTAAGGGCATAACCGGCATCAATACCGGGGTATAACTGCCAGTTATAGTCGGAGTTATAGTTAAGGTAGCTGCCTATGTTAACGTTCAGCTTTTCGAAGAAAGTGGTACGGTATTCGGCATATACGCCAAAGTTGTTGCGGTTGTGCAGGCCTATGCTGGTAGAGTTAATATCCTCATTTCTGCCCTCGGCGCCAAAGCCAAATTCTCCCTTACTTGTTTTGTATGAGGTGTTTAGCTCTGCTGCAACAGAGTTTGTGTAGTGCAGGCTCCTGCCCGAACTGAGGTTTCCGTTGCCAAAATAACGGTAGTCGTCAAAGTTGTAACGGTAGCTTACACGCGGTGTAAGTGCCCATTTATCAGATAGTTTGTGCTTAGACTGTACCGATGCAAAGGTGGTTTGCACTACCTCGTGGGAGTTTATGTCGCCCGGTGCGGCATAGAAGCCATTAGCCCCGAAGCCGTTTTTGATATAGCCAAATGAGCCCGAAACCTCATTATTGCTGTTAACCTGCACGTTACCCTGGTAAAACAGCTTATTGTTTTCGAAACCGGTATTATAACGGTAGCCGTTGCTCTTATCGTGCGAAACAAAAAGCGAGTGCTGATGCTTTTCTTTGCTCAATACCCCACCCAGCTGCAACCCGCTGCCATAGAAAGTGTTATTGGTATTATCGGCATCTTTTTCAAAGTTAGAACCGGCATAGGTGCTTAACAGTACCCCAGAATCTGTAGGCTTTTTGGTAATGATGTTAATGGCGCCGGTAAGGCTATTAATACCGTATACCCTGGCGGCAGGCCCACGTATTATTTCTATGCGCTCTATTATTTCAGCCGGAATGGGCAGGTTTAGCATGTTGTGCGCCGTTTGCGAATCTATAATCTTGGCACCGTTAATAAGTACCACAGTTTGCTCAAAGCTGCCACCGTCTATGCTTATATCTGCCTGGCTGCCAAACGGCCCCCTTTGCCTTATGTCTACACCATTGGCATACTGAAGTATTTCGTTTAAAGACCGGGCGGGCAGTTTCTCAATTTCGGCTTTATCTATAACATAAACATTACGGTTTTGCTTGGAAAGCGGCGTGCTGAAGCGGTTTTCGTTTATAATAAGTTCATTCATAGTAATGCTGTCGTTTTCGGTTTGTGCATATAGTGCAGCACTAAACAGCAGCAGTGTACTAAAATAAAATTGTTTCATGGGTTAAAGTTTTTGCCAAAAGTAATACCTTGCCGTACCACTAAAGTGTACCAGTTTAATAATAATGAGTAGTCCGGTTAAAATTCCCTTTAAAAGCTTTATCAGCCTGAAACCACAGGAGCCCACAGCGTTGTACCTGCAAATAGTATTTGAGTTTATAAAAGCCATACAAACGGGGCTGCTGCCCGAAGGCACCAAGCTGCCGGGTACACGCATTTTGTGCAAATTGCTTTCGGTTAACCGAAATACACTCATCAAGGCTCTACAGGACCTCGAATTGCAGGGGTGGATTGAAATACAGCCCAATAAGGGCGCATTTGTACTATCCCAGGTAAAGAAAAACCCCAGGGCAGAATCAGCAATGGCTAACCCGGCAGCAAGCCCGGGTTTTGAATTTAGCCGTTCTGCCATACTGGAAGACCCCACTGAGGCAAGCAAATTACCGCTGGCTTTTAATGATGGCCTGCCCGATGTAAGGCTGTTGCAAACCACCGCAATTACAAGGTTGTATGTTTCTAAACTTAAAAGAAACAGTGGTACTATGGGGCTGCACAATACAGTGGCAACCCACTTGGCATTTAAGCAGCATTTTTCTAATTACCTGAACCTTACACGCGGGCTGCGTATTCCTGCCGCAAACCTGCTAACTACCAACAGTCATGAAATAAGCCTGTACCTTGTTACCCGGGTGTTATTAAGCAAAGGGGACAAGGTGGTAGTGGCCTCTCCCGGTTATTACAGGCCTAACATGACACTTTTAGACAGCGGTGCACAAATTATTACCATACCGGTAGATGCCGCCGGTATTAATACCACGGCGCTTAAAAAGGTTTGTAAGGAACACAAGATAAAGGCATTATACCTTACTTCAAACTATCATTATCCAACAACAGCAGTGCTTAGTGCCAAACGAAGGATGGAGCTACCGGAACTGGCCAACAGCTACGGGTTTGTTATTATTGAAGACGACTATGATTTTGATTTTCATTATGATAACAATCCGGTATTGCCTCTTGCCGCTTTTGATACTGCCGGTAAGGTGGTGTATATAGGTTCGTTTGGGCGGTCTTTGCCCCCGGGGTTTGGTTATGGGTTTGTAACAGGCCCACCGGCATTTATTGCCGAATTGCAAAAGCACCGCAACATAATGGAACATGAACCGGATGTTGTTAAAGAACAGGTTATTACAGAGTGGATTAAGGAAGGCGAGGTGCACCGGCTTTCTAAAAAAAATACAAAGCTTTATAAAGAGCGCAGGGATTATTTTGTAAAACTGCTTGCCGGGAAGCTAAAGGGTGAAATAAAGTTTAAAATACCACCACGTGGGCTTGCCGTTTGGGTAGAGTGGCAGGGCGATATTAGTTTAATGAGGCTTAAAAGAGAGTGTGCTGCGCGGGGTTTATTATTGCCCAACATTATTTTATATCAAAGCAAAAACCTCACTGCTACCCGCTTAGGTTTTGGGCATTTGGATATAGATGAAATGGAAAAAGCGGCAGCGGTATTAAGCGAATCGTATTATGCATTATTACATCAAAATGATAATGATTAACAAAGTGATAAAGAAAATATCCGTATTTTAGCACCCATTTTTTAAACCATACCTTATATGAATATATCGCAACAAGAATGGTGGCAGGGCACCCAGGAGCACGATGATGCCGTAATACTGGATGTGCGCACCTTAGACGAGTGGAACGATGGTATTATACCCGGTGCCACTAATATAGATATTTACCAGGGCCAGGGTTTTATTGCCGCCCTTGAAGAGCTTGATAAAAGCAAAACGTATTATGTATACTGCCGTAGTGGTGCCCGTAGCGCCCAGGCCTGCAACGTTATGAACCAGCTGGGTTTTGAAAAAGCCTACAACCTTATAGGTGGCATAATGCAGTGGGACGGTCCCGTTATACAGCCGCAACAGTAAAACAAAAGCCCTTGCAACAGCAGGGGCTTTTTATTTCTTCTTATTCTTAAAAGAACCAACGTTATCTTTCCAGTAATCTATAAGGTTCTTAATCTTTTCGCGGTAGTTGTTGTAATCTGCACTTTTGTGTATGTAGCCTTGTATTGACAGCTTGTTTGCATCGCGGATAGATGCCTCATCCTGCGCGTTAGATATAAAAATATAAGGTATATCTTTATCGCTAAGCAGTTCTTCGTCCAAAATAATATTGCGCAGCTCAAAGCCACCCAGTTTGGGCATATTAATGTCAGAAATTATGATGAAGGGGTTAACCTCCGGCCTGCGGATATACTCAAGGGCTTCGGTACTGTCGGCAAAAAACACAATTTTGTTTTTATAGCCAAGCTCCCGGAAGATTTCCTGCAGTATCTCCCTGTCGTCTTCATCATCTTCAATTACAAGGATATCCCTGTGCATCTTCATAACAAAAAAAGCTTTTTTTAGTTGGTCGAAAATCCGCACCGAAAATAACAAAAATGTATGTATTTTGTGTTATTTGCAACGGACTAATTTTATAAAAGTTTTACAATTTTTTTAGTAGGTAATTTCTTTAAAAATGGTTTTATTCGGGCATAAATTTTTTTTGAGTACCTTGCATTAAAAATAATAGCCTTATGAAACTTAAAAACTTATTAGCTGTATTATTTGTGTTTACTGCTGTAACAGCTTCTACAGCCCAGGAAAACGCTACCACCATTTTAAACAATGCCTATGCACAGGCTAAGAAAGAAAAAAAGAACGTTTTTGTAATGTTTCATGCCTCATGGTGTGGCTGGTGCAAAAAAATGGAAAAGAACATGGAAAGCGAGGCCTGCAAGAAAATGTTTGACGATAATTACGTAACCGTACACCTTACCGTTCAAGAAAGGCCTGAAAAGAAAAACCTTGAAACTCCCGGTGCCGATGAGGTTATGGCTAAGTATAAAGGTACCGATGCCGGCCTGCCATTTTGGGTAATGCTTGATAGTAAAGGCAACCTGCTGGCCGATTCTTTTAACGATAAAGGCGAAAACCTGGGCTGCCCAGCATCGCCCGAGGAAGTAGCTGTATTTACAGAGAAGCTTAAGAAATCAGGTAAGTTTACCGCGGCACAGCTTACTGTTATTAAAGATACGTTTACCATTAAAAAATAGGTTTGAAAAATATACTGTACATACTGTTTGTAGCACTGACTTTTGCCTCATGCAACGGCCAGCAAAAAAAAGGCGTTGAAAAAGTTGCACCTGCCACTTTTGAAAAGCAAATTGCTGAACACAAAGGCCAGCTTATTGATGTGCGCACCACTAAAGAATATAAAAGTGGCCATATTGATAATGCCACACACATGCATATTTATGATAAGGATTTTAACCAGCGCGTAGACAGCCTTGATAAAAATAAAACGGTATATGTATACTGCAAAGCCGGTGGCCGCAGCAGCGAAGCGGTTGAGCTGCTGAAGGAAAAGGGCTTTGTACATATTGTAGAGCTTGAAGGCGGAATGGATGCCTGGAACGAAGCCGGTAAACCTGTAAAGCAATAGCCCATGCCGTTAAATATTATCCTTTTGCTGTGTATAATTGTGCTGCTGGGCATTACCCTTGCGTGGCTCATTTTGCGCACGCTTAAATCAGAAAAGGTAAAAAAAGAGCTTGAAACCCGTTTCCTGGAGATGGAAAATAAGGCTGATTCGCTACAATTGCAAACCCTTGAGGCTAAGCTTAACCCGCACCTGTTCAAAAACATACTCAACTCCATACAAAGCCATGCTTACCAAACGTATTTTGCTATGGATAAGCTTAGCAATGTGCTTGATTATATTTTATATGAAAGCCAGAACCGCTTTGTAAACCCCAAAGAAGAAATTGAGTTTGCACTGAACCTTATTGAGATTAACCGCATTAAAATAAGCCCGCTGTTTTCGCTTACCATAAAAAAGAAAATAGACGAGCTTGATGCCCTTTATGAGCAAAAAATACTGGCGCCGCTTATTTGTATAGACCTTATTGAAAATGCCTTTAAGCATGCCGACCTGCAAAGCCCTGACGCCTTTATTACCATTATTATAGAGTTTAAAGACGGCGAGCTTGTGCTAACGGTATCAAACAAGATATCGGGCAAGGGGGCATTTCACAAGCAGCACAGCGGTATAGGTACCGCCACACTTGAACAAAGGCTACGCATTATTTATAAGTCGTGTTTTAGCCTCGATCGCTATACCGAGGAAGACGTTTATGTTGCACAACTAAAGATTAACCTGCTTGAATACAAAAATCAGATGCTTACTGCTTGATGATGAGCTGCCGGGCCTAACGCTGCTAAAAATGCTGTGCGAACAAATGCCGGAGCTGGAGGTGGTAAAGGCTTTTAACAACCCGGAAATACTGCTTAAAGAAGAGGCCAGGCTGGACTATGACCTGCTTATTACCGATATTGAAATGCCCGGTATGAGCGGCCTTCAGGTGGCTGATGCCGTTAAAGGCAAGGCCGTTATTTTTACAACCGCATACAAAAATTTTGCTGTAGATGCTTTTGACCGCGATGCCGTAGACTATGTGGTAAAACCCGTGCGCCGCGAACGCCTGGAACACGCCGTGCACAAAGTGGCAGCCCTAATGGCAAAGCCCAAAGCGGCCGAAGTTCCAAAACCAAAACAAATTCAGTTGAATACTGATAGGGGTAAGGCACTTATTAGTACAGACAAGATTTTTTGTTTTGTTACCAGCAAGATAGACAGCCGCGACAAGCTGCTTATGCTTAATGATAATACAAGCATGACGGTTAAAAACGCATCGTTCCAGAAACTGTTGCAATTGCTGCCCGAAACTGATTTTTGTCAGATAAATAAAACCACCATTATAGCTGTAAAACACGTCCAGTTTTATGCGCATGATATTATTACAACAGACCGTTTACAGCCCGATGGCAGTCATTATACCTTTGCGCTAAGCGAGATTTACCGAACTGATTTTATAAAAAAAGTACGCGTATAAGAAGCGAAACCGGTTTCATTACATAATTGTGGCGCTTTATTACAAAAGGGCTTTTAACAGCTTTTTGCACCGTCTTTACTTACTTTTTTCTGCATAATATTGCGGCATATTTTAAATGCCACAATCATGAAAAAGTTTAAAAACAGCGCTTTTTACGTAATAATTATAGCTGTATTTTCCTTCTTAATTTACTGGGCGCTAAAAAACGGCAAAACCCTTGAGGCAGGCCGTACCATTAAAGAGTCAGCACTTGGCACCGGGCAGTGGGATACGTTTGTAAAATCTATTTTCCATAACCTGGGCGACCCTCTTGCCCTGCTTTTGGTTCAGATTATTACCATAATATTTGTGGCCCGTTTTTTTGGATGGATATGCCGCAAAATAGGCCAGCCATCGGTTATTGGCGAAATGATAGCCGGTATTGTACTTGGGCCATCTCTTGTAGGTACTTATTTCCCTGAATATTCTGCTTTACTGTTCCCGTCAGAGTCGCTGGGCAACCTTAAATACTTCAGCCAGCTGGGGCTTATACTCTTTATGTTTGTGGTGGGCATGGAGCTCGACCTGAGTGTGCTTAAAAACAAGGCTAAAGATGCCGTAATTATTAGCCATGCCAGTATAATTATACCCTTTACCCTGGGCTTAACCCTGGCATATTTTATATACGACCAGTTTGCCCCGGCCGATGTTGCTTTCAGCTCATTTGGCCTCTTTATGGGTATTGCCATGAGTATAACCGCTTTCCCGGTACTGGCGCGTATAGTGCAGGAAAGGGGGTTGCACCGCACCCGCATTGGCGCCATGGTTATTACTTGTGCCGCTGCCGATGACGTTACCGCATGGTGCATACTTGCAGCCGTTATTGCCATTGTAAAAGCGGGCTCTTTTGTAAGCGCGCTGTATATTATAGGGCTTTCAGTTGTATATGTATTCCTTATGCTGTGGGTGGTTAAACCATTCCTTAAGCGTATTGGCGACCTGTACAGCCATAAAGAAAATGTAAGCAAGCCCGTTGTGGCCATCTTTTTCCTAACACTGCTAATATCATCTTACACTACCGAAATTATAGGCATACACGCGCTGTTTGGGGCGTTTATGGCAGGTGCCATTATGCCGGAGAATATGCGTTTCCGAGCTATATTTATAGAGAAGGTAGAAGACGTATCGCAGGTTATACTCCTGCCGCTGTTCTTTGTATTTACAGGTTTAAAAACCCAGATAGGCCTGCTTAACGACCCTTATATGTGGAAGGTATGCGGCCTGATTATATTGGTAGCCGTTGTAGGTAAGTTTCTGGGTAGTGCGCTTACGGCTAAATTTGTGGGGCAAAACTGGCGCGACAGCCTTACCATTGGGGCCCTTATGAACACCCGTGGGCTTATGGAGCTAATTGTATTGAACATTGGGCTTGAGCTTGGGGTGCTATCTGTCGAAATTTTCTCTATGATGGTTATAATGGCGCTTGCTACCACGTTTATGACAGGCCCCGCGCTCGACCTTATAGGCTTTATTTACAACCGCAAGAAAAACTATATCCCGGCTGAAATAAGGCAGGCCAGTAATTTTAAGGTACTGGTTTCATTTAGCAGCCCTGAAGAAGGAAAAACGCTATTGCGCCTTGCCAATGCCTTTGTATGTAAAATGAAAGGCAATGCTATGGTAACAGCCATGCACGTTTCGGTAAGTAACGAAATCCATACGTTTAACCTGGATGAGTATGAAAAAGAAAGTTTTAAGCCTGTTCTTGCCGAAGCAGAAAACCTTGACCAGCGCATTACAACCCTTTTTAAAGCCAGCACCGACCCCGATAGCGATATTGCTACCGTAGCCAATAAAGGAGAGTTTGACCTGGTGCTGATTGATATAGGCCAGTCTATTTTTGAAGGCACGCTTTTGGGTAAAATACTTGGTTTTACCACCCGTATGATAAATCCTGAAAACCTGCTGAATACCTTTACCGGTAAGGAAAAACTGTTTGAAAACTCTCCGTTTGATGAGCAAACCCAGCACATACTTACCAAGACTGATTCGCCTGTAGGTATACTGGTAGACAAGCAATTTAAGGGTACCGACCGTGTTTTTGTTACTATTTTTCAGGAAGATGATGCGTTTTTGATTGATTTTGCCCAAAAACTGATAAGCAATGCCGGCTCTCAGGTAACGGTGCTGGATGCTGATGGTTCGGTTAAAAACAACCCACAGATTAAGGAAACCATACGCAGTATAGAGCACAATGTGCCCAACCATATACAGCTTATAAACGAGAAGAAGCTTGAAAAAGAGTTTTTGCAAAGCCAGGACCTGATGATAATAAGCGTAGACAGCTGGAAAAAACTGGTTGAATCACGCAGTACATGGCTTAACAATACACCATCATTACTACTGATAAAGAAATAAGTTGAGTTACTACATTATTTTGAGTTAGTTCACAAAGGCTGCCCGATGGGTGGCCTTTTTAGCTTTCAGCTTTCAGTACTAAAATCTATGCTGATTTTGTCAATAGAACATTAGAAACAGGCCAAAGGATTACACCAGGACCGACGAAGCAATCTGAAAGCTAATAGCTGACGGCTAATCGCTAAAATAAAAAAAGCCCCGGGGCGCTGACTCCACCGGGACTTCTCTCACCTAACAAAATTATTATGAGAACAATTAATTCTTATTTTTTAACGGGTGTGCCGTTGCGAAGCTCTTCGCTGGCGGCCTTAACAAGCGGCTGGTTTACAGCAAGGCTGTCGCTGTAAATTTCAACCTTATCGCCGTGCTCGCGGCCTTTTTTAATGCCGGTGCGGTACGTTTTATTATCCTGTACGGTTAATACATAAGCCCCTTCAGCAGAGCTTACCACTGCCGTTTTAGGCACTACATAGGTACTGTCTTTGGCGTTAAGCGGCAGTATTACCTCGGCCACCATGCCGGGCAGCAGCCTCTTGCCGGTGTTCATTACGTCCATCTCTACACGTTCGCTACGCAGCCTTAAATCAAGAGCACCACTCATACGCTGTATTTTGGCCTTGAAGACCTCGTTGGGTATTGGGCCTACGGTAAAGCTAATTTCATCGCCCATGCTCATGTAGCCGGTATACATTTCGGGCACACTAACGGCAAGCCTTAGTTTTTGCTGATCCTGTACAACAAGCAGTGGTAGTTCGCTGCCTTTACCGGCAGGGCCTACATAAGCCCCCACATTTATATTACGTGCCGATACAATACCGTCAAACGGGGCACGTATCTGAAGATAGCTCAGGTTAACCTGAACCTCTTTATAAGCTGCTTTAGCAGCCTGAAGTTGCGAGTAGTCGCTGTTCTTCCGCGAAAGCGCTATATCAAGGTCGTTTTTGCTTATGGTTCCCTCAACCTTGCTGGTTTCCAGTATGCGGTTGTAGGTGGCGTTAGTGGCGGTATATACGGCTTCGGCGGCATGCAGGCGGCTTTCGGCGGCAGCAAGCTGGCTGCTTATTTCAGGTGCTTCAAGCACAATAAGCAGTTGTCCGGCCTTAACCTGAGAGCCTATGTCTACCTTAAGCTCTTTTACATAGCTGCTTACTTTAGCATATAAATCCGTTTGGCGGAAGCCCTGCAATTCTGCCGGAAGGCGTATCTCGCTGCTCAGTTTTTCTTTTTGCAGGTTAAAGGTTTCAATATCCGGGTCTGCCGGTGGTGGTGTAGGTTTCTTTTCTTCGCCACAGCTTGCCAAAAGTAATGCTACGGCTGGTATAATAAGGTACTTTTTCATATTAGTGTTGCGTTGGTGTTGATGGAACATAATGTTTGCTTTCTTCGTCTTCCGGGTCAAGCGATACCGATTGTATGCTTGCTTTGCCCTGTGCCCATGCAAAGATAACAGGCAAAATAACAAGCACGGTAAAGGTAGAGAACACAAGCCCGCCTATAACCGCGCGGCCCAGTGGCGATGTTTGCTCGCCGCTTTCGCCGTGGCCTATAGCCATGGGCAGCATACCCATAACCATGGCAACCGAGGTCATAATAATAGGGCGGAGGCGTATAGAAGCTGCTTCGCGGGCTGCTTTAAGGGCATCGCCGCCGTTTTCTTTACGGAGTTGTTCGGCGTTGGTAACCAGCAGTACCGCATTGGCAATAGACACGCCAACTGACATGATAATACCCATATACGATTGCAGGTTAAGCGTAGAGCCTGTTGCCAGCAGCAACAGTATGGCGCCCAGCACCACCGCTGGTACAGCCGTTAGAATGACCAGCGACACACGGAACGACTGGAAGTTAGCAGCCAGCATAAGGAAGATTACCACAACGGCTACTAATAAACCGGTTTGCAGGCTGCCCATAGTTTCATCTAATACTTTAGAAAGGCCAATAGGCTCAACAAACAGGCCACGCGGCAGTTCGCCAAGGCCGGCAATGGCTGCTTTTACATCTTCTGTAGCTGTACCAAGGTCGGTATGGTCTATGTTTGCTGTAACAGATAAGTAAGGCATAGCACCCAGGTTGTCGTTTTCGCCGTGGGTTTCGGTATGGGTAATGGTGGCTACGTCTCCCAATACAGGACGCACCTGGTTTTTAAGCAGGGGAATATTGTTCATATCCTGCTCGGTCTTCATTTTATCCAGCGGCACCTGCACCTGCACGTTGTAGCTCAGGCCGGCTTTTTCATCAATCCAGGTGTTTTTCTCGGTGTAGCGCGATGATGATGTACTGGCAATAAGCGAGCGCGAAACATCGCTCATATCAACACCCACCTGTGCGGCGCGCACCCTGTCTATATTAATATCAAGGGCAGGGTAGTGTATGGGCTGTGCAATCTGCACATCGCGGAAGTAGTCTTTTTTCTTAAGCTCAGCAATAATCTTGTTGGCATACTCTTCGTTTAGCTTCTTGTTTTTACCGGCAAAGCGTATCTCAATAGGCGTAGGCGAGCCCTGGCTCAGTACCTTATCGGTAAGTTCAATAGGTTCAAACGAAAGCCTTACATCGGGCTCTACTTTAGATATGTTTTTACGTAGCAGGTCTTTAAACTCATCCATATCGGTATGCATATCCTTAAGGCTTATCTGGAATACCGCTTCGTGTGGGCCTGCCATGAATAAATAGATGGGCGATACCGAGAACAGCGATGGGTGCATACCTACATAAACTGATGATATGCCTATGTGGTCTTTACCGGCGGTACGCTCTATTTCGTTCAGCACGTGCAGGGCTTTTTCCTCAGTGCGTTCTATACGGGTACCATCAGGGGCACGCATACGCAGCTGAAACTGGCTTGAGTTTACTTTAGGGAACACGTCCTGGCCTATGATGCCTATCATAATCACGGCAAGTGTGGTTATACCTACAAGGTATCCTAACGATACAAACCTGCGGGCCGGTAACAGCCTGTTTAAAAAGCGCATAAAACGCATACGGAAACGCTCAAAAAGGCTCAGTTTACCGTCGTGGTTGTAGTCTTCGTGTTCTGAATGTTCGGCGCGGCCTTCGGGTTTACCGTGGCCGTGGCCGCCGTCTTTCATAATCCAGTTGGCCATAACGGGTACAAACGTCTGCGAAAGCAGGAACGACACCACCATTGAGAAACCAATGGCCATAGCCAGCGGCAGGAACAGCGAGCCCGGTATGCCTGCCATGGTAAACGCCGGGGCAAACACCGCAAGTATACACAGTAATATAAGCAGTTTAGGCAGGGCTATTTCCTTACAGGCATCCCAAATGGCGAGTGCTTTTGGCTTACCCATGTCGAGGTGCTGGTGGATGTTTTCTATGGTAACCGTACTTTCATCAACAAGGATACCGATTGCAAGCGCAAGCCCGCTGAGGGACATCAGGTTTATGGTTTGCCCGAACATTTTAAGGAACAACACGCCCGAGATGATTGATATGGGGATGGTTAGGATAACAATAAGCGCTGCACGCCTGTCTCCCAAAAACAGGATTACCATAAGGCCGGTAAGTATGGCGCCTATAACCCCTTCTGTAATAAGACTTTTAACCGAGTTGATTACATAAACCGACTGGTCAAACTCATACGAAATCTGTACGTCTTCCGGCAGGGTGCTTTGTATTTTAGGCAGGTTGGCTTTAAGGTTTTTAACCACTTCCCAGGTACTGGCATCGCCCGCTTTGGCAATACTTACATATACTGAGCGCTTACCGTTAACCAGGGCATAACCGTTGGTAATATCTGCACCGTCTTTAACGGTAGCTACATCGCCCAGGTACAGGTTTTGCACGCCACCCTTAAACAACGGGATTTTATTGAAATCCTTGATTTCCTTAATGGTATTGTTAGTAGGGGTAATGTAGTTTTTGTCTCCCACGCGCACGTTGCCGCTTGGCGCAGTCTGGTTATTTAGCCTTATGGCCTCTACAATCTGGTCTGGCGTTAGGTTGTGCGCGCTAAGCTGGGCAGGGTCTACGTTAATTTCAATAGTCCTTGGGCTACCGCCAAAAGGTGGTGGCGATAAAAGCCCGGGAATACTGGTAAACGAAGCCCGCACATATACGTTGGCCAAATCCTGGAGTTCGTTATTGCTGCGGGTTTTACTGCTTAATACCAGCTGGCCTACGGGCAGCGACGAGGCATCAAAACGGATAACAAATGGCGGCTGGCTTCCGGGAGGGAACGCAGCCTGAATCCTGTTACTTAGCGCCGAAAGCTCGGCGGCGGCCTGTGCCATGTTGGTGCCTTCATAATAGCTTACCTTCATAAGCGTAAGGCCCTGTATGTTCTTGGTTTCTATCGATTTTACGCCGTTTGCAAACAGCATAATGTTAATGTAGTTCTTAGCGAAGTACGACTCCATCTGGTCTGGCGTATAGCCGCTAAAAGGGTGCGCCAGGTATATAACGGGCAGGTTCATTTGCGGCAGGATGTCTACCTTAATGCTCCTTACGGCACTTATACCGAAGAAGAATAACCCGGCAACCAGCACCAATATAGATATGGGTTTGCGTAGTGCAAAACGTATTAAATTCATTGCGGTTTAAAATTCGTTTATAAACAGGTTAAAGTCGCCCGTGGCTGCGGCCTTCATAAGCAGCGCCTGCCACACATTGGTATAAATCACGTCGCGGTCGGTCTCGGCGCGGTTTAGCACATAGAGTGCCTGTGTAACGTCTACCAGGTTGGTAAGCCCGTTGTTGTACAGGGTAGTGCGTTGCAGGTAAGCCTGCTGTGCTGCCTGTACCTGCCTGGGCGCTTCCCGGTAGTTGTTCATGGCATAGTTAATGCGTGCGTTGGCGGCATCTTCCTGCGCTTTCAGTTGCGTGTCTATAGCTTTATATTCTTCCTGAAAGCCTTCGGTAATCAGTTTTTGGGCGCTTACTTTTTTAGACGAACGCATTATGGTGGTCAGGTTCCAGGTAACGCCTACGCCTAAAAGGTAGTTTTGGCGGGTGGGTTCAATGCCATCCCAATAGCTTTTGGTAAACGAAGTCTGGTCCTGGGCATAATCGGCATTAAAGCCCGATGCCCTTGTCTGGAACACACCAAAAAGGCTAAAAGTAGGCCAGTATTCTTTGCGGAATAACTTAACCTGCTCATTGCTCAGGTCTATACGGCTTTGGTAAAACTTCCTTATAGGGTTAAGGCTGTCGTTAGCCGACTCAGAAGTTAATACGCCTTTTGGTATACGTGCCACAAGGGTGGTATCTGCTACAAAATCAGTTGGGTCTACGCCCATAAGGCGTACCAGCTCATAATTCTGGAGTTTTACCTGTTCTTTTATCTGGTTAAGTGAAATTTTTGCGCGGCTTACTTCTGCGGAAGCAAGGGTAGAGTCAACCCCCGGCAAAAGGCCGTTTTTAACGCGCACCGCGGCATTGTTAAGCACCACCTGTGCACGGTCGAGGTTTTTTTGCTGAGAGATAACCAGCCTCTGGCTTGCCAAAAGGTTAAGGTAAGCCCCGGCTATGCGCACCTTGTGCTGAAACACTTCCTGGTCGTAATCTTTTTGCTGGCGGGTGGCATCGGCTTTAGCCACTTCTATGCGCTGTTTTATACGTCCGAAACTGAAAAACTCCCAGTTAACGTTAACCAGGTAGAGTGCGCCAAAGGCTGCATTCCAGTTTTGTTCGGGTAGCGGTAACCCCGAAGAGGCCACGCCAAGACCGCCAAAACCATACAGCGGGCCATTTTGGCCGTTTACGGTTCCGTAATCCTGTTGTGCGCTAAGGGTTAGGTTGGGCAGGTAGTCGCGCCGCGCCTGCTGCACGGTTTGCTGTGCGGCCTGTGCATATTTTTCTTTGGCCCGCACCATGCCGTAGTTTGCCACCCCGGTATCTATGGCTTCTTTGAGCGTAAGGTTTTGCCCAAAGCCATGCAGGGAACACAAGAGTACTAACAGCATTGCTTGTTTTAATTGCATTGTAGTAGGTTTTTATATAAGTAAGGGAAATTTGCATTACAAAGGTATGGCTGATAAAAGATTAAACACCCGTTTAAAATGATGAATTAAATTCGTCATACATTTTTACTAAAAATGCTTGTTTTGTAGTTAATTTGTATTGTATTTTGAAATCATGGGCCTTACTTTTAAGAAAATAATCGAAAACAAATGGTGGCAGGAAGTGTTTATCCTGGTATTTTCGTTTATACTCTTTACACTTAACGACTGGATACTTATAAAGTCCTGGCGCGGTGTATCGAGTGGCGCCGTTTATTTCCTTATGCTGTATGGCCATGCGCAGCTTAACCGTTATTTGCTGCTGCCCATATTGTTTAAAAAACACAAGGTGCTGCTGTATATACTGGCCACGGTGGTTTTGGCGGCGGTTTTTTCGCTCATACTGCACAAGGTGGCTAATTTCTGGATATACAAAAATTGTTTCCTGTATAAATCAGCAGAGCAAAAGAGCTATGTATTTCAGGCGGCAACGCTGGTGGCAAGCCTTATTTGTATACTGAGTACCATACTTATATTTAAATTTTACCGCGACAGGAAAAACCTTGACCAGGAAAAGCTGTTGTACAACCAGGCACAGATAAACTCGCTTAAAGAACAGCTTAACCCGCACTTTTTATTTAATACCTTTAACACGCTGTATGGTATAAGCCTTCAGTTTCCTGACCGTACGCCGGAGCTTATTATGCACGTATCGCAGCTTATGCGCTACCAGTTAGAAAGCAACGAGCGCAAGTGTGTGCCGGTTGAAGACGAAATAAACTTTATTGCCAGCTATGTACAGCTTGAAAAAGAGCGTGTAGGCTACCGCTGCAATATTGAAATGATGACTGATGTAGATGATGAGGGCGCTTATAAAATACCGCCTATGCTGCTAATATGCTTTATTGAGAATGCCTTTAAGCACGGCACCTGCAGCATAGAAAAATGTTTTGTGTACATTGGTATTACCATAAAAGACGGCAAGCTCGACCTGCTTGTTAAAAACAGCGTGCCTGAAAAGAAAACCGAGGTGGTAAGTACCAAAATAGGCATAAAAAATACTATTGAAAGGCTAAAACTGCAATATGGCAGCGATTACAGCCTTGATATAACCGAGAATGCCACTTATACTGTCCACCTGCAATTACAACTGAAAAGGATATGACAGGGCAGGGTAACATACCGTGTATTATTGTAGACGACGAACCCGCCGCCCACTACGTTCTTGCAAATTATATTAAGCAAAGCCCGCAGCTTGAGCTGGTGTTTCAGGGGTATAATGGTGTTGAGGCGATGCAGTACCTGGAAAACCACAGCCCGCAGCTTATGTTTCTTGATATTGATATGCCCGAAATTACAGGTATAGATATGCTTAAAAAGCTGAAAAACCCACCGCGCACTATACTTACCACGGCCTATAGTGAGTTTGCACTGGAAAGCTACGAGTATGGGGTTATAGATTACCTGCTTAAGCCCATTTATTATCCACGGTTTGTAAAGTCCATTACCCGGTTTATGGAGCTTGCAGCGCCAAAACAGGCTGAAATAGCAGAGGAAAAAGTGCCCGAGGTAATATACGTGAAAGTAGACAGCGATACCTATCCTATTGAGGTAAAAAGCATTTTATATGCCCAGAGTTATGGCAATTATGTAAAGATATTTACGCAAAAGCGCCATTACCTGGCTACAATAACCACTAACGACCTTGAAAAGCTGCTGCCATCGTCTTTGTTTATGAGGGCGCATAAATCATACATTATAGCGCTGGATAAGGTAGATGAGGTATACAAAGACAGCGTTGTAATAAGGCGCAACGAAATACCAATAGGGATAACCTATAGGAGAGAGCTGGGGGAGAAGCTTCAGTCTTTGAGGAAGTAAGTCAGTAGGCAGATAGCAGGTGGCAGCAGTCAGCCTTCTCCACAAGATTATTTGCCCCTGCCTTTAGGCAGGGGTGCAGGATGAAATCCTGAAGATTATCAGATTGACAAATAAACACATCAACAAATAAACCCGAAAACAATGACAAAAGTAAACGCTTATGCCGCTTATGATGCTAAAACAGCTCTTAAGCCCTTTGATTTTGAGCGTGGGGAGCTAAACCCGCACCACATACAAATTGATATTTTATTCAGCGGCGTATGCCACAGCGACCTGCACACCGCCCGTGCCGAATGGGGACCAACAATTTATCCGCTTGTACCGGGCCACGAAATTGTGGGCAGGGTAGTATCTATAGGTAGCCATGTAACTAAATTTAAGGTGGGCGACCTTGCCGGTGTGGGCTGTTTTGTAGATTCTTGCCGCGAGTGCCAGAGCTGTAAGGAAGGTGAGGAGCAATATTGCGAAAACGGTATGACCGGCACTTACAACAGCTATGAGCGTGGTACAGAAAAACCTACTTATGGCGGTTATTCAACCAGCATAAATGTAGATGAGAGCTATGCCGTGCATGTATCTGACAAATTGCCTCTTGAGGGTGTTGCACCGCTTCTTTGCGCCGGTATTACAACCTACTCGCCACTGCGCCACCTTAACGTGGGCAAAGGCCATAAAGTGGCAGTACTGGGCCTTGGCGGGCTTGGCCACATGGCGGTTAAATTTGCAGCATCGTTTGGTGCTGAGGTTACCATGCTAAGCACATCGCCATCAAAGCAGGCTGATGCCGAAAAACTGGGTGCACACCACTTTGTACTGATAACCGACCCGGCACAGCTTGAAGCGGTTAAGGGCAGTTTTGACTTTATTATCAATACCATATCTGCTCAGCATGAATATGGCACATACCTTAACCTGCTGCGCAAAAACGGTACAATGGTTGTGGTAGGTATTCCTGAAACACCATCTGTAGCGCCGGCATTTGCCCTTATAGGCAAGCGTAGGAGCATTATGGGCAGTATGATAGGCGGTATTAAAGAAACCCAGGAAATGCTGGATTACTGCGCTGAGCACAACATTGTGAGCGATGTTGAAATTATAGACATGAACTACATTAACGAGGCTTATGAGCGTATGCTTAAAAGTGATGTAAAATACCGCTTTGTTATAGACATAGCTTCTCTTAAAAACTAATTACACGCCATCAAGCTATATTATTTGAAGGAGAAAGGCAGCCTGTAGGGGGCTGCCTTTTTATTTTACAGTTTTACGGCCAGTAGCTCCAGCCATGAGTGTATATATTCTGCCTCCTGTTGCCAGGTGGGTAGCCCCAGTACAAAATGGTTACGCCCTTTAAACTCTTTATAATCTGTTATAGCATGGTCTTTATCATACTTAACATAATTCTCATAGTTAAGCGAGTTAGGGGTTATATGATCATTATCGCCGGTTATAAATAACAATGGCGGATGTACTTTATCAAAATCTACTTTTGCAGCTTTGCCCAGTGCACCTCTTATAACGCGTTTAGACTCGGGTATACAATATGTTTCATAGCTTAGCTGCTGCTCTTTTGTATCCATACCATTGGTAAAGGCATAGCTCCACTCTTTAAAACTCATAAGGTGGGTTTTGTTTACTCCGGTAAAATAGCCCAGCGGTTTCCATATCGACCTTAAAAACGGCCATTCAAACGAAAAAACACCCTTTGGCGGCACGCTGTGTATGGCTACACCGCTTTCGGCAATACCTTTGTTTATAAGTATCTGCACAATAAGCCCTCCCAGAGAATGCCCTATAACAACCGGTTTTTCAGGCAGGCCTTTAGCAATGGTTTCAAAATGGGCTACAAGCCCGGCCAGGGTAAGTTTAGCCAGGGCAGTATCATTTGGCCTGCGGTTGCGCAATTCGACAGCCGGCGCATCTTTATGGGGCCATGCAGGTGCAAGGCAGGTATAACCCTGAGATTCGAACCAGGCCTTCCAGTTATCCCACACATTATGGGTAACAAAAGCCCCTGTTATAAACAGTATGGTTTTGCTGTTATAGGTTGTTTGCATGCAATTTTTGGTAGTGTTAGTAAGGGGGACTTTTATCGCAACAATTAATTATTGCGATAATACGTCATGCAATTCCGGCATACGGTCAAACATCTTTTTGGCAAACGGGCACAGGGGTATTATCTTCAGGCTTTTATCACGGGCAAAGGCTACCGCTTTATCCAGCAGTTTCATGCCTACGCCCTTAAACTCGGGGTTGCCAACGGTATGATCTATAATTATTTTATCGGGGCCGGCCCAAACATACGTCATAATACCGGCTTCCTTACCTTCTTCCACGGCTTTAAATTGTCCTTTTTTGCCGTCATCAATATGTTGTATTTCCATTATTTTTTAATCCTGAAGTTAGAGTTTTGTTCGGGCAGGGGCACAAAGCCGTGTTCGCCTTCAATTTTAGGGAAACGTTGTTCCTGCCACCTTACCTTAGCTTCTTCTATCATTTCGGGGCTGGTGGCCACAAAGTTCCAGTATATGTGGCGCGGCTCAGGGAAAGGCTCCCCGCCAAAAATATATACCGTGGTATTTTCATTCATGGTAAAGGTGCATAGCGAGCTGTCTTTGGCGACTAAAAGCTGTTTAGGGCCAAAGCTGTGGCCTTCGCCTTCTACGCTGCCTTCTAAAATATACAGTCCGCTTTCGCCATACAGGCCATGCCCCAGGTTTACTTCCTGCTTTTGGGTTGTTTTAAGCTCTAAAAAATACAGCGGGCTGTATACCGGCACAGCCGATTTTTTACCAAAAGCCTCACCTGCAATTAGTTTAATGGTTATGCTGCCTTCCTGCCAAACAGGCATACCGTCTTCTTCAATATGGGCAAAAGAAGGTTCCATTTGCTCGAGTTCTTTTGGCAGGGCTACCCAAATTTGCAGGCCGTGTAAAAACTTGTCGCTATGCCTTAAATATTCAGGAGTGCGCTCAGAGTGTACAATACCGCTTCCGGCAGTCATCCAGTTTACCTGGTTGGGTTTTATTTCTATTTCAGTACCCAGGCTGTCGCGGTGCATTATATTACCTTCAAACAGGTAGGTTAGGGTAGAGAGGCCTATGTGGGGGTGAGGGCCTACATCCATATTTTCATGGTCGCTAAGGGCAGCCGGGCCCATGTGGTCTATAAATGCAAAGGGGCCTACGGTGCGTTTTTCCTTAAAGGGCAAAAGCCGCCCTACCAGAAAGTTACCTATATCGGCAGGCCTTTCTTCAATTATTAATCCGATGTTAGACATTGTGTTGGTTATCTATTTTGAGTGTTAAATTAGGGAAAAAATTGCAAATTGTAATAAAAAATACTGCTAAAAATAAACAAATGTAAATACTATAACGTTTTAAGCCAGTCAACAGTAAGTGTAAGATCCTGTTGCGTAAGGTTGTGGCCAGATGGTAAAATTTGATGTGTAACCACATATCCGACATGTTGAAGCGCTTCGGCATACTGCTGGTTGTCCTGGCGGTTTACGGTACCATCCATAGCACCTGAAGTCATTAAAACAGGTGTGCTGTTAGCCGTGCCATCAATGCTTAATTTTTTAAAAGGAGGCATAGGCCTGTACATAATGGCGCCGGCTAAAAAGCCCGGGTATTTAACCAGGGTAGCCCCGGCTATATTAGCACCATTGCTGTAGCCCAAAGCTATGACTTTTGTACTGTCAAAACCTTCTTTTACAGCAATTTCTTTTACAAATGCCACCAGTTCATCGGTACGGAAGTTTAGGTCTTCTTCATCAAAAATGCCCATGCCCAGGCGGCGGAAAAAACGGGGCATACCGTTTTCACTCACGTTGCCACGAACGCTGAGTATGTTAAACCCGTTACCAAAGTTCTCAGCAAGCGGAATAAGGTCGGCCTCATTGCCGCCGGTGCCGTGTAACAATAATAGGGTATAAGCCCCCGGCTGAGCCGAGGGTTTATAAATATATTTAAGAGCTTGAAAATCCATATCAAATTAATTTACAGGTACTAAATGTGCTTCAATATCTTCGCGAAGGTTTTCATACTGAGCAGGAAGTTTAAGGCCTTTGCCCAGTTCTTCAAGGGGTTCGTCTACCATAAAGCCAGGGTTATCGGTAGCAATTTCAAACAATACGCCTCCCGGTTCCCTAAAGTAAAGGCTGTGGAAGTAGTTGCGGTCTATCTGCGGGGTAATGCTGTATCCGGCAGCGGCCACTTTTTCGCGGAACTCCATCAAAATTTCATCATTCGGCACACGGAATGCAACGTGGTGCACGGTACCGTTAGCCACATGGCCGCGTTTTTCATCGGGTAATTCTACAATATCTACGGTAGCGGCCTGGTCTACGGCATCGGTAGTATAACGGTAGCGGTTGCCTTCCTGTGCAGTAAGGGTGTAGCCAAAAATATCAGTAAGTATAGCCGCTGTAGCCGTTTTGCTTGTTAGCGTAAGCGTAATGTGGTTAAACCCGCGTGTTGCAATATCTGCCTTAACCTCATCGGTTTCCCATGGTTTACGGGTGTCGCCCTCTACTTCGGTCAGTTCCAGTTTAAGCCCGTCCGGGTCAAGGAAGGTAAGGTAGCGCTGGCCAAATTTTTCGGCAGGCTTGTTATAGATTACGTTGTATTTTTCAAAGCGTTCTATCCAGGCCTCAAGGCTGCCTTTTGGTACAGAGTAGCCAATTTCGGTTGCCATACCGCTGCCCCTGCGGCCTTGTGGTATGCCTTCGCCCCAAGGGAAAAAGGTAAGTATGGTACCGGCGCTGCCTACTTCGTCTCCAAAGTAAAAGTGGTAAGTGCCCGGGTCGTCAAAATTCACGGTTTTTTTAATAAAGCGTAAGCCTAAAATGTTGCTGTAAAAGTTGAAGTTGCGTTTGGCATCGCCTGCTATGGCAGTTATGTGGTGGATGCCTAAAATTCTATTTTTCATGGTGTTGTTGTTTTTAAAATTTGATATTGTAAAATTACTACACAATGGCACCCTGTTTCATTGAACTAAGACAAGATAGTATATTGAACCAGTTCAAGAAAAACGGGTACGGTTTTATGCTTTTTTTGGCTTCGATTTAATAAAACTATAATACTATGCCGCTTTTTTGCTACGTAACTTTGAGTAAACCAAATATTTAAAGCCATGAAGACCATAAACTCTGCCATATATCTTGCAGCCATTTTTGTATTGGGGTTAGCCCTGTCGTGCAGCGGCGGAAGCAGCGCAACCAATACTGATTACCTAACCACGCCGGTTTCGGCAGCGGGGCCCCAGACGTCGAGCGATATGAATATTTCTCCGGCTAACTCATCGGTATCGGACCCTATGTATGATGGGAACGACTCTATAAAGCGGGCTGACTCGCTTAAGCTGAATAAGCCTAATAATTAGTTTATGTATTTTTTAGTAAACCTATGGCAAAATTTTAATATTCAGGGACTTACTTTTGAAAGATAACAAATAGCCAACATTATGAAAAAGTTACTTTATACCACACTTTTTGCCCTTGGCCTTACAGTGGCCTCCTGCGGCAGCAATAAAACCGAGAATGAGGCTGAAGCTGACAGCATAGCTACCGATACGGTTGCCGATGCCCCTATGCCCATAAGTACTGATGTTACAGGCACAACAACCGATACTGTGCCAAATGATACTGTTTCACCACCGCCTGCTCCATAACGGGCTTAAAACAATAACCTATGAAAAAGACCATAAACACTATTAAGGTGGCTACTGCTGCGTTTGCATTGGTACTGAGCCTTGCTTCCTGTAAAGGGGAGGGGAAAGCCGGAAGCGGTAACGACACCATTAGCAATACTACCGATACTGTACCTGAAGAAGGTATGTCATCAAGGCCGCTGGGCGATACTATTGTTCAAAAAGACGGAGATACTATAATATCTACCAAAGCAGATGCGCCAAACCAAAACCCAACAGGGGAACAGGTTCCGTAAATATTTGGGAATATAAAAGCAGCCTGAAAAGACTGCTTGCTTATAATAACAAATGCCCCACGCAGCGCGTGGGGCATTTTAGTTAACTTTTATTTTAGGGGCAAAAATTAGTATACTATCTTTTTAGAAACGGTACCGTTTACGGTTTGTATTTCTGCTATTATTACCTGTTGCGCCACAGCAAGGTTGCTTACCGATGTTTGGGTAGCATTGATGCCGTTTTGCTCATACAGCTTCCTGCCGCGGATGTCATACAGGGTAACGCCTGTCATTTCAACCGAACCTGAAGTAATGTTTATGGCCCCGTTTTGCTGGTACACCAGTACCATGTTGGCAAGTTCAGGCTGGTTAGTGCCCAGTTCACCATCGGTTTGGTACAGTACCTCAAACCTTGTATCAAAGCTGCCTGCACCGCTTATAAAGGTGTAAGCGCCATCCTGCAGGTTGTGTACCGTGCCCAGCAGGTTGTCTTTTACAAAGATGTCCTGCCCTTGTGCAAACTGGCCGTCTACGTGGTCAAGTGTCAGGGTGTATTCACCCGCCGTGGTAATGTTAAAGCCCATTGGCACCACATCGGTCACTTCAAATGCCGGCCTGGCCTGTATGGCAAGGTTGTCCTCAGCTTCTTTAGAGTATAAGGCTATAGGGCCATCTGAAATAGCGCGGGCATCATAACCATAATCAAGGCCTGTGGTAGCCTGTGGCATGTAGCTTACCAGCGACTGGCTGAATACATCGGCGCCGGTAAGGTTTATCCACCACCTTGATACGGCAGGGGCATCGTTATTGTTTTGTGTCCTGAAGAACGGCTGGCCTATTGCCGGAACACCACGCCTCATGCTGTTGGTAAAGTTTACTTTTGAAGTTGCGCTAATACCATCCTTAAGTTTTACAAGGAAGCCCTGTGCCGGAGAAATGATCCAGTTTTCATTAAAGTTGGTGCTTCCGGTTGTATTGCCTCCATAATAATAAGCACCACCGTTTTCAATATTACCACCTGCAGCACTGTTAGCGGTAAAGCCTGCCATAGAAAGGTGGGCGTAGCTGGTAGCAAGGGCGTTGTTTTTCTTCCTCCAGAAGTAAATACCTTCACCGGCTTCAAGCACGCCGCTGTTTTGGGTAAAGAAGTCTACCACGCTTATTGGCGATGCATACGGGTTGGCCACAGCTATGTAATGGTTTACAAGGTTGCCTGCCTCAGCACCCACGGTACCGTTGTTTAGCGTACCTGTAAACACGCCGTGGTCTACATAAGTAGCATCTCCGGTGTTGTAACCTGTAACGTCCGGCAGGTTATTAGGCATACGGATAAGGTAGCCTGTTGCCGGTGCAAAGTTAATGGCAGCAGGATCCGGTACGGCAAGGTAGTTTTCTTCGCCATTGGTGTTTAGCCCATAGGTATAGAAACGGTTAACGGCTGTATCATCGCTAAAGGCAAACAGGTTCTGGCCTGCAACAGGTGAGCCCCAAAGGGTGTAATCAAGCCTGTATAGCGGGTTGCTGTCGCGGTTTACTGTTACCTGGCCAGTGTTGCTTACCTCGTTTACCTGTACAAGGGCTGCATTGTTTGCAATTACAAACTTATCGGCTGCAGCCTGGTTTATTACTTTATTCTTAACGGTAATTGTTTTGCCAGTAGTAACTGTAATTACAGGGTTTTCTGAAGCAATTGTAAAGTCATTATTTACGATAAGGCCATCAGAAAGTACTTTTCCGCCTGTACCTGAAATTTTTACATTTTGGTAGTTGGCACCTGCAATGTTGCCTACTGTTACATCTGTACTATTATTAGTATACTCAACCGTGCTGTTTGGCTGGAAGTCTTTAGTAGTATAGTTGGCCGGGAACTGTGCAGAACCACCCACTACATTTACCGTAGCACCTGTAGCAATTGTAAAGGTTCCGCCCTGTGCACTGCGGTTAAGGTTAAGGCTGTTAAGGTTAAGGGTACCTGCGCTAACAGCTACATCGCCCGATGGTGTAATAGTACCGTTAAGCGTTACATTAGCATTGGTAGTAATATTACGTGCCTTTGTAATAGTAGCAGGGAATGGTGTAGTGGTTATACCGTTAAAGATATAGTTTGTAGCATCGTTAAAGGTTTTTGATGAAGATGTTACAGAACCGCCTATACCTGCTGTATTGGCTGTAGCTATAGTTGAATTTGTAGCTGATGTAAATGTACCCGAGCCTGAAAGTTTGTAAACATCGGTATCAAAAGTACCTCCGGTTTCAATGGTAAATGTATTGTTGGCCGCTGTCTGGAAATCATTATTGGCTAACTTTACATAAGCACCACTCTTAATATTAAATACCAGGTTAGTATTAGCTGTTGAGGCAATATCAATAGTCTGCGTAGTTACATCTGTCAATCCGTTTCCTGTGCCTGTAAAGTTGATAGTGTTATTTACCGAACCGGCTGACGAAAGTTGATTGGTAACGGCAGCTCCACTTGCAATAGTTAGGTCTCCTTTTAAGTTAATTACAGAAGTTACAGTAGCCGAATTGGTAGCTTGTGGAATAATATTACCCTCATTAACAATCAAATCTCCATCAATTTTGAATGTTAGGGAAGCATTTGCAGTTGAAGCTGTTGTACCCCTAAAGGTTCCGGTTCCATTTTTAATAACATTTCCATTAACCGTAAATGTTTTTGCGCCTCCCTGCGACTGTATGTTAATTGAGCCGGTTGAGGTAGGGTTAACTATAAAATTACCACCTATAGTAAAGTCTGAAGCATTAAGGCCGATGTTACGAATTGTAGCATTAGTTATTGTTAAGTTACCATGAGTTAACTTAATTGAACCACTTGTATTAGGGAAAGCATAAGTATAGTTTCCAGCCAGAGTGGTTGGTGCTATTACAAGGTTACCAAATTTTGCACCTGTAGCAGAGTTGTTTGTAATATCTGTAAGTGTAAATAATTCGTTGTCATTATTAGCAGCTAAGAACGTAAATGTTGAGTTTCCTGCAAATGACTCAATACCCCTCCATAAGAAGTTAGTCATATTTGAAGATGTAGCATTTACCACTACTTCAGCATTATCTTCAACTGTAAAAGTGGCAGAAGTGCTGCTTAAATTAAACAGAGAACTGTTAATGTTTAATTTACCACCGTCTTTTACTAAAAGCGAAGAGCTTATAGGGTAAGTACTTGTAACAGTTAATTCTCCACCAGATAGTATTGTAAGATTAGTGGCACCTGTTGTAGCACCTGTTACAGCACCTTTAATGAACACAGTTTGTGCGGCGCTTGGTGTACCATTAACACCTACTGCACTCCAGCCACCCTGACCAGGTGTAGTACCTGTACAAGGAGAGTTAACAACGGTATTACATTTACACCATGAGCTGGCATTTGTATAAGCTCCGCCTGTAGAAAGGAAAGAGTTGTAAGGGTATATTACGTTAGCCACCGTTACCTGTACCGTATTGTTAGCAGTACCGGTAGTGCTTGCAAGGTAGTTTGTACCTTCGGCCTGGCTGATGTTTAAGGTAGCAGTACCGGCTGCAAGACCTGTAAGAGTATTGCCTGATACTGTAAATATTGAGTTGTTAGAGCTACCGTATGTATAAGCTCCGTTAGATGGCGCGTTTACATTAGTTGAAGTAATAGTAAACGGTGTGTTTAAGCTTGTGGTTATGGCGTTTACCGTAAAGCCCGGGTGTGCTGCTTTGTTAATAGATGCAGTAACAGGGGTTTGTTCTGATGAAATGCTGTAATTAGCTGCGGTAGTACCGCCAAGTGTAAGGTTAACGGTTTTGTTAGTACCGGCATCGGCGTTTGTAAATGCACCGGTTACAGTAAGCACCTCGCTGTTTACGGTGTTGTTTACCGTGTAGCCCGGGGTAATGGTAGCAGTTACTGTACCGTCGTAGGTTTTATCCTGGGCAGTAGCCGTAATAGTTACCGGCCTTGCTGTAATGTTAGCCGAACTTACAGGTTGTGTAAGTGTATAGTTAGCATTGGCAGGTGTAATGGTAAAGCCTGTAATGGTAACGTTTATGTTATTGCCCACTGTTGTAGTTGCAAAAGTACCGGCTGGGGTTCCGCTAAGGGCAACCTCGCTGTTTACTACACCATTAAGTACATAAGTACCTGTTATGGCAGCTGTATTAGTAGCATCATACACTTTGTTTGAAGCGCTGGCTCCTGTTACAGTAAGTGCCTTTGGTGTAACGGTAAGGGTTTGCGTTTTTTCGGGTGCGGCATTCCAGTTGGTATCGCCGGCCTGGCTTGCAGTTATGGTAGTTGTACCTACGCCTACAATAGTTATGGTAGCGCCGTTTGTAGTGGCTACAGCTTGGTTAGAACTTGTATACGTAACACCAAGGTTTGATGTAGCAGTAAGTGAAGGCGTGTAGCTGCCTGTACCGTAAACTTTAGTATCAGTAGTGGCGAAAGAGCCTAACGTTTGTGATGCCTTGCTACGGGTGTATACAAGGGTTTTGGTATCTGAACCATAGTTGTTTGTAGCCGTTATAGAAATGTTATACGGGGTTTCTGAAGCGGCAAACGTTGCAGGGAATGATATAGTGCCCGATGAGGCGGTAAACGTAGCGCCCGCAGGTACGTTTGAAGCTGAGAAAGTAACAGGTGCTGTACCTGTAGATGTAATGGTATAGGTATCTGCCGTGTTATATACAGAGCTGTCAGTAGTAGCGCTGGTTATAACCGGTATAATTATGCCTGTACCGCCCGCGGCCAATGCTTTTTCTGTTGCGCCGGCTGCGTTTAGGGTAACGGCTTCGGTGTGCGGGCCTGTTGCAGCAGGGCTGTACTTAACATATACAGTTTGTGTAGTTCCGGTAGCAGGGTTGGCAAAAGCAACCGAGTTACTAAACGTGGTGTTATCTAAACTTACCTGGAAAGGTGCAACGGTTGCGGCGGTAATGTTACCGCTTATGCCTGTACCGGCACTAACGGTAAAGCTTTGCACGCTGCTGCTGCCCACGTTTACATAGCCATAGTCAAGAAAATCAGGGGTAAGGGTGCCAATGGCTATTATGCCTGTACCACCTGCGGCAATGGTTTTTTCTGTTGCGCCGGTTGCGTTTACTATAACGGCTTCAGTATGAGGGCCGCTTGTAACCGGGCTGTATTTTACATATACGGTTTGTGTTACACCGGTGGCAGGGTTAGCAAATGCTACCGAGCTGCTAAACGTAACACCATCTAAACTTACTTGGAAAGGTGCAATGGTAGAGGCGGTAATGTTGCCGCTTATACCTGTGCCGTGGCCTACTGTAAATGTTTGTGTGCTTGTGCTGCCTACGGCAACGTTGCCATAATCAAGCATATCTGTAGAAACAGTACCAATGGCTGCCGAAGCTATACCTGTACCACCCACAATTACGTTTTGAGTTGTTGCGCCTGTTGTGCTTACTGCAACGCCTTCGGTGTGAGGGCCTTCAGTAAGGGGGCTGTATTTTACATATACCGTTTGTGTTGCGCCGGTAGCAGGGTTGGCAAAGCTTACTGAGTTGCTGAATGTAGTATTATCTAAACTTACCTGAAAAGGGGCTATAGTTGCTGCGGTTATGTTGCCAGTAATGCCGGTTCCGTGGCCTACGGTAAAGCTTAATGTGCTGTTTGTGTCGATGTTTACGTTTCCGTAATCAAGATGGTCCGGAGCAATGGTGCCAATAGTTGTTACACCTGTACCGCCTGCTGCCAGTTGCTTGGGCGTTGCGCCTGTAGATGTAAGCGTAACGGCTTCGGTATGGGGGCCGCTTGCAGTAGGGCTGTACCTAACATAAAGGGTTTGTGTGGTTCCGGTGGCAGGGTTGGCAAAACTTACCGAGTTGCCAAAGGTGCTGCCGTCTAAGCTTATCTGGAAAGGTGCTGTGGTTGTAGCCGTAATGTTACCGGTAATGCCGGTACCATGGCCCACAGTAAAGGTTTGTGTGCTTGTGGTGCCTACTGCTACGTTGCCATAATCAAGCATATCTGTAGAAAGGGTACCAATTGATGATATACCCGTACCGCCTACAATTACGGTTTTAGATACACTGCCCACACTAACAGTAACACCATCAGTATGCTGGCCTGCTGCTGCCGGGCTGTATTTTACGTATATAGTCCTTGGCGAGCCGCTGGCAGGGTTTGCAAAGCTTACCGAGCTGCTGAATGTTGTATTATCTAAACTTACCTGGAAAGGCGCTGTAGTTGCGGCTGTAATGTTGCCGGTTATGCCTGTGCCCTGTGCCACGGTAAATGTTTTAGTATCGGTACTGCCTACGGCAATATTGCCATAGTCAAGATGGTCTGGTGTAACAGTGCCAATGGCTACTGAAGGTAAAACACTTGAATATTCTATATCATCAATATATGTGAGTGCAGTGGCAGTAGAACTCTCGTTAAAAAATATAAAAGAATCAATCACAGCATTATTTACTAAAGCAGCTTTTGCTACATCATCTCCTACCAAAACGCCATTTATCCAAAAATCCCATTTGTTTTGTGCTATTGAATAAGTAGAGCCATTTCTTGTGTAAGTTTTGGCAGTCGTACTATTGGTATTATTAAAATATATTTCAATATCAGCTTTTACGTCTTTTTGTATTAAACCTGTGGTACTTGTTAATGTTGATTGTACCCAGGTTGATGCAGTGCTGCCTGTTTGTACCTGTGTGGTAATATTGTTTGAACCCCATGTCCATTTAACCGCTCCGAAAGTTACACCTGCTGCTGTATTATCGTAAGAGTTGTTGTCACTGTAAAATGAGCCGTTACCAAATGCAAAAACTGTATTACCTGAAGTTGCATTAGCTAAAACGACAGAGAATTTTATATATCCCTGGCTGTCACCGGCATAGTCATATATACTAACTTTTGATAATGAGGCTGAAGTTGTAGGCCTTATCCTTAGTTCCGCACCAGTTCCTAATGAGGATAATCCGGGATTATCAAGATAGATAGCAGATCCACCTGCAGCAGTACTGTTTCTAACCCTTGCTGTACCACCATCAGTAGATGGGGCAGGGAGGAAAGTGGTGTTTGCTGTACTTGCTGTTGTCCAGCTTGAACTTGGAGCGGTTCCAAAATCATAAGTCCAGGTTTGCCCCCAGCTCAGCTGAGCTGAAAAAACAAACAGAAATAAGGTCAAAAATCTGTTGATCCTGCCTTGTGTTAAGGGAGTGTTAACTAAACAGCTCCGAGATGTTAAAATTTGTAAAATTTTTCTCATAAAACAGCATTAAATCGTAGTTAGTCGTATTTTTTGGGACTTTATCGGGCAAATGTAGAATTATTCTGTTATAAAAATATATTATTTGAGTTATGTGTGTGATTTTTTACATTTTCTTAACATTAGGTGTAAAACGTTGATTTTAAAATAAAAAACCCTCTGCAATTTGTTAAAACTGCAAAGGGAGGGCCATTAAAACCACACCTTACTATAATCAAAATGGCCGTTTTTTTGTTTTTGGCAAGGCTGTAATTGTCATTTTCAGTCAGGTATACATACGAAGCTGTATTTGTTTTGGATTTATTTAGAAACGGGCATAAAAAAACCGGCTTAAAGCATTTGCTTTAAGCCGGTTACGTTTTGTAAGAAAATATTTATCTTAGTAAGCGTTGGCAATAATTTGCTCAAACAGCTCCTGCTTGCCGCTGTATGGCGTTGGTTCGCCTGATTTGCGTGCAATTTCGTTAAGGTTTTCAATAGTTAGCTGGCCTTTTTCAAACGCAGCACCGTTTCCACCATCAAAAGAGGCATAACGCTCTGTGCGCAGGCTGGTGTACTTAGTGTTTGTAAGAATATGCTCAGCAGCTATAAGTCCGCGTGCAAATACGTCCATACCGCTTATGTGTGCTACAAACTTATCTTCAATATCTATTGAGTTGCGGCGCACTTTAGCATCAAAGTTTACACCACCGCCCTGCAGGCCACCCGCCTGAAGGAATACAAGCATGGCCTGTGTAACTTCATAAATATCGATAGGGAACTGGTCTGTATCCCATCCGTTCTGGTAGTCGCCACGGTTAGCGTCTACACTGCCCAGCATGCCGGCATTGGCAGCCACCTGAAGCTCGTGCTCAAAGGTATGGCTGGCAAGGGTAGCGTGGTTTACTTCTATGTTTAGTTTAAAGTCGTCTTTAAGGCCATACTGGTTAAGGAAGCCTACACAGGTAGCAGCATCAAAATCATACTGGTGCTTCATTGGCTCCATAGGCTTAGGCTCAATAAAGAACGTACCTTTAAAGCCTTCTTTGCGTGCATAATCGCGGCACATGGCAAGGAACATGGCAAGGTGCTCCTGCTCGCGCTTCATATCTGTATTCAGCAGGCTCATGTAGCCTTCGCGGCCACCCCAGAAAACATAACCATCGCCGTTAAGGGCAATAGTAGCATCCATGGCAATTTTAGCCTGCGCGCCTGCATAAGCCACAACATCAAAGTTAGGGTTTGTGCTGGCACCGTTCATGTAGCGCTTGTTGCTAAACAGGTTGCTGGTACCCCAAAGTAGCTTAATACCGGTTTCTTTCTGCTTTTCTTTAGCATACTCTACCATAGCCTGCACACGCTCTTCAAACTCGGCAAGGGTTGGCGCTTCGTCTACCAAATCCACATCGTGGAAACAGTAGTATGGTATGCCCAGTTTTTCCATAAACTCAAAACCGGCGTCCATTTTGTCTTTAGCGCGGGCAACGGCGTTTTCTTTGCTGTCCCACGCATGGGTTTCGGTACCCGGGCCAAAAGGGTCGCTACCGGTGTTGCATAGTGTGTGCCACCATGCCATGGCAAACTTAAAGTGCTCTTTAAGGGTTTTACCGGCTACAACGCGGTTTTCGTCATACCATTTAAAGGCAAGCGGGTTATCGCTTTCACGGCCCTCAAATTTTATCTTGTCTACACTCTTAAAGTAAGCTTGTTTTGTAGTGCTCATAGTAGAATAGTATTTTGGTTACAGATTATTTTTCCAGTTTTGATAAATTTCGGCATACAGCTTAGTAAGCTCCGGGGTAGGGGTTATGGTTTGCAGGCGCTCCAGGTTGGCAAAGGCTTCCTGTGCCGTTTTAAAGTAGCCAAAACCATAGGCCGCACCACGTGCAGCGCCCTCTGCACCACCGGTGTTGTACAGCTCCAGGGTGGTTTGGGTGGTGTTTACAAATATTTCGCGGAACACCGGGCTCAAAAACAGGTTGGCATTACCGGCCTTAACCAGTGTGCCGCCTGCATTGATATCTTTCATAATGTCAAACCCGTAGTTCATAGCAAACACAATGCCCTCGCAGGCAGCGCGTACCAGCTCTGGCGACTGGTGAATGTTGAAGTTTAGGTTTTGTATGCCGCTAAAGGCAGGCTTGTTGCCAAAGATGCGCTCTACACCATTGCCAAACGGATAGAAACGCAGGCCTTTGCTGCCGGGTTCGGCTTTTGCGGCCTCGGCGTTAAGCAACTCATAAGATATGGGCGCGCTACTACCCAGTGAAAGGGTTTTGCGCAGCCACTGGTACAGTATGCCACTACCGTTTATACACAACAATACGCCGTTGCTGTGCTGCTCCGGGGTGTTGTTAACGTGCAGGAAGGTGTTTACACGGTTATCGGCATCAAAAGCGTTAGCCTGCGTAACCGAATAAATTACGGCTGATGTACCTGCCGTGGTGGCTATTTCGCCCGGGTTTAGCACGCTAAGCGAAAGGGCGTTATTGGGCTGGTCTCCGGCGCGGTAGGTAACCTCTGTACCTTCGGCAAGGCCAAGCTCGGCCGCAATAGCAGTGCTGATAACCGCCTGGTGGCCAAAGGTGGGTACTACTTCCGGAATAAAATCATGGGTAATTTGCATAGCATCAAGTACCTCGGTAGCAGGGCGGGCCTCTTTAAAGTTCCACAATGCCGCCTCAGAAAGCCCCGATGCAGTGGTTTGCGCCCTGCCGGTAAGCATGGCGGCTATATAATCGCCGGGCAGCATCATGTAGCGTGCTCGGGCATAGGTATCGGGTTCGTTATCTTTAACCCACTTTAGCTTGGCTGCGGTAAAGTTGCCCGGGCTGCCCAAAAGGGTTTGCTGGCACGCTTCGGTACCCATTTGCTGGTAAATGGCATCGCCGGTTTCGGCAGCGCGGCTGTCGCACCATATAATAGAGGGGCGCACAGGGTTAAGGTTTTCATCAGTCAGTACCAGGCCGTGCATTTGGTAGGCTATGCCAATACCTTTTATAGCTTTGACATCAACCCCCTTTGCAGGAAGTGCCTTAATACCATCTTTAATATATTCCCACCATTTTTCAGGTTCCTGTTCTGCCCAGCCGAAATACGGGGCATTAATAGCCATTTCGTTCTCCGGAACGGTAAGCGAGCACGCAATTTGGCCGGTAACGGCATTAAAAACAGATAGTTTTATAGATGAACTGCCTAAATCGATACCAAGGAATAACATATAAGCCTGAAAATTAGAGTAATGGTGTTTATTTATAGTAAAATTTCCTGCCAAAGCTATTATTTTAAATTCAATAAACCTAATCTTATGGTCAGAATTACCATAATTAATAGTCTAATGAACCATAAGAGTATTTTTGGCGAAAATTTTCGTGAAATTCACCTGATGGTTTTGGTTGAAACCGGATGGAATTTTTGATTGGGGAAGAGGCGAGCCGTTTTTAATATTTCACACCGCAAATCCAAAGTCCGAAAGTGAAATATTAAGCACTTTTTGACCCGAAATTTCAGAATTTTCGTGCCTTAAAAAAACCTGCCGGAATTTTACGGCAGGTTTTTTTGTAGGTTTTATTTGAGTAAAAAAACGGTTTAATTTACGGCTTTTTCGAAGTAGAGTTCAGGCAGTATTATTCTTATTTCCTGGGCAGAACCTTCTTTAAGCCAATACAATATGAAATTAACCCTCACACTTTTTAATTCGTAATGTTTTGATTTCATTTCTTCAATCTTTTCAAGAAAACTCTTTGAGAACTTCAATACGGACTGCCCGTTAGCATTAAGGCATTCATCTGCGTTAATACGCAGGTTATCACCACTTAACAACTGTGAAATTAGATGCTGCTTGTTGTTAAAATAGTCCAGCCACACGTCTTTTAGCGTTGTGTGTACCGCAATTTTATCAGGTGCAGGGTAATGCTCTAAGTTGTCAATACGCTCAAGATTTTCGGCACTTAAATGATTAAGATAGTTTCCATTTAAGTGTATATTTAAATTGACCTTAGCCCGGGTAATTGCCACATATAATTGCCGTTTGGTTTCATCTGAAGCCGGGTTAATGTTCTCAAGCAAAAGAAACACGTTATCAAACTCTTTCCCTTTTGCTTTGTGAATGGTAGATACAAAAATAGTGTCGCCATTGTGGTTGTAGAAATCCTCCAGTTTAGACTCCCGTATTAAAACTTCTAAATCTGATTTATACTTTTTATACGGATTTGTTGCTTCAAAATCCTTAATGATATTCAGGCAAATTTCCAATTTATTGCTGTTGCGAAATACAGTATTCAGCTCCCGTTTAGCATTATCCCAAACCTCATCGGTTATGGTATAAACATCAGCACCCACATCTATTTTATTCAATAAAAACCGGACTTCAACAAGATTGTACAAATTAAAGCTGTCATTAGATTGTATCAGTTTTGCCTGAATTCCGTTCTTTAAAAGTAGCCCTGTAACTTTTATGGCTTCTTCGTTAGTTTTTGTAATTATACAGGTAGTCCCGGAAAGGTATGAAGTAGCTATATTGGTTACAAGCGGGGTTATAAGATTATTACTTTGATACCTAACAACCTTTATTTTTCCATTATCAGATTGATTAGCAACAATTGGTGTTTCTTTTAGGCGGTGCTGAATTTGCTGCACAAATTGATTTGAGAATGCTACCAGATTGCTTTTACTACGATAATTTTCAACTAATTCATGCTTCACCGCCTTATTTTCATATATAAACTGCTCAAGATATTTAGCGCTCGCACCCCTGAACTCGTAGATATTCTGGTCGTCATCACCTACTGCAATAACCCTCATTTCTTCATTTTGTTCCATCAATGCTGTTATTAAAGCGAACTCTTCTGCATTCATATCCTGGGCCTCATCAATCACTAAAACAGTCTTAGTAATTTTACTTGCTTCAACATCACCATTCTTAATCCTCTCAACCGTGGTATTTAAAATATTAGCCGATTTTTCTAAAGTGCCTACTTTACCCAGCAAATCGAAACAATAGGAATGGAAGGTTTTAATTTCAATAAAGTTGGCCGCATTACCAATCAGCTTTAAAAGGCGTTTTTTAAATTCAGTAGCTGCCGCCCTGGAGAATGTAAGCATCAATAACTGCTCGTGCTTTACATCTTCCATCAGTAGTAAGGAAGCCAGCTTGTGAACTAATACTTTTGTTTTTCCACTGCCCGGACCGGCAGCCACAACTATATGTGGTGTTTCCTTATCGTTAATGATTTTCAATTGGGTAGGGGAGAGTTCACCAAAAAGTTGCCTGAATTTTGCAGGCGTTATGTTCCGCTTTATCTCATTTTGCCTGCTGCCCCTGAAATACTTGTTTAAGAAAGAACTGTAATTCAATTGGAAATAATCTTCCACAAACTGAAGCGCATTCCTGTAATCGGTAATCATTCGTTGGGCATATTCGCCCACAATATGTATTTGCTGCACCTTGCTTTCATAAAACTGGTTAAGTTTTTGATAATCGTCTTTAGTATAGCGTTTTTTATTGTCCTGTTCAGTTCGCTCAATAGTTAAGCGGTTATACACCACAAGAAAGCCTCCTTCTATCTTTATCGCCTCAATCCGAGACAGGTAGAACAAAGTATCCTCAACATCATCAATGTTTATTTCTTTTTTAAAAAGGCTAAAGCTATTATCATAGGCAGCCTTTACTTCATGTACTGAAAACTCCACCAAAACCTCATCTTTTCCTCCCTGGTTTTTGGAAGTTTCGTTAAGGGTTTTGTCGTAAAAGAACTCAACAATAAATGTTGCAAGCTCGTGGCGTTTTTCCAGTTTTTCTTTTAGTTGTGCTTTGTTTTGAAGGCAGAGTAATGCAATATGGTTTTTAGAAAATTCTAAGTTTTTTCTTTTAATCCAGTTTTTAATAGACCAAAAGTTAAGTATGGTTTTAATCCTGTTGACATTTACGCCATCACAACCATGTTTCTCAGCCGCCTCATTTAATTCTTTAAGATGAAAATTACTTTCGTCTTCTTTAAAAACCGGTAGTAGAAAGTTTTCAATTTTGCTGTAGGCTTCTACAATGGCAAGAGAACGGTTTTTATTATCTGTTTTCTTTATAAACGCAGTCAAATCCTTTGCATCTGCCAGAATGTTTTCTTCGCGCAACAGGTTTACAACATTAATAACTTCTCCTGTTACAATCCCCAAATGTTCACTAATATAGTCTACCCTTGATTCGGCAACGTCAGTGCTATTCTCTTTTCTGCTTTTACTGGAGAACAACTTCTTTATAATACGTACACCTTGTTCTTTCTGCTTTTCTTCAAATTTTTCAGAAGCATTTATTTTATCAATGGCTTCCTGCGCATTTTTAGATAAAATACTGTTGGCAAATACCCTCGGCATATTTTGCCCGCGTTTTAAGTATCCGGCATCTTCAAGGGCAGCTATAGCTGTAGTAACACGTGTTTCTATTTCAACCACATTATCATCCCAACCGGCCTTACGGGCAATCTCCAAGGCAGAATTAGATACTTTTGACCGGAATCTTGTAATATCCTTTATAGCCTTCCAAACCTGTTGTATTTCTTTTATAGAAAGTTTTGTTTGGTTCAGCAGAATAAAGTGCTTACTAAGGTCTTCTTCATTAAATAACACAAAACAATCAGCCGAAATATTTTCATCCCTGCCTGCGCGCCCTGCTTCCTGTACATAGTTTTCAAGTGAATCAGAGATTTCATAATGAATGACCAGCCCCACATCTTTCTTGTCTACGCCCATACCAAATGCAGAAGTAGCAACCATAATTTGCGTTTCGCCATTTAAAAAGGCATCCTGGTTCTCAGTCTTTTCCTGTTTATCCATTTTGCCGTGGTAGGGCCTTGCACTAAAGCCATCTTTTACTAACTGTTCCGCAAGCAAATAGGCTTTTCGGGTTCGGGATACATATATTATGGTGGGGCAGTTTTTCACCTCAATTAAATCCCGGACGGTTATATATTTGTCATCATTTTGCTTTTCAAAAACCTCATACTTAAGATTGGTTCTTGATGCTTTAGACGTAAACACTTCAAGATCAAGCGACAATTTTTCACTGAAGTAATAACAGATATCCTCAATTACCTTTTGTTTGGCCGTAGCAGTAAAGCACGACACAGGTATACCGTCTTCAAGGTTTTTCTTTTCCTGAATAAGTTTTATAAAATCGCCAATGTACAGATAGTCAACCCTAAAATCCTGTCCCCATGATGAAAAACAATGCGCCTCATCAATTACAAAACGGGCAACCTTACGGCCAAGGATAAGCTTTTCGATAGACTTTGAGCGTAGCGATTCCGGAGAAATATACAGGATAGAAGCAGAACCGTCTTCTATCCGTTCAAAAGATTTGGCTCTTTCAATAGGGTCTAATAACCCGTTAATAGTAACCGCCTCGGTTATTCCGTTCTTTTCGAGGTTATCCACCTGGTCTTTCATCAATGACTGAAGCGGAGAAATAACAACGGTTAGCCCTTTAGAATTTTCGGCGCTCATAAGTGCCGGTACCTGAAAAGTAATTGACTTTCCTCCTCCTGTAGGGAAAACAGCCAACACAGACTTGCAGTTTACTGCAGCCTTAACAGCCTTCTCCTGGAGCGGTTGTCCACCGTAAGTGCGGTATGAATTAAAGCCAAAGAATTTTTTTAGCCCTTTATATATGTCCAGAGCGCTATTGCAATAAGTGCAACCGGTTACACAAGGCTTGCTCCGTAGTAATAACATTATGCGCTCTACTTCGGGATAATTTTTTAGCACCCAGGCAGGCGTAATGGAATGAACCTTTTTATGGGTTATAAATGAGTTGATTAATGACAGGCAGTACGCTAATTCTATAGGATGTTCAGATATAATTTTAGGTAAGTCTGCCTGGCTACAAATAGTATCGCCAAACTTTAACCTGATTAATGATTCGGCATCATAGCTTGCATTCCTGTAATTTACAAACCTGAAAAAAGCCCCAAACTCTTTTGTATGAACTAAAAGCAGGTAAAAAATTTCTTTTAGCTTTTCATCTGTTTGATAAAAAGCTGCAACCTCATCATTAAATAAATCCCTTGCTTTTATAGAATCGTTTAAAGGGTTGTTGGTATCTTCGGTCTGTAGTTTATCATCTTTTAACAGCGCATGATACGGCTTTGTTGGAAACAATAGTGGAGACAGGTATAAAGTATCGATAATGTTTGAAGGATCAATGCCGGCATCATAAACAGCGTTCCCTACATATTTAATATCATGATTTAAAATGTTGTGACCGCACACATATTCACTGCCTCTCAGAAATTGGGTAAAATCTCCTAATGAGGGTTTATGAAAATGATTCCCGTCAGCCTTAATTGCACCTATGTCGAGGATTTTACCTTTATTTGATTCAATTTCAGTGTCTATAAATGTAATTGAACGGGTATTGTTTTGACCATTTATTAGCATTAAACTCAAGAAGATTATGGTTTGGTTTTACTATCAGGCCATAAATATTTAACAGCGAGGATGATAGGGTGCTAATTTAGGGTTTAATTTCTAAATTTGAAATATCTGTTAAAACAAGCTTCAAGAATTGGTACTCTCGAATAATTCAATTGTATTATTTAAGAATATTTTTGGAAGATCAAAATACAAGACAAAGAGGGCAAGTTATTTACAATCTCAAAAAGCATTGGAGAGAAAAAAACACCAGATTGCTAATAGGGTTTCGAATGACTGTTTAACTTCGGTTAAATACCTAAGTAGCATTTTTAGGCTGTTTATTTCAAACAGTTTAAAAATTCCTCTTGAAAAATCGAGCCATTTTAAGAATGATGCAGCTAAGTTAACTGTTCAATAATATAATATCTCTGCCAATCGGTAAACTTCGAAATATTTAGATAGACAGTTTACATTTTTATCAAAACTATCCAGGCAATATTTTGTACGCTTTAGTAAAGGATATTTACACTTTAGTTCATTAAACCATTAGCCAAAATTTTATTTTTTTTTAATTTGTAGATAATTAATCTTGGTAAGATTCAATTTTTCATTTTAAAATATTGTTGCTATAAATAATCTTATGATTGACGATGTAAATAAATATGTAGTAAAAAAATGGAGGCGTGTACTTTTTACACTATTGTCTCTGTTGCTGTATTATTTTATTTCGTTTTTGTTACATCCCACTTCACGTTATTGGCAGGTATTTTTTACACAGTCTATCCCCGAAATGCTTTTTGATATAAGCCTTACCCTTTTATTTTGCATTACAATATCGTGGTTTAGTATTATGATTAACACCAGGCTTAACAAACTGTTGCCATGGACCGAGAAAACATTTAAAAGGGCAATTGCGCAAAGCCTGTTGCAAATTACAGGAGTACTTGTTGTAATTTTTTTTCAGGTTATGATTGGTTCGCTTTTTTATGATACTGATTGCGAATCAGACCCGCTATGTAATTTTCAGGATGTGTGGAGCTGGATAACGGGCAGTATAGTTATAGGCCTTGTAATAAGCAGTATTAATACAGGTAGTTATGTTATTGAGAGCTGGAAAAAAGCTGCGTTTGAGGCCGCTGAAGAAAAGTTGAAGGCCGCCGATATGAAACGGGCGATTACCGAAGCAGAACTCAATGCCCTGAAATTGCAGATAGACCCGCATTTTGTATTCAATAATCTTAGTGTCCTGTCTGAACTGATACTGAAGGACCAGCAGCTGGGGTATGAGTTTTCAGAGAATTTTTCCAAGGTGTACCGCTACCTGCTTGTAAACTCTAAAAAAGACCTCACTGTACTTTCTGAAGAACTTAAATTTGTACAGGCATATATTTTCCTGCTGCAAAACAGGATAGGAGAGGGGGTATCATTTACGGTTGACATAAAAAATAATGCCCTGCTGCACAGCCTGCCACCACTTACCCTGCAACTACTTATAGAAAACGCCCTTAAACACAACCAGACTACCAAGGCTAACCCGCTTAAAATAAACGTGTATAGTAAAAGCGCAACCGAACTGGTTGTAGAAAATACCACAATACCCATACACGGCGATGTAAATTCATCGGGCACCGGTTTAAAGAATATTATAGGGCGGTATACGCTTTTAGGGCTACAGCCCCCACTTATTGTAAAAACAGATAAGATGTTTAAGGTAGTAATCACCCTAAAGCCATAAACAATGAATATTGTAATAATAGAAGACGAAAAACCGAATGCCGACAGGCTTACAAGGCTTATTATGGCTTTAAAACCCGATGCTGTTATTGTTGAGGTGTTAGAGAGTATTGCCGATAGTGTTGCCTGGCTTTCGGCTAACCCTATGCCCGGGCTGGTAATGATGGATGTAAGGCTTAGCGATGGCCTTAGTTTTGAGATATTTTCGAAAGTAAAAATTACCTGCCCCATAATTTTTACCACAGCCTATGATGAATATGCCGTAAGGGCCTTTAAGTTTAACAGTATAGATTACCTTCTTAAACCCATAGAACAGGATGAACTTGCAATATCCTTTTCTAAACTGAATAATACTGTAGAAGGTGACTTAAGTAAAAAACTTGAAAGCCTTTTGAGCTTTGTGTCTACAAAAGATTACCGTAGCCGTTTTTTACTGCCTTACAGAGATGGGTTTAAAACACTTTTAGTTTCTGATGTTAAGTACTTTTATTTAGAGCATAAAATTACACGTGCAAAGCTGCACAACGGTACAGAAGAGGTAATAGCCTTAAATATGGATGAGCTTGAGAGCCAGCTCGACCCAAAGTTATTTTTCAGGGCAAACCGCCAGTATATTATTCACATAGATGCCATAGACCAGATTTATAATCATTTTAACTCTAAACTGGTAGTGCTTATAAAAAACAACCCCGGCCTTGAAATTATAGTAAGCCGGGAAAAGGCCGCCCTCTTAAAATCATGGATTGATTATTAGTCGCCGGGTTTTAAAATTAAGGTTATGACTATTTTTTGAGTTTGCCAATTTTACGTTTCAAATACCAAAAAATACACTTCGGTTAAATATCTTTCCAACCTGCTTTTTTACACTGTTATTTTGCTGTATAAAACTATTAATCAGTAAATAACAATGAAATTTTCCCTAAGCTATTGCACTTTTAAAGCAGCATTGTTTTTGTTGGCAGCAGCCTCATTTGTCTCTTGCGGGCAAAGTGGTGGCGATGCCGCGCAGCAAATGCCAAAGCCTGAAGTAGACTTTTTAACCGTACAATCGGGTACCGGTGAGGTTGATAAAAAATATCCGGGCATTATAGAAGGCAGCGTTAATGTAGATATAAAAGCGCAGGTATCGGGCTATCTTGAAGCCATTTATATAAAAGAGGGCGATTATGTACAAAAAGGCCAGTCGCTGTTTAAAATTAAAGGCGATGTATATGAAGAGCAGGTGCACAACAGTGAGGCTGCCTACAAAAATGCCGAGGCTAACCTTGCCAATGCCCGCCTTGAGGTAGAAAAAATAAAGCCGCTTGTAGAAGGTAAGGTTTTTTCGCCCATGCAGCTAAAAACGGCCGAAGCGAACCTTGAGGCTGCAAAAGCACAACTTGCTCAGGCAAAAGCTTCTTTGGGTTCATCGCGCCTTAATGCCGATTTCTCACTTATTAAAGCCCCGGTAAGTGGCTACATAAGCCGAATCCCTAACCGGATAGGCAACCTGGTAACACCTACTGATGCCGCACCGCTTACAACACTATCGGATATTAACACTGTATTTGTCTACTTCTCATTAAGTGAAGCTGATTACCTGGCCTATCAAAAAGATACAGCCCAGAACAAAGGTGTAGAGCTTATCCTTGCCGATGGTAGCATTTATGAACATAAAGGTACGGTAGAGGTAGCCAGTGGTAATATAGACCGTACTACCGGAAGTATTTCTTTAAAGGCCATTTTCCCGAACCCTAAAAAATACCTGCGTTCGGGTGGTTCGGCAAGGGTAATACTTAACGGAAGCCTTTCATCTGTAGTAAGTATACCTATGGCCAGCGTAAAAGACATACAGGACAAGTTTTTTGTGTTTACCCTAAATGGCGGTAAAGTAGCCATGACACCTATAGAAATTGCCGGTAGCGCAGATAACAATTATTTTGTAGGCAAAGGCCTCAAATCAGGCGATAAAGTGGCGCTTAATAATATAGATGCCCTTGCCGATGGTATGGAGGTTACTGCAAAAGAAGGCGCGGCCCAGGCACCTGTAGCCAAAAAATAATCCCACAAGATTTACTAATAAAACATATCTATGTTAAAGAATATAATAGACAGGCCTGTACTGGCCACAGTAATATCTACTGTACTGGTTATACTGGGTATCCTTGGTTTAACAAGGCTATCGGTAACCAGGTTTCCGGACATTTCGCCGCCTACGGTTATGGTTAGCGGCTCATATCCGGGTGGTAACAGCGAAACGGTTATACGTTCAGTAGTAACGCCACTCGAAGAGCAGATAAATGGTGTAGAGAATATGCAATACATAAAATCTACAGCCAGTAACGATGGTTCGTTTTCTATTAGCGTAATATTTAAACAGGGTGTAGACCCTGACCAAGCCGCGGTAAACGTGCAAAACCGTGTGCAGCAGGCCACGCCAAAGTTGCCGCAGGAGGTTGTACGTATGGGGCTTACCACCAGTAAGCAGCAAAACAGTATGATTGTTATCTTCAACCTGTACACCGAAGATAATGAGAAGTATGACGAGCTTTTCCTGCAAAATTATGCCAATATAAACCTTGTTCCGCAAATAAAGCGCGTGCCGGGCGTAGGGCAGGCGCAGATTTTTGGTGCTAAAGACTACTCAATGCGCATTTGGCTCGACCCAAGAAAAATGGCCAATGCCGGACTTGTGCCGTCAGACATTACCAATGCCATTGCCGACCAAAGCCTTGAATCGGCTCCCGGCAAGTTGGGCGAGGAGTCTGATGCCGCGCTGGAATATGTAATCCGCTACAAAGGTAAAAAGAACAAGCCCGAACAGTATTCAGATATTGTAGTTAAGAATGATGGAAGTAACCTGCTGCGCCTTAAAGATGTAGCCCGTGTAGAATTTGGTTCTATATCGTATAGCGGCGATAACAAATCGAACGGAAAAAATGCCGTTACCATAGCTATACTGCAAACATCAGGTTCTAATGCAAATGATATAGAAATTGGTGTAAACCAGGAAATTGAAAGGCTTTCAAAATCTTTCCCTCCGGGTATTAAATATACGGGTGTAATGAGCACCAAAGAACGCCTTGACGAAGCTACAGGCCAGGTAAAATCTACCCTTATTGAAGCGTTTTTACTTGTATTTATTGTTGTGTACCTGTTCCTTCAGGACTGGCGTTCTACCATAATCCCGGCTATTGCTGTACCGGTTGCTATTGTGGGTACGTTTTTCTTCCTGCTTGTATTTGGGTTTACCATCAACATACTTACACTGTTTGCATTGGTACTCGCTATTGGTATCGTAGTAGATGATGCCATTGTTGTGGTAGAAGCCGTACACAGTAAAATGGAGGAAGATGCGGGCCTTACGCCAAAAGAAGCCACCCACAGTGCCATGTCAGAAATCACGGGGGCAGTAATATCCATAACTCTTGTAATGTCGGCTGTGTTTATCCCAATTGGTTTTATGACGGGTTCATCGGGTATATTCTACAAACAGTTTGCCTATACGCTTGCCATAGCCATTGTAATTTCAGCGGTGAATGCGCTTACGCTAACACCTGCGCTTTGTGCCATTTTGCTTAAAAATACCCATGCTCACGGGCATGACAATAGTCATACTAAAACAAGCTTTAAACAGCGTTTCTTTACCGGATTCAATTCCTCATTCAACAACCTTACGGGCAGGTATATAAACGGTGTACGTTTCCTTATAAACAGGAAATGGATAGCCACTGGTTTTGTTTTGGGCATTACAGCGCTTGCGGTGTTCAGTATGGCGTCTACGCCAAAAAGCTTTGTACCGCTGGAAGATGACGGCTTTATGATTTATAGCCTTTCTATGCCGCCGGGCACCGCGCTTGACAGGACTACACAGGTTGTAAAAAAAATACAACAACAACTTGAGGGTGTGGAGGCCATAGATAACAATACCAGCATTACAGGTTTCAACATTTTGAGCAATAGTGCCAGCCCAGCTTATGCTATGGGCTTTATAAAACTGAAGCCAAAGAAAGAGCGCGGCGCAGTAAAAGATATTGAACAAATATTAGGCATAGTGAGCGGTAAACTGGCTACCATTAAAGAAGGCCAGATTATGGCGCTGCGCATGCCCCCTGTAGAGGGTTTTGGTGTAACCAGCGGTGCAGAGATTGTATTGCAGGACAGGACATCTAAAGACCCGGCTGTACTAAAAGCAATGGCAGACAGGGTTATAGGGCAAATTATGCAGCAGCCTGGTGTGCAGTATGCCTACACCACCTTCAGGGCAGATTACCCGCAGCTGGAACTTGAGGTAGATGAAGACAAGGCCAAACAAATGGGGGTGAGCATACGCGAATTGCTAAACAACATACAAACCTATTTTGCCGGAGACCAGTCGTCAGACTTTACACGCTTTGGCAAATTTTATAGGGTAAATGTGAAGGCCGATGGTGTTTTCAGGACCGATGAAGATGCCTTTAACGAAATTTTTGTGCGCAATGCCGATATGCAAATGGTTCCGGTACGCTCTTTAGTTACGCTTAAAAAAGTATACGGGCCGGAATCTGTAAACCGTTACAACCTGTACAACTCGGTTAGTATTACCGCAGTGGCCCTGCCGGGTTACAGCAGTGGCGATATTATGGAAAGCATTGAAACAGTTATGAATAATCTCCCATCTGACTATAGTTATGAGTGGACAGGGCTTAGCCTTGAAGAAAAAGCTGCCGGCAACCAGACTGTAGCCATCTTTGGCCTTTGCCTGTTATTTGTGTTCTTCTTGCTGGCAGCGCAGTATGAAAGCTACCTGTTGCCACTTGCTGTACTGCTTAGTATACCAACAGGAGTGTTAGGTGCCTTTTTAGGTATAAAAGCAGTAGTCTTAGATAATAACATATACGTTCAGGTGGGATTGATTATGCTTGTGGGGCTATTGGCTAAAAATGCCATACTTATTGTAGAGTTTGCCGTACAGCGAAGAAAATCAGGACTGTCACTTATAGACTCAGCTATTGATGGCGCACGTTCAAGGTTAAGGCCTATTATCATGACCTCGCTGGCCTTTATAGTAGGTATGTTGCCGCTAATGTTTGCATCGGGTGGTACGGCAATAGGTAACAGATCCATAAGTGTAAGTGCCGCCGTGGGTATGTTTAGCGGTGTAGTACTGGGCATATTTGTTATCCCTATACTGTACATACTGTTCCAGTACCTCCAGGAGAAAATATCCGGACAGCCTAAAACGGTTAATTCAACAATACAAGAATAATGAAAGCAACATATTATATAGCATTTGCTCTTACAACAATAAGCCTGTCATCTTGTGTGGTAGGTAAAAAATACCAGCGGGAGGAACTGAATGCTCCCGCTGCTTTCAGGGAAGATTTTAGGCTTACCGGAGACAGTATTGCAATGCCGTGGAAGGAGTTTTATAAAGACACTAAATTACAGGAGCTTATAGATAAAGCCCTGACAAAAAACTTTGAGGTAGCTACAGCGCTTAAAACTATGGAGCAGCTGGACCTGAACTATAAACAGGCTAAGTTGTCTATATTACCTTCGTTAGACCTAAATGTTAGTGCTAACAGGCAATATTTATCTAAAACATCACTTAACGGTTCTTTAAGCGAGCAGTTTACAGGGCAGGAATATCTTGACGATTATAATGCCAGCCTTTCACTTTCGTGGGAGGCAGATGTGTGGGGCAAGGCGGCTTTGCGCAAACGCGATACCCGTGCAGCCTATTTTGCCCAGAAAGAAAACCTTCAGGCATTAAAAACCAGGATTATTGTACAGGTGGCACAGGCATACTACAACCTGCTGGGTTTAGACGAGCAGCTTAAAATAGCCGAAAAAAATATTGAGCTTACAGACAGCACCTTAAAAATGATGCGCCTGCAATACAATTCGGGCACTATAAGCTCGCTTGCGTTAGACCAGACTGAGGCACAAAAGAAAACTGCCGAACTACTGTTGCCACAGGCTAAAGCCAGCATTGCAGTGCAGGAAAATGCATTACAGATTTTGTGCGGTGCATTTCCCGACAGGGTAGAGAGGGCCGGAAGCCTTGACAGTAATACCATAGAGGCTAAATTTCCGGCAGGGGTACCAGCCTCATTACTAAGCCGCAGGCCCGATGTAAAAGCTTCAGAATACCTTGTAATGTCGGCTGCGGCAAAGGCAGGGCTGGCTAAAGCGGCTATGTATCCGTCGTTAACTCTAACGCCATCTGTGGGGGCTAATACTTTTGAGTTTGAAAAATGGTTTGATTTTCCGGGGTCTATAACTAAAACCATTGCTGCCGGGTTAGTACAGCCGTTATTCAGGAAAAAGGAACTGAGTACCGCTTATAAAGTAGCGCAAATAGAGCAGGAAAAAGCGGTTATAGCCTTTAAACAATCATACACCACTGCTGTGGGCGAGGTTTCAGATGCCATGTCTAAACTAAAATATGCACAGGAAAGGCAGGGGCTGGTTGTACAAAAAACGGCTTCGCTTGATAAAGCGGTTAAAGATGCTAATTTATTGTATGGTAATGGTATGGCTGATTATCTTGAAGTAATTACAGCACAAAACAGTGCCCTGCAAAACGACCTTGAAGCTATAAATATTAAGCTTGAACAGGTTAATGCCATGATAGAGTTATATCGCGCCCTTGGTGGGGGTGTAGATTAGTTGTTGTTTATTATTCCCGTTCCTGATAAATATTTTCGGGAACGGGATTTACATGAATTATATGGTTAACGATACAAACCGCGAAAAGATTAAAGATGCTTTTGAAATATCTTTAACCTATCCATTTCTGGATGTTTTCATAGTAAGAGAAGCAAAATTAAATAGCGCTTTACAGTCTTTTTTAAAAAGTAAAGAATTAAAGTTAACACATTTTACTAAAGAGCTTGATATACATTTAAAAACGTCGGAGATAAAGAACGCCAGTGCTAAAGACATTTTAATTCAGCTTTTCTTTGTAACCCAATTACCTCCATCTACATTTTTGCAGAATGAATATTTAAAGCTTCAAGACGATAGGCATCCGGGTTTTGAAAACCATTATAGAACATTTTTAAGAGGTTTTATATTAGATACACTACTCAAATACCAAATTTTTTAAACTACCGGCAATTGATAGAAAACAAACATTTTTTTTACATAAAAGAGTTTTTACTGTCTGTAGGGCTTTGGGTTAGCGGATATGTATTTTATGTAATAATGACGTATAGCGTAATAGAGAGTGAGTATCTTTTGTCTTTTGGCATAGATAAAAACAGTTATAATATCTGGCTGTTTAGCCTTGCAATGTTAACCGGCCTTTTTATAGGCATAGTAGTAAACCTTTTACAGCTTTTTGTTTATAAGTATATATTATTAAACAAATCAATGTTGTTTTCGCTATTTGTACATGTTGTGGTTTTTATCTGTGTGTGTATTTTTTCAATTTATATTATTGGAGACAGCTTTTTGGGTAAATATTTTGAAGAGCATCATCTAATACCCGGAAGTGATAATTCTGCGGGTTGGGTATCGTCCTTTATATTGTATTCTGTTGTTTTACATGTTATCATCGATTTTTTTCTGATGTTCAGGAAAAAAGTAGGCAAAAGCTTTTTTAAGCAAATTTTTAATGGGCTTTACATTAACCCAATAGAAGAGTACAGGATTTTTATGTTTTTAGACATGACATCATCTACAATATTGGCAGAGCGATCTGGACACATATTATACAGCCGGCTTATTCAGGATTGTTTTGCAGACCTTAATGATGTAATGCTAAACCATGATGCAGAAGTGTACCAATATGTGGGCGATGAAGCCGTAATTACCTGGAAAGTAGATGAAAAATTTGACCGTCAAAACTGTTTGAAGCTCTACTTTGATTTTAGCGCCGTGTTAATAAATAAAAAAGAATACTATTTAAAGAATTATGGTGTGGTTCCGCAATTTAAGGCATCTATAAATGAGGGAAAAGTTGTTGTGGCAGAGATGGGCCTTACCAAAACAGAAATAGCATATCATGGCGAAGCTTTACATATTTGCTCAAGGGTTTTAGATTTATGCAACAGTCTTAAGGCTGAGTTACTTGTAACAGGATTTTTTTTTAAAAGCCTAAATTCTTTACATAATTATAAGTATACACTAATAAAAAATATAGATTTACGTGGTATAGAAAATAGTACTGATTTGTACAAGATACATTACAGGAATTCTTGAAAAAATAATTTCTGTTATTTTTATTAGTCAATACACACTAAATCAGTACGATAATTGCGTAGGGTCTCAATCCCGTTTTAGTTTCGTATACTTGAATAAAACAACGCCATTGGATTTCAATGGCGTTGTTTGTCTTTCTGTGGGCGATGAGGGATTCGAACCCCCGACCCTCTCGGTGTAAACGAGATGCTCTGAACCAACTGAGCTAATCGCCCTATTTTGCAATGCAGTGGTTAATTCCGTATTGCGAGTGCAAAGATAGCACAGTTTTTTATATTTGCAAGGCTTTTGTTATAAAAAAATTATGGTTTGGTTATATCTTCCAGTACCGCCTTGTGCTCGTAGTTTGTAATATTGATTATAATGTCTTCATTATTAAAGTTCCGGCCTTCTATAATGTATGTTTTGCCACCACCTTTATGGGGTGTATTACTTTTGCCAAAATCTACATCGCCATACTGCAGGCTCTTTTTAATATCGTCTTTAGTGGCTATTTTTTGGTCAATTTTGCCAAGGGCTTCCTTAGAATAGGTAATTCCTTTACTGCGGATGTTTTTTAAAACCCTGCAATTGGGCAGGTAGCAAAATTCCTGCCCGCGTTTGTTAAAGATCATTGCAACTAAAAAACCTCCCATGCAAAGGCCAAAAAGATAGTAAGCAAGACGGTGCTTAAATTTCATTTCAAAAAAATTTTGGCAAAGGTAAGCAATAATACTTAATGGGTATTAAAAAGTATGCGTATGCCCACCAAAACCATACATGCACTAAGCACCTGAAGTATAACGCTGCTTTTAAGCCTGTGTGAAAAAAATGCTCCAAGCTGTGCACCCGGCACAACACCCAGCGAAAGATAGAGTACCATATTAAGCGTGTCGGTTTGCTCATAAGTGCCCATAACGGCGTGTGTAACCACTGTAACCGTTGCCATTATGGCCAGTATAAAATGTGAGGTAGCCGTAGCCACATGCACGGGGAATTTAAGCCAGTTAACCATAGCGGGTACATGAATAATACCTCCGCCAATGCCCAGCAGGGGAGAAATATAGCCCACAATAAGGCTTATAAGGTTGCCTGTTGTGTTGTTGTAACAATACGTATAGGTAGTGCCGCTGCGGTCGGTTAGGGTGTGGCTGGTGTGGCCCTTTCCGGGAACAAACAGTGCAAGCTGCCTTTGTGATATGCTATTTTTATAAAAGAGGTATACTGCGAGCAATACCAGCATGATTCCGAAGATGATATTAAAAACCCCTTGTGGAATGTACTTTACCGTTAGCGCACCCAGTATAGACCCGGGTATGGTAAACAATGCAAATACAACCCCCGCCTTATAATCTATCCTGCCGGAACGGGCATAAGCCATAGTGCCCGATATGGCGTTTACACTTACCACCGCCATAGAAATGGCAACGGTAACTTCCGGGCCAAGATCCGGGTAAAAAATAAGCAGGAACGGAACCAGTATAAAACCGCCGCCTGCGCCAATGAGCGTGCCGAAAGAGCCTATTATAAAGCCTATGAGTATTAGGGTTATTACTTCCAATCAGATGGTTTTTTAGCGTGAGAACTTTTACAAACTTCTTAAATATTATAAGAATTTCATAGTGTTTGCTGAAATATTTTTCCTGAAACTATCTGATAATGAGTAATATGGTAAGAATATAGATTTGGTAGACTAATTTAGAAACCAGCGCATTTACACGTCAAAACCATCAACTTCGTGCACCTGGCCAGGCTGTAAATTATTTAAAAAAGTATTGCCTACACGCACCCTTACCAGCCTTAGTGTGGGGAAACCTACTGCTGATGTCATTTTGCGCACCTGGCGGAACTTGCCTTCGGTAACGGTAATGCTAATCCATGAGGTGGGGCCATGGCGCTCATCGCGAATTTTTTTGCTGCGCTGGGGCAGGTCAGGGGCAGGTATAGCTGTTGCTTTGCAGGGCAGGGTAGTATATTTTGTCCCTTTAAAGCCTATCTCCACGCCGTTTTGAAGCTGTTCTATAGCCAGGGGAGTTACAAGGCCGTCTACCTGGGCATAATATTCTTTTTCTACCTTTTTGCTGCGCACAATTTCGCTCATCATGCCATCGGTAGTAAGCAGCAGCAGGCCCTCGCTGTCTTCGTCAAGGCGGCCTATGGCCATTGTGCCTTCAGGAAAATCATGCAATTCGCCTAACAGCTTTTTGTTGCGCTTAAGGTTGTAGGTAAACTGGCTCAGGTAGCCCCAGGGCTTGTAAATTATAAAATGGCGGTGCATTAATGGTCTTCTTTTTTATCCAGGTGCCAGGTGGCATCAACCTGCTTTAACAGTTCTAAAAGCCCGCTTTCGTGGGCGGCGCCATACAGTATGGCAATTTTGTTGTGCTTATCGGCTATAATGGCATCGGCAAGGTTTTTATTACGGTGCCTTAAAATTAAATCGTTGGCCTGAGAGCGCTTTTCACGCCCGCAGTCATACTTATCCTCAAGCGGGGTGGTATAATCGCACACGTCGAGCTGTATGGTGCCGTACTGCTTTTCATATTGCTTTATCAGTACGTTTAACGGAACATCTACAATGCGCCCGCTAAGAGTGTCAACCCCCAGCTTGCTGTATACAGGCTGGTTTATAAGCTCTTTTTTATTGCTGAATTTCCGGCCCATGAGCCTGCCGTTTATGGTATCGAGGTAGCCGCCCTTGCCCAGTGTAACCCCCATAAGCCTGCGTACCTTTAGCTTAAGCGTATCCCGCTGTTGCGGTGTGAGGCTGTCGGTTACGCGCACGCTTTCCATATACACGGTATAGCCTTGTTTTTGCAGCGAGTCTACCCGTCGGGCTACATTGGCATAAAACTCCTTTGGGCCTATGTGCTTCATGGGAATATAGGCTATTGACTTAGTGCCGTTAGTGTACACACTCATGGGCGACTCTTTTTTGTTGATGCCCAAAACACTAAGTGCCAACGACATGCACGAGGTGGTAAGCAGGGCAAAGCACGCTATTAATAACAGGTTGCGAAATTTCATGGCTATTGGTTAACTGATGCTAAGATAGCATAACTTATTGCCAAAACAAAAGCGGGTTAGGGCAGGGTTTGCTATATTTGGTACAACCAACTTCAAAAAAAACAGCGTATGAGCAACAACCTTTTAACCGCAACGGCTTCCATACAGGTTTTAAAACCTGTGGCCGAAGTATTTGAAATGATACAAAACCCGCAAAAGGGCATGGTTAACTTCTGGATAAACAAGAGTAGCGGCCCGTTTACTGAGGGGGCGATGCTGCAATGGGGTTTCCCGGAGTTTGATGAACAATTCCCCGTAAGGGTAGGGAAGGTGATTGATGATGAGCTTATCACTTTTTACTGGGAAGCTGAGAATGGCAAGGAGCATGAGGTGAAAATGGCCTTTGCCGATTACAAGGGGAGTACCGTGGTAACCATTACCGAAAGCGGCGAACCCAATACACCCGAGGGGCTTAAATGGGCCATAGGTAATACCGAAGGCTGGGCTAACTTTTGCGCCTGCCTTAAAGCCTGGGCTGAGCATGGCATTAATTTGAGGAAAGGCGCTTTTGATTATCGATTTGAGGGGTAATTTTCAGTCGACATTTTTAATAGATGGAACGCGGATGACACGGATTAGGCGGATTTACACGGATTTTAAATTTTAGATATTGAGGTTTAATTACCGAAATTGATTGCCTACGGCAAAGGGGCACGTTACAATTTGATATCTACCGAAATTGATTGCTTACGGCAAAGGGGGCAATGCTACAACTTCATTACATACCCAAATTAATTGCCTACGGCAAAAGCGGGTGGAGTAATATATACTATGCGGTATTTATTTGCCGTTAGGCAATGAATTTTGGTAGCAAATGATAGTATGGGGTGTTTTCCCGTTAGGGAATACATTTCGGTAAAGGATAAAAATAAAAGCCGGTGCAATCAACGTGAGTGCACCGGCTTTTTAATTATGTATCAAAAACTTACTTTATAAACTGTATGATAAAGCCGCCTTTTGGCGCCATGCTGTGCTTAAAGCCTGAAGCAATAGTATGGGTTTCTACCTTAAAGCCCATAAGCGGGTCGGCCCCTTCAGATATTATAAGGTATTTAGAATAGCCTTTGCCGTATTTTGCAAGGTCTATACTAACCTCATTTGCAGCGTTTGTGCCATTTATGCCCACAATGTAAGACAGGTTGCCTTTTTGGCGTGCCAGTACCAGTGCTTTGCCGGGTTCGGCAACAATGCATTCGGTTTTATCCCAGGTGGCAGGCAGGTCTTTCAGCAGGGTTTTTACTTCCGCCGGAAGCGACTCAAATACCTCTTTAGAATCGGCAAAGTGTATAATGCCCGATGTATAGGTCATGGCCGTTGCCAGCTCGTGTATGGCGGTGTTAAGGCGTGGGTACAGCCTCATGGTAAGGGCAAGCGGCGTGTAGTCTGCCGGGCCGGCTACGTTGCGTGTAAACGGCAGTATGGTGTTTTGTGATGCAGCCAGTTCCGGGAAACGCGGCTCATAAAAATAGCTTTCGGTACCTAAAATACCCTCGGCCGTAACAAAGTTAGGCCAGGTGCGGTGCCAGCCGCGCGGCATGGTGGTGCCGTGCAGGTTAACCAGCAGGTGCTCTTTTGCAGCGTCTTCAAAAACCTGTGGCAGAGTGGCCAAAACCTCCTGCCTGTCTGAACACCAAAAGTCTATCTTAACCCCCTTAACGCCCATAGCGGCAAGTTCCTTAAACCTTTTTTGCCTCCTTACAGGGTCATAATATTCAGATGAATAGCCCCATACCAGTGGCTGAATGCCTTTGGCAAGTGCATGGTCTATAATTTTGCCCTCCTGGTTGGCTTTTTCCCAACCGGCATCAAACAGGGTATACTTAAAGCCAAAAGCGGCAGAAACATCTGTAAACTCCTTGTATATCTCCGGCGAATGGTCGTCAGGGTGCGACCACCACGACCATGCTGCCTTGCCTGATTCAATCCACGAAGTATCTTCAATTTTAGAAGCAGGGGCAAGGTCGGTTATCAGGGTAGACAGCAGGATATCCCCGGCGTTGTCTCCCACTACAATAACCCTCCACGGCATTGTCCACGGCAGGTTAGCCTCGGGGTAGGCAATTTGCTTTTCGGGCAGGGGTAGCGTAAACTTCTCATCAGCCTCGGCAAACGCAATTTTGTAGGTGCCGCCTTTGCTGTCGGGGCTCAGGTGGCTGCCGGGAAACGTACCCTCACCGCCTGATTCGGCAATAAGCACCCAGCTCTTGCTGTCGTTAACGTTAAACAGTGCAGGCATACACCAACCCACAGAAGCATTGCGCGCACCACTTATAGGGGCGCCCGGCTTGGTATTTACATAAAAATCTTCATAACCGGGGGTGTAGTCTCCGGCCTTGTTGTAGGGCTGTAGCCATCCGCTGGCGTTTTCAGCAATATGGAAACCGGTGGTTTCGGCTTTTAGTGTCCTCTTGCCGGTGCCTTCCGGAAAACGGTAGCGGAACGCCACGCCTTCTTCGGTAGCCACCAGGTCGAGTATTACGGTAGCGCCTTCGGCATTTTTAAAGGTAATGCTCTTAGTTGTAAGGATGTGGTCGGCCGTTTTGTTGTTGGCCACCTTAAGCTCATAGGTTTCGCGACGCTCTTCGGTTTTAGAAACATCGGCCACGGTAAGGCCCGTCAGGAAATTGAGGTCGGCACACTCAAGGCCCAGGGGAGAGTCTAAAATAACCGTGTTGTTTTTTCGGGTAACGTTGTAATGAAGCTGGCCGGCATCATTAAGGGTAAGTGTGATTTTGTTTAATCCGTCTTTAGATTTTACCGAAAGGGCATCGCGTTCGGCTGAGCAGCCGGTGAGCAAAATCCCCAGCGATAAAACCGCTGTGTGTAGCAGGATGTTTTTTTTCATGATTGTTTTTAGAATGAGATTTGTGTTTGGTTGTACTATACTATTCTATTTTTTTACGAAGATATACATTTTTTTTAAATGTCGTAAAAATAGGAGCGATAAAGTAGTAAGTCAAAAAAATAGGGGAGGAAAAAATGAATAAATGAACAATTTTATATTATCCATTTTTTGAAAGAGGTAAAGCAATCACAAATTTGATATTTCACACCGTGAAAACAAACTCCAAAAGTGAAATATTAAGCACTTTTTGGCCTTAAATTTCAGAATTTTCATGCAAAAAAAAAACCTGGCGGAATTTTGCGGCAGGTTTTTTTTGTACGTTTTATATTACTCTATAATGAGTTTCGCTCAATATATTTAAAGACGTTTTTAACGTGTTCTTTCTTGTTTTTCATAACCATATACGCAGCAGATTCGCCCATGGCTACAAAATCAGTACTGATAACGGTAATGCCAAGTAGCTCTTTTAGAGGCGTTTCGTTGTAAGAAATGATGCCAATATCAGTGCCCAGCTGTAGTTTGTTGTTCCTAACCTGGCGCATAAGGTTAACGAGGTCGCGCTCCTGGATGGTAATATATACGTCTCGGCCTTCAAACTCCATATCGTCATAAATTTCCTCAAGTATCTCAAAATCAATGTTAAACTCAGAGCAAAACTTCTGAAAACCGTGCACAATGCGGCGCGGGTAGGGGTTAACGGCCTTAGTGGGATACACTAAAATTACCTTGTCATAGCGCTGTATTTTCTCCAGTCCTTCCTTAAGGGCGCTGTAAATATCGTTCTTAAAATCCTGATATATAGTACCATAGTCGCCACGTATGCCGGGTTTTGTGTTGTCCATCATAATCAGCTTGTCCTTGGGTATCTGCTCTATAACGCTGATAACCTTATCGGTATAGCTTACATGGGTAGAGTTTTCATCCCTAAAGTGTGACATGATAACATAGTAGTCATAAGCGCCTATGTTTCGTTCTAATGCATTGATAAACAGTGTTTCATCGCAGTGATACAGGTACATTTCCACATGGCCCGATGCGCCAATGGCGTTAACAAAGCTGTCGTAAATAAGCATTTTGTAGGTACTTGCCTTATTTACAAGGAAGAAGATATTGAGCTTATCTACCTTTTCGGTACGGGTTATGTAGTAGCCTTTTCCTTTAACGGAAACTATTGTTTTCCTGTCCCTCAGTATCTTATAGGCTTTTTCAACGGTATCGCGGGAGAGGTAGCACATTTCGCTAAGCTCGTTAATAGAGGGTATTTTCTCGCCTACTTTTATATTGCCCTTAGCAATATCGCCCAGAATAGAATCAACAATCTGCTTATACTTAGGTATACGGGAGTTTTCATTGATATTTAATTCAAACGTTTGCGTCATGGCTCAAAAAATTTTGTTAAAATGTAAATGTATTAAAATATTGGTAGACAGGTGCTATTTTTCCGGGCTTTTTTAGCAGGACACTACAGGACATTACACGATATGCTAACCCCTATTTTTGGAAATTACAAGTGTGCGGTAACGTTACAAACAAATAATGCCGGTTTTTCGTACAAAGCAGAAAAATGGCTTATTTTAGCGGATAGTATAATTAAAAGCCTAAGCTTTTTAGCTGTAAAAAGGCTCACAAAATAACACTAATGAAGATAGTAAATAACAGGCAATTTGCTGTGGCTGTTGCTCTTATGGCAGCAATGCCGCTTTTTGCCCAGAAATCATTAAACGTAACTGTTAAAAACACCCTGGGTTTTGAACGTAATGAGGTTGTAGCTATTAAGTATAAGGATTTGGCAGAAGTGCTTAAAGGCCGCCAGGAGCAGGAAATAGGTGTAAAAAATAAGTCGACTGGTAAATGGCAAACCCTGCAATGGGTTGATTATGATGGAGATGGAAAAAATGATGAACTGCTGTTTATGGCAGTTATAAAAGCCAATGCCTCAACAGAATATATAATTGAAAATGCCGATGGTAACAAAGCGCCTGAGAGTAATATTGTGGCATATTCCCGCTTTGTACCTGAACGTACAGATGATTATACCTGGGAAAATGATAAAGTAGCTTTTCGTACTTACGGGCCTGATGCCCAGCAGCGTACTGAACAAAAACGTGAAAACGGCACCCTGAGCAGCGGTATAGACATCTGGCTGAAACGAACGCCTGAGTCTGTTATAAACAGTTGGTATAAAGGCTACCAGACAGACCCAATGTATTATCATAAAGACCGAGGAGAGGGGTATGACCCGTATCATGTTGGGGCAAGCCGTGGCACAGGCGGCACAGGTGTTTGGGAAAAAGACAGCCTATTGGTTTCCAAGAACTTTATAAGCTATAAAACCATTGCACAAGGCCCGCTGCGTACTGTATTTGAGCTACAATATGCGCCTTACAGTGGCTATGATGTAAAGGAGACCAAGCGCATTTCGCTTGACCTGGGCAGTAATTTTTCAAAGTTTGAAGTACGCTACAAGTCAGTAAACGTGTTGCCAAACTATGCAGTGGGCATTACACTGCACGATAATAAAGGCAAAACCGTGATAAGTACCAATAAGGGGATTTTTGCCCATCATGAAGCCATTGATGGTCTCTATGTGGGTGAAGGCCTGGTATTTCCGGCGGGAATAGTAGAAAAAGCCTTTGATAATAAGAGTAAAACCAAAGACCAGAGCAACCTGATAGTGCTTACTAAGCCATCTGGTGAGGTAACTTACTATGCCGGTTTTGCCTGGGAAAAGGGTGGTCAGGCTAAAAATGCGGCTGAATGGGAAGCCCTGCTTAAAAAACAGGCCGAGATAATAGCAAGCCCGCTTGCCGTAACTATCAAATAATTAAGATAATAACCAAACACTACAAACATAAAAATGACTAAGTCTGAATTTCGCTACGCGCACCACCCTGAAGATGTAAAATACTACACTACCGAAGAGCTACGCGAGCATTTCCTTATACCCACTGTTTTTGAAGAAGATACCATTAGTTTAGTATATACCATGTATGACCGCTACATTGTGGGTGGCGCCATGCCGGTAACCAAACCTCTTGTGCTGGAAACTATTGATGAACTTAAGGCAGAATACTTTTTAGAACGCCGTGAGCTGGGCATAGTTAACGTGGGCGGTAAAGGCCGCGTTACGGTAGACGGTACTGTGTACGAGCTTAATAAAAAAGAAGCCCTGTATGTGGGCAAAGGAAATAAAGAAGTAATTTTTGAGGCCGTAGATGGCGAACAACCTTATTTCTATATCAATTCGGCGCCGGCGCACCATGCTTACCCTAACAAGAAAGTAGGCAAGGAAGATGCCGAGGTTATTGAACTTGGCGACCAGAAAACGGCTAACCGCCGTACACTTAATAAGCTTATTGTTAACAGTATAGTGCCTACCTGTCAGTTGCAAATGGGCTTGACAGAGCTTCATGAAGGCAATGTATGGAACACCATGCCATCGCACACGCACACCCGCAGGATGGAGGCTTATTTTTATTTTGATCTTGCTAAAGGCCAGACTGTAAGCCACTTTATGGGCCAGCCCGATGAAACCCGCCATATTTTTATGCAGGGCCACCAGGCAGTTATAAGTCCTGAATGGAGCATTCACTCAGGGTGCGGTACCAGCAATTACTCATTTATTTGGGGTATGGCAGGCGAAAACCTTGACTATGGCGATATGGACGGTGTGCCTACCGATGAGCTTAAATAATCACGGTAAGCAGTATAGTCATGAACCAAACCAAACCGACCATCTGTAAAATAATATTTTGCCTGTTGGCAATAGTATTTTTTGTGCCGTTTGCTAAAGCAGGAGATCCTAGAAAAGTGTACCTGCTGGCTTATAGTACAGAGAAAGATAAAGGCCACAACGGGCTGCATTTTGCATGGAGCCAGGACAAGCTGAACTGGAATGCCATTGGGCCTGAATATCCGTTCCTTAAGTGCGATTACGGTGCCTGGGGCAGCCAGAAACGCATGCTGGAGCCTTTTCTTTTTAAAGATACCAAAGGTGTTTTTCACTGCCTTTGGACGGTAAACGAGCAGGATAATGTACTGGCGCATGCAGAGAGTACCGACCTGGTTAACTGGGGTCGCCAAAGCTATGTGCCTGTAATGAAAACAGCCGGGCTTAACCCTGATATTGCAGCTACAGTAAGGCAAATTGAGGTTTCGGGTAGTGGCACTTATACTGTAAACTGGCTCAACGATTTAGCATCAGGTGTGGTGTTTACTGCAACTACTCCTGATTTTAAAAACTATTCTGAAACGCAGGTTGGCCTTGTTGAAAAAAGAAAAGACATTCGCCAAAGGTTTACCATTTCAGGCGAAACCGTAGAAGGTACTGTTACCGAGGTAGACTGGAGTATGGTTGATAACCTTATAAAAAATATGGAGGTTGCCAAATTCAGGCAAAAGCAAAACAGCGCATCACCTGAAACCGATAAAGCCCTGTTTGCAGGTCTAAAGCCCTTAACTGCAGAGATTACCATTAATGCAACCCAAAAGAAACCCATAAGCGATGTGTTGATGGGCGTATTTTTTGAAGATATAAACTATGCGGCTGATGGTGGCCTGTATGCCGAACTTATCCAGAACAACAGCTTTGAATACAGCCCTGCCGATAAAAAGGGCCGTGACGACAGTTGGAATGCCCGTAGCTTTTGGAATGGCAATTTTACCGTTGATACCCTTAACGGCATACACTCTAATAATCCGCATTATGCCGTACTTAAAAACGGCAGCATTACCAATACCGGTTTTGATGGAATACCCGTAATTACAGGCGATAAGTATGATTTTAGCATTTTTGCCAAAGGCGCTGCCTGTACTGTAAAACTTGTAGATGCTAACGGTACCGTATTGGCGCAGGCAACGATAAAGCCAGGAAAAACCTGGAAGAAACATTCGGCGGTATTAAAGCCTTCTAAAACAGTGGCCGATGCCCGCCTTGAAATAAGTACAAGTGGCGAGGTAGCGGTAGATATGGTATCGCTCTTCCCGCAAAAAACATTTAAGGGCAGGAAAAATGGATTGCGTGCTGATCTTGCCCAAACCGTAGCCGACCTTCACCCTAAGTTTGTGCGTTTCCCGGGCGGTTGTGTGGCGCATGGCGACGGTATAGACAATATTTACAGATGGAAAAACACAGTTGGACCGCTTGAAAACCGTAAGTCAGACCGCAATATATGGCACTACCACCAAAGCATGGGGCTGGGTTATTTTGAATACTTTCAGTTTTGCGAAGATATTGGTGCAGAGCCCGTTCCGGTGCTGGCTGCCGGTGTGCCATGCCAAAACTCGTCAACCGGCGGAGCGGGGCAGCAGTTTGGCATCCCTATGGAGCACATGGATGAATATGTGCAGGATGTGCTCGACCTGATTGAATATGCAAATGGCAGCGCTTCAACCAAATGGGGTAAAGTGCGTGCCGAGGCTGGGCATCCTAAGCCGTTCAACCTTAAATACATTGGCATAGGTAACGAAGACCTGATAACCGATGTGTTTGAAGAGCGCTATACCATGATAGTTGAGGCCGTACGTAAAAAATACCCGGATATTATTATCATTGGCACAGTAGGGCCGTTTTTTCAAGGCACTGATTATGTAGAGGGATGGGCTATTGCCGATAAGCTACAATTACCTCTGGTAGACGAGCATTATTATGAGCAGCCGGGCTGGTTTATTAACAACCAATCGTTTTATGATGCTTACAGCCGCAAGGCTACAAAAGTATACTTGGGCGAATATGCATCGCGTGGTAACACATTTTATAATGCATTGGCCGAAGCCATTTACCTTACCGGTATTGAACGCAATGGCGATGTGGTAAGCATGGCATCTTATGCGCCGCTTTTAGCCCGTGAAGGGCACACACAATGGAACCCAGACCTGATTTACTTTAATGGTACAGAGGTAAAACCTACGGTAAACTACTTTGTCCAGAAGCTGTATGGCGAAAACCCCGGCGATGAATACCTTCAAAGCGTTGTATCACTTTCTGAAAATAATGATGAAGCCGTAAAACGAGTGGGCATCTCGGCTACGACCGATACTGCTACGGAAGATGTAATTATAAAACTGGTTAATATACTGCCGGTTACGGTTACACCGGCCATAGAACTTCAGGATATAAAAACTAAAGGTAACGCGGTATATACAACACTTACTGATGTTCCCGAGGGTAAAACAGGCAGGCCTGTAACTATACAGTTGCCGGTTCAGGAAGCGCTTAAAAAAGCCTTGCCGCCGTATTCATTTACCATAATCAGGATAAAAACCAGGTAAACCAATGAAAAAACTACAATCTATACTGCTTTCAGCCTTGTTCTCGCTATCGTTTGCGCATGCACAGCAAGCTCCGGAGGCAGTACCTGATAAAGACCTTAAAGCCTATCTGTTTGTGTACTTTGGGGGTAAAGACTCCAAAGGTAATCATGAGGCCGTTCGTTATGCTATAAGCCCTGATGGCTATCATTATTATACACTGAATAATAACAATGAAGTGCTGGACAGCAAGAATATAAGCACTACAGGCGGCGTGCGAGACCCGCACATACTGCGTGGCCCTGATGGAAAAACATTCTATATGGCGTGTACCGATATGGTAGCAGCAAACGGCTGGGACAGTAACCGTGCTATGGTGCTGCTTAAGAGTACCGACCTGGTTAACTGGACCAGTAGCGTGGTAAACATACAAACCACCTATCCTAAAAACCAGGATTTAAAGCGTGTATGGGCACCTCAGACTATTTATGATGCCAAAGCAAGTAAGTTTATGGTGTATTTCAGTATGAAGCACGGCAACGGACCCGATATTATTTATTATGCTTATGCCAATAAAGATTTTACAGCCCTTGAGGCAGCACCAAAGCCCCTTTTTATCCCAAAAGATGGCAAGGCCTGTATAGATGGCGATATTATTGAAAGAGATGGTGTTTTTAACCTGTTTTACAAAACCGAGACTGATACGCCTGGGATTAAAGTCGCCACTACTACCGATTTAACATCGGGCAAATGGAAAGAGTTTCCGGATTATTTACAGCAAACGCCCGATGCCGTAGAAGGTGCAGGTGTGTTTAAGCTGAGCCATAGCGATGAGTACATCCTGATGTATGATGTGTATAAAAGTGGCAAATATCAGTTTACCAAAAGTACCTGCCTGCAGCATTTTAAGGCTATTGATAATGAAGTAACCATGGATTTTCATCCACGCCACGGTACCATTTTACCCATTACGCGCAGCGAACTCAACGGGCTTATTGCCAAATGGGGCAAGCCGGCCAATTATTCTGAAATTGACCAAAACCCTGTACTTGAAGGCTTTTATGCCGACCCCGAAATATTATACAGCAACAAAACAGGCAAGTATTACATATACCCAACCAGCGATGGTTTTGACAACTGGGGCGGGTACTATTTCAAGGTGTTTTCGTCAGACAACCTTACCAACTGGAAAGACGAAGGCGTTATCCTCGACCTGAAAAAAGATGTGAGCTGGGCACACCAAAACGCCTGGGCACCCTGTATAGTTGAGAAGAAAATAAAAGGGCAGTACAAATACTTCTACTATTTTACCGCCAATAAGCAGATAGGTGTAGCGGTGTCTGATAACCCCACGGGGCCGTTTACAGATAGCGGTAAGGCACTGATAAACTTTAAGCCTGAAGGTATAACCAAAGGACAGGAAATAGACCCCGATGTGTTTATCGACCCAAAATCGGGTAAAACGTACCTGTATTGGGGCAACAGCTATATGGCTGTAGCCGAGCTAAACGATGATATGGTCTCGCTTAAACAGCACACCCAAAAAACAATTAGTATTGATAAAACCTTCCGGGAAGGCACTTATGTGATTTACCGCAAAGGCACATACTACTTTATGTGGAGCGAAGACGATACCCGAAGCCCTAACTATAAAGTACGCTACGGCACGGCTAAATCGCCACTTGGGCCAATTACAATACCTGAAAATAACATTGTAATTCAGGCAGATAAACAACAGGGTATTTACGGTACAGGCCACCACTCGGTAGTGCAGGTGCCGGGCAAAGATGAGTGGTATATTGTGTACCACCGCTTTCCGTACCCTAACAGGCAGGATATAGGGCCTTCAGCCGGTTACCACCGCGAGATATGTATAGACAGGATGGAGTTTGACAAACAAGGCAATATTATAGAAGTAAAACCTACTTTAAAAGGCATTTCGCTGCCTAAGAAGTAGTAAATCATAAACCCAATAAAATGGAATTATTCAGTTTAAAAGGAAAAAGGGCGGTTATAACCGGTGGCACACACGGGCTGGGCATGGCTATGGCCGAAGGGCTTGCAAAAGCAGGTGCTGAGTTAATTATTACCGGTACAACCCCGCAAAAGCTTGAAGAAGCGCTGGAGTATTACAAAAGCTTTGGCTTTGCTGCCAGTGGCTATATTTTTGATGTTACCGATGAAACCGCCGCTATAGATAATGTAGCCCGAATGGAGGAGGAGCATGGCCCTATTGATATTTTGGTTAACAACGCAGGCATTATAAAGCGCGTGCTGGCGGTAGATATGCCTATTGAGGACTTTCGACGTGTGATAGAAGTGGACCTTGTAGGTGCTTTCATTATGAGCCGTCAGGTAGCAAAACGCATGATTGAGCGCCGCAGTGGCAAAATCATAAACATTTGTTCTATGATGAGCGAACTGGGGCGCACAAACGTTTCAGCCTATGCATCTGCCAAGGGCGGGCTTAAAATGCTTACCAAAAACCTTGCGACTGAATGGGCTCCCTACAACATCCAGGTAAACGGCATTGGCCCCGGCTATTTTGCCACCAGCCAGACAGAACCCATCCGCGTAGACGGAAACCCTTTTAATGAATTTATTATAAGCCGCACACCTGCCGGTAAATGGGGCGACCCCGAAGACCTTGCCGGTACTGCAGTGTTCCTGTCATCTAAGGCCAGCGATTTTGTAAACGGCCAGATTATTTATGTAGACGGCGGCATACTGGCCACCATTGGCAAACCCTCAAACGAATAAACCATGGCAAAACCTTTTATAACCGAAACCTTCTTACTGCAAAACAAATTTGCTGAAGAGCTATATTTTAAATATGCTGAAAAGCAGCCTATTATAGACTACCACAACCACCTGCCACCTGCCGAGATTGCAGCCGACAGGAAGTTTGAAAACATATCGCAGCTGTGGATTTCGGGCGACCACTACAAGTGGCGCGCTATGCGTACGCTGGGCATTAACGAAAAATACATAACCGGTAATGCGCCAGATGAGGAAAAGTTTGCCGCGTGGGCCAAAACAGTGCCACATACGCTGCGTAACCCATTGTTCCACTGGACACAATTGGAGCTAAAGCGCTATTTTGATGTAGACGATTACCTTAACGAAGCCTCAGCTAAAGATATTTATGCGAATATCAACAGCAAACTACAACAGTCGGGATATAGCGTTCAGGGGCTTCTTACTAAAATGAATGTAGAAATGCTGTGTACAACAGAAGACCCCATTGATACCTTAGAACATCATAAAACGCTGGGCAATGGCAATTTTGGTACTAAAGTAAATACGGCGTTCAGGCCTGATAAGGCGGTACTGATTGAAAACGATACGTATAACGATTACCTGGCCCAGCTTGAAAAGGCTTCAGGCACAGTAATCAATACTTATAATGATTTAAAAGATGCGTTGCTGAAACGCCTGGATTTCTTCCATGAAAATGGATGCAGGATAAGCGACCTGGGCTTTAACCAGTTGCCTTTTGAAACCTTTACAGATGCAGAAGTTACTGCCATTTTTGAAAAAAGGCGTCACGGTGGTGCACTAACCGTAGTTGAGGCCGATAAGTTTAAAACAGCGTTGTTACTGTTTTTATGTGAAGAGTATGCCACACGCGGCTGGGTGCAGCAGTTTCACCTTGGAGCCATGCGTAACAATAATGCCCGTATGCACCGCATACTGGGGCCTGACACCGGTTGGGACAGCATAGGCGACTATATGCAGGCTACTACATTAAGCCGTTTTCTTGATGCGCTGGATAGTAAAGACAAGTTAGCCAAAACCATTTTATACAATCTTAACCCGGCCGATAATGAGCTTTTTGCTACCATGGTGGGTAATTTTAACGATGGTTCGCATCGTGGCAAGGTACAATATGGTTCGGGCTGGTGGTTTTTAGACCAAAAGGATGGCATGATTAAGCAGCTTAATGCGCTTAGCAATATGGGGCTGCTAAGCTGTTTTGTGGGTATGCTTACCGATTCACGCAGCTTTATGTCATTCCCAAGGCACGAGTATTTCAGGCGTGTATTGTGCAACCTGTTAGGCCAGGAAATGCAAACCGGCGAACTGCCGCAGGATATAGAATGGGTGGGCAATATGGTAGCCGATATTTGCTACCGTAATGCCAGTCAATATTTTGAATATTAAGTATATGGGTAAGGTAGTAACCTTTGGCGAGGTTATCATGAGGCTTTCGCCACCGGGATATAATAAAATGAAACAGAGTCACTCGCTGGAGTTTTTCTTTGGCGGAACAGAGATGAACGTGGCGGCATCGCTGGCGCAGTTTGGTCTCAACGTGCAGCATATAAGTAATGTTAGTGATGATTTTGTGGGCCAGGCTGCCCTTGCCTGTATGCAGGGTTATGGCATAGACATTTCGCACATTAAAAAAGTAAATCATCCCCTGGGGCTTTACTTTATGGAGGTAGGCTCCGGCCTGCGTGCCAGCCAGATAACCTACAACAGGCTTCACGGGGCTTTTGCAAATATAAAACCGGAGCAGGTTGACTGGGAAACAATACTGGATGGCTGCACACTGCTGCACTGGACAGGTATTTCCCCCGCAATAAGCGAAGGCGCTTACCAAACGCTGAAACAGGGTTTGGAATTGGCTTTAAGTAAAGGCATTACTATTACGGCCGACCCGGCTTACCGCAGTAACCTGTGGCAATATGGCCGTAACGGGCATGAGGTACTGGCTGAATTGTGCAGGCTCAGTACTGTTTTTATTGGTGGCGTTAATGAAGTGAATGAAATACTCGGCACACAGTTTACCCAGGATGAAGAAGGCTTTAAAGCCGCTGCCCAAAAGCTGATACAGGATATGCCCAACATTGCTAAAGTATACGATAAGGTGCGTACAGGCCTGAGCGCTACACACCAAAAAATATTTGCACAGGCGTGGGATGGCAAAACATATTTTAAAACCTCGGAAATTGAAATTACCGATGTGGTAGACCGTATTGGTACCGGCGATGCCTATGCAGCAGGGCTTGTTTATGGCCTTGAAACAGGTATGGCCGTAGCCGAAACAATTGCCTTTGCTAATGCTGCCTGTGCACTAAAACATACTATAGCAGGCGATGTAAACCTGACTTCTGTGGCTGAAATAAGTGAGGTGGCCCAAGGAAATGTAAGCGGAAGACTCAAGAGGTAGTTTAAAAAATTTGAACAAAATTTCAATCGATATAGTAAAATGAAAGAAAAAAAAGACATTGTTGCTGCTATTAAAAAACAAGGTGTATTACCGCTTTATTTTAATGCTGATGAACGTGTAAGCATAGAAATACTCCGTGCACTTTACCGTGCCGGTATAAGGGCCATTGAGTATACAAACAGGGGGGCAGCTGCTTTTAGCAACTTTAAAGCGCTGCTGGCAGTGCGTAATACTGAAATGACTGATTTATATCTGGGTATAGGTACCCTTAAAAAAATTGAGGAGGCTAAAGAATATGCAGCAGCCGGCGCTGATTTTTTTATAAGTCCGGGTTATGTACCTGAAATTGCCGTTTTTGCTAAAGAGCACAATTTGCTATATGCCCCCGGCTGTATGACACCCACCGAGATTATTGAAGCCGAAAACAATGGTGTAACGTTTATAAAACTGTTTCCGGGCAATGTATTGGGGCCTGGTTTTATGAATAGTATAGGCAGTGTATTCCCTAATCTTGATTTTATGCCTACAGGTGGGGTTGAACCTACCCATGAAAGTGTAAAAGCATGGTTTAATGCCGGGGTTTGCGCTGTAGGTATGGGAAGTAATCTTGTTACCAAAGATTTTTTACAAAATAATGACTACAAAGGTATTGAGGCAAAGACAGCAGAAGTATTACAGCTCATAAAAGAATTTATTAACCCTTAAAACACGGTATTATGGGGCAAAATTATATTAAATCGGTTGGGCGCTACAGGTGGACAATTTGTGCACTGCTTTTTGTTGCCACAACCATTAATTACCTGGATCGCCAGGTGTTGAGCTTACTGGCGCCCACACTGTCTAAAGAATTTGGATGGAGCGAAACCGACTATGCTAACATTACGGCAATCTTTCAGTTTGTATATGCACTTTCAATGCTTTTTGCAGGCCGTTTTATAGATAAGATAGGCACCAAGTGGGGCTATGGTATTGCCATAATTATATGGAGTTTAGGAGCCATTTTACATGCCGCTTCTGTACCTGTTGGCGAAGGGGCTACAGCTGTTTTACAGGCTTTTGGCATTGTGGCAGTGCCGTCTATAGCCGGTTTTATGATAAGCCGTGCCGTATTAGGTTTTGGCGAAGCAGGCAACTTTCCTGCTGCTATAAAAGCAACGGCCGAATATTTTCCTAAAAAAGAGCGTGCCCTTGCAACCGGTATTTTTAACTCTGGGGCTAATGTTGGGGCTATACTGGCGCCTATTACAGTGCCACTAATTGCTGAAATTTGGGGCTGGGGTATGGCTTTTATACTGGTGGGGGCAGCAGGCTTTCTATGGTTGTTTTTCTGGGTTATTTTTTATGAAAAACCTCAAAAGCAAAAATGGCTCTCTGAAGCCGAACTGGCTTATATTAATAGTGACAATGCTGTTGAGCAGGCTGTCGAACCTGTTCATGAACCTGCCGAAACGAAGGTTTCCTGGTTCAGGCTTTTGGGTTACAGGCAAACATGGGCTTTTGTAACCGGTAAGTTTATGACCGATGGTGTGTGGTGGTTTTTCCTTTTCTGGCTGCCAAAATACTTATCGGCACAATACGGGCTTGAGTCTACCCAAATGCAGTTTCCGCTGGCGGTGCTGTACACCATGACCATGTTTGGCAGTATAGGTGGGGGCTGGTTCCCTATGTATTTTATAAACAAAGGCTACCAGGCTTATGATGGGCGTATGCGCGCCATGATGATTATAGCCTTATTTCCGTTGATTGTACTACTTGCACAGCCACTTGGCAGTATAAGCTTTTGGATGCCGGTACTGCTAATAGGCATAGGTGCCAGTGCACACCAGGCCTGGAGCGCCAATATTTTTACTACCGTTAGCGATATGTTTCCTAAAAAGGCCATAGGCAGTGTTACCGGCATAGGCGGTATGGCCGGGGGTATAGGCGGTGTGGTAATAACTAAATCAGGTGGTGCCCTGTTTGACCATTATAAGGCACTGGGCAGCCTTGAAACGGGTTATACCATAATGTTTAGCTTTTGTGCAGTATCTTATATTATAGCCTGGTTTATTATGAAAACATTAGTGCCAAAATATAAACCTATTACCGATTTGTAAACCAATACTTCAGGAACAAATTGAAAAGCCCACCTGCTTATGGCAAGGTGGGCTTTGTGTTTATAGATATTCAGGATTTAAACAATTATGTATATCAGGATTTGCTGAATGACGGATTATGTTGATTTAATGATATAAATAGTGTTTGTAGTTTGGATAAAATCAGTTTGTAACGGGTATATGTATTAATATTTTTAGGCTCATTAAATATATTCAGCAATTAGAATTACTGTAATTATATTGCCTGTCATGATATTCAGCAAAGCGAAAACCTGTTGCAACTACAAACTTGTAAACGGTTTTCTTCTAATCTTATTTACAAACGTATATAAAAAACAATACACAGGCATTGCCTGTGTATTGCGTGTAAAATAAAACAAACCCAAATTTATTAAACTTAACCCTAATAAATTTTATTTTAATATTAGTAACCAGGATTTTGCATAGCCTGTTTTTGTTCCGGTGTTAGTGGGCTTCCATTGCTAAAGTTAAGGTCAAGGAAAGATTGCGGAATAGGCCTCAGGTTATGGTGGTCCTGTATAAATGGCGCTGCCGAAGCATTATAAGCCCTTGTGCGCGATACAAGTGTTTTAGTCCTGGCAAGGTCTTCCCAACGGTGATATTCGCCACAAAGCTCCCTTGTGCGCTCGTTTAGCAGGAAGCACAGCATCCTGTTATATTCGCCTGATATGCCAAGGGTACTAATGATGTCTTCATCTTCCTGCGGCAATGTTCCTGTGCTTGAAACCGTTAAGGTTGTTGCAGCAGTAGTTTCGGCAATGTGGGTAGACTCATAGTATGAGTTCTCGGTCATAAACGAGTTGTTGTTAGGGTCTGGTGCAAAAGCAGATACTGTATAAGCCGCACCACCATCAGTATAATAACTGCGGTCTTCACCGGCCTTAAAGGCAGCACGCTCCCTAACGGCATTAATGTAGGTTAGTGCATTAGCATAAGAGCCAGAGCCCATTGCTGCCAGCCTTATCTCGGCTTCGGCTGCCATAAGGTATGTATCTGCCGAACGGGCCAGTATTTCATCACGGAAACCACGTGTTTCGTTTATGTTAAGGCGTGAACCATCAAAATGCTTAGAAAGAGACGGCCAGCGTGGCTCAGCCAGTAGCGTTTCTCCGCCGGTTGAGTGGGCTACATAAACACTTGGTATTGTTTTAGTGGTGGTAACAGGGTTGCCTTCAGCATCTTCATACGTACGGGTGTTAAGTATACCCGGATCGTTATTATACTTTCTTTGTGCGAAAGTGTTATCACTCTTATGGTTTATGATGTACAAAATACCAAGGTCGCCATTGATATAAGTGCTTCCAGAGGCGTTGTTAACACGGTGCTTGGTGCGGAAACTTTTCCATATACGCGAGTCATTTACAAGGTCATACGCTTCATACACAAAATAAGTAGGGGCAAGCCTGCTGTATGGGCGCATACCGGTAAGGTCCCTTTTCATCATAGGAAGGTCATCATATTTAGAAGTAAACATCATGTGGTTGATGTTTATAGAAGACGATGAAAGGTTGCTGGTAAACTGTGCCGAAAGTATAATTTCAGACAGGTTTTCGCTGGCATCGTCAGGAGCTGTAAAATCCCAAAGGTCCTGGTAATTTGTAGCAAGCGGGTGGGCTGCAATAACCTCGTCGCACAGTTGTTTACATTGTGTAAGGTCTGCCTGTTTAGTACCGCTGTTCCATGAATCGTTAATTTCGCTGGCGCGTGAAAGCAGGGTTTTGGCAAGATAGTGCTTAGCCGCATCTTTTGTTAACCTTGCCGGTGCACCACCCGCGGGAAGCAAATTGATAGCCTCTTGAAAATCAGCAACAATCTGGTCATATACTTCTTGTGCTGTGGCACGTACAAACTCATTTTCTACTGTTGAAGATGGTACTAATTTTAGTGGCACACCACCATATTGCCTAACAAGGCGTAGGTAGGTAAACGCCCTGAAAAAGTGCCCTTCGCCCATAGCTACTTCTTTAACAGCCGGGTTTTGAGAATCTATAGCAGTAGCATACTGTATAATCAGGTTAGCAATGTTTATACCGGCATAAGCATAGTTAAACTGCCAGTCAGAACCTACAGTATTTGAGTTAATGATAGGTATTATAGACTGAAAGTTAGCATTATACCTGTTCCAAGTGCCGTTAGAGTCGTCTCCGCCTATCGTAAACTCATCTGTACCATAGTTTGTGGTGGTATACTGAAGCTCATTTGCAAACGGCTGAGCCAGTATGCGCTGGTAGCCACCTATAGCAAGTGATATTATACCTTCTTCGGTTTGGTAGTAATCATTGTTCCTTGCTGTTGTAAGTGTTTCATCAAGAAAATCATCATGGCAGGATTGTACAGTACCCATAGCCAGTACTATAGCCGCAAGCCTTATACTTATATATCGTGTTTTATTCATTTTCATCATAACTAATTTTTAAGCATTATAAGTCAAAGTTAATACCGGTTACAAAAGCCCTGTTAAAGTACTGGGCGTTTACATCAAGGTCTACCCAGTCTACTTTAGAATAGATTGTACCTACGTTTTGAGCCTGTACATATATCCTCAGGCCGCTTATTTTAAGCCTGTCGGTAACTGTTTTAGGGAATGTGTAGCCAAGAGATATGTTCCTGATTTTTATAAATGAGCCATCTTTGTAACCAAGAGATTCAAAGTAAGGGTCTGCAGTACCGGCTGTAAACTCCGGCCTTTGCCAGTCAGAATTTGTATTGGTTTCGGTATAGTAGTTAATTTGCCTTTGATTAAAGCGGCCACCCTGCCACTCACCACCGGTGCTGTATTTGTAGCCAAGCCTTCCGTAAAGGAAGATATCAAGGTCAAAGTTGCCCAGTTTAAAGCTGTTTGTAAGGCCCACTACATATTTAGGCATTGTGCTGCCTATTACCTTACGGTCGTTATTTGCATCAATTTTATAGTCGCCGTTAAGGTCAGCAGGCCTGGTTTGTCCTGCTTCAAAAGTGTGGCCGTTTGCATTAAACAGTGCCATTTCTTCAGCATCTTCAGGTTTCCAGATACCGGCCGACTCATAGCCATAAATTACACCCAGAGACTGGCCTACAAACCAGTTGTTTGTAAGGTTTTCTTCTACGCCATTTGCAAGCTCTGTAATTTCATTTTTTTGTAGCTGGCCGTTAAAGGTAGACGTCCACATAAATTTGCCTGTATCTATATTTACAGTATTAAGGCTAAGTTCTATACCGTTACTTTTTGTTGCGCCTACGTTAGCCCATGTATCAGGATATCCGTTAACAGGGTTAATTTGCTGTAGCATTAACAGGTCGGTAGTTTTAGAAGTATACACGTCAAGTGCACCGTTAATTCTTGAATTAAGTACGCTAAAGTCTACACCTAGGTTGTACTGTGTTGTTTTTTCCCAGGTTAGGTCCTGGTTTGCAAGTGTTGCCGGTGCTGTACCTGCGGTAAGCGCCGAACCATCGGGATAAAAGATAGACGTAAGGCCGCCTTTTGTTGCGTAGTTGCTAATGGCTGAGTTACCTACCACACCCGCACCTACACGAAGCTTAAGCTGGTTAAGCCATGTGGCTTCTGAAAGGAAATCTTCGCTTGACATAACCCAGTGTGCCTGTGCACTTGGGAAGAACGACCACTTGTTGCCTTCAGCAAGCTGTGAAGCACCGTCATAACGGCCGGCAACAGTAAGTGAATATTTGTCATCATACGTATAGCTGGCTTTACCAAGGTAAGAAAGCAGCTGGTTTTCTGTTAACGATGCACCCCATGAAGCAAGGGTTACGTTAGCAGAGTTAAGGGCATCCCAAAGCTGGTCTGAATACGGAATGTTGTTGGCAGCAAGGCTGTTAGATTCTGCACGGTACTTGGTTTCAGTCTGGCCGAATACAAAATCAAGGTTGCTTTTACCCAATTGCTTGTTGTAGAATAAAAGGTGCTCCAGTGTGTAAGACATAACCTGGTCCCTGTATACCGATGCATAGCTTGAACCGCTGCGGATAACCGATTCTCCGTCAAGGTACATACCATTTCGGTTGAAAGACAGGTCAGGACCAAAGTTAACCCTGTACTTAAGCCCGTCTAACGCCGACCAAATACCGCCAAAGTTTACCTGGCCGTAGAAGCTACCAAAGATACGGCTGTTAACACGGTCGTCTTTAGAGTATTTAGTTTCATCAATTACAGAACGAACGGCATCATCTCCACCCGGGAAAAGAATCCTTTCGCCGTTTTCATCATAAGGAACAGCATAAGAGTATACTGCCTTTGCCGACTCATAAAGGCCGTTTGTGTTTACAAGGCCACTGCGGCCTGCTGTAGACTGGCCAAAGTTTATTAAAGAGTAGCTTGCGTTTAGCGTTGCACCAAATGAGAACCAGTCAGTAGGGTTAATATCTACCGTTACTTTACCGGTATAGCGCTTAAACTGCTGGCCTACAACGGTACCTTTATTATCAAGGTAACCAAATGAACCAAAAGCCCTTGCTTTTTCGGTACCACCACCCACATTAAGAGAGTATTGGTTGGTTATACCCGTTTGGGTTACATAGTCTGTCCAGTCACGAGATACTACTTTAGATCCATCCCATGTGCCACCTTCCCAGCCGCGCTCTATATTAGCCCATGCAGAAGGGTCTTGCGAACCTAAGAAAATAGCATAGTCATTATCATAGTTAGGTTGGTCGCCACGCGGGTATACTGTAGGGTCCTGGTAGTAACGCGCCCAACGCCTGAAGGTAATATAGTCGCTTGCATTCATCATAGGTGCAAGGTCATGTATTTTTTCTATTGTGGTAGAGTAGTTTAAGCTGATTGTAAACTTACCTGCTTTACCTTTTTTAGTAGTTACCATAACCACACCGTTTGCACCCCTTGAACCATAAATAGCTGTGGATGAAGCATCTTTAAGGATATCGATAGACTCAATATCAAGCGGGTTGATGTTTTCTATACCACCCGAAATAAGCGGGATACCATCTACTACATAAAGAGGTGTATTAGAGGCACTCAGTGAACGTGTACCACGAATGGTAATAGCACCCAGTGTACCCGGGCGCTGGCTTGATGTAATGTCTACACCCGCCGCTTTACCCTGAATGGCTTCAAGCGCGTTATTTACCGGCCTTGATTTAAGTTCTTTAGAGCTAACACTTACAATAGCACCGGTTACATTAGATCTTTTTCGCTGGCCGTAACCTACAACAACTACTTCGTCAAGCTGTTCGGTATCAGATGCCAGGGTTACATTATAGTTTGCCTCGTCTGTTACTGTAATTTCCTGGGTAGTAAGCCCAACAAAAGATATTTGTAAAACATCGCCGGATGTGGCTTCAATAGAAAATTTACCGTCTGCATCGGCCATGGTGCTCTTGTTAGTACCTTTTACCACAACGCTGGCCCCGGCTACGGCCTCGTTATTAGCATCAAGTACTGTACCCTGTACAATGTTGCCCTGTGCAAACACCACAGAAGGGAGGAGCACTACAAGCAGCAGCAGTAATTTTAAAAACAAGTGACTCGTAGTTTTTTTCATAAATACATAATTTTTTGCTGTTTAATTTTCATATTTCACAGTAAAATTAGTCTTTGCATATAGCCAGTTATCCTGTACTATCCTGCCATCTTAAAAAATTATCCTGCTTTAAATAAAACGTTATAGTTAATTTTTGAATTAAGAAATCAATAAAAGTTCAGTAAATACTAAGCTTTTGCAATATAACGTTTTCGTGATTTAAATGTTAAGTAAAGTGTAAATGCTGCTTTAAAATTTCTTTAACATTTTTTCAGATGCAGATTAAAAAGTGTTTTTTACACACAAATCCTTATGATTGCTTCGTTTTGAGTAATTGTGAGGCAAGAAAGTACAGGACACCCCATCATACTTTGATTTCTATATTTGTAAGTCATGGCTTTTAAATACAGCTGATATTCAACTAATAATGAAAAAAGCAATACTATTTATATTACTGTTACAATTTACTGTGCTTGCTGCGCAGGACAAATTTCCTGATGGAACAGCTGTGCCGGATTGGTTCAGGAAAACAGATGCCGTAAACCTTACATCTCTCGGCAAGCAATACAAGGTTACTGATTATGGTGTGGGGAGTGACAGTACTCTTTTGCAAACCCAAAAGCTGCAGGCAGTTATTGATAAAGCAGCCCAGGATGGCGGAGTGGTAGTACTGCCTAAAGGTACTTATCTTACAGGGGCATTATTCTTTAAACCCAGAACCCATTTGTATCTTGAAGAAGGTGCAGTGCTTAAAGGCAGTGATGATATAAGCGATTTCCCGGTTGTAATGACAAGGATAGAAGGCGAAACCTGCAAGTATTTCCCGGCGCTTATAAATGCCGATAGTGTAGACGGGTTTACCATTTCGGGCAAGGGTACTATAGATGGTAATGGCCTGCGCTACTGGAAAGCCTTCTGGCTGCGCCGTGAGTGGAATCCTAAATGCACCAATAAAGACGAAATGCGTCCGCGCCTTATTTATGTGTCTAACAGCAAAAACATACAGGTATCGGGCTTAAAACTTAAGAATTCTCCGTTTTGGACTACACACTTCTATAAATGCGAATATGTAAAGCTGTTCAATCTTACTATAACATCGCCCAAAGCGCCTGTAAAAGCCCCAAGTACCGATGCGGTAGACCTTGACGTGTGTAGTAACGTACTGATTAAAAACTGCTATATGTCGGTTAATGATGATGCCGTGGCGCTAAAGGGTGGCAAAGGCCCTCAATCTGACAAAGACCCCAACAATGGCGAGAACCGTAATATTATTATAGAAGACAATACCTACGGTTTCTGCCACAGTGCACTTACCTGTGGAAGCGAGTCTATACACAATTACAATATAATATTCAGGCGCTGCACGCTGCACGAAGCCCAGAAAACCCTGCACCTTAAAATGCGCCCTGATACCCCACAACGCTATGAATATATTACTGTTGAAGATATTACCGGAGATGCCGGAAGTTTAGTGAGTATTAAGCCCTGGACACAGTTTTTTGACCTCAAAGGCGAAAAAGATATTAAGTTATCGTATGCCAGTACTATTGTAATGAAAAACATTAAGCTGCAATGCAGCACCGGTTTTGATATAGAAAAATCTGAACAGTATATATTATCAGATTTCACATTTCAGGATATCGAACTTAAATCGGCTAAAGGCGCCATAGAAAATACAGCAGCCATTAAAGATGCAGTGCTTAAAAATGTAAACGTTAAGCCATAGCCAAAACAAACATCCAATCGATGATTAAAATTTCCTTTATAAAATATAGTGCAGTTATTGGTTTTGCCTTGCTATCGTGTAATGCTGTGGGGCAGGCCATAAACCGAAAGGTACTTACTGAACGCAACAATCCGCATATCACGCAATTTGATTCGCTGGCATCATTATCAGTGGGCAACGGCAATTTTGCCTATACCGTAGATGCCACCGGCCTGCAAACCTTCCCTGAGTTGTATGCAAAGGGTGTACCGCTGGGCACGCAGTCGCAATGGGGGTGGCACAGCTTTCCTAATACAGAACATTGCAAACATGAGGAAGCACTTAAAAATTACAATTTCCGCGGTAAGGAAGAGCCGTATTCAGTTCAGTTTAAAGAGCCAGGCCGCCAGCAGGATGCTGCTAATTACTTAAGAGCCAACGCGCACAGGCTGCACCTGGGCTATGTTGGGCTTGAACTTACTAAAAAAGACGGCAGTAAGGTTAATCCACAAGATATTAAAGATATAAACCAAACCCTGAATCTTTGGGATGGGCTGATTAGCAGCAATTACATTATTGAAGGCAATCCCGTAGCAGTACAAACCGCGGTACATCCTGATAAAGACCAGATTGCGGTAGCTCTGAGTTCAGCACTCATTAAAACCGGGCAGCTAAAAATCAACTTCCGGTTTCCATATCCTACCGGAAACCATACCGATGACGCTACCAACTGGTCTAAACCCGGTAAACATAAAACGGAGGTTGTACGCCAGGACGGTCATTCCTTTGTGTTGAAACGCACGCTTGATGATACTGTTTATTATGTAACCGTGCAGTATACCGGTAAGGCAAAATTATCTCAAAAAGAACCGCATTACTTTATCCTTTCCCCGCAAAGCGCTGATTTTTCGTTTACGTGCACTTTTACCGAAAAAACAGTAAAAGATAAAGAAGATGCTCAATCAACCCTTAAAGCTTCAGCAACATACTGGAACAGTTTTTGGAAAAATGGTGCAGCTATAGACTTCTCTAAATGTACCAACCCCCGTGCTAAAGAGCTGGAACGCCGCGTAGTGCTTTCGCAATACCTCATGGCTATACAGAGTGCAGGTAAGTACCCGCCACAGGAAACCGGGCTAACGTACAACAGCTGGTTTGGAAAATTCCATCTTGAAATGCACTGGTGGCATGCCGTTCACTTTGCGTTGTGGAACCGTACCGATTTGCTGGAGCGCAGCATGGACTGGTATTCACAAGCCTATCCGGTAGCTAAAGAAATTGCACAACGGCAGGGTTTTAAAGGTATCCGCTGGATGAAAATGACCGATCCATCGGCACAGGAGGCACCTTCGGGGGTAGGGTCGTTCCTTATCTGGCAGCAGCCGCATTTTATTTATATGTCAGAGCTTATTTACCGCAATAATCCTGATAAGAAAGTACTCGAAAAATACAACAGCCTGGTTCAGGAAACGGCAGCATTTATGGCTTCGTTTGCTGATTATGACAAGGCTAAAGACCGCTATATACTACAGGGCATTATAGCTGCACAGGAAACCCTTAGGGCATCAGAAACCGTTAACCCACCCTTTGAGTTATCGTACTGGCATTATGCCCTTACAACGGCTCAAAAATGGCGCGAACGTATGGGGCAGACACGCAAGCCTGAATGGGATGTGATTATTGCAAAATTATCTCAGCTTACGGCTAAAGACGGCCTGTACCTGGCATCGGAAGACGCGGTTACTAACTATACTGATGTACGCTTTACGTCAGACCACCCTGCTGTTTTGGGGGCTGTGGGCATACTGCCGCAAACCCGCCTTTTGCAGCCTGAAATTATGAAAAATACGCTTAACTGGATTTGGGATAACTGGAACTGGGATGAAACCTGGGGCTGGGATTACCCCATGGTAGCTATGAATGCTGCCCGCCTTGGCGAACCTGAAAAGGCCGTGGGTGCACTATTGATGGATAAACGCACAAATACCTACCTTGTTAACGGCCATAACTATCAGGATGAACGCCTGCGCGTATACCTGCCGGGCAACGGAGGCCTGCTAACGGCTGTGGCAATGATGTGTGCCGGTTGGGATGGAAGTACAGGTACAAACCCGGGTTTTCCTCAGGATGGCACCTGGAATGTAGTGTGGGAAGGACTAAAACCAATGCCTTAATTATGAAGAAACACATATATATTCTTGTCATACTATTGGCAACATTTTCTGCCTCAGCGCAAAAGACGGCTATACAGTTTGCCGATTCAGAGATGAAACGTTTTCCGCAGGCATGGCAGATTGACCACGGCAGCAGGCTGTATTTTGGCTATTCGCAGGGGCTGGGCTGCCTGTCTATGCTTAAGGTATGGAAGCAAACCAATAACCCTAAATACCTGGATTATGTTGTAAAATGGGCTGATACAGTTATTAACTATAAAGGCGACATACACCTGTACAAGCCTGAAACCTACAATATTGATTACATAAACTCCGGCAAGGTGCTGTTTGATGTGTACAAACAAACGGGTAACGAAAAATACAGGCTGGCTATGGACAGGCTGGTGGAGCAAATGAAAAACCACCCCCGTACGCTGGAGGGAGGCTACTGGCACAAGCTTATTTACCAGCACCAGATATGGCTCGATGGGCTGTATATGGGGGCACCATTCCTGGCACAATATGCGGTAACTTTTAATAAGCCAGAACTTATAGACGATGTTGTAAATCAGTTTCTTATCTGCGCTAAGCATACGTATGATGCCAAAACCGGGTTGTATTACCACGCCTGGGACGAGAGCAAGTCGCAAAAATGGGCAAACCCGGCCACAGGTCAGTCGCCCAATTTTTGGGGCAGGAGTATAGGCTGGTGGTATATGGCGCTGGTAGACGTGCTGGACTACATCCCCAATGAACACCCTAAACGGCAGGAACTTATAAAAATAATACAGGGCCTCGCGGCAAGCCTTGAAAAATACCAGGATAAAACCGGCCTTTGGTACCAGGTGGTAGATAAGGGCACACAATCAGGCAATTACCTCGAGGCTTCGGCTTCCTCTATGTTTATGTACGGTTATGCAAAAGCAGTAAACAAAGGCTATATAGATGCCAGATACAAAAAAGTGGCCGAAAAGGCATATAACGGCTTGATGGATAACCTGATAGTGAAAAATGCTGACGATACACTCACGCTCACAAAATGCTGTGCCGTAGCCGGTTTGGGCGGTTCGCCATACCGCGATGGCAGCTTTGAATATTATGTAAACGAACGCATTCGCGATAACGATGCCAAGGCAACGGCCCCTTTTATTATGGGCTGCCTTGAGCTGGGAAAATAAATTAGATATGAAAAAATTACTGTTGTTACTTGCTTGTTTTACAGTCTGTTTAGGGTTCTCCCAAACAGATTATAGTTACCTGTACAAAAACCTGCCGTTTAAAATGCCGGAGCTAACACAGCCGGTTTTCCCTGATTATCAGGTTAACCTGAAAGATTTTGGCGGCGTGGGCGATGGCGTAACCCTTAATACACAGCCGTTTGCTAAAGCCATTGAGGCACTTAAGGCTAAAGGCGGCGGCAAACTTATAGTGCCGCCCGGGGTGTGGTTTACAGGCCCCATAGTGCTTAAAAGTAACATAAACCTGCACCTTGAGGCCGGTGCTGTTATCCTTTTTTCACCGGATAAAGACCTGTATCCCATCATAAAAACCTCGTTTGAGGGGTTAGACAGCCGCCGCTGCCAGTCGCCCATCTGGGCTAAGGGGCAAACCAATATAGCCATAACAGGCAATGGAGCCATAGACGGCAACGGCCAGTATTGGAGGCCTTTAAAGAAGGACAAGGTGTCAGATAAGTTTTGGAAACAGGCTACGTCTAACGGCGGTGTGTTTAAGCGTGCCGATTACTGGATGCCCTCAAAACAGTATTTCAGGGGCGATTCGCTTAGCGATATGAACGTACCGCGCAACCTTACCACAGATGCCGAATGGGCCTCTATACGCGACTTTCTGCGCCCGGTAATGGTTAGCCTCCAGGAGTGTAAAAACGTGTACCTACAGGGCGTTATTTTCCAGAATTCGCCTGCCTGGAACATACACCCACTAATGTGCGAAAATGTTATTATAGACGGTATTAAGGCGCGCAACCCGGCCTATGCCCAAAACGGCGATGCCCTTGATTTAGAGTCGTGTAAAAACGCAATTATAGTAAACAGCACCTTTGATGCCGGTGATGACGGTATTTGTATAAAGTCAGGTAAGGATGAAGACGGCCGCCGCCGCGCTATGGCTTGTGAGAACGTAATTGTAAACAACTGCACGGTGTTTAAAGGGCATGGCGGCTTTGTGGTAGGCAGCGAAATGTCCGGAGGGGTGCGCAATATCTCGGTGTCAAACTGCCAGTTTCTGGGTACTGATGTGGGCCTGCGCTTTAAGAGCAAACGGGGCAGGGGCGGCGTAGTTGAAAACATCTATATATCTGATATCAGCATGTTTGACATTACCACCGAACCCTTTTTATTCGACCTGTATTATGGGGGGAAATCAGCGGTTGAAACCCTTGAGGATGGCGATGTTACCCCTAAAACCGAAGTTTTGCCAAAGGTTGACGAAACCACGCCGGTATTCCGCAACATATATGTAAAAAACCTGGTGTGCAGTGGTGCCAATAAGGCGATGTTCTTTAACGGTCTTCCCGAAAAAAATATAGAAAATATTAATATTGAGAGTATTACGGTACACTCAAAGCTTGGGGCCGAACTGGTGGAATCTGAAAAAATAACGCTTAAAAACGTTACTGTTTTTGCACAGCAGGGCCCTGCGCTTATCCTTAAAAATGTAAAGAATGTATTGGTAACCGGTTTTAAATCAGGAGATAATGCTACTGTTTTTGAAGTGTCGGGCACTAAGTCGTCCAATATAAGTTTACAGTCGGCTTATGGTAAAGAAAAGCTGAAAGTAGGGCAGGAGGTTAACAATAAGGCAGTTACACTTAAAAAACAATAGTATGAGAGCCTTATACGTACTGCTATTGGTTTCATTTACAGTTTTTTCATTTCCAAATACACACTTTAATGTACGGGATTTTGGGGCCAAAGGCGATGGCAAAACCCTTGATACAGAGGCTGTAAACGCAGCCATTAGTAAAGCTTCCCAGGCAGGCGGTGGTACGGTCTATTTCCCTGCCGGTAAATACCTTAGCTTCTCAATCAGGCTTAAGAGCAATATAACCCTCTACCTTGATGCAGGCTGCACCATCATCGCCGCAAATATGCAGGAACATAGTGGTAAGTATGACGACCCCGAGCCAAATATATGGGGCGATTCGCTTCATTATCAGGATTTTGGGCATAGCCATTTTCGCAACAGCCTTATTTGGGGTGAGGATTTAGATGGTGTTTCCATCATTGGCCCCGGCCGCATTTATGGCAAAGGCCTTCAAAAATGGGGCGACCCAAAGCCGGGGCTGGGCAACAAGGCAATTTCCCTCAAAAAGTGCCGAAATGTGCTGCTCCGCGACTTTACCGTACTCCACGGCGGGCACTTTGCTATACTGGCTACGGGTGTGGATAACCTGACCATCAATAACTTAAAGATAGACACCAACCGCGATGCCATAGATATCGACTGCTGCCGCCATGTGCGGGTAAGCGACTGCTCGCTCAATTCGCCAAATGATGACGCACTGGTGCTAAAAGCTTCGTATGCATTGGGTTATGCAGCGCCAACCGAAAATGTTACCATAACCAACTGTGCTGTATACGGTTATGATGAGGGTACGTTTCTTGATGGTACTTACCAAACCACGCAACTGCAAGCGCCTGATAAAGGGGTAGTTACAGGCCGCATTAAACTGGGTACCGAATCTAACGGGGCATTCAGAAACATTACTATATCAAACTGTACCTTTCAGCATTGCCGCGGATTGGCTCTTGAAACAGTGGATGGTGCTGTGCTTGAGAATATTACAGTCAGCAACATAGTGATGGATGACATCCTTAATGCGCCGTTCTTCCTTCGTCTGGGCAGCCGTATGCGCGGCCCAAAGGATGCCAAACCCGGTAGTTGTAAACGGATATTGGTTGATAACGTGGTAGTTACAGCTAATAACCCACAATATGCCTCAATGATTATGGGTATACCCGGTTATGATGTTGAAGATGTGGTGTTTAGCAATGTTTACATCCGTATAAAGGGCGGTGGCACCAAAGAGCAGGGTGCGGTGGTAGTACCCGAAAAAGAAACCGTTTATCCTGACCCTCAAGAGTTTGGGAAAATACCTGCATGGGGATTTTACATCCGTCATGCAAAAAATATCAGTATGCGCCACATAACCCTCGAGTTTGAAAACCGGGATTACCGCCCCGCATTTGTTATTGAAGATGTAAAAGGTGTTCATCTGTCTGATATTCAGGTTGAAACAATGCCCGGTATACCCGTTTTTGACCTTAAGGATGTTACCAACCTTAGCATTTTCAGGATAAATAACCTGAAAGATAAAGAGTACAAAAGCATAAAAACCTTAAAATTGTAACCGCAAACCAAACGCTGTTAAAACATGAAAAAACTGCTTAATATTTCACTTTTGGTCTTCGTTTTCGCAAACTGTGTGGCACAAAAGGCAACTGATTTTTTTCCCGAAAAAGAACTTACCACGGTGGGGGCTTATTATTACCCCGAACACTGGGATGAAACCCAATGGGATCGTGATTTTAAAAAAATGGCCGATATGGGTTTTGAGTTTACCCATTTTGCCGAATTTGCCTGGACACAGTTGGAACCTGAAGAGGGCAAATATGACTTTGCCTGGCTCGACCGTGCCGTTGCCCTGGCCGCCAAGTACAAGCTTAAGGTAATTATGTGTACGTCTACCGCCACGCCGCCCGTTTGGCTTACGCGTAAGCACCCTGAGATACTCAAAATGAGGGAAGACGGCACTTATATGGACCACGGTTCGCGTCAGCATGCCTCGTTTAGTAATGAGTTTTACAGGTCTTATTCGATGAAAATGATTACCGAACAGGCCAAACACTACGGTAACGACTCCCGCATTATTGGCTGGCAGCTTGATAATGAACCCGCAAGCAATGTAGATTACGGCCCGGATGCCCAAAAACGTTTCCGTCTGTGGCTGAAGGATAAGTATAAGACCATAGATGCCCTTAATAAATCGTGGGGTACCAACTTTTGGAGCAATACCTATACCACGTTCGACCAGATAAACATACCGCAGCACAGCCAGTGGGGCATGAACCTGTACCAGCGCCTTGACCACAGCCGTTTTTGCGATAACGAAACCGCCACTTTTCTTGACGAACAGGCCAAAACCATTGCTAAAATTGCTTCTAAACAATGGATTACATCTAATTACATACCCAATTATGATGCGCGCTACATTGGCAACAGCAAAGCCCTTGATTTTGTTACCTATACCCGCTATATGGTGTATGGAGAGCACAACGGTACGGGCCTAAAGGGCTACCGCACAGGCGAATACTCGCGCATTGCCATGGCTAACGATTATTTCAGGCCACTGTCGCCACTGTATGGCGTTATGGAACTGCAGCCCGGCCAGGTTAACTGGGGCAGTATCAACTCACAACCCCTGCCCGGTGCGGTGCGCCTGTGGCTGTGGCACGTGTTTGCAGGGGGCAGCAAACTAACCTGTACCTACCGTTTCCGTGCGCCTATTTATGGCTATGAGCAGTATCACGCCGGTATTTTAGGGACAGATGGCGTTACCCCAACCCGCGGCGGACTTGAATTTGAGGAGTTTATTAAGGAAATTAAAGTGCTGCGCAAAAACTATGCTAAGGGCACGGTTCCCGCCGAATATCAAAAGCGTAAAACAGCCATTTTATATGACCCTGATAACACCGTGGCCATCAACCAGAACAAGCAAACCAACCTGTGGGATACCGAAGCCCACGTGCTGAAATATTACAAAACCCTGAAAGGCTTTGGCGCACCGGTTGACTTTATTCGCGATAGTATGGATTTTGCCCAATATCCTGTGATTGTGGTACCTGCCTACCAGCAAATGAGCAGGCAGCTGATTAAAAAGTTTACGGATTATGCCAGTAATGGCGGTAACCTGGTGCTGTCTACCCGTAGTGGCCACCAGGATGAGCAGGGGCACCTGTGGCAGGCAAAACACGCTGAGCCTATTTACCCGCTTATTGGCGCTGAGATTGAGTTTTATGACCTGCTGAAGCCCCACGCGCCCGACAATGTGAGTATGGACGGCAAACAATATACCTGGACCAGCTGGGGCGATGTGCTGAAGCCAACAGGCAGCACCAAAACCTGGGCTACCTACCAGGGCGATTTTTATGCCGGTAAACCTGCCGTAACGTTCCGTACGCTGGGTAAGGGTACGGTGACCTATGTGGGGCCGGATAGTAATACGGGCGACCTTGAGCAGGCCGTATTGACTAAGCTATACAACCAGCTTAATATACCGGTTGAAAACTACCCGCCGGGCGTGATTGTAGAGTACCGCGATGGTTTTGGCATTGCCATGAACTATGCTGACACCCCGTATGAGGTTAAGATACCCGCCGGTGCCGAAGTGCTTATAGGCAAACCCACATTGCCCGCTGCCGGGGTTGTGGTGTGGAAAATCAAGAAGTAATATTTTTTGGGATATTAGAAAGGGTAGCCAGTGGCTACCCTTTTTAGCTTCGTTAGAAGCGGCATATTTATAGAAACAGCATTCCGGTTGTCATTGAGTCCTGTAGGGACGGTATATGATCATAATTCTATTCCGTCCCTCCGGGACTCTGAATAATGATTTCTTAATTTTCTGTAAATATGCCACCCCCTACACGGTTTTATTTCCTCTCAACCGGGAACATATAAAACATTCGCTCGTGCTCAAAGTCCAGCATCCACTGGTCTATTACCACGTGGTCGTCAAAGGCAGTAATGGTTAGCGTGTGTTTGCCTTTGGTCAGGTTGTGTTTGGTTTGCCTTATGGCCTGTCCGCGCAATACGTTTTCTTTCCACGGGTCGGTCCTGAAGCCTTCTTTAAACGAACACACCTGCGGGGTTTCGTTGTCAATCTGCACACTAAACCGAATATCGCCCTTGTTGTTGGGATGCGTAGGTATTACGGCAGTGCGCAGCAGCGCTTCGCCTTCGGCCTGGATTTCAAACTCAAACGTAACCGAAGCGCCTTTGGCCACGCTAACCGCATTGGCACTATGCCCCAGCAGCTGTATGGGCTGTACGGTTCCGGCAGATTTGGTAAAATCAGCAGCGTTTTGGGCAATCACTTCTTTAGGGTTTACCACGGCTTTTTGCCCGGCGGTATATGGTGTCGGTGTTGCCTTTTCAATAATACCTTGTGGCAGTTGCGGCAGTTTGGGTGCGTCAAACACATACAGGCCACGCGGATTAGGGCTCATAGCATGCTGCCATTTTCCGCCGCTCATGGTATTGTTGTAATAGTCGGTAAGGCTAATAATCTCGTTATAGGCATTCCGGCTTTTGGCGCAGGCATCAATTAACTCTTTGCTTGTGACCCATTTATCCTGCGGCAGGTTAGCGGCAATGGTATTGGCACGCTGGTTTTCAAGCCATTTTACCGCCATGGCCGATGCGCCAAACACCGGGTATTTTATAATCGCGAAAAACGCATCTTTGCGCAATGGGTCAATGTCTTTTTCGGCATCAATTACTATGTTCTTTATAGCTTGGTAGTTGGCAAGGTAACGGTCAAGCTCACCGCCAAATTCTGTCAGGCTCAGGTCGCTGTCCACAACAGGGGTAAAGCCCCTTGGGTAGCTCTTTTTATCTTCCTCAACCTTGCTCCAGCCCATAAACTCAGGCCTTCTTATAGCGCTTTGGTTGTACAGCCCCTGCATGGCAGGCAGCAGTTTTTTGCCGGCTTTAGCGCCAAATTCGCGCACCAGCCAGTTTTCCAGGTGCTTATTAATATCCTGCGGCCCAATAAACTCAATATTCCATGCCAGGTCTAAAAAGAACTCCATGTCATAAGCTGCAATCTTGGGGTCGTGCACGTTTACAATCCACTGGCGTTTTGCATTGTGTTTGTAAGCCTCATTCATCTCATTATAAATAAGCCCGGGAGGTGTTGTGGTAAGCCACAGGTAGTCGTGCGGGCGGCCCCAGTAGCTCAGGTGGTAGTAAACGCCCGCACCACCGCTGCGTTTTTGCTCTTCGGCATTGCTAAGGCGGGTAATATAGCCGTAGTTATCATCGCACCAGGTTAGCATAATGTCTTCGGGCACGTTAACGCCGTTTTCATAAATGTCAAGCACCTCTTTATAGGGTACAAACTGTTGAGGTATAGAATTTACATCTTTATCAATGTATTTAGCCAGCAGGTCGCGCTGTTCATAAATTACCTTTTGCAGGGCATCAGTACGTTCCTGCAGGGTGGTAACGCCCTCCATATAGCTGTCGTGCTTGCCGCGCATACCCATGGTAAACACGGTGGCCGAACTCTTAACCTGCTTAAGGCGGTCTGCCCAGTAGTTCATTACCACATCGTGGTTGTTTATAAAGTTGTAGTGGCCCAGTTTATCGTCATCCCACTCGCTGGCGCTGTTGCGCATAAGGGGTTCGCAGTGCGATGTGCCCACCACAATACCACAGGCTTCGGCCGCTTCCTTTGCACCCGGCACAAAGTAAAACGGAATTGTTTTTTCGTGCATGGCCGGCCATATGGTGTTGGCACGAAGCCTTAGCAGCAGCTTAAAAATTTCGGTATACGTCTTGGCCGATATCAGGCCTTCTTCGCCTTTGTCAAACGTTTTTGAACTCCACGGGCGGGTAGACCAGTCTTCATCATTAATAAAAATACCACGGTATTCCACCGATGGTGCCTGAAAAGTAGCATAGTTGCCCGCCACGGTAAGCTTTTTTTGCTTAAGCGGAGTTGCATCGCCCCACCATAACCACGGCGATACCCCCGCCAGGCGCGACAGCTCTAAAATACCGTAGGCTGTGCCACGGGCGTCGCTGCCCACAATCAGCAGCTGGTTGTGTAGTGCTTTTATATAAAAGGCATCCTGTTTTGTGGCAAGGCTGTCTACCGGCACGCCTTCTTTTCTAAGTTTTTGGGCAAGTTTGGCATCATATTGCACAATGCATACGGTTGCCTTGTTAGGATTTTGCTGTAGGGGGGTAAAACCGGTTACCTGTTTAAGGTCTTCGGTAAACATGGCGGTGGCGGTTTTAATAACGGGGGCATCGGTTACCTGAAGCGAGTAGGTAACGGCGTCTTTCCCATTAAACCAGGTCAGCGGTTTGTGCTGTGCACTAAGGCTCCCAATCAGCCCCAGGCAAAGGGTAAACGCGATAAAAATATTCTTAATCATTGTGATAGTAAATCTAATGTTGGTGGGTGTAAAACGCAATTATAACGTTTTTTTCGGGGTTGGGTGTCCCGTACCAACCCGTTAAAGAGGCTATGGGGTATGCTTTTTCATCATTTTAAAATTAACAGGACAGTTCATGACACTCATATCGCTCAAACGTTTTAGATTAGCAGGCATAAAACTAATTTTATGATATTGCCAAAATCTGTACGCCTGTTTTTATGCCTTGTTATTTGTACCATCAGCCCACTTACTTTTGGGCAAACCAAGCAGGTGCAATACCTCTCGGGTACTGATAACGAGCATACCGTAGCGTGGGATTTTTGGGTAACCGGAGGCCGCAACAGTGGTAAGTGGAGTAAAATTCAGGTGCCCGGCCACTGGGAGCAGCAGGGTTTCGGCGCTTATAACTACGGGCGCGACTATGTAACCTATGGCAAAAACTTCAGGTTTAACGATGAAAAGGGCATTTACAGGCACACTTTTACCGTGCCCGATGCCTGGAAAGGCCAAAAGATACAGATTGTTTTTGAAGGTTCTATGACCGATACCGAGGTTAAGATAAATGGCAGGGTGGCAGGAGCCATACACCAGGGATCTTTTTACCGCTTTAAATATGATATTACCGATAAGGTACAGTTTGGAAAGGAAAACAAGCTGGAGGTAACCGTATCTAAAATGAGCGCCGATGCATCGGTTAACAATGCCGAAAGGCTGGCGGATTACTGGATTTTCGGGGGAATTTTCCGTCCTGTATACCTTGAGGCGGTACCGCAATCGCATATCGACTGGACGGCCATAGATGCTAAAGCCGACGGCTCGTTTAAAAGCAATATTTACCTGCAGGGCATAAAAGATGCTTCTGAAGTTTTGGTTGAGATAAAAGACCGCCAGAATAAAGTGGTGGCATCATCTACTGTAAAGGTAAGCCCGGGCGATACGCTCAAACAGGTTAGCCTTTCGGTTAAGAAGCCAATGCTTTGGACAGCCGAAACCCCCAACCTGTACAGTGCGCATTTCACACTCAAAAAAGGCGGCCAGACGCTGTATAAACTTCGCGAAAGCTTTGGTTTCCGTACCATTGAGGTACGCCAGGGCGATGGTATTTACCTTAATGGCACCAAAATAAAAATGAAAGGCGTTAACCGCCACGTGTGGTGGCCCGAAACCGGGCGTACCATCAATAATAAAATCGACCTTGAAGATGTAAAAATCATTAAAGGCATGAATATGAATGCCGTGCGCTGCTCGCATTACCCCCCTGATAAGGCCTTCTTACACTACTGCGATTCGCTGGGGCTGTACGTGCTCGATGAGCTTGCAGGCTGGCAAAAAGCCTACAGTACAACCGCGGGCAGGCCTCTGGTCAAGGAAATGGTAATACGCGACTGCAACCACCCGTCTATCATTATATGGAGCAACGGCAACGAGGGCGGCCATAATTTTGACCTTGATGATGATTATGCCAGGTATGACCTTTCGGCGCGCCCTGTAATACACGCCCACCACAAGCCGGGCAACGATTTTAGGGGCATTGATTGTAACCACTACGAAAACTACTACAGCAGCAAAGACATACTGGCCGGTAAAAACATTTACATGGTTACCGAATTCCTGCACGCGCAGGACGATGGCGGCGGGGCGGCTTCACTGGCCGATTTCTGGGATTTGCACTGGGAATCTAAACTGGGCGCGGGTGGTTTTATCTGGGCATTGGTAGATGAAGGCCTGATGCGAACCGACCTTGATAACCGCTTAGACACAAACGGCATTAACGCCCCAGATGGCATCCTGGGCCCACACCGCGAAAAGGAGGGGAGCTACAACGCCATTAAGGAAATATACAGTCCGGTTAAGATTAACCTGGCCACACTGCCCGATAATTTTAACGGTACTATTCCCGTAGAAAACCGCTATCATTTTACCAACCTTAACCAGTGCCGTTTTGAGTGGGAACTCATAAGTTTCAATGCGCCCGATGCTGCACCGGGGTATTCGGTTAAAGAAAAAGGCACTGCCAAAGCGCCCGACATAAAGCCGGTTCAGAAAGGCGAACTGAAACTGAACCTTCCTAAAAACTGGAAAGAGGCAGATGCAGTATTGTTGCGTGCCTTTGACCCGAATGGAGATGAGCTGTATACCTGGAGCTTTAAGGTTATAAAGAACAAAGACCTTGTGGCACCGTTGCTTAAAATTCCCGCTAAGGAAACTGACGTAACCACTACTGAAACCGATACAAACATAGAACTTACTGCCGGCGATAAGGTAGTAGCCATCAATAAAAAAGACGGTACACTGGCTTTTGTTACACCTGAAAAAGGCAAGAAAAACTCGTTTAAAGACGGCCCATTCCTCGTTTCGGGTACAGCTGTGCTACAAAGCATCAAACATTTTAAAGACGGCAGCGCACAGGTGGTAGAATGCATCTACACCGGAGACATGAAAAAAGTAACCTGGAAGCTGCACGCTAACGGCTGGCTGGAATTATCGTATGAATATACGGCCAATGGCGAGTTTAAATATTCGGGCGTAAGCTTTAACTACCCTGAAAACTATGTGTTTTCGGCCAAATGGCTGGGCAAAGGCTCTTACCGTGTATGGAAAAACCGTATGCAGGGCGTTACCCACAACGTTTGGGAAAGCATTATGAACGATGCCGTAACCGGCCACTCATGGGGTTACCCCGAATTTAAGGGCTATTATGCCGATGTTAGCTGGATACAGATGGACACTGCCGAGGGCAAATTTCTTGTAGGCACGCCACAGGAAAACCTGTTTGTGCGCCTGTTTGAGTTCTACGGGCTTTCAGGCCCTGTGCCGCTGCCGGAGCTTCCTAAAGGCGATATATCGTTCCTGGAGGCCATACCACCCATTGGCGGCAAGCTCTCGTTTAGCCTTAATGATAACACGGCATCGCTGGGGCCGCTTGGCGAGCTCAACAAGCTTAACGGCACTAAAAGCCGCACACTGTATTTCTACTTCGGTACGCCGGAGCCTGAAGGGAAGGAGAAACAGTTTGTAATGCCATCTGAGAATATATTAACGGATTAGGCTGCAGATGGCAGGTAGCAGGTAGCAGTCTCAGTTTACAGGCTGTTTCATTTAGCAGGATAATTTGCCCCTGGCTTTAGCCAGGGGTTCAGTTGGCAGCCCCGACCCTGAAAGGGTCAGACCCCCCAAAGCCCACGGCAACGCCGTGGGGAAACGAATGAACATAGACAAACAATAAATCACCAGAATAATGAAAAAATATTACTTTATCCCCCTTATATGTGCCATGAGCCTTCCGGCTGCGGCGCAATATGTAGACGGCAAAGGCACCGATGCCACATCTCCGCTGCACCTTCAGAAACCGGATTATGAAACACCTTATGGCACGCCTAAACAGGAAGAGGTTAAGGCCGTGCTCGACCGTATATTTACCTATCTTGATGGTGAAACACCTGCAATGATGATAGACAAAAAAACGGGTAAGGAGTACACAAACACCAAGAGCTTTGACAGCAATGTGCAGCTTAAAATGGGCGCTTACCGCCTTAACAGCTACGAGTGGGGCGTTACCTATGGCGCCATGATGCGCGTGGCTGAGGTTACCGGCGATAAACGTTATTCAGACTATGTAACCAAGCGCTTTAACTTTATAGGTGCGTGGATGCCTGCCATTAAAAAAGCTAAGGAAGATGGTAAAATTACGGGTAGGGATGTGCCGTTTGGCGCGTTTATTACCCCGCATGCGCTTGATGACTGCGGCGCTATATGTGCTGCCATGATTAAGGCTGTGCGTACTAAAAATGCCGATGGCGCATCGCTTAAGCCGTGGATTGAGCATTTTGCCGATTTTATTACCAATAAAGAACACCGCCTTAGCGATGGCACACTGGCAAGGCATCGCCCGCTTGAAAATGCCATGTGGCTTGATGATTTATACATGGCTGTACCCGCGCTTGCCCAAATGGGCGTATATACGGGCGACCAGAAATACACTAACGATGCTATAAAGCAGTTCAAACAGTTTGTACCGCGCATGTTCAACACGCAAAAAGGCATTTATATGCACGGTTGGATAGAAGGTATGGACCCACACCCGCAGTTTCACTGGGCGCGTGCTAACGGCTGGGCGCTGCTAACGGCTACCGAACTGCTTGATGTGCTGCCTGCTAACCACCCTGACAGGCAGTTTGTGCTCGACCAGTACCGTGCACACGTTAAAGGATTGGCTTCATACCAGGCAGGTACGGGCTTTTGGCACCAGTTGTTAGACAGGGACGATTCGTACCTTGAAACTTCGGCTACAGCAATATATGCCTACTGTATAGCACGTGGTATTAACAACGGCTGGCTCGATGCACAGGCCTACAGCCCTATGGTTATGCTGGCGTGGAATGCTGTTACTACCAAGATTAACGCAAAAGGCGAAGTAGAAGGTACCTGTGTGGGCACCGGCATGGGCTTTGACCCTGCATTTTACTACTACCGCCCGGTAAACAATTATGCTGCACACGGTTATGGTCCGGTTATTATGGCAGGTGCAGAGGTTTTACAGCTTATAAAAACCAGCGATATAAAACTGAACGACAGCGCACTTCAGTACTATAAAAAGTAATAATATGAAGCCATTTTACATCATAGCGGCGCTTTTAACGGGCTTTTTGGGCTACAGCCAGATAGACAGCTATAAATTTGATTTTGGGTCGGGTCGCGCACCAAAGGGTTACCTTAACGTTACACCCCAAACCATTTATAGTGAGCAAACTGGCTATGGTTTTGAACCCGGTACTATGGTTGAGGCCGTTACCCACGAAGACAAAAACGTTACGTCTGATTTTATAACCGGCAAGCAACCGTTTTATTTTTCAGTACGGCTTCCCGAAGGTAATTATGATGTAAAGATAATTTTAGGAGATATAAGGGGTACATCGGCCACCACCGTGCGTGCAGAAAGCCGCAGGCTGATGCTGGAGAATGTAAAAACGACTTGGGGAAATATTACAGAACAAACCTTTACCGTGCACCTGCGCGACAGCCTTATACGTGAAAAGGGCAAGGTGGCAGACCAGGTGCGCTTAAAGAAAAACGAGAACCGTAACTTTCATTGGGATAATGTGCTTACCCTTGAATTTAACGATTCGCTGCCGAAAATCTGCGCTATAGAAATCACGCCCAATAAAAAGGCAACCACTATTTTCCTGGCAGGAGATTCAACCGTGTGCGACCAGCCCGGCGAGCCCTATGCCTCGTGGGGGCAAATGTTTCCGGTATTCCTCGTACCAGGCAAAGTGGCTTTGGCCAATTATGCCGAAAGTGGCGAAACCCTTAAGGCGTTTGAAAACGAGAAAAGGCTGGCCAAGATTTGGAGCATGGCTAAACCGGGCGACTACCTGTTTATTGAGTTTACGCACAACGACCAGAAAGACGGACCCAACCACCTTGATGCCAACACCACCTTTAAAGACAAGGTTAAGGAATGGATAGCCGAAGCCAAAAAACGCGGTATGGTTCCGGTGCTTGTAACCAGTACACACCGCAGGAAATTTGATGCTGAAGGACATATTGAAAACACGCTTCTGGATTATCCTGAAGCCCTGCGCCAGACTGCGAAAGAAACAGGTGTGGCCTTGATTGACCTTAATGCCTTTAGCAAAACATTTTATGAGGCACTGGGTGTTGAAGATTCTAAAAAATCGCTGGTGCATTACCCAGCCAATACTTATCCTAACCAGCCAAAAGCTTTAGAAGACAATACGCATTTTAACCCGTATGGGGCTTACCAGCTGGCGGGCTATGTCATGGAAAACATCCGTGCGCAAAAGCTGCCTCTGGCTAAATTTATAAAGAAAGAAGTGCCGGTTTTTAATCCGGCTAAACCCACACCGCCTGCCACTTTTTATTGGCCGCAAAGTGGTGCTAAAAATTCGCGTAAGCCCGATGGCAATTAGCCCGGCACGCAGAAAAAATAAACAAATGACCATTAAAACAACACTTGCCGCTTTAACCCTAAGCGTGGCGTTTGCCGCACAGGCACAGGTGCAATGGCCACAACCTACCCAAACCACCAAACCGTGGACACGCTGGTGGTGGATGGGCAGCGCCGTGAATGAAGCAGGTTTAAACCAACAGATAAACGCGCTTTCAACAGCCGGTTTCGGTGGGGTGCAGATAGTGCCCATTTATGGCGCCAAAGGCTATGAAAGCCAGTACATATCTTACCTTACCCCGAAGTGGATGGGTATGCTGGACTATACCGTGGCACAGAGCAAATCGCGCGGCATGGGGGTAGATATCTCGGTAGGTACGGGCTGGCCCATAGGTGGCCCGCAGGTTACTGTTGAAGATGCCGCAGCCAAAATGTTTGTGCAAACCTATACCATAAAGGCAGGAGAGAAATTACAGGAAAAAATTGTAGTTAACGATGAAAAACAAAAGGCTGCCGGCGCATTTTTAAGCGCTGTAACGGCTTATAGCCAAGACGGCAAAGCTGAAGTCCTGACCGATAAAATAACCGATGACGGGGCTTTAAACTGGTCGCCGCAAAGTGGCACGTGGCAGGTGTATGCGCTCTTTGTGGGCAAAACGGGCCAAAAGGTAAAACGTGCCGCACTGGGTGGCGAGGGCTACACGCTCGATCATTTTTCGTCTAAGGCATTGGGTAATTATTTTGAGAAGTTTGACAGCGCATTTGGTAATTCTAATCACGGGGTGCGTTCGTTTTTTAACGACAGCTATGAGGTGTATGGTGCCAACTGGACGGCTGATTTTTTTAATGAGTTCAAAAAAAGGCAGGGTTACGCCCTCGAGCCTTATATAAAATATCTTACTGAGCCTGTTGAAGATGAGGTTACCGCCCGTGTAAAATCAGATTACCGCGAAACCATGAGCGCCCTTATGCTCGAGAATTTTACCACTAAATTTACCGATTGGGCGCACAGCAAAAAATCCGTTAACACCAATCAGGCACACGGTTCGCCGGCTAATTTGCTCGACCTGTATGCCGCGGTAGATATCCCTGAAAGCGAAACCTTTGGCAGCACGCCGTTTTACATTCCCGGGTTGCGCAGCGCCGGTGCCGAAGCGCAGGAGGTAGGCCCTGATACGGCAATCCTCAAGTTTGCTTCGTCGGCAGCGCACGTTATGGGCAAGCCACTAACATCTAACGAAACCTTTACCTGGCTTACCGAACATTTTAAAACATCATGGAGCCAGTGCAAGCCTGAGGTAGAACAGGTATTCCTCAGCGGTATAAACCATGTGTTTTACCACGGCACTACCTACACGCCCGCCGATGCACCTTTCCCGGGATGGGTGTTTTATGCGTCTACCAATTTTGTATTGCAAAACAGCCTGTGGCCGCACCTTAAAGGTCTTAACGAATACATAACCCGCTGCCAGAGCATACTGCAAAGCGGCCAGCCTGATAATGAGGTGCTGGCTTATTGGCCGGTGTATGATTCCTGGCATAATGCCAAGGGGCTCGATATGCCTTTTGGCATCCACCAGATAGACCGCTGGCTGTGCCCCACAGTGTTTTATGAAAACGTATCGGCATTGCAGGCAAAAGGATATTCATTAGACTATTCATCCGATAAAATGCTTGCTGAAGCCAGGGTGGTAAATGGTGAAATAAAGGTTTCAGATAAAGGGGCTGCCTACAAAGTGCTGGTGGTTTCACAAACCGAATATATGCCGCTTGCTACGTTACAAAGCATTGTAAGGTTGGCCAATGAAGGCGGTACCATTGTACTGCAAAGGCTGCCAAAAGATGTGCCGGGCCTTAATGCAGATATTGACAGACAGAAATTCAACGCTATCATTAAAGGATTTAAGCCTGTTAAAAAGCAGGATGCTATTAGTGAAATAGTTATCGGAAAAGGAAAAATAATATTGGCTAATGAGCTTCAAAAAGCATTGGCTTACGCTAAAGTACAACGTGAGGTTTTGGCAGATACCGGCCTGAAATTCATAAAAAGGAAAATTGATGGTGGCAAATACTATTACATTGTAAATCATAATGAGAAGGCTTTTAATGGCAACGTAAACCTGGCATCAGGTGCTAAGAGTGTTGTGCTGCTTGACCCGCAAACAGGTGAGGTGGGTAGTGTTGGTTTTACTTCAGGTGCTACCACAACATTCAGGCTACAGCTGCAACCGGGAGAGTCGGTTTTTGTAAAGCTTTCAGATGCAAAAGATACTGCTACCCCAAAATGGCGTTATGTTGAAAAAGAAGAGCAGCCTATTGTTTTAAACAACAGCTGGAAACTCCATTTTACTGAAGGCGGTCCATCTCTTCCATCAGATAAAATTATGAAAGCCCCGCAGCCGTGGACAGGTTTTACAGATGATGCCGCTACACAATCATTCTCAGGTACAGGTATATACAGCACCACGTTCGATTTAAAAAGTAAATCAGCAGATGATTATATCTTGAAAATAAATGAATTGTATGAAAGCGCCCGTGTTATTGTAAACGGGCAGGATGCCGGTATTATATGGAGTGTGCCGTTTGAGCTGAACATAGGTAAGTATCTTAAGGCAGGCCAAAACACTATTGAAATTGAGGTGTGTAACCTTATGGCAAACCGCATCCGCTACATGGACCAGAAGAAAATGGAGTGGCGCAAATATCACGAAATTAACTTTGTAAACATACACTATAAAGATTTTGACGCTTCCGGATGGGAGGTAATGCCTTCGGGGTTAGAGAACGTGAGTGTAGTGCCGGTTAAACTCAGCAAGTAATGAATAATAAGCTTTACATATTGTTTTTGTTGGCCTGTTTGTCGCTTTCTGCACAAACAAAGGGCAAATACAGCGCTATTTATAGCGGCTCGCCCTGGTTTGACAACCGCGGGCAGGTAGTAAGTGCCCACGGTGCCTGTATAGTTAAAGACGGCAATACCTATTACCTGTTTGGCGAAAAGCACAAAGACAAAGACAATGCTTTTGACGGTTTTACCTGCTATTCATCTAAAGACCTATACAACTGGAAGTTTGAGAGCATAGCCCTGCCGGTGCAGCCTACAGGCAAGTTAGGCCCATCGCGCGTAGGCGAACGGGTAAAGGTTATGCAATGCCCTAAAACAAAAGAGTATGTAATGTATATGCATGCCGATTCGCTTAATTATAAAGACCAGTTTACAGGCTATGCCATGGCTAAAAAAATTACAGGGCCGTATGAGTTTAAAGGGCCGTTGCTTTTTAACGGACAGCCCATAAAAAAGTGGGATATGGGCACGTTTCAGGATAAAGACGGCAGCGGTTATGTACTACTGCATGGTGGCGATATTTACAGGCTGGCCGATGACTACAAAAGCATTACAGAACACGTAAATAAAGCCTTTGAAGCAGGTTTTGAGTCGCCGGCTATATTACGCAAGGGCGATATGTATTACTTTCTGGGTTCGCACCTTACCAGCTGGGAACGTAACGACAATTATTACTACACCGCCACATCATTACACGGGCCGTGGACGCACAGGGGGCTTTTCGCACCTGAAAATTCGCTTACCTGGAATTCGCAAACCACATTTGTACTGCCTGTAGAAGGCTCAAAAGGCACTACCTATATGTTTATGGGAGACAGGTGGGCCTACCCTAACCAGGCTTCGTCAGCTACCTATGTGTGGCAGCCGTTAACCGTTGAGGGCACGCAGCTGTCTATCCCGCAGTTTAAAGATGTGTGGCAGGTTGACCTGAAAACAGGACAGGTTACTGAGGTAAAAACGGGCAGGGAAATTGAAAATACCGATAAGCAGATAATGTACAAAGGCAATTGGCACAATACGGCTAAAAATGGGACGGAATCACGATCAGACGTAAAAGATGATTCGTTTACCTTTACGTTTACAGGAACCCGGGTAGGGTTTTACAGCCTTGCCGGCCCCGATGGCGGGCATGCAAGGGTACTATTGCAAAACCAAAAAGGAGAAACAGTATGTACAGCACTGTTAGACACCTATTCTAAATATGAAGTTTCGTCTTTAAAATTTATAAGCCCTGAACTGCCAAAAGGCCAATATACCTTAACCGTTACCGTAGTAGGCGAACGGGGCAACTGGAGCGATAAAAAGAAAAATAACTATGGCAGTACCGGCAATTTTGTCTCGGTAGATAAAGTAGTTGTACAATAATATATGCCTTTAAAACAAACCAACTTAATAATGAAAAAACTCTTACTTCTTGCCCTTATACTTAGTTCTGCACTGTTAACCGCCCAAAAGATTACAGGGCTTGTAACCGAAGGTTTAACCAACCCTTTAGGTATTGATACGCCACAACCGCACTTTAGCTGGAAACTGGAATCTGACAAGCGCAATGTAATGCAGTCGGCTTACGAAATAAAGGTAACGACCGATGAGGCCGGGCTTAAAAGCAAAGTACTGTGGACAAGTGGTAAAGTAACGTCAGATCAATCGCTTTATGTGCCTTATGGCGGTAGTGCACTTGCTTCCGGGCAGCGTTATTACTGGCAGGTGCGCGTGTGGGATAACAAAGGCAAAGCATCAGGGTGGAGTACCCCGGCCTACTGGCAAATGGGGTTGCTGAAAGAAGCCGACTGGAAAGCCCAATGGATATCGCCGGGTTATGAGGAAGACCCGTTGCGTGCGTGTCCTCTGATGCGAAAGGAATTCAGTATAGGTAAAAAAGTAAAATCGGCTACAGCCTATATAACCGCACACGGCCTTTATGAGGCGCAAATAAACGGTAAAAAAATAGGCGATGCTTATCTTACACCAGGCTGGACAAGCTACAGCAAGCGCCTGCAATACCAGGTGTATGATGTAACCGGTATGTTTAAGCAGGGCAGCAATGCCATTGGGGTAACACTGGGTAATGGTTGGTACCGCGGGCTTTTTTCGTTGGGAATCAGGAAAGATATTTATGGGTCGGATATTTCACTGCTTATGCAGGTAAATGTAGAATATACTGATGGTACAACCGAAACCCTTGTGAGTGATAACAGCTGGAAATCGTCTACGGGGTCGATTTTAAGCTCTGAGATTTACGGTGGCGAAACCATAGATGCCCGTAAGGAAAAAACAGGTTGGGCGTTGCCGGGCTATAACACTGCCGGCTGGGTAGGGGTTAAAACGCAGTCATTCCCTAAAAATACATTGATAGCTACTTATAATGAACCTATTACAAAACATGAAACATTTACTCCCGTAAAGATACTTACCACACCAAAAGGCGAGCAGGTAATAGACTTCGGGCAAAACCTTGTGGGGTGGGTTGTGGTTAAGGTAAACGGCAAGGCAGGCGATACATTTAGTATTTCACACTCTGAAGTGCTTGACAAAGAGGGTAACTTTTATACCGAAAGCCTTCGCGGGGCAAAAGCGCAGGACACCTACATTTTAAAAGGTGGTGCTACCGAAACTTTTGAGCCGCATTTTACATGGCATGGCTTCCGTTATATTAAGATTGAAGGTTATCCGGGTACACTGAAACCGGAAAATTTTACGGCAGTGGTGCTGTATTCAGATATGGAAATGACGGGCAGCTTTACCTCTTCAAACGAATTGATTAACCAGCTACAACACAATATAGAGTGGGGGTTAAGAGGTAACTTTCTTGATGTACCTACTGATTGTCCGCAGCGCGATGAGCGCCTGGGGTGGACGGGCGATGCACAGGTGTTTTTCCGCACGGCATCGTTTCTTAGGGGCGTAAACAACTTCTTTACCAAATGGATGAAAGATGTACAGGCAGACCAGTATCCAGATGGGGCTGTACCTTATGTAGTGCCCAACACCCTTATGGATTGGGATAAAGGCAGCGCCGGATGGGGCGATGTGGCAACCATTATTCCTTGGGATATGTATGTGGCGTATGGCGATAAGCGTATTCTTGAAAACCAGTACGGCAGCATGAAAGCCTGGGTAGGTTTTATACAAAGCCAGAGTACCAACGATTTATGGAACAAAGGCAACCATTTTGGTGACTGGCTGTTTTACAGCGTCAATGACGACAGGGATGGATCTTCGGCCATTACCAATAAATATTTTATAACCCAGTGCTTTTATGCCCATTCGGTGCAATTGCTTATTAATGCCGCACAGGTGTTGGGCAAAACCGATGACGTGGCTACGTATACCACGCTTTTGGGCAGGGTGAAAAACGCTTTCCTGAAAGAATATATTACCCCTAACGGCAGCACGGTTAGCGATACGCAAACATCTTATGTACTGGCATTGCAGTTTGATATGCTGCCCGAAAACCTACGTGCCCAGGCAGCAGAGAGGCTTGTGGCTAACATAAGGCGCTATAACAACCACCTTACCACCGGCTTTTTAGGAACACCTTATCTTTGCCATGTATTAAGCCGTTTTGGCCATGCAAATGTGGCGTATGACCTGCTCCTGCAAAAAACATATCCATCGTGGTTATACCCGGTTACCAAAGGTGCTACGACTATTTGGGAGCGTTGGGATGGTATTAAAACCGATGGCACATTTCAAACCCCGGATATGAACTCCTACAACCACTATGCTTATGGTGCCATAGGCGACTGGATGTACAGGGTTATGGTGGGTATAGATGTAGAAGGCGATGGCGTGGGCTATAAAAAAATACAGATAAAACCACTACCGGGTGGTGATTTTACGCATGCTTCGGCTGATTATGAAACACCTTATGGCAAGGTGGCTTCAGGCTGGAAAATTGAGGGTAATACGCTTACCCTAACAGCCGTGGTGCCGGCTAATACAACGGCCGTGGTGTGTGTCCCTGCAGCAGCTATAAACGGTATTACCGAAGGGGGTAAAGCCATTTCGACCTCAAAAGATGTAGAGGTGTTGGGTGTAGAAAACAAGTATGTAAAAGTTAAAGTGGGTTCGGGCAGTTATGTGTTTACCGCACCTTACCAAAAATAAAAGAATATGAAAATCAACTACAAAAAAGGCATTATGGCAGTGGCATCAGTCATTGCAATGGGCCCGCTGCCACAATGTATGTCTAAGAACAACGAAAAAACAGTAGCAGATGAAACACCTGTAAAAAAGGAACATACCGTACTGCTGGATTACTATTACAATAACGAATACCGCAAAAATGCCGCAGGCCAGCAGGAACGCTGGCACTACACGTGGGAAGACACCATTTACAGCGGCTATTCATGGTTTGGCAAAACCTTTACAGACCAGGGCGCTAAACTGGCATCATTAACCACGCAGCCTACTGCTAAAGATTTGGGCAAGGCATCTGTTTATATTATAGCCGACCCTGATACCGAAAAAGAAACGCCAACCCCCAATTTTATGGACGAAAAAGCCGCCACTGTTATTGCCGAATGGGTAAAACAGGGCGGGGTGCTGGTACTGTTAACCAACGATAGCGGCAATGCCGAATTGCAAAAATTCAACACGCTGAGCGATAAGTTTGGCATCCATTTTAATGAAGACAGCCACAACCGCGTTAAGAACGATGTGTATGAGCAGGGTGCGGTAATTACGCCTGCCGGGCATGAAATATTTGGTACACCTAAAAAGCTGTTTATAAAAGAATACAGTTCGCTAACGCTTACCGGCACTGCAAAAGCTACTGTTACACACAACAATAACAACCTTATGGCGGTGGCTAAATATGGCAAAGGCACTGTGTTTGCCCTGGGCGACCCGTGGGTGTATAATGAATATACCGATGGCAAAAAGCTGCCCAAAGATTTCCAGAATTATGAAGCCGCACAGGAACTGGCCAAATGGCTGCTAAAACAAGCAAAATAAAAATGCAACTATCTAAAGCTAACCTACAACACATTAAAAATACAGGAATACAGGTTCCTGATGAAAAACTATTTAACCTGCCTGAAAAGGTACTGCAATTTGGCACCGGTGTTTTACTGCGCGGCCTGCCCGATTATTTTATAGACAAGGCAAACAAGCAGGGCGTTTTTAACGGACGTGTGGTAATTGTAAAATCAACCGGCGGCAATAATGACGATTTTGTGCAGCAGGACAGCCTGTACACCGTGTGCGTACGTGGCCTTGAAAACGGCGCTGAGGTTAAAGAAGACATCATAAACGCATCGGTAAGCCGTGTGCTTACCGCCAAGACTGATTGGAATGCCATACTGCAATGTGCACACAACCCGGAAATGAAAATTGTACTTTCTAATACTACAGAGGTTGGCATTCAATATGTGGAAGAAAATGTGCTTACCGGAGTTCCGGAATCATTCCCCGGCAAGCTGCTGGCGTTTTTATATGAGCGCTACAAAGCCTTTGATGGTGGTGCTGATAGCGGCCTGGTTATCGTTCCTACAGAGCTGATTACCGATAATGGCGACAAGCTGAAAGCCATTGTGCTGCAACTGGCGCAATTCAACAAGCTGGAAGATGGTTTTATAAACTGGATTAATAGCAATAATACGTTCTGTAATTCACTTGTAGACAGGATTGTTCCCGGAAGGCCATCAGGGGCAGATTTAGAAGCCATTGAAAATGCGCTTGGTTATACCGACGCCGTGCTTACCATGAGCGAACCCTTTCGCCTGTGGGCAATAGAAGGCGATGAAAAAGTAAAGGAAACCCTGTCATTTTATAAGGTTGACGATGCTGTAAAAATTGAGCCGGACATTACCCTTTATAAAGAACTAAAGTTAAGGATACTTAACGGTACACATACCTTTAACTGTGGCCTGGCATTTTTGTGTGGCTTTGGCCTTACCCGTGAGGCCGTGGCTGATGCGCACTACAGTGTGTTTACCAAACAGCTTATGCAACAGATAAGCAATGCCATTCCGTTTGAAATTGATGAGGCGGTAAAAGCGGCGTTTGCCAAAAACACGTTCGAGCGTTTTTGCAACCCGTTCATCAACCATCAGTGGCTGAGCATTACCGTGCAGTACACCAGCAAAATGAAAATGCGCAACGTGCCGTTGCTGCTCAACCATTATAAAAAATACAACAATGTACCGCAATACATGGCATTGGGTTTTGCAGGCTACCTGCTGTATATGAAGCCGGTAAAGAAAGAAGGCAATGCCTATTTTGGCGAATATAACGGCCAGGTGTATGAAATAAAAGACGATTCGGCAGACTATTTCTACAACCTGTGGCAAAACCATACGGCTGAAGAAGTGGCTGATGCTGTGCTGAATGATACCACACTTTGGGAAACCAGCCTTGCTGCGCTACCGGGGTTTGCCCACGCCGTAAAAACATACATGAAAAATATAGAAAGCGGTGCACTTCGCGCCGTTGCCATGCTTGAGGAATAATGAAACACAGGGTTTTAAAGGTACATAACGCCGACAATGTAATCGTAGCCTTAACTGATTTGGTTAGGGGCGAAATAATTGCCTTTGAGGGGCAGGACTATGTTTTGCAGGAAGATATTCCCGCAAAGCACAAGTTTTATATGCAAGATATGCAGCCCGGCGATGCCGTAACTATGTATGGCGTTTTGGTTGGTAAAATTCAGTTGCCTGTAACCGCAGGCAGCCGCATGAGTACCGAAAACCTGAAACATGCCGCCGAGCCCTATGCCTACCGTAATGCGGCGTTTGAATGGCATGCACCCGATGTTTCACGATTTGAAGGCCATACTTTTAACGGCTACCACCGTGCAGATGGCAGGGTAGGCACGGCCAATTACTGGTTGTTTATCCCTACCGTATTCTGTGAAAACCGCAACCTTGATGTTATCCGCGAGGCTATGCATAACGAGTTGGGCTATGCGGTTACTGATAAGTACAAACAATTTACACACCAACTGCTGGAAGCCCATAACAAGGGTGAAACACTGGCTGATGTTGACCTGTCTCCATCGGCAAACAAGCAAAACAGGCCGTTTAAAAATGTAGACGGTATAAAATTCCTGAACCACCAGGGCGGTTGTGGAGGGATCCGTCAGGATGCTGCCGTGCTAAGTAAACTGCTGGCTGCCTATGCCGACCATCCTAATGTGGGCGGTGTAACGGTATTGAGCCTGGGCTGCCAGAACCTGCAAATGCAGGATTTTTTGGCTGACCTTAAAGCGCACAACCCTGAATTTAATAAGCCGTTGTTTTTGTTTGAACAGCAGCAGTCGCAAAGCGAAGAGCAAATGATTGCCGGTGCCATCCGCCAAACGTTTGAAGGCCTGGTGGAAATCAATAAGCTCGAACGGCAGCCTGCGCCAATCAGCAAACTAAGCCTGGGTGTAAAATGCGGTGGCAGCGATGGCTTTAGTGGTATATCGGCAAACCCATCCGTTGGTTATTGTGCAGATTTGCTTGTGGCGCTGGGCGGACAGGTGCTACTGGCAGAATTCCCTGAGCTGTGCGGCGTAGAGCAGGAGCTGGTAGACCGTTCGGTAAACCGGGAAACTGCCGAAAAATTTATGCACCTCATGAAAAGTTATGACAGGATTGTTACCAATGCCGGGTCGAGCTTTAGTATGAATCCTTCGCCGGGCAATATAAAAGACGGCCTGATTACCGATGCCATAAAGAGTGCCGGTGCAGCCAAAAAAGGAGGTACATCGCCCGTGGTAGCGGTACTTGATTATACCGAGCCTGCCACAAAACCCGGCCTTAACCTGGTGTGTACACCGGGTAACGATGTAGAAGCTACAACCGGTAAAGCCGCAAGCGGTGCAACGCTTATACTGTTTACAACAGGGTTAGGCACACCTACCGGCAACCCCGTGTGCCCCGTAATTAAGGTATCTACAAACAGCAGCCTTACAAAGCGTATGGGCGATATTATAGATGTAGATTGCGGCCCGGTGATTGAAGGTGAAAAGACTATTCAACAAATGGGTGAACAGATACTCGAATACTGTATTAAGGCAGCGAGTGGCGAAGTAATCCCCAAGGCTGTACAACTCAACCAGGACGATTTTATTCCGTGGAAACGGGGTGTTTCTCTATAAGACAATAAACGCTAAACCAACATAAAAATGACTACAACCTTTTACCATAAAGCGCGGTTTAGGGGCGCTTTTTGCACCCTTTTGCTACTTTTTAGTTTTGCTAACGTGCTGGCACAGCGCAATATGGAGTATTTAAAACGTGGCGTGGTGGCAGTACCGCAGCAGGATGGCATCTTTGTAAGCTGGAGGCTTTTAGGTACCGAAGACAAGGCCACGGCCTTTAACCTGTACCGCAAAACCGATGGTAAAGAAACAAAGCTTAACGCCAAACCACTTACCAAAGGCACTAACTTTTTAGATACCAAAGCCGATAAGGCAAAAGAAAATACCTACTATGTAAAAGCCCTTTCGGGGAAGAAAGAATTGGCAGATGACAGCCGTTTTACCCTGAAGGCAAATGCACCGGCTTACTTGTCAATCCCGCTAAAAACACCTGAGGGCTATGCCCCCGGCGATGCTTCGGTGGCCGACCTTGATGGCGATGGCGAATATGAAATTGTACTGCACCAAACCGGCAAGGCGCACGACAACAGCCACGATGGCCCTACCGACCCGCCTATTTTCCAGGCGTATAAGCTTGATGGCACCCTGATGTGGACCATTAACCTGGGCAAAAACATCCGCGAAGGCGCACACTACACGCAGTTTATTGTGTATGACCTTGACGGTGATGGCATTGCCGAAGTAGCCATGAAAACCGCCGATGGTTCGGTAGACGGCAAGGGTAAGGTAATAGGCGATGCAACTAAAAACTGGGTAAACGAAACCGGGCACATACTGCTGGGGCCGGAATACCTTACTGTTTTTGACGGGCGTACCGGCGCTGAAATTCATACCGTTAAGTATGAAGTACCCCGCCACCCTGATACCGAAAACCCTACGCCCGAACAGCTTAAGGAAATTTGGGGTGATGGGAACGGCAACCGCAGCGACCGTTTCCTGGCAGCAGCGGCTTATCTTGACGGTAAAAACGCCAGCCTGGTTATGTGCCGCGGCTATTACACCCGCACGGCCATTGCAGCCTATGATTTTAAGGACAAAAAGCTGAGCCTGCGCTGGTTGTTTGATTCAGACACATCGGAAGAAAACCGCAAGTACCGCGGGCAGGGTAACCACAACCTTTCGATTACCGATGTAGATGGCGATGGTAAGGATGAAATTGTGTATGGCGCCATGACCATTAATGATAACGGCAAGGGGCTGCACAGCACAGGCTTTGGCCACGGCGATGCCCTGCACGTGGGCGACCTTGACCCAACCCGTCCGGGCATTGAGATATTTGATATACAGGAGCGTTTTGACGATGCCGGTATGCACATGCGCGATGGCAAAACGGGAGAGGTATTATGGAAAATAGCCTCGGTAGAATCGCGTAAGGAAGATAAATTTCAGGGGCCGGGCAGGGGGCTTTCGCTTAATATAGACCCACGCTACCCGGGTAGTGAGTGCTGGGTTACAGGTGCCGGCATTACCGGCCTGTATGACAGCAAAGGCAACCGCATAGGCGAAAATATACCGGCCTGTAACTTTGGTATTTACTGGGACGGCGACCTGCTAAGCGAAATATTAAACGGCACCGTGATAGACAAGTGGGATTACATGAACGGAACTACAAAAGTGCTGCTGGACACCAAAGATTTTGACTGTGCTTCTAACAACGGTACTAAAAGTACACCTGTATTGTCGGTTGATTTGTTTGGTGACTGGCGCGAGGAGGTAATCTATCGCACAACTCATAATAAAGAACTGAGGATTTTCAGTACAAACATCCCAACAGAACACAGGCTGTATACCCTTATGCACGACCCGCAATACAGGTTAAGCATTGTGTGGCAAAACGTGGCTTACAACCAGCCTCCGCACGCAAGCTTTTATATAGATGAGAAAATGCCCGAACAGCCTAAACCCAACATTACTGTAAAGAAAAAATAATGAAGCTTAAACATATCATATTCGCCATGTTGTTCTTTACAGCTTTGGGACATGCACAAAAAACCACGCTGTATATTATTGGCGATTCTACCGTAAAGAACGGTAGTGGCAAGGGGTCTGACTCGCTGTGGGGGTGGGGCAGCTTTATGAATACCCATTTTGATACCCTAAAACTTGATATACAAAACCATGCCATGGGTGGGCGCAGCAGCCGCACCTTTATTAACGAAGGCCGTTGGGATGCCATTCTCAAAACGCTTAAAAAAGGCGATTTTGTAATGATACAATTTGGCCATAACGATGGCAGCCCTGTGAATGATACGCTCCGTGCACGTGGCACCCTGCCGGGTATTGGTAATGACAGTGTGCAGATTCACAATCTTATAACTAAGAAAGATGAAACGGTGTACAGCTATGGCCACTACATGCGCAAATTTGTAAACGAGGCCAAAGCCAAAGGTGCTACAGCCATTATTTGCAGCCCCGTGCCGCGCAATAACTTTCAGCCGGACGGGACTATAAACAAAGACAAATATGCCGCCTGGGCTAAGGATGTGGCTACAGAAACCGGGGCATATTTTATTCCGCTCAATGACCTTATTATTGAGGCTTACCAAAAAGCGGGGCCTGATGTGGTAAAAAATTATTTTCCTAAAGACCATACCCATACCGAGAAAAACGGCGCTATACTTAACGCTGAACAGGTTGTAAAAGGGCTAAAGAAGCTTAAGAAGTGCCCGTTAAACCGGTATGTAAAGAAGTAAAGTATAAAGTATCAGGACAGCACAGGATAAACAAACACTATGGGATGCATAATTTTCAACTTTAAACAATTATGTGTTGTGAAAAAAACAGTATTCTTAAAAATAGTAGCCTTTACCCTTATAAGTGTTTTTTATAGTGCCTGTAATTCTACGGCAGTACCACAGTATACATCGGTTGCCGTAAAAGCCCCGTTTGCCATGGACTCTGTCAGGCTGTTTGTGTATCCAGAAAAGGATTTCAACATTAAAGAGTATGGCGCTGTTGAAGGTGGAAAAGTTAAGAATACGCAGGCTATAGCCAAAGCCATTGCGGCCTGTAATAAAGCAGGCGGTGGAAGGGTAATAATACCAAACGGCACATGGCTTACAGGCCCAATTCATTTTAAAAGTAATGTAAACCTGCACCTTGAAGATAATGCCGTTATAACTTTTACTGATAATCCTAACGATTATCTGCCGGCTGTAATGACCTCTTGGGAAGGGTTTGAGTGTTATAATTATTCGCCCCTTTTGTATGCCTTTGAGTGCGAAAATATAGCCATTACGGGCAAAGGCAGCCTTAGCCCTGTTATGGATAACTGGCGAAAATGGTTTCCCAGGCCGGAGCCGCACATGGAGGCATTAAAATCGTTATACAAAATGGCGGCTGAAGGTGTGCCTGTAGAAAAAAGGCAAATGGCAGTAGGGCAAAACAACCTGCGTCCGCACCTTATACAGTTTAACAGGTGTAAAACAGTACTGCTTGACGGTTTTACCATAAAAAACAGCCCCTTTTGGACCATACACATGTATATGACAAATGGTGGTGTGGTGCGCAACCTTAATGTTGAAGCAAAAGGCCATAATAACGATGGTATTGACCTTGAAATGAGCCGTAATTTTCTTGTAGAAGACTGTCTGTTTAACCAGGGTGATGATGCCGTAGTTATAAAATCAGGTTCAAACCAGGACGGCTGGAGACTTGATACGCCATCTGAAAATATTGTAATACGCAACTGTAAAATTACTGCCGGGCATTTGCTTTTGGGTATTGGCAGCGAAATATCGGGTGGTATCCGCAATGTGTACATGCACGATTGTGTGGCGCCAAATACAGTGCACCGCCTGTTTTTTATAAAAACCAACCACCGCAGGGGCGCTTTTGTAGAAAACATTTACATGGAAAATATTAAGACCGGTGGCACGCTTCGTGTTCTTGAAATTGATACCGATGTGCTGTACCAGTGGCGCACGCTGGTGCCAACTTATGAAGAGCGCATTACCCGTATAGACGGCATACACATGAAAAACATTGAGTGTAAGTCGGCACACCTGATTTATGAGTTGAAAGGCGATAAGAAGCTGCCCGTTAAAAATGTAGAAATGGAGAATGTGCACGTTGCCACTGTTGGCGATACCATAAACCCGGTTCAGTTTGTTGAAAACCTGAAAACAGAGAATATAACGTATGATAAGGTTGATGCCGCTGCGGTATCTGAACTTGAAAAATACCTGAACAATAAATAACAGCTTAGCTGATTAAGAAATATCTAATGAAAAAAATACTATTAACGGGTGTTGTAGCCCTAAGCCTTGTGCTTTATTCGTGTAAAACGCAAAAGAGTGTTGCAGGCAATGAAATTCCGTCCAAAGCTTCGGTATTGGAAGTAATGCAGCGTTCTAACAATTACTTTATGCAAAAGTGGCCGGATCCGGGTGCGCCTACCTTTGGCGGTGGCAAAGAACGCAGCAGCAACCTGTGGACAAGGGCTGTATACTATGAAGGCCTTATGGCAATGTATGAGATAGATAAAGATAAAAAATACTATGATTATGCCGTGCTGTGGGGCGAAAGGCACAAATGGGGGCTGCGCGGCGGTATGGAAACCCGCCATGCCGATAACCACTGTGCAGGGCAAACCTATATAGACCTGTATAACCTTGATGGAGGTAAGCATCCGGAGAGGGTTAAGGATATAAAAGCCTCTATAGACCGCATGATGGCTACCGATAAGATAGACGATTGGGACTGGATAGATGCGCTGCAAATGGCTATGCCGGTGTATGCAAAGCTGGGTAAGCTGTATAACGACAACAGGTATTTTGAGCGTAATTACCAAATGTATGCCTACACTAAAAACAAACATGGCGGAAACGGCCTTTACAATCGTGAAGACAAGCTGTGGTGGAGGGATAAGGATTTTGTTCCGCCGTATGCTGAGCCTAACGGGGAAGATTGCTACTGGAGCCGTGGCGATGGCTGGGTAGTAGCTGCCCTGGTGCGCACACTGGATATTACCCCTAAGACAGACCCGCATTATGCCGAGTACCTGCAGGATTATAAAGACCTGCTTTCGGCATTGCCGGCCATACAAAGGGCAGACGGGCTTTGGAATGTAAGCCTGCACGACCCAACACATTTTGGCGGTAAAGAAATGACAGGCAGCGCCCTGTTTGTATACGGTATGGCGTATGGCATAAACAAAGGTATTATAGACCGTGATACCTATCTGCCCGTATTGCTAAAAGCGTGGAATGCCATGGTGGCCGACTGCGTGCAGCCAACCGGGTTTTTAGGCTGGGTGCAGGGCACGGGCAAAGAGCCTAAAGACGGGCAGCCGTTAGCCGTAAACAAAGAACCTGATTTTGAAGATTACGGGCTTGGGTGTTTCCTTCTTGCGGGCAGCGAAGTGTACAAGCTTAAGTAATAGTTTAACAAGGTTAGGATATATTTTTTTTAAACACAAAGTGCACCAGGTTTTTTCACAAAGTGCACTATAGAAAACCGCCTGTTGGCGGAAGAACACAAAGCTTTGTGTTCTTTAAAATGGTGTTTATCCTGACAGCTTCGTGTTCTTCGTGAAAGCTTGATGGCCTTTGCGTTTAAAATTCTTTACTCAGGATTTATAAAATTAAAATAAGGTTATATATTTATGTAGTAGCGGGTAAAATTACAGTATGTAAAATTTTACCTGCTTTTTTTTGCCCTTTCGGCAGAAATACATGACACTACATGATGGTGGTTTTTTAAGTAAACCTTACTTTTCGGCAACCAAATCAACAGGCTTTTAGCCGATAATAAAACAACCAATTTGTTATGAGTGCACTCTTAGGTGTTATATTCCATTTTATAGGAGGGTTTGCCTCCGGAAGTTTTTATATACCCTTTAAAAAAGTAAAAGGCTGGTCGTGGGAAACCTACTGGCTTGTAGGCGGAATTTTTTCGTGGCTTATAGTGCCACCACTTGCTGCCTGGCTTACCATACCTGATTTTTGGAATATAATTGCCGAGGCTAAAGGCTCTGTAATAGTGCTGGCGTTTTTGTTTGGCGTGCTGTGGGGCATAGGTGGTTTTACTTATGGGCTGGGTGTGCGCTATTTGGGTGTGGCGTTGGGCAGTAGTGTAATACTTGGGCTGTGCATGGTGTTTGGCTCGTTGCTGCCATCTATTTATTATGAAATATATCCTGAACCCGGTAAAGACAGTATTAGCGCCATAGCGGGCTCCGCGTGGGGGCAAATGGTGCTGCTTGGGCTGTTTATATGTATTATAGCTATTGTTATTTGTGGCAAGGCCGGTGTAATGAAAGAAAAACAGCTTAAGGTTGTGGGTACTGACCCGCACGGGGCATCGGTGGCAACCGAATATAAATTTGGCTTAGGATTACTGGTATCCATCATATCAGGTGTACTGAGCGCCTGCTTTAATTTTGGCCTTGAAGCCGGAAAACCCATGGCCGATGTGGCTAACGAGCTTTGGAAAGCCGCAAACCCCGGCCATGGCGAATTCTTGTTCCAAAATAACGTAACGTACATAGTAGTGCTGTGGGGCGGTTTGCTGAGCAACCTTGTGGGCTGCCTGTTCCTGGCTATTAAAAATAAAACCCTAAGCGATTATCGCAAACCAAATGTGCCGGTGCTGGCAAATATTATTTTTTGTGCGCTGGCGGGTACTACATGGTTTTTGCAATTTTTCTTCTATGGTATGGGCGAAAGCCGCATGGGCAACGGCCCAAGTTCGTGGATACTGCATATGGCATTTATCATCTTTATTGCCAACCTGTGGGGCATTATCCTAAAAGAATGGAAAGGCGTAAACCGGAAAACAGTAATAACCATAACGCTGGGCATTTTAGCCATACTGCTATCGGTAATGGTGGTAGGTTATGGTAATTCGCTTAAGTAGATTTTAGCTGTCAGCTTTCAGCTCTTAGCCATTTTTAAAACACTGAACCCTGAACATTAAACATTGAACATACATGAAACGACTCGCATTTAAAATGCAGCTGTATAGAGGCTATGAAGACGAATATAAAAAGCGCCATGATGAAATTTGGCCTGAACTGCACAGCCTTTTAAAACAAACCGGCGTAAGCGATTACAGTATTTTTCTGGATGAAAGCACTAATGCGCTTTTCGGTACACTGCTGGTTGAAGATGAGGCTGCATTTGCCGATTTGCCTTCGCACCCCGTAATGCAAAAATGGTGGGCCTACATGAAAGATATTATGGAAAGCAACCCTGATAACTCACCGGTAAGCACGCCGCTTGCTGAGGTGTTTTATATGTCGTAAGCCTCTCTTAAGTGTTTGATAATTATTCTTATAACCGCCATACAAATTTTTTGCTGCCTGACAGCATGGTACAGGATACTGCCTTTAGCTGATTAAGGTATTTTTGACCCAATTCTTTAAGACATTCACTAATTATCGTGATAATAAAATGGTAAAAAATTTTCAGTACGTAGACTATTTATGGGACGAGCAAAAAGCTGCATCGTTTGGCGATGACCAAGTGGCTTTGTTCCTGTACCGCTCAAATATTTTGGGCGCAGATTTAAGGATAACCAACTATGGCGGTGGCAACACTTCCTGCAAAACAATAGAAAAAGACCCCCTTACCAACGAAGAAGTTGAGGTAATGTGGGTAAAAGGCTCCGGTGGCGATATAGGCACACTTACCCGCAGCGGTATTGCCGGGCTGTACACCGGGCGTCTGCGCGACCTTAAAAACGTTTACGGCGGCCTGGCCGACGAAGACCGTATGGTGGGCCTTTTTAACCACTGTATTTACGACCTTGACAGCAAGGCACCGTCTATCGACACCCCGCTGCACGGCCTGCTGCCGTTTAAGCACATAGACCACCTGCACCCCGATGCCCTTATTGCCGTTGCCGCCGCTAAAGACAGCGAGCAGGTAACTAAAGAAATATGGGGCGATACCATGGGCTGGGTACCATGGCAGCGCCCCGGTTTTGACCTGGGCCTTCAGTTGGAAAAATGCCTTAACGATAACCCGGGTATCCGCGGTATAGTGCTGGGCAGCCATGGCCTGTTTACATGGGGCGACACCTCTTATGAGTGCTACATGAACAGCCTTGAGGTTATTGAAATGGCATCAGAATACATTGCCAAAAAAATAAAGGAAAAAGGCAGCGTTTTTGGCGGGCAGAAAATAGAAAGCCTGGGCAAAGAAGCACGCCTTGACAAAGCCGCGGTTATTATGCCGCTATTGCGCGGATTGGCATCGAGCGAAAACCGTATGGTGGGCCATTTTACCGATAGCGATGTGGTACTGGAGTTCATTAACAGTAACGACCTCGACCGCCTTGCACCGCTGGGTACCAGCTGCCCAGACCACTTTTTGCGTACCAAGATTCAGCCATTGGTATTGAATCTTTCTACCGGTGAAAATGTAGAAGATACCGCAGCTGTATTAGAGAAGCTAAAACCGGCTTTTGCACAGTACCGCGAAGAATACAAGCAGTACTATGAAACCTGCAAGCACCCTAACAGCCCCGCCATGCGCGACCCTAACCCAGTGATTATCATTTATCCGGGAGTGGGTATGTTCAGCTTTGCGAAAGACAAGCAAACCGCACGTGTGGCGAGTGAGTTTTACGTTAACGCCATAAACGTTATGCGTGGTGCTGAGGCCATTACAGAATATACATCACTACCAAGGCAGGAAGCCTTTGATATAGAATACTGGCTGCTTGAAGAAGCCAAGCTGCAGCGCATGCCTGCCGAGAAACCGCTGAGCCGTAAGGTGGCTATTGTTACCGGTGGCGGTGGGGGTATAGGTAAGGCTATTGCCGATAAGCTTGTGGCCGAAGGCGCTGTTGTGGTGCTTACCGACCTGAGCAAAGATGCGCTTGATGCCGCCCTTAAAACCTATAAAAAAGACCAGGCCGAAGTAGTGGTGTGCGATGTAACAAACGAAGCCGCTATTGCCGAAGCCTATAAAAAAGCCAGCCTTGCCTTTGGTGGGGTAGACATTATAGTGCACTCAGCCGGGCTTGCCATATCTAAATCGCTGGAAGATACTACGCTTAAGGATTGGGATTTACTGCAAAACGTACTGGTTAAAGGCCAGTTTATGATGGCGCAGCAGGGCGTTGCCATTATGCGCAAACAGGGCCTTGGCGGCGATATTGTAAACATTGCCAGCAAAAACGGCCTTGTGGCCGGGCCTAACAACGTGGGCTATGGCACTGCCAAAGCTGCACAGCAGCACATGACGCGCCTGCTTGCCGCAGAGCTTGCGGCAGATAAAATACGTGTAAATACAGTAAACCCGGATGGTGTTATTGTAGGCAGCAAAATATGGGAAGGCGAGTGGGCCGAGGGCCGCGCCAAAGCATACGGCATTAGCGTTGAGGAGCTACCGGCGCACTATGCCAAGCGCAACCTGCTTAACGAGATTATTTTACCCGATGATATTGCAAACGGTGTATTTGCCTGCGTAAGCGTACTGAACAAAAGCACCGGCAACACCATAAATGTAGACGGCGGCATGGCAAATGCCTTCGTTAGATAAAAGTTTAAAAAGCCAGCCACTAATTTCACGAATCAGCACAAATAAATTATTGGGAATTTGTGAAATTAGTGGCAAAAAATACATAAAAGCTACGAATTAGACGGATTTAATTTTAGCTATTCAGATAAAAATGATTAGTATAAATTAGTGTAATTAGTGGCAAACAATAAAACCAAACCACAATGAAGATTACCCAACAGCATATTGCTGACTTAAATAAAGTACAGGATGCCACCTACCAGGCAGAGCTTGGCCTGCTTGAGGCAAAGCTGGGCCGTAAGGGCATTAACCTGCAGGATGTTATTAACAAAGTAGCCCAATTCCAGGTGGCCATACCCAGCTGGGCATTGGGCGCAGGCGGCACACGCTTCGGGCGTTTTTCTTATGGGGGAGAGCCTTCTACCTTAGAACAAAAGCTTGACGATATAGGGCTTATCCACGCATTAACCAAGTCGGCGGGTGCGGTATCGCTGCACATTCCGTGGGATATCCCGCAGGATTACAAGGCCATTAAAGAATTGGCACAAAGCCACGACATCCTTTTTGATGCCGTAAACAGCAACACGTTCCAGGACCAGGCCGGTGCCAAAAACAGCTACAAATTCGGTTCGCTATGCAGTTCTGTAGATGCTTCGCGCGAACAGGCTGTACAACACAACCTTGAGGTAATAAAAATAGGCGACCAGCTGGGCTCAAAAAGCCTTACTGTTTGGCTTGCAGATGGCAGTAATTTCCCGGGGCAGCGCAATTTCCAGACAGGCTTAATTCATACCGAAGACAGCCTTAAAAAAATCTACGCCGGTATGCCCGATGACTGGAAACTGTTTATAGAATACAAACCGTATGAACCTAACTTCTACAGTACTGTAATTCAGGACTGGGGTACATCGTTCATGCTGGCAAATGCCTGTGGTGAAAGGGCCTATACACTGGTAGACCTTGGGCACCACCTGCCCAATACCAACATAGAGCAGATTGTAGCTACATTAATGTACAAGGGCAAGCTGGGCGGTTTCCACTTTAACGACAGCAAGTATGGCGATGACGATCTTACTGTGGGTTCGATAAAACCTTATGCCCTGTTCCTGATATTTAACGAACTGGTGTATGGTATGCAGAACAACCCGCAAAATCCATACCCGGCCTGGATGATAGATGCCAGCCACAACATAAAAGACCCGTTGGAAGACCTTATACAATCGCTTGAGGCCATCCGCATTGCCTATGCCACAGCGCTTTTGGTAGACCAGGATGCACTTAAGGCTGCACAGCTTGATAACGATGTGGCATTGTGCCAGGAACTGCTCCAGGATGCGTACCGTACTGATGTAAGGGCCATACTAAAAGCCGCCCGTATACAAAGCGGCGCTGTTGCCGACCCGATTGCCGCTTACAGGAGCCTTGCCGTGCGCAGTGCGCTTATAAACGAAAGGGGAACAGCGAGTAAGGCAACAGGGTTGTAATAATATTAGAATTTAAAGTTTTTGAGATACAGTATAGCACCCCTACGGGGTGCTATATTTATAGCATTTACAGTTTTGGGAAGGCAGGAGCTCCGTAGGAGCGGCATGTAAACGGTTATATGCCGTCCCTACGGGACTCGGTTACCAGCCGGTTAAACTTTGCTATATATATGACGCTCCTATGGAGCTGAACAAAATATTGATTCCGCACGCTTCTCATAGTGTTAAGAATATAAATAGTTATGACAAGAGTAAACGCCGTTTTTGACATAGGCAAGACCAATAAAAAATTCTTCCTTTTTGACGAAGAATACCGCGAGGTGTTCCGTGAATACACGCGCCTGCCCGAAACGGCAGACGAAGACGGCTACCCAACCGAAGACCTTGAGCTGCTGCGCAAATGGATAAAAGACACCTTTGATGCCGCGCTTGCCAAAACGGAATTTAACATACATACCGTAAATTTTTCGTCTTACGGTGCCAGCCTGGTGCACCTTGATTACAAAGGCCAGCCGCTAACGCCGTTGTACAACTATACCAAGGATTTTGATCCTGAAACTGCCGCTGCCTTCTACGCAAAATACGGCGGGGAAATGGCCATTGCCAAAGAAACGGCATCGCCACAGGCTGGGTTTTTAAATTCGGGATTACAACTGTATTGGTTAAAGGAACGTAAGCCTGAGATTTTCAGTAAAATAAAATACAGCCTGCACCTGCCGCAATACCTATCTTATTTGTTTACAGGTATACCGGTTAGCGAATACACCAGCATAGGCTGCCATACCAACCTTTGGGATTACGACAGGGAAGACTATCACCGCTGGGTATATGCCGAGGGTATAGACCGCATTTTGCCCCCCATTGTGCCTACATCAGCGAGCATTAATACAACCTACCAGGACCATAAGCTAAAGATAGGCGTGGGCATACACGACAGTTCGTCGGCACTATTGCCTTACATCTTAAGCAAGAAAAAGCCGTTTTTGCTGCTGTCTACCGGCACGTGGAGCATTGCGCTAAACCCGTACAGCACCGAGAGCCTTACCGAAAAGGATATTGAAGACAACTGCCTTAATTACCTGCGTATAGACGGTAAACGTGTAAAGGCATCGCGCTTTTTTATGGGTAACGAATACCGCCTGCAGGTAGAAAAACTAAGCGAATACTTTGGTAAGGAATATGGCTACCACCACGACATTACTTTTGATGCTGATATTTATCTGAAACGGGTTAAAGACCCTGCGGTGTACTTCGAGTTTGGCGGAGTCCTGCAAAAACAGGAAGTGGAGGCCGGCCTTACAGCCTTCGGCAGCTTTGAGGAGGCCTACCACCAACTGATGATTGAGCTTATGAACCAGCAAATCAGCGTGATTACAAACGCCATTGGCGACAGCGATATCAAAACCATTTACATAGATGGCGGCTTTACTGATAACGATGTGTTTATGAAACTCATGTCGCACCATTTCAGTAGCTTTAAGGTGCTCAGCACGCAGTCGCCACTGGGCTCTGCGCTTGGTGCTGCCATGGTTATATCAGACAAAAAGGTAACCAATAAGTTTTTAAAGGAAAATTATGCCATGAAAAAACTGGTGCCCTTGTTTTTTGATGTATAGGACTATCCGTACATTTACGGCAAACTAAACCATAAAATGCAATTAAAATACAACAGCAATTATCCTTCGGTAGAAGACCTTATAAAACGCGCCAAACAAAAAGTGCCGCGCTTTGCCTTTGAATACCTTGACGGTGGCTGTAATGAGGACGTAAACCTTATTAAAAACACCGCTGAAATTCGCGATGTAGAGCTTAAGCCATACTACCTGAGCAAACACATAGCGTCAACCCAAAAGACAGAACTTTTTGGGCATACCTATGATGCGCCTTTTGGTATTGCGCCCGTGGGCTTACAGGGGCTTATGTGGCCCAACGCGCCCGAAATCCTGGCGAAAGCCGCTTATGAACATAATATTCCGTTTATTTTAAGCACGGTTACTACGGCCAGTATAGAACGTATTGCCGAAATTACGCACGGGCGCGCCTGGTACCAGCTGTACCATCCGGCGGAAGCCAGTGTAAGGGACAGCATTATTAAGCGCGCTGAGGCGGCTGAATACCCTGTACTTGTGGTATTGTGCGACGTGCCAACCTTTGGTGTAAGGCCAAGGGACATCCGTAACGGGCTTGCCATGCCTCCGCGTATGACCCTGCGTAATATCATGCAGATTTTAGGCAGGCCGGAGTGGGCCATGAAAACCCTGATACACGGCCAGCCAAGTTTTAAAACGCTGGAACCGTATATGGAAAAAGGGCTGAGCATGAAGCAGCTGGGCCAGTTTATGAACCGCACCTTTAGCGGCAGGGTAAATGAGGAGCGTATAGCGCCCATCCGCGATATGTGGAAAGGCAAGCTGGTACTAAAAGGTGTTGCCAGCGCCGAGGATACCGAAATGGCTATCCGCCTGGGGTTTGATGGCGTTATTGTAAGCAACCACGGCGGCAGGCAGCTTGATGCCGGGCAGAGTGCCATTGCATCTATGCAGCCTATTGTAGAAAATTATAAAGACAAGATTAAGATAATGATGGACAGCGGCATTCGCAGTGGGGTAGATGTGGCCCGAACGCTTGCCAGCGGCGCCGACTTTACCTTTATGGGGCGCACCTTTATGTACAGCGTGGCAGCATTGGGTAACGAGGGTGGCAACCACGCCATTAGTATGCTTAAGGTACAGCTGCAACAGGTTATGGAGCAGGTGTGCTGCGAAAGGGTGCAGGATTTCCCGAACCACCTTATAAAATAACGGTCTTAAATAAAAGAAACTAAATCCGGAGTACTGTAATGGCGTTCCGGATTTTTAATATACAGAGATATGAAAAATATTACTTTGCTTGGGTTGCTGTTGCTTACGGTAACTGTTTCGGCGCAGCGCAGGGAACGTAAGCCACGTACAAATGTGCCGGTGGATTCTATTGTGATGAGCGACCCGTTTATCCTGGCCGATAAAAAGACCAATATGTACTACATGACGGGCACGGGCGGGCAGCTGTGGAAAAGCAAAGACCTGAAGCTTTGGGACGGCCCCTATAACGTAGCCCAGACCGACAGCACCTCCTGGATGGGGCCTAAGCCTATGATTTGGGCAGCGGAAATCCATCAGTACAAAAACAAATACTACTACTTTGCCACGTTTACCAACCGCGATGTTAAGATTGATACCGTTAACGGCAACGTGATTGAACGCCGTGCCAGCCATGTGCTGGTAAGCGACAAACCCGATGGCCCGTATGTACCCATGAAAGATAAAACGTACCTGCTGGCGGATAAACCTACGCTCGACGGTACATTCTGGATTGATAAAGACGGCAAGCCGTACATGGTATACTGCTACGAATGGCTTCAGGCGATTGACGGTACTATGGAAAAAATCGAGCTCAAGCCCGACCTGAGTGGGTCGGTAGGGGAAGGGAAGCTGATGTTTAAAGCAAGCGATTCGCCGTGGAGCCGGGAGAAGGACCCTAACGGAAAAGATATACCTAACCGCGTTACCGATGGGCCTTACCTGTTTAAAACCGGCACAGGCCGCCTGGGCATGATATGGACAAGCTGGGTGTATGATGTGTACACGCAGGGTGTGGCTTATTCTAAAAGCGGAACGCTAAACGGGCCGTGGGTGCAGGAAAAAGAACCTATTACCCCGCCTAACTTTGGGCACGGCATGCTGTTTATTACCCTTAACGGCAAGCTGCTTATGTGCCTGCACAGCCATAAGGAAGAAGCCAACGGGCACTACCACCGTGTGCCGCACTTTTTTGAGGTAGACCTTAAAGGCGATAAGCTTGTGGTGGGTAAGGCGTTTGTGCCGTGATTTTAGGTGGGTTTGTCATTTCGACGAAGGAGAAATCTCAGAGATTCTTCGACTCCGCTAAAGCTTCGCTCAGAATGACAAACCTGACCTATTGATATTAAGAACTAAGACTCAAATCGCTCAGCTCATCAGCTAATTTATGTAAGCCTTGAGATATTTTTTTAAGCTTATCGCCAGACAATGATGCCAGACCTTTTGTGTATTGCCTGAACAAGCTTGTATTCATATTTACATATTGTTCTGCGAAAGCAGATTTATTAATCACTGTAAAATATTCAAAAAATTGCTCAAGGTCAATTACATAATTAAGTTTAAAATCGTCAACTTTTAATGAAGAAGCCTTCATTTCGTTTTGATACTCAACGTATTCTTCTAATACTTCATTAAAATTTTCCTTCAATTCAGAAATAGAATCGCCAACGGTAATTAAACCATCTACTTCTTTTGCGTATGCAGAAAAACCAGTACCTGTTTTTTCTACAATTACTGTAAGTTCTTTAAATTCACTCATAAGTTTGGAACCATACCATAAGCGGCAGGACTATTTAAGCCCTGCTGCTTTAAGTATGCTGAAATAGGTTCCGTTTGCCATTTCCTTACCGGGATGCCTCGGAACCGTTAATTGATTTTCTTTTGTTGGATGCCGATACAAATCGTGTTTTTTACCATTTTTGTGCAAATACCAACCATCTGCCTTTAGCAGTTTTAAAAGTTCTGAAATCTTTGCCATGATTGCAAATTTTTATTTTTTTTTGATTTTTAACCGCTCTTTCCATCATACTTGGTTTTAAAATTCGACAGTGTAAATATATAACAAAAATGTTATATAACGAATTTGTTATAGTTTTTTTTAGAACAAAAAAAGACCATCTTTACAGATGGCCTTTTTCAAAAACAAAACCCAAATTTAAGATTTATGAACACTGCCGTTACGGCTTAATGTCTTTGTATTGTTTATCTGGTGCAAAGGCAGGTGTTACCTTTTCGGCAACAATTTCTTTGGCTACGATAAAGATGGCGGTTTTGCCCTTGTCGTTTGATGCTCCTGCTGCCTTTACGGTATATTTGCCGGGTTCTGCAACCCAGGCTACCTGCTGCTCACTAAACGAAGCCAGGTCTTTCGCGGTAAGCGTAAAGGTTAGCATTTGGCTTTCGCCCGGGGCAAGGGTTTTGGTCTTGCCAAAGGCTTTCAGCTCCTGTACGGGCTTATCCATTGTTTTTCCGGGCGCCGATACATACAGCTGTACCACTTCTTTACCGGCAGCTTTACCAGTATTTTTTACTATTACGGCGGCGGTTATACTGCCGTTAAAATTTTTGGCCGACAGCTTAACATCTTTATACTCAAATGTGGTGTAGGATTTACCATGCCCAAAAGCAAATGACGGCTTTACCTTAAATGAGTCGAAATAGCGGTAGCCCACATACACGCCCTCTTCATACGTAACATCATCAGGGTCGGCCCCTGCGGGTGTACCCGGCCAGTTCTTGGCAGACGGTGTATCTTCATACTTTATGGGGAAAGTCATGGTCAGCTTGCCCGACGGGTTAACCTTGCCGCCCAGCACATCGGCTACTGAGTTGCCGCCTTCCTGGCCCGGCTGCCATGCCAGCAGTATGGCATCAACCTTATCTTTCCAGCCAGCGGTTTCAATCACGCCGCCTATGTTTAGTATTACGACTACCTTTTTGCCTTTGGCGTGAAACGCTTTGCTCACACCGTCTATCAGCCTGTGCTCGTCTTCGCCCAGGTTAAAGTCGTTATCAATAACGCGGTCGCTGCCCTCGCCGCTGTTACGCCCTATGGTTATAAAGGCCACATCGTTTTTGGCGGCAAGCTGCTCCAGTTCCTGCTGGGTAAATTCCATTTCAATAAGCCTTAAGTGCCTTGCCAGCTTGTTCAGCTTTTTGCGGCGCTCCTCTTCGGCAGTTTTAACCTTATTGGTATACGGAATGTACTGTGCCTTAAGGGCTTCGTCTACCTTAAAGCCTGCGTTAGACATACCTTCCAACAGCGAAACGGTGTAGGCCTCGTTTACATCGCCGCTGCCCGTACCACCCGAAATAAAGGCGTAAGACGTAACGCCAAAGGCTGCAATACTTTTAGAAGTATCAGTAAACGGCAGTGCATTGCCCTCATTTTTAAGCAGAATCATGCCTTCTGCCGCCACATCGCGCGTTACCTGTGCGTGTGCCTTAAGGTTGGGCTTGCTGCTGTAGTTATACTTTTGCATAATGGGGCTTTGCAGTACCATTTGCAATATCCTTTTTACGCTGTTATCAACATCCTCACGGCTCAGGGTGCCATTTTGCATGGCCTGCAGTATGGCGGCGCGCTGTTCTTTCATGCCGGGCATAAGCAGGTCGTTTCCGGCGCCTACCTGGGCAGCCACATTGCTGCTGATGCCCACAAGCTCCTGCAGGGAATGATACCCCCCATACCAGTCGCTCATTACCACGCCGTTAAAACCCCACTCGTTGCGGAGGATGTTGGTAAGCAGCTCACGGCTTTCTGAGGTATACGTGCCGTTTATAAGGTTGTAGCTGCTCATTACCGTCCACGGCTTCGACTCCCTTATGGCAATTTCAAAATTGCGCAGGTAAATTTCGCGCATGGCACGGTGGCTTATGTGTTCGTTAACCGAAAATCGGTTGGTTTCCTGGTTGTTAGCGGCATAGTGCTTTAAAGAAGTGCCCACGCCGTTAGCCTGAATGCCGTTTATCATGGCAGCGGCTATTTTGCCTGCCACCACCGGGTCTTCAGAATAATATTCGTAGTTGCGCCCACACAGCGGGTTGCGGTGTATGTTTAGGGCAGGGGCAAGGAGTACATCTATGCCGTATTCTTTGGTTTCGCTGCCAATGGACCGGCCCACGCTTTCAATAAGGGCGGTGTTCCAGGTGCTGGCCAGCGATGTACCCACGGGGAAAGCCGTACAGTAATAAGTATTAGTGTCGTTTTCACGGATGGGCTTAATGCGCAGTCCGGCAGGGCCATCGGCCAGTAGTGCGGCGGGTATGCCCAGGCGCTCAATGGCAAGGGTGGTGCCCGCAGCGCCCGGCACGCGGCCTTCTACAGAGCCTACCACGTTGGTAAGCCCGTCGTTACCGGGTTTTCCGGTTCCGGTAAGATATGCGGCCTTTTCTTCGTCGGTCATCTGGTTTACCAGGTCGTTAACGCGCTCCTCAAGGCTCAGGCGGTAGTCTTCATACACGTCGAGCCTGCCGTTGTGGTTAAGGTCGGCAAACGGGAGGTCGTCAACCGTTATAACCGGCGGGTCTATAGGGTTAACCGATGGGGCAGGGGCGGCAGCAAGCAGCGCAGCCAGCACCGGGAGGATAGAAAAGGCAAAGCAGTATTTTTTTTTCATTTGTGAAAGGAAATTTTAGTGGCCAAATTAAGCGAAAACAAACTCCGAAAGTGAAATATTAAGCACTTAGTACTAAACTGTTTACTGTTAAAATTAGCAGCTATTGGCTGCTTTTACGGTAGTTATAACGTTATAGTTTATAATGGCAATATTACGGTTGATAAATCGATTTACCAAATAAATAATGTAATTTTATAGCACAATAATAAATATTTTTATAAATTCGAACCGAAATTTTAATCAAATCATCAGATACTATATAAGTATAGAGGCAGATTTTAAGTGTTAAAATGCCTTTTGCACCAAACTGGTAAACTTTACCTTAAAAAATACGCTGATTGCCGCAAACTGTGTGCTGATAACCATAAAAGGAATACCTTTGCAGCAGTAAAAGCCATATAAAGCGATTTTTGAATATATAAGAATTTAATTTTCAACACTATAGGTTTTTAATTTTCCCCGCCATTAAATGAGTAAGAAGAAGGATAAGATATCAATTAAAGATATAGCTGCTGCTGCGGGTACATCTACCACTACTGTATCGTTTATCCTGAACGGCAAGGCTGATCATAAGGTGAGCCCCGCGCTTATTGAAAAGGTGCTCAAGATAATAGAGGAGAAAAACTACCGTCCCAGTTCACTGGCACAGAGCCTGCGCACCGGTAAAACCAATACCATTGCACTGCTTGTAGAGGATATCTCTAACCCGTTTTTCTCTGGCATAGCGCGGCTTATAGGCGAACGCGCCGCCCGTGAAGGCTACCAGATTGTATACAGCAGTACCGAAAACGACCCTAAGAAAACCGCCACGCTGCTCGACTTTTTTACTGAAAAACAGGTAGATGGCTTTATAATATCGCCCCCGGCCGGTGCGCTGAACGATATACAGGCACTGCGTAAAAACAAGCCTGTAGTGTTGTTTGACCGGTATTTTCCGCAGGCCAGTATGAGCCATGTTGTGGTTGATAACCAAATGAGTGCGTTTCACGGTGTGCGCCACATGATAAACAATAAGTTTAAGAATGTGGGGTGTGTAACGCTGCACTCTGACCAGACGCAAATGACCGGAAGGTTACAGGGGTATAACGAGGCTATGGAGCAGTCAGGCCTGAAAAAATACACCTTAAGTGTTGATTATAAGGCTGATGAGCACGACCGTATAGTGCTTGAAATTGCGAAGTTCTATAAAGAGAACCCCGGTATGGATGCGCTTTTCTTTACCACTAACTACCTGGCTATCCTGGGGCTTGAGGCCATGCAGCGCAGCAACCTTAAGGTGGGTAAGGATTTTGCAGTGATGTGTTTTGACGAGCACGACCTGTTCAGGCTGTACTCGCCGCCTATAACGGTAATTTCGCAACCCCTGGCTGAAATTGCCGAAAACGCCTTTAACGTACTTATTAATGAGATGGAAACGCATTCATCGGCCATTAAGCGTGTGGAAATGATAGAGATACCGGCCACACTGGTAATAAGGCAGTCTACTTCAAACTTCTCAAACTTCAGCATAACCGGATCGGTATTTTAGTAGTAAAAAGTTTTACCTGGCAGGCGCTAAGTGTTAAAATTTTACCATCCTGAAATGCCCGGTTTTAAATTTTAGCGTTAAAAATCCTTAAAAAGTGATAATTACAACGTTTTAGTATTCGCAAAAATTAAGTGCTTAAATTACCCTTATTTAATATCTAAATGTTAATTAGGTGATTTATTTTTTGTTTTATTCTTCAAATCTTTCTTTTTTTTAAAAAATATAAAAAAATGTAAAAATATTTTTTCAGATATGGTATTCCGTTAACAAAAAGTAATATTTTTGGTAAATCGATTTACTAACCTCAATTAACTATAACGTATGAGTAAAACAGTATTCTCAGCAGCCACCCTGCTGCTATTGGCCCAGTTTGGATTTGCCAATAGCAGTTACCACCCCCTCCACGGTGTGAAAGGTATGCCTGCACGTGTTCATGGTAATATATTAGTATCAGAAGACCAACAAACCTTTACGGTATCGGGTGTTGTAACATCTGACCTGGGCGAACCCATAGTAGGTGCCTCTGTTGTGGCCGATGCTACAGGTGCAAGTGCCGTAACTAACGAAAGTGGTGCCTTTACTATTAAAGTACCCGCACAATCGCTTTTAACGGTAAGCTTTGTAGGCTATGCCGAAGTACAGCAGCTTATTACAAAAGACGAGCTGAACCTTTCAATTGTATTGACAGCTTCTGAAACCACGCTTGAAGAAGTGGTGGTTACCGCACTTGGTATCAAGAAAGAAAAGAAAGCACTTGCCTATTCGGTAGGTGAAATAAAAGGTAAAGACCTTACCGAAGCCCGAAGCCCCAACATTGCCAACCAGCTTGCCGGTAAGGTAGCGGGTTTAAATGTTACTACGCCGGCAACGGGTGCTAACGGTGCCAGCCGTATTGTTATCCGTGGTAACGGTTCAATATCAGGTAATAACCAGCCGCTTATTGTGGTAGATGGTATACCTATTAATAACGATAACACCCTTTTTGGTCCGCAGGTGGGTATTGCAAACGGCAACTGGGCCGGTAACGACAGGGGAGATGGTATTTCAAGCCTTAACCCTGACGAAATTGAAAGCGTAAGTGTACTTAAAGGTGCAACTGCTGCGGCGCTTTATGGTTCAAGGGCATCTAACGGTGCCATTCTTATTACTACTAAAGGCGCTAAGGCCGGCCAAAAAGACATGGGGGTTGAAGTAAACGTTAATACCGTAGTAGAAGACCTTCTTATCAATAAATTCAACTACCAGTATGAATACGGTAGCGGTACCGGTGGCGAAAAACCACTAACCGTAGCCCAGGCAAAAACCGGAAGGTTCAGCTGGGGTGGCAGGCTTGACGGTAGCGATGCCATGTTTTATGACGGCGTAATGAGGCCGTATGTAGCCCAGAAAAACAACCTGAAAGACTTTTACGAAACGGGTATTTCTACCACATCATCGGTAGGTATATCGGGCGCTTCAGATAAAACAAGGTATCGTTTTTCATTCAGCAACCTTGATTATAACGGTATCCAGCCCTCTAACACCCTAAACAGGAACAACTTTGCCATTAACCTGAGCAGCGACCTTAGCGATAAGCTTTCTATATTGGTTAACGCCAAGTACGTTACCGAAAAGAACCACAATCGCCCGCGCGTAAACGACTCGCCTGGTAACGCCAACTTTGCCATTACGGCATTGCCAACATCGCTCGGTGTGGGTGTGCTTAGGGATAATAAGTATGACGCTAACGGTTATGAACTTGCGTGGTCTGACAACGTGTATACCCAAAACCCATATTTTGCTGCCGAAGACTTTAAGCAGGACGACCGTAAAAACAGGGTAATAGGCGCTATTGAGCCAAAACTACAAATAACCGACTGGCTGTATGCCAAGGCGCGTTTTGGTATGGACTACTTCAACTATAAAAACCTGATGATAGAGCCTTACGGTACAGCTTATGAGCTTCGTGGTGCTTATATCTTTAGCCAGAGGAATTTCAGGGAATATAATACCGATGTAATGATTGGGCTTAATAAAGACCTTAACGAAAACTGGAGTGTAAGCGGCCTTATTGGTGCCAACAACATGAAACAGGTTACCGAAGCGCTTGACATTAACGCTTATAACTCATTCAACATTCCGTTTTTCTATGATGTGTCTAACATAGACCCAAGTGCGCGCAACACGTTTGAATCGTACATCCAAAAGAAAATAAGCTCAGTTTACGGTAGTGCAGAGGTATCTTATAAAGGCTACCTGTACCTTAATGCCACAGCAAGGAACGACTGGTTTTCAACGCTTTCGCAGGAAAACAACAGTATTTTATATCCGGCAGTGGGTGCAAGCTTTGTAGCAAGTGAGGCATTTACACTTCCGCAATCTATCAACTACCTTAAATTCAGGGGTTCATGGGCGCAGGCCGGTGGGGATACCGACCCGTATAACCTTTCACTACGCTATGCCCTTAACGGTTCTAACCTGGGTGCCCCGCTGGGCTGGATAAGCGGTAACAACGTACCAAACGCTAAACTTAAGCCGTTAACCTCTACCACTTTTGAATTTGGTTTTGAAACCAGGATGTTTGACAGCAGGTTTAATGTAGACTTTACCTACTACAACCGCAAAACAACTAACGACATTGTGGCGGCAACCATATCATCTACATCGGGCTTTAACACGGCGCTGTTTAATGTAGGCGAAATATCTAACAAAGGTGTGGAAGTGCTTGTGGGTGGTACGCCAATCAAGACAGACAATTTCTCTTGGGAAACATCGGTTAATATGGGCTACAACCTGAGTGAAGTGGTAAGCCTTTATGGCGATGCCGATAGGCTGCGTGTAGACCAGGGCAGGTATGGTACTGCGTTTGTAGACCATATTGTAGGCCAGCCTTACGGGCAGATAACCGGTTTTGACTACAAAAGGGACGATGCAGGTAACATTGTGCACGATGCCAATGGTGCGCCAATGCAGGGTAACCTTAAAGATTTTGGAACGGGAGTATCGCCATACACAGTAGGTTTCAGCAATACATTTACGTATAAGAAACTATCATTAAGCACACTTATAGACGGTAAGTTTGGTGGTGTTATGTACAGCGGTACAGAGTCTTACGCCTATCGTTTTGGCCTTTCGCCGGAAACCCTTGTGGGCCGTGAAGGCGGCATAGTGGGCGAGGGTGTTAACCAGGCAGGTGAGCCAAACACGGTAAACACTACTGCCCAGGCATATTGGGGCAACCTGTTTAACAAAGTGGCTACACCTCACATTTATAAGTCAGACTTTATAAAACTAAGGCAGGTAATATTGAGCTACACGTTTGATTCTTTTAACGTTAAGTCATACCCGGTTAAGCTTTCGGTAGGTATTGTGGGCCGCAACCTGGCCATACTTAAAAAGTACACGCCAAATATTGACCCTGAATCAAGCTACAACAACGGCAACGCACAGGGCCTTGAATATGCCGGTACGCCTGCTACCAGGACTGTGGGTGTAAACCTGAACATTAAGTTTTAATATCCTAACATCTTAAAACACTAAGCCATGCTTAAAAAAATATTTTTCCCAATAGTATTGTCTGCGGTAGCGGTATCGTGTACTTCAGATTATGAAAGAATAAACATAGACCCTAACAGGCCTACATCGCTTCCGCTGGATTACCTGCTGAGCGAGTGCGAAATACTGGTGCCTGCATCGCCCGATGCCGGTAGTAAAACCCAGCGTGTAAACTTTGCCAATGCCGGTTGCCTTATGCAACACATGTCCAGCACCGATGCCGGTTTTTATGCAGGCAGCTTTTACAGTTCGGCAAGTAATACCTACACTTTTTTCTTTGATTATACTTACCCTAACACGGTTAAGAACATTGTAAACCTTATTGCCCTGAGCAGCGAAGACCCTAACCAGGTTAATATTAACTCAATGGCCAGGATTCTTAAGGTTATGGAGTTTGTAAGGATAACCGACCTGTATGGCGATGTGCCGTATTTTGAGGCAGGCAGGGGCTTTTTAGACAACAATTTTACGCCAAGGTATGACGAGCAGCAGGACATTTACATGGATATGCTGAACGAACTTCAGGAAGCGGGAGATGCCTTTAACTCTGGCGCTTACATTCCGCCAACAGCAGATTTTATTTATGATGGCGACCTTGAAAAATGGAAAAGGGCGGCAAACAGCATTATGCTAAGGCTGGCGCTGCGCTTACAGAACGTTGACCCTGCATCGGCGCAAAGCTGGGCGCAAACGGCCATATCGCGCGGGTTGATAACTTCTGAGGCAGAAAACATTACCTTCCATTTTGACGGGCAGTCGGGTTCGCAGATAAACACCAACCCTAACTCATACACACTAAGCCCTATAGGTGCTAACGTGGCCAACCTTAACGGCCTGCTTTGGGGTAAAACGTTTATAGATATGATGCACAACAGGCAAGACCCAAGGCTTAGCGTTGTGGCGGCATTAAAAGATGGCAACAACGACCCTGATGTTCAGGTAGGCCTGCCAAATGGTGTTACAGCAAATGAGCTGGCAACACTACCGGTAACTAACCTTGATTTGTATTCAAGGCCTGCGCCGAATATGATTACCGGCAGCGCCCCGTGGATATACATGACCTATGCCGAGTCTCAGCTATTACTTGCCGAAGCCATTGAAAGGGGCTATACAAGCGGTTCTGCCGATGCGGCTTTTGCATCGGGCCAGGCCAGTGCCATTACCCTTGTGGGTGTGTATGGCACAACACCAACTGCCGGCGAAGTAGCTGATTATGCTACGGCAAACCCGTATCCTGCAACCGGGCTTGAGGCTAAGCTAAATGCAATACATACTGAAATTTACCTTATACACGCCGTTACCTTTAACCACATAGAGGCATGGGCAAACTGGAGGCGCACGGGCTACCCGGTGCTGGTGCCGGTAAACCCTGTGGGTAACGAAACAAACGGCACAATACCACGCCGCCTTAAATATTCGCCTACGGAATATGGTGTAAACGGCGAAAACCTGGGCGAGGCCATAACGCGCCAGGGGCCAGATTTGTTTACAACAAGAGTTTGGTGGGATAACAATTAATAACACAGGGGCATTTATATTTGTATAAGTGCCCCTTATCTACAAAAAAAGAAGAAAGATGTCATTACTTATTGTAATAGTTAGTGTGGTAGCGCTGTTGATACTGCTTATAACTAAATTAAAAATAAACCCTTTTATCTCTTTTTTACTGATATCTATTGCGGCGGGGTTTGCCCTTGGCATGCCGGCACAGGCGGTATCAGAATCGGTACAAAAGGGCATAGGGGGTATGCTGGGGTCTATCCTGGTAATTATTTGTATAGGTGCCATGATAGGCAAGCTGGTAGCCGAAAGCGGTGCCGCCCAGGTAATATCAGATGCTATAATGAAGGTATTTGGCCGCAAATACATACAATGGGGCCTGCTGAGCACGGGGTTTATTATTGGTATACCGTTGTTTTATAATGTGGGCTTTGTACTTACGGTGCCCATTATTTTTGCATTGGTATACAAATACAAGCTTCCGGCGGTTTATATAGGGCTGCCCATGCTTGCGGCGCTATCGGTAGCGCATGGTTTTTTGCCGCCGCACCCGTCTCCTGCGGCGCTGGTTACTATTTTTCAGGCCAGTATGGGCAAAACGCTTTTTTATGGCATTATCATAGCCATACCCACCATTATTATTGCCGGGCCGCTGTTTTCGCAAACGGTTAAAAACATAAGGCCTATAGGCGGGCTTACCACTTTTGACAGCGTTGTGCGCCTTTCGGTACTGCCCAGTACGTTCAACAGTTTTTTCTCGGCGCTATTACCTGTATTTTTATTGGCGGCTACATCAACATTATTATTAATTTTACCCGAAGAATCAACCGTAACGGCCGTTTGCCATTTTGTAAGCGACCCTTCTATACTTATGCTTATAGCACTTATTGTGGCTACCTATACCATAGGCCTGCGCATGGGCAGGAGCATTAAGGAAATAATGCGCATTTATGAAGAGGCTATTAAAGAAATAGCTATTATATTGCTTATCATTGGCAGCTCAGGAGCACTAAAGCAGGTGCTTGTAGACAGCGGCGCCAGCGAGCAGATAGGTATGTTCTTTAGCGATTTGCACATACACCCGCTGGTTTTGGCATGGCTTATTTCGGCGTCAATACGTGTGTGTTTGGGTTCGGCTACCGTGGCGGGGTTAACCACCGCCGGTATTATAGCCCCGCTAATGAGCACCTTTAATGTAGACCCGGCGCTTATGGTACTGGCCATAGGTTCGGGCAGCCTTATGTTCTCACACGTAAACGACCCCGGTTTCTGGATGTTTAAAGAATATTTCAACATATCCTTAAAAGACACGTTCCGTTCGTGGTCGCTTATGGAAACCATAGTATCAGTAGCCGGCCTTGTGGGCGTGCTGCTGCTGCACTCTATTATTGGCTAATTATGACTAAACAAACTACTATGCACAAATCATTTGCAGGGCTGCTGCTGGCATTTTTACTGCCGCTTGCAGGCCTGGCTCAAAACGTTCCGCAACAGGTTGAAATCTCCTCAGGATGGCAATTACAGGACATAGCTAAAGTAACCGACGGTGGCGAGAAAATTGCCACCACAGGCTACAACCCCGCAGGGTGGTATACCGCCACAGTACCCGGCACGGTGCTAACAAGCCTTGTAAACAACAAGGTGTATGCAGAGCCATTGTATGGCGAAAACAACCGCCCCGAAATAATATCAGAATACCTGTGCCGCACCTCATACTGGTATAAAACTACGGTTACCGTGCCGCAAAACTATTCGGGTAAAAAAATATGGCTCAATTTTGACGGTATTAACTATGAGGCTAACGTGTGGGTTAACGGCAAAAAAGCCGGTAATGTAAAAGGCGCTTTTGCAAGGGGTGTGTTTGATATTACCAACCTGGTTACCCCGGGTCAGCCGGCAGCTATTGCCGTACTTATTGCCCCGCAGCCCAATCCCGGTATTGCGCACGAACACTGCATTGCCACCGGTATGGGCAAAAACGGGCTGTACAGCTCTTATGACGGACCTACGTTTTTATGCTCAATAGGGTGGGATTGGATTCCTGCAATACGCGACCGCAATTCGGGCATCTGGCAAAAGGTATTCCTTTCGGCTACCGATGCCGTTACCGTTAAAGACCCGTTTGTAGTGACCGACCTGCCGCTTCCGGCAACCGATAAGGCTGCCATAACCGTGCAGGCTACCCTTAAAAACGTTACGCCGCAAAAACAAACCGGCGTGCTTAAAGGCAGCATAGGCAACGTTACCTTCCAGAAAAATATAACCCTTGAGCCAAACAGCGAGGTTATTGCACAGTTTACCCCGCAGGATTTTAAGCAGCTTAACTTTAAAAACCCAAAGCTGTGGTGGCCCAATGGCTACGGCCCGCAAAACCTGCACAACCTGAAGCTGAGTTTTGAACTTAACGGAAAAGTGTCAGACGAAGCGTCTATAAAATTCGGCATACGCGAATATTCTTATGAAGTGCCTACATCTGAGTTTCTTACCATATCGGTAAACGGTGTACAGGTTATCTGCAAAGGCGGTAACTGGGGTATGGATGAGGCCATGAAGCGCGTTACGCCCGAAAGGCTTGAGGCACAGATAAAAATGCACCAGCAGGCCAACTACACCATGATTCGCAACTGGGTGGGGCAAAGCACTAACGAGCTGCTGTATGAAATGTGCGATAAGTATGGACTTATGATTTGGGATGAGTTTTTTCAGGCCAATCCCGGCGATGGCCCTAACCCTAAAGATGTACAATTGTACCTTGACAACGTTCAGGAAAAAATACTGCGCTACCGCCACCATGCCAGCATAGCTGTGTGGTGTGCTCGTAACGAGGGCTTCCCACCAAAGGAAATAGACGATGCGCTTAAGGTAATGCTGGGCAAAACCGATACCAGCCGCCTGTATCAGGCCAGCTCTACCGATGGTAAGGGCGTGCGCTCTCACGGGCCGTACTCGTGGAGGAAACCGGAAGAGTTTTACACTATAGAAGAAGCCTTTAAGACCGAAACCGGCACCATGTCTATACCAACCATAGAGTCGGTTCAGGGTATGATGCCGCAAAAAGACTGGGAAGAAATAAACGACGACTGGGCACAGCACGATTTTGCCAAGGGCGCACAAAAAGGGCATTTATTCCCCGGTATTGTAAGCGACCGCTATGGCAAAATAAAAAACATGGCCGATTTTGTACGCAAGTCGCAACTAGCTAATTATGAGTCTTACCGCGCTATGTATGAAGGCCGTTTTGCCAAGCTGTTTGACCCCGTAACGGGCGTTATTACCTGGATGAGCCACCCGGCACAACCCAGCTTTGTATGGCAGCTGTATCACTATGACCTTGAGCCTAATGCATCGTTATTTGCCGTGCGCAAAGCCTGCGAGCCCGTGCACATTATGTATAACGAAAAAGAAGGCTACATACAGGTGGTAAACAGTACGCCAAATGCCGTTAAAAAGGCTAAGGCGGTGATAACTGTGTACAGCCTTACCGGCGAAAAGCTGCAATCTAACACCCTGGCTGTAGAAGCCGTGCAAAATAAGGCGACTAAAATAGAGGGCTTTACACTGCCGCAAAACCTTTCGGCCACATATTTTATTAAAGCAGAGTTGTTTGATGCCAAAGGCAAACTAATTTCTGATAACTTTTACTGGAAAGGCGCACAGGCCGATAATATGCAGGCGCTTGACACCATGCCGGTTGCCGTGCTTACTGCCACCGCCACAAAACATACCGAAAACGGAAAGCTGTATATAGACGTTACTCTTAAAAACCCGGGCCAAACCCCGGCCGTGCTGGCGCACTTACAACTGCGCACGGCATCGGGTGCAAGGGTTTTACCGGTGTATTATTCTGATAACTATGTATCTTTGGTGGGCGGGGAATCTAAAAAGATAACCATTGAGGCTGCACAGGCACACCTTAACGGCGAAAACCCGCTGATTGTGGTAGATGGCCTTAACGTGGGCATTACCCCAACACAGGCTAACGGAATAGAAGTTAAACTAAACATGAACGCACAGGTAAGCAACTGGCCCGAAACCGGCCTGCCTTTCAGTCCGTTTCACGTAGAAGAGAAAAAATAATATAAATGGAACCAACTAAAAACAACGGCGCCTACCTGAACATGGAACAAACCATGCGCTGGTATGGCCCTAAAGACCCTGTAAGCCTGGCCGACATTCGCCAGGCAGGGTGCACCGGCGTGGTAAGCGCCCTGCACCATATACCTAACGGGCAGGTGTGGACAATTGAAGAAATTAACAAGCGTAAAGATGAGGTGGCTGCCGCCGGGCTGGTATGGAACGTGGTAGAGAGCGTGCCTGTACACGAGGGCATTAAAACCCAAAGCGGCGAGTATCTTACGTATATAGAAAACTACAAACAATCGTTGCGCAACCTTGCGGCGTGCGGCATTTATGTGGTTACCTACAACTTTATGCCGGTGCTGGACTGGACGCGAACCGACCTTGAGTATGAGGTGGAAGACGGCAGTAAGGCACTGCGTTTTGAAAAGGCTGCTTTTGTGGCCTTTGACCTTTTTATGCTGAAGCGCCCCAATGCCGAAGCCGATTATACCGCTGAGGATATTGCCCGTGCCCAAGAGCGCTTTGCCGGTATGGATGATGCGCAGAAACAGCAACTGCAACGCAATATTATTGCAGGCCTGCCGGGCAGCGAGGAAAGCTTTACGCTACAGCAGTTTCAGCAGGCGCTGGATACCTACAAGGGTATTGATGCCCCTAAGCTGAGGCAAAACCTGATTTACTTTTTATCTGAAATTATGCCTGTGGCCGATGAATGCGGGGTTAAGATGGTTATTCACCCTGATGACCCGCCGTATGCCATACTGGGGCTGCCGCGCGTGGTAAGCACGGCAAGTGATATTGAGGCGCTTATAGCAGCCGTACCATCGCTTAATAACGGGCTGTGTTTTTGCACGGGTTCGTTTGGCGTAAGGGCCGATAACAACCTGCCGGAAATGGTAAGGCAGTTTGGCAGCAGGATAAACTTTGTACACCTGCGCAGTACCCGCCGCAATGCCCACGGCGATTTTTATGAAGACAACCACCTGGAGGGCGATGTAGATATGTATGGCGTGGTAAAGGCGCTTGTAGAGGTTATGCACCAAAGGCAAACCCCAATAGCTATGCGCCCTGACCACGGCCACCAGATGCTGGACGACCTTACCAAAAAAACAAACCCCGGCTATTCGGCTATAGGGCGCCTGCGCGGCCTGGCAGAACTTAGGGGGCTTGAACTGGGTATTATAAAAAGCCTTGAAGAACAATATGCAGGGTAAAATACTATGCTTTGGCGAACTGCTGCTGCGCATGTCTCCCCAGGATGACTGGGCGGCACAGGGCGCATTGCCGTTTTACATAGGCGGGGCAGAGCTTAATGTGGCTACTGCATTGGCCAACTGGCAGTTGCCTGTGGGGTATGTAACGGCACTGCCGGATAATTACCTTTCGGATAGCCTATTACAGTATGTGTCATCTAAAAATATAGATGCCGCGCATATATTAAAAACCAATGGCCGGCTGGGTATGTATTACCTTGGCGAAGGCCATGAAATAAAAAGCAGCGGCGTGGTGTATGACCGCGAAAACTCGGCTTTTGCCGGGTTAAAGCCCGGCGATATTGATTGGGATGCTGCTCTAAAAGGCTGTTCGTGGCTGCACCTTAGCGCCATTACCCCTGCACTTAACGCCACAGTGGCAGCTGTGTGTGTTGAGGCGGCTAAAGCGGCGGCGGCGAGGGGCATTACGGTATCGATCGACCTTAATTACAGGCAAAAGCTGTGGCAGTATGGCGTTCAGCCACCGGTAATTATGAATGATATTTTGCCGTATTGCAATGTGGTAATGGGCAATATATGGTCGGCCAACAGCCTACTGGACGTACCCTGCGCTGCCGATGGTACCGAACCGCCGTCTGAACTATTAGAACTTGCCAAACAAAGCATGGCCGGTATTATGCAGCAATACCTCGGTGTACACACGTGCGCGTATACCTTCAGGATGCAGGCTAATTACTGGGCTGTGGCATTGCAGGGTGGCGAAGTGAGTGTATCGGGCGTGTATGATACCGTAAACGCTACCGGCAGGGTAGGCAGTGGCGACTGTTTTATGGCGGGGCTTGTTTATGGGCTGTATACCCAAAACGATGCGCAGTATGCCGTAAGCTTTGCAACCGCAGCCGCTACAGGCAAGCTGTATGAACAGGGCGATGCCACCACACAAACCGTAGATGACGTTACTAAAAGAATGACAAATGGATAAAAACGCGATAATTACCACCATAAAAGAACAGGGGCTTTTGCCACTGTATTACAATGACAACCCTGAAGTTTGCGTGCAGGTTGCCCGCGCGCTGTACAGGGCAGGGGTGCGGTGCATTGAGTTTACCAACCGAGGCCCACAGGCATTGCCAAATTTTGAGGCATTGGTAAACGAACGTGCTAACATGCCCGGGCTGTTACTGGGTGTGGGTACTATTGCCATTGCTGAAGAGGCAGAAGCCTTTACCAAAGCCGGTGCCGATTTTTTGGTCAGCCCGTTTTTTGATGAGGGTGTGAGCCGTTTTGCCAGCGATAACAACATACTGTGGATGCCGGGCTGCATGACCCCGACGGAGATACACACCGCGCGCCTGGCAGGGTGCTCGGCCATAAAGCTGTTTCCCGGCAATGTGCTGCAACCGGGCTTTTTACAGGCCATAAAGCCGTTGTTTAAAGGCCTCGACTTTATGGTTACCGGCGGCGTGCAGGCTACCGAAGAAAGCCTTGCCGCATGGCTGGGCAGTGGTGCAGCTGCCGTGGGTATGGGCAGTAACCTTATTACGGCTGCCGTTACCACAACCGGCGATTATGTCACTCTTGAGGCCAATACCACAACCGTGCTGGGCCTCATCAATACCATTAAAAGTAAAAATTAAGTTTAGGTTATTAAGGTTCCCGACACGTGACGCAGGGAACCTTTTTAGTATAGCCAAACCATAAACCAAACCAAATGAAGAAAATACTACTGTTGCTGTGCCTGGCGTTCGGCTGGGCGGCATTTGCACAAAAATCAAACGACTACAAACTGGCCTCGCCCGATGGTAAACTACAGGTGGGCATTTCGGTTACCGATAAAATTACGTGGACTGTTTCTCACGGAAGTGATGTGGTACTGGCGCAGTCGCCCATGTCGCTTACGCTGGAAGGCGGTGAGGTACTGGGTAAGTCGGCTACGGTTAAAAGCGCCAAAACGGCACAGGTTAACACCACGTTTGCCACACCGCTGTATAAAAAGAAACAGGTACAGGATTACTACAACAGCCTGGTGCTTACGTTTAAAAATAACTTCAGTATAGAGTACCGTGCCTATAACGATGGTGTGGCGTACCGTTTTATCACCGCAAGGAAAAAAGATATTACCGTAAAAAGCGAGGAAGCTGTGTTTAACTTTACGGCCGACCACAACACGTTTGTGCCTTATGTGCGCGATTTACGCAACCCGAAGGATATGCTTATCTCATCGTTTGAGGCGCTGTATGAAAACCAGAAGGTATCTGCATTTAAGAAAGACACGCTGGCGTTTTTACCGTTTCTGGTAGAAGTTTCGCCTAAGAAAAAAGCGGTGTTTCTTGAGGCGGGGCTTGAGCATTACCCGGGCCTGTTTGTATCGCAAAACGGCGGTAACAGCTTTAAAGGCGTGTTTGCAGGCTATCCGCTGGAGGAAGTGAATGGCGGTTTTCATGATATTAACATGCTTGTTACCAAACGTGCCGACTATTTGGTGAAAACCAAAGGCACGCGCAGCTTCCCCTGGAGGATAGTGGTGGTGGCCGAAAACGACAAAGACCTGGCCAATAACGATATGGTGCAGAAGCTTTCTGACCCATCAAAAATTAAAGATGTAAGCTGGATTAAGCCCGGCAAGGTAGCATGGGACTGGTGGAACGACTGGAATATCTACGGTGTTGATTTTAAGGCGGGTATTAACACGGCTACCTACAAATACTATATTGATTTTGCATCGGCAAACAAGGTGGAATATGTGGTGCTGGATGAAGGCTGGAGTATTGAGAATAACATTATGGAGCACAACCCCGATGTGAACCTTACCGAACTTATTGCCTATGCAAAGCAACGCAACGTGGGCATTATACTGTGGGCCTCATGGATGGCCGTACACGAAAAAACCGACGAAATATTTAAGCATTATGCCGATATGGGCGTTAAGGGCTTTAAGGTGGATTTTATAGACCGAGACGATGCCAAGATGGTACAGTCTATTTACACCATTGCAGAGAAAGCCGCCAATCACAAGCTATTGATAGACTACCACGGCATGTACAAGCCTACGGGTATTCAGCGTACGTGGCCTAACATCCTGAATTTTGAAGGCGTTAAGGGTATGGAAAACAACAAATGGACACCGGATGACGATGTACCAACGTATGATTGTACCATTCCGTTCATCCGTATGATGGCGGGGCCTATGGACTACACCCCGGGCGCTATGGACAACACCACTAAGAAACAGTTCAGGTCGGTTGGCAGTAAGCCAAAAAGCCAGGGCACGCGTTGCCACCAGCTGGCACTGTACACCATTTTTGAGGCACCACTGCAAATGATGGCAGACAGCCCTACGGCTTACAAAAAAGAGCAGGAAAGCACTGATTTTATTGCCAAAATACCAACCGTGTTTGATGAAACTGTAGCGCTTGACGGCAGCGTGGGCAACTATGTATCTGTCGCACGAAAAAAAGGCAGCAACTGGTACCTGGGCGCTATAACCAACTGGACGGCAAGGGATATTACCATAGATTTCTCGTTCCTTGAAAAAGGCAAGACCTACAAGGCCGAGATTTTTAAAGACGGCGTAAATGCCGATAAGGCTGCGGTTGACTACAGGCGCGAAACGGTTACGGTAACATCGTCTACAAAACTAACGTTTCACCTTGCTGAGGGCGGCGGGGTAGCGGCGGTTATTGTACCTCAGAATTAGATTGTTGGATTGTTGGATGATTCGACTGTTGGATGATTCGACTGTTGGATGATTCGACTGTTGGATGATTCGACTGTTGGATGATTCGATTGTTGGATGATTCGATTGTTGGATGATTCGATTTTTTGACATTAGAGTATAAGATTGTTAGAATTTTTAAACGTTATATAGTCATACAGACACTTTGCCTTATTTTTGGGGCAGCAATATAATCAAACCATGACCTACCAACCTTCACCAGACCGTTATACGTCTATGGAGTACCGCCGTTGCGGGGCTTCGGGTATAAAGCTGTCGGCCTTTTCATTAGGGCTGTGGCACAACTTTGGCCACGTTAATAACTTTGAAAACAGCGCCAATCTTATAAAAACCGCCTTTGATGCGGGCATTACGCATTTTGACCTTGCCAACAACTACGGCCCGCCACCGGGTTCGGCAGAAGAGAACTTTGGCAGGATACTGCACCGCGATTTTAACGGCTACCGCGATGAAATGGTTATTTCGTCTAAGGCGGGCTACACCATGTGGGATGGCCCTTATGGCGACTGGGGCTCTAAAAAATACCTGGTATCGAGCCTTGACCAGAGCCTTAAGCGCATGAAGCTGGAGTATGTGGATATTTTTTACCACCACAGGCCCGACCCAGAAACCCCGGTTGAAGAAACCATGGCCGCGCTTGACCTTATTGTGCGCCAGGGCAAGGCACTGTATGTGGGCCTTTCTAACTATAATGCAGAACAGGCCGAAAAAGCCATTGGTATACTAAAGCAACTGGGCACGCCCTGCCTTATCCACCAGCCTAAATACAGCATGTTTGTCCGCAACCCTGAAAACGGACTGCTGGATGTGCTGGGGCGCGAAGGTGTGGGCTGCATACCGTTCTCTCCATTAGCGCAGGGGCTGCTTACGGATAAATACCTTAACGGCATACCCGAAGATTCGCGCGTGGCAACAAGCGGAGTGTTTCTTAACGAAAACCACATTACGCCAGGCAAGCTAAGCAAGATTGCCGCACTTAATGATATTGCACAGCGGCGTGGCCAAAAGCTTGCCCACATGGCGCTGGCATGGCTGCTAAAGGATAACCGTGTTACATCGGTGCTTATTGGTGCCAGCAAGCCGGGGCAGATAACCGATTCTTTAGAGGCATTAAAAAACTATGCGTTTAGCGAAACCGAGCTTTCTGCAATAGAAAATATATTACAGCAGGCCGATTAACCTGCCAAAACCAGACTTCATGAAAAAACTGTTTACACTGCTGCTGGCTGTTGCCGGCCTGGGCAGCCTTTGGGCACAAACAACCCGAGAGCATTTTAATATTGATAAGGGCTGGCGCTTTGCCTTTGGCCATGCCACTGATTTTACCAAAGACTACAACTATGGCACCAACTACTTTTCGCACCTGGCCAAAACGGGTTATGGCGAGGGTATAACCACGGCCGCGTTTGACGACCGCAGCTGGCGCCTGCTTAACCTGCCGCACGACTGGGCGGTAGAGCAGCCTTTTGACCAAAAGGGCAGCCTGAGCCACGGATTTAAAGCCATAGGCCGCAATTTTCCGGAGGCCAGCATTGGGTGGTACCGCAAGGTTATAAACATACCTGAAAGTGATTTTGGCAGGCGCATAAGCCTTGCTTTTGATGGTGTGTACCGCAACAGCGAGGTGTGGGTAAACGGCCACTATATGGGCAACGAACCCAGCGGCTACCTGGGCTTTGAGTATGATATTACCGATTATGTAAACTATGGCGGCGACAACCAGATTGTGGTGCGTGCCGATGCCACGTTTGAGGAAGGCTGGTTTTATGAGGGCGCAGGCATTTACAGGCATGTGTGGCTCAACAAGACTGATAAGCTGCATGTAGCCACTGATGGTACGTTTGTAACCAGCGAGGTTAAAGACGGCCAGGCAGAACTTTCCATCTCGGTTGCTGTACAGAACGACGGCCTGCAGCGCAGGAACTTTACCATGAAGCACATACTAACTGATGCACAGGGTAAGGAAGTGGCTACCGATAACCTTTTGGAGCTGTATGTGCTGCCGTATAAAACGCAGGAGGTTGTATCTCAGCTAACGCTTGATAAGCCCGTGCTTTGGGATTTGGATAACCCGCACCTGTATACGCTAACCACTACTGTTTATGATAATGGAAAGGCGATAGATACTTACACGACTACCATTGGCATACGCACCATTCGCTTTGATAATAACGAAGGTTTTTTCCTTAACGGGAAACACGTAAAAATAAAGGGCACCAACAACCACCAGGACCATGCCGGGGTGGGCAGCGCCATGCCCGACGGGCTACAGGAATACCGTATTAAAGTGCTAAAATCGTTTGGCAGCAATGCCTACAGGTGTTCGCACAACCCACCTACGCCAGAGCTGCTTGATGTTTGCGACCGCCTGGGCATACTGGTTATAGATGAACACCGTATGATGGGCAGTTCGCTATTACAAAAAGACGACCTAAAGCGCCTTATTGACCGCGACCGCAACCACCCAAGCGTAATAAGCTGGAGTGTGGGCAACGAGGAGTGGGGCATAGAAAACAAGGTAAGCGGTGCGCGCATAGCCCAAACCATGCAGGGGTATGTAAAATCGCTTGACAGTACACGCCCTGCCACGGCGGCCTTTAGCGGCAGCATAGGCAGTAAGGGCATTACTACTACGCTCGACCTTTTGGGCATAAACTATATAGTAAACAAGAGTACCGATGACCAGCACAAGCTGTTTCCTGCACAAAGCATCTGGGGAACCGAAGAGGGCAGTACGCACGCTACCCGCGGGGTGTATTTCCGTGATGATGAAAAACACCATATTCCCGCTTATGACAAAGCGCCAAACAGCAGTTTTATAAGCATTGAAGACGGCTGGAAACACTATGCAAGCCGCGATTACCTGGGGGGTATGTTTATCTGGACGGGGTTTGACTACCGCGGCGAGCCTACGCCTTATGCATGGCCGTCTATAGGTACATACTTTGGCATGGTAGACCAGTGCGGGTTTTATAAAGACGATGCCTGGTACCTGAAAAGCTGGTGGGGCAATGAGCCGGTACTGCACCTGCTGCCACACTGGAACTGGGAAGGTAAGGAAGGCCAGCCCATTGAAGTATGGGCGCACAGCAACTGCGATGAGGTAGAGCTGTTCCTGAACAAAAAGAGCCTGGGCAAAAAGAAGATGGAGGCCAACAGCCACCTGCAATGGATGGTAAACTACACCCCCGGCACACTTGAGGCCGTGGGCTACAAAAACGGCAAAAAGGTACTTACCGACAGGATACAGACTACCAAAGCCCCGGCGACGCTTGCCCTTACGGGGAATGCCAGCACTATTAAGGCTAACGATACTGATATTGTAATGGTAACCGTAGCCGTTAAAGACAAAAACGGCCTCGCAGTGCCTACTGCCGAAGACGAGGTGGGCTTTAGCATAAAAGGCCCGGGCAGGATAATAGGCGTGGGTAATGGTAACCCGTCATCTTTAGAGCGCGACCGCTTTATTGAAACCATAGAAACCGCACCTATTGAAAACCTTAAGGAGAAGATAGTTACCGCCACTACAGGTAACGAGGCATTGGTAACCGAAAGCTATGATGCCACGGGCTGGGACAATGCCTTTAAGGACGACCGCACGCAGGAGTTTGGCCAAAAGGCACCGGCGCTGGTATACAGGGGCAGCTTTACACTGCCGCAATGGCAAAAAGATGCTACCATAACCCTGTTTAGCAGTAATATAGGGGTAGAGCAGTCGGTTTACGTAAACGGTAAGCTGGTAGCGGCTAACCTTAAGCAAAAGGCTGAGCTGGTACTGCCTCATGACATACTGCACACAGGGGCTAACAGCATAGCCATAGTAGCCACACCCATACTTAAAAACCGCCCGTGGGATTTTATAAACATGAACCCCGGCCTGGTAAGGATATTTACCCCGGCACCGCAATGGAAAAGAAAACTGTTTAGCGGGCTGGCGCAGGTTATTATACAAAGCACCGGCGAGGCAGGTAGCATTGAACTGACCGCAACCGGAAACGGGTTAAAACCGGCTACACTAACCGTTAAAGCGCAGAAATAATTTCAGGAGAGACGTTTTTACTGTTTCACACCGTGAAAATGAATTCCGAAAGTGAAAAATTAGCGTTAAAATTGTGTTAATATGTAAGAAAAGCCCCCATCATCGATGGGGGCTTTTAATTTATGGTTTTGACAAATGTAAATTATAGGCGCACACGCTTATTCCCTTCAGAATAAGACTTTTGCTCGCCCCACAAAGACTCAAGGTAGTCAGGGTCGGCCAGTACTATGGCATCCAGTTTCAGCTTGGTGGCAATATCAGTGTTTTCGGTAACATTGGTGGCAAACGGTATCTTGGTTACCACTACAAGTATTTGAGGTACAGGGTTTTCTACCTCAAAACAGTGAAATTCATACAGGTATTCCTTAGTAACGAGGTTTTGGTTGTGAGCATAAACAAACCCTTTGGTTTCGAAGCGTTTACGTATTTCTTTAAGCGATGTTTGCCCGAAGGTAAAGCCCGGTATAAGGGTAGAACCGCCTTCGGCTTTCTGGTTCCAGTCGTTTTCCATGAACACCACCTTACCTTCTTCGGTAGTTACCACAAAGTCGTTACCGTTGTCTGTACGGTACTTGGTTGTCTCGCCACTCCTGGCTATCTGTTTGATAGTTAGTTTGGTAAGGGCACTCTCCGGGCTGCCTATTTTAATGCCGAGCATAGAGGCATCGGCAACTGTAAGCAGGGCGGTGGCTATAAGGGCAACAAGGGCTTTCATAGGCTGTGTTTTGCGGCAAATATAGGCAAAGTACTATATATGGGCAATAAACGGGGTTAGGTGTGTTGTTATTGTATAGCAACAGGCCTAAAAATAGGTAATTGAAGCCTTGGGCAAAAAGATTGTATGTTATAAATTTGCGCATTAAGATTTTTTTATGATAAATTTGATGTTATCATAATTTAAGTGGTTTAAAATTAAGGAATGAGCAATGTTTGAAGGCAACAACCATAGTGATGTACTGCTGGTAGAAGCGCTGAAAGCCTCTGAAGAAAGGGCTTTCCGCACGTTGTTTGACCTTTATCACAAAGATATTTACGGCTACAGCATAAGTCTGTTAAAGTCTAAAGAACTTGCCGAGGAGAACGTTCAGGAGGTGTTTTTAAAGATTTGGCTGCACCGCGAAACCCTTGATACCACCAAATCATTTAAGGCTTACCTGTTTACCATAGCTCGAAATCAGGCATTTAATATGCTGAACAAGGCTGCTAACGATGCCGCACTCAAAGAAGAGGTATTCCACACGAGCCAGGAAGCCTATGAACAGGCCGACTATGCTGTGCGCGAAGATTTTTGTAAAAAGCTTGAAAAACAGGCGATTAAAGAGCTTCCGCCGGGCAGGAAAAAGATATTTAAGATGTCCCGTAAAAAAGGGATGACTTATGAAGAGATAAGCGATGAGCTGGGCATATCGGTCAGTACCGTAAAAAACCAGATGAGTAAGGCGCTCGAAAGCCTGCGGGTATACCTCAAGGCACATGATGAATATACATAAGCAACAAAACCAAACCTTAATATTGTTAATTGAAAATCACCTGCGGGTGATTTTTTATTTTGTAACGTATTGAAAATGTTTGTCTTGAAAAATAGTTGTAAAAAAATATAACGTTTGAATAGTACTAAAACGGTTTCGGGCTGTATTATATAAAACCGCTAATACAACCGCCGTGAACGAATCAACGGACATAAAATTACTGCTTCAGAAATTTATAAAGGGACAGTGTAGCCCTGCTGAAGCAGAAAAAGTACTTCAATACTGCAAAGACAACCACTTAACGGCAGATTTCCCTACCGTTGAAGAGGTAAAATACCTGCTCGAAACATTACCTGAACCCACACAGGAAAGGAGTGATACCCTGTTTTTAAACATTATGGCTCGTGCCCAACAGGAAGAGCAAGTTATTGAAAATGAGCCTAAAATCCGGAAAATATACTGGAAACGCTATACTGCCGTGGCAGCCTGCTTTGCCATTATGGCTACAGGCGGCTGGTTTTTCCTGCAAAATAATGAGGAGGCTAAAAAGCCTGTATTACAGCTTGATGGTACTGAGATTACCCTGCAGTTTGAAAATGGCGATATTCAGGTTATAAAAGAAGATGGTTCTACCCAAATTATTGATGCAGAAGGAAATGTGGTGGGCAGCCAGGACAAAACATCCATTACATACAGTAATGATGCTGATGTGGAAGGGCTGGTTTACAATACGTTAAAGATACCTTATGGCAAGCATTTTCAGCTGCAATTGTCAGACGGTACTGTGGTGCACCTTAATGCCGGTACTACGCTACGTTATCCTGTAAAATTCCTGGCAGGGCAGGAGCGTACTGTTTATCTTGACGGCGAGGCCTTTTTTGATGTATCTAAAGACAAAAAACATCCCTTTATTGTTAATGCCGATGAGCTGAATGTGAGGGTGTTGGGTACGCATTTTAACGTGTCTAACTACCCTGAAGATGCCCGTACCGATGTAGTGCTCGTAGAGGGCTCGGTAGGGTTATATACCGCCGGTAAAACCTTTGATGCCCAAAGCACAATGCTGGAACCGGGCTATAAAGGTAGCCTTTCTAAGGGTAATACGGTTATTAAGGTTAAAGAAGTAAGCACGCATCCCTACACCGCATGGGTAAAAAACGAGCTGGTTTTCAGGAACATGACGTTTAAAAACATTTGCCGCAAGCTGGAAAGGCAGTATAATGTAACCATTACAAACAGCAATAATACCCTTGCTAATGAGCGCTTTAACGCCAGTTTTAAAAATGAGCCTGTTGAAAAAGTATTGGGCTATTTCCATGAGCTTAACGGCTTTGCCTATACCATAAAAGATAATATTGTTACTATAAAATAACCCAAACCTTAACCCAAAACCCAATATGCTTATGAGTAGAAACTGACCCAAATGCACATAAAAAAATCGGAAAGAGCTGCGAACAATTTCCGATTAGAGAATGATTGCAAATCAGAGTTAACACAATCAATAACAAACGTATGAAAAAAAAACCAAAAGGCATTGGTTTAGATATTCCTTTGCCTAAAATTGACCTGAAATTGAAACTTACAACCCTACTGTTTTTGGTCGCTATGTTTAACATGAAGGCAAGTAGCTATGCCCAGAGCACAGTTACGCTTAATTTAAACAACACAACCGTTGAAAAGGTTATAGAGGCCATAGAGCAAAGCACAGATTTTCGTTTTGTGTACAGCCTTAGCGATGTAGAGCTTAACAGGACTGTTTCTATCCGTGTAAAAAACGAAGAAATAGCCGGTGTGCTTAAAAAAATATTCAAAAAAACCGATACCAATTACATAGTGCGCGGCACACAGGTAATGCTGAAAAGAACGGCGCCGGTGTTTTGGCCAACGCTTATACAGGAGCCTGTAAAAGGCCGTGTGGTAGATGAGTTTGGCATGCCGCTGCCGGGTGCAACCGTTATGGAAGATGCCACACGTAAAACAACTGTAACTGATGAAGACGGTAACTTTGAAATCAATGTTTCAGGGCCTGATGCAGTGCTAAGCATTACCTACCTGGGCTACCAGACCAAAACCTTTACAGCCTCTCAAAACCCTGGCACTATAGCTCTTGTGCCCGATGCGGCGCAAATGGAAGAACTTGTGGTAGTGGGCTACACCAGCACCAGTAAAAAAGACGTTACCGGTGCGGTAGGCTCAATTTCGGCCAAAGACATGAACCAGGGTGCAATAACCAGTCCGCTACAGCTTATGAGTGGCAAGTTGGCCGGTGTAACGGTTACCCAAACAGGCAGCGAGCCGGGTTCTGCACCTTATGTAAGGATTCGCGGTATATCGTCGCTTATAGGCGGTAGCGATCCGCTTGTGGTAGTAGACGGAGTGCAGGGTGATATGAACCTGCTTAACCAAATTGCCCCGGGCGAAATTGCCTCAATGGATGTGCTTAAAGATGCCAGTGCCACAGCCGTTTACGGTTCGCGTGGTGCAGCGGGTGTTATTATCATCACAACTAAAAAGAGCAAGGCAGGCACTACATCGGTAGAATTTTCGGCCAATACCTCTTTTGATTTTATCCCTAAAAAGCTTGATATGCTTAGTGCAGACCAATGGTGGCAGCAGGCACAGCTTAACGGCGTTCCGGCTTCGGCAAACCATGGTTCTGATACTGACTGGTTTGATATTATGACCCAAACAGGCTTTACCCAAAATTACAACCTGTCTTTTGGCGGAGGTACCGACAAATTTAACTACCGTGCATCGGTAACAGCTATTCTTCAGGATGGTGTGGTTATAGAAAGTAACAACAAGCGCTACATAGGCCGCCTTCAGGCTACCCAAAAAGCCCTTGACGACAGGCTTAAGCTAACTTTTAACCTAAATACCGGTACCAGCGATATTAACCGTATGGTAGCCAGCATAGGCCGTGCATCGTTCACATCAAACCTTATTACAAATGCCTACCTTATGCGCCCTACAGACCCGGTGTATAATACAGATGGCACTTATTTTACAGATCCTAACGTTTTCCAGTACCTTAACCCGTATGCTGTATCGCAAACCGTTACCAGCGAAGAACAAAACGACAACTTCTTTGGTAGCCTTCGTGCCGACCTTGATGTGGTTGAAGGGCTAACGGCTTCATGGTTTGGTTCCTGGAGGAAATCAAGCAGCAGCAACGGTTTCTTCCTTCCGGTAGAATCTACCAGTGCTAACGCCATAGACCAAAAGGGCTTTGCTAACATTAGCGATAACAGGACTAATGAAAAGCTTATGAACATGAGCCTTAACTACAGGAATACTTTTGGCAGCCACGCCATAGATGTATTAGGGCTTTATGAATGGCAAAACCAAATGTACCAGGGCAATTACAGCCAGGCACGCGGTTTTATTAATGATATTACCACCTACAATGCCATGCAGCTTGGCGACCTGAGTGCTGTGCGCCCGGGCGATATCTCATCTTATAAAAACGACCGTACCCTGGTATCATTCCTGGGCCGTGTTAACTATACATTTAAGGAACGCTACCTGCTAACGGCCAGCCTGCGCCGCGATGCATCCTCAGTATTTGGTGCAAACCACAAGTGGGGTAATTTCCCATCGGCATCGGCAGCATGGCAAATAGAAAAAGAGCCGTTTATGGCCAACCAGACTACCTTTAACGAACTTAAGCTGCGTGTAGGCTATGGTGTGGTGGGCAACCAGTCTGGACTTGGCCCGCAAAACTCGCTTTCGCTGGTAGGCGCTAATGGTGTTACTTACTTTGGCGGCCAGCAAATTACCAATTTTGCCATTTCCCAAAACGATAATGCCGACTTAAGGTGGGAAACCAAGAAACAGGCCAATATAGGTGTAGATTTCGCTATGGCAGATAACCGCCTTCGCGGTACGGTAGACGTGTTTACCGCTAAGACTGACGACCTGTTGTTCAGCTATACAGTGCCACAGCCGCCGTTCCCGTTCCCAACTATTATGGCAAACGTGGGAAGCCTGCGTAATGAAGGTATAGAGGCATCGCTTGCTTATGATGTTATCAGTACAGATGATATGAGCCTTACCCTTGCCGGTAACGTTACCTTCCTTCGCAACGAGGTGCTTAGCCTTAGTGGAAGCATAAACGGTGTGCCGCTTAATACAAACAATGTGGGCTGGGGGCCAAGTACTTACCTGATTGAAGGCCAGCCAATAGGTGTCTTCAACATACTACAGCACGAAAGTAAAACCGACCAGAATGCCGAAACCGTGGTAGACCGCGATGGCAATGGTATTATAGACCAGGGCAATACCAGTCCTGACAGGTACCTTGCAGGGCAGTCGCTTCCTAAATATACGTTTTCGTTTAACCCAACCTTCCGTTACAAAGACTTTGATTTCTCTATGCTTTGGAGGGGTTCAGGCGGAAACAAAGTGTACAACGGCCTGCGCTCTGCACTTAGTTATACCGAAAACATTGGCCGTTCTAACATACTGGCAAGCGCTGTGCCACTGGGCATATATACTTCACAGTACCAGTCAGACCTTTTCCTTGAAGACGGTTCTTTCATAAGGCTTGATAACGCCACTATTGGCTACAACCTTAATGTGAAAGACAACAAGTACATAGAAGGGCTTAGGTTCTCGGTAACCGGAAGCAACCTGATACTGATAACCGACTATACAGGCATAGACCCTGAGCTAAACTTTACAGGAGGCAACGGTGCCGGTGGAGACAACGGTATTTACCCACGCACCAGGACTATTGCACTGGGCTTAAACGTACGATTTAAATAACTATGAAAATGAAAAATCTATATATATCACTTTTGGCCTGTGCAGCACTTTTGCCGCTACAGGGCTGTACAGATGTGAGCGAAGAAGTTTATGATAAATATATATCAGATGAGTTTTACGGTACGCCGGAAGGGTCTAACGCAGCACTTGCAGCCGTTTACGGCCAGGTAGCGGGCAACTGGGGCGGTGTGGGCTATGCCGGGGCCGATAACAGCTGGTATGACCTTAACTGTATGAGTTCTGATGAGCAGGTAATACCGCACCGCAACACGGGCGACTGGCAACTTGATTTTGCACGCCTTTACAAGCACGAGTGGCTGCCTACAGATGGTATTGTGGTAAACACCTGGAACTGGCTGTACAAGTCGGTTTTTAACGCCAACCTTGCTGTTGAGCTGCTTGAAAACGGTGGTGCAGAACAGTCTAAAATAGCCGAAGCACACGTGCTGAGGGCATTTTTTTACTACCTGCTTATGGATGATTATGGCAACATACCTTTTTATACAGATAACAATATTACGGTAGACCAGATTCCGCAGGCCAGCCGCCAGGAAGTGTATGATTTTGTTGTGAGCGAACTTACCACTTATGTAGACCAGCTTGCCGCTGATAAAGGCGGTGTTTACTATGGCAGGTTTAACAGGTGGGCAGGCTACACGCTGCTTGCCAAGGTATACCTTAATGCCGAGGTATATACCGGCACACCTCGCTGGCAGGAATGTCTTGCAGCATGCGAGGTAGTAAGCCAGGGTGCCTTTACGCTGCACAGTGGCGCTGCTAACGAAAACAGTCCGTTGGGTAATGAATATTTCGAGCTGTTTGGCGATGTAAACCCGGATGATGAAACCATTTGGAGCATATTTGCAACGGCCGATGTGGTATCGCGCAATATATATGCTGTGCGTAGCCTGTATGGGCCTCATGCACAAACATTGTTTGGCTACAGCGGCTGGAACGGTACCATTATCCCACAGGATTATTATGAAAAATTTGATGCTGCCGATATGCGCCGCAACCAGTTTTTAGTAGGCAATCAGGGTGGTGGTATAAACTATGCTGTTAACGTTACATCGCTTGATAATCCGGGTGCTGCGCCTATGGCCGGTGTGCGTTGCGTTAAGTTTTACCCAGCCGGCATTGCAAACGGTGGCGGTGCAAGTAACGACTTCCCAATTTTCCGTTATGCCGATGTACTGCTTATGATGGCCGAGTGCAATGTGCGCCTGGGTAATACCGGTGCTGCAAAGCCATTTATTGACCAGGTGCGCCAGCGTGCAGGCCTTGGTGCCCTTACCGCTAACCCCACGCTGACAGATGTGTATAACGAGCGTGCTTTTGAGCTTCATTTTGAAGGCCACCGTCGCCAGGACATGATTCGTTTTGGTACGTTCCTGCAGCCCAACCTTTTCAGGGGTGCCTCTCAGGAGTACAGGAAACTGTTCCCAATACCTACCGCAGCTATGGATGCTAACCACCTGCTGGTGCAAAACCCGGGCTACTAACCTAATTAAAATCAATTATGAAACACTATATAAATAAGCTTATAGCCGGTTGCGCTGTGTTTTTTATGGCGGCTTCGTGCTCGCAGGACGATACCCTTACCGTATTGGAAGCCGTTAGTTTTGAAGGCCAGGTTGTGGCAACCCCAAACAATGTGGTGCTTACACCCGAAAACAGGTATCAGGCCGTTACCACAATTTCATGGGATGCCGTGCAGTTTCCTGTAACGGCGCCTGTAACCTATATGCTACAGATTGATGTGCCGGCCGATACCATTGGGTCAACCGCGTGGGCTAATGCCCTTAGCATTACTGTAGGCGAGGACGTACTGAGCAAAACCTTTCAGGGTGCCGACCTTAATGAAATAGCCCTTGATTTTGGCCTGCCTGAAGATGTGGCCGGGGAACTGGTAGTTAGGGTAGCGGCTACAATGGACCGCACAGTATATTCTCATGCCATACCACTTACGGTTACACCGTTTGTACAGCAAATAACCCTTACACAGCTTTACCTTCCCGGGCAGTACCAGGGCTGGAACCCTGCTACGGCTGCTACGGTAAATGCTGTTGATGTAGGTGTGTTTGAAGGCCTGCTGACTTTTACTGCCGATGCCCTTGAGTTTAAGTTTACCACTACTCAGGACTGGTCTGATTTTTATGGCCCTGACGGCAATGGTGGCCTGGCCCACATGGCCGACGGCAACCTTTCGGCTCCGGGTGCAGGTACTTACAAAATTAAGGTAGACCTTAACACGCTTACATATTCGCTAACGCCATATTCATTTGGTATTATTGGTACAGCCACGCCAAGCAGCTGGGATGCCGATACCGATATGAGCTGGGATTACCAGAATGAGCAATGGACCTGGACGGGCAGCCTTACTGCCGGTGCACTTAAATTCCGCTTTAACGACCAGTGGGCGGTAAACTATGGTACTGATGCTAATGGCACCACCATGCTGTTTGACAACCAGGGGGCACACAATGTAACCGAAGCCGGTAACTATACCGTAACCTTCTCATTGCCGTCTTACCCTGACCAGGGGCAAACGTTCCCAACAGAAGCAACCTATAGCGTAACCTTAAACTAATTAAAAAACGTAATGGCAATACTGTAAAGTTTGGGTTAAACTTTGCTTTAAGCATCCCTCCGGTAACAGGAGGGGTGTGGCCATTACCTAACACGATATACAATGAAATTATCTAAGATATTTTTAAGCTTATTTGCTTCTGTTGCGCTGCTTTCATGCAGCGATGATGATGCAGTACAGGCGCAAAGTTTTAATTATGAGCAGTATGGGCAGCCGTTTGCTAATATGCCGCTGCCGCAGGATGCCGTTATTTACCAGGTTAATGTACGTTCTTTTAGTCCCGAAGGTACACTTAATGCCGTGCGCCAAAGGCTAAGCTATATAAAAGAACTGGGTGCCAATGTAGTATACCTTATGCCCATTTATCCAATAGGCCAGGTTAACATGGCCGGTGCAGCGGGTTCGCCGTATTCGGTACAAAACTATACTGCCATTAGTGCCCAAATGGGTACGCTTGAAGACCTTCGTGCATTGGTAAACGAGGCGCATAGCCTTGATATGGCCGTAATGCTGGACTGGGTGGCTAACCATACATCGTATGACAATGCCTGGATTACACAGCACCCTGATTGGTACCAGCAGGATGAAGAGGGCAACATTATAAGCCCCCCGGGAACCAACTGGGCCGACGTGGCGCAACTTAACTTTGAAAGCACCGAAATGCGTAAAGCTATGATAGATGCCATGGCTTACTGGGTATACAATGCCAATATAGACGGTTTCCGTTGTGACGCCGCTGATTATGTGCCACAAAACTTTTGGGCAGAAGCAAACACAGCACTTCGCGGTATCAAGAAAAACCAAAAGCTGCTAATGCTCGCCGAGGGCAGCCGCTTTAACCATTTTACTGCAGGGTTTGACTATACATTTGGCTTTGGCTTTTTTGCTGCGCTTGATGAAGTGTACCACGACAACAAGCCTGCCACACATCTTCAAGATGTAAATGCCAGTGAATATGCCAATAACTATAATTATGACTGGCGTATAATTCGCTACAGCACCAACCACGATGTTAACCTTAGCCACGGTTCGGCTATGGAGCTGTTTAATGGTGCGCGTGGCTCTATGGCGGCGTTTGTAGTGGCTTCTTACATGAAATCAGTACCTATGGTCTATAACGCACAGGAAATAGGCTACGTGCCGCGTATTGATTTCCTTAATGATGCCCCTATAGACTGGAGTACGCCCGATAATGACATGCTTGAAGAATACAAAAAGATTATTGCCTTCAGGAAAAGTAGTAATGCCGTTAAGCGCGGTGCCTATACCGGTTACAGCAGTAATGCCGTGAGTGCTTTTACAATGGAAAAAGACGGCGAAAAAGTGCTTATCTTAGCTAACCTTACTAACGCAAATGCCAACTACATACTGCCGGCACAGCTTGCTGCTGAAACCTGGACAGACGGCCTTACAGGTACTGCTGCTAACCTGCCGGCAAACGTTAACCTGGCTGCGTATGAATACCGCATTTTGAAAAATTAATTAAACCCAGATAATGAATTTCAAAAGATTAACCCTTTTACTGCTTGCGTTATGCCCGTTTTTACTGGCTGCGCAAACCATTACCTCGCCGGATAAAAACTTCAGTATGAAGTTTGAACTGGTAAACGGTGTGCCCACTTACCAGCTTACTTATAAAAACAAGCCGGTAATAAAGCAAAGCACACTGGGTATTGAGGCTAAAAATGTGCCTTCTTTTACAGATGGCTTTACTGTAACCAACACCGCACAGGTAAGCGTTAATGATACCTGGGAGCCGGTAATGGGCGAGCAGAAAACCATCCGTAATAATTATAACGAGCTTGCTGTAACACTAACACAGGCTAAAAACAACAACCGCTACATTGTTATCCGTTTCAGGCTGTTTAACGATGGGCTTGGCTTTAGGTATGAATTCCCTAAGCAGGATGGATTAAGTTACTTTATTATAAAAGAAGAGCATACCCAGTTTAAGCTGGCGGGCGACCACAAGATATTCTGGATTCCGGGCGATTATGATACTAATGAGTATGCCTATACCACTTCTAAAATATCTGAAATACCGGGATTGCAGAAAAAAGCTACTATTGAAATCAATGCCCAGAGGCCTATAGAAAATCCATCGGTGCAAACCCCAAGCATGATGAAGTCCCAGGATGGTATTTACATCAACATACACGAGGCCGGGCTTATCAATTACCCGGCACTACAACTTAATGTAGATGCTACCGGCTTTGTATTCAGCAGCCACCTTACACCAGATGCAGTGGGCAATAAAGGCTATATACAAACACCACAGTCATCGCCATGGCGCACTATTGTGGTGAGCGATAAAGCTACCGATATACTTGCTTCTAAGCTTATCCTTAACCTTAACGAGCCTACCAAGTACAAAGATGTATCGTTCATTAAACCTGTAAAGTACATAGGTGTTTGGTGGGAATACTTTGTGGCAGGCCGTAGTACATGGGCTTACGGTAAAGAAAACAACGTAAAGCTAACTGATGATTTCAGTAAGCTTACGCCAAACGGCAAGCACGGTGCTACTAACGAAAGGGTAAAAGAATATATTGATTTTGCGGCTAAGCACGGTTTTGATGCCGTACTGGTTGAAGGCTGGAACATAGGCTGGGAAGACTGGATAGGCAACTGGAAAGAGGAAGTGTTTGACTTTGTAACACCTTACCCTGACTTTGATGTGGAAATGCTGCACAAATATGCCGAAAGCAAAGGTGTAAAAATAATGATGCACCATGAAACATCGGCTTCAGCTACAAATTACGAAAGAAGGCTTGACAGGGCATTCCAGTTTATGAAAGATAACGGATACAATGCTGTTAAATCAGGTTATGTAGGTACTATTATACCGCGTGGCGAGCACCACGACAGCCAGTGGATGGTTAACCACTACATTCATGTGGCTGAGCGCGCAGCTGATTATGGCATTATGGTAAACAGCCACGAGGCGGTGCGCCCTACAGGCCTTAACCGTACATACCCTAACTGGATAGCGCAGGAAAGCGCCCGTGGAACCGAATTTGAAGCCATGGGAGGCTTAGCGCCTGAGCACGGCACCATACTGCCGTTTACACGCCTTATGGGTGGCCCTATGGACTATACTCCGGGTATTTTCCAAACCGACCTTAGTTACTATGGCACAGGCAGTAACCAGCGTGTAAATACTACGCTTGCCAAGCAGCTTGCTTATTATGTAACCATGTACAGCCCGTTGCAAATGGCTGCCGACTTACCGGATAACTACAACCGTTTTTTAGATGCCTTTCAGTTTATTAAAGATGTGGCAGTAGACTGGGATGATACCTACGTGCTTGAAGCCGAGCCTGGCGACTATATTACTATTGCCCGTAAGGCTAAGGGTAAAGAAGAATGGTTTGTAGGCAGCATTACTGACGAGAATAAGCGTACAGCTAAGGTAAACCTTGACTTCCTGCCAAAAGGTAAAAAGTATACTGCTACCATTTATGCCGATGCTAAAGACGCCAGCTTTGACAAGAACCCACAGCATTATGAAATTAAAACCATAACCGTAACCAGCAAAACAAAACTTGACCAGTTTATAGCGCCGGGTGGTGGTTTTGCCATAAGCATTAAAGAAGCTGCTAAAAAATAATTTTTCGGCTTTAAAACAGTAAGGGCTGCACTAATATGATGCAGCCCTTTTTTATTCTTTGGCTTTTTTCTCTTCTGCCAGTTCTATATCATCTGCATCAGCCTCAAGGGGGGCCTGCTCATATTCTGCTGCAGGTTCATACTGCAGGTGTATGTAAATAGGAAAGTGGTCTGATTTAAAGTTTTTAAGGCGTTTCATGCCCACCAGCTTAAAATCAGGCGATATAAAAGCATGGTCTAACGGAAATCGTAAAAAAGGGTAGTGCGCATGAAAAGTGTTAAAAAATCCCCTGCCACGGCGTGGGTCTAACAGCCCACTCATTTTAAGGAACAACTCTGTAGTATAGCTCCACGCTACATCGTTAAGGTCGCCCACTACAATAACCGGAAGCTTGTTTTCTTTGGCAAGGTCGGCCACTAACAATAATTCTTTATCCCTTTCGGTAGAGCGAGGATTCTCATTAGGTACTGGTGGAGTGGGGTGCACGGCATATAGTTGCACTTCGCGGCCGCTTTTAAGTACAATACGGGTGTGTATGCTGGGTATACCATCTTCTACCATATACTTTATTTCACTGTTTTTAAGCTCAAGCTTAGAGTAGAGTATCATGCCGTAGGTATTTTCCAGAGGTACCTTTACGCTGTATTTATACTTTTCACTTAGCTTGCTTGTACCGTTATCCCAGGCTTTATTGGTTTCCAGCAATAATAGCACGTCGGGGTTAGCCTTTTGTACTTCAGCCACACAGCCGTTGTAATTTGTGTTATCCTGGTATACATTAGATATCATAACGCACACCTGGTCATCCGGCCGTTTTTGTTCAATGCGCAATACCTGCCTTTTGGCAAACATAGTAAAAGGCCATATAAGCCATGCCAGGTAAATCAGGTTTGCAGCCATTAGGGGTACAAAAACAAGAAATACCCATGTGTGAGGGTCTACATAAATAAGCAGTAGTAGTAAACAGGCTGCCGACAGTACAAATTTTTGCAGGCGTGGGTAGTCAAAAACCCTAAAGGTCCAGTAATCACTTTTTATGAGCGACATTACTGTAAATAGTAAAAGTATGCTTGAAAGTATGATCAGGAAAGTAGCCATTAAAAACAAATTTTGTAAGAATAAGAATGCTAAATCGTACTGTAAATTTAGTTTTTTGAAGGCTACATTATCTTACCACATCCGTTAAACTTTTTGTAAAAATATGTAAGATAATAAGTTATAAATTCTGGTTGCTGTTTTGATCCTGATACACAAGGTCAATCAATTTTGAAAGGGCATTTTTTATCTCGTCAGTACCTTGTTGTTTTGTAAGGTCAATACCGCAAAAAGTGTCGGCATTAATGCCCTTGTACATATTAAGGTAGTATATGCCTGAAATTAAAATGGCCATAATAGCGCGGAACTGTGTAGCATTTCCGGCAAAATACGGGTCGGTAATCTGGCTGAGGAGTAGTTCCCCGTTTACTTCGCGTTCATTTGCAATGTGCTTTAAAGAACTCCTTTCTTCCATAAGGCCCCAAAGCAATATTTTTTGCAGGTTTTTATTTTGGGCTACATAGTCAAATTGCTGTGTTAGGCTAAGTTTAGATAATTCCTGCCCGCCATCGTTTATTTCAGGTATTTCCCCGCCCTTTACATTACTCCAAAAGTCTTGTGAGTTTATATATTCATCAATTAGCTGGTCAGTTCCGCCAAAGTAGTTGTAAATCATTTTTTTGTCTATGCCTGCCGTGGCTGCAATGGTATTTATTTTTAAACCGGCAAAGCCTTCAGTCTCTAAAACCGTGCCTACAGCATCTAAAAACTTCTCTTTGCTGCGCTCTTTATTTCTAATACTACCGGCGGCTGGTTTCCTTTCCATATTGACAATTAATGAGTTTGCAATTTACTTAAATTTAGTTTAAAAATTAAGACACTTTTTAGTGTTTTATTTTATTTTTGCAAAAATTAAATTAACTCAGTCAAAACATGATTAAAGTAATATATCTCATTATATATCTATTAATAACCGCCATTCCCGGGCACATAGAACGTTATAACAGGCGGGGGTATGCAAAGGTTAGGCATGGCAATTATAATAAAGAAAAGGCCGTAGTAGTAGCAGATACTACTAAAGCAAAAATGAAGCGTGAATTTAGATTTTCAAAAGCTTCAAACTATTCATAAAATATTAAACTACTATAATGTCAAAATTTAATGTAACCCTTATCCTCTTTTTTATTGTTAGTGCCGGCTATGCACAGCTGCTGCAGTTTTTTCAGGTAACTGATGTAGAAAAATATAGGGGTAAAGAATATGTGCTTGAGGGGAAAATATTCTATAACGGGCCTATTGCCATGAATTCTTACACGGTGCTTGTGGGTATGTCTATTGATGAAAAAGGGAAAGGTATAGATGCCCCAAAGTTTAATGACGATGCCGGCGATTATTACAAGCCGGGCGAATGGAGCCCGTATGTACTTAAAGGTAAAATAGATAAAAAAGCCAAGTATTTAGTTGTAGGTATTGCAGTAGCCGGTACCGAAAGCTATTATGCTGATGACTTTAAACTTTTTATAAAAGAAGGCAAAACCAAGACAGAAATACCATTGAAAAACGCCGGTTTTGAAGATGAAGAGCTAACAGGCTGGCAATGGCATGATAAAAATGAAAATACACAATTGTTAGTATCGTCAGATAAGGTTGCTTCCGGCAATAAATCATTATTTATAGATAACTCTAACGTTAAGGTAGCGCCCACATTTGGCAACAATGCCGAAGTTGGTAACTATATAGATGTTAACGGTGTAAAACTGTATTATGAGGTATATGGAGAAGGAGAGCCGCTTTTGTTGCTGCATGGAAACAACTCTTCTATGGCAGCATTTTATAAGCAGTTTGATGACCTGGGCAAGAAATATAAGATTATAGGCCTCGATAGCCGCGGGCAGGGAAAATCAACCCCTGATAATACCCCGCTTACTTATGAGCTTATGGCTGACGATGTAAATACTTTTTTAGATAAGCTGGAATTAAAAAATGTAAATGTTTTAGGCTGGAGCGATGGCGGCAATATTGCCGTTATACTTGCAGCGCAGCATCCTGACAAAGTAAAAAAGATGGCAATTATGGGAACCGTTTTGTATAATGACGAAACTTCTGTATTTAGTGAGGTAAATGATTTACTGCACCAACAGGTTAAAGCAATGGAAGATAGGGGAGTAGCTAAAGACAATATGGATTACAGGCTCAAGATGCTATTGCTTAATGAACCACATATTAAGCCGGATGCTCTATTAAACATAAAGGCACCTACGCTTGTTATGGCCGGCGAACACGATGTTGTTAAAGAAGCGCATACAAAGCTAATTGCTAAAAAAATACCTGATAGTAAACTGGTTATTTTTAAAGGAGGCGACCACGAAGCCCCTACAAAGATTACAGAGTTATTTAATAAAACTGTTCTTGATTATTTTGATTAATATGTAGAAAACAAAACCAAAAGGCAACTGTTTTAAAATACAAAGCTTAAATCATCAATCAAAATACAGACATAAAATCAGAGTTGTGTTAGTTGACCAATAATTCCTGTACCAATGGTACGGGAATTATTATTTTAAATACACTTTTTAATTACAGCAGCAGACAAATTGTAAAACTTGTTGTATTGCCTTCGGTAGAATAGTTTAGGTAGCCGCCGTGGCCTTCAATTATGTTTTTTGAGAGGGTTAGGCCTATGCCCGCGCCCTGTTTCCGGGTAGTGAAAAATGGCATAAAAATCTTGTCTTCAATTTCTTTATCAATGCCCAGGCCGTTATCGGTAATGGTTATAAAAAGGCGGTTGGCACGCACTTCTGCCGAAAGGCTTACCTGCTTATCAGGCCTGCCGTCAAGGGCATAAATACTGTTGGTTATCAGGTTTATAAATACTTGTTCCATTTGCTGTTCGTCAAGCAGTACAACCTGGTGTAGCGTAATTGCATTTTGTACTTTAATAGTATTGGTTTTTAAAACCGGTGCCATTGCAGATAAAACATTTTCAACCAGTTGGCCTATCTCTGTAGGTGTTTTTACCGGCAGCGGCAGCATTGCCAGTGTGCGGTAGCTTTCTATAAAGTTTTGCAGGTGGTTGCTACGGTGAATCATGGTAGAAAGGCTTTGGCGCATGTCTTGTATATCGTCTTTTGTAAATGCCTCCTGTGCCGCCATTTCGTTAAGGTTTTGCGTAAGCGAACGTATGGGGGTTATAGAGTTCATCAGCTCGTGCGATATTACTTTCATGAGGTTTATCCAGGCATCTTTCTCTTTTTTTGCCACAACCGATTGTATAGAGTCCAGAAGGATAATGTAGTAGGTGCTGCCAAAAGCCATAGTAGTGCTTGTTTGCAGCATAAAGGCCTGGCTCTCGCTGTTGCCCACTTTTATTTGTACTGATGTACGCAGGTCGGTAAAATTCTGTTCTTCAATAATGTTGCAAAGTGCGGGCAGGTGTTTTTTAAGGTAATTCCAGCGGCTTACTTTAGGTACTTCAAACAAGCCGGAGAAATAATCGTTCATCAGGAATATTTCCCCATCAGCCTCATTGCGTTTCAGGATTACCACTCCGGTTTCAATATTGTTTAGTATAGAGCGGTACACCAGCTCTTTGGTAAACTGCTCATACTGCCTGTCTTTTAAGGTATTATACAGCTTAAAAAGTTCCCTGTAGCTGCCCTGACGGTCATACCGGCTAAAATCTGACGAAAAATCGTTGTTGAGTATGGCGCTTATGGTTTTGTCATAAAACAAAAAGGCATTGTTCATAAAGCTGAACAGTTCTACCAGCAGCAGCACAAATACAAGTATTAGAAAACACGCTGTGTAGGGCAGGTGCACCATAAAGGCATAAAAACTACCCGCTACTGCAAGTATAATAAGCAGAAGGCGTGCAAATAAGGGTTTATAGGTGTTTGTCATGGTGTGCGGTTAATCGGTTTTGCCCAGTTCGTGCTTTTCTATCCTGCGGTACAGCGCCGCACGCGATAGCCCCAGTTCATCGGCAGTTTTACTAATGTTGTAGTTATGCCTGCGCAGGGCTTTTTCAATAGTAGCCTTTTCAATGTCAGAAAGTTGAGCATCATCAGGCAGCGGTTGCCCGCTAATGTTTTCAAGCCCCAGCCCGGAGGTGGTTATCAGGGCATCGTCAGTAAGTATTACGGCCCGCTCTATGCGGTTTTCCATTTCGCGTATGTTGCCGTTCCATCCGTGTAGTTTGATGTTTTTAAGGGCATCATCAGTAAACGCCAGGTTAGTGCGCTCATATTTACCGGCCATTTTTTCAAGAAGGAAGTTAGCCAGCGGCACCAGGTCTTCCGGCCTTTCGCGCAACAGTGGCAACTCAACCGGCATGGTGTTAATACGGTAGTACAGGTCTTCCCTAAAGTTTTTGTGGGCTACCTCTTTTTCAAGGTCAATGTTGGTAGCGGTAATAATACGCACGTTTACAGGCCTGGGGCGTGCCTCGCCCAGGCGGGTAACCTGCTTATTTTGTATAACCTGCAGCAGCTTTGTTTGCAGGTGCAGTGGTACATTGCCTATTTCATCCAGGAAAATAGTGCCGTTTTCGGCGGCTTCAAAACGCCCCGGGGTATCGGTTTTGGCATCGGTAAAAGCACCTTTTGCATACCCAAACAGCTCACTTTCAAAAATATTCTCGTTAAGGGAGCCTAAGTCCACATGCACAAAAGGCCCTGTGGCACGGTTACTCTGCTGGTGGATGTAGTGTGCCATAACATACTTGCCTGTTCCGTTTTGGCCTAATATCAAAACATTGGCATCGGTTTTAGCCACTTTTTGGGCTAAGGTGTACGCCTTTTTTATGGCAGGCGACTCACCCATAAAAAAGCGGTCGTCCTGCTTTTGGGCGGTTTCTTTTTTCTTGTTTTTACGGGCGTGGGTCACGGCTGCCTTTACGGTTTCTACAAGCTTATCGTTATCCCACGGTTTCATTATATAGTCAAAAGCGCCCAGCTTAAGCCCTTCAACCGCGGTTTCTACCTTGCCAAAGGCAGTCATTAAAATGACTACGGTATTGGGCGAAAGTGTTTTTATTTCACGCAGCAGGTATATGCCCTCGCGGCCGTCTTCAAAGCCTATACGGTAGTTCATGTCCAGCAGCACCACATCAATATCATTTTCGGCCAGCATATGCACGGCTTTTTTAGGTTCAGACAGTGTATAAATCTCCTCAAAATGCTTTTTAAGGGTCATTTTCGAGGCAAAAAGTATGTCTTCCTGGTCGTCTATTACTAAAATGCGGGCGAGGGTTTTTTTCATGGGTGTGCTGTTACGGACAAATGGTGTTCAATATCGGACACTTTGCGGCGGTTATTAATTTTTATAGGGTTGTAAAACAGTTGGTTGCAAACTTTTAATTTGTGGCACAAAATTGTATTTATATGTACCAAACAAATTAATAAATGGACACCATCATTGCCCGTAAAAATAAAAAAAATATATACCTGCTGCTTGCCATTCCGGTTTTTTTAGGTGTGGCCTACCTGTTGTATTCAGCCGCAACCCATAAGGCCAGCCTTACTGTAAATAAAAATGAAATAACAATTAAAGAGGTTGAACAAACCTATTTTGAAGACTTTATTGTAGTACAGGCCAAGGTAGAGCCCCTTAATTCGATGCTGTTAAACGTGGTTGAGGGTGGTTCTATTAAAGAAATTTTTGCTGCCAATGGTGATTTTGTTACCGAAGGCCAGCCCCTGGCAAGGCTGTACAACCCAAATACTGAGCTGAACTACATGACCCAGGAAACCAGTATTATTGAGCAGATAAACAACCTGGATAAGGCAAAGCTTGACCTGCGCAACCAGGAGCTTAATATGGCAAAGGATTTAGTGGCCATAGACCACGATTACCAGGATGCCAAAAACCTGTATGACCTTAACGAAAAACTCTACAAGCAGGAAATCCTGAGCAAGAATGAATGGGAAAAGACACAGGAAAATTTCCGGTTCCAGAAAGAGCGGAAAAATATTATACAGCAAAGTATGCAAAAGGAGAAACAGGCCAACCGCATACAGATAGGCCAGATAGGCCAAAGCCAGGCTACTATGATGAAAAGCCTTGAAATACTGCGTGGCAACAAGCAAAACTTTCTGGTAACGGCACCACTATCGGGCAGGTTAACGTCTTTTGAGCCGGTACTGGGCAAAAACTACCTGGCAGGCGAGAGCATAGGCAAAATAGATGTTATGAAAGGCTATAAGCTGGTGGCTGAGGTAGATGAGTACTACCTGTCAAGAGTAACAAAAGGCCAAAAAGGTAAGGTAGACTTTAAAGGTGAAGAGATTGAAGTTGAGGTAGCCCGTGTTATACCGGAAATTAAGAATGGCCGCTTTACAGCCGAGCTGAATTTTATAAGCAAAAAAGAACTGGCGCTACAACAGGGGCTTAGCTTTGGCGTGAGGCTTACCCTGAGCGAAAAAGCACAAACTGTTGTAGTACCCAAAGGCCGGTTTACCGAAGAATCGGGCGGCAAGTATGTGTTTGTAGTAAACGGCACCACTGCCGAACGCAGGCAGGTAAAACTGGGGCGTGAAAACCCGGTATACCATGAGGTGCTGAGTGGGCTTAAGCCCGGTGACAGGGTAATAACCAGCACCTATGCCGATTATAAAGATGTAGAAGTTTTAAATTTAGAATAATGGTAAAGCTAATTATAACCGTAGTACTATCAGTAACAGATGCCATAGCGCAGTTGTTTTAAAGAGTTCAGTCATCAATCAATACACGTTAATTATTAACCAATCAAAAACAAAGGGGGAAGCGGGACTAATCAACCCATCCTGCCAAAAAAACAAAGAAATCATGATAAAAATCGAAAACCTGTCAAAAGTATTCCGCACCGAAGAGGTGGAAACCCGTGCCCTTAACGGCGTATCTATAGAAGTTAAAAAAGGCGAATTTGTAACCATTATGGGTGCTTCGGGCTGTGGTAAATCAACCCTACTTAATATAATAGGCCTGCTTGATGGTTTTGACGAAGGCAGCTATAAACTGCTTGATGGCGAAATAAAAGGACTTAAAGAAAGCGATAAGTCAAAAATCCGTAAAGAGAACATAGGTTTTATTTTCCAGAATTTTAACCTGATAGACGAGCTTTCGGTATATGATAATATAGAGTTGCCGCTGATTTACAACAAAGTACCGGCATCTGAAAGGAAACAAAAAATACAGGCCATTGCCGAAAGGCTTGCCATAGGGCACAGGCTAAAGCACTACCCACAGCAGCTAAGCGGCGGCCAGCAGCAGCGTGTGGCAGTAGCCAGGGCACTGGTAACAAGCCCCAAGGTTATACTTGCCGATGAGCCTACGGGAAACCTTGACAGTAAAAACGGCAACGAAGTTATGGAGCTGCTAACCGACCTGCATGCCGAAGGTGCCACCATACTTATGGTTACGCACTCTGAGTATGATGCATCGTTTTCACAGCGCACCATTATTATGAAAGATGGCATGGTGCTGAGCGAAAAGCAAAATACCAGGAAGGTAGATGTTTTAATCACTAATTAACGGTTCCTTAGCTAAAGCCAGGGGCAAATCATCCTGTTCCTTTGGCTGAAGCCAGGGGCAAATCATGGATTAACTAAAGCCGGAGGCTAATCATCAATCAACAAAACAATCATGTTAAAGAACTGGATTAAAATATTTTGGTATAACGTAAAGGCCAACACGTTTTTTACGGTGCTCAATACCTTTGGCCTCAGCCTGGGTATTGCCGGGCTGGTATTTGCCCTGCTGTATTGGAACGACGAGCATTCTTACAACGCCTGGAACCCCGAAAAAGACAAAGTGTACCAGGTTATAAACAACCTGGGTAACGATATGATATGGGCCACATCTGTTGCGCCACTGGGGCCTCACTTAGATAACATACCCGAGATAGAGCAGCACTGCTATACACGCCTGTTTTATTTTGATGAGATTATAAAATACGGGCAAAAAAGGGAGCAAATCAAAATTCTTGATGTGCAAAAAAACTTCTTTGCGTTTTTCCCTTTCGAATTTGTAAAAGGCAACGGAACAACTGCCATTCAGGATGATGCAAGCATAGCCCTGGAGGAAGGCGTGGCGCAAAGGCTTTTTGGAAATGAAGACCCTATGGGCAAATGGATGCAGTATGGCACCGGCAAGTTTTTGGTAAGGGGTGTGTATCGTATTCCGGGTAACTCATCGTTAAAACCGCTGGCGGTAACCAACCTTATAGAACCACAGCTTAAGCAAAACCTCGACCAGTGGGGCAATTTTAATTTTGGATTATTTGTCAAGCTAAAAAACCCGGCGCAGGCCGATTTGGTAAAGAAAAAAATAGATAATGTTTTCCTGGAATACCGCACTAAAAGAGATGCTAAGGAAGCAGGCATTTCGCTGGAAGAATATATAAAGAGGAGCGGCTCTACAACAGTGATACTCGAACCGCTTGCCACCGCCAGGCTGCATTCTTTAGTAGAAGGCTACCCCGAAGGCAGGGGCAACTACCAGTTTTTGCTTATCATGCTGGGGCTATCGGTACTTATCCTTATTCTTTCCATTGTAAACTACATAAACCTTGCTACGGCAAATACCGTTAAGCGTGCCAAAGAGATAGGCGTACGTAAAATAATGGGCGCAGATAAGGCCAATATAGTAAAGCAGTTTATTTTTGAAACCTTCCTTACTACTACAATAGCATTGTTGCTGGCACTGGTTATTGTAGAGCTTGGGCTGCCGTTTTACAACAGTTTCCTACACAAATCGCTTGAGCTAAAGAGTGCCGAATTTTTTATGCAGTTGCTTGCGGTACTGGTTGTAGTAATAGTGCTTGCGGGTATTTTTCCGGCGCTTTATGTATCAAACTTTAAAACGCTTATGGTGCTTAAAGGCAACTTTAGCCGCAGCAAAAACGGCATCTGGTTGCGCAACGCCATGCTTGTACTGCAATTTGCCATAGCGGCGTTTTTTATTACGGGCTCATACATTGTGTATCAGCAGGTAAGCTACATGAGCCATAAAGACCTTGGCCTTAAAGGCGACCAGGTTATAGATGTAACCTACAGGGGGCAGCGCCCGCAGCCCGATGACCCGTCACAAATTTATGCCCATTATGAAACCATAAGAGATGAGGTGCTCAAAATAAAAGGCGTACAGTCAGTATCGGCCGGGGCTTTTTCATTGGGTACCGGAGCGGGCTCTACATCGGGGTTTGCTTATAAAGACCATCATGTACAGGGGCAAAATATGGCCGTTGATTTTGATTTTCTTGATATGATGCAAATCAAATTAACGCAAGGCAGGGGGCTGTCGGCCAATTTTTCATCAGATACTATAAACGGTATGCTTATTAACGAAACAGCCATGAAAATGATGCGTGAGAAAGACCCGATAGGAAAAAAAATAGACTGGAATGGCGAGAAGCTTAACATAGTAGGGGTGGTTAAAGACTTCCATATGTTTGGCCCACACGAAAAAATTCCGCCTATGTCGTTCTTCCATTTCAAAACCATAGACTGGATGAGCTATAACCTGAACCACATCTACATAAAAATAGATCCGGCCGATATGGAGGGTACCCTAAAAGCACTTGATGCTTTCTGGACTACAAAAGTGGATACAGAATATCCATTCAGCTATGATTTTGTAGATAAAAACTTTGCCCGTACTTATGAAAACTATGTGCAGCAGCGCAACCTGTTTTCGCTGTTGAACGGCGTGGTAATATTTATAGCCCTGTTTGGCCTTTTTGCCTTGGCATCATACACCATACAGCGCCGCATGAAAGAAATTGCCATTCGCAAAACACTGGGTGCCGGTACTGCTACGCTACTTAAAGAACTCTCTAAACAATATGTAGTGTACTGCATAATAGGATTTTTAATAGCCCTTGCGCCCGCCTGGATGCTGCTTAACAAATGGCTTGAAAATTTTGCCTTCAGGATAACCATATCGGCCTGGCCGTTTGTGGTGGGGTTTGTTGCCCTTTTAATGCTAACCCTTGCCGTGGTGCTGGGCAAAGCCTACAAGGCTACACGTGTAGATGTACTTAAATACTTAAAATACGAATAGTATGCTTAAGAACTGGATTAAAATATTTTTATATAACGTAAAGAACAACAAGCTCTTTACGGCACTCAACATACTGGGGCTTAGCCTGGGCATTGCCGGGCTTGTGTTTGCATTGTTGTACAGCAATGATGAGCACTCTTACAATGCCTGGAACCCCGGTAAGGAGAATATATTCTTTACCGTTTCAGACCTGGGAGAAGACAAGGTGTGGGGCTCATCTACCGGGGCTATAGATGCCGTAAGGGGCACTGCTTTGCCCGAGGTGGAAGAGCATTGCTACATGGAAGGCTGGTACAACAGCAACATTGTAAAAAGCGGCGGTAAAAAAGTAATGGCCGAAAAGGTGCTTGATGCCCAGGCCAACTTTTTTAGCTTTTTTCCGTATGAGTTTGTGGCGGGTAATGCAAAAACAGCGCTTACGCCCAACACCATGGCCATATCTGAGGCGTTTTGCCTTAAGTTGTTTGATACTGTAAATGTGCTGGGCAAAGAGGTGCAGTATAATGATAAGACCTTTACCATAGGCGGGGTGTACCGCATTGAGGGCAAATCATCTTATATGCCTGAGGTTGTTACCAACATGATAGACTGGAAGCTTAAGGAAGAGGTAGGTAATTGGGGTAACTTCAGGTTTGCCCTGTTCCTGAAATTTAAAAACCCAAAAGATGCTATTGTTACAAAGCAAAAAATGGAGACCCTGTATTATGAGCACAATACAAAGTTACAGGCAAAGGCAGACGGCATAACCCCTGATGAATTTGTAAAGCGCTTTGGTAAAATAAAGGTAATACTGGAGCCGCTTAAAGATATAAGGCTGCACAGCGCGGCCCCCGATGTGCCGGAGGGCAGTGGCAGCTACCAGCTGTTGGTTATTATGGTTGGCTTATCGGTGCTTATACTTATCATGTCTATTGCAAACTATATAAACCTGGCTACGGCCAATGCCATAAAGCGTGCTAAAGGAGTAGGCGTGCGCAAAATAATGGGGGCATCGGGTAGTAATATAATAGGCCAGTTTGTGTTTGAAACCGTTATTACCACCCTGTTTTCCATTTTACTGGCAATGGTTATTATAGAAATAGGCCTGCCGCACTTCTGCAATTTTCTACAGCAGCAAATCACCATGGGCAGTAGCAGTTTTTACTTGCAGATGATAGGCATATTTATAGTGGTGGTGCTTTTGGCCGGTGTTTTTCCGGCGGCTTACGTGTCTAAATATAAACCCGTGGCTGTACTAAGGGGAAATGTGGGCAGGAGCAAAAAGGGCATATGGCTGCGCAACGCCATGCTGGTGCTGCAATTTGCCATAGCCGCGTTTTTTATAATAGGTTCTTATATAATATACAGCCAGGTAAACCACATGGTTAGCAAAGACCGCGGCTTTAAGGCAGACCAGGTAGTATCTATATACTATCGCAACCCTTACGACTTTAAAGTGCCGGGTTTTAAAAAGATAGTATCTAACCGCTATGACCATGTTAAAGAACGCCTTAAGGCTATTAAGGGGGTAGAAAGTGTAGCTGCTACAACAGCAGCTATAGGCTATGGTTCAAGCTTCTTTACAAGCTATGGTTTTAACGGGCACTCTTATTCGCTGCGCAACATGGTGGTTGACTTTAGCGCCATAGAAATGCTGAATATTAAAATAGACCGGGGCCGCAGCCTTATGCCCCAGTTTGCAGATGATACTATAAGCTCTGTTATACTTAATGAGGCTGCCGTAAAATTTATAGGTATTAAAGGCAATCCGGTAGGTGCCTATCTGGACTGGCAGGACGGCAAAAAACTGCAGGTTGTAGGTGTTGCCAAAGATTTTCATATTGATGGGCCTCAGTCTAAAATTGGCCCCATAATACTGTACCATTACAAAACGGTAGACTGGATGCTGCAAAACGCCCACCACATATATGTAAAGGTAAATCCACAACATAGAGAAAGCGCCATAGCAGCCATGGAAAAACTATGGATTGAAGATATAGACCCTGATTTTCCGTTCCACTATGATTTTGTAGATAAAAACTTTGCCAAAACCTATGCGCAATTCATTAGGCAGCGCAACGTGTTTTCTATGCTTAATGTTGTTGTAATTGTTATTGCGCTGTTTGGGTTGTTTGCACTTGCATCATTTAGTATAGAGCGCCGCATGAAGGAAATAGCCATACGCAAAACGCTGGGTGCCGGTACGCTGCTACTGCTTAAAAGCCTTTCTAAGCAATATGTGGTGTATTGTATTATTGGGTTTTTAATTGCCCTGGTACCGGCCTGGATACTTCTTGATAAATGGCTGCAAAACTTTGCCTACCGCATAGAGGTTACCATATTACCATTTATTATTGGGTTTGTGGTGTTGTTAGTGCTTACGCTGGCAGTAATACTGGGCAAAGCCTACAAGGCTACCCGTGTAGATATGGTGGCCTACCTTAAATATGAATAAATTTTTTGAAGTTAGTTATAGAAAATAGCCCGCTGCTGTAATGGCTGCGGGTTATAACACCTGTATTATGAAACGCTTATATTATATAACCCTGTTTTTAATAATCGTTGTAGATGCGGTTTATGCACAGCAGGTACTTACATTACAACAATGCCTGGAGTCAGGGCTTAAAAACGCACCTGAATTTCAGTTACGGCAACTTGATATACTCAGTGCAGAGATAACCCACCGCAGCCCCGCTTTAGAATACCTGCCACAGGTAAGCCTTAACGGCACGCACACATACAATATAGGTTCGGTTATTGACCCGGCTACAAACAACAGGGTAAGCAGCAGCATACAAAGCGATAACTTTAGCCTTAATGCCAGTATGCCACTGCTTGACTTTAATATATTTACCGCTGCCCGCCGAAACAAAATTGCTGCCCTTAAAGCTAAAGCCGATAAGCAGGCCACCGAGGCCGAATATGCGCTTACATTACTGGACAATTACATCAATGTGCTGTATAGCCAGGAGTTGCTGAAAATTCAGTTAGGGCAGTTTGAAAATGCTAAATTTAACCTGAACCGTATCACAAAAGAGGTAGAATTGGGCAGCCGTCCTAAAAGCGACCTGTATGATATGCAAATGAGCTACAGCCAGGAAGAAAGTACCATACTGCAAACACAGCAGCTGCTTTATAACCAAAAGCTTACGTTGTTACAGTTAATGAATGATACCGCTTATAAACCTGAAGAGGTAGTGCTTGCAGGCATATCGGCTGTAGCCGGATTAGAAGAGGCCTCTGTTAACCAAATGCTTGAAAAAGCCCTTGGGGTAGCCCCCGCGGTGCAGGCCGCAACCCTAAATGTTGAGGTTGCAAAAAAGAATGTAACCCTTGAGCGCAACAACTACCTGCCGCTGTTATCGGCGTTTTACAGTTATTCGTCTTTTTACTACCTGCCGCTCAACCAGCCGGGCAATGGGGGTGTAGCACCGTTTTTTACACAGCTTAATGATAACAAAAACCATTACATAGGGCTACAACTAAGCGTGCCTATATTTAACGGACTTAAAACCAGGCAAAAGGTACAGCTTGCCAAAACAGAGCAGCAAAAAAGCGTGGTTATGCTGGAGCAGCAAAAAATAAAGCTGCGCCAGGCGCTGGAGCAGGAAGATGCCAAGAAAAAACAAAATACCCAACTGGCACAAAAATTTGAGGAAGCCCGCACTTTTGCCGAAAAATCGTTTACTACCACGCAGTCTAAATTTAGCAGCGGGCTGGTAGATGCCATAGTGTTTACCACCAGTAAAAACCAGTTGCTAACGGCTGAATACAACCTGCTTAAAGCCAATGTATCTGCTGCTTATGCCGGAATTAAGCTGCATTTTTTACAGTTTAATGCTTTTCCACAGTAATTCATTAAGTAGTCCATCTTATAAGGTAGTTTTAGTAAAACAGCATTTTTATTTTACTGATGTACTAAAACTATTGGGGAATTTATATATTTGCCCCATAACATAACGATAGCACGGGGTGCCTGCAAAGGCTGAGATTATACCCGCTACCTGATTTGGATAATGCCAACGTAGGGATGCACTTAAGAGCGATAGCTCCATTCTCTTGGTATGCCATGGGATGGAGCTATTTTTTTTAAGCAACTTTTATGGATATTGAAAAAGTAAACCACGGGTTAATCCCGGAAACTCACGCCAACTGGCAAAACAGGCCCGAGTGGTTTTTTAACCGCGAGCATACCGATACTTATGAGCAGTGGTATGAAGGCCGCTACAAACGCGCCGAAATCTGGCAAAAGAAAGTAATGGAACAGCTGGTTACCAAAGACAAAAGGGTAAAAACCCTGCTGGAATTTGGCTGTGGTACCACCCGTTTTACCCGTTGGTGGAAAAACATAGGCATTGAGGCTTATGGCGGGGATATTTCGCCATTAATGCTATCGCAGGCTGTGCATTTGTTCGACGGCGACCTTGTAATGGCCGATTCGCACTACATGCCGTTTAAAGACAACAGCTTTGATGCCCTGGCTTTTATAACCACTTTTGAGTATTATAAAGACCCGGTAAAGGTTATCCGCGAGGCAGCGCGTGTGAGCAAATATGGCATTGCTATGGGCATGATGAACCGTAACTCGCCCAAGGTGCTTAGGCGCAGGGTGCAGCAAATGTTTGGCAAAAACCCGTTTTATGTTACGGCCACATTTTACAACCCGCAAATGCTTACGGCTATAATTCATGAGGCGCTTAAAGGCAGGCAGTACACCATAGAGTGGACGGCAACCGGCCTGCCCAAGTGGTTCCCAGTGCAGCAATGGAATGTACCGGTGGGCGACTTCTTTGGGCTGTACATTCAGTTTAAAGATGTACCATAATGGCTAAGCTGGGTAAAATAGAACCGCACCTTTTTGATGCCTATATAAGCGGCAGGTGTGGTGCGGCACGGCCGGAAGTAATTGCAGGCCCGCAGTTTGGCGTAGATGTAGCGCTGGTAGATTTGCCTGCCGGTATGGCTATGGCATTAACCAGCGACCCGCTTTCGCTGATACCCTCGCTGGGCTTACAGGAGTCGGCATGGCTTTCGGTACAGCTTATGGCTAATGATATGGCCACTACGGGTTTTGCACCGCAATACGGGCAGTTTGTGCTTAACCTTCCGGCTACATTTTCTAAAAATGATTTTAAAACCTACTGGCAGCATATTGACACCTTTTGTAAAGAAATAGGCATAGCCATTACAGGCGGGCATACGGGCTTTATAGAGGGGCAAAACTCTACCATTGCAGGCGGGGGCACGTTTATAACCGTTGCGCCTAAAGACGAAATATTGCTCTCTAAATATGCACAGCCTGGTGATGCCATACTGGTAACCAAATCGGCTGCCTTGAGCGCTTCGGCCATACTGGCCCTGAGCTTTCCGGAAACGGTTAAAAACAAGGCAGGGGCTGAGGTGTACCAAAAGGCATGTGCTTCTTTTTATGATACCTCCTGCCTTAAAGATGCACTAACAGCTAAAAGTACAGGCTACATAACCGCCATGCACGATGTTACCGAAGGTGGGGTGCTGGGTGCCATATATGAAATGGCATCGGCATCAGGACACGGCGCTGTGGTATATGCCGACAGGCTACCGGTTGATAGTGTGCAATCTGCGGTGTGCCGGGTTTTCGGGCTTGACCCGAAGTGTTGCATAGGTGCAGGTGCATTAGTAATTACCTGTAAAAAGGCTAATGTCTCGTCGGTTATTAAAGCCCTTGGCAAAGAGGGTATTGCGTGTACAGAAGTAGGGGAGGTAGTGCCCGTGCAGCAAGGCATAACCCGTGTAGATGGCGGTGTGCCCTCAGCATTAACGTATCAGGAAGAAGACCCTTACTGGGCCGCATTTTTTAACGCTTATAAAAACGGGTGGAAATGATGGCAAAAAAACATATAAAAGACGGTATTTACCTGGTTATAGACCCTGCGATGGAACGGCAAATGCTGCTCGGCCAGTTGCGAAAAGCCCTTACAGGTGCTGTAGCGGCCGTACAAATTTGGGATAACATTTTACCAGGCGAGGATATAAAAGCCCTTGTGGAACAGGTTATAGCCCTATGTAGGCCTTTTGGCATTCCTGTGCTGATAAACAACCGCTGCCAATTGGTGTACGAAACCGGGCTTGACGGTGTGCATTTTGATGCTATTCCACAGGATTTTTTTGCTGAAAATCACGGCAATATTATAGTGGGCGTTACCTGTGGAAATGACCTTGCTACTATAGAACAGGCAGTGGTATTAGGAGCAGATTATATATCGTTTTGCTCCATGTTTCCATCTGCCACAGCTACCAGTTGTGAGCTTGTTAGCCCCGAAATAGTTATAAAAGCCCGTGAACTGACCGATATGCCCATTTTTTTAGCGGGCGGTATTACTCCCCAAAATATGGCAACGCTCAGCAGCCTGCCTTATAATGGTATTGCAGTGGTATCGGGTATTATGAAAGCCGCCGAGCCACATGAGGCCATTAAAGAATATCAATCAAAACTCAACGTAAAATGAAAATAGCAACCATAAAAAAACTGTGCTGCCCTTTTGACCATGCCGATTTGCAGCTTACAACTATATCAACCAACCTTGAAGGCGATGTATTAGAAGGATTTTTGCACTGCACCACCTGCACTCGCCTGTACCCAATAGTTAAGGGCATACCCATTATGAGCCCTGACGAGTACCGCGAGTTTAGCCTTGAGCAGCCGCTGCTGGAAAGGTGGGAAAAGCACCTGGAGGGCAAAACATATAAAAACTTCAGGTTAACGGGTACAGCTGTAAATGTTATAGATAAACAATAATACGGCAGTCAATATTAAAATGCCCCATACAACGTTTTGCTTATATTTGGCTTACTGTTGCAGGGGCATTTTTATTTGTATTAAACACCGCTAACATGGTTACTGACTATCAAAAAATTGAGTTGTTTGGCAAAACGTTTATCCAGAAGTTAGATGTAAAGCCGCCGTTTGAATTTACTTTTCCTGTGGCCGAACAGGCTTGTTTTTTGTACATGCTAAGTGGCGAAATGCAATATGAGTTTAATGACAGCCAAACAAAAATACCTACGCATCATTCGCTGCTGCTTAACTGTATTAATTCCGGAAAACAGATTCATGAGGCTAACCCCGAAAGCAATGGCGAGATAGTTATAGTAACTTTTCATAAAGAAATTTTAAAGAAGATATATGAAAAGGAGTTGCCACAGGTTTTGCAGCCCGGCAATACAATAAGCAACCAGCATGGCAGGAAAATAAACAATGATTTTTTAATCCATAAGTATATTGAGGGCCTGCTGTTTTATTTTGAAAACCCTGCTTTGGTTAATGATGAAATTTTGGTTTTAAAGCTAAAGGAAATTATCCTTTTACTTTCGCAAACACAGGATGCCCAAAATGTACAGGTTATTTTATCGCAGCTTTTTTCGCCGGTTACCTATTCATTTAAACAGGTGGTAGAAGCCAACTTGTTTCAGCAGGGTACTGTAGATGATCTGGCGCAGAAAACAAACCTGAGTGTATCTTCTTTTAAAAGGGAATTTAAAAAACTGTATAACGATTCCCCTGCCAATTACATTAAAACAAAACGGCTTGAAAAGGCAGCAGAACTGCTGTTGGTTTCTAACGAACGTATTACAGGTATTGCTTTTGACTGCGGATTTAATGACCTGGCTAATTTTACTAAAAGCTTTAGTGACAAATACAAGGTGAGCCCTACCCAGTATCGAAAGCTGAACAACGTGGTAAACAACCCGGACTAAATCGCCAAATAGTTGGCCTATTTTGCAAAGCTCCTGCGCTTTTAGTGTTGCAAATTTGTACTATAAATTTAACACACTAAGTTATGGGACTATCAGCATTAGGAATTTTCCACACAGTAATTGGCATTGCCGCTATAATTGCGGCAGTTATCAGTTTTATCAGGAATGGTAAAATCAGCCTCCATCAGGTTTCAGGCAAAATCTACTTTTATTTTACCCTTGTGGCTTCGTTTACCGCTTTGGGTTTATCGAGTGTAAAGGGCTTTAATCCCGGCCATGGCCTGGCTGTATTAATAGTTATTTTGATAGCGGTGGCTTACTACCTGCAAAGCAAAAAGGCAGGTAATAATGGTTTACGCATTTTAGAGAACTTTTTGCTTACGTTTAGCTTTTTCCTGTCAATGGTTCCTACCATTAATGAAACGCTAACCCGTGTGCCTGTGGGACATCCGCTTGCAACAGGCCCGCAAGACCCTTTGGTAGGCAAAACACTATTACTGGCGTTTATCCTGTTTATTACGGGTTCTGTTTACCAGTTTTTTAAGCAAAAAAGATTAAATAAAATTACAGCAAAAAGGTGTTAAACTACTGGGTATTGAGCTTTTGTTTTCTGTATGCAAATGGCGAAATACCCATGGTTTTGGTAAATAACCTTGAAAAGTAGTAGTAGTCGGCTATGCCTAATTCCCTCGAAATATCTTTAATGCGCAACTCTGTAAAATGCAGGTACTGGCAGGCCTTTTGCATTTTAAGCTGGTTAAAATATTCTATAGGAGAAAAACCTGTTTTGCCTTTAAATAAAGTTGAAAAATGAGAAGGCGATAAATGTACAGCCCGTGCTACTTCGCCAAGGCTTATAGTGCGGTTAAGGTTGCGGGTAAAATAATCTATGGCAAATTCTGTTTTGGTTTTATTTTCGTGGGCTTCAACCGCCAATTTTGGCTCATTGTATAAAAATGAACTTACAAAGTGCCACAGGCACATATTTACATTAATCAGGTTATCAATACTATACCCCCTTTCCAGTTGGCCGTATATTTCATCAAACAGTTCTACACAGCGGGCTCCTGAACTTATAGGGGCTTTTATGCCATGCCGTTTTTTAAACCGGCTTACAACATCAGCCGAGTTATTGCCTTTAAAATGTATCCAGAATATGGTCCAGGGATTTTGTGGGTCAGCACAATAAGCGTGTGGTGTATTTTCGGGTATTAGCAGTACAGTGCCTTCTTCAATCACGTATTTATTTCCGGGAATGGTTACTTCGCCTTTGCCACGGGTGCAGTAAATAAGTATATGCTGGCCTGTACCCTGGCCGCGTTGGCAATAATGGTTGTGTGCCTGGTCATAATACCCAATATTAGTAATATACAGGTTGCTGATTATGGGGTCTTTTACACACTGGTTTTCAATAACAGATTGTGGTACGGCAATTGCTTTTTTGCCGCCGAAAGCCTCTTGTTTTCCTGTAGGGTTTTGTAAAAGCATGGGCTGATTTTGTATGATACTTAGGTGCAATTTCATTTTTATGGATATGATTATTATCCTGCCGTGTCCTGCTTTTATTTTTTATGATGATATAATTATTGTCCATTGCCTTTATACCATATTCCTGCATAAAACAAGAGTTTATGGCATATATCAAACTTTTAATACGGCTGTTGTTACTTTAGGGTTTAGTAAGCTTTCGAAAGAAAATCCATCAAAATAAAAATTTATTCCATTGCATGTTTTTACGCAATCGTTTTATTTTGGGTTATGGAGACCGGTTACAGGCCGGATTTACAAATCATGAAAAAATTATTTTTCTCACTACTGGTTTTAGTTGCCTTTTCAGGTGTTGCGCAACAGGTTTATGAGCTTGATGCCACAATGGATGAAAAGCCTTTTAGGGAAACACTGAATCTTGGAGGCAGCAATCCCGGCGGGCAGGCTATAGCCTTTAATAACCATTACATGACAATTGGCGGCCAGCCGGTAATACCCATAACGGGGGAATTTCATTTTACGCGATACCCCCGGCAGTATTGGGATGAAAGCATAAAAAAAATGAAAGCAGGCGGCATTAACGTTATTGCCACCTATGTGTTCTGGAACCTGCACGAAGAAAAGGAAGGTACTTTTTTATGGGATGGCGATAAAGATCTGCGCACCTTTATAAAGCTGTGCAAAGACAATGACATTTATGTAATAGTAAGGATAGGGCCATTTTGCCATGGCGAAATTCGTAACGGGGGGCTGCCGGACTGGCTGTTGGGGCGCCCGCTAAACATACGTTCTAACGATCCGCTGTACCTTTCTTATGTAGAGCGCCTGTACGGGCAAACCGCAAAGCAGCTTAAAGGGTTGTATTATAAAGACGGCGGCCCCATAATAGGTATACAGATTGAAAACGAATACCAGCACTCTGCCGCACCATGGGGGCTTACATACCCCGGGCAGCCGGGCGATCTTACCGCTGCTGACCGCGACCAGGCACTTACCCAGGAAGGTGTGGGCATTTCTGAAGCAGAAAACCCTTATGCCGCCCTTGGCAACGACCACATGAAGGTGCTGAAAACACTGGCTGTAAAAGCCGGTATGGATGTGCCTCTTTATACTGCCACAGGCTGGGGAAATGCGGCCATTATACCAAACGAATCGATACCCGTAACGGCGGCCTATGCTTACCCATTCTGGACACCAAAGCGGGATTACTCGCCGTTTTTCCTGTACAAGGACATGCACAAATCGCCTGATTATGCGCCGGTACGCTATAATCCTGAAGAGTATCCGGTGTTTGCTGCCGAACTGGGTTCGGGTATTATGAGTGTGTATACCCGCAGGCCCATTGCTGTGCACAAAAGCCTCGATGCCATGATAAACCGTTGCCTGGGCAGTGGGGCAAACGGTATTGGCTATTATATGTACCACGGCGGCTCTACGCCTAAAGGGCAATCTTCTTTTATGAGCGATGAAGCCTACGCGCTGCCTAAAATATCGTATGATTTTCAGGCGCCCATAGGTGAGTACGGACAGGTGCGCGAGGGTTTCCACAGGCTGAAACTGCTGCATTTTTTTGTACAGGATTTTGGCGCCCAACTCGCCCCAATGCAAACGGTTTTACCTGTAAATGCCAGGAAGCTTAAGCCTATAAACATTACTGATTTGCGCTATGCTGCACGTGTAAAGGGCAGTTCAGGTTTTTTGTTTCTTAATAATTTTCAGGATGATACTACAATGGTTGCCCAGAAAAACTTCCGCATCAGGATAAAGACAAAGGGCGGCGAAATATCAATACCCGAAACCGGCGGCATAAACCTGGATAGCGATGAAAATGCTGTTTTCCCTTTTAATATGGATGTAAACGGTGCGCACCTCAATTATGCTACAGCACAGTTAATGGCAAAAGATGAAAAAGCTGATGCCCGATATTATACATTCTTTACACCAAATGGTACAGCCGCTGAGTTTTCTTTTGCACCCGGTGTGACTGTAGAAGGTAAAGGTATAACTGTAGATAAAAATAACCGTCGCACCATAATAAAATGTAACAACGCAATTACAGAATTCAAGCTTACCGCCAACGGAAAATCGGTTAAAATACTGGTGGTTGACAAAGCCACAGCGTTAAAGTCATACAGGGTTACAATTGGCAACAAGCAGTATTTTATGTTTAGCGATGCCCTGGTACTGCAACACAAAAAAGGGTTTGAGTGTGTTAGCGATGTTCCGGAATTTGAGGTGAGCATATACCCAAAATACAACGTTATGCCTGCTATTGGAGCAGGAAACGCAGAAAGGCTACATGATGATGATGTTTTTTCGAGGTATAAAATAACCCTGCCTAAAACAGATATTGCCATAAGTAGCAGGCAGGTAAGCGCTAATAAGTGGGCTGTTACGCTCCCGGCTTCTTTGCCTGAAAATGCTAATGATGTGTTGCTTACCGTAAACTATACTGCCGATACCGCTATGGGCTTTTTAAACGGAGAGCTCGTGGCCGATGAGTTTTACAAAGGCATACCCTGGCAAATAGGCCTCCGGAAATTTTTAAACGGTAAGTCACAGGAAATGGTATTTTATTTCAGGCCCATGCAAAAAAATGCTTCATACCTAATCGATTTGCAACCATACCCGGAAAGTATACCCGATTTTGGCACGGCCTCTAAATACCTGAAAGTAGGCGCTATAACAGCTGCCACCCAATATAAAACCACTATAACATTTTAAGTCCCGATTTATGCAAATTCAGAGATATCATTTAAAAATTAATAAAAGGGGTAATGTATGGGTGAAGCTGTTGTTGCTATCACTATTGTTTTCTTCACAGATATATGCACAGCAAATAAACCTTGCAGGGGAATGGCGTTTTGCACTCGACCGTGAGGATAAAGGTACACGTGAAAAATGGTTTGAAAAAGCCCTGCCTAATGAAACGGTAAAGCTGCCCGGTTCGCTGGCTGAAAATAACAAGGGCGATGAGGTGGATTTATATACCAAGTGGACGGGCACCATTTATGACAGCTCTTATTACCACAGGCCTACGCTTGCGCGATACCGCGAGCCGGGGAATGTAAAGATACCATTCTGGCTCTCGCCCGTAAAATACTATGTGGGGGTGGCGTGGTATCAAAAAACGATAAACCTGCCTGAGGGGTGGGGGCAAAAACAGGTTTCGTTATTCCTGGAACGCTGCCATATACAAACTGCAGTGTGGCTTGACGGCAAGCTTTTGGGCACGGAAAATTCGCTGGTAGCGCCTCATACTTATTTACTTCCGAAAGGGTTAAAACCGGGTAACCACGTACTAACTATCAGGGTAGATAATCGCATTGATAAAATGAACGTGGGGCCTGATTCGCACAGCGTGAGCGACCATACACAGGGCAACTGGAACGGCATTGTAGGCAAAATTGTGCTTGAGGCTAAGCCTTTGGTGCATATTACCAATGTGCAGGTGTATCCTGATGTTCAGGGCAAAAAAGCACGTGTGGTACTGCAATTTGTCAATGGTACTGCTAAGCAGGTAAAAGGGACTATTATGCTTAGTGCAGAAAGCTTTAATACGACTAAAAAACATAAGATAGATACAAGTAAGCTGCAATTTAAGGCGGTTGCCGCAGATACCACAGTGGTAGAAGCTGAACTTGTGTTGGGCAACGGTATGCAGTTGTGGGATGAATTTAACCCGGCGCTATACCGCTTAACGGCCACCCTTGATACCGGTAAAGGTAAGGATGAGCAGCAGGTGACCTTCGGGATGCGCGATGTAAAAGTACAGGGACGGTTTATTACCCTTAACGGGAATAAAATACATCTTAGGGGCGATTTAAACAATTGCGAATTTCCACTTACGGGTTACCCGCCTACCGATGTAGAAGGATGGAAGCAGGTATATGCAGCGGCAAAGGCACACGGCCTTAACCATTTCAGGTTCCACTCATGGTGCCCGCCCGAAGCAGCATTTACCGCGGCAGATGAGGTTGGGTTTTACCTTCAGCCGGAAGGCCCCACATGGCCTAACCACGGCACTACATTAGGCGATGGCGCTTTTATAGATAAATATTTATATGAAGAAACCGCACGCATAATGCAAAGCTACGGCAACCACCCGTCTTTTTGCCTGTTTGCATCGGGCAATGAGCCTGCCGGTAAAAACCAGGCAACCTACCTTGAGGCTTATAATGCATACTGGAAAAGTAAAGACAGCAGGCATTTGTATACAGGGGCATCGGTAGCTATGAGCTGGCCGTTATATCCGGGTAGCGATTATATGATTAAATCAGGGCCACGCGGGCTAAACTGGCACAACCAGCGGCCTGAAACCATGACGGATTATAACGATAAGATTTCCCAGTTTGATATTCCGTACATAACCCACGAAATGGGGCAATGGTGTGTCTTTCCTGATTTTAAAGAGATAAAAGAGTACACCGGGGTAATGCGTGCCCGAAATTTTGAACTGTTTGAGGCCGACCTGCAAGCACACGGTATGGGAAATCTTGCACAGGAATTTTTAATGGCTTCGGGCAAGTTGCAGGCACTATGCTACAAACAGGAAATTGAAAAATCGCTGCGTACGGCAAACAGCGCGGGCTTCCAGCTGCTTGGCTTGCAGGATTTCCCGGGGCAGGGCAGTGCCATTATTGGTGTGCTCAATGCGTTCTGGAAGGAAAAAGGCTATATATCGCCTGAAGAATGGAGCCGTTTTTGCAACAGCACCGTATTGCTGAGCCGCATCCCTAAATTTACCTATACCAGTAACGAAGCGTTTACCGCGACTATTGAAGCCTACCATTATGGCCCGGCCGACTATAAAGATACAGCAGTAAAGTGGACCCTTAAAAATGATGGAGGAACAATTATAGCGCAGGGTAGCCTTAACACCCCGGCTATAAGCAGGGGTGGGGTTAGCACGATAGGAACTGTAAGCACCCCGCTGAATACCGTTACTTCAGCACAGCGGCTTACGCTTGAGGTGAGCCTTGAAGGTACTTCTATAACAAACAATTGGAGCATTTGGGTATACCCGGCACAATTGCCTGATGTAAAGACTGACGTATATTTTACAGATGTGCTTGATGCCAAAGCCGAAGCCGTACTTAAAAAGGGCGGCACGGTGTTTTTAAACGCTGCTGGCAAAGTGTTAAAAGGCAAAGAGGTAGAACAGTATTTTACACCGGTGTTCTGGAATACATCGTGGTTTAAAATGAAGCCGCCACACACCCTGGGTATATTGGCAGATACGGCCAGTGCTGCTTTTAAAGACTTCCCAACATCTTACCATAGTGATTTGCAATGGTGGGAAATTGTAAACAGGGCACAGGTAATGAACCTCGAAGATTTTCCGCAGGGGTTCAGGCCGTTGGTGCAGCCCATAGATACCTGGTTTATGAACCGCAAGCTTGCTCTCCTGTTTGAAGCCCGTTGCGGTAATGGTAAGATAATAGTTTGTAGTGCCAATCTTTTTACGAATAACAAAGAAGATGTTGTTTCAAGGCAACTGTTGTACAGCCTGAAACGGTATATGGCTTCGGCAGAGTTTAACCCTAAAGAAAGTGTAGATATAGCACTGATAAAGAAACTTTTTACAGAGCCATCTAAAGAAGTTTGGGACAGTTTTACCAAGGAAAATCCCGATGAGTTAAAGCCATTACCCGCTGTAAAAGATTAAAAGCATTTTTATCCTGATTTTGTGATTTATGTAGTAAAAACAGGGTAAAGGGCTAAAAAATATTCGCAGATTATAAATATTATGATACTTTTGTTTCTATTTAAATTAAGTCTAAATAGCGATGAGAGGCGTGCTGATATTTTTATTGGGATTATTTGTGGGTAGTATGGTATCTGCACAGGTGCTTCCTGAATCAAAAAGCCTGGAAGAGCGTGTTTTACATAACAGGAAACTGATTTTTACCGAGCCGGAAGCCTATTTAAAAAACCTCGATGTTTTAATGGGCCTGGCATTAAAGCAGCATAACCGTGATGCGGAACTTGAATTATTGGCACAACGCTATAACTATTACTATTTTTCTGAGGCAGATTTTGAGCACATGCTCGATGCTGCCCAAAAGCTGCTGAGAAAATCACTGGATTATAACAGTTTTTTGTATGAGGCGGTGGCGCATAAGTATATGGCGCAGACCTACCTTTTTAACGGGTTGTACAGCAGGTCAGGAGCTGATTTACAAAAAGCTTTAGATGCCCTTGATAAGCTGAATGCTACCGATAAAGAAGTAATCCAGGAAAAGGCAAAGGTGTATACGGCATTTTCTAATTTGTTTACCCAGACAAAAGAATATCCCAAGTCTATACAATATTTACGGTTTGCACTCTTAGAGCACCAAAAACTAAAGGATACTGAGCTAAAAAGGGGTACATCATACATGGACTATGCTAACCTTGCGGGGGCGTATTTAGAAGTAAATATAGACTCGGCAGAGTATTATGCCCATAAATCCAATTCACTGCGCAAAGTAAGTGAGTCCAGCCATGAGCTAACGTTTCTTAACTACATAGTGCTGGGTAAAGTGTATTTGCAACGAAAAAATTACAGCGAGGCGTTGAGTCATTTTAAGAAAGCCGAAACCATTGAAGAAAACAAAAACTTTCTTAATGTTCAGGAGTTGTATGAAAGCCTTATAAAAACATATAATGGCCTGGGCGATGCTAATCAGGCCAATGTATATAAAAGAAAATTAGACCAGTATAAACTGTCAATTTCAGAAAATAAGAATAAATCGCTCGTAAAGCTGCTTGATGAAAAAAATAAGGAAGATGCCAAAGGCAGTTTGTTTCCGTATGGGATTGTGATTTCGGCAAGTGGTGCTTTGGCACTTATTATTTTAAGCGTTTACTTTATTAGGAAAGGTAAGAAAAAACAAAAAGTTACCATAACACCCGAAAGATATGAAGAGCTTGTAAAGCTATCGGGCGAAAACTCGCAGGCATTTATACTGGCGTTTGACCAAACGTACCCTGATTTTACAAAACGCATACTTGATATTAATCCCGGCATAACGCATGATGAACTTGAGCTCCTTGCCATGATTAAACTAAACCTGTCCAGCAAAGAAATTTCGGCAATAAAATTTGTACAGCCCAAAACGGTACAAAACCGCAGGCACCTGGCACGCAAAAAGCTGGGGCTTTCTACTTCAGACAACCTCTATAAATGGGTTGAGGCACTGTAATTTTATGCAGCCTTTAGCTTTGATGTGTTATTTATAACTGTTTTTATTTAAATAGTTGTAATTCTACAACTTAGGATAAAGAAAGGAAGCTTCAGGGAACCTTTCGGGACATTGTTTTTTACCTTTCAGGGTACATTCATAGCTATGTTTGTGAAAGCAAAACAAATAAAAATGTTTTGCAGCTTGTTTAACAACCACACAAATCTATCTATGAAAAAAAGTACTTTTTTATTTTGCCTGGCAGGCTTGTTTTCGCTTACAGCGCACGCGCAGGACTGGCAACAATTAGGCGAAACCATTCAGGCCAATGATGCCTATTTACAATTAGGATACAGTATAACGCTTTCGGCAGACGGTACAACCTTTGCAGTTGGCGCTCCGGACACCCAGGGCAGTGGCGGCACTATTGAAGACCATAGTTATGTTAATGTATACACATGGCAGTCTGGTGTATGGGCACAGGTGGGCGACACCATTTGGGGAGGCGAACCTTTTTTAAGCCCGCCAAACAGTAATTATTTTGTGCCCGGTGGCGGAAATGATATACTACTGTCTGAAGACGGAACTACTATTGTTATTGCAGAAAGGGGCTATTACTACATTAACCCCCAAAACGAAAATGAAATTATATTTAGCGACCGCGTACGCATTTTTGACCTTACTGATGGCGAATGGGTACAGGCCGGCGAAGATATCTTTGAGCCGGGTGTGCGTAATATTAACCTTTCTCATGATGGCAATATCCTTGCAATAGGCGATGATTATAATGATACTAACGGCGATAATTCGGGCTCGGTAAAAGTATTTGAAAAGCAGGATGGCGAGTGGGTGCAGCTGGGCAGTACTTTGTACGGTACAGGAGATCTTAACTATTTTGGTTCATCTGTAGCCCTTTCTGCCGATGGTGGTGTATTGGTTATAGGATGTTCCAGAGGCGCTGCGGGAGGCATAACCCCTAATCCCGGTTATACCAACGTATATAATTTAGAGAATGGCGAATGGGTATTAGATGAAACATTTGCAGGCCTGTATACAGATTACTGGGGTTCCGGTGCGGGTTGTGGTTCGAGCGTTGCGGTATCTCATGACGGTACTGTTGTTGCAATGGGCAGCTACCAGTACGTAAACGAAGGCACTACTACGCCTGTGGGCAATGTAAGGGTGTTTCAAAAAACCGAAGGTACCTGGCAGCAGGTGGGTGGCTCTTTAGAAGGTTCAAGGTCAAGCTACGAAAATACCAAGCACATGATAGACCTTTCTGCCGATGGTTCAATACTGGCAATAGGTACAAGGTCATCTTCAATGCTGGGTAATGTTAAGGTATACCAGCTTACAGAAGGCGAGTGGGTACAGGCTGGTGAAACCATATCTTCTGCCGCAACGGGCGAAAGCAATTTTGGTACGGCACTTTCGCTGTCTTCAGACGGTAGCATTGTAGCCGTGGGCATATCTGGTGCAAACGTAGGCGATTTTTTGAGTGCAGGTGCAGCTAAAGTATACCAAAACTGTTCGCTTACCCAAATTACAACCGAGGCTGAAGACGGGCAAACGGCGTGTAATGGCTCAACCGGTATACTAACCGCAACGGCCGGGCCTGAGCTGTATGCTAATGCAAGCCTTAACTGGTATGACAGCGCTGATGCTACCGAACCTGTGTTTACAGGTGCTACGTTTACAACTCCTGAGCTTACAGCCGATACTACTTACTGGGTAGAGGCAGAAACCGCCACCGGATGTTCATCCGCAAGGGTTGAGGTAACCGTAACGGTAAATGCTGTACCCGATGCCCCTGCAACTGAAGCAGAGCAGGAATTTGAAGAAGGCGCAACTTTAAACAGCCTTGTTATAGAAACTACGGGAACTGTGGTGTGGTATAGCGATGAAGCGCTGACTACCGAAATACCGGCAGGTACGCTTTTAGCCGATGGCACTACTTATTATGCAGTACAGTTGTAAACGGGTGCGAAAGCGCAGCTGTGGCAATAACCGTATCGAGGCTTGTGGGGCTTGACGGGCAAACACTTGCATTTGCTTACTATCCTAACCCGGTTAAAGACAGGCTGTACTTTTCTGCGCAGGATGGTATAACCAATGCGGAGGTATTTGATATTACCGGCAGGAGGGTTATAAGCCTTATAGATAATGATGGTATATCAAGTATAGATATGTCTGCCTTAACCCAGGGTACTTACATGGTAAGGGTTAAAAACCAGGAGCATACAATGGCATTTAAAATGCTTAAACAATAATTATTAGCTGCTACCCTGTGCAGGTTTACTGCCGGGGTAGCGCTTTTTTATAAAACACTAAATGCTTTCAACAATTTTATTGCGGTATGTATATAAAAATGAGAATGAAACCCGTGTGCTTATACTGGGCATAGCCGGTTTTTTGTTGCTCATTTTTGCCAGTATGTATACCCATACTCATTATTTTGGCGTGCTCGATGCCCGTTATTTGGCCGATTTTCCGCAAATGTTTATATGGGCTGAAAACGGCATAGTGGTAGCGCTGTTGTTTGTATTATACAGCGGTATGGCCCGCTATATAAACGGCAGTGTATCATGGCTTCAGGTACTGGGCGTGGTGCTTATAAGCCGTGTGCCATTTGTACTCTTTACGTTACTAAACATAAAAGGTTTTATTAGCGATATACTGATTATTAATTCGGTAAAGCTCAATAATGGCATTTATGACTTTTTAGCTTTTGATGTAGCTGCCATTTTACTGTTTGTAGCTATTGCCGTTAGCGTTATAGCCACATCTGTTTATTTATTATACAGCGGATTTACATTTACCATAAGCCTTAACCGAAACAAACATAAAGCGCTGTTTTTTATGGTGCTGCTTGTTTGTGAAATTGTTTCAAGAATACTGATTTACCTGTTGTTATAATACTTTTTTACATCCAACAAACTATCATATTACCCTCATATTTAAAAAACTAACACTAAAAATGAAGCCCACTTTTTATATTGTACTACTCTTTTTAAGCCATTATATGGTGCAGGCACAGGGGCAAATGCAAACGGCACACTGGTTTTTTGGCGGTAATGCCGGGGTAGACTTTAGCAGTGGTGCACCACAAATAGAACCCAACGGGCAGGTAGTGGCATTAGAGGGAACAGCCAGCATATCTGACGAAGACGGCAACCTGCTGTTTTATACTAACGGGCGCTATGTTTATACCCATGAACATACTGTAATGGAAAACGGTTTTGGCCTGCGGGGCGACAACTCAAGCACGTCATCGGCAGTAATAGTGCCTAAGCCCGATGACTGTAACATTTACTATGTTTTTACCATTGATGTGCGCGACGAGGAAGTGCCTTTTTTCAGGCCAAAGCGCGGCATGGAATATAATATTGTAGACATGAGCCTTAATAACGGGCTTGGTGCAGTAACCCAAAAAAATATAGAAATACCCATAAACGGCATTCAGCAGGGCTATGAAAGGCTGGCCGCCATAACCAATGCCGATAAAACCGGCTACTGGATTGTTACCCATTTTGAGGGTAATTTTTACTCTTTTTCCGTAACGCCTGATGGTGTAAACCTAACCCCTGTTGTTAGCCCGTCTCCCCAAATATTTGGGGGCAGTACCTATATAGGTTACCTGAAGCCCTCCCACAACGGTGCAAGGCTTGCTATGGCCGGTGAGAGCGAGAACTATTGGCACAACAACGGTTACCTTGCCGTTTATGATTTTGACAACCTTACAGGCAGTGTTTCTAACGAAATATTAATTTATGCCCCAAACAGTACAAACCCCGCCTGTATACATTATTATGGGATTGAATTTTCTCCAAACAACCAGCTTTTATATTGCAGTAAAATGCAGCGCTTATATCCCGGTAACGATTCAGATATAACCATGAGGCATGAAACAATACAATATAATTTAACCCAAAGCCCCATTGCAGGCTCAGAATATGTTTTAGGGGAAACACATGTTTATGGGGCACTGCAAATGGGGCTTGACGGTAAAATATACCAAAACCAGGGCATGGACGAAGATGCTTATTTGGCAGTGATTACTAATCCTGATGTGGCTTACAACCCGGTTACAGGTGCAGCCCCGGGGTTTGATAACCAGGGGTTTTACCTGGGGTATTTTGAATCGGGTGCAGGATTAGGCCTGCCCACATTTCTTAACAGCTATTTCCGAATAGCCATAACGGTTAACAGCCTTTCTATACACCAGGAGCAGTCTTATTGTACCGGCACACCGCTGGACTTTGATTTTTGCAGCCAGGGTGGCGATATAGACAGCATAAACTGGGATTTTGGCGATGGCACTACAGCTACTGATTTTTATCCCAGCCATTATTATAACGAACCCGGGGCATATACCATAATCCTTACGCTAATTGTTGAAGGCGAAGAATACATAAGGCATTTTGATATAACCATAACCGGTCCGCCCGATGTGGTTGACGCTACCCTTACGGTATGTAAAAATGAAGGGGAGGAGCACACCTTTAACCTGCAGGACAGTACTACAGGGCTAAACCCCCAAAACGGAAACTACCAGTTTGCTTTTTTCCAAACCCTTGAAGATGCTGAAGACAACCAAAATGTGCTGGCATTGCAATATAGTATTACCCAAAATAGTACGGTATGGGTTAGGGTAACCGATGAAAACGGATGTTATGTTATCCGCACGGTAAGCCTGGTATATGATGTGCCTACGGTAACTGTGGCAGCACCGGATTATGATGTGTGTGCAGATACACCAGTGCAGTTAACGGCAAACACCAATAGTGCGGATAATATTATAAACTGGTACAATTCAGAAACGGCTACTGCACCCGTGTTTACCGGTAATCCATTCACTACTCCAAATATTGGTACTGATACCACCTACTGGGCAGAGGCCGTTAATACAGCAGGGTGTACATCGGTAAGGGAACCGGTAACCATAGAGGTACTATTGCCCGAACAGCCGGTATTTAACATACAACAACAGTACTGTATAAATGGATATGCGCCTGCCTTGCCTTCAATTTCGGCAAACGGGTTTACCGGTTCGTGGAGCCCGGCGGCAATTAATACAAGCGCCACAGGTCAGCAAACGTATGTATTTACGGTACAAACCGCCGATTGCAGCAACGGTGTTCAATACACGCTACAGATTGAGGTTATAGGCCTTATTGTGCCGGAGTTTGCATTACAGCAGGAATATTTTTTTGGCGGACAGCCGGGTACCTTCCCCAATACATCTTTAAACGGTATAACCGGTTATTGGGCAACAACAGCAGATGGCTATGTAACCTACCATACTTTTTATGCCGATGAAGGCCAGTGTGCAGCAGGTACTTTTGTAGTTAGGGTAATAGATTATCCGCGGTACTTTAGCCCTAACGGAGACGGTATAAACGATTACTGGAGCCTTATAAACATTAATAATTATACTGCTATAACCATAAGGCAAACTTATATTTTTGACCGCTATGGCAAGCTGCTGCATTCCCTTTCGGGAAATGAAAGGTGGGATGGCACGTTTAAGGGCAAAAACCTGCCCTCAACCGATTACTGGTTTAAGGTTAACTATCTTGAAAATATTTCGGGCGGGCAGCCGGTAGAAAAAACATTCAGCAGCCATTTTAGTTTAATACGATAGCAGGGGGTAGCCTACCAGCTTTCCTGAAAGCCATTATTAAGCGCTTCCTCATAACGCTGTTTGTCAAAGCTGTAATAGTTTGCGGCTTTGTGTGCACCACCCTTACGGGTTTCTTCCAGCTTTTGGAGTATGTTGTAGCGCATCATCTTCCTGTAAAAATTGCCCCTGTTAAGTTCTTTGCCCAGTATTACCTCATACAGGCGCTGGAGCTGCGGCATTGTAAATTTTTCGGGCAGCAGGGTGTAGCCCACAGGCTTATAGTTTAAATCGCGCCTTAGTTGCAGCAGGGCGGCATCATAAATTTCTTTATGGTCCATAGAAAAGCCCGGCAAATCTGCACTATCATGCCAGGAACAGGCATCGCTAAACATATCAATTTCAGGGCTTAATGTGGTAAAGTCAATCAGGGCATAATAGCCTATGGATATGAAGCGTTTCTTTTGCCATAAATCATCGGGCAGGCCTTCAAAAAAGCCTTCAGAACGGTTTGTTTTTCCAAATGTTTCAAACTGTTTCAGGAAAATATTGGTAGCGCCCGTGCGCTGCTGCAATATGCGTTTGGCGGCATCATAAATATTTTCCTCGTGCTGTACATAACCACCGGGTAATGCCCAGTTGTCTTCGCCTTCAAAACGGGTAAGCAACACCTTAAGGCAATCATCATGAAAGCCAAAAACTACACTGTCAATAGAAATATGGGATAGATAAAGCTCGCTGTACACCTTAGAGTTAGCCAGCATTTTATCAACTAAACTTTTAAACATTTTTCAAAGATAACCCTTAAATGCTAATAAAAACACATCATTTATTAGTTTTTATATACATCGATGTAGTGAATAATTATATTTTATTACTGTTAAAAAGTTGAGGTTTTAAAATTATCACAAAGTTTTTTTGAATTTTCTCTATGCTTTCTTTTGAAGCAAAGAAATTTTAAATTAATATTGCTTCGTATTGAAGCAAACTTGTTTTGTTTTCGCAAACGATGTAACCCAAACTTTAGTTTATATGTATAATAACTACACTGCAATGCTGCTCCCAAACTGCGGCATTGAAACCAAACGCAGGCACGTGCAGCCCGTAGAACCATCAACCTGTTTTTTAAACTAAGCTTTATTCATGAAACCTAAACAGACACAAGCAGACAAAATGAAGAAAAGCGGTTTTAAATTAGTACTGGGCGGGCTGCTTATGGTAGCCGGAACCGTAACAGCACAGGAAGACACAAAGCTAACGGTACAGGACTCCATCAAGCTTAACGAAAAAATTAAGACAGACAACGGCGGCGACCGTAACGTAATGCTTAACGCATCGAGCAACTCAGGCCCAAGGGATGTAAATATTGGCCTTCCGGCATCGGTAGGTGGTATTACAATCCTTGAGAATGATTTGCCTGTGGTGTACTTTTTTTGGCCGGAGCTGCCCAACAAAACCTGGAGGCAAAGCGTTAGCCTGCAAAACACGGGGCTGCTAAAAATGGAAGACCTTGCCACAAACATGGGCGACCTGGGTTTTGCGGTAAACTCGTACACCCAAAACGGCACCAAAGACTTTAAGGTTAAAGGCAGCCTTTCGGGAAGCCACTTTGGCTGGCTTCAGGGCGATATAAATGTATCTGGCCCAATATCTAAAAACGGCTGGAGTTATTCGGCCGGGGCATTTTTAAACTTCGACCCGTCTACCTATGATGTTGGCTTTAACCGTTATGAAGACCAAACCAAGATTTTCAGGGCAGGTGTAACCAAGTTTTTTAAAGATGACAGAGGTGAGTTTAACGTGTTTTATAAGTATGCCGACTCTTATGTAAATACCAATTATGCCGTATTTGAATATGGCCCTAACGGTAAGGCATCTGAAATACCGGGCTTTGAAATAGGCAATAGCTCTTATTATGTGAGGGATGGCAAGATCAGGTTTCAGGATGCCGTTAGCGGAGACTATTACTGGGGCGCGTTTGACGGCCGTGATAACACAAACAGGAGCCACACGGTAGATGTTTTTGGTAATTATAGGTTAGATAACGGCTGGAACTTTAAGTATACCACCCGTTTGCACCTGGCAAAAGCATCGCTTATGTACAGCATACCGCTAAGTATATTTAACGCTACCGGGGCAGATGGTTATACCATTGCCGAAACCGGCCAGGCTTATGAAGGTAATGTGGGCACACAACTGGGTATGAACAGCCCAAGCATACCCACCACATCTATAATGGGGCGTTTTTCATTAAACAAACAAATTAAGGGTCACGACCTTAGCCTTGGTATTTTAGAGCAGTACTACCATGTAGACAAATACCATTCTAACCGTTCGCTGTTTTTCCAAACGGTGGAAGACCAGCCGCAGCGCCTTATAGGCCCGGGTACAGATGAGTATGGCTTTTACGGCTACAACTCAAGTGCAGAATATTTTGACGGAACTGAGAACAAGTTTTCGGTTTATGGTACAGACAACTGGAAAGTATCTGAAAGGTTTAGCCTTAAAACAGGCCTTATGCTAAGGAGCCAGATATTAAACGGTAACTATAGCCAAACCCCGCGTTCGGCAGGGTTTACCATGCAGGATGCCGAGCTGACTAATATTAACGACAGCTATTTTCACGTTGCCGGTACGGTTAATGCCAACTATAACATTACCAAAAACTTTGGTGCGCTGGCAAACTTTCTGTATACCGAAGAAAACGGCCGTTTAGAGAGCTTTTCTACAGCCATACCGCCAAGTGTGGTTAAGAGCCGTAGCCCGCTTGCAGGAGTGGGGGTATTTTGGAACACGCCATACTTTAGCCTTGTATCTCAGGCTACCTACCTTACAAAAAACAACTACCTGAACCGCTTTAACCTGGTTAACCCGGTAGATGAAACCGAAACCCAGCAGGCCACTATATTCTACAACATACAAACCCTTGGCTGGACAACCGATATGATGATTACCCCTTTTAAAGGCTTTAACCTTCATTATCTTATTACCCTGCAAGACCCGGTTTACAAAGATTTTTCTTTCTCGGCTTTTGGCAATAACTACAATTACAGCGATAAGACCGTACTGGAAATTTCTAATGTGCTTATGGAAATAGACCCAAGCTACTCGGTTGATAAATGGAGGTTCTGGGCCAGTTTCCGTTACTTCAGCAAGCAGTATGCAAACATTACAAATGCATTGTATTTTGCCCCAAGGTGGGAAAACTTTGGCGGTATCAACTACCAGTATAACGACCACTTAGGTTTTGGAGCTACGGTGGTAAACTTCCTTAACCAAACCGGTGCTAAAGGAACCATTAACGGTGCCGAGCTTATAAACGATGCCAGCCCTTACTACGGACAGGTGCTTACAGGTTCTTACATAAGGCCGTTTACGGTACAGCTATCGGTAAACTTTAACTTTTAATGCATAACGGGCAGTGCCACCTGGCGCTGCCCTTTTATTTATACTATTATGAAAACAAAATGTTTAACCCTGCTTGCCCTTTGCCTGTGCGTGTTTACAGCTGTTGCCCAAAGCAACATACAGCCGCGCATGAGGGTAATACTGGATAATGATTATGCGGGCGACCCTGACGGGCTTTTTCAGCTGGTGCACCACGTGCTTTCGCCATCGGTAGAAATAAGGGGTATAATAGGCTCGCACCTGCGCCCCGGAGATGGTTTTGACAGTTCTGACCAAACCGCCACACACGCTGTAAACAATGTAAACGAGGTACTAAAGCTCATGAAGCTACAGGATAAGTTTACCGTATACCAGGGCAGCAATACGGCACTTACTGATGCAAAAACAGCTATAAATTCTGAAGGGGCAAAGGCCATTGTAAAAGAAGCCATGCGTACTGATGTTACAACTCCCCTTTACGTTGTATGCGGTGGTGGCCTTACCGAAATTGCCAGTGCCTATCTTTTAGAGCCACAAATTGCTGATAAACTTACGCTGATATGGATAGGTGGGCCTGAATATACAGATATTGCCATGCCACCACCGGGCTATACACCGCTGGAATACAATACCAATATTGACATTAAGGCGGTACAGGTAATTTTTAACCAAAGCAACATACCGCTGTGGCAGGTGCCACGCAATGCCTATCGCGAAACGCTTATGGCATATTCTGAACTGCTTACTAAGGTAAAACCGCAGGGGAGCATTGGTAAATACCTTAGCGAAAAGATAGACCGTGTTGTTGAGCTCACCAACCAGTACAAAATTTACACCGGCGAAACCTATATAATGGGCGACTCTCCGCTGGTGCTGCTTACTGCATTGCAAAGCGCCTTTGAGGCCGACCCGTCTTCAAGCTTTTATGCCGTTAAGCAGGCGCCAAAAGTAAACGATGCCGGGCTGTATGAAGTAAACCACTCGGGCAGGAATATACGTGTATACCACCACCTGGATAACCGCCTGATGTTTGATGATTTTTATGCGAAGCTTCAGTTATTCAACAAAAAATAATACCATGAACAAATACACAATAGCGGGCTTTTGCATGGCGCTTGCCGTGCAGGCAGGCCTGGCACAAGAGGCTGGTTTTAAAACCGTAACAAGCAAAAGCGGTACGGTACTGGGCTACAGCAGCACCAGTGGCGTAAAGATACTTACCGTTAACGGCGAGAAGTTTAAAGACCTCAATAAAAACGGAAAGCTCGACAAGTATGAAGACTGGCGGCTTCCGGCCAATGAACGTGCCAAAGACCTGGCATCTAAAATGACGGTTGAGCAAATTGCGGGGCTTATGCTGTACAGCCAACACCAAAAGCTGCCCAGTAATCCCGTGGGTTTTGGCGCGGGTACTTACAACGGCAAACCCTTTGAAGAAAGCGGCATGCAGCCGTATGAACTAAGCGACCAGCAAAAGAAATTCCTTAAGGAAGATAACCTGCGCCACGTGCTGCTAACGGCATTAGAGTCGCCCGAGGTAGCCGCTAAATGGAACAATACTGCACAGGCTTTTGTAGAGGGGCTGGACATGGGCATTCCTGCGAATAACAGCAGCGACCCACGCCATACCGCCACAGTAACTTCTGAATTTAACGCCGGTGCGGGTGGCACCATTTCGCTGTGGCCTGATGGGCTTGCCATGGGTGCAACGTTTGACCCTGAGCTGGTAAAACAGTTTGGCCGCATTGCCGCACAGGAATACCGCGCACTGGGTATTGCCACGGCGCTTTCGCCACAAATTGATTTGGGTACTGAGCCCCGTTGGTACCGCATAGGCTATGTGTTTGGCGAATCGCCGCAGCTGGTTACTGATATGGCTAAGGCTTATGTGGAGGGTTTCCAGACATCTGACAAAACAACTGAAATTAAAGATGGATGGGGCTATACCAGCGTTAACGCCATGGTAAAGCACTGGCCGGGCGGCGGCCCTGAAGAAGGCGGCCGCGACGGGCACTGGGCCATGGGCAAGTATGCCGTATACCCGGGTAACAACTTTGCCAGCCACACAAAACCCTTCCTTGAAGGGGCGTTTAAGCTTGAGGGCGGTACCAAAAAGGCATCGGCGGTAATGCCGTATTATACCATAAGCTTTGACCGCGACACCAAGTATAATGAAAACGTAGGCAACGGCTTTAGCAAGTACATGATTACTGAATTGCTGCGTGATACATACGGTTATGACGGCGTGGTATGTACCGACTGGCTTATTACTGCCGACGAGGGTAAAACACCCGGAGACTTTGCCGGTAAGCCGTGGGGTGCTGAGGTGCTAACCATTGCGCAGCGCCATTATAAGGTGCTTATGGCAGGTGTAGACCAGTTTGGCGGAAATAACGATAAAGGCCCTGTGCTTGAAGCCTACCAAATGGGCGTTAAGGAGTTCGGCAAAAAATTCATGCGCAAGCGTTTTGAGCGCAGTGCCGTGCGCCTGCTGGAGAATATTTTCCGTACGGGGTTGTTTGAAAACCCATACCTGGATGTAGCCCAAACCAAGGCTACTGTAGGCAAGCCCGAGTTTATGAAAGCCGGTTATGAGGCGCAGCTAAAGTCGGTTGTGTTGCTTAAAAACAAGGCACAGGCGCTTCCGGTAACGGAAAAGAAAACCGTGTATGTGCCTAAAATTTACACGCCTGTAAAAACCGACTGGTGGGGAATTCCTACACCGGCAACGTTTGACTACCCGGTAGACCTTAACCTGGTCAAAAAATACTACAATGTAACCGAAGATCCATCTAAAGCTGATTTTGCCCTTGTATTCGTCAGAAATCCGCAAAGTAAGGAAGGCGGTTATAGTGCTGTAGACCGTAAAGAGGGTGGCAACGGCTATGTTCCCATTTCGCTGCAATATGGTACTTATACTGCCACTACGGCGCGTGAGCAAAGCATAGCAGCCGGAGATGCGGTTATAGACCCAACCATAACCAACCGCAGCTACAAAGGCAAAACCACTACGGCCAGCAATATTATGGATTTGAGGACTATTGAAGATACCAAAATGCTGATGGGCGATAAGCCGGTTATTGTTTCGGTAACGGCAGATAAGCCTATGATATTCTCAGAATTTGAAAACCAGGTAGAGGGCATTGTGCTCAATTTTGGTGTGTCTACACAGGCGGTGCTTGATATTATTTCGGGTAAGGCAGAACCATCCGGGCTGTTGCCGCTGCAAATGCCTGCTAATATGGAAACGGTTGAGGCACAAAAAGAAGACGTTCCGTTTGATATGGAACCACACCTTGACAGCGAGGGCAATGCCTATGACTTTGGCTTTGGCCTGAACTGGAAAGGCGTAATAAACGATGCCAGGACCACAAAATATAAAAAGTAAATAAACCCAAATATGAAAAAAACTGTTTTATCTGTAAAAACACTGGCTGTAATAGTTGTGTTTACAGTACAATATGCCCGTGCGCAAAAAAAAGCACCACAGTTGGGCAAAGCCTCTATAGAGGAAGTAATTAATGCCATGACCCCCGAAGAAAAAGCCCTGCTATTAGTAGGCCCCGGTATGCCGGGTTATGCCGGGCTTACCCCCCTTGAGGGCGAGCCGGATATGAGGGTACTGGGTGCTGCGGGTGGTACAGCTGCCATTCCGCGCCTGGGCATACCGGAAACAGTAGTGGCCGATGGCCCTGCGGGGCTGCGCATTCAGCCTAAGCGTAAAAACAACACTAATACGTTTTATGCCACAGCTTTCCCTGTAGGTACATTGCTTGCCAGTACGTGGAACCCCGAGCTTATAGAAGCGGTGGGCAAGGCCATGGGCGAAGAGGTTAAGGAGTATGGTGTAGATGTGCTGCTTGCCCCCGCACTAAATATTCACCGCAACCCGCTTAACGGCCGTAACTTTGAATATTATTCTGAAGACCCGCTTGTGGCCGGTAAAATTGCCGCGGCTTATGTAAGGGGCATACAGGCAAATGGCGTGGGCACATCGGTTAAGCACTTTGCGGCAAACAACCAGGAAACCAACCGCCTTACGGTTAATGCCCATATAAGTGAGCGTGCCATGCGCGAGCTGTACCTGCGCGGCTTTGAAATAGCCGTTAAGGAGTCGGCACCGTGGACCATCATGTCGGCCTACAATAAGATTGACGGTACGTATGCATCGGCTAACAAAGACCTGCTTACTACGGTTTTGCGTGATGAGTGGGGCTACAAAGGCTATGTAATGACCGACTGGTTTGGCGGTTACCCCGGTTTTGAAAACATACTTAAAGAAGGTGTGGTGAGCGATGTGCCTGCACAAATTGCTGCCGGTAACGACCTTATTATGCCGGGTATGGACGCACAGCGCGCCCTGCTTGTTGAGGCTATTAAAAGCGGTAAGGCCGATAATAATGCCATAAACACGAGCCTGAAACGCATACTGGGCTATGTGGTAGAAACCCCTACATTTAAAAAATACAAATACAGCAATAAGCCCGACCTGAAAGCGCATGCTGCCGTAACCCGCACTGCCGCTGCCGAGGGTATAGTGCTTCTTAAAAACGAAGGCAGTGTATTGCCTTATACAAATACCACACAAACCATTGCCGTATTTGGCGATACGTCTTACAACTTTATTGCAGGCGGTACCGGTAGTGGCGACGTTAACGAGGCCTATACGGTTTCGCTAATAGAAGGCCTTACTAATGCCGGTTATAAAATAGACCAGGACCTGGTAACGGCTTACACCCCTTATGTAAAAGAGGTAGTGGCTAAAGAAATGAAGCGCCGCGAAGAAAACGGCGGCTTGCTTGCCGTGCCGCAACGCCTTATAGAAATGCACCTTGATGCCGGTATGGTTGCCCAAAAAGCTAAGACTGATGCCGCTGCCATTATTACCATAGGCAGGAACTCCGGCGAAAATGAAGACCGCCATATAGAAAATGACTTTTACCTGGGACAGGATGAGATACAGATGATCAACTCGGTATCTGAGGCGTTTCATGCCGAAGGTAAAAAGGTTATTGTTATTATGAACATAGGTGGTGTAATAGAAACCTTTAGTTGGAAAGATAAGGTAGATGCCATACTACTGGCGTGGCAGCCCGGCCAGGAGGGTGGTAACTCGGTTGCTGATGTGCTGAGTGGTAAAACCAACCCATCGGGCAAGCTTACCATGACATTCCCGGTAGATTACAACAACCATGCATCGGCAGATAACTGGCTTGGCCTTCCTGCAAATAACCCTACAGATGTATATTACAAAGAGGGTATTTATGTGGGCTACCGTTACTTTAATACATTTAAAGTTAAGCCGTCTTATGAGTTTGGTTTTGGCCAGTCTTACACCACGTTTGAATTCAGCAACCTTAACCTGAGCGCTACTACCTTTAAAGACGAGGTAAAGGTTACCGTAACGGTTAAAAATACAGGCAAGGTAGCCGGTAAAGAGGTAGCCCAGTTATACCTTACTGCCCCTGCACAGCTTGAAGATAAGCCGGCCCTTGAGCTTAAAGGCTTTGCCAAGACAAAGGCCCTTAAACCGGGCGAGCAGCAAACCCTCACGTTTGTACTTAAGGCAAAAGACCTGGCATCGTTTATAGATGCACAAAGTGCATGGGTGGCCGAAAAAGGTACCTATACGGTTAAAGTAGGTGCTTCATCTGAAGATATAAAGCTTACCAAAGACTTTACTGTGGCAACCGATATTGTTGCCGAAAAAGTGCACGATACCTTTAAGACCGAAGAGGGTTTTAAAGACCTTGAAAATAAATAATTGTTTCTTGTTTTTTTACAGATCCAGCCCTCTTTATGAGGGCTGTTTTTTTTAAGGGAGGTGGCAGGTTTTAATGCACCGACAGTTTTTTGAGCATTTCGGTGGAAATAGGGTCGGCATAGGTGCCAAAGGCGTTTACCATAACCCCTTTAATATTGTACGTGTCAGACTTAATGGCATAGACAATGTTTTCATCGCCGGGGTCGGTATCGCCCTCAAAGCGAAAGAAATATTCGATATTAAAGTCACCGGGAGACAAGGCCTGCCTGCCGCTGTTGTAGCGAATACAATCGTTATCAAGGTTAAAATCATAGTTAAACCCCTGTGTGTTGAGCCAGCTAAGGGCTTCGGTAACGGTGTCGAATGACGGCTGGATGTTTTGCATAATTTATAGTTTGTAATTATGCCTGCCTGATTTTTAAGGCAGGCATAATTGGTTGAAATTGTGGTGGTTATTTAAGCAAAAAGATACTTTTTAAGTTCGGCCGCAGCGTGTACAAAAAGTGATTTTGTTTGTGGCAGGTGTGCCAGCGGGTTCAGCAGGCCAAAGTCGTGTATCATGCCGTTGTAGCGTATGGTTGTGGCTTCAACACCCGCTTCGTCGAGTTTGCGTCCGAAAGCCTCGCCCTCTTCGCGCAGTACATCGGCTTCAGCCACCTGTATAAGTGTGGGTGGGAACTGTTTAAGCAGGTCGGCACCGGCGTTTATGGGCGATGCATATATTTCTTCGCGCTCAGCCAGGTTAGAGGTGTAGTGGTTGTACATCCACTTCATAAGCGGGATGGTAAGAAAACGGTCCTGGCCGTACTGCTGGTAGGTAGCGGTTTCAAAATCAGCGGCTACAATAGGCCAGAACATAATAATGTTCTTAAGTTTAGGGCCGTTATTTTCTATTGATTTTAAAGTGGTTACAGCCGTCATATTACCGCCCACGCTGTTGCCTACTATAGATAGCCTTGAACCGTCTACGTTGATTTCGGCACCGTTTTGGGCCACCCATTTGGTAGCGGCATAAATTTCGTTAACGGCCTGCGGATAATGCGCTTCCGGCGATGGGGTGTAGTTTACAAACACAGCTGCCGCGCCGCTTAGCACTACAAGGTCGCGCACCATGCGCCTGTGGGTGGGGTAGTCGCCCAGTACCCAGCCGCCACCGTGTATAAAGATGAAAACGGGCAGGGTTTCGGTGCTGCCTTGTGGCTTTACAATGTTCAGTTTTACGGTATAGCCGTCCTGGGTTATGGTTTTTTCAGATTCATCGATACCTGAGTAATCTACCGATACTGAGTTTTGAGCGCCTACAAGCACCAGGCGGGCATCTTCGGGCGACATGGTTTCAAGCGGGTCGCCACCGCCTGAATTAAGCGCAGCAAGAAACTGCTTGGTTTGCAGTGAAATGGCAGGGTCAATAGCTACAGGTACAATTTGTGGGATAAGGGTGGATGTGTTCATAAAGATTAAATTATAATGATTAATAGTTATGAACTATAAGCCAAGAAATGCGCCTTTTTTGTAACTGACTTATTTTTAGAAACTTGACTAATTGTGCCAAAAAAAAATTCACGATATATCGTGAATTTTACAAGGTGGTTTTATTTTATTTGGAGTTGAAGCCTTTTTTAATGCCCAGTTTCTGCATTCGTGAAGTTAGTGTTCCGGGCGGTATGCCCAGTTGTGCCGCCGCGCCATAAGTGCCCGATATGCGTCCGCCACACAGCCTTATTACATTTAGTATGTGGTCTTTTTCTACCTCCTCCAGGGTTTTAATGTGCTGTACAGGTGTGGGCTGGGGCTGCGCAAGCGCAGGTAAATGCTCTTCGGTAATGGTTTTAGAGGCCAGCAGCACGGCACGTTCCAGGGTGTGTTTCAGTTCGCGCACGTTGCCCGGCCAGGGGTATAATTCCATAAAATGCAATGCCTTGGCCGACAGTACCGGTGCTTTTTTGTTTTCTTTTTCGCAATAAGAAGTGATAAAGTGCTGGGCAAGTTCGGGCAGGTCGGCAATGCGTTCGCGCAAAGCAGGCAGCGTTATGGGGAAGATGTTAAGGCGGTAAAATAGGTCGGCCCTAAAGCGGCCTTCAGCAACTTCGGTATTGAGGTTCAGGTTGCTAGCGGCAATAATGCGCACGTTTACTTTTATGGTTTTGCTGCCGCCAATGCGCTCCAGCTCGCTTTCCTGGAGTACGCGCAATAGCTTTGTTTGCAGGTTGAGGGGCAGTTCGCCAATTTCATCAAGAAAGAGGGTACTGTTATTGGCCTGTTCAAATTTACCAATGCGGCGTGTTACGGCACCGGTAAAGCTGCCCTTTTCGTGGCCAAACAGCTCGCTTTCTATAAGGTTGGCAGGTATGGCAGCGCAGTTTACACGAATCATATCCTTACCACTGCGCGCGGAATTATTGTGTATAGCACCGGCAATAACCTCTTTGCCGGTACCGCTTTCGCCAAGGAGCAGCACGCCGGTATCTGACGGGGCTACCTGCTTAACCAAATTTATCACACTTTGCATGGCGGGGCTTTGGCCAATGATGGCAGCGTAACCGTTTGCAGTGTTTTGAGGTGTAGGGATGGCAGGATGCGATTGCGGAATGGCGTTGCCGTATTGGGCTATCTTTTCGGTAACCAGAATGTTAGATACCGTTAGCGCCAGCTGCATGGTGAGGCCACGCAGTAATTTCCTGGCATCGGGTGTAAAGCCGCGTGGGTTTTTAAAAAACAGGAACAGTACCGACGGATTGTTTTTATGGTAGTGCAATGGCAGGGCAACTGCCTCGCGCATCGCCGACTGCTTTTCGCGCAGCATAAACACCGGCAGGTTTTTGGCTGTGGCGCTAACCAGGTTAAATGCAATGGGTTCGGCAGATTGAAGGGTGGTGTTAAAATAACCGTCTTCCACTTTGTGGATGGCGCCTTTTAAATCGCCCTGTGCTTTGGGGTTATCGTGAAAAAAAATAGCGTAGTCTTTTTCGGCGGCATTGGTAGTGCAAATGGCAAAGGCATCAAAGCCAATGTGTTGTTTAAGCTGCTGTATTACGGGTTGTAAACTGTTGCGGTCAGTAACCTGAGATAAGGCTGTACACAAAGACAGTTGCAGCAGTTGCGCCCGTTCCCGTTCCTGCATGGCTTTTACAAGGGCATCGGCTTCGGGGTTTTTGTGCTGCATACAAATGGATTTTAAGGCACTGCAATTTCGTAAATTTAGTAACGAAATGCACTAATTCTTACAAATTATATTGCTGATTCAACAGCGTGTTTTTCAAGCTTTCCTGACGATATTGCCCAGTACACCCACAAACAAACGCACAGGCCAAGTGCCACCGCAGGATAGCCAAATGACAACCCGAACGCCACTACATAAACCGGAAGGCCGTACAGGTAGTTTAGCGTGATTTTTTTAATGGCACGGCTGCTTATGCCCGGGCGCAGCAGGGTTTTGTCTTTACCGGCAACATACCACAACCATAAGTAAGACAGGTTAATAAGTATAAAAAGCCCGGTGTAAAGTGCCACCACTACGTTAGCCGACGGCGTATTGAAAAAACGCGCCAGCAACCCGGTAGGATAGGAAACCGCCGAGGCAAAAAACAGTATGAGCCCGTTTATAAAGGTAATGGCGGTGTTGCGGCTGTAAATTTGCTTAAAAATTTTGTGGTGGTTTACCCACATTATAAAAATGCTGAAAAACGAAACCGTAAAGGCCAGGTAAGACGGCCATTGCGCCTTTAGGTATGCGGTAAGGGCATTGGCATCGGCAAGTTGCTCTTTTTCGGGTATGTGCAGGTCCAGCACCAGCAGCGTTATGGCAATGGCAAAAATGGCATCGCTAAAGCCCTCCATCCTTACGGTTTCCTTTTCCATTTTTAGTTGATTTACAGTGTAATAAATATCGATTTACGGGTTTTATGCTCCAGGTTACGGGTTTTGTGGCCCTTGCCTGTAGTGTCTTCCACCAGCAGTATATGGCCGGTGCCGAAGGTACGTTTTTCGCCCAAAGAGGTTTCAATTTCCACGCCGCCATCCAGCAATATAATGTATTGCCGCTGTGGTGCGTTATGAAAATCATAGTCATAACCCGGTGTTACTTCCCTGAAAATAATGCCTTTTACGGGTTCTTCATCCGACAGGAAACCTATATCGCCGTTGCTTTTTAGAGGGACAACACTATCTTCAAAATGGCTGTCGCCATGGGCATCGGCATAAACGCGGGTTATGTTGAATATACTTTCGGTATTCATTTTAAGCTTCTTTTAGCCAGATATCGGCAAATTCTTCCGGATGCCTTGTAAACTGGGCGTGCACATACGGGCATAGCGCCCTTACCTTAAGGTTGTTGTTACGGGCATAAGCCACCATGTTGTCCAGCAATTGTTTTGCATAGCCCTTGCCACCCTGGTTTTCATCGACCCCGGTGTGGTATACGGTTAGCAAATCGGGCTTAATGCTCACGGTCATTTCGCCAATTTTTGTACCCTCATCATACAGGTTAAAAGCGCCGTGGTTTTTTTCGTCGAGTTCTAATTTAATATCAGCCATAGTATTGTTTTTTAGCGGTTTAAGAATCTATCAGTCAGTAATATTCCTGCTGTATGCCCAGTTTTTTCATTTTGGCATACAGGGTAGTGGGGGGCATTTTAAGCAGTTCGGCAGCGCCACCGGGGCCAAACACCTTGCCGCCGCATTGCTTAAGCGCCTCCATTATATGCCCGCGCTCCATATCTTCCATAGAACGCAGCGGGCCACCTGCTGTTTCCTGCGTGGGTGCAGTTGTAGCAACCGTTTCCGCAATATCAAAACGCTCAATGTGGCTGCCCGGTGCCAGCAGCACGTTGCGCTCTATAAGGTGTTCCAGCTCGCGTATGTTGCCCGGCCAGCTGTAATCCTGCAATTGTTTAAGCGCCTGCGGGGCAATTCCGATAACGTCTTTTCGCGCCCTGGCGGCATATTTTGTAAGGAAGTGGCAGGCCAGTGCCTCAATATCTTCTTTGCGCTCCCTAAGTGGCGGCAGCGCTACGGGGAACACGTTGAGCCTGTAGTACAGGTCGAGCCTGAAACGCCCTTCTGCCACTTCTTTTTCCAGCGAACGGTTGGTGGCGGCAACTACGCGCACATTGATTTTAATAATGCCGTTGCCGCCTATGCGCTCTACCTCTTTTTCCTGTAATACGCGCAGCAGCTTAACCTGTGCTTCAAGCGGCAGTTCGCCTATTTCATCAAGAAAAATAGTGCCGTTGTGTGCCTGTTCAAACTTACCGGCGCGGGCGCTGTTAGCCCCTGTAAATGCCCCGCGCTCATAGCCAAACAGCTCGCTTTCTACAAGCGATTCGGGCAGGGCGGCGCAGTTTACCGTTATAAAAGCGTTGTCTTTGTGCTGCGAAAGCTCGTGCAGGGCATGGGCTATGCGCTCTTTGCCGGTGCCGCTTTCGCCCAGTATAAGTACCGATGTTTCGGTTGGGGCTACCACCTTAACCTTGTCTAAAACGCTTTGCAGCTTAGGGCTTTGGCCCACAATGCCGTCTATGCTTTTTGATGCGGGCTCTTTGCCCGAAATGCCTTTTTCTATACCGTAGCGGTAGCGGGCAATATCGAGCATTACCAGCAAATCCTTCTCCCTGAAGGGTTTTACCATAAAGCCGTAGGGCTGGGTTTCTTTTACGGCCTCCAGCGTGCTTTGATTGGTATTGGCCGATATGTATAAAAACGGTAGCTTTTGCTCAATCAGCTCCCATGCCAGGTCTATGCCGGTAAGGTCGCCTTTAAGCATAATATCCAACAGTACCCAGTCGGGCTTTTTATCGGCAATGCTTTTGCGTGCCTGCACTACGCTGGCGGCAATGCCCGTAACCTGGTAGCCCGCCCGTGTAAGCATAATTTTCAGGTCGTTAGCTACAATAAATTCATCTTCAACAATTAGTATCTTCTCTTTCATTTTGATGGATTCTTTCAAATTATGCTGCGGTATCAGGCAGTTGCTGTTTAGGTGTAAAGGTTATTATTACGGCCAGGCCGTTGTTGTTTTCAAGTTTAAAATCGCCATCGAGCTGGCCGGTAAGCCCCATCATGAGGTTCATGCCCAGGCTTTCGCGCTCCTGGTCTTCAAAACCATCGGGCACACCCACACCGTTATCGGCAATAATAAGGCGGTAGCAGTCGTTGCCCAGGTTTTTGAGCGATATGCTAACCTTGCCTTTTTCCCTGCCGGGGAAAGCATATTTTATGGCATTGCTTATGGCCTCGTTAAGGATAAGCCCCAGCGGAACGGCCTGTGCCACATCGAGCTCAACCCTATCTGTATCAAGCTTGAATTTAATCTTCCGCTCGTGATCAAAGCTTTCCTTAAGGTAGTTGACCAGCTCAAAAATGTACCACGACATATCTATGGTACTCAGGTTCTCAGTCTGGTACAGCTTCTGGTGGATGAGCGACATGGCCTGCATACGGTGCTGGCTGTTTTGTATGGCCAGCAGGGCATCTTCGTTATCAAGGTAGGCGCTTTGGGTATTGAGCAGGCTTATAACAATTTGCAGGTTGTTTTTAACCCGGTGGTGAATTTCTTTAAGCAGCCATTCTTTTTCTTCTACAAGGTGCTGTAAAACCGTGTTCTTGCGGTTAATCTCGGCCTGTTGCGCCTCGAGTATGCGGTTGTTGCGCTGTTTGGTGCAATACCTGCTGTACAGCAACCCAAGTATAATAAACAGTATTACAAGGCTGGCAATAAACACATAGCGCACAATTACCTCGTTATTAATGCGCTCGTTTTGCAGCTCGCTCTGCTTTTTAAGCAGCTTTATGTTTTTGTCTTTCTTTTCGGTTTCATACTTAAGCTGCAAATCGCCTAATTCTTTAGCACTGTTAATGTTAAAGAGTGAATCGTTTAGGTTTTTAAACTCTTTTAAATGTGCTATGGCACCCATGTAATTTCCTGTAGCCGAATCGGCCTGATAATGCGTCATTTCGAGTTCGGCCAGGTTGTACAGGTCGTTGTGTGTGCCAGACAGTTTATGCAATTCGTCAAGGTAGGTATAGGTTTTATCGGCCTGACCGGTTTGTATAAGGTACTGTATAATGGCATAGTACACCTTTTCTTTTTCGATGTGGTTTTTGCGCTTGCCGGTACTGCATTTAAGCAGCTGGTCATAATACGGTTTTGCCCTGTTGAACTGCTTTAGTTTGCAATAGGTTAATACATACATAGAGAGGTACTCTACATTACAGTCGTTACCCGGGGTGTATTTAGGGCCGTTGTTTAGTATATCCAGGGCTTCTTTAGCTTTACCCCTTTCGAGCAGGCCCCTTGCCGTGTTTATTTTAATAGCGTAAACGCCTTCAGTATCGTTGCTTTTTTGGGCCTGTTCAATGGCCTTTTTGTAGTATTCTATCGATTTATCATGATAATTAAGCTCAGAATATATGGTGCCGATAAGGTTGTACAAAATGCCCAGCCACACCTGGTTTACATCTTCAGAGTCGGCTGTTTTTTCAGCGCCAAGGGCATAGCCAAGGGCTTCTTTATACTTGCCCTGAACCCTTAAATTAAGCCCGAGCATGGTATACTCATTAAACAGGTTGTTGTATTTAACCCTTTTCTTGATGGAAACCGCCTGCCGTGCATAGTCAATAGACACATCTATACTGTCTACACTATTATAAATTACCGATAGTTCGCACAGGGTTTGTGCATACTCTATGCTGTCTCCCACTTTTTTGTACAGCGACGCCGCCTTTTGAAAATAGCCCACTTTTTTTGGAAATGCTTCAAAAGGTTCGTTTAGCCCCAGTGTTTTATACGATTCTGCCTGCTGCTTTATGCGTGCAGCTTCTTGTTTGCCTAAGTTTTGGCTAAGGCAGGTTGCTGTAAAAAGCAGGGAGGCAAGCAGGATGTAAAACTTCATATACCGGTTTAATTAAACTTGTTTTTTAGACAGGGCATAGCACACAATCATGCATACACCGGCTGCCAGTACGGCTGCCAGGCCAAACTCGCGCCCTAAAAAGCCCCCTGCAAAACAGCCCGCCAGGAACCCCAATATGGTAACCGACTGCCTTTTGAGGCTTGATGCGGCTTCGGCCTTGTTATCGCCCACTAAAACGGCACGCAGGTCGAGTGATGCCTGGGTTACGTTGCCCGTCATCATGGTGGTGGGGCCGTGGGTGGCTTTTGCATATACCTTACCAAAGGCATTTTGCAGCCCCATGGCAAACACAATTATAAGCACTATTATGTACATAACCAGCGAATCCTGGTTTTGCAGGTGCAGGGCAAATGCCACTACGCCGGCTATGGTAAGCAGCACAGCCTCAATTAACAGCAGGTTGCTTTGGCCTGTTTTTTTAGACAGCCACCCGCCGCACATTACTGCCGCAATAAATACCGGAAAGGTAATCAATTTTATCCATGCATCTATGCTGGCGCCGGTTACAATCTGGTAGGCAAAAACAATAAAGTTGCCTGTAACGTGTGCCGAAAATATGTTGTGTGCCGCCACAAAGGTAACGGTATCGGCATAGCCTGCCACTATGGCCAGCACAAGGGTTATGGTGTTAATGTTCTTTTGGTCCATAGCTGTTATTTTAGGTGCGCGCGGAGCATCCACGCCATTTTTTCGTGGGTTTCCATAAGGCCGGTTATGTAATCGCTGGTGCCCAGGTCTTTAAGCGTTGCAGCATAACGGTTAATGTTTTCGCGCAGGTGAATCATAATACTCTCGTGGTCGGCCAGGAGCTGCCGGATGTAGCTCAGGCTGTCGTTTTTTTCGGGCGATGTTTCCGAAAGGTGGGTGAGCTCTAAATACTCTTTAAGCGTGCCGGGGGCGTAGTGGCCCAGCATCCTGATGCGTTCGGCAACGGTGTCTACAATATCGTCAAGCTGGGTGTACTGCTGCTCAAAGAACAGGTGCTTGTTGTAAAAATCAGGGCCTTCTACATTCCAGTGGGCTTTTTTGGTTTTGGTGTAGAGTACAAATTCATCGGCCAGGAGCTGGCTTAGCGAATGCGCCACAGCGGCCAGGTGTTCTGAATTAATTCCTATTTTGGGTTGCATGGTTGTGTTATAAAAGGGTTAGTATGTAAGTATCCAATGAATACGTACCCCCGCCAAGGGCCAGCATGAGCAGCAGGCATAGGGTGTACATAAAGGGCACGTCGCGCACTTCGGGGCTGTCGTGGCGGTGTACCACAAAGTAGCCTATGGCCGTTACGCCAATGGTGGGCAGTATGGCAAGGCGGGTACACAGCCCCAGCGCCAGGAATACCGGCACTACGGTATCTGAAAACGAGGCCACGCAGTTGTTTAGGGCATCGGGCAGGTGGAGGGGGTTGGGCACGTGCTCTTTTTCGCCGTTTTGCAGCCTGAACTTTTTAAGCCCGTGCACACGGAACAGCTCAAAGGCCAGCAGTACCCTGAAGGCCAGCAGCGCGGCGTTGTTAAACGGGCTGCCGGCATCTGAAGCTAATAACAGGTTTATAATATCCATAGGTTTATGTTTTAAAAGGCAAAGCACGAGCAGCCCAGTGCGCCCCAAAATGCCGTGTAGTTATTAACAGGAACGTTGCTAAGGCGGGCGGTATCGTGATTGTGGGCGTGCACATCGCAACTGCCGGAGCAGCTGTGCACCTGTGCCGTAATGCCTTTTTTGGCCTCGCTTTTAAACAGGTTGTGGCTGTGGTTGTGCCCACCGTGCGTTGCCGCGTTATAATAGCCGTTGTAGCTTTTAGTGGGCGACCAATCAGGCAATATGGGGATGTGTGGCGGTGAGTATGACTCAAAGTCGCCTTTGGCATATACAATCTTGCCGTCTACTACCGTCAGCTCAGCCTCAATGTTTTTAATGGCTTCGTCGCTTACGCTGAAGAAATCACGGTTTAGCACGGCAAGGTCGGCCAGCATGCCGGGCAGTATGTCGCCCTTTTTGTTTTGCTCCTGGCTGAACCACGCACTGCCGCGGGTGTAGAGCTCCAGTGCGGTTTCGCGGCTCAGGCGGGTATCGGTATACAGTTGCAGGCCGCCCACGGTTTTGCCCACGGTAAGCCAGTACATGCTTACCCACGGGTTGTAGCTGCTTACACGGGTAGCATCGCTGCCACCGCCTACGGGCACGCCCATTTCCAGCATTTTTTTAATGGGTGGCGTGCTTTCTGCGGCAGCGGCACCATAACGGTCAGTAAAATATTCGCCCTGGTAAGCCATGCGGCTTTGCACGGCTATGCCTCCGCCAAGGGCTTTTACACGCTCTATATTGCGCTCGTCAATGGTTTCGGCGTGGTCAAAAATCCACGGCAGGCCGTTGAACGGAACCTCCCTGTTTATCTTTTCAAACACATTTAAAAAACGGGTAATGCTCTCGTTATAGGTAGCGTGCAGGCGGAACGGCCAGCGGTTTTCTACCAGCAACCTGACTACCTTTTCAAGGTCGGCCTCCATGTTTTCGGGCAAATCGGGCCTTGGCTGTAAAAAATCTTCAAAGTCGGCTGCCGAAAACACCAGCATTTCGCCCGCACCGTTGTGGCGGTACATATCATCGCCCTGGTACAGTTTTACCGAATCTATCCATTCGCTAAAGTCTTCAAACTCGTTCTTGGGGCGTTGGGTAAAAAGGTTGTAGGCAATGCGCACGGTAAGCTGCTTTTTTTCGTTCAGCTCGTTTACCACCTGGTAATCATCCGGAAAGTTCTGAAAACCACCGCCTGCGTCTATCACGCTGGTAATGCCAAAACGGTTGAGTTCCTTCATATAATGGCGGGTAGAGTTAACTTGGTGCTCGTAAGACAGTTTAGGCCCTTTAGCCAGAGTTGAATACAGTATCATGGCATTGGGCGATGCAACAAGCAGGCCTGTAGGGTTGCCGTTGCTGTCGCGCTCTATATAGCCGCCCGGAGGGGCAGGGGTATCTTTAGTATAACCCACAGCCCTTAGCGCCGCTGCGTTTAGCAACGCCCTGTCATACAGGTGCAGGATAAACACGGGGGTATCGGGTGCTATGGCGTTTATTTCCTGCAGGGTAGGCATGCGCCTTTCGGCAAACTGAAACTCGCTCCAGCCGCCCACCACGCGCACCCATTGGGGTGCGGGGGTTATGTCTACCTGTTCTTTTAGCATGCGCATGGCATCTGCAAGAGAAGGTACGCCGTCCCACCGCAGCTCAAGGTTGTAGTTAAGCCCTCCCCGGATAAGGTGTATGTGAGAATCGTTTATGCCGGGCACCACACGCTTTTGCCTGAGGTCTATTATTTTGGTTGATGCTGTGCTAAAGGTCATGATATCGCTATCTGCACCTACAGCTATAAATTTGCCGTCTTTAATGGCCACAGCGGTAGCGCCCCTGTTTTCGGCCGCATGGGTGTGTATTTTTCCGTTGTACAGTATTAGGTCTGCTTTCATGGCGGTAGTTATTTAAGGTTGGTAATGGCTTGTTGTATGCCCTGCCCGGCTACCTCAAAAAAGGCAGGCCCGGCCAGCAGTGTTATTTTGTTAAGGGGCTTGCTGCTGCTCATGCCTTTATCCTTCAGCCACAAGTCAGTACGGTATGCCTCAATGGCACCTTTGGTAACATTTTCGGCCACAAGCGCTGTGGGCGAATCGATACCCGCATCTTTAATATCGCTGGCAAAAGAATAGCTGTCTACGCCCAGGCGCAGTGCCTCGCGGGTGGCAATGGCACCTATGCCCACCATTAGTTCTGCATTAAAAGTGTTGCGGTTGCCCAGGCCTATAAGCAGCAGCTGCCTGCCGCCAAGGGTGCCTGCGGGTGGGGTAATAAGCAGGGTTTCATAAGCGTGGCCTTCAAATTTGCCGCTTTTGCGGATATCTGTAATCAGGCCTTTAAGGGCTTCGTCAAGGTGTACCATGCCGTTTAGTGCGGCAGGCAGGGCAGGGGCGTTGTAAATATCACCCTCGGTATATTCAAACACGCAGGCTACCTGCAGGGGTGTGATTTGTGCAGAAGGGCCCTGCACCATGCCTTCTATGGCTATGCCGTTTACCGTGCCCCACACGGTGTGGGTGCCCAGGGCTGTGGTTTTAGTAGCGGTTTGTGCCAATGATGCAGCGGGCAACGTGAATGCTACCAGCGTACTAAGCAGCAGGCTGCGGAAAAGGTGTTGTAGTTGTTTCATAATTTTATAGTTTTTTGGTTAGAACATAAAGCCAAGCTGGATGTTAAAAAACACGCCGTCTTTAGCATTTGGGATGACATTATTTATAAAAGCGCCGGTTTTAAAATACTGTATACCGGTGTTGAGCGATGTAAAGCGGTTAACGCTGTAAGACAGGCTGGCAAGGTAGGCGGTGCCTATATAACGCTGTCGTGATGCTGAGCCTGGCAGGTTAAAATTGCCGCTGGGGCGGTACAGGCCATCGTTAAGCGAATAGCGCATGTTAAACACCACATCTGCCTGAAACTGCAACTGCGGCAACAGGTTAAGGGTGGCATAAGGGTGCAGGTCTATAAGGTTAACCGGCCCCACCTGCGGGCTAAAGCCAAAGTAGCCGCCGCGGGGGTAAAGCGGGTTAAAGGTTTGCAGGTTGTTATCTCCTGCATTGCGGTCGCCCGAAATGTAGTCGTTGCGCAGGTTGATGGTGGGGCTTAGGGGTGCATCTTCAAAAGAATAGCCCACATCTGCCGAGGCGGTCCAGGCGCTGATGCTGCCGCTGCCAAAGGTGCCAAACTGGTAGGCGGCCTCGAGGTTGTAAATAAAACCCCCGCCGTTTTTCCAGTAGCGGAACCCCAGGGTATGGCGCACCTCGCGGGCGGTGCCTTCTTCAAACTGTGCATTGCTGCGGTTTATGCCCAGGTAATACAAATCAAGGTTGCCCTGCCGGGGAATAATAATGGTGGCATAGCTGCCCCAAAGGTTAATGCTGCGGGTAGGCTTGTTATCAAAAGTGCCGGGGTTAATGGCATCGGCCATCATAACAAAGGCATCGGCCATAAAACGGGGGCTTTTATAAAACAGCTTGCCGCCGGTAAAGTACAGCCGTGCGTTAGGGCCTTCGCCAACCGATATAAGGCGGCCCGACCCATAGTTTATTTCCTGCCTGCCCAGCCTGAGCGTGAGGCTTTTGTCTTCTTTATGAAACAAAACCCCGTCTACAAACAGGTTTTGCAGGTTAAGGTGGTCTTCGTCTACCGGGCTTGAGCCGGTGCTGCTGCCGTCTTGCAGGGCACTCCTGAACTGGGTAAAAACCCGGAGCCTGTTGCCCAGGTGTACATCAAAATGCAGGTCATAACGTTGCAGTGCAAAGCTGTTGTGGCCCACGTTGTTTGCGCCCCAGTCTTCGTTATTAAAAGCAACAAACTCATAGCGCGCCTCGCCACCGGCTGAGGCATATAGGGCCTTGCTTGCCGAAAGCGGTATGTATTTTACCCCTTCATAAAAAGACCGTGCAGAATCGGCCAGGTAACCGTAATTTTCATCATAGCGCATCAGCCGGAAGCTTTGGGCATACAGGCAGTTGCAGGCAAACGCAATGATGGCTATGATGAATATTTTTTTCACGGTCAAAAAGGTTGATTTACTGGTGGTTTAGCAATGTGTGTGCATACTGTATGCCCAGGCCGTAAGCGCCGCCATATTTTTTCATAAGGTTGGTTACCGGCACATAGGTTTCCTGGCGTGCCCAGTCGCGTTGCAGCTCTAAAAGGTACTGTACGGCAGTTACCGGCTTAACACCTTCGTGAACCATGCGCTGCACGGCACGCTCGTGGGCTTCGGTACTTACATCGCCACAGGCATCGGTAATGACATAAACCTCATAGCCTTCAGACAGCGCCGAAAGGGCAGGGCCTACAATACATACGCTGGTCCACAGGCCTGCAAGTACAATTTTTTTCTTGCCGGTAGCCACAATGGCTTTGTAGGCAGCTTCGTCTTCCCAGGTGTTCATGGAGGTGCGGTCTATGTAGCCCGATGTAGCCTGCGGGTAAAATTCTTCGATTTCAGGGAACACAGGGCCTGAGAAGCTTTCTTCGGCAACGGTGGTAACAATAGTAGGCACGTTAAAGATTTTTGACGCCCCGGCAGTAATGGCCGTGTTAATGCGCAGGTCGTTAGTTGAGATGCTCTTGGTGGCAAATGCCATCTGGCCTTCAAAATCGATTAGTACCAGGGTGTGGTTGTCCGGAGACAGCAAGTTTGGAGATGGTTTCATAATTAATAGGTTTTTTAAAATTTATAATTGATGAAGCCAAAAAAGTGCCTTTTTGTTAAGTTGTTTGTTTTTAGTGTTTTATGTTTTTGTGCCAAAAAAAAATTCACGATATATCGTGAATTTACCGTTGCATTTCGGTAACATTGAAAATTTGGAGGTGTTTACCGCGGGTAAAATGGGTTTGCCAGACCTCCTCAAGCCGGTTTTTTAGCTTTTTGATGTATGCCAATTAGCGAGCAGCTAAAAATATGGTGTAAAAAAATGTGCAGACAGTAAAATGAAAGGGCGTTTCACACCGTGAAAATGAAATCCAAAAGTGAAAAATTAGCGCAGGAATTATCTAAATTAAGATTATTAATTGTGTATTGCCGTATTGATATATTTATCGGGATATTGGTGTGGGTTTTTGAGTAAAACGCCGTGATTTAGAATAATTGTTAGTTAATTGGCTTTAAAAAAATACATTATTGAAAAATATTTAATTAAAATTATTTAGTAAATAATTTATTTGGAGATATAATTGCTAATTTACTATATTTATGCAAAAATAATATATATGCAGATTTTAGCGTGCCCAAAATGCGGCGATAACCATATAGTAAAGAGTGGCATTGTTAACGAAAAGCAGCGCTACCTGTGCAAAAAGTGCCGGTACTATTTTACTGTTAACAAAATAGGAAAGAAGATTGATAACTATTATGTTACCAAGGCATTGCAGCTTTACCTTGAAGGCCTTAGCTACAGGGAGATTGAGCGTATTTTAGGGGTTAGCCACGTTACGGTTAGCAACTGGGTAAAGGAGTTTAAGGTTAAGAAGCCCTCGCACGGCGACTACCACCCCACTTACAAAATTTACAGCCATGCAGAGGTGGTAGAGCACCTTAAGAACAAAGATAACCTAAAGGGCGCAGGCATGATTATTACTGAGCTTGGCGATAAGTTTATGCTAATAAAATGGGAGCGTTTTAAAGATTAGCTATACCGGTTTACAGTTGTATATACTGTTATTTTTTCTATTCGTTTGGTTTTAAGAATTTGGCTGTTGTAAAACACTGACAATCAAAACAAACCATGCTCTATGAAACGAATTTCCTTACTGGCAGGTATCTTACTGCTATCGCTTAAGGGCTTTTCGCAAGGCTCTACGGAATACGGTTCGGGGTTAAAATTTAACCTAAACGAAGACGGTTCAAAGTATATGCGGGTTATTGCCTGGAACCAGATATGGCTGAGATCCAGCGAGATGAACCCCGGTACAATGATTAACGGCGAAGAAGCCACCACCAGTACTGATATTGGCAACCGCAGGCTCAGGGTACTGCTGTATGCCCAGATATCTAAGCGCTACATGGTGTTGACCCACTTTGGTATCAATAACCAGACCTTTGCTAATGGTGGTGCTGTAAGTACTACGGGTACAGGTGGTTATGGTGCCGGTAAAAAGCCGGGTATGTTCTTTCACGATGCCTGGAATGAATATGCTGTGGTGTTGCCTGGAGAGGCTAAGAACTTCAGCCTCAGCCTTGGAGGTGGCCTGCACTACTACATGGGGCTATCGCGCATTACCATGGCATCAACCCTTAATTTCCTGACTATTGACTCTCCCATACTAAGCTGGCCGCTTATTGAAAACTCTGACCAGTTTGCCCGCCAAATGGGTATTTTCGCTAAGGGTAAGTACGGTAAGCTGGAGTACAGGTTTAGCTATAACAAGCCATTTGCAACAAATATTACCCCGGCAGATGCGCTATCTCCGGATGCTGCTGTGGCTGTAGACAACAACGGAAACACCAAGTGGAGCAAGGCCGGATATCTTGAATATCAGTTTCTTGACCAGGAATCTAACCTGCTGCCGTATAAAGTGGGCAGCTATCTGGGCACCAAGAAAGTATTTAACGTAGGTGCCGGTTTTTACTTAGCTCCCGATGGTACACGAACCTCGGTTAACGGAGAGGTTGCAAAACACGACATTAACCTGTTTTCGGTAGACGTTTTTGCCGATATGCCTATTGGCAAGCCCGAAAACAAGATGGCGGTAACCGCATACAGCGTATTTTACAACTACGATTTTGGCCCTAACTACCTTAGAAACCTGGGTATTATGAACGTGGGTGTAGGTAACCCTGATTTTACCGGAAGCCCTGCAATGGCGGGTGCCGGTAACGCACAGCCTACTATAGGTTCGGGCAATATATGGTACACTCAGGCCGGTTTGCTGCTGCCCAATGCTAACGAAAAGCCTGTGGTGCGCATACAGCCGTTTGGGGCCTTTACCTACAAAAACTTTGAGGCACTTGAAAAAGCCAGTACCCAGTTTGATATAGGTGCCAACTTCTTTTTAGATGGGCACCATGCCAAAATTACCACCCAATACTCTACAAGGCCTGTGTATACAGCGCCTGACACCAAAACAAGCAAGGGCGAATTTATCCTTCAACTACAAGTATATCTATAACAAACACTTTACGCTAAAAACATTATGAGTGAAAAATCAACTAAAGGAATCTGGAAGGTTATAACAGCCTCATCCTTAGGAACATTGATAGAGTGGTACGACTTCTACATTTTCGGAAGCCTTGCCGTGGTTATCTCTACTAAATTCTTCCCATCAGATAACCCTACGGCGGCGTTTTTATCAACGCTGGCAACCTTTGCCGCAGGTTTTGTGGTAAGGCCTTTCGGGGCGCTGTTTTTTGGACGCCTGGGAGATATAATAGGCCGTAAGTACACCTTTATGGTTACGCTGCTACTTATGGGAGGTGCTACGTTTTTAATAGGCTGTATACCCAGTTATGAAACTATAGGCTTTATGGCACCGCTGTTGGTGCTGTTACTAAGGCTTTTACAAGGGCTTGCATTAGGTGGCGAATATGGTGGTGCCGCCACCTATGTAGCTGAACACGCACCAAAAGGCGAAAGGGGCTACTGGACATCGTGGATACAAACCACCGCTACATTCGGGCTTTTTATTTCGCTTATGGTAATCCTTATTACAAGGGGTTCGCTAAGTGAGGAAGCCTTTGACGAGTGGGGTTGGAGGGTGCCGTTCTGGATTTCGATACTAATGGTTATCGTGTCGTATATCATCAGGAAAAACATGCACGAATCGCCTGTATTTGCTAAGGCTAAGGCCGAAGGTAAAACCACTACCAACCCGCTAAAGGAGAGTTTTGGCAACAAATACAACCTTAAGTTTGTGCTTCTTGCCTTGTTTGGAGCCGCTATGGGCCAGGGTGTTGTGTGGTATACGGGGCAGTTTTATGCCATGAGTTTCCTTAAAACGGTAATGAATGTAGATTCTTCTCAGGTAGATGGCCTGTTGGGGCTTGCGCTGTTGTTTGGCACGCCGTTCTTTGTGGTGTTTGGCTGGCTAAGCGACAAAATAGGCAGGAAAACCATTATGATGCTGGGCATGCTTGCCGCTATATTGTTATACAGGCCTATATATGATGCCATGTACACCACTACCGATGTAGCACACAAAACAGAAATTACAGAGAAAACGGTTATCAACAAATCGGTAAAAGACCTGGGCGAAGGGAAAAGTGATTCAATCTATGATATTTCGAAGGAATATACCGACGGTACTAAGTTTAAACAGCTAAAAACCGTACATTTAGATAAAGGCCAGCCTGTTATGGTTGATGGTAAGGCTAAAACCGATGTAAAAACCACTGTTGAAATCAATGACTCTGACAAATGGATGCTGATATTCCTGGTGTTTATACAGGTGATTTTTGTAACCATGGTATATGGCCCTATTGCAGCGTTTCTTGTAGAGATGTTCCCTGTAAAAATACGTTATACATCTATGTCGCTGCCGTATCACGTGGGTAACGGTATTTTTGGTGGATTGCTCCCGGCAATATCAACCTACCTGGCTACAAATGCCAAGAATGCCGGAGATACTAAGTTTTATCTTGAAGGGCTATGGTATCCTATAATAATTGCCGCCATAAGCTTTGTAATAGGCATGGTGTATCTTAAGAGAAAAAATAATATTGACCACGATTAATTTACCTGAATATGAAAGCATTAAAAAGAATACTTGGCCTTGTATGGCTGGCCCTTGCCGCCGCTGCCGCATATTTTTGCATTATTGAGTTTGGTTTGCCTAAGTTTTCAACCGGCAAGCAGGACGACCTTGTGTTTGGCATAATCATACTGTTTGTGCTTACCCCACTTATTGTGCTTGGGCTGGGCACTTTTGGCCTCTACGCGCTTAAAGGCGAATATGATGATGTTTAATTAATTTATTTTCCATACTTTTCCATAGCCTCCTGCAAGGGGGCTATGGCATTTATATCTACATGAAAAAAAGGCACGAACAAAAACTTATCATACTGGCAATACTGCTGCTTATGGCGTTTAATATGCCACTGCTTCTTATTTTTGACAGCTCGCAGGCTGTTGGGGGCATACCGGTTATTTATGTATACCTGTTTTCGGTATGGCTTATTGGTATATTGTTGAGCCTTATAATAGTAAAAAGATATTATGAGTAGTGCTGTATTATTGCTAATCCTGTCGCTGTACCTGGCACTGCTGTTTTATGTGGCGCATTGGGCCGAGAAGAAAAATAACTCGCGGTGGACAAACAACCCTTATGTGTACACGCTTTCGTTAGCCGTATACTGCTCTGCATGGACGTACTATGGCAGTATAGGCGTGGCGGCTACTTCGGGGCTTAATTACCTGCCTACCTACATTGGCCCCATTATAGGCATACCGGCGTGGATTATCATCCTGCGCAAAATAATCAGGATATCGCGTATCAATAAAATATCCAGCATTGCCGATTTTATATCGCTCCGATACGGTAACAGCCGTTTTTTGGGCGCATTGGTTACACTAACCTGCCTTTTTGGAATAATACCTTATATATCGCTACAGCTTAAGGCTATTTCAGAAACTTTTCACGTGGTAACGCGTACCTCTGTACACTCAGATATTTTTAGTGATACCACCACCTATGTGGCTATAGCCCTGGCGCTTTTTGCATCATATTACGGCACACGTTATGTAGATGCTTCCGAGAAAAGGAAAGGTATAGTAACGGCTGTGGCGCTCGAAAGCCTTTTAAAACTGTTCTTTTTTGTGCTGGTAGGGCTGTATGTAACCTTTTTTGTTTTTGATGGGTTTGATGATATTTACAGCAAGGCATCTGTTTTAGAAGGATTTGCAGAGAAGAATACCATAGGCGGGTTGCCCCAGGCCATAAACTGGTTCTTTTTATGCATGACATCGTTGTTTGCTATTTTCCTGCTGCCCAGGCAGTTTCAAATGGGGGTGGTAGAAAACAACCGCGAAAACCATGTAAAGGTGGCGCTATGGCTTTTTCCGCTTTACCTGCTGTTAATCAACATATTTGTGTTTCCTATAGCGTGGGGCGGCAATATACTTTTTGAAGACACAACTGCCAATCCTGATACCTATTCGCTGCTTATACCCCAGTTTTTTGACAATACTACCATAACCGTACTGGTGTTTTTAGGAGGATTCTCGGCAGCTATATCCATGATTGTGGTAGCGTCAATCAGTCTTTCTACAATGCTGAGTAACAACATAATAATACCCTACGGATTTTGGGTACGTTGCGTTCGGGCAACCCGCAGGATAACACCAAGCGTATTGTAAACATCCGTAAGGTGGGCATTTTCAGCCTTATTATCATATCTTACTTTATTTACCGTATGGTAGCGTTAGACTACGGTTTGGTATCTATAGGGCTTGTGGCATTTGTAATTATATCGCAGCTGGCGCCGTCGTTTTTTGGGGCACTGTTCTGGAGGCGGGCATCAAGGTTAGGTGCTATATGGGGTATTATTATTGGTTTTACCGTGTGTACCTACACCATGCTTATACCCTATGTAACCGGTGCAGCAAACCCTAACGACCAGTTTGTAACCAAGGGCCTTTTTGGTATAGCCTTTTTAAAGCCGTTCGCACTATTTGGGCTTGATTACCTTAGCCCCATTGCACACGCCTTTTTTTGGAGTATGCTGGCCAATGTATTTACCTATATGGCGGTTTCGGTTAGTTTTAAGGGTAACTACCGCGAACGCAATTATGCCGAAATGTTTATAGATGTAGACAAGTACATCACCATGCATGAAAATGCCTTTATATGGAAAGGAACGGCTTATACATCAGATATTGTAAAGGTACTGAAACGCTTTTTGGGAGAAGAGCGAACGGGCAGGGCACTCAAGCTTTTTAATCAGAAATATGGGGTGGAAAACGACCAGGAACTGGCCGACGCCCGCCTTATTAAGTTTGCCGAAAACCTGCTTACCGGGCATATAGGTACGGCATCGGCTAAGATACTGATATCGAGTGTGGTTAAGGAAGAAAAGATTACCCTGCCCGAAGTACTGCGCATACTGGAAGAATCGCAGGAGAATATTAGCATAAACAAAAAACTTACCGAGACCTCAAGAGAGCTTAAGGCCGCCACAAACCAGCTGCAAATGGCCAATGAAAAGCTGGTGTGGAAAGACCGCCAGAAAGATGAGTTTCTGGATACCGTTACGCACGAGCTGCGCACACCCATAACCGCGATTAAGGCTGCCGGGGAAATACTGTATGACGACGATGATATTCCGGATGATATGAGGCGGCAGTTCCTTCAAAATATTATATCAGAGTCAGACAGGCTTAACCGTTTGATTGACAAGATTCTCGATCTTGAAAAATTTGAAACCGGCAAGCAAAAGATAAACATTGGCCTGTACAACCTTACCAATACTATAGTTAAAGCACTCGTGCCTTTGCAGCAGCTCATCCGGAACAAAAACATTACAGTAATTTTTGATGACAACAGCAGGGCAGAGGCAGAGTATGACGAAGACCGCCTGATACAGGTTATTACCAACCTGATTTCTAACGCCATTAAATTTTGCCCGGAAACAGAGGGCAGGATAAGTATTTCATTAGAAAATGATACTGAAGTTATTACAGCCACAATAAGTGATAACGGCAGGGGCATAAAGCCCGAAGATATAGAGAATATATTTGACAAGTTTTACCAGTCTACCAACCAGAATATTAAAAAACCTGTAGGCAGTGGGCTCGGACTGGCCATTACCCGGCAGATTGTAGAATACCACAAAGGTAAAATTTGGGCTGAAAACAGGGCTGAAGGCGGCGCAAGTATTATATTTACATTGCCTAAGCAGCAAAATGAAAAAGAATGAAAAAGATATTAATTGTAGACGATGAACCCAACATTGTAATGTCGCTTGAATATACATTCAGGAAAAATGGCTATGAGGTGTTTATTGCACGCGATGGGCAGGAGGCTTTAGACCTGTTGCAAAATAAAATACCCGACCTTATTATGCTTGATGTTATGATGCCTATGGTAGATGGTTTTGCTACTATTGAGGCTGTTAAGCAGGATGAAAGGTTAAACGGGTGTAAAGTTATTTTCCTGTCGGCTAAAAACAAGGAAAACGATATTGAAAAAGGCCTTTCACTTGGTGCTAACCTTTACATTACCAAGCCTTTCTCGCTTAAAAAACTGGTAGAGCAGGTTAACGGCCTGCTTGCAGAATAGTATATAGTATTTTAGCATAAATATATAGTATTATGATGGTAAAGCTTGTTATATTTACAATTCTATAACAAACAAAACAAACTGACAATGAGCTATTACCAGGTTAAAAACTTTGAAGAATACTTTAAGCACTACAATAAATCAATACGCGAGCCACGCAAATTTTGGGACAAGATTGCCGATGAAAATTTTACCTGGTACCAGCAGTGGGATAAGGTACTTGAATTTGATATGCAGGAAGCCGATTTTAAATGGTTTAGTGGTGCCAAGGTTAACATTGTAAAGAACTGCATAGACCGTCACCTGGCAAAAAGGGGAAACAAAACAGCCATTATTTTTGAGCCTAATAACCCTGATGAAGAAGCCCAGCACATAACCTACACGCAGCTTTATGAGCGTGTGTCTAAAATGGCTAATGTGCTTAGAGAACAAGGTATTAAGAAAGGCGACAGGGTATGTATTTACCTTCCTATGATACCCGAACTTGCCGTTGTGGTACTGGCCTGTGCAAGGATAGGCGCCATACACTCGGTGGTTTTCGCAGGCTTTTCGGCATCTGCAGTAGCGGCAAGGATAATTGATTGCGGCTGTAAAATGGTAATAACTTCAGACGGCGGATACCGCGGCAATAAAACCATAGACCTTAAAGGTATTGTAGATGAGGCACTTAAAACCTGCCCAACGGTAGAAAAAGTACTTGTTGCCAAGCGCACCAATGCTGATATAAAAATGCAGGAAGGACGCGACCAGTGGCTTCAACCACTTCTTGATGAGGCTGTTGCTAATAACGTGGCAGAGATTATGGATGCCGAAGACCCGTTGTTTATTCTGTATACTTCAGGTTCTACCGGTAAGCCTAAAGGTATGCTGCACACTACAGCAGGATACATGGTATATACGGCTTATACCTTTAAAAACATATTTGCTTATGAAGAAAATGATGTGTATTGGTGTACGGCCGATATAGGTTGGATTACCGGGCACTCCTATATACTGTACGGCCCGCTGCTAAACGGCGCTACTACGGTTATTTTTGAAGGAATACCATCGTATCCTGATTTTGGGCGTTTTTGGGAAGTGATTGACAAGCATAAGGTTACACAGTTCTATACTGCTCCTACAGCCATACGCTCACTGGCTAAAGAAGACTGGAAATGGGTAGATAAGCACGACCTTACATCATTAAAAGTAATAGGTTCGGTAGGCGAACCTATTAACGAAGAGGCATGGCACTGGTATAACGACCACGTAGGCAAAAAGAAATCGCCTATAGTTGATACCTGGTGGCAAACCGAAACAGGTGGTATCATGATATCGCCATTGCCTTTTGTAACCCCTACCAAGCCTACTTATGCCACCCTGCCATTACCGGGCATACAGCCGGTGCTTATGGATGAGCTGCGCAATGAGATTGAAGGCAACCAGGTGGTGGGTAGCCTGTGCATAAAATTTCCGTGGCCGGGTATGGCGCGCACCATTTGGGGCGACCACCAAAGGTTTAAGGAAACATATTTTTCGGCTTATCCCGGCAAGTATTTTACAGGAGATGGTGCTTTAAGGGATGAAGTGGGATATTACAGGATAACAGGCCGTGTAGACGATGTGGTTATTGTAAGTGGCCACAACTTGGGCACAGCGCCTATTGAAGATGCCATTAATGAGCACCCATCGGTGGCAGAATCAGCCATTGTGGGCTTCCCGCACGATGTTAAGGGCAATGCGCTTTACGGGTTTATCATACTTAAAGAAGCCGGTGCATGGCGTAACCAGGACAACCTTGTAAAAGAAATAAACGAACACATTTCCAGCCATATTGGCCCTATTGCCAAGCTCGATAAAATTCAGTTTGTGTCAGGGTTGCCTAAAACGCGCTCGGGTAAAATTATGAGGCGTATACTGCGCAAAATTGCCGAGGGCGACTTTAGCAACTTTGGCGATACAAGCACGCTGCTTAACCCTGAAATTGTTGAGGAAATCAAGAACGGTAAGGTGTAAATACAATACTATATTTTTTATGAATTGCCCTCAAAAAGTCTGACATAACTTGGGGGCATTTTCTATTTCTGTAAATCCTCATCATTAATTGTAAAGACAATAGTTCTATAACTATTTGATATATAATTTTTTAATCTGATATTTAAAATTCAACTTAAATAATAGTATTTAAATCAGGCGATATACTAATGTAGGTTCATTATCATTAATTATAATTTATATCAAAGGTTGGGTTTAATTCACGGTAGTGAGTTTTTATTATTTAATGCATAAAATGTTATAATCTTTTCTTAAAACAACCATAGCCAGTAAAATAAGTCGTACATTCGGTACATGGAATTAGGTTTAATTTAACAAGTATTCCGCTAACCAGTAAAATGACTTACAAACCGGCTTCTGCAATACCAAAAAACGATTACGAAAGGCTTGAAAAGCTTAAGGACTACCAAATCCTTGACACACACAGCGAAGACACTTTTGATAAGATTGCCCTTATGGCACTCCAGGTGTTTAATGCTGCCGGTGCGTTAATTACTTTTGTAGATAAAGACCGCGTTTTTGTAAAGTCTAACCTTAGCCCTATAAGCGTTAACGAACTGCCGCGAGAGCAGAGCATTTGTGCCCAGGCCGTGCTTGAAGATACTGTTACGGTTATTAATGATACACAATCGCTTATACTACCTGACGGAGAAAACCTGCTTGCCCTTGAAGAGGGGATACGTTTTTATGTGGGTGCACCGCTAAAATCGCCTGAAGGGTTTAATGTTGGCGCCCTTTGCGTGATTGATTTTGAACCGCGCGAGGAAGTAGCCGAACATCAGGTTGAAATGCTCAAGACGCTGTCTACCATTATAATAGATAAGCTTGAAAACCGCCTGCGCTACCGCAAATCGCTTGAGTCGCACATTAACCTTATGAATATAGTGCTGCATGAAATCAAGAACCCGCTGGCTTCTATAAAGCTGGCTAACGAGATTATCAGCAAAAACCCGGCTTCGTCTGAAAGGATGACCGAGAATATAAACTCTGCCGTTGTGCGCATACAGGCTAAGCTGGGCGACCTGCTCAAGCAGCAGGAGCTTGAAGATAAAGACCTTACGCTAAATATTGAAGAAGTAGACCTTACTGAAATGTTTAACCGCCTGGTTAACAATTTTGAGCTGCTGGCCAACCGTAAAAAACAGGTTATTGAGCTGTATGTAGATGAACGTCTGCCACTTATTGAGGCTGATAGGGTCAAAATTCTTGATATACTGCATAACTTGCTTAGCAATGCCCTTAAATATTCTTACCAGGGCAGTTGCATAAAAGTTTCGGCGCGCGAGGCCGGTAACTATGTGCATATTGAGGTAAAAGACGAAGGGCAGGGGCTTAACTTTAGCGATATGCAAAAACTGTTTACCAAGTTTGCCAAACTGAGCTCTAAACCTACGGGTAAAGAAACCTCTCACGGGTTGGGGCTGTCTATAACAAAATCGTTTGTAGAGCTGCATAAGGGTAATATTTATGCCATGAGCCCGGGTAAAGATAAGGGTACTACCTTTATTGTTTCGCTGCCATTTAAGCATAAAATGGAAGAAGAGGCAGAAGACTCTGAAAAATAACTCGCAGAATTTTATCAATCCGGCAAAAATCATTAATTTACAACGATTAAGTTAATGACCATGCAAACGCAAAAAGCCTTACTGAATGCCCCACAGCTTACAGGGGAAAAATCGCTGAAAACGCTTGTTGAAAACCGCACTATATATTCTCTTGAAAATTGTGAACTCAACCTGTTTGAAACCTATCAGGAGAGTGTTTTAGTCCCCCTTAAGTTTAACGACCTGGTAGTAACCAGTATGCTGCGTGGCAAAAAGGTAATGCACCTGTTTGATGACCCAGAGTTTGTATACCTTCCCGGTGAAACGGTTATTGTGCCCGGTAATGTAGAAATGAAGATCGATTTTCCGGAGGCTTCGCACCAAAACCCTACACAATGCCTGGCACTTGCCATTGATCATGATAAAATAGCCGAAACACTTAACTTTCTTAATGAGCGTTACCCAAAAGAAGGAAGCGACAGCTGGTACCTTAACCACGAAAATTACTTTTTTTATAACAATACAGAGTTGGCCGCCACGCTTAATAAACTCATTCGTGAGTGTATGGGCACATCGGTTACTAAAGATGCCCTTGCCGATCTTGCCTTACAGGAGCTTTTAGTGCGCATTGTGCAAACACAAACTGTACACGCTGCCCATGAGGGTAAGACTGACACCAACAGCGCCATTTATGCCATTGCCGAATTTATAAAAGAGAATATTACACAGCCCGTAAACCTTAAGGCTTTAAGCGAAAAGGCATGTATGAGTACCACTACTTTTTACCGCTACTTTAAGCGTGAATTAGGTATGAGCCCCATAGAATTTATACTTAACGAGAAAATTAAGCATGCCAAACGCCTGCTTAAAAACCCGGGCATACAGGTAAACGAAGTGTGTTTTATGGCAGGTTTTGATGATTGTAACTACTTTATCCGCCTGTTTAAAAAGCATGAAGGTATTACGCCAAAACAGTACCAGCTGCTTAATGCGGGATAATTTTCTATTCTTAATCGTAGATTTGGTAATTCGGTAATTTGTACCGATAGTCCCAACGAATGACCAAATTACCAAATAACCGAATCCCCTATTCAGCCAAATATGTGAGCGGCTCCAAATCCTTTGTTTCTTCTTCGGTAAATAGCCTTGATTCAATTAAAAAGCGTTTACCATAAGGTATTTCAAGCGAAAAGCTTGCACCCCGGCCATTTACCACATTTAAAGTAAGGTGTGTGTGCTGCCAGTATTCAAACTGGTCTTTACTCATCCAGAATTCACAGCCTTCTACAATGCCCAGGCACACATCGCTATACCCAAGCTTAAAGTCACCTTTTTCAAAGCACATGGGCTGGCTGCCGTCGCAGCAACCGCCACTCTGGTGAAACATGAGCTCGCCGTGGCGCTCTTTAAGCTGTGCAATCAAAGCTGCGGCTTCATCTGTTACATCAATCCTTTTATACATAGTTAAAAATTTAGCCGCCATAGCTATGCCATGGCGGCAGGTTTGCTATCCGTTTATATCTACAAGTATTTTAACCTGCGATGGGTTAGATACAAGTGCCTCAAAACCATCGGTTACAATATTGTCCAGCGTTATTTTCTGGGTTACAAGTTTTTCAACCGGCATACGGCCGCTATCAATAAGGCTTATAACCTGCGGGAATATATTTCTATAAGCAATAATTCCTTTAATGGTAATTTCGCGCACTACCTGTGCAAAAGCATCATGAGTTACGGTTTTGCCAAAGAGGGCCACCAGTACTGCTGTACCGCCGTTGCGCAGGCTTTGTATGCCACCGTCAAAACTGGCCTGTACACCTGCGGCATCAAGAAACACATCGGCACCTCCGTTAGTCAGTTCTTTAACCTTTGCAGGAACATCAGTATCCTTACCGTTTATAATATGGGTAGCACCTACCTCTTTAGCTTTTTCAAGGCGTTTTTCGGCAATATCTACCACAATAACGTTAGATGAACCGGCAGCTATTGCGGCCTGAACACATAACAGCCCAATAGGCCCTGCACCGTATATAATACATGATTGTCCTAAGGATAACCCACTTTGCAGCACGGCATAAACCGCTACGGCGGCAGGCTCTACAAGCGCTCCCTGTTCAAAACTCATGGTATCAGGAATTTTATGCACCATGTAGTCTTCTACTACTGTGTATTTAGCAAAACCTCCGTTAGATGTAAGACCCACAAAGCCCAGCGGCTCGCTAAGGTTGTATTCGCCATTGGCAATAAACGGGCTGTCAGGATTTTTGAAAAGAGGTTCTATTACTACCCTGTCGCCTGCTTTTACATTGGTAACGCCTTCGCCCACCTCGGCTACAATTCCTGAAAATTCGTGACCTAATGTAGTAACGCCCTGATGGCCGTTAAGCGAATAAGGTTTTTCTACAGGAATAAGCATTGGCCCGTGGGTATATTCATGCAGGTCTGAGCCGCAAATACCGGCAAACTGCACCTCTATTTTTACCTGTTTTTTACCTGTTACAGGAATTTCTGCCTGCTCAATCCTAATATCCTTTGCAGCATGCCATCGGGCAGCTTTCATTGTTTGTGTCATAATCTGTATAAAATTTAGTTATATGGCATAAAAAAGCAGGCCGCTCAAACTAAGCGGCCCGCACACGCTAAACAATATAATTAGAAAAACCCGAGTTTCTTTTTGTCGTATGATATAAGCATGTTCTTTGTTTCCCTGTAGTGTTCCAGCATCATAAGATGGTTTTCGCGGCCAAAGCCCGATTTTTTATAACCTCCAAATGGCGCGTGGGCAGGATAGGCGTGGTAGTTGTTTACCCACACACGCCCGGCTTTAATGGCGCGTGGCACCTGGTACAGCTCGTGTGCATCGCGTGTCCAAACGCCAGCACCAAGTCCATACAGCGTATCGTTTGCAATTTCAATAGCTTCTTCGGTAGTTTTAAAGGTGGTAACACATACTACAGGGCCAAATATCTCTTCCTGGAAAATGCGCATTTTGTTATGGCCTTTAAATATAGTGGGCTGAATGTAGTACCCACCTGCAAGGTCGCCCTCAAGCTTGTTTGCTTCACCACCTGTAAGTAGCTCTGCACCTTCTTCTTTGCCTATTTTTAGGTAAGACTGTATTTTTTCATACTGGTCGTTACTGGCCTGTGCGCCCATCATAACGGTAGTATCAAGCGGATGCCCGGTTTTAATAGCTTCAGTACGGGCAATAACGCGCTCTATAAATTTGTCGTAAATGTCTTCGTGTACCAGTATACGGCTTGGGCAGGTACATACCTCGCCCTGGTTAAGGGCAAATAATACAGCGCCTTCTATGGCTTTATCAAAGAAATCATCATCGGCATCGGCTACCGATTTAAAGAAAATGTTGGGCGACTTACCACCAAGTTCCATAGTGCTTGGTATAATGTTTTCGGCGGCATATTGCATAATAAGACGGCCTGTAGTGGTTTCGCCTGTAAATGATACCTTAGAGATACGTGGTGATGTAGCAAGTGGCTTACCGGCTTCTACGCCAAAACCATTTACAATGTTTACTACACCGGCAGGTATTACATCTTGAAGCAGTTCCATTAATACTATGATAGAAGTAGGGGTTTGCTCGGCGGCTTTAACCACGGTGCAGCAGCCTGCGGCAATGGCCGGTGCAATTTTCCAGGTAGCCATAAGCAGCGGGAAATTCCACGGGATAATCTGGCCTACAACGCCAATAGGCTCATGCAGTACAATACTAACTGTGTTTTCATCGTGCTCGCTTATGGTGCCTTCCTCAGCACGTATAACACTTGCAAAGTACCTGAAATGGTCTACACACAGCGGTAGGTCAGCCGCAAGTGTTTCGCGTATGGCTTTGCCGTTATCTACGGTTTCAACGGCAGCAAGGTACTCAAGGTTAGCCTCAATGGTATCGGCAATTTTATTAAGGATGTTGCTGCGGTAAGCGGGAGATGTTTTGCCCCAGGCTTTAAATGCCTCGTGTGCGGCATCGAGTGCAAGGTCTATATCTTCTTTGGTAGAACGTGCTGCTTTGGCAATAAAACTGCCGTCTATGGGCGATGTGTTATCAAAATATTCTCCTTTTACAGGGGGTACAAATTTACCGCCAATAAAATTATCATACTTATCTTTAAACTCCGGCCTGTTAGTTAACGTGCTCATAATTTTGAAAATGTTTTTTGTTTGTTTCTCAAAGTTATTACACTACATCGTTTTAGGAATAGCACAAATATTCCATTCAATAGCATTTTTTTGCCATATTGGTATAAAACAAAAATGCCTGCTTAATAATTTGAGCAGGCATTTTTTATTGTATGTATCTTTTATAAGAACAGCGAAAGTATATAGTAAACAAGTGCCGCCAATACAGCAGATACCGGTATGGTTAATATCCATGCCCACAGCAGGTTAACCGTTACACCCCAACGCACGGCGCTTACACGTTTTGTAAGGCCTACACCAATAATTGAACCGGTAATGGTGTGTGTTGTACTTACAGGTATTTTAAGGTGTTCTGTAAAGTAAAGCGTTAAGGCTCCGGCAGTTTCGGCAGCAACACCTTCAAAAGAGGTTACTTTGGTAATCTTAGAGCCCATGGTTTTTACAATTTTCCAGCCACCGCTAAGGGTTCCCATGGCAATGGCAGAGTAGCACGCCAGCGGAATCCACCCTGGCATCTGTCCTTCAACACCATCTTTTGGCAATACTACATTAAGCCATGAAGGCATGCTTTCCTGTGTTAGGCCGCTTGTATGTATATAAACCGCTACCGCAGCAGCAATAATACCCATAACTTTTTGTGAGTCGTTACCACCGTGACCAAGGCTAAATGATGCCGATGATAACAGCTGCATCCTCTTCAACCAGGTTTCAGCTTTGCTTAGGGTTAAACTGCTGAAAAACAAACAGAATGTACCAATTGTTAGTATAATAAAGGCTACAAGAAGCCATTTAATATTCTCAGGGTGAAGGGCTACAGCCCAAAAGTGCGACTGAAAACGCGGTTCTTTTATTTCTTCAAAACCTTCAAGCTTACAGGCTACAAAAATAATGGTGCCCAGCATAAGTGCACCTGTAAATAGCTTAGGGTAAATGCTTTTCTTAGAAGAGTTTAGAAGCCATATAGAGATAATATAAGAAGCAAGTGCACCTAAAAGCGGAGCCAGTACAATAAAGGCTACAATAATCAGTACACCCGATGGTAGGTGGCCGTCTTTACCGGGTGTATACCAGTTAACTACATCAAAACCGGCATGGGCAATGGCAGCGCCCGCAAAGCCGCCTATAAGCGTGTGCGATGAACTTGAAGGTATGCCCAGCCACCATGTAAGCAGGTTCCAGCAAATGGCTGCAATTACACCGGCAAGTATCACTACAAGGTTAATATCCATGGTGCTGGCGGTTTTGGCAACGGTATCGGCAACGCCAAAACCAAAAACCCAATAGGCCAGGAAGTTAAAGAATGCGGCCCATAAAACCGCCTGAAATGGTGTTAGCACCTTGGTAGCCACAACGGTAGCAATAGCATTTGCCGCATCGTGAAAACCGTTGATATAGTCAAATATCAGCGCCAGCACTATAATTACTATAAGAAGTGTAAACATAATAAAGTTGCTAAGGTTGTATTAAGAGTGCTTAACTACTATCGATTCAAGCACGTTAGCTACACCCTTGCATTTATCTGAAGCCGATTCAAGGGCAGAAAGCACCTCTTTGTACTTGATTATGTTTTTTGCATCAGTCTCATTTTCAAATATATCGGCAACAGCTTTGTCAAAAACGTTGTCTGATTTGTTTTCAAGCTTGTTGAGCCTCTTGCATATTTCGCCTATGCCTTTAAGGTTTTTCATACCCTCAAGGTCAGATATGGCAGCTTCAATAAGCTGGGCGCTTTCAAGGGTAATTTCGGTCATCTTGCGGATAGACTTGGTAATCTTTTCTACCTGATACAGCCTCATCCTGTTAGCCGCACCATACAGATAATCAGCTACATTGTCTATGGCTGTTATAAGCGCGTGCACGTCTTCGCGGTCAAACGGGGTAATAAAATTGCGGCTAAGCTCAAGGTTGGTCTTGTGGGCAATTTCTTCAATTATGCCTTCCAGTTCTTCAATTTTCCTGTAGTAAGGCTCCCTTTCGGCCTTTGGTACATTTACGGCTTCGTGAAGCGTTTGTGCCAGAACTACAAGGTTTTGAGCTGCCTGCTCAAATAATGGGAAGAATTTCTTATCTTTTGGTACAAGAAACTGAAAGATACTGTTTATAGACATTATATGTATATTTTGGTGCTGCAAATGTATGGGGCTAATGTTAAGAAATCATTAACTAATTATAAACTTGAGGTTACTAATGTTAAGGGCAGCTCTAATATTTTTTTAGTATCTATTTAAAAAAAATATCAAATTACAAAGAATTTCATATTTTAGCATAGCCAAAATTAGTGTAAATTTAAAATTATACAATCAAAATGGATATTAACTTCAATAAAAATGAAGACCATAATAAACTGCTGCTGTCTGACCTTAAGCAAAAATTTGCTAAGGTAAAGCTGGGCGGTGGCGAAAAACGCATTGAAAAACTGCACGCCGAAGGCAAGTTAACCGCACGCGAACGTATTGATTACCTGTTAGATAAAGATTCTAAGAGTATTGAGATAGCGGCCTTTGCCGGAGACGGTATGTATGCCGAACACGGTGGCTGCCCAAGCGGCGGGGTAGTGGTGGTTATAGGTTATGTGTCAGGTAAACAGTGTGTTGTGGTGGCTAACGATGCCACAGTTAAGGCCGGGGCGTGGTTCCCAATAACCGGTAAAAAGAACCTGCGCGCCCAGGAAATAGCCATGGAAAACCGCCTGCCCATTATCTATCTTGTTGATAGTGCGGGAGTTTACCTGCCCATGCAGGATGAGATATTCCCTGATAAAGAGCACTTTGGCCGTATTTTCCGTAACAATGCCATTATGAGTAGCATGGGTATTACCCAAATTGCTGCCGTTATGGGCAGTTGCGTGGCGGGTGGGGCTTACCTGCCCATTATGAGCGATGAAGCCCTGATTGTAGATAAAACCGGCAGTATTTTCCTGGCTGGCAGCTATTTAGTTAAGGCGGCTATTGGCGAAAGCATTGATAACGAAACACTTGGGGGTGCTACTACACACTGCGAAATCAGTGGTGTGACTGACTATAAAGCCAAAGACGACCGCGATGCCCTTGACACCATACGCAATATAGTTGATAAGATAGGTGCTTATGAAACAGCGGGTTACAGCCGTACTGAAGCCTTAAAACCTGCCCTTGAAGAAAAGGATATTTACGGAATACTGCCCAAAGCACGAAACGAGCAGTATGACATGATGGAAATCATCAAACGCCTTGTGGATAACTCTGATTTTGAGGAGTATAAGGCCGGTTATGGGCAAACTATTATTACCGGGTATGCCCGTATAGACGGCTGGGCTGTGGGCATTGTGGCCAACCAGCGCAAGGTGGTAAAAAGCAAGAAGGGCGAAATGCAGTTTGGTGGCGTAATCTACTCAGACAGTGCAGATAAGGCCACCCGGTTTATAGCAAATTGCAATCAAAAGAAGATTCCGCTGGTGTTTTTACAGGATGTTACAGGCTTTATGGTGGGCTCTAAATCAGAGCATGGCGGCATTATTAAGGATGGCGCCAAAATGGTCAACGCCGTGAGCAATTCAGTAGTGCCAAAGTTTACTATTGTGGTTGGAAACTCCTATGGTGCAGGTAATTACGCTATGTGTGGCAAAGCGTATGACCCCCGCCTGATTGCCGCCTGGCCCAGTGCTGAGCTCGCTGTTATGGGTGGTGCACAAGCCGCCAAGGTACTCCTGCAAATTGAAGCCAGCAGCCTGAAAGCCAAGGGGGAAGAGCTGACCCCGGACAAAGAAACCGAGCTGTTTGACCGCATTAAGGCTAAGTATGATGCCCAGGTTTCGCCGTATTATGCGGCTGCCAGGTTGTGGACCGACGCTATTATCGACCCGCTTGATACCCGTAAATGGATTTCTATGGGCATTGAAGCAGCCAACCATGCGCCGATTACAAAACCCTTCAATCTGGGTGTAATCCAGGTGTAAAAGTGCTTAATTTTTCACTTTTGGAGTTCAACATTCAGTTTGAAAGTCGAAGGTCAAAAGTCATAAAGTAGGGTTTTGGGACGTGAAAATCATAACGCAAAATAAAACCCCGGGATTTTGGTTCCGGGGTTTGTTGTTTTTTATGTTTTGGGTGCCGCTTTGAAATTTCAAAAAGTTGCTTTCGGGGTAAAATTCACGATATATCGTGAATTTTTTTTCGATGCCTGTCTAAATTGGTAACCCGTTTTTTGTCTTTTTTTATAAAAGTTGCCTCTGAAAAAATTCACGATATATCGTGAATTTGATATATGCAAATAATTGTCAGGCTTTTTTAGAACTTTTTTTAGTAACTGCTTTAGCTTCCTCTTTTCGCGACTTTATAAAATCACTTATTTCTTTAGCTTCTCTTTTTGTCAGGGGGGTACTTTCTATCACAAAATCTACTCCCTCCGGTTCTTTTATGTATCCCATCGAATTACTTTAAATTTGTTCAATTCCATAAATTGCTTGAGTTAAAATGACTTTAAGAGGCTGTAAGTTACCGTCAATTTCAGCTGAGCTTAATGCATTAAAATATCTACTACGATCTTCAATAATGATTTGATAATTAATTTTTAAAAGTTCCGCTACTTGCTGAGATAATAAAAATCTTGCTATTCTACCATTTCCATCGAGAAATGGATGAATAGTTAAGAAACTATAATGAAAATCTGTTATAGCATCAATGATAGTGCTTTTTTCGGAATCTTTAATTGAGTTATAATTATTATTCCATTTAGTTAAGAGATCTTGTAAATCTTTGGATATTTCTGAAGCTTTAGTAGCGACAAATCTCGCTTCAGACATTTTATTTCCTCCTATCCAAACGTCAACGGTTCTGAGTTGGCCAATGTGTGTAGATTTAGTCTCAAATAAAATTGCTTTATGAAAGAAACGTAAGTCATTAATAGTTAACTTGTCTGTTATAAAGTTGATAGTTGGGAATCTTAACTCTTTTTTATTTGATCGTTCATTATGTCCATTTAAGAACGAAAATGTACTCATTGTGGCCTCATAAATATTTTGGACCATTTTAAATGCTTTCTCTGATGGCTCCTTCCAAGCTTCAATTTTTTTTCCAATTGAATCAATAATGTAATCACTATTGTCTTTTAAAAGATCTTTAAGGTAAGTTCTTTGGTCAGAAAAAAAACTTAACTGTTCCTCCTTTGACATACTAATTCCTAAGTATTCTAATCGCAACCCAAATCCTATAGGAGAATCGAGAATAACTCTTATTCTTTCTACATGATAAATTATGGCGTTGCAAGATTCGTTGCCAGCTATAGATATTAATGTTTCTCTTTGAATGGGGGTTATTTTTTGATTAGTTAAAAAAATAATTCCATCAACTTTGTTTTTTTTAAAGCCTTCCAAGTCTGTCTTGAACTTCTTTTTTATGGCATTAAAATTATTTGGGGTGGTAGGAAAATATGTGGCACCAATATATTTCCATCCGTTCAATTCACAAATTATGTCTTTAGTACCATCTGGGCCGCCTAATGGGCTTTGTGGGTCGATAGAACTATAACCTTCTAAGCTTAGAAGATTAGCACAAAGCCTTTCAGCTTTTGTTTGTCCCTCTCTCCAATTACTTAGCATTATTTCTGTACTCATTGAAATTTTGATAAGAATATAAATATACAAAAAAACCTGCAACTTATCAGCTACAGGTTTCAATATCAAATAGAAAATCGTTAATCCTAATTCTCCTCCTCCTTCTGTCCCATCATCATCAGGTACGCCTTCAGGAACTCGTCAATGTTGCCGTTCATCACGCCATCGGTATCGCTGGTTTCGTAAGCAGTACGCACATCTTTAACCAGCTTGTAGGGGTGCAGCACATAGTTGCGAATTTGCGAACCCCACTCAATCTTCATCTTGTTGGCTTCAATCTCATCGCGCATGGCCTGGCGTTTCTTAAGCTCAATTTCATATAGCTGTGATTTAAGTAACTGCATGGCCTTGATTTTGTTATCAAGCTGCGAGCGGGTCTCCGAGTTTTCAATAATAATACCGGTAGGGTGGTGGCGCAGGCGCACCGCAGTCTCTACCTTGTTAACGTTCTGGCCTCCCGCACCGCTGCTTCGCATGGTTTCCCAGCTAATGTCAGATGGGCTTATCTCAATCTCAATAGTATCATCTGCCAGCGGGTACACGTACACCGATGCAAACGAGGTATGGCGCTTGGCGTTACTGTCAAACGGAGAAATGCGCACCAGCCTGTGCACGCCGTTTTCGCCCTTAAGCCAGCCAAAGCTGTAATCGCCTTCAAACTCAAGCGTCACGGTTTTAATACCGGCAACCTCGCCCTCCTGGTAGTTAAGCTCCTTCACCTTGTAGCCCTCTTTTTCGCCCCACATAATGTACATACGCATCAGCATACTGGCCCAGTCGCAGCTTTCGGTCCCACCGGCCCCGGCAGTAATCTGCAATACGGCGCTCATGCTGTCGCCTTCGTCGCTCAGCATGTTTTTAAACTCAAGGTTTTCTATGTGGGTAACGGTAAGGGTGTACTGGTTGTCAAGCTCTTCCTCACTAACGTCGCCTTCTTTATAAAAGTCATACATTATCTGGAGCTCTTCGGCCAGGTCGTTCGCTTTATTATAATCTTCCACCCATTTCTTCTTGCTGCGCAGCACCCGCACAATGGCTTCGGCCTGCTTGGCATTGTTCCAGAAATCAGGGGCAAAAGTCTTCTCTTCCTCGTTGGTTATCTCTATTAACTTCCTGTCAATGTCAAAGATACCTCCTCAGCGCACCAAGGCGCTCTATAATACCTTTTATTTGTTCGGTATTTGTCATAAAAACTGTAGTTTTGTATTAAGGTATCGCAAAAATAAGCGATATTTTTTAGTATATGGAAATTAATTTAGTCAGCGACACAGTTACAAAACCCTCGCACGAAATGCTACAGCAAATGTTCAGGGCAAAGGTGGGCGACGATGTATATAAACAAGACCCGACGGTTAATGAGCTTGAGGAAGCTGTAGCGGGCCTTTTCGGTATGGAAGCCGCGCTTTTCTTCCCCAGCGGCACCATGGCTAACCAGGCAGCTATAAAGCTGCACACCCAGCCCGGCGACGAACTTATTTGCGACAAATGGGCGCACGTATACAATTATGAGGCCGGCGGCCCGGCGTTTAACAGCGGCGTGTCGTGCAGGCTGATTGACGGCCACCGTGGCATGATAACCGCACAGCAGGTGCAGGATGCCATAAACCCGCCCGACTTTTACCACAGTCCGTTAACAACCCTGGTGTGTATAGAGAATACCACCAACAAGGGTGGGGGGGCGACTTATGATATCGAAACCCTGAAGCAAATTAAGCAGGTGTGTACCGATAATAACCTGAAATACCACCTTGACGGCGCCCGCCTGTGGAACGCCCTTGTGGCGCGCAAACAGCACCCCAAGCATTATGGCGAACTGTTCGATACCATTTCGGTGTGCCTTAGCAAGGGCCTTGGTGCTCCTGTAGGTTCGGTTTTGGTAGGCTCTAAGCCCGATATGAACCGTGCACTGCGCATCCGTAAGATTTTTGGTGGCGGCATGCGCCAGGCCGGTTATCTTGCCGCTGCGGGCCTCTATGCACTTCAAAACAACGTGGGCAGGCTGGAAGAAGACCACCGCCGTGCAAAACAGCTGGCGCAGGTGCTACAACACCTGCCATGGGTACAAAGTATAGAGCCTGTTGAAACCAATATATTGATATTCTCTGTACAGCCGCAATACAGCGAAGCCGCCATTATGGAAAAGCTGAAACAGAAAGGCATTTTTATCAGTTCGCTGGGCAAAAACAAGCTACGCATTGTTACGCACCTTGATTATAAAGAGGTTATGCACCAGTATGTGGTGGATACGTTGAGCAAGTTTACGTTGTAGTTTCAGGTTTAAGAAATTAGAAATTAGAATTCAGAAATTAGAATGAGCTTCACTCAGCTATAGTGAAACGCGGATTGGCCTTCGACAAGCTCAGGCTGACAATACGGATTTAGTTTGTTTTTTTTATTATATAACAGCAACCGTGGCATTCCCCTCCGAAGGAGGGGAATCCTCACTCAAACCCATCAACATGAAAAATATAGTAATAGCTACCGGTTTGCTTCTTTTTGCTTCCTGCTCAAAAACAAATGAAGAAATAATCACCACCCACCAGTGGAAGCACGGCGGCGGCTACCCGGCAGCGGGCGACTGGATTGATTTTTCGCGCGAAGCTGTTACTTTTTCTAACGATACGGTTTATCATAACAACACACCTGTAGCGGTGGCAGACAGTATTTCTACCCATTATGGCGAATACCGTTTGCACCTAAAATCGTTATCAGGCAAGGGTAGTGGCACTTATGTAGAAAAAGGGGAGAAGTAGTTAATTAGATGCTTTAGTGTATTTAATAAGTGTTGCTAACAACTCATCTTTAGAGGTAATCTTTTCTTTATGCCGGGTTTTAACAAGCGTTATTGTTACAGTAGCCTTAAAACTGTCATCTTCAGGCTCAATCCTCACTACCTCTTTATTGTTTGAATAAAAAGTAACCCGCTTTATCTCGCTGATTAACTGCATTTCATCAATACTCCCCTTCTGAAAAAAATAGGGTTCCGTGTACGATTCAAAAACGGTTTCCTGGGTTTTGTATCCTGATCCTTTGTACCTGCTTAATGTATATTGGTACAGTATCCTTTTATCTTCTTTAAAAAATGTAATTCGCTTTTTCTTTTTCCATCTAAGCGTTTGGTTTATAGTTCCGGTAGAGTTATAAATCATAAATCCTGAAGATGTTTCATGCAGGCTTAATTTTCCGTCATTATAATATTCGTTATGCTCAAACCCATTAATGTTTCCTGTGTAGGATTTAATAGTTCCGTTAGTATAATATTCTGTTTTAGACCATTTCTTTTTGTGCTTAAAATGCATTTCCTGTAGCTTTCCCAAGTTAGAATACATTTTGAGGAACCCATCTAACTGGCCGTTTTTAAATGTGCCTGTCTGCCGTATTGTACCATTAAAGTAATAATCGGTTACAAGTCCGTTCGCTTTTTCGCCACACGAAAAATATTCAGAAAATGGAGGGTTAGAAATATAAATCGATAAATTTAGTTTGGTCGTATAAAAAGTGTCCGTCCTTATTTCCGTATCATTAAATTTAATCGAAACGGGTGCCTCTTTAAAATCGTGATGCATTTGATACACTCCCGGTTCAGGTAGAGTTATGGTATCGTTATCTGTATTGGTATAGGTTTCACCTTTCCAGTCAGTGAGTTGAAAATATTCGTAGTCCTTATTGCCTGTGCATTGGTTTATCATAACCGGTACATACTTAATCTGGCTATAACCGGCGCTGCTTATAAGTAAGGAGAGGAGTATTTTTTTAAGCATTGTGAGAGGATATTTTTAAGCTGTTAAAGTAATAAAAAAGCAGATGTTTCCATCTGCCTTACTACATTCGAGTGAAGCTCATTCTAAATTCTAATTTCTGAATTCTGAATTTCCGTCAGAGTGAAGCTCAAAATCTGAAATCTAAAATCTTAATTCTGAAATTTAAAACATCCCCGGAATATTCGGCATGCCGTCTTTGGCAACAGCCGCAAGCTCGGTTTCGTTAACGTTTGTAGCTTTTTCAATAGCCTTGTTCAGTACTAATATAAGGTAGTCTCCCAGCTGTTCTTTATCTTCCAGCAGGCTGTCGTCTATGCTCAGGCTTTTTATGGCGCGGTTAGCCGTAAGGGTTACCTTTAGCAGGCCGTCGCTGCTTTGTTCATCAACTAAAACAGTATCAAGCCTTTTTTTGGTTTCTTCAATCTTTTTCTGGGTTTCCTGAAGTTTACCCATCATTCCCATTAAATCTCCAAACATTTTTATTAGGTTTAGTGTTAAATATTATTGCAAATGTATTAAATTGGCGTGTTATTTACCAACCCTTAAAAGAATGAAAAAGTGCTTACTTTTAAGTACAGTTTGTGTTACTTTTGCCGCACACGCTCAAAACAGCAAAACAGCAATGACTGAAAACATAGTTCCGCCGGTTGCAGCCATAAAGGCAAAGCAGCTGGAAAAACACGGAGACATCCGCACAGATAACTACTACTGGCTAAACGAAAGGGAAAACCCCGAAGTTATAGACTACCTTAATAAAGAAAACGAATATTACCAGAAAAGCACCGCCCACACCAAGCAGCTCCAGGAAGAACTATTCCAGGAAATGAAGGGCAGGATTAAGGAAGACGACTCGTCTGTACCTTATTTTTACAATGGCTACTGGTACATTACCCGTTTTGAAACCGGAAAAGACTACCCCATACACACACGCCGCAAAGGCAGCATGGATGCCAAAGAAGAAGTTTTGTTCGACTGTAACGAAATGGCCAAGGGGCACAGCTACTTTAACCTGGGCGGGCTAAACATTAGCGAAGACAACAAATGGGCGGCTTTTGGCGTAGATACCGTGTCGCGCAGGCAGTACACCATTCAGGTTAAAAACCTTGAAACCGGCGAGATACTGCCATTTAAGATTGAAAACACTACCGGCGGCTCTACCTGGGCAGGCGATAACAAAACGCTGTTTTACACCCGTAAAGACGAGGTAACCCTGCGCAGCGATAAAATTTACAAGCACAAACTGGGCGAAGACCCTGCCAAAGATGCCGTTATCTATCACGAGAAAGACGATACCTACAGCACCTTTATATATAAGGAGAAATCTAAAAAATATCTTGTAATAGGTTCAAGCAGCACCCTAACGAGCGAATACCGCATTTTGGATGCTAAAAAGCCCGATGGCGAGTTTAAAGTATTCCAAAAACGTACCCGCGGGCTTGAGTATGGCATTAGCCATTATGGCGATAAGTGGTACATTGTTACCAATAAAGACAAGGCTACCAACTTTAAGCTAATGACTACGCCCGAGGGCAAAACCGAAAAAGAAAACTGGGTAGACCTTATAGGCCACCGCAAAGATGTGCTGCTGGAAGACATTGATATCTTTAAAGACTACCTTGTAATAAGCGAGCGCAGCAACGGCCTTAACAAAATACGCATCCGCCCTTGGAAAGGCGAGGAATACTACCTGCCGTTTGATATAGAAACCTACACCTGCGGCACGGGCACCAACCCTGATTTTGATACTGATATACTGCGCTACAGCTACCAGAGTATGGCCACGCCTTCTTCGGTAATTGACTTCAATATGAAGACGAAAGAGAAGAAAGTGCTTAAGGAGCAGGAAATACTGGGTGGCAAGTTTGATAAAAACAACTATACCGAAGAGCGCATCTGGGCCACCGCACAAGATGGTACCAAAGTGCCTATTTCTATCGTATACCGCAAGGGAATCAAAAAAGACGGCAGCAACCCGTTCCTGCTGTATGCTTACGGTTCTTACGGCTATAGTATGGACCCATACTTTAGCAGTATACGCCTTAGCCTTTTAGACAGGGGCTTTGTATATGCCATTGCCCACATCCGCGGAGGCGAAGACCTGGGCCGTGAGTGGTATGACAACGGCAAGCTGCTTCAAAAGAAAAACACGTTTACTGATTTTATAGACTGTTCTAAATATGTAATAGCCCAGGGCTATACCTCGCCGCAGCATTTATATGCACAGGGAGGCTCTGCCGGGGGGCTTTTAATGGGTGCAATTGTTAATATGGCGCCACAACTGTACCACGGCGTTATTGCCCAGGTGCCGTTTGTAGACGTTATTACCACCATGCTCGATGACAGTATTCCGCTTACAACAGGGGAGTATGACGAGTGGGGCAACCCTAACGATAAGGAATATTATGACTATATGAAATCCTACTCGCCTTATGATAATGTAACCGCACAGGTATATCCTAATATGCTGGTAACTACCGGCCTGCACGACAGCCAGGTGCAGTACTGGGAGCCGGCCAAGTGGGTTGCGCTGCTGCGTGTTGTTAAAAAAGGTAATAACCAGCTGTACCTTGATACTAATATGGAGGCAGGCCACGGAGGCGCTTCCGGCCGATTTGAAGCCCTTAAGGAAGATGCCAAGGAGTTCAGTTTTTTACTAGATTTGGAAGGAATTAAAAACTAATTAAATTTTTTTTGTTAGCTTTGCAGGGTTTTAAGGTAGCTAAAAACCATAAGCAGGGCTACTTTGCTAACTTATTTTTTTTATGAAAGAAGAAATAAAAGCCTATAATAACGTATTGGAACTGATAGGGAATACACCCCTGATCAAAATCAATAAGGTTACCGAAGGGTTGAAAGGAAATTTTTATGCTAAAGTAGAAGCTTTTAACCCCGGACACTCCACTAAAGACAGGATTGCCCTTTATATAATTGAAGAAGCCGAAAAGCGCGGCATCCTAAAACCGGGAGATACCATTATTGAAACCACCAGCGGAAATACAGGCTTTAGCGTGGCTATGGTTAGCATAATTAAAGGTTATGACTGTGTACTTGCCGTAAGCTCTAAATCTTCTAAAGACAAGATTGATATGCTGCGCGCCATGGGTGCCAAGGTATATGTTTGCCCTGCAAACGTATCGGCAGATGACCCAAGGTCTTACTACAGCGTGGCCAAAAGGCTGCACGAAGAAACTAAAGGCTCTGTATACATTAACCAGTATTTTAACGACCTTAACGTAGACGCACACTACACTACCACCGGCCCCGAATTATGGGAGCAGACCAATGGTAAAATAACCCACCTTATTGCCTGTAGCGGTACTGGCGGAACCATTAGCGGTACAGCGCGTTTCCTTAAAGAAAAGAACCCTAACATCAAGATTTTAGGTGTTGATGCTTATGGCTCTGTACTTAAAAAATACCACGAAACCCGTGAGTTCGACAGCGAGGAAATTTATCCATACCGCATAGAAGGCCTTGGTAAAAACCTTATCCCTACGGCTACCGACTTTGATGTTATAGACAAGTTTATAAAAGTAAACGACGAAGACAGCGCCCACGCTGCACGCCACATAGCCAAGACCGAAGGCCTTTTTGTAGGCTACACCAGCGGTGCAACACTACAGGCTGCACGCCAGTATGATGAGGCAGGTGAGTTTGACGAAAACAGCAATGTGGTACTTATTTTCCCTGACCACGGTTCGCGCTACATGAGCAAAGTATTTAGCGATGACTGGATGAACGAGCAGGGATTTTTTGACAGCGTTAACCTTGAAGAAGCGCAGAAAATAGAATTTATAAAGTAATCGTACTTTATTAAAATATAAAACTCCGGGACACACAACCCGGAGTTTTTTTGTTTGTTGTTTTATGTAGGGGATAGGTAAAAAAATAGCCCCGGCAGAACGCCGGGGCTATTTGCATGAACGCTACATGCTTGACTACTACTTTGCCCCCAAAGACATTACAAATGTATGCCCATTATTAAAATTATAAAATACCTAATAATGGGTATTTTTCAATTAAAAAGCCACCCTGCTTGCACAAGATGGCCTTTTTTTAAACAACGTGTATGAAATTTTGGGCTACAGCATGGTAAATTCACCCTGTCCGCTGCGCATAAGGTCTTTAATTTTAGGGGTACCGCTAAAAACAATATTTCCGCTGCCGTTTATACGCCCGGTAAGCGCATGCCTGCAATTGGCTTCTATTGTGCCCGAACCTGATACACACGCTTTTACATCCTGTGCCGTAAGGTCATAAGCCATAATGTGGCCACAGCCAATAATTTTTGCGGTAAAGTTTGTGGCATTGCCGGTTACTTTTATTTCGCCCTGGCCCAGCAGGCAGGCCTCAACGTTTTCAGTGCTTGTTTTAAGCTTTATACTGCCGCAACCGTCTATAGATACCCTTACGTCATTTTTAATGGCTTTATCGGCCTCTATATGCCCCGTGCCCACAAGGTCTATGCGGTTAAGGGTAGTAAAAGGTACTTTTATTTCTACTTTCTGGGTTTGGGGCAGGGTTTTGCCTTCTGCAAGTTCAATAACAAGGGTGCCGTCTGTTACGGTAGTGGTAATTAGCGCCAGCATTTCGTTTTCACCGCTAAGGCTTAATGTGCCGGGTGTCCCTGTGGTAAGGATAACTTTAAAAGGGCCGTTTACCTTAAGGTTTTCATAAGTGCCCACCTGCCTTTCGATTTTGGTTTTGGTGGGGTTGCCCAATGTGCGGGCCGTTGCGGGCAGGGCAATGCATACCCATGCCGCTAACAAAAGTGCTGCTTTTTTCATAATGTCCGTTTTTTGATTTGATGATTAAATGATGATTGATGATTGGGTAGTGTTATGCCATAGCCAGGTGTTTGGTTTGTATTACAGACGTTTAAATCAGGCAAAAGGTTGCACAGGGTTGATTAAGCCCCTTACAGCCTTGTAAGGCTAATATCGCCATAGGCAGAATCTACTGTTAGCTTTGCCGACCCACTGCTGCGGTGGTAGCCCTTAAAGTAGCTGCTGGTGCTGGCCTGTTTCTTTTCCTGTATGGTAAAGTTTTGTGTGCCGTTAACATCGCCATAGGTAACTTTAGCGCTAAAATCAAACGCCCAGGCGGCATCATACCTAACATTAATATCGCTATACCCACCGGATATGGTTACCTGTTTAGCCTCTTTGGTTATACGGTCCACTTTAATATCGCCGTAGCTGGTGCTGTAGTTTAGCATCTCGGTAAGGGTGCCTATTTTTACATCGCTGTAAGTGGCCCTGCCGATAATTTCCTGTGCACTATCTATCTTAATATCGCCGTAAGATGTTTTAAGGTCAAGCCTTTTTACACTGCCCAGCTTAACCTCGCTGTATTCGCCGCTTAAAATAAGTTCATCGCCTACAGTTTGTATTTTAAGGTTGCTGTATTGTGCGTTTATTTTGGTAAGGCCTATATAGTCTATGCTTACGGCATCGCTATATTGCAGGTTAATTTCATTTTTGCTTCCGTTGAGGCGGTCTATGTTCAGGTTGCCATACTGCACTTTTAACACAGCCCTGCCGTCCATCTTGCCCAGTATAACGTTGCCATACTGGTTGGTAATATCAGTAGTGCCCTTACGCGGAATTTTAATGGTATAGTTAATCTCCATACTCACCTTGCCCGAAAAGTTGCCTATCTGGGTTTTTGCGGCTACTTTGGCGGTGGTGGCTTCAAAATTAACATCAATGCTGTTAAGCCTTTTGTCTATCTGGTCCTGTTTATCGCCGCTTACCTTTATAACAACGTCTATAGCGGTTTGGTTTTGGTCCCAGGTGGTTACATACACTGCGCCGTATTTATTGGCAACATCCAGCGCGGCTGTGGCGCTTACGTTAAAGCTTTTGCTTATTTTTTTCTCTTTGGTATACTTGCCTTTATGTTTGCCATCAGCCAGCGCCACCATAGGGGCAAGTAGTAACAGCAGGGTGATTTTAAGTATTGTTCTCATTGTAGTTTTCCTTTATTTTTTTGATGTTTTCAATCCTGTTCAGCACCTGTTCTAAAAACGAGATGCGCGTTTGCAAATTGGTAATCATGGCATGCAGCAGCTGCTTGCTTTCGCCTTTCATTTGCAGCTCTTTTAAAAGCTTGTCATAATCGGCTTCCAGCTGGTTCATGCGTTGCAGGGCATCCTGCACCAGCTTCTTGGTTTCTGGGCTGTCTTCCTTTTCTACCCTGGCCAGTTCTTTTTCTATAATAGATGCAAAATACATCTGGGCCTCTTTAGCCTTAGGCGACATTTTATTTAACGCCATATCTTCTTTGGGCTGCGCCGGCAGCATAAAGAAGATAGTACCCGCAATAAGTACAACAGCTGCCGCTACAGACATTGCAATCCTTAATGGGAAACGTTTTTTCTTTTTGCGCTCCAGGCGGTTTAAAAAGCGGTCTTCGTGGCCGTCGTGGGGTTCTGCAGTATCCCACTGACCGTTTAGCCCGTTAAAAAGCTCATCTAAATTGTTCTCGTTCTTCATGCTTCACTCAGTTTTTTAAGCAGGGCATCTTTGGCCCGGCTTATGGTGGTGCGGCAGTTACCTGCGGTAATGCCTAAAATTTCAGATATTTCTTCCTGGTCATAGCCTTCTATGTACAGCAGGGTAAGCACTACCCGGTAGCTTTCGCGGAGGCTTTGTATGGCCGCCAGCGCCTGTTGTGCCTTAACCTGCTGAAAGTCTATAACCGCTTCCTGCTTGTAATTATCGTCTTCTGTTTTGTACAGTACAGTATCAATCGCATCCATGTCGTTGCGGTTTTGTTTTTTGTACTGGTCTATGCTGTGGTTTAACACAATTTTTTTGAGCCAGGCCCCAAAGGTTACCTCACCCTTAAACATATCCAGCTTGGTAAACGCTTTTAGGAATGCTTCCTGCATTACATCTTCTGCCCAGTGGCTGTCTTTAACAATACGCAGTGCTGTGTTAAACAGCGGCTTATAATAGCGGTTATAAACCTCAAACTGCGCGTTGCGGCTGCCCTGTTTGCAGAGTGCAATTAGTGTATCGATATCCTGTGTTGCGTTTGCCAATTGGTTATTTGGTTTGATATAATGACGGGGGAAGTTAGGGAATGTTACAGTTGCCGGGGAAGAATTTAAGATTTTTGATTTCAGATTTCAGATTGAACTTCACCCAAACTTCTATTTAAGGTATTAAATTATTGATTTTTAATTTTTTATGAAGCAAATAAAAAAAGACCATCCTTTCGGATGGCCTTGATATTTTTAAGCATGAGTGAAGTTCATTCTAATTTATTCCTGAGTGAAGTTCAATCTGAAATCTAAAATCTGAAATGGATTACTCTTCGCTCTCCTGCATAGTGTGGTACACGTTCATTACGTCGTCGTCTTCCTCAATTTTTTCAAGAAGTTTTTCAACATCGGCTACCTGCTCAGCAGTAAGTTCTTTAGTAACCTGTGGAATCCTTTCAAAACCAGACGACAGGATTTCTATGCCTCGGGCTTCAAGTTCTTTTTGTATGGCGCCAAAGCTTTCAAAAGGGGCATACATTAATATACCGTCTTCATCGGCAAAAATTTCCTCAACGCCAAAGTCTATCATTTCCAGCTCCAGTTCTTCTACATCCTGGCCCTCAGCCGGTATACGGAAGTTACAGGTGTGGTCAAACATAAACTCTACCGAGCCCTGTGTGCCCAGTGCACCGTTGCACTTATTAAAATAACTGCGTATGTTAGCCACCGTACGGTTGTTGTTGTCTGTAGCTGTTTCGATAAGAATGGCAATACCGTGTGGTGCATAGCCTTCAAACAAAACCTCCTTAAAGTTGGCCGTGTCTTTGTCTGATGCTTTTTTAATGGCACGCTCTACGTTATCTTTAGGCATGTTGGCTGCCTTGGCGTTTTGTATAACCGCCCTTAGCCTTGAGTTGGTCTCAGCATTAGGGCCACCCTCTTTAACGGCCATTACTATATCTTTGCCTATGCGCGTAAAGGTTTTGGCCATAGCCGACCAACGCTTCATTTTTCTGGCTTTCCTGAATTCAAACGCTCTTCCCATAATTGTTTTTATGTTTGCGGCAACAAAAATATAACTATTCGTTGTTTTTGCAAAACATGGCGGCCTTTAGTTTGATTTATAATTATTGATATCGTTAAGCACTTTAAGGCTCTCAAAAATATACGGGTCCTGGCGTATGGTTTTTATCTTGGCATCGTTCATGCTTTTGTAAAAAGCATCTTGGTTTTGAGTATCCTGCGTGCCAATAGTGTTGTTTACATTAAAGCTGTTTTCGGCCTGAAGCTTATCGGTTATTTCTTTCCAAAGCTTGTCCATGGTGTGGGCATTATCATACACGGTTTGAAAGTTAATGGCTACGGGCTTGCGTTCGCGTTTGTAAAGCTCGTCTACACGTTTGTTTACATCGGCAATGCCGGTTAAAACGGGGTTGCTGCCAAGGCGGTTTTCGCTCAGGGTTACGGCCTGCTTAAGGGCTTCATCGGGCAGTTTGGCATAACGCAGCTTAATATCTATGCTGTCGTTTTTAATGGCCATGGGCATATCTTTTTCGCGCATTAAAAGGCTGTTTAGGGCAAACGGCAGCTCAATATCAGGAATAATGCCGCTGTACTGGCTGCTTTTACCGGTAACGCGGTAAAACTTATCTATGGTAACTTTTACAAAATCAGTCTGCTCCTCATTAAGCGGAAGTATGGTTTGCATGGTGGCCTTGCCCACAGTAGGGCTGCCCACAATCACGGCGCGGTTATAATCCTGCATTACGCCGGCAAAAAACTCGCTGGCGCTGGCGGTGTAGCCGTTTACCAGTACCACCATGGGGCCGTCATACAGCATACCACGGTTATAGTCGCGCACGGTGTTGTAGGTTTTGGTACGGTCTGTCATTACAGATATGGGCCCGAAGTTAATAAACATACCCGCCATGCGGATAACCTCATCCATACTGCCGCCGCCGTTGTATTGCAGGTCTACAATAAGCCCCGATATTCCTGCTTTTCTAAGCTTTGCCAGCTCTTTTGCCACGTCATCGGCACAACCGTCACCTTCTTCGCCATTATCAAAAGCGGTGTAAAAGCTGGGTATTTTTATGTAGCCGGTTTTTTCTTTTCCTTCGCCCAAAACATAGCTGTACACACTGTGGTCGTCAGCCTTCATTACTTTTTTCTCAAGGGTAACGTCATACTGTGTGCCGTCGTTTTTGCGCAGGGTAAGGCTAACCGTTTTATAGGTATCGCTGTATATTATGTTGCCAATGGTTTCCATCGAGGCGCATGATACCGTATATTCCGTTCCGCCCGATTCGAGCTTTATAATCTTATCGCCCTTGGCTACTTTTTGGGTGTCATAAGCCGGGCCGCCGGGCACAACCTCATCTACTACCACTTCTTCGCTGTCGTTTTGGCTTACATACAGGCCAAGCGACAGGTTGCTGGTAGAGATAGTGCTTACAAACGATGCCTTTTCGTTATAGTTGAAATAGGTGGAATGTGGGTCGAAATACGAACAAAACGCCGAATAGAAGCGGTTATACATGGCATTTTCAAACCCTTCAGATGGGGTAAGCAGTGTATTAACACGGCACAGGTAGCTGTCTATCACCTTGTTTTTTGATGTGGGGAAGAGTTTATCAACCAGCTTTTGAAGCGAGTCTTTATTAGTACCCATACGTGCTATGTCTTCCAGCACATCATAAGTAATGCGTTTGCGTAGGAACCCCTTTATGCGCTCTGCGTCTTTAATGTAAGGAAATGCTTTTTTGGAGTAGTACAGGCTGTCTTTACCGGCATAGGGCATAGGGGCAGCGGCTATTTCTTCAACCAGGATTTTATTGCGTTCAAGCGCCTTTTTGTAGGTAACTACAAAGTCGTTAAAAAACGAGCAGTCGTTATTAAGTATGTAATTGTCAATGCTGTATTTGTGTTTGGCAAGTACCTCGGCCTCTTCCTGCAGGAACAGCACGTGGTTTTCGTCAAGCTGGTCCATAACGGCATTATAAATGTAAACCGAAAGGCTGTCGTCTACCGCTTTGGGCTGGTAGTGGCGCTCCTGCATAACCTGGTTAATGCGGCTAAAAGTGGTACAGGCCTTTGTGGCATCCTGCGCCTGGAGGGTAAGTGAACATAACAGGATAAAGGCAAGGAGCTTTTTCATATAGCAATGCGTAATTTTTGACACAAATTACAGCTATTGCCGCGAATTATCAAGTTAATGCCTCGTGAAAATTAATGGTATGTTATAAAAAAGCCACGAATTACACTAATTGCACAAATCCTGATTTAAAATTTGTGATAATTAATGTAATTCGTGGCAAATATTCTTGCTGAAAGCTAACTGCTAATCGCTGAAAGCTTTGCTTACTTCTTATAAAACGGCAGCTTTACCACCTGTGCGGCTACGTCGTTTTTACGGATGCGGATAAATATATCACTGCCTTCGCCTGCAAGGGCGGCAGGAACATAGCCCAGGCCAATGCCTTTGTTTAGCGATGGCGCCATAGTACCCGAAGTTACTATACCAATAATATTTCCTTCAGCATCTACAATTTCATATCCGTGGCGTGGAATACCCCTTTCGGTAAGCTCAAAGCCTACCAGTTTGCGGGTTACACCGGCTTCTTTCTGTTGCTTAAGTGCTTCAGAATTGGTAAAGTCTTTTGTGAATTTGGTAATCCAGCCCAAACCGGCTTCAAGCGGCGAAGTTGAGTCGTCTATATCATTACCATAAAGGCAGAAGCCCATTTCAAGGCGCAGGGTATCGCGGGCGGCAAGGCCAATAGGCTTAATGCCATAAGCGGCACCGGCTTCAAACACCCTGTTCCAAACCTGCTCCACATCGGCATTTTTAACGTAAATTTCAAAACCACCGCTGCCGGTATAGCCCGTAGCTGAAATAATAACATCCTTAACACCGGCAAATTCGCCAATTTCAAAATGGTAGTATTTAATAGCGGCAAGGTCTACCGGGGTAATGGCCTGCATGGCCTCCATAGCCATAGGGCCCTGTATGGCAAGCAGTGAGTATTCTTCTGAAGCATTGTGCATTTCGGCACCCACAGTATTAAACTGCGATATCCATGCCCAGTCTTTTTCTATGTTGCTGGCGTTTACAACCAGCAGGTATTTTTCGTCGTTTACTTTGTATACAATAAGGTCGTCTACAATACCGCCCATTTCGTTAGGCAGGCAGCTGTACTGCGCACGGCCATTAGTCAGGGTAGCAGCATCGTTACTGGTTACCTTTTGTATAAGCGCCAGTGCATTGGGGCCTGTAATAAAGAACTCACCCATGTGCGAAACATCAAACACACCCACGCCATTGCGAACGGTTTCGTGCTCTATGTTAACGCCTTCATATTGAACCGGCATATTATACCCGGCAAAAGGAACCATCTTGGCACCAAGGCCTTCGTGTATGTGCGTAAGCGCAGTATTTTTCATTTTTGGCTGAAATTTAGTTTTCAGGCGCTAAATTATTGAAAAAAATGTAAACAAGGAGTGGGTATTTTGTGAATTAGTTTTATATATCAAAAGGTGTGTTGCTTAATGTATGATCAATCAGAAAATCATTTTGTTGCTGGTACCATGCTAAAGCTACAGGGAAATTTAGACCTCTCCTTGTAATTTTTCCTAATGGAATCTCAAGTATAAAATCTTTTGGCGTAGAAATATTCATTATACTAAAGAATTGAGGCCTTGGCCAAAAATCATCATCTCTAACTGATGAAATAAGTATGTCATAACTACCTCCATTAGAGTCAAAAAACACTTTAAAATCATTTATTATAATATCCGTGTCAGTTGGGGAATTAATTATAATTTTTATTTTTTTTCCATATTTATTTGATCCTTCCAATACAACCCTGAAGTCTGAAAATGGTATTGGTAATGTTCCTGCAATTATTCCGAATCCGGCCCTTATTAATCTTTGGGCTAAACGATAAATTGTCTCACTTTTTCCTACCGACTGTGCGCCGCCTATAAGTAAACATTCCATAATTTCTAACTGTTTGCCTTCATACTCGCCATTAATCCCCTTACAAACCGTGTACCGCCAAAAAGTATGGCACCCCAGGCTACAACATATTTGCCACCGCCGCTGGCTGCACTATAGGTAGCTGCGGTAACAATAATGCCACCCACACACCACACGGCGCCCCAAAGCATGTCTTTATTGGCTTTTGCCTTATAAGCATTGGCAACTTCAGTTTCTACAGATTCTGCCATAATAGCGGCCTCGCTTTCGGGCATGCCAAGATTCATCAGGGCTGTTGTTACCTCATAGCGGTTTTTATCCTGGTTAATCATAAGGTTGGCAGCAAAATTATAACACTGGTCATAATTCATTAGGGTCGCCATTACCTGAGGTTCAAGAGGGGCAGACTGCACATTGGGTGTTTGAGGAGTGTTTTCCATACTATTGGTTTATTGGTTGTTGGGGTTAAAAATAATAAAAAATTAGTACTATTTTAGGGTTGCCACGAATTTCACGAATTCTCACAAATTATTAATGTACATTCGTGAAATTCGTGGCAAAATACTACCCAAACAAAAACGCTTTCAGTTCTTCATAACTGCTAATGGTATCCGCTTTTTTCTCGCCATACAGCACCGCCTGTATTTGTTCCGGAATTTCAATCTCAATACCTAAATTATCGGTAATACTATCCGCAAACTTAACCGGGTGCGCCGTTTCAAGGAACACGCCCGTGTAGCCGGGATTTGCCTCCATAAATTGTTTCAGGCCCAGGTAACCCACAGCCCCGTGCGGGTCGGCCATGTAGTTGTTTTCGGTGTACAGCTTTTTAAGGGTTTCAATGGTTTGGGCATCGGTAAACGGGTAGGAGGTAAGTTCGTTATCTAAAGCGCCAAACTCATTGCCAAACAGCTCAAGTATGCGCACAAAGTTGCTCGGGTTGCTCACGTCCATAGCGTTGCTCAGGGTTTCGATGGTTTTGTGGGGCTCATAGGTTTGCGAACCCATATAGCGGGGAACAGTGTCGTTAGCATTGGTAGATGCCACAAAGTGTGCTATAGGCAGGCCAATTTTCTTAGCCATCATACCTGCACAAATGTTACCAAAGTTACCGCTGGGCACGCTTACCACTACGGGCTTGCCGTGTTTGCCCAGCTCTTTATAAGCAAAGAAGTAGTAAAACATCTGCGGCAGCCAACGCGCAATGTTTATTGAGTTGGCTGAAGTAAGGTTCACGCCCTTAAGCCCCTCGTCAAGAAAGGCCTGCTTTACCATGTCCTGGCAATCGTCAAACGTGCCCTTTACTTCCAGCGCGCGAATGTTTTGACCCAGAGTAGTGAGCTGTTTTTCCTGAACGTCGCTTACCTTTCCACTCGGGTAGAGTATGACCACATCTATGCCTTCAACACCCAAAAAGCCACTGGCAACCGCCCCGCCGGTATCGCCGCTTGTGGCGACCAGAATGGTGATTTTCTTGTCTTCGCCCTGCGTGAAATAATTCAGGCAGCGCGACATAAACCGTGCGCCCACGTCTTTAAACGCCATGGTAGGCCCATGAAACAACTCAAGGGAATACACATCATCATCCGCCTTTACAACAGGGAAAGGAAACGACAGGGTTTCGGCCACAATGCCGCGGATTACGCTTTCAGGAATCTCATCGCCCACAAACGGCGCAATGGCACGGTAGGCTATTTCTTCGTTACTAAAACTATCCAGGTTATTGATAAAATCGGCGTCAAGCTGCGGAATGCTTTCCGGGAAGTACAGGCCCTTATCGGGCGCTATGCCGGTTATGGCGGCTTCTTTAAACGTGGTTTTTATATGGTGGTTGTTAAGGCTGTAGTATTTCATAATATCTTAATTCCTGTTGGGTTAATGGGTGATACATGCACGTCAAACGGCACGCTGGTCTGGAGCATTATGGCGCTCATGGCATCGGCGGCTTTAGCGGCGGTTTCTTTGCCCTTACTTAGCGCGAAGACCGATGGCCCCGAGCCCGATATGCCCCCGCCAAGCGCCCCGGCTGTTTTCGCGGCCGCTTTGAGTTCGTCAAACTGAGGTATCAGTATGCTGCGTATGGGCTCTACCAGCTCGTCGTGCAGGCTGCGGCCTATTAAACCGTAATCGCCGGTGTACAGCCCGCTGATGAGCCCGCCCAGGTTGCCGCATTGTATGGTGGCTTTTTTAAGCGGGATGTTTTCCTTTAGTACCGACCGCGCATCCTTGGTCTTCAACTCAATATGCGGGTGGATAACCGTTACATACAGTTCGTTGGGTGAGGGTATGGTAATGATATCCAGCGGTTCGTAACTCCGCACCAGGGTAAAGCCGCCCAAAAGGGCAGGGGCTACGTTATCGGCATGGGCGCTGCCGCTGGCCAGTTTTTCGCCCTGTATGGCAAAGTGCACCAACTCTTTATTAGTTAATGGCGCTCCCAGAAGCTGGTTAATGCCAAATACCGCACCTGCCGCACTGGCTGCACTGCTGCCTATGCCGCTGCCCGCCTTGATGTTTTTAACAATGCGAATCTCAAAACCGCAATCAGGCTGTAGGTGTGCCAGCAGGGCCAAAGCCGCTACGCCTGCCACGTTCTTTTCGGCTTCGAGGGGCAAGTCAGTACCCACAATCTCTGTAATGCGGATGCCCGGCTGTGCGGTTTTGGTTATGGTCATTTCATCGCCCACACTCTCCAGGCACAGGCCCAGCACGTCAAAACCACACGAAACGTTGGCTATGGTAGCAGGCGAGAATAGTTTTATTTGGTTCATATTAGTTTTGGCCTCACCCCAGCCCTCTCCAAAGGAGAGGGAGGAGCTACACGAGGTGTTTTGATTGCTAATTAGTTCTGTCAGGCTGTATACCCGTTCACGGCTCCCCTCTCCTTTGGAGAGGGGTTGGGGGAGAGGCGTTTATCGGTTTCCAATCCTGATTACATCTGCAAAAATACCCGATGCCGTTACATCTGCTCCGGCTCCTGCGCCTTTAATAATCAGTGGCTGGTCTTTATAGCGGTCGGTATAAAACAGCACAATGTTGTCTTTACCCTCAAGGTTGTAAAACGGGTGCGATTGCGGAATGAACTGCAGCCCTACATTTGCCTTCCCGTTTTCAAACGACGCCACAAACTTAAGCCTGTCGCCCTGTGCCGATGCTTTGGCATAAAGCGCATTAAAATGCGCGGCGTTGTCTTTAAGCGACTGTACAAAATCATCGTTGTTAGTGGTAGCCATACAGGCATCCGACAGGAAGGATACGGTGGCAATATCATCAATTTCAAAGTCGTAACCGCTTTCGCGGATGAGTATTACCAGCTTGCGTTTTACATCTATACCACTTAAATCAATTTTTGGGTCGGGTTCTGTATATCCCTCTGCCATAGCCTGTTTTACCACGTCAGCAAAAGCATTACTTTCATTAAAATTATTAAAGATAAAATTCAGGCTGCCCGAAAGTACCGCCTGTATTTTGTGCACCCTGTCGCCACTCGCCACCAGGTTTTTAAGCGTGTCAATAATAGGCAGCCCGGCACCTACGTTGGTTTCAAACAAAAACGGTGCATTGTATCGGCGGCTCAGGTTTTTGAGCAGCTTGTAGTTTTCATATTCACCCGAAGCAGCTACCTTGTTGCAGGTAACCACAGCAATGCTGTTGCGGAGAAAGTCGGCATAGGTGGCGGCTACGTCATGGCTGGCGGTGTTGTCTACAAAAATGCTGTTGCGCAGGTTGAGCGCCTTTATTTTGCTTATGAAGCTGTGGGCATCAGTAGCTACACCATTAGATAATTGTTGTTTATAATTTTCAAGCTCAATGCCTTCTTCGTCAAAAAACATCTGGCGGGAGTTGGCAAGGCCGGCAATGCGTACATTGAGATGCAGGTTATCGCGCAGGAATTGCGACTGGTTGTGTATCTGGCTTATGAACCTGTCGCCCACGTTGCCCACGCCCATAACAAACAGGTTGAGCTGTACCACGGCTTCCTCAAAAAAGGTTTCGTGCAGGGTGTTGAGGGCTTTTTTAGCATCTTTCTTGTCGATAACGGCAGAGATGTTCCGTTCGCTGGCACCCTGTGCTATAGCGCGTATGTTGATGTTGTTTCGCCCCAGCGAGCTGAACATACGCCCGCTGAGCCCCTGGTGGTTTTTCATGTTTTCGCCCACCACGGCAATAATGCTCAGGCCGTATTCGGCAATGGCGGGGTATATTTTTTGCTGCTGTATCTCAAAGTTGAATTCGGTGTCAATAGCGGCTTTTGCCTTGTGGGCTTCGGCTTCTAAAATACCAAGGCATATAGAATGTTCGCTTGAGGCTTGGGTAATAAAAATAACGTTGATGTTCTCTTTACTTATAACCTCAAACAGGCGCTTAGAAAAGCCCGCCACGCCAACCATACCGGGGCCTTCAAGGGTTATGAGGGTAATATCGTCTACATTGCTTATGCCGCGTATGGGGTTGCTGCTCTTCACTTCCGGCACTTTGCTCACGGTACTGCCGTGGGCTGTGGGCTCAAAGGTGTTTTTTATGTGCAGGGTAATGTCTTTGTTGAGAATAGGCTGAATGGTAGGCGCGTAGAGCACCTTGGCGCCAAAATGCGACAGTTCCATAGCCTCTTCAAAGGTGATGTAGGGTATGGGTTCGGCCTGTTTTACCAGTTTGGGGTTGGCGGTATAGATACCGTTTACGTCGGTCCATATTTCAAGGGATGGCACTTCCAGTGCGGCAGCTACAATGGCAGCGGTATAGTCGCTACCACCACGGCCCAGGGTAGTGGTATAACCGTCTGCCGACTGCGCTATAAACCCGGGCATTACATTTATGGAATGGTTATCGGCTTCAAAATAGTTAAAGATGAGGGTATTTGTTACCTCAAAATTAACCACCGCCTTGCCAAAACGGCTGTTGGTCTTGATCAGCTCACGGCTGTCGGCCAAAGCGGCATCTTCGCCCTGGGCTTTTAGCACTTCGCTTATGATGTAAGACGACAGTACTTCGCCAAACGACAGTATAAGGTCTTTGGTACGTTCAGATAGTTCGCCCAGCAGGTAACAGCCATCCAACAGTGTTTCCAGGCGGTTGAGTTCGCGCTTGGCATGGCTCAGCACGCTGCTTTGGCCCGTAACCGGCACCAGGCCTTTAATCGTATCTATGTGGCGGGTTTCTACCTGTTGCAGTACGGCTTTATAGTCTTCGTTTTTTTGGCTGGCGCTAACGGCGGCTGAAAGAAGCAAATCAGTAACCCCGCCAAGGGCTGAAACCACTACAATTACGGGTTCTTTTTCTTTCTTTTCCTTAATGATATCAAGACAGCGCGATATGTTTTGGGCATTGGCTACAGAGGTTCCGCCAAATTTTATAACGTTCATATGCAATTTTGTTTGGCCACGAATTACATGAATCAATACTGGTGCTTCGGGGCGGTTTATTTAGCCACTAATTACACTAATTATCACAAATTCATTAGTGTAGATTTGTGAAATTCGTGGCTTACAATATTATTTTTCGGTTAAGTAAAGCAGTTGCGGGTTATTTTTAAAATAACCGCAGGCGCGTGGATTATATGTAAATGATTATACCCCGAATGGGGTGGTGGTTGTACCTGTAATAATAATGGCAGCAGCGCCGCAGGTTGCGGTGCAGGAAGTTAAATATTTGTTGCTGATTGCCATCATATACTTACAAATATAATAAATTTACATAGCGGGCAGCCGTAGCAGTGGCTTTTTGCGGAATTTTTACAAACACAACTTTTATACTGTAAAATGAAGATTTTCGACACAATAAACATACGTGAGGCTGATAAAGTCACAATTTTAAACCAGGGGCTTACGTCGTTCCAGCTTATGGAACGCGCTGCAAACGAGGTGTTTTTGTGGATAAAAAAGCACAGGCCCGATAAGGAGACTACCTTCCATGTGTTTTGCGGGCAGGGCAATAACGGCGGCGATGGCCTTGTAGTGGCCCGCCTGCTACACGAAGCCAACTATCCGGTGTGGGTAGATATTGTAGCGCAAGCCGGTACACCAACGCCCGACTTTGAAGCTGCCCTGCAAAAAGTAAAAGAGGCTGATATGGAGTGCAACCTGAATGCCAACTATACGTATGAAAAAGACAAGCTGGTATATATCGATGCGCTTTTTGGTACCGGCCTGAGCCGCGACCTGCACCCCGAAGTGGTAAAGGTTATTGAGCGCATAAACGCCTGCGACGGCAAGGTACTTTCAATAGATGTTCCGAGTGGTATGTTTATGGATAAGACTACAGCCGTTGCTGTAGAGAGCCATGTGGTGCTCACGTTCCAGTTCCCCAAATTGGCATTTTACCTGCCGGGCAACAGCCGTTTTATCAACAAAATTGCCATACTGGATATTGGCTTGGATAAAGACTATATTGCCAATACGCCTACATCATATTACCTGTCAGACTGTCCCTCCATATTGCACCGCTACCGCCCCGTAAGCCGTTTTGCGCACAAGGGTACGCAGGGGCATGCCCTTATTATTGGCGGCAGCTACGGTAAAATGGGCGCGGTGGTATTGGCTGCCAAAGCCGCATTGAAGTCCGGCTGTGGGCTGGTAACGGCCTACATACCTAAATGCGGGTATGATATTATGCAAACGGCTTTCCCGGAGGCTATGGCGCTTACGGAAGGGCAGGAGCATATTACCAAAATTGGGTTCGATATGCAGCCTAAAGCCATTGGTATAGGCCCGGGCATAGGCCAGCACGAAGAAACCCAACAGGCGCTGCACGATTTCCTGAAGCTGAACAACACACCGCTGGTGGTAGATGCCGATGCACTTAACATACTCTCCTATAATAAAGAATGGTTACCGCTTTTGCCCGAAAATACCATCATGACCCCGCACCCCAAAGAGCTGGAACGCCTTATGGGCAGTTGGAATAACGATTTTGACAGGCTCGAAAAGATGAAAGCATTCGCCTCAGCGCACAACCTGATACTGGTGGCAAAAGATGCCCATACCATGGTGGTGCACGGCGGTACTGTACACATTAACACCAGCGGCAATGCGGCATTGGCTACGGGCGGCACGGGCGATACGCTTACCGGCATTATAACAGGGTTGCTGGCGCAGGGCTATAACGCGGTTGATGCGGCCATCTTTGGCGTACACCTGCACGGGCTTACGGCCGATGTGGCAGTTGAGCACACGGGAATGCAGGCTTTTACGGCAAGCGATGTTGTTACTTATATGGGCAAAGCCTACCTGCATATTGAGGCAGAATTGCATAAAAAATGAAAAGTTACTAAAAATCTTGTTTTTTAGTTGCTAATTAGTGAATTTTGGACTTTCAAAATGCACTCCCTGTATGGACACTATACATTATATAAGCAGCGATATCTTATCCCTTGAAATTGTGAACGATATCCTCTCGCAGGATAAAAAGCTTGCCCTTAGCGAAGAGGCACGTGCCAACATTGAACGTTGCCGCACCTACCTTGACAACCGCATGGAAAAGCAGGAAACGCCTATTTATGGCATAAACACAGGGTTTGGGTCGCTTTATAATGTAAAGATAGACAACAGCAACCTGAGCCAGTTACAGGTAAACCTGGTAAAAAGCCACGCCTGCGGCACGGGCGATGAAGTGCCCCAGGAGATTGTAAAAATCATGCTGCTGCTTAAAATACAGTCGCTTAGCTACGGCCATAGCGGTGTACAGCTTGCCACGGTTGAAAGGCTTATCGATTTCTACAACAACGAAATTTATCCTGTAATATATACCCAGGGTTCGCTTGGCGCTTCGGGCGACCTGGCACCGCTGGCACACCTTTCGCTGCCGCTGATAGGCGAGGGAGAGGTGTATAGCGACGGTTTCCGCCAGCCTGCCAAAAAGGTTTTGGAAAGGGAAGGTTGGGAACCTATTGTGCTAAAAAGCAAGGAAGGCCTGGCGCTGCTTAACGGCACGCAGTTTATGAGTGCCTATGGCGTGCACGTGCTGCTGAAGTCCATCAAACTCTCTTACCTGGCCGATGTTATTGGTGCGGTGTCTTTAGAGGGCTTTGACGGGCGTATAGAGCCATTTAACGAGCACATACACATGGTGCGGCCCCACAAGGGCCAGATTGTTACCGCACGCCGCTTTAACGAGCTTTTGCAGGATAGCGAAATCATAGCCCAGCCTAAAAAACACGTTCAGGACCCGTACAGCTTCCGTTGTATACCGCAGGTGCATGGGGCGACTAAAGACACGATTGACTATGTTAAAAAGGTTTTCAGGACCGAAATCAACTCGGTTACCGATAACCCCAATATATTTATTGACAGCGACGAGATTATCTCAGGCGGTAATTTCCACGGGCAGCCGTTAGCGCTTACGCTCGACTTTTTAGGTATTGCATTGGCCGAACTGGGCAGTATTTCCGAAAGGCGTACCTACCAGCTTATTAGCGGATTGCGTGGCCTGCCGCCATTTTTGGTAAGCAACCCGGGGCTTAATTCGGGCTTTATGATTCCGCAGTACACCGCCGCCAGCATTGTGAGCCAAAACAAGCAGCTTGCCACCCCGGCGAGTGTAGACAGCATAGTATCAAGCAACGGTCAGGAAGACCACGTGAGCATGGGTGCCAATGCGGCTACCAAAGTTCTGAAGATTGTAGAGAACCTGGAGCGTATTTTAGCCATTGAGCTTATGAACGCCAGCCAGGCTATTGAGTTCCGCCGCCCGCTAAAGTCGAGTGATTTCCTTGAAATGTTTATTAAATCATACCGCGAAGAAGTTCCGGTGGTTACCGAAGACCGTATCTTGCATTATGACATAGAAAACACACTGGCTTTCCTGTCTAACCTTCAAATAGATGAATCGGTAATAGAGTAGTTTGTAATTAACCTGCTTTATCAAATTTTTGTTTGAGCCAGCGTGCAAAGGGTTTTTCTATAGCTATGTGTATGCCATAAGAAAACGCTATCATAAAGACGGTTGTAATGCTTAAAAGCACATATTTGTTAACCTGACCGCCAAAATTGTTGAATATAACATATCCTATGTTTTGATGTATAAGGTATAGGGGATAGGTTAATACACCAATTTTAAGCATTACCGGCTTGTTTAAAAATTCAAGCTTTTTGGTGCTTATAAGGTATAGTATAATGTAGCACACGGCTATAACGGAAGTAGTTACTGTTGCAGAAAAATGTGTTTTATAGTAAGCACTCAGTTCTCCGGCATAAGTGGCGGCATTTAGTGCGCTAAGCAACAGGCATAATAAAACGCCTGCCAGGTAATATGCTTTTTGGCCTTCGGTAAATATTTTAAAAAATAACATACCTGCAATAAAGTAAGGGCTATAATCAAGGGCAAAAATAAAATAGATAGCTTTTAAAGGCAGTAAAGTGGTAAAATCTATTATATGGGGCAGGCATGATAGCGCCAGCCAACCGTATATAAGGTAATTAAGGTCTATTTTTTTACGGTAGTTTGCAACAATAAAAATGGCAATAAGAATATAAAACTTTATTTCTACCATTAGTGTCCAGTATACCCAGTCTATATGATCTACACCTACAAAACGCTGAAACATAGTGAGGTTTACCAGGTATTGCGGAAATGTGACAGCAAGGATGGACTTACCCCATAATGCCAATACAATAAAAGTAACGGTAAGGCAAAACCAGTAAGCCGGATAAAGCCGTACTACCCTTGACTTTAAGAATGCTGCCAGGCTTGGTTTTTTAATTGAAAGCACAATTACAAAACCACTAATCAGGAAAAAAAAGTCGACACCAAGGTAGCCGTACCTGAAGATGTTTCCCATTTCCGGAAATGATGGGCCCGAATAATCTTGTAAGGCTGCCCCCCTGAACGTATAGTGGAATAATAAGACACTAAGAGCTGCAATAAACCGGAATATATCTATTTCGTAAAGCCTTTTTTGTGAAGACATATTGATGAGGAATAAAATGTTTTAGTGGCCAAAAATAGGTAAATACCTTTTAACTCCCGATTTCCTTTTTGACTTTAACAGGCAGTTTCCCATAAATTAAATTATAGGCAGATTGGGCATACTGTTGCCACTCTTTTTTGGTGAGCCGTTTAATATCATCAGTATATACCCATTTGTAGCGTGCCAGATAGGCAGCAGGGGTAAAACCCTCACGCTGGGTGAGTATTTCAAAATCATCATCGGTTGCTTTAAATGATGCCGTTGGGGGTACCGTATCGGGCGAGGTAATGATAAACATTTTGCCGCCTACGTTAAAACACAGGTGATTATCCCATTTTATATCGGTAGTAACGCCCGGAAACGCGTTGCATATTTGTTGCAGGTCTTCTAAGGTCATATCAGTTTAAGTTATAACATTTAGTACATACTGATAGTGTTAATTTGTGCCCCAACAGGTACGGCAAATATCCTGTCAGTTAGTTTGTGGTAGTCTTTTGGCTCAAAAGGCAGGTGGCCCATGGGCTTTTTATGCATATCTACCACAATATGGCTGGAACTGGTTAAAAACGATTCACGGTAAAAAATTATAACGCTGTCGCAGTCTACAAAGTTTGTAAACGGGTCTTCGTCGCGGTCAAAAATAACATCAGCCTGCTGAAATTTGAACTTATGCCTTAAAAGGCGCTTTTCTTTTTTAGTGAGCCCCATATCATCAAGCGTGAGTTTTTTTCCGGTAATAGCAGTATCGGCATATTGTTTAAACAGCTTTTGCGAAATGCTAAGCAGCTCACTTTCATGAACTATTGCCTTTTGAATGGTTTTGCGTTCTATATTGCAGGCACAGGCCAGCACGGCGGCAAGGGCTAAAAACAGGATCTTTTTCATAAAAGGTATTCGTTTTTAAGTAATGCATAGAGTACAGAGTCTTCCAGGATACCGTCAACACAATAATGCTGGCGCAGCACTCCTTCTTTTGTAAAGCCGTAACGTTCCAGCAGCCTGCGCGATGGGGTATTTTGCGGGGCTATAAGCGCCTCAATACGGTTAAGGCGCATTTGGTTAAAGCCATAGCTAATAACAGCGGCCAGTGCCTCGGTCATAAACCCCTGCTGTTTGTAGGCATCGCTGGTTAGGTGGTAGCCCAGTTCGGCACGGCTGTGTACGGCATACCAGTTATGATAGCCACACATTCCCATAACGGTGCCCGTTGCCTTATTAACAACCTGAAACGTGAGGATGGAGGTACGGTGCGTTGTAAGCCCTCCTGTAAATTTAGCTTTCTCTTTTTGGAGGCCTTCAGCATCTACCCCAAGAAAATCCATAAGCTGCGCATCATCCATAGTGGCATAGATGTGGGTATAGCTTTCAGGGGTTAATTTGCGCAGGCGCAGGCGGGGAGTGGTGTGTTCTTCAAACTCCATTTACAGGTTGGTTTTTTGCTTTATTGCTTACAAATATAAGTGCTATGCTGTTGATAACGAACAGGTAGTAGCCAAATTTTACCTGGTATAAATGTTCTATTGAATTATCTCCCACAAAAAGGAACAGGCTGTACAGTATAATAAATACTATATTGATACACGAGCCTATAAAAGCCGCTTTTATTTTTTTGAGCAATGCCAATACAAACAGGATTAATGAGGTTAGTACTGACAGCAGAAAGAATACTACAAACCAAAATGCTGAATCTTTTAAATCTTTGCTGTCAATTTCGCCTTCTTGTGTAAAAGCGCCACCATAGATATGGCATATTTTATAAGCGTTAAATATCCATTCTTGGCGATGTTCTTCAAGATATTCCTGTTTTTGGGCTTCTCTTTCCTTTATTGCAATCTCATCAATTTTGGGTGGTGTGATTTCTCCGGTAATGCTGTCGGGCTCAGCAGATGCAGCCTCTTTAACCATTTTAGGTATATCTTCATCGCTACACATCTGGAAAAAAGGGCAAAAGAAAATGAGGAAACTAAGCCCGGCAAGGATGCGGAGGGTGTTGGTCGTTTTCATATAGCAGGGTTTTTAAAGGTAAGGTTCGTCTTCTTTTTGTTTATAAGCTTTACGGCTGTATACCATAAGAGCTATCGTGTTGGAAATAAGCATTAAATAGCCGTAGCGCAGCATTGCCAGCAATACCATGTAAACGGGTAATAATACAAGTATCCACATGGCAAGCAACACCAGGTTTATGGCCGAAAACCAAAACACATTGGCAAAACTGCCGCGTAGGGCAAAAAATAGTATTGCAACTGACAGTATAACAATAATCAGGAAGTGCGCCGTGAGGTTACTGTATTCATCTGTAACGGGGCTGCCTATACCGGCCAGGCGGTAGCCGCTGTAGGTGTTTTCTTTTTTCTCTGCCAATAGTTGCTGCGTGGTTTTTTCCTGGGTGGGCTGCCTGCTGAAACTGGGTAAATTAAAACTGCACTTTTCAAAAAATGGGCAAAAAAATATCAGGAAGCTAAGCCCGGCAAGGATGCGTGTGGTGGTGGCAGGTTTCATAGCTAAGGTGGTTTACAGGTATAACGCTGTTTTTCTTACAATTATTACTCTGCCGGCCGGGTTACTACATCGCCCTGTTTAAGGTTGCTGCCGTTGTAGCCCTCGTAATAATCAGCGGGTACCGACTCAAGCCAGTCGGCAGTATCTACGGCCTTAAGCACATTAAAATGCAGGTGCTGAATACTGGTCCATCCGGTGCGGCCTGCAAGGGCTATGGGTTGGCCGGGTTCTATACGGTCGCCCATTTCAACCAAAACGCTGTTGTGCTTAAGATGTGCATATTGCAGGAAACGGTTGTTGGCCGGGTCATAAATGGTAATGAAATTGGCATAATCACGCCATTTTTTATCGGCTCCGCCTTCTTTGTAGTCTTTAACAATGCCCACTACATAACCTTCTGTGGCTGCGCACACGGTATCGCCTTCTTTAAGGGAAAAATCTACCGCACAGCGCGAATAAGCATCAGAATGCGAAAACGAGCCGTTGTAGGCCTGTATTACCGTATAGCTCCTGCCGGGTAAAAAGGGCAGGCTGAGCTTGTTGTTTTGGAGTTCTTCATTTGGGTCGCCCAGGCCTTTAGATACCCGCAGGGTTTTTGCGTGCTGCGCCAGTGCAGGTATTTTAATAAGGGTATCGCCGTTGTAGTGCAGCGTTACAAGGCTGTAGGGCTTTAGTTTCTGGTTAAAGGCGGCATCTGTACTGCTTAGCTTAAACCGTAGCGGGCAACGCAGCGGGTTGTGCAGGTACACACTAAGGGTATCGTTATCAAAATTAGCCCAGGAATCGTCCTGCCATTGCTGTAGCTTTGTTTCGGGCAGGCGGGCGCAGGATAAGGTTAGCAGAGAGAGGGCAAATGCCAGGCAAATGCGAAATACGTGCATACTATTTTGTGTTGTTATAAAGTATTATACCCGATAGCCAGCTATCTCTAAAAAACATAACTACCCGCTGGCCATAGCTGTTTTGGGCAATGGGCTTGCCACCAGGCTGTGGCTTAGCGCCCGAAAGCTCACCTTCAAAAATCCATTCAAGGCGCTGGGTATCTCCGGTAACCGATTCTTTGTCGGGCTTGCTATACAGGGCAAGGGCAAGGCCTTTGTTGGTTCCTCTTGAAAAACCCTTATTGGTTATAAAATAATTATCACCACCTATACAACGTTTGTAATTCTCTACGAGCATATCGGTAGTAAAATACTGTTTTATTTCATTTGCCAGCAGTTCAGGCTCAACGGTTTTAAAATCAGGCGTAAATAACAGGCAGGTGGCTGTTGCATTTTTTAGGGGGAACTGTACAATAGCCAACATGATTGACTCATACACTTTCACGTTTGGATTTGTTGTATTTACCCTGAAGACTTCAGCATCTGCATCAAGCGGAAAGGCATCGGGTATAAAATATCCGGCTTTTACATTTTCATATCCGGGAGATAATTTTTCAATTAGGGTTTTAATGCGAAGCTGCAAAACCGGATCAGGGCCAATAGCCGCCCCTTTTGATTGCATTACTTTAGAAGCCAGCGCCTGGCTTATGCTTACAGCTTCGCCCATAAGGCTTCCTTCAGACGGGCTCCATATTGTGCCGCTGCCTGTGCGTGAAAAAAAGTAATGGTTTTCGCCGTCAGATCCTAACAGCCTACTTTCGGGCACTTCAACCCGGCTTGTAATTTTTTCGTACAGAAGTTCAAGTAGTGCGCCAATTTGCGGGTCTATTTCGCAGGTATACTGTTTAACCTTAACCTGGCTTCTTTCTTTAGAATACCAGATGTTTTCTTCGGCAATAACATAGGTGGCACTATATTTTTCGTCATCCTGAGAAATATTTAAAACATTCTCCGGGAAAAAAGAAGGCATGGTAAGCATACGGGCTATTTCCTTATCGGGCAACCCGTTAAACAGTTTTTCCCTTACTGCAGAATAATATTCATACCGATAGTCAGGAAGCCCAAATATGGATTCGCAGGGTTTTAACCTGCTTTGTGCATTGGCTGTTAAAGGAAGAAACTGTACTGTAAAAATGAGGAGGAGTACAATATGCTTCATTTATTCTCATCTTCATATTCTACCACAAAAACCTCGTCTATACGGCGAAATTTAGGGTTGTTTGCCGATGTTACACGCTGAATGTATGAGTTTTCTTTGGTTTTTGTAATGGTTACGGTTATGGTGCCAGCCTTTAGCGTGTCTTTATTGCGGGCGGCGGTGGCAGCGGTAGGGGTAACGGTGTAGGTACAATCGTCAATCCACACAATGTTAAAGTCATACACCTCTTCGGCATCCTCCATTTTTTCAGTCTGTACATTATCCTTACGGATTATAATACACACCTTTTTAGTGGCGGGGTCGGTTAGCTTAAACGTGCCGTTTTTAAACAGGGCGCAGTTTTTTTGCGCCAGCCCCAGCAAGGGCAACGATAAAAGCAGGCATAGTGAGATTTTCTTTAACATGGCGGTGATTTTTATTGTAGGTAAGGGTAAATGTAAGCAAAAATTACAAAACAGGTCTAAGAAAAGTGTTAATCAAGGTGCTGGTCTATCATTTTAACGGCAACTTCCTTAAGGTCGTCATACTTAAAACCGTCATTAAATCCCAATCCAGAATTGTAGTGGGCACCGCCCTTACTGGCGCACAGCATATAGGTAGTGCCTCCCAGTTCTACAGAAACGGGCGAGTACTCGTTCTGCACCGTCATAACCACCTTAGAGTTGCTGTCGTGCACATAAAACACCTGTTTGTTAAAAATGTTGTTTTTTGGCCCCTCTTCATAGCGCTCAAACACCATAACGCGGTGCCCTTTGTGCATAAACTGGTCAAAACAAAACATATCGCTTAGCGGGGTGCCTTTAAGTTTACCTGCCTTGTGAGCCTCATACAGCATTTTTTTATACGGCTGGGCCTTGTCAAATTGTTTGGTGCTGTAATATACCTGCATTAGTTTTGAATAGGTAGGATAATCATCGGGCTTTGCCTCAAGTACCTTTTTAAAGACGGGTTCGGCCTTATCGGGCCTGTTGGCAAGGTATTCCAGGAGCCCTATGTTAAAGAGTACATCTACATATAAAGGGTCTTCGCCGGGTATTTTTTCAGATGCTGTATAAAAAGCCTTTAGCGAATTTTCGGAATCGTTAAGTTCGTTATAAATGGTAGCAACCCTGTAATAAGACCTGGGTTGGCAACCGGGTAGCTGTGTGGCCTGTTTATAGGCTTCCAGTGCCGGTTTTAACTGGTTGAGCTTGTGGTAAACATCGCCCAGGCCGCTATAAAACAAAGGGTCCTGCTTGCGTTTAAGGGCTTCTTTAAAGTTGGCTATGGCATCGTTATAATTGCCCATGTAATACAGCGTGGAGCCTTTTATAAAATAGGCACCTTCATACTCAGGGTCTTTTTTAATGGAGAGGTCCATAAACTTAATGCTGTTGGCATCGTCTTCGGTCATGTAATACGACATACCTACAAAATACAGGCCTTGTGCCGAGAGGCTTTCACGGTTTGCATACTGCGATATTATTTGCTGATACTGGCCGTTTTCGTAAAGTTTAATAAGTTCAGCCTCGCTATCCTGAGCAAAAGAAGACAGTGCAACGGCCATAATAGAAATTGTGTGGAGATTTTTCATAATGCTTTGTATTGGTTAGTACAAGTATAATGAAAAAAAGTGTTCAGTGTTCAGATGGCAGGATGATTTGCCCCAGGCTTTAGTCGGGAGTGCTTAATATTAAGCCCTGCCTTTAAACAGGCTGATAACAATAAGCAATGCGCCCACGCCAAGCAGCACCCCGCCCACAAGCCTCATTTCAAAGGCACCGGGCCAGTGCATTATTTTAAACATATAGCCTACAAGGTTTGTTACTATACCTATTCCGCCGGTAATGGCACCGGCTATAACTAATCCTTTTTTCATGTTTGTTTGATTATTCCCCCTGGCTAAAGCCAGGGGCAAATTATGCTCAATGGCTAAAGCCAGGGGCAAATCATGCTCAATGGCTAAAGCCAGGAGTATAATAAATTGCCCCGCCTTAATGGCGGGGCATATTTTCATTTGTTTTTCATCTGGGGTGTTGATAACCGAGGGCGTTGATAAATTACCGAGGGCGTTGCCCCCGGCTAATGTGCGCGACCCCTTCAGGGTCGTATGGGGTTGTTGTAATTTTTATTCCCCCGGGCGATGCCCGGGGCTTTGAAAAGTCTGACCCTTTCAGGGTCGGATGTTTTGTTGTGAAGCCAGGGGCAAATTATCCTGAGTTTTAACGGATAGAACTTTCAAAAAAACTATGAACCATGAACCATAAACAGCCTCCGGCTATTTCCACTTAAAGTTCTTCTCGATGGCTTTAATCATTTCACCTGCAATGTCTTTTTGGGTAGCGCCCTCTATGCCCTCAAGGCCGGGAGAGGAGTTAACCTCAAGCAGCAGCGGCCCCTTGCTGGAGCGTATAATGTCTACACCTGCCACTTTTAGGTTCATGGCCTTGGCAGCGCGTACGGCAATTGATTTTTCTTCTCGGGTAGCCTTAATAACGCTGGCAGTGCCGCCCAGGTGTATGTTGGCACGGAACTCGCCCGGCAACGCCTCACGCTGAATAGTGGCTACTACCTTGCCGTTTACTACAAACAGGCGCAGGTCTTTGCCGTTTGCCTCTTTAATAAATTCCTGTACCAGTATATTGGCATTAAGGCTCTTAAAAGCATTTATAACGCTCTCTGCCGCTTTTTTGGTTTCGGCAAGTACCACGCCTTTGCCTTGTGTGCCTTCTAAAAGCTTAATGATTAGCGGAGAACCGCCCACCATATTAATAAGGTCGTTAGTATCAAGCGGGGAATTGGCAAAGCCGGTGGTAGGTATATCAAGGCCGCTGTTAAGCAGCAGCTGTAGCGAATAAAGCTTGTCGCGGCTTTGGCTTATAGCCGATGACGAGTTAAGGCAAAACACCTTAAGCGCCTCAAAATGGCGGGTAAGGGCACAGCCATAAAACGTCATGCTGGGACGTATGCGCGGAATAACGGCATCAAAATCGTTAAGCACACGGCCGCCACGGTAGTGTATCTCGGGTTTATCGGCATCCAGCTTAATGTAGCAGTGCTTCAGGTTGAGGAAGTGCATTTCGTGCCCGCGCTCTTCGCCGGCCTGTATAATGCGGCGGTTGCTGTACAGCTCCGGGTTGCTGGCCAAAAGGCCTATGCGCAGGCCGCGCTTAATTTCGCCTTCCTTCTCATAGTATTCTTTTAGCTTTTCCTGTGTAGGCTGGCCCAGCAGGTATTTTTGTTCGGGGTCTACCAGTACACGCCCGCTCATGGCCTCGCGGCCCAGCAGCATACGGAAACCCATGCTGTCGCGGTTGGTAAGGGTAACTTCAACCTCCCATTCCTGGTCGCCCACCTGCAGGTTGGTGCTAATAACATAACGCTGCTCACGGAAACCGCTGCTGCTCTTAACCACGCGCTTATCTACAAGCGGGGCCTGGCAGTGAATCACGGCGCGGGAGTTGTTTTGTATGGGGTTGATGTCAAACTTTACCCAGCTGCCGCCGTCTTTTTCAAACGGTATGATGTTAATGGCGTGAAGGGCAGATGTTTTGGCGCCGCTGTCTACGCGTGCCTTAATGGTTGGGATGCCAAGCGCGGGGAAAGAGCACCATTCTTCGCTCCCCACAATAACTTTATCGAGCATTTTAAAAACAGATTACCAAACTAAGGTACGCTTTTTTTGATTTGTGCAAAGAGGGCAGGTTATATTTAGCAAAAAAATAATATAAGACCGCAGGCGGGGTTTTTGAGTTGAGAGTTAGGAGTTGTTTTAAAGTTTTGGAATGCTCAACCCCCAACCTTCAACTTTTTTGAAACACCTTTAGCCAATTTCAAACTCCGAAAGTGAAATATTAAGCATTTTTTGCTAAAATTCTGTGAGATAAATACCCGTACTATTTTGTCATAAATATTGAGGTATTTGTATAAATGAAAAAGACCCGTGGGTGGAAGCCCCTGGGTCTTTAATGCTATTAATCCATAACATGATTAATAACCCTGCAAATGTAGGGCTATAGTACTTTAGTTCCTAATTAAAAAGCAATTACTTTACAATTAGCTCATACTTAGTTAATAAGCCTTTGAGCCCCTCCTGGCTAAAGATTGCTTTTTTAAGCTTATTTTGTTCAGGGTCAATGGTATAATTATATGCGGTGGAAAAGTCGGCTTTGTTGGCTTTGGTGTCTATAAACACTGCTTTATGCAGGTTGCAGTTGCTAAACACCACACCGGTAAGGTCGGCATTCATAAAGTCTACGGCTACCATACTGCAATTGTCAAAATGGGTACCGGGCAGCTTTAGTGTGTAGAACTTGCTGTAATCCAATATGCTATCTTTAAAACTGAACTTAAACAGCAGTTTGTCTACCATAGCAAAGTTAACACCGGTAAAGTCGCAATGGGTAAACTGTACATCCCTGAACGACACATAGTTAATTTTAGACTGGGCAAAATTACATCCGGTAAACACACAGTCTATAAAGGCTACTCCGGTAAAATCGGTTGCTGTAAAATCGCAGTCGGTAAAGGTACAGCGCTCAAAATCATGGTATTGTATTTCGTTTTCAAGAAAGTAAGAACCGTCGTATTCTTTGCCGATGATGTAAGCCGCCATAAAAAAGTATTTTGGGCAAAGGTAGTTTAATTGAGGGTTTGGAAGTAGGCCAAATTTATTACATCCGGGATAATGTTAATAGCTGTATCAAAAAAACAGATTTTTAATATTCTGATAATTAAATGGTTGGTTTGTTTTGTTCAGCATTTTAGATTGTAAGAGCCTACTAAAATTTTGTTAATAAACTATAAGTGTTTTGCAATAAAGTATAACAATTGTCAGGCGCAAATTGATACTTTTACACAAACATTAAGGGACGGCCTTAGTACCTTCTTAAAATTAGCTTCGAACCCTCATTTTTTGAAATATTATCCGTCCCACCCTACACACCCCTAAACTTATCGCATTACCCCCTCTCACTATAGAGGGGTTTTTTGTTTTTTAACGGTTTGTTAATCATGGTTTTACAATTTATACAGTTACGATTTTTTACTTTGTAAAAAATGAAGGTGTATGAAACCGATACGTTTTAAGTTTTTCGCTTTAATAAAAGAATGGCTTTTTATAAGGGCAATGCATTCTTTTTACCTTCATTAACAGAGAGTTAAATGGAGGAATTTGATAAGCCCCTTAGCGCTGCAAGCTTTGGGGGAGATTTTGAGTGGGGTGTTTCTACCGCCGCTTTCCAGATAGAGGGTGCTCATGATGCCGATGGTAAGGGGCTGTCTATCTGGGATGTATTTACTTCGCAAAAGAGCCGCGTAAAAGATGGCCACCACGCGCAGCAGGCCTGCGACTTCTACAATTGCTATACCGATGATATTAAGCTTATTAAGGAACTTAATATCCCTAATTTCCGCTTTTCGATAAGCTGGTCGCGCATTATGCCTACCGGCCATCATCCTGTAAATCAAAGTGCTATAGATCATTATAACCGTGTGCTCGATGCTATGGAAGCGCAGGGTATTACCCCCTGGATAACACTTTACCATTGGGATTTGCCGCATGAGCTGGAGCTTAAGGGCGGATGGACCAACCGCGAATGCATTAGCTGGTTTGGTGATTATGTGGAGGTTATAGCAAAACACTTTGGCCACAGGGTTAAAAACTGGATGGTTATGAACGAGCCTTCGGTGTTTACCGGTGGGGGCTATTTCCTTGGCATCCATGCACCGGGCAAGAGGGGGCTGACCAATTTTCTTCGGGCGGTGCACCATGTTACCCTGGCTACGGCTGCCGGTGGCAAAATACTGCGTGATTTGATATCTGATGGGCATATAGGTACCACATTTTCATGTACTTATATTGAACCGGCTACCCAAAAGCTTAAAGATATTGCTGCTGCCAAACGGGTTGATACACTGCTTAACCGGGCGTTTATAGAGCCTATTTTGGGCCTTGGCTATCCTGAAACAGAACTACCTGTCATAAAAAAAATGGCGAAATACATACTGCCAGGCGATGTTGAAGCCGCGGCCTTTGATTTTGATTTTATTGGTATTCAGTGCTATACGCGTGAGGTAGTAAAACATTCATTCTTTACGCCTTATGTGGGTGCTGCGCTGGTAAAGGCCGAAAAGAGGGGAGTGCCCACTACCGAAATGCACTGGGAGGTGCACCCGCCGTCTATTTACCACATGCTTAAGCGGTTTGATGCTTACAAGGGTGTGAAGAAAATACTGGTTACCGAAAACGGATCGGCATTTCCTGACGAGGTGGTAAACGGGCAGGTAAAAGACCCCAAGCGCGAAGCTTATCTTAAAAGCCATTTGCGCCAGGTGCTAAAGGCTAAAAATGAAGGGGTTAACGTGCAGGGCTATTTTGTGTGGACACTGACCGACAATTTTGAATGGGCCGAAGGCTACCACCCGCGCTTCGGACTGATACACGTAGACTTTGATACACAGGTGCGTACCATTAAAAATTCCGGTAAATGGTATGCTGATTTCCTTAAAGACATAAAAAAAGAAGATGAAGATACTTTATGCTATTCAGGGCACGGGCAACGGGCACCTGAGCAGGGCGCTTGATGTTATACCCTGCCTGCAAAAGCACGGTGAGGTTGATTTGGTGGTAAGCGGCATTCAGGGCGATTTAAAGCTGCCGTATGCCGTTAAATATGAGCTGAGGGGTATGAGCTTTATCTTTGGTAAAAAAGGCGGTGTAGACCTTTGGAAAACGTTGAGGCGTGCTCACCTGCGTAAGTTTATTAAAAGTATTAAGCAGCTCCCGGTAGAGGATTACGACCTTGTAATCAACGACTTCGAACCCGTTTCGGCATGGGCGTGCTACCTTAAAGATATAAAGTGCATAGGCCTTAGCCACCAGGCGGCGGTGCTTAACCAGGCTTTCCCGTTGCCGGAACACACAGATTTTACAGGCAAGCTTATCCTGAAGCAGTATGCCCCGGTGACTGATAAGTATGGCTTTCATTTTAAGGCGGTTGACAACAAGATATTTACGCCGGTTATCCGTAGCCAGGTGCGCAGCTTACAGCCTACTGATAACGGCCATATAACGGTTTACCTGCCTGCCTATGATGATAAGCGACTGATAAAGAGCCTTTCGGTTTTTCCTGATGTAAAGTGGGAAGTATTCTCTAAACACAACAAAAAGAGGTCGGTACACAAAAACATCACCATAAACCCTATTAATAATGAATTGTTTACGGCCAGTATGGCATCGGGTAGCGGGGTGTTGTGCGGTGGCGGGTTTGAAACCCCTGCCGAAGCCCTGTTTTTAGGGAAGAAACTCCTGGTTATACCCATGAAAAGCCAGTATGAACAGCAGCTTAACGCCGAAGCCCTGCGCAGTATGGGGGTGCCGGTTATTAAAAGCCTTAAGGAAAAATACCTGCCTATTATTAAAGAATGGCTGGATAATGGCAAAGTGATACCGGTTGATTACCCTGATATTACACAACAGGTTGTAGATATGGTAATTGAAAGGCATGGTAAATAGGCAGTTTGTCATTTCGACCGAAGTGGAGAAATCTCAATTTATTAAAGATTCTTCCACTTCGCTGCGCTTCGGTCGAAATGACAAACTGCCCGTAAATATTGGATTTAAAGCGTTTCCAAAAGCTCATCAAGGTTGCTTAACCCCATACTGAAGCCTTCTTTAAAGCCCATCTCAACTATTTGGTTCAGGCTTTCTTCGCTGTCAAAGGTTATCTCGATTTTTACATCGGTACTGTTTCCGGCATCGGTAAACGTATTAAACCAACTCATGCTTGGAAAATCAGTATTTGGCGTACCCTCTTCATCGCAAAAGGCATCTTTGGCAGAAAAGCTGTTTTGGGTGTCAATGGTTTTATAATCGGCACGGCACCAGTGTTTTTCGCCTTCAGGGCCTACCATGGCATACAGCCAGTGGCCGCCTTCGGTAAAGTCCATTTCCTTGGTTTCGGCTTTCCAGGGTTTGGGCGCCCACCACTGGTCCAGCAGGGTGCTTTCGGTCCAGGCGCGCCAAACTTTTTCCTTAACCGCATTAAATGAGCGTGTTACTACCAGTTTGGTAGCACCGTCCTGTGCAATTTTTGTTTCGTTTGTCATGATGTATTGTTTTTTATAGGTTTGATAATAAGTCGTCTAACTGGTCAAAACGGTTAGCCCACAGCTTGCGGAACGGCTCAAGAAAGGCATCAACCTCCTTCATTTTGGTAACTTCAAGGCTGTAATGAATCTCCCGGCCTGATTGTTCGGCTTTAACCAGCCCGCATTCCTGCAATATGTTTATGTGCTTGCTTACAGCCTGCCTGCTGGTTTCAAACTGTTCGGCAAGGGCATTGGGCGTCATGGCCTGTGTGGCAAGCAGCATGAGTATTCCCCTGCGGGTAGGGTCGGCAATGGCCTGAAAAACATCGCGTCGTGGTTCTGTCATAAAAATAAGCAACTATATGGTTGCGAATTTAAATAAAAGAAACCATATAGTTGCAAATGAAACGTTAATAATTTTAAATTGTTGATTTAAAGGATTATTCCCTTAAAATTTTTTCCATTTTTTTGCCCTTTGCCAGCTCGTCTATCAGCTTATCCAGGTAGCGTATTTGCTGCATGAGCTTATCTTCTATGTCTTCCACGCGGTAGCCGCATATAACGCCGGTAATTTTAGATACGTTGGGGTTTATTTGCGGTGCCTGAGCAAAAAAGGTTTCAAAGTCGGTTTTATCATCAAGTACCTTTTGCAGTGCCTGCTCATCATATCCGGTAAGCCAGTAAATTATGGCGTGCACTTCTTCTTTGGTGCGCCCTTTTTTCTCTGCTTTGGCTATGTAGTGCGGGTATACGCCAGCAAAAGACATCTTATATATTCTTGTGTTACTGTTCATTTTGTACTGATTCAAATTACTAAGGTAGTAAAATCTGCTTAACCCTGAAATCGATTCTACGACTGACAAAAGTGCAGCCCTACAGGCATATATTTGGCTATGGCCTGTTTGGCATAATTTTTTCAACTGTAATAACCGAATTGACAATTTAATTCGGTATATTCAATAATGGTTAAAAAAGCAGGTTTTGGCGGCGGGTGCCACTGGTGTACCGAAGCGGTGTTTGCATCGCTAAAAGGCATACACGCAGTAGAGCAGGGGTGGATAGCTTCTACCGGGCAAAACAGTGCATTTTCTGAAGCTGTGGTGGTTACATACGACAGTACTATCATTGATTTTGAAAACCTTATTGCCATACACCTTTACACCCATAGCAGTACATCGCAACATAGTATGCGGGGCAAATACAGGTCGGCCATATATACTTTTACCGATGCCGATACCCAGCCTGCCATTAACGCCTTAAATGCCCTTGCGGCCGACTTTGATGCACCTGTAATCACTCAGGTATTGCCCTTTGCCGCTTTTGAAAAGAGCAGGGAAGCGCTGCTGGATTATTACTACACCAATCCTGAAAAGCCCTTTTGCGAATTGTACATAAACCCCAAGCTGCAAGTGCTTATGCAGCGGTTTAAGGGCGCTGTAAACCGGGATAAACTACAACATTTAAACAGGGCTGATGCCCAACCGCTATAAATTATGGAAACAACAAATAAAACAGCATATTCTATACTTGAACTGGCTATAGTATCTGACGGTACAACAATAGAAGAAACGCTTAATAATAGTGCCGACCTTGCCCAAAAGGCTGAAGAGATGGGCTACACCCGTTTTTGGCTGGCAGAACACCACAACATGATTCACGTGGCCAGCGTGGCAACATCAGTCCTTATAGGGCACATAGCAGGGAAGACCAAGACCATACGTGTAGGCTCCGGCGGTATAATGCTGCCCAACCATTCGCCGCTTATTGTGTCAGAACAATTTGGCACCCTTGGCAGGCTGTATCCCAACCGCATAGACATGGGCCTGGGCCGTGCGCCGGGAACCGACCAGCTTACCGCACACGCCATACGCAGCGACAGGATGCAGGCCGTACATAATTTTGGGGGCGAGATTGAGCAGATACAACGGTATTTTTCTGAAGATAACGAATGGGCACAGGTGCGTGCCGTGGTGGCCGAAGGGGTTAACGTACCCATCTATATTTTGGGCTCAAGCCTTGACAGTGCCCATTTAGCTGCAAAAATGGGATTGCCTTATGCCTTTGCCAGCCATTTTGCCACATCATTGCTGCATGAGGCGTTAGACATTTACAGGAAAGAGTTCCAGCCGTCTGAATACCTTAGCAAGCCCTACACCATTGCCGGGGTAAATGTTATTGCCGCCGATACCGATGAGGAGGCCGAAAGGAATTTTACATCGCTGGTGCGTATGTTCCTGAGTATATTAACGGGTAAACGCGAGCCGTTGCAGCCCCCTATGGAAATGACCGATGAGCTTATGATGGTGCAGCACAACCCCACACTGCGCGATATGATAAAATATTCTTTTGTGGGCAGGAAAGAGGCAGTAGCCAAGCAGCTGAACAAGTTTATTGAGGTTACAGGCGTAGATGAAGTTATGGTAGTATCTAATATGTACAGGCACGAAGACAGGCTGAAATCATACAAAATACTTTCTGAGATTTTAACCGAAGATACTGTAAAGGCTTAATAAGCGTTTGAAATAAAAACCCCCTCTTGCTTTTTAAAGGCCCGAGGGGGAATTACACAAAATGATATTTAAAACGTACTAAAAACTTTATTCTTTACCGGCCAGCTTGTATGACGAAGCGGCACTATAGGTATTGCCATACATATCTGTAGCCTTAATTTCAATTTTATGGTTGCCCTCTGCCAGGTTGTGCGGCAGCTTGCCTTTCCACAGGTGCATACAATCTTCGGGGTCGTTACCGCGCCTGCCCGATAGTATTTTTTCTGTGGTATCCCATTCCATTATGGTTTCTGTATAAGTAGGGTCGTGCTTGGGGTTATAATCCATATCCTTCCATTCGCCGCCGTCTATACGGTACTGTACTTTATCGCCCTCACGGCCCATAAAGAAGTTGGCATACACAAACGCCTTGTTTTTTTTAACCCTGCTTACCAGCTTTGGCGCAAACACCTCAATCTGGTAGTCTTTTGGCTTGCCTGCCACTTTGTAGTCTACCTTGTAGGTATTGCCTGTAAAGTGTATAAACGCATACCCTTTAGGCGTACCGTCGCGCATGGTGCTAACGGGTATTCCCTGTTCATTTAGCTGCCCGCTGTACCAGTCGCCCGATGTTGTGCCCATGTTGTAGTGGTGGTGCGGGGTGTCCTGCTGCCAGCCCTCCTTACGGGTAAAGAAGTCCTGCTTTTGCAGATGCGTGTGTGCCGAAAGCGACAGCGTGTACGGAAAATCCTTTAGGATTTCAAACAGCCTGGTACGGTCTTCATCGCGAAAAGCGTCATCCCATGGCTCACTTAGCGGAATGTGCATGGCCAATACAATAAGCCTGTCTTTAGGCACCTGCTTCAGGTCGTTTTCTATAAAGGCAAGTTGGCTTTGGCTAAAGCCGCCCCAGTAGCCTTCGTTATCGCGGGGATCCGGGTATATAACATCATCCAGCACAATAAAGTGGGTTTTGCCATAATTAAAGGCATAGTTGGCAGAGCCAAAGCTGGCTTCATAGCTTTCATCGCTATACGTATCATCGGTAGCATCAAAGTTAAGGTCGTGGTTGCCAATAAGGTTGTACCACGGAATGCCTACTTTTTTTACCGCCTGTATGTAAGGGTTAAACAGGGTAGGGTCGTTACCCACAAGGTCGCCCATACTAAGCCCGAACGCCACATTTTTTATACCCTGAACCTCGGCCACCACACCACGGGTAAAATAGTCTATCTCGTCCATGTTGTAAGCCTGTGGGTCGCCAAACAGGAGTGCTGTAAAGTTATCGGGCTCGGTTTGCTGCACAAGCCCAAAGTTTATTTCTTTGGGCAGGTTGCCGGTAGGTGCCACCCCCGTGTGCTTGAGCTTAGGCGAACCCTGCGGCTTGTGTATGTAATAAAACACCGGCTGGTTATTTGGGTTGGTGTTTATTTTGTACCCGGCAGGCTTAATAACGCTTATAATGTTATCTGTACCTACAGTTAGTGCATACGCCCCGTTGGCATCGGTAGTTACTACATCGTGGCCGTTTGTTACGGCTACGTTTGCAATACCTTTTTCGGAACGGTCTTTTTTGCCGTTGCCGTTGGCATCGTTATAAATAAAACCTTTTGCGGTTGTTTGCGCCGATACAGATGCCGCAATGAGCAGCATCCCTACCGGCCATAAAAGTTTTTTCATGGTTTAGTTGTGTTTTAGTCTACATCCCACCAAACATGGGTATTAATATTGTCCTGGCCACCCAGCAGCTGTATGCCCTCCAGGTAATTGGCGTTGTTAAAGGTATTCTGGTCTACCGGGTAGGTAAAGCGCGCCGGCATAACCGCGCCGTTTTGCATGGCGGTTGTAGTAGGCAGCTGCGGAAGCCCGGTGCGGCGGTATTCTGACCATTGCTGGTAATCGGTAAAATACAGGGCGTAATACTTTTGCAGCATAATGCGCTCAAGGGTACCGTTGTAGGCAGCGTCTTCATCATCAAAGAAACCTTCGGGCACCGTGCCGCCCATATGCTGTATGGCAGCTGTAACACCGTTTGTGTAGTAGGTATCGGCACCGGTAATGTAACCGCGCTGGGCAAGCTCTGCTTTAATGAATTCAACCTCGGCATAGCTCATAATAAATATCTTCATAGGGTTTGTAACCTGTGTGATATTAAAGGTAGATGCCTCATATTGGAACTGCGAATCGGGCCCGGCATATCCGCTTGGTATGCCCACATAGCCTATGTTTTGCGGTGGCGTGCCAAGGTCTGTTGCCTGTGTGCCAATGATAGGGCGGCGGGGGTCGTTAGTGCTGTTTAGGTTGTCTACAAAAAATGAAGCCAGCTTAACACCCAGCCTGAAATCCTGCGGGCGGCTCCACGGCGATACCAGCGGGGCAACACCGGTAACGTTTAGTATGGCGGCATCGGCATTGCTGGTAAATACGGGGTACACTGTAGGGTTGTTTACCATTTGGGTAAGGGTGGCCCAGGCATTGGTTTCCGGCCTGCCCGATACCCGTAGCAGCAGCCTCATGCGTAGTGAATTGGTAAACTTTTGCCATTTGGCTACGTTATTGGCATATAAAATATCTGAAGCATAAGGCATAACCTGAGATGTGTTGTACAGCGTGTTGGCAGTTTCAAGGTCCTGCAATATGGTTTCATAAATATGCTGTTGCGAATCATAAGCAGGGTAGTAAATGCCCTCTTCGCCACGTACGGCCTCTGTCATGGGCACAGGGCCAAAAACATCGGTAAGGTTGCTGTATACCCATGCGTTTAGCGTTAGCGCAACGGCAAGGTAGTTGTTGTCCTGTGCGGTTTCGGCGGCGGTGCGCATTTCGCGGATATTTGCCAAAATGCGGTAGTAGCCGTTCCAGGCGGTGTTGCCTATGTTAGGGCTTACATCATAACGGTGCAGCCCGCCCGAAACACTGGGGTAAGGCAGCGATACCTGCATAAGGTTAAACGTTACCGAATAAGCCTGGTTAGCATTTTGCGATGCGGCATCATATATAATAGGGTTAAGCAGGGTGCCCGGGCTTATTTCAGAAATAAGGTTGGGGTCCTGGTTAAGCTCATCAAAATCGCCTGTACAGGCTGCCATAGTTACTGCGGCAAGTGCCAGGGAAAATATCTTTTTCATTGCTGTTGTTTCTTAAAGGTTTATTTTAAGGTTAAAGCCATAGGTGGCTGGAGACGGCATCTGGCCCATTTCTACACCCGGCAGCATTACGTTTCCGTTTAGTGCGGCAGTTTCGGGGTCGTAAATAGGGAAGTCTGATATTACGGCAAGGTCGCGGCCAAAAACCGACAACTGTATGCCCTGTATGCCACTCCTGCCCAGCCACTTTTTAGGCACGTTGTAACCAATGCTCATTTCGCGCAGCTTTATGTATGAAGCGTCAAAACTGTTACTCTCAATGTTAGCCCTGCGGTAATAACGGCCGTAATAATCGGCTATGCCTACCTCTGTAGTGTTTGGAGAGTAGGTACCATCTGTGTTAAGTACCACACCGTTGCCTACTACCGTACCGGTTTCGCGGCCCATGTAGGTACTGGTTAATTTACCCTGCTCCATTAGCTTATGGTGTGTTTGCGAATAGATAATACCGCCATACTGGCCGTCTATGGTAATGCCCACATTAAAGTTGCCTATGGTAAAGTTGTTTACAAAACCGGCTTTCCAGTCGGGGCTGGCATCGCCTATGTACTGAATTTCATCGGGGTAGGCAGGAAGGCCCGCATCATCATATACAATGTTCCCTTCAGGATCCCTTACAAAGCCATAACCGTAAATGGCCGTTGTAGTGCCGCCCACTTTTGCAATGATGCTTGCCGTACCGGCCGAACCTATTTCCTGCTGGCCGTCTATACCGTCTGCCAGTTCCATAACACGGTTCCAGTTGCGCGACCAGTTAAGTGTGGTAGACCATTTAAAGTTTTCGTTATCAAAAATCTTTCCGCCCAGTACAAGCTCTATACCGCGGTTGCGCACATCGCCCGAGTTTAGTATGGCAGAGCTGTAGCCCGTGCTGTAATCAAGCGGTACGCGTATAATCTGGTTGCGGGTGCTGCTTTCGTATACCGTAGCGTCAAGGCTAAGGCGCTTATCAAGCATGTATACCTCAAAGCCGGTTTCGAAACTGCTGGTAATTTCCGGCTTAAAGTGTGCGTTGTACAGCACTGTAGGCGCTGTGGCACTGCTTGGGAAATCGCTCTGGCCGTAGTATTTGTTGGTTTGGTAGGGTGCGGCATCGTTACCCACCTGCGCAAACGAGAAACGGTATTTAAGATAGTCTACAGCGTTATCCATATTAAACATATCCGACAGGATAAAGCTGGTGTTAACCGACGGGTAGAAGAACGAACGGTTTTCGGTAGGCAGGGTGCTGCTCCAGTCGTTACGCCCGGTAACGTCTATAAACATCATGTCTTTATAGGATAGTGATGCAAGTCCGTAAAGGCTGTTTACATCATAATTGCTGTCGCCCATTTTTACAAGGGGTGCATTTACACCGTTTGTAAGCTTGTACACATCGGGCACTACAAGGCCTTCTACAGCGGCTTCTATGCTGTGGTAGCGGTACCTTAGCGCGTTACCGCCAAAAGATGCGTTAAATGAGAAGTCTTCGCCAAATTTATCTTTATAGCTTAAGAGGAAATCAGTGTTTATTTCCTGCTTGTACACATCCTGTGTGTTGAAATAACCCCTTGCATAGCGGTTTATGCTGTATGGCCTGTGCTGTTCCCTTGTTTGGTTATAGGTATTTAATGAGCCCCTTACCATAAGGTCGAGGTTAGAGCTTAGCGTAATGTTGCTGAACAGGCTACCCACAATCTGGCTGCTTTTAAGCGAGTTTGTAGCCTCATAAGCAATAAGGTAGGGGTTATCTATGTACGAACTGTAAGGGTTAATCTGGTCAAGGTTTTCCTGGCCGTTCATCCATATGGGCCTGTACCAGTCCAGGTTTACGTTAGGGTTCTGGAAAATCATGAAGTAGGCAATAGACCCGTTATTATAACCTGTACTTGGCAGGTTATCGCTATAGCGGTTGTTGTAGTTAACGCTGCTGCCTATTTTAATCCTTTCAGATATCTGGTAGTTGCCGTTAATGGCTGCGGTTATACGCTCAAAACCGGTGTTAGGCATAATCCACTCGTTTTTCTGGTGGCCTAAAGATGCCCTCATAGAGCCTTTTTCGTCGCCGCCCTGTAATGATATGTTGTGGTTTTGGGTTATACCGGTTTCCCAGAAGCCCTTGCGGTTATCTTTATAAGGCCTCCACTCGGTACGGGTAGGCCCCTGGCCCTGAACGGTTGGGTCGTACTGAAAAAACTGTTGCCCGTTAAACGCAGGCCCCCATGCGCTGCTGGTAGAACCTGTGTTAGGCCCGTCTTCAGATGCGCCATACGAGTAGTAAGGGTCGCCGTTTTCATCAAATGAGCTGCCGCCGCCCTGGCCGTAGCCGTACTGGTAATCAGGCCAGCGCTGAATAACATCTATAGTAGTGCCGGTGTTTAGCGTTATGCCAAGCCCTTTTGCTTTTTTGCCTGATTTTGTGGTGATGATAAGCGCACCGTTTGCCGCACGGAAACCGTATAGCGCCGTAGCGCCCGGGCCTTTCAGTACGGTAACACTTTCAATATCATCAAGGTTGAGGTCGCTTATACCGTTACCGTAGTCAATAGGCGAATCCTCACCCATGTAGGCCGTTGGCGAACCCGAGGTGGTCATTTCGCTGGTTACCGGAACGCCGTCTACCACTACAAGGGCATAGTTGTTTTCGGTAACAATAGAGCGGTTGCCCCTTAGTATAATTTGCTGCGAGTTTAGCGGGCCCGAACCTGATGAGGTTATGTTAAGGCCTGCTACCTTGCCCTTAAGTGCGCTGCTCCAGTTGTTGGGCGTGGTTTGCTGCAGGCTTTCTGACTTAATGGTTTGCTGTGCAAAGCCCAGGCGCTTTTCTTCGCGCTTAATACCCAGGGCGGTTACCACCACCTCGTTAAGCTCATTGGCGGTAATTACCATTTCTACCTTTACATTAGTGCCTGCATTGGCCACAACTTCCTGGTTTTCATATCCCATAAAAGAAATAACCAGTATGGCAGGCGCCTTGCTTACGGTAATGCTGAAGTTACCGTCTATATCTGTAGTAGTGTTGTTTTGCGTGCCTTTTTCTACCACGCTGGCGCCCGGCATGGGGAAGCCCGTTTCGTCTACCACATTACCCTTAATGGCCTGCTGCGGTATTGCAGTACCGGCAGACACGGTTATGGTATTGTTGAAACGCTTAAATTTAAAGCCCGAGGCTTTGTTAATCTGGCTGAGTACAGCATCTATACCCTCATATTTTTTATTAAGGGTAAAACGCTGCGGGTTGCCCGACACCTTATCATCATAAATAAAGGTATAAGACGTAACTTTTTCGATGGCCGAAAATACTTCGGTAATACTGGCGTTGCTAACATTTAGTGTAAACTCCTGTGTGTAGCTGCCCGTTGCAGGCGCCGCCGAAAGCTGCAGGCACATTAAAAAAGTGCCTATGGCATAAAATACTTTTTTCTTTTGCAGAAAAGAGAGAAAAAATTGTAGTTTAGTGTTCATTTTACTGGCTATAAATTATAGGTATTTGTAGTCTTTACATAGCCCGCGCCTGTTGCAGCAGTTGCGGGTTTTTTGTTTTTAGTTAGTACTGTTTTTTCTTATAACATAGTGGTTTTTAGAAGGGTTAGTAATAGTTAATTGCTTTAAAAATGCTATACTTACCAAAATGCTGTCCAGTTTTTCGTCTTTAAACTTGCCCGAAATGGTAAGGCCTTTAAGGCTGTTATCTTCAAAATCTATGGTGGCATCATACCAGTTTTCAAGAATTTGAGCGGTTTCAAGCAGGGTTTTATGCTCCAGCACTATGGTATTTTGGGTCCAGGCAATGCCGTTATTGTTGTCAGACTGTGTAAAAACAAAATCGTGGGCAGCGTTGCAGGCCACCTGCTCGTTTTTAACCAGGTCTATTTTTTTGCCGTCGGCATAGCTAACACGCACCTTGCCGGTAAGCACGCTAACCTTGGTATCGGTCTCTTTATAGGCATCTATATTAAACGATGTGCCCAGTACGCGCACATTAACATCATTAGCTGCCACAATAAACGGCTTAAGCGTATCGCGGTGTATTTTAAAATAGCCTTCGCCGGTAAGGGTTACATTACGGGTATCATTAAACTTTTCAGGATAGGTAAGGCTGCTGTTGGCATTAAGCACCACAACGCTGCCATCGGGCAGGTGCAGTTCTTTCTTCTGGCCCTTGCCGGCAAAGCAGGTAATCATTTCTACCTGTTGGGCTGCCAAAAAGTAAACCGCCAGGCCGGTAGCTATTACCAAAACCGCAGCGGCGCGCCATAAATGGGTAAACCTGTTTTTGCGGCGTTTAAGCTGCGGATGTATACGGTTAAGTAGTTGTTGTTCTTTTTCGGTATAAAAAGAGAGGGGCAGGTTTGCGGTGCTGTTTTCGGCAAGGGCGTCAAACAGTTGTTCGGCCAGTTGCTTTTCTTGTGGGGTGCATTCGTTGCGGGCATATTTTTCTGCCAGCGCTATAAATTGGTCTTTATTCAAAATGTGATCTTTTACCTCTAAGTCACATTTTTTGGAGGTATCCGGTAGTGGTTTTTGGTGAATTGATGTTTTGTTAACAACAGCAAGGTTTAGTTAACACTACAAAAACAGGCCCATAACAATAAAGGTAATATTCCAGGTGCCTATGTTGTTTTTAAGCAGCCTGAGCGCATGGGTAATGTGCTTTTCTACCGTGTGGACCGATATGTTTAGCCTTTGGGCAATTTCGGCATTAGAGCAGTTTTCAAAACGGCTCAGCATAAACACCTCGCGGCACTTGGGCGGGAACTGCTGTACCTTTTCCATTAGGTTTGCCTCAAGCTGCTTATACTCAATATCGTCTACGGTTGCGGTGGGTGCGCCAATGTTTTCTATAATATCAAGCTGGGCCCTTTCAAACTTAAGGCTCCTTATGTGGTTTGCTATGCGGTATTTTACCGCCCTGAGCAGGTAGGCTTCCAGGTTTAGGATGTTGCTTTGCGGCGCGTTGTTCCACAGGCTTATAAAAAGTTCCTGAACAATGTCTTCGCACACCTCTGCCTCATTAAATATTTTGTAGGCATAGGCAAAAAGGCGTTTCCAGTAGCGATGAAACAGTACATCAAAAGCGTGCCTGTCTCCCTGCTGCATGCGTTTTTGCAGTTCAATATCCGGTAAGTCTTTTACGTGTGTTTTCATGCGCCTCAAAACCTTTACAAATGAAAAGAAGCGCAGAAACGAAAACAAAAGTGCGGGTTTAAGTTTGTGTTAATTTAATAGTCAATTTTTAATTGCTAAAAGAAATTAAAACCGATAAACCGAATTGAATTAGTTTTGATATTTCACACCGTAAATTCAAACTCCAAAAGTGAAATATTAAGCGTTTTCAGTTGTACAATTCGGACATTGGCCTTACAGCTCATCTCCAAATTTAGGATCGAGGATATCTGTAAATGCATTTTTAATAGTACCGTCGGCATTAAGTATAATTGTTCGGTTAATCTTATTAAAAACCCATTTATCTTTAAGTTCGCGGTAGTCAACAGCCCTTAGCTGGATATCTGAAACAAAGGGCTCTGAAGCCATAACACGCTTCCACTCAGCATCTTTGTCAACATTTATAGCTATAAACTTTACATCAGGATGCTTTTCTTTAAGCAATGCCACATGGTTGTGCACGTTTTGCAAATGCGCACGTGCACAGCTGGTCCAAAAGAATATAACGGTCTGTTTATCAATATCTTTGCTTAAATCTACAGGCTTGTTGTTAACGTCTACAAGGCCAACGGCAGGCAGGCGGGGGCCTTCCTTAAGTTTTTTGGTAGCAATACTCATCTTCCTGATTTCGTTGTCTTTACTGCGGTCAGTAGAGAGCTGCATGTAGCGTTCCAGGAACTTCTGGTTGTTGAGTATATTCTGGTCTTCAAGCAAATAATTAAACGCTATGCTGTTGAGTATCTGATTTTTAACGGATGGTTCTTTAAAGATTGAGTCGGCTATATTAAGCTTTTCGATGTTATTAACCAGGGCGTCTTCCTTAAGGTTACCATTTTTAAAGTTACGGGTAATAGCCATGTTGCTCAGCATGGAATTAAGGTAGCGCAAAAATGGCGAAAAGGTGGTGAGGCGCTTATCGTTAAAATTTATAGTCTTACGGTAGTTGTAGTAATCGGTTGGAAGCGAGTCTTTTATGTTATTTCCGGTGCGCCTTACGTGTATGTAAGGGTAGTATTCCTTACGGGAATAATAGCTGAAATCTGTACGGGATTTGGCATAGAAATCAAAATCAGCACTCCACTGTATGTCTTTTTTGCTCTTTTCGTAAAACGCTTTTTTCTTAGAGTAAACCGAGTCTATAGCTTTCATAAACTCCTTGTAACCAAGGTCATAAAGGTCGTAAGCGTTATGGCGGTCTGCATCGTTCATTGTGTACAGCTCCATCATAAAGTTGTTTTTGCGCTCGCCACGGCCGCTAAATACTACCGAGCGGTCAAAATCATCTGAGTTAAATGTTACAGTAAGGCTGTCGTTTTTATCGAAGTAAATGTACTGGTAATCAGGTTCATGCCTAAAGCTGTACATGCCTGGTGTAAGGGAATCAAACTTTATTGAAAAGCGATTTTGCTTATCTAAAGGTATGGTGTCCAGTACTTTATTGCCCCTGCTGAATAAAACGTATGGTACTTTAGGATTGGTTACCTGCCCGCTGAAGTATGCAGTATAGCCATCATCTTTGCCGCATGACGCGAATAAAGATAAGAGTAGCAGCAGAATGCCGGTGCGGTGCAGGTGTAGCATTTAGGTGATTTTGTACTTTGGCAAAAATATTTGTATTCACTGCTGTGTGCTGTTAAAATACAGTTAAAATAATTATTAAAAGCATATTAGGTCTATAATTAGGTTACTGGCTATAATTTACTAATTTTGCGAAAAATTTTTTTAGATGCTTACAGTTTCAAATTTATCGGTACAGTTTGGCAAACGCATATTGTTTGACGAGGTAAATACCACGTTTACACAGGGCAACTGCTATGGTATAATAGGTGCTAACGGGGCAGGCAAGTCTACGTTCATGAAAATACTTGCAGGAGATATGGACCCAACTTCGGGCCATGTTTTCCTTGAGCCGGGCAAGCGCATGAGCGTGCTGAACCAGAACCACAATATGTTTGACGAATTTACAGTGCTTGAAACTGTAATGATGGGCAACAAAATGCTGTATAGTGTTAAAAAAGAGATGGATGAAATATACCTGAAGCCTGATTTTAGCGATAAAGATGGCGAAAGGGTAGGCGAACTCCAGGTAATTTTTGAAGAAATGAACGGCTGGAATGCCGACAGCGATGCCGCTACAATGCTTAGCAACCTGGGTATAGGGGCAGAATATCACTACACCCCAATGGGCGATATGGATGGTAAGCTTAAGGTGCGTGTGCTATTGGCCCAGGCGCTTTTTGGCAACCCGGACGTGCTGATAATGGACGAACCTACCAACGACCTTGACTTTGAAACCATTTCATGGCTTGAAAATTTCCTTGCCAACTACGATAATACGGTAATTGTAGTAAGCCACGACCGTCACTTCCTTGATGCGGTATGTACACATATATCTGATATTGACTTCGGTAAAATGAACCAATACTCTGGTAACTATACATTCTGGTATGAATCGAGCCAGCTTGCAGCAAGGCAACGCGCCCAGCAAAACAAGAAGGCAGAGGAGAAAAAGAAAGAACTACAGGAGTTTATTATGCGTTTTAGCGCTAACGTGGCCAAGAGTAAGCAGGCTACCAGCCGTAAAAAAATGCTTGAAAAACTTAAGGTCGACGATATTAAGCCGTCAAGCCGCAGGTATCCGGCCATTATATTTGATCAGGACCGTGAGGCTGGCGACCAGATTCTTAATGTTAAGGACCTTAGCGCCAGTACCGAAGGTGAACTGCTGTTTAAGAATGTAGACCTTAACATGGCTAAAGGCGATAAAATTGTGCTGTTTAGTAAAGACAGCCGCGCTACTACTGCCTTTTATGAAATATTAAACGGTAACCAAACGGCTGATACAGGTACATTTGAATGGGGTATTACTACTACACAAAGCTACCTTCCGGCAGATAACCACTCGTTTTTTGAAAATGACCTGACACTTGTTGACTGGTTGCGCCAATGGGCTAAAACTGAGGAAGAACGCGACGAGGTTTATGTACGCGGTTTCCTTGGTAAGATGATTTTTAGTGGTGAAGAGGCCCTAAAAACCGGCAGGGTACTATCGGGAGGTGAGAAAGTGCGCTGTATGCTTAGCCGAATGATGATGCTTCGCGCTAACGTGCTAATGCTTGATGAGCCTACCAACCACCTTGATCTTGAGAGTATTACTGCATTTAACAACTCGCTTAAAAACTTTAAAGGTTCTGTGCTGTTTACAACACATGACCACGAGTTTGCCCAAACCGTGGCAAACCGTGTGATTGAAATTACTCCAAATGGTGTTATTGACCGCTACATGACCTTTGATGATTATCTTGATGATGAGAAGATAAAGGAACTAAGAAAGAAGATGTATTCATAACAAAAATCCCGCTTTAAAAGCGGGATTTTTTTATTCTTTAGATTTTATAAAGTCAGTAATAAGGTAGGTAATAAGCTTGCCTGTGGTATCATGCTGCGGGTCTATATTTCCCTCACAAATGTGCAGGTAGGCCGCATTTTGCAGTTTGCCAAAGTAGTGTACAAACTGGCGTGCTTTTTCTACACTAAAACCTGTAGGTGTACCTTTTGTTGCAATAACATCCTGTAAAGCACTAAGGTCAAGTTCAATACCAAAAGAGTTGTTGGCTATAAATCCCTGTGCAAGTGCCATTTCTTCGCTAAAATGTTTTTCTTTTCTTATAGCAATTTGCTCATAAGTGTTAAACTGAACCCTTTCGGTATGCTTTTTAATATTTTCTAAAACTCCCTTACTGGTGTAGTTTTCGTGCAGGCCAAATACAAAATAATTTTTAAGGAAACCGTCTTCAAAAGCATAGCTAAAGCCATTGCTGCTGTGGCGGCCTTCCATAATCTTAAAATCAGTGCTGCTGTCAAAATTAATGGCATTTACAGCCTTTCCTTTAGCCAGTGCCAGCCCTTTTATATTGCCGTAAGCATTGTTTTGCCCACCTCCCACAATAATTGGGTATTTACCGGCTTTTACAACCTGGCACACCACGTGAGATACGTCTTTGTCTATTTTTTCAACAAGGGACATAAGCTCCTTGCGCTGCTCCTTATCTTTTGGGTTAAGGTTTTCGGCTGCGGCCATTTTATCGGCCACATCAATATGCCCTAATACCAGTATCCTGCCCGCTTTGTTGTATTTATTGTGGTGCAGGTTTGCAAGGCTTTTAAGCGTACTTTCCCAAACTTTTGCCGCGCCGGGACGCCCAAAATTGGCACGTATGCCAATATCTTCCGGTATGCCAATAAGCACAAATTCAGCCTCAGAAGCCCTTAAAAAAGGGATAATATCGGCTGTTTTAGGAATAATTTCCATACGCTCGCCAAATTTTACCTCGCCACTGCGCAGTAAAGTGTATTTAGTGAGCTCATTTTCAGTAAACCTTATAATATTTTCCATGTAATAAAGTTGCAGCCAAAAATAGCATATTCTTTTAATTTTACGTTAAAAATAAATACGAGTATCAAAAAACGCATAAATTTGACAAAAAAATATTACAAGTATGGAGAACCAAAAAAGTAATTCGAGCTTAAAGGCTGTAATCATTATCCTGTCTATTTTATTAGTAGGTAGCCTTGCCTGGATGTACAAGATGAGTACTGACAGCGAAAAAACAGAAACCACCTTACTATCAGAGAAAGATCAATTAATAAAAGACCTGGAAAAGGCCAAAGCGGACTATGACCTGGCTATTGCCGATAATTCAGGGCTGAAGGAAGAGCTTATTGCCGAGCGTGCAAAGATTGAAGACCTGCTTAACAAAGTTAAAAAATCTGAAGGAGACGTTGCTACACTTAAAAAGTACAAAAATGACTATGTGCGCCTAAAGCGTGAAATGGATGGCCTGATAGCCGAAAACGACAGACTTAAAGGTGAAAATGCAAACCTGACTGTACAACGCGACAGCCTGGGCAACGAGCTAACCAGCAGCAGAGCTTATAATGACAGTGTAGTGGGGCAAAATAATGTTCTTAGTGAAAAAGTTACAAAAGCAGAAAAACTGCAGATACTTAATGTTAAGACTAATGCCTACAAGCAAAGAAGTTCTGGTAAACTGGTAGAAACTGAAAAAGCGAGAAGGGTAGATGTTATTGAAATTGCATTTACTATTGTAGCTAACGAAGTTGCAGCCAGTGGAAACAAAACCTACTACATTCAGGTAATTGACCCTAAAAACAATGTAATAGGCGATAAAGGCACCGAGATTTTTGGTGAGTACAACCTTACATACAGCTTTATAACCAATGCTATTTATGAAAATAAAACATTAGAGGTTAAAGAAAAGATATCAGGTAAGGATTTTGAAAAAGGCCTGTATCATGTAAATGTATTTGACAAAGGTACTAACGTTGCCAGCACAACATTTACACTTAAATAATAATAAACCTAAGTATACTCGAAGAGCCGCTAAACAGCGGCTCTTTTTATTTTAAAATGGATTTGTATTTATTTTTAAAATCAAATGTTTACAGCAATTTTCCTGCTATAATTACACTGTCAATTAAATTAGAACCAAAGGAATACGGCAGCTCATAAAACGAATTTATGGGTTTGGTAATAATAACGCTGGCTTGTTTGCCTATCGTAATACTGCCGTGGGTTTTGCTAAGCCCCATGGCATAAGCGCCGTTTAGTGTTGCAGCGTTAATAGCTTCTTCGGGCGTCATTTTCATTTTAATACAGGCCGTGGCTACCACAAGGTTCATGTTGCCGCTGGGCGTAGTGCCGGGGTTAAAATCGGTTGCCAGTGCTAAAGGCAGCCCCGCATTAAGCATGCGGCGTGCAGGGGTGTAGGGTATACTAATGAAAAACGAACAGGTAGGCAGCGCTACCGGCATGGTCTCGGTACTTTTAAGGGCCTCAATATCTTCATCGTTTACCACTTCAAGATGGTCAACACTCAGAGCGTTATGTTTTACGCAGGCAGCAATGCCATTTATAGCAGTAAACTGGTTAACGTGTATCTTGGCACGCAGGCCATATTTTTTACCTGCTTCCATAATACGTTCGGTTTCTTCAACAGAAAAATACCCGGTTTCCAAAAAGGCATCAATATAATCGGCCAGGTTTTCTTTGCCTATTGCCGGAAGCATTTCGTTTACAATCAGGTCTATATAACCGGAATGGTTTTCTTTAAATTCGGTAGGAAAAGCATGTGCGCCAAGAAATGTAGCTTTTATAGCAACCGGATATGCTTCGCGCAGGCGTTTTATAACGCGCAGCATTTTAAGCTCTCCTTCAACAGTAAGCCCGTAACCTGATTTAATTTCGATAGCCCCGGTGCCCAGTTGCATTACTTCTTCAAGGCGGGTGCGGCTTTGCTCAAACAATTCGTCTTCGGTAGCTTCATTAAGCCTTTTAGCCGAATTTAAAATACCGCCGCCACGGTTTGCTATTTCCTCATAGCTCAGGCCATTTATACGGTCTACAAACTCCTGTTCACGATTGCCGGCATATACTAAATGGGTGTGGCTGTCGCACCAGGTGGGTAGTACGGTCTTTCCGGTAGCGTCTATTATTTCTGCATCAGCATACTCAGGGCAGGTTTCCATTCTGCCAAAACCGGTTATTAAATCATCTTCAATAAGCAGCCAGGCATTTTTAAGTGATGGCAGTTCAGCCATTTCGGCACCGCTGAGTTTGGTTACGCCAGCTTCGCGAATTTGCAGTAATTCTTTTATATTGGTAATAAGGATAGCCATAATTAAACTTTTGGTAAAAATAGCATCCATTTTAAAAAACTCCTATATTTAAGGTACACAAAAAACGGTTTTTAGTGAAAAGGATTAAATACCAGCACGTGCGCAACGTGAAGCCCTATGATTACCAATACACCGGCGAGTATACCGCTGAACCTGTAAAAATGCAAATGTTTGTTTTTGATGAAGAGGGTTATGAAGAATACAAAAACGTATCATTTGAACGGGTAATAAAAGAATGTACAGATGAACTTCAGGAAGGAGATGTTAAATGGCTGAATGTTCACGGATTGCATGATGTTACCTTAATTAAAAGTATAGCCGAATTATTGCAGGTTGAGCCTTTTATTGTGGGTGATATACTCAACACATCACGCCGCACACGCATTGAAGAACTGGGCGATGTATTGTTTTTCAGCATTAAATCAGTACTGCCTCAGGATGATTTCAGTGCGGTTAAAACGGAGCAGGTAAGCTTCTTGTTAAAGGGTGATACTATAGTTTCGTTCCAGGAAAAACGCAGCGATTACTTTAGCCACATCCGCGAGCGCATTCGCACCGGCGGCGGTATTGTGCGTAAAAAAAAGAACGACTACCTGCTATACATGATGCTCGATGCCATTATGGAAAACTATTTTATTACGGTAGAAAGCTATGAAGAGCGTATAGAAAACCTGATAAGCCAAAGCAAGATAAATCCTAAGCTTGATGTAATTGCCGGTATAGAGAAGACCAAAGATAATCTGGTGTTCCTAAAACGGGCCATTATGCCGCTGCGTGATGCCCTTTTTAGCCTTAAAAGTGCGCGTGATGAAGACGAATATGAAACCATACGCAAAACATCGCACAGCTTTTTTGCACGGCTGCACCAAAAATGCCTGGAACTGCTGGACCAGTTGGAGTATGACCTGGCTTCGCTGGACAGTGCCAGCAACTTCCATTTTTCGGCGCAAAGCCAGCGCATGAACCAGATTATGAAAACCCTTACTATTTTCTCAGCCATATTCCTGCCCCTTACCTTTATCGTGGGTGTGTATGGTATGAACTTTGAACACATGCCCGAACTGAAAAGTGTTAACGGCTATTATGTGGTGTGGGGCATTATGGGGGCAATATCATTGGCTATGGTTATTTATTTTAAAAAGAAAGACTGGTTTTAGTATATGAAGAATTTTAAGAGCGACCTATCAGGTAAGGATTTTCCTGAAAAAGAAAAGGTATCGGCAGAGTTTGTGCGTAAGCCTATTATTGACCTGATAAAGAAAGATGCACCACAGTTTAACGATTCTTGTAGCTTGTCTATGAGTGAGTTGAATTTTTATCGCGAAAAATATATTACTGATTTTTTGCAACAGGAACTGGGCGAGCTTGACGATATGGAGAAAAAGGTAGTACAATCGCTTAAGGATAAATCGCTTGTAAGCGATAATCCTGACGATGAAGACCCTAACCTTACTCTGGGGCAGCGTGTGGCCGATAAGGTTGCAGCTTTTGGTGGTAGTTGGACGTTTATACTCTCGTTTATATTCTTTTTACTGGCATGGATAGGTATTAACGCTTTCTTTCTGGCAAATAAGGGGTTTGACCCGTATCCGTTTATATTACTAAACCTCATACTGAGCTGTGTGGCGGCACTACAGGCACCCGTGATTATGATGAGCCAAAACCGCCAGGGCGAAAAAGACCGTGAAAAGGCGCAGAACGACTACATGGTTAATCTTAAAAGCGAACTCGAAATCAGGCTGCTACACGAAAAGATTGACCATCTTATACTGCACCAGGAACAAAGCCTGCTTGAAATTCAGCAGGTACAGATTGACATGATGAACGACATCCTGAAAAAGATTGACAAGTAATGACCTTTTTAACAAACTAAGGTTGAGCCATACAACAAACCTCTAAGCCTTTAATAGGCCGAACTTTGTCTGTATAATTAAAACTAAAAATCATGGAAAAAGTTTGGTTTATTACAGGAAGCTCACGTGGCCTTGGCCGCAGTTTAACCGAGGCCGTATTGGCATCGGGTGATAAGGTAGCCGCTACGGCACGCAACATTAGCCAGTTGGATGGCCTTGTAGCAAAATATGGCGAGCAGTTATTACCCGTACAATTAGATGTGACCGATTACAGCCGCGTGTATGATGCAGTGGCTGAGGCTGTGGCACACTTTGGAAAAATAGATGTATTGGTAAACAATGCGGGCTTTGGTATAACCGGCGCTACAGAAGCTTTTACCGATGAGCAGGTGCGTAGCCAGCTGGAAACCAACCTGTATGCCGTTATTGAGGTTACCCGAGCCGTACTGCCTTATATGCGCAAACAACGCAGCGGCAGGATAATGCAGGTAAGCTCAATAGGGGGCAGGATGGGTACCGCCGGGGTAAGCATTTACCAGGCGGCAAAATTTGGCGTAAGCGGTTTTAGCGAATCGCTGGCGCAGGAGGTTAAAGAACTGGGCATTTTTGTTACCAGTGTTGAACCGGGCGGTTTCAGGACAGACTGGGCCGGAGACAGCATGACCTACGCCCCACGCATTGAAGGGTATGACCTGGTAAACAGCAGGGCCGACTTTTTTAAGGGAGGCAGTTTTGTGCCTGTGGGCGACCCTGATAAGGCTGCAAAAGCTATGGTAGATTTGGCCAATCATGCTGAGCCTCCCGTACATTTAATTTTGGGCAGCGAAGCCATAAGGATGCTGGCCAATATGGAAGAACTGAGGGAAAAGGAAAAACAGCAGTGGATGGCCGTAAGCCTTAGCACTGACCATACCGATAACGAAGGTGATTTCTTTAATTCGGAGTTTACGAAGTCGTACCTGAACCGATAATTTAGCAAGCTTGGGTCTCATTCTGAGCGCAGCGTAGCGGAGTCGAAGAATCTCTTGTCATTTTGGAGATTTCTCCACTCCGCTGCGCTCCGGTCGGAATGACAAATAGCCATATTTTAGCTTTTAAAACACGCAATAATCTGATAGGCTACCCTAAGCGCCTCGGTAGCATCTTGTAATGTTACCACGGGCTGGGTGTTGTTGTTTATGGCATCGGCAAAGGTTTCAAGCTCGTCTAAAATGGCGTTGTTTGCTGCCACATCGGGGTTTTCAAAGTATATCTGCTTTTTAACGCCCTCTGCATTTTGCAGCACCATGTCAAAATCGCCTGGCACCTCGGGGGCATCCTTCATTTTAACCACTTCGCACACCTTGTCTAAAAAGTCTACCGATATATAAGCATCTTTCTGGAAGAAACGGCTTTTGCGCATATTTTTAAGCGATATGCGGCTTGCGGTAAGGTTTGCCACACAACCGTTTTCAAACTCAATACGGGCATTGGCAATATCGGGCGTATCGCTTATTACGCTCACGCCGCTGGCATTAATTTGCTTAACGGGGCTTTTAACCACACTCAGTATTACATCAATATCATGAATCATAAGGTCGAGCACCACGGGTACATCGGTCCCGCGCGGGTTAAACTCTGCCAGGCGGTGGGTTTCTATAAACATAGGGTTGTTTATATTGGCCTTAGTGGCGCTAAACGCCGGGTTAAAGCGCTCTACGTGGCCTACCTGGCCCTTAACGCCATGCTTTTCGGCAAGGGCTATAATTTCTTCGGCCTCTTCTACAGTGTTAGATATGGGCTTTTCTATAAAAATGTGCCTGCCGGCTGCAATAGCCTCCTTGGCGCAATCAAAGTGCGAAAGGGTGGGGGTAACAATATCTACCACATCTACGGCAGCAATAAGTTCAGTTATGGTATCAAACCTGCGGTAACCAAATTCGGCAGCCACCTTTGCGGCATTGTCGCTGTTTGGGTCAAAAAATCCCACAAGTTCGTATTTATCAGACTGGTTGAGCAGGCGCAGGTGTATTTTACCTAAGTGCCCCGCGCCAAGAACGCCAACTTTTAGCATAAGGTTCTAAATTTTATAACAAAAATAGCATTATTTACTTACCAATTGCAAACCCCTGAGCCTAAAACATACAGCATTTTTTACGCCTTAACACTTACGGCAGACTTGCATTGTATGGGGTTTGTTTGTTATTTTTACCGAAAATCAACAGCACGAATTTTGAAAGACACCGCCAAACATCAGGGACTTCGTAATCAATTGGTAAGCGTTTTGCAACAAAAAGGCATTACCGATAAAAATGTGCTGGAGGCTATTAAAAAAGTGCCCAGGCACCTGTTTTTAAACTCAAGCTTTGAAGATTATGCCTACCAGGATAAGGCGTTCCCCATTGGGGCGGGGCAAACCATAAGCCAGCCTTATACCGTGGCCTACCAAAGCCAGCTGCTTGAAGTACAAAAAGACCACAAAGTGCTGGAAATAGGTACCGGTAGCGGCTACCAGACGGCTGTGCTGTTTGCTATGGGCGCCAAGGTGTACAGCATTGAACGCCAAAGTGAGCTGTTTAAATCAACCAGCGTGCTGCTGCCCAAGCTGGGCATACGCCCCAAGCACCTTACCTTTGGCGATGGTTACAAGGGCCTGCCCAATTTTGCCCCGTTTGACAGTATTATTGTTACGGCCGGTGCGCCGCTTATACCCAAGCCGCTTATGGCACAGCTAAAAATAGGGGGCAGGCTGGTAATACCCGTAGGTGGCGATGGCGAGGTGCAGATTATGAACCTGCTTATCCGCAAAACAGAAACCCAGTTTGAAAAGCATGAGCTGGGCGAGTTCAGGTTTGTGCCGCTGCTGGAGAATAAGAATTAATTACAGGCTCATCAAATCAATTTTCACTCAACAGCCGATATAGTTATTTGGTATAAGGCATCGGTAGTGGCCGTAAAGTTTACGGTAATACCGTTTTTGCTATCGGCCAGGTAGTATGCCGTAGAAACCAAAACCGGTTGTAAAAGGGGGGTGTTGTCTTCGGCCTTGTTGTATGAATTGGCCCCATTAAAGGGTATCTCACATATTTTTACGGTAAATTCTGTAGCTTGCGGGTTTAGTGTGGCCAGGTTGTTTATGCGCACACTGTAGGTGCCCGTTACCGGTGCATAGTCTAACGGCCACTGGTTGCTGTAGCCTACCAGCACCTGTGCGGTATTTGTAGCAACGGTATCCGGGTAAGGCTGTATTTTGCTGCTGGCTATAACATGGCTTGCGGGTTCTGTATTGCTGCTTTTTACCCTGAAGGGAACACCATCGGCATAAAGCCTGTATACCCACCATGCCGACTTTGGTTTGTTTTCGTTGCCGGGCAGCGGGTTGCATTCATTACTTAGGTTTACATAATGCTCGCTGTCATATCCTATGGTAAAAAGGTCGTTAAAAGAGGCATCATCACAGGAGCCGAGTTCGCACGGGGGTACGCCAATGCCATCTGCCATATTTCCCTGCTCATCGGTATTTGTAGTGTGGTAAAAACAGGTTTTGCAGGCATAATCTACCCCGGCATCTTCTAAATTCTGTAAATAACCGGCAATTTCCGATGGGCGGTTTTTATCGGCCGGCCATATAATTTCATTAATTTCTATAGACTGCATATTGAGCGATGCATATTTGGGGTTTTCCATAAAGTGCTCCCTAACAAAAGCCACGTGGTCCTGCAATTTGCTAAGGGGCTTAGATTCTGCCGGATACCATATTTCATGCCAGGTAATAACATTAACCTCAAGGTTGTTTTCAAGGCAATAGTCAAAAAAGGCGGTCATTTTTTCTTCAGAAAACCAGGCAAAGCTTGGCCCTGCTATTTGCGCCGTGCTGCCTATTTTAGAATCAAGAAGCGCCTGGTAGGTAACTTTATACGTTTCAAAAAAATCAGAGAGCTGCCATTTAGAGTATTCGTTTTCGGGCTCGTTCCAGCATTCCCACACTATGCCCGGCCGTATGTTACCATTATTGTATCCCCAATCAAACATTTTTGCCAGGTAGTCGGTATAAGTAGGGTCCAGGTAGGGCCTGGGGTTGTACATATCTATTTGCCCACTATTGTCATTGTCCTTTTGTTTCCAAAGGTCAGATACTATTAAATGCACCCTGCCGGCAAGCTTGTATGATTCGTCATAACGCTCAGTAAATGAGGTGCGCATAAGCTTGGGCTGCAATTTTCTGACATCTTCGCGGTTGGGATACTTCGGGTTTTGGAGCCCCCCTAAAAAACCGGATAATGATTTTGCCTGTGCAGGCTGGTTTAGGTTAACGGTAACATAATCTACAACGGGTAGTTTTGGCGCATGGCGGGTTTGGGAAATGCAATGCAAAGCGATGAGGCAAAAAAGTACAGGGAGCCATTTTTTCATGAAGAAATTTTTAAACAACGTTTTTACAAAAATAAAAGCCAAAAACTATACCTGAAAATTAAGTTTAGTTTTTGGCTTATAAAAGCACTTTTGCTGTTATTGTATTTCACACCGTAAAAACGAACTCCAAAAGTGAAATATTAAGCACTTTTTGACCTTCGGCTTTATGATTTTCGACTTTTGACGGAGTGATTATTTGTACTCTTTTTTAATGCGGTCGAGGTCGCGTTTTGTGTCGCGCTCTTTCATGGTTTCGCGCTTGTCATAATTCTTTTTACCGCGGCAAAGGCCAATTTCAAGCTTGGCAAGGCCTTTTTCATTGGTAAATAACCGCAGTGGTACTATGGTAAGCCCTTGATTTTGAACGCTCTTTTCGAGGCTTTTCAGTTCGCGGCGGTTCAGCAGGAGCTTGCGTTCGCTTTTTGGGGCATGGCTAAAGCTGCGGCTATAGGCATATTCCTCAATGTTGGTATTAATGGCAAAAAGCTCGTGGTTCTGGAACTCGCAAAAGCTCTCGGCTATAGATGCCTTGCCCAGGCGGATAGACTTTATCTCGCTGCCTGCCAGTACTATACCTGCGTTGTAGCGCTCAAGAACTTCATAGTCAAAGCGGGCGCGCCTGTTTAATATGTTAACTGTTTTTTGCATAAGGACTGCAAATGTAATGACAATATATTGATGATGCAATATGGTTAAGAAACCCTTTACAAATAAGGGCTTGTGGCAATGTTAACTATTGGCATACAGCAAATTTGGCTATTTTTGCACTATGGAAAATGAACATGCAAACAACCCGCTACACGGCATTACCCTAAAAAAGATAGTGGAAGACCTGGTGGCTTTTTATGGCTTTGATACTCTGGCTGAGCTGATTAACATAAACTGCTTTAAAAAAGACCCATCGGTAAAGTCGAGCCTTACGTTTTTGCGCAAGACCGAGTGGGCCCGGAAGCAGGTAGAACAGCTCTACATTAAAACACTGCCTAAGTTGTAGTTATGCCTCTGCCACACCCCTCCACTTTTTAATTGAGATGGTTAGAAAGTACATATAAACTATTATAAATAAGAGGTTTACATAAAACATTTCGGGAATGTGGTCATCCAGCCAGTGTGCAAAAGTGTAGGGTCTTTTCTCGGCAGGCAATTCATAGTATTGATTGCTGTTAGTAACAATAATCATTGATATTAATGGTACTACACTGGTAAAGAGCCATATACAACAGTTCAGCATGATATCTGATATGCCTTTGCCTTCTTTACCCGTTGTTACTGAAAAATAATAGACGGCTGCCCCGGCAGTAATCATAAGCCACATAACAGCATAAGAAGTGCCTGAACTAAACATTATCGCAAACAACCCTACCAACATTAATCCCACAAATATTGATACTAAGGCAATTAGCCAGCTTCGCCCTGATGTTACCCTGAATGAAAAGATAAGCAACGAGAAGCTAAAACCGGCCATGAGGTATAGTATAACGCTCTTATAATCAATAAACGGTGTATACTTAGCCTCATACATTTTTTCATAATTATACCTCAACTCACCATATGGTACATGATGTTTTAGGTCAGTTTCAATATACTGGTTATAACTGGTGCTTACGCCAACAGCATAATTTTCAGATGGTAACGGCGGCTGCCTGAAACGTATATATTTATACTTCTTGAAAGTAGGCGGATTGTACACATAGTTTGTCCATTCTTCGCCGGATATATTACTTTTTAGGTTGTGGTCAAGGCCAATTTTAATAAATTCATTAAGAAGCTTTACCACAGAGTCGCGCCGGCCATTTATAAGCCATGATTTAATCCTTTGGTTATTAACAGAATCTCTGTTTTTATAAGATACATTACGTTGACGCATCATAATGCCATATCGATAACTGCCAAAACCATCAATGTTCTTTTGAAGCAATGATGCAGGTTGCGACTTGTCTTGAGGTATAGCGTTCTCTACAACAACATTTGTATCATTTTCATCTACATAATCATCATAGAGCGTGGCATCATCTGTAAATAGTGATACCATACTTATTACATCAAGCCTGTGCTGTAATTCTTTATCACTTAAATACGCAGTTTTGCGTACATCAAGCCCCCACATATAACTGGCTGTATAAAAGCAATTTAATACACAGATAACCAGTATTATAAGCCATTCTTTATATAATGCATTATTATTTTTAGGGTAAAAAGACTTGAATGCATTGTTCCTGAAATAATATACCAACCATAAAATCAGCACAATAACACTTAGCAATACACTAAAAAATATAATGACGGGAGAATCATTATCAAAATTATAGCCGTACCTGCTCTGGTTAAAGTCGAGTCCGCCTTTGGCAAAGCCCACTAAAAACAGCAGAATATTTAAGGCTATGGTTATGGCCAGCATGGGTACTACTTTTATATTCCAAAGCAGGGGATGGCGAAGGAGGAGATGGTTTTGTATCTTGTTGAACATCAGCTTACAATTTAGGAAACAAAGAAACGACGGGTTGAGTTTGATATATTGCGGAAGTAAACAATTGGTATATTTTGTGATATAACTTCCTGTAGAAAAGCATTTTGGGTGGTTTCGCCCTTAAAAGTAGCTATGTAAGTGCCACCGTTAAACTGTAGCCCTTCAAGGCCAAGCGGTTGCAATGCTTCGCTAAGGCGGCTTTGGCTCCATTCACTTTCAAATTCTATTACAAGTGGTTTAAGTTTAGCAGGCTCAATGCTTTCATTTTCAACAACCTGATTTGGAGTGTCGTGTAGGTTTTTCTGCACTCCCTGTTTAAGGAATATTACCTGGTCGCTGGTTTTTTCTACCTCATACAGCTGCTGCGAACTCAAAACGATACCAATAGGCCTGAATGGCGACTTTGCAATGGCCCTGAAGTCTTCCAGCACCGTTTGCTGCGCCAGGATATCAAGGTTGGCGAGAGGCTCGTCTATAAGCAGTATTTTGGGTTTGCGGAGCAGCATACGCGCCAGTTCAAAGCGCATTTTGTAGCCCGATGACAGGCTCTTCCAGCTGTGCTGACGGAATTTTCTGAGCCCAAGCCGTGCAATAATCAGCTCAACAACCAAATGGTTTTCTTCGGGCTTATACCCGTATGATGCAGCTGTAAACACAAGGTTTTCATACATAGGGCCGCGCCAGGTATCTGTACGCTGTGGTATATATACCAACCTGGTACGTAGGTCATATAAATCCTGATACTTAAAGTTGTAGTTGATGTTTCCGCTTGTGGCATAAAGTTCACCGCACAGCAGGCGCAGCAGCGTGGTTTTTCCGTTGCCGTTTTCGCCTACAAGGCCTATAATGTCACCTTCATACAACTCGAGGTTTACCGGGCCAAGGGCAAATGCCGACGGGTAGTATTCTTTCTTGACATTTTTAACTTCAAGTATTTTTTCCCTCGGTTTTATAGTACGTGTGGAAAGTGTAACATATAAATCATCAAGCAGGCTGTCCAGCCATGCTTTGGCTTCTTCGGGCGAAGGGCTGGCATCGAGCCGGTTAAGTAAGTCATTAGCCTTACGGTAAAAGGAGATGTCTTCTGTATCGAGCGTAAAATCAATAATCCGTTTTAAGGCTACTGCATGGTCTCCAAAGCGCAACAGGTCGCGCACTTCATCAAAGTGTTTCTGGATTTGGTTCATTGGTTATTGGTAAGTACCCAAATATATTAAAGAAACCAATGCGCTGAAATAAAAAATCTTCCGGGATGGAAGATTTTTCTATGCTTTAATTTTAGCTAACAGGCTTATTCTGTTACTTCAATTGTTTTTATAATGGGTGATCCATCGTTTTGTGTCAAAAAGTGTAATATGTAAGTGCCCGGTACAGAAGCTTTAAATTTATAAGGTTTTGTAACCGATGTAGTTGTTTCGTTGCAATTACACCCGGTATAATCTACCGCTGCTGCAACTCTTCTTGGAAACGTGGTGTTTAGCTCGGCAAAGTCATAAAATACACCGCAGCTGTTTACTATGGGGAAGGTAACCATAAATTCTACCTCTACATTAACCTGGGTAGTTGCCGGGCCTACTACCGCTGTAGCGGCCATGTATGCCCTGTTAAAGCAATAATTGTCGTCGTTATTAATGCTACAGCCCTGTAATATAAATACAGCGCCGGCAAAAAATAAAAGTTTAGTTATTAAGGTTTTCATACTATTTGGTTTTATGAGTAGATGTAAAAACCACCAGGGGGTTGCGTTATAGTTTTTTGCCCTTAAGAATTTCTATTGTAAAGGCGGCTGTAAAGGTTTCATTTTCAGGTAAAATAATGATGCCCTCTTTTTCTTTAAAAATGCCATTGCTATTAGTAGCATCACTATAACCCTGCCATGGTTCTATACAAATAAAAGGTGCGTCTTCTTTTGTCCAGATACCCAGGTGCGGAAAATCTGTAAAGTTTACTTTAAGGACAGGCTCGTTATCTTTGGCAATTGTTATGGCATTAGATGTTAGTGTTTTAAAAATAAGGGCATCATTAGCAAATAACCCATAATTTAGGGGTAGCACATTGCCATTTGTGGCTATTTCAATTGATGTGTTGCCAATCAGGTCGTTTTCAAGCTGTGTACTTGCCAGGGGTTCTTCTTTTTCGAAAACAAGGCTGTAGCTTTCAAAATTTCCCGGTAAAGCAAAAGCAGGGTGTGCACCTATAGAAAAGGGCAGGGGTTCAGCTCCTTTATTTATAACATTATATTTTATTTCAAGTGATTTTTGGTTTAACGTATACACCAGTTGCAACTCAAAATCAAACGGATAGACTTTTTTAGTTTCTTCGTTTGACGAAAGGCTGAACGTTACACTATTCTCGTTTTGCCCTTTAACGGTAAAAACGTTATCTCTTGCAAAGCCGTGGCGGCTAAGTGCATAAGGCTGGCCGTTGTACAGGTAAGAATTGTTTTTAAGCGTACCCACAATAGGAAAGAGCACCGGACTGTGCTTGCCCCAGTATTTGGCATTGCCTTCCCAAATATATTCGGTATTGTTGTTTTTTAATGAATTAAGCTCTGCACCTTTAGGGTTTATTGTAGCCGTAAGAATGCCGTTAGATAGGGTTATATTTTCCATTTACCTGGGTTGATTTTTGCTGCGAATATACGGAATATGCCTACAGCAATACTTCTTTTTTCTCGGCGAGCTCTTTTATTCTGTGCGAGGCAGTATCGCTAAAGCGAAGGCTGTCTTTATAATAGGCATCACCCTCAACCAGTATGGCAAAATCGCCAATTTCAGTAGTAAGCCAGGTATGCCCGTCTTCATCAGCAGAAATTCGGTATGTATACCCTACAGTAGTTACTTCCTCTTCCCATGTTGGCATATAGAGTGAGTACCCAAGCGCCTTATTCATTTCAAACAGGGCTACACTAAGGCGTGACTGGGGGTAGTTGAGAACCGTTTCAGGGCTTATTTCATAATCGCCAAAATCTTCAGGCAGGCTACCCCACTGGCGAATGTATTCCGGCTTTGTGAGTATTTGCCAAACCCTTTCAGGTGAGGCGTCTATTTTAATGCTTTGTTTTGCTATAAGTGATTTCATAATGGTAATTTGTTGGTTATTATAAAATTACCATATCATTTGCTTATATCACAACGGTTTAACGTTACTTTTTGGTTGCACTTACCATACCTGAACCCAATCGGTATAAGTATTTTCACCACATACACCTCTTACGTATATATCCTTTGCAGAATAATTTGATAAAGGTAGGCTAGGGCTGTCTGTTGTTATAATCGTGCCGCTTTCTAATGGCTGGCCTTCTGGTACAATTACATACTGCCATTGGGCATAATCATAGCTGCCATTCCACCACCATATATAAACATTTCCACCACCTGATATTGTAGACTGGATATTATAGGGTTTAAGGCAATGATAATCTTCAATATTTATTTCAACAGGCTCTGTCCATCCTCCTTTTTTTCCGTCTTCACATACTGTCCGGAAAGAAACACTATAAGTTCCCGGTGCAATCCCTCTTTGTATCAAATCATATAATGGCCAGAGTTGCCTGGGTATTTCTGTTATTTTACTTTCACCGTTTTCGCTTACAAACCTAATTTGTAATGTATAGCTCATATCGGTCATGTCTGTAGTGATATCACGATTTAATATAGCCCCATTAATTGAGATTGAGTTTACAGTTAGTGGTTTATCGCAAATTTCATTAATTATAATTGGTATAATATTAGTCCAGTTGCTATTACCATTACTACCGTCACTACAGGGAGTACGCAGGTAAAGGCCATAGTTACCGGGAATTAAACCGGCCTGGCTAAAATCTACCTCATTATTATTTACAGGTAATATAATGCCGTCATTTGGGTTACCGCTAAGTGTAGTTATACTTGCTTCTGTAGCAATATCAGAGCTTTCACTGTAGCTTAAAAGTATTGTATTGCCATCCTGTTCATAAGACTGAAGCGAAATTGCTACGCCACAATTGTTAACCTCATTCTCATTATCATCGGCACAACTCATAAAGAGCAGGAACGTTGCTAAAATGGTAGTATATAATGATATGGTTTTCATAACTGCTTTTTAAAGTTTAAGATTAAAATACTTTTGCCCAGTCAGTATAACTGTTTTCTCCGCATACACCTCTAACATATAAATCTTTATTAATTGAAGTTGATAATGTTAGAATAGAACTTCCTATTGTAGGCTGTATTGTTCCGGTTGAAATAAGTTCTTCTTCATTTATATATACAAATTGCCATTGATTATAATCAAAGTATCCATTCCAATAGACCTCCACATTTGCTGATGTATTATATACAAAAAAATCAACAGGTTTGACACAACGATACTCAACTATATTGATTTCGATGCCTTCAGACCATACAGTTTTACTGCTGCTGTTGCATGTTCCTCTTAAAGAAAAAACATAGTTACCGGGTTCTATATCTATAGTGTTTAAAAATATTGCGCCATTAGGTATGTACATCTCAGTTATATATTCTTCACTACCATTTCTTTTAAATCTCGCTTCAAGAGGAAAATCAACAGAGCCATCTATAAGGAAATCAAAATCAAATAAAGTACCATTTTGAGAAGGCGAACTTACAATAACAGTTGCGTCACACACGCTATTTATATGGATGGGAATTGGATATGCCCATTCACTCTTGCCACCATTGCAAATGCTCCTGACATAAAGCCCATAATTACCGGGAAGTAACCCTGCCTGGCTAAAGTTGATAGTATCATTTTCTGCCTGAAGTATTATGCCTTCATCAGGATTGGCATTACCTGAAGTTATACTTGCTTCTAATGTAGTTGCAGAACCTTCGTAATCAATAATTAGTTTATAACCGTCCTGTTCATAAGATTGTAGGGTAACGGTATCGCTACACTGTGTATCATTATCGGCACAAGCGGTAACCATAAACAAGACTATAAGTACAGAAAATAAGGAGAAGATTTTCATGGTAGGTTTGTTTCCCGAAATATAGGAAATACCCCTTTTAATTACAATATCTTAAAAAAATATTTCAGGCTTTGCTGTCATCGCGGGTACTGCGCACAAGGCCTACACCGGCTATAAAAAATATAAGGCCCAGTATGCCATATATTACTGTAATTTTTATGGTTTGCGCACCGGTTTCGGTATTGGCAAAAATATAGGCGGCATATATAAGGCCCACAATGCCCAATATGGTGAGTGCCGCGCCAAAAATGCGTTTAAGGTTCATAATCAGTAGTTTTGGTTATTACAAATTTCTGATTATTTTAAATTTAAGGGTGTGAGTTTTTAAAAAGATTAACATGCTAAGTGAAATAATTTTATAATTTTTCCACAAAGTCTTATTTTGTTGATGTTCCCGATAAGCCTGTAAGTTTGGTACTGCTAAAGTTTTCTTAACAAAAAGTTATTTACTCACAAAGTTCTGTTGGGGTACAATTTTAATGCTGAAATTTGGTTTGATAATAAACAGGATTGTTTCACCTCCTTACCACTTTTACTATGAAACTGCTTTACATTATGCTGGCTACCTTTGGCGGTTTGTTTGCCGGGTACATGGTGCTTAACAACTTTACGTTTGACAATATAAGTTTTAGCAACTACCTGATTAGTACATTATTTATACTACTTATGTGCTGCCTGCTGGCAATAGGGCTGGGGGTAATAGTTAGCTACAGGAGAAAGAATTCAGATAAAAATGTAATGACCATCCGTCAATACTACCAATATAAAGATATTAAAGGCACCCGCTGAACACACGGGTAATGCCTTATATGTGAAACGGGGTTAGCTCAAAGTGAGTAACCCCGTTTTTATTTGCCGTAAAAAACCGCCCTTAAAAGGCGGTTTCAGTATCTAAATAAGCAGTTCAGTTGTTTTCAACCAAATCAGTCTGATTACGGAAAACCAATTGGCCGTCAAAGCTGTCGAGCAGTATAATACTGTCAGTAGTAACCTTACCACTTAATATTTGCTTGCTCAGTTCATTCATAACCTCTTTCTGAATCACACGCTTAACCGGGCGTGCACCAAAATCAGGGTCGTATCCTTTTTTAGAAAGGTAGTCTATGGCCTCCGGTGTGGCATCGAGCGTAATGTTTTGCTGCGCCAGGAGCTTTGTAACACTCTTAAGTTGCAGGCCTACAATTTCATGAATGTTAGCGCTGCTAAGCGGGGTAAACATTACAATATCGTCTATACGGTTTATAAACTCCGGCCTTACGGTTTGCTTTAGCAGGCCAAGTACTTCAACCTTTGCAGCCTCAATGGCGGCTTCCATATTGCCTTTAAGGTTCTCAAACTTCTCCTGAATAATATGGCTGCCCATGTTGCTGGTCATGATGATGATTGAGTTCTTAAAATCAGCTACACGGCCTTTGTTATCGGTCAGGCGGCCTTCATCCAAAACTTGCAATAATATGTTGAAGGTATCCGGGTGTGCTTTTTCAATTTCATCCAAAAGTACCACACTATATGGCTTGCGGCGCACGGCTTCAGTAAGCTGGCCACCTTCATCATAACCCACATATCCCGGAGGAGCACCCACAAGGCGGCTCACGCTATGGCGCTCCTGATATTCGCTCATGTCTATACGGGTCATGGCGTTTTCATCATCAAACAGGTAGGAGGCGAGGGCTTTAGCAAGTTCAGTTTTACCCACACCGGTTGTACCAAGGAATAGGAACGAGCCTATAGGTTTCTTCTGGTCCTGTAGCCCGGCACGGCTGCGGCGTACGGCATCGCTTACCGCCTCAATGGCTTCTTCCTGGCCCACAACGCGTTTGTGTAACTCGGCTTCAAGGTTAAGCAGTTTTTCGCGTTCGCTTTGCAGCATTTTGGTTACCGGTATGCCTGTCCATTTCGCTACCACCTCTGCAATATCCTCATGCGTAACTTCTTCTTTAATAAGACTGTGGCCTTTTTGTGTTTCGGCAAGCTGCTGCTCCATAGCCGCAAGCTTTTCCTCAGCTTCCTTAATTTTGCCGTATCGGAGTTCGGCTACCTTGCCGTAATTGCCTTCACGCTCGGCACGTTCGGCTTCCAGCTTAAAGTTTTCAATATCAGTCTTGGCTGCCTGAATGTTATCCACCACATCCTTCTCGCTTTTCCAGCGGGCATATATTTCGTTGCGCTCTTCCTTAAGGTTGGCAAGTTCCATGCCCAGCGATTTCAGCTTGGGCTCGTCATTCTCACGCTTAATGGCTTCAATTTCAATCTCCAGCTGCATTATTTTGCGGTCCAGCACATCAAGTTCTTCCGGCTTGGAATTGATTTCCATACGCAGCTTAGAGGCGGCTTCATCCATAAGGTCGATCGCCTTATCCGGAAGGAAACGGTTGGTAATATAGCGTTGGCTAAGCTCTACGGCAGCTATAATGGCATCGTCTTTAATGCGCACCTGGTGGTGGGTTTCATATTTCTCCTTAATACCGCGAAGGATGGAGATGGCACTTTCGGTATCGGGCTCATCTACCATTACCTTTTGGAAACGCCTCTCCAGCGCCTTGTCTTTCTCAAAATATTTCTGGTACTCGTCGAGCGTTGTGGCACCTATGGCACGCAGTTCGCCACGGGCAAGGGCAGGCTTTAGTATGTTTGCGGCATCCATAGCGCCATCGCCACCACCGGCACCCACAAGGGTATGTATCTCATCTATAAAGAGTACAATATCGCCCTCGGCAGAAGTAACTTCCTTTACAACCGATTTAAGCCTTTCTTCAAACTCGCCTTTGTATTTGGCGCCGGCAATCAGTGCACCCATATCAAGCGAGTACACCACCTTATTTTTAAGATTTTCAGGCACATCGCCCTGGATTATACGGTGTGCAAGGCCCTCGGCAATGGCGGTTTTACCCACGCCGGGCTCACCCACAAGCATAGGGTTATTCTTGGTGCGGCGGCTCAAAATTTGCAGCACACGTCGAATTTCCTCATCACGGCCAATAACCGGGTCGAGTTTGCCGTCGTTAGCCAGCTGGTTCAGGTTCTTGGCATATTTGTTAAGCGAATTGTAGGTTTCCTCGGCACTCGCCGAAGTAACGCGTTCGCCCTTGCGTAGCTCTTCAATGGCTGATTTAAGGCCTTTTTCGGTAACGCCCTGATCTTTTAAAATCTGGGCTACCTTGCTTTTTGTGTTGAAAATACCCAGCAGCAGGTGCTCAATGCTCACAAACTCATCGTTCATTTTGCGGGCAATGTTGCCGGCCTCGTTTAGCGCGGTAGATGCATCACGCGAAATGCCCATTTCGCCGCCCTGTACTTTAGGGAAGCTTTGCAGTGTGCTGTCTAATATTTGGGTAAACAACCCCAGGTTTACGTTGAGTTTCTTCAGTAAAAACGGGGTAACATTCTCATCAACCTCCAGGATAGCTTTCACGATGTGTTCGTTCTCTATCTGCTGGTGGCCCAGGCCCTGGGCTATTTGTTGTGCCCTTTGTATGGCCTCCTGTGATTTTATAGTAAAATTGGCAAAGTTCATATCGTAATTTGATTATTTTTGAAATGTAACAGGCAATTTTAATTCCAGTCCGTAAAATCCGACAAATAGTCTGATTATGATGCAAATAGCGCAATATAAACCGACAAATTGTCTTAAATCAGTAACAAAATGAGTCTTTTTGGTAATTTATTCGGTAATTCTGACAGTAAAGGTACAACAGGTTCAACCTTTAAGTGGAATGATTTAACACAACTAAAACAGTTGGATGATGTGGTCGCAGAATCGGCCACGCAGCCTGTTATTATCTTTAAGCACAGCACACGCTGCCCCGTAAGCCGTATGGCGCTGAGGAATTTCGAAAACGAATATGCCATTGATGCCGATAACGCCAAGCCGTATTTTCTTGACCTGATAGAACATCGTGATGTAAGCAACGAAATTGCCACACGTTTTAATGTTGTACACCAAAGCCCACAGGTACTGGTTATTAAGGATGGTAAATCAGTGTATGATGAATCACACGATGCTATTGATGCAGGCGTGGTAAGGGGGAAGGTTTAATAGCGGGGAATTTTTGACCTGTAACGTGCAATAATATCGTGTTCAGGACAATTGAATTTATAAAAATACAGATAGTTGTATTTATTATCAGAAGTAATAGTGTCAATACCAAAGTAAGAAGGCAGGAGCTCTGCAGATATTAGAGTATATTTTCCGTTTATTTTGGTAATAATTGCACGTGTAGGCTGATAACAATGGCCTGAAGCAAGACACGGCATAATGTGGTATTTTATAATACCGTCTTCATGATTATCGTTATTGAGATGATACCTGTAAAGGGTATCATAGTATGCACACATTTGATTTCCTTCTTCATCCTGATAGCCTGTTTCAAGATTATGTATGCCTTTTGCTGCATAATATTCTTCGAGTACTTTTTGTGCTATAGCTTCAGTAAGTATGCTATTGCCTTTAGGGTTTGTAAAATTAAGGCTATCTATAACAAGTAGCGTATCTATAACCTTAACGGAATCCTTAACAGTACCGGCTGTTTTTGTAGCCAGTAGTGCCGGTTGCTCTTTTTTAAAGGATAGTGCCGTTAAGATTATGATAAACGTGAGGAGAAAGCTTTTCATTATATTACAACGGCATCAGGTGTAAGTTCTTCTTCTTCAAATCCGTAATCTAAGAAAATTGACCTTACCATTTGTACTGCCTCATACTTGTTATACGTGCCGGGGTTTCGCCTTAGTTTGGTATAATTAGTTTCAACAAGGCTGTTTACCAGTTGTCTTATGGTTTTGTAACCAAATTTAGAGTTTACTTTAGTGCTTATGTAAAGCACTGCAATAGCAATGGCAATTCCATATATAAACTTCCAGCTAAAAAAAAGGCCTATAAGCGATGCAATTATTACAATTGCTACAGGCCACCCTATATATGCCGGCAAAGCAAAAATATAGAAATCAAAGCCTAACAGTTTCCTTACTTTATTTACAGATTGTTTCCTGTTTTGTTTGCCAAAAATATCTTCCAGCAGGGCATCAGGCATTATGTTTTCTTTTTCAGTGATGCCTGCTGTAACTAAAGCCTCCCTTAGCTTATAAAAAGCCTGTTGCGACGTACAATCATCTATATGCTGTAAGGTAATCCTGTTACTAATGCAATCAACCAGTTGACCATAGGTCATACCATCAAAAAAGTCCTCTTTTTTAAATTCAAAACCAAATGAGTTTTGAATTTTGATAAGGATATCATCCAAGTCATCCGGGTCAATGCCTAAATGGTTTTTCATAGCTGTGGTTTTGCTTACCCAAATATAGCTATTTTAGCTGTTGTTCCATTTTCTTTCTTATCTCCTCCAGGCACAAATTATTAATGCTGCCCTCGTGGGTGTGCTTTGTAGCCTTTGGCGATACAAACGTGCCGTTCTCTACCTGTTCGCCTACAATTTTATAAGCATCGCGGAAAGGCATGCCTCCTGTAACCAGTTCATTAAGTGCATCTACCGTAAAGAGGTAATCGTATTTTTTATCGTCTAAAATATGCTCGTTGACCTTGATTTCCTTTACGGAATAATGCGCCATTTCCAGGCATGATTTCAGCGTTTGCAGGGCAGGGAAGAGGCCTTCTTTCAATAATTGGAACTCCCTGTGGTAGCCGCTGGGCAGGTTGTTGGTTATAAGCGTAAGTTCATACGGCAATGCCTGTATCTTATTACACTTGCCGCGGATAAGCTCAAAAATATCAGGGTTCTTTTTGTGCGGCATAATGCTGCTGCCGGTAGTTAAATGCTGCGGCAGGCTTATAAAGCTGAAATTCTGGCTCAGGTACAGAGTAATGTCCATAGCCAGCTTGCTCAGCGTTCCGGCTACCGATGCCATTGCAAAAGCAGTGGTTTTCTCGGCCTTGCCACGGCTCATTTGTGCAGCAACAGCGTTGTATTTAAGGGTTGCAAAGCCCATTTCCTGCGTGGTAAATGTACGGTCTATTGGGAACGAGCTGCCATATCCCGCCGCCGAACCCAATGGGTTTTGGTCTACCACCGTTAGCGCGGCATTCAGCATGGTAACATCGTCAATCAAAGTCTCTGCGTAGGCCGAAAACCACATGCCAAAAGACGACGGCATAGCCACCTGAAAGTGCGTATAGCCCGGCAAGAGTACGTTTTCATACTGCTTGGCCATATCCATAAGCAGGTTGAATAATTCGCTTGCCTGGCTTTTTAGGGTCAGTATTTCGGCTTTAAGATACAGGTGTACATCGGTCAATACCTGGTCGTTACGCGAGCGTGCGGTGTGTATTTTTTTGCCGGTATCGCCCAGTTTTTCAATAAGCAGGTATTCTACCTTGCTGTGTACGTCTTCAAAACTGTCTTCTATGGTAAAGTTACCGGCTTTTATATCGGCCAGGATGTTTTGGAGTTCTGCAACCAGTTGCGCTGCCTCATCATGGGTCATTAAGCCCACTTTCGCCAGCATTTTAGCCTGCGCCATAGAGCCCAGCACGTCATACTCGGCCAGTACAAGGTCGAGTTCGCGGTCGTTGCCCACAGTAAACAGGTCGGTTTTCTTATCAGTTGGTATGCCTTTATCCCAGAGTTTCATTTTTTCTTTTTTTTGCCACGAATTACACTAATTTTCACAAATTAATTAGTGGATATTCGTGAAATTAGTGGCTTAAATCATTCAGTTTCAGCGGCAGCGTTTTCTGCTACAGTTATATTCAGGAAGCCGGAAAGTATTTTTATGTACAATGCAACACCCTCTTCAATTTCATGTACATATATAAATTCATCGGCGCTGTGTGAGCGTGGCGAATAGCCCGGCCCCAGCTTTAGCGACTGGCAGCTGAGTACCGACTGGTCGCTTAGCGTAGGCGAACCATAGGTTGTCCTGCCCAGTGCCACACCGGCCTGAACCAGAGCATGGTCTTTATCTATATGCGATGAGTTAAGGTGCAGCGAACGTGGGTTAGCGGTTACCTTATCTCCAAATTTGGCAGCCAGCTCAGCCCTTATGATTTCAAGGACTTCAATATTGGTATAGCAATCGTTTACACGCACGTCTACCACAAGGTTACATTCAGCGGGGATAACATTGTGCTGCTTACCGGCACTTATGCCTGTAACGGTCATTTTCATGGGGCCCAGCACTTCGCTAACCTTTTCAAAACGGTAATCACGGAACCACTCCGTCACGGGTATGGCGTTGTAAATGCTTACATTATCGTTAGGATGTGCAGCGTGACCCGGTGTACCGTTAACCACTACATCAAGTACCAACAGGCCTTTTTCGGCAATGGCAAGCTGCATTTCGGTAGGTTCGCCTACAATGGCCAGTTCCAGCTGTGGCAGGTGTTTCAGTACGCTGTTAAGCCCTTTAGGACCACTGCTTTCTTCTTCCGCAGAAGCCACAATAACAAGGTTGTAGGGCAGGTTTTCGGCCTCATACAGGTATGTGAACGTAGCAATGAGCGATACCAGGCAGCCGCCGGCATCGTTACTGCCCAGGCCAAATAACTTACCGTCTTCAACTGTTGGCTCAAGCGGGTTGCGGGTATAGCCCTGGTTGGGTTTTACTGTATCGTGGTGCGAATTGAGCAGCAGCAACGGTTTGCCTGCTTCAAAGTTTTTATTGAATGCCCAGATGTTGTTGTTTTCCCTTTTAAAAGGGATATTATTGTTATTGAACCACGCCTTTATAAGCAGTGCCGTACCTTCTTCTTCAGATGAAAAAGACTGTGTGGCAATAAGCTGCTTTAGCAGGGCAATGGCCTCTTGTGTAAGTGTTTGTATGGTTTTGCCGGTCATGCAAAATAGTTTTGTGTTATGGCGTAATGAGCGTATAATCGCTACCGCCTTTAATCATTTCAGGGCTGCCGATGCCTATGGACGTAACGCCCCGGTTAAGGGCATTAAAGCAGTTTTCGAGCTTGGGCAGCATACCTGAGTGTATGGCGCCTTGCTCGCGAAGTTCCTGATAGTTTTCAAAAGTAAGGTTTTTTATAACGGAATCCTCATTTTCCACATCGGTCAGTACGCCTTTTTTCTCGAAGCAGTACAGCAGCTTTACATCAAAATGGGCGCTGCACGCCACAGCAAGTTCTGCGGCAATGGTATCGGCATTGGTGTTAAGCAGCTGGCCTTTACCATCGTGTGTAACGGCACAAAAAACGGGGACTATATTCTGTAAAAGCAGCACTTTAAGCAGCTCATCGGCTACTGAAATTACATCGCCCACAAAGCCGAAATCTACAGCCGCATTTTTACGTTTTTCAGATAAAATAAGGTTGCCGTCTGCCCCGGTAAAGCCTATAGCGTTATTGCCAAGAGATTGTAACTGTGCCGTAATATCTTTATTGATGAGCCCCGCATAGGTCATTACCGCTACATCAAGCATGGGCTTATCGGTAATACGGCGGCCTTCGTGAAAAACAGCGGTTATGCCCAGCCCCTCGGCGGTTTTGGTAGCAATTTTGCCACCGCCGTGCACCAGTATCTTATAGCCTTCCACAAGGGCAAAATCAGCCAGGAACGCTTTTAATGCATCAGGGTTATCTATTACATTGCCGCCTATCTTTACAACGGTAAGCTGTGGCTTATTCTGCATTTTCTAATATTTTAGTCAATATGGCCTGTGCCGACCACGTGCGGTTGTTAGACTGCGGTATTACGATAGAACTGTCGCTATCCAGCACGGCATCGGCCACAATCATATTGCGGCGCACGGGCAGGCAGTGCATGAATTTGCCGTTATCAGTCAGTGCCATTTTTTCGGGTGTAACCGTCCACGATGGGTCTTTGCTGGTTATTTTGCCATAGTCTATATAGCTGCTCCAGTTTTTGGCATAAATAAAATCGGCATCCTTAAAGGCTTCATCCTGGTTGTGGGTAATGGTAACACCAGCGGTAAACTCGGGGTTGAGCTCATAGCCCTCAGGGTGTGTGATGATAAAATCAACATCGGCCTTTTTCATCACTTTTACGAATGAATTGGGCACGGCATGTGGCAACGCTTTGGGGTGGGGTGCCCATGTAAGTACCACTTTGGGGCGCTCTTTGGTTTTAAACTCCTCAATGGTAAGGGCATCGGCCACAGCCTGAAGCGGGTGCTCTGTACTGCCTTCAAGGCTTATAACCGGCACCGACGCATATTTTTTAAACGCGCTGATAACATATTCTTCTTCATCTTTCTCTTTATCTGTCAGGGTAGGGAAGCTGCGTATGGCAATCACATCGCAATATTGCGAAACTACCTGCGCGGCTTCTTTAATATGTTCGCTGGCAGCGCCGTCCATCACCACGCCATCTTCAAACTCCAGTGTCCAGCCTTCAGTATTCAGGTTCATGACGATAGGGTGCATGCCCAGGTTAAGGGCTGCCTTCTGGGTGCTTAGCCTGGTGCGTAAGCTGGGGTTAAAAAACAATAACCCAAGGGTTTTATTTTTGCCCAACTGCTGGTTGGCATAAGGTGCTGCCTTAACGGCTTTCGCTAAGGCTACAAGGCCTTTAAGGTCTTGTATATCATCTACCGAAGTGAAGTTTTTCATTGTTTAATTATAAAGGTTCTCAGACGCTATTTTTAGAGAAATTAAATAATCAGTATTAAATTCTATTACCCGAATTTTTTTAAGTTTAAATACACGTTCTTCCGTCCACCTTGCCTTAGTATCTAACCATTCAAGTGTAAGTGTTTCCTGGTCTATAGATAGTAACCTGCCAGGATAGGTTGATGTTTCAGATTTTTTATATAATGAAAATATTCCAAATCTGTTATTTAAAGCTTCAATAAGGCTTACAGTATCGGTTAAAGGCAATTTTTCCAGTTTGCCCGGTATAAATCCTTTTAAACGAATTACTTTTTCGGTAAAATCTTCTGGTTCTTCCCTAAAAATATCATCAATATTGCTGTTTCGAATTAAGATGTAACCATCAATTATATAATCTTGCGGGTTGTATTGCAACAGTATCCATTCTTCAGAATAATCCAAAAGAAACCCCGAAATACTACTCTCCCGGTCTTTAAACTCAATTGTTATTATTGAGTATAAGTACGTTTTAAGTATGTTGTTTAATTCCATTATTAGCCTTGGTTTAAAGCCCAAATCCTAACACCTTGTAGCTGTTTTTCAAAACGATGGTTACAAGGCCGTTAAAGCCTTTTAAATCATTTACCAAGGTGAAGTTTTTCATTGTGTTTTATACTGCAAAATTAGCATGCCAAATATACTTTGTTTTACGGGTATTTCCGCAGGTTTTTACCGATTAATTAGCCACATTAACCATAATTTATAACCTGTTTTTTGTTACCGGCAAAGCTGCACCAAATTGTGTAGCTTTGCCGGTAACAAAAAAATTACCCGTGGAGTACAGGAAAGATATACAGGGATTACGTGCCCTGGCTGTGATTTTTGTTTTGGTATTTCATATCAATCCGCTATGGCTGCCGGGCGGGTTTATAGGGGTAGATGTTTTTTTTGTAATATCGGGTTTCCTTGTTTCGTCGATTATCCTTAAAAAGCTTGAAGCGGGTACGTTTACCTTTACTGACTTCTATACCGGCAGGCTTAAAAGAATTGTACCGGCCTATTATTTTATGCTGCTTTTTACATGTATTGCCGGTGCGATGCTGCTTATAGGAGATAATGTAACTACCTTAAAAAGAGAGCTTGCACATGCCATGTTGTTTAACAGCAATTATGTTTATGCCCAACAGGATTCTTATTTCGGGATGTCGGTACAGCAGGACCCGCTGCTGCACACCTGGACCATTGCCATAGAAATGAAGGTTTACCTCCTGCTGCCATTATTGTTGTTTTGGGTAAAAAGGAAATTGTTGGTACCTGTTATTACCTGTGTTAGCATACTATTGCTGCTTTATGGCACTTACCTGATTGAAATAGATAATGCTTCTGCCCAGGCATATTATGCTTTGCTTGTGCGTATACCTGAATTTTGTGTGGGTGTGCTGCTGGCCTTGTTGCTAAAAGGCAGGGGTATTTCCGGGAGATTTAAAACATATTCCGGTATATGCGGACTGGCTATTTTGTTTTTGTGTGCTTTTTTGTTTAGTCATGAAACACATTTTCCAGGGTTGGCAGCCCTGTTGCCCTGTATAGGTGCAGTATTGCTACTATTGGCAAATGATGGGCCTGTGCACAAACTGTTGTGTACTAAGCCGCTGGAGTTTACAGGTACACTGTCTTACTCCCTATATTTATGGCACTGGCCCATTATTGCATTTGTAAGGTATTACTATGATGTAAATGAATTTCCTGTAATACAGACACTTCTTATAGTTGTGGCTACTTTTGCAGTCGCATGGGTTTCATACACTTTCGTAGAGCGTTTTTTTATGAAAAAAACGGCAGCGTTTTGGTATGGAATTATTGCACCCGGCATGGTGCTGACAGCATTGTACTTTTGCATGCCGGCCCTGAATAAAAGGATTTTAAATATTCCACAGGAATATACCGGCCCGGTAATAGGCCTGCCATCAAACAATTCGGTTTTTGTGGAAACTTTTGGCGATAAAAGTAAGCATCCCCAAATATTTTTGACGGGTAACAGCCACGCCCTGAGTATGAAACCGTATCTTGACTACCTGGGCAGGAAAAGGCATTTTTCGTTCAGGACACTTACATCATATTCGTATCCGCCTATTGAGGGTATAACCCGAAAAGATGCTTTGCAGGGTGGGAGGTATGTTGATTATATAGAATCACTGCCGTTAATACCGGTGGCCAATAAGGAGATTGAAAATGCAAAGATTATAATTATAGCGGTAAATGACTGGGATGTGGTGCCAACATTATGTACAGCTATAAAAAGTACGGCGCTTAAACTGAGGAAAGACCAGCACCTTATTTTGCTAACCCCATTTCCTGTTTTAGATAAAAATCCTTTACACGTTAACAGGAGTATAGTGAAGGATTATGATAAAGCACAGGATTACAAAGTTATATACCGCAAACCAACCCCATGGATTAGACAGCTGGCAGCCACTATGCCAAATGTGCACCTGCTGGACCTGGAAAAAAACAGCATTTTTAATGATGCGCCCTTTTATAACGATACCCTTATGTATTATGATAAAGTGCACCTAAACCACTATGGTGCAGAAGTTTTGGCAAAGCATACAGAAAAGCAGCTAATGGATTTGCTGGATGCTTTGCCGTAATAACTTATTCTATATCAATGGCATCTAATGCTTTTTTAAGCCCTGCAAAAAACACATCTGCATCGGCCTTTGTAATAGAAAGGGGAGGGAGGATGCGCAGCAGGTTCTTTTGGCTGGCGTTGCCGGTAAAGATATACTCGTCGTAAATAAGCTTTTTGCGAAGCTCGGTTACATCAAAATCAAACTCAAGGCCCAGCATAAGGCCACGGCCTTTTATGTTTTTGACCTGCGGAATTTCAGCTGCTTTTTCTTTAAAGTAAGCGCTTACTGTATTTACGTTATCAATAAGGTTTTCTTTTTTGATAATGTTAAGTACCGATAGTGCTGCCGCACATGCCAGGTGGTTGCCACCAAAGGTAGTGCCCAGCAGGCCGTACTTTGCCTCAAACTTAGGTGATATCAATATACCGCCGATAGGGAAACCGTTGCCCATGCCTTTAGCCAGCGAAATAACATCGGGCGTAATGCCGTGCCACTGGTGCGCAAAGAATTTACCCGAACGGCCGTAACCGCTTTGTATTTCGTCCAGTATCAGCACAATGTCATTATCATTACAGGCTTTTTCTATGGCTTTAAAGAAATTTGTTGTGCCCTCGTCAAGCCCGCCAACGCCCTGTATGCCTTCTATTATCACACAGCATACATCGCCTTTGGCAATCTCGGCGTTAAGCGCGGCTTCGTCGTTGAGGGGTAAAAATACCACTTCATGTCCTGCGTTAAGCGGAGCGACTATTGACGGGTTATCAGTAGCTGCAACGGCTGCCGAAGTACGCCCGTGGAAGGCTTTTTTAAAGGCTATAACCTTCTTTTTCCCGTTGTGGAACGATGCCAGCTTCAGCGCATTTTCATTGGCCTCAGCGCCCGAATTACACAAGAAAAGGGTAAAATCAGGGTAGCCCGACTGCTGTGGCAGCTTTACGCCCAGTTCTTCCTGCAATGGGTTTTGTATGGAATTAGAATAGAAACCTATTTTGGCCACCTGATCGCTTACGGCCTGTACATAATCAGGGTGCGAGTGCCCGGCAGAAATAACGCCGTGGCCCCCGTAAAAATCAAGGTATTGTTGCCCTTTATCGTCCCATACTTTTGCGCCCAGCGCATTTACCGGGGTTATGTTGTATATGGGGTATACGTTGAATAAACTCATACTTTTAAGTTTATGGTTTGTTGTTTATGGTTTATAGTTGCTTACTCCAACTCCCCCTTTGGGGGCTGGGGGGCTTGTTAGGGGGGCTTAGAACCCCGCTGCCTTTAGTTTCAACCCTGTTATTTCTTCAAGGCCAAACATCAGGTTCATGTTTTCAATCGCCTGTCCGCTTGCGCCTTTTACCAGGTTGTCTATAACCGATGTGATGAGCAGGTAGTTGCCGTGCTGCTCAAGGCCGATGAAGCAGTTGTTGGTTTGCAACACCAGCTTCATGTTTATGGCGCCGGTGGTGACTTTTACAAACGGTTCAGCCTTATAATAGTCTTCATACAGCTTTACAATGCTATCGAAATCAGCCGGTAGTTTTGTGTATAGCGTGGCGAAAATGCCGCGCGCAAAATCGCCGCGGTTGGGTATAAACAGTACTTCGTTATCAAAACCGGTTTGCAGTTGTTGCAGGCTTTGTACGATCTCGCCCAGGTGCTGGTGGTTAAACGCCTTGTAGTGGCTCATGTTGCCCATGCGCCAAGGGTGGTGCGACGTGCCCGACGGCATAACCCCTGCGCCCGTACTGCCTGTAGTGGCGTTTATGTGTACAGTATTGTTCAGCAGGCTGTTTTTTGCCAATGGCAGTAATGCCAGCTGTATAGCGGTGGCAAAACACCCGGGGTTGGCTATGTATTGTGCCGTTTTAATAGCGTCGCGGTTCAGTTCCGGAAGGCCGTAAACAAAGGCTTTACCGTTAAACTGTGCATCTGCCGTAAGGCGGAAATCATTGCCCAGATCGATTATTTTAGTCCCTTCTGAAAACACATTAGCCTGAAGGAATGCCAGCGATTTGCCGTGACCCAAACAAAGGAACACCACATCAACATCGGGGTTAACGGTATCGGTAAAATTAAGGTCGAGCTCGCCCAGCAAATCTTCGTGTACCGATGCAATGGGGCTGCCCGCATTTGTAGTGCTGTACACAAAGTTTATTTGCGCCTGTGGGTGGTTGGCCAGCAAACGCAAAAGTTCGCCAGCTGTATACCCTGAGCCGCCTATAATGCCTATTTTAATCATACTGCTCGTTGTTTACGTGTGCGTATATGTTTTGCGCGTTGCCCACAATTTTAATAAAGCCCTTGGCATCATCTGCCGTCCAGGCGTTGTTAACCTCGCCATACTGGCCAAAACCGCTGTTCATAAGGTCGTGTGCCGACTCAATGCCATCAAGCGAGAAGTGGTACGGCTTAAGGCTTACGGTAACGGTGCCGGTAACGGTTTTTTGTGTGTCTTCCAAAAACGTTTCTATGTTGCGCATTACCGGGTCAAGGTATTGCCCTTCGTGGAACAGCATGCCATACCAGTTGCCCAGCTGCTCTTTCCAGTACTGCTGCCATTTGCCCAGCGTGTGCTTTTCAAGCAGGTGGTGCGCCTTTATGATGATAAGCGGTGCAGCGGCCTCAAAGCCCACACGGCCTTTGATGCCTATAATGGTATCACCCACATGGATGTCGCGCCCAATGGCAAAGGCTGATGCCAAAGCCTCAAGCTTTTGTATGTTTGTGGCAGGCTTGTCAAACTCATTGTTTAAACCCACAAGCTCGCCTTTTTCAAAGTGAAGGGTTGCCTTTTCAGGCTCTGTTTTTTGCAGTTGCGACGGGTACGCCGAATCGGGCAGGGGCTGGCCTGATGTAAGGGTTTCCTTGCCGCCTACGCTGGTGCCCCAAATACCTTTGTTTATCGAGTATTGGGCTTTTTCCCAAGAATATTCCACGCCGTTTTTCTGAAGGTATTCTACCTCTTCCTGGCGGGTAAGCTTCAGGTCGCGTATTGGGGTAATGATTTCCATTTCAGGCGCTATGGTCTGGAACACCAGGTCAAACCTTATCTGGTCGTTACCGGCACCAGTACTGCCGTGAGAGATGGCTTCGGCACCCACTTTCTTGGCATAGCGCACGGTTTCCAATGCCTGGAATACACGCTCTGCACTAACCGAAAGGGGATAGGTATTGTTTTTAAGCACGTTGCCAAAAACCAGGTATTTAATGGCTTTTTCGTAGTACTTGTCTATAATATCAAGGTTAAGGTGGTTGGCACTGCCCAGTTCGTAGGCGCGCCTTTCTATGGCCTGCAACTCTTCTTCGCCAAAGCCACCGGTATTGATTAAAATGGTATGAACTTCATACCCCAGTTCGTTCTTCAGGTACTTAAGGCAGTAAGAGGTATCAAGACCCCCGCTGTATGCCAAAACCACTTTTTTACTCATGTCTGTATGTATTATAAAAATTTATTTTTGTTGCTTAACCAGGCGTATGGCCTTTGTAACGGTGTCCATTGCAAAGGTTTGTTCACTGGTTTCGGTATTAATGTCAAATGTAACCTCGTTATCGGGGTTTGTTTTTGCTTCCCGTAAGGTTGTAAACGGTACCGTAAAGATACCCAACGGATTGCCCCGAGGTATTACCGTTATGTTATCAAGCCGGTCGTCGAGCATGATGTAGGTGCGGGTGGTTTTTTCGGTGTATGATGGTACCACATAACCCAATAAGTCATAATAACCGGTGTACGTAAAGGCTTTAAGCACCTTACCCTGGCTGTCTATCAGGCGGGCGTTGTCTTTTGCGTCGCCTTCTTCCGGGTCGTATACCACTAATATGGTAGTATCGTTAATCAGTTTAACATGCGCCAGGGATTTACCTCCGTCAAACAGATCTACAGCCTTGCCATCGGTATTTAGTATTTTGGCACAGGTTAAAACAAAGGCATTGCTGGTGGGGACTTCAATTGTACCATCAGTCCCGCCGCCACCGTAATTATTGTTGAATGATTTTTCAATTACTTTACCATCCATGCCTATCATGATGAAACACTGGTCGCCAATATCAGATTCGGGAATCATAAAATCAAGGGTAAACATCAGCGCCTTAAAACCGGGGTGATACCCATGAAAATAAGGCAGGTCTGTCACACCCTGTAACAGTGCGTCTTTACCTATCTGGCCATCAAAGTCTTTTTTAGTAAAGTTTTTGGAAAACAGGGTTTTATTATCTTTACTTAAATTGATGGTATAGGTAATATCATATCCGGTATAGTCTGATTTACGTACTTTGTTATTTACCGTATCATGCCAAATGACCGTTTCCGAAAGCTTTTTAAGCGTGTCCATAACGGCACGGCATTCTATTTTATAAGCACTGCCATTTATGGTAATCAGCGTGTCTTTGCGTACTGAAAACGGCTCAAGATATGTAGCTACATTGTTGTCATAAACCGTATCTGCTTTTGTAGTGGTGTCGCTGCCAACAACAGCTGAAACAGCCTCCTTTTTACAGGCTGTAAGGCACGCAAGTATAAATAGGCTATATGTAACAATGCGTATCATCTTAGCCTTTGTTTTTAGCGTTTATAAACAAAAAGAGCTTCTTGTCTTCGCCTTTTTTAGGAGGCACATCGTCTTTATCTTTTTTAAGGAACAGCGCCTGTTTAATGCTCTTAAGGCGTGCCAGTACCTTTTTGTTGAATTCATACTGGGTTTCCTCTTCCTTCTTTTTACTTGCAGGGTCGTACAGCATACCGGTGCACAGGCACATTTTGTACTCTTTGCGCTGTAGTATGTCATAATTGTTACAGCCGCTGCACCCTTTCCAGAATGATGGGTCATCAGTCAGTTCGCTAAAAGGCACGGGTTTGTAGCCCAGCTCTGAGTTTATCTTCATAACGGCCAGGCCGGTAGTGATGCCGAATATCTTGGCGCCCGGGTATTTTTCCTGAGAGTAGTTAAATACCTTTTCCTTGATTTTTTTAGCAAGCCCGAAGTTGCGGAAGTCAGGATGCACAATAAGGCCGGAGTTTGCCACAAACTTGCCGTGGCTCCAGCTTTCTATATAACAAAAGCCTGCAAAGCGCCCATCGCCAATGGCAATAACAGCATCTTTGTGCTTCATTTTTTCTATGATGTACTCCGGTGTGCGCTTGGCTATGCCCGTGCCACGCTGAATGGCAGACTCATACATGGTGTCTACAATTTCCTGGGCAAACTTATAGTGCTCTTCTCCGGCAATTATAATAGATATATTCATTTCAGCTTAAGAAATAAAGTATATAAAATTCAATAAAATAATAGGATAGTTTCGTAGAGTACAGGCAGGACGGACCCACCCAAAGTATAAGCAGACCGTTACGGCCTGAAGCGCCTCGGGCTCAGGAAAGAATTAAGGTTGCTGATGTAAGCAAGGTCCCCAATTACAGACGATATAAAAACAGTTGTTGTTTTCAATTCAGTTTTCATACTTATTAATGGTTGCAAATGTAAAGTATTTGACAAAAAACATGCCCAATTTTTTGCTAAAGAATTACAGTTTTGCAAATACCCCACTAAAATGCCCGTGTGAGAATAAAATACAGAATATTTTTAATAAAAAACGCCCCAAAAATGGAGCGTTGATAATTTTTTATGTGAATTATTTTTTTGTTTCGCAAAGATGCGCAAAGAAGGCACAAAGCTTCGCAAAGGTTTTTGTGGAAACGGGCACGGCCTGTTTCACGTTATGTACGTATTTAAAAGATTGCCGCGCTCCGCAGGCTCCGCTCGCAATGACGGAACGTGAAGAAAACAATGTAAACTTCGAGAACCTTTGTGCCCTCTTTAAGAGATTCCTCAACTCCGCTGCGCTTCGTTCGGAATGACAAACCGCACCCCATAAAAAAGGCCCCCGTTAGGGAGCCTGTATTTTACTTCTTAGAAAATGGCGGTAATAATTTACTGCATACCTCGCCGAAGCCTATGCGGACCGTATCATTTTGACAATACCCTCTCATAATGACAGTATCGCCGTCGTTTATAAACTTGCGTTCGGTGCCGTCTTTAAGGGTAAGCGGGTTCTTGCCACCCCAGGTAAGCTCCAGCATTGAGCCAAAACTATCCTCAGTAGGGCCAGAGATGGTGCCGCTGCCCATTAGGTCGCCACTGTTTACACGGCAGCCGTTTATGGTGTGGTGCGCCAGCTGCTGCGCCATGCTCCAGTACATATATTTAAAATTACTGTTGCTTATTACGGTTTCCTCAGCTTCTTCAGGCTGTATGGCTACCTGAAGGTTAATATCAAAACTATGTGCGCCTTGTTGTTGCAGGTATTCCAACGGTTTAGGTTCCTGTGCAGGGCCTTCTACACGGAAAGGCTCTAACGCATCGAGCGTTACAATCCACGGTGATACAGACGATGCAAAGTTCTTGGCAAGGAATGGCCCCAGGGGCACGTATTCCCATTTTTGTATGTCGCGGGCGCTCCAGTCGTTAAACAGCACCAGGCCAAAAATGTGCTCCTCAGCTTCTTCAACAGAGATTGGCTCGCCCATAATGTTGGCATCGGTTGTAATAAAAGCCATTTCAAGCTCAAAGTCCACTAAACGAGACGGGCCGAAAACCGGCTGTGTTTCGCCGTTAGGCAGCGTTTGCCCCATTGGGCGGTGTACCGGTATGCCAGATGGAATTATGGTGCTTGAACGCCCGTGGTAGCCTACAGGAAGGTGCAGCCAGTTGGGCAGCAGTGCATTTTCCGGGTCGCGGAACATCTTGCCCACGTTTGTAGCGTGCTCTTTGCTGCTGTAAAAATCGGTATAATCGCCTATAAGCACCGGCAGCTGCATTTCTACATCTTCAATATTAAATATAACCACCTCGCAGTGTTCGGCGTTATTTTTAAGGGTGGTGTTCTTTTCGTCAAAAAGGTCGGCAATGCGGTTGCGCACCAGTCGCCATGTTTTTTTACCGTCAGATATAAAGTCGTTCAGCGTATCCTGCATAAACATATCATCGGTAAGCTCAATGCCCTCAAAGTAGTTTAGTTGTTGCAGGGCGCCCAGGTCTATGGCATAATCGCCTATGCGGGTACCTATGGTAACCACATCATCTTTAGTTATAAACACCCCAAACGGAATGTTTTGTATAGGGAAATCGCTGTCTTTGTTTACGTTAAGCCACGATTTGCGTGAAGGATCATTTGCAGTAAGAGGCATGGTTATAAGCTGTATATTGTAAATTAGTTAATTGTTTTATCGGTTTGCCAAATATACTTTTGTTAGCGTATTTACAAAACGTTTTTTGTACTTTTGGCAGCAAATTAACGAAAAATAATACAATGCAACGCGACGAACAAATTTTTGACTTAATCCTTGAAGAACAGGACAGGCAGATACACGGGCTTGAGCTTATAGCCTCTGAGAACTTTGTGAGCGACCAGGTAATGGAAGCCGCAGGAAGCGTACTGACCAACAAATATGCCGAGGGGTATCCCGGAAAGAGGTATTATGGCGGTTGTGAAGTGGTAGACGTTATAGAGCAAATAGCCATAGACAGGGCTAAGGCACTGTTCGGCGCTGAGTATGCAAACGTGCAGCCGCACAGCGGTTCTCAGGCAAATGCTTCGGTTTTCCATGCATGCCTAAAGCCGGGTGATAAAATTCTTGGTTTTGACCTTTCTCACGGTGGACACCTTACACACGGCAGCCCTGTAAACTTTTCGGGCCGCCTGTACAACCCTGTATTTTATGGTGTAGATAAAGAAACCGGCCGCCTTGATTATGATAAAATCCAGGAGATAGCTACAGCTGAGAAGCCACAAATGATTATAGCAGGTGCTTCGGCCTACAGCCGCGATATGGACTTTGCACGTTTCCGCCAGATAGCAGACAGCGTGGGCGCCATACTACTTGCAGATATATCGCACCCTGCCGGCCTTATAGCCAAAGGCCTTATGAGCGACCCAATACCACACTGCCACATTGTTACTACCACTACCCACAAAACCTTGCGCGGGCCAAGGGGCGGTCTTATACTTATGGGTAAAGATTTTGAAAACCCATGGGGCCACACCACGCCAAAAGGCGAAATCAGGATGATGTCGGCCCTGCTTGACCTTGCTGTTTTCCCGGGTAACCAGGGTGGGCCGCTGGAGCATATTATTGCTGCTAAAGCTGTTGCATTTGGCGAGGCGCTTAGCGATGAGTTTTTCCACTATGCCATGCAGCTGCAAAAGAACGCTAAAGTTATGGCTGAGGCATTTGTAAAGCGTGGTTACAACATTATTAGTGGTGGTACAGATAACCACATGATGCTTATTGACCTGCGTAACAAAAACATTACCGGTAAAGAGGCTGAAAATGCACTTGTTAAGGCCGAAATAACCGTTAATAAGAACATGGTTCCGTTTGATGATAAGAGCCCGTTTGTAACATCGGGTATCCGTGTGGGTACTGCGGCTATTACAACCCGTGGCCTTGTTGAAGAAGATATGGAAACCATTGTTGCCCTTATTGACAAGGTTATTACCAATTACACTAACGAGGAAATCCTTGAAGAAGTAGCAGACGAAGTAAACGAAATGATGAGCGAAAGGCCGATTTTTGTTTTTTAGTTTAAGGTTTAAAGTTTCAGGTTCAAAGTTGAGCTTCACTCGGAATCTTTAAGATATGAAATCCTCCTTCGGGAGGATTTTTTTATTGGAATAAAAATAGGGTAGGTGTGGTTGGTATTTTGAATAAAGTTGGAAAACTGAAAAATCAGAATATTACATTTTATTTTGGAACGAATGGTTTAATATGTATATTTGCACCGTTATGCCAAGAAACAAGGAATTTGATTATGACGAAAAGCTGGTAGCAGCGCGCAACCTTTTCTGGAAGAAGGGGTATAATGCCACGTCTATGAACGACCTTGTGGATACTATGAAAATTAACCGTAGTAGTATATATCTTACCTATGGCAACAAACACGACCTGTTTGTAAAATCGCTTGGCAATTATATGCAGAAGAAAGACAAGCAATACCGTGAGGCCGCCGCAAAAACCAACGACCCATTACAGGCCGTGCGCAATATTATCATGTCGGTTTGCAATGCAGCCATTGATGAAGGCAACTGCCTGTTTACCAATTCGGTTTTTGAGCTGGCGGGCAGCGATGAGCAGGTTGGCAAACTGGTTAAGCACCAAACGGAGGGCGCTGTGGTGCTGTTTGAATCGCTGTTGCAGCAGGCTAAGGAAAACGGAACCTATACATTGGCCAAGACCCCGGCGGAAATGGCGCTGTTTTTAGTTTCGGGGCTGGTATCTATCTACAACACACAGATTATTTTTTCGGATAAAAAACTGACAGAGCAGACAGCCGAAATTTTGATGGCTTCTTTTGACTGATATTTTTTTATCTTATTTTGGAACGAATGGTTTAAAATAAAAATATGATACAAATTAAAAAATGTAAACGAAAAAGGCTTGTTAACTGCTTATGGCTGATTGGAGTAGCTTTATGTATTGTGGGTTGTAATAACAGCAACACGCAAACCGAAAGGTCTGAAACTGCTAAAACAGATACTGTTGCGGAAGTCTATGTGGAGCTTGGATTCTTCGGGCCTGTAAAACCCGAAAAATGGGCGGTGCTGTTAGCGGCCGTGCAAAACAACGTTACCCATTCGCGCAGGGAGGCTGGAAACCTGGCGTTTAACTTATACCTACCGGAAAATGACACCTTGCAGCCCATTTGGTTCGAGCGCTTTCAAACATACAAAGCGCACACCCTGCACATGCAGCAGGATTATTTTAAAAAAGCCATAGCGGTCATAAAGCAGTCGTTAGCGGGGGAGGCGCTGTCTATAGCGCTTAAAGATGTAAAGGAAGTTCCTGCCGTGAATCCTAAAAATAGAACGGCAGCCCATAACAGCATTACCCTTTATACTGTAAAACCCGGCAGCCGGCAGCAGTTTGTAACTGCTATGGCCAATGCTGCAGCTAAATGCAGGGGTTTATCTAATAATGTGGAATACAACCTGTACCAATATAAAAATGAGCCTGAAAAATTTGTGCTTATTGAGGCTTGGTTAAATAAGCCAAAGAATGTGCAGGAGCCTGAAGCTGAATATTTTGCAGCTGAGCCTGTGAGGTATATGGTGAAGGATATATCTGAAAATAAAAACGTAAATCATTAATCTTTAAATAAATATGAAAACAGTTACATTAAACAACGGTGTAGAAATGCCGCTTTTGGGCCTGGGTGTTTTTCAGGTAAGCAACCCTGAAGAATGCGAGCAGGCGGTTATTGCGGCCATACAATCTGGCTACAGGCTTATAGACACGGCTTCTTTTTATTATAATGAGGCGGCTGTGGGCAATGCCATTAAAAAAAGCGGTGTGCCCAGGGAGGAGCTTTTTATTACTACCAAGCTGTGGGTTTCTGAGGGTGGTTATGAAAATACCAGGGCTGCCTTTGAGCGCTCGCTGCAAAAATTAGGGCTGGAATACCTTGACCTGTACCTTATACACCAGGCACTGGGCGATTATTACGGCTCATGGCGTGCTATGGAAGAGTTGTACAGGGAGGGAAAGATACGCGCCATAGGGGTAAGCAACTTTTTCCCTGACAGGATGATAGACCTTATTGCCCATAACCAGGTTGTTCCGGCAGTAAACCAGATAGAGGTAAACCCATTCTTTCAAAGGGAGGCGGAGCATGAGCTGTTACAGAAAAACGGTGTGGTAACCCAATCGTGGGCATCGTTTGCTGAGGGTAAGAATGATTTCTTTAACAACCCGGTACTTACTGCCATAGGGGCTAAGTACAATAAATCGGTTGCACAGGTTACGCTGCGCTGGCTTATACAGAGGGGGATAGCTGTTATACCGAAGTCGGTTCGCGAAGAGCGCATCGTTCAGAATAACGATGTTTGGGATTTTGAACTGACTGGCGAAGACATGGCTGCTATTGCCACGCTTGATACCGGCAAAAGCGCATTTTTTGACCACCGCGACCCGGAGACGGTTGAATGGTTAACCAACCTGAAAGTTGATATTACCAAATAACATTTTTAAAAATTGACTTAACTGTAAGTTGGCGTTTTAAACAAAGTCCAAAATGTAAAAATTCACGATATATCGTGAATTTTTTTTGCGCCATTAAGTGATGCGAAGAAAATCTGGCTATGATTTTTTAGATGTTGTAGTATTTTCTTTTAATCAAATTTTAAGGTCTCAGGCCTTGGTTTTTGAATTGAATCTTGAAGTCCAAAAGTGAAATATTAAGCATTTTTGGGTTATTTTTTAGTCTATCATCAGGCGGGTTTTGGGTAGCTTTTCTTTTACCGTTTGCTTTATATATTCAATATATTCATCGCTAAACAGGTTATCGCTTAAAATAAGCTCGGTAAGGTTGGTAAGTGTAAAAATTTCATCAGGAAGCACCTCAAGGCTATTACCTGCAAGGCTTAATGATTTGATTTTCTTTAAATTACCAATTTGCCTGGGGATTTCATAAAAGCCATAATCGGTAATGTACAGTTCTTCTATATTTCTCAGTTTGAATACATCTTTTGGAAATTCATCAAATTCTTCGCCACTCAAATTGCCGTTAACAGCCAGTGATTTAACCTGTTCGGGTGCTTTCAGTGCTTCAGATAAGGCTTCACACTTAATGCATTGTGCATTACTAACTGCAAAAAACAATAGTAAGGGAAGGATAAAACGTACTGTCATTATATGTAGAATTAAAAAGCCGGAGCATAATGTTCCGGCTTTGTGTTTTAAGTATTATCGAAGCGTAGCCCCGGTTTGTTTCTCAAGGTTTTGCTTAATCTTGGTTATAATCTTGTCAATTTGCTCATCTGTAAGCGTTTTAGAGCTGTCCTGCAGCACAAAGCTTACCGCATAAGACTTCTTACCCTCGGGCAGGTTTTTACCCTCATATACGTCAAAAAGGCTAATGTCTTTAAGCAAAGACTTCTCTGTTTGCCTGGCTATAGTGTAAATTTCCTCAAAACTTACATTGTTGTCTACAAGCAGGGCGAGGTCGCGCCTTACTTCCGGGAATTTAGATATCTCGGTATATTTTATCTTACCCGAAACCAGCTTGCTTATGGCGCCCCAGTTAAAGTCGGCAAAAAGCACATCCTGTTTAATATCAAAATGCTTCAGCACCGGTTTGCGTATGGCGCCTAACTCTGCAACAACCTCAGTGCCAATAGTATAGGTAATGCCTTCAGAAAACACATCATTTTCAAGCGGCTGTGTTTTTACTTTCTCTTCAAGCCCAAGCCTTGAAAGTACTGCAGTAACATAGCCCTTAAACATAAAAAAGTCAGAACCTTTTTGAGGTTGTGTCCAGCTTTCAGCCAGGCGGTTACCGGTTACAGTAAGTGTAAGGTGCTTTTTCTCCTCATAGCTGCCCGGTAGTTTATGGTAGCTTTTGCCAAACTCAAACAGCTTCAGGTCAGCACGGCGACGGTTTATGTTAAATGATACAGCTTCAAGTGCGCTAAACAGCAGGCTTTGCCTCATGGCGCTAAGGTCGCTGCTTAACGGGTTAAGCATTAGTACATTAAATTCTTCTTTCAGGTTTTCGCTAAGCGCAACATAATCAGGCGTTGTAAGGCTATTGGCCATCATTTCATTAAAGCCAAGTGCCGTTAATTGGGCAGCGGCAATATTTTGCAGCTTATGGTCGTCAGTACGGGCTGAATTGGCTATCGAAGCATTAAGCTTTTGTGTAAAGCCAATGTTGTTGTAGCCATACACACGCAGGATTTCTTCAATAACATCAATCTCGCGGTTAACATCTACACGATAAGCCGGGATTACAAGCCCAAGCCCTTTTTCAGACATTGAGTTTACCTTAATATCAAGCGATACCAGTATTTTTTTAATTGTTTCTTTTGGCAGTTCCTGGCCTATAACACGGGTAACGTTATCAAAGCTTACAAATACCGGGAAATCCTCAATTTTTTTAGGGTAAATATCTTCGGCATCGCTGGTAATTTCACCACCGGCGGTTTCCTGAATCAGTATGGCAGCACGCTTAAGGGCATATTGTGTAATGGTAGGGTCAATACCCCTTTCAAAGCGGAAAGAAGCATCGGTGCTTATACCATGCCTTTTAGCCGTTTTACGCACGCTAACCGGGTTAAAATAAGCACTTTCAAGAAAGATTGAAGATGTGGTTTCACTAACTCCTGAGTCTTTACCTCCAAGTACACCGGCTATGCACAGCGGGCCTTTTTCGTCACAAATCATCAGGTCTTCTTCATGCAGTGTGCGTTCCACATCGTCAAGCGTGGTAAATTTAGTACCGGCTTCAACAGTCTTTACTATAATTTTCTGGCCTTTTATTTTGGCACCATCAAAAGCATGTAGTGGCTGGCCAAGCTCGTGCATTACATAGTTGGTAACGTCTACAATGTTATTTTTTGGTGTGATGCCTATAGCTTTCAGTCTGTTTTGAAGCCATGCAGGAGACGGTTTTACCGTAACACCGCTTATGGTTACACCACAGTAGCGTGGTGCCAGCTTGTTGTCTTCAACTTTAATGTCTACCTTAAAAATACGCTTATCTACACGGAAGTTACTAACTGATGGTGTTATAAGCTCTGTATGAACATTTTTTTGTGTAAGCCCGGCACGCAGGTCGCGCGCTACACCCAGGTGGCTCATAGCATCGGCACGGTTTGGCGTAAGGCCTATTTCAAAAACCTCGTCATTTTCTATATTGAAAAGCTTGGCAGCCGGAGTGCCGGGAGCAAGGTCATCTTTAAGTACCATAATACCGTCATGGCTTTCGCCAAGGCCAAGCTCGTCTTCGGCGCAAATCATGCCGTGGCTTTCCTCACCGCGAATTTTTCCTTTTTTAATCTGGAAGGCATTGCCCTCTTTGTCATATAGCGTAGTGCCTATGGTTGCAACAGGCACTTTTTGGCCTGCAGCCACATTTGGCGCACCGCAAACAATTTGTACCGGAGGGTTTCCGTCACCCAGGTCTATTGTGGTAACGCTCAGCCTGTCGGCATTAGGGTGTTGTATGCGGGTAAGTACATGGCCCACAACTACGCCCTGAAGGCCGCCTTTAAGCGATTCATATTTATCTACACCTTCTACCTCAAGGCCCAGGTCGGTCAATAAGGCCGATGTTTCTTCAGATGTCCAGTCAAGTTTTATAAATTGTTTAAGCCAGTTGTAGGAAATGCGCATTTGTATCTATTTTAAGTAGCGCAAAGATAAAAATTGTGGAATAAAAACACCGACTAAATTATACTTAAAGCATAATGTTATAAACTACCGTTAGCCAAGGGATTCAAAACTGTGTACCATGTCTGTAAATATTTGGGTAGCGGGCTTTTGTTGTGCGCCACCGGCAGCCTGCCCTGCCCAGAGGTTAGTGTAATCAGCATTGTCCGCTTTTTGCGATGCTACCCTAAGCGGGGTAGTAAGGCTGTTCATAATAGGGTAAGGAGGGATTACAAGTCCTGAAAGGGTAATCTCATCCATCATTTTATTGCTAATACCGCGCGCCCATCGCCCGGAAAAAACTCGTGTTAACTGGGTTTCAGTATCAATAATGTTGGCAAGCCTGTTTTTGTAAGCCGGTATTGCCAGGCTTTCATTACAGGCTAAAAACACACTGCCTACCTGTACTGCCTGCGCCCCCAATACTAAAGCGGCCTTAATTGTCCTGCCGTCTTTAATAGCCCCTGATGCAATAACCGGAACTTTCACAGCATCTACAACCTGTGGAAGCAATGCCATTAAGCCAATCTGTGGCAATGGCTCGTTTATAAAACTGCCGCGGTGCCCTCCGGCTTCAATACCCTGAACGGAAATGGCATCAACGCCTGCTTTTTCTAATAGTATAGCTTCATTGACCGATGTGGCAGTACCAATTAAAAATACATTGTTAGCCTTAAGTGTATCAATACTTTCCCGGTCAGGTATGCCAAAAGTAAAGCTTATAATGCTTATATTTTCTTCCAAAAGAACGTCAATTTGTTCTTTATATGAATAGAATTTCAGGCTGTTTATATCGGGCTCATCAAAAACGAGGTTGTTTTGAGTGGAAAGATCTTTTAGGAAACTAAGCATGGATGTAGCTTCGGTTGTATTAACTTCCGGAATGTCATGAACAAAAAGATTAACCGCAAAGGGTTTATCAGTCAGCTGTTTGGTTTGTTGTATTAGCGCTTGTGTCTTTTCCGGAGAAAGCCCGCCTACAGGTAACGACCCCAGCCCGCCTGCATTGCTTATAGCTGCAACCATTTCAGGAGTTGTAATGCCCAGCATAGGCGCCTGTATTATAGGGTATTGAATCTTTAGTGGTTTTAATAAGGACGTTGGCCAGGTCATCTCAGCAGTATTTGTATCAAAATTACTTAAAAAATAGGGTAGGGCGGGGCTTAAAATCATAAAATCCTTACATTTGGTTTTTACTTAAATACTGATGAAGCATTTTTTTGCCAGCCTGTCACTGCTTATATCCTTAAGCATATCTGCACAACTTAAAAGCCCTGCCGAGTTTTTACCCGAATACGGAAAGCACGTTACTTACTACCACCAGCTTGAAGCTTATTTTGCACAATTACAGCAAAATACAGATATGATGCAGCACGTGGTGTATGGGCAAACCTATGAAGGGCGCGACCTGCATACATATATAATTTCGACTCCTGAGAATATAAAGGATATTGATAACATCAGGAAATACCACCTGCAACAGGCGGGTTTGGCATCAGGCACAGCTACGGCTACTAGAGGCAATAAGGCCATTGTATGGCTTAGCTTTAATGTGCACGGCAATGAACCGGCTGCTGCCGAAAGCGCTATGAACGTGGCCTACCAGCTTATAAATCCGGCAAATGCCGAAACTAAAGAATGGCTTAAAGATATTGTTATAATACTCGACCCATGCCTAAATCCTGATGGTTACTCGCGCTATGGCAACTGGCTGCACAGCATTACCGGCCAGCAGCTGCACCCCGGCCTGGCCGACAGGGAACACATGGAGCCGTGGCCCGGCGGTCGTGAAAATCACTACGCTTATGACCTTAACCGCGACTGGGCCTGGCAGATACAAAAAGAAAGCCAGCAGCGCATTGCCCTCTACAACCAGTGGATGCCTATGGTGCATGTAGATGTGCACGAAATGGGATATAATGAACCTTACTTTTTTCCACCGGCGGCAGAGCCTATGCACGATTTTATTACACAGGCACAAAAGGATTTCCACACGGCAATAGGCGAGGTTACTGCTAAAAAGTTTGACAATAAAGGCTGGAGTTACTATACCCGAGAGGTGTTTGATCTATTTTATCCAAGTTATGGCGATACATACCCCACATTTAACGGTGCTGTGGGCATGACATATGAGCAGGGCGGTATTGGTGCAGGCCGTGCCGTAGCCCGGGAAAATGGAACCGTACTCACACTTCAGGACAGGATAGACCACCATTCTACAGCTATATTGGCAGCCGTGGAAACAGCTGCATGGCAGCGTGAAAAGCTGGTTAAAAACTTCAGGTTGTATTTTAAAGATGCACGGGAGCATCCTAAAGGTAAATACGAGGCTTATGTAGTAAAATCGGGTGGTAAAACTGAAGAGTTGGCCGCTATGTTAACCCGTAACAATATTGCCTTTGCCTATGCCGATGAAACAAAAAAACTAAGTGGCTACAACTATCAAGCCGATAAGGATAAAGATTTTACACTTGAGCCTAATGACCTTATTATTAAAGCCAGGCAACCTAAAGGTGTTTTGGCGCAGGTGTTTTTTGAGCCGGAGCAACGCCTTAGTGACAGCCTGAGTTATGACATTACAGCCTGGGCATTGCCGCATGCTTTTGGTGTACAAAGCTATGCCCTGAAACGTGATATTTCGGTTAAAACCAAAACAAGCCCTAACTATAAAGGTAAGCTTGAAGTAGACAGGGTGTATGCCTTTTATATTCCCTGGAATGGCAGGCAATCGGTAAAAGTTTTGGCACAACTGCACAAAAACAAGATAAGGGTACGTAGTGCACACAAAGCGTCGTTTTACCGTGGGATTAATATTAAAACCGGCGACCTTATTGTTTTAAAAGGAGATAATACTCATATTGATAATTTTGAGCAAACCCTTAAGGTGTTGTTAGATAGCAAGCCTGACTACGAAGCAATTGAAAGCGGTTTTTCACTTACCGGAGCTGATTTGGGCAGTGAGGCCTATCCGCTGCTGGAAGAGCCTAAAGTATTGTTGCTGTCGGGCAGGGGCATTAGCTCAACCGATTTTGGTCAGGCATGGTTCTATTTTGATGACATGATAAATTATCCTGTTAGCATTGTGGACATTGCCAACCTTAGCAGGATTAGTTTTTCTGACTTTAATACCATTGTACTGGCAGAAGGCTGGTATGATCTTAACGATGCGCTAAAGGCACGTATTGACAGCTTTATAGACGGTGGCGGAAAAGTAATAGCCATTGGTAGTGCCCTTGACATATTTACTGATAGGGCCGGTTACAGCCTTACAAAATATGCCACCGAAACAAGCCGTACTGCTGAGCAGGAAGCTGAAGATGCTGCCGAGCTTGATGCCCGCTTTTATAATTATGAAAGCTATATAAGGCGCGAGCTGTCATCAAGTGTTTCGGGTGCTATTGTAGAAAATGTGCTTGATGCTTCGCATCCACTTAGTTATGGTCTTGGCGATAAGTACTTTAGTATGAAAACATCAACCACATATTACCAGCTTTTAAAAGGGGCCAGCAATGTAATTTATGTGCCACAGGGCTATAAAAGTTTTGGTTTTATTGGTAGCAGCCTTAAAAAGAAACTGGGTAATACGGTAACCTTTGCAGTAGAGCAAAAGGGCAGTGGCAGTATTATTTACATGGCAGATAACCCTCTTTTCCGTGGTTTTTGGGAAAATGGCAACCTGCTTTTTGGCAATGCTGTTTTTCAGGTGAACTAAATTTTATTCAGTTTCATGGTTAATTACGGTTACTTTTTCATTTTTAAGCACAAAAGTACCGTTGCGGTAGGTAAAGGTACCATGGCGTAGGGTGTCTATATCTTTGCCGTACCCGTATGCGTAGTTGTTTGCGTAGCAGTATTCAAGTTCTTCGGTTTTACTGTTAAACCTAATGTATGGAGTGTCTTCTTCCGGAAAACTCTCAAAAACACCATTTTCCTGGCAAAATTGAAAGTTACTGTTATGATAGGGTATATCTGTCACAGTTAAAGAATCGCCTGAAAAGGCTACCATTTTTGCTGACATACATTCAACAGTAAGTACCGATGCCGGTCGTCCCCAGCTGTTGTCAGTTACAAGGTAATTATTATCAGCTATTTTGTGTATAGATGTAACTGTATTAATATTAGCCGGATAGCTCTTCATTTTGCCATTAGCATTGTACCGTATCCATGAATACCAGCTGGCGTTGCAGTAAGCGCCGCAGGATTCGGCCTCAAGGGTAAAAATTCTGAATTTGCCGTCGGGTGCACTTGCCACGGTTTCATAAACATCGCGTATGCCCAACTCCTGCATCAGGCTGTCAGTGTTCAGAGAATAGTCAATAGAATCTGTATTTTCGTGTAGCATCTCATACACATATGATTTTACAATCAGCGAGTCATGCAAATCTTCAACCCGGATATTGTGCAGTTTTTTTTCAGTACATCCTGTCAGTAATAAGGTTGTTGCAAGTAGCAAAAGGCAGCGGGCAAAAGGCATGGTTTTATATTTTGTCACTAATTTATAATTTATTAAAATCTTAAAATGTCATCTTGTCATATTTTCGCTGTCATTAGCCTGTTGGCACAATCATTGACTATATGTGTGCAAACATAATATTCAAAAACGAAAATAAACTATAAACAAGATGAGTAAAATAATCGGAATTGACTTAGGAACTACTAACTCGTGCGTGGCTGTAATGGAAGGCGGCGAGCCTGTAGTTATTGCTAACGCCGAAGGTAAAAGGACTACGCCATCGGTTATCGCATTTGTAGAAGGTGGAGAGATTAAAGTGGGCGACCCTGCAAAAAGGCAGGCGGTTACTAACCCTACCAAAACTATAGCTTCTGTTAAACGTTTTATGGGTAACAAATACTCAGAAAGCGCTAAAGAAGCATCTAACGTGGCCTATAAAGTAGTAAAAGGCGATAACGACACCCCGCGTGTAGATATCGACGGACGCCTTTATACTCCACAGGAACTGAGCGCCATGACGCTTCAGAAAATGAAAAAGACAGCCGAGGACTACCTTGGACAAACTGTAACTGAGGCAGTTATTACTGTACCGGCTTATTTTAACGATGCGCAGCGTCAGGCTACTAAAGAAGCCGGTGAAATTGCAGGCCTTAAAGTAAGGAGGATTATCAATGAGCCTACTGCGGCCGCTCTTGCCTATGGCCTTGATAAAGGTGGTAAAGACCAGAAAATTGCAGTATATGACCTTGGTGGTGGTACATTTGATATCTCTATCCTTGAGCTTGGTGATGGTGTGTTTGAAGTACTTTCTACTAATGGTGATACACACCTTGGTGGTGATGACTTTGACCAGGTAATCATTGACTGGCTTGCTAATGAGTTTAACAGCGAAGAAGGTGTAGACCTGCGTAAAGACCCAATGGCACTTCAGCGTTTAAAAGAAGCTGCTGAAAAGGCTAAAATTGAACTTTCTGCTTCTGCACAAACTGAAATTAACCTTCCATACATAACTGCTACGGCTTCAGGGCCTAAGCACTTGGTTAAGCCGCTTAGCCGTGCTAAATTTGAGCAATTGGCAGATGAGCTTGTAAGGCGTTCTATGATTCCTTGCGAAAAAGCACTTAAAGATGCAGGTATCAGCAAAAGCGATATAGACGAGGTTATCCTTGTAGGTGGTTCTACACGTATCCCACGTATACAGGAAGAAGTTGAGAAATTCTTTGGCAAAAAGCCTTCTAAAGGTGTTAACCCTGACGAGGTTGTAGCTATTGGTGCTGCAATTCAGGGTGGTGTACTTACTGGAGATGTTAAAGATGTACTACTTCTTGACGTAACCCCACTTTCTCTTGGTATTGAAACTATGGGCGGTGTACTAACCAAGCTTATTGAGTCTAACACAACCATCCCTACCAAGAAATCTCAGGTATTCTCTACAGCAGGAGACAACCAGCCAAGCGTGGAAATCCACGTGCTACAGGGCGAAAGGCCAATGGCTACCGATAACAAAACTATAGGCCGTTTCCACCTTGATGGTATTCCACCTGCACCAAGGGGTGTACCTCAAATTGAAGTTACTTTTGATATTGATGCTAATGGTATCATCAAAGTATCGGCTACAGATAAAGGTACCGGGAAGTCACACGACATCCGTATAGAGGCTTCTTCTGGCCTTACACAGGAAGAAATTGACAGGATGCGCCAGGAGGCTGAGGCTAATGCTGAGGCTGACAAAGCTACAAGGGAAAGGGTTGACAAGCTTAACGAAGCTGATGCCATGATTTTCCAGACTGAAAAACAATTGAGTGAATTTGGCGATAAATTGTCTCAGACTAACAAAGATAACATTGGTGTTGCCCTTACTGAGCTTAAAATGGCTTACGAAGCTAAAGATGTAGCTTTAGTGCAACCGGCCCTTGACAAGATAAATGAGGCATGGAAAAATGCTTCGGAAGAAATGTACAAGGCACAGGCAGAAGGTGGTGCACAAGGTGCCCCACAAGGCGAGCCACAGGCTCAACCTGAAGGAGACAATGTTCAGGATGTAGATTTTGAAGAAGTCAAATAATGACTGATTAACATCAGTTAATAATAAGTATTAAACCGCTGTAAACGAAATGTTTACAGCGGTTTTTCTTTTTTGTCATTTTTTGTTTCTGCTGTTTTTTAATCATTTTTTACCATATATTTGTACCATATTTGTACCGGCACTTAAATGGAGACAAAGTGGCACTTATGTCTACTTATAGTACCTTAATGAGGAGACAAAGATGATAAAACGAATAAATAAACAATGTTTTAACTGTGGGGAGGAATTTCTGCCTAAGACCGTGGCTTCTGTTTACTGCTCGCATATATGCAGCAAAAAAGCATACAAACAGATGAAGCGGCTTAAAAATGAAGCGGAGATCAAAGGGATGGCCGATAAAATACCCGAGAGCAGGGCATTTCTTTCTGTCCCTGAGGCTGGCATGCTTTTTGGCATTTCAAAAAGAACCCTCTATAGGCTTGTCGAGCAGGGAAAAATTCCTTCAGTAAATCTTGGAACCCGCCTTGTAAGGATCGACCGCAGCGTTATGGAAGGGATATTCGGCCCAGCACGCAATCTGCGGCAGTCTGAGAGCGTACCGAAGAAAAAATTATACAGCCTTGAAAAGGAAGACTGTTATACCATTGGCGAAATAGCCGAGAAATTTCAAATATCTGAAAGTTCAGTTAACACCCATATCAGGAAATATTCAATCCCCACCAGACAGATCGGAAAATATGTATATGCTCCAAAAAGCGAAATTGATAACTTGTATAACGGAAATAATTTTATATGAAACAATTAGCAAAAACCAAGGTGACTGTACGTCTTCGAAAAGCAGAAGACCGAAAGGAATGGTATGTTTACATAGAAAGTTATCCTGTCCAAGTTTTCGGAAAGGATTCTCCGCAAAGGGTCCGTGAATATTTAAACAGATCAGTAACAACTGTGGAGTGGGACAAAAAAAGAACTGCCCGTACAGATGCAGGGGGCATTAAATCCTATAAGCCAAGACGCAGCGACAACGGAATAATCATGTGTAGAAGCGAAAGCGACCGCGAGATAATGCTGTATGCTGAAGGAGTGCGTAAAATACGGCAGAAAGAATACGACAACATAGATTTGTTCAGTGACTCTGAGGCTCTATTGGCTGAACAGAAAGAAAAAGGCAAAGAGGATTTTATTAAATACTTAGCTGATACTGCGGCTAAAAGGCATGCGCGAAGTTCAAAATCTATTCAGATTAATTGGAATCGGACCAAAGAGATTATAAAAAGCTATTCATCAGGCAGTCTCGTGTTTTCCCAGATTAACAGCAGAATGGCGGAAGATTTTAAACTGTTTTTGCTGGCTGCACCGCTCGGAGGAGGCAAAAAGGGAACCATTTCGCGCAACACTGCGGCAACATATTTTTCTATATTTAAAGCGGCTTTGAAGCAGGCCTTTATCGACGGATATTTAACCGTTGATTTAGCTTCAAAAATAAAGGGCATCCCGGAGCAGGAATCAAGACGCGAATATCTTACAATAGAAGAATTGAACGGGTTGGCATCAACGCCGTGTGAAAAGGATGTCCTTAAAAGGGCAGCGCTTTTCTCAGCGCTTACAGGTTTGAGGCATTCGGACATTCAGAAGCTACGCTGGAAAGAGATTAGTGTGGAAAACGGTATGGCTAAACTGCATTTCACTCAGAAAAAGACAAAGGGAGTCGAATATATGCCTATTTCTGAGCAGGCTTTTCAGCTCTGTGGAGAACCACGACATCCCGACCAGCTTGTTTTTGAGGATCTTACAGACCCATCGTGGATTTCAAGGCCTCTTAAAAAATGGGTGGAGTCTGCAGGTATTAAAAAAAATATTACCTTCCACTGTTTCCGCCACACGTTTGCAACATTGCAGTTGTCGAGTGGAACAGACATTTATACAGTCAGTAAAATGCTGGGTCATACCAATGTAAAGACTACCCAAATCTATGCAAAAGTGATAGATGAGAAGAAAAACAGAGCTTCGCAGGCAATTCAGTTGGAATCTTTAAAGAAGAAAGCGCCATGAAAATAAAATACTTCGAATATATTACAGTTTATCTGTCTGTTTTTTTGGTCTGTATTTTTATAGGCGTGATGGTAAGATCTGTGCTGATTGAAATAGGTGTAGATGAGTACACAGCAGGTGTGTTCTTCTGGATCAGCAGTGGATTTGGAATATTAATATTTGCAATTCTAAGTTTATTATTTAACGATTTGGCCGAGAGATTACTGAAGCGTTTTTTAAAGGCTAAAAAAAACGAATCGCCAGTAAACCCAATTCCGAGTGAAGGCTTTGAGAAATTACAAGTGAAGCGGCTGGATGCTTTGGTTGAACCCGAATTGGCTGAAAATAAAAATTCAGACATCGATATTGAACTGATAAGGGAGGAGCAGCAAAATATAGTCAAAAATCAAAGACTAGCGAGAATTGATAGTGCCATCCGTTATGCACAAAAGCAATTTGCACTATATACTTCGGACGATGATTTGAAACAATTGTGTGAGAATCTGATAATATATGCTGAGAACTTAAATTTCGAAAAGATTAAACCGGTAAAGGTAAAAGATTTGTCCAATCTCGATTTGTATCATTTTGGTTGGAATATCTGGAATTTTTTTAAAGTCAGCAGGCAGGAAAGAGCCGCAAAATTTTTAAAACTGAGTTTTGCTAACGCATTAAAAGATGTTGAAGAGAACAGTATCAAAACACATCTGAAAGACGATGAACAGAAGGGGCTTATAAAGATACTAGCAGATTTTAGAGATTTTTAAAAGCAAATCATTGTGAAGCACCGTGTTTTTCAAGTGTTTCCGCTGTGATGGAATACACAGATGAAACACTTTTTTCATTTGCACCTTAACTATTAAAAACGATAGGTATGGACGTAAATGAAATCTCTTTTGAGAACCTGCCCAAAGCAGTAGCACACTTAGTGAAAGAAATTGGCGAGATTAAACTTCTGATTCAGAATGTTCAGGTATATGAATCTAAAGAATTAAGTATTCCTATTGGTATTGAAGAAGCAAGCCGGCTGATAGGAAAGGCAAAACCTACAATTTACGCTCTTGTAAGGCAGAGAAAAATTCCCTCCTATAAATATGGCAAAAAACTGTATTTTTTTAAAGAAGAACTTTTAGAATGGATTTCGAAAGGAAAAAAGAAAACAATTCAGGAAATTGAATCTGAAGTATTGAAATATAATCATAATCGAAATAAAGATTATGGCCGAAAATAATAGTTATAGCATTAAATTACAGCATGCTTTAAATGTTCCTTTGCCTTGAAAAATTTCAACCGTTTGCACTTTAATACCTATAATTTCTCTACCAATATTACTACATATTTCTTTGACCAGGTTTTGTTAAGAACAAATGTAAAAACTTCATACCAGGAAATACATTCAAAAAAAGCAATGAAACTTTACTTCGCTTGCACTGCACAATGTGTTATCGCGTTTCGATGGATAATTTTCCTTATCAAAATCCAGTTAACTGGGTGTATACATGGCTATGTAATCCTTAGTTTATCAATTGCCGGCACCCATTCCTTTTGGCCACAGCGGCTGCATTTGCTACTTTGCGCCAACTCCTCGCAATTCCCACAGTTAGTACAGGCATACTTTCCATGGCTGGTAATATCCTCTGATTTTTTATTGTATAGTTTTGGCAATACTGGCAACCCAGGCTTGACCTTATCATCGGGATAAAAAAATATGCTGAGCTTGCCATTAGTTTCAAGTATTGCGGTTTCGACCTGCCCGATGTGCGACACGCCCTCATTCCTTAGTTCTGCAAGGAATTCGTCCTTTGCGAAATTATGCGATTTACGGCTTACCATAACAAATTGGCCATCTTCTATAATGTACATCGGGTCGCCTTCCACCAGACTTTCAAAATTCTCATTCTTCCCGGCATAATAGGTAATGATACGGTACAACACAATGATCACGGAGAAAACAAGCAGTGACGGTAATATCGGATAATCGTTACTGAGCATGGGATCCCCGGCTGCCGAACCCAGGGCAATTATTATGGCGACCTCAAAAATCGAAAGCTGCCGTACACCTTTCTTGCCGCTTAAGCGCAAAAAGGTAAGCACCAGCAGGAACATGATTAGCGTCCGGAAACCAATCTCTAAAGATTGTTGCCAGTCCAGGCCGTTGAGGAAAATGCCTTCCCAATCAAATTTCATACGCTTATTTTTTTAGATTGTTGTTCAAGGTGTCCCGCAATACGAAGTGACGCTTCCTCACAAAAGTCCAGGCCCGAATAATCCGGGTTAAAACCACCGATGTAAGGCACCGCCATAACAAATAACCGCTCATTACCCGCGCTGTCAGGACCGACGATTTGGAAATTATCGTTGATGCTGATTCCGGGAACTTTGAGGACATAATGCCCTTCTTCCTTTTTTACATTTTTTGTTTTGTCATTGAACAATTTCTCGCCTTCAGCATCTGACCTGAAATGCAATGTTGCCGGGGTAATGACCTCGCCCGAAAGCAGGCTTTTGAAAGGGAAGTCTTCAAACGAGAGGTGCGGCTGCCCCACACAATCGACAAATGTTTTAAAGGAAGCGGAACATTCTTTATCATCCTCATTGCAGTAGTAATACGTTATACCGCCGTTGTCGTTAATTTCGATATCGCTTTCCTGGCCAACCGATACAATTTCCAGTTTACGGGCATTATGCAACGCAAGCAGTTCCCGGCATGATGTCTGCGGGACAAAAGCAATCACAACCGAAATTAAGGGCATCAGCTTTTTTTGGAGCCTGAGCATATCTTCGGCCGAAAGGTACTTTGCTGGATAGTTCATTGCAAAGCTCAACACGGCAAGCAGTTCTTTCCAATACACCGACTCCCGCTTTTGTATGGACTGTTCGGCTTCGGCATACTCCCTGCGAAGGAGTTCAAAGGGATCTGCATTTTCACGGAAACCCATCACAAGATCTACGTATTCTTCAATACTGAGATCTCTAATACGCTCGTAAAAGTCCGCGTCTTTCTCCTTGAAAAGGTCTTTATAATCTTTTTCAAAAATAAAGTCAAGTGAAAGGAAACCGTTGTTTTCCCGTTTATGCTGTTCGATTTCTTCAGGTGTCAATAGCGAGTCGTTTTGCAGGTGCGAGTCTTCCAGGTGGAAGCGTACCGCCGGGAGTAAGCCATTCCTGGAATGCATCACCATTTTAAAACGCTTGGTGCCTTTCAAAGGAATATATTGCAGCATCCCGTCGCTACCCTCCACAAATTTTTCGTTGCTCCGTGCCAGTGTACGTATCGCATCTATTGCTGTCAGGGATGACCCCCTGATAGCAACCGCATGGTTCAACTCAAGCTTTAGCTTGGCTGGCGGGTAAGGGCTGTCAAAATATCCCGGTACGTTGCCTTCATGTTTTTTAGGCCAGTTGTGCCCGGTACAAATAATGGCCGCATCAAAGGGCTCAACCTGCTCGCCCTCGATTTCGATGAGTACCTGTTGTAATTCCGGCCTGTCAATGATATCGGTTACCGAAGTGCCGAGGTGCAACACGACCGTAAAGCCCGCTGCCCGGGCTTTATCGCACAGCAACCCAAATTGGCTTTCCAGGTACTTGCCAAAAAGCAGGCGTGGCAATACCTTATATTCATTGAAATTGCGAGAAGTAATATGGTAAGGCTGAAGCACGGCGTTGTCCACGGTATCGACCCAATCCTGCATCGAGGTTACAATTGTAGGTATTTCATTAGCCGATACATTGGTGATGTGCTCCCTGTTCGCGCCCTCGCTGCTATACGGCATCCCGGCTCCAACCTGCGATTTGCGCTCAAAAATTTCAATGGTTATATTTTTATCGCCTGATTCAATAAGCCTTTTAAACATGAACATACCGCTGGGACCCGCGCCCAGGATTGCAATCCTTCTATTTTCTGTTTCCATTATAGTCGTAGGTAATTTCCGTTGTATACTAAGTTAGCATGGAGACGGCTGAAAAATTTGTAATAAAATATTAAATAAACCGATGCTGCATAATTTTAATATATTCCTGCAAAATTTCACATCAATATTTATAAATTCTTTACCATTTCCGCATATAGCTAATTACTACATTAGATTTCTTAATTATCAATTATGGAAACCATTACTGTAGAAGCTCCTATTGCACCTGCCAACAGAAATACTAAAAAATTATACCACTACCAGGAATCAGACATTACTACGCTTTTTGAAAAAATCGGGGAAAGTACAACACCGCAACGGCTCCTGTACCAATTGCCTACCGGTGGAGGGAAAACTGTGATATTTTCTGAGATTGCGAAACGGTATATTAAAAAGTTTCATAGGAAAGTTGTAGTACTTACGCACCGCAAAGAACTTTGCCGCCAAACGGCAACAACCCTTAAAAATGCCGGGATAGCCAATAAAGCCATAACCAGCACCGTAAAATCTGTAAACCGGAAAGACCAATCGCTGTGCTATGTTGCCATGGTTGAAACTCTGAAGAACAGGATTAAGTCAGGACAAATGGATACCGACAGTGTAGGCCTCGTAATAATCGACGAAGCCCACCACAACTCATTCCAGAAACTACTTGGTAAGTTCAAAAATGCAACTGTTATTGGGGTTACAGCCACTCCTTTCAGCGCGGATATCAATTTGCCGATGAAAAAAAACTACAGCGAACTGATTGTCGGTGCGCCTATAGGCTCACTTATTGAACAGGGCTTTCTGGCACGCCCTAAAACCTGGCGGTATGACGTGGAACTCAACTCACTCATAACTGGCCAGCACGGGGACTATACCGTCAGCTCTTCCGATGCCCTTTACTCCGCCCCAGCCATGCTGGAGCTGCTCTTGCATGCGTACCGCGAGCATTCCAAAAACAAAAAAACACTGATTTTCAATACCGGTATATTTACTTCTAAAGCAGTCTGCCAAATGTTTACCGATGCCGGATACGACTGCAGGCACCTGGATAACAAGACATCCCCCACAGAGCGGGATGGCATTTTAAAATGGTTTAAAAAGACCAAAGGTGCAATACTTACATCAGTCTCTATACTGACAACCGGGTTTGACGAGCCTTCGGTACAGACCGTTATACTGAACCGTGCCACCAATTCGCTGACCTTATACCACCAGATGATTGGCCGTGGTTCGCGCAGGCTGCCGCACAAAAAGACTTTTAACATTATTGACATTGGCAATAATACTGACCGTTTCGGTGAATGGAACGCCCCGGTGGACTGGAAGTATGTCTTTGAAAACCCGGACCAATACCACGAAAGCATGAGTCATCATACGGAATATGAAAGCCATACTGTACCCCCTGAAATGCGTTCCAAATTCCCCAATTCCCTTGAAGTATCATTTGATGTACAACAGGCGCATCACATGGCAACAGAAAATGGGGAGAAACCCAAAACAGTAATCCGCGATTCCATCCGCCAGCATGTCCTGATGTGCGCCGATAATGCCGAAACCATTTCAGAGGCACTGCACCTCAGTGAAGAACTGGATAAGGAAATCAACTGGAGGGTAAAGCAATATGCCAAATGCCTGGGCAAGGTCACAAAGAATTATACCGAATGGCTGGCGGGTGATTACAAAGCCAAACTCAGGGTGCTGATACAAAAAATAATGCACAGGCGTGAAAGGCTTGCTGCCAAATAAGAAGGAGTATGGAAAATGCTACTAAAAATAGTACAGCCGTTTCTTCAAAACAAACGCGCCACAAAATCGGTAAAGCACAAAAAAAGCTTTTCCCTATAGCATCATTAAACATTATTGAGTCAGCATGCCGGCCAAACCCTATAAATATCTTAAAAGAAAGCAGTAAGGGCAGGATACAGAGCCTTTTGCCGCTCCGCTATGAGCGCATGTCGGCCTCGCCGTTTTCCTTTTACAGGGGCAGCGCCGCCGTGATGGCCTCAGACCTGTCGTTAGCAACTTCGACCAACCTAAAGCTCCAGGTTTGCGGCGATTGCCACCTGCTGAATTTCGGAGGCTTTGCAACCCCAGAAAGGAAACTGGTTTTCGACATTAACGATTTTGACGAGACGTCAACGGCGCCTTGGGAATGGGACGTAAAACGCCTTGCCGCAAGCTTTGCCATTGCTGGTCGCGACAAGGGCTTTACCGACCTCCAATGTAGTGAAGCTGCCTGGACGGCGGTAAACAGCTATCGGAAGCATATGGCAGAATATGCCGAAATGTCGGCACTTCAGATATGGTACGCGCAGATAAGCCTGAAGGAACTGATACACTCAGGCAAAATCAAGGAGATGAAACAGTTTGACCCCAAGGAAATTAAAAAAGCCATCAAGCGAATACCCCATCAAAAAGAGTTTGCCAAGCTGACCCACAACAAACAGGGGCGTCCTGTGATTAAAGACAACCCGCCCCTGATTTTTCACGTCCCAAAAGAAAAGCAGGCTGGTTTCTTTGCCGAAGCGGAAAATGCTTATTGTAGGTACCTGCGCTCGCTTTCCCATGATAAAAAGACATTGCTGAGCCGCTACAAGTTACAAGATGTAGCCATGAAGGTGGTTGGCGTGGGCAGCGTGGGTATGTTTTGCGGCGTACTGCTGCTAATGTCTGCGACGGGTGATCCGCTGTTCCTGCAATTTAAGGAGGCACACCAAAGTGTGCTGGAACCCTATGCAGGGAAAAGTAAGTTTAAATATCATGGACAGCGGGTGGTGGCAGGCCAGAAACTCATACAGTCGGCCACCGATATTTTTTTGGGATGGACAACGGATGTTGCCGGCCGGCAGTTTTACATACGACAACTGCGCGATGCCAAGGTAAAGCCATCGCTGGATACCATGGACCATGATATTTTCCTGCGGTACGCCAAATCCTGCGGTTGGGCGCTCTCCCGCGCTCACGCACGAACCGGGGATGCGGCCATCCTAAACGGTTATATGGGACAAGATGACCTGTTTGAAGATACGATTGCGAAATACGCCATGTCTTACGCCAATCAAAACGAAAAAGATTATGCGTTGCTGTTGCATGTCCTTAAACAGGGACTGCTTCCCACATAAATCATTACCATTGCATAGGGCTTAACGTTCTACTTAATCTATATATATTATCAGGTAAGACATAATACTAATGATATCAGTTTGTTTAGAAAAAAGTTAAGTTACCAAGATACTTGTATTGTAAATTTTAAAACAAAACTATAACGCCATGAAGCGCTTTTTAAGAAATAATGGGCTATCCCTTGCTTTTTTTGTGCTATTCATTCTTTCCATTGTTGGTCAGATAATTTTTGGTTTTAAGGAATATAATAAGGAATTAACGCAAGAAGGCGTTACAAGAGTCAATCTTCAGGAATACCTCGCAACAGGCCATTTTATTGAATCTACTTTCGAGAACTGGGAAAGTGAGTTTTTACAGATGGCTTTGTTTGTGGCATTAACAATCTATCTCCAACAAAAAGGTTCATCTGAATCAAAGGATTTTGACAGAGAGGAAGAAGTAGACCGAAAACCGGACCCCAATCGTGAAGGGGCTCCGTGGCCTGTAACTAAAGGAGGCTGGATTCTTAAATGGTATCAAAACTCATTAACTTTATTACTTACCGTACTATTCCTGTTAAGCTTTGCCGCGCATTTTTTCGGCAGCCTGCGGGACGAGAATATGCAAGCGCTGTTAAAAGGACTGCCGCAAAAGTCAGCCTTTCAGTATGTATCAGACTCAAGGTTTTGGTTCGAGTCATTTCAAAATTGGCAGAGTGAGTTTCTGTCAGTATTTGCTGTAATTGTACTTTCTATATTTTTTCGACAGAAAGGCTCATCACAATCTAAGCCCGTTGATGCACCCAATTTTAAAACAGGAGAATAAAAATGGCCATAAAAATAGTACTGGAGTGTGCGCAACAAATTGCCGCACATGGATATAAGATAGCTTTTGTGGAAAGTGCGACCGCGGGAAGGATGTGCGCAGAATTTTCTCTATCACCGTTATCGGGCAAATTTCTTCATGGAGGGATTTCCTGCTACGAAGTTTTTATTAAGGAAAATATACTAAAGGTGCCCCACGAACTCATTGAAAAACATACCCCGGAATCCGCTGAAGTTACAGCTGCGCTCGCAAAACATTCTATGCAGCTTTTTAAGTGTGACATTGTGGTTGCCGTCACAGGTCTGGTATCCTTTGGAGGAAGCGAAACCGAGGAAAAACCAGTAGGAACAATATTTATCCATATGTTGTTTCCTTGTGGCTGCATAAGCGATAGGAAAGTTTTCAGCGGTAATCCCGAAGATATCGTGTTACAAACCGTACAACACGCCGCAGAACTCATAATTCGTAAACTGGAAAGTATGGGATCCATCCCACAACATACGTGATTTTATAATTTCATTATCAAATGTTTAATTATATTTTATAAGTCAACCACTTAAAAAAAATTTAATTTTAAAATAAATTAAAATCTATTACTATGGAAAATACACCTCAAAAACCCCAACAGCAAACCCGAAAAGTAGCAGCAAAATCTTCTGCGGCTGCCGGATTACGTGAATTATTTATCGATGAACTTAAAGACATTATTTACGCAGAACGTGCCCTTGTCAAAGCGCTGCCAAAAATGGCTAATAATGCAACAGACGCTGCTTTAAAAATGGCGATTGAAGAGCACATTGCAGTAACCGAAACCCAGGTGGAACGTCTGGTCCAGGTGTTTGAGATATTAGGCGAGTCCAATCGCGGGGTAAAATGCGATGCTATGGAAGGGCTTTTGAAAGAAGGTGATAGTATTTTGGAAGAAACAGAGCCGGGTCCGGTACGGGATGCCGGTATAATCTCAGCTTCGCAAAAAATTGAGCACTATGAAATTGCCTCTTATGGTACACTCGTGGCCTTTGCTAAAATCCTGGGAGAGGAAGAAGTAGCCGCTCTTCTACAACAAACACTGGATGAAGAAAAAGAGGCTGATGCTAAACTCTCGGAAGCGGCCTATAATAGCATTAATATCGAAGCATCTGAAGAAGAATAGTACAATTCCAGGATATAAAAAGGGTGGCGTTAGAGCTGCCCTTTTAAACATTATATAATTATTCCTTTCAGTTGATAACCATTTAAGCCTTTACGATATTGCATATCTAGAGGCGGGAGGATAACGGTACCAATATGTCGGCCCAGCCTGAAAGATTAATTCTAAACAGCCTGAATTTTTCAATCAAACTTTACCCAAGAAATCTTAAACCATACAGTTTGATTTTTAAATTTTATAGATTACTCTTAGCAAAATTCCTGAAAAATCAATCGCGTTGTTTTCTTTAAATAAAGATGCAGGAATTATCTTGTAAAATAATGATGCAAAGTTTACAATATCTTTAACCTCACCTTAAATCAGTGCTCTGATTGTGCATTGTAAATTTATGTTTTAATAAAACTAAAAATCAACATTGTATCAACAATAGTATTACTACAAGTAATTCTATAATTCACGGCTTCAGTGCACTATCATCACTGTGCAGCCTATGATGGCGGACAACCTTGAGAGTAAACAAATGCGTAAACCAAAACTCCATTATTATGTCAGTAATTCAAAACGACCATTCCGAAGGGCCTGTGGCAAAGGCTATAGAAAACCAAACTTCTAAACTGCCGTCAGATGTTTTCCTTTGGGCTGCTCTTGGCTCAATGGCGGCATCAGCTACCCTAAAATGCTTGCGTAAAGACAAAACCGCCTTATTTGTAGGTCAATGGGCTGCACCGTTCTTACTGCTTGGTATTTATAATAAAATTGTAAAAACCGAAGGCCACGACATCCAATCGAAACCATCACAAGCGCCTGCTATAACTCAAACAGGGCAACACCCCATCAGCGATTTTGCAGAACCGGAAGCTGACAGTAACCTAAACCAACCTCAATAATTATGAAAAACCTAAGTATTACTTTAAGCATGGTTTATATAGGCCTTGCACTGACTGTAACATCATGTGACAAGAAGCCTAAAGATGCCGACCTGGAGTCAAAGGAAGAAATGAATGACAATATTGTTTCTGAAAATAAAGACGCGCAACTAAAACCTGCCGGGCCTGCGCCGGAATGGGGAACATCTATAAAACCTGAAATGCAGGTGGTAATAGAAAAGCTTGCTTCATTGGGTGGAAAACCTATTGAAAACCTTGATGCTAAAGAAGCCCGCCAGCAACCTACACCCACCGATGCTATAAAGGCAGTAATGGCAGACCATAACATGGCAATGCCCGTACCGCTTTGTGATACTATAGGTAAACAAATCCCGGTTACAGGAGGGACAACCCATGTGCGTATTTATACCCCTAAAGAAGGTAAGGCTCCCTTTCCTGTTGTGGTGTATTATCATGGCGGTGGATTTGTGATTGCTGACATCGAAGTATACGGTGCCGGGGCGCAGGCGCTCTGCGAAAAAACAGGTGCCATTGTGGTATCGGTTGAGTATCCCAAAGGGCCGGAGAAAAAATTCCCTGCCGCACATACGGTTGCTTTTGATGCCTACCAATGGATATTAAAAAATGCTGCTTCTTTCAATGGCAATCCGGCTAAAATTGCTGTAGCCGGCGAAAGTGCCGGTGGTAACCTTGCAGCCAATGTGAGTATGATGGCACGCGATAAAAAAATTCAGGTACCGCTTTACCAGGTACTTGTGTATCCTGTGGCCAATAATAATATGAACGCTGAGAGCTATGTCAAGTATGGCAATGCAAAACCGCTTAATAAGCCAATGATGGAATGGTTTGTAAAAAACTATCTTGGAGACGCTTCTAAAGCTGACGACCCGCGTATAAGCCTTGTTAAGGCAAACCTTAAAGGCCTGCCAAAAACATTAATAATAGGTGCAGAAATTGACCCATTGCAAAGTGAAGGTAAACTTCTTGCCGATAAGCTTAAAGATGCTGGTGTCGAGGTAGATTATAAGTTGTATGACGGTGTAACACACGAGTTCTTTGGTATGGCAGCCGTGGTGCCGCAGGCTAAAGACGCTCAGGAACTTGCAGCTAAGAAATTAAAATCGGCCTTAGGCCTGTAATATAAAATCACAAAGGCTTTCACTTACATGAGAGCCTTATTTAATTTAGAGCTTATGATTTTTAAAATAGCTATAGTATGTTCAGCACTGCTATGCGTATCTACAGCATTTTCCCAAAAGGGAATTCCTCCTAAAGAGGATACAGAAAAAACAGTCCATACCAGTTACCCAACACACATGGAATATTCACCGAGCCTTGCTGCAAGCCTTAAAACAGCGGCAGGATGGACATTAACCGCTGCTGCGACAGGCTTAGGGAAACCGCGTATGCTTTATGTTGGCAGTAAAGGGCAGCTGTATGTAACCCGCCGTGATGCGGGAGACGTTTTAATGCTTACCGATAAAGACAACGACGGAAAGTTCGAGGATATGATCCGTGTGGCTGATTTTCCAGGGGTGCATGGCATTACCGTCAAAGATAACCATATGTACCTGTGCAACAGTAACCAAGTGTTGCGTTATGCCGTGAATGCCGATGGCACATTGGGCAAAGTAGCCGATACCCTTATTAAAGACCTTCCAAGTGGCGGCCAGCACCCTAACCGTACGATGGATTTTGGGCCTGATGGCAAGCTGTATATCTCTGTGGGTAGTGTTTGTAACGATTGTAAAGAAAGTGATAAGGAAACCGCGGCGCTGCTTCAGGTAGATCCTGTGACCTGGAAACGCACTATATACGCTTCCGGACTGCGCAATACTATCGGGTTTGACTGGCACCCACAAACCAAAGAATTATGGGGTATGGATAACGGCGGGGATTTTAGGGGCGATGACTGGCCTCCTGAGGAGTTGAACCATATTGTGATGGACGGTAATTACGGGTTTCCGTTTGCTTACGGTAAACAGGAAGTAGATCAAACCCGGGAAGACCCTGTGGGCAATACTAAGGAAAATATGGCTAAGGCATCACATCCATCTGTAATAGAATTTCCTGCACATAGCGCGCCTATCGCTTTTACATTTTTTGAAGGCGGCAGCAATAAGGGCAACGCGCTTGTTTGCTGGCACGGCTCGTGGAACAGGGAAAAGCCTTCAGGCTACAAGGTCGAGCTTATAAAGTTTGACAGTAAAGGAAACGCTACCGGAAGCGAAGACTTTTTGAGTGGCTTCCTTAAAGGTGACGAACGCTTTGGCCGCCCTGCCGGTGTAGCCATTGCGCAGAACGGCACGGTATATATTTCAGACGATGCTAACGGTGTTATTTATGCCCTTAAACAAAAGTAAAACAATGAAAAAATATATGTTTATCGTTTTTCTGAGCATTACAGTAATGGCACAGGAACCCACAAAACGGATTGAATTTGAAGCGCCGGGATCCTATCCCGAAGGTATTGCATTTGATACGGCTGCCAAGGTATTTTATATCTCTTCCGCACGTTTAGGAACTGTAGGAAAAGTGACTAAAGATGGAAAATATACAGAACTTTATGCCGATAAAAGCCTTAAATCCACCTATGGGGTTAAACTACATCCTGATGGTAAACGATTATTTGTCTGCGCGGGCGACGCGAACTACAGCAAATTCAGTACACCGGATACCAAAAAGAAAATGGCAAGGTTGCTGATAATCGACATAAAATCCGGTAAAAAACTGTCTGATATAGATTTATCCCAGCTTGTTCCCGGAGAGCATTTTCCAAACGATATTGCGTTTGACGATAAAGGCAATGCCTACATAACTGATAGCTATGCCTACGCAATATATAAGATAGATAGTAAAGGCAATGCGGCAATATTCAGCCAAAGCGAATTATTGAAGTCTGCCGGCGTAGGACCTAATGGCCTGGTATACCATCCTTCAGGATACATTATGGTAGCCAACAATGGTTCAGGGGCACTGGTTAAGATAGATCTTAAAAATCCGGCAACAGCGTCTAAAGTCAAAATTGATCAATTCTTTCCCGGAGCCGATGGCTTGTTGCTAAATGTCAACAATACACTAACCCTGGTTCAAAACGGGGGAGTAAATAAAGTATTTAGAATTAAGTCGGACAATAATTGGGCGACGGCGCAGGTTGTAGCGTCAACTTCTACAGAAGACCGATTTGCGTATCCTTCAACCGCTACGATGGCTGGTAATGATACATGGGTGATGAATGCTAACTTCAGTGAAATAGCAGAGGGTAATAATGTACCCTCTAAAAAATTCTCCATCCAGCAAGCTGTGTTTAAACCTTTAGTAAAATAACGCTTAAATAAAAATTATGAGTAAGATAAAAAATATAGTTGCCGGATTAGGCGGAGCTATTGCACTCAACCTCCTGCATGAAAGCTTAAAGAGAAAGGATAAAGATATGCCCAGGGTTGATGTGCTGGGCGAAGAGGCATTGCAAAAATCATTGAATTACTTCGGCATGTCCATAACGAATGAAGATACACTGTATAGAGCTACCCTTGCGGGCGATATAATAAGCAACGCATTATACTATGCCACTATTGGTAACGGAGGGCCACAAAATGTATTTCCTAGGGCCTTGGCATATGGCCTTGCGGCCGGGGTTGGGGCTATAACGCTGCCCGAACCATTAGGCCTTGATGAAAAGCCCGTTACTAAAACAAATAAAACAAAGGCATTGACAGTAGGCTATTACCTGTTTGGGGCTTTAATTACTGCCGCTATTATTAAGGCTGTTTCTAAAAATGAGAGTATAAAATAGTCTATTTAAATTTTGAGCAATGGACAAACTAAATGAGTATTTACCGCAGTCGGTAAAAGATAAAAAAATACTAATCACAGGAGCCACTACAGGAATTGGAAGGGCAACGGCATTGTTGCTTTCCGAACTTGGCGCACACGTAATGGTTGTGGGGCTCAACGAGCAGCATTTGGAGGATACCCTGAAAGACTTATACAAAGTGGCAAAGGGTGAGGTATTCGATGTAATAGCCGACCTAAGTACCGCGGAGGGCATAGGCCAGGTGTTTAGCAAAGTTGACTCGGCTTTTGATACATTAGACATACTGGTCAATAATGTTGCGCTTCCTTTTGGCAGCATTACAGAAGGCAATTATGAAGGCTGGCAGCGTGTTGTAAATACGAACCTCCTTTCCTATATGGCCTGCTGCAATAATGCCCTTACACGCATGCGTAATGCGGGGCATATTGTGAATATAGGCTCTATGAGCGCCGATGTTAGGGAGGAGTCCGGATCTGTTTACGTGGCTACCAAATCGGGCATACAGGGATTTTCCGAATCATTACGCAAGCAGGTTAATAAAGACGGTATTAAGGTTACCCTTATAGAACCCGGCGCGGTAGATACCGATATGCAGGATTTTCCGACAGAGGAAAAACTACAAAAGGTAGAATCGCTGGAAATGCTTACGGCTGATGATATAGCTGCAAGTGTACTGTACTGCCTTTCACAACCCCAAAGGTGTGATGTTGTAAACCTGAAGATACGTCCTCACCTGCAACTTATCTAACTAACCTAGGCAGCATGAACCCTATTTCTGCATGGACTGCCACAGCGCAGGATAAACTGGAAAACGGCACCCTTTTGTTCAAAAAGGAAATTAAAGGGTATAAGCTGAAAGCTATAGCAGCCGATTTCTGCCTCTGGTTTGCGGTAGAATGGAGTAATGGCGCACGGATTGCCTTCAGGGCAGCCTTTGCGGCTAATGATACCCTCATTGTAGAAAGCGTAATGGAGAATGCTGATGGAGCAACTATAATGCTATCAGGAAATACAGGCAACATAAAGGTTAACCTTGGATTTCCTGAAACAGCAGAAGCAGTTTTTAGGTATACCACAACTATAATACCTGCATTTGACCTTATCATACCCTATTGGCCGAGGGATATCATGCCTCTATATAAGGGCAGCGGTAAAACACAAAATACAAAAGGTACCGTGCATGCCAGCCAGGTAGGCACACGTTCAGGTACTTTATTTTTTACCCTGGAAAGGCCTGAGGCAGGCTCTGTATTCTATTTCCAGAACCTTACTGCCTTAAATAAATTCTGTGAAGCTACCGAAACCTCGGCAGGCGACCTTGTGGGCGGGGTCTGGCCGGAAGTGGGGTTTAAACTGCCTGTTACCAATGTTGAAAAGCCGTTAAAGCAGGGGGAGGACTATATAATATCAGATGCTTTTGTACTGCTCAGTGATGAGATGCCGGGCGATAATTATCAAATCTCCCGGCAATTCCTTGAACATCTCGCTGCTATTTACCTGTTGATACCCAGACCTGAAACCGTGTACCACGACTGGCCGGATATTTTGCACAAAGGGCTTAAAGACCTGGATGAGCATAAAGGCTGCTGGAAGTTTGCAGACGGGCGCACTTATCTTAACGCCTATATAAGCGACTATAAAACCCCACCTGAAAGTATGGTGCAGCTTGCCGTGTTATTACCGCTTACCGATTATGACAGCTGGAGTGGCGAAGACCATCACCCTATGATTGAAAGACTGCACAACGGCCTTGAAAATTTTTATGACGAAGAGATAGGGACAATAGTACGCTGGTTGCCCGCCCTGGAAAAGAACCTGGACTGGAGCGAAGAGCAAAAGCACCCTGAAGTAATGGATGCCTGGTACCTTCACCATCCGTTGCTAAACCTGTCGAGGCTTGCCCTAAACGGCAATGCCCTGGCTAAAAAGCTGGTGCTGGATTCTATAGATTATGTAATTAAAGTGGCACACCATTTTGATTATGACTGGCCTGTATTCTACAAAATGGCCACGTTACAGGTTATCAAGCAGGAAACAGCAGAAGGGCAGGGCGGTGAAAAGGACGTGCCAGGGGCTTATGCGCATTTAATGTTACAGGTATGGCAGCTTACCGGCGAAAAGAAATATTTTAATGAAGCGATAAAGGCAGCTAAAAAATTAGATGGCTTAAGCTTTGATATCTTTTACCAGGCTAATAATACAGCGTTCTCTGCCGGGGCGCTTTTACGCGTTTATAAAGAAACAAAAGACCAAACCTTCCTAAACCTGAGCTACCTGTGTATTGCGGCAATCTTTCAAAATGTACAGCTTTGGGAATGCGACTATGGCAATGCGAAGCATTACCCCACTTTTTTTGCTGTATATCCATTAAAAGACGCGCCTTACACCGCAGCTTACGAAGAGCAGGAGGTTTTCTCGGCATTGCACACATTTTTAAAAGAAGCAGATGACGTGGATGAATTTTTGCCATCGGTAAAACTATTGGTTGCCGAATGCCTCAAGTATGTCATCAACAGGGTGCCTTACTATTATCCGCCTATGCTGCCTAAAGATGCTGTAGCCGGAGGCAAAGATGTAAAGACAGGAGAAATTGACCCTAATTTATGGATAGCACTGGAAGACCTTCAGGATGGCTGGAATAAATCAGGCCAGGTGGGGCAGGAGGTATATGGGGCAGGCATTGCTTTTGGCATAGTGCCCCGGCAGTATTTTAAGGTGAAAAAAGGTGGGTTTATGGTATTTAGCGAATATCCGGCAACATCATTCAGGGTACAGGGGCAATCCTTAACCTTCTTTACCCGGGGGGATAGCCGCTTGCAGTTCAGGATAGTGATTATACCCCTCGAAAAAGGAAAATTCTTGCCAAAGACAATGTTATATGCGGGTACAAACCGTTCAAAAGAAGAAATAGCCCCCAAAAACAATACAAAGGATTTCAGGGAATATACCGTATATGGCGACAGTAAGATAAAAATCGATTGGAAATAAGTTATTTACCATGGCAGGAAAAATTTACATAGGCACATCAGGGTGGAGCTATAAGCACTGGATAGGTACGTTTTACCCTGAAGGTACGAAACCGGCACAGCTGTTATCTCTTTACCGCCAATCGTTTAATACGGTAGAGATAAACAGTACCTTTTATGGTGTGCCTGCCAAACAAACCATCATCAACTGGAAAAATGCCGTTGCCGATGATTTTGTTTATGTTGTAAAGGCCAACAGGTACATTACGCATTTTAAAAAGCTGCACGATGCGCAGGAAGAGCTTTTCAATTTTCTGGAAAATGTTTCGGCACTGGAAGAAAAATTAGGCCCTGTTTTATTCCAGTTGCCACCCGGCTTTAAAACGGATACCGTATTGCTGGAGGACTTTTTAAAGCTGTTGCCGAAAGCGTATTGCTACACTTTTGAATTCCGCAACCGAACCTGGTACCAGGAAGAAACATACCGGTTACTGCAAAAATACAATTGTGCCTTCTGCATTTACCAGCTGGCAGGGCATATTTCGCCTATAGAAGTTACGGCCGATTTTGTTTATATCCGCCTGCACGGCCCGAAAGGCAAGTACCAGGGGAATTACAGCGAAGCCGACCTGAGCCTCTGGGCAGAAAGATGCCTGCAATGGTCTGGAAATGAAAAAGATGTATTTGTTTATTTTGATAACGATGAGAAAGGTTACGCGTCCTTTAATGCAAAATGCCTGAATGAGTTGGTTACCCGGTAGTTTAATTTTCTTTATCCAGCAGCTTATAAGTGGTTACGCTAAATAATGTAAACACAATATGTGCAATCAATAGCTGCCTGTAATAACCGTAACGGTAATTATGCGGAGGCCTGTCATGCTGCGAGAAAAGCATTTTCCAGACCGCGATTCCTACCAGACCGCTTAAAATGCCTAAAAGGAGAATTTTATTCCTGGTAGGGCGTGCCAAGGCTTTTTTCCAGATTAGCCAGTACACGGCCATAAAGCCAATGCCTGTGGCATAATGCAACCCCCAACCGGCGGGATGGGCATCTTCGTTGCTTATGGAGGGCAGGTTTTCAGAGTTATCAATCAGCTTGTTTATCATAACCGGCTCTACATATTCTTCATCTTCTTTTTTAGACCTCAGGTAGCTGTACAGCGTCATAAAGCTTGTACCCACAATACCTGCAATTATTATTTTATCAATTGCCTTCATGTTTTTTTGATTAAGAAAGGAAGGCATGGGCCTTCCTTTCGTTATAAATTATTCTGTTATTTTAGGCTCACGCTCCCAAATACGGTGCCTGCCCATCTGGGTAGTAAAATCATCGGTAAACGCTTTTGCAGTACCGTTGTTTATTATAATGCCGGGCAGGCTTTCATCTTTGCCTCCTGACAGTTTGTTGCCAATGGTGGTCCTTTCTATAAGCCCGTTTAAATCGGCATCAAAGCCTATTACTTTGCAATGCCTGTAGGCATCGTTAATAAACTCAATTACATTATCGTTTTCTTCCAATACTGCATTGTTTTGAGACGCCGGCACATATACCGCATCAAACAATACCGATGACGATGAGAAAAACGCAAAGTCAACCTTAATTTCCGTACCCGCATCGCTCTTAATGCTGCCTGCATGGGGGCCAACAATCTTAGCCGCTGCACCTTTTGCCTCCAGGGCTTTTTTAAGCGCGTTCAGTGATTTTTCGCTTACGCCGTCGCCACACAAAAAGGCAACCTGCCGGGTTTCGATACTATCTGTAGTAGTTGGGTTTTTAACCATGCTCAGGGCATCGCTGGGCTGGTAGCTTTTATCAACTGGCTTAGGTTCGTGTTTGTTTGGGTCGGCATCGGCGCCTACGCCATGGTTCATGGGCTTTTCAGGATGTTTAGGCACTGCAATACCAAGGCCAGATGCTACCTTTTTAGCCAGTGTTGCATCTACCTGGCTAAGCAAGCCCAGCATACGTTCGCGTATGGCCACCGTTTCTACCTTGCTTAATTCAAAGCGCAGGGCCTTTATAATATGGTTCTGCTCGGTTTCAGTCTGGCTGTTAAAGAACAGGGCAGCCTGGCTAAAGTGGTCGGCAAAGCTTTCGCTGCGCTCGCGCACTTTGTGTGCCTCAATCCTTTCATAGTGGCTTACAAATCCGCCCTCAGCTTCTTTGGCCTGCGCCGGATAGCCATTGTTTAGCGTATTAGGGCTATAGGCCACGCGGCCCACATTAATTTCCTGCCTCATGTGCCCGTCGCGCTGGTTGTTGTGCATTGGGGCAATAGTGCGGTTGATGGGGATTTCATGAAAGTTAGGGCTTCCAAGCCTTGATAATTGCGTATCAGTATAAGAAAACAGCCTTCCCTGTAGCAGCGGATCGTTACTAAAATCGATGCCCGGTACTACATGCCCAGGGTGAAACGCCACTTGTTCTGTCTCTGCAAAGAAGTTATCGGGGTTGCGGTTTAGTACCAGTTTACCAATTATGGTTACGGGCACGACTTCCTCAGGGATAATTTTGGTAGGGTCTAATAAATCAAAATTGAACTTGTGCTCATCTTCTTCGGGGACTAACTGCACGCCAAATTCCCATTCGGGGAAGTTGCCCATCTCGATATTATCATACAGGTCTCGGCGGTGAAAATCCGGGTCGTTGCCCGAAATTTTAAGGGCTTCATCCCACACCACGGCATGTGTGCCCAGCTTTGGTTTTAAGTGGAATTTTACAAAAGTTGATTTACCCTCGGCATTTATAAAACGGAAGGTATGGATGCCAAAGCCTTCCATCATGCGGTAAGAGCGTGGTATCGCACGGTCGCTCATGGCCCACATAATCATGTGCATGCTTTCAGGCATTAAGGAAATAAAGTCCCAAAAGGTATCGTGTGCCGATGCTGCCTGTGGTATCTCGTTATGCGGCTCAGGCTTTACTGCGTGTATAAGGTCGGGGAACTTCATGGCATCCTGAATAAAAAATACGGGGATGTTGTTGCCCACCATATCAAAAATACCTTCCTGTGTGTAGAACTTAATGGCAAAGCCGCGTACATCGCGTGCCAAATCGGTCGAGCCCCTAAAGCCTGCCACCGTAGAAAAGCGTACAAATACCGGCGTGCGGGTAGTGGTGTCGTTTAAAAAGCCTGCTTTGGTATATTCACTTACATTGCCAAATGCCTCAAAGTAGCCGTGCGCCCCTGACCCGCGTGCGTGCACAATGCGTTCCGGAATGCGCTCGTGGTCAAAATGCGTTATCTTTTCGCGCATTATAAAGTCTTCGAGCAAAGACGGGCCGCGCTCACCGGCTTTTAGTGAGTTGTGGTCGTTATTGATTTTAACGCCGTGGTCGGTAGTAATAAACTGCCCATCGCTGTATTCCCTGTTTTTTTCCAGGTCCTGCAGCTTGGCATTTTCGTTAGGAGGTGTGTTGTTTTTTTTCATTGTAAGTCAGTTTTTGTAAAGTGTGTTTTATGCGGTTAACTGTTGCAGCTTTGCTACAGCTACGCTATTTCCCTGTTGTTGTGCAAGGTCTGCGGCGGTCATGCCCCGGGCGTCGGTAAGTGTAGTGTGGGCACCACTTTCTATTAGCAGGTCAACCAATTCGTTTCGTCCAAACATGGCTGCAAACATTAGTGCTGTTCCGCCATTACCATGCTGGGCATTAAGGTTTGCATTGCGGTTAATAAGTACCTGGGCAACATTTTCATAGCCTTTAAAACAGGCTCCCATAAGGGCGGTATTACCGCTGTTATCGGGCATATTTATGTTAGCCCCGGCATCTAACAGCGCTGTTACGGCTTCAGGCTGGTTGTTATAGGCGGCAATTATAAGCGGGGTAAAGCCGCGCTCGTCTTTTATATCAAGGTCTTTCAGGTGCGAGAAAATCTCTTTGAGCACGGGTACATTGCCCTGTCTTGAGGCAGCAAAAAGTGCGTTTGTAATGTCATCCATAGTAGTTAGTTTTTTTAGCATCCTGAATTTACAAATACCTTTAACGGCAGACACTTAAGGTTTTGCTAAAACTTTAGTTTTCAGCGTTATTAAGAGCGATTTTAAATGAGTCCCTAAAACCAAGGTGCTTTTCAGGCATTAGTTTTCGCAACACATTTACTTCTGTACACAGCCATTGTGCTGAAAAATCCAGGTTTTGCAGATAGGGAAGGAGCTCAGTATACGTTTCGTGCGGTATTTTTTTTGCGAGGCTTATGTGGGGCGACTTTGCAGCAGACTTTAAACATTCCGCAAGTTGTATAATTGGGGCAGGGTTTTCCACATTAAGATATACAGTTACACTATGCCCGTGGTCAAAAACACCCCAGCCGTTTATTATAACAGGAAATGCTTTTTGCCCGGCTAACAGTTGTGCAACTGTGGCGGCAAAATCATCTTCATCGGTCAACTTGTCTGTCAGGGTAATATGGGCAATGGAGTGGAGGTTGCGTTCTGTTATACCGGCAATATTGTTGAGGTCGCGTTTTATTTTTGCAATGGCTGCCTTTACTTCTTCCGGAGGCGAGAGCACTACTAAAAAGGCGTATAACGGCCCAAAAAGCGATGTTTGGTTATAGATGCGTTTTTTCATATGCACTGTATTGGATTAAGGCATATTATAAAACAGGTTCAGGCATTCTTTGCCTGAACCTGAATGATATTATTTATTAAGTGGCTCCTGCTGGCTTTTCATCTGGTCGGCGAGCATGGTATCGGGGGTTACATTGCCCAATGCCACCTGCACTTTATTCTTAAAGCCTGAAACCACTTTGTCCTTGCCGGCCATTAAGGCTTCATAGCCATCTTTGGCTACATCGGCGGGGTCGGATAAAGATGCCTTATCCTGAACCGCTTTGCTTTCGGTCATACCGGCTTTATTAAAAAAATCAGTATCGGTAGCACCCGGCAGCAAAGCGGTTACGGTAATTTCGGTATCTTTTACCTCAGAGCGCAGCGCCTCTGTAAACGATAATACAAATGCCTTGGTGCCGTGGTATACAGCTTGCCATGGGCCCGGTACAGTGCCGGCAATAGAAGCCAAGTTTAATATTTTACCCCCGTTACGGGCAACCATATCTTTTAAAAATGCTTTGGTAAGGATAATGGTTGAAGCGATATTAAGGTCTATGATTTTAAGCTCCTTTTCAATATCGTTGTCCTGAAACAGGCCGTAGGCGCCCTGCCCGGCATTATTGACCAAAACATCAATTTCAATTCCTTGAGCTTTAACTTCATCGTAAATCGAAAACGCTTCATCTCGTACAAAAAGGTCTTTGGCAAGCGTTACCACTTTAATACCATAAGTTGAAAGCTGGCTGGCAGTTGCATCAAGTTCAGATTGATCACGGGCTACGATAACCAGGTTATAGTTATCCTGTGCGAAAAGCTTGGCGAGTTCCAGGCCTATACCGCTCGTGGCACCGGTAATCAATGCATATTTTTTATAGTCTGTCATAAGTATGTTTTTAAATTGTTTTTAAGTTGTTATTCTAAATATAGTGGCGTTTATGCCCACGGGTCCAATACCACCTTTACACACCCATCTTCTTTTTTATTGAAAATATCATAGGCATGCGAAATTTCGGTAAGGGGCAGCCTGTGCGTTATAATATCGTCAAGCACTACCTTTCCCTCGGTTACATAACCTAATAGCTTGTCAATGTGTTTATGGGCGGGAGCCTGGCCTCCCTTAAGGATAATACCTTTATCAAAAAACTGGCCTACCGGGAAATTATCATACGTGGTTGGATATACACCCAAAACGGATACAATCCCCCCGCGACGCACCGCACTCATACAGGCTTCAAGTACCTTGACCGACCCTTTTTCAAGATTAAGTACCGCCTTCGCCCTGTCCATAAAATTACGATCGGGCTCAAAACCTACAGCATCAACACATACATCGGCGCCGCGGCCCTGGGTTAAATCGCGTATCTGTGCAACTACGTCCTTAGGACCATCAGTCCACAAAATAGTATCACAGCCCGCTGCGGCCTTAGCTTTATCGAGGCGGTATTGCACGGTATCGACGACAATTACCCTTGCGGCACCACGCAGCCAGGCACTTTTAGCAGCCATGATACCCACGGGGCCGGAGCCAAAAATGGCTACAGTTTCGCCACCCTTTACCTCTCCCCAGTCGATACCGGTATATCCGGTAGGGAATATATCCGTAAGGAACAATGCCTGCTCATCGGTTAAGTTATCCGGCACCACACGCGGACCAAAGTTTGCATAGGGTACACGTACATATTGTGCCTGCCCGCCGTCATAGCCACCGTATAAATCGGTGTAGCCAAACAACGCGCCGCCTTTTTCAGTTAGCAGACCGCCTTCCGGGCCGTAATGTTCGGGGTTGCTGTGCTCGCAATGGCCGGGTAACTCATGATTACAGAAAAAGCAGCTACCACAGGCAACGGGAAAGGGCACGACCACACGGTCGCCCACTTTTAGGTGCGTCACATTTTTGCCTACCTCCTCAATAATCCCCATAAACTCATGACCCAATACCATGGGGCGGGGTTGTGGGATACCGCCGGAGTAGATGTGCAGGTCTGAACCGCAGATGGCCGTCGTGGTAACTTTTAAAATAATGTCGTCCGGATTTTGGATTTTAGGGTCGTCGATGGTATCACATTTAATACTTCCAGGCCCATGGATTACTGCTGCTTTCATATAATTGGTTTTTTAAATTTTATGCGTAGTTGCTATAGTATATATAGGGAATTAGCATTTTGATAAAGTTACCTTATGTAAATGCCAAAATATTGTAATAAAAAGATAAAGGTTTGGTAATTAATTATTAAGGGGATTAATTGCTTTTGGCACTCACATTCATTCCTTAAAAATTTAATGCCTTAACAGATTGTAATAAGGCGACGTTAAAAGGTTATTTTTTGTCTGACTTATTAATTAATTTTAGATAATAAATTTTTAATCATGAGTGATAACAAGAACTATACAGGAAGCCCTGACCGTGACCGTATTAATACATCAGAAGATTATGAAGTGCGCTATTGGTCGGAAAAATTTGGTGTTAGCAGCCAAGAGTTGATAGATGCTGTTAAAAATTCAGGTAGTAACAGCCCTGAAAAAGTTGAGGAATACCTAAAAAAACAAAAGTAAGGATTGTGATAAGCAATCCTTTTTCATTGTAGTACCGTCACCAAAATATGGAAGAACTTACTTCACCTATTAAGACAGAGAAAAAGTTAGAGAAGAAAAAAAAAGAACGCATTGCCACAAACCTTTTGCCTTGGGTAACGGCTGTCGCCATGTTCATTCAGTCGCTGGATGGTACCATACTGAACACATCCCTGCCGTCAATAGCGCGCGACATGGACTATTCGCCGACAGCGATGCATTCAGTCATTGTAACCTATGCGCTAACGCTCGCCCTATTTATCCCTTTATCGGGATGGCTCGCTGATAAATTCGGGACCAGGACTATGTTTATCATTGCCGTGGCACTGTTTGTAACCGGGTCGTTATGCTGCGCCCTGTCGGTTAACCTAATGACCTTTAACCTCTCCCGTATATTACAGGCAATAGGTGCTTCGATGATGGTGCCCATCGCCCGGCTCGCCATATTGTACCAATACCCGAAGAGTGAGCTGTTGAAAACCATGAACTTCATTACGGTCTTTGGATTGCTTGGAATGGTTGTCGGCCCAAGCCTTGGCGGGTTCCTGTCGGATAATTTTTCATGGCACTGGATCTTTTTAGTCAATGTCCCAATCGGGCTTTTAGGTATTTCACTGGCTAAACGGGTAATGCCTAATTTTAAAAAGGCCGTAGGGCGGTTTGATTTTCGCGGGCTTGTGTACTTTAGCCTCGCACTGATCTCAATAACAATAGTCCTGGAGCTTGTAAGTAAAGGGCTGACCCATTGGGTAGCCATATTGGGTGCACTGCTCCTTTTCAACCTGTTGGCAGCATTCTATTACCTCCATTACAAAAAAACGGAAAAACCAATTATAGACCTCAGGCTGCTTAACATAAAAACCCTTAAGATTGGGCTCACCGGCAGCCTTATTACGCGCTTGGGTATCGGCGGGCTTCCCTTGCTGTTACCGCTTATGTTACAGACGGGTTTTGGGTACTCGGCTTCTGTATCAGGCCTTTTGCTTTTGCCCTCGGCATTGGCTAATGTAGCTATAAAGCCTTTTATGGTACGTATCATAAAAGCATTGGGCTATCGCACAGTACTGATCAGCAATACCATTCTTTTGGGTGTTGTATTAATTATATTGGGATTTGTGGAGCGTGATACACCACTAGGCTACTACATCCTGCTTATGGTGTTTTATGGGTTCTTTACCTCAATCCAGATGTCAGCGATGAATACCATTACACTGGTTGACCTGGATGAGAATACAAAAAGCGGGGGAAATACCATGTTGGTAATTATGCAGCAGCTCTCGGTAAGTTTTGGTGTTTCGGTAGCAAGCCTTATACTTTCTTTTTTCCAGTCCGATGCTTTTGAGATGAACCGGACGCAGCCTTTTCATTACACCTTTATAGCACTTGCGGCCTTTACGATTTTATCGAGCCTTACCTTCAGGAGGCTTAGTAAATCAGACGGTAATGGTTTTGTGTGATTGTAATTAAAACAAATATTTATCCAATACTTCGCCGCCTTTAAATTAGTTTTTGCGCAGGATTGTGTTGGTACGCCGGCAATACTGGACTTCGACAAAGAAATCGTTGACAGCGTACAGAAGGTACATGATATCTTCGCGGTACAGCGTTTTAAGGTGCAGGCCGATCTCCCAAACAATTTGTTGTTGCAGTTGTTCGTCCCTGGAAAGATATTTGTACAGTTTCATTTTAGTAGTACTTCAGTAATTCAAGTGTATTACTATCCGGCCTCCCCTGAAAGTACCTGTCGATAGTTTCCTGAAAAACAGGGTCGGTGTTTTGGACCTGGCCGAATAGCGTCATGCTGGAGTGCAGCTTCAGGTCATCCGGATATCCAAAGATAGCAGAAGCGGTTGTGTCGTGTAAGCCCAGCAAAGCCTTCGTAATTTCGATTAGGCGTTTCCCTAAGACGGGATGATTAAGATATTGTGTTGCTTCCTCTATATCGGATATAGCATAGTGGTTTGCCATGGGACTGTTTCCCAAACCTTTCAGTTGCGGAAAAATAAACCACATCCAGTGTGTGCGTTTTTTGCCGCTTTCTATTTCCTCCAACGCCTGCGAATACACATCGCGCTGCGCATCTGTAAACCGTTCAAGCCCCATATCAGTTTTTTTTATAAAAGGCATCCTGTGCCTGTTCCAGTGCTTTTTCCATATCTATACCTTCTTCCAAGGTCCCTTTAAACAGATCCCCTTCACTTTTAATGCGCTCCAGTGCATTTCTTATAGTAAAATCTTTCATCTTCAGGCCTTTCTTGACTTCATCCCAATGCAGGGGCATGGAAACGGTCGCACCCGGTTTGGGGCGCAATGAGTAGGCACAAGCAATGGTGGCACCGGGCCGGTTCTGTAGAAAGTCGAGGTACATTTTTCCATTACGGTCTTTTATCTTTCTTTCTAAGGAAGTAAAATCAGGGAGCCTGTCATGCACTATCGAGACCAATAAACGCGCAAACATCTGGGATTGGTCGTAGGAATATCTTGCCCCGAGCGGAATATATATGTGTATGCCTGTAGAGCCCGAAGTCTTTACATAACTTGGTACGTTTATTGCATCCAAAACATCCTTGACTTCTCGCGCCGCCTGTATTACCTGCTCAAAAGTCGTCTTGTCTGAGGGGTCAAGGTCGATAACGCAGTAGTCGGGGTTGTCCGGATGTGTTGTCTTGCTGAACCACGGGTTCATTTCAATGCAGCCAAGGGATGCCATCCAGAGCAGGGTAGCCTCATCGTTGCCTACCAAAAATTCCTTATCCTCGCCATCGCTGGTATGGTACGGATAGGTCTTCGCCCAATCGGGCGCTTTGCCCTTCACATCTTTTTGATAAAAGCTTTTACCGTGTATGCCACTCGGGAACCTGTTTAAGGACAAGGGGCGGTCTTTGAGGTGTGGAAGGATATATTCGGCTACCTGGTGATAATAATTGAACATATCACGCTTGGTATAGCCCTCTTCCGGCCAGTAGACCTTGCTCAGGTTGGTAAACTTCAGGTTATGCCCGTTTACTTTTTTTACCTGTGTTTCTTCCTTGGGGTTCAGTAATGTGGTCGCGCTGCTGCGCTTCGGCGGGGCGACTAATTTCTCCTTCCTTCCCTCATTTGTCGTGATAGTGGCGGTCGCTGTGGCGGTTTCCCTTACCACATCCTTGGCTTTTTTATCGCTGCGCATCCCTTCGAAAGAAGGGTGACGGAATACCCCGTCGGCGGTTACTTCGATAAAGCTTACTTCACATACCAACTCGGGTTTTAGCCATGTTGCTTTTGCTTTGGGGGGATTAGGCCTAAAGCGGGAAGGTTTGTTTACATCCGGCTCGGTATCAAAAGGCATCGTATCGATGATAAGGGGTTTGAAGAGTTCCATCATCTCCTTTTGTTTTTTATCACTGAACCCGGTACCCACTTTACCGACATACTCCAACTTTCCTTTTTCATAAACGCCAAGCAGCAGGGAACTGAACTGCTTAGAGGTGCCTTCATTTTTGGTAAAGCCCCCTATCACGACCTCCTGGCGTTGGTTGACTTTAATTTTCAGCCAGTCTTTTGAACGGCTGTCAATAGCATACGTGCTATCCGTTTTTTTTGCCATGATACCTTCAAGTCCCATCTTTTGCGCTGCCTCAAAGAAGTCAATCCCATTAATGTCAAACACTCGGCTGAGGCGCACATGGTCGTCATTGGCAGGCAGGATCTCTCTTAGTATCGCCTGCCGCTCTGAAAGTGGCAGCCCGGTAATATCCTTTCCGTCATACCACAAAATATCAAAGGCATAATACACGAGGTCGCCATCTGCTTCACTGCGCCAGTTCTGCAGGGCACTGAAGTTAGCTTTGCCGTCCTTTCCTATAACCAGGATTTCCCCATCAAACACTGCATTGATACTCCAGGAATCCATAACTGCGGCAATAGGATAATATTTCTCAGTAAAGGACTTGATATTGCGGGATAGCAACTCTGTTTTTCCTTTATTGACATACGCCAGAGCCCGGTAGCCGTCCCATTTTACTTCGTAGCTCCATCCGGGGCTGTCGAACGGTTCATTTACCAATGTGGCAAGCATAGGCTTAACCTCGGTAAGCATTTTACTTTTTTTACCTTTCTTTAAAAGGTCATTCGCCTGCAGTTCTTGTGGTTTCTCTGAGGTATCCACTTTTTTCTCCAGTTTTTCCTGCTGCGACTCCGCTGGTTTCTGCCCGTATATGTTTTTGCTTGTTTTGGCTAACTGTTCCAGTGTTTTTTTTGAAATCACCGACTTATCTTTCAGTGTAATGTCTTTCTCACTGGCATATTTATCATCAAGCTTCATCAGCAACCAGCCATTCTCTCCACGCCCATGCGCCTTTACAAGGGCAAACGCCCCTTTCAGCTTTTCGCCATGCAGCACAAACTTGATCTTTCCACTATGCAACCCTGCCCGCAATTCCTTGTCCTGTTCCTTTTTTGTGGCAGCTTCCGATTCAAAAGGCTCATAAAAACCTTCATCCCAAACTATCACAGTGCCACCCCCATATTGCCCCTGAGGTATAATCCCTTCAAAGTTGCGGTAATCGTAAGGATGGTCCTCGACCATCATAGCAAGCCGTTTTACGTCCGGGTCAACAGAAGGCCCTTTAGGTACCGCCCAGCTTTTCAGCACGCCCTCCATCTCCAGTCGGAAATCGTAATGCAGGTGCGAGGCAGCGTGCTTCTGGACTACGAACCTCAATTTGTTTTCATTGCCCTTGCCTCCAAAAGGTTCTGGTGTTTTGGAAGCGTCCCGTTTTTGTTTGTATTTATCTAATGCCATGGCTGTAAATGCTATAATTCACTTAAAGTTAGCCTAATTAATGCAAATCGTAAATGGGTTTACCATAACTTTAAGTTTACATTCCGTTACGTTTATTGAGATATGACAAGCATTACCACCCAAATTACATGGCTTTTTATACTGGCGATTCCTATAGCCTGTGTAGCCTGGACCGTTACCCAAGAAGAGGTATTCCGCGAACCGAGGGAATACTGCATTACCTGTAGCAAGAATTCCAAAACATTGTTGCGAAGGAAATTCTTTTATCTCTTTACCTGCGAATACTGCTTTAGCCACTACATCACTGCCATTTTCCTGGCATTATCAGAATTTCAGTTGCTCCTAAGCGGTTGGAGAGGCTACCTGATCGCGGGGTTTGCTTTGGTATTTGTAGCCAATTTTTACATGAGTATTTTTGCGCTGCTGCGCCAGGCCATAAAAAAGGAAAAAGTAGAGATTGCGGTATTACAAAAAGAAGGCGAAACGGATCGCAAGCCGTAATTTAATATGTTGATCAAGAATGGAGAAGCCAAGCTACCTAAATTTCGATAGTAATAATTATCCATGGAAACCCGATATTAATTACAGGGAGTATCCGGAATTATACAAGGTAGGCAAAGGTGAGCAGGGTGTTTTGATTTGTGAGCCTTACAAAAGCGAAATAGGCCAGCACTGGAGGTTTAGAAATGTTGAGATTGCTAAAGACAGCAGTGCTAAAATTTATGGCCTCTTTAATGCCTATCTGGATAAAAGGGAATTTGTGGGCGCGGATATGGCACGAAAATATTTGCAGATGGGATACACCCGCGCCAGGCGCTATGCCAATTTTAAGGGCGGCAAAAAATACGACAAGGATAATAATTATGAACCTTTGGAACGAGGTACCGGGGATGTTGAGAAAGCCGCAGCAGCGGATGTGTTCTATAAATTATGGAAAATCGCCGAGTCTAATCCGGAATACCGTGCTTTAAAAAAAGAATGGAAGGTCAAATATGGCTAGCGAGTAGTTTTTCCCACTTAGTCGATTATAGTATTAAACTACCGGAGTTAGGCTATTGTTCCAATAATCGAGGATTTGCTGCACTGTTTTTTTAAGGTCGGAGTAAATTGAGGGCTTTTGAAAATAACCTTGCACCGATAACTCGTATGCCTTATTTACCCAGGCTGCATCATTAGAGGTAGAAAGGAAAATATAGGGAGCGCATTTTTTGGTAAGTTCGCTATTTTCTAAAATAATTTTTCGCAAATCAAACCCGTTCATCATCGGCATATTGATATCGGATATGACAATGAAAGGCTTACTGCTGTGTGCCTTTATATAATCAAGAGCCTCGTAGGCATTGGCAACATACTTCCTGGTGTTTGCAACGTTCAATTCCGTGAACACTTCTTCGATGTAATCCCTGTCATCGGCATCATCTTCAATAATGAGTATGTCCCCTTTTTTTATCATAAGAAAAATTAAGCAGTAAAGTTACTCTAAATCTCAACAATAGTTAAATCTATTAACAGAATATTACATGTTTTAAAAGTACGCACTAAAAACATTTGAATTAAAAAACTAGAATTTTTTTAACTGCCTGAAGGTAAGATTAACCCTTGGCAACATATCTTTTGAAGACTTAGGAATATGGTGTTCCCAATGTGTATTGGTAGTGCCCGACATCAATAGCAGGGTACCATGATGGAGTGGTATTTCAACCTGCCCGATTTCTTTATTGGTTTTGTGCCGAAACTTAAAAGGCCTTGTCTGCCCAAACGTTAGCGAGGCAATATTTGGATTGCGCCCAATCTTGTGTTCTTTATCAGAATGCCAGGCAACACTGTCATTGCCGTCACGATAAAGGTTTAAAAGCACGGCATTGAATTGAAGTCCTGTTTCCTGTTCAACTTTCCTACGCAATGCTAAAAGTTCCGGTGTCCACGGTAACGCATTTTCATCGACTACTTCCTGCTCGCCATACCAGGCGATCATGCGCGGTGATGTAACTATTTTATCATACATCGGGATCTTATATTGCTGCCATGGTGTATTTGACAGCAATACTGTATAATATTCATCAGCTTCCGCTTTCGGGATGAAGCCTTCATAATGCATCAATTCCAAATCCGGGAGGTCAATGTATTTTTTTTGACCGTTGCCTATTGTAAATAAGTCCGTATCGTTAAAAAGTGTCATAATCGTATTCTTGTGTTTTTGCTACAGAAGGCCTGAGCACCCTTGCAGGGAATTTTGCTGCATACCCTTCAATGAGCTGTATAACGTAGGCGTTCCCTTTATATGGGGTCAGGTAATCCTTGATTTGAGAAACATCGGTAATTGCTACGTCCGAAGGTATGTAGCCCATACCATAAAAATGGCCTTTTTCCACCCATACACAACTACGTTCCTCCCGGTTCCTCCCTTTTTCAACGATGGCATAGCTTGGCCTGGAGGATTCCAGGAAATTAATTGCGTTATGTACTGACTCGTTGTGGGTTTCCATATCGGGCAATGCCATAAGGACGCAGTCATTATTTTCGTGGTTTCCCGTCCCATAGTGGCAAAACCTTTGGCTGATGGAAAATTGCGCTGCAAGTTTCAAGAGCACGTTTACCGCGTCATGCAATGAATGGAACATCTCAATATAGGACTGCTGTTTTGTGAGCTTTCCTATAGCGAGATACCGATACCCATTGCGCGCTTCGTATTCGTACAAGCCGAATTTCGGGTCAAACTTTTTCAACGCCCTGTTGTGGATGGGCCAAAGTTTTTTAATCTCGCAACATTCGAGCAGTAACGCCATAAATTCTGATGCACATACTTCAAATGAAATACTGTAAATGTCGCGAAGAAAGTTCTGCCGTTGCGGAGTAATCTTATGGCCTGAGAAATGCTGTGCCACTCGCTTCTTAAGGTTCTTCGCCTTTCCTACATAGACTACCTTCTTTTCCCTGCTGTAGAAATAATATCCCCCTGGTTTTTCAGGCAGCGCATCAAAATCTTCATGGGGAAGGTTAGGAGGGAGGCGCTGGTCCTGGGACGTTTTTCTGATCATCTTGTCGATGATGCCCTCATCATCCCATCCAAGCAATTGCGTTAATAGTATAGAGGTGGCGTTGGCATCCCCTCCGGCGCGGTGGGCATGCGTCAAGGGTATATCCAAAGAACGGCACAGGTTGCCCAAGCTATATGAGGGCAGCCCCGGCTTAATTTTACGGGCTGCACGGACGGTACATAATTTGTTTTTCGCGCTCCATTTTAGCCCCGCCCTGCTGAGTTCATGACGGATAAAAGAATGGTCAAAGTTGACATTATGGGCAACAAAAACGCGTCCTGAAAGCATTTCATAAACCGTTTTGGACAAACCAGTGCAAACTGACCCCTCTTGGCCGATTTAAAAAGACCCCTCTCGCCGGCTGAAACTGACCCCCTTTCGCCGGAGCAAACTGACCCCTGTTGGCCAGTTTAAATTGACCCCTCAAAAAAAGTAGAAAAAGTAGTCTTGTGGCGGGCTTTTGGAACAAGGATTAGTTTAGCGTTTTGATAAACTAATCCTGAGATAGACCATGTCCAATAAGCCGATAAAGATGAATAAATTAAGACAGATTATCCGTCTGTACTGCCAGGGTACAGGCATTAAGACCATCCATGGGATGGTGGGTACCTCCCGCAACACCATCAAGAAGTACGTCCGGGTCTGGAACACGCTGGACATGGATTTTGAAGCCTTTAGCGCCCGTAGTGACAGCGAACTCTCGGTTATCTTTACCACCCCTGTTGCCAAAATCCACAGCAGCCCGCGCATGCGGGAACTGGAACCACTGTTGCCTGAACTCTGTAAAAGGCTTAAAAAGAAAGGTATGACCCGTGAGATCCTCTACAAGGAATATCTCGAAAAACATCCGGATGGCTATAGCCGTTCGAGTTTTAATAATGCCATCCATACGTACCTTCAACTCTCCAAACCGGTCATGCATGTGGAACATAAGGCCGGTGATAAGATATACATCGACTTTGCCGGCAGCAAGCTCAGGGTTGGCCAGGGAGAGGCTGCACGTGAGGTGGAGGTTTTTGTAGCCATACTGGGCT
>NZ_LIYD01000005.1:790923-1060396 GCF_001278115.1 Flavobacterium akiainvivens | reverse complement strand
TGTACGCTTTTTTTGTCAATAACTCTAAGGGGTCAATTTGCTCTGGCGAGAGGGGGTCAATTTAATTGGTATATCCACCTTTATATCATAAATATACCATGCACCTTTATAAAAGTAGCCGAGTAAAGATTTATCAGGGGACTCTGTAAATTGGCCCAGGCCAGCTGCCCCGTCTTGTATCCAAAGCCTTATAGTTCCTGTTTCTATGTCCTTCAGATAGTAATCGCAATTGGATTCATATTGGTATTGTGGCTCATACACTTCCGGATTACATAAGATTGCATAATTGCCCCCCGATATAATCCGCGCAAAAGGTAAACTGTTATTGGATATATCACCGACACGATTGGTTATCGGTTCCCAGAACATCACTTTATCAACGTTTTTCCAGCCATCTACTGCCACTTTAAGGGGATGTATGTATTTGTCTGAAGCGTTCCATATTTCTGCTTGAGTTGCCGGTACATAACCAACGGCCTGTTGTCGAACGGTAAGGAATACCCTGGAACCGTCATCGGCAATTTTTAATGGTGCTGACTGACTGGCTACCAAGAATGTGTCGCTATTGAAAGGTTTAAAATAAGATACCCGATGTTTTGGTATATCATAATGCACTGCCTGAAGGCTTTTGTCGTTCTCACTGTAACTGTAAAAAGCTACTGCACGCCCTGAGGCGGCGATACAAGGTTGCCGAATGATTCCATGTGAATGGGCAATGATCACATTATATTTACCAGATTTTAAGTTGTACAAACCAATGGTACTGCCGGCGGGCCCGTGTGTAAATAACAAACCTTCTTTTTCAAAGATGGTAAAATCCGATACAAAAGGTATTTTTTTCAATAATTTCAGTTTCGTATCATACAGGTTTAGTTCTAAACTATGATCGTGGCTTTCCTGAAGCACCGCCAGACGGTTATCAGTGCACGCTCCCATTTTTTTGACGCTATATAACTTTTTGCATTCTTTAGTGGACAAATCCACCAGCGTAACTATATTTTTGTCCGATAAGCTGACGAAATGCTTATTACCGATAAACCTGTCCAATAGACCGGATTGGAAAGCCAGACGGTCAGGCATGTACATAGACTTTACAATGGCAGAATCGGCACCATTGTGAAACTCCTGGTAGTACAGCCATTCCCCATTTCCAGACAATTGCCTTGGATAGAGCCTGATTTCCGGTGGCTGAGCTGCAACCTGCACTCCTAAAGCGTTCGCAACTATTACAAAGAGCGGCCATCTCAAAATTTTAAATATAGTACTCATCTTAATAGCCTGGATTTTGCGGCTCTAAATTTGGGTTTGATAATATGTCGGATTGCGGCAATGGCCATAACTGATCGGTGGAATCCCACCCCGGTTTTCGCTGCTCCAGTATTTGATCAGCCAGCCCAAATCGTTTTAGTGTTATAAACCTTTGCCCATATTCTGTAAAGTATTCCAGTTGCCACTCTTTTAAAATTTCTTCGAGTAAGCCACTGTTATCCTGTGTATTGCTGTTTTCAAGCCCGGCATTGGCGCGTATCATGTTCAGATCCTCTCTGGCTTCAGTTACTAGCCCCTGTCTCGCCTTAGCTTCGGCTCTAATCAGAAAGCATTCCGATAATCGGAGCACTACAGGGTATTCTTCAGCCTCTGAAGCATATGTTGAATGCTTGTATTTAAAAGGGAAGTACCAAATCTGACCATTATTTTCAATGCTGATTATCCATGAAATACGCCTCAAATCACCCTCAGGAAAGGCATCTGTCAAAGTAGCTGATAATGCACCAAAGGGTGGCGGTCCCTGCACACTAATAAAACTTCGTCCAAAATCTGTATTATAGGCTTCTGCAAAAGGGGAAAATTGAAATATTGTTGAATTGCTACCTTTTAGAAAAGTCATTTCAGGTGTTTCAAGGCTGAAAACGTTACTGCCGATTACTGTGCTGGCGGCATCTTGCGCCTGTGCGTATTGACCTGTTTCCAGATAGGCACGTGCAAGCAGTGTATAAGCAGCGAACTTGTCGGGACGTATTTTCTGGCTCACTCCTGTATCTGGTAATAAGTCAACCGCCCTTTGAAGGTCGTCAATAATTTTTTCATAAACCTCAGCTTGCGAAGTACGGACGAGGAGTCGGTTGTGATTAAAATCCGTAGTATCAGTCCATGGAATGTCCCCGAAGAAATTGACCAGGTAATAATACAATATAGCCCTTATAAAATAAGCTTCCCCTTGTAGTGGCGCTTTAACATCCATAGGCAGGGTTGATGTTTCAAGCCCTTCCAGCGCAGCATTCGCACTGTACACCTGATTATATGTGTTATTCCAGATACTGGCTATGTCGGGGTCAGCTGCGAGTAAAGAGTTGGTATAAAAGCTTTCAGCAGAAGTTCCTCCAGAGCCAAAGTAGATCAGTTCGTCTGCATACAGTGCTGAGAGCACCGTCATGCCGGATGTGTTACCGGCAAGTACTCCGCTGTCTCTCATTTTGGCATAGATACCTAGAATGGCAGCTGTTGCAGTTGTCTTGTCCATAAATACAGCCTGCCCGCTAAGCTGTGAAGGCGGTTGGGATATTTCTGTGTAGTTTTCGCAGCCCATAACTGCTAACAATGAGGAAGCGACTATATAGCGTGCCTTCCTCAATATACTGCTATAAATCATTATATTCATATAATCATGTTTAAAAATTAAGTTGCACTCCCAGCGTATAAAATTTTAGTGGCGGCAAGGCATTGGCGAACCTTGATTCAGGATCCCCATTGAATTTTGTAAATGTCAGTATGTTTTGCCCCTGCAGCGATAACCTGCAATTCATGGCTTTATGGGTCAAAGGCAGGTCATAACTCAATGAAATATTTTTAAGCCTTATGTATGAAGCGTCCGTGACTCCGCCATCGCTTTGAGCATAATTATAATATGCAGTTACTGCCTGGGAATTTACCCCTGTAGTGTAGGGTTGGTATGACGCAATATCTCCGGCCTGCTGCCAGCTACTGTTGCTCACTTCACTCAATTGATTTACGGAAGTCCCCCCGGGAGCGGGCAGGTATTTCAGGGACTTTTGTCTTACGAACTGAAACAGGAAATCCAGCGTCCATTGCTTATAGGATATATGATTTTGAATGCCGCCGAAATAGCGTGGGTTCAAATCAGCCTGTGTTATACGGTCGCCTGTAGCAGTTATCTGTCCGTCCCGATCCTTGTCCTCGAAAGTATATATTCCCGTATCAGGATCCTGGCCCGTGTAATGGTAAAGCTTTATGATATTGAGCGGTTGGCCAATCGTATAGGTGTTTGCATAAGGCGAACTCTCAAGATTAGGGTATTTCAGTAATTTGTTGCGGTTAAGTGATATATTGAAGTCGGTTGACCAATTAAAATTTTTTAATGCAATATTTTCTGAATGAAGTGTAAATTCCCAGCCCTGGTTGCGAACTATAGCGTCAAGGTTAGCGGTTAGGGACTGGAATCCTGTCGTCCCCGGCATTGGCATCCCTACAAGTTGGCTGGAAGAGCGATTGCTATACCACGCCGCCGACAAAAAAAGCCTGTCCTTCAAAAAACCGGTTTCCAAAGCAATCTCTGTCTTTTTGTTGCTTTCCCAACCAAAGGCAGGATTATAAAGCCGGATGGGGTTCAGCCCAATGACGCCACCGTATTGGTTTGCAGCGGACCCGTACGTGTCCATATATTGATAATCTCCGATTTGGTCACTACCCGTAATGCCATAGCTCGCACGCAGTTTGCCGAATGAGAGGATTGAATTATAGTCCAACACCGCTTCCTTGGAAAAAATCCAGGCACAACCAATTGCTCCAAAATTTGCAAATTGATTGCCTGTTCCAAAACGGCTTGACCCATCCCGCCTACCAGTAATATTGATGATGTAGCGCCCGTCGTAATTATAGTTGACACGGGAAAAATAAGCGAGATACTTATATTGTGGTTCATCGCTCAGCGTAATGAACTTTGTTGACGCCGATGAGAGGTCGTAAATCAGCGCATTGCTTGAGAAGCCAAACCCCAAGGCCTGCAGCCTTTCGGATTTTTGGTTTTGCAAGGTGCTTCCTATCAATACATCCAGTTTATGCCTGCCTATTATTACATTGTAATTCAGTTGAGGTTCTATGATATAAGACCTACGTGTCGTGTAATTTGTGTTTAATGAAGAGCTTTCGCTTCCCAAGCCGTAGGCAGGATTGTAAAGCGTGGATGGCACAGTCCGTACCTCGTTATTTTTTAAGTCGGTATAGCCAAGGCTTATTTTAGCCTGTAGCCCATTAAATAACTCATAAGAAATAACGGAATTAGCAATGAGGTCATAGGTTTTTGAACGGTAGTCCTGTTGCAATTCAGAAAGCGGATTATCCCATGTCCCTTCAGCCCAGTTAAGGCTGCCGTCCCCGTTATATAACGCGGGCGCATTAGGGGCAAGTGTCCTTGAAAGGCGCGTCATGTCCGTGGCGGGAAGTATATTATTTTGTGCTATGTAATTCGCAGAAAACTGTATTTTAAACCTGTTGTCATCCGAGCGATGTGCCATATTAAAATGTACCGCGCCTTTGCTGTACTTAAAGTCGCCTGGAAGCACTGTAGTTTCCTGCCGAAAGCTTCCTGATAACAAATAGCTTGTATTTGCGCTACCCCCTGAAACACTCCCTTGGTAACTGTGTATTTCGGAGGTACCTCCAATCAATGTTTCCTGCCAGTCGGTATTTCTATACTGATCCCATGTTCCGTTAACATCATAGGCATAGTCAGGATATGGGGCTATGCCATCATTTGCAAAGGCAGCACGACGCATGCGCAGGTATTGATCAGTATTCATAAGGTCCATTTTACGCGCAAGGCTCCCAAAGCCCGACGAAGCGGTAAAAGAAAATTTTGCAGGCGTGTTGAAGCCGCGCTTTGTCGTGATTAGCACTACACCGTTAGCGCCACGGGAGCCATATATGGCTGTAGCATCGGCATCTTTAAGGACCTCAATGCTTTCGATGTCGCTGGGATTGATACTGTTTAAGGGGCTTTGAGCATTTTGTGTCGCAACGGAGGTATCCGCGCTTCCGATACTTTCTGAAGCATACGGTACCCCGTCAATGATATAAAGCGGTTGGTTGGCGTCCTGCCTTAAACTGTTTTGCCCACGGATACGGATTGTAAATGCCCCACCCGGCGTCCCAGTATCTTGTGTAATGCTTACCCCAGCCATTCTTCCCTGCATCGTTGCCAAGACATTCGTTACCGGCTGCGTTTCGATATCCTTTGCCGTAATGCGGGCGATACTTCCCGTACTCTCTTTTTGTTTAACAGAATAATACCCTGCATTAATTTCCAATTCCTCCAATTGGGTTGCATCCTCCTGAAGCAAAATATTTACAGTACTTTGTGCACCTATAATTACCTCGACGGTCTTATACCCCGTAAATGAAAATACAAGCAACTCATCGTTAGAGGCCATAATTAAATATTTACCATCTTGATCCGTCACAACTGAGCGTGTGGTACCCTTTACAGAAATTATCACGCCAGGCAACGGCCCGGAGCTATCCGCAACTACACCTGAAATAGTTTGTTGAAATACTTCTTTACCATTGGGTGAAGCGTGTGCCCGGGCTAAAGCACTGACTGGCAAGGACGCTAAAATAAGAGAATAGAAAAGCACCCTTAGCCCTTTGTTTGCTGAAAAAATTTTCATAACATTGGTTAAGATTAATGAAACAATTTGGGTTTGTTAGTCTAAAAGCCCTCAGGTTAGTTTGCCGACGTCTGAGGGTTATTTTTATGTGTACCGGTAAGAAAAAAAGCAACCCGGCCTTTCCTCTTAACTAACTCGAAAAGGAATACCAGTACGGGCCGGGCCTACTTAACTATGAAAAAACTAAACCATACGCAAAATGGATTAAAGGTTAAACTTCATCGTTTGCGAAACCAAATAAAAAAAAGAAGTGCGCTAAGAATACTAGCCGAGAGTGTAGAAGAAACTCCTAAAAAGGAGGCGTGGGTTTAAACTCAGCTTATTGTATAGGAGGTACTGGCGGTACCCTTACCACAAATAAGTGAGCCCACGCCGTATGGCGTGAGCATTTGCACTTATCCTCTCGTGGTAATATAAAACGCCAGTTTTCCTATACGAGATTCAAAGCGAATGCTTCAACTTTTAATTTGAAGAATCGCAAATTTACACAATTCAATTTGGAATTAAAATGCGCTTTATCTTATAATAAAAACAAATATAGAAAAAAAACAATCACACACCTATAGCTATGTGAAATTAATTAAAGTATTCGCTTCATTGTCCGATAATTAGAATACTATGACTATAGAGATAATAATTTCTGAATTAGATTTTTGGATTATGGAAGCAATACGTGAATCACGTATAAATGCTGGATTGGATCAGGTAGAACTTGCTCACAAGGTAGGGGTTTCGGAAGGCCATATTGGCAATATAGAGAATCCGAGAAATAGGACGAAAGCTAATGTTAGAATAATAGGCAGAATAGCAAAGGCATTAGATCTAAAATCTTACAATGAACTTCTACCCAAAAAAGTTTTATGCAATGATATGGTAAAGATTAGACTTAAACTTCTTCAGACAAGCAGTAGGAAGCAAATAAAAGATCAGGATGGAAACATTCCAAAGCGGCATGAGGTATTATCTATAAGTCCATTAAGTGAAAACGAACTTGAACTTTTAAAACAAAATAAATTAGATTATTTAACAATTCTTGAATAAATACAGATAAAAGCTTTTGTTAAAGTCTGCCCAATAAGTTAGATAAGAGAATTTTTACCTCTAATAGATATATTCACCTAAAACTAATCAGAAACAATTAGTAAATTTATATTTAGCTAGTCTTAATATTATCCATCTTCTCATCCCAAAAAATATTTTAAAGGAAATATAGTAATAGATTTTATTCATGGCGGAAACTTTTAAAAAAACCAATTATTTTTATATTGACGAATCCGGTCATATAAATAATAATTCAAATGTTTTTATCCAATGTTGTATCAAAACTGATACACCTGATTTGATGGAGGAGGCTTTGGTAGATCTTCAGGAAGAACTCTTAGGATTAGCTTACTTTGAAGAGTTCGTAGATAAGATTAAAAAACAAGGATTTCATGCAGTGGAAAATCATCCTGATATCCGAGCGAGATTTTACACTGTTTTACCTTTTCTAAACTACAGAGCTTATTTTACCGTTGTTGATAAAAATTCTGATTATTTCAAGAAACTTAAAAATTACAAGGAAGATCATGAGATTTTTGAGTTTTTTCTAATTAAGCTACTCAAGGATAGATTGCTTAAAAACAAATTTGATAAGAACATTTTTATATTTGAGGAAATTGAAATTGAAAAAAAATCTTTAAGTAAAATCCTTGACTCAATATTTTCTTCATTAAGTGAGGAATATGACTGTGCCTACAGCATTGAAAGTAAGAAGACAATTAATCTAGGAACGACGGATTACTTAAATTACATCATTTATAATATATTAGAAGATCTAAATAAAACAAATCTACGAATGGAACAGAATTTTAATCTTATAAAACATAAGGTTGGAGTTGTTCATTTTCTGCATAATAATGTATATTTGAGCAGAAAAAAATCATTAGATTATCATATAGAGGTTACAAATCTCAAAAAACAATTTAGTGGGTAGTAAAGGGTAATACTTCGAATATGATTTCGTATTCGGTTTCAGAATAAATTACTCACTTACTTACCTTTACTCCCACTATTTATGTTATTAACCGAGATAGATACCCGTAGACAGCTTTTAAACTTTCTTAAATGTACTCCTGACTTCCTTGAAAAAATGGAAAATAGGGACTATTATATATTTGAAGAATACTCTGAGGCTGTCGTTTCCACTGCTATTAATATCAAGAGATTCCATATTCCTAAAAAAAATCCTGCATTAGGGCATAGAACCATCCATAAACCATTTACAGGTAATTTAGAATTTTGCCTCAAGCTTTTGAATAGTGAAATCTCTAAATTATTTGTTCCCGGTATCGCTGTGCATGGATTTGTTGCAAAACGTAATATAAGGTCGAATGCTTATTCACACCTTAGCAGGAAATACCTGCTTTCCGTTGATATTAAAAATTTTTTTGAGTCCATTAGCAGCCCGCAGATTGTGGAGTCATTAGTAAAGATAGGAGTTAACCGAGATATCGCCGAAAGTGTGACCAGTGTTGTTACCATTAATGGTTTGCTAGTGCAGGGGTTCAGTACAAGCCCCACTCTTGCAAACCTTGTAGCCAAAGAGTTCGATGATGATATACAAATGTTCGTAGGAGCTGACATAACATATACGAGGTACGCAGACGACCTATATTTTTCTTCTGATACATCGTTACCAGAGGTTGATAAAATCGAGGCAATTCTGACGCAATATGGTTTTTCATTAAATCATTCGAAGACAAAATATATGCCACGCGGCAAAGCACAATATGTGACTGGTTTATCAGTTTTTGATAAAGCATATCCGCGAATTCCTAAGAAAATAAAGAGAAACGTCAGGCTTGAAATTCATTATATTAAAAAAGATGGCTTTAAAGTACATATTATCAAGAAACATAAAATAGACGAGGACCAAGTACCTAAAGACATATTAGATGCGATAATTGAATTTGAGACTTATAACATAAAACAGAATTTGTTTGGTTGGTTAAGATTCATAAATTCAATTGAACCTGCGTATGCGCAAAAGTATTTAGCAGAACTGTCTGAAATAGAGCGTGCAAATAGTTTGGATAAAGTAGAGCTAAACGAAATTAACCCGAATATTACATTATAATTGCTTGTTTATGTCGAACCATTTTGTAGTATCTAAAAGGTTATATCATGGATCATGTAACCGTTTTTTAATTAGTTTTTAGTTACATACAAAATTGAAAGGTGTGTTAAAGGGGGAAGCTAAAAAACTACACTTTAGCACATTATAATTATCTTTAAATTTATAAAGACATTTATCTATTTCTAAATCCCATTTAAAATTAATTTTAGGCTCCCTTAGCAATCTCTGTAAGTGCATCAGAAGCATCTCTATTTAACATTATACCCTTAGACTGTAGTTCTTCAATAACGGATGATTTAAAATCTAATTTATCAATTAAGTGCTTATGTTTGCTGTCAAACATTCTAAATAAGTCGTCCCATGTCATAGCGTAAATCTCATATCGGCCAATGGCCTGGACTAAAAATTTTTTTCCTTTATCTTTTTGGTTTTCGTGAAGTCCTTTTATATATGAATCAATACTTTTACCAATTATAATAAACTTCCAGTTCCTTAATTGACTATTAAAATTATCTTCATTTACTATAAATCCGAGATAATCTTCGATTTGGCTAAATTGCTTCTTTCCAATTTCTACATCTGGCCTCTTTAGTTCAACCATAATATTTTCTTCGATGGTTAATTCTGAATTTGCATCAGGAATATCAGTCTTTTGACATATGAAAATATCAGGTCTTCGTAGCTTATCTTTCTTTTCTAGTTTTAATAGATCTGGTTTTTTATCATAGGTTTCCAGATGGGCTAAGTAATTATTCAATACCGTTTCAAAATTTTTATCGGCAGAAACTAAGTGATATTGTTCTCCAAATAACCAATAATTTTCTTCAATAACTTTTTGGATATGGTCTCTTTCGTTCGTGAACTCTTCCAAATCATAAATTAATGCTTTTAGAATTTGAACTATATTGAAACGACTCTCTAAGAATTTTATTAATGCAGTGATATGAGATAATTTACTTTTTTTAAGTACGTTAGCCAGTTCCGTCCTTTCTTCATCGGAAAGTTTTACTACATTATCAACTATTTCAAGGACATTTTCTCGTTGTTCAGTGTCCAATAATAAATTTAAAAACCCTACTATGGTTTTGCTTTGGGGAACTGTAAGTTTCTGAAATATTTTTGGTTGAACGCTATATAGCTCTTTAACAACGCTTTCTAAATCCTGTTTACGTAATTGCTCATAAGGATTACTTTTAAATTCGGGGAAGACTTTATTTTTATTGTAGCTTTCAATTAACCCTTTTGCCTTTAGGTCTCGTATAAAAAGTTTTTCCTTTTCCCCAACATATGCATTTAAAATATCGACAATAGCCTTAAAAGTAGAATCAGTTTGATTTTTATCAATGAAGTCCAATGTTGGTTGGTCACTTTTTGTTGCTTTGAAATTGTCAAAATAATTAGACACTATATATAATGAATGGTGGAAGTCCTCTGTTTTATTGTTAAAAGAAGTGTGTTTTCGGTAGACTTGTTTTTTGTCAAGATTCAAGAAATAATAATAATATTTGTCTCCAATTTTTTCGTTCCATCTTAGATAACTTATTTTAAAGTCAAAATCCCCAATCGTAACATTTTTCTCATCTGTTTCTGCGATAACTTCAAAATAATTTAAAGGAGTGCCATTTATAACTATTTTATAATCATTTTCTTTGTGTAAATACAGAAACCAACCGAATTCGTTTGCCAAATATTTTTCAAAATCATCGGCTTCTAATTTATCGGCTGTTAAAGCATGGAAGTTTTCAAATGATACTTTTGTACCAGTATTTTTATCTTTAGATTTTGTAGTGCCGAACGTTTCGTAATCTTGGCTATCTTCTTTGCTTATTTGGATATTATATTGTAAAAAGTCACCTTTTGTGGATTTAAAAACAGTGTTCCATGTCGCTTTACCACAAAATGTTGAAAAAGAATATCTACCTTTTCCTTTTTTTCCTTTAAGAAAACTTGTCTAAGAAAAAGAAGTGGCTTTTAAAGATACCATAAAGTTTCCGAAAGTTTCCGAAATTGTTTCCATACTTATTCCATGTCCATTGTCAGTAATAGAGAAGTCATGTAAATAACCTACCTCATTAGCGTTAAAATCTATATAGATAATTGAAGCGTTTGCATCGAAGCCATTCCAAATATATTCTGCAATAGCTTTTTTGTAATCTGAAGGCAATCCGCTACCCTCTATACTTTTAGAGGTTAATTTTGTAGTATGCTTTTTTACACTCATGAAGAAGGTTTTAGAGAAGTAAATATAAAAAGAATAGTATACTAAATTGAATCGCTAATAAAAAACACGATTTAAAATGATACTAAAATTAATTTTTTAATATAGTATAACTGCCAGGTAATTGTCCTTGCTAAACTTATTACTAAAGAAATAAGAAAAGAGATTGGTTGTTGACCTAACAATAATAAGGATTAAATCATTACTACTTCTAATCAAAAAGATTTCCGTCCTCTATATTTTTATTAATTTATGATAAAGAGGTAAACGATCTTAACTTAATAAAGCCCTTTTCAGGGCTTTATATTATTTTTAAAAATCAAAAACCAAACGGTTCTGAACATGTTTTTCTTCCTGTTTTCGCAGCGCCTTATCCGTTTTTAATTCATATTCCTTTTCCTTTTCCCAAAGCCTGTACCAGCTTACGGCCGGTATGGCATTGTTGGAATGCAGTTCCAAGCGGACAATCATCTTTTTACCGGGCGGCCTTCCGCTATTTAAAACCGAGCTTAATTCTGAGGTAGGCACTTCTATATCTTTTGCAAAATTCTTCTGGATCTTGTATCCCAACCGTATGTACTTCTTCAAAAAATAAGCAAATGAAAACTCCTGGTTGTACTTTTCCGATTTTAAATAATCCTCCATCTGAAAACGCAATTGCTTTACTTTGGCATATAGCACCTGACTTTCGGTCATTTGCTCCCTTACCTTTTTCCTGGCTTCACTCAGTTGGGTGGCCGCATCTTCGGACTGCTTTGGCGTAAGCTTATTTCTAAAAACAAATGAATCAGCCTGTTCTTTGGGTGTATACCTGCTTTTTAATTTATCTGCTTTCATATCTTATATTTTTCTAATAATCTGAATAAGTTAATCCCTTCTACAAATACCTGCATTCCTGCATCCATCATCCCGTATTGCTCAATGTAGTGCGCTTTGAGTTCTGTCTTTGGATGGAGCGATACACAGGCATCCGCGCCGTACAATTTAATGCTCTCCCGGCATGCGTACGCAATAAGGTTTCCGGCTATCCCTGCGTATATTTTATTTTTGCCCCTGTTCTCTTTTGATACGGATAATAAGTTGATTTGGCAGCGTTGTTCGCCAGGATAATTGACAAGGGACATAACGCCAAGTATTTCATCAGTACCGGCCAGAGTTAACTTATAGACCTCGTTCTCTTTCTCCGTCTTCCAGTTAAAAAAGAACCTGGCTTTGGTCATTTTCTTAAAGTCTTCTTCCCTGACACGTTCGATGACGACATCAATTTCCGAAGCCTCTTTAATATGCGTAACGGTTTGCATAGGCTAATATATAAAAACAAATTTACAAAAAATGTAAATAATTTACAAATTTTGTAAATTATTATTTAATTTCAATGAGGCCAGATTATCCTTCCGCCATCTCTTTCCTGATCTTAGCACTAAAGAAAGTAGGGGATAGAGTAGTGCGGGATTTAAAGGCCTGTACAAAGCGCTGGGTGGTGCTGAACCCGGCTTCTTCGGCTAGCGCATCATGGGTAAACATCCGCTTATGTCTATCGGTTTTCAACTGCTCAATAATATAGTCTACTTTTAGGTCATTGATGTATTCTGTGAAGCTTTTGCCCCGATAATGTAAGATAATATCCGATACGTAATGCACGTTCGTATCGAGGTACACTGCCATGGAAGCACGCGTAATATTTACATCAAGGTACCGCATGGCCTGTTCCCATTTCTCCAAACGGGCAAGGACTTTAGTAACTGTCTCCTGCGGGATTGGCAATTCTTTAGGTATAGCCTTTACAGCCTTCTGTTTTGGTTTTTTATTTTCCATCAATTCCCTAAAAACCTGGTCCCGGCGTTTACGGTCAACGATGTGGGCAACAACAAGGACTACTACGATAATTGAAAGCACTACTGAGCCGGTTTGCCATATTTTTCCGTACGACTGTTCCCTTTTGAACTGTAATTCGATATCCTTTTTTTCCTGAAACAGCTCCCGTGTATCGTAATTTTTATGGATGGTGTCGTACAGCCTGTCATGTCGCTGCGTTAGAAGGCTGTCGGCGCTCAGGAGCCGGTCTACGTAATACAGTACCTTTTTAGAATCACCCTTGTCTTTATAATAGTTTATAAGCAGTTCAAAATTTTCACGAAGGTCCGGCCTGATGTATTCCTTTTGGTCAAATGCGTCAGCGACCAAATGGAGATAGGGGAGACCTTCCCTGAACCTTTTTATGGCCCAATAGCTCTTACCAATATAAAAATTGGCCACAGCAATGTTTGCGTAGTCATCATTTTCCGCAACACCGGGAATCGCTTCCTGCAGTTTTTCAATCGAAAGGCTGTAATTCTTCAGGAAATAATCGTTCTGGCCGTCAAGGTGCAGGAAGTAGCAGTCCATACTATGGTCTCCAAGCCGGCTGGCTTCTGCCAGCCCCAAATCCACCAACTGCTCCGACTTTCCATAATTTCCCGCGCGGTTATAGCAAAGCCCTAAAGAATGTAACGTATTGAGGTAGGCCCGTGTATTGTTTTCTTTGAAGTAGTCCAGGCAGGCATTAAAAAGCAGGATGGCCTCGCTGTTTTTGCCCAGGTAATATTTAACGTGTGCTATATTGTACTTTAGCTTGTACGTTAAGTAATCGTCACCTTCTTTTTCGATGTATGGCCTGGCGAGCAGGTAATTCTCAAGTGCCATCTCATGCCTTTTAAAGTCGTAATATACTATACCTTTGGAAAGATAGGCAGCACCAATTAATTTGCCGTCACCCAATTGCCTGGCAGCATATACCATACTATCACTGTACATCACTGCACGCATTTCCTCGCTAAAGTCAGCGTAATTCTTGTATCCATGCATGATCATTTCCCAATCCCCGCTGTCTTTTGCATTCTTAAGAAATGCTTTTAGATAAAGATCCTGTAGTACGGGATTGGCTTTGGTGGCCCTGATCCTAGTAAAAAGGTACTTATAATCCTTTTGTTGGAGGGAGTCAGGGGCAGTGTATGCATAAGAGCTGAAGTATGTAAGCAATAAGGATAGCAGTGCTACCTTCGGAAAGCGGCTAGGTACCATTAGGCAATAGTTAATTGATTTCTAAGTAATTTTTTAGAATGTAGCAGCAGCAATGCAGAATCTTAGGATGGAGGCAAATCAAAAGTAGCTATAATCCCACTAATTACAGACGTTTTAACACTTTTTAAGACTGTGGATTTTCTGAAAATCCACAGTTGAATTTCTGAATAGCCGATAGTATGTCCTTGCCCGCCAACCCCGCCGCCCATAGTTTTGCGATGAATTCACAACAAACGGGTTGCAGTGCAGCCCACCCAGTTTGTCTATCCGGATAAATGAACTGATTAAAACGAATCAGTCACATTTAAAAATGAAATTATGAAAAGCGTTATTACACTACCAGCCGGACTGTTTTTAGCAACGGTGCTCTTTGCCTGTACAGACGAACCAGCGCAAAGCTCCGCACCCGTGGCACAATTGTACGCAAAAGTCAAATCTTCCGATAGAACCGCCCAAAATTTAGATAACCCTTACGATGATGTAGGCTATGCCTATACCACGTTACTGTCATCGTACAAAACGGGAAACTACAATCCAGCGGGTTTTTCGGATTTGCTGACGATAGCAAATATCCTCCAGCCTGCCACCGGCAGCCCTTTAGGAAATACCGAAACGCAAGTATTGCTTGGGGAATGTATAAACAATTCTCAATCTAAGCTTGCTGCCTTGCTGCAACAATCTTCGCTATCACCAGCGGCCCGGGCCATCCTTTCGGACCTAGTTACCAATTATGAAAAACTCGCTGATGAGCCTTTCAGCGAGGCGTACGAAACCATAACGGCAATCGAAAATACTATGGGGAGTGCTACCGGCCTACAGGGCGATGAGCTGCGTATTGTCTATACCGTTACTGCCATGACACGTTATTCCCTTTATCATTCCTGCTGTGAGGATACCGACTGGGAAAAGTCGGTCGGAAATATTGTTGCGGCAGTAGCGGGCTCCCTGGAAAGTAGCAACTGTGCCCTGCAGTATTCCCTTATTACCAGTATTGCAGGGCTGGAGCAAATCCAGATTTACAACTAGCGCAAACAATGCCCGGAAGACTATTGTCCCGGGCATTTATATTTAATCTGCATTGATTATGGAATATTCACCAGACCTTTTTCCGGCGGAGGTGTATCATTACAGTGAAAAAGATATGGATACCGAGAGGATTAACTGCCGGGGCCATTTCCTGTTCATTTTTGTCAAATCAGGTTTTCTCCGGACAACTATTGACGGAAAAAATATTTCATGCACATCAAACGAGTTCCTGATTGCTTTGTGCCGCCACTATTACCAGATCATAAAATTCAACAAAAAGGCAGTTTGCTACCTGGTTCGGGTACAATGGCAATTCATAACTGATATCAAGATGTCCGGCCAGTTTATTGAACTGCTGGTCAGCAAGCAGAGCATCAAGGTATTCCCCGATGCTTTTGACTCCAGTGTAATTATGCGGATTATGAAGCTGTTGCAGTATTACTACCAGGCCATACGGAACCCGTCCCGGTTCCCAATGGCAGCCTTTACGGCAACATTGAGCCTATTGGTCTATCAGGCAGCATGGCAGCAGGATGCCCTACTGGTAGAGAAAGGAATTGGCTATAATCGCAGGGAATTGCTCACAATGCAGTTCCTCAAGCTGCTGATCCAGCACCACAGGGAGGAACGTGGGATTGCATTTTACGCCAAAGCACTTTATGTAAGCAAAGGGTACATGAACAAGGCGGTACGCGAGGTAACAGGAAAGACGGTAATGCGATGCATTTCGGAAGTAATTATCAGCGAGGCGAAATACCTATTGTTAAGTACTGCACATTCCATTGAGGATATTAGTGAACAGTTGCACTTTAATTCTGCCGGGAGCTTCAGCCGTTTTTTCAAGAAAGAAACAGCGGTAAGCCCTACAGAATATCGGAAAGAGTACGGTAAGTAACGATTTTCCGGCAAACACAGATAATATGCTATGCAGAAGCAGACACGTGTGTATTGCTGTATCTAATCTACATTATTATGGTACGGTCAGCGATTTACAGGAAGATACTATCGGAAGTGAGCATGAGGGAACAGGAATTTTCCGTAGCCGGTACGATGATTGAGCAATCGCGTATGATGATTTCTATGCTTAAGGATACCCTTTTTAAAATAAAGGAATATGTAAAGATCCCAGGATTTACCGATTCGTCGGAAGAAATCGAATTTTTCCGACAAGTAAAGCCACAAATCTTAGGCAGGCTTATGTACTATAATGAAGTGTACCGTATTGAGACTACCTGCCCGGTGCAGGGCGGCAAACACTACCGTAAATACTTTTCCGCTCAGTTAAAACTTTTAAAGCGCAATAATGCCAGCCTTCTTGACATGGACTTTTACCGCTATTACCGTTCGGGCCGTACCGACCGGGATGCAGAGTTTTTCAGGCGCTCCCAGGTGCACTTTCCCACCATACTGGATAGTTTCTATTTTGAAATGGATACGGAGTATTCGACGTACTACGACCATCTCGTAGCACGTTTCATTGCACAGGACCTGCTCTACGCATTCCTGATCTCCAAAGCGTATCCGGAAAGGCCTGTAAGTTTCGGCAATTTGGATATACCTGAAGACCTGCAATGGACGGGAACAAAAAATGCGCTTATTGAGCTTATATTGGACAAACCAGTGCAAACTGACCCCTCTTGGCCGATTTAAAAAGACCCCTCTCGCCGGCTGAAACTGACCCCCTTTCGCCGGAGCAAACTGACCCCTGTTGGCCAGTTTAAATTGACCCCTCAAAAAAAGTAGAAAAAGTAGTCTTGTGGCGGGCTTTTGGAACAAGGATTAGTTTAGCGTTTTGATAAACTAATCCTGAGATAGACCATGTCCAATAAGCCGATAAAGATGAATAAATTAAGACAGATTATCCGTCTGTACTGCCAGGGTACAGGCATTAAGACCATCCATGGGATGGTGGGTACCTCCCGCAACACCATCAAGAAGTACGTCCGGGTCTGGAACACGCTGGACATGGATTTTGAAGCCTTTAGCGCCCGTAGTGACAGCGAACTCTCGGTTATCTTTACCACCCCTGTTGCCAAAATCCACAGCAGCCCGCGCATGCGGGAACTGGAACCACTGTTGCCTGAACTCTGTAAAAGGCTTAAAAAGAAAGGTATGACCCGTGAGATCCTCTACAAGGAATATCTCGAAAAACATCCGGATGGCTATAGCCGTTCGAGTTTTAATAATGCCATCCATACGTACCTTCAACTCTCCAAACCGGTCATGCATGTGGAACATAAGGCCGGTGATAAGATATACATCGACTTTGCCGGCAGCAAGCTCAGGGTTGGCCAGGGAGAGGCTGCACGTGAGGTGGAGGTTTTTGTAGCCATACTGGGCTGTAGCCAGCTTACTTATGTTGAAGCAGTGGACAGCCAGCGTAAGGAAGACCTGATCCTTGCCTGCCAAAACGCCCTGCGTTACTTTGGTGGGGTGCCCAAGGCCATCGTGCCGGACAACCTGCGCTCGGCAGTAACACGGGGCAGCAAGTATGAGGCAGTACTCAACGATGAGTTTGCTGCCTTTGCCGAGCACTACGGTGTTACCATAGTGCCTGCGCGCGTTTATAAGCCCCGTGACAAGTCTTTGGTGGAAGGTGCGGTAAAACTCATCTACCGCAGCATTTACACCCGTCTGGAAGGTCTTAGCTTCGATAACCTTGTATCGCTTAACGAATCGATACTCCCGGCACTTGAAATGCACAACAATAAGCCCTTCTCCGGGCGCAGCTACTCCCGACGCGAACAGTTCGAGGAGATAGAGCGTGAAGCCTTATCTGCATTAAACCCTATTGATTACCAGGTCCACAAACAGGTAATGGTTACCGTTATGAAAAACGGCTACATACGCCTTGGCGAAGACATACATTACTACAGCGTGCCGTACACCTACATCGGCAAAAAAGTAAAGATACTCTACACCACAGCATTGGTAAAAGTCTATTATCAGTATACCATGATTGCCTGCCATGAACGGATAAAAAGCAAATACCATTACACCACCAATGAAGGCCACCTTGCCTCACAGCACCGCTTCCTTACCGAGTGGAGCCCTGATAAGTTTATACAGCAGGCACAGGCCATACACGAAGACGTAGCCCTTTATATAAGCAAAGTACTGGAACTTAAACCCTATCCCGAGCAGGCCTACAAATCCTGTTCGGGTATCTTAAGCTTTGCACGGCGTGTAGGCTCAGAAAGGCTTACCAACGCCTGCCGGTGGGCCATGAACCTTAGCCAGTACAATTATCCTGTTATTGAGGAGATACTGCGCAAGCGCCTTGACCAGTTACAACCCGAACAGGAGCTCACTGAAATACCGCCGCACAGCAACATCCGCGGAAAGGAATATTACCAATAATCACTACCATTAAAACAATAAAGACCATGAATAACGAAACACTAGACAAGATGCGCCAGCTGCGCTTATACGGCATGTATGATGCCTTTAAAACCAACCTGGAAACCTCCATAAAAGAATCGCTTACACCCGACCAGTTCGTTGCCTTTTTAATCGCCAGCGAATGGGACGACCGCCGTAACCGGAATATAGAACGGGCTATTAAATCAGCAGGCTTCCGTTACAAAGCCTCACTGGAAGAGGTAGACTATGCTATTGATAGGGGGCTGGACAAAAACCAGTTCCACAGGCTGGCCGGGCTCGATTTTATAAAGGAACATAAGGATATATTTATTACCGGTTCCACCGGGACAGGGAAAAGTTACCTGGCAACAGCGCTGGGCTACCAGGCCTGCCAGGATGGCTTTAAGGTACTCTATGTCAATACCGCCAAGTTTATGGGGCAGCTTAAACTGGCCAAAGCCAAAGGGACACTGCTGGCTGAACTTAAACGTATCGAACGCATAGACCTGCTTATACTTGATGATTTTGGCCTGCAGCCCTTCGACCCGCAGTCAAGGCTTATACTGCTGGACATTATAGAAGACCGCCACCAAAAGCGTTCTACGATGCTTACATCGCAGATACCGGTAAAGCAATGGTATGATATAATCGGTGAGAAAACCATAGCTGACGCTGTACTGGACCGCATCGTACACCACTCTTTAAGGCTCGAACTTTACGGGGAATCGTTAAGGAGAAGAAAATCTAAATCAGATAGTGTATTTTTGTAAAAATATTAGTGAATAACCAGGACTAAAAACTACCGTTTTTAAAGCCTGACACAAACTACAACTTGTACGCTTTTTTTGTCAATAACTCTAAGGGGTCAATTTGCTCTGGCGAGAGGGGGTCAATTTAATTGGTATATCCACACTGATGACGCAATTGTAATATACTCCCACCTGTTTCCCTAATAAAACAATTTTATACTAAAAAGTATATTTTAACACATCTATGAATATACTTTTTAGTACATTTGCAATGTAAAACGAAATGAAAATGTTGTCTAAAGCTGAAAGAACGAAGCAGTTTATATTAGAAACCGCCGCACCCTTATATAATGAAAAGGGAATTTCGGGGGTAAGTATTGATGATGTATTGGCGGCAACGAAGCTTACGAAAGGATGTCTTTATGGCCATTTTGAAGGCAAGGAAGATTTGTCAGCCCAGGTTGTGGACTATTCCCTTACCAAGATGGCCGAAAAGATAAGCCGGGTTGTACTTAATGAAAAAACAGCTAAGGGTAAAATTTTTGCCTTTATGGATTTTTATAAAAACCCGATAGATACGTACATAAGTGGCGGTTGCCCATTTTTCAATACTGCTGTTGAAGCAGACGACAACTTTCCTGATATTAAGAAAAAAGTGGCCGCACGTTTACAATTCGGCCAGGAAAGTTTAATCAGCATATTAGAAGAAGGAAAACAAAATGGCGAGTTTACAAGGCGTTTAGATAGTGCGATTTTCGCATTTAAAATGTTTGCAGCTATAGAGGGAGGTATTGTTATGAGCCGAACTCTAAATGATGCTAAGATGATGCACAAACTTATTAAAAACCTAAAGGAAGAATTAGACAGTTATACCGTCTAATTTTTTTTGACCAAAAATAGACTAAAAAGTATATTTTATAAAAAAGTTAAACATATAGTTATGGAAAACAAACTCTTTAAAAATTATGACCTTAAAGGAACTGAATTAAACAACAGGATTGTAATGGCTCCTATGACCCGTTCCCGTTCTGCAAACGAAGGTAACGTGGCTACGGCATTAACTGCTACCTACTATGCGCAGCGTGCCACGGCTGGACTAATTATTACCGAAGGTACATTTGTGAGTGAAGAAGCCATAGGTGTGGTAAATGTACCGGGCATCTACAACAAAGATCAGGTTGACGGATGGAAACTGGTAACTACAGCCGTACATGAAAAAGGAGGTAAAATATTCGCACAACTTTGGCATACCGGAGCCTATTCGCACCCGGATCTTCACCAGGGCAGGCTTCCTTTAGCACCATCAAACTTTAACCCCGGGCAGCAGGTATTCACTGCAACCGGTTTCCAACCCTCGGTAGCGCCGCAACCAATGACTATTGAGGATATTAAGAGAACCGTATCTGATTTTAAGCAAGCGGCTGTTAATGCTTTTGAAGCCGGTTTTGACGGTGTGGGAATCCACGGTGCCAACGGGTATTTGCTGCAACAGTTTTTCAGTAAGAAAGCCAATGACAGGACAGACGGGTATGGAGGTACGCCTGAAAACCGTGCCCGCATACTTTTCGAAATCCTGGATGCCATTACAGAAGTAACCGACCTTAAAAAAGTGGGGGTACGCCTTAACCCATCCCTTAATGGTATAATGGGTATTTTAATTGATGACGAAACCATTGCAACCTATGATTATATTGTTAACCGCCTGAACGATTACGGCCTGGCTTACATCCACCTGATTGAGCCTTTTACTGATGTGTCTGGTAACAGCAATGCGATTCAGGAAGTAGCAAAACATTTCCGTAAAATTTATAATGGTACAATTATCATCAACCGTGGTTTTACAAAAGAAACCGCTGAAGAAGTACTTCAGGCAGGTGATGCCGACCTTGTATCCTTTGGTGTACCGTTTATAGCCAACCCTGACCTGGTAGAACGTTTTAAAACAGGCGCTGCACTTAACGCTCCTGACCAGGATACATTTTATACTCCCGGGGAAAAAGGATATACAGATTATCCTGCATTAACTAATTAATAAGGACGTTTTTTTTAAATAAAATCAAATAAAATAAAATGAGAACAACAGGAAATACCATATTCATCAGCGGCGGAAGTGCCGGTATAGGCTTAGCCATAGCAAAAAAGTTACAAGCGGCAGGCAACAAAATTATTATCAACGGCCGTAGCGAAGAGCGCCTTAAAAAAGCACTGGCAGAACTAGGGGATGCCATAGGCATTCAGGGAGATTTATCTGTAGAAGCCGACAGGATAAGGATTGCAGAGGAGCTAAAAAACAATTATCCCGATGTAAACATCATAGTAAACAATGCCGGGGCGGCTTTTGGTTATTCGCTTGCCGAGGCGACTAATGCCCACGAGAAAGCACTGATAGAGATGAATACCAATTATTTTGCCATCATACATTTTGATGAGCTTTTACTACCGCACCTGCTCCAAAAAACTGAGGCAGCAATTGTCAACATTTCATCTATTGCGGTGTATGGCAGCCATAAAGCTATTCCTACCTACGGTGCTACAAAAGCCGCATTGCATAGCTATACTACGGCCTTAAGGCAAACTTTTGAAGAGCAGAAAAACCTTGGCATTTTTGAGGTCTATCCGCCACTGGTTAATACAGAATTCTCATCATACATAGGCGGCGAAAACGGCATCCCGCCGAGCGAAGTTGCCGATGAACTATTCATTGGCTTAGAAAACAACCAGTTTGATATTCCGGTTGGACAAACAAAGATTTATGCCGGTGCTATCGCTGAGGCAATGGGTAAACTAACGCAGGCATAAGCAACACTATCCGCTTTGATCACCTTTTGTAATTGACGATAAAGCGGATGGTTATAACTTTCAATTCAGAACAAATGAACGTACAAGGAAAAACGATACTGATTACCGGAGGCGCTTCCGGAATTGGGCTGGAAGCAGCCAGGCAATTTATAGCATTGGGCAACAAAGTAATTATTACCGGCCGGAATAAAACAAAACTTGATGCTGCAATGCAGGAACTCCCGGGTGTAATTGCACTGCAAAGTGATGCTTCTAAAGCTGAAGATGTACAGGCTCTGTTTGAACAAGTAAATGCTCTTGGTGGAATAGACATACTCTACAACAATGCAGGTGTGGGTGTACCGCCACTAAATCTTGGCAAAGCGAGTGACAGCCACGTAGCGGGAGCTGTGTATGAAATGGAAGTAAACTATTTTGGGGTAATTCGGCTTAACAACCTCTTTATAGAAATGTTGAAGCAGCGACCTGAAGCAGCGATTATCAATACTACATCTATTCTTAGCATTATACCATCAGTAATTGAAGCAACATATTCCGCATCTAAAACAGCGCTATCGTTTTACACGACTTCGTTGCGTTCGCACTTGAAATCAATCAACAGCACGGTTAAAGTTTTTGAATTGCTGCCACCTTTGGTTGATACCGATATGGTTGCAGACCGTCAGGACAAAAAAATAAGCCCAAAATCCTTGGTTACTATATTGATAGATGGTTTGAAAAAAGATAAATTTATAATACGTGCTGGGGACACCAAGGTTATTTATGCACTGAACCGCCTGGTACCGGCAGCAGCCTACAACCTTATTAACCAAAAGAAAGAATACGCCAAACTTAAATAGCAGATAACATGAAAGCTTTTGTAGTAAAAAAATATGGAAAAAAAGAGAAACTCCATCTTGATGAGGTAACTGCCCCTGTTATAAAAGAAAATGAGGTACTGGTTGAAATATACGCTGCGGGTGTAAACCAACTTGATACCAAAATACTCGCCGGCGAGTTCAAGCTAATATTGACATATAAACCACCTTTTGTTTTGGGGCATGACCTGGCGGGGGTGATAACTCAGGTGGGCAGTAAAGTTACCCGGTTTAAAGTAGGTGATGAAGTAATCTCCCGTCCGTCTGACCATAATATTGGCACTTTTGCGGAATATTTAAAAGTAAGCGAAAACGACCTTGCGCTAAAGCCGAAAAACCTTTCTATGGAAGATGCTGCCGGGATACCCCTCGTTGCCCTTACGGCATGGCAGGCATTGGTAGAAATAGCACAGGTAAAAAAAGGGCAGAAAGTATTTGTCCAGGCAGGATCCGGAGGCGTAGGTGTCATTGCCATACAAGTAGCCAAACACCTAGGTGCTGTAGTGGCTACGACAGCGAGTGAGAAAAGTTTCCCTCTGCTGAAAGGACTTGGTGCCGATGTGCTGATTGATTATAAAACACAGGATTTTGAAAACGAACTAAAGGATTATGACGTGGTGCTAAACAGCCAGGATACCAAAACGCTTGAAAAATCATTAAACGTAGTACGCCCCGGTGGTAAGGTCATATCAATTTCCGGCCCTCCAACTCCCGAATTTGCTAAAGAAATTGGTGCTTCATGGGTTATCCGCCTGATACTTTCGCTTATTAGTGCCGGTATCAGGAAAAAGGCGAAAAAGAGAGGCATTGATTATCAATTTCTCTTTATGAAATCAAGCGGTGCACAGCTTACTGAAATCGGTAAACTTATCGAGTCAGGCGTTGTAAAAACCGTAACGGATAAGGCCTATCCATTTGCCGAAACTAATGACGCATTACAGCATGTAGAAAGTGGAAGGGCAAAAGGCAAGGTAATTGTAAAAGTGAAATAGACTGCATCGGTCGTATTTAACAATGTGAGCTGTACTGAAAGGATAATGGCTTTATTCCAAGAAAATGGTTCACTTTGCAGCTGAAAGACTAACCTTTCAACACCCACTTTCAACCAAACGTTGAGATAAATTTTGGCATTAAAGGAGGAAACAGGAAAACCTGAAAATTTGAACATTTGCAGTTTTTAAAGGCGTTTCAGGACATCTAGTCTGTTTTCCACTAGATATTTCCAAGACGCTTAAAACGTCAAAGTGGAGCAGCGGATCCGTTCAAGGCATTTAAAGAAAAACAAAGACAAATAAGCCCCATATAAAAGCCGAGAACTCCGCGTTATTTAAAAGCATACCTTCTTAACACAACAGCTCGGCGTATTCAGGTAGAGATTTTGTTTTCAATTGCTATACTGAACATTAGGGTTTATATTGTGAAGTTAGCTTTGTGTAATGATTAGTGGAAGGTGCGCGACAAAATTTAGAAGTAAATTAAAATAAAAATTGCATACTTTAAAACACTATATTTGATAGCGATACGCATGCCTAAATGCAGGTGACCCTAATTGTATTATCGTTAGCTAATTTAGAAACTTCCAGTAGTAATGAACACAAACAAAACAGTGAAAATCTTAAAAGAAAAAAAAGAAACCATCCTTGAACTTTGGACTACCAAGCAAAAGGCTGAAGACAGTTACTTTAATACAGACGACCAGAAAGAGGATTCTGAAGACTTTGCCACATCTTTCTTAGATGCGTTAAGCGATGCCACTATAGAAGACCAGAATTCAAGGGGATACGATAAAGTACATGAAGTACTTATGGGGATATCTGTATCACGGGCCAAGAGGGGATTTTCTCCAAGAGAAACAGGCAGCTATTTATTCAGTTTTAAAGAAGCCCTTTTAGAAGTGCTTTCCAACGAAATTGAAGACCCTTCCATACTTTATAAGGAAAGCCTTAAAATCAGCAAGATTATCGATAACATGGCCATACTTACCTTTGAAGGCTATATTAAAGGGCGTGAAGATGTAATAGCCAGGCAAACCGATGAAATTACAGAAATTTCGACCCCTGTTATCCGCGTATGGGATGGTGTGGTTGCGCTACCCATTATAGGAACTTTAGATAGCGCCCGTACACAGGTGGTTATGGAAAACCTTTTACAGCAAATTGTTGAAACGGGCAGTACCATCGCTATTTTAGATATTTCGGGCGTACCGGCAGTAGATTCGCTTGTGGCCCAGCATTTAATAAAAACGGTAAGCGCTACAAGGCTTTTGGGTGCCGAATGCATTATAAGTGGCATAAGGCCGGAAATTGCCCAGATTGTAGTGCACTTAGGCATAGACCTTTCAAACATTATAACTAAATCTACACTGGCCAGCGCCCTGCAAACAGCATTTAATATGTTGAAACTGGAAGTGAACAAAAAAAAGGTTACTTATACAAACAGCTAAGTTAATGGAAAGGATTCCTATTTTAAAGATGGGTGATTTTCTTTTGGTCACCATTCAGGTAGATTTATATGATCAGCTTGCAGAGAACCTTGAAACTGATCTTGTAAATTCTGTAAAAAAACATAATTCTAAAGGAGTATTAATCGATATTTCATCGGTTTCTATTATAGATTCATTTATGGGCCGGATCTTGGGTAACATTGGTATAATGTCCAGGATTATGGGGGCTCAGTCAGTAATTGTGGGTATGCAGCCTGCAGTTGCCATGACTTTGGTTGAACTCGGCCTTACACTTACCGGGGTTTCTACTGCACTTAATGTTGAAAAAGGAATGGAACTGTTACGTTCTAAAATTTTATTAAGTGAGGGCCAAAGCGATGACTATGACAACGATACTGAGTAAAGAAGACTTTATTATAGTCAAAGAGCAGGACGTAGTCCCGTTCCGCAATAAGGTAAAAGAGGCTGCGGTAAAGATAGGCATGGGCATATTGAACCAGACAAAGCTTATAACGGCAGCCAGCGAACTGGTACGTAACCTGCTTAAATATGGCGGTGGAGGCATGGTAATTATTGAGTCTGTAAATAATGGCAGGGAGAATGGCATACGCCTTATTTTTGCGGATAAAGGACCCGGTATTGCCGATGTGTCACTCGCGATGAAAGACGGTTACAGTACCGGTAAAAGCCTGGGGCTCGGCCTGCCCGGAACCAAAAGGCTGGTAAATGAATTCGATATACAATCTACGGTTGGAATGGGAACTACGGTTACCATAATAAAATGGAAAAATGGATAATATCGTTTTCTTTACTTATAAAATAGATGACAGAAGCTACGTCTCTTTTATAAAACGTGAAATACATAACCTTGTTACCGCTGCCGGCTTTAGTCCGCAGAAAGTTGGGGAAATAGATATTATAGTTTCGGAGCTTACTTCTAACCTTATAAAATTTGCCGAAACGGGTGAGCTGCTGTACCGCGTTGCAAACGATGATAAAGGCACTTTTCTCGAAATCTATTGTTTGGATAAAGGCAAAGGCATACGCAACCTTTCAAGGATGATGCAGGACGGCATCTCGTCTTCAGATACTTTGGGGCAGGGGCTTGGCGCTATAGAGCGCTTGAGCAGTCGCTCTTCAATTTTTACCGTACCGGACTCGGGTACAGTTGTGTACAGTAAAATCTATCAAAAAGAACCGGATGCTGTAATAAGACAAAGTAATATCTTTTTTGGGGCGGTGCAGGTTTGCGCACCGGGAGAAACGGTTTGCGGTGATGGCTATAGCATGAAAAAGCTTGGTAACGGAATACAATTTTTTATGGGCGATGGCCTTGGACATGGTATTAATGCCCACGAAGCAGTTACTGAGGCTATAGCCTCCTTTACATCCTGCAGGGCAACCAGCCCTGTTGAAGTGCTCAGGTACATACATGAAAACGTAAAAAAAACAAGGGGGCTTGTAGCAACAATTGCCTATCTTGATTATACTGCCCAAAAATGGTATATGTGTGGGATAGGAAACATTTCTACCAGCTTGTATACAGGGCTTGTCCCTAAAAACTATACGCCATATAACGGTATTGTAGGGCATAATATTCCGCGCACATTAAATGATTCTGTTATGGAGTTTGAAAAATACCAGACGCTTATTATGCATTCTGATGGGCTCAGGGCACGGTGGAATCTTTCAGAATTACCGGGTATATTGAAATATGAGCCTAATGTAATTTCGGCAGCTCTTTATAAAGATAATGCCCGCCATAATGACGATATGACCGTGTTTGCCGCAAAAATTAATTTATAGTTATGAAAGAAATCATCCGCATACGCCTTGATAATGAAATGGACCTGATCCTGGCTCATAAACGGGCCATGAAGCTGGCAGAACTTTGCGGATTGATAGTATCGGCGCAAACCCGGTTTGCAACTGCTTTGTCGGAAATAGCGCGCTGTGCCATAACCTATGGGCAAAACTCCAGGCTTGTACTGGGCATTGGGTCTTTAAGCGGTGGTAAAAAAGAAATAAATGCCATCATTTATGATGATGTAAACCTTGCAGAATGTAACCCTGAGGCTTATGCTTATGCCGGGCGCATCTCTAAAAGTATTGATTTACAATTTAGCAACGGCGTATATGAAATAAAGCTTACGTTACCCATTCCTTATTCAGGTATAATTTCACCCTTGCGAATAACGTCGTTTATTGAATATTTTCAAAAGGAACAACCCCTGTCACCGTACGATGAATTGCGAAAAAGAAACATACAGCTTATAGAGTTGTCTGAAAAACTCAGCGAAAGCGAGCGTAATTACAGGCAGCTTACCGATACCTTGCCCATGATAGTTTTTTCGGTTGCTAACTCAGGCAAAATTACGCTTGCAAACAGAAGATTATTAGAACTGTTCGGAAACCAGTTTACTACTTTTTCGGCGGTTTCATTAGATATAATGTTGCATATCGAAGATAGCCCTGCAATAAGTAAGGGTTGGGACATTGCCCGAAAGAAGAAATCGCCATTTACAGGCCAGGCCCGCCTGCACATTAATAGTGCCTATGTGTGGCACATGATTTCCATAATGCCCAATAAGGATGAAAATGATGAAGTATTTGGCTATATAATATCTATGGTTGATATTAATGCCCAAAAGCTGATAGAAGAAACGCTCAAAGACAATAAAGAACTTAAGGAAACACAGCAAAGCCTTAAATCTATTAATAACGAATTATCTGCAAAAAACACGGAACTGGAACAGTTTGCCTACATTGCAAGCCATGATTTACAGGAACCCCTAAGGAAAATCCGCAATTTTACGTCATTAGCAGAACGCAGCCTTACAACGGAAGAGCGTGAAAAGCTGTACTTCCCTAAAATAAATGCTTCTGCCGAACGCATGTCGCGGCTCATTAAAGATGTGCTTAACTATTCAAAACTGGGGGTAGAGTCCGGAAAGTTTACCACCATAAGCTTGGATGATGTATTAAAAGATGTGGTTAGTGATTTTGAGTTCCTGATAAAAGAAAAGCAGGCTGAATTAATTATAGACAGCCTCCCTGTAATAAATGGCATACCGGTGCAGATAAGCCAGTTGTTTTATAATGTGATAGGCAATTCGCTAAAGTTTACGGAGAAAAAACCTCTAATTACAATAACATCGCACTATGTAACTGTTGCCGATGGCACTCATAAAGAGGGTGATTACAATAAAATATCGGTTGCAGATAACGGTATTGGAATAGATGCCCAGCACATCAGTAAGATTTTTATTATTTTTAAAAGGCTGCACCCACAAAATGAATATGAAGGCACCGGCATAGGTTTAGCACTCTGTAAAAAGATTGCTGAAAATCATAATGGCTATATGGAAATTGAAAGCGAGCCGGGTTCAGGCACTACTATTTCGATTTATCTTCCTGCATAAATAAGCGTCCGGGTAGGTAAATAACATCAGGGTTTCATATAAGAGACCTAAGGAACAGGCGGTATGGAGGCTTATTAAATGGTTCTGGCGTAGGTTATAGACACAATAGCATTTCCGGGTACCTGATAATTAATGGATTCCTTATTAGCCTGTTTAGGTTGCAATTCATCCTTTCCAATAAATGCTTTAAATATTTCTTTGGGCGCCCCCTTTAATAGTATTCTTACATTGCAGGTAAGTGCAGCATCACCACCCAGCCTGACACTGATGGGCTTACCTTTGCGGTTACTGAATTTAAGGATAGGGTAATCGGAAAATATAAGGAAAGCTTCGCCTTTAACTTTGTGGTATTGCCGCGGTACAATACCAAAGGCAAGGCCGGCACCATATACTTCCTGCCCCACAATTCCGCTTTTTAGCCATCCGTCCTGTAAATCCTCCAACGGCATCCATAAATTGGGGTTCACCTCGCCTGTCTTAACGATGTCAGATATGATGTCTTTTGGCAGAAGTGACGGGTAGTAATATGCCAGTCGGCTCAGGGCATATTTCATAAACTCCGAGAGTAGCATACGTACCGAAGGCAATATATTTACGTCGCCTGCAATAAGAAGATAATGATGAAAAGCTGCATACACTTCCAGTTCTTCATAGGCCGCCGTATAAGGCGCGTTATTCAGCGGGAATATCGCGAAAAAATTAGGATAATGTACAGCGTTGCCATAATTGCAATCCCAGATATGAGCGTTCTTAAAGATACCTGCAATACAGCAATAGCTCAGGTTTAGGTAAAACTCATCATTCGTTTCCTTAAACATTTCAAGCAATGCCCCGGCGGCAAATGCGGTGTTATTGGCCTGGTAAAATATATCAAAGCCGCAGCTGTCAAGCTTCTTAAAAGCATTTTTTGCCTCTGTAAAGTATTTTTTATCGCCTGTAAGTTTCCACACCTGTAACATAAGGTGCGCATAAGAACCCGGCACATCAGTTTCACCCCCATGGCCGGGAACGGTTTCTTTTTTTATGACCTCAAGGGTATCCATACGGTAGAACACCGGCCACTCATAATTAAAGTGATGTGCAATTTTAATAGCATAATCTATAGATTTCATAAGTAGTTCTTCTGCCAGCGCATCTTTTTTCAGGGCAAGGCGGCAAAGGTTCATAAGCGGGTGGTGCAGGTACCAGGAGTCCATGACCATCTCTTTTTTCTGTTCTTCAGATCTGTCAAGCCTGTCCACCAGTGTGGGTAGCCAGCGCACCATAGTGTTTATTTTGTCATCATAAAATGCAGGCAGGCCTTTACGTAGTTCTTCGCTTACAATATTTTTTTCCCCTTCCCATTCCAGGTATTCCGTAAGGGGTAACAGTACCGCAAGCTGCACCATAAGTTCAGCCGGTGTCTGGTAATCGCATACATAGGCATTAAGGTATGAGACACCTTTAGAATGTGTCCAGCAACCTTTATTATTGCACAGGTCGTGCAGGCCCCTGCGCACGGTATCCGGCCAGTGGTGATATACAGGCTCCGGTTTCGGGAGTGCTTTATACACAACAGATAACGCATTGAGGTAACCTTGCGTAATCGCAGTTGCCGTTTCGGGTATTTCTTCGCTTAACAGTACAAAAGCATCTGATATAATATATTCTTTACCACCCGGTAGTGGCTTATTGACAACATGAGGAATCTGGAAGCCAAGTTCGGGCCAATTACCGCCCACGGTTTCACTTAAAGATGTTTCTGTGGCTTCGCAAAACGCAGAAATATCGGTGAGGTTCTGGAAATAGAAAACCGAGCCATACCGGGGCTTTGTTGTACTGAAATACAGTGCGCCACTGCGCGTACCCACCTGGTGCATGTGTATCGTGGCTGAAGCATTAAGCACATCGCCATCTTTTGTAAGTGGCATTATATCACGTGGCCAATACGGTATCAGTATATCAGCAGCAGCTGTAAAAAATGTGGTGTACCTGAACATAGGCTCTTCCAAGTCAGGAAATAAAAGGCTGACCTTATAGTGCCCAAGGCGTGTTCTTAGTTGTATCTCTAAACTGCTGCCATTATTAGATAATGTCACAATTTCAAAATTATCATTCATGGCAAATGCAGCCCTGAAAGCTATCCGTTGCCCGGTAGGCCAATTTGCCACTATCCATAGCGAATCGCCGGTGTTGTGTAAGGTAAATGCATAGTGGTCGAATTGCAATGTGGCGAGGATCTTACTGGCTCTGATATCCTGACCGGCCGTAAGGCCCCAAGGCGTAATGGTATTCATAATGGCATGTGGGTTTAAATAACGCCTGTAAAATTGCACCATTAGCAATTACCAACGTACAATGTTTTCTTAAATTATTTTTATTTGTGAGAGTATTGGCAATAAGCTGCAATGGATAGATGACATTTGCCTTAATTAAAATAATACCAATACTTTATGAAAACATCATCTGATACAACTAAAGCAGCTACTGCTTCAAAACCGGCCCTTTCAAAGAACAGCACCAGGGGAACGGTTAAAGCAAAAACTAATGCTGCTGAAGGCCTGCACGAATTGTTTGTTGACAGCCTTAAAGACATTTACTGGGCAGAGAAAGCCCTTACTAAAGCATTGCCTAAAATGGCCAAAAATGCTACTACCGAAGCTTTGGTACAGGCCATTGAAGAACATACTGCGGTAACAGAGCAGCAGGTGCAGCGCCTTGAAAGGGTATTTGAACTTATAGACGAAAAAGCGGTTGCCAAAAAATGCGAGGCTATGGATGGCCTTATTAAAGAAGCCCAGGATATAATGGAGAGCACCGAGCAGGGCCCGGTTCGTGATGCCGGTATCATAGCCGCGTCACAAAAAGTAGAGCACTATGAAATTGCCACTTACGGTACACTTGTAGCCTTTGCCAAAACCCTTGGCGAGGATGAAGTGGCAGACATTTTGGCTGAAACCCTTGCAGAAGAAAAAGAAGCCGACAAAACCCTTACAGAAGCAGCCTACAATTCGATCAATTTTGACGCTGCGGACGAAGATGCAACTGAAGGGGAATCAAACGATACGGCAGTAGAATAAGTTTCATTCCTACTTAACCCAATTAATTTATAGGAGCACTTCCCTGCGGAGGTGCTTTTTGTAGTTAAAAATCACGTTTAAAAATCGATAATTTAATTTGGCACAACATTGGCAATATTACGTTTTTTAAAGGCGACCTTTCATCTTTAAAATATTAATTATCAGTATTATGTCAAAAAGTCAAGATTCCAAAAAGGGGGCTAAAAAAGCACCGCTGAAAACAGCCAAGGAAAAGAAAGAAGCCAAAAGGGATAAAAAAAGCGCCAAAAATGTGGACTAACCTTTCAGCTTTGGCCCTAAAGAATTAAAGCAAAAGGTATACTGTCCATTTTATATTTTAAAAATGGACAGTATACCTTTTGAATAATCATTAATATACGGTTTGTCGAAGTTCACTAAATAGTTACCCGTAAGAAGTTTAATTTACATTACCATGAAGAAATCAGAAAAGAGGGAGCAGTTGAAAAAAATGATCGGTGATTTTTTTCAGGCTAAAGACCCTGTTGTTTTAACGAAATTACGTAACAATATCTATAATGAGATATGTCGCCTTCCTATGTCGCCAAATGATAAATATGCCTTAGAAGACGATATGTACCTTTGGAATTATAACAGCGATAAATACATTAAAAACATAAAAGATGACAATGCCCGGTTGAAGGTATTGTCCGATTTTGACAAGATGATTCAGAATGTAGACAATTCTTTATTAGGCAATTAAAAACACTGGTAGGAGTGCGAGTCAGTCTTCACGGCTTTTTAAAACGCCTATCAGCCTGTTTAGAGATAACCCTTGTATAATTATCGAAAACAATACTATAAAGTAGCAACCTGAAAGTATGCCTTCTTTATAGGGCGAATCGGGTAATGATAACGCCATTGCTATGGAAATACCACCGCGCAATCCGGCCCAGCTGAGTATAAATAAATTGTTGAAATTGATTTTTCCGAGTAAAAATAATGCAGGCAATGATATGCTTATAATCCTTGCCACAAGTATTATTACAATTGCAGATAAGCTTAGCAGCCAGTATTCCCTTAAAAAGGGCATGGCAACCATTTGTAGCCCTATCATGGCAAAAAGGATAGTATTAAGCACTTCATCTATAAGTTTCCATATCCTGAGTAGGAAATCGTCAGACACCTTATCTTCATGGAAACTGTTGTTGCCTATAATCAAACCTGCTGTTACCGCTGCAAGCGGTACGGAAGCGTGAAAATAACCTGCCAAAAGTGAAATTTCCAAAACCAACGCTATGGATATAAGCAGTATAGTCTGAAAATCCTTGATGGATTTAATCAGTTTATATCCTACGTATCCAGTGGCAAGGCCAATAAGTATCCCTCCCAGCACCTCATGTAAAAGCAGGCTTGCTACAGTGTTAAAACTGATAGCAGTATCAGGTTGCTGCACCAGCTCCAGCAGGAGCACAAATACAAGTAATCCAACGGCATCATTGAACAGGGATTCCCCTGCAATAACCGTAGAGAGCTTTTCCGATATTTTAGAGTGTTTTAAAATAGAACCCACGGCTATTGGGTCTGTTGGTGATATCAATGCACCAAAAATGAAACAGTACATCAGCGGAATATTAATATTAAAAAGGCCTGTAAAGTAGTAAAGCAATAGGCCGAACAGGAGTGTGGAAAGCAGTACCCCCAGGGTGCTTAATACAAAAACAGTCCATCGTTGTTTGCGTAGTTTTTGGTAATCGAAATGTAATGCGCTGGCAAAAAGCAGGAAACCAAGCATTACATCAAGTAATATCCTGGAAAAATCCATACTGTCGGAAGCTTCTTTTATTTTAGCTGCGAGATCGTTATTTGTCTTTCCAATAATTACTATAATAACAGAAACTACTACAGAGATTGCTACAACGCCTATAGTCCCCGGCAACTTTATAAAGCGCTGGTTAATATAGGAAATCCCCGCACTTACAAGTAAAAGCAGGGTTATTAGTTGTAGTAGATCCATTGTTTTTTTTATCTGCTTAAGATGCTTGGTACTGTACTTTTGCACTTTTCGCTTCCAATGCAAACTTTTTAAGCACGCGGTAATGCGATTGTAATGCAGCGCCAAAAGTTTGGCTTTCAATATAAGGGAGGTGGTATTCTTTTGCGGCCTGCTTTACGATTTTTCCTATAGCACGGTAATGTATGTGGCAAATTTTAGGAAAGAGATGGTGCTCAATTTGGCTGTTAAGGCCTCCGAGTAAGAACGCTGCAATACGGTTTTGGGAACAAAAATTGGCTGTAGTGCGCATCTGGTGCTCTGCCCACGCTTCCTCCATAGTCCCAGTTGGGCTTGCTGCGGGGAAATCGGTTCCCTCTACTACGTGCGCCAGTTGGAAAACCAGCCCCATGGTAAATCCCTGCGCAAGGTGCATTGCAAGGAAACCTATTAAAAACTGCCACCAGGTAATATCCAGAGTTATCAAAGGTAATGCAATAAACAGGAAATAGTATAAGGCCTTTGAAGCAAAAAGATTAAAATATTCTTTCTTAGGATGCTTTAACGTTACCTGCCCAATTTTTGTTTGTGACATTTTGAGGAAATCTTTACGGAATGCCCATGAAATGCTTGCCAGGCCATACAGTGGGAAAGCATACCAATGCTGGTAGCGCTGTATTTTTCGTTTGGGGTCATCCTGCTCAATCCGTATCAATCCGGGGGCTACAACAAGGTCTTCGTCATGGCCGGGTATATTGGTAAAGGTATGGTGTACGCCGTTGTGCGAAATATTCCATATATAAGGGCTGGCCCCTAAAAGATTAAAAACCATACTAAGGGCTTTATTAATATGCCTGTTGTCGGAAAAAGAGCCGTGTATGGCATCATGGCATACATTGAAGCCTACGAAAGCGCTGAATGCACCTAATAAAACGGCAAGCCCCAGCATGGCTAAAGCCGGAAGGATATTTGAAATGATTATTGCGTAACAGCCCAGGAAGCCAAAAAGAAAGAATGCAGCCTTAAGCCACATGGCGCTGCTGGCGTGCATATGTTTACCCGTTTGCTTAAAATACTGGTCTACCCGTGATTTTACAGTCGAAAAAAACGGGGATTTTGCATGAAATTTTAAACGCTTATTCATGGTATTAAATAGCTACAACTTTTAATCACTATTTAATCGTATGATGCAATAATGTGTAGGGATATTCTATATTGCCGGAATGCCGGAATTTTTTCGGAAGAGACCTTGTTGAAGTGTACTACTATAATGCAAAAATTACACCAATAGTCTGTTTTTTAATTTATTTAACGTTTCATCGAACTATAAATTCCACCTGATTATCAGTAGTTTTATGAACTATCAATTGAATAAAAAAATGATATTATTACTGACTAATGCCAATTTGCTCCCAATAAACCAAAGATTGTGAGTAACTTAACCCTACTGTTAATAATGAATGCGTATCATTGATGAAATAAAATAACATCGATTATGAGCAAATTCATAGACATTAAAGAAAACGATACTACGCACAGCATCAATATAGATTTTATTGTAAGTGTATCTGAAAACAAAAGTATAGCCACTATACATTTAAACAACAGGGAGATTGTAACACAATTATCACTTGAAAAAGTAAAAGTACTGATAGCCAATGCTTCTCCATATTAGCGTTTCAGCACAAGTGAATACAAGCTGGATAAAACAAATATTTTTACGGACAGGATACCTGCTAATAGCTTTTACAGAAAATTGAAAAACGCTAAAACAATTTGTAATTTCGTTACATGAAAACTTTCAGCGACTTTAAATCTTACAATAGTTATTTGGGACTCCCGGAACCTTTAGACAACAATATTGATGTTGGCTACTACAACCCGTCAGTTATGTTGTTAAAGTCAGATCCGGTAATGGTTGATTTTTACAGGATTTCGTTTAAAATAAATTTTAAGAGCAAGCAGTCAGGTAATTCAAACCCTATAACGGCGGTTTTTTTTAACAGCCCGAATGTCATACTAAATGAAGGTTGGGATGTAGAGCCTACCTATACTGGAATGTATTTACAACTTTCTAAAAAGATAATTGAAGAACATCGTTTCCTTTTTAAAACCTATCTTGACTACGGGCAGCACGAAGCTCTTTACCTTACAGAGGATGAAGTGCAGGAAATCAGTTCGGTATTCCGGTTAATGATGAAGTATTATGAAAGCGGAAGTCAGAATTTTAATGTACTTTTATCTTACGTAAATGTACTGGTATCATTGGTAGAAGCATATTACAAAAGGCAGTTTTCTACTGATCCTAAGCAATATAACCGCATTGTGTCGGATTTTCAGCAATGCTTGTCGGAGTATTATCAAAAACCGGTAAACCAGCTTCCGTCTGTACAGTATTTTGCAGAGCAGCTGGGGCTTACCCCAAATTACCTGGGAGACATTATTAAGCACTTCACCCAAAAGTCACCTTTAGAGAATATTCATGATTTTGTAATTAAAAAAGCAAAAGAAATGCTGGAGCAAAACAGCACCATGAATAATTCTGAAATAGCTTACGAATTGGGATTTGAATACCCTAATTACTTCTCAAAATTCTTTAAAAAACAAGTGGGCCTAAGCCCTAAAGCATATAGAACAAAGCTTACTTCAAAACTATAATATACTGCGCCCGAAAGGGCGTTTTATAGTATCAGTAATTTGTTTCTTTTTTACCTGTAGTCTGTTTCCAAGCTTCCATTTGTATCTGTTTAATTTTGAATAATCTTTTAAACAGGGGAAAATGACGATTGATAAAACAAATGACAGTGGCAATTCAAGGCGAAAATTCCTTCAGCAAACTACTCTTGCCGGGGTTGGGGTATTGCTTGCGCCTAACCTTATGTCCGCCACTACTGTTCATTCAGAAAGCAAACCGAAAAACAGTAAAAAAGAAAACACTATGGATACACGAAAACTGGGAGCCTTAGAAGTTTCTGCGTTAGGTGCAGGATGCATGAGTATTAGTGCCAACTATGGTGCAGCAGCAGACAAACAGCAGGGGATTAAAACCATACGTACGGCTTTTGACAGAGGCATCACATTTTTTGACACTGCCGAAGTATACGGACCATACACTAACGAACTGCTGGTAGGCGAAGCACTATCCCCGTTCAGGGACAAGGTAGTTATTGCTACTAAATTTGGATTTAACATAGAAAAAGGCGGCCTGAACAGTAAACCGGAGCAAATAAAGAAAGTTGTGGAAGAGTCTCTAAAAAGACTAAAAACAGACCGTATAGACCTGCTTTACCAACACCGCGTAGACCCTAATGTACCTATTGAAGAGGTGGCGGGTGCTGTAAAAGATTTAATAATTCAGGGCAAAGTTTTACATTTTGGGTTATCTGAGGCTAACGTAAACACTATTAGGAGAGCCCATGCGGTACTACCTGTTTCAGCCATACAAACTGAATATTCATTTATGGAACGCAGCGTTGAAAAAAATGGTGTATTGGCGGTTTGTGAGGAATTAGGTATCGGCTTTGTTCCATGGGGTCCGTTAAGCATGGGATATTTAACAGGTAAGCTCAACGCACAAACAACCTTTGACCAAAAGCTGGACCTGCGCGCGACATTCGATCGGTTTAACCCTAAAAATTTAGCCGACAATATGCCTGTAGTAAACCTGGTAAATAGTTTTGCATCCAAAAGAAATGCAACGGCTTCTCAAATAGCACTTGCCTGGCTGATGGCACAAAAGCCATTTATTGTACCTATTCCCGGCACGCGTAACATTCCGCATCTTACCGAAAATCTGGAGGGTACAAGTATTGCATTAACGAAATCTGATTTACAGGAACTTGATACTGAATTTTTAAAACTAAAAGTTTCTGGCGGCAGGATGAATGCGATGCAAATGGCACTTTGCGAATAAATAGATATAAAAATAACATTGTATAGAAATATGAAAAAAGTATTGCTTATCAATACACACCTTACTTACCCTAACTGGTCGGAAGGAAGTCTCAATAACGCTTTTATTCAAGTTGCTAAAGATTACTTTAAAAGTAAAAACTATGAAATATTAGAAACAAAGGTGGAGGATGGCTATGATGCGGCAGAAGAGGTAGAAAAGCACGTTCAGGCTGATATAATTATTTTACAAACCCCAGTAAACTGGTTTGGCGCACCGTGGATTTATAAGAAATATGTAGATGAGGTTTTTAACTGTGGGCTGCAAACCCAAAAGTTTCTTACCGGTGACGGAAGAACCAGGGAAGACGCTACAAAACAATACGGAACGGGAGGTCAACTCTATGGGAAAAAGTTTATGGTGTGCGCAACCTGGAATGCCCCGGCAGAAAGCTTTGGTAATCCGTCTCAGAAGTTAATGCAGGGAAAAGATACAGCGGATTTATTACTGAATATAACCAGTAACTACCGTTTTTGTGGTGTACAAATCCTCCCCGGTTATAATTGTTTTGACATCTTTAAGGATGGTGACGTCACTAGTGATTTGAAGAATTATCCCATGCATTTGGAAAGCATTTATTAATATTCGCAGTAGGTGAAAATTGTTTTTCGCGAACAGAAAAAGCGCCATTGTCTCCCAATGGCGTTGTTTGTCTTGTGTGGGCTGTCAGGGATCACAGTCGAACACCTTGTGCCTATTTTGACGTTTTTAAAAGATATATAATTTAAGTTAAATACATGGATATTAAGTGTTTAACTTAGTATCTTATTGCGATAATATTTTCGCACTAACGTATTCTATAACTTACTTTTCTTAAAATTCATTTTCAATAAGACCCGAAATTTAATCAAATTTTACACATTTGATCTATGAGGGATTCTGTCGAACAAAATGCTTTTTTTGGATAAAGAAGAAATATTATTGTTAGAGCGACTCTATTCTAAACCAAAGTTCAATAACTCCGATGCCGATACTTCCAATGACTTGCATAACTCAAGCAATGTTGTAAAACCAAAGTTTTTGCTACCTGATTCTATGGCGTTTAAATCACTGCGGCTCAATTGCCCGCGTGTAATAACATCATTTATACTCCAGCCTTTCTGTTCCCGCACTTCTCTTACCCGCTCTCCAAATTTGACAAGCCTTTTGTCTTTAAATTGAATCATATTTTTACTATATAGACCAAAAATAAAATTTAATAGGAGTTAACAGTTATGACACCCCTAATTCATATTTGGAATAATGAAAATTAAAAGGCAAGAGAATCTGGTTTGATCCTCTTGCCTTTTATGTGAATAAGCACTTTTAATCAATACGTAAAGGCAAGCCCTCCGCCTAAGCCCATATCACTGTCATAATGGGCAGATAGCGACCAATAACGGGTTAAGATGTATCGGCTGCCTACACTATACTCATAATCGGTATTCCAGCTGCCCCACAACCGCAGGCGCGATGTAACCGGTATATCCTGGCGGGTAAATTGCAGGCGCACATTGCCTTTGTGGTCAACCCTCAAATCGCTCTCTACAAACCACGGCAGTACATAAATCACGCCTAAGCACGCCACAGCCCTTTGTGCCTGCGTACTTTGCTGCCCGAAAAAGTTACGCTCCCTGTCCAATGTATTATGATACCTGAAATCCCAGCCGGTGTAAACCGCCAGAAACTGTTTGTTGTCAAGGTAACGGCCTATATGCGCTTCGGTTTCGTAACCTGAATCATCATTATAACCCAACCTCCACTCAGCATCTATAAAGTTGCGGGTGTTTTCCAGTCGTAATTCGCCATCACTGCCGTTGCTTTCCAGGCCTACATCTGCCGAAAAGTAATACCGCTTATCATCGGCATACACTTTTTTAAGTGCAGCTGCTGCATCAGGCAGCTGCGGGTTGGGTGGCGAATTTTTATAGGTAAATATCCTGCCCATGCCACTCATCATGTGGTATAGTATATGGCAGTGGAAAAACCAGTCGCCATATTCTTCCGATGCGTTGAACTCTATGGTATCGGTTTCCATAGGCATAATGTCCAGCACGTTCTTAAGTGGAGAATACTCGCCATGTTGGTTTACCACCCTAAAAAAGTGCCCGTGCAGATGCATGGGGTGGCGCATCATAGAATTATTAGTAATAATAATACGCACATTTTCCCCAGCCTTAATCAGTATCTTATCGGTTTCCGATATGGTTTTGTTATCCGCTGTCCACACATAGCGGTTCATATTGCCGGTAAGGGTAAAGTGTAGTTCACGGAACGGTTTATCGGGTAGCGTGGTTTTTACGGGGGATTTAAGCATGTTGTAGTTAAGTGTAACAATGCTGCTATTACCTTGCATGGAGTAATGGTCGTACCCTTTCATATCTTGCATACCGTCCATTTTTTTGCTATCCATGCCCTGCATATTCATCTCGTTCATTTGAGCGCCTGATATTTCAGGGTACATCACGACATTCATATCCATCTGTTGCAGGCTCATTTTCATGCCTATATCTTTCATGTTGCCACCCAATGTTATCATGTCGTTCATCATCTGCATACCTTCAAAATAGTTAAGCCGTTGCAGCGGATTGGCCAGTTGCTTAACGCCTTTGCCTAACCACAACGATGTCTGCCCCATGCGGTCTTCAGATGTAGCAGCCAGCTCATAAGCCACACCCTTGGGCGGAATGGTTACAATAACATCATAGGTTTCAGAGGTACCTACAATAAACCGGTCAACAGGAACCGGCACCACTTCTGATCCATCGGAAGCTACCACATCCATTTTGCCCCCTGCATAATTAAGCCAGAAATACGTGGAAGAGCTGCCGTTAATAATGCGGATACGTACCTTATCTCCGGGCTTAAATTCCGGGGCTTCAACATCGGTTTTACCATTGGCAAAAAAACGTTCATAATATACATCGCTCACATCCATAGCCCGCATGCGTTTCCATTCGTTTGTAAATTTTGTACCAAACTTACCCTGTTTTATGGCCTGGCCATAGTTTTGAGTGGCGCCTTTTTTAATGCTGAACCAGTCGTTCTCCTTATGCAGCATACGCTCTACTTGGTGTGGGTTAAGGTCGGTCCAATCACTCAGGAGCATGGTATATTCCGGCATTTTAGGTTCATCTTTTTTATGTATGATAAACGCCCCGTACATACCCGACTGTTCCTGCAACATAGTGTGCGAGTGGTACCAGTAGGTACCGCTTTGCTTCAACGGAAATTTATAAGTATGTACACTCATGGGCTTTATGGGCACTGTGGTAAGATACGGCACACCGTCCTCCTCATTGGGTAAGAGCAGGCCATGCCAGTGTACAGAGGTTTCGTGGTGCATCATGTTGTGCACCCGTATCACCGCTGTATCACCCTCAGTAAAATGCAGCTCAGGCCCGGGTATTTTACCGTTAATGGCAATGGCTTCAATACTTTTACCGGTATAGTTAACTACGGTGTCGGTTACATACAGGTCGTACTCCTTAATGTTCTGTGCCTGCACTGCCAGCGAAAGCAATAGCAGGCATATACTTACTAACTTTTGCATAGGCTACTTAAGGGTTTCGGTAGTACTGCCGCAACTTAGCATTTTACTGCCATAGTACGGATTTTTAACCTCTTTATCAAGGCTAAGCCAGTTGGCACCTTTGCCGTTATTATACATAGGGCAATGCTGGTAATACACGGTTTCATCCATCTCAAAAGCCTTGGCTACAGTGTATAAGGCATCAGACAGTGTTACAAAATGGTCGCGCTGGTGCTTTATGTCTTTAGTCTCGGCAATATGCTCTGCACCTTCCTGTAAGGCAGGCAGGTTTTTCATCCATACCATGTGGGCACTATGCTCCATTTTATCCATAGGCACTGCTTTCAGGGCTTTTACAAGTTGTGCCGATGCCGTAGCTGCCGCCACGCCGTTTGACTTTACAAGGGCGTCTTTCAGGGTAAAATAAGATGTATATACCTCTTTAAGGATTGATGTTTCGGCGGGTGTTTCCTGAGTCTTACCCATATGGCTTTCATGCATAGCTGTTTGTGCAGAGGCTTCAGCTTGGCGGTCATACTGGCAGCAGCCTGGTAGTTTATTATACGCTTCCGTCGGGGCAAGGTATTTTTCGTTATCATAACCGGCATAGGCTACTTTTTTAAGCAGTGCATCAGACGTTGTTTTGGTGCTGTCATACGTCAGGGTAAGCTTGTGGCTATCTTTATCCCATGCGGCTTCAGATACTTTTTTTTCTGTAGCAGTTTTTTCAATGGTTTCTTTACACATGTTGCAATTACCCTGCACAGTCAGGATTTCTGTTTTGGCATTTTTTATTTGCGCGTTAGCTTGCAGTGATGCTATAAAAAATACAGGCACCACTATTTTATAGAATAGGTTCATGATTTTAATTTTATAAGTAAACAAATAATTTAGGGAGTGTATTCCTGAGAGAACACACCTATGGCTACGCAATTATGGGTTTAGCTTATTTTGGGAGGAAGGCGTAAGCCTTTTGAATCTGCATTTACAAAAAGTTCAGAATAACTGAATCGTTCTTTTTTAGCATCTGGCAGAAGTAAAAATGTTTGTGGTACTGAAACCACAAGTGGTAAAAACTTAAACATTCCGCTTGTTATACACTGGCAGCAGGCACCGCCGCATTTACCGTGCTTATGGTTGTTGCAATTATGAGAATGGGTTGCTTTGGTGTTACAGCACTTTTTAATAGTTTCATTTCCGCCTATGCCGCAGGATTTATGCTTATATCTCACAGTGTTATGATTATTGCATGCAAAAGTATTAACAGGGCTTAGCATAAAGCCCAAAATCATTATTATGACAGCATAAAACTTTTTCACCTTCAGACAGTATCAGCAAACTTTGATTAAGTTATGTAAAGGTAAGTCTATATTTTTTATAACAGCTTACGTAATTTTATAAAGAATATATAATTTTTTTGGATTGTACTTTCCCTTCCTAATTCAAATTTTCTTCAAAATCTATTCATTAAATTGCAGGTATGAAAGTGCTGATAATCGAAGACGAACCTGCAATTAGCAAAAGCATTAAAGAGTACTTTAAGCCGTATGGTATTCAGTGCGAAAACGCAGCATCAAAGCGCGAAGCACTGGACAAAATAGGCATGTATGAGTATGATTGTATACTTTTGGATTTGATGCTGCCCGACGGAGATGGTTTTGATATACTTAAAGAACTTAAACGGCTTAACAAGACTGACGGCGTAATCATCATTTCAGCAAAGGAAACACTTGAAACCCGCATTGAAGGTTTTAACCTGGGGGCCGACGATTACCTAACAAAGCCTTTTCACTTATCTGAACTGTTGGTTCGTATGCAGGCACTCATACGGCGTAAGAACTTTAATGGCAGCAACATTATTACTTTTAACGAAATTTCGGTCGACCTGCTTGGTAAGAACGTAACTGTAAATGACATTAAGCTGGACATAACCAAAAAAGAAATAGATTTGCTGCTGTATCTAATAGGCAATCAAAACAAGGTGCTGAGTAAAAGTGCTATAGCCGAGTACCTTAGCGGTGATATGGCCGATATGCTTGATAACCACGACTTCGTATATGCCCACATAAAAAACCTTAAAAAGAAACTTACCACGTCCGGCGCGGGCGATTATATAAAAACCGTATATGGCCTGGGGTATAAATGGCAGGATGAGTAAAACAAAGCTTTTAAATAAAACCACCCGAAGTTTTCTGATTTATGCCGTACTCATTCTGCTGGCATCGGCTCCGGCGTTTTATTTTATCAGTCAGTGGTTGTATGTGTACGAAACTGATGAGGTACTGATTTTTCATAAAGAAGACTTTGTAAAAGGCACGCATCATAAGTTTACCGAAAGCGATATCGTTGCCTGGAACAAATACAACCGCGATGTAGAAATAGTACCCGATATGGGAGTTTCTACTGATTCCATCGTGGGTAAGTCGCTTTACGAACCTACATCGGGAGAGATGGAACCGTTCCGTATACTCTATTCTCCTGTAACCATAAACAGCAAAAAGTTTACTTATATAGAAAAGACCAACCTTGTAGAGATGGAGGGGATGGTGGTGAGTATAGCCATGATGTTTTTGTGCATCATTGTAATACTGCTAGCCGGAATTATTTATATATCAAGGGAATCTGCCGCTAAAATATGGAAACCATTTTATGACACGCTTCGCAAAATCCAGGATTTCGAAATAGACAAAAACCGTGAACCTAATTTTGCCCCAACGGATATTAAGGAGTTTGATTCGCTGAACAAAAGCATAGAAAAGCTTATTGAAAAAAATACTGCCATTTACAAAAGCCAGCGCGAGTTTGTAGAAAACGCCGCGCATGAGCTACAAACACCTTTGGCACTTTTCCAGACCAAAGTAGATACCCTTGCACAAGCTGAAGGACTGCCCGATGAAGCCTCTGATATTATAGGCGCGCTTAATAATGATATTTCGCGTATGAACCGCCTTAATAAGAACCTGTTGTTGTTGTCTAAAATAGACAACGACACCTATCTGGAAAAACAGCCGGTACAAATAAACAATTTGATTGAAAAGCACATTGACTTTTTCAGGGAGCAGGGCGAACCTAAAAATCTATCGTTTAAACTTGAATTGGATGTACAGCTTTCAGTCACTACCAATCCCGCTCTTGCAGAGGTACTGGTAAACAACCTGTTTATGAATGCCATAAGGCACAATGTTCAGGATGGCGAAATAATCATTACTACAACTCAAAACACTGTAACGTTTGCCAATACCGGGCTGAACAATCCACTGAATTCGGGGAAGCTGTTTAACCGTTTTTCTAAAGAAAACCCTTCATCGCAAGGCAACGGACTGGGGCTTGCCATCATAAAAAAAATCGGTGAGTTGAACCAATGGAACATTTCGTATGATTTTAAAAATGACCTGCATTATTTTATCGTAACCTTCCCATAATTCAGATTTACTTCCAAATCAGGTTGCAACTTCGCCATATCAAAAAACGAAGTACAACTATGAAAAAGAGCACCATTATTTATTTAGCATTGTTAATGCTGTGTTTTTATCAGGCAGCAATAGCGCAGGTAAAGGAGGTAACCATTTCCGGCACTGTAACTGAAACCGACAGTACAACACCTGTGGCTTATGCCAATGCTGTTATAAAATCGAAAACCAATACAGTTATAACAACTGCCATCACTAACGAAGAAGGAAGCTTTACCCTGTCTCCCATACCGCCCGGCAATTACCTGCTCGAAATACGTTTTATGGGTTATAAAACATTTACAAAAGAGCTGTTTGTGGGTACGCTTTCGGAATTTCTTAATATAGGTAAACTACAACTTACCACAGATGCCCAACAACTTGACGAAGTAGTTATAACCGCCCGGCAAGATGAAATAGGCAATAAACTGGACAAAAAAACATTTACACTTGCCGATAACATTGCCCAAAGCGGAGGATCGGTATTACAGGCTATGCAAAACCTGCCGGGCGTTACCGCCCAGGATGGTAAAGTACAGCTTCGCGGTAATGATAAAGTAATGATACTTATAGACGGAAAACAAACTGCACTTACAGGGTTTAACGCGCAGTCGGGACTGGACAACCTGCCTGCATCGGCTATAGAAAAAATTGAAATTATTAATAACCCTTCTTCTAAATATGATGCCAATGGCAATGCAGGTATTATTAACATCATCCTGAAAAAAAATAAAGATGAGGGGTTAAACGGTAAAGTGGGATTAGCATCAGGCTTAGGGGCGCTATGGCAGCGTAAAGGTAACCTCCCAACCATTCGTCCGCAATACCAGTTCACTCCAAAAATAAATCCTTCATTGTCACTTAACTATCGTAAAGAAAAAATTAATATCTACTTTCAGGGTGATTACCTGTATACCGAAACGCTGAATAAAAATGAATTTGTAACCCGTACTTATGATGACGGCACTATAATAAACCAGCAAACCAAACGCAACCGAAACACGCATTTTACCAACCTTAAAACGGGTATCGACTGGAACTATAATGATAACAACACTCTGGCTTTTTCGGCACTTTTTGGTAGTGAAAAGATTATTGATAATGGGGATGAACCATTTTTTAATGCAGATTATTCCGAGCGCCTGAGGTTATGGCAGTTTCTTGAAGATGAGCTAAAGACTACCGTAATGGCTTCGGCTTCATACCAGCATAAATTTAAAGAGGCCGGACATGTGCTTAATACCGGTGTTAACTACACTTTTCACAGGGAAGATGAAAAATATTTTTTTGATAATATATTGCCAGCTTCTACCGGGAGGGATGCTTTCAAACTTTTGTCAGACGAAAATGTACTGGACGTAAATATAGACTACATAAAGCCGTTATCTTCCGGTAGATTTGAAGCCGGTTTTAAATTCAGGAACAGGATTATCCCAACAAATATGCAGTTCTACCCCGGTCAAAACTCTGTGATAGATGCTGATGCCGGTGGGAAAGCAACGTATGAAGAATCGATACCCGCTGTGTATGGCAACTATATTTATGAAACTAACCTAATTGAAGCTGAAGCAGGGGTACGTGTAGAATATCTTGATCTTGAATATGAAGTGAACCCTAACCACCCCGTTTACCGCACAGACGGTTACCATTATCTGGAGCCATTTCCATCACTTCGCTTTGCATATAAATTAAACGATAACCACAAACTGTCATTGTTTTATAACCGCCGGGTAGACCGCCCTAATGAAGTAGATATCCGTATTTTTCCTAAATATGATGATGCCGAGATTATAAAAGTGGGTAATCCCGGCCTGCGCCCACAATTTACCAATACTGCCGAATTGGGTTATAAGACTAATTTTGAGAAAGGTTACTTTTTTGCGTCGGCATACTACAAGCAGGTAGAGGGCACCATTACACGTATTGCCACAACCACGCCAGGGAGTACACTTATTTATAATGTTTTTGAAAATGCCAGTAAAAGCAAAATGATGGGTTCTGAAGTTATGTTTTCATACAAAGCCACCTCATGGTATTCTTTTAACCTTAATGCTACACTATACCGCAACACCATTGATGGTTATAGTGTAGATATACTGTATCCTGAGCCCACAAATTATTCAGCCACAAAACAACAGATAACATCAGGCAATGTTAAGTGGAACAATACCTTTACTTTCTCGTCTACCCTTACAGGACAACTTATGGCAGCCTACCTGGCACCCGATATTATTCCGCAGGGCAAAACCCTCGGGCGTTTTTCTACTGATATTGGTCTGAAGAAAGTAATACAAAAAGGCAAAGGCGAATTGTTTTTAAATGCTACCGATTTGTTCAACACGCTCGTTATCCGTAAAGAAGTTCAGGGCAATGGTTTTAGCTACATCAGTAAAGATTATTATGAAACTCAGGTAGTGCGTTTCGGTTACAGTTATAAATTTTAGAATACTAAATAACCCAAGATTAGAAATTCTAATTTAATTCAGAATTAGGTTAGAAACTTGCATCATAAACTTAGTATGCAATGTTTCAGAAATTAAATAAATCGGGCAGGTTTTCGGTTTTAGTACACTTTATTTGTTGGTTCCTTATTGTTTGTCAGTTGTTGAGGGTTTGTTTCTTCATCTGGCAATATGATGAGGTTTCGTGGAATATACTGCATGTACTGCAAACATTACTTACCGGCCTGTTTTTCGATTTAGGCACTGTAGCCTTTGTATGTATACCGGCAGTTATTTACTACACACTAATGCCCAATCGTTTTGTGGGTTCGTGGATAGATAAGGGGCTGGTATGGTTCTTTACCGCTCTTACTATAACTATCATAGTATTTACCTTTTTTGCCGAAATTACATTTTGGGATGAGTTTAAAACCCGTTTTAACTTTATAGCGGTAGATTATCTCATTTATACCCATGAGGTAATGGCAAATATTAACCAGTCTTATCCATTACCACTACTCATAGGCGGAGTGTTATGCATAAGCGGGGGCATATTGTTCCTGTTTTACAAAACGGGTGCGTTTGCTACTTCATTTAGTGTAAAAGTATCTATAAAACAACGCCTGTATGTTTTAGGCAGCACAGTTACTGTGGTGTTTATCTTCGTGTTTTTCATTAACAACAGCATGGCAGAGTGGAGCACAAACCGCTATAATTCTGAAATATCTAAATCAGGTATTTACTCTTTTTTTGCGGCTTTCCGTAACAATCAGATGAAATATACTGAGTTTTATACTACGATAAATAACGACAAAGCATTTGCATTGGTACGCAAAAAACTGGGCGGGCCTAATGCTTTTTATACCAAAGAAAATTATTCCATCCACCGCAAGATTACCGATAGTCTTCCGTCTGAGCAAAAGAAGAATGTAGTGTTCATCTTGGTAGAAAGCCTTAGCGGTAGCTTTATGAAAGAATTTGGCAATACCGAAAACATTACCCCGTTTCTGGACAGCCTGGCACAAAAGAGTGTATTCTTTGATAACCTGTATGCTACGGGTACGCGCACCGTTCGCGGTATGGAAGCTGTAACACTTTGTATACCACCCACACCTGGGCAGAGCATTGTAAAACGGCCGGATAATGCAAACCTTTATACCGTAAACAGTGTATTTAAAGCCAAAGGATATGACAGTAACTTCTTTTATGGAGGCGACGGTTATTTTGATAACATGAACGCTTATTTTGGCGGAAACGGCTTTAATATCTACGACCGTGGTCACGGCAGTGTGCTGAGCGATGAAATTCAGGCAGTGCGCAACCACATTGAAGACAATGAGGTAACCTTTGAAAATGCGTGGGGCATTTGCGACGAAGATATTTTTAACAAAATGCTGCGTGTGGCTGACAAGCAATATGCTGCCGGGCAACCTTTTTTCAATTTTGTAATGACCACCTCTAACCACAGGCCATATACTTATCCGTCAGGAAAAATAGACATTCCGTCGGGCACGGGGCGTTCGGGTGCGGTTAAATATACTGATTTTGCACTGCGTGAATTTTTTGCCGATGCCAAAACAAAGCCCTGGTTTAAAAATACGGTTTTTGTTATTGTAGCCGACCATTGTGCCAGCAGCGCCGGTAAAGACGAAATTGATGTGGCCAACTATCATATACCAGCCTTTATTATAAACCTGGCCGAAGCACAAAACCAAAAGATAAACAAACTGTGTTCACAAATAGATTTATTCCCTACGCTTTTTGGCTTGCTGCACTGGAATTATGATTCTGACTTCTTTGGAAAAAATGTACTTAGAAATGAATTTGAAGAACGTTCGCTTATGGGGACCTACCGAAAGCTAACATTAATGAAACAGGATAAAGTAATGATACTGTCAGACCAGCGCAAACAGGCTTTTTATTTGTGGAATAAACAGAACAACAGCCTGAAAGCATTGCCTATGGAACAATCATTTTTAGAAGAAACCATTGCTTGGTACCAAACCGCTGACTATCTGTTTAACCATAAGCTTCTTAAATAATTTCGCGTTCAGGAAAAATTCAAAATCTGTACAGACTTTAGCTAAAAAAACAAGACCATCTTATGAAATAAAATTACGCAAACTTTTTAAATCCCCTTACCATGAGGAAAATCGTAATTTTATTTGCCTGTCTTCTAATTGTGCAACTTTCCAATGCACAGGACGACACTGTAAAAGCCTATACTGTACAGGACAGCTTAAAAGTTGATACCATACAAAAACTCAAGTTTAATTACAAACAGCTTATTATACCTACTATACTTATAGGCTATGGTGTTATAGGTATAGAAAACGACCAGCTGAAAAGTTTTAACACACAGATAAGGGAAGAAGTAAAAGAAGACATTGACCAAAAAACATCTATAGACGATTTTAGCCAGTGGGCACCTGCTGCATCAGTATTTGCACTGGACGCTTTTGGTGTAAGGGCAAAGCACAACCTACGTGACAGGGGTGTTATACTGGCAACATCTTATATTATTATGAGCAGCACTGTTTTTGCATTAAAATCAATATCGCATATAGAACGTCCGGATGGTACATCTAAGAACTCTTTCCCATCCGGGCATACTGCAACCGCCTTTGCCGGAGCCGAATTTTTATGTCAGGAATATAAAGATAAATCGGTTTGGTATGGTATCGCCGGGTATGCCGTTGCTACCGGTACTGGGCTATTCAGGATATACAATAATCGCCACTGGCTTACCGATGTTGCAGCTGGAGCAGGTATTGGTATATTAAGCACTAAAATTGCCTATTGGGTAAACCCGTTTATCAGTAAAACACTTTTCGGAAAGAAAGAAGAAACACACCCTACTTCTTTTATAATGCCATTTTACGATGGCAAAAATGCTGGAATAGGATTTGTGAAAACATTTTAAAATAACAAAGCCATTGGAATCCAATGGCTTTGTTTGTCTTTCTGTGGGCCGTCAGGGATTCGAACTCTTAACTTTCTATTGTTCTAATGTGTACGAGTTAGTGAAATAGTCAAAACAATCTAGACAAACGTTCCAAGTCTTTCTCAAAATAGTTCGACATTTGTTCGGGTAACGCTCCTTGGCGCGACAAGTCTTGGAAATCTGCTCCCCGTTATCGCAACGGAGCTGATATCTCTGGGCGTGATCGTGTCGATTTATTTTATGTACAGGAAAGCCACCCTTCCAAGGCAAAGGCATTGGATTGGACAATTACGGGTTGTGCTTTGTTGTGAACGGGCAGGGTATAGAGGAATGCGCAAGGCTGGGAGGACCTGATATAATTCCTTATTTCACGCATTCAGAAAGCATCAACCAGTGTATGCTGCACAACTACGGCCTGGTTATAGAGAAGCTTAAGGCCGCTTTACCGAATATCCAGGAAAACCATGATTTTGCCAATCAAGCCGTATCGGATTTTTACATTGGCAAAAGCCACTGGAAAATGGATAAGAGGGATATTACCTGAAGGGAATTGATAAAGCCTTTACCGAAAAGCAGTACGTCCGTCCCGACCTTAGGGAGGGATATGAGCTCCTTATTATATAGAAAATCTCTCAAAATAGTGTAAATTTCTACAAAGAAAATTTAAGTGAAGTAGAAGATTAAAAAACCATAAAAATTAGCTAAAACGTAAAAAATATCAAACAGGTAAAATGTGTAAACTACCTTAATTCATAAGTTTACTTAGATATTTTCATATTTAGGCTATATTTTCTCTAATAAGTATCTTGTAAAGTAAAGATAAATTATTTTAATTTAGTACCCTATTTGTACCATTATATTGTAAGTGGTTGATATATAGGCGCTATTAGTTTTGAAGAAGTAAAATAATCTGTTAAGACACAACAACAGGTTTGAAATAATAGACGCCCCGCATTTGTGGGGCGTTTTTTATTTTTCAAGTGGGCTGTTGCTGTACTTTTTATTGTATATAATCTGGTCTATGGTAGAGATGGAAAGATCTCCAAACTCCTTGCTAATTTGCTGTTTTGCTTCATAAGAGGGGATTCGTTTTACTTTAAGTTGTTGGTACCGGCTTATAATTTGCTCGTTTCTGGCTTTTAAAAAATCACTTGCTTTCATAAATTTTTATAATATGCAAAAAAAATCTGTATATTTATAAAGTTAAATTTAAATAAATAATTGCAAAAACAAAAATAAATCAGGTGTTAAAATAATTATAAAATGCATGAGGAATTTTATTGGCTTAAATATTAAATATTTGTGCGAAAATAATTATTTGTCGCAGGATGAGTTTGGGGCTAACTTTGGCCTTAAGAAAAGCGTTGTGGGTACCTATGTTCGCGGCATTTCTACGCCTAAGATAGAGGTGATGCAAAGCATATGTGCAGAGTACAAGCTAACATTAGATGAATTTGTTAATGAAGACCTTTATTTAAAAAATAAAGGTTACAAGTCATCTCCCATATATGCTGTGGCAGAACCCCAAACACGGGATTTTGAAGCAGAAAAACAGGCTTTACTTAAAACTATTGAAGCCCAGAACACTACTATAGAGGCATTAAAAATAGCTTTAGAGACCCTGCGGAAGAAAAATTTATAGCTATTTTAAGAAGCGGATTGTAATTAAATTAATAATTTGGATATGTCCTGTTAACCGGAATGTCTAAACTAATTACAACCCGTTATGCAAAATGATTTTTCTGAAATAATAAAGGCCTTTGAGAAGAATGGGGTAGATGTTGCATCTGCGGCATATTCATTTACGGCATATTCGCTAAACACACCGCTTAGCTTCAGATTTGAAAACCTTGCGGCTTTTTTGCTATTCCTGAATGTTTCTGCCGATAAACAAGGTCAGGTTAAGCAAATGCTTACCGATGCCGGGCTTGAGCCTGATAAATTCTTTTTTGTAAACTTCTTTAAGCCTAAAGTGGCTGAAATTTAATACTATACACTATGGATGTTGGTTACCTCAAAATAAAAATAGATATAAAATCAGAACACGACGACTATAAAAAGCGCTATGAGTTTAAGCGTAAGGAACTTAAGCGCTCTGAAATTAAGCGGGTATTTGATGGCTTTAAAGAGTTTTTTAAGGCTGATGGCAGTTTTAAATTTAAAGAAAACGAACACAGCATAGCTGCTGAGTATAAAGATCATGATATCAAGCTGGATATGGATATCTATAAAAATGTTGATAGCGAGGATTTTAACCTTAATGGGACCATTAAAACCTTTGAGAAAAACGTATATGAGTTTGTTGTAGAGGGTGTTTGTAACAAAGATCTTTCACTAATGCCGCCTGATGCTGATACCCAGGAGCGTATGATTTATGACACCAATTTTTATAAGGATTTTATAGAGGGTGATATAGAATATACCTTTCAGTACCGTATTGCAGGGAGCAAAAAGGCATACATTAGTATGGGGGAGATGCTACTGGCAATGTAAAGTATTTCAGGGTTTAATTATACTTTATTCCTTTTTTTAGCGTTATATATGTTGACACGCACCTAACCCCTTGATATGAAGCTTTTTTCCCTGATACTTTCAGTGCTCACCTTTATAGTTTCCCTGTATTTTTTTGTACTCAAGATACCTTATGTAGATACTTTTGACGAGATTATCTACGTAAGCCTCCTTATAACCCTTATGGCTATATGCGTAACCGGTCTTATTATCAATTGGAGCCTGATTAAAAAGCAGCGAAATAATAGAGTTATCTTATTTGTATCCAGTACTTTATATTCAAAAAAGAAAAAGTAGCCCATGGCTACTTTAATTCTGTTTCTACATATACCGGAGGATGGTCGCTGGGATACCGGCAGTCTTTAGAATCGCTTAATACTGCATATTTTTCAACTGATATTCCTGATTTTGATGTAAATGCATAATCAATGCGTTTGGTTACCGGTTTATTGAACTCAAATGCATTAAATGTACCATCAGGCCCAAACGTTTGATTAGCAACGGCTTTGCTATCGTTCAGGTGGCTGGCAATAAGCTTTATGCTTTCTGAATCCTCTTCAAGATTAAAGTCACCTGTTAAGATAAATGGCAGGTTTTTAGTGTTTAACTCATTGATTTTCTTAAGTATAAGTTTGGCGCTTTCTACACGTGCCACATTACCTAAGTGGTCAAAATGGGTGTTAAATACCCATACCTGCTTCTTGGTCTTAAGGTCTTCAAAAAGGCCGTAGGTACATACCCTGTTACAGGCGGCATCCCAACCAAGCCCCGGTTTATCAGGGGTTTGCGAGAGCCAGAAGGTAGACTGCTGTATCGGCTTATACTTTTTCTCGTTATAAAATATGGCAGAAAACTCGCCCTGGTTGTTGCCGTCATCGCGGCCTACACCAATGTATTTATAGATAGTTAGCACACTATCAAGGTATTGCACCTGGTGGGGTAGCCCTTCCTGTATGCCCATAAAGTCAGGTTCATAGAACTGTACCTGTCCTGACAGCATGGCCTTACGGTTATCCCAGCGGTTAATGCCATCACTCTCAACATCAAGGCGAATGTTATAGCTCATAACCTTTACGGTTTGCCCAAAACTACTCGCAACAGCTAATAAAGATATAGCCAATGATTTGATCTTCATTGTTTTACTTGTCATTTCTATGCTTCAGTAGCTTCTTTATTATAGCACCCGACTCGGCATCGGTAAGGGCATCATTGCCTGTAACCAGTATGCCTTTATGCCCGCTGGCCGACTCAATGCCATATACTGTGGCCTCATCGTCAGGGTTTGTGGCGCCTTCGTAAAAGTAGATGTGTGCAATTTCAAACTCCTCATCACTCCAGCGGCCTGAGTTGCTGGCTAAGTAGTTGTCTTCCAGGTTAAAATCTTCGTTAAAGCCTTTCTCCCGAAGCTCCTGAATGGCCTTTAATACGGTAGCATAATGGTAAACGGTACTCATAATTGTAGCGATTATTGGTTATACTATCAAATGTAAGCAAAATTTGCCATCAGGCGGCGTTAAAAAGTTGTTACCAGATGGGCATAAACCCAACGAAGTAAAACCTTACATTTTAAGATGATTTTAACGCTAATTTTTCACTTTCGGAGTTTGATATTCGTTAACTAATGCCGGAAAGTTAGAGTATAAAAAAATGCCGCTTTTTTAAGCGGCATTTAATCAGTATATTTTTGCGTTATTAAACTGTCTTTATCAAAAACCAATAAATATTTTACCGGCCCTAACGAATTATAATAGGTAACCCAAAATTTACCGTCTTTTGATGTTTGGCTAATTTTATCGGGTTCGCCCAAAAGTGCCTCAACTTTCGAATAGTGATCCTGTTTTTGAACCTTATCAAATTTACTGCCACGAATACTTTGTTCAGCAGAACACGATACCACATAAGCAAATGGCAGTAAGATTATCACAATTACTATTTTAAGCCCTTTTTTCATTTACAGTTAGTACCAGCGCCTTTTGTTCTTCTTCGAGGCTTCACTCTTGCGTGAATTGTTGCCTCCGCCGCCATTACCATTACCTGCCGGTTTCGATTTTCCGTTGCGGGCATTAGCACCGGCTGCCTTGTTCTTGTTGCGCAGGTCGGGCTTCTGGCCTTCCGGCTTGGGTTCGTCATTATAAGGGTAGGGATGCCCGTCAATAACCTTTATCTGCATCCTGATCAGCTTTTCGATATCCTTCAGGTACGGCAGCTCATCCTTGCCGCAAAACGATATGGCAAGTCCGCTGTTGCCCGCCCGGCCCGTACGGCCTATGCGGTGCACGTAGGTTTCAGGAATGTTAGGCAAGTCAAAGTTTATAACATACGGCAGGCTTTCAATATCAATGCCACGTGCCGCAATGTCAGTCGCCACCAAAACGGGAATTTCCTTAGCCTTAAACTGGTCCAATACGCGCTGGCGGGCGTTTTGCGACTTATCGCCGTGTATGGCGCCGGCCTCAACGCCGTTTTTCTTCAGGGCTTTTACCACGTTGTCGGCTCCGTGCTTGGTGCGGGTAAACACCAGTACATTGCTCAGGTTCTCGTTGCGGATAAGGTGGTACAGCAGCTTGCGTTTGTCGCCCTTGTCAACAAGGTACAATTGCTGCTTTACCTTCTCGGCAGTAGATGATATCGGCGCAACCGAAACATACTCCGGTTTCCTCAGGAACGTATCGGCCAGCTCGCGGATGGGCAGCGGCATGGTAGCGCTAAACAGCAGCGTTTGCCTGTTCTCGGGCGTAAGCTTTACAATTTTCTTTACATCGTTAATAAAGCCCATATCCAGCATCTGGTCGGCTTCGTCAAGCACAAGGGTGTGCAGGTGGTCCAGGTTAATGAAACCCTGTTTGTGCAGGTCTAACAAACGGCCGGGAGTGGCGATAAGTATGTCAACGCCCTTTTTAAGCTGGTCTACCTGGCTGGTTTGGTTTACGCCACCAAAAATGGTCAGCTGGCGGATGTTGGTATACTTGCCGTAGGTATCAAAGCTTTCGCCAATTTGCAGGGCAAGCTCACGCGTAGGGGTAATAACCAGTGCGCGGATGTACTTTACTTTCTTTATAGAACCCACAATGCGATGCTGGGCGTTAAGGATAGGGATGGCAAAGGCAGCCGTTTTACCCGTGCCCGTCTGTGCGCAGCCCACAAGGTCTTTGCCCTCTAAAATAATGGGTATAGCCTGCTGTTGTATGGGGGTAGGCGCCTCATAACCTTCTTCGGTAAGGGCCTGTTGTATATTCTTTAATAAATTAAGGTCTTCAAACTTCATGTAATCAATGTGCTGAAAGTCAGCATTAGTATTTATAATGCGGCAAAGATAGCGTTTTTAATGAGATGGAGGGAGAATGGAACGCGGATGACGCGGATTGGGCGGATTTCCACGGATTTTTCCTGTAGAGACACGCTGCGCCTGTCTTACGTAATAATGGGGGGGGGTAAGATACTCCTGTCAGTACAGTTTCAAAACTTCACAAACTCTTTGCATTGTGGCTCTTGCATGATGTACGACTGGTTTTCAATTTCAAAAACATACTCATCTTTTGCTTTGCAATATGCTTCCTTAAAAAGCGGTTTGTCAAGATTGAAAATTCTTAAGATTAAGAATTCAGTTTTAGAGATATAACCCTTTAATGTGTTAATTCGATAATGATATTTTTTATACTCTTCATCTGCCTTGCCAATATAGTCAAAAGCAAGATATACTTTATCTTCAAACCAATTCAAATCAATTTCAAGTGCAGTACCCGCGGTATATTTTTGTTCCAAAAGAATTTTGTTATTTTCAGACACAAAACTAAGCCTAACACCGGAAGTTACGAGTTCATTATCTATAATCAGGATGATGTTAACCTGTGCTTGATTTTCCTGTGCAATTATCTTGGCTACAAATGCAATGAACAGTATTGCTATAAAGTTGAATTTGAGGAGATTCATAATTTGAGCTTTAAATTGAATATATAAATTTAAGATATATTATTTATAGCAAAGGTTGGGAGTGGTATGTTTATTTTCAAAATGTCATCAGTCTATTTTAAACCACCTCGGCCCTCCGAAGGAGGGGAATCCTCACTCATGCCCTTAAAAGATTACTTCGTCGTGCCTCCTCGTAATGACAGGACGTGAAGAATGCAACCTGAAAAAATCCGTGTAAATCCGCCCAATCCGTGTCATCCGCGTTCCATTTTTTCTGAAAGCTAATCGCTGAAAGCTGACAGCTTACTCGTTCACAAACGCCACACTATGCGCTGCCACAACCGCTGCCGTTTCAGTGCGTAGCCTTGTGTTGCCTAATGAAACCGGTACATAACCTAATCCCAGCGCCTGTGCAATCTCTTTGGTGCTGAAATCACCCTCAGGGCCAATCAAAATAGTTATGGCCTCAGCGGGCTTTATTTCGGTTTTTAGGAGCTTCTTGTCCGTTTCCTCGCAGTGGGCTATAAAGGTTAACCCGTCGCGCTGTGCTTTCACAAAAGAGCTGAAAGGAACAGGCTCGTGCAGCACAGGCATGTAGTATTGCAGGCTTTGCTTCATGGCGCTTTGCAGGATTTTCTCAAATCGGTCGGCTTTAAACACCGTGCGTTCGCTGTGTTCGCAAATCAGGGGGGTAATTTCGGTAATACCTATTTCCACCGCTTTTTCCAAAAACCACTCATAGCGGTCGTTCATCTTTGTCGGGGCTACAGCCAAATGCAGGCGATAGGGCATGGGCTCATGAAGTTCAGGGCCTGTAATCTTCACCTCGCACTTCTTCTCGTTTGCAAATACAACTTGAGAAGTAATCAGGTAGCCTTTTCCGTTGGTAATGTGAATAATATCGCCCTCTTTCTTGCGCAATACTTTAACTATGTGGCGGCTCTCTTCCTTATCAAAAATAAAAGAAGCATCGTTGGGCTGTATGTCGGGGTTATAAAAAAGCTGCATTACAGTTCAATACGGGCTTTACTGGTTACAGAGCTGTCGTTAAACTGCCCCTCAAGAAATTTATGGTAACCCACAATGCCTATCATGGCGGCATTATCGGTGGTATATTCAAATTTAGGTATGTACGTTTTCCAGCCGTATTTCTTCTCGGCTTCCTTCAGCGTGTTGCGTATGCCGCTGTTGGCGCTCACACCGCCGCCTATGGCTACCTGGGTAATACCGGTTTCCTTTACGGCCATCTTCAGCTTGTCCATCAATATGTTAATAATGGTATACTGAATACTGGCGCAAATATCGTTCATGTTGTTTTGTATGAAATCCGGGTCGGTTGCCAGCTGCCTCTGCACAAAGTACAAAATCTGCGTTTTAAGCCCGCTAAAGCTAAAGTTAAGCCCCGGTACCTGCGGCTTGGTAAAGGCATAGGCTTTTGGGTTACCCAGTTGCGCATATTTGTCTACCAGCGGCCCGCCGGGGTAGGGAAGCCCCAGTATCTTGGCGCTTTTGTCAAACGCTTCGCCCACGGCATCATCGGTGGTTTCGCCTATTACTTCCATACTAAAATAACTGTCTACGCGCACAATTTGCGTATGCCCGCCGCTTATGGTCATAGCCAGGAACGGGAATGTGGGCTTATCAAAACCATCTTCATCTATAAAATGGGCCAGTATATGCGCCTGCATGTGGTTTACCGCAATAAGGGGCACCCCAAGCGCCATTGCCGCCGATTTTGCAAACGAGCTGCCCACCAAAAGGCTGCCCATTAAACCGGGGCCTTGTGTGAATGCTACCGCACTAAGTTGTTGCTTTTCCACACCTGCTTTTTGTAGCGCCACATCTACCACGGGCACTATATTTTGCTGGTGGGCACGGCTGGCAAGCTCGGGCACCACGCCGCCATATTGCTCGTGCACGCTTTGCCTTGCCACTACATTGCTCAGCACCTGGCTGTTATGTAGTATGGCTGCGGCAGTATCATCGCACGAGCTCTCTATTGCTAATATATAAACGGGGGTATCTCCCACAATTTCAGGCATGGATTTTGAGTTTATAAAAAAGGGTTAAACCCCGATTAATACAAGGCAAAAATTCCTACTTTTGCCACTAAACGCGCCACATACATTTTGGAAGACAAAGTTAAGACAAATAGCGGTTTCAAAAAATTTAAAAAAATACTGCTCCGCACCCTGTTGTGCCTGGTAGTATTTATAATACTGCTGGCTATTACCCTGTCGCTTCCGTTTGTGCAAACCCGCATTGCGCGCTATGCCACTAAAGAGCTTAACGCCAAGTTTGATACCCACATAAGCATAGATAAAGTAGCCATTACCATCTTTGGCAGCGTAAAGCTAAAGGGCGTGCTGGTAATGGACCACCATAACGATACCCTTGTTTCTGCCGAGAGGCTGCAAACCAACATACTTAGCTTTAAGAACATTGCCAACAGCAACCTGCAGTTTGGCACCATTAGTGCAGAAAAGCTTAACTTCCACATGAAGACCTACAAGGGAGAGAAAAGCTCTAACCTTGACCTTGTTATCCAGAAGTTTGACGACGGCAAGCCCGGCACCGGAAAGTTTCGCCTTAAGGCAGGTAAATTGTTTGTTAGCAACGGCCGCTACCGCCTTACGAATGAAAATGCCGTTACGCCCCGTGTGCTTGATTTTAAAAAGCTTAACGGCCAGCTACAGGACTTTTACATTAAAGGCAGCGATATTACGGCGGGCATAAAACGGCTGTCTCTGTTAGATCACCGTGGGCTTTTTATAGAAGACCTTACCGCTAATTTTACACTAACAAAAACCACCATAAAGCTTGAAACGCTAAAGCTAAAAACATCAGAATCTGAGTTGGAAGGTGCTGTGGCGCTTAACTTTAAGGTGGGCGATATGAAGGATTTTGTTAACAAAGTACAGTTCGATTTCCCGGTTACAAAGGCTTCCATATCCAGCAACGAGCTTAATATGTTTTACCCTGAGTTTGGCAAAGACCAGAAATATTTCCTGTCTTCCCATCTCAAAGGCCCCATGAATAACTTTATCCTGCACGACCTTAACCTGGTAGATGACAGCGGTAGCGAAATTATGGGTACGGTAAACTTCCGCCAGTTGTTTAACAAAGAGGGCGGCGGTTTTTATATGAACGGCGATTTCGACAGGATATCGTCAGAATATGCCAACCTGCGTGCCATTATGCCGCGCATACTGGGCAAGAGCCTTCCGCAGGTGCTGGAAAAATTTGGCCGTGTAGACCTTGTAGGCCACGTTACCCTTACTAAAAAAGACCTCGACACGCAGCTTTATGTCATGTCAGAGCTTGGCGAGGCCGATGCTGTGCTGGCCGTTAAAAACTATACTAAACCTACAGAGGCTGTTTATACCGGTACTATAGACCTGCAGGAGTTTAACCTGGGTGCCCTTGCCGATATGAAAACCCTGGGTACCGCCACCATGCATATAGATGTAGACGGGCGCGGGTTTACGCAGCAGTCGCTTAACACTATTGTAGAGGGCAAGGTAACCAGCCTGGCGTTTAACGGGTATTACTACAAAAACATAGAGATAGACGGCCGTCTTAAATGGCCGTATTTCAAAGGACGCTTTAACAGTAACGACCCTAACCTGCTCATGACGTTTGACGGCCTTGTAGACATGAGCCAGCGCACCAAGCAGTATGACTTCCACGCGCAGATAGACTATGCCGACCTTGCTCTGTTGAAAATCATGAAGCAGGATACCCTGAGCATTTTTAAAGGCGACCTTATTTTTGAGGCCAGCGGCACTAACCTTAACGATATGGCGGGCAGCCTGCAAATATCGCAGCTGTCGTATCAAAACAGCCGTGACAGTTATTATTATGAAGACTTTTCGCTGGTATCGTCTTTTGATGAAAACAATGTGCGTACGCTTACCCTTTCGTCTAACGATATTGTAGAGGGTCGCGTGCATGGCGTGTTTGATGTTAACCAGCTTCCTAAAATAATGGAGAACGCTGCAGGCAGCCTGTATGCTAACTATTCGCCGCACAAGCTTAAAAAGGGGCAGTACCTCGACTTTGATTTTACCGTATACAACAAGCTTATAGAAATTTTCCTGCCCGATGTTAAGCTTGGGCCAAACACCCGCCTGAGGGGCATAGTAAATGCCGATAAGGGCGAGTTCAGGATGAATTTTAATTCGCCTACCATTGATTATGGCGCAAACCGGATTAGTAATATTAAGGTGGATGTAAACAACCGCAACCCGCTTTACAACGCTTATATAAGCATAGACAGCGTGCGCATGAAAAACTACAAGGTTTCTGATTTCAGCATCCTTAATGTTACGCAAAACGACACCATGTACCTGCGCAGCGAGTTCAAGGGTGGCAATACCCAGAAAGACTTTTACAACCTCGACCTTTACCATACCATAGACCCGAAGGGTAATTCGGTAGTGGGCTTTAAAAAATCTGAGGTTAACTTTAAAGAATACCTGTGGTATATAAACGAAGATAATGCCACAGACAATAAAATCGTCTTTAATAAAAAGCTTACCGATTTTAATATAGAAGACCTTACCCTGAGCCATAACGACCAGCATGTAGACCTAAGCGGTATTATTAAAGGTAAGGATGTTAAAGACCTTAACCTGTCTTTTAAAGATGTAGACCTGCACAAGGTAACGCCATCGCTGGACAGTATAAACTTTGGCGGCAGGCTAAACGGCAACGTAAGCTTTAAGCAAAATAAGGAAGTGTATGAGCCCTCGGCATCATTAACTATAGATACACTAAGGCTTAATAAGTACACCCTGGGCGATATGCGCCTGCTTGTGGCGGGAGATAAATCATTACGCAGGTTTAATGTAAACAGCAGTATAGAGCATGACGGGCGTGAAACTTTTTCTACACATGGTTCAATAGAAATAGCTAACAAGCAAACCCAGCTGTCGCTCGATGCGCAGTTTTCAGAATTTGATATAAGTCCGCTTACTACCTTCCTTAAAACTATTTTCCCTGAAATAAGGGGTAGGGCTACCGGGCGTGCAGCTATTGTGGGCACGGCATCGCACCCGGAAATTGATGGCATATTATACATCCGCGGGGGTGGGCTTAAAGTGGGCTACCTGAATACCGATTATAATTTTGACGAAAATGCCACGGTAAACATTACCGAGAAAGAAATAATCTTTGGCCACATAGGCCTTACCGATACCAAGTACAAAACCACCGGGCGCCTTACCGGTACGCTTAAGCACGACCTGTTTAAAAAGTGGGAACTTGGCCTCAACATATCGTCAGACAGGATGCTGGTACTCGATACCCAGGATAGCGAAGAGGCACTGTATTTTGGTACGGCATTTATAAAGGGAAATGCATCGCTGCACGGCCCTACAACCAGCCTGGTTATAGATGTGCAGGCAACATCTGAAAAAGGTACCGATATTAAAATACCTATTAACAGTACCGGCGCCGTGAGCAATACCAGCGCCCCATACATACACTTTTTAAGCCCCGAGGAGAAAGAACGCATACTAAAGGGTATAGTAAGCCCAACCAAAACATACAGCGGCCTGGAGCTTAATTTTGACCTTATTGTAAACCCCGATGCTAACCTGGAGGTTATTATAGACCGCAATACCGGCCATATGCTGCGCGCCAGGGGTAACGGTAACCTGCTTATGGAAATTAATACCCTGGGCAAGTTTAATATGTGGGGAGATTATTCTATAACACAGGGCGAGTATTTCTTTAGGTATGGCGGGTTTATAGATAAAAAACTTACAGCACTACCCGGCGGAAGCATATTGTGGGAGGGCGACCCTAAGCGTGCGCGCCTTAATATAGAGGCCGTTTATAAAACAATGGCAAACCCATCTATACTTCTCGAAACGCCTACCTTTAACCGTAATATAAATACAGAGGTGGTTATTAACCTTACCGGTAACCTTATGCTGCCTGACCTCGATTTTAATATTAATTTCCCCGGCGTAAGCTCTGTGCTTAAATCAGACCTTGATTACAGGCTTAACGATGTAGATATGCGTAAGTCTCAGGCACTGGCGCTGCTTTCGTCAGGAGGGTTTATAAGCCCTACAAATGCAAACTCGGCAGTATACGGCAGTTTGTTTGAGAGGGCGGGCAGCCTGCTTAGCGACCTTTTTGCCGATGGTAACAGCAACCTTAATGTAAACCTTACCTACCAGCAGGGCGGGCGCAACCCTTATGCTGAAATGAGTAGCCAGGTGGGGTTAACGCTGTCGTCTCAAATTAACGATCGTATAACCATAAACGGCGTGCTGGGTGTGCCGGTAGGCGGGGTAAATGAAAGTGCCATTGTGGGCAACGTAGAGGTGCAGCTGCGCATAAACGAAGACGGCAGCCTTAAGGCACGCGTGTTTAACCGCGAGAACGATATTAACTTCCTTGGCGAAGGCATTGGCTATACGCAGGGGGTAGGGCTTAGTTATGAGGTAGACTTTGACACCATGCGCGAGCTTATCAATAAGATATTTAAAAAGGTTAAAATAGACAACGACCCCAATAAGAGCAATCCGTATGATACGCCTGACAGCGAGCTGATGCCGGACTACATGCAGTTTGACGAAACACGCAAAAAGAAGCAGGAACAAACCCCTCCGCAACAGCGCATACCCGAAACTGATTAATTTCTACATTATTAATCTAATAATTTTATTATCTCAAAAAAAAGCGGCTATTTTTTATTGATAGAAAAGGTTTTGGATATTTTTTAACAACCTTTTAGGTAAAACTTATTAACGAAAACGTTTGAAAAGTTGCTAATTTTCTAATAATGTGGTATTGATATTCCATTTATCGTATAAAATTCATACTTTTACGAACAAATAATAAAAAATGTCACTTGAAATTAAAAAAATCGCGGTGCTCACTTCCGGTGGCGACTCGCCCGGAATGAATGCCGCTATCAGGGCAGTTGTCCGCACATGCGCTTTCCATAATATTGAATGCATAGGAGTTTACAGGGGCTATCAGGGAATGATAGAGGGTGATTTTAGAGAAATGGGCCCGCGCGATGTAAACAACATTATAAACAAGGGTGGTACTATACTTAAATCTGCCCGTTCTAAAGAATTCATGACACCCGAAGGCCGTAAAAAAGCCTACAACAACCTTAAGGCACAGGGTATTGACGCCTTTGTTGTAATAGGGGGTAACGGTAGCTTTACCGGCGGGCTTATATTTAATGAAGAATATGGTTTCCCTGTAATAGGCATTCCGGGTACAATTGATAACGATATTTATGGCACCAGCTTTACCCTGGGCTATGATACTGCACTTAATACCGTTGTTGAGGCGATTGACAAAATACGTGATACTGCCAGCTCGCACAACAGGTTATTTTTTGTAGAGGTTATGGGCCGCGATGCCGGCCACATTGCACTTAATGCAGGTATTGCAGGCGGTGCCGAAGAAATTCTTATTCCTGAAGAAGATATGGGCCTTGACAGGCTTGTGGAATCTCTTAAAAAGAGTAAGGCAAGCGGCAAACTGTCAAGCATTGTGGTTATTGCCGAAGGCGATAAAATAGGCAAAAACGTGTTTGAGCTCAAAGATTATGTAGACGAAAATATGCCTGAGTATGATGTACGTGTATCTATACTTGGCCATATGCAGCGCGGCGGCACCCCTACGTGTTTTGACCGTGTACTGGCAAGCCGACTGGGTGTTAAGGCAGTAGAAACACTGCTTGAAGGCCAGAGCAACTACATGGTGGGTGTGCTTAAAGACGAAATTGTACTTACCCCGCTTGACCTTGCAGTAAAAGGAAAATCTCAGATAGATAAAGAGCTTATCAGGGTTTCTGATATAGTGTCTATCTAGTTTCAGATAAATTTAAAACAACAAAAAAACAATTAGAAGAAAAAATGGCAACAGTTAAATTAGGGATTAACGGTTTTGGCCGCATTGGCCGTATCGTTTTCCGCGAAACTTTCAACAGGGACAATGTTGAAGTAGTGGCAATTAACGACCTGCTTGATGTAGATCACTTAGCTTACCTGCTTAAATATGATTCAGTTCACGGCCGCTTTCAGGGCGAGGTTGAAGTAAAAGACAACCAGCTTTATGTAAACGGTAAACACATAAGGGTAACTGCCGAAAAAGACCCAAAAAACCTTAAGTGGGATGAAGTAGGTGTAGATGTGGTAGCAGAATCTACCGGTATCTTCACTACTATAGAAGCTGCCCAGCAGCACATTACAGGTGGTGCCAAGAAAGTTATTATTTCTGCTCCGTCGGCTGATGCCCCTATGTTTGTAATGGGTGTTAACCACGAAACAGTTAAGCCGGAAGATACTGTAGTATCTAACGCTTCTTGTACTACAAACTGCCTTGCTCCGCTTGCAAAAGTTATTAACGATAACTTTGGTATAGTAGAAGGCCTTATGACAACCGTTCACGCTACAACGTCAACCCAAATGACTGCTGACGGCCCTTCAAGGAAAGACTGGAGAGGCGGACGCGCTGCAAGCGTAAACATCATTCCTTCATCTACAGGTGCTGCTAAAGCGGTAGGTAAAGTAATCCCTGCACTAAACGGTAAGCTAACAGGTATGTCATTCCGTGTTCCTACGGTAGATGTTTCTGTGGTAGACCTTACTGTAAAAGTGGCTAAAGAAACTTCTTACGAAGAAATCATGGCAGTGCTTAAAGCAGCTTCAGAAAACGAGCTTAAAGGCATCCTTGGCTTTACAGAAGATGATGTAGTTTCTCAGGATTTCGTATCAGACAAACGTACAAGTATTATAGATGCTAAAGCCGGTATTGGCCTTAACTCTACATTCTTTAAGCTTGTATCTTGGTATGACAATGAGTATGGCTACTCAAGCAAGCTAATTGACCTTGCTGCACACATTGCATCAATATAATTAAAACCTTTGTCCCGCCTTTTATCTCAGATAAATGGCGGGACTTTGTTTTTATCAGCCCAAATTTAACCCAAATTTAAATCCTCAAACCCAAACTTAACCCAAACTTTAATTCTGTTATGAAGTTATTAGTTGATAGTGGCGCTACCAAGGCAGACTGGATTGCGCTTGATGACGACGGCAACAGGCTTTTTACAACCCAAACACTTGGCCTTAGCCCCGAAGTTATCAATAAAGAAGAAGCGCTTGAAAGGCTTGAAGCGCGTTTTGATATCTACAACAACCGCAAAGATGTTACTAACCTGTTTTTTTATGGTGCCGGTTGTGGTACAGACAGGATGAAGAACTATATGTCGGGCGTGTTTAAAGAGTTTTTCCCAAATGCAGAGGTAAGCGTTAAAGAAGATACCTATGCAGCAGCTTATGCCACAAACCCAAAGAATGAAAAGGCTATAATCTGTATTTTAGGAACAGGCTCTAACTGCAGCTATTTTGATGGCGAGCAGCTTATACAAAAAGTACAGTCTTTAGGTTATATAGCTATGGACGATTGCAGTGGCAACCGTTTTGGCCGCGACCTGGTAAGGGCTTACTACTTTAACAAGATGCCTAAGCACCTTTCAGAAAAATTTGCTGAAGAGTATAACCTTGACCCGGATGTAATTAAACACAACCTGTATAAGGAGCCAAACCCTAATGCCTACCTGGCTACGTTTGCAAAATTCCTTATTCAGAACAAGCAAGATGCTTTCATCAAAAAAATCATTGTTGATGCCATGCAGGTATTTGTAGACAACTACATCCTTCAGTTTGATGATGCACGCCAAGTGCCGGTTCACTTTGTAGGTTCAATAGCATTCTATCTTAAGGCAGAGCTTGCAGAAGTGCTAAGCGCTAACGGCCTTAAACTTGGTAATGTGCTCAGGAGGCCTATTGACGGTCTTATTGAGTATCATGAGCTTAACTAATCTTTGTATTAGCAGTAATAAAAAAACGGTTTGCATTGCAAACCGTTTTTTTTATGTCCATTGCCTAAAAGTGTGCCAACTGCAATCTGCCATCTGCTATCTTACAAAACCGCTATCATGCTAATTTCCACATTCACATCTTTAGGCAGGCGTGCCACCTGAACGGTTTCGCGTGCTGAGGCAGTTTCATCGGCAATGTAGCTTCCGTAAACAGCATTGATTTTACCAAAATCATCCATATTGCTAATAAAGATAGTGGTCTTTATTACGTTTTCAAACGTAGCGCCGGCGGCTTCAAGCACAGCTTTAAGGTTTTCCATAACCTGTTTGGTTTCATCTTCAATACCTGTTGTAATCAGTTCGCCGGTAGCGGTAAGGGGTATCTGGCCAGATGTATAAAGTGTATTGCCCGTAAGTACTGCCTGGCTGTATGGGCCAATAGGGGCAGGGGCTTTGTCTGTAAAAATAATTTTTTTCATTGTGTATATTGTAATGTTTTGTAATTAGTTACCCAAAGTCCTGTCCGGCACCTGGCGCTTGTCATACTTAATATCGCTAAGTACAGAAGACTTAATGCCTATAAAGAAGCCCCAATAAGTATTATCGCCAAACGGAACCCAGTTAAAGTCCATGCGCCAGCTAAGCAGGTCGCGCTCAAAACGCAGTTGGGTAAACGTAACGCCTTTTTGCACAAAATCATAACCTGATGAAAAGCCCATTTTCCACCTTGGGGTAATATCCACATTACCCGAAAGCATTATAGAGCTGCTGCTAATCTTGTTTTCGCGTTTGGCATTGCTGTACGTTAACGAGTAGGCCAGTCGCAAATCCCAGGGCAGTTCGGCATTATAAAAACCGCCTTTGCCTTTTTTGGGTTTTTCGTTGGTATCGTCTTCATCAAACATACTGTTGCGGCTGTCGCCCAGGTCGGTCGCCGTGCCAAAAAGGTCGTCAGTACGGCCACCGTTTCGTGCCGTCTGGCTATCTTCGTTTTTGCCCTGCCCGCTCTTGCCGTCTTCGCTGGTAATAGAGTAGTTAAGGGTTACGTTAGCGCTGGTCATCCTGAAAAGGCTGCCGCCGTTATTAATGTTGTAGGTGTCAATCCTTCGGCCTGCATTGTCTATGGCATACGGGTCTAACGTAGTACCAAAGTTCAGGTTCAGCTTGTCTTTAAAAAACGTGGTACCACCTGTTATGCGCACCGGAGACCACGCCAGCGAATCGGCTGCCATGTTGTAGCTGGTGCTAAGGTTAAGGTTGTTAAGCAGCATTACTTTTTTAGGCTCGGCATCAGCGCTGTCTTCATCATCATTGCGCACTTTGGCTTCAAAAGTGTTGTTTAGCGCAAGGCCTATGTTGTTGCTGTAACTTTGGCCGGGGGCACCAAAAAGCCCTCCGTTAAAACGGGTATATTCGCCATAGTTACCGGCAGCATCAAGCTGGTAGGTATCCCAATATTGGTCAAAAGATGGGGTGTAAGTGTAAGAAACAGCCGGACGCATTACGTGGCGTATGGCCTGAATTTTTTTGTCTTCGCCAAAGTTAAACGTACCGTAGATGGTGGTACCAATGCTTGAAGAAAAGTTATAGGTGCGGAATGCATCAAAGCCTTTATCAGTACTTATAAGCACTGTATCGCGGGCAGCATTATAAGTGCGCCTTTCGGTATCAAAAACCCAGGTTTCCTGGTAGCTTGTACTGGCCGAAACGCTAAAGAATTTAAATACTTTAAAGTTTGTGCTAAGTGGTATGCTGTGTTGTACACCTGCACGTGCATCGCGAAACATCTGGGGTTTAAAAAACAGTGAATCATAGGTTTGAATCCTGTTTTCGCCTCGCAGGTTGTATTGCAGGTTAATATTTTTTATAATACCCTTTTTAGGCTCGTCATCGCTTGCAAAGGGGTAAATACGGTCTACACTGGCCTGTAGGGTAGGCAGCGTCATGTTTATACTTTGTGTGTTGGTATTTTGGCTGTGTGTGGCAGTTAAAGACATATTTACCTGCGGCACCGTTTGGAATGTTTTTGAGTAGGAAACCGACGATTGCAGGGTGTTGTTAAGGCCTGCACCCACGTTAGCCATATTAAGCGACTGGCGGTAGTACTGGCTCGACCCCATGTTTACACTGGCCGAAAACCTTGAGTTAGGGTTGTTCTTGCTATCCTGGCTGTGGCTCCACTGTATCATGTAGTTACGCGCCCTTTGATAGTCGGGTAGGCCGCGCTCGCTTTGTATAATGTTTTCAAACCTCAGGTTAACGTTACCGCTAAATTTGTAGCGCACGGCATAGCTGCTTTGCGCCCTCAGGCCGTAACTTCCGTTTGTGTAATAGTCTCCCGTAAGGGCAAGGTCATAATAATCGCCCAGGGCAAAATACCACCCGCCGTTTTGCAGGTAAAAGCCCTGGCTGTTGCTGTCGCCATAGGTAGGGAATATAAGCCCCGATGCCGCCTCCTGGCTCATAGGGAAAAATGCCCAGGGTATGGCTACAGGTGTAGGTACATCGGCCACCACAAGGTTGGTAAAGCCTACTACAACCTTTTTGCCGGGCACCAGCTTAATTTTACGTGCCTTAAAATAATATTCGGGGTTGTCTATATTTTTTGAGGTGGTAAACTTGGCATTTTTTAAAAAGTAAACTGAGTCGTTTTCTTTCTTGGTCATTTCGGCAATAACCCTGAATTCGCCCTGGTCGCTGCGGGAGTTCCAAACCCTTGCTTTTTTGGTTACTGTATTAAAGTGTATGGAGTCAGCTTCAACAATGTTATTTCCCTGTTTAAAATAAGGGTACTGGCTGTAGTTGCCTAATGAATCTTTTATCCTTCCTGCAAAAACCTCGTTTTTGCTGTAGTCCATTATAATAATACCGGCCTTTAGCTCTATGTCTTTGTAATAAATTTCGGCCTCATTATACAAAGTAGCCGTTTTTTTACGTTGGTCAAGTTTACGGTAGTCCTTGGCCTTCATTTTAACTACGGCATCAAGTCCCGAAGATTTTTTGGGCTTTAGTGAGTCAGTTTTTACGCGGGTAAGCGAATCGGTTTCGGCAAGGGTTAATGAGTCGGTACTTTCCGGTAATTCAACAGGGGTAAGGGTAACGCGTGTGCTGTCAGGTTGTTGCGGCTTGGGTACGGCAACACCTTTAGCAGGCACTTCCTGTGCCCAGGCCCCTGAACATGGAATTGTTAGGAAAATTGATAATAAAACGATATGAAATAACTTTGCAGGCAATGGTTTTAGTACTATTTTTGTAACAATTAGGCCTATTTTTTGGAGTGTCAAACTTACAATATTTTTGTCAATCACAAGTAATAATAGCAATTATAACACCCAGCTTGATATCATGAAAGGAATTAACGATTTAAAACTTGCTTTTTTATCATTTATTATATGCACCGGCGCTATTTTAGCACAGGGCAACAATAATGCCAAATTTAGGGTAGTATTAGATGCCGGCCACGGCGGAAAAGACTATGGTGCAAACTACCACGGCTATATTGAAAAAAACATAGCGCTAAACACCGTGCTTAAAATAGGCAAGCTTCTTGAAAAAGAAGACGTGCAGGTTATCTATACCCGCAAGACCGATGTTTTTGTAGAGCTTGACGAAAGGGCCAAGGTTGCTAACAGGGCCGATGCCAATTTGTTTGTATCGATACACTGTAATGCCGAAACCAAGAAAACGGCTTTTGGTGCCGAAACCTTTTTTATAGGTACCAGTAAAAACGCCAGCAACCTTGAAGTGGCTAAAAAGGAGAATGCCGTTATTAACCTTGAGGCTAACTCTAAGGAAAAATACGGTGGGTATGACCCTAATAACCCTGAATCTTTTATAGGTATAAGCCTGGGGCAGGAGCAAAACATTAAACAGGCTATAGACCTTGCCCGTAAAGTGCAGGATAACTTTAAAGATGATAACAAGCGCAAAGACCGTGGTGTTAAGCCTGCGCCGTTCCTGGTGCTGCACAAAACCGCTATGCCCAGCATACTGGTTGAGCTTGGTTTCCTTTCGTATAAAGAAGAAGGGGAGTGGCTAAATTCAGACGGCGGCCAGAACGACCTTGCCGAATCTATAGCAAAAGCTATTGTGGCTTATAAAAAAGAATTTTTTACGGCCGGTACCGAAGAGTATAAGCCCGCACCGGAAAATGCACCTGATAAAGATGATAAGCCGGTAGCCAACACGCCTGCTAAAACAAATACTGCCACAACAGCTGCAGCTGCGCAAAAAGGGGTTATATATAAGGTGCAGATTTCTGCCAGCGGAAAATCGTTAGACCTTACACCGTCTAACTTTAAAGGCCTTGACCAGCTTAGTAAAGACGACAGCACCAGCACAATTAAATATTTTTACGGTAATACATCTGACCTTGAAAAAGCCCGCGAACTTTTGGAAGTAGCAAAGGCTAAGGGTTTTCCATCGGCATTTATAGTCCCGTTTAGGGATGGTAAGAAAATAACAATGCAGGAAGCGCTTAAGAAGAAGTAATGTTTACGAAAATATTCACATTTCGGTAAATTTATTTGTCCTACATTTGTTAAAAATTAACCTGTTTTGAAAGTAACAAGAGAAGCAAAGACAGCTATACTGGTAATTGGAGCCATTTTAATGTTTATATGGGGGTATAGCTTTTTAAAGGGTAGGGACCTTTTTAACTCCTACAAAACCTATTATGTAGTATATAATAATGTAGAAGGCCTCTCGCCATCTGCACCCGTTACCCTAAACGGCCTTGTGGTGGGTAAGGTAAATTCAATAGCCTTTCGCGATACCGTGCAGGGCACACTGGTAATTGAGCTACAGGTAAAAACCGATTTCCCAATATCTAAAACCAGCGCAGCCATACTATATGAGCCGGGCCTTGGTATATCGGGCAAACAGATTGCCATTGCGCCAGACCTTAAAAACCACACGCAGGCCGAAAACGGAGACTACCTTAAGAGCAGGCTTGAGCCGGGCATGCTGGCTGTTGTGAGTGATAAGCTTGCGCCGCTGCAAACTAAAATAGAAGCTACTGTAGTAAGCGCCGATAGCCTTTTGCACAACATTAATAATGTTATAGACAGGCAAACCCAGGAAAACCTTCGCACTGCCATTTATGAAATGAGCCTTACCATGAAGGAGTTTAACAAGGCAGCTAAAACCCTTAATGGCACCATATCGGGCAATAAGGCTAATATTGATGCTACTATGGCTAACCTTAACCGTACCAGCGGAAACTTTGCTGCAATATCTGATTCTATCAACCAGGCTAACCTGGGCGCTACCATGAAAAAGCTTGATGCATCGCTTGCTAATGTAGATAAGATAATGAACGATGTACAGTCGGGCAAAGGTACACTTGGTAAATTCCTTAAGGATGAGGCTATGTATGATAATCTTAGGGATGCTTCTGAGGAATTGAAAGAATTAATGGCTGATTTTAAGAATAATCCAAAAAGATACGTGCATTTTTCAGTATTCGGCAAAAAGAATACGCCATACACCGAGGAGAAGAAGAAAAAATAGGTATATTTACGCCCACCTATTATTTTTATGAGCTATATCGATAATATCCTTTTTGTAGTACTGCTTGCATTGGGTTTTGGCTATTTTGCCCTCAATGTAAAAAAACTTGTGCGCAACATAAGGCTGGGCCGCAAGATAAACCGATTTGACAACCCTAACGCCCGCTGGAAAAACATGGCGCTCATTGCCCTTGGGCAAAGCAAAATGGTGCGCCGCCCTGTGGCAGGTATACTCCATATTATAGTATATGTAGGGTTTGTACTTATAAACCTTGAGCTGCTTGAAATTATTATAGACGGCATCTTTGGCACACACCGCCTGTTTTCTTTTATGGGCGGGTTTTACAATTTCTTAATCGCTTCGTTCGAATTGCTTGCCCTTGGTGTAATTGTTTCGGTAACCGCATTCTGGATACGCCGAAACATTATAAAGCTGTGGCGCTTTGCCCATGGCGACCTGAAAGGCTGGCCTAAAAGCGATGCAAACATTATCCTGTATTTTGAAACCGTATTAATGCTGCTGTTCCTTACCATGAACGCGGCAGATGGTTACCTGCAATCTATACATGCACACCATTACGCACACGCAGGTTCATTCCCGGTTTCAGGATTTATTTCTCCGCTGTTTAACGGCATGAGCGAGGGTACAGCCATTATAATAGAGCGCACGGCATGGTGGCTGCACATTGCAGGCATCCTGGCGTTTATGAACTACCTGTACTTTTCTAAACACCTGCACATTCTGCTGGCTTTCCCCAATACTTATTTTGCAAGGCTTGATGCCAAAGGCAAATTTGAAAATAACCCTACCGTTACTGCTGAAGTCAAATTAATGATGGACCCCAATGCCGACCCATTTGCTGCTGCACCACCGGCTGCCGAAGGTGAGGCCCCGGCTAAATTTGGCGCCAGCGATGTTCAGGACCTTAACTGGGTGCAGCTGCTTAACGCTTACACGTGTACTGAGTGTGGCCGCTGTACATCATCATGCCCGGCTAACCAAACCGGCAAAAAGCTTTCTCCAAGGCTTATCATGATGAAAACCCGCGACAGGCTTGAAGAGGTGGGCCGTAATATAGATGCCAATAAAGGCACATTTGTTGATGATGGCAAAATGCTGCTTAACGATTACATTACGCCGGAAGAGCTGTGGGCCTGTACCACCTGCAACGGCTGTGTAGAGGCCTGTCCTGTAAACATAGACCCGCTGTCTATTATTATGGATATGAGGCAGTACCTGGTTATGGAGCAAAGTGCCGCGCCTACAGAGCTTAACAGCATGATGGCAAATATTGAAAACAATGGGGCACCGTGGCAGTACAGCCAGATGGACCGCGCAAACTGGAAAGACGAGTTATAGGTTGATAAATTTCCCCAATTATGAAGAACGAAGACATTGAAAAGAACCTGCAGGCAATTACTGAAAATGGCGAGCACGTGAGCCCCATTTTGCCTCCCGGCATTAAGAATTACCTGATTGACATTGACGGTACAATTTGCGACGACATTCCTAATGAGGAGCCAGAACGCATGGTTACCGCTGAAGTTTACCCGGACGCGCTTGAAACGCTTAACCGCTGGTATGACGAAGGGCATATTATCTTCTTCTTTACCAGCCGCACAGAGGCTCACCGCGAGGTTACCGAGGCATGGCTGAAACAGCATGGCTTTAAATACCACGGCATGCTTATGGGCAAGCCGCGTGGGGGTAACTACCACTGGATAGACAACCACCTGGTAAAAGCCACACGCTACAGGGGTAAGTTTACCGATTTGATTGAAAAAGCCGTTACCATACAGGTGTTTGACGACGGCAAGCACGAAGAAGACTAAAACCAAACTATGAGTCAGGAAAGTATAAATGTTCCTACTATGGCCGATATGATGGCTACAGGGCAGCAACCGGAAGTATTATTTTGGGTGGGCTGCTCAGGTAGTTTTGACGACAGGGCCAAAAAAATAACAAAGGCGTTTGTTAAGCTGCTTAACAGCGCAGGCGTTTCATTTGCCATACTGGGCAGCGAAGAAAGCTGTACCGGCGACCCGGCCAAGCGTTCCGGTAACGAATTTTTGTTCCAGATGCAGGCTATGGCAAATATTGAAGTGCTTAATGCATACGAAGTAAAAAAGATAGTTACGGCCTGTCCGCACTGCTTTAATACTTTAAAAAATGAATACCCGGGGCTGGGCGGAACTTATGATGTGGTACACCACACACAATTCCTTAAGTCGTTGCTTGATGATGGCAGGCTTACTATTGAGGGAGGACAGTTTAAGGGCAAGAAAATTACGTTTCATGACCCATGTTACCTGGGCCGTGCCAACAATATTTATGAGGCTCCGCGTGAGCTTATGGACAAGCTGGATGCTGAGTTACTGGAAATGAAACGCAGCAAACGCAACGGCCTGTGCTGCGGTGCCGGTGGTGCCCAGATGTTTAAGGAACCCGAAAAAGGCAATAAAGACGTAAATGTGGAAAGGACAGAAGATGCCCTGGAGACACAGCCCGAAATTATTGCAGCGGGGTGTCCGTTTTGTAACACCATGCTTACAGATGGCGTTAAGGCCAAAAACCGCGAGCATGATATTAAAGTTATGGATGTGGCAGAATTAATTGCCACTGCAAAGGATTTATAAGATATTAAACCAATGAATAAATTACTCCTCGTATTTTCTTTTGTTTTATTTTTCAATAGTGCCCGCAGTCAGGATATTTTAGATGTTATAACAAAAGATGTTTGTTCTTGTGCCGAAAGTAAAAAAGAAGTGCTTCAGCAGGCCAATTCGCAAAAATTGAAAATGGAAATCGGAATATGTATTATTTCGAGTATTTCAAATCATAAAGAAGAAGTGGATGCTAAATATGGAGATGTTCTCAAGGCTGATGGAGGTATGGAGAAGTTAGGTGGCGAAGTAGGGTTAAAGATGGTAGGGGTTTGTCCGGATGTATTGATGGCATTGGCCGAATCAGGCCAGCTTGACGAATATTTGGAACCGGTTGAAGAAGAGTATTTTACTGTTGAAGGCCGTATCGTAGAAATAAAAACGGAACAATTTCTTACTGTAATGGTAAAAGATATTTCCGGTAGAAACCATACATTGCTTGTACTGACATTTTTTGAAGGCTCTGACATTCTGATTGAAGGTAAATTAAAGAAAAATGATAAAGTTTCCATCGAATATTGGGAGCAGGAATTTTATGACGTAAAAGCCAAAGATTTCAGGTATTACAAAGTAATCCAAGGCATAAAACAAATATAAGTATGTACGTTCCGTTTGAAGAACTTCCGGATGAAAGCCGGATATGGATATACCAGAGCGACCGCAAATTTAGCGATGAGGAAGTTGCCGAGTTAGAAACCGCCCTGAAAACATTTGTAGAACAGTGGGCTGCCCACGGCACAGGCCTTGAGGCATCATACACCCTGCGATACAGCCGTTTTATTATACTGGCTGTTAACCAGGAAGGCCAGCATGCCACAGGCTGTTCTATAGATGCATCAGTGCACTTTATACAGCAGCTGGAGCAAAAATATGGCGTAAACCTGCTTGATAAAATGAATGTAACCTTCCGCCAGGGAGAGTTTATTACACACAAGCAGCTTATCGATTTTAAAAAGATGGCCAAAGATAAATCAGTCTCGGCTAATACTATTGTATTCAACAACCTCGTTAATACAGTAGGCGAGTTTAATGACTATTGGGAAGTTCCCGCCGCCGAAAGCTGGCACAGCCGCTTTTTTTAAGAACGATATTACAACATAATAATAACTGTAAAAATCATCATTATCAACAAAGTAGTGATGATTTTTGTTATTTAAAACGGTGCCGTAAATTTATAAAGACAACTAAAATTAGTAGCTTTGGCATTTGTTTTGGAGCACATAAGAAAAGAAAAGGTTAATGAGGTTTTACATAGTTACTTTACTGCTTGCCCTACAGGCAATGGCCCAGTCGCCAAAGGTTTTTAATGATTATAAGTCGCCCGCCGAGAAGAGCTGGACAGATAGCGTATACAATTCCCTTAGCTTTGACGAGAGGGTAGGGCAGCTGTTTATGGTAGCGGCTTATTCTAATAAAGACTCGGCACACGTTAGGGGTGTAGACAAGCTGGTAAGCGAGTATAAAGTGGGTGGCCTTATTTTTTTTCAGGGTGGGCCGGTAAGACAGGCTAAGCTTACCAACCGTTTTCAAAAGAAAGCCAAAACACCATTGTTTATTGGCATAGATGCCGAATGGGGCCTTAGTATGAGGCTTGATTCTACTTACCGCTATCCGTGGAATATGACACTTGGTGCCGTTCAGGATTTGCAGCTTATCAAGAAAATGGGCTATCAAATGGGCCAGCAAAACAAGCGCATGGGCATACACTTTAACTTTGCTCCGGTAGCCGATATTAATACAAATCCCAACAACCCCATTATAGGTAACCGCTCGTTTGGCGAAGACAAATTTAAAGTAACAGACAGGTCGGTAGCCATGATGCAGGGCATACAGGAGGGCGGTATTTATGCAACCGGCAAGCACTTTCCGGGGCACGGCGATACGGCAACCGATTCGCACCTTGGGCTACCCTCATTACCTTATGACAAGCAGCGCTTGTATGATGTAGAGATGTACCCCTACAAAAAGCTGTTTGATGCCGGTATGGCCAGTATTATGGTAGCACACCTTAGTGTGCCTGCTATAGAGCCTACACCGGGTGTACCTACATCACTATCATACAATACCATTACTAATATTGCACAGGGCGAAATGGGCTTTAAAGGCCTTATTTTTACTGATGCACTAAACATGAAAGGTGCCGCAAACTACCTGCAACCGGGCGAAATAGACCTTGAGGCATTCCTTGCCGGTAACGATGTGCTGCTGTTTGCCGAGAACGTTCCGGTGGCGATTGAAAAATTCCGCCAGGCGTATGCTGATAGTGTACTTACCGATGCACGCCTTGAATTTTCTGTAAAGAAAATATTGGCTTATAAATACCGTGCAGGGCTTAACAAATACAAGCCGGTTGACCTTAAAAACCTGTATGCCGACCTTAATGCCGCCGAGTATGACGACCTCAATTACCAGTTGTATGAGGGTGCTGTTACCGTACTTAAAAATGACCAGGAGCTTGTGCCGGTTATGGAACTTGAAGAAGAAAAAGTGGCATTTATTAAAATGGGTGATGACGATGGTACCGGCTATCTTGAAATGCTTCAAAAATATGCCGATGTTACCGAAATTAAGGAAGATACACTTGCCAAAGCACAGGAAAAGCTTAAAGAGTATACCACAGTAGTTATTGGCTACCACAAGGCAGATGGAGCATGGAAAAAACATGATTTTTCGGCAAAAGAGCTGGAGTGGATTAACACCATTGCCAAAGATAAAAAAGTGGTGCTTACTGTTTTTGCAAAGCCTTATACGCTTGCTGCGATTAAGGATTTCAGTAATATAGAAACGGTTATTTTAGGCTATCAAAATAATACCATAGCGCAAACTGTGGCTGCTGAAATTGTTTTTGGCGCAGTTAGTTCTAAAGGTAAGCTGCCGGTATCTATAGGTTCAGCATTTAAGGTTAACGATGGTTTACATACAAAACAAACCGACAGGCTTGGGTTTACAACACCGGGTAACGTAGGTATGAGCCCTGCTGTCCTTACCAATATAGATATGATTGCCCAGCGTGCCATAAGCGAGAAAATGACTCCGGGCTTACAGGTTTTGGTAGCCCGCCACGGTAAGGTTATTTACCAGAAATCGTTTGGCTACCACACTTATGAAAATGATACTAAGGTAAAAAACACCGATATTTATGATGTGGCTTCGCTTACCAAAATGCTGGCTACATTGCCCAACCTTATGCAACAGTATGACAAGGGTGAACTAAGGCTTGACGAAAAACTGGGCAAGCTGCTGCCTGTTTTTGATAATACTGACAAGGAGAAGATTACAGTTAAAGATATGCTGCTGCACCAGGCACGTTTTCAACCGTGGATGCCATTTTACCAGCAAACACTTGATGCCCAAAAGCACCCTGATTCGCTTTACTACCGCACAACGTATAGTATAGAGTTTCCGCACCAGGTGGCAAATAACCTGTTCCTGCGCGAAGATTACCCAACCGTTATGATTCAGGAAATAGCCGATAGCAAGCTGCTTCCTAAAAAAGAATATAAATACAGCGATTTCTCTTTTATACTTTTCAAGGAATATCTTGAGGGCAAGACTAAAAAATCGCTTGATGTACTGGCAGACCAGCAGTTTTATAAGCCGCTTGGTGCTTACAGCACTACCTATAACCCGTTGCGCAAGTTTGATATGAGTGTAATACCGCCTACAGAGGTTGATAATTATTTCCGTTACCAAACCATACAGGGCTATGTGCATGATATGGCTGCTGCCATGCAGGATGGTGTTGCCGGCCATGCAGGTTTATTTTCTAACAGCCTTGATGTTGCCAAAATCATGCAGATGTACCTGCAAAAAGGTAGCTATGGTGGTAAGCATTATTTTAGCGCCAAAACGTTTGACACTTTTAATACGTGCTACGAATGTAAGGAAGGCAACCGCCGTGGCCTGGGCTTTGATAAGCCTCAGATACAAAATCCGGGGCCTACCTGTGGGTGTGTAAGCAAAGCCAGTTTTGGCCATACAGGCTTTACCGGTACTATGGCCTGGGCCGACCCTGAAACCGGTATAGTATATGTATTCCTAAGCAACAGGACCTATCCTGAAGCAACAGAAAACAAACTTAGTAAAGGCAACATACGCGAGGACATACAAAAAGTTATAGAAGAAGCGATTATTAAATAGTTAATTGGTTGAGGGTTGAGAGTTGCTGAAACCCGCAACTTTAAAAACAACCTTCAACTCATAACTCCCAACTTAAAAATGCAGTCAAGAGCCGCAACACCACAAGACTATTTAAACAGCCTGCCGGAAGACAGGAAAGAAGCCGTTAACAGGCTACGTGATACAATCATACAAAACCTGCCACCGGGTTTTCAGGAAGGTATGGGGTATGGTATGCTGGGCTGGAGTGTGCCGCACAGTACCTATCCTGCGGGGTATCATTGCGACCCTAAGCAACCGTTGCCATTTATGGGGCTGGCCTCGCAAAAAAACAATATTTCGTTTTACCACATGGGCATATATGCCAACAAAGAGCTGTTAGACTGGTTTGTGGGCGAATATCCCAAATATGTAAAAACAAAGCTTGATATGGGCAAGAGCTGCATCCGTTTTAAAAAACCCGAAAATATTCCGTATGCGCTTATAGGCGAGTTGGTTAGTAAGGTAACGCCTGAGCAATGGATTGAAACCTATGAGGCTGCTTTTAAAAAGAAATAGGGGTGGGCTCCTGACGAGTTTAATTTGACACTAAAAGCGGCTTTATGCCGTTTTTTTTGGTTAATTTCGTTAGATATTATATCTGACTTTTATGAAAATCGCAATAGTATGCTACCCTACATATGGAGGTAGTGGCGTGGTGGCAACCGAGCTTGGCCTTGAGCTTGCCCGCCGCGGACACGAAATACACTTTATTACCTACAGGCAGCCCGTGCGCCTGGCATTGCTAAACCCCAACCTGCATTACCACGAAGTACACGTGCCCGAATATCCGCTGTTTCATTACCAGCCGTATGAACTGGCACTGTCGAGCAAGCTGGTAGATATGGTTAAGCTGCACGGTATAGAGCTGCTGCACGTGCATTATGCCATACCACACGCTTATGCGGGCTATATGGCCAAGAAGATGCTTAAGGAGCAGGGAATAAAGATACCTATGGTAACCACGCTTCACGGTACAGATATTACCCTTGTGGGCAACCACCCGTTTTACAAGCCTGCTGTTAGTTTTAGTATTAACCATAGTGATGTGGTAACCTCAGTTTCGCAGGACCTGAAAGATGAAACGTACAGGCTGTTTGATATTAAACGCGAAATTTTTGTAGTGCCCAACTTTATTGAGGTAAATAAAGATAAGCTGGCAGGCCTGCCGTGCAAACGCTCGCAAATGGCGGGAGATAACCAAAAAATTATTACCCATATAAGTAATTTTAGGGAAGTAAAACGTATTCCTGATGTGGTAAAGATTTTTAATGAGATTCAAAAACACATACCTTCTAAGCTGTTAATGGTAGGCGATGGCCCTGAACGCGAACCCGCTGAAAAACTGTGTGAAGAGTTGGGTATTATGGATAAGGTTATTTTCTTTGGCAACAGTAATGAGGTTAATGAAATACTTTGCTTTAGCGATTTGTTCTTACTGCCATCTCAAACCGAAAGCTTTGGCTTAGCTGCCCTTGAGGCTATGGCTACAGGTGTGCCGGTAATATCTACCAATAGCGGAGGCCTGCCAGAAGTAAACCGTGAAGGCTTTTCGGGCTACCTTGGCAATGTGGGCGATGTGCAGTATATGGCGCAAAAAGCCGTAGAGATTTTAAAGGATGATGAAACACTTGCCACCTTCAAGCAAAATGCGCTGAAAGTAGCCCAGGAGTTTGACATACAAAAGATTATGCCAATGTATGAAAACATTTACCGCCGTGCACTTAAGCAGCAGTTAGTACACCCCTGAGAATAAGATTACAAAAACTGGCATGGCTTTTGAAATTTGAATCCTATCAATCTTAAAACAAATATTATGAAACGTATTTTACTATCGGGCCTTGCCGCAGTTATGCTTACCTCGTGCAGCATTAATGTGCTTAATAATGCCACCATTAGCCCGGGTATTGCTTTTGAAGTGCTAAAACAGGAAACGATTGGCGGTCGTGAAGCTGAATCTAAACAGGTTATTTATAACCAAACGCAGTTAAACGACCTGTATAAAGAACTGGGCTGGACCAATGTGCCTTACGTAGATTTTAATAAAAACAATGTTGTGGCAATATTTATGGGGCAAAAAAGTACCGGTGGTTACAGCATTAGTGTTCGTAAAGTATCGGTAGACGGAGATACGGCAACGGTTTATGTAAAAACAACCAAGCCCGAGGGCATGGCTACTATGGCTATTACTACACCCTATACCATTACCCTGATTCCTAAAACAAAAGAAGTTGTTGTTGAAGAATAACCTACCTTTAACAGATATAAAGTAGAAGTCCCGCCATTGGCGGGACTTTCTTTTTATTTTCCATCTTTGTCTACAACCGGGCGGTTAGGGCGGTTAGCCAGTTCCCAGGCGGTTACAAAGGCCAGCTGTGCACGTTTTGCAAGCAGGTCATACTCAATTTTTTCAGGCTCATCGGTTTCCATGTGGTAATCATCATGTACACCATTAAAGTAAAAAATAATCGGGATGCCTTTTTTAGCAAAGTTATAATGGTCGCTCCTGAAATAAAACTGGTTAGGGTCTTTACGGTCGTTAAAGGTATAATCCAGCGTAAGGTGCGTATATCTTTTGTTAGCCTCTTCGTTAATGTTGTGCAGGTCTGTACTTAACCTGTCCGAACCTATTACATATACATAGTTGCCGTTGTCTTTATGTGCATCATCTCGGCGTCCTATCATGTCTATATTAAGGTCGGCAATGGTGCTGTCTGCCGGGAAAAGCGGGTTGTCGTTATAAAAGCGTGAACCGTGCAGGCCAAGTTCTTCACCCGTAACGTGCAGGAACAGTATAGAGCGCTTAGGGCCATAACCTTCTTTCTTGGCCTGTGCAAACGCCTGTGCAATTTCAAGAAGGGCTACTGTGCCTGAGCCGTCGTCATCAGCACCGTTAAATACCTCTCCGTTTTTAGTGCCCACATGGTCATAGTGTGCAGATATAACCAGTATTTCATTAGGCTTTTCAGTACCTTCTATAAAAGCCCAGATGTTTTCAGAATCGCCGGGTTTTACAGGAGAATAAGATCTGCTCATGTAAGCAGCCGGTATCTTTTGGTACCAGTCTGTAGCGGCTTTTGGATACGATATGCCGTTAGCTGTATACTGGCTTATAAGGTAGCGGCCGGCCTTCTTCTGGCCTTCTGTACCGGTATTGCGGCCTTCCATAGAATCATTAGCCACAATAAACAGGTGTTTTTTTAAATCTTCTGCCGTAATGGAATTCATGTATTTTTCCACCGGGGCGGTTGTATAGTCTTTTTTGGCATTTTTACTTGCCCCACAGGCTATAAACAGCCCGGTAAGAGAGAGCAGTGCGAGTTTTTTCATACAGATAAATTAGCTATCGTAAAAATATACATTTTACTTTAAAAACAAATAGGGTAGTGGTTTTAGTTACCTGCTAAAAAATCATCCATTGCATCAGTAAAGACATAAGGGCCAAACCGTTCAACTGCATAGAGGTAAAATTCATGGTATTCGGCGTTATCCGCCATTTCGGCTTTTTTAGCTTTTTCTAAAGGCAGCCATTCTTTTTTTGCCTGCATAGCACTGCTAAACATAGTTTTTGAAAGGTTTCTTTCTACCCAGCCGTATATTGATTCACCATTTTCAAGCTTGTCTCTTTTTGAAACAAAGTTTGCCTTTTTCATGTAAGCTGTCTCTAAAGACCTCCATTCGCGATATGAGTCAGAATCTTGTTGTTTTTTTATAAGTGCGGCAAGTTTTTTTTCAGCATCAATAAAGCCGGTTTCCTGTCTTATGTCTTCCCCATCAACTCCTTTATTCATCATTACATCTGTAACAATCTCCATACCATGTACTTTAGATAGTTCGAACATGGTCTTGTAAAATTCATTATCTTCGGGAGCAATTAACCTTGAGGCGGACTGAGCCTTTGCCCATTCGGCTTCGGCTTCTTCAATGTTTTTGAAGTCTGTTTCACCTATATGTTGCCTTACCCATTGTATTAGTTTATCATCTGAAAATATTTCCTGTATATTACCATTATAATTAGATTTATCAATAAATACCTTGGTGAGTTTGTAAGGGTTGTTCTTATATTTTGATTCAACGTGAGTAACATAAATAGTCCTCAGTTTACGATAATCGGCAGTGTATGCACTGTCTTTTTTTTGTTCTGCTGTATTTTGGGCAAATGAAGCCAGGCTAAACAGCAACAATAGAGAGGAGATATATTTCATAAATTATATTTTGGTTGGTTATTATTCCATAGTCATTACTTCCATCATTATATCCATAGTCATATAATGGCCATATTTGCTTAGGCATTCGTCATTAAAGTCATAAAAAGCTTCATTTTCTTTACGTTCAGCCGCCTTAGCGTCTTCAATTTTATTCCATTCTCTTTTGGCATCAGTAAGGCTGGTAAAAGTAGTACGCGATAAATTTTGCTCTACCCAGTCATACATTGTTTTTGGAAAAACTACTTTATCTTTTCTATGGTCAAAATTGGCTTTTTTACTATACTCTTTATCTAAGGAACGTATTTTTCTAAAGCTTTCTGACTTATTGTGCTCAATAGTAAGGGCTTTCAGTTTTTCATAAGCGGCTTTATATTCGGGATCTTCTTTTGGGTCGCGGTCACCAGCGCCCCGATTCAGCCTTACATCCATGATTATCTTACGGCCATGCTTTTCAGACATTTTCTTTTCCTCTTCATAAAAGTCAAGCTCTTCCTGTGGCCTTACCTGTCTTGCAATTTGCAGTTCCTGCCAAAGCTCATCGGCTTCTACCACACTTCTAAAAGCTGTTTTTTTTATGTTTTCCCGCACCCAAATTATAAGGCCGTCTTCAGAAGCCAATTCTTTCATTTCACCGTCAAATTTGGCTTTCATCATAAACTCTCTTAACAGCTTGTCCGTTTTAGTGGTCTTTTTTGAATCAATATATTTTATGTATAAGGCCCTCAGTTTATAGTAATCGGCTACATAAGTGCTGTCATTACTGTTGTTTGTTGCTGTATCGGGCTGAGCAAATGCAGGGATTAAAAATAAGGATAGGAGGATAGTGCAGATAAATTTCATAAGGATTGATTGGTTTAATTGTAAATATAAAAAAAGGAACGCTAATTGCGTTCCTTATAGTGTGTATACTTATTGTTTTCCAAACAATTCGTTCAGGAAATCTGTAAAATGCTGCCACGACCGCCTGTCGGCACTTTCGTTATAAGCAGCACCTTTGCTGTTGTCATTCCCGGCAGATTTTTCGGTAAAGGCGTGTACGGCATTGGCATAATATACCATTTGCCAGTCGGCCTTGCCGTCTTTCATTTCCTTTTGAAATCCTTCAATATCTTTTTGTGGCACAAAAGGGTCATCAGCGCCATGCAGCACAAGTACTTTGGCTTTTATAGCACTGTTTGGCCTCGAGGCATCTTTGCCCAGCCCCCCGTGAAAAGACACCACACCCTTAACGTTCATGCCTGCGCGTGCTGCTTCAATAGCGCCTGTACCGCCAAAGCAATAGCCAATAATAACAATATCGTCTTTATCGGCACCGGCTTTTATAACCTGGTCTATTGCTGCCTGTATGCGTTTTTGGTAGGCATCAACATTGTTTTTATAATAGCCTGCTTTTTCGCCGGCCTGCTGTGTATTAGCCGGGTAGTTACCTTCGCCATAAATATCGGCTACGAAAGCATAATACCCCATGTCTGATAATTTTGTGGCTACTTCTTTGGCATGGTCGTTAATGCCCATCCAGGCAGGCAGTACTACAATACCCGGTTTTTGTTTTAGTGCTTTTTTTGGGGAGGCCGAAAAGCCGTTTAGTTTCTGGCTGCCTTCGGTATAGGCAACTGATTTAAGTTGTGCATTCATGCTAAATGTTGCCAGTGCCAGCACCAGCGCAAATTTTAATTTCATTACAGGGTGTGTTTATGTTACTGTAAAGATAAGCAAAAAGCCCTCCTGCAAGGTGCAAAAGGGCTTAGCGAATTAAGAATTAAACCTCAATTAACTGTGCTGTAAGGCGTGTTTACCTTCTTTTATTTCTTCTATAAGTTTTTTGTTAAAAGCAGGTAGGTCTTGTGGTGTACGGCTGGTTACAAGGCCCTGGTCTACCACAACTTCACTGTCTTCCCATTTTGCACCTGCATTTTTCAAATCCTGGCTTATGGCTTTAACCGATGTTATTTTACGGCCGTCTACCACACCGGCATTAATTAGCGTTTGCGGGCCGTGACAAATAGCGGCAACAGGTTTCTTCTGGTCAAAAAATGCCTTTACAAAAGCTACTGCATTTTCATTAACCCTTAAATGATCTGGGTTTATAACCCCGCCGGGTAATACCAGTGCATCATAATCAGATGCTGATACCTGACTTACCGTTTTGTCTACAGTATATTCCGGACCCCAGTTTTTATCTGCCCATGATTTTATGCTGCCTGCTTCGGGTGCAATTACCTCAGCTGTCCAGCCTTGTTGTTCAATGGCTTCTTTGGGTGATTTAAGTTCGCTTTCTTCAAATCCGTGGGTGGCCAGTATGGCTACTTTCTTGCTCATGATTTTAATTTTTTAGTTAGTAAAATGTGTTTTATAAAATTACATCACGATGCAGATGACGTCGCCCAATGCTGTATTAAAGTTGTGCTAATGTTTGTTAATGAGAGTTTTAGCATGTGTAACTTTATAAAGATAATTCTTATAACCGCATGAAAGATACATTTGAGTGGGACAGGGTGCTGTTCAATAGCCTGCCGGCCAGCTTTTTATTTGAAGTTGCTTTTCGCACCGTGATTATGTTTGTTGTGGTGCTGATAACTTTAAAGTTAACGGGCAAGCGCGGTGTAAAGCAGCTGTCTATATTTGAAGTGGTAATTATTATATCGTTAGGCTCGGCGGCGGGCGACCCTATGTTTTATGAAGATGTAGGCCTTATACCGGCTATACTGGTATTTGTTATTATTTTAGGGATGTACCGCACTGTAACGTTTCTTTTAGCCAAAAGCAAACGTTTTGAAGCCTTTATGGAAGGCAAGGTGCAATGTATAATAGAAGATGGCCAGTTTAGTATAGAAAGCTTTGAACGAGAAGACCTGGCGCAGGATGAGTTTTTTGCCGAACTGCGTCTGCGTTCAGTTGAACATTTGGGCCAGGTGCGCAATGCATACATAGAAACTAACGGGGCAATAAGTGTTTATTTTTATGAAGATAAATATGTAAAATACGGGTTGCCCATTCGCCCGCAGCTTTTTGACCTTAAGAGTGTTAATATACCAAAAAGTGGGGTATACGCCTGCACTTTTTGTGCCAATACCCAAAACCTGGAACCTACCAAAGGTATATGCACCGTATGTAACCGAAACGAATGGGTAGAAGCCATAAACGTATTACGCGTAAAATAAAAAATCCGGGGATTTTATGCCCGGATTTTCAACTAACTAACTCAAATATAACATCAATATGATAAAGCCTTTCGGCTGATGTTGCCGGTTATTAACCCCTTCTTCCGCCACTGCTATTACCACCCCTGTTAGATGCCGGAGCGCTTTGGCGTGGTGCAGCTTGTGGTGTACTTCTTACCGCAGGTGCGCTTTGCCTTTGTGGCTCGCTGTTTCTTACTGCCGGTACACTTTGCTGTCTTTGTGGTGCAGACGGCGTATTCCTAACTGCAGGGGTAGTATTGCTCCTTTGTTGTACGGCTGGCGTACTTCTTTGCTCTATGGTGGTAGTCCTTTGTGGGGTAGACCTTACGGTTGCAGGAGTACTGTTAGCCCTTTGTGGTGTAGTTATCCTTTCCGGGGTACTATTTGTCCTTTCCGGGGTATTCCTTACTGAAGGTGTCTCAGTACTTACAGACGGTCTGGTAGCATTTCCTCTTGTTGTTGTATTAATCCTTGTAGCATTAGACTCAGTACTTGTAGTCCTGTCACGTGTTATGGTGCTGTTGCTACGTCCATTATTTGTAGCCGGTGTAAGGCTGCTCCTGCCGTTTGTTGTACCACGGCTGTTATTTCTTGTGGCAACTTCGCGGGTTTGTTCAAGCTCACGCCTGTTGCTTACATTAGCATTCCTGTTGCTAAAAGACCTGTTAGGATACTGCCTTTCATAAGCATTTTGCCTGCGGCCTGAATAAATGTTTACGGCCCTTGTGCTCCTGCGGTTGTCTACATACACATAGGTATTATGAACGTTTATGTGGTTGTGTATGTGTCTCCTGTAACGGTATACAGGATACGGAGTCCAGTAGGTATAATAGGTAGGGTAGTAGCCCCAATACCACGGTGAGTAGTAAGGGCGGTAGGTATTTGCCCAAAACACATTAAACATTACTGGCCTTACGGCATATACAGGTTCATAAATGTAGTTAGGGCCATACATATATACATCTCCCACTACCTGAACGCTTACATTATTGCTGCTGTCGCGCTCTACCTCAATAGTGGCTACATCCTGAAAAGTATCTACAGCTAAAACAGCCTGTAGTATTATAACGTGTGTATTGCTTTCGGTGGCTTCTATAACCCTTAGGTAATCAACACGGTTGTCTCCGTTAAGGTCAAGGTTAGATATCTGGTTTTTTGGGTCGTTAAGCCTGCGTTCAAAATCTTCCAGGTCAGACGATTCTCCAAATATAGATGCAACAGCCTGGAGGTCCAGGTTATCGCTTATGTCGGTATTGTTAGCAGTAACAGTGGTTACATCTTGTGCAAATATGCTGCCTATACTTAAAAAGGCAACGAGGGCGGTATTAATGATTGAAGTTTTCATAGCTTAAAAGTATTTCTTGGTACACTTATAGGAACGTTATTGTTGTTTGATTTGTTAATATCCAATATGCGTGCCAAAGTTTTTATGTACCTTTACCAAAAAATGCTAAGCCCCGTAAACACTGGGTTTTAGCTACAAATAAAATTTAATGGAAATAAGAAAAGCCTCTCAGGAAGACTATACTACCATATTTGAAATTGCAAATGTAACCTGGGATAATGCCTATAAAAGCATACTGAGCGAAGCCCAGCTTGAGTATATGATGGATATGATGTACAGCCCTTCGGCATTTACTGAACAGCTAAACATAAAAGGGCATCATTTTTTAATGGCATCAATAGATGGTAAAGATTTGGGCTTTGCATCTTATGAGCTTAATTACCGCTACGGTGTTACCAAGCTCCATAAATTATATGTTTTACCCCAAACACAGGGCACAGGCATGGGGCATGCACTTATAACAGCTGTAGAAAATGCCGCTAAGGCAAATGGCAATGAAACCGTAACACTTAATGTTAACCGTTTTAATAAGGCCATACATTTTTATGAGAAAAACGGCTATGCAAACACCGGTGCTGTAGATGTAAACATAGGCAACGGATACTTAATGGAAGACTATGTAATGGAGAAATCCCTAAGTTTTTAACAATACAAAAAAGCCGGAATTTAGTTATTCCGGCTTTTTTGTGGGTTGAGCATCACTTTCTACAACTGTTTTATGCAAATGTGATGTAATAGGTGCGGCTTCACGTTCAATTTCACGTTGCTCTACAAATACAGCAAATTCAGTAGGCTGAATCCTGCGCCCTTTAAAAATGGCATAAGTACGGGTAAATTCTGCTCCAAAATAAAGTATGGCGGCAGTGTAATATACCCAAAGTAAAATTACAATAAGCGACCCCGCTGCACCATAAGGCGATCCGGCGGCTGTAGTGCTTATGTACAAGCCTATTAAATAACGGCCTATAAGAAATAAGCAGGCTGTAAAAAATGCCCCGGCACGCACATCGCGCCACCTGATTTTGGCATCCGGCAGCACTTTAAATATTACACCAAACAAAACAGTTATTACCAGGAAGCTAATGGCTATGTTAGCGGCATTAAACAGTATTATGGTAAAATCAGGAAACCATTGCTTCAAAATATTATTTAGCCCCACAAGGGCACCATTGGCTATTAGCGAAACCATAAGCAAAAAGCCGAGCCCTATAATTATAGAACCCGAACGCAGCCTGTCTTTTATCAGCTTCAGCCAGCCTTTCCTTGGTTTGGCTTTTACCTTCCATATCATGTTTATAGAGTCCTGTATTTCGCCAAAAACGGTTGTGGCGCCAATTATTAGTGTTATTACACCTATAACTACAGATAGTGTTGTTTTGCCCGAAAGCTGCATATTGCGTATTACCTGTTGTATTTGTGCTGCAGCCTGGTCGCCTATCAGGTCGTGTATTTCGGCAAAAACACGCCCCTCGCTTGCTTCCTGCCCAAATATGGCCCCTGCAAGAGAAATAATAAGCAATAGTAACGGAGCCATAGAAAAGACCGTGTAATAAGATAGCGATGCACTAAGCTTAAGGCCTTTATCCTGCATAAAGCTGGTAAAGGTTTCCTTTAAAACCGTTATGCTGCTTTTAAGCGTTTTTTTGGTAAATATCTTCTTCATTTTTGGGTGTGGTGCGTTTTTATCCAAATGTAAATATACTGTCAGGCGAATGCTACAATATTAACATATCTATAAATTCCACGGTAATTTTTAGTGCCTTTTTTTAAGGGTATAATGGTGGTATGGGGCAAAACAAAATTATTTCATAAAAATGGGTTAAGGGCGTGCCAAGCGCCTTGCCATTTAACAGTAAAAGCCTTAATTTTATAGGGCTTTTCGGGGCATTTTTAATCAATTGGCAACTAACATTTTCCATCATGAAAGTAGTGATAATAGGAGGGGGCTTTGCAGGTGTTAACCTTGCAAACAACCTTGCAAACAACAAAGACTTTGAAGTTACTCTGGTAGACAAAAACAATTATAACTTTTTTCCGCCGCTTATTTACCAGGTGGCAACAGCCTACCTTGAGCCTTCAAGTATTAGCTATCCTTTCAGGAAATACTACCGTGATAAGGAAAATATTACATTCCGTATGGGCGAATTAGTGGCTGTTAGGCCTGCTGAGAATATTGCAGTACTGCATAACGGCGAGCTTGAGTATGATGCCCTTATATTTGCAACCGGGGCTGAAACCAATTACTTTGGTATGGAAAACGTGAAGAAAAACGCCATACCCATGAAAACGCTTAACGATGCGCTGGAAATGCGCAACAAGCTGCTGCAAAGGATGGAAAAAGCCACCCTGCATACTAACAGCCGTGAGCGCCGAAAGTATATGAATATTGTGGTGGCCGGTGGTGGCCCAACTGGTGTAGAAGTATCGGGTATGTTTGCCGAAATGCGTAAAGGTATTATGCGCAAAGAATATCCTGAACTTGCTACAAGTATTAGTAATGTATACCTGGTTGATGGTGCAGATGCACTACTTTCGCCTATGAGCAAGGCCAGCCAGAAAGATACGTATGATGCGCTTAGCAAACTGGGTGTTATAATTAAGCTTAACGTGCGCGTAACCGATTTTGTAGATGATACTGTGCATTTAAGCAACGGCGAAACCATACAGGCAAAGAACCTGATTTGGGCTGCCGGTGTGGGTTGCCGCGTTTATGATGGCCTTCCGGCAGAAAGCTTTGGCCCGGCAAAACGTATGATAGTTGATGAGCATAACAAGGTTGCCAACACAAGCAATATTTATGCAATTGGCGACACCTGTTTCCAGACCAGCGATGCCGATTGGCCTAAAGGGCATCCGCAGGTGGCACAGGTTGCCATACAGCAGGGTAAACACCTTGCCAAAAACTTTAAAAAACAAATAAAAGGCCAGGCACTAACCCCGTTTAAATATCACGATAAAGGCTCAATGGCCATTATTGGTAAAAACAAGGCTGTGGTAGATTTACCTAAACCAAAAATGCACTTTAAAGGATTGCTTGCATGGCTTATGTGGCTGTTTATCCACTTAATGTCTTTGATTACTTTAAGAAACCGTTTGGTTACGTTCTGGAACTGGATGGTATCTTATTTTAGTATGGACCAGCCACTGCGTATGATTATAAGGCCTGAAAAAAAGATTAGGACAGCACCGGGGGCACCGGCAGCTACTTCGCCTGAAAGCAGTAAGGTATAAATTGTAAAACCCGCCAATAAGGCGGGTTTGTTTTTTTATATTCTGTTTACAAAAAAAAGCCACCTAATGGATGGCCTTCATATTGTAAAAATTTCAATTAAGAATTTTCAGTTTTCAGCAGGCTTGCAATTTGCTCAGCAAGCTCTGTGCCTATACGGTCCTGCGCCTCAAGGGTAGCAGCACCTATGTGTGGTGTAAGCGATACATTAGGGTGCATTAGTACCTGTATAGCCGGTGTAGGTTCATTTTCAAATACGTCAAGGCCTGCAAAGGCAACTTTTTTACTGTCAAGCGCTTCAATAAGGGCAACTTCGTCTATCACACCTCCGCGTGAAGCGTTAACAATACCCACGCCGTTTTTCATGGTTTCAAATTCCGGTTTACCTATTACATAACCGCCTTCCTGCGCCGGTACGTGCAGGGTAATAAAGTCGGCTTCCTTAAGTATTTGTTCAATAGGTTCGGTTACAATATCTACATTAATAAACTGGCCGTTGTAAAAGTCAACGCGGATAGCAGCTTCTCCTACAAATTTATCTGATGCTATAACCCTCATGCCAAGGCCAAGGGCCACACGCGCCACAGAGCGCCCTATACGGCCAAAACCAATTATACCAAGGGTCTTGCCTCGAAGTTCGATACCGTTTGCATAGGCTTTTTTAAGCGCTTCAAAATTGGTGTCGCCTTCAAGGGGCATATTGCGGTTAGCATCGTGTAGGAAACGCACACCGGTAAACAGGTGGGCAAATACCAACTCAGCTACCGAGTCTGATGACGAAGCCGGGGTATTGATTACGTGGATGCCTTTTTCGCGGGCATATTCCACATCAATATTATCCATACCCACACCGCCACGGCCTATAATTTTAAGGCCCGGGCAGGCATCTATAATGTCTTTGCGTACCTTGGTAGCGCTGCGCACCAGTAGTACGGCAACATCATTTGTATTTATGTAATTGGCAACCTGCTCCTGGGCTACCTTGGTGGTTATAACTTCAAAACCGGCGTCTTCAAGGGCTATAATGCCGCTTTTAGAGATACCATCGTTTGCTAATATTTTCATTTTTGAAATTAGATTTTAGAATTCAGAAATCAGAATGAGCTTCACTCAGAACCTGAAAACTGTATTTATTTTTGACTGATTAACTTTTTGCGAAATAAAGATTCCTCAACTCCGCTGCGCTTCGTTCGGAGTGACAAAATGCGCTTCGACAGGTTCAGTGTTACTGCTATTGTCGGCTGAGTGAGAATTCCCCCTTTGGGGGTTAGGGGGCTACTGTGCGTTCTAATTCTTTCATTACATCCACCAGTACCTGTACGCTTTCAATGGGCATGGCGTTATAAATAGAGGCGCGGTATCCGCCAACTGACCTGTGCCCGGCAAGGCCACTGATACCGGCGGCTTTCCATAACTTGTCAAACTGCTCTGTATGGGCTTCGTTTTCAAGCAAAAAGCATACGTTCATTTTAGAGCGGTCTTCGGTTTGGGCAGTGCCTTTAAACAGTGGGTTGCGGTCAATTTCGCCATACAGCAGGGCTGCTTTAGCATTGTTTTTGGCCTCTATAGCTGTAACGCCCCCCTGTTCCTTAAGCCATTTCAGCGTAAGGTAAGATGCATATACCGGGAACACCGCCGGGGTGTTGTACATGCTTTCTTTATCAATGTGCTGCTTGTAGTCTAATAGCGACGGAATGCTGCGGCCGGTTTTGCCCAGCAGCTCTTCCTTAATTACAATTAGCGCGGTACCCGCAGGGCCCATGTTTTTTTGTGCACCGGCGTATATAATGCCAAATTTAGAGAAATCAATCTCACGAGAAAAAATATCAGAGCTCATGTCGCACACCAAAGGCACGTCAGTTTCCGGAAATTCGTTCATCTGGGTACCGAAAATAGTATTGTTGCTGGTGCAGTGAAAGTAATCGGCGTCGGCCGGTATGGTATACCCTTTAGGGATGTAGTTATAATTCTGGTCTTTGGATGAAGCCACAACTTCGGTAGAGCCAAACTTCTTAGCCTCTTTTATGGCAGCCGAAGCCCAGGTTCCGGTATCAAGGTAAGCGGCCTTGCCGCCTTCTGTAAGCAGGTTGTAAGGCACGCGGATAAATTCAAGGCTTGCACCACCCGAAAGGAAAAGCGCCTGGTAGCCTTTGCCTGTAAGCCCCATAAGCTCAAGTACAAGGGCGCGGGCATCTTCCATAACGGCAACAAAGTCTTTGCTGCGGTGCGATATTTCCAGGATTGAAAGGCCGGAACCGTTAAAATCAAGAATTGCCTGTGCTGATTTTTCAAATACTTCCTGTGGCAGGATTGATGGCCCTGCACTAAAGTTGTGTTTTTTCATTATTGTTGAAGTGTTACTTAATGTGTGGCAAATTTCTTAATTAAGTGCCGAATAACCGCTAAGAATAACGTAAAAAATCAACTTAAATTTTCGACAAAAATGCAATTGTATCAACATTATCGGCATAATCGCTCAGGCCGGGCTTTTGGGTATTGCCAAATGCTATTGCGCCTTCAAAGCTATTGCCACTAACAATGCATTGTATCTGCTCATGCTCATCCCCAAGCTTTTGTTTTATATCATCAATTTTATCATAATACTCATAAAACACGCTCGATATAGGCGATGCATAGCCCGGGTCTTCCTTAAGGGTAAGGAATTCGTTATCCAGCAGCTTAAAGTTGCTCATAAGGAATACAGCCTTATTATAGTCGTAATTATTGGCATATTTATCGTAGTGGATGATATCGCCATAGGTAAAAATAGCCTCAAAAAAGGCCTTAAAATCATAGCCCTGCGGTACAAAAAGCTTCGACACGTTGCGGCATCCAAGCCCAAAATAGCGGAAGATGTCTTCGCCCAGGCCTACAAGCTCTTCATGTGTTTCGTTGCCAGTCAGTACTGCTACGCTGTTGCGGTTTTTACGGATAATGTTGGGCTTATCTTTAAAGTAGTATTCAAAATAGCGGGCAGTGTTGTTGCTACCGGTGGCAATAACGGCATCAAAACCCTCAAGCTTTTCTTCGGTAAAGGTTATTTGTTCGGCAAGGCCGGGCTCAACTGTAATCAGGTATTTTGCAAGGAAAGGTAACAGCTGCTTGTCGTTACTCGACAGTTTTACCAGTGCCTTATGGCCTGAAACCAAAACCGATACAAAATCGTGGAAGCCCACCAGCGGAATATTCCCCGCAAGTATAAGGGCTACGGTTTTGGGTTGGGTATTATTAATAGTGTACGGGGTAAGCCAATTGTCAAGGTTTTGTGGTGTAAGGGCTTCTGCCCATTGTTCAGCAGCAAAATACACCTGCTCTGGCGTAAACCAGCGGTTGTGGTGCTGCGACTGGTTAATGAGGCTTATAAAGCTCTCAAAAAATGTATCATTAAACGGAACCTCCTGGTTGTGAGTGCTTCCACTTAAATGAAACTGGTTCAGGAAGCTGCCCAGCGTGGTAAATGCTTTTTTTATTTCTGTTAACGTCATGGTGCTTGCTTATGAATGGATTTGGACGTAATTTTGCGGCAAATTTACGTTAATAATATTAAAGAGTAAGCCATGGCTATCATTATAACAGACGAATGTATAAATTGCGGTGCCTGCGAACCCGAATGTCCTAACACGGCCATTTATGAGGGCGCAGACGACTGGCGCTATAAAGATGGTACCAGCCTGCGTGGCAGTATAGTACTGCCCAGCGGCGAAGAAGTAGATGCTGATGCACCCCACACGCCTATAAGCGATGATATTTATTACATTGTACCCGGTAAGTGTACTGAGTGTAAAGGTTTTCATGACGAGCCCCAGTGTGCTGCCGTTTGCCCGGTAGACTGCTGCGTGCCCGATGATAATTATGTAGAAGACGAAGAAACCCTGCTAAACAGGCAATCGTTTTTACATGGAGAATAATTATTTGGATTGTTAGATATTTCGATTGTTTGAATTTTCGACTGAATTCATAAAAAAAACCTGAAGTAACTTACTCCAGGTTTTTTTGTTTCATAGCATGTCCCGTCCTGAAATATCGATACACAAAAAAAGTATCAAAATGGAAGGACAAAACAATTATGTAAGGCGTACCCAAAAAGATTACACTTTAAGTTTAAAGATTCAAATTGTAAAAGAGATTGAATCGGGTGAGCTTTCAACTTATGCCGCGCAAAGAAAATATGGCATCCAGGCTCGTTCAACAGTTGTAAATTGGCTTAGGAAATATGGTAACTTTGATTGGGAGAATCAAACACCATCGAATATGCCAAAGACACCTGAACAACGTATTATGGAACTTGAGGCCAAAGTAAAGCTTTTAGAAAAGCAGAAAGCCCAGCTTGAAAGTCAAAACCATATATCCGATTCTAAAGCTATTATTTTTGATATGATGATAGACTTAGCGGAAAAGGAATATAATATTGACATCAGAAAAAACTTACCACCCGGACAATCCAATCCTTCAGTAAAAAAAGGCAGGAAAGCTTAAGCTTCAGCTGTGGTTTGTTCGGGATAGACAGGCAGGTTTATTATCGAAGTGTTAAACGTGTCAAGCTTCGCAGGAGCCTGGCGGAACAGGTTGTAGGACTTGTAAAGGAACAGCGCATAGCCCAACCCCGGCTTGGTACACGCAAATTGTATCATATACTTAATAATAAGCTTAAAGATTTAAAAGTAGGAAGGGATAAGTTCTTTAGTATTTTAAAAGCAAATCATTTACTGATAAAGCCTAAAAGGAGTTATCATGTCACTACATGGTCACACCATCGTTTTAGAAAGCATCCTAACCTGATTAAAGAACTTGATATTACTAAACCGGAGCAGGTGTGGGTATCCGACATTACATACATCGGGAAACGGGATAAACCTTGTTATTTAAGCTTAATAACAGATGCTTATTCTAAAAAGATAATGGGATATGATGTGTCTGATTCCCTGAGCACACAAGGCAGTATTAATGCTCTAAAAATGGCTCATAAGAACAGGATGTTTAAGGCTGAATCATTAATACATCATTCAGACAGGGGAATACAATATTGTTCGGATGAGTATCAATATTTATTAAAAAAATGTAACTTGAAATGTAGTATGACTCAAAACTCAGATCCTTATGAAAATGCAGTAGCGGAAAGGGTAAATGGAATATTAAAACAGGAGTTTATGATTGACGCTTACCATCTTGAATTATCATTAATGAAAAAGCTGGTAGCGGAGGTTATAAATAAGTATAATCAAATCAGGCCACATTGGTCAAATTATATGCTGACTCCAAACAAAATGCACCTGCAAAGCAGTATCAAAATGAAAACCTATAAAACAAAAAACAGAAGTAACCCGAAAGCTACTTCTGTCTAAAAAAATGTATTTTTACTATTATTAATCCTGTATCGTTATTTTAGGACTAGTCAGCAATTTAGATTCGATAATTCGATTTTTAGATTGTTCGACAGCATCACTTAGTCTATCCGTAAAGTCGGACAATCGAAATATCTAACAATCTAATTATCCTTTTGTTTTGTAAACGTCTGTATTGTTATGCCATCGGCTTTATCATCATAAGTTTCTACAACAAAATCGCCGTTATCGTTAAAATACCCTATAGAGGTACTGTCTTTTGTCCTGTAAATGTATTGGCCGTTAGCGGTTTTACGTACCACGGCATAGTTCCTGTCGTTAGGAGATGCAATTTTGTAGCCTGATTTATCAGTTACAAAAATATATTGTTCACCATTAAGGCTGTAGTAGGTAGGCACGCCATCGCCCGATATGGTTGTAGACCTGCTTACTTCCTGGTTAGTATAAGTGGCTTCTTTGTTTAGTTTTTTGCTATCAGCATCTTTAAGCTGAATGTTTTGGTTAGAAGTCACCGTTTCAGTTTTGGTTACCTTTTTAGGTTTACCCGTACCATCATTAACCGTAACAGTTGTGGTTTTTATCTCTTCTGTTTTGTTTTTATCCTGTGCAGTAGCCGAAAGGCCAAGTGACAGTAGTATTGCGATTGCTATATTTTTCATGATATTCAGTTTTTAGGTTGCTCATACAAAGGTAGTTGTGTAGTGTTAAAGAGAGTTTTAAGGAAAGTCTAAAAGAGTCATAAAAGGTTCTGAGGTGCTTAGGTACTGAGGCGCTTAGCCCAGATGAGTAAGAAAGCTCAGAACCTAAGAACCTAAGTTGCTCAGAACCTTAAAAAAACCTATCTTTGCACCCTCAAAAAACAACAACCTATAATGAAAGCAGGTATAGTAGGATTGCCAAACGTGGGCAAATCGACCCTTTTTAATTGTTTGTCTAACGCCAAGGCGCAAAGTGCCAACTTCCCGTTTTGTACTATTGAGCCTAACGTGGGTGTGGTAAACGTGCCCGACCCAAGGCTTTTAAAGCTTGAAGAGCTGGTAAACCCTGAACGCGTAGTGCCTGCCACTGTAGATATTGTAGATATTGCCGGCCTTGTAAAAGGTGCCAGCAAGGGCGAAGGCCTTGGTAACCAGTTTTTGGGCAACATACGCGAGTGTAACGCTATTATACACGTGTTGCGTTGCTTTGATAACGACAATATTGTACACGTAGACGGCAGCGTAAACCCTATCCGCGATAAAGAAACCATTGATATAGAGCTACAGCTTAAAGACCTTGAAACTGTTGAAAAACGCCTTGAAAAAGCGCGTAAGGCAGCTAAAGTGGGCGCTAAGGAAGCCCAGGTTGAAGTAGCCCTGCTTGAAAGGATAAAAGATGCCCTGCTACAGGCTAAAAGCGCCCGTACCGTGCAGCCACAAAGCCAGGACGAAGCCGACCTTTTAGAGGCGTTCCAGCTTATAACTACAAAGCCGGTGCTGTATGTATGTAACGTAGACGAGAGTTCTGCCGTTAATGGAAATAAGTATGTAGACCAGGTACGTGAGCTTGTTAAAGACGAAAATGCCGAAGTAATGTATCTTGCTGTAGGTACTGAGGCTGATATTACCGAGCTTGAAACCTTTGAAGAGCGCCAGATGTTCCTGGAAGACCTTGGCCTTAAAGAGCCGGGCGCCAGCGCACTTATACGTGCGGCATACAAGTTGCTTACGCTACAAACGTATTTTACCGCCGGTGTAAAAGAGGTTAGGGCGTGGACTATAAACATAGGCAACACTGCACCACAGGCTGCAGGTGTTATCCACACTGATTTTGAAAAAGGCTTTATCCGTGCAGAGGTTATTGCATATGACGATTATGTAACTTTTGGAACTGAAGCTAAAGTTAAAGAAGCCGGTAAACTGCGTGTTGAAGGTAAGGAATATATTGTGAAGGATGGCGATGTAATGCACTTCAGGTTCAACGTATAATGTATTAAGATTACAGTATTAAGTATTAAGACTGTGTTTTAGATATAGAACGCCCCGCAATCGCGGGGCGTTTTTATTGATATAGGAAGGCATTCACTTTTACAGAATCTATTGCTGCCCACTTGCCATTTTGCTGTATATATTTAGCATCAAGGTGCTGTTCTTTTTTTACCTTATGTTTGCCATTCTTTTTCTCGCGATAAAAACAATGTGTATAATGCATGATAACTGTATCGCCGGACATCTCCATTTTAGAGCTTAAATCTTTGTAAATGTCTTTTTTGCCTGTCCAAGCCCATATAGATTCGGTTATGCCCACCTGTTTTTCCTGTGGTATTATGTCATTAAATACATACAATTCTCCTCCGCAGTAGGCTGTACCTGTACCGCAGGTTAAAAACGTGTAGTAATTGCCATATTTACGCAAGCAGTTATCTATACCGTTCCAGCAGCATTCAAAGTTATTAAAGATGTATTTTTCCTTCTTTAAAACAGTACCGTCAGGCCTGGCTTCGCATAGCATATAGCCATAGTGTGCAATAACGCGAACACTGGATATGTAGTTGCCGTTTGCCATTTTGTAGTACTTGCCAAGGGTGTCGGTTACAGGAGCGTTCAGGTCAATCGTGTAAAGTGTATCTGACGGGTCAATCTTTAGCAGTTGAAGCACGTTGGCTGGTGTTATATAACCGGAATCGGCTACAAAGCCTGTAGTTTCTCTATTAGATTTTATGCCTTTGGCAGATATCAAAAAGCAACACAGCGCAATGCCGAAAAGGCCCGCGAGGTAGGGAAGGAGGTTTTTCATAAAGCAGCTGGATTTTATTGTAAATGTAAATAAAAAACTGCCCCGTTTCCGGGGCAGCTTCCACAATTAATTTGAGTTAGTTAGTATTTAATCTGAGGTAATTTCATACTATTCCTACTTTCATAACAGCCTTTTTATATATAGAGCAGTATAATTGTGTAAAGGTTGGGAGCGGAGTAAAAAAAAAGCTATCCGATTAGGGATAGCTTGATTAATATTTAACTGTTAAGCTGATTATTTTTTTCCAAAAAGCTTATCAATTTGCTTGCGGGTCATATATGTACTGTCTGAAGTATCTTCAGAAATACTTTTAGCAATATACTTTTTAAACTGGAAACTCATTGTTCCCATATTTTTTTCAAAATGCAGCTTTACAGTATCTTCGCCAAAGGCTATATCAACGTCAGCTTCTTCTTTTGCTTCCATTTTTTTGGTAATAGCATCATAAAGCTTTTGCAGGTCTTCTTCTGTACCGGTAAGCATAAATGATGCTTTTACATCTTTAGTTTGGTATTTTATATCCTTAAATTCAAACTTGTAATATGTATCGTATTTTTCAAGTATTATGGATCCCGAACCTAAAGGTGCTACTTTTCCAATTTGCGTTTGCGCATTAACCGAAACTACAACTAAAAGAAATAATAGCGAGATGATTTTTTTCATTTTAAGATTGTTTTTTATGAATTAAATGCATCACAATAGTAAAATTGTGATGCATTTTTTTGATTTGTTACAGCTTAGCCAGTATGCTGTTAAGCGTTTCACTTGGCCTCATGGCAGCGCCGGTCTTAGCATTGTCAGGGTGGTAATAACCGCCTATTTCCTGTGCTTTGCCTTGTGCTGCAATAAGTTCAGTATCTATTTTAGCTTCGTTTTCAGTCAGCTCTGCAGCAATAGGGGTAAAGGTAGCTTTAAGTTCGGCATCCTTATCCTGTGCAGCAAGGGCCTGTGCCCAGTATAGCGCAAGGTAAAAATGCGAACCACGGTTGTCTATCTGTCCTACACGGCGTGCAGGGCTCTTATCATTCTCAAGGAATTTCTCGTTAGCCTGGTCAAGCGTTTCGCTAAGTACAAGTGCTTTTTTGTTGTTTTGGGTTTGGCCAAGGTGCTCGAATGATACACCAAGCGCAAGGAACTCACCAAGCGAATCCCAACGCAGGTAACCTTCTTCTACAAATTGCTGTACGTGCTTAGGGGCAGAACCGCCTGCGCCGGTTTCAAACAGGCCTCCACCGTTCATTAGCGGAACGATAGAAAGCATTTTAGCCGATGTGCCCAGCTCAAGGATTGGGAAAAGGTCAGTAAGGTAGTCACGCAGTACGTTACCGGTAACTGATATGGTATCTTTACCTTCTTTAATCCTTCCAAGAGAGAAGTTTGTAGCGGCAATAGGGTCAAGTATTTGTATGTCAAGACCGTCTGTATCGTGGTCCTGAAGGTATTTTTCAACTTTGGCAATAAGCTGTACATCGTGTGCACGGTTTTCGTCAAGCCAGAAAACAGCAGGGGTATCGCTAAGCCTTGCGCGATTAACGGCAAGCTTAACCCAGTCCTGAATAGGTGCATCTTTAGTTTGGCACATCCTGAAGATATCACCGGCCTCTACAGCCTGCTCCATGTATACAGTACCGTTGTTGCTGTCAACCACTTTAATTACACCGTTAGCCGTAGCCTGGAATGTTTTATCGTGAGAGCCATATTCTTCAGCCTTTTGCGCCATAAGGCCCACGTTTGGCACACTGCCCATAGTAGCAGGGTCAAAAGCACCGTTTTTCTTGCAGAAGTCAATAGTTGCAGTATATACACCACTGTAGCTCCTGTCCGGAATGATGGCTTTAGTATCTTGCTGCTTACCTTCTACATTCCACATCTGGCCGCTTGTACGAATCATTGCAGGCATAGAAGCATCTACAATAACATCGCTTGGCACGTGAAGGTTGGTAATACCAAGGTCAGAGTTTACATAAGCAAGGGCAGGGGCAGTAGTGTAAACCGCTTCAATAGCAGCCTTAACTTCAGCTTCCTGTGGTGTGCCGGCTATTTTGGCATACACATCGCCAAGGCCGTTACGGGTATCAACACCAAGCTGCTTAAACAGGTCGGCATATTTTGTGAATACATCTTTGTAGAATACCTCTACTATAGCACCAAAGATGATAGGGTCAGAAACCTTCATCATGGTAGCCTTAAGGTGTACTGAGAATAGTACGCCCGTAGCTTTTGCATCTTCGATTTCTTTAGAAACAAATGCTTTTAGCTTGGCAAGGTTAAGCACAGAGCTGTCAATGATTTCACCTGCTTTAAGCGGGGTAGACGCTTTTAGTACAGTTGAAGCGCCATCGGTACCTACAAACTCAATCTTAACATCGGTAGCTTCTGTAACGGTAACCGATTGCTCGCTGCCGTAGAAGTCGCCTTCGTTCATGCTGGCAACGTGTGTTTTGCTGTCGGCACTCCAGGCACCCATTGAGTGTGGGTGTGCTTTGGCGTAGTTTTTAACGGCCTTAGGCGCACGGCGGTCTGAGTTACCTTCGCGAAGTACAGGGTTAACTGCTGAACCTAATACTTTTGCATATTTTGCCTTAACGGCTTTGTCTTCTTCAGTTTGTGCATCTTCAGGGTAGTTAGGCACGTTGAAGCCCTGCTCCTGAAGTTCTTTAATGGCGGCTTTAAGCTGTGGTACAGAAGCCGAAATGTTTGGAAGCTTAATAATGTTAGCCTCCGGTGTATTGGCAAGCTGGCCAAGCTCTGTAAGGGCATCGCCTATTTTCTGGTCTTCAGTAAGGTTTTCAGGGAAGTTGGCAAGGATACGGCCTGCAAGCGAAATATCCCTGGTTTCTACTTCAATCCCGGCAGTTGAGGCAAATGCCTGAACAATGGGAAGGAACGAATGGGTGGCCAGCATAGGGGCCTCATCAGTTATCGTGTAGTAGATTTTAGATGTAGACATTGTGTTTTGTTTAAAAACCTGTTGCAAACGTGGCAAAAGGATGTTGTTATACGGTTACTTATGTTTGTTTGTTATGTCCTGCAAAATGCATTTGGAAACAGTATGCACGCACACTAACCCCAAATTAAAAAGCAAGGCTCGCAAAGATAGCAAAAGTAACAGCAAATGGTCAATCTTAAATTCGTAAAAAAACGATGTAGAATTTTTGTTATTGGTAATTGGTTCCCAAATTTTTAATGAATTGTAAATAGGGTGTTTTAGCACTAATTGAACTATATAAGTTATGCCCCTGTGTTTAGATGGGGTGGGTTGATTTTAAAATTATAAAAGTTTGCTGTTTGAGTATTTTAATTGTTGTTCAGCAAGAATTAGCCGTTAAAATATGGGGCTTTAGTTGCATTTTACAAGAGTTGCAATGTTATGATAGGCCGAATTAAAGAAATCAACATCATGCACAGGGCTTTTTATGATGTATTGCCGTATATCAAAATCTGAGATGCGTGAATAATGGAACACTATTTTCTTCTCAAATCCTTCAAGGTAGTCCATATAGTATTTTGCCCTGGACACGTTAATTGCCGACTCATGTTCAATCTTATTTGCCCTGTAAAGGCCGCATTGATAGATTTGGTAGTTCCAGTGCCCTATGTCTTCAAAAATGCCGTGGCTTAAAATAATGAATGCTTCAACCTGATAAGGCTTAACAGTGCCGTTGTCTAATTGTTGTAATAACAGATGTTTTATAGCAGAAACAGTTGCCGTATCATTACCCATTTCAAGATAATGTAATATTACAATATCAGATTGCGTGAATGGACCCAATAATGTATCATTTACAACTTTTGCACCGATTCTTTTTTCGTTATAAAACCCATTGGTTTCTAAATAAGCCAGTAGGTTTTTGGTGTTTTCTTTAAAAAGGTTTTGTAAAGTATCAGGCAGTTCATATTCACTTGCAAATTTGGTCTGCCTTAGCCTATTGTAGGTACTGTCTTTGATGAAAAATGTTCTAAGCCCTTGCGTGTACTGTTTGGTTGTGTTTTGAAATTTTTGCCTTATTGTATCAGCTTCTTTAATTATTGCAGCCATATCACTATCATCCAGCCATTTTTTAAAGGTATTGCGTTTAAAGAAATTACTGCCCACTCCTGTTTTGGCAAGTTGGGTTGATAATGCGATAAGTTTTTGTTTGTCGTTTAATTTAGATGAGCACACGCACGCATTATACAAATCCTGTGCAAAAGTTACTCCGGTATTAAAGGCTGCCTGATATTCATTGAGTGCTGCAGTGTAATTATTATCAATAATGTAAAGTTCTGCAGCGTTAGTATGCTTGTTATACATACTGCCTGTGTTTTGTGAATGGCAAACAGTTGTGCTGATAACAAGAAAGAGAAGTAAAATGATTTTTTGCATAGAATGTTGGTTAGGCTGCTGTTATAAACACAAAAAAGGCCCTGATTATTGTAAAGACAAAAAAAGAACCCCGCTAATGCGGGGTTCAATATAAAAATTACTGTAGCTGTATTAGCTTGCAGGGTTTTCAGCTTTTTTGATGGTAACAGCCAGTTCGCTGCCGCCATCTTCAAGATCCATAAAAATTTCATCACCGCTTGATATTTTAGAGGTAATGATTTCCTCGGCAAGAACGTCTTCTACATACTTTTGTATTGCGCGTTTTAGAGGCCTTGCACCATATTGCTTATCAAAACCTTTTTCGGCAATAAAATCAGTTGCCTTCTGGCTCAGCTGAATGTTGTAGCCAAGGTCTTTAATCCTTGCATACAGCTTTTGTAGCTCAATGGTAATAATCTGGTCAATGTGTTCTTTTTCAAGAGCATTAAACACAATTATATCATCTATACGGTTAATGAACTCCGGAGCAAAAGTTTTCTTTAATGCAGCCTCAATAACGCCTTTGGTGTGCTCATCTGCCTGTGATTTTTTGGCAGAAGTACCAAAGCCTACGCCTTGCCCGAAATCTTTCAGCTGGCGGGCACCCACGTTAGAAGTCATTATTATAATGGTATTCTTAAAGTCAATTTTACGGCCCAGGCTATCGGTTAAGAAACCGTCATCCAGCACCTGAAGCATCATGTTGAATACATCAGGGTGGGCTTTTTCAATCTCGTCAAGAAGTACTACACAGTAAGGCTTGCGGCGTACTTTTTCAGTAAGCTGCCCGCCTTCTTCATAACCTACATATCCCGGAGGCGCACCTACAAGGCGCGATATGGCAAATTTTTCCATATACTCGCTCATGTCTATACGTATCAATGCGTCTTCGCTGTCAAACAATTCTTTGGCAATAACCTTGGCAAGCTGGGTTTTACCCACACCGGTCTGTCCTAAGAAAATAAATGAGCCTATGGGTTTGTTAGGGTCTTTAAGCCCAGCACGGTTGCGCTGTATTGACTTGGCAATTTTTTGTACTGCCTCGTCCTGGCCAATTACCTTACCTTTAATGAGTTCCGGTAGTTTAGCTAACTTGTTGCTTTCAGTTTGAGCAATACGGTTTACCGGTATACCGGTCATCATGCTTACCACATCGGCCACGTTGTCTTCGGTAACGGTAACGCGGTTGTTTTTAGAATCTTCTTCCCACTGCTCCTGGGCAATGGCAAGGTCTTTTTCAATGCGTTTTTCGTCGTCGCGAAGCTTGGCAGCTTCTTCGTATTTCTGTTTTTTAACCACGCTGTTTTTTAGCTCACGCACTTCCTCAAGCTTGCGTTCAAGGTCAAGTATTTGCTTAGGTACATCAATGTTGGTAATGTGCACGCGGCTACCTGCCTCATCAAGCGCATCAATAGCCTTGTCCGGAAGGAAACGCTCGCTCATGTAGCGGTCCGTAAGTTTTACACACGCTTCGATAGCCTCATCGGTATAAATAACGTTGTGGTGGTCTTCATATTTGTTCTTGATGTTGTTCAGGATTGTGATAGTTTCCGCTACGCTTGTAGGTTCAACTATAACTTTCTGGAAACGCCTTTCAAGGGCACCATCCTTCTCAATATACTGGCGGTACTCGTCAAGGGTAGTTGCGCCAATGCACTGTATTTCGCCACGGGCAAGGGCAGGCTTAAACATATTGCTTGCATCAAGCGAACCTGTAGCACCACCTGCCCCCACAATGGTGTGAATTTCATCTATAAACAGAATGATATCGTCGTTCTTTTCAAGCTCGTTCATAACGGCTTTCATGCGTTCTTCAAACTGTCCGCGGTACTTGGTGCCGGCCACAAGGCTGGCAAGGTCCAGCGTTACAACGCGTTTGTTAAACAGTATGCGCGATACTTTTTTCTGTATAATGCGCAGTGCAAGCCCTTCGGCAATGGCACTTTTACCTACACCCGGCTCGCCAATAAGCAGCGGGTTGTTTTTCTTGCGGCGGCTAAGGATCTGGCTTACACGCTCAATTTCCTTTTCACGGCCCACAACAGGGTCAAGCTTGCCTTCTTCGGCAAGTTCAGTAAGGTCTCGGCCAAAGTTATCAAGAACCGGGGTTTTTGATTTTTTGTTGGCTTTGTTTCCGGAAGCAGGGTTGCTAAAGCCGCTGTCGCCACGCAGGCTGTCATCTTGTCCCGGATCGTCGTTATAGGACTCTGCCTTTGGCAGGTTTTCCATAAAATCTTCTTCGTTTGATGTCATGCTAATGAATTGTTCTTTAACAGTTTCATAATCAATTTTAAGCTTGTTCAGCAGCTTTGTGGTAGGGTCGTTCTCGTTGCGCAAAATACACAGCAGCAGGTGTGCGGTGCTAATGCTGGTGCTTTGAAACACTTTAGCCTCCAGGAAGGTAGTTCTCAAAGCCCTTTCGGCCTGGCGTGTAAGGTGAAGGTTCTTTTTTTCGTTATTGCGCTCTGCTGTAGGGTTTGCAGGGCTTAATATCTCTACCTTTTTACGCAGGTGGTCAAGGTCAACGTTTATGTTGGTAAGGATGGATATGGCTTTGCCGTTGCCATCTCGCAACATGCCTAACATAAGGTGCTCGGTGCCAATAAAGTCATGCCCCAGGCGCAAGGCTTCTTCCTTGCTGTAGGTAATGACGTCTTTGACCCTTGGTGAAAAATTATCATCCATAAATAATTCCTTTCTATATATCGTAAATGTAATTATTTACATAACATTTTACAAAAATCATACCTACATGAAGTATTGTCATGCTAAGTGACAAAAAAAATGTGAGAAATAAAAGGCTTTTAGTAATAGTTTATTAACCGCAGCCCTTTATTTTACTGTTGATAAATGCTTTAAAATTCTTAATTCAAACGATTACAAACCCGATAAAATTGCGTATATTGGCACGTTTTGATATAACTGTTAAAAATCTATAAATTTTAATATAACTATTTATGGCAGAAGGAGAAAAGTTAATTCCCATTAACATAGAAGACCAAATGAAAAGTGCGTATATCGACTATTCGATGTCGGTAATCGTATCAAGGGCGCTTCCGGATGTTAGGGATGGCTTGAAACCCGTGCACAGAAGGGTACTTTACGGAATGTATGAATTGGGCGTAATGAGCAACAGGGCCCACAAAAAATCAGCAAGGATTGTAGGAGAGGTGCTGGGTAAATACCACCCGCACGGAGACTCATCAGTATATGATACTATGGTGCGTATGGCCCAGGAATGGAGCCTGCGCTACCTGCTTGTAGACGGACAGGGTAACTTTGGCTCTGTAGATGGCGACAGCCCCGCTGCAATGCGTTATACCGAGGCCAGGCTTAAAAAGATTTCTGAGGAAATTATGAGCGACCTTGACAAAGAAACCGTTGACTTTCAGTATAACTTTGACGACACCCTGCAGGAGCCTACTGTAATGCCTACGCGTGTGCCCAACCTGCTTGTAAACGGTGCCAGCGGTATTGCTGTGGGTATGGCCACCAATATGGCCCCGCACAACCTTACCGAAGTTATAGACGGTACCCTTGCCTATATTGACAATAACGATATTGAGATAGACGAACTTATGCACCATATAAAAGCACCTGATTTTCCTACAGGCGGTACAATATATGGTTATGAGGGCGTGCGCGAAGCATTTAAAACAGGCCGTGGCCGCGTTGTTGTGCGTGCCAAGACCAGTTTTGAAGAAGTAGACGGGCGTGAGTGTATTATTGTTACCGAAATTCCGTACCAGGTTAATAAAGCCGACATGATCAAGAAAACGGCTGACATGGTTAACGAGAAGAAAATTGACGGTATTGCCAATATTCGCGATGAGTCTGACCGTAACGGTATGCGCATTGTGTACATACTTAAAAAAGATGCCGTGCCTAATGTGGTGCTTAACACCTTATATAAGTTTACACAGCTACAGTCTTCTTTCAGCGTAAATAACATTGCGCTTGTAAACGGCCGCCCTCAGCTGCTTAACCTTAAAGAAATGATTCATTACTTTGTGGAGCACAGGCATGATGTGGTAGTACGCCGCACGCAGTATGAGCTTCGCAAGGCAGAGGAGAGGGCACACATATTAGAAGGCCTTATTATAGCATCTGATAATATAGACGAGGTTATTGCCATAATCCGTGGCAGTAAAGACGGCGAAGAAGCCCGTGCCAAATTAATGGAGCGCTTTAACCTGAGCGAAATCCAGGCGCGCGCCATTGTAGAAATGAGGCTAAGGCAGCTTACCGGCCTTGAGCAGGATAAGCTTCGTGCAGAATATGCCGAAATAATGAAGTTAATAGCCGAATTAAAAGCACTCCTTGAAAGCAAAGAGCTAAGGATGGAGCTTATTAAAGAAGAGCTTACTGAAATTAAAGATAAGTTTGGCGATGACCGCCGCAGCCAGATTGAATATGCCGGTGGCGACGTGAGCATTGAAGACCTTATTGCCGACGAGAATGTGGTTATTACCATAAGCCACGCCGGCTACATTAAGCGTACCCCGCTTAGCGAATACAAAACCCAAAGCCGTGGCGGTGTAGGCCAGAAAGGTGTGGCTACCCGCGATGCCGACTTCCTGGAGCATCTGTTTGTGGCTACCAACCACCAGTACATGCTGTTCTTTACACAAAAAGGCAAGTGTTTCTGGATGAGGGTATATGAAATTCCGGAAGGCAGCAAAACCAGCAAAGGCCGCGCCATACAAAACCTTATTAATATAGAAAACGATGATAAGGTTAAGGCTTTCATTTGTACCCAGGACCTTAAAAATGAGGAGTACATAAACAGCCACTACGTTATTATGGCTACCAAGCAGGGTATTGTTAAAAAGACTTCGCTTGAGCAATACAGCCGCCCAAGGACTAACGGTATTGCGGCCATTACCATACGTGAAGACGATGAGCTGCTTGAAGCAAAACTAACCACAGGCGAAAGCCAGGTGCTTATTGCCGTTAAGAGCGGTAAGCTGGTGCGTTTTGAAGAAGGTAAGACCCGCCCAATGGGCCGCAGCGCTTCGGGAGTTCGTGGTATAACGCTGGCCGATGAGAAAGATGAAGTAATTGGCATGGTATCTGTAAATGATATGAACAGTGAGATACTTGTGGTGTCTGAAAATGGATATGGCAAGCGTTCGAGCCTTGAAGATTATCGTATTACCAACCGTGGCGGTAAGGGTGTTAAAACACTTAGCATTACCGATAAGACCGGTGCACTGGTGTCTATTAATAACGTTACTGATGCTGATGACCTTATGATCATTAACAAGTCTGGCCTTACCATACGTATGAAGGTAAGCGACCTGCGTGTTATGGGCCGTGCCACACAAGGCGTAAGGCTTATTAACATCAAAGGTAACGACTCTATTGCTGCCGTAACCAAAGTAATGCGTGAGGAAGAGGCCGTTGAGGAAGCTGAAAACGAAGCCCTTGAAGCAGGTGATGAAAACGGTATTAACGGTATAATCCTTCCGGAAGGTACCGATGCCGAAGACCTTGAGCTGGGGACTGAAGATACTGACGAAACAATTGAATAAACTATAATTTGCAACTTATGAAAATTAGATTTGTATTAGCTGCAGCACTTATGCTCTCTATGGGTGCTTATGCACAAAAAGATGAGCTTAAGGCCCTGAAAAAGTATGACACCAAGTTTGAAAAAATGGAAGAGCCTACTGCTGCCGATGTACAGGAATATAAAAACCTGGTAGACGCTGCCGAAACCAAGCTTGCGTTTGCTGAAAAAGAGCAGCAAATAGAAATTTATTTCTATAAAGGTAAGTATAATCTGGGCCAGCTTAGCCAGATGATGACAAACCCTACGGCTTCATCTGATTATTACTTTCACATGAAAGATGCTTTTGACCATGTTATTGAGCTTGAAAAAGACGGTAAGCAAAAGTATACCAAGATTATTATTGATGAGATTTACCCAAGGGTTAAAGCGGTTATATCTACATTGGGAGACCAGCTTGTAAAAGGTGATGAGCTTGCACTGGCATCTCAGTATTTCTATACGGCTTATGGCCTTGATACTACAGATAATTATATGCTGTACAGGGCTGCATCTTATGCAGTAAACGCAAAAGAGTTTAAAAAAGCCCTTGACTATTATTTAGAGCTTGACAAAACCGGCTGGACAGGCGAGGGTTCTGCATTTACTGCAAGAAACAAAGCTACCGGTGTGGTTGAGTCTTTCCCTAACAAATCTGTAAGGGATGCTGCACTTTTACAAGGGTATGACACGCCTTCTGAGCAGAAATTTGAATCGGTTAAAGGCGAAATTGTAAGGAACATTGCACTTTTGTACCTTGAGCTTGGCCAGGAAGATAAAGCTAAAGAAGCTATTGCTAATGCACGTAAGCTAAACCCTAACGATGTGGGGCTTATTATTGCTGAGGCTAACTTCTACCTTACTGCTAAAGATTATGACGGTTACAAAAGGCTTATAAATGAGGCTGTGGCAAAACAGCCTAACAATGCCGACCTCTTTTATAACCTTGCGGCTGTAAGTGCACAAACCAATGCTAAAGAGGCTGAAGCCAACTACAAAAAGGCTATTGAAATTAAGCCTGACTACCAGCTGGCTTATGTAAGGCTGGGTGACCTTATGCTAATGGATGAGGAATCACTTACAAAGCAAATGAACGACCTTGGTAACTCTGCTGCTGATAATAAAAAGTATGCCGAACTTAAAAAGCAGAAAGAAACCAACTATAAGGCTGCTGTAGGTTACTATGAAAAAGCGTATAACCTTGATAAAAACGACCAGTACACAATAGGTATGCTGGCCAGCCTTTACCAGGCGCTTGAAATGAGCGATAAAGCTGCTGAATTTAAAGCAAAACGTAAACAGTAATTCCTGTTTATTTATACAAGAAGGCCCTGCAAATGCAGGGCCTTTCTTATTTTACATATGTTTATTTCCTATTCTTCCTTAGCGGAAATACTGCCTTTTGGCGGGTATTGTATTTTGTCCTTAAGGGCTTCAATACGTTCCGGGTCAAAAGCGGGTAGCTGCAGGTCATCAGTATCAACCCAGTGCTGTACTTTTTCTGCGGCCAGCCTGGTTTTATCTTCATCAATACCTTTATCGCGGGCCATATACAGGGTTTGGCTGGGGTAGGCAAAATCAGTGCCGCTGGCGGCTACAATATCCAGTATGCGCAGGTACAGGTCTTCTTCCACTTCTTCGGCGGTATCAATATTCGGGGCTTCAATGTAGGCGTTAATTTCGATTTTGTAGCCACTTGCGGTAAGGCCACCAAAGCGTACTTTAGCCGGCTCATTGCTTACTTTCGGGTGTGAATAGAACATGGTGCGTATTTCCACCAGCAGGTAGCGCAGTTGTGCCGGAGTAGTTTCCATACGGAATTCAAGTACAGGGTTAAAGAAAAATTTATCGCGATGGGCATAATTTTCAATATTGTTACTGCTAAACAACCCATTTGGTATGGTTACAATTGTGCGCTCAGGGGTGCGCAGACGGGTACTGCGCATACCTATGCTTTCTACGGTGCCTTTTATTTCGCCAACTTTACAAAAATCGCCTACGCGAATGGGCTGGTCTGCAATCAGGGTAACGCTGCCCACAAAGTTCTCCACTGTTTTTTGTGCACCAAGTGCAAGGGCAATACCACCTATGCCCAGTGCGGCAAGCCAGGTGGTAACATCAAAACCTACAGCGCTTAGCACGGCTATAACACCTATTACTACAATAACTATTTTAGCCATACGGCGCAAAAACAGTATTACTGATATTGCGGAGAGGCGTTTGCGCAACGTCATGCGTTGCTGTGTATAAATACTTAAATAATCAGTAAGCCTCCACAGCAGGATAAGGAATGCAAATATGGTAGCGGTAAAAATTATGGTGTTAAATTTTTGACGCACAATGATAGATATGCCCACCTGTAATGATACCGCAACAAAAAGGCGAACCGCAAGGTACAGGCGCACAGGCTGTTCAAAAGCCTGAATTATGGCAGTTGCTTTTTCGCGCTTTTCTTTTTTCCAGAATTTAGAGAGTATGGTGCCTAAGAGCGATATTAATCCCCATGCCACCAGGTATGATAGTATACCAATGGCTATAACTGCCAGCCAATGGCCTACAGGTACACCCCACAGGCGGCGTTCGCGCATTGAGGCAGGCAGTACCTTATCAATCAGCAGGTCGCTTTTTATGTTTATGGAGGTAACATCGTCTACGGTTTCCTGGGTAAAACGCCAAACGGGTGGTTTGCCTTCGCCGGCTGTGTTTTCTACATACAGGTTTATTTCGTCTTCACCAACTGTGATTTTACCTACCTGGTCGGTATTCGGTTCAAGGTCGTCATCGGTACGGCCGGTGGCTTTGTTGCTAAGCAGGGACGATGCATAAAAATCACCACCGGTATCCAGCAGCCTTTGAAATGCCTGTACTACTTTTTTCTTTTGGCTGCTTCGCCTAACCGACCTGCGCAGGGTAAGGTACTGGCTGGCACGGTTGTAGTTCTGATCGCCCATAGCGTTTAAAAAACCATCTACCGTACTGCGTGGGTTGTCGCGCCCCAAAGAATCTTTGGGTACCTCCTGTACTGTCTCTTTGGCATCTGAAGCAGCTGCGCCCAATAGTTGCGCGCTAAGCGATACAGGTAAACATAAAAGTGCAAAAAGGCTAAGCAGTGCAAGCCGGTTTTTGAAAGGTGTGTACATGGCAGTTGGTTTAGCTTAGTAAAGTTAAAGAAACGCTGTAAGAAAGGGTAGTGGGTTTAACGTTATTTTATTCGAAAAGATGTTTATTGCCTGATGCTACACATCAAGGTCAAACATTTTTCTAAGTTGCTCAAGCGCGGGGTTAATGGCCTTAAGCTTTTCGTATTTTTCTTCGGGGGTAAAGGCGTGGCGGGTGCTGATAACCTCATTAACGTGCACATCAATAACAATATCGTGGTTGTGCAGCTTGCCGCGAAGGTAACCCAGCAGTTCGAGCTTGCTATTGTCAAAGTCTACCTTGCTGCCGGCATTGGGCAGCTCAAGGCGAATGGTAAACCCGTCTTTATCAAGCACGGGGTCGTTAATTTGCATATAGGTAGCCATAATTTTTTGGCCGCTGTCGCTAAGGCGCTGTGCAAATTTATTCCATTGCAGGCGCATATCAGTCTCGCTAAAGGCTTCGCGCGGAAGCTCATCAGGGTTTTTAATCTGCGAACGCTGCGTTTCCTGCAACTCACGCTTCATCCTGATGCTCGAGAGTGAAAATGCCGAAACCCTGGGCTGGCCGTCGTCATCGTTTTTAACAACGGGAGGCTTTACTACTTCGGGTTCTTCAACCTCAAGTTCTTTTACAGGGAGTGCAGTAATGGGTGCAGGTGCTGTTTGTTGTGCAGCAGATGTGGCCTGAGGTGCGTTGGCTACAGGTGCTGAAACCGGTACAACAGGCTGGGAATCTTTAAAATAATGCGCGGGGACTATATAGCCGTCAACTTTTTTTTTTCTCCATCAAAAGTGATAGAGGCAAGCTGCATAAGGCACAGTTCTACTAAAAGGCGCTGGTTTTGGCTGGTTTTATACTTCAGGTCGGTATCATTGGCAATATCAATGGCCTGAAGCAAAAACGCCTGGCTGGCTTTTTGGGCCTGTGCGGCATAAAGTGCCTGAGCTACTTCGCCGGCTTCTAAAAGCACAAGCGTGGCAGGGTTTTGGCACACCATAAGGTCGCGGAAATGCGATGCAAGCCCGGCAACAAAGTGGTGCCCGTCAAAACCTTTGGCTAAAATTTCGTTATAAATAAGCAGCAGTTCGGGTATACGGTTGCCTAGTATAAGGTCGGTTACCTTTACATAATACTCATAATCAAGTACATTAAGATTTTCGGTAACGGCCTGGCGTGTAAGGTTAGTACCGCAGTAACTTACCACACGGTCAAAAATAGAAAGGGCATCGCGCATGGCGCCGTCTGCCTTTTGGGCTATAATGTGCAGTGCATCGTCTTCAAAGGTAATACCCTGGCTGCGCGCTACTTCGGCAAGGTGGTCTTTGGCATCTTTAACCGTTATGCGCTTAAAGTCGAATATCTGGCAGCGCGATAATATAGTGGGGATAATCTTGTGCTTCTCGGTAGTAGCCAGTATAAAAATGGCATGGCGCGGCGGTTCTTCAAGCGTTTTAAGGAACGCATTAAAAGCCGCCTGAGACAGCATGTGCACCTCATCTATAATATACACCTTGTACTTGCCGGTTTGGGGTGGTATGCGCACCTGGTCTATAAGGCTGCGGATGTCGTCTACCGAGTTGTTACTGGCGGCATCGAGCTCAAACACATTAAAGGCAAAATCTTCAAAAGGGTCATCATAACCCTCCTGGTTTATTTTGCGGGCCAGTATGCGTGCGCAGGTGGTTTTGCCCACACCGCGCGGGCCGGTAAACAGCAGCGCCTGGGCTAAGTGGTTGTTGTCTATGGCGTTTAGCAGCGTATTGGTAATAGCCTGCTGGCCCACTACGTCTTTAAACGTTTGGGGGCGGTACTTGCGGGCTGATACGATGAATTGTTCCATAGGTCTATTGGCAAAGATAATTGATTTTTGGAATTTTAGTATGTTAGAATTTTAGAATATTAGACAGGACGGAAGCGGTCAGCCATCAGCAATTAGCTATCAGATGATTAGGTGTTTATGTGTTATGTCTAATATTCTAAAATACCAAAATTCTAATATACCAACCTAACACTCCTTTTCAGAAGACAGCTTCTTAACCAGCCATGGCAGTGTTAAGCCCTGACCTAATAACGTAAACAGCACTACGGCTACTGATATAAATATAATCTCGTTGCGCAGGGGGAAGGGCGTGCCGTCTTCCAGCTCCTTGGGTAACCCAATGGCTATGGCAAGCGATACTATGCCGCGCATGCCGCTCCAGCTTATAATAAGGCTTGTGCGGAAGTCGAGCAATGCTTCTTTGGTTATGCGCGAGCGTTTCATGGAAAGTGCCTTTTTTAGCCTGCTGCGTTGCATAAACACACGCAACGTGCGGATGAGCAGCGTTACCACCGTTATGAGCAGGGCATATAGTAAATACGGAATTACCTGGTCTTTCGGGATGTTTTTTAATACGTAAGGATATTGCAGGCCGATTAAAATAAAAATCAGGCCGTTGAGCATAAAGATGATGATATCCCAAATGTGGCGCGACTGGTTTTTAAGGTTATCGGGGAACACCTTGTTGCTTACAAAAGCTATGGAAAGGCCCAGCGTTACCACGGCTATTACGCCCGATACATGGAGTTCTTCAGCCAAAAGATAGGTTACAAACGGTAGCAACAGCAGGAAACTGATGATAATCATGGGGCTTTGGCGCACAAACTTCAATAAAAAAATAAGGCGTGACATAAGCGAACCAATTACAATTCCCCCGGCAAGGAGCATTACAAACTCGAGGGATGCTTTCCATAATATGAATGAAGCCCCGCCCACAGCTGCCACGGCAAAGCGGTAGGCCACAAGTGCAGAGGCATCGTTTATAAGGCTTTCGCCCTCGAGTATGGTGTTGGTTTTATGTGATATATTGAGCCCCCTGGTAATGCTCATGGCAGCAACGGCATCGGTAGCGCTGAGTATGGCGCCCAGTACAAATGCCAGCGGCCACGTCATGCCAGGCACCAGATAGCGTGCCACTACGGCTATGCCCAGCGTGGTGAGGAATACCAGTGTTATGGCCAGCGTGCTTATGGTGCTTATGTGTGTCTTAAAATCGGTAAACGAAATATTAAAAGCAGCATCATACAGCAGGGGAGGCAAAAAGATAAGGAATACAATCTCGGGGTTTATCTCTATTTTAGGCACTTCTGGCGCAAAGCCTATGGCAATGCCTGCCACTATAAGCAATATAGGGTAGGGGAATTTAAACTTTTCGGCCACGGCAGAAAGCCCTATCATTATGGCCATTATAAACAGTACTACGGTGTAGTTTTCCAATTTTTATTGAACGATTTAAAGATTGAATGATTTAAAAATTCGTGACTATAAATATAGTAAACCTTATAAATCCCACGAATTTTTCAATCTTTAAATCGTCAATTTTTAAATTTTTATGCCACTACTTCGGCAATTTTCTCGGTGGAAAGCAGGTCGAGCAGGGCGTGCTCTGATGCGTTGAGCTCGCCGGCGTTATGTGTTTCTGTAACGGTGGCGTTGTAGTTCCATATAGAACCGTTTTCATAAGCGGCTACTACGGTGGGATGCACATAGTATTTTTTACATACGGTGCGGGTATTGCCCAGTTTTTGCGCCACGTGGTCTAACACGTTAATGATGTTCTTTTTAAGCTCGGCCTGGGTTTTAAATTCGCCCAATTCATGAAAGGCACACAGCGCGTTGAGGCTGCCGGCCCAGGCACGGAAATCTTTGGCGGTAAAGTCTTCGCCCGATACTTCTTTTAAGTAATGGTTTACATCTGCCGAGCCTATGCTGTGGTGCTTGCCGTCATGGTCATAATATTGGAAAAGCTCCTGCCCGGGTATGTCCCTGCATTTTTTTACCAGGTTGGCCATACGGCGGCTTTGCAGCTTGATTTTGTGCTTAACGCCCTTTTTACCCACAAACTCAAAGTTTACGGTAGCGCCATCAAATTTTACGTGCTTATCGCGAAGGGTGGTAAGCCCAAAAGAGCCGTATAACTTTTTATAGGCATCGTTACCAATGCGTATGTTGGTGAGCTCAATTAGCTTTATTACAAGGGCCACTACCTTTTCATAAGGCAGCCCCTGCCGCTTCAGGTCATGCTCTACCTGCTCGCGTATGTGGGGCAGGGCAAGGGCAAAACGGCGCAGACGGTAAAATTTGCTTTGGTTTCTGATTTTATTCCAATCAGGGTGGTAGCGGTATTGCTTGCGGCCTTTGGCATCTATACCCGTTACCTGCAAGTGCCCGTTTTGATAAGGGGAAATCCAAACGTATTGCCATGCCGGGGGGATGACCAGCTTTTTAATACGTTCTAAAACCTCCTTATCCTTAACGGTATTTCCGGATTCGTCTTTATATGAAAAGCCGTTGGCGCGGCGCTTGCGGTAATATCCTTTATCGGATGCTAAGCAATAGCGCAGGCCAACGGCTTTAGCGGTTGTTTTAGGGTCGCTCCCTATTTTTTCAAGCTTTTTTTGCAGGCGTTCCATGGGTTATTGCTGTTCAATACGGCCACGGATACTCATATCAAGCAATCGTTTCGCAGCGTCATTTTCATCGCCACCGGGGCCAACTACAAACACGCCTTTTTCGCCTTTGGCAGACCTTATGCCATATACGGTAGATTCATCGCCGGGGTCTGATTCGCCCTCATAGCGATAAATGTGCTCAATGGTAAAGTCATCTGCATTGTGTGCTATGCGTTCTTCTTCAAGGTTAAAGTCGGTTGTAAAACCTTTTTCGGCAAGTTCCTGCAGGGCCTTGCTTACTGTTGCGTAGTGATACATCTGTCTGTCCATAATCGCTAATTTTTTAAGTTACGTTTGTTTTACACTTAAAATTAGCCAATATGTTTTTTGAAGTCACCCAACTAAATGTTAAACATTTCAGATGGCAGGTAGCAGGTAGCAGTTTTCAGGCGTCTGCCATCTGCTATCTGAATCAGCAATCCGCATTATTAACCGTTACGGCCAGGCCGCCTTCAGAGGTTTCTTTGTACTTATTGTTCATGTCCTGGGCGGTTTGCCACATGGTGTTGACAACCTTATCAAGAGGTACTTTTGCGTTTTTTGGGTCGGTTTCAAGGGCAAGCTCGGCGGCGTTAATGGCTTTAATGGCACCCATGGTATTGCGCTCAATACACGGAATTTGTACCAGCCCGCCTATAGGGTCGCACGTCATGCCCAGGTGGTGTTCCATGGCAATTTCGGCAGCCATAAGGCATTGCTCGGGTGAACCGCCCATAACCTCGCACAAGGCAGCGGCAGCCATAGCGCTCGATACGCCAATTTCGGCCTGGCAGCCCCCCATAGCAGCGCTGATGGTAGCGCCCTTTTTAAAGATGCTGCCCACTTCGCCGGCCACCATAAGGAATTGTTTTATGTGGCGCTCATCGGCCTGGTGGTTTTCTATAACCATATAATACATAAGCACAGCCGGAATAACACCCGCACTACCGTTAGTAGGTGCGGTAACCACACGGCCCAGGGCAGCATTAACCTCATTTACCGCAAGGGCAAAGCAGCTAACCCATTTGAGTATCTGGCGGAATTTGACCTCGGTTTTGCGGATAACCTGAAGCCATTCCTGTGGGGTAGTGTAGGGCAAATCGCCAATGAGTTTGCTGTGCATATCAAAAGCACGGCGGCGCACGTTTAGCCCTCCCGGCAGTATGCCTTCGGTATGGCAACCGGTATGCATACACTCCAGCATGGTGTTCCACACACGCATTAGTTCGTGGTGGATTTCATCTTCGGTGCGGATGGATTTTTCGTTTTCATACACCACCTCGCTAATGCTCATGTTTAGCTCGTGGCAGTATTTTAAAAGCTCGTCGGCCTTATCTACAGGGTATGGGAACGACTTGCGTATTTCCTGTTTTTCTTTTGCTACAACACGCTCTTCCTTAACTACAAAGCCACCACCTATTGAATAAAAGGTAGAGGTGTATTCGCCGCCGTCATATTGCGCCGTAAAGGTAAAACCATTGGCATGAAACGGCAGGAAGTTGCGGTTAAAAACAATATCGGTATTAATAAAAAACGGGATTATTTTTTCGCCACCCAGGTTGAGCCGGTAGCTTACGCTGATGCTGTTTATAATATCTGAAATGCTTTCGATGGGCACATACTCAGGGTCGGCACCGCTAAGCCCCAGCATCACGGCAAGGTCGGTCGCGTGGCCTTTCCCGGTAAGGGAAAGTGAGCCATAGAGGTCTACCTGCACGCGGGTAACGGCGTTAAAAATGCCTTCTTCGCGCAGTTCATTAAGAAAGCGTTCGGCGCCACGCCATGGCCCCAAAGTGTGTGAGCTCGAAGGGCCTACGCCTATCTTGAGCATATCAAAAACAGAAATACATTCGGTCATAGCAATTCGCGGAATTGTTGCAAATATAGTAGTTTTGCAAGGAGCAAATGTAATTAATTTATGATTGCTACAACGTTTTAGTGGTTAATTTGTTGATTATTTAAATTTGTATCAGGTTTAAAGTTTCAGGTTCTGCCTGCCGGTGCGTTTTAACTGTTTATATCACAAAATTGCGCAAAGAAGGCGTAATCCCGATAGCTATCGGGACGCAAAGTTTTTGGGGTTATATCACGGAGATTTTAAGTGTGAGTGAAGCCCAACCTGAAACTTTAAACTTTAAACCTGAAATGAACAGTTACTCTACAATCATAATCTTTTGGCTGCCGGTGTATTTATGCCACGTTTTATCGCCGGGAACCTGATATTTTATGTTTTGAATAATGACGGTATCGCCGGATTTTAGGCGGGAAATGGCTTGATGAACATTTACCAATACCTTATTGCCTCCTATAACGTGACGGGGCTTTTCGGGGAACGTTAACTCAAAACAGGCTATATGGGTTTTTTCAGGCAAGTTTGCGGCCGGGTCAAGGGTTACAACGGCTTCTTTAAGCTGTTCGCGGGTAAATTTGAGTACGTCGTCCTGCATACTCTGTCCGTTGATTAATACTTTGTGGCTGGAGGCTGTAACATTTGATGCATTTTGTGCAAAAGCGCTTACGCTAATCAAAAGGAAAAGGATGTATTTCATGGCGGTTGTGTTTTATTGCTGTAAGATACGTAATTATTTGATTAGTAAGTGATTTTATTATGAAATACGGATAACACGGATTGAGCGGATGAATGAAGATTTTATTAGATTATTTAATCAGTACGGTTTCAATCATTGGCGGTCTTACGCCTACCATACCTGTTTCGGGAAGATTGTAGTCTGTCACTATTATTCTGATTTTTGAGCCAGGTTTTAGTTTTTGTATTTCCTTATATACTTCGGATGTAATTTTATCTCCCTTAACCTCAATGGCTTTTTCGTCTGTTACTGCTATTATATATGATGATATGGGTACATTTCTGTAAGCAGGCACCATAACATTATCAAAGCTCAGGCTTATTACTGCGTTTTCAAAATCTTTGGCCTTCATTTCAACCGTACAGCCATTACAGCCCTTATTGTTGATAAGCCCGCGCAATTCTATATTTAAAATTTCATACTGTTCTTTGTAGTAAATCAGCGAATCTCCGTGCAGGGTTACCTCAAAATCGACATCAACTTTATCTCCCTTAACTGCAGATACGTTAAAAATATAGTCGCCGTTATCATTAATTTTTTTCAATCCCGGTGCAGTAGCCTTAAATGATTTAGCGCCCGGTACTGTAAGTATAAGCTTGTTTTCTATACCGCGGTACAGCGTGCGAAATTGTGGCGAGTAGGCAATGGGCCCGGGCAGTTCTTCTTCTTTGTAAGGCAGCGGGTCATCAACAACTTCGATAGTAAGGGGGGCAACACCTTTTAAAAGTAAGCGGGGGTCAGGATTGTTTCTTCTTATATGGTTAATTATTATAACAGAACCCGTTTGCAGGGATTCTATTTTAACTTTAATACTGTCTGGTATGGTATTGCCTTGTATGGTAATTGTGTCTTTAGGCATATAGAGTGTAAACTCTTCTACTTTATAAAATGCATCACCATGTTCATGATATGTGTCTATAGTTGTGTTAAGTTTTAAGTTGGCTATTTGCTTACGTGTAAGATGGTATTCATATTCGCAACAACTTTTTTGATTTTCTATATATGCATAAGGCGGAGGTACAGGTACAACCCTAAACTCTTTGTTTTCTACAACCGTTTTACCATTAGCATTTTTATAAGTGATCATAACTTTTGACCTCATACCACTTACTGATGTTACATTCCACTTATAATACCCCGGCTGGTTTTCTATGGGTTTAATCTGTCCGCCGGTGGATGTTACCGTTATATTGGTTTGTTCTAAACCGGGCACACCAATTTTGAGAAGGTTGTCTATGCCGCGATACACAATATTATCTTTGTCAAGCGATATTATGGCACGGCCTTCCTGTGCAAAGGCGCTTATGCTGAGTAGTAATAAAAAGATGTATTTCATTGGTTGGTTGTTGGTTTCGTTTATATACCATGTCTCTTAGGGCGTTGCCCCGGGCTAATATGCGCGACCCTTACAGGGTCAATTGTGTTTTAACCACCCCGCCATAGGACTATCGTTTGGACACAAATAGCGCATAATTTTTTCTATCACTAAGGCCACCAAGATTTTACACTAAGGACATTCTCTTAAAGGCTACAAAGCTTTGCCCATATTAGGTTCCGGGTTTTTGACCTTTGACTTTATTACTTTCGACTATTTTACAGATATCCAATTCCCGTTTTTGTAGGTATAGTTACGTTCAATAAATTCATCCTCACCGGGCTCGGCCACTGTACGTTCAAAAGGTTGTGCATGGTTTTTAATTATCCTGTATTTTGTTGTAGTATAGCCGTAAATACCGCCTGATTCAGAAGTAATCAGGATTTTTCTACGGTCGTCATATTCGGGGTTGCTAAAGTAATCGTTGTTGGTTTCGGCATCAATAAGCTTTACCAGCCTTTCATCTTTGGCACTGTTGAGGAATATTTGAGTGTAAGCATTGCCGTGCGCCGCCATTTCATTAATACAAACCAAATCCTGATGTCCATCGTTGTTGAAATCTGTGACCCTGAAAGAAGATACTATAGGGGCATTTTCCTGCCACTGCCAGTTGTTTACATCGCACGGAATTGTGTCCTGCACTATATAGCTGCCCTTTATATTCTGCGAGAGCAGGGCCGTAACTTCGTCAACCAATGTTATGCGGTACTGTAGCGGCTTTTTGCCTTTTAGGGTAACGTTGGTATAGGTTTCAAGGCTGTCAATAGAAAACATGAGGTAACCATCGGCCTCCAGGGCTACATAGCCGTTTTGTGCGGCGGTAAAATAGGGGATTGCCGTAAACAGGAGTAGTAAGAGGTGTTTCATATACCTAAAAGTTAAGGGCAATAGTAATTAACAATACTGCCGGCCTCGTCTAAATTTAAGCCTAACGATTTGGCCATGCTAAGGTCGTCGCAACCGGTTGGGGTATATTCGCCATTGTTTAATAGTTTGCAAAGCCCACGCATATAATATGCCGTGGTAAGCGTGGAATGGCTTATATCGGGGTGGTTTATGGCATAGGTAAAATCGGCAATGGCCTTATCGTGTTGCTGTAACGACAGGTAAGCCGCACCACGCCTGAAAGTGACTTCTTTATCCGGGTTTATGGCAATGGCTTTGCTGTAAGCCTCTATGGCGTTTTTGTATTGCTTAGCCATAGCGAGCGAATCGGCCTGTTTAACCAACTGTGTAAATTGTGGCGAGGGTTGCTGTTGCTGTGCCAATGCTATAAAAGGGAGGAACAGGAGGGAGAAGAATAGGTGTTTCATGGCTGGTGATTGGTTTGATGCTAATATAACGTAAATCTTAATCGTAAAAATATACAGCTGTAAAAATTGGGGCCAAAAATCTTCTGCAAAGTTACGATGGTTTTTACAGGATTTAGTGCAGCCATTTTTGCACTAAAAAATGAGATAAACCGGACGAAAGTTTAACGTCGAAAGTCAAAAGTCTGAAATGAGAATAGCCAGACTTTATGACTTTACAAACTTTTGACTTTAAAACTGAATATCGAACTCCGAAAGTGAAATATTAGCGTTAAAATAAAGTTAAAACATAAGAAAATACATCAAAAATAAAAAAATCCGCAAAACTTAAAATTTTGCGGATTTCATAAAAATGATATGTCTTATTTCTATAGGAAATTACTCCTTAGTCCAGGTATTGTCGCTGGCGGTAATATCCGGCAGTACCCTTTCCGGGTCAATCTCCACAGCCTTAACCGTTTTGTCTGACTTAAGCAGGTATTTCCATTCGTTGGTACGTTGCCATACTTCAACCGGTAACGTCTTGATTTCTGATGAGTTATCGTCATACGTAACCTTAAATACCACCGGTGCAGGCATAGTGCCACTGTTGATAAAGGTTATGGTTGTGCCGCCTTTTATAGCGCTTACATCTTTGATACCCAGGTCTATATTGGCGTTTTCTACAAACCATCCCCTCCAGAACCAGTTCAGGTTCTCGCCGGCAGCGTTGTCCATAGCGTTAAAGAAGTCGCTTGGTTGTGGGTGCTTAAACGCCCAGTTTTTAATGTACTGGCGGAAGGCATAATCAAAACGCTCATGGCCTAATATGTACTCCCTCAGCATGATAAGGCCTGTTGCAGGCTTGTAGTAAGCTGTGTAACCCAGGTTCATAGACTTGGCAACGTCAGGGTAGGTAGCAATACTCTCGCGGTATTTAGATTTAAACCAGTGCACGCGGTTGCGGCTTTTGGCTATATCGCTCTGATACTCACCGTTATTAAAGGCCAGGGTGCTGTAGTAGTTTATAAAGGTATTGAAACCCTCATCCATCCAGGCATAGCGGCGCTCGTTGCTGCCCACTATCATAGGGAACCAGTTGTGGCCAAATTCGTGGTCGGTTACATCCCACAGGTCGCCACCCGAACTGCCTGCACTACAGAATGATACACCCGGGTATTCCATACCGCCGGCGTTACTTGCCACGTTTACGGCATTAGGCCACGGGTACTCAAACCACATAGATGAGTAGTGTTCTATAGAGGCTTTGGTATATTCTGTACTGCGTCCCCAGGCTTTTTCGCCTGCGCTTTCTTTAGTGTAAGCACTCTGAGCCACAGCCTTTTTGCCGCTTGGCAGGTTAATGCGGGCAGCATCCCAAATAAAGTTTTTGGCGCTGGCCCAGGCTATATCGCGGCTGTTATTCATTTTAAAATGCCAGGTAACCTTACCGCTTTGCACCGGCCTTGTAAGGGCTGGGTTACCGGCTTCGGTATCGCTGATAAGCACCACGGTTTTGTCGCTGTTTTTAGCTTGTTCCCAGCGCTTTAGCTGTTCTTTGGTAAGTACCTCTTTAGCGTTTACAAGTTCGCCGCTGCCCACCACAATGTGGTTGTAAGGCACGGTTACCTTGTAATCAAAGTTTCCGTATTCAACATAAAATTCACCTGCACCAAGGTAAGGCTCAGTGTTCCAGCCTACTACGTCATCATAAACAGCTGCACGCGGATACCATTGTGCCATAGAGTAGGTAGTACCGCCGTTAGTATCAAGGCGGCCCATGCGGTCCATACCTGCTTCCGGAATGTGGAACTCAAAATCCATGCTTATGGTGGCGGTTTTGCCCGGTTTTAGCGGCTCGGCAAGTATAACCTGCATACGGGTATCGCTAATAACATATTTGTTTGATGTGCCTTTAGTCTTGGCAACCAGGTTAGTAATGGTTAGGCCACCATCAGTATCGCCACTGTAGCGGTTGCCCATAATTGGGGTGGTTAGCGTGCCGCGGGAAGTATCTGTAAAGCGGTTTTGCTCTACATACAGCCATATATAAGGCAGTTCCTGCGGGGAGTTGTTGTGGTAGGTCATGGTTAACCTGCCTTTTAGTATGTTGGTTTGGTCGTTCAGGTCGGCTTCAATAACATAATCGGCGCTGTTTTGCCAGTATTTAGGCCCCGGAACGCCCGATGCAGCGCGGTAATCGTTGCCACGGCGGTACATAACATCATCAAAAAGGTGCTGGTTGTTAGGTATAACTTCCTGTGCGGCAGCAGTAAGGCTAATAAGCCCTGTGAGGAGGAGTAGTCTTGGTAATTTCATTCAACGTAAATGTTGGGGTTAGTTAATACATTAGGCATCAAATATACCTAACTAAAATTTAATATTAAAATTATGTGTCAACAGGCAGGATGAATTGAATTTGTCAAAAAATAAGGGTATAAAATTGAACTTTTGCCGTATTTTTGCGGCAATTTATATCAAAATACTACCCATACACACATGGATAAGATTATTGCCTTCTTTTCTTCCACCCGTTTAATGGCCGTGCTATTTGTTGTTTTTGCTGCTGCCATGGGTATAGGTACCTTTATTGAAGACGCCTATAATACCGAAACTGCCCGCGTTTTTATTTACAATACCAAGTGGTTTGAAGCCATAATGGTAATTTTTGTAATCAACTTTTTTGGCAACATTAAGCGTTACCAGCTTCATAAGAAAGAAAAGTGGGCTACACTGCTGCTGCACCTTTCGTTTATACTTATAATACTGGGGGCATTTGTAACCCGATATATAAGCTATGAGGGTATGATGCCCATTCGCGAGGGCGCTACCGAAAGCCACTTTTACAGCGATAAGCCTTACCTGACCGTATTGGTAGATGGTGAATACCAGGGAGGTATGAGCCGCCTGTCTTTTGAAAAGCCTATTTTAATGAGCAGCAAGGAGTTTCCGCTTTTTGCCAATAACCACTTTACATTAGCCAACAGCTTTAATAAAATACCTTTTGAGGTTGAGTATAAGGATTTTATACTTGGCGCAAAAGACACTATTGTGCCCGATGCCAATGGCGATGAGTACATAAAGCTGGTGGAACAAACCACAGGACAGCGCCGCGAACACTACCTTAAATCTGGTGAGGTTCAAAATATTAGTAACATACTTTTTGCCTTTAATAAACAAACTGCCGGTGCGGTAAATGTAAGTAAATCAGGCGATGAGTACACTTTTAACGCGCCGTTTGAAGGAAACTATATGCGCATGGCCGACAGGTTTCAGGGGGCTGTTGCAAAAGACAGTGTACAGCCGCTTATGTTCCGTTCGTTATACAATATGGCTGGTGCCATGTTTGTATTCCCTGAGCCTGCCATTAAAGGTAAGCAGGTATACAGGAGTAACGGCGATTTTAAAACCAAAGAAGAAAGCGCCCTTGTTGTTACTGTAAAAAGCGGCGGACAGGAAAAAGAAGTAACCCTGCTGGGTGGTAAAGGCCAGATAGGCATGCCGGTAGCCATAAAGCTGGGTGAACTTGATTTTACCCTTATGTACGGCAGTAAAACCTACGAACTTCCGTTTAAAATACAGCTTAACGATTTTATAGGCAACCGCTACCCGGGTATGGAGGGGCAGGCTGCCGGTTTCTCTTCATTTGAGAGCAAGGTTAGCGTTATAGATGATGAGAAGAAAGACAAATTTGATTACCATATTTATATGAACCACGTAATGGATTACAGGGGCTACCGTTTCTTCCAAAGCGGGTTTGACGAAGATGAGAAAGGCACAAAACTATCGGTAAGCCATGACTTTTGGGGTACCTGGTTGTCTTACATAGGCTACTTCCTGCTGTATATTGGCCTTATGGCAATCCTGTTTGATAAAAACACCCGATTTAAAGACCTTGAGCGTAAGCTTAATAAGATAAAAGAGAAGAAAAAGGCAATGGCCGCAGCAGTAATGCTATTAGTTGCCTTTAGCGGATATTCTCAGGATGACCATACCCATACTACGCACACAAAACCATCTGAAGGCGAAATTGAAACCATGCTGGAGAGGACTAAAGTAAGCCCTGAGCACGCAGCACGTTTTGGTAAGCTGGTAGCGCAGGATGGTGGCCGTATGGTGCCTATGAATACTATGGCATCTGAAATACTGAGGAAACTGAGCAAGAAAGATACCTTTAAAGGTATGAATGCTGAGCAGGCATTTATTTCTATGTCGCTGTTACAGGAAGCCTGGGTAGATGTGCCTGTTATAGCGCTACCCCGTGGTAACGGCAGTATTAGAAAAGTAGCCGGGCTGCCGCTTGATACAAAATTTGCTGCCATGAGCGACTTTTTTGATGCACAGGGCAACTATAAATTGAGCGCTGTGCTGGAAGAAGGTGCGCACAAGCGTGAAATGAATAAGTTTGATACTGATTTTAAATTGCTTAATGAGCAAATAGTACTGCTTAACCTAACCCTTAGCGGGCAAATGTTTAATGTAATGCCTATACCGAATGATAAAGGCCATAAATGGGTGTCTTATGCCCAGATTATGGGCGACAGCATAAAAGGTATGGATACCATAAGGAACATTATACCTTACTATTGGGAATCGGTTGCAAAAGCGCTACAGGATAAAGATTACAGCACGGCCGAAAAAGTACTTACCGGCCTGGAAAACTACCAGAAAAAATTTGGCGCCGAAGTAATGCCTGCTGAAGCCAAAATTGACGCCGAAATACGCTATAACAAAATGCATATATTTGAAAGGCTGTACCAGTGCTATGCGCTTTTTGGTATCCTGATGATGGCATTTGTTATTGTAAACATCTTTAATAAAAAGAAGTGGGTGGGTATTACGGTAAAGGTATTCCATGTGCTGATAGGCATAATGTTTGTTTTGCACACCCTTGGGCTTGCTATGCGCTGGTACATATCCGGCCACGCACCGTGGAGCGATGCTTATGAGTCTATTGTTTATGTGGGCTGGGCTACCATGTTCTTTGGCCTTGCCTTTGGCCGTAAATCGCAGCTAACAGTTGCAGCCACGGCATTTGTGGCAGCCATTGTGCTTTGGGTGGCGCACCTAAACTTTACAGACCCGGGCATTGCTAACCTGCAGCCAGTACTTAACTCATACTGGCTTATGATTCACGTGGCGGTAATTGTGGCCTGCTACGGGCCGTTTACCCTTGGGTTTATACTGGGCTTGCTTTCGCTTTTCCTTATGATTTTTACCAACAGTAAAAACAAGGCAAAAATGGATATCAACATAAAAGAGATAACTTATATAAACGAAATGGCGCTTACCGTGGGCCTTGTAATGCTTGCCATAGGTAACTTCCTTGGCGGGCAATGGGCTAACGAAAGCTGGGGCCGTTACTGGGGTTGGGACCCTAAAGAAACCTGGGCTATGGTAAGTATTATGGTATATGCGTTTGTAATACACATGCGTTTTGTACCGGCACTACGTGGCACGTGGATTTTTAACTTCTTTAGTGTGTTTGCATTTGCATCTATACTTATGACGTATTTTGGTGTAAACTTCTACCTTACAGGCCTGCACAGTTATGCAAGTGGCGAAATGCGCACACCGGCTTATTTTTACTACATGGCACTGGGTGGAATTATAATTGGCACACTGGCAAACATTCAGTACCGTAAACACCTTAAAAAGAAGTAATTTTTATACCTTTAATGTAAATTTTGAAATGATGAAAAATTTGATATTATCGGCGGTTAGCCTGCTTGCAGTAAGCTTTTGCAACTGCGAGCACAAAAAATCATTTACTTCAACCCACAGGACAGAAAATAAGAAAGATATGGCTGTACACTCAATATACCAGTATAAAGTAAAAGATATTACCGGCAAGGAGTTTGACTTTGCAACCCTTAAAGGCAAAAAAGTAATGATTGTAAACACGGCTTCTAAATGTGGCTTAACCCCACAGTATGAAAGCCTTGAAAAACTGTATAAAGAATACAGCAGCAAAAATTTTGTAATTATTGGTTTCCCTGCCAATAACTTTGCCTCTCAGGAACCGGGTACTAACGATGAAATTGCTTCATTTTGCAAACTTAACTATGGTGTTACCTTCCCTATGATGGAAAAGATATCGGTTAAGGGCGATGATATGGCACCTATATACCAGTTTCTTACACAAAAAGAAAAGAACGGGCTACAGGACAGCGAAGTGGAGTGGAACTTCCAGAAATACCTGATTAACGAAAACGGTATGCTGGAAAGGGTAGTAGGCCCTAAAACGCTTCCGGATGATGAGTCTGTAACAGAGTGGATTAACTCGTAAATATAAACCCATAAGCCCCCTAACCCCCAAAGGGGGGATTCTTACTCCTGCTTTCAGTACGGAGAGGAAATGCCCCCTTTGGGGGTTGGGGGGGCTAACATGATTTACCCTAAAATACCTTTGGCACAGAGCATTATACAAATATGCCTTGCCAAAGGGATAACTAATGTTGTTATATCTCCCGGTTCGCGCAATGCGCCACTAACCATAGGCTTTGCCAATAATCCTGAATTTACCTGCTATAGTATTGCCGATGAGCGCTGTGCCGCTTTCTTTGGTATGGGGCTTGCCCAGCAGCTAAAGAAACCGGTAGCTGTAGTGTGTACTTCAGGCTCGGCATTGCTGAATTATTATCCGGCTGTAGCCGAGGCTTTTTACAGCCAGATTCCCCTTATTGTTATTTCTGCAGACAGGCCGCATGATAAGATTGATATAGGCGATGGGCAAACCATACGTCAGGAAAACGTATATGCTAACCATATACTGTTTAGCGCCAACCTTAACGAAGAAGCCTCTGAGGAAAATGATGCGCTTATAAATGAGGCTATTGCCGTTGCCAAATTTAAAAACGGCCCCGTGCATATTAATGCCCCGTTTGAAGAGCCACTGTATGAAACGGTTGAAGAGCTTTCGGTTAATGTACAGGTGCATTATGTGCCGCAGGAGGAAAGGAAGTTTGACAACTACCTGGAGTATTATCTTGATAAATGGAACTCTGCTGCTAAAAAACTGGTGCTGGTAGGGGTAAACGAACCCGGCAGTATAGATGAGGCCATAATAAGCCAATTGGCTGCCGACCCAAGTGTGGTGGTAATGACCGAAACCACCAGCAACCTGCACCACCCAACGTTTTTAAACAGTATTGATACTATAATAACCCCTTTTACGGCTGAGGATTTTGAAGCATGGAAGCCGGATGTACTGCTTACTTTTGGCGGTATGGTGGTGAGTAAAAGGGTAAAGGCATGGCTGCGCAAATACAAGCCTGCCGACCACTGGCACGTAGACTGCCTGCGTGCTTATGATACTTTTGGTGCGCTTACCCGCCATTTTGAAGCAGAGCCTAATGAATTCCTGACTGCATTTTTGCCACAAACCAAAGCTGTAGAAAGCAACTACAACCGCATGGCGCAGGATATGAAGGAATTCCGTAAAGTAAAGCACGATGAGTACCTGGGTAAAATCCCCTTTAGCGACCTTAAGGTTTTTGAACGTATTTTACCTGCATTGCCTCATGGCAGCCAGGTGCAGATAAGTAACAGTTCGGCTATCAGGTATGCACAATTGTTTGATATAAAGCCCGGGGTAGAGGTGTTTTGCAACCGTGGCACCAGCGGTATAGACGGCAGTACCAGCACGGCAATAGGGGCTGCTGTGGGTAGCGGTAAACCTAATGTGGTTATTACAGGCGATGTAAGCTTTTTATATGACAGTAATGCTTTATGGAACAGTTATATCCCTAAAGACTTCAAAATTATATTGATAAACAACGCCGGTGGTGGCATCTTCAGGATATTGCCGGGCCACAAAGAAACCCCTGTATTTAATACTTATTTTGAAACCACACACAACCTGACTGCTGAACACCTGTCTAAAATGTACGGCTTTAATTACACTACAGCCCATAATGAAGATGATTTGTTGGTAAGTTTACCTGCTTTTTTTGCGGATGATAACCAGCCACAGCTGCTTGAGGTGTTTACCCCAATGCTGGAAAATGATAAGGTGTTGTTACAGTACTTTAAAGAATTGGTTTAATTAAGGCTTTACTTCAGATTTATTACGTAACGCATTAACCTCATTAATTATCGACTGGGTTTCATTGTTAATTTGAAGGAGGTCATTATCATAAGCCTTACTCTTTTCATCTATGCCTTTGAGTAGCAAAGTGTAGTAATTTATTCGTAAATCAGTATATTTTACAATAAGGTTTTGTTCATTACTAATAGATTCTGGTAAATCAAGTGAGGCAATTTTGGCGTTTATTTCTTTATTTTTTTTCCAGTAAGGAAGTATTTTAGTGCGTATTGCATTGGCAATCTTATTATAGTCAGTACTGTTTATCATAGCCTGTTGTTGATTAACAGCAAGCTTTTCATTTTGAGACAATTCATTTCTAAGCTTATTGTATTCCGCAATATGATCTGTAGCATAATTATAAGCAAACCATCCTGAACCCAGCCCAATTATTAGTGCCCCTATATAGCCTGCAAGCTTTAAGGATATGTTTTTGGGCTTTTTCAGGCCCGGTACCATTACAAAGCCAATGAGTATGCCGCTCAGCAATCCGCCTATATGCCCGGCATTGTCAATGCCCGATGCTGCAAAACCAAAAGACAGGTTAATAATAACAAACCCTGCCATACTTGCTAAAAGCTCTTTTTGGAACTGTTTGTTAACTATACCGCTAAGCAGCATAGCTATAAACATACCATACATACCAAATACAGCACCTGAAGCACCTGCACTCGCACCAAAGTTATTCCAATAAAGACTTAAAGCGCTTGATGCTACACCTGTTAAGAGATAAGCTGTTATATAACGCCATTTGCCAATGAGTGGCTCCAGCATAACGCCTATATAGAGTAGTGCATACATATTTACTGCCAGGTGTAATATACCAAAATGAAGGAAACAGGAGGTTACCAATCGCCACCATTCGCCATTTAATGTATAAGGCTTAAAGTTGGCACCCCAAGCAACCATTATTTCGCCGTCGGGCTTAAAAAAATCCATCCCTTTAATAACCATCAGTATAAAAATCAGTACGTTGGCATATATAATAAAAGGGGTAAATAAATAATTTCTAGTAGGTACAAAAAACTGCAGGAAGCTTTCAGATTGTTTGCCATCTGTTAATGCACTGTCTTTTTCAAAACGTTGTGATAGTGCATAATAATGATTATGAATGGTATGAGGGTCTAAATGGGTAACGGTATACTCAAAGGCGGTTTTCAGGGTTTCAACGTTATGCCGGGCAGTATCGCTATCGCCACCTTTTGCGGCAATGTTTATGCCTTCTTCGGTTTTAATAATCCTTATGTCCTGTCCCTCAGCCGGAGCTGCTATTATACCCTGCCTGGTTATGTGTTTTATTTTCCACTTAAGGTTGTTTACAGCGTTAAAGGCAGCTACAATAAAAGCTTCGTCAGGCATTGTGCCGTTATGGTTGTGCGCGTTGTCCATCAATTTTATTCTTACTGTAAATATAACCCAATAGATATTATCCTGCAAAGGCATACATAAGTTAGCGCCTAAATTGTACCTTTGCGCACTGCAATTACATGATAATGATTGAAACCGGAAAATACAATACCCTTAAAATAGACCGCAGTACTACTGTGGGCCTCTTTCTTACCGATGGTACTAACGATGTGCTGCTGCCTAACAAGTATGTGCCCAAAGATTGGGAGCAGGGGCAGGAGCTTACTGTGTTTGTATACCTTGACCAGGAAGAGAGAAAAGTAGCTACTACACTTAAACCGTACATTGAACTTGATTCATTTTCATTGCTAAGGGTCAGCTATATAAATAAATTTGGGGCGTTTATGGACTGGGGCCTTGAGAAAGATTTGTTTGTGCCTTTCCGCGAGCAGGCCAGGCCTATGGAAGAAGGCAAACGTTACCTTATATACATGAGCCTTGATGAAAAGAGCAACCGCCTTGTGGGCAGCAGTAAGATAAGCCAGTTTCTGGATAATGAAGAACTGACTGTGACTGAAGGCGAGGAAGTTGACCTTATTGTATCGCGGTTTACTGATATGGGCGTTAATGTAATAATCAACGAAAAGCACGAAGGCCTTATCTACAAAAACGAAGTATATGATGATTTAAGGCTTGGCGAACGCCTTACCGGTTTTATAAAAACTATACGCCCCGGTAATAAGGTTGATGTAAGCCTTGTAAAAGCCGGTGTTGAAGCCATAGAGCCTAATGCCGAAAAAATACTGGATGAACTGCGCGCCAGCCGTGGTTTTCTTCGCCTTACTGATGACAGCCACCCTGAAGATATTAAGACCGTACTAAAAATGAGCAAAAAAGCCTTTAAAAAGGCTGTTGGCTCGCTCTACAAGCAAAGGCTGATTGAAATAAAAGAAGACGGGATTTATCTTGTAAAATAGGCTGTTGGCAACATAGTTTAAATTGCCGATATTTGTTTTTTAAATGGATAGAAAAAATGATGAATAAAAATACGGTACTGGGCTGGGCCACGCTTATTATGGTTATAATGGGTGTTTTGCTTGTATGCCTTGGGGCCTTTAAATATGACGATGTAGCCGGCTATGGCTTTGGCGCCGTGGGCATAGGCTTTTTCTCTATTGCATGGGTGTTTAACGCGCTCAAAGGGCGCGTATAAGTTAAGTTCATAGTTTAGTGTTCATTGTTCATTGTTTCCACTCATGGCGAAAATAAATAAGTTTGAAGAGTTACAGATTTGGCAGTATTCGAGAGAATTGTGCCGATATGTTGAAGTACTTTTTCAAACTACGCCTTTGGGAGGCAATTATGCAATTAGAAATCAGATTGAAAGGAGCTCAGGTAGTATTATGGATAATATTGCCGAAGGTTTTGAGAGGGGAGGCAATAAAGAATTTATACAATTTCTTAGTATCTCTAAAGGTTCGTGCGGAGAAGTAAAATCACAATCTTACAGGGCGTTCGATAAAAAACTGATTTCTGAAGAACAACATCTAAAATTGAACGATCAGTGTGAATTAGTGAAAAATAAAATTGGCGCCATGATTAATTATTTACTCAACAGTGAAATGAAAGGCCTGAAGTTTAAATAATTACCAAGCCCACAACCATAAACAATGAACTATAAACAATCGAACATAAAAAATGAGCGACGATAAGAAAGTAATTTTTTCGATGTCCCGGGTAAACAAAACCTACCAGGGCGCACAAAAACCGGTACTGAAAGATATATACCTGAGCTTCTTTTACGGGGCTAAAATAGGTATCCTGGGCCTTAACGGTTCGGGTAAATCAACCCTTTTAAAAATCATAGCCGGGGTAGACAAGAGCTACCAGGGCGATGTAGTGTTTTCACCGGGCTACACAGTGGGCTACCTTGAGCAGGAGCCTCAATTAGACGAAAACAAAACGGTTATAGAAGTTGTTCGCGAAGGCGTGGCCGAAACCGTTGCCATTCTTGACGAATTTAACGCCATTAACGACCAGTTTATGCTGCCGGAGGTGTATGAGGATGCCGACAAGATGCAGAAGCTTATGGACCGCCAGGCTGCGCTTCAGGATAAAATTGATGCCGCCGGTGCATGGGAGCTTGATACCAAGCTTGAAATTGCAATGGATGCACTGCGCACTCCTGAGGCCGATACACCTATAAGCGTACTTTCAGGTGGTGAGAAAAGGCGTGTGGCACTATGCCGTTTGCTATTACAACAACCTGATGTACTGTTGCTTGACGAACCTACCAACCACCTTGATGCCGAGAGCGTACTATGGCTGGAGCAGCACTTATCGCAATATGCAGGTACGGTAATTGCCGTAACGCACGACCGTTATTTTCTTGACAACGTAGCCGGATGGATCCTGGAGCTTGACAGGGGAGAGGGTATTCCGTGGAAAGGCAACTACTCATCTTGGCTTGACCAAAAGGCTAAACGCCTTGAACAGGAAGAGAAAACGGCTTCTAAGCGCCGCAAAACCCTTGAGCGAGAGCTTGACTGGGTGCGCCAGGGAGCCAAAGGCCGCCAGACCAAACAAAAAGCGCGTCTACAAAACTATGACAAGCTATTAAACGAAGACCAGAAAGAGCTTGACGAAAAGTTAGAGCTTTACATACCAAACGGCCCAAGGCTTGGTACTAACGTTATTGAGGCGCAGGGCGTTGCCAAGGCATTTGGCGATAAGCTGCTGTATGACAACCTTAACTTCACATTGCCACAGGCGGGTATTGTAGGTATTATTGGGCCAAACGGTGCCGGTAAAACTACTATTTTCCGCATGATAATGGGCGAACAAACCCCCGATAAAGGCGAGTTTAAAGTGGGCGAAACCGTTAAGATTGCTTACGTTGACCAAAGCCACGCCAACATTAACCCAGACAAAACAATATGGGAAAACTTTGCCGATGGACAGGAGCTGATTATGATGGGCGGCAGGCAGGTTAACAGCCGTGCTTACCTGAGCCGTTTTAACTTTAGCGGAAGCGACCAGAACAAAAAAGTAAGTGCTCTTTCGGGTGGTGAGCGCAACAGGCTGCACCTTGCCATTACGCTTAAGGAAGAAGGTAACGTACTCCTGCTGGATGAGCCTACCAACGACCTTGACGTTAATACATTACGTGCGCTTGAAGAAGGCCTTGATAACTTTGCAGGCTGTGCGGTAATCATAAGCCACGACAGGTGGTTCCTTGACAGGGTGTGTACGCACATACTGGCGTTTGAGGGTGACTCTGAAGTGTATTTCTTTGAAGGCAGCTTCTCTGAATATGAAGAAAACCGCAAAAAACGCCTTGGCGGCGACCTTACACCTAAGCGTATTAAGTACAAGAAGCTAATCCGTTAATAAACGGTTTTGAGATAAAATTGAACGCCTCTGTAACTACAGGGGCGTTTTTTTTATATTTTTTTGGGTATATCCATCATTTGATGAAGTATGCGGATAATCTGGATTATATTATCAGTTCCTTTTTTATAAAAAAAGATTAATAAAGCCAAAAGTGGCTAATAGAGAAGAGTTTACAATAACCGGAAGTGCTTTTGGTAACGATTTAGTAATGGTGCTTACTGCACTCTATTTCATCTGATTACCTTGTAAATCATTACTGCAAATTTAATAAATAAAAGGGTAAAGTATATTAAGACTTTACCCTTTTATCGTATTGCCCTTTCAAAAAAATATTCCCCAATATGGGGTAATCTGTGAGATTGGTTTCATTAGAATTTTCAAATTTTGGGTTACTAAAATTTTTTAGATGTAGCTCTGAAACAAATAGTACAAACTTCTAAAATGCTTGCGCTATGGAAATCGTGTTGAATGAAATACTATCAAAAATCCGGCATCAAGAGGACAAGTTGTCATCCAAAATGATGCGAACAGCGGAAGAGGCTTACCAAATGACCTTATTCCTAAATGAAATGCTGTTTACTGTAAAGATGAAAGTCTTACAAACCGGGTTTAAAGACGAACAGCAGGAAATTAATTTTTTCAGGAACATTAAACCGCAGATTTTAGGAAAACTCATTTATTACAATAAAGTATTCCGTATTGAAACTAGCTGCCCGGTAAGTACCGGAAGAATACACCAAAGCTATTTTGAAAATCAACTTAAAATCCTTAAATCCGAATATAAAGAAAGCATATCCAATGAGGATTTTTACAGGTATTACCGTGCAGGTAGGATTGATCGAGACCATTGTTATTTCAGGCTCGGAAAAATCAATTACCATGATGGTTTAAAAAGTACTGTATTTGAAATTGATCTTAGCTTTTCAACTTATTACGATAACAAAGTCGCCCATATTATCGCCAATGAATTACTTTATACCTATTTGCTTACCAAAATAAATCCCGGAAAAAATCCTGACACCATTTTAATAAACGGAGATGCGAATAAAGATATTTCGTGGACTAATTCGCAAAATGCACTTATAGAATTGATTTATGCGCTGTACGCTTCAAAATCCATTGCGCACGGTAAAATAGGCATAAGAAAATTAGCATTGATTTTTCAAATCTTATTCCGAACCTCCTTAAATGACATACATCATTCTTTCCACCGGATGAAAACAAGGGCAGGCTCCCGAACGGTGTTTTTAGACCAGATCAAAATTTCCCTCGAAGAGTATATGGATAAGGACTTTTAGCAATATCAGCAAAGGCGTTTGAAAGCAGTATACAAAATGTACTGCTTTTTATTTGCCCATATCTGCCAATTGGCAAATGCTGGCAGAAGGCTATTTGAAAATAGGAGCAACACACTGAAATCCTTGTTTTACAAGGGTTTTTCTCATTGCAAAAAAAATCAAAAAAGTGCCAAACCAATGGGCAAGCATTGGCAAACAAACACTACCACACTTCTGAATTTTGTCCTGTGAATATTAAACAACAGTGCTATGAACATTATAACAATTGACGAAGAAGTTTGGAAGTACCTCAACGAACGGTTGAAAGCCATTAGCGAATATATCCTCAAACTGGAAGATACAAGCTACGACAGCTTATGGCTTAACAATCACGAAGTCTGCCAGTATCTCCACATCAGCGAAAAAACATTGTGGCGTATGCGCACCAACGGGCAGATAGCCTTTTCAAAAATGTACGGACAGTATTACTATACCATTGGTGCTATCAAGGAAATGCTCAACGCTAACGCTGTGCAGACTACCGATGAATATGTGGAGCAGCTTATGGCGAAAGGCAAAAGCTATATCGAAAAAGGCAGAAAGCTGAAATCAGGTAATCATTAAAAGCGTATCCGTATGAATATCGACAAAATGGAATTTGTGGCGTGGATGGAACGCATAATGGACAGGCTGGACATTCTCGGCAACCACATAGACGATTTACAAAAGAAACGGAACAGCATAGACGGCGAAGAGTTACTTGATAATCAGGATTTATTGCAAATGCTGAAAATAAGTAACCGTTCCCTGCAACGGTATCGCTCCATAGGCAAACTCCCTTATTATACCATTAGCGGAAAACTGTATTACAAGCTGTCTGATGTACATCAGTTCATCAGGGAAAGTTTTAACCCACCCTTGCCCAAACTGGATGCCAATAAGTGACAAACACTGCCTTTGAGTGCCACATAGTGCAAATCAGTGAAGGCTTCCTTTACATTCGACCGTGAAATTTTAAAATTTTCATACTATGAGCGAAGAAACAACAACTAAGCAGGAAATGCCCGAACAGCTTTCGGACATATTACTTGTACTGGATAAAGAGAAAATGAAAATCCAGGCAGTAAAAAGTATCGACGAAAACGGAAAAATGGAAACCGTTGACCCCACGAAAAAAAATCAAAACCAGTTTATGCGTGTGGATAAAAGCGGCGATTTCTTTTCCAACTTCTTTTCCAATTTTTTCAGCCAGTTAAAGAACCCTACAAACTTTACTTTCTTCAAAGTGCCTGCCCCGGTTGCTGCGGAAAAAGCACAGGAACTTCAAAAGCACGTAGATAAGCCTACTCCACAGGGCGAAAAAGTGCTGAAAGAATACGAAATGAAAGCAGAACCCCAACCGGATAAAAAACAAGAAAATCAAAATAATATGGCAACAGCACAAACAACAACGGAAGCAAGCGAATACCGCTACAAGCCGGAGCAGATTGATTGGGACACAATGAAAAACCTCGGATTAAGCAAAGAGTATCTTGAAAAAAGAAACCTGCTCAACCCTTTGTTACGAGGTTACAAAACCAATGAGCTTTTACCGATAGGTATTAACCTCGGTGGCTCTATCCTCCGCACAGATGCCCGCCTGTCTTTACAGCAAGGCGAAGACGGCAATGTTATCGTGGCAATACACGGTATCAAAAAAGAACCTAATCTGCACTTTGAGTTTTTCAGTCACAAGTTTACGGACGAAGACAAGAAAAACCTGCTCGAAACGGGCAATATGGGGCGTGTGGTCAATCTCGTAAATTCCAAAACAGGCGAACTGATGCCGTCCATTATCAGTATTGACAGGCTGACCAATGATGTAATTGCACTGCGCACGGAGTTTATAAAAATTCCCGATGAAATTAAGGGTGTGAAACTGAATGAGGAACAAAAGCAAACTTTAATGGAGGGCAAACCACTCTACTTAGAGGGTATGATTTCCACGAAAGGAACGGAATTTTCGGCAACGGTACAATTCAATGCCGATAAACGATACGTTGAGTTCCTGTTTGACAGAAGCAACAACAATCAGCAAGCCCAAACGAACCAGCAGAACACCCAACAAAACAATCAGCAAAGCCAACCGCAGGAAGCTCCAAGAACTTTCAGGGGCAAAGAACTGGATGATGAGCAGTATAACAAGTTCAAAGCCGGACAAACCATATATGTTGAGCTGAAAGATAAAAAAGACCAACCGTATAAGGGTTATATCACTTTCGACAAAGATACCGGAAAGACCAACTTTGAGTTCCCCGGTCAGTATAAAGCACGGGTAGAACCTGCTGAAACTCATAAAACGCAGACTGCCGTTAATTCGGAGGGTAAAACCAACGAAGCGACTAAGAACGTCCAAGAGCCTTTGAAGTCCGGGCAGCGAAGACCGAAAAACGAAAAGCAGCAAGAACAGCAGTACAACAAGCCTGCAAAATCCAAAGGCAGAAAAATATAATACAGTATGAAAACAATTATTGCAGAAAAACCAAGCGTAGCAAGAGAGATAGCCGGCTTGTTGGGAGCATCCGATAAAAAGGATGGCTACCTGACAGGTAACGGCTATTTTGTTACGTGGGCATTCGGTCATTTAATAGGACTGGGAATGCCCGAAGACTACGGCATTTCGGGATTTGACAAAACATCCCTGCCGATATTACCCAATCCGTTTTTATTGACCGTTCGCAAGGTCAAAAAAGACAAAGGGTACGCTGCCGATGCTGGCGCATTAAAGCAACTGAAAGTCATTGAGCAGCTTTTTACGAAGAGCAACAGCATTATCGTTGCTACCGATGCAGGTCGTGAGGGCGAACTCATTTTCAGGTACATTTATGAATACCTGAAATGCAGCAAACCTTTTGAACGCCTTTGGATAAGTTCACTTACCGAAAAGGCAATAAAGCAGGGCTTTGACAACCTTAAAGATGGGGCAGCATTTGACGGACTGTATCAGGCAGCGCAAGGCAGAAGCCGTGCCGACTGGCTTGTGGGCATTAATGCTACGCAGGCATTGAGCATTGCCGCAGGAAACGGTATCTATTCGCTCGGAAGAGTGCAAACGCCCACACTGGCTTTGATATGCAAACGCTACCTCGACAATATGAATTTCACGGTAAAGATATACTGGCAGGTACAATTAACGCATAACAAAGCCCAGGTTGATTTCAAAAGTATTTCCGCAACCAAATGGGACGAAAAGCAGCTTTCCGATGATACCCTTAAAGCTATTCAGCGTGGCGCAACGGCAACCGTCACATCGGTAGAAACCAAAAGCGTTACGGAACAACCGCCTTTATTGTTCGACCTTACTGGGTTGCAAAAAGAAGCCAATAAAAAGCTAAGCTTATCAGCCGATGAAACCCTAAACATTGCCCAAAGTCTTTACGAAAAGAAATTCATCACGTACCCACGTACCGGAAGCAAATACATTCCTGAAGATATGTGGGCAGAAATTTCCAACCTTGTGCGGGCTTTGCAGAACCGTCAGGATTGCAAGCAAGCCCTTACCAAAATCAAATGGGGACGGTTCAATAAACGTATCGTGAATGACCTCCGTGTAACAGACCATCACGGTTTGTTGATTACGGATAAAGTACCGTCCGTACTTAATGCAGACGAAAACAAGATTTACAATATGATTGCGCTTCGGTTGCTCGAAGCCATATCGCAAGCCTGTGTCAAAGAAATAACCGATGTATCATTACAGGTATTGCATTACGGCTTTACGGCAAAAGGCTGTAAAATTCAGGAAGCGGGTTGGCGTTCCATTAAAGGGAGTTTTACGGACGATGGCGAAGAACCAGTGCAGGAATTACCTGAACTGCGTAAAGGCGACGAACTTGCCCTAAAGGAAGCTGCCGTTTTGGAAAAGCAGACCAAACCGCCAGTGCTTTACACCGAAGCCGGGCTTTTGTCGGCTATGGAAACCGCAGGGAAAAAAATTGAGAACGAAGAAGAGCGCAAAGCCCTCAAAAATATCGGTATCGGTACGCCTGCGACAAGAGCCGCCATTATAGAAACCCTGTTTACCCGTAATTATATCCAAAGGGATAAACGTTCTTTAATCCCTACCGAAAAAGGATTGCAGGTGTACGGGCTTGTCAAAGAACGTAAAATTGCTGACGTGGCAATGACCGCCGAATGGGAATTGGCATTGCAGAAAATCGAGAACAACGATGCGGATGCGGGAACATTCCAAAAGGAAATGGAAACCTATGCCAAATCCATTACTGATGAATTGCTGCAAACTTCTATTGCAAGCACCAATCAGCCGAAACTGACCTGCCCGAAATGCAAAAGTCAGCAGCTCATTATCCGTGATAAGATTGTGAAATGCCCTGATGAGGCTTGTAACTGGGTACAGTTCCGCACCGTCTGCGGTGTACAAATCAGTATTGAAAATGTAATAAATCTTGTCAATAAAGGCAAAACCTCGCTTATTAAAGGAATGACAAGCAAAGCTGGAAAAAAATTCGATGCTTATATCATACTGAAAGAAAATGCCGAAAGTTCTTTTGAGTTTGAGAAAAACAAAAGCAGTAAAAGCAATGGAAAATAAACCGTCAATCGTACCCAAAGAAATCAGGAACCTGATTTATACCGTCCGGGGCAAACAGGTAATGTTGGATAGCAACCTCGCTGCCTTATATAAGGTAGAAACAAAGAACCTGAACAAAGCCGTTAAAAGAAATATTGAGCGTTTCCCTGTATCATTCTGCTTTCAACTGACCGAAGAGGAAGTTGAAAACTTGAGGTTCCAAATTGGAACCTCAAGTTTAAGCTACGGCGGCAGACGTTATTTGCCCTATGTCTTTACCGAACAAGGCGTTGCAATGGCATCTGCCATACTCCGTTCGGATATAGCTGTTAAAATGAGTGTGGAAATAATGGAAGCCTTTGTAGAAATGCGGCGTATGCTTATCAGCAACGCTTCTTTGTTTCATCGTTTGGACAATATCGAGTTAAAGCAACTGGAAGCCGATCAAAAATTTGAAGAGCTATTTAAGGCTTTGGAAAGCGACAAGCTCTATAGCGAAAAAGGCATTTTCTATAACGGGCAGGTATTTGATGCCTACGCCTTTGTTTCCGACATTATCCGAAGTGCCAAAAATTCTATTATCCTGCTCGATAATTATGTGGGTGATACGGTACTTACCTTATTAGGTAAGCGTAGAATGGCGTAACTGCTACAATCCTTACCAAAAGCATCAGCATTCAGTTACGGTTAGATTTACAACGCTACAATAGCCAATATCCTCCGGTAGATATTGAGGTTTTCTCCGATGCCCACGACCGTTTTCTGATTATTGACCATATAGAACTCTACCATATCGGGGCATCACTCAAAGACCTGGGCAAAAAATGGTTTGCCTTTTCAAGAATGGATATTGAAGTCAGCAGGATGCTTCAAATGTTGCATTTAAACCATTTCATGATTATCTAATTGGATTACAGGAGCCTAGGCGAAAAAGCGTCTTTAGGTAAGCCATAATTCAGCCATAAATAATCTAAATCAGCTTTGAAATAGATATTACTGCATTTTCTGTCTTACTATTCCATAATGGACAGTAATTTATCCTAATAAAATGATGATAGAAATTAGAGGTCGAAAATATATGACCTGGGCATATTCCAATTCCTTTTCCCAATACAGCCTTTTGTAGAGCGAATGCATCAGTGTTTTCAGGTAGTTCTATCCAAATGCTGAGACCACCTTGGGGAGGTGACAACCTTATATCTTTTGGGAAGTAATTAGAAATGGCATTAACATATTTCATCATCTGGCCCTGAAGTGCCGATCTCAGTTTTCTAAGATGTGTTTCATACTGCCCACTTTCCAAGTAACGTCCTATTGCATCCTGTAGTGCGGGGTTGGTGGAAATGTTAGAGCCGAATTTCAGCCGTTCAATTTTTGCCTGATATTTTCCAGCAGATACCCAACCGATCCTGAACCCGGGAGCAAGCGTTTTCGAAAATGAAGAACAATAGAGAACATTATCATATTTATCAAATGCCTTTACAGGCAATGACCTCTCTATACTGAAATTCAGCTCACCAAGGGAATCATCTTCGATCAGCGGAATACCACGTTTACCCAATAGGTCTGCAAGCAAAAGCTTATTCGCATTGGTCATTGAACTTCCCGTGGGATTATGGCATGATGGCATAAAGACACATGCAGCAACTTTTTGATTGGTAATCGCTTCCCTAAGAAGTTCAATCGACACGCCACCTTTAGCATCCAGTCCAATTTCGAGTGCTCTAAGTCCCCTGCTTTCCAAGCTTTGAAGTATCCCATGATAAGTGGGAGATTCTATCGCTACAATATCTCCTGGTCTACAAACTGCATCCAAACTTAGGTTGATGGCTTCCATGCAACCATTTGTTACCAAGATGTTTCCTGTAGATAAAGGGGTATTCCAATCTCCAGTTCTCCTGGCAATCTGTTTGAGCAATCTTGGATGCCCGTCAACCAGTGGATATTGAAAATTATCATTACTGAGTGAAGTAAGTGATGCATGTACCGCTTTGTTGAGCTTGGTGATGGGAAGCAATTCATTTACCGGAGCAAGGATCGAAAAATTAACGATACCATTTTCTTTTGCATTTTTCATCATGGCAGATGCCATAGCAGTAACTTCTACTGTTGATGGGATGGAAAATTTAAAAACTTCTTTTGGAGCTTGAAACGAACTAGAAAATGAATTGATGATATACCCAGAACGCGGTCTCGAAACGATCAGGCCTTTTGCTTCCAGAATAGAATATGCCTGAAAGACTGTGTTAATGCTTACGTTCATTTCCTCACTCAGTTTTCTGACTGAAGGAACCTTATCTCCACCCTTTAGCATTAGTCTTCCTATCGACGCTTCAATTCTCTCGGCAACCTGTTCATACAAAAAACTTTTCCCAACCATAATTATTCGATATGCATTGTCTTAATTCACTATTTCACAAAGTAAAGAAAAATTTATATGCAATCCATCTGATACCTTTTTTTAATTAACATCTGAAACTGTTTTTATTTATTGAAATGCCGCACCTTTGTTGAACAAAATCAAGAAATAATGTCAAACGATATAAAAACAATGAAAGCTTGGCGTTTGCAAGCTTTTGGATTGGAAAACCTAACACTGGATACAGTAGAAATTCCTACGGTCGGTCCAAATGATGTGCTGATAAAAGTAGGCGCAGTTTCGCTAAACGTTAGGGACAAGGCAATAGTCGATGGAATCTATGAACCAGACATGATCCCTAAGCAATTGATACCTGTTTCCGATGCTGCTGGGACAGTAGTAAAGGTTGGTACAAATGTAACAAGATATAAGATCGGAGATCGTGTAACACCACATCTTTACTCAAAATGGATCGAGGGAGCACCTGCACCAAATGAACCAGATTTCTGCTTTGGAGCACCACTACCAGGTGGCTTGGCAGAATATATGGTCATCCATGAAGAATTAGCAGTCTTGGCTCCTGAAACCCTTACTGATGAAGAAGCCTCTACATTACCAATCGCTGCATTAACCGCATGGTATTCCTTGATAACATACGGCAACCTTCAAGCAGAAGAAACCGTGGTGATTCAGGGAACGGGTGGTGTTTCCATATTTGGAATTCAGATTGCACATTCGTTAGGTGCCAGAGTGATTGCAACAACCAGCAGCGATGAGAAAGGAAAAATGGCCCAGGAGCTAGGTGCCGATGAGATCATCAATTATATAACCACACCAGATTGGGCGAAGGAAGTTCAAAGGCTGACAAATGGAAAGGGGCAGATCAGCTATTAGAGGTTGTTGGTGGTGAAGGACTAAATGATTCTGTAGAAACTACAAAGGTTACAGGGCAAATAGCCGTAATAGGGTTTTTGGCGGGACAGACAACCAATCTGAATTTGATGAAGGTAATCTTCAAGCAAACCAAAATTCAGGGGATTGCCGTTGGGAACAGAACAGCATTTGAGGAAATGAACAAAGCCTTTGATCAGTATAATATTAAGCCCGTAATCGAAAAAGTATATGGGTTTGACGAGGCAATAGAAGCCTACCAACACCTTGCAAAATGAGCATTTGGAAAGATTGTAATCAAAATAAGTTAGGTAAATATTTAAAATTAAAAACATGTCACAAAATATAAAAACAATGAAAGCTTGGCAATTACAAGGTTTCGGGATGGATAATCTCAAATCAATAACTACTGAAATACCAACGCCAGCAAAAAATGAAATATTGGTAAAGGTGGGTGCAGTATCCCTTAACTTTAGGGATAAGGCCATTATTGATCAGATTTATCTGCCTGAGATCATGCAGTTCCCATTTACCCCGGTTTCTGATCTAGCGGGAGAAGTGTTAGCGATCGGTTCAGAAGTAGCCCGCTTCAACATTGGCGACCGTGTTACTTCACACCTATATGGAAGTTGGATCAAAGGTAAAAAACATACCTCTCAAACAGCATTATCTGGACTAGGTGGGCCAGTGAATGGTGGACTAGCAGAATATGTACTTTTGGATGAACAGGCTGCTGTAATTACTCCTTCAACTCTTACGGATGAAGAGGCGGCTACATTACCGATCGCAGCTTTGACAGCTTTTTTTGCGTTGACAGAGCATGGTGGTCTTGAAAAAGGTCAGACGGTTCTAGTACAGGGAACTGGCGGTGTTTCAATATTTGCGCTCCAACTTGCTAAAGCATTGGGGGCAAAAGTTATCGTGACTTCCAGCAGTGATGAGAAACTTGCTAAGGCAAAAGCATTGGGTGCTGATGAGGTGATCAATTATATCAAAACCCCAGAATGGGATAAGGAAGCTTTAAGGCTTACCGGGGGTGCAGGAGTAGATCATATCCTTGAGGTTGTTGGTGGTGAAAACTTTGAAAGATCGGTTGAAGCTGCTGCAATTGGCGGGCAGATACACGTAATCGGATTTCTGAATGGAACACATTCAAATGCTGCCATGCTGACCATTTTGTTTAAAGGGGTTAGAATCAACGGTATCTTGGTCGGAAACCGAAATGCTTTCGAACAAATGAACTTATTGATACAGGAGCATAATATAAAACCTGTTATAGATACCGTTTACGATTTTGAGAATGCAAAAGAAGCCTACAAACATATCGAACGTGGTGCTTTTGGCAAGCTTGTTATAAAAGTTTCATAATTTTTCTACTTATCCATAAATTAAAATTATTCATATGAACGAGGCAATAAACACTTCCGAACAGGCATCCATCCAAAGGGTGGTATGCTTCAAATTTAAGAACGAAACTTCGACCGAAACAATTCAGGCACACATTGATGGGTTTGATGCTCTTAAGAATACCATATATCCTACCACATAAAGCTGGCCTAACCATTCAGGGAGAATTAAAAGATACTCCTGAATATGATGTTATGCATTATATGACCTTTAGGCGTGAAGAAGATATCCAGTTGTATTATGATCATCCGACCCACATGGACTTCTTTGGAAAGTTCGGTGAAACTTGGGAAAAATTCTTAGTTGTCAATTCTAAATTGGTATAAATTATAGCCTTTATGTCAAACGACAAACAGAAACCCGAAATTTTTATTACAGGTGCAACCGGTTATATCGGTGGCACCTTTCTTCATCTGATGTTGCAGCGTGACTACCTGAGTAAGTTCATCATTTCAGCGCTAGTATGTCGTAAAGAAGATACGAAAACCATGGAAGATTTGGGCATAGTTCCCGTGATTGGAACACTGGATGATTTTGAACTATTGAAACGCAAGTCAACGGAAGCCACTATAGTATTTAACATGGCAAACTGTGATCATCAGCAAAGTGCTATTGCTATTTTACAAGGGCTGACCCATCGGTTCAAACAAACGAATGAACGTCCAATTTTGATCCATACCTCAGGAGCAGGCGTATTGTCTGAAAATTCTAATGGTATGGGAAGCCCGCTTTCTGAAGACCCAACCGCAATGTTGTGGGATGATAGCGATTTTAAATCTCATGTTGACATTCCAGATTATGCTCCCCATCGCCATGTTGATGCAGAGGTTTTTGCAGATGCAAAAGAAGGGGCGGTAAAGACATATTTAATGGTTCCGCCAACGGTATTCGGGAAGGGGCTTGGGATATTTGCCGAAAAATGGATGTCAATTCAAATACCACGACTTGTATATCAGACCCTTGTGAGCCGTAAAGCGATGTTTGTCGGTAGTGGAGAAAATCAATGGACAAATGTTCACGTTGAAGATTTGGCCGAGATTTACCTTCTGGTTTTAGATAAAGCATTGGAAGATTTGGCACCTGAAGGATTGAAGGGAATATATTATCCGGACAGCGAATTTTTTGCTTGGTCGTCAGTAGCAAATCGAATTGCGGAAATCCTTTACCTAAAGAAAATAATCAGTAACCCTGTTGCTTCCAGTGGTCTCCAGCCTGGATGGTTTTGGGGAAGTAACGTTCGTGTGAAATCCACAAATGGTAAAAAGTTAGGATGGCGATCAAAAATGGGAGGCACGGATGCTATGCTGAAAAGTGTAGATTGGGATGTCGAACTAATGTTGGATTTTCTATTAAATAGATAATTATGTGTAAGAACTCAGCCAGTAAGGCATATTGATTTGTATAAGAATTCGAAATGAAAAGGGCCGAAACCCTTTGTTTTTCGAATAAAAACGGCAATTATTGAACATTTATATTTGTTGATAATATTGTGACTATCACACAAATAGTAAAAAATACGCCTTTATTGTTGTTTAAATGATGTTTTTTGTTTCTCTTTAATTAAGAGAATAAATGAAAAACTCTGCCAAATCACCCAAAATGACGGATAAAAAACCCCTTTTAGAGTATCAAAAACATCGTTTAGAACTCGCTATTGACGAGATATCCACTCCTCAATAGAGCTTAATTAAATTCTCCTTGTCCAACTTGAATTAGCAGATATTAATTCGATTATTAGGGTTTCCAGTATTTCATTTACCCATTCTAATTCAAAAATCAAGTTGTTTTTAGCAAACCTAAAAGTTAAATCTTGTTTTTCTGCGTGAAATATCTTGTTTCGTAAATAGTAACAGTATTTTATACAGATGAATATAATAATTTCCAATTCGGTATTTGCTACTGGATTTTTAACTTTATCCTTTAAGTATTCTTTAATCTTCTTAAAGATTATTTCATTGTCTGCCGAAGACTTATTGTTATGATAAAGTTCTTTGATATAGTCGAACTTATTAAACTTACTTTCAACTTTATCCAGATTGAAAATATCTTTTAAATCAGCTTCAAAATAACTGATATTATCAAATAGGTTTTTACAAATAACCGGATTGTGATACCTGAAGATAAATGCAATAAAAGAAACAATCTTTTCTTTTGTGTCGTAATCATTACTTAGTAGCTCATAGAAACGAACTTTTTCCCGAAGTTCTTTAGCCGTAATGGTTCTTGCCTTATGCAATGATTTTGAGAATAATGTTGGATCGGCAAGTATAAAATCTCTCATTAAACGATGGCATTCATTTTCATTTGCACCATTTCCAAAGTAGTAATATATTGAATTAAAAGACTTCCACAGCTTTTCAAAACGCTCGCTCTCTTCATTGGTAATTTTTGACTTCAAAAGATAAGTTAAAGCATATTGGATTGCGTTGGATTTATCATTAATCTTAAATATGTCGACGATATTGGCAGTTGGAATATCAACGCCTTGAAACTTATCGTTCAATATCTGTTCAATATCAATTTTTGCGGTTGGCAACGAAAGTATTGCTTCTTCTCCTGTCTGCTTTATTCGGTTAATGGAGATCTCCTGAATAGGAATAAAACGGTTTACTCGAATATAATAATATATCAGAGATTTTATAATCTGATTATGAATAGAATTGCTTTCCGAAAAAACAATGTTTATAAGATTGATTTTTGCAGTTCTATTGCACTTAATGGTTAGCTTATTGTTCTCAACTACTAACTCGTCATTTGTATCTGAACTTCCTTGATATTCCATTTCAAAAACTTCCTTAGTAATTGAAGTATCATGAGCCGAAAAACTGAGGTTGATGGAATAATTGTGCTTTATTTTAGTCTTTGCGAATGTCTTAATTGAGCTTGTTATAAAGCTGTCAAACTTTGACTTCTTTTCATAATTATAAATATCATAAATGTAAGGATATAAATATTTAAACTTTATCTTGAAATCTGTTATCGTATAAGGGTCGCCATTAAATGAATTGTGCAAAATCAAAAGTTTATCATTAATGGTTTTAACTGGTTTTCCTTTCTTTTTTTTAGTCAATCTTACATCTTCGCCAAGATTTTGCAATGCTCTAAAGGCTTGCTCTTTAACTTCAAATATTCTGTCCGTTTTCATCAAACGATACAATTCTTTTTTGCTGTCAAAGCATTTATACTTTGAAAAGAAATCTATTGCTATCAATCTGTTTTGGAAGTCGGATATATCATTTGCAAGGCTTATATATTCTGCAATATTGTTTGGTTTCTTACTCTCAAAATCCTTTTTAGCCATATTCTTTCCCGGTATTGTTTAATTGTCAAATTTAATCAAAACCAATCTGTATTCGGGTGCTTCGCTGATTATGTTTACGCCAAATCCTGCCACTCAACGCCAAACCCTACACCATTCTCAAAGGCATTTGCTCTTGCATCTAATTTTAGTATTTAAGTAAAATTCTAAACAAAATAAAGTATGGATGTACAGCAAAAAGACCTATCATATTTCAGATTAAGGCTGCAAGAATTATTAAACAGCAGCTTTCCCGAAAAGGCACACGACCAAAAATTTATAGACCAACGCTCTTCGTGGGCTGCCAATGCTTACGAGGGTGCTTTCCGTTCAGGAAACGCCGTTGAGCAATGCGACGAAATAGCCAACTACATTCTTTTTGAGGGCTTGCACTTCTCCAAGTTCGACACGGTTTTCAAAGTGGTATACAATGAATTTGACACCCTAATGGCGGACGAGGAACTGCGACCATTCGCCCTGAAAATGTTCCCCGTTTGTGAGCCTGTTTTCGCAGGATATGAATTAACTGATGATTTCGCCAACAGAAATGAGTTTGACATGCTCTATACCGAACTGACCGGAACCATCTCAATGTGGATTGAGGAAAATGGGCTTCAGTAAAAAGCAACATCTCCAACTGAATATTGATGCCCTGCGAATTGTTTTTAAACTGGAAAAGGAGAAACGGCAAGCCACCGTAGGCGAAAGACTGCTAATGATGCGATACAGCGGATTTGGCGGTCTTAAATTCGTTCTGAACCCCGTAGAGAAGGCAATAGACATCAATCACTGGAGAAAGACGGAACACGACCTGTTTCCGCTCACGCAGGAACTACACACGCTACTCAAAGAAAATTCCGAAGATGATAAACAATACCGCAGGTATGTGGACAGTAACGGGATAATTGCGAAAGATGAAAAGCTGGCGGCTATGAACTTCCTGAACGCACTGGAGAAATTGTCCGGCTATATCGAGCAGGAACAAAAGAAGATTGTGGAAATTAAAAAAGACTTACCTGTTCTTCAGGAAGTATTTAACGGAAACTGGTCTAAGGAAAGCCGATTGAGTGAGCTTAAAACGGAACTGGCTGCCGTAGAAAGAAAGATACAGCTATCCATTACACTGGAAATCAAACAAGATGCCCCGGAGCAGGTCGAAAAGCAGAAAGAAACCCCTGTGGTATCTGAAACCATTGTACGGACAAAAGGTGTTCATTTGCACCGTGGAATATTGTAAGAAAGCTATTCTCTTTCTTCCTGTTCATCAATTTTCTTGATTAGCGCATCCCGTAGGCTGTCAAGAAATTTTGTTTGATTTATTTTCCGGCTTTTAAGTTCTAAATAAGTATGATAGAAATCGCCCAGGTTGATATTAAAAGCAAGTTCAAATGTCTTGGCTATAATTTTAATGTCCGTATTGCCATTGTCAAAAACACCTTGTGAATGAAGTGCATAAATCAGCTCCGTTAACGCTGTTTTACTTGCTGTCCAAGTCAAAGGATAACCGTCAGATTTTTTTTTCTGATTGCGTTTGTTTAACTGGTCTTCAATATAAACTTGTACAAGGTCATTCGCAATAATTTTGGCGACTTTATAATCGTGGGAAGTTGAAAAGCGGTGGTCTGCTTCAAAATAAAAAGTGTCTAAACTCAACTTAATGTCACATCTACCCCTGACGAAAAGTTTTTCGTCAATAAACGTGCTATTGGTACGGTAATATTTATAAAATTCCAAGTTATTATCAAAATACCTTTTAATTTTTTTTAGCTCTCGATTAAGAAATTTTCTTACCGGCTTTGATCCGTATGGCTTTTTGGTTTCGATTTTATAAATGGAGTTAAAGTAAATGAGTTTAGATACGATAGCAGGTTTCTGGTATTTAAAAAACTGGATTTCCTCATTAATGCTGTTAAATCCCCTTTTTATAACAAATTCCTTTAATTCGGACAAGCCTTTAAGAATAAAGGTTATAGCTGTTTCTGTTTTTTCGATTGAATTACCGGCTTCAATCTCTAACTCATTGATTGCTGTTTCCAGATTATTTAGTATTTCATAGTAAAATTTATCCATTTAGGAGTTTAAATATGATAATTGATTGCCTCTAGATAAAGTTTAACCATTGAACTGAGGTTCATTCAAGGTTATTACAGTTGAAATATTATAACAATATGAGTAATAATAAAACATATTTATATAGATTATCATTATACAACATGTAGTAAATCCTTTCCATATATACTGTCATATAAACTATATTTCTTATTTTATTGTACCACGTAATTCATACTGGCAACCTCCGATACTCTAAAATATCCATATGCAAAGTTTTCAAAATGAGTTTGGTTTAAGATATTTCCTCTCACTGAACCTGGTAATGTCTGGAATGGTCCAGACCCTGCACCGGAAGCTGCTAATAACTTTCTGAAATAATCATAGTATCTCTTTGAAATACCATACAACCTAATGTTTACCTGATCTCCGGCTTTTAAATCTTCGTCAGAAAAAAATTGACGCATAAGGTTGCCCTGACTTTGTTCATCATCCTGGGCCTTATATTCCGGATAAGTTGATACAGGCGAGACAATACGGTGCAAATAGTAATTTTCGTTTTGCCCGTCATCCTGATATTTGTATTCGATTTCAATTTCATCGCCACTAAAGCCACCAGCATTATTCTGTATAATATTATTTTCAATTTCTGGTACACCTATCAACGTTTCGGTTGAGGTATAAACTTCGCCATTCAACTCTATTTTCAAGGTATAAGTTTCGCCCAGAACAGGTGCAAAATTGTTGCAGATATATTCTCCAGTTCCGGGAGTTTCTATAAAATCAAAAGCAATATTTGCCGAATTTGTTACAACAACACTTGCCCCCGAAACTGTTGGGAACTCGGCATTGTAATATCCTGTAGTAGCAGAAAGTATTACTTTCTGGTCGTTCCCTGTTGTGCCTTTTACCCAATCTATTGAGGCATCAATAACCAATTGAGGGGTTGCTATTTCTAGATCTACATCAACCACTTTTTCGCATGAAAAAAGAGAGATGCACAATAGTATAAGTAAATATTTATAAGTTGTTTTCATTTTGCATGTTTTTAAAATTAAAATCTAAAATTGTAGCTCACGCCGGGGATGATACCGAAAATGGAAATCTTCTTTGCCTCGCTTATTCCTGTATCCCGGTTTTGTTCAAACATTAGCGTCGCTGCGTTGCCTCTATTGTAAACATTGTAGATGCTGAAAACCCATTCACTTTTCCATCTTTTTTTACTGTCAGGCTTTGGTGTGTAGGTAGCCGATAAATCCAAATGATGATAGGCCGGAAGCGAGTTAATATTTCGTTCGCCGTAATTGGCAATAGTAATGCCCTGATAAAGATATTTGCCGATTGGATAAGTTGTAGCTTTCCCTGTTTGGTAGGTGAAGACACCACCAAAATTCCATTTTTTATTGAGCTGATAGGCACCTGTGAGGGAGAAATTATGCGTTTTATCGTAATTGGCACGATACCACTCGCCGTTGTTGATGCCAGATTCATATGCATTTCTTCCGGGTGTACGTTGCTCTGCCCTGGAAAGTGTGTAAGAAAGCCAGCCTGTAAGTTTTCCTGTATTTTTTTTCAGCATCAGCTCTAGCCCGCAAGACCTTCCCTCGCCATTAAGCATTACCTCCTCTATCGCTTTGTTGGCGATCAACTCGGCACCGTCAATGTAATCAGTCTTGTTTTTAATTCTCTTGTAAAAAGTTTCTGCTTCCAATGAGTAATTACCATTGCCGAAATTTCTGAAATATCCCAGTGCCACCTGGTCCAGAATTTCGGGTTTTAAGTATTGGTCGCTCGGTGCCCAAATGTCCAATGGGGAAACTGATGCTGTATTAGAAATTAAATGTATGTATTGGCTCATCCGGTTATAACTCGCCTTAACGGATTGGTTATCATTTATGACATAAGAAACTGCTAAGCGGGGCTCAAAATTGCCAAAATCAATAATCCTCTCGTTTTTATTATAATGTATTGTACCTGTTGGCGTTCCTGCTTCGTAAATCTTTAATTCAGGATTATAAACGACGGCTTGGTTATTGGCATATGTGTTTACATTCTGTTCACCTAAGCGCTGAAAATTGCTATATCGCAATCCATAAGTCAATGATATTTTATCAGAAAGTTTTTGTTCAGCACTGATGTATAAGGCATTTTCCCAGGCATATTTTTCTTCAATCTGGTCTGGATTGATAGACGATGTGAAATCCATCGGTTTTATTGTACCTGGATTGAATTGATAATAAATAGAGTTGATGCCATAATTCAAAATAATTTTATCAGACAGGTTATGGGTGAAGTTGTATTTGAAATTGTAGTTATTAATATCAGATACCCAATCAATGCCAACGTATTTTATCTTTAAGCCATAATCGTATTTGCTATAAATTACCGACGCATTGGAAAATAACTTCTCAGAAAAGGTATGATTCCACCTAAGATTAAGAAATGAGTTGCCATAGTTATTGCTGAAAAAATTACCAAAATCCATTTGATCTTTCCCAAAATATCCCGATAGGAAAATGCGGTTATTATCATTAATCTTATGGTTGAGTTTGGCATTCAGATCATAAAAAGAAACAGAATTGGCATTATCCGCCAGTTTCAAAAATAAGTGTGCATAGGAAGCACGGCCTGCAACTACGAAAGAACTTTTATCTTTTACCAGGGGGCCTTCAACTAATAATCTGCTGGCAACTGCCCCGATTCCTCCCGTTACGTGATATTCCTGATTGTTCCCTTCCTTTTGATAAATATCTAGTACAGAGGAAGTACGCCCTCCAAAATTAGCAGGTATACCGCCTTTATACAATTTCAAATCCTTGATCACATCAGCATTAAAAACTGAGAAAAAGCCAAATAGGTGCGAGGTATTATAAACGACGGCTTCATCTAAAAGCACCAGATTTCCATCAACCGAACCACCCCTAACGTTAAAACCTGTTGCGCCTTCCTGCGCATTACAAACCCCTGGCAGTTGCAGTATAGCCTTCAAAATATCAACCTCGCCCATAATTGCGGGCATTTTTTTAATGGTGTTGATGGAAAGTCTATTTACACTCATTTCCGGTTTACGGATGTTTGTTCTTGAGTGGTTTACTGAAATTACTACGGCATCTAATTCGGTGCTCTTTGCGAACATAGAGAAATCTTTTTTGATGTTTCCTGTTAAAGAAAGATGTTCCTCAATAGTCTCAAAACCTACATAACTGATTACGAGTGTATATTCTCCTTTTGGAAGTGTAATAGAATAAAAACCATAAGAATTGGTCACTGCCGAAACATTTGCCTCTGGAATGTAGATGCTTGCGCCGATTATAGTTTCGGTATTTTCTTTTATAGCGATAGTACCGCTAAGTGTAAATTTTTCCTGTCCGTATGCCACAAATGAAATTGCGATAAGGAGCAATGTGTAAATGATTTTGTTTGTCATCTTATTGAAATCGATTTAACGATTAATTTTGGATGCAAACCTATTGTTCTGAGCAACTGCCTCTTTTTAAATTATACCAAATTGGTTGCTTTTTATACTAAAATGCATTGTGGTACTACTAAAAATAATACAGCATTTTATTGAAATTCGAGCAATGCTTATTCGGTATAAAAAATAAAATCTTAGATAGAGCTTGCAAAGCCCTTATCAATGTGTTATTTGATCCGTTCTTTACGATGGCGTAGTATCTTCTGACCCAAGAGTAATAACAGGATATCGGTATAGCAGCAGATAATTTGGAGTGTTTGCCGATAACAGAGAAAATATTTCGGATGTCCTCACATAGTGTTCATCCATGAGCCTATAGTAAAAAAGAATGTAAAATAAGATGGTCTAACCTAAAACTAAAATTCACATGAAGATTCTCAGGGAAATTACAAATCCCCACTTTCTTTATACATTAATTAATTATTAGGCTAGGTGTTTAATGCTTAATCAAAGTGTTTATCGTGGCTGATAATCCTACCATCTGCCAACTCAATCGTGCGGTCGCTGTTTGCAGCAAAGTCGTTATCGTGCGTTACCGCTATAATGGTTTTATTATGGTCTTTTGTAATCTGCTTGAAAATATCAAATACAACCTGGGTATTTTTGCTGTCCAGATTACCCGTTGGTTCGTCACACATAATAATGGCCGGGTCATTAATAAGCGCCCTTGCAATAGCAACTCTCTGTTGTTGTCCGCCGCTGAGTTTTGAAGACTGTTTTAACGCCTGGTTTTCAAGCCCCAGCATTTCGAGTTTTTGGTAGGCTTTTACCTCAGCCTCTTCATGGGATAGCCTTCCAAGCTTTAGTGCAGGGATCATTACATTTTTTAAACACGAAAATTCTGGCAACAAGTAATGAAATTGGAAAATGAACCCAATATCCGCGTTTCGCATAGCAGATAGTTGATTTTGCTTTTGCCCAGTGACCTTTACACCGTTGATATAGATTTTGCCTTCATAGGATGTATCCATGGTACTCAGGCAATACAATAATGTAGACTTTCCTGACCCACTTTTCCCTACAAGTGTCAGGAATTCTCCCTTAAAGGCTTCTATATTTATATCGTCAAGCACCTTGAATTTTACGGGCTCATTAAAATATTTTCCAAGTGATTTGGTACTCAATATGATTTCTTTGTTTTTCATGCTATTATTTTCTAAAAATTTCCACAGGATCAACATCCGCAGCTTTCTTTGCCGGAAAATAGCCTGCACATATTGTTATGAATAAACCAAGTGCCGAACTGCTGGCAAATAGTCCGCCCTCGAACTTGATGGGGAAATACCCTATGTGGCCTCCCATATATACATTAGACATAATAGCAATAAATATCCCACCAGCAATTAAACCTATAAAAATTCCGACTAGTCCCATAAAGATTGCTTCAATTAGGAATATCCATACCACATTGCTTCCTGAAAAACCGATGGCTTTTAAAATAGCAATGTCATTTATTTTTTGTGAAATCGTGGAACTTAAGATATTGTAAATACCAAAAGCGGCAACAATCAATATGGAAAGTGAAATTGCGTTCATTAATGCATTCCTTGTCCTGTTTGATGAAAGCGCGTCTGCATTGGTGGTTTTCCAGTCCTCCACCGTGTATGTGGTAAGCTGCCTCAACCTTGCCCCATAGATGTCACTTTTATCAGGATCTGGGATGTTAATGTATATATCATTGACAAAGGACGATCCCTTCTTTACAAATTGTTGGGCTGTGGATATATTGACATAGGATTTTGAATTGTCTGTCGCAGTTAATCCACTAGTGAAAATGCCTACTATCTTCATCCTTTTTACAACGCCGAACGAAGAGGTAACCGTAAGGTTATCATCAATCGCCAAGTTAAGCTTTTCGGCTATGCCACTACCGATAATTATGGCATTGAGATTATTTTGCAAGTCTTCAAGCCTTCCTGCAACAAGGGTCTTTCCTGTTTTGAACATGGCATCATATTCAAATATATCAACACCGCTGCCGAAACCATTAATCTGTGCCTGCCCGCGATTATAAAATAGATCAAAGCTGACCTGCTCAATCGCGTTAACCACATAAGGTTCTTGTTTTATACGTTTCAGGAGCGCTTCGGGATCGACAATCTTTTTCGAAAGGGTTGTTATTTGAGGATTTATAATTGCGACAATTTCAGTCGAATCTTTCGGAAATATGAGCGGGATGCTTATCTCATCGTCGTGATAAATTTTAATATGTGGGCTGCTCTTAAACATCTCTTCTCTTGAAAAGTTTGTAAATCCTGAAACAAGGGAGTTAATAAACAGGTAGATACTCAATCCTAATGTTACGCCAAGTATCGCTATTAAGGTTTGTCTTCTCCTGGTAACGATATGTGTTAAGGCGATATCTATATTTATATTCTTTTTCATAGTCTATCATTGTGGTTTTCCTTCAGTTTGTTTATTCTTCGACAGATCTTCCGTTACCAATATTGTGTCGTCGCTTATGCCTTTTAAGACCTGAACCCATTGACTGCTAACAAATTTTGTCTCGACCTTTATCCTGTTCTTTTCACCTTTTACTTGAACATAACCGCTATAGTTAATATAATTACGTGGAATTAATAGCGCATTCTTGGTTACTCCTACGACAATATTGCTTTGTAATTGTGTATTCACAATCGTAAAATCGATTGTCTCAGTAAATGCAAGTTTGCAGATGAACGATTGGCTTTCCTCGTCAAATGCCGGGTAGATTTCTTTTACCGTGGCTTTGTAGATTTTATTTTTTCGGGTGTTAAGCTGTATGTGTGCTACCTGTCCTTCTTTTACTTTGGAAATGTTCGCTTCATCTACGTTAACCTTGGCGTAGATGGTGTTGGGATTGCCGATTAACGCTATTGTTTCGCCGCGTTTCACATAATCTCCTTTTTTCTTGAATACTTTAAGCACTTTTCCTTCACCTATGGCGTTAACGAGGTTATGGGCACTCATAAGGTCATTTATTTCTTTCGTGGCATGTGTATTTATCCGTTCCTGCTCAGCTTCCTGTCGCAGCCTTCGGTAATTTTCGAGGGCGCTTTCAAAGTCCTCTTTAGAAGTAATGTACTGTAATTCTGCATTATCAAGATCTACTTTCGCGACACTATTGCTGGCCCAAAGTTTCTGGTATCGTGTCAGATTGAACAGGTTCAGTTCCATTTTAGCCTTGGTCGCTTCTATGGTATTTTGTGCTTGCTGTAGGACCGGAGCACCGGTATGGGTGTTGCTCTTTGCTATGATGTACAGGCTGTTTGCACTCTGCTGGTTGAATTTAGATTCAAGATTATTAATTACGGCAAGAACAGTGCCCAAATGAACAACAGTTCCTTCTTTAAAATTAACTGCAACAAGGTAACCGTCCGATTCTGCTGCCAGATTATAGGACTGCCCAGCCTCCAGCATGCCCGATGCAAATACCGTTTCGGTCACGTCTTTCCGTATTGGTTTCGTTTCTTGGGTCTTCCTTCCACATGAAAAAAAAGACATTGAACAAAGAATGGCTATTGCCATTTTTATTGAGTAATTTTTCATCTTATGGTATTATTAATATGAATTTTTGTTTTTGCGGCTGATGCTGATACCTGAGCCGAAACCAGGTTATAAATACTATTTACCATATCATCATAACTGTTCAGTACCTTTTGCAATTCAATAAGCCCTTCTTGGTATAGGCTAAGATTCTTTTCGTAGTTTTCTTTCCTCAGCTGAGCGACCTCTCCATAAGACGAAATTTGGCTCAAGGCCTTATAATAGTCAATTTCCAACTGACGCTGTTCAATACCGGCCTTGATTTTCTGCTGTTCAGTATCCTTCTGCGCCAACAAATAGTTATGGTTTGCTTCCGAAATCTGCCTCATGGTTGAGGAAGATGGGATTGGGATGCTCAACTTTAGCCCGATGTAGCTGCTGTTAATCCAGTCTACGTTACTGTCAAATAACCTACTTCGTGTGTTGTTCTGTTGGGTAGTATAGCTTTGGAAAAATGACAAAGTGGGGTACAGCGCATATTTTTGCTGCCGGTAATTGGAAAGCGCCACACTTTCTTTTAGCTCACTGTTTTCGATACCTACCCTGCTCAGTCCAACCTTTACTTTTTCAGAAAACAAGCTATCCTGCAGGTCTTGTATGGTAATTTGTTCGTCTTCGGGAAAGTCACAAAGTATTTTCAAGACAAGGTATTGCTGTTGGATCTGGTATTTAATCTGGTTGTAATTTTCCCTAGTATCAAGAGAAGAGATCTTGGCCTCATTCACGTCCTGCTGCTTTATAAGACCCCCGGCATATTTATTTGTAGTTATCTGTAGTAGATTCTCCGCTGATTGCAGGTTTTTTTCAGTGCTTGACAATTGTTGCTGTAGCGATACGATATTATAATACGTGGACGCAATATCTTCATACAGTATCTTAACTGTAAGTTTTTTATCGGCAATACTTTTTTGGATGTTTAGTTTAGAAAGTTTCAGGTTCTCCCAGCCCTTAAGGTTTATCAACTTTACATCAATATTCTCATTGCCAGTACTCACAAAAGGGATACCAGTCTGGATAGGCACGAATGTGCCATCCTGCCCACCGAAAACTGAAGCAGGGAATAAATTGACGGGTAACTTCGTGTTATTCGTGTAATTAAAGGATAAATTACCTGACATGTCTGGAACACTTAAGATAGCAGCCAGGCGGGCCTTTTTTGCCTGTCCAATGCGTATTTCATCCGATTGCAGCGTAATACTTTTAGAAGACACATAGGAAAACAAGGAGTCAACCGAGTGAAATTCGTTATGTTGAGCCCGGCAAATATTCAGGAAAAATAAAGATAGAGCTAAAATGCAAATAAGATGTTTTTTAGGTTCTGTTGCAGTAGAAAATATTCTTTGTGGTGTATTATTTTTCATCTTAAATAAAAATCGATTACCGATCATAATTTTGGATGTAAAACTACCCTTTGGGATATCTACCTTTTTTGGAATTATACCAAACTCTATATCTTTTATAGCAAAGTATATATGGGCACTACTAAAATATATTTCTCATACTAAGCGTTTTTAATAACTTCTTACTTTTGTATAAAAAAGAGGCAGTTTCGTATAAAAAGAAGTCATTGAGACAATATTATGTATAAGTTTATAGTATAAATTTCAATATGAATACTTCTTCCCATCAACAGTTTATAAATGAAAACATATTTTTCCGTTTTCTGATTTCACCTGGGTACCGGGTATTCAGACATTTGCTGTTTATTGGCCTTATCGGCGCGGTATTGTTCAACAGCGGTTCAGTAATTGATAACCCAATTATAATATTCCTCTATTTTATAATATTGTTCTATATAAACATGTACCTGTTGGTGCCAAAATTTTTGTTCAAAAATAAGAATATTGAATACTGCTTATCTGTGATCGGCATCCTTTTGACCGTGGTTATATGTGGCTCTTTTTTCAATCCCTTTGATAAAACAAATGGAATAAATATTCCACTTGTTTCCTTCCTTACCGTGCTGTTGTTCGCGGCTTCATCTTCTATAAAGCTGTTTCAAAAAGGAATGGTGGATAAGCAACTGATCTACGAGTTGGAACAGTCAAAAACGTATGTGGAATTGGAACAACTAAAAAACCAGATCAACCCACATTTTTTGTTCAATATGCTCAACAATGCAAATGTTCTAACCCAAAAAGACCCGGAAAAGGCTTCACAGGTTCTAATGAGGTTAAGCGATTTACTACGCTATCAACTTTACGACAGCGCAAGAGATAACGTGTTCTTGACTTCCGATATTCATTTTTTAGAAGACCTTTTAAATCTTGAAAAAGTAAGGCGGGATAATTTCGATTTCCTGATTTCAAAAGAGGGAGATTTGAGCGGTGTCCAAGTTCCTCCATTGTTGTTCATCTCGTTTGTGGAGAATGCTATAAAGCACAATAACGATCCAACAAAATCATCTTATGTAAACCTGTATTTCCATGTTAGAAAGGGCGAGCTTTTCTTTAAATGCATCAATTCCAAACCTGTGCAGAAATTCATTAGTAGTACTGGCGGCTTGGGATTAACGAATATCAAACGAAGGCTTGAGCTTTTGTTCCCCGAAAAACATCGTTTAGCCATCGAAGATAGTTCTGAATATTATTGTGTAGTTCTATTAATAAAAATATAACAATGGCGTTTAATATGTAGTAAAAAATGTGAAATAATGAGATGTATTATTATAGATGATGAACCGCTGGCAAGAGAAGCCGTAGAAATGTTGATCAACAAAACTAATAATCTATTTTTGATCGGTTCGTTTAACAGCCCAGAAACCGCTAAAAATTTTATAGAAAACAATATAGTTGAGTTAATCTTCCTGGATATAAAAATGGCGGGAATAAACGGAATCGAATTTGCACGAACCATTCAGAAAGAAACATTTGTAGTTTTTACAACTGCCTATCCCGAATTTGCTACCGATAGCTATGAAGTAGATGCGATTGACTACTTGATAAAACCCATAAAATTACAGCGTTTTCAAAAGGCTGTTGAAAAAGCATACACCTACTCCAAATTGTTCATAGCGGATTATGCTAACAATAATATTGAGCAGGTAACGGACGATTTTTTCTTTGTGAAAGCAGAACGAAGAATTTTTAAAGTCTATTTCAAAGACATTCTTTTTATCCAGGGTTTGAAAGATTATGTTGTGATGCATACTGAAAACCAGAAAGTAATTACTGCAATGAATATCAAAACCATGCACGAGCAATTGCCAAGAGATTTTTTTGTGCGAGTAAGTAAATCCTATATCATTAATGCTAAACATATCGATTCTGTAGATAATAATACGGTATATATTGGCACTAACGAAATCCCTATCGGAAATATCTACAGGGATTTCTTCTTCGATGAATTCGTAACTAAAAAGATTTTGAGTAGGTAGTTGATGTAATAAAAAAATCACTATATCAACCGGACATCCAGACACAGGAATTATTACAAAGCATTTGTCAAAGGATATAAGATAGGTTTCACGTCACCAACAACTCTTACAAGCATGTTAAAACACCATACAATAACTAAAGTCAATAATACGTATATTGCTTCATAAAATAATAAAAAATATTTAATATGAAAATAGTTTCGACATTAATTCTTTCACTAACGCTTTCAAATCTCTTGGCTCAACAGACCAAAATTATCCGAAAAGACTTACTTCCGGCAATAGTTGACCAAAAAGTTAAGACAGTAGAAATACAAGAAATTACTTTTCCTGCGGGCCAAACCGCACCAAAACATTTACATCCTTGCCCAGTTGTTGGCTATATTAAATCGGGAAGCGTTCTCTTCCAAATAGAAGGTCAAAATGCTATAATTCTAAAAGAAGGAGATTCGTTTTACGAACCTAAAAACGTAAATATTTTGCATTTCGACAATATATCAAAAGAAGAACCGATGATATTTATTGCTTTATATCTGAAAGAGGATAAAGAGCCAAATGTAAAAATAGCTAATTGATAAAACAAACGAACAACTAGAATAAACGATACTTTCAAATTAATGTATACGGTGTCGCTACTTATCCAATCTTGAAATCGGAGCACGGATAACTTAATAGGCAAGGAAGATTCGAAAATAGTAGAGTAAATTTCACCTACTCCGATTTTAAATCTTAAGAGAATTAAATTAGCCAACAAAAATAGATTGGCTTGAAGTACTGAACTCGGCTATAATACATCCAGTCCTATGTGACAAATTTTAAGATTCGTGTACAATAAAATGATTTAGTACAAATAAACAAAATGACCTCTAGACAACCTTTACAATTTTTTATTTTAACCTTCGTGCTATCTGTCCCGTTCTGGATTCTACAGTACAATACCTCAACGCAATTCTTGCCAGGCCTTCCGCTTTCGGCCCTTGCTATTGTGTCACCTACGCTAGCCTCGATTATACTTGTCTACCAACGAGAAGGATGGACTGGGATACGGCAGCTTTTAGGAAAGGCATTTGATTTTGGATGTATAAAAAACAAAGTATGGTATATACCACTGCTTTTCTTATATCCATCGCTCGTTGTGTTATCTTATTTGATTATGCGCATCAATGGAGTTGATCTTCCAATCCCCAAGTTTCAGGCCACCTCTATTATCCTCTTGGCAATTACCTTTTTTGCTGCTGGATTGAGTGAAGAGCTAGGATGGTCTGGATATGTTACTGAACCATTGCAGATGAGATTGGGGATTTTAGGAACAGGGTTTCTTTTGGGATGTGTTTGGGCGGCATGGCATTGGATACCTTTGATACAGGTTCACAGGTCATTTTTGTGGATCAGTTGGTGGACCTTATATACTGTAAGTGCACGTGTTATTATGGTATGGCTGTTTTACAAGACTGGAAAAAGTGTTTTTGGCATGACACTTTTCCATATGACACTTAATCTGGCATGGCAATTATTTCCAGTGAATGGCTCCTATTTTGACATGCGTATGGTGGCACTATTAATTACAGGTTTGGCATTAATCATTGCTTTATTAACTAAAGGCTTTCGAACTAATAAATTCATTTAATAACAAACGTGTACCCTCCCCACAATATTAACTTTGCGAATTTTAAAGATACCCGCATAGGTTAATTGGAATATAAAAACTGCTACAACTTTTAATACCTAACAATTATTCATCATAAATGAAAGATATTTTAGAATTCATAAATCAAATTTCATCATTGAGTATTGATGCAAATGAAGATTTTCTTGAAGCATTGGAAATAAAGACATATCCGAAAGGGACATTCATCTTAAAAGCAGATCAAGTTTGCAGAAATTATTATTTCATAAAATCAGGACTTACAAAGTCTCATTTTTACAAAGAGGAAAAGGAGTTTATAATGACCTTTTTCAAAGAGAAAATGATGTTCACTGAAATAAGCAGCTACCTGACGGAAAAACCCTCCAGATACATGATCACAGCTTTAGAAGAAACTACTGTTTGCTGCATCAGTAAAAAGGATGTTATGGAACTTTGCAAAAAACACCACCCCATAGAGGCGCTCTTTAGCAAAATGTTTTCGTTTGCTACTTTAAATATGATGAAGAGAATTAGTGAAATGCTTGAAGAAAACGGGACAGACCGCTATAATAATTTCATTAGGGAAAACAATGAGCTACTTCAGCGCATAAGCCTTGGTGACCTAGCAAATTATTTGGGCATTACTCAGGTTACCCTAAGTAGAATCAGAGCCGCCAAATGATTTTTTATCATTTGTAAAAAGATTTCTCTCGCATCCAAAATATCTTTGTACTATAACAAAATAAAGATAAACATGGAATCAAGAATGAAAAATCCAGCAATGGTTTTGGGTATAAATCCCGCCATCCAAAACATAATGAGTTCGATATACCAAAGCGGAATATCTTTTGAACTACTTGAATACGTTGGCTTGCGAGTGGGACAACTAAACAATTGTGAACTGTGCATTGGCGAAGCGATCGTAAAAGCCAAGGGCAATCCGGTATCGAGAGATCGCATTGAACATGTATCGTCTTGGAAAAACGGACAGATATTTTCTCAATCTGAAAATGTTGCACTAGAGCTTACCGAAGCAATAACGAAGCTTGAAAACAAATACGATTCTGTTTCGGACGAGCTTTGGGACAAGGTGGGAAGCTATTTTAGTATAAAAGAACAGGCTGCTCTGGTTCTTTTTATTTCTGTTATGAATATGTTTACCCGTATTAATGTTGCAACGCGGCAACTCACTGCGGAATGGGAATAGATCGCACGAAGAGTTACAACGAATGATGGCATTAAACTGTTTTTTCACTTAACAAAGTGAAAAAACAGTTTAAATATGTTAATCAATACCTTATGTAGGCAGGTAACCTGATATGGGAAAACATTTCACTGCTTTTACCTTGTTTGTCTTTATTTGAACATAGTCAAGAAAAGAATTATTGGTACGGTAGTATCTATAAAATTCAATGTTATTGTCAAAAAAATTTTGAGCTTTTTCAACTCTTTCTTTAAATATTTTTTTAAGGGTTTTGCCTAGTCCAACAATTACTCCCTCAGGAGGTAACATCCAATCGGTCGAAGGAGGCAAGCGCTTTCTTACCCTGTGATCAGCAGAGTTGACACCAGCTGCCATAACACGTACTAAAATCTCGTTCGGATGTTGAATAGTGGGACATGGTACCGATTGCAATTGAAGTACTTCTGGCCCTCCAACTGCTGTCATTACTAAAGCTTGCATACTTTTCTTATCATCTTTTACTGTTTCTCTAGCTATATCTTCAATACGCTTTTGAACCTCCTTACTAAACATAGGTTTAATATTCCCAACCTGTGTTTTTAAAGGGTCATACCGTTCAGAAATTGGTTTTGAGATAATATTTTCCCTGTTTTTTAAAAATTCAAATTCAACATGAGCCGGAACCCAAAGTCTATTCGAAAGATGAGTGAATGTCTCTGTATAAATTTTTTGTCTGGTTTTCTTAGGGAGATAATAAAAATCTAATAGTGCAGATGAATCGAAAATGAATATTGCGGTCTTCCACAATCTATCCTCCTTTTCATCATTTAGTTGGTATAGTTGAATATTTTCAATGTTCATTTATTCAGTTCAATTTTTTTGTTAAAACAAAAATAATCTACGAAAGATACAAAATTTAATTAGCCAAAGCCTGCCTTTAAAAGCCAAACACTACAACTTATCCTCAAGCACCTGCTATCCATTCTAATTTTAGGTTTCAAGTGAAATTCTAATAAAAATATAGCATGGATACACAGCAAAAAGACCTCTCGTATTTCAAGTTACGACTACAAGAATTATTAAGCACCAGCTTTCCCGAAAAGGCGCACGACCATAAATTTATAGATCAACGTTCCTCGTGGGCAGCCAATGCCTATCAAGGAGCTTTCAGTTCGGGAAATGCGATCGAGCAATGCAATGAAATAGCGAATTACATCCTGTTTGAAAACCTGCATTTTTCCAAATTCGACACCATTTTTCAGGTAATCTGCAATGAGTTCGACACCATCATGGCGGACGAGGAACTGCGACCGTTCGCCCTTAAAATGTTCCCTGTTAGCGAGCCTGTATTTGACCAATATGAGCTAACCAATGATTTCGCATACAACACAGAGTACGATCTGCTCTATACCGAACTGACCGGAACCATCGCAATATGGATAGAGGAAAATGGGCTTCAGTAAAAAGCAACATCTCCAACTGAATATTGATGCCCTGCGAATTGCTTTTAAATTAGAAAAGGAGAACCGGCAAGCCACCGTTGGTGAAAGACTGCTAATGATGCAATACAGCGGATTTGGCGGTCTTAAATTCGTATTGAACCCCATAGCAAATGAAATAGATATCCATTACTCCGGAAACTAATGGAGAACCCGCAAAACATTTAGAAAAGCAGAAAGAAACTCCAATTAAGTCCGAAACTAAAAAAATTACCTCAACTAAATTTGGCTGACCTGTACTAAATTATTCATTTCTTTAATTAGTCAAACGGCTCACTTTTCATCTTGTTCATCCATTTTCTGTAGCAAAACATCACGAAGGTTGTCAATAAATTTGGTTCGATTTATTTTTCTTGATTTGAGCTCCATAAAAGTATGGTAGAAATCTCCCAGATCTATATTGAATAGGGTTTCAAATGTTTTGGCGATAACCCTAATATCAGCGTTTCCATTGTCAAAAACGCCGAGAGTATAAAATAGATTGTGTAAGTAAGGACAAACTGCACTAGAGGCGGCATCTGCTTTCAAAGATAGTTAAGAACTGGTGTAGAACAAGCCCCCAGTTGTGCATGGTAGCATTCCACTTTCTTTCAATATTCATCAGAGCCAGGTAAACCGCCTTTTGAGCAGACATATCATCAGTAAATTGCACTTTGGTTTTGATATACTTTCTGATACCTCTATTCACGTTTTCAATAGTATTGGTTGTGTAAATGATCTTTCTGAGTTCAAGTGGGTAGTCAAAGTAATTGGTCAGATTGTCCCAGTTAGTTTTCCAGGAAGAGATAGCATGTTTGTATTTATGCTCCCATTTATCAGAAAGACCTGTCAGCGCGTGTTCTGCGGCATCCCTGTTAGGCGCAGCATAGACTTCTTTGAGATCTGCACAAAATGACTTCCGATCTTTCCATACCACATATTTGCAGCTGTTACGGATTTGGTGTACTATGCACAACTGAGTAACTGTGTCTGGAAAAACGCCCTTAATTGCATCAGTAAAGCCCTTTAGGTTATCAGTACAGGCGATCAGTATATCTTCTACACCCCGAGCCTTCAGATCGGTCAATACGCTCATCCAGAACGATGCTGATTCTGTTTCAGCCATCCACATACCGAGGATTTCTTTGATGCCATCTTTTTTCAAGCCGATAACGAGGTAGATGCACTTATTGATGTACTTGCCATTCTGCTTCACTTTAAGCACAATACCGTCCATCCACACCGTAAAATAAACCTGCTCCAGCGGGCGATTCTGCCATTCTTTTACATGCTCAATGATCTTGTTGGTAACGTTGGATATAGTCCCTTCACTTACATCTACGCCATACGCCTCCTTTACCTGTTCACTAATGTCGGAGGTGGTCATACCACGGCTATACATGCCGATAATAGCCTCTTCTAACTTGTCGCTCATGCGTTGTCCCTTAGGGATCAACTGGGGTTCAAAATCGCTTTTACGATCCCGGGGAATGTTCAGAACCATATCCCCTAAACTCTCTGTCTTAACTTTTTTGGGATAGCTGCCGTTACGGCTGTTACCAGAGTTACGCCCTTCCGCGCTGTGCTTCTCATAGCCCAGGTGTTCGTCCATCTCTGCTTTCAACATTTCTTCAACACCCTCTTTATAAAGGCTGCTAAAAAAAGATTGAAAGTCTTCTTTACTCTTGAATTGCTTGAAGAAATCCTTAGGGAAATTTGATTGTTCTTTGTCCATAAATGGGTATTAAAGGTAATAAATAACGGGGCCATTTTTCGGCGCCGTCCCAGGCAGGTTCCGCTTCGTTCGGCTCCGCTACGCTACGCCTCTCTTCGCTTCACCTGCCTGGGGGTACCCCCCCAATACAGTTAGTAATACATTTACACAAAGAACTTTATACTACCAAAACGCCAGATGAATGCAGTGCATAAATCATTTCGGTTAGCGCTACTTTGCTACCAGTCCATTTTAAGGAAGAGATATTAGATTTTTTTCTCGGCTTATATTATTTAATTGGTCTTCAAGATAAACCTGTATTAAATCATTAGCAATTATTTTGGCTACTTTATAATCATGGGTAGTTGAGAATCGATGGTCGGCCTCGAAGTAAAAGGTGTCTAAACTAACCTTAATGTCATACTTATCCCGTAAAAATAGCTTCTCATCAAGAAATGAATTGTTAGTGCGATAGTATTTATAAAATTCAATGTTGTTTTCAAAATATCTTTTGAGCTTCTTCAATTCTTTTTTCAAATATTTTTTTAAAGGTTTTGCTCCATAAGGCTTTTTTGTCTCAATCTTGTAGATAGCATTGTAATATATAAGTTTTGAAACGATGAGAGGCTTCTGACATTTGAAAAAATAAATCTCCTTATCAATATTACTAAATCCTTTCTTTAAAACAAATTCTTTTAAATTACCTAATAATTTGATGATTAGGTTTATGACAACTTCTAATTGCTGAATAGAAATATTTGATTCGATCTCTACTTCTTTGATTTCTATTTCGAGTTTGTGTAATGTTTCATTGATAAATTTATCCATTCAGTATTTTTTTTCTGTGTGTTAGGATAGGACTAAAAAAAATCACCAAAATTATCCTGAAAAAAAGATAATCATTGATGATTTTTATTTAAAATTTTGCTAGTTAAAACGTTAGCATTTTTAACTCGCATAATCTAAATTCAAGTCCGTTATTACGACCAAGAGGTTTAATAGTCTTGTTATTTTAAATTTAAAGATTTTATTTCTGTCGATTTTTTAATTCCGATGCGAACTTATAAACCAAAAACCTTTTTTAAGTAAGCAGGATAATTATCTAAATCTTCTTTGATATGTTTACTTTTAAAAACATCGTAGCAATAATATCCAGGAACGACTTCAAATCCAGAAAACAGATAATTGGCAGCTACGTTAAATAGGGCATCATCTGCACTTTTGCCTTTGAAAAGATACTGGTTTTTGTCATTGAAACTTTCTTTAGGAGCATTCCATGTAGCAGAGATCATAAACTTTTTACCCTGCATCTTACCTCCTGTACCATATTGTCTGGCAGGGTCTGTATCTGATCTACCATCATTGGTTAGAAATTTTTGACTACTTAATGTGCTTGTAAATACTTCATCCACATATTTTTTATAGATCCATGGTGTGTTTTCCCAATTAACAGGTGTTTGTAATATGATGATATCCGCCTGCAAATGCTTTTCAACTTCCTCATCTACCTTGTACCCATGCTCAATTTTTGTTTCCAATACCTTGAAATTTTGTGAAATGAAAAACTCTTTTGCCTTATCAAAAAAAGCTTTATTAAGCTTGCCTTCGGACAATCCAGGATAGGTCAGATGTGCATTGATCAGAAATACTGTTTTCTGTTTTTCTGCATTTTTTACCGATGGTGATTGAGCATTTACTCTAATACCGTGAAACAACATGGTAACGAGCATTATGAAAAAAAATCTTGTTTTCATTTTTAATATTTTATTGTTAATTCTAAAATGAATTGTTGGTTTTATGCAATAACCTGTATAATGACACTAATTGCTGCCAGTAGATGACAAAATTAGTTGGCATCTTTTATGAGCCAGGGTTTGTTGCCCAAACATTAATTTCAGGAACGAAAGCTATATCATTCAGGGATAACAGGGACGAAATAACCTGCGCTATTTCAAGCCCCTTTAATTTAGTTTCAGGTGCTTTAGATTTATGTCCTGATTTTTCTCCAAAACCGGTTATCACTTCACTTGGATTGATCTGTGTAACACGAATATTGTTTTTTCTCAGTTCTGCCCTCCATGATAAAGTAAGACCTGTAATCGCTGCCTTGCTAGAACAGTAGGCAGAACCGTTAGGAAAACCAGCTACAGCACCCATGGAAGAAATGTTTATGATGTTACCATAATTTTGCCCAATAAAAGTTTTCGCGGCATATTGAGTACACATAAAAACACTTTTTGTATTGTTCTCCCAAACCTTTGTAAATTCCTCAACAGAAGTTTCCAAAATTGATCCAGATACGCCTATTCCTGCATTATTGATCAAAACATTAATTCCATTCATTTTTTTTAATGCGTATTCAAACAGATTCTCCACATCTTTTTCATTAGAAACGTCAGCCCTAACACCAAACATATCCAGTTCTGAAACTATTTGGTTTACGGCATCTTCATTTCTGGAACAGATTACAACCTGTGCTCCATGTGCTTTTAATAGTTTTGCTGTTTCGTATCCTATGCCGGATGTGCCACCAGTGATGATGACTTTCGCATCAGTAATTTTCATAAAAAATCCTTTAAATAATGGTTAAACTATGCTTCGATCTGAACAAAACCTTTCAAGCTATTAAGAATGGTCATTAATTTTGCGGGAATTTTTTTCTCTTCCACAGTACCTAACTTAAGAATTGAAGTTATTTTGTCTTCATTTCCGCTTTCAGCAGACTCTACCCAATCAGGATTGATCACAAGTGCACGTGCCAAAGCAGCCATTGAAATTCCGCTGTCAACTACTTTTGAAGCATCCTGCGGAGTAGAAATACCTCCTGCAACGATCACTGGAACCCTGTCGTCAACGTAATTATTTAAGACTACCGAAATAGGAGTTTCTGAATTTTCTTGATCTAAGGGTTTTTGTGACACTGCATCCAATAGAGAGAAGTGCAGATAATCAACATTTTCATCTATCAGCTTATCGATCAAAACAAAAGTGTCTTCGATCCCGTATGTTTTCTGGGGCATTTCTTCCGGAGAGATCCTATATCCCAAAAGAAAAGGTTTCTTTGCATATTGGGCAATCACCTGTTTTACTTCTTGTATGATCTCAATACCGAAACGTAGGCGATTTTCTAATGAACCACCATATTTATCTGTCCTTTTATTAAAAAATGGTGACATGAAATTTTGGACTAAGAAACCATGAGCTCCATGTATTTCTACTCCGTCAAAACCAGCTTCGATAGCTCTTCTGGTCGTGTTCCCAAATGCTTTGATTATTGCTATGATCTCATCTTCAGTCAACTCTCTGGGAGTAATGAATTCACCAGAACCCGGAGCTGATTCTACAGCGACAGCGCTTGCACTTACCACATCACCATTTGGTATCAAATCACGGATAGCCTTGTTTCCGGCATGAAACATTTGCAGAACAACAGGTGCACCACCACTTTTGGCTGCTACCGCCAGTTTCTTCAGGCTAGGAAGAAAACTATTATCATATCCTGCAAATTCATGCGTAAAACCGATTCCGTTTACTGTCACGCGTGTACAGCCCGTTATAACAAGTCCGACACCGTTAACTCTCTTCTTGTAGTATTCTACCTCTTCATCAGAGATTGTGTAATCTTCATTAGATGCCCATGTTGTCATTGGTGACATGACAACTCTATTTTTTATACTTATCCCGTTGCTAAATTTTAACGGCTCAAACAATTTATTAGTACCCATATTTTTTATGAATTATATTTCGAATGCAAAGTTGAGAATTCTAATCTTCTAAAAAGTCTCCATATTCAGGAAATAGGTAGTCGGAATAACGAAAATCCTCAGCGGAATAAGATTATACAAACTTGTTCCGCTGAGGATTTATATCCTCTCTAGGAGTTTTATTAGTCATGTGGCATCCTGATTATAGCTTTTAAAGTTATTCCATGCTCAGTATCTTCTATTGCCTGGTTAATATTCTCAAGATCATAGAATTTTACAAGTTTGTCAAAAGGGAAAAGGCCCTGCTGATACAAGCTAATGAGTTTTGGTATGAAAAGATCTGCAACGCTATCGCCTGCATTTACGTATTGAAGGCTACGACCTGTGGCAAGAAATGCAGATTGGTCTACCTCCAGTTTTTCTACAGATGGCATTCCCAACAAAACAGTGTGCCCAAGTATATGTGTTGACTTTAGAATCTCAGTTATCACACTATTGACCGACGTAGTATCTAATCCATAATCTGTCCCTCCCGGAAGGATATTGTTCTGTACTTCTTCCGATATATTTTTTATTCTGCTGTTGATAACGTGCGTTGCACCGAGCTCTTTGGCCAGCTCCAACCTATGGTCATGAATATCTACTGCAATAATCGTGGTGCACCCAGAAATCTTTGCAGCCATTATCGCTGCCAAGCCTACCGGTCCGACACCACTGACAATGATGCTCTGACCGCCCGTAGGTCGTAATACGTTAAATACTGAACCCGCACCTGTTTGCAGACCACAACCGAGGGGGCCGAGAAGTTCGAGGGGGACATCCGGGGTTACCTTAACCACATTCCGTTCGTTGGAGAGCGAATAGGTTGCAAAAGATGATTGGCCAAAAAACAGCCCGTTTACAGGCTCTCCATCGTGATTGTGATAAGGGCAGGAACCATCTGTCCTTGTACCTTTAAAGTTAAGAGCAGAAACGTTTTCACAGTAAGTTGGTCTTCCTGAAATGCAACTTTTACATTTACCACAGCTGGCTAATGAAAGAACTACGTGATCGTCAACAGCGACCTTGGTTACGGCACTACCAATTTTAATAACCACACCGGCTCCCTCATGTCCAAGGATCGCCGGCTTGGGAAATGGCATGTGCTCATCCCGGAACCCAATGTCCGAATGGCAGATTCCGGTGGCTATAACCTTTACTAAAACTTCATCTGGTCTCAGTTCTGTGTTGAGATCCACATGTTCGAGCTGCATTGGTGCTTTTGCGTGTATTGAAACAGCGGCTAAAATTTCCATATATACGTTTTTATATTTGAAAGAAGCCCATGAGAAAGTGCATTTCAGTCTAATTTGACTTTTTATATGGGTATTCAAATTTCGCAATTCATTCGGAAGTATAAGTAGCCAAAACCCGCTTTAAAGTAGTCGAATTCAAGATGTGGAATTGATTTAATTTGTAATTGCTGAAGTTGTAAGGAGAGCTAGTATGGTTAAGCACTATCAGTGTATTTGATTGAAAACTAATTCCAATTGCGTTTTTGAGTCCCTAGCACTGCACTGCGTATCGCTTCAAGACGCCAAATCTGGAAGTCTAGAAACCTTCGCGATAGGAAGACCCCTTCTTGTGCATCACTGATTATGCTAAAAACCCTACTGGTGATTGTTCTAGTTTAGTGACTGTCTGAACTTTAAGGGAGATACATTTGTTTTTCCCTTGAATAGCTTATGAAACGATTGTGGGTGTTCAAATCCCAACTGATAGGCAATTTCGGCTACAGAAAGTTCCGTTGTGGAGAGCAGTTCTTTTGCCTTATCAATCAGTTTATTATGGATATGCTGTTGGGTATTCTGTCCGGTTAACGACCTCAACATGTCGCTTAAATAGTTAGGGGAAAGATTTAATTTCTCTGCTATGTACTGAACACTCGGTATACCAGATTTCTCTACAAACCCATCTTCAAAATAATCATTAATCAGATTTTCAAGATTTGACAATATTTCATTGTTTGCATGTTTTCTGGTAATAAATTGTCTGTTGTAAAACCGGTTGCAATAATTTAACAGTAGCTCCACATGCGAAATGATAACATCTTGGGTGTAGTGATCAATCATTTTCTCAATTTCTTCCTGAAGGTTCAGCATAATACCTGAAATCATATCCTCCTCTTTCTGTGAGGTATGCAATGCTTCATTTACCGCATAGGAAAAAAAACCATAATCTTTCATCTTCCTAGCCAATGGAAAGCCTTGAATGAAATCCGGATGAAAAACAAGCATCCAACCTTCTGCTTTTGTAGTGCTATCAGACTCAACTGCAAAAAGTTGCTTTGGTGCGAAGAATGCCATGATGCCACTATCAAAATCATAATACTGCTGGCCATACCTTATTTTTGCATTGTAATTTTTTTTCAGGTAAACAGTATAAAAATTGTACACAATAGACTGTGTTTTTTCAGGGATACTGTACCTCACTTCGGATAGGTTGATAACACTAACCAAAGGATGAGTGGGTTTCGGCAAATTCAGGAATGAATGCAGTTCGGAAATTGAATTTACGATATATAGACTATCCTTTTTCATATATACAAATTTAAAAAAAAGACAGACACGTTTTGTAATAATGTCTGCCTTTGATATATTAAGATTATAGGTTTACCATTTTCATTCCGGCCTCATCATATCTTGCTCCTACATCTGAACCTAACGGTACAATCGATTCCAATCGGTCAAGGTCTTCGGAACCAAGCACAATTTCGGCAGAGGCAATGTTAGCCTCTAAATTTTTAACCTTTCTTGTTCCCGGAATTGGAACATGCCCTTTGGCGATCACCCAAGCAATGGCAAGTTGAGCTGTTGTGATACTTTTTTCTTCCGCCATTATTTTAATTTCCTTTACAAGTTCAATGTTTTTGAAGAAACGCTCTCCCTGATACCTTGGCATTCCTCTTCTGGAATCATTTTCGGGAAGATCCTCAGGTTTTAATATCTCACCGCTCAAAAAGCCTCTGCCGATAGGAGAATAGGCAACCAAACCTACACCTAATTCGTTAAGCGTATCTATAATTCCAATTTCTTCTATATTTCGTTCAAATAAAGAAAATTCACTTTGTACTGCTGTAAGGGGATGTATGGCGTGTGCTATCTGAATGGTCTGGGATCCAACTTCTGAAAGACCGATGTGACGAATTTTTCCTTCTTTTACCATGTCCGCCATCGCTCCAACCGTTTCTTCTATTGGTGTCCCGGTATCTAAGCGGTGAAGATAGTAGAGGTCAATGTAATCGGTTCCTAGGTTCTTTAACGAACGCTCAACTGCTTTTCTTACATATTCACTGCTGCCGTTTATTTTTCCGGTCAACTGTTCATTGTCATCTACCTCAAAACCGAATTTGGTTGCAATCAGATATTTTTCCCGATTACCTTTAATAGCTTTTGCTATCAGCCTTTCGTTAGCAAGGGGTCCATAAACATCTGCAGTGTCCAAAAAGTTTCCACCCAATTCCAGTGAACGGTGAATTGTTGCGATACTTTCATTTTCATCTGCCGATTTCCCGTAGATGTCATATTCTCCTGCCCATTTCGACATGCCCATACATCCAAGTCCTACCGCTGGGACTACAAGTCCCTGGCTTCCCAGTTTCACCTGTTTAATCTGTGTCATAACTAATTTATTATGTTGATTTTTTGTACCGCATCTTTAATATTTGCGGTTATCTTTTTTTAATAAATCTCTATTGCTTTCTAAAGAATAGAGTAAGTCTTTAGGTTAGCAAATGCGTCCATGGCATTGCTTCCAAGTTCACGTCCAACCCCTGAAGCTTTTGTTCCTCCAAATGGCACATTAAGTGGCGCTCCCATATATCTGTTAATTCCGACCATTCCTGTATCGATTGATTCTGCTACATATTTTGCTTCATCAAGGTCTTCACTAAACACTGTGCCACCAAGTCCATATTTAGTAGCGTTAGCCAAAGTGATCGCCGCTTCTGCATCAGGCACAACGTAGATCATACCCAATGGACCGAATGCTTCTTCATGGTAAAGTCGCATATTGGGTGTAATACCCGAAAGCACGGCAGGCTTGAAAAATGCTCCCGTACCAGCGACTCTTCCGCCTTCAACCAAAACTTTTGCTCCCTTGTCAACAGCATCCTGATATTGTGCATGTAAATTGTCAGCGGCAGCGATGCTCGAAAGTGGACCAGTAGTTGTTTCTGGATCAAATGGATCACCCACTTTCTGGTTTTCAAATGCTTTAATATATTCCTTGATAAACGCTTCCGAAATTTTCTCTGTAACGATTGCTCGTTTTGGTGACATACAAGACTGACCAATTCCAAATAAACGACACGCAGATGCCTCGGCAGCAACCGCCACTGGATTTGAAGAATCTAATGCGATGAAAGCGTCTGAACCACCAAGTTCAAGAACTACAGGCTTAATGTGACGGCCTGCCTGTTCTCCAATAATTGAACCTGCACGGTCAGAGCCTGTCAAAGCTACTGCACGGACACGGCTGTCAGCTATGAAGCTTGTTACCTGCTCTCTTGATACAAGTGCTGACTGATAAATTTTAGATGGAAATCCTGCTTTCTCAAAAATTTCATCCATCATCAATGTTGATCCTGCGACAATTTCAGCCGGCTTCATGATCACTGCATTACCAAGCATTAGATTTGGAGCAGCTGCACGCATTGACTGGTAAAGTGGTCCATTCCACGGCTCGATTGCCAAGGTTACACCTATTGGCTCAAGGCGACTGTATACACGTGTAAATCCCTCCACATTAATGTCACGTTCAGTCAGCATCTCCAACGCATTATCTGCAAAATATCTGAAGATCATCCCTGGCAGACCTGATTCCATCTTAGCCTCAGAAAGTGGCTTGCCCATTTCCAAAGTAATCTGGTTTGCAAAACGATCGATGTTCTCATCCATTAAATCAGCAAATTTTCTAAAAATTTCAATTCGCTCCTCAACGGGAACTTTACGCCACTTTAGATAGGCCTCGTGGGCATTTGAAAGAAGCTGTTCGGCCTCTGCATCGGTTAGCGTATTAAACTCTTTTAGGAGTTCCCCAGTAGCAGGGTTAAGGGTTTGATAACCTGGGGCTGCTGTAACAACAGCATCTTTGTTTTGTTGATTGATCTGTGTCATGTTTTCTATTTTTTTATTTTAATAATTATTATACTTGGCTTGTTGGAAGAACAAACAATTCTGCGACATTGACATGTTCGGGAGCTGAAACAGCAAAAAGTACGGTATCGGCTATATCATTTGCGGAAAGCATTTTCAATTGGCCTGAGAACGATGCCATCATTGCCTTGTAACTTTCGCTTGTAGTACTATCCTGTAGCTCTGACTGCGTTGCACCTGGTTGAATGCTTGTTACTCTAATATTGTGTGTATTGCCAACTTCCATACGGAGTCCTTCGGTGAAAGCACTCACGGCAAATTTTGTTGCACAGTATACAGCAAAGCCCTGACCAAGTATCTTACGTCCTGCTAAAGAAGATGTGTTAACGATATGACCCGAATGTTGCTTTATCATATAAGGTAATATAGCCGCGGTAATATTAAGGACACCTTTTATATTGACATCGACCATCATTTCCCATTCGTCGGTCTTAAACTCATCGACGTTGGAAAGTGGCATAAGCCCCGCATTGTTGAAAGCGATATCTATTCTGCCGAAAGTATCAATTAACTTTTTTATTCCGGCTTCAACTGAAGTCTTGTCTGCCACATCCAATTCAAGAACGAGTGCCTAACCGCCTTCATTCTCTATTTCTTCTTTTATAGCCTGTAAACGATCAGCACGACGTGCAGCTATTGCTACAATTGCACCTGCACTTGCTAATTTCTTTGCGGTCGCTTCACCAATGCCACTTGATGCCCCTGTGATGAGCGCTACTTTTCCTGTTATACTACCCATAATTTTTGATTTACTATTTTGAATCAGTGATTTCTATGATACAAATTTCAATCAATTAATTTCTTCATAAGTATCCAAAACCCGTTTTGTAGTAGTTGAAATGAGCTTATTTTTTTCACTGATTAGAACTCTGGATATGGTCAAGTTAGCATAGTTTAATTCTCGATAGGAATTATTTGTTGACTATTAAAAAAAAGGAGCCTGAAAAGATTTCAGGCTCCTTTATACTTAAAAATAAAAAATAGATTAGTGTGGTATCTCTAATGCTACCCGTCCGGTTATCTCGCCATCCTCAAGAGACCTTTGAGCTTCTCCTGCTTCAGCAAGGGGATAAGATTTATCAAGAACTAGACGCAGATTTCCCTCATCAACATATTTGGCGATATTCTCTAGGATTTTCGTTTGTTTAATTCTTAAATCGTGGCTACTCAGCGCATGCCCCATAGCCTCAAACGAAATTTGAATGTTCTTAAGTGCAGGTAAAAAGATATCTCCTGTTGGCCATGATGTTGGATAGGCAGCACTCACCAGCCTGCCATGCATTGTAAGAAAATCTACACTTTGGCTAAATACAGGATCTCCAACGGTATCATATACGACATCTATTCCTTTTTCTCCCGACCATGCTTTTAAAGATTTGCCTACATCTTCTGTACGGTACATAATGATATGTTCTGCACCAAGACTTTTCACAAGTTTTGCTTTTGCATCTGTACTAACGGTAGTTGCTACATGTGCGCCCAACAGCTTTCCAAGCTGTATTCCGATATGTCCCAAGCCACCTGCACCACCCTGTACAAGCAGATACTCTTCAGATTTCAAGTTTGCACGATCGTAAAGTGCTTCCCAACTGGTTATTCCTACTACAGGAAGTGTAGCAGCCTCCGCAAAACTTAGTGTCTTGGGTTTGTGTGCAAGGTAGTGTTCGTTCACAATTTTAAACTGTGCATAATTTCCTTGTGAACCAATAAAACCACCGTCAAAATAATAAACTTCATCTCCCACTTTAAATCGGGTAACATCCGAGCCGATTGCTTCAACTATACCCGCACCTTCCAACCCAAGAATTACTCCCTCTTTTGGCAATACCCAATCAGTAGAAGGAGGCATACGCTTTCTTACCCTGTAATCAGCAGGGTTTACACCAGCTGCCATGACACGAACCAAAATCTCGTTCGGCTGTTGAATAGTTGGACATGGAACAGATTGTAGTTGAAGAACTTCTGGCCCTCCGACGTCTGTCATTACTAAAGCTTGCATACTTTTCATTTAAATTCATTTTAAACAAAATTCCTAAATACAATCGTAACAGGAGTAGCCAAAATACTTTTAATAGTAGCCAAAATCACTTATATTAGATGGAATAGTTTTTTGAAGAAATCACATCTGCACCAAGTGTTGTAAGTTCGGGTCGTTCTTGATACGCTCCATTTCGCTTTCAACAATATGTAGAATATCTAGTTTTATTTGACGGTAGTTACTTTCAATTTCCTGTTTCATTTTATCTTCGCCCTGCTCATCTACAAAGGATAAGATTTGAGGTATCTCTTGATAGTTTTTGGTTTCCGATGCTACCTTTTCGTTATCAACCACAATTTCGGCGTGAAATATCTTTTGCTCGATGCGTTCATCAAAATTGTCGGAAACAGAACCGACAAACATACCCTGTGTTAAAGTTGAAATCTTGGAAGCTGGGATTAAACTGTCTAATTGGGTTGATATTGAAGTTGATGTATCATTTCTGTTTATTGATACACTCTGACGTTTCTGCAATACTTTCCCGAAGCGTTCCGATAGGCTTTTTGCCGTTTCGCCAACTACCTGACCACTGAATATATTACCGACCGTATTCTGTATTACCTTACTTTCTTTGTCGCCGTAATCCCTCGTTAATTGCGAAAAATCCTGAAAGCCCAAACATACCGCTACCTTGTTACTTCTCGCCGTTGCAATCAAGTTATCCAGTCCCCTGAAATAAATGGTGGGCAACTCATCTATGATAACAGAACTCTTTAACTGTCCCTTTTTATTAATCAGTTTTACAATCCTCGAATTGTATAAGCCTAAAGCTGCGGAATAGATATTTTGACGGTCGGGATTGTTGCCTACACATAAAATCTTTGGCTCTTTCGGGTTATTGATGTCAAGCGTAAAATCATCCCCTGTCATTACCCAGTAAAGTTGCGGGCTTATCATTCTCGACAAAGGAATTTTTGCCGATGCTATCTGACCTTGCAACTGGTCTTGCGCGCCGGATTGCCACGCATCCATAAACGGAGATAGATAATTTTCCAATTCGGGATAAGATGTGAGAATAGTAAACACGTCTGCGTATTTCTTATTCAGCAATTCAATGGCGTGTGGGAATGTGCAATACTTACCGTTATCGTAGATTTTCAAATACCAGATTATCGCTGCGAGCAAGATAATTGGGCTTTCCACGAAAAAATCCCCTTGTTTCAAAATCCACGATTTGTTAAGGTTAAGCATTATAGTATAGGCGGCTTCGTAGGCATCCGATATGTCCGTCATAAATTCGGGATTGAGTGGATTGCAACGATGGCTCTTGCGTGGGTCGTCAAAGTTGATAACGTAGAATTTCGGCTGAACTTTATACTTATCCCGATGCTTCAGTAAATGATTGTAGGCGATGGTAGAAAGGTCGTCGAATTTGAAATCGTAGATATACATACTAAAGCCTTTCTCAATCTGCTGTTTGATGTAATTGTTTACAACGGCATAGGATTTTCCGGATCCCGGAGTTCCTAATACAATGGTTGCTCTAAAAGGATTGACTATATTTATCCAGCCGTTGTTCCATTTATTCTTGTAGTAAAACTTGGTAGGCAAGTTGACAGAATATTCGTTTTCCATCATCTTGGTTTCTTGTTGAAAGCTCTCGTTCTCATTATTGAAAACATCGTCCATCAGATTGGTACGAAGTAATCGGCTCATCCATACGCCTGCCATCAAAAAAGCGATATAACCTAACAAAATAGTAAGGATATACAGGAATGTGCCTGTTACCGGAGATAGCTTTAGTAATGGGTTGTTCAGAAAGAACAGCACAAAGCCAACACCCAATGCCACGTAAATTTTTGTCCAGGTTATCTTCTCATTCTTTACGCCCTTTGTTCCTAAGCAGCTTAAAGCCAGTAAAACCAGAGCGAATGCTTTGGTATAAAGGGTATGTGTAAACAAGCCCGCCGTTCGGTCGAAATTCCCTAATATCTTGTTGATTACTTCCAAAGTCCAACCACGTCCCAAAAAGAAACCATAACAAAACCAATAAAGATGCATTAGTACCAAAAGAATACTGACTGCCCGCATAAAAGCCATTATCTTGGCAAGTCCTCTTAAATCGTCTTCTCCTTGCATTATTTTAAGTTTTAATGTTCGGGCGTGAATTTAAAGGTTATGAAGACTAGCTGTAAAAATGTGGTAGTTAATGGCAGTGCCTGGCAGTGTTTGGCTGAAAATAAATGTTGTCGATTTTTGTATTTGCGTTTTTTGCAAAAACAAGAAAAAAACTAAAGAAATAACACCAAACATATTTTTTATATAACTTTGATATTCACAAACAATCAAACTTTTTCAAAAAATTATATTGCTTAGATAGTGTACAAATACAATAGTTAAAATGAGTAAAAAGACTGAAAAAAACCTGCTAAACTTTGTTATAGTCATATTGGGGGTAAGCTTGGAACACTACTTTTAGAAAATTTTGTAGAAAATGGCTGGCTTGCTAAAGACAAACAGGCCGACCAGCATTTTTATGTTACAGATAAAGGAAGTAAAGAATTTACCAAACTTGGTATTGACATTTCACAAATAAAACCAGAAGAACTATGAGTATAATTAAGGACTACGATAATTATTTTTTGCCTGCAGACAATATTGAAGAGGCTAAAGATTTTTACAAAAATCAACTTGGGCTTGAAGTGAAATTTGATTTTTCTGACAAAGGAATGGTTGCATTTCAAGTTGGTAACAATGAACCTGCAATTATTGTCAATGCTATGAAAAATGCCCAACCTGCCATATGGTTTACTGTTGAAGATGTTCTCCAGTCATATGAAGAATTGAAACAAAAAGGTATTCAGTTTATCAGTGAGCCTTACGAAATAATGACGGGACTTTCAGTGGAGTTTACTGACCCTTTTGGTAACAGACTTGGATTAACTGACTATTCTAAAAAGCCACAACTTCGATAAAACGTAAATGTTGATGCTGCAATTACTGCGAACATCTCTTGAGTCTCCGTTTTTTCTTCATCTTATTAGTAAAATACTGTTCTTCGTAATCTTCGCCCTGGGCTTCGGGCAGTAAGCTACCTTTAATAAAAGAATTTCATTTGAAAATTCTACTCTAAAAGAAAAATTATCCCAAACCTGAACACAACAATCCCCGATTTGAACACATTTAAAAATGAGTATTGTTTGAATTTTGCATCATCATCAAAGACAAATAATTATGAGCAAGCAAAAAGTATGGTTTATTACAGGAGCGTCCAAAGGAATGGGTCTTGAAGTAGCAAAAACCGTTTTAGCAAATGGCGGTAAAGTAATCGCAACATCCAGAAACCTGAAGGAGCAGATAGTAAGTATTGGGGAAGCGTCAGAGACCCTTCTTCCATTAAAAGTAGATATCACTAATGAAGTTGAAGTAAAATCAGCCATAGAAAAGGGCATTGAAACATTTGGGCAAATCGATGTGGTGGTAAATAATGCAGGTTATAACCTGCTGGGCAATATCGAGGAGCTGAGCGATGCCGAATTCCGTCAAACTATGAACGTAAACGTGTTTGGGATGGCCAATGTGATAAGAAACGTTTTACCCCACCTTCGTAAAAATAAATCCGGACACATCATCAATACTTCTTCGATGATGGGCTATATGAGCTATCCCGCTAATGGCAGTTATAGTGCAACAAAGTTTGCTGTCATTGGACTCTCAGAAGCTCTTTCCCAAGAAGTTGCTTCTTTTGGAATAAAAGTGACAATTCTTGCACCCGGAACGTTCCGTACCAGCTTTATGAGCGACAGCAGTCTGGCAGTGGCGAAGAATAAAATCGATGATTATAATCTTGACCAACAGGTAGAACTTTTCAAAAGTTATGACGGTAAGCAACCCGGTAACCCCGCAAAATTGGCTGAGGTTTTATTTCAGATTACTAAAATGTCAAATCCCCCTTTGCATCTTCCTTTAGGCTCTGATAGCTACAATGCTATTTTAGAGCTACGTAAAAATGAGCAGAAAGAGCTGGAAAAATGGAAAGAGTTATCTTTATCCACTGATTTTAAATAATATGAATGATGAAAAAAGCTACTCCATATAAGATCAGTTCTATTTCTGAGCTGCATCGTTTGTTTGGTTTGAAAAAGCCAGACCATCCGTTGATAAGTGTGATCGATTTTGAATTGCTCAAATTTGGTGATAACGAAATCTGGAAAAGCTTTTATTATGATTTCTATTGCGTTGCCTGTAAAAAAAAATCTTCCGGGAAATTTAAATATGGTCAACGTGATTATGATTTTGACGAAGGTATAATGGGTTTTACGAAGCCGGGGCAGCTATTTTCAGTTACAAGTGTCTCAGATGATACTGTATCCGGTCATATGTTGGTTTTTAAAGCGGAGCTTATCCGTCCTTATCCATTAGGGAAAAATATAAACAACTATGGATTTTTTGCTTATTCCATCGCCGAAGCATTACATCTTTCAGACAAAGAAGATGTCATCATATCTTCTTTATTAGTGCAAATACAAAACGAATTAAAAAGTAATATCGACAAATATAGCCAGGATGTTATTGTATCACACATCGATTTACTGCTCAATTATTCCAACCGGTTCTACAACCGTCAATTCCTTACCCGTAAAGCCATAAATAATGATTTGCTTACAAAACTGGAACAGATTCTGAATGATTATTTCAACGCTGAAACGGTATCGAATAAAGGTTTGCTAACGGTTCAATATATTGCCAACGAAGTGAATCTTTCACCCAGTTATTTAAGCGACCTGCTGCGAAACACGACAGGGCAGAATGCGCAGCAATACATTCAAAAATATTTGATAGAAAAAGCAAAAGAATTATTAACAACAACAAATTTTAGCGTCAGCGAAATAGCTTACCAATTAGGGTTTGAGTATTCGCAATCATTCAGTAAATTGTTCAAGGCAAAGACAAAGGTGTCACCACTGGTATATCGGCATTCGTTTAACTGATAAACGGGATTTAAGCTAACAATATATCCTTTATTATTGTCCAATTGATCTTGAAGCAATCCACTGATTATCAATTTTTTTATCGATTAAACCAGAAGACTATCTATTTGTTCTTCGTTTTCTTCTTTGCTTCATCTTATTAGCAAAGTCCTGTTCTTCGTAATCTTCGTCCTGGGCTTCAGGTACTAAACCGCCCAATGCTTCAATCAAACCGTCTTCATGTTTAACCGTAGTTAAGAAGTCGAACAAATGATGTAGTTCTTCCGCAGGAAGATCCGCATCATTTGATGTGGATAGTTTGGGTTGTAATTCGACAGGTTCTTTAATTTCAGGTTTGATTTTATTATTCCAGTAATCATTAAAGGTATTGGCAGAAAGTTCCTTTGCTAAACGTGAACCGTTCCAAACCGCTTTTGAATTGTGGTCTATAAACGTAATGCCATAAATACGCCCTGCATCATTACGGCGTACCACGACGTTAATGCCCTGTTCAGCCAACTGCTTTTTAAATGCCTGCTCATCGCTTGTATTTTTCAGGGCAATGGTAACGGCAGATTTTAAGGTCTGTTTGGTAGGTGTATCATTTAAAGCGGTTTTGCATTTCGCAAAATGCAATTCCAAAGCCGGAAGCCCTGCGTTCTTTCCGAACAGTGAAGCCTTGAAAGGATGCCCGGCTCTTTCTCCTTTTTCATTGAATGGAATATACAATAAGCCCTGTTGCATCTTTCCCTGCAATTCGCCCTCGATTTTCTCGGTGGTAATATTGAACAGGGAAAGCAGGGCATTGTACTCGCCCAATGTTTGGTATTGGTAGTAGTTCGGCAGATGGCGAACGACCGAAGCGATTTGGCTCTTTACATCGCCTGCCCGATAATTTACCGGACGGAAAACCTTTTCATTTTGATTGCGCTCCTTATCTGTTGCGGGTATCAGCCCGTGCTTTCTTTCCAGTTCCCGGCATACATTCATCGACCGCATTTTCTCGAATTTGTCCGAAATCTTTTTGCCCTGCTCGTCCACGCAAACCGATACAATGTGTATATGGCTGCGGTCAATATCCGTGTGTTTGAATACAACAAAAGGCTGTTCGCCGTAACCCATTTCCCGCATATACTGTTCTGCCATTTCCCTAAACTTATCGTCGCTTACCTTATCGTTTGGGTCAGGATTGAGCGAAATATGCAACGTATGCTTTTCAGTATTGCGGTTGGCTATCAGGTAAGGGGCAAAAGACTGGGCTAATTGTGCTACGGAATAATGACCGCTGGCGGTCTCAATCATCTTATGGGCAAACAAAATTTGTCCGTTTTCATTCTCCACTTTAAGCTGATTGTACGCTAATGCACCATATAAATTTCCGCTTCTGCCAATTTTCGCTATCATTTTTCATTGATTTGTTTTATTTTCTTAATGGTAATGAAGCGTGAATGAGCTATTGATTTTTATCTTTCGATGGATAGCTCATCCAGGTCTACCGCTATTTTTTCAGGTGTTTGGCTTCAAATTCTTCGCTTATTTGGATGATTTTTTGGCATAGTATTGCCATTTCAGCCGTTTGTTTTTCCAGTTTGTACAGAAACGCTGCGGCTTTTTTCTCGGAAAAATTCTTGTACAACAGCTTTACAATTTGGTTATAGTTCACGCCGATGGAACGGAACTGGCTGTGAAAAGAGGTTAGCCGCATATAAAAATCAACCGTTCCCTTGTCAATCTGAATGGTCTTTATGGTCTTGTCAAAGATGCAGGACGTTATGAAATGCGCCTTTACCTGCATACCTGATTTATCAAAAAGGGCAAGGAAACGGGCGTGTTCCTGCTCGTTAAAGGAAATCGTATAGCGGATTGTTGCCGGGTCTTCTTTGGGGCGGCGTCCGGTCTTTTTCAATTGCTTTTTATTGTTATCGTTCATCACTAATCCATTTTAAAACCGAGCTTCAGCGAGCTCATCGTTAGATAATCCATACAAAACCCTGACTTCGGAAGGCGTTTTCTGCCCCCTGCAAAGGGCAAGTTGTTTTGAGCATCGGAAATCATTCCGAGATGCTCAAAACACAACTTGCCGTGTTCAGGTGAACACAAAAATCCGCCCTGCGGGACGGATTGAATGTAACAGGGAAAAACGGCTCGATGCCGTTCCCATTACCCTCCGATTTGCCAAAGTCTTTTGCATAAATCCGTTAATAAAAATCATTTTACAAAGTAAAGACCTGCCTGTAAGAGTATTGCAATGCTATACCCAGACAAACTCTGCCTTTGATTGCCAAACACTGCCATAGCCATACAACCTGATGGAAATGATAAGTTCTTTGCCTTTGAATGTTGGCTAGCAGGCGGCCCGTACTTCAGGAAGAGCAGACGACAAGCATTCAAGATAACGGGTTCTCCAGCCTGCCTGACGGCAGGAATGCAAGAATGCAAGAGCGCAGGAATAACAGAAAGCCTGCTATCTGAATATCATGCACGCCTGAGCGACGGAATGAATGACGGAACGGAAGAAAGCTAGGTGGCAAGCCTGCCTGATAACATGCCTGAATGAAAGCAGTACTGCAATACCACAAGAAAGCAGGCAATCACAAATTCCGGCAAGAAAGGCAGCACGAAGTCAGGACTGAACGGCTGAAGGCCCGCAAGCCAGAAAGCAATATGATGTAAACTTTAAATTTTAAAAATATGGACACAAAAAAGAAACCTCTGTTTATCGCCTTTTCTTCTCAGAAAGGCGGCGTTGGCAAAAGCACATTTACTACGCTTGTTGCCAGTACGATGCACTATCGGCTTGGCTACAACGTAGCCGTATTGGATGCGGATTTTCCGCAGCACAGCCTGATGAAAATGAAAGCCCGTGATTTGGCAATGGTAATGGAAAATGAAACTTTGAAAAAACTGGCATATAAGCAATTTACGACCATCAACAAAAAGGCCTATCCGATTACGCAACACAAAGCGGATAGCGTACTGGAAGCTGCCCACGAATTTGTAAATACATCTTCGGTTCCAATTGATGTTGTGTTCTTTGATCTTCCCGGCACAGTGAATACACCAGGTATTCTACAGGCATTGGCAGGAATGCACCACATTTTTACACCCATTACTGCAGATCGTGTGGTAATGGAAAGTACGCTCATCTTCACACAACTTTTGCAGGATGTGATTATGAAAAAAGGCCAAACCTCCATACAGACCATCAACCTGTTTTGGAATCAGGTGGACGGCAGGGAAAGCACACCGTTATACGATGTGTATAACCAGCTTATTGAGCAATTGGGTTTGAGCCTGATGCAAAGCCAAATCAAGAACAGTACACGCTTCAGGAAAGAAAGTGAAGCGGACAGTAAAAACGTGTTTCGTTCCACTTTAATGCCTCCTGATGAACGCTTAATGAAGGCTTGCCAATTCGACCTTTTCATAAATGAATTTTTAAAGATCATTCAACTATAATCCTATGGAGAAAGATAGTAAAAGAAAAGTCACGCCGGACATCAATGAAGAGTTGATGATGAACCTGATGGTTGACGGTGTAAAAAAAGAAGGCTTACAGCTTCCACCGGAGCCTATCGAAGAATCCGAAAAGGAAGTTGCAAAACAGGAAGAAACAACACATGCCAAACCTGTACAAAAAGAAAAGAATAGGACAAAGAAAAACCTTGACGGAAGTTATGGCGAACATTTTTTGAAAACCCATTCGATGACCAAGCGTGGAGACAAGAGTATATATATCAGACAGGAATACCACGAACGGTTATCCCGCATTGTCCAGGTTATTGGTAAAGATGAGATACCGCTGTATGCCTACCTCGATAATATTCTGGAACATCATTTTGAGCTATTTGAAAAAGCCATTATTGATGATTTCAACGAAAAGTTTAAACCAATTTTTTAAAGCGCTTGATTATGGAAATAGTAATTGTAATATGCCTGCTGATTGTTATTGTACTCTTGCTCCAGCAAAAGATTGTCATTAAAAAACGGTCGGAGCAAAAACCAAAACAGGAAAAAGTCAATCCGAACCTGCCCGATATAATGGGACAGCCGAAGCCAGTAAGAAGCCACTCCCTGCCAAACACTGCCAATGAAAGCCAAATTGAGGAACAGAAGATAAACCCTGATAATTTAGACATAGAATACGACGAGAATGAAAACGTTGGTATTCAAATTCCGCAGGAAGAGCTGGACGAAGTTTTCAGTAATAAGCCTGATTTTGAAGAAGAGGAAGAAGAATGGAACAGCTATGGAATAGCCAGTGGCGATGACAGTCTTGCCCAAGGGGTTACCTTTGAAGAACTAAGCTCCGTAGGTGCGTTGCTCCAAAAAGAGAATTTGGAACAATCACAAAAGGAAACGGCGGTAGACATCGTTCAAAGATTACAGGGAACTGAATTATTCAGCCTGCTGGAAAATTCCATTGAGGGTGCATCCCGAAAAATTGCCGAGCTTTTGGATAGCACACTCTCATCTGAAACGGAAGCCGGTTCTTCCACTTTGCGGAAAAATGATTTGAGTGATTTTGACATTGGGGAGTTTGTGTGAACTCCCCAATATCAAAATTTTATATACTTTTTAAAGTTGCCAATTTAAGACATTGTCTAACGGATGTTGTGCTTGGGAATTTGAAAAAACTCTATGCTCATTAATTAATGATTTCTCTAGCCTATCAGTAATCTTTGAAATATATTCATTTAGACTTTTCGTGCCTTTTATTACGTAACCAACCTGTAAGTAATCGGGTAGACTTTTTTCAGCGATATCTTTTAAAGTCAACACCGACAATTTAATACGGTCTTCCTTAAATGCTAATTTCTCTTGATCAAGAATTGAAGCATGACCATAACCAACTTCAAAAGGTACCCACTGAGATTTATATGTTTTATCGGAAACAACAACCATCATATGAGTACTTTCTTTAATTCCATTTTTAATACTTTCAGTAATTTTAATGGGATCTCCTACTGATGAGGCATATTGTAATTTACTATCCTCTTCGTCAAGATAATAATCAATACCTGCATTTTTTAAATAATTCGCTATTTCTTTGCAAGCATATTTATCCTCTCTTTTATGGCTTAGAAACACACAAGGTCTTTTACTTAATGTATCATCCCTTAATGATTTTAATAGCCAAGAAATATTTTCATTTAAGTTAGCTTTATTAAATCCTTTTTCTAGCATTTTACATCCTTTTTTGAGCTAACCACATAGTATGTTCCCTTGACATTGCATTTTCTGAATCCAAAACATATTCAGAAAATTCATTATCAGATAAATCTCTGTTTCCTTCAGCTTTAATTAAATTCAATTCAGAGTTTGCAGTAGTATAGGCTTCTTTATTCTCTTGGTATTTTTTTACTTGCAACCAACTAAATCCACTTGCTGCTATAGTTGAGAATACTCCAACAAAATTAAAGTTGGAAGATGGAAATTTCACTAAGAAAGCTATAGAAATTAAGGCTAAAAATTGAAGAATAATTATTGCAAAAAACCAAATGTCATATTTTAATTTACTGTCATCTGCCTTTGAAGAATACCAGTCAATCTGATTTTGAATTCTATTATCTAAATAATATTTCTTTTTGTCATTCAAAGACAAATTACGTATTCTCTTCATTTCACCAGTAATAATTGGTGAACTTAATTGTTTTGAACTTAATACGTTGTTGAGATCGCTAAACTCGTTGTTGATTTCTCTAATTCTTTGAATAAATCGTCTATCTGCTTCTTCGTCTGAAATATGATTTTCAAAATATTCAGAAGCCATAATAAATCTCCAAGTCAAAGTTTTACATGACTCAGCGAGCGCACGGCCTCTATACCAAATATCTTCATATTTTCTTAATTTTAGGAAAATAGATATGAGCATTGCTCCAAGAAGTAATATTCCTGATATTACATAGATAATGGTTTTAGATTCATCAGTTTGATAATTGTAAACGGAGATAATAGCGGACAAAACCATTAGCAACAAATCCAATCCAAACAAACGGATATACCAAAATTGTGCTTTTTTAGAAGCATTGTCTCCTGCAACAAAATAATTGGGGTAGTTATTATCATTCATTATGGTTTTACTTTTGTTTTTTCTGAGATAGGTTGATTTCTTTTATTAAATGCTCTGTCTATATGCGTTTCTGGATTGGAGCAGAAATCATCCCATTTAACAAGAACACAGTATCTATCATCTTCTCCCCAAGCACATTTATCGTTAGGAATATAGTAATTATGCGAAAATTCTTTTATGACAGTATTTCCATTGATTCGAACAGTATTATGTTGACCTCCACACTTAGAGCACGCATAACTCCCTCCATATATCTTATCTGTCATTGAGGGCAGAACGATACCTAAAATGCCGTTTTTTGTGTTACCAACGCCATTGTATAAAGAAGCTTGTAATTCTCTTTTAAGGAAGTTTTGATTTTCATAAGGTAAGTTCTCTGCTGATTTTTCCCCAATCAAAAAAATTGTAACAGTAGAATCAGATAAATAATTTTCACGAATTTTTCTCATTATGTAATCTTCATCTTCAGAATCGATAGGTTCATGCAAAGATTTATCAATCATATCTACATCTAGATGGTCGTGGATATACTTTTTATAAGGCATATCTTCAGTTTTAAACGAAATAAAGCATTTATGAGCCATAGAATATTTATTTAGCATGATTTCTAATTGCCTCAACTATGCTCTCGGTACTCCATTTTACATCCACGACAGATCTTGAATAAACCTCTTGGGATATTCTTTCCTGTCCTCTAGGTATAACTCCAATGATTGGGATACCCAAAGATTTTGCTGTGTCTAATTCCCAAGGCATCCAATCACTATGAGATGCATATATTCCTGCTAATGCTAGCACAATATCAGAAGTTGAAATTTTAGCTCTCAATTTAGCTTTTATATAGGAGGCATTTGTAGAATTTATAGGGACATCTTTTGATGCTTCAGTAAATTCAACATTAAAATAACCTCTAGAATTTAAGAGGTTTTGTAAATCTGTTAGGTCACTAGAATAAGACCAAGAATGACTAACGAAAATTTTGTAATTTTTTGCCATATTAATTGTTTAAGTTTTGAATATGTTTTTTTGAATTATTGTATGTTTCAAGTTCCCAGTCTAATGGGGATTTTTCCATAAACAATGCTTCATTCTCTTTAAATTCAGCATCATTATTTAGAGCTAGGTGACAATTTGCAAGGGTCGCATAGATCCACTTTAAATCACTCCTAATTAAAAAATCTTCATCAAGTCTTAAATTATCAATAATATCAATAATTTTTCGACGAGCTTTTTTAGCCTCTATCTTACAATAAATTTTCTCTTCATCATCATTAATATAAGCTCCTTTTAAATCTAGACATAGAGCATAGTTTTCGCCAGTATAATAATCTGAATTTATAGCAAACCCTTTGTCATAATATTTGATAGCTCTGTCTAAATATTCAATCTCATTGTTATCAATTAACCACAATCTTTTATAGATAGCACCTGTAATTCCTAATGTCTCTGGGTCATTCGTAGTTCTTCCATCGGGTTCTAATTGAGCTATAATATTTAGAGCATCTTGTAAAGCTATTTTTTCTGAAGGTGATTTACTTTTATATGTGCATAAAGCAAGCTGTTGAATAAAATATGAATCATTATTAATTTTATCACAAGCTTTTTTCCAATATTTAATAGCTTCTATAAAGTTATTTTTAGCCATTTCAACCTTAGCTTGCTCAACTAATGCGAAAATTAATTTTTCTTTTTCAGCCAGTTCTTTAATTAATTGGATGTACTCATCTTCAGGTAGTACATAGGGCTTAACAGATTGGATGTGTTGAAATAAAGGACTGTCAACTTCTTGAGACTTCTCAATACTCAAAATTAAAGATGTAAGAGCCCCTTGACATCGTGTAGCTTCAGTTGCAGAAATATCTTCTCCCATATGAGAATATGTAAAAGTCTTGTTATGATTAATATCAAATGGAATATTTCCATCCTTTTCTTTCATAACAATTGTTGAAAACGGTTTTGCTGCATGTCTAACTCCCAATTCATAGATGGCATTTGGATTAAATGTTGTAATATCAGCAATCACCAAATCGGAATAAATAAGTAAGCCGTACATGCTCCTATCAATTAATCCAGATTCCTGAACTTCATCTCCTCTAACACATTCATATCCAGCAGCAACTACAGCAGGCTTTATGATATTATGATAAGTCTTATCAAGATCGAATGTCTTTCCTAGTGTGGGGTCAGTTTTTTTTCCATAACCCATTATAACAAAACATATTTTTTTCATAAGCATTTGGTTTAATTACATCTATCAGCATATCAAAAAAATCTCCAATGTTAAAGAAATGCCAATTTGTCTTAAATTTCGTTAACTACTCAGACTTTTTGTCTATTCCGCCACTCAACGCCAAATAATTCCTCTGACTGCCACATTGTTATAACGCTCTGATTTCTGAAACACCTTTGTCCCGAAAGCCCACAAGATGTGGGATAAACGTAACAAACTAATGTGTTTCAATTATGGAAAAACAGAGAAAAAAAGTTTTGCTGTCAGCCGTGGCTATGCTGTCAGGAATTGGTGCGTTCGCACAGGGAAATGGTACAGCAGGTATCAACGAAGCTACCCAAATGGTAACAAGCTATTTCGATCCCGCCACACAGCTCATCTACGCAATCGGTGCGGTCGTGGGGCTAATCGGAGGGGTTAAAGTGTACAACAAATTCAGTAGTGGAGATCCTGATACAAGCAAAACTGCGGCTTCGTGGTTTGGTGCGTGTATCTTCTTAATTGTTGCGGCTACCATCCTTCGTTCATTCTTCCTTTAATCCTTTGCCTTATGAATTACAATATCAACAAAGGCATCGGAAGAACGGTGGAATTTAAGGGGCTGAAAGCACAATACCTGTTCATTTTCGCAGGAGGACTACTTGGTACACTTATCCTCGTGATGATACTGTATATGGCTGGCGTAAACTCTTACGTCTGCCTGTTTCTTGGTACAGGTGGTGCTTCACTCATTGTGTGGCAGACCTTTTCACTTAACAGGAAGTACGGCGAACACGGGCTGATGAAAATTGCAGCCAATAAACGGCATCCCCGATACATCATTTGCCGCAAGCCTGTACACCGCTATCTGAAATTCACTCCTAAACAGAATGCCGTATGAGAAATGTATCTAAAACAACAACGCTGGAAAACAAATTTCCTTTGTTGGCAGTAGAAAACAATTGCATCCTTTCCAAAGATGCAGATATTACCGCCTGTTTTGAAGTGCGTTTGCCGGAACTGTTTACGGTAGCTTCTGCGGAATATGAAGCTATACATTCCGCTTGGCACAAAGCTATCAAGACTTTGCCGGATTTTACGGTAATCCACAAACAGGATTGGTACATCAAAGAAAGCTATGCTCCTGACTTGGCAAAAGAAGACCAGAGCTTTTTGGCGAAATCCTACCAACGTCATTTTAATGAACGACCGTTCCTGAACCATTATTGTTACCTGTTCCTGACCAAAACAACTAAAGAAAGAATGCGAATGCAAAGCAACTTCAGTTCGCTTTGCAAAGGTTCATTGATACCAAAGGAAATCAGGAACAGGGAAACGATACACCGTTTTATGGAGGCAGTCGCCCAATTTGAACGTATCGTGAACGATAGTGGTTTTGTAAGCTTGAAACGCCTAACCGAAGATGAAATTATCGGAACGGAAGATACACAGGGATTACTGGAACAGTACCTCACTTTATCGAGGGAAGCCGGAACACCAATGCAGGACATCGCACTAGGAACGGAAGAGGTTCGTATAGGCAATAAAAGATTAAGCCTGCACACCTTGTCCGATACGGATGATTTGCCTGGAACAGTATCGGCAGATACCCGTTTTGAAAAGTTGTCTACTGACAGAAGCGATTGCCGTTTATCGTTCGCAGCACCTGTAGGATTGCTATTAAGCTGTAACCATATCTACAACCAATATTTGTTTTTAGATAACAGTGAAGACAACCTGCAAAAGTTTGAGAAGTCTGCAAGGAACATGCACTCACTGGCTCGTTACAGCAGGGCAAACCAAATCAACAAAGAGTGGATTGAGCGTTACCTGAACGAAGCCCACTCTTTCGGGCTATCATCCATCCGTGCACATTTCAACATTATGGCGTGGTCGGAAGATCCAGGCGAACTCAAACAGCTAAAGAACGATAGCGGTAGTGCATTGGCACTGATGGAATGTAAGCCTCGGCACAACACTACGGATGTTGCTACGCTCTATTGGGCAGGAATGCCCGGTAACGCAGGTGATTTTCCAAGTGAGGAAAGCTTTTACACGTTCATTGAGCCTGCATTATGCTTCTTTACGGAAGAAACGAATTATCACAATTCGCCTTCACCGTTCGGCATCAAGATGGCCGACCGGCTAACGGGAAAGCCAATTCATTTGGATATTTCCGATTTGCCTATGAAGCGTGGGATCATCACGAACCGAAACAAGTTTATACTTGGCCCGTCGGGTTCTGGCAAATCATTCTTCACAAACCACATGGTTAGGCAATACTATGAACAAGGCGCACACGTCCTGCTCGTAGATACAGGTAATTCCTATCAGGGATTGTGCGAACTCATTAAAGGCAAGACTAAAGGGGAAGACGGTGTGTATTTCACTTACACCGAAGATAATCCGATTGCCTTTAATCCATTCTATACCGATGATGGCATATTCGACATCGAAAAGAGGGAGAGCATCAAGACCCTGATAGTTACACTGTGGAAGCGTGACGATGAACCGCCAACCCGTTCAGAAGAGGTAGCATTATCCAATGCGGTGTCGGGATATATTGAGCGCATCAAGCAGGAAGATGTTTATCCATCGTTCAATGGCTTCTATGAGTATGTACAGGGCGATTACCGGCAGGTGCTTGAAGAAAAACAGGTCAGGGAAAAAGACTTTGACATTGCCAATTTCCTTAACGTGCTCGAACCCTACTACAAAGGCGGAGAGTATGATTATCTGTTGAACTCTGATAAGCAATTAGACCTGCTTTCCAAACGCTTCATTGTGTTTGAAATTGATGCGATAAAAGACCACAAAATCCTCTTTCCCATAGTCACAATCATCATTATGGAGGTCTTCATCAACAAGATGCGGAGGCTGAAAGGTATCCGAAAACTCATACTGATTGAAGAAGCATGGGTGCGACGAGAAGTTGCATAAGTGATTGTCTAGCGAAGACTAGACCTGCTGTTTCGTCAGCAGTAACCTACCGACACATGCATTACCAGTAATGGTTTTGTGTGAAGCTGTCGGGACAATGAAGCCCTTTCGGATGAAGGAGCATGAGCCGTGAGGTTCAGCGACAATCCCTAGTATCATGGGATTGGGGCGCTAGGTTTGAATGGTATGGCTAATGTTATGTGAACTGTCGATTGAACCATCGTAACTTCCAGGTAGCCAAAGATACTGATAGGCTCGGCCCAAAAAGGGATGTAGTCGGTTACCCCTCTCCATGCATGGGTGTACACGAACAAAGCACTACCGGTGGATAGACAGAGCCTAACCCATTCACTTCGTCACTTATGTAGAACTCGGTAAGCCCGTATCGTTCCTGTTAGGTCAGGAAATCAAACCGCGAGGTGCGACGATAACATGCGGGTATAGGAATGCGGAGAAAGCGAACGCCATCCTGTAATGGGATGGATAAGGGTTTGAACGTTACCCTACGCGAAAGCGGGCAGACTTCCGCAAGGTGGTTTATTACAATTAACTAAAGAACTTTCAAAGGAGGAAAGGCAAATGAACGTATTAAGAAATGAAGCGTGTGCATCTTCCGACCAAGTTAGCAATTGGAACAGTCTCGACTGGAACAGATGCGAAACAGAGGTCAGAAAGCTGCAAGTGCGTATTGTAAAAGCTCAGAAAGAGTGCAGACACAATAAGGTGAAAGCCTTGCAGTGGATGCTTACTCATTCGTTTTACGCCAAAGCTATGGCTGTAAAGCGGGTAACCTCTAACAAAGGTAAAAACACGGCTGGAGTTGACCACGTACTGTGGGGTTCTCCAGAAGCCAAAATTCGGGCGATAACTGAATTGAAAAAAAGAGGCTACAAACCTCAACCGCTAAAACGGGTACATATTACCAAGAAGAATGGAAAGTTACGCCCATTGGGCATACCGACCATGAAGGACAGGGCAATGCAGGCATTGTATCTTATGGCTTTGGAACCAGTTTCCGAAACCATAGCCGATAACGACTCCTACGGTTTCCGTAAGACAAGGAACACGGCTGATGCAGTACAGCAATGTTATTCAGTCTTTGCGAAGAAAACATCCCCACAATGGGTATTGGAAGCCGACATAAAGGGCTGTTTTGACCATATTGACCACGACTGGTTATTGGAACATATTCCAACGGATAGGTCTATGTTAAGAAAATGGTTGAAATGTGGCTTTGTCTTTAACAAAGAGCTATTTATGACGGACGAAGGTACTCCGCAGGGCGGTATCATCTCGCCAACACTTGCTAATATGACGTTGGATGGAATGCAGGCGATGCTTTCAGCAAAGTTCAGGAATATACACAAGAAAAGTCTCGGAAAACAGGAGACTATCTATCCCCAAGTACATTTGATACGGTATGCAGATGACTTTATTGTCTCTGGCAAGACCAAAGAGCAGTTGGAAAACGAAGTTCTTCCGTTAATCAAGGAGTTCTTATTAGAAAGGGGTCTCACCCTTTCGGCAGAGAAGACCAAGATTACACATATCGAAGAAGGGTTCGACTTTCTAGGCTGTAACATCAGAAAGTACAAGGGAAAATTCCTGACAAAACCATCCAAGGATAATGTAAAGAAGCTTTATGAGAAAGTTAAGAGCATCATTGAAGCCAACAAAACGAGTACACAGAAAAGTCTCATCAGATTATTGAACCCAGTTATATCAGGTTGGGCAAACCACTTCAAGTACACTTCAGCGTCAGAAACTTTCAGGTATGTAGATTACCTGATTTACCGTAAACTATGGGCTTGGGCGCTTAGGCGACACCCAAAGAAAGGGAGGTGGTTTATTTCCACCAAGTACTTCCGTACGATTGGCAAGAGAAACTGGTGTTTTGCGGTGGGTACGCACGACAAGGGCAAGGCAGAGGTCATGTCACTTAAACGTGCTTATGAAACCAAAATCGTCAGACATGTCAAAATCAAAAAGGAAGCAAACCCATTCGACCCTGAATGGAACGATTACTTCAAGAAAAGAGAGACATATAAGATGTTTCTAAAGCTTGACAGCAAACGAACCATTCTGTTTATGTGGTTTAGGCAAAACCGTGTGTGTCCACTATGTGGCGAGAAAATCGATTGTGATAGTGCTTGGGCGACTACCAATCTTAGGATTGATGGTCAAGTTCAAAGAACACTAGTACACGATTCTTGCCACAGAAGGGACATACAACTAAAGTTAAGGTTATCATGAGCTGGCTTCTAAATAGAAGTTTTAAACTGCTTGAGCCGTATGAGGGGAAACTCTCACGTACGGTTCTTAGGGGGGAAAGCGGGAGTAATCCTGCTGACCTACCCGACAAGGCAATCGCCAAAGAAGGAATGGCAGAATACATAAAGTATTTGTTTAAAACCGTCCGTAAGTTTTTTGGTGAAGCCATCGTGGTAACACAGGAAGTTGACGACATCATCCAGTCGCCCATTGTAAAAGAAAGTATAATTAATAATTCCGACTGCAAGATCCTCTTAGACCAACGCAAGTATATGAACAAGTTCGATGATATACAGGCGATGTTGGGGTTAACTGATAAGGAAAAAGGACAGGTGCTTTCTATTAACATGAATAACGATCCAAGCCGATTGTACAAAGAGGTTTGGATTGGATTAGGCGGAACCCATTCCGCTGTCTATGCCACCGAAGTTAGTTTGGAGGAATACCTCGCATACACGACCGAAGAAACCGAAAAGATGGAAGTGATGCAGCTTGCCTCAGAACTGGACGGTAATGTAGAACTCGCCATTAAGCACATCGCTATCCAGCGGCGTGATCAATCAAATCAATAGTCATTAACAATTTAAAATTCAAGAACAATGAAAAAAGTAATGTTACTGGTGTGTACGGCATTGATGCTTGCCGTAGCACCGTCAGCCAAAGCGCAATGGGTGGTAACCGATCCCGCTAACCTGGCTTCAGGTATTCTCAACAGCGCCAATGAAATCGTACAGACTTCTTCCACCGTGAGCAATGTAGTTAAAAACTTCAACGAAGTGAAGAAGGTGTACGAACAGGGAAAGGAGTATTACGATAAGCTGAAAGCCATCAACAACCTTGTGAAAGATGCCCGTAAGGTACAGCAAACAGTACTCCTGGTGGGTGATGTGTCCGAAATGTACGTGCAGAATTTCGGCAAGATGATGAACGACCCCAATTTTTCGCCACAGGAATTGACCGCAATCGGCAACGGGTATTCGGCACTGCTTAATGAAAGTACCGAATTGTTGAAGGAACTGAAACAGATTATTACCTCTTCAAGCCTATCGCTCAATGATAAGGAGCGTATGGACATTATCGACCGTGTGTACAAAGAGGTTAAGGATTACCACAGCCTTGTTAGGTACTACACCACTAAGAATATTTCTGTAAGCTACCTGAGAGCGAAAAAGAAAAATGATGCCAAGAGAGTGCTTGAACTCTATGGAACTGCTAACCAAAAATACTGGTAAACTATGGAATGGGATAATCTTCACGAACTCCTGCGGTCGCTGTATGACGACATGATGCCGCTTGCCGGCGACATGGCGGCAGTGGCCAAAGGTTTGGCGGGATTGGGTGCGTTGTTCTATGTAGCATTAAAGGTTTGGCAGGCTTTAAGCCGTGCCGAACCTATTGATATGTTTCCGTTGCTACGTCCGTTTGCTTTGGGGCTTTGTATCATGTTCTTCCCGACCATCGTGTTGGGAACCATCAATGCGGTACTTAGCCCCGTGGTAACGGGAACCCACCAAATACTCGAAGACCAGGTACTCGACCTGCACGAGTTACAGGAACAGAAAGACCGATTGGAATACGAAGCAATGGTCAGAAACCCCGAAACAGCCTATATGGTATCGGACGAAGAGTTCGATAAGAAACTAGATGAATTGGGCTGGTCACCTTCCGACATCGGGACAATGGCAGGGATGTATATGGACAGGCAAGCCTACAAGATAGAAAAAGCCATAAAGGACTGGTTCCGGAATTTACTGGAAATACTTTTTCAGGCGGCGGCATTGGTGATTGATACCATACGAACGTTTTTCCTGATTGTCCTTTCCATACTTGGGCCGATAGCTTTTGCCATTTCCGTCTGGGACGGTTTTCAGTCCACGCTCACGCAATGGCTCACGAGGTATATAAGTGTTTACCTGTGGCTTCCTGTTTCAGATCTGTTCAGCTCTATGCTAGCAAGGATACAGTCGCTGATACTCGAACGGGATATACAAATGCTTGCCGATCCGACCTATATACCTGATACAAGCAATACGGTGTACATCATATTTATGATTATCGGTATCGTGGGATACTTTACTATCCCAACGGTGACAGGCTGGATCATTCAGGCAGGCGGTGCAGGAAACTTTACCCGTAATGTGAACCAGACGGCAATGAAATCTGGAAATATTGCCGGGGCTGGAGCTGGTTCGGCTGCAGGAAACATCGGTGGGAAATTAATGGGAAAATAAAAACAATCAAACATTCAAGAAAATGGAATTTAAAACATTAAGAAATATCGAAAACAGTTTTCGCCAAATCAGGCTGTACGCCCTTGTATTTGCCGTACTCTGTATAAGTGTTGTAGGATATGCCGTTTGGCAGTCCTACCACTTTGCGGAGCAGCAACGCCAAAAGGTGTATGTACTGGACAATGGAAAATCATTGATGCTGGCGCTGTCACAGGATGCTAGTATCAACCGCCCGGTAGAGGCACGAGAACACATCAGGCGTTTTCACGAACTCTTCTTTACACTTGCTCCCGATAAGAACGCTATTGAAAGCAATATGAAAAGAGCATTCAATCTTGCCGATAAAAGTGCTTTTGATTATTACAAAGACCTTTCGGAAAAAGGATACTACAACCGTATCATATCAGGAAATGTACAGCAGCGTATTGAGGTGGATAGCGTTGTATGCAATTTCGATACCTATCCGTATGCGGTACGTACCTATGCGAAACAATTCATTATCCGTTCCAGCAACGTGACCAGGCGTAACCTGATTACTTCCTGCTATCTCGTAAACTCCGTGCGTTCGGATAACAATCCGCAAGGTTTTAACATCGAGAAGTTTGCAATAACGGAAAACAGGGACGTCGAAGTAATTGAACGCTAAAAAGCAGAATTATGAAACATTTACTTGATTTAGACGCATTCGTAAAAACCATGACAGATAAAGGTTACAACGGTTATTTCCATACCGAAAGCTCTTATGCAGGCAAACTAAAGGACAGCATCAGTGAATTTTTAGATGCTTGGAACAAAGGTAAAGAAGCACCATTGTTAGCAGACCATCTACATTTATCTACTTATCTCGAATGGAATGGCGAGGGCAAGCCAAAGGTTGAGTGCAACCTTTGGGTAAAATACGAGAACAGAAAATTCGATTTACAGCAGACGGAAATGTACATAAAGCGAACCGACCAGTACGGACAGTTATTGAAGCAATCTAAACTGACAAATCTTACATCAAGCTCATTTCCGACAGTAAAGGAAGCGATTGCACAAGTGTCCGAAAAGCCCAAGGAGCAGTTGTTTAACCAAAACAGACGGTTCAGAATGCGATAACCATTAAAGTATGAAAAAATTAAGAGCAAATATGGACAGGTACTTTGACCGATTGGACGACCGATGGCGGGAATTACCCATAGGCAAACAGCACCAATATACCCTTTACTTTTTTGTGGGTTATCTGATGCTTACCGCAGGTGTGATTGCCAAGGTTTGGTACGATACGGGAAAGTCTGAAAACGATATGAAAATTGAGCATATCGAAAACCCTGTCCTCAAAAAAAGGGAAAGTCCTGCAAGGTTGCAGGATAGTGTATCAACAATTTTAAAAAATAAGATTTATGAAAGAAAATGAAAATAAAAAGACGGTGGTTCGGGTAACCGAGGGTAGCCCGAAAGACACCGCTGATGTACTGCAAGCCACTAGACATACCAAAATTGAAAAGCTTAAAAAGCCACTCATATTCGGATTGATGGGTATCGTTTTCCTTGGCTGTATGTACCTCATCTTTAAACCATCGGAAGACAAGAAGGAAATTGAGAACATCGGGCTGAACGATGCGGTTCCCCAAGCTACCGAAGCAGGAATGCAGTCAGACAAGCAAAAAGCCTATGAGCAGGAAATGCTGGAACAAAAGGATGCTGAAAAACGAAATGCCTTGACAACGCTTTCCGATTACTGGAATACTGATAAAGGGGAAGATGCATTAGATGAACCCATTGATGAAGAGCAGAACCCTGTGAGCAAAAAATCTAGCGGATACGGTAATCCGACAGTCAACAGCTACCGTAACGCACAATCTACATTGGGTTCTTTTTACCAGGATGATAATCGTGAAACGATAGAACTCCGCAGACAGCTAGACGATTTGAAAGAACAATTGGCAGAAAAGGATGTACCTAAAACAACAACCGTTGATGACCAATTGGCATTAATGGAAAAGTCCTATCAGATGGCGGCAAAGTATCTTCCGACAGGTACAAATTCAGCAGAAGCCGTGCCTGCAAAAGATGCCATTCCAGCTTCAAAGGTTTCTACACAAAAAGAACATTTTGTATCGTTCACTTCAGCAAGAAAAAACACAGTATCTGCATTGTACCGTGAGCCTAGCGATAGTGTCTTTTTAGCCGACTGGAGCCAGACCAAGAACAGCCGTTTTTATACCGAAGGTTCTGCCCATCAGGTCGCACAACCTAAAAATAGTATCAAAGCCTGCGTACACGATGCACAAACTGTAGTTGGAGAGACAGGAGTTCGATTACGCTTGCTCGAAGCTGCTAAAACACCCAGCCGTACGATCCCCAAAGGGACTATTTTAACAGCAATTGCCAAATTTCAGGGAGGACGTTTACAGCTAAAAGTAACCTCTGTAGAATTGGATGGAAATATCATTCCGGTTGAGATTACCATCTACGATCTGGACGGACAGCAAGGATTGTACGTTCCATATTCTCCTGAAATGAATGCCCTTACTGAAATGGCTAGGAATATGAGCCAGCAATCGGGAACAAGCCTGATGCTTACCCAATCTGCCGGGCAACAGGTTGCGGCTGATTTAAGCCGTGGCGTGGTACAGGGCATTTCGGGCTATTTCGCCAAAAAAGTCAGGACGCCAAAAGTTACGCTAAAGGCAGGGCATCAAGTCTTCCTTGTATCCAAACAATAATGTTGAATTCAAATAAATAAAATAATGAAAAATATTTTTAAAATATTTGGGGTATTTGCCCTGACAATGGGTCTAACGGTGACCTCTTTCGCACAAGATAGTGCAAAATCAAAAACTCCGCTTGCATTAGGTAAGATAGAGCCGTACAAAATGGAAGTGACCTACGATAAAACTTCACACCTGATTTTCCCGACTTCCATCCGTTATGTGGATTTGGGAAGTGAATATCTGATTGCTGGAAAAGCAGATGATGCAGAAAATGTGTTGCGTGTAAAAGCATCGGTTAGGGATTTTGAGCCGGAAACTAATTTCTCTGTTATCACGAATGACGGACGTTTTTACAGCTTCAATGTATTTTACAGTTTGTATCCTGAAGCCTTGAGCTATGACCTTTTGACAATGCAGAAGGCAGTAGATAAAGCCAACGGGAACGATGTGCTTTTTGAAGAATTGGGTAACAATTCGCCCTCATTGGCAGGCTTGCTCTTGGAAACCATTTACAAAAAGGACAAACGTGTTGTAAAGCATATCGGGGCTAAGAGTTTCGGCATTCAGTTTATCCTAAAAGGCATTTACATACACAACGGCAAATACTATTTCCATACGGAATTGAGAAACCGTACCAATGTGCCGTTTCAGATTGATTTTATCAATTTCAAGGTAGTGGATAAAAAGGTAGCCAAGCGTACGGTTGTGCAGGAGCGCCCGATGATACCGCTTCGAACTTACAAGCCATTGGATGAGATTGGCGGCAAATTAACCGAGCAAAATGTGTTCCTGTTAGACCAGTTTACCATTGCCGATGACAAAGTGCTGCTGATAGAAATTTTCGAGAAAAACGGAGGTAGGCATCAAACGCTCCAAGTAGAGAATTCAGATTTAATCAAGGCTCGTTTGATTAACGATATGCATCTGAAATTTTAATACCCTTTTAAAGTAATTATATGAAAAAGTATATCTATAGCGTGATGCTCATCTTTATGACCATCACAGTTACACAGGCACAACGAATGTTGCCGAAACAGAAAGGATTGGAAGTGAGTACAGGTGTGCTGTCCGATGATAAAATCGGTAACGATTATTACATCAATATCGGAATGACCGTAAACGGGAAAAATGGAAACTACCAGCTTTGGGCGTTGGAATATTCCCATCAATACCACGATTACAAAAATCTCCGTATCCCGCAGGAAACTTATACTGCTGAAGGCGGTTACAGTTTCTTTCTTTTAGGTGATGCCCATAAAAACATCACGCTGAATGCCGCAATAACAGGCGTAGTCGGTTATGAAAGCATCAACCGAGGCGAAGCAATGTTGTATGACGGAGCGAAAATAATAAGCGTGGATAATTTCATCTACGGAGCTCGTGGACGGCTCACATTCGAAACGTACCTGTCCGACCGATTTGTATTAGTTCTGCAAGGGCGTACAAAGGTATTGTGGGGTACAGACTTGAAACAGTTCCGACCATCCGCAGGTGTGGGATTAAGGTTTAATTTTTAAAACGTAAAAACAATGATAACAATTTTTAATAAATTCAAAATAGGATTGTTGCCGATGTATGCACTCTTGGCAATCTTAACAGCTTCAGTTACTTTGGTATCTTGTAGCAAAGATGATGAACTCGAAATACAAAACGACTTTCCTTTCGAGGTTAATGTAATGCCAGTGCCTAAAGACGTTGCCAACGGGCAAACCGTAGAGATACGCATTACCATACAGCGTACTGGGAATTACAGCAACACGCAATATTTTCTTCGCTACTTCCAGTTTGACGGACAGGGCACACTTAGGTATTACGATGAGCCGCCATACCTGCCCAATGATTTGTACGAGTTACCAACCGAGCAGTTCCGTTTGTACTATACCTCGGCATCTGCCGTATCACAATCATTTGATGTTTGGATTTCGGATAGCTTTGGAAATGAAAGGCAGATCAGCTTTCAATTTAACAGTACTGATTAACTATAGTGAAAAGAGGTTGTAATTATTCAACCTCTTTATTTTGTCTAATTACATTAACCATATTCACATTGAAGACAGAAAGTTTATCCGTACCAAGGATTGAGAAAAATTCGACGTCTGCATTCTCAATAGCTAATAATGCTTCTTGAAGAACTTTCGCACCTTCATCGGTCAATTTTATTACCTTGGCTCTTGTGTCGGTTTTATGTTCGTGCCGGCTTATAAATTTCTTTTCCTCCAGTGTTCTCAGTACTTTGGAAACCATCATTCTGTCTGCATTTCCCTGATTAGCAATATCTACCTGTGTCACGTTATCGTTTTCTCTGGAAAGCCAGCCTAATGCTGCCAAAAGAACAAATTGTGTCTGTGTCAGGTTTAATGGGTCTAAGACCTTTTTCTGTTTCCGTTGCCACAGTAAAGTTAACTGTCCTAATAAATATCCTGGGCTTTCTTCTGGGCTTTTAAACTGAAATTCTATTTTTTTTATCATATTAATTTTGAAGCATTTTTGATGAAATTAAATCAAAATCATGTTGGTTGATTTCAAGAATTCCAAAGCGGAATGGGTATCCCCAACTTTTTTTGTTTTGAATAAAATCTAAATCATTGATTAAAGGAATAATTGAGGTGTCTTTACTTCCAAAAAAATGAATATTACGTCTAGACGGACAAAAATCTTCTGAAACCTGATACTGATATATTTCATTGTCTATCACTTTTCCAATTGCTGTAAACTCTTGACAGCTTTCAGGTTTTCCAAGTGTCATTTTGCTCGAATAAAATAGCAAAAAATCATCTTTTTGCATTCGCTTTAATGGAGCAACTTTTCCGTGACAGGATTGTGCAATCCCCTGTTTCATAGCCGATTTTACGTGGTCTTTTGAAGCCACGATTATCCAATATTTTGGCTCTCTAATTGACATTATTGATATGTTTCTTGTAAGAAATCTGATAATGGAGTAGTATTTCTTCTTAGGACAGTCTGCAAATCATTTGATTCTTGATCAAACTCTCCATCTGCAATAGCTACGCTAAAGGTCGTTAGGATTTCAATTGCATGTTGCGGCACACCAAATTTACTCATTTGAGCTTTGAATTCGTCTACCTCGGGAGAAATGTATTTAATAGGTTCGTTTAAAATTTCTGATAATTGTTCAGCTACTTCTGCAAAAGTAATTTGTTCACTACCGTTAAACGTCAGTACTTTATTGATGTAATTTGTGGGATTCAAAAGTATATTTGCTGCTGCTTCTGCTAAATCATTTTTGGGTACAAAAGATGCTAATCCGTTTGCTGCAGGCAGATAAAACATTTTGGATCTTAGCAATTGATTTTTATCGCCAATCATCATTTCTATTACTTCAGCATATAAATTATGTTTCAAAATAGTGTAATTAACTCCCGAATTTTTAAGTGCTATTTCAGTCTTCAAATGAGATTCCACTAGTTCAGCCAATGGAGAAGCAGCGCTTTCGTCTTTCCACATAGAGCTTGTATACACAATGTGTTTTACGCCAACTTTTGTTGCGGCATCCACTACATTTTTATGAAGTTGGGCTCTTAGATTATCGTCTCCACCAGAAATAAAATAGATAATATCAATTCCTTTAAAGGCGTTTTCTAAACTTGCTACATCAGCATAATCGCCAACCTTTAATTCGGTGCCTTCTTTTGCATATTGCTTTGCTAGTTCGGCGTTATCGTCTCTTACAAACGCAACGATATTTTCTCCTGCTGTTTTTTCTTTCAACTGGTTGATAACCTTGCTTCCTAAGCTACCTGTAGCTCCTGTTACTAATAATTTCATTGTTATGATATTATTTTTCGTTTAAAAAAGTAAGTTTATAACCATCAATGTCTTTTACGTGAAATGCTCTACCAAAAGGCGTTTCAATGATAGGAAGCACATCCGTTAAACCTTTCGCTATAAGTTTTTCTCTTAGCTCGTCTACATTTTCATCTACAGCAAACCAAAGGGCAACACCAATTCCTAATTCACGGCCTTCAATCGGTTCAAGTGGTGTGCGGATCGCAAAGCTAGCCTGTCCTTTGTTATAGGTAAAAATGCAAGCTTGTGGATTAGCATTGTCTATTTCAAAGCCTAATTTTTTGGTGTAAAATTCTTTTGAAGCCTCAAGATTACTCACTTGTAATGAGGCGAATGTTAATTGTTTCATTTTATTTAAATTTTGTAGTCACAAATATAATATATGTGACAACAAAATAAAAACATTTTCCCTTTTTTTTATTAGAAATGCAGATATGGTAGTTTAACGTACTATAGTAATATATTTACATGTGTCACTATACGGCCAAATACTGCCTTTCAAAGCCAATTAGTCGCACATTTTCCATTCCTGTAAGAAGCATCTATAATTTCGACTTCCACAGAAAAATTGAGCATATTATGGAAGTTATCGCAATACAAAAATCTACATTGGAAGGAATGAAGAATGAACTAAAGGAACTTTTGGAATTCACCGAAAATGCTACCCAAAAATACACCTCAATTTTCAAGGAAGAAAAATGGCTGGATAACCAGGAAGTTTGTTTGATGATGAGCATTACCAAACGAACTTTGCAGACCTACAAGGACAAAGGCTTATTGCCATATTCTAAACTGAACCGCAAAAATTATTATAAACTCTCGGACGTGCAGGCTTTGCTCAAAGCCGGACAACCGTACAACACCAATGAAAATGGATTTATTGACAAATGATACGGAAGAAATCATTGCCTATCAAGAAATGATAATGCAATTGAAAAACCACATCGAAAGTATATTGAAAAATTACCGTCCTGTAATGAACGGAGAAATTTATTTGTCGAGCGAAGATGTGTGTGGGCTATTGCATATCAGCAAAAGGACTTTACAGCAATATCGTGATGACAATATCCTACCATATATTCAGATAGGTGGCAAGATACTCTATAAGGAAAGTGATATTATGACTGTATTGGAACAGAATTATGTTGGCGATAAGACAGATAGATTATAACCAAAGTCAGTCCAGATTATGTTTTCTTATAAGAACGAGTTTAGTATCTTTGCTATTGAAAATATAGAAAATCTTAAAGTGTTTTTGCTTTAAGTCCCACATTGAAAACTGGTAATTTTTAGACAACGGGACGATAAGGAAGAACGCTCATGCCATAGGCGTGGGCGCTCGCTTATTCGTTGTCGGGTATACCAGTACCTCAATGTGCGGTAAGTGTAGTTGCCTGCGCTTTCTTTTTTGTGCAGGAACTCCATTAACTTAAAATTATATGGATATGGAAACTGGTACAGCACAACAAAAAATTACCCTCGCCTTTATCAATGATAAAAGCCCAATTTTAGACTTGATATATAATGACTTGACGGCTTCAGGATTTGAAATAAAATTCCGATCCGAAACAATCGAAGATGGATTACATCAATTGTCAACATTAAATACACTGCCTGATGTTTGCATCATCGATCTTGATTTTTTCGACAGAAATGTGCTGGCACAGCTTCAAGAATTGAAAATACAATATTCAACTATAAAGCTAATCGCTCATAGCGATATTGATGATGAGAAAGTCGGTAAGGCTATTTTAGATATAGGTTTTTCAGGTTATCTGCTGTTTGGTAGCGATGTAGATGATTTTAGACGAGTTATTGAGATTCAAATAAACAACGTCTAACTAATTATTATTCAAGATGCAACTTTTTAAAGAATATCTTATTTCTAAGTGTAGCATCGTCCATCATCTTTTTAAAACTGATTACCTCAACATACATATTATATCCTCTTAAAAATCCGAAATAACCTTCATCATCAGGGCTTTTGGTCAGAGAATGTAATTCCTCCGCAAACTCTCTTATTTTAGGAGTTAAATCACAAACTACATAAGCGTAAACTGGTGTTGATTCATTAACTTTAATTTTCTCTAATCCTTCAGGCATTTCGTATTTTCCAGCTCGAATATCCTTTACATATTTTCCAATTTGCATTATCGGATCATCATCCGTTTTATATGCTTCTCTTTTGGGACGTTTAAATTCAAAAATAATTAGAGGATTACTATAATTATTGTCTCCACTTCTAAATGACTGCTTTTTATCAAATACCACTAAATCAGGTTCTCCCAAAGCATCTTTCTTTGTTGATATTTTCTTATCAGACGCAACAAACTCGGAAAAAATTAACCGTTCATCCAATAACCATAAATTATGTTCTTGATAATCGCAGTTTTCAGAAGTTTTGCCCATAGGGAAAATCAGATTATGAATGTCCTTCTCTAATTCTCCTTTGCCGTCTTCTTTTCTCTTAAGTAGTTGACGAAATGCTTCTAAAACAATTTTTCTGTTGAATACATAATGCGCTAGATCGCTTTTTCCTATTTCTGAAATTTTAGAAATAGCTTCTGCCATTTGTCCATTATGAGAAACTTCAGGATTCTCTAAAAGGGTTTTAAGTTCGGCTCTGGTTTTTTGCTCTTTTCTGAATTTTACTTCCTGTAAAGCAAGTTCAATGTTTTCGTCTTTTAAATTGTATGGAATGGTAGACATATCTAATTCATTTAGATATGGTTTATGCCAAGGAGCTGATTCATTTACATAATTTCGTATTTGTTCACTTTTTTTCTGAACACGAACCTGAACATCTTCACCGAATGCTTCCTTTGAAATTTCGCTAGCTTTTCTTTCAATATCTGCCTGCCCAAATGGAAAATACATATCTTTTGATTCTTTCGGAAAATCAAAAGTTTCACGCTCAAGAGATACATTACTATCTAAATATTCGCCTAAAATGTATGTCTTAATTATATAATTTCTTTTTGTTTTATTTTCATCTTCTTCGAAAAACTCATCTTCAAATTCCGGTATATATTTGTAGAGAGGAGTATCGGTTACCTCTCTATTATGCCCCGTTAAACTAACCCTACTTTTTTGATTACCGGGATAATATATCTTAAAAACTTTTGCTACAAATTCGTATTTCTGAAGTTTATCGTCTTCAAGTGTAAAATCTTTACTTTTCCAAAGTTTTATTTCATTGATTTCAGTAAGGAAATCGTTTAAGACGATTGAATGATTTCCTTCTCCTTCTTTCAAAATTATGGTTGGGGGAGTGAAAGTATCATTGATGAAGTAAATTAATATCTTGTCAAGAATCCTTCTTGCTATCGTTTCTATTTGCTTATCAAAATATTGGCCGGATTTTATATTTTCCAAAGTAACAACGCTATAGGTATCGACAGCAGTACTTGGCTCAATTTTCTCATCAACAATTATTTCGTATTCTCTTCCAAAACGGAAGTAACGAGATTTTAAAGATTGGTCAATATCTGTAAAAACACTACTTATAAATACATTGTTGAAGTACTTAACATACATAAACCTACCGAAACCCTTTCCTCCAATCGACCTTTTATATTCACTATAAAAGGTATCAAAGCTATCTCTGTTTTCTTGGGTAAATCCGGTGCCATTATCTCTAATTTCAATACTTTTTACACTTGGTATTGTATTTTCTATATCTAAGGTTTTTTCTCGGTGTAGAACAATTTCTATTTTACCATTATCAATTTGTTTTAAAACAATTGATTGGATTGAATTAACAATCGCTTCGATAATCGGTGTGTAAATATTTGACTTACTACGTATGTTATCAATAGTTCCCTGTATGTTTATTCTACTCATCCTTGACTGTCTGTTTATTTAGTATTGCAACACGCTTGCTATCTGTACAGTCTGAAAGGTTAAATCAAGCTTAAAGATTTAGTCAAACATATACCAAAAACGATTGCCGTTTGTAAATTTATAAAAACTAATTGAAAGCTATTTAAGAACACCCCAAAAGTGTTTTAGCTTTCATATATAATATTTACAATCTTATTGTCCATCAATTCAAACTTTATTTGTTCATATTTTGAAATGTTCTTTTTCCCTTGGTCAATTGATACAGGATAATATTTTACTCCAACATCCACAAATGGCAGTTTAAAGCTCCAGGATGATCTTATTTTTAAATTCTTTCCGCACAATTGCTGTTCAGAAGTTTCAAGATATTTTTTAAATTCAATAATACCCTGAACTCTATTATCTGTTACATAATTTGTTCGTTTCTCAAAACTGATGTTTTCGTCAAGGTTTTTCAAAATATCGTTTATTACAGAATTATTACAAGCATTTATAAAATCTCTTATAATTTTTCGTGGTAATTTTTGTACTTCTCTAATTGCTTTCTTTTTATCTTCCTGAAATACAGAAAAGTCTGCATTTACTAAATCATGGATCTTATTGTATCCTGAATGAAAAGCTTCTAAAGGAGATTTATAGAGCTTATCCTTTAAAATATCAGCACTATTGTTTTCATTATTAGTTTTGAAATCATCTAATAACAAAAAGCCCTGTTCTTCAGTTGTTTTATTAATACCGTTGACAATATTTACATAATAATATTGCTCTTGGTTATCGAATAGTACTTTTATTGCAGGATTAAATTTTTCAACTTTTTTGGCTGACTTTTTTACAAGATATTTAGTTTCATCTAAAGGATTATCAATTCGTCTTCCCCAACCATCTGTCGAAAATTCCGATTGATATCGGGATATGTGAATTCTAATTTCTTTTCTTCCTTTTTCCAGATCGGCAGTGTATTCATATTCAGGGAAACAATCAAGTATTGCTGTGTCTAACTCCCATTCCTCATAGTCACTTGTGAAATTAATTTGATAACTAAATTCATATTCTCGAATATAAACCGGGAACTGCATTTTGTTCTCGATAATTTTTTGTTGTATTACTTCAATATCTGATTTTCGGTTTACAGTTATCGCAATGGAAGTTTCTATCATTAATGAGCTTTTGAGAATGGTTTTCTTGAAGACGAAATAGCGACAAATTTAATGAATTAAAAATATCATTTAAAAAGCGCAAAGGCAAAATCCATTCTTAAACAGCGGCGTTCTTTTGCTTCTTTTCTTTGGTCGCTGTGTGGAAAGAAAAGAAGTTGGCTAAAACAACAAAAGGGATACTGAATATCCCGTGAAATGATGTCGCAACCTGTTTGGTAAAATGTAATAAGGGGAATTTATGGAGCGGTACATTTTAGCAAAGTGGTTGTACCGAGTTAATGCAAAAATGTGTTTCCGACCGCAGGAAGGAATTGCATTTTTGCCGCCCGATTTTGGTTATCAGGCGACTTTTAGGGGGTGGGTTTGGAAGTTCTTCAGATTAAGAAAAAAGCCTCTATTTTCGGTCATTCCATAGCGAAACATAGACCAAAGCAAGGAACAACCCATTTGTGCCAATGTCGCATTGATATACAAATCCTGTTTTTCCAATGCTTCTGCTAAACTGCAACTTGCCGTGTCGTCCGTTTGTTCGGACTGTTTCAGCAGTTCGCCAAATTCATCCGTAACCATTGGCAGGCTTGCCATCGTTTCATATTTCTCTGATTGAGGTTGTTTAATCTCTCCGATAGTAGATAGTATCACTTGTCCTGTTTGTTGGCTGTTCCCGAAATCCAACCAATACTTGGGTTCGTCACGGTTCATTCTGCGTTTGCTCATCGCTTTGAGCATTTCTGCAATATCAAATCGTACCTGTACATTATCCACACAAGTAATATAAATGGTTGCATTTGCATTTTCGGGTAGTACACCCAAAGTATTACGTTCAAACTTCTGAGTTTCCGCTTTCCAATTTGTACCCATAAAACGATTGACACGGTTTATCAAGGCTACGGATTTATACAATCCTGTTTCGCTCGGTGCAAATCGCTGTCTGCCCAAATTGGCTTCCGTGATAATATCATCATCCCATAACCGTACCTGCAAACCTGGGTGTGCTAATTCCGTTAGGCTATGGCTCATTTCCATTAAAGCGGTCAAAACTTTTGAACCTGTGCCACCTGCACCAATCAAATTAATTTCAATAGGGTTGGTAGGACTGATTAAATAATTGTCCGTAAAATGAATGGCTGTTTTTACTGTTTTCATTACAATAGATTTTTTAGGGTTTTGCTACTCGGTTTCAATACTTCTTTTGGAAAGGGTTTATCTGAATTTACAAGGTCTTTCCATAGGGTTACACAATTGCCTTTTATTGGGGTGTGATTGCCTAACAAATGGCTGAAATAGGAATTGAAAAAATAATGCTCCCAAGCCTGTATAAATTCCTCAACCGAAGCGGATTTTTTAATATCAACACTTACCGTTCCCATACATACTTTACCATCTTCATAGATGTTGAAATAAGGCGTATGGTACAATTTTGTCTTTTCTGTTGGTCTTCTATCGCTCGAAAGAGCAAACACGCTCAAACCGTTTTTACTGGCTTTCCAAAGCATTGGCGGTACTGGTGCTTTTCCGTTCGGTATGCCCAAACTTTCCACAAAATACAATTGCCTTTGCTGTGCTTTGGTGTACCAAACTACCGCACCCTTATCCGCATTGGGATTGATGTGCAAAATGTTGTTTGGCAAAATTCCGTTCGATTTCAAAAAGGTTTTGTTCTTTTCCTGTTCTGTGTTCAATGCCTTTGCCAATACATTGGCTTCCTTTACGGTTAAAGGGTGGGCGTTTATCGGATTACCGTTCTTGTCCATATCAAAATGCTCTACATAAACATCTGTATTGCTTCCTTTGCTTTCATAAAATACCAAAGCGGATTTTGGGTGGTATAATGTGCCAAAGTCCTGTGTTATATCGTTAATTGTTTCCATAGTTCCAATTCTTTAAAAGGTGTGTAAAATCTCGCTTAATCGGTGCAGTAACTCAAACAATCGGTTTTCAAAATAAAGGTTGTTTGCGGTTATATCCCTGCCGTCAAACTGTTTTTGGATAATGGGTTCTTCCATTTGTCCGTACTCCTGCATTTCAGTATTTACGGCTTCAATAAGGCTTTCACTGAGCCAACCTTTGTGGTCTGCATAAAAGGAAATGTATTTTTCCATACCGATGATGTTTTCCATATCTTCTTCAGATGCTTCTCCGTTAGGTTTAGCGTTGCGGAATACGTTTGCTTTGGGGTAGGTCTGATAAAGTGCAAAGGCTTCTTTTGTTATGGTCAAACACTCTTTGTCAAAATCGTCTTTGATTTTAAAACGGTTGATACGCTGTTCAAATACGGTCAGATTGATACGGTTGAAAATCCGCTGTTCCATATAATCCCCGATGTATTCGGCTTGTTTGATTTCTTCAAGATAAACGGCTGTTTCATCGGTACAATCGTCCTGTTCTACCCAATCGTTCATCATTTCATACATCCAATACAAATAACTGTCTTGCTGTCTATAATATGGAATATCGGCTATGTGGTACAAATAAGCACAAACGGATAGCAACAAATGAGCGTTTCTTTTCCGCTTGCGGTTGTGCAACATTCGATACAAGGAAGCAACGGGAATGTAAAAAAGTGTTGTCCCTGTATTGTAGCGTTCCTCACTTACAAAATGGGTTTTCTTACTGTCCTGTACCAAACGGATTTCTTCCCAATCCAATACCTTTTGCTTTAGTTTTTCTTCCATATCCGAAATTGCCAATGCTATATTGTAGGGATAAGAAAACTGTTTGCTCTGTATAGGTTCAATTTTGTAATGCTCTGCCATTTTGGAAAGGGACTGATAAAAATCCCTTTCCGTTTTATCAGATTTCCTGCAAGCCTGTACGGTTTTCGTTTCTTTCAGTTTAGGCAGAAACGTACACTTTAGAAAACCATTGGCAACATTGCTGTCGGTACTGATTTGCGTTTGTCTTTCCGCACTCCGTTGGCATCCTTTGGCTTTTGCATCCAATTGGCGAACTCGTTTAGTTGGCGGTGCAATTGCCTTTGTCGTTGCTGTTCGGGTATTGTGATAGTTCCCGATATGGTGTTGCGTTGCATAATTCATTGTTTTAAAATTTGGTTTAACCTTTCGTTCCCATTACGCTCTCAAATTTGTACTCGACTGCATCGTCTTTGATTTGCGGTGCAGATGCTTTTGCCGTTGTTAAAATAGGGTACATATTGGCGTAAAAATTCATTACGGCTTCCACACTCCAACGTGGTTCGGGGTCGGTCAATCTGATGTTTTGTCCTTTATCTTTGAGTATAAAAACTCGCTCTAATTGTGTTGCTAATAACATAATGCTCGTTTTTTAATAGTTAATATTCTGTTTCTTCTTCGTCTGTTTCATCAATTGGGTAAGCGTCTGTAACTTCTTCCGCTTGTGGCGGTTCGGGTGTGGCTTCTTCCATTGCTCCGAAAAGGCTCGGTGTGGCAAACTTGTTTGATAATTCGGTTTTACGTTTGCGGATTTCGTCTGCTTTTTCGGGAAACTCCGTTATATCGGGAACTTTTATCCACGCATCACGGAATTTGCCATCTTTTTCCAACTCATCAGCCTTTGCCATTCCGTCTTTAAACTTTTTGTCTTTGGTTTCTTTTTCCTTTTTTGCTTTCTCGGTCTTTTCTTTCTCGATTGCGGACTGCTTTTTGACTTCCTCCATTTGCTTTAGGAATTTTTCCATATCCACCATTAAACCCGATACCTTTTGTATAGGTGCGGTTATCTGCTCAAAAAATCCCTCGTCAAATTCTTGGGGCGTGGCGTTAAATGTCAATGGAGAAATTAGATTTTTGGCGTTATCTCCGCATTGTTCGTTATTGAGCAAAACCGATACGATTAGGTTGTTTTCTGCTCCTTTGGAAATATTCAGTTGCAATACTCCTATAAAGTCCAACTGCTGTATCTGATTAAAAAAATTGGTGTTCATCGTTCTGAAATTTTATAGTAGCTACCACCGTTTAAGGCGGTAGCCTGTGGTTATTTAATTAAGGTTTAGGATTTCCGCACCATCCAAGGCAAAAGCGGTACACAGGTCAAATGCTTTTTGTGATTTGAGTTGGGCAGTACCACCCAATACAATACTCTGCAACTTGGCTTCGCTATCTTTGTAACTGCGTACATTTTGGAAATAGCCTGTAACGGCATTATATGCTCCGAATAACGTTCCTTTGGTGGTGTCCATTTGCTGTGTGTCGCTTGTCATTGCGTAGGCAAAGGCATCGTTTACGGTGTTTTTAAAAATTGTGGACATTTCATCTTCTGCACCTTTTTTAATGAGGTCAAGGGTTTCTTTGTTCGGGCAAAGTGCCAACTGTATCAGTTTTTTGACTTCATTGTCGGTCGCTTTTACCTTTGACCAATCGTTGAATATGCCCTCTAGTTGACTGCTTAATGTGTTCGCCAATCCCATAATCTTGTGAGCATTCTCGATACGCTGTTTTGCTCCCGAAGTGTGTTTGATACGCACTACATTGGTCATACTGCGTAATGAAGCGTTCAGCGTATTTTGGCATACAATCCTAACAGGAGTAAATGCGGCTGTAATGCTTCCGCTACCATCGTGCGAAGTGGCCAGAAAAATGTATTTTTCTGTAACATCATCGCCTTTGCCTACACGGATATAATCGGGCAGTTTGGCTGTGATAAAAATACGTTCACCTTTTCCCAACGCCCCTGCGGTTTCGTATAGAATGCCCTCGTTACCACCTACGATAGCATCAAAAAAATTAAAGACTTCACGGTTTTGTACGATATGGTAATCCTTACCGACTACGCCCAATACTGCATTGTTATCGGTGCGTATGTTGGCGAAATAGTTAGGTACGTCTAATTCGCTACTGCCTATTTCTATGCCGTTGGCAGTTTCGATAATGCCCGAACCTTTGGTAAACAATGGGGATTTTACGACTTCGTAGTCTAAACCTGCGTGCTTGATAGCTTCCTCACTTGTTGGATATTGTTGTACGATTTGCCCCAAACCGTGCCACGCTTTTTGCTCTACTGAAAAGAAACTGTACTTTCCTGTTTTCTCGTTGAAATTGATATTATGTGCCATAATGCTAAAATTTTTGATATTAAAAAATGAATGAATATTTGTTATTAGAATGGTAGGTCGTCCTCTGTTCCCTGTGCTGTAGCCTTGTTGTTTTCGGCTTGTACAGTAGCTTGTACAGGTTCTGTTTTTCTGCTACCTCCGTGCAGTTTGATGTTTGACGTATGGAAATTCAGTCCTGCTCTTGGCTCTCCGTCATTTCCTGTCCACGCTCTTGTGCTTACCCTGCCCGATAGTTCTACCATAGTGCCTTTTGTCAGTAGTCTTGCCACGTTTGGAGTTATCCAATAGGAGCAATCAAAATAGGTGGTCTGCTCTATGCGTTCGCCCTGTTTGTTACGGTAGCTGTCGTTTGTCGCTACTGAAAAGTTTACTACTTGTTTTTCCTGTGACGTTGTGCGTACTTCCGCATCCCTTGTCAATCTTCCTGTGATGTTCATAATTTTCGATTTTACGTTGTTAAATTCCTGTTTGATTTTTTTTGATTTATTCGGCAATGAGAGGAGGTGTTGAAGTTTCGTTTCACTTTTTTACCATTTCCAATGCTGTATTTTTTCATTTCTGACATTTTTTTTATTCGTCTAAAGAGCCGGAGTATGCTTTGTTTCGTTTCATGAGCATAAAAAGGTTAGTGTTTAGCAGGTACAAGGTTTTGTCAAAAAAATACGACCCGAATGGGTGGAGATTATTTTGCAAACCCGGAGGGCAAGACCTTGTTCCTGCGTTAAGAACACGGAAATACCTTTGCTCTTGAAATGGAACAAAACAGCATACCGGCTTCTTGAATAAAACCGATGTGGAGGCCAATGAAAAAGGCATTTGGGAAATGGTCTGTGTGATTACAAAATCTGCATCCTTGCAGCAGAATTTTTTAAACAAGACTATTACAATAGTGGCTTTGGAAGCCACATAAAGGATACTGGATACTATTGAAGAAGGTTGTGCAGGGGATTTTTCAGTATGCTTTATTAAAAAAATCCAATCAAAGCTCTTTTATGAAGAGTAGGATTTGTGTCGGAGAAATAAATGTGCTTTGAGGATAAATACGGGCATAAAAAAAGCAGGATCGTTAAATCCTGCTTAATGATTTAGCTTACTTAAAACTAAAAAACCTCCAATTTTGAAAAATGATCTCTAAAATGAACCATTAAAATCTCTACAAACCTTCCAATGATATAGCCTTTAGTTGCTTCATCAGGTGCCGTACTATTAGACCAATAAGTCGTTACGATTTTAAGACCGTTGGCATGATCTTTAGGTTGTAATAAAACCTTTTCAGACCATTGGTCTGGAGTGTGATTGTAAAGAACCTCTTTATCCTTATTTAGTTTAATCTCCCAGGTTTTTAACTCTCCCTTTTTGATTTTTGCATTGATGCTATTGAATAAAGCATCCCCATCTTTTGTGTGTATAATTATTTGCATACTATAATTGTTTTATATGCCTAACTATTTGACAAATAGAATACCATTCTTTAAAAAACGACAAAAGGACATACTTTTATAAAACAGAGTGACAACCTGTTAAGGTGTGAAAGCATCCTCCATAGCCTTAAATTTATGCACTATCAAATCCATGTCTTTGCTAATCTTCTGACTAGTTATCTTAGCATAAATCTGTGTGGTTGAAATATTTTTATGTCCCATCATTTTGCTAAGGCTTTCAAGTGGCACACCCTCGGTCAAAAACATTGTTCCGAATGTATGTCTCGCCGTGTGAAACGTTACTTTTTGTTCGGTTATAATTTTCACTTCTTGGATTAATTTATTAATATAACTATTGCAAACCTTATTGGTTGGAACTGGGAAAATAAATTCGTTTCGGGTAACACCTGCATATTTTTCGATTAATCGCTTAGGAATTTCCATTAATCTGACATTTGAAGCTACATCCGATTTCTGTCTACGGCTTATGATCCACTGATGGCCGTCAAAGAAAGATTGGATATTACTCTTCTTTAGTTTCTTGATATCAATATATGATAAACCCGTGAAGCAGCTGAAAATGAAAAGGTCTTTGACAAGTTCATGTTTTTCTTCTGTAAGCGTATGGAAAAGAAGGGTTTCTACATGGTTCTTTAATAAATAGCTCCGATCATTTTCCTTCATGGAAATCTGGTAGTCTTCAAATGGATTTTTTCTTATCATTCCATTCTTTATCGCAATCTCTGCTACGCGATAGAGGGGCATTGTGTAAACCCAAACTGTATTATGCGCACATTCCTTATCTACACGTAAAAACAAATCAAATTCTCTAATGAAATCACATGTTAATTCTCGAAAAGCCATATCGTCCCTAAAATACCTGGAAGTAATAAATTCCTTGAGGTGATTGTAAACAATTTTATACTTGTAATAGGTGCTCTCTGAGCGTTCTCCCTTAGCAACCATTGTTTCAAAATCCTCATTGTTCTTCTTAAAAACTTTTAGAAGAGAATCTTCCATCACACCAACACCCAAAAACGAAAGCTTTACTTTCTGTGCGGTTGCAAAGCCTTCATCTTTGAGCATATCCTCGTAAATCTTATTGATACGCACGCGGATTTTATCTAATTTCTGGTTAGTGTTTAATGCTTGGCTACTCTTGCCCAATACACGTCCGTGTTTTAAATCCCAGCTATTAGGGTCGATTTCCAGCTTAGTTGCAAATGTTTTTGGGATTCCTTCAATGGTAATCCTTCCCATGACAGGGACGTTGCCGTTCTTTTTTGGTTCATTTTTCTTCAAGTAAAACAGTAACTTGAAAGTGGATCTTTTCGCTGTCTCCATAACTCAATTGTTTAATGTTTAAAATTAACTATCAATGAGTTACAAGGAACTATGAAAAATAATGCAAAAGACTGAATTATAGTTTTTTACATCAATCATTACCAACCTAAATAGGTAATGATTTAGTAACCCAACCTTGTCTTTTTAAACCCAAAATCCATCGTACACCGAGTTCCAAATTTAGACTACTGTTTTATAAAGCACTGTATAGCAACGATTTTAATCGTTTTGCTTATTTTTGCTTTTTACTAATCTTTTTTATCTAAAATAAGATGTGATTTTACTTTGCTGCATTTATATCCGGGCCTAATATGCCCCATATCTTTACCCTCATTAAAGTGCTCAGAAATATATTGTATTTCCTGAATAAGCAGAAGATAATAACGGTTAGCCTGTTCTTCAGACCAGTTTAAAAATGTATATTCATAAATATCCTCAAGGTCTTTAAAGGCCTTTGCTGAAATGCGATATTGATTCATACGTGCTTTTTGCGAAGGTTTTCAAGATGTTTTTGTGGGTTAAAATCATCAATAAAACCGCTGTTTTCTCCTTCTTCAAGTTCATTTCGGAGCCTCTTAATTTTATCTTCTTCCAATTCCAATAATCGAAGTGCCGAGCGTATTACTTCACTCGCAGAATTATAGCGTCCTGACGCTACTTCCTTACTTATAAAATCATCAAAATGGTTACCTAATAGTATTGATGTGTTTTTAGCCATGACGAATAAATTTTTATAAAAATACCAAATATTGGTATAAATTACAATGTTGCTGAAGAAATATTCGAAATATAAATTGGCATTTATTTAATAGCAAATTATCAAACTATTACAATAATTATGGCTAATTTTAAGGGTAGCCAAAAATGTAATAATCACCTTTAAAATTTAGATGCCATGGAACATGCAATTACACCGGAAGAGAATGGCAGTTTAGTAAATGCCTTTCACCTTAGTATGGCCGATTTCCAGAAAGAAGCCAACGAAGTAAACAAAGCCGAAGAGGCATCGTGCAGCCTGCAACTTAAGAACCTGTTGTTAACAAACCTTAAGTTGCTTAAATTAAACGAAATTACAAACGTGTTGCTGTTTTAAGCATCCTAAAAATAAATGCTATGAACGATAAACCTAAGAATACTAAAGACGAATTAGAAAACCTTGATGCGCTAACCGACTCTCAGGGTAATGATATTGATGATACTGACAAATATCTGGCTATAGAGCAGCCCGGAGTTACCTATACGCATGATACAACGCCAACATTAAATTCTGACCATGCTGATTATGGCAGCGAAAGCCGTAAAAAAGAATGGAATGAGGAAGGGGGAAACAGCGAGTATAGTGATGCTTTTAACCAGGATGATTACCTGCTTGAAGATAACCTTGACCTTGATGAAGACCAAAACCAGTCCATATCCAGCGATGACGAGGATTATGAAGAAACCAACGAGCGTTATTAAATTAACGCCAGTCTTTATACCTAAATCCCCATTACAATTTTGTAATGGGGATTTTTTGTATGCTATAATAATTAGTTCTTATTAATTACCCTGAGAAGTATCTGATGATGTTGATGATGAAGGCGGCGTTTGAGTTGCGCCCTGCTGGGTCATGTTGCCATCAACTTCTTTTACAATAATAATTGAAGCCTTAAAGCCTGTGGCAAGGTTCCACTGGTTGCCGGTTATCTGGGTTTCCTTATCGTCATAAATACGGAACTCAGCCGTGTTAGGTCCAGATGTACCCTGGTTAAGTGCTTCAAAATCAATCTTATTAAAACCGTCTTTAAGCGTAAGGGTAATGCCTTTAAAATCGCTGGTAAGGGTTATTTCGTCCACCACGGTAACATCGTTTACCAAAACCTTTATGCGGTCGCCGTCTACATACTCAAAGTCGCGCGCCATAATTTGCACATATTTAGACTTGCTGCGTACCTCGCCAAAAAACTGGTTACCGCGGTAAGCCTCATTACTTTCGCCACGGGGTTTGACCTCTGTGCGTTTCTGGTAGTCATCGGCACGGCTGGCAAAGCGCTCATTATCGGTCATTATAGAGGTTTCGCCCTTTTTTTGAAGCGGCGTATATGCCGGGTATTCAAACATTTTTTTTTCTTCCGGCTGGTAGTTTATTTTACGCTCGGGGTTAGGCGCTACGGTAGTTTGCGAAGGCTGCACGGCCACATCAGGTGTAGCCTTGGGTATAGATATGCCCGTAGTCCTCTTTTCGGGTTGCGCCCAGGCACCCAAAGCGGTAAAAAGCATTATGAATAAAATATACTTTTTCATGCAGAAACTTCTTTAGAAACAAAGTAACAAAAATTTTGCCATTAGTGCTTAGGCACTTAACAAAATTGTAGGTAAATAACGTTTTTTACAGACTTAAATTGCCTTAAAGGCACGTTGTGATTATAAAACGCCTGTATAAAAGCATTTTGGGGCAACAGGTAGTGTGGTTAAAATATTTTTTTCATATTTGCCAAAACCAATACTTACAATGAAAAAGAGCTTACGCTTGCTTACTGCCTGTTTTATAATCATCAGCCTTAGCTCGTGCAAAATGGGCCGTTTTGTGTACTATAACTTTGCCAATATAACAGACCACAAAATATTTCCGTACCGCACCGCTACAAACGATTCGGTAAAATTTACGTTTGAGCAGTCTGATAGCCCAAAATTTCCTAAAATGCTTACCCTGGGGAATACTGAGGTTGAATTTGGCAAATACCTGGAAGACAATAAAACGGTAGCTTTCCTTATCATAAAAGACGACTCCATTCACTACGAAAAGTACTTCAGGGGTTATGACGAGGCGGCGGTAGTGGCATCATTTTCCATGGCTAAATCGGTTACCTCAATGCTTATAGGCTGTGCCATTAAAGACGGCCTTATACAATCTGTTGATGAACCCATAACCAACTACATACCTGAGTTTAAAAATAAGGAAGAATTAAGCAAGGTTACCATTAAACACGTGCTGCAAATGACAAGTGGCATTAAGTTTAACGAAAGCTATGTAAACCCTTTTGGCGATGCTGCCACATACTATTACGGTACTAACTTAAGGAAGGCTATTTACAAACGCAAGCTGGCGCAGCAACCGGGTACTGCCTTTAGCTACAGCAGCGGCGATACCCAAATACTGGGGCTTGTTTTAGAGCGTGCGCTTAAGGGTAAAAAGATTACCGAATACCTTCAGGAAAAAATATGGAAACCCCTGGGCATGGAGTATGATGCTACCTGGAGCCTTGACCGTGAAAAAGACGGGCTTGAAAAAACGTTTTGCTGCATAAATGCCCGTGCCCGCGATTTTGCCAAGCTGGGCAGGCTGTACCTAAATAAAGGTAACTGGAATGGTACACAGGTTGTTCCGGAAGACTGGGTTGCGGCATCTACCACGCCCGATACTACAAACGGGGGCGTAAGGTATTATAAATACCAGTGGTGGCTGGAGCAAAACGGTAATTATGCCGCACAGGGCATACTGGGACAGTTTATATTTGTGTGCCCGTCTAAAAACCTGATAATTGTAAGGCTGGGCGAAAGTGAGGGCAATGGTAACTGGGAATACCTGTTTAACCAGCTTGCTGAAGGCTATTAAGCTATTTGTGCCTGCCGGTGCGGCTTAGCTCGGCGTTCCAGTCATCGGCGCTGTTATTGCGGTCGCGGTCATCCGTACGGTGTATGTTGCCGTTTTTATCATATTCGGCATTGTTGCCCATATTATCTTCGGCACTGGTTTTTCCCTGTTTGTTTTTATCGTCTATCATAAAAATGGCTTTAAAATGCCAAGTTACGCATAAGCACGTAATTACTGCCTTAAAGGAATGGTAAAGTATGAGCCTATTGTGTATGTGCTGACAAACAAAAAACCTCCGGTCCACGGAGGAACCAGAGGCAGCATATATAGAGAGTTAAGTTTCTAAAGCTATTCTACGAGCACAAATTTCGCCTTGCAGGGCTCAAAACACGGATAGGTTATAATAAGATTCCCATTTTCTATGGCATATTTTAAAGTATATGAAGCTTCACATTGGGCGGTTATGGTGCCGTTAGCGTCATTATAGGTACCGCTTGATGCCGTAGTGGCAGCAACATCCATAAAACACAGGTTGCCGTTAGAGGTTACTGTTCCGTTTGCGGCAAACTTTAGCGTTTTATCACTTTCTACAGCTGTAAAAGTACCTGAACCATCGCCGGGGTCAGCCAGTATTTGGGTCAGCCTCCAGGTGTTAACCAGCTCAGGGTTTGTGTTGTTGTTATCATCGTCACTACAGGCTACTATAACAAGCAACACTGCAAAAAGTGAGAAAATTGTTTTCATAATCAATTGGTTTCTTGTAAGATGCAATTCTGTAAAAAGGTTGCGTATGGCCCACAAAAAAGCCGCAGGTTACTGCGGCTCTTAAGCATTATAAATGTATTTGGGGTTTTTGGAGGTATTATGAATTTCCGTACAGGTTAGACTCACCACCGTCTATGGCAATGGTTTGCCCGTTTACATAGCTGCATTCATCACTTAAAAGAAACGCAACCAGTTTGCCCACTTCTTCGGGCTTGCCCAGCCTGCGGGTAGGGTTGCGCTGTGCATACTCAGTTTCGGCAGCCTGTGGGTCGGCCGGGTTTACCTGTTTAAAGGCTTCGGCAACCATAGGGGTAAGAATAGCACCCGGGGCAATGGCATTGGTATAAATACCGTCTTTGCCATATTCTATAGCCGCATTTTTAGTCATACCGCTTACAGCGTGCTTGCTGGCTACATAAGGCATTTGGTTTACCACCCCGCGAATACCGCCTACCGATGCTACGTTTACAATCCTGCCGCCGCCCTGTTTTTGCATAACAGGTATTACATAGCGGAGGCCATAATATACGCCCAGCAGGTTAATGTCTATAACCTTTTTAAACACCTCAATATCATAGCTGATAATAGGTGCCTGGCGGCCTTCTATACCGGCGTTGTTGTAAAAGCCGTCTATAGTGCCAAACTGGGCTACGGTAGCATTAACGTAATTTTTTACGGCTTCTTCGTTGCTTACATCGGCAACAATGCCTAAAATTTTAGCATCCGGTGTAAGTGATTTGATTTCGGCAGTAGCCTTATCAAGGGCTTCCTGGTTGTAGTCTACAAGGGTAAGATTGCCGCCTTTCTGGGCAACAACTTTAGCGGTGGCAAGGCCAAGGCCCATAGCACCACCGGTAATTATTATGGTTTTTCCGTTAAAAGAACTCATGATTTATATATTTTTCAGGTCAAATTTACGCCCTGAAAAAGCAAATCGCGGTTAACGGAATGTTAATTGTTTCTTTTTGAAGCGATAAGTTATTCTAAGCCGTAAAGTTCGCTTGCTGTATAATATTTTAGCCCAAGCTTATTAGCAAATTTGCAGATTTCCTCCAGTTTTTTCATGGAGGCCTGGTGTGTGCCAGATGGTTTTTCTACCGGTTTATGGCCATAGAAAATCACTATTTTATTTTGGTCTTTGGCATACTGCATCAGGCTCTTAAGGTATTTTATATCGGCATGGCTGTAGCTTTGGTCAATGCCCAGGCCAAAAACAAGGCGGCTTCCATTATAATAGCAAGCCTGCTTTTGTGGTGCATACCTGCCATAAGTAGTGCCGCGTATAATATCAAAATAATCAAGCAGTAAGGTATCTATACGCCCATTGCGCGAACCATATGGGTATGAAAATGACCGCAGGCTAAAACCATCTTTACCCATAGCCTTAATCATGGGCTGGATTTCGTCTTTTGCATAGCGTTCTGTGCTTTTCCCGGCAACATATTGTTTAGAATTTACATGGTTGTAGCCGTGGCCTGCAATTTCATGGCCATTTAGTTCAAGCCCGTAAATCTTATTTTTATGCTCCTGCGAAAGCTGCTGGTATTTGGTAACAAAAAAGGTAGCTTTCCAGTTGTAAGCACCCAAAATTTCGTCGGCATCACACCATTCATCGGCATAATCGTCGTCAAAAGTTAGTACAATACCGGCTTCATAAGGGTCGCCCGCCGCGTGTGGGTCATCGGGGCTGCACGATATCAGCAAAAAGAGCAGTAAAGCCGGGTACAGCTTTTTATAGTAGGGCATATAGTTGGTGGTGTTTTGTTGGTCAAAAAATTGTTTGTTAAATATAAACGCCGCGGCAAAATTTTTAGCATTGGCGATGACTAAATTATTAACAAAATTTTAAGATTCAAAAACTATTCCAACTTTAAAAATTAAGAAATATAATTCCAGATGTTTTTCTTTTTGGTCATTTCAATATAGGCATTGCGTAGTGCAGTATTTTCTGGAGCTATCATACCGGGGTCTGCCTTAAGCAGGGCAATAGCATACTGGCGTGCCAGGGTAAGTATTTCTTTATCCTTAACAATATCAGCAATTTGCAGGTTAAGCACACCGCTTTGCTGCGTACCCATAATATCGCCCGGGCCGCGCAGTTTGAGGTCAACTTCGGCAATTTCAAAACCATCGTTAGTGCGGCACATGGTTTCAATGCGGGTTTTGGTGTCGTTACTTAGCTTTTCGCCGGTCATGAGTATGCAATAGCTTTGGTCGGCACCACGGCCCACACGCCCCCGAAGCTGGTGCAACTGGCTGAGGCCAAAGCGTTCGGCACTTTCAATAACCATAACGCTGGCATTGGGCACGTTAACGCCTACTTCAATCACGGTTGTCGCCACCATTATATTGGTTTTATTAGCTGCAAAGCGGGTCATTTCGCTGTCTTTTTCGGCGGGTTTCATTTTGCCGTGCACTATGCTTACACTGTATTGCGGCAGCGGAAAATCGCGTGAAATACTCTCGTAACCGTCCATCAGGTCTTTGTAATCCATTTTTTCCGACTCCTGTATGAGTGGGTATACAATATATACCTGCCTGCCAAGGGCAATTTCATCTTTAAGAAATTTCCACACCTTTAGGCGGTTGCTGTCATACCGGTGCACGGTTTGTATGGGTTTACGGCCGGGTGGCAGCTCATCTATAACCGAAATATCGAGGTCGCCATACAGGCTCATGGCCAGCGTGCGCGGAATAGGCGTGGCGGTCATGACCAGCACGTGCGGCGGAATATCATTCTTGCGCCACAGCTTGCTGCGCTGCTCTACGCCAAAACGGTGCTGCTCATCTATAATAGCAAGGCCCAGGTTAGCGAACTGTACTTTGTCTTCCAGCAGAGCGTGGGTGCCTATGATAATGTGCAATTCGCCGCTTTGTAGCGCTTCGTGAATTATTTTACGCTCAGCGGTTTTGGTAGAGCCGGTAAGTATTTTTATGTTGATGCCCAGGGGCTCAGCCAGTTCGCTTAAGCCTAAATAGTGCTGGTTGGCCAAGATTTCGGTAGGGGCCATAAGGCAGGCCTGGAAACCGTTATCAAGTGCCAGGAGCATACACATTAATGCCACAATGGTTTTGCCCGAACCCACATCGCCCTGCAAAAGGCGGTTCATTTGGGCGGGCTGGCCAAGGTCGTTACGTATTTCCTTAAGCACCCGCTTTTGGGCATTGGTAAGCTCAAAGGGCAGGTGGTTTTGGTAAAAATCGGTAAAATAACTGCCCACGCTGCCAAACGGGTGGCCCTTGATTTTATGTTTGCGAATTAAATTCTTGGTTATAAGCTGCAGCTGAATGAAAAACAGTTCCTCAAACTTTAGGCGAAACTGTGCCTTGGTAAGCAAATCCTGGCTCTTGGGAAAGTGTATGTTAAACAGCGCCACGTTTTTGGGCAGCAGGCTAAGCTCGTTAATAAGCGGCTGGGGGAGTGCCTCGCTAAACAGTGCCTGGGTTTCCATAAACAGTTGCTGCATCATTTTGCTCATTACCTTGTTGGTAATGCCACGCTGTGTGAGCTTTTCGGTACTGGGATACACGGGTTGCATGGCGCTGCGCAGGCTGGCCTCGTGTTCGGCAAGGGGCTCCATTTCGGGGTGTGCCATATTGAACACGCCATTAAAGGCCGTGGTTTTGCCAAAAATTACATAGGGCTGGTTGAGTTTTATGTTTTCGCGAATCCATTTTTGGCCCTGAAACCACACGAGTTCCATATCGCCGGTGCCATCAGTAAAGGTGGCTACCAGGCGGGTACGTTTTTCGCCCACGGTTTTAAGGTGAATGACCTTGCCTACCACCTGAACCTCGCTGCCGTTGTTAATCAGCTCGTTAATGCGGTAGTAGCGCGTGCGGTCTATATAGCGGTTGGGGAAAAGGCTGAGCAAATCGGCATATTTGTGGATGCCCAGCTCTTTGCGCAACAGTTCGCCACGTGCCGGGCCCACGCCCTTAAGGTATTCTATGGGGGTTTCAAGCAGGTTGTTCATCCAAAATTATTCAGCTATAACCGCCTGCTTAGAAGGCAGGTGTTCCGTCACTCTAACAATTGTGACCAGGTTTACTAACCACAATATAAGCAATATTCAAAAATTAATCACTTTTGAGAACTCTGCCCAAAAATAAATACGAAGATAATTTTTTAAACACAAAGACACAAAGGCCACCAAGAAAAATCTACCTACAAGCACACAAAGCTTTGTGTATAAAAAAATAAATGCGTCCGGTCGAAAATTATAACCATCTAAGAATCTAACAATCTCCTTAAAAACATTTAACCCAAAACACCCCTTATAGTAATGTTAATTGGCAATATGTTAAGTAGGGTGTTGCCTAATTTCGCGGCAAAATTACTGCATAATGCAACCTGAACCCTTAGCAACAACGCTATTGCTTATACCCGGCGGCAGCGAACTGTCGTTACCCCAAAATACCGGCCGTTTTAAAACGGCGCTTACTGAGGCTGTGTCGCAAAAATCGGCGCTTATAATTATGCTGGCCGATAACCCGCTGATACCCGAAGACGTGCTGCACACTATTTCTAAATATAAAAATGTACTGCTTATAGAGTCTGCTGCTATTGCTACAGAAGATGATGTTTGGCGTGAAGCCGCAGCAATGCTTTCTGACAACCATCTGCCGCAAATGGTTAGTAATGGGTTTGACTACCAGGTGGTGCAAATGCAGCTGGTTGATGTGGTGTATGAGGATTATGAGATTATATCTAAGTATCTTTAGGATTGGATTGTTCGATGGTTGGATGATTCGATTTTTCGATAATTCGATATAAATAGAAAACTACCCCGCCCTTTTGGTCACCGCTCAGGAGGACTATGGTGTAGACACAAATAGTGTTTGATTTTTTCTGACACCAAGGCCACAAAGGTTTTGCACTAAGAACACCAGGTTTTTTACTCCTGAAGCCCACAAAGATTGTATCCTGAAAAGTGGGAAACTACTGGGCCGCGCTTCGACAGGCTCAGCGTGACAAGCCGGAGTAGTTGCGTGAAAGCCAGTCAGCCCGTCCCCGATAACTATCGGGAGTCTCTGAGGCATGCCTTATAATACAAATTATCGAACAATCGAATCATCCAACAATCGAATCATCCAACAATCGAAAAATCGAATTATCGAATTATCGAAAAAACTATTCGTTTTTGACCACTTTAATCCAATCTACATACACTTTGGCGTTTCCGGCTTTAATGTCGTCTACTGTGGTTTGGGGCAGGCCGAAATATGGTTTTTTAACACCGTTGGTCTTGGCAGGGTAGCCGCCGCCCAGGGCAAAATTCACAATAAGGAAATGGGTGTTATCAAACGCCCACGCGCCATAGTTTTCAATCATGGGGCGGGTAACGCGGTAGTACAGCACATTATCAACATAAAACAGCAGGGCATCTTTTTGCCAGTCCACAGTATAAACGTGCCACTGGGTAACATCATTTTTCTTTTCAAGGAACAGCTTGTTAACCAGCGGTGTTTCGCCCGAATAGTTTGGGCCGTGCAGGGCAGCGCTCACCCAGTCTGCCTCGCCTACATATTCCATAATATCAATCTCGCCGCAATCAGGCCATTTTTTGTTGATGCCCAGCGCCCAGAAGGCAGGCCAGTAGCCGCTTCCGGCAGGCAGTTTTATGCGTGCCGATATTTTGCCGTATACAAATTCTTTCTTGCCGCGCGATTCCAGCTTGCCCGAAATAAAATCAAACGTTTGGCCGTCTTTGGTTTTAAACCCGGGCGTGTAGTGTGCGTTTATAATAAGCGCGCCGTTTTTGGCACCCGTTACTTTATCAGATAATTGTAGTGTGGCGGTGCTGTCTACATAAGCCTGTAGCTCATTGTTGGTAACATGCCCGGTTACGGCCACATTCCAGTTGGCGCGGTTTATTTCCTTACTGCTAAAATCATCAAAAAACACTACGGTTTCTTTTACGGAAGGTTTTACGGTTTGCGGATTGTTCTCATAAAAAGCCAGGGCGCTAATGGCCAATGCTGACGCAACTGCGGCCAGCAATGATTTGTTTTTCATTTGGATAGATGTTTTGGAAGTGTGAAGATAACGATTTTAAAATTAGAATTCAGAAGTTAGAATTCAGAAGTTAGAATTCAGAAGTTAGAATTCAGAAGTTAGAATTCAGAAGTTAGAATTCAGAAGTTAGAATTCAGAAGTTAGAATTCAGAAGTTAGAATTCAGAAGTTAGAATTCAGAATTCGGGAAAATTGAAATCAGGATTATTTCCGGGGTCGCGATTGCTTTAATATATCATTTTTTCAGCCCATTGCAGCGGGGTAGCCAGCGGGTGGTTGCTAAACTCAATATGTATAACCCTGCGGTTGTTGTTATTTGTGGTACGGCCTGAACTGTGCAGCAGGAGTGGTTTCATAATCATGAGCCCACCGGCGGGTACATTGCAAATGGCTTCGGTTTCCGTTTGCCAGTCAATGGTTTCGGGCCTGTAGATACCTTTAGCGTGCGAGCCCGGCACTACTTTAAGCGCACCATTATTAATATCGGTATCGTCAAGATGCAGGCGCAGTGTGAAAATATTTTCGAGGATATGAAGCGGCGGCTGCACGGCAAACTGGTTTTGCTTTACCGTCCAAGGCCCATAGCCGTCAACATCAGTCTTTTTATCAACCGAAACGGTTAAATCCTGATGGTAGGCTACAAACCAGTTAGACCCGCCGGGCTTATCAAAATAAATAGACTTTACAATAAAATAGTCTTCCCCGAAAACCTGGCTGATAACCTGCCTGAGCTTTTCGTTAAAAATCAGCGGCAATGCCTGCGGAATTTCTTTTACAAACTGGCGTATGGCAAACAGGTTTTCTGATTTACGGAAAGTATCGCCAGATGTATCAGTGCCCTCAATAACGTTTATAATTTGCAGCCGCTCGTCTTCAGAATAAATATTTTCGATTACAGCAAAGCCGTTTGAGGCAACTTCCGGTTTGTATGCGGCGTACTGCATTATCGTAATTTTTTTATGGTAAACAGTTCGTTGTGTACTTCAACCTTGGGGTATAACCTTACTGAGAAAGAATCATCGTAATGCGCTTTAAAAGCCTGGTTACGCTCAAAGTGTTGTTTTGTTAATGTCATGGTATTAAATAAGATAAAACCATTTACATTTAGCATTTGTTTGATATGTTTTATGAAGAAATCTTCAAACAAAAAGGCCGGCATTTCGGTATCTTTAAAGATGTCGATGATTATCAGGTCGTACTTGCTCTGGCTTTTCAGTACAAATTCAAAAGCATCTTCAATAACAATATTGAGGTTGGGGATTTGATTAAGGCCAAAGTAGGTGTTGGCCACCTCAATAACTTTGGCATCAATTTCAACACCGGTAATGTTGCCTTTGTAGCCTATTTCGTCAACCAGGGTTTTAATCACGCTGCCGCCTGCCACGCCCAAAACCAAAACTTCTTTAAAGCCACGTATTCGCTCATAGCCTATGTAGTGCAACCCTTTGCGGAGGATGCGCTGCAGGCTGCCGTAAGAATAGTTGGTGTTTTTGCTGTCGAGCACCAGCTTGCCATAGTTAAGGGTAACCTCCAGTTGCTGGCTTACGTCAGAGTGTTTTTTGGCGACATTTACAGGTATAAAAAAGCTCAGGATTTTTTTAAGCATGGGGTATGGTTAAGCCCTGTAAAGGTAAAATTTTAAGGTGTAATTGTAAAATTTGCCAAAGGCTGGCAGCCAAACAATTAAGAACAGTTTAACGAATTGTTTTAAGAAATTAACATCAATGGGTGGTAACTTTACAATAGCAAAAGTATTTAACCGATAAAATGTATACTCATTGACAATATACTTTTAGAAGGGTTAAAGATAATTTGTGTTTGTTTTATTGGTTAATGGCCCCGGCCCTGTTTTTTAGAAAACAGCCGGGGTTTTTTATTGGCCCGGATTGTAATTTTTAAAAGTACCGTTTGTGTAGAAAATTACAATACGCTCTATTTCTAAGTTTTCAGTCGTAGTCTCAGTTTGCAGTTGTTGGGCTTCTGAAAATTCCGGCTGTACGCTTTCTTCTCTTGAAAATAAATCCAATTCGTTTTCTGCAACCGTATTGGCAGTAGCTGCTGTAAACTGAGACTGTGACTTAAAACTTTCCTGTGGGTTTCCTGTAAACTGCGACTGCGACTGTGAACTATTCTTTGGGAATTCCCCCTGGCCGTAGAGCAGCCAGTAGAGGTCGGCTTCCGGATAGGCTTCGGTGATACGCATAATAAAATCCAGGCTGGGCTTATTGCGGCCGCTCATAAGGTGTGAGAGGCTGGAGCGCTGCACGGTAAGCTTATCGGCAAAAACAGAAGCTGAAATATTGTAATAATCCATTAAGATTTGGATACGTCGGATAAAATCTTCTATGTTTAACATTGTAAAACAGGTTGATTTTACAAATGTAAACAAAATATTTTAATGTTTAAAAAATCAATTTAAGGTAATTATAATATTTAATATTTTAGTTTAATTGATTAGTATAATCAATTGAATTTTAAAATATTGAATATTAGTATTAACATCAATTGTAAGAATGATTTATGCAAGTATGAGGTAATTTACAATTGTAAAACACGTTGATTTACAATTGTAAATTGAGTAAAGTTTACTTTTGTAAAAATTTTCAGCCAAATGACACTACTTGAAACGCTATTTACTACTTATAAAGAGTCGGCTTTGCACGGCCGCTATATAACCCTTGAGCATATTGAACCTATTATACAAAGCCTGGGCAACAATTTTGAAGTTGGTGTATTGGGCCGCTCTGTTTTAGACAAGCCTGTATATTCCATAAAAACAGGTACCGGTACAACACGCATTTTTATATGGAGCCAGATGCACGGTAACGAGGGCACTACTACCAAGGCGGTATTTGACTTTATACACTTCCTTAAAAGCGAAGAAGCGCTTGCGGCAGCCTTTAAACAGCATTTTACCTTCTATATACTGCCAATGGTAAATCCGGACGGTGCTGAGTTATACACCCGCGAAAATGCCAATAATGTTGACCTTAACCGTGATTCGGTTAACCTGTCGCAGCCGGAAAGCAGGATATTACGCCAGGCTTTTGAGGACTATAAGCCGCATTTTGCCTACAATATGCACGACCAGCGCACTATTTTCGGGCTACAGGAGGGTAATGAGAGGCCAAAGCCGGCTACGGTGTCGTTTTTAGCCCCGTCTTACAATGAGGAAAGGGAAATTAACCCGTGCCGCCGGCAGGCTATAGACCTGATTGCAGCCATGAACCAAACACTACAGCAATATATACCGGGGCAGGTGGGCCGTTTTGATGATTCATTCAACATCAATTGTATAGGCGATATGTTTCAGTCGCTTGGGGTGCCTACGGTGCTTTTTGAGGCCGGGCATTATGAAAATGATTATGAACGTGAGGAAACCCGTAAGTTTATATTTTTTGCATTATTTTCAGGATTTCATAAGATTTACGAAAACGATATAGTTGTTAACGAAAAAGATGAATATTTCAATATTCCTCAAAATAAGATTATATTTTATGACGTGATTCTCAAAAAAGTTAAAATAAATTATGAAAATAAAGAAAAAATCACGAATTTTGCATCACAATACAAGGAAGTGTTATTTGAAAAATCTGTAATATTTCGAGCATTTATTAGAGAAATAGGCAATTTAGATGGTTTTTACGGCCATGTAGAAATTGACTGCGGGCAGGCAGAATTTACGTCTCATGACGGTGCCAAATTTCCAAAAATTGACGAAAAAGCAGATTTTAGCATAGGTGATTCTAAAAATTTTGTTAACGGATTGCCTGTTTAATAGCAATTTTCTTGTTCGGATTGTGGATAATGTAACAACAATAGAAGACAAAGACTGATTTTAACCTAAAAAACACATTCTATGAGCAAGTTTCGTTTAGATGAAGTTGATCACCAGATACTGGACATGCTGATCGACAATACAAGGGTGCCGTTTACTGATATAGCCAAGAAGCTGCTTATATCTGCCGGTACTGTTCACGTAAGGGTAAAGAAAATGGAGGATGCCGGTATTATAATGGGTTCTTCTCTTACGCTTGATTATGAAAAACTGGGCTATTCTTTTATCGCATACGTGGGCGTGTTCCTGCACAACACCTCTCAAACAAAATTTGTTCTTGAAAGGATAAACGAAATACCATTTGTTACCGTGGCACACGTTACCACAGGTAAGTTTAACATCTTCTGCAAGATAAGGGCTAAAGACACCAAGCACGCTAAAGAGGTTATCTTTATGATAGACGATATTGAAGGCGTGTACAGGACTGAAACCATGATTTCGCTTGAAGAAAGCATCAACGACAAGAAAAGGCTGATGCACACCATCTTTAAAGACCTGTAAGAATTTTTTACAAAATATTAAGACCTCCATGCCCTGAACATGGAGGTTTTTTTATTAAATTCAACCAAAAATTATTGCCAATGTACCCAGCTACCAAGATTGAACGCTTTAAAGAACAGGTAGAGCTTAAATACCAGTTGTATAACAGTATTTTTATTACCCTGCCGTTCCGTTCAATAGACAATACGGGCGTGCTGCTGCCGCTGTTTACCGAAATTTGCGAAGAAGGTTTTAAAAACGGCAAAAGCCCCGACGAAATTTTTAATGAATTTGCCGATAAGTATTTGCAGGATATGGACGAACAGGCACGCATAGGCCTTATGTTCCGTTTTATACAGTATGTAGAGCGCCAGATTGTGCTTTTTGATGCTATTGAAGACGCTGCTTATGAAACACTTAATAACCTTGAAGGCGCAGGCTCTCTCCGCGAAAGCCGTGAAAAGGCCGAAGGGCAGGGGCGCATACACGAACTGCGCGAATTCCTGAAGCATTTTAGCGTAAGGCCGGTGCTTACCGCGCACCCCACACAGTTTTATCCGGGAAGTGTACTGGGCATTATAACCGACTTAACCGAAGCCATTAAGCAAAACAACCTGAACCAGATAAAAGACCTGCTGGCACAGCTGGGCAAAACCCCGTTTATTAAAAAGGAAAAACCCACGCCTTATGATGAGGCCGTGAGCCTGCTGTGGTACCTGGAAAATATGTTTTACCCGGCAGCGGGCGATATAAACCACTACATTCAGGATGCTATTTATAAAGATGGTACGCTTGAGCATTCGCCTATTGCGCTGGGCTTTTGGCCGGGTGGCGACCGCGACGGCAACCCGTTTGTAACCAACGAGATTACACTAAAAGTGGCCGACAGGCTGCGCACCTCGATACTTAATTGTTATTATACCGATATCCGCACACTAAAGCGCAGGCTTACGTTTAACAGCGTGCAGGATAAGATAGCCATGCTTGAAGACAAGCTGTACCGCTCTGTTTTTTACAGCAAGGGCGAGATTTTTATTGAGCTTGACGAGCTTAAGGCCACGTTGCAGGAAATTCGCACGCTTATTGTAGAGCAGCACCAAAGCCTGTACCTTGACCTGGTAGATGGGCTTATAAACAAGGTAAACCAGTTTGGTTTCCACTTTGCATCGCTGGATATAAGGCAGAACAGCAAGATACACAACGCTGTTTTTGCCGATGTAATAGATTATCTTTCTAAAAACGACACATCGCTTACTGATTATGAAAAAAGCGACGAGAAGGCAAAATTAGAAGCCCTGGGCAGGCTTGATGCAACCATAGCGCCCGAAGATTTTGAAGGCGATACCAAAAGTACGCTGGAGAGCATTCTTGCCATAAAAACCATACAGCAGCGCAACGGGCAGATGGGCTGTAACCGCTACATTATCAGTAATAACGAAAGTGCGCTTAACGTACTGGAACTACTTGCCATGTTTGACCTGCTGGGCTTTGAAAACCCGCCGGTAGACATTGTGCCGCTGTTTGAAACTGTGGACGACCTTGAAGAGGCAGGCCACGTTATGGAGCTGCTGTATACCAATGCCCATTATGCAGCCCACCTGAAACGCCGCGGCAACCGCCAGACCATAATGCTGGGCTTTAGCGACGGTACTAAAGACGGTGGCTACCTTATGGCCAACTGGGGTATATTTAAGGCCAAGGAAAACCTTACGCAAATGGCACGCAATTATGATGTTAAGGTGGTGTTTTTTGACGGTCGCGGCGGCCCACCGGCACGCGGCGGCGGCAAGACCCATAAATATTATGCAAGCCAGGGTGCAAGCATAGAAAACAACGAGATACAGATAACCATACAGGGCCAAACCATTAGCTCTAACTTTGGTACGCTTGATTCGTGCCGCTTTAACCTTGAAAACCTGCTGAGCGCCGGTATTACAAACGGGGTGTTTGAAAAAGAGAAGAAGCAGTTTACACAGGAGCAGCACGACCTTGTGGAAAGCCTGGGCCAGCTGGGGTATGAAAAATACAAGAAGTTTAAGGCACACCCTAAATTCCTTCCGTACCTTGAAAAAATGAGTACGCTAAACTACTATGCCAAAACCAATATAGGAAGCCGCCCTGCCAAGCGCAACAAGGGCAGCGAGCTTGATTTTGCCGACCTGCGTGCTATTCCGTTTGTGGGTTCGTGGAGCCAGCTTAAGCAAAACGTGCCGGGTTTTTTTGGCGTAGGCCATGCTTTAGGCCATTATGAAAAAGAGGGCAGGTGGGAAGAGGTGCAGGCGCTGTACCACAACTCGCTTTTCTTCCGTACGCTGTTGGAAAACAGTATGATGTCGCTTACCAAATCGTTCTTCCCGCTAACGGCTTATATGAAAGATGATGAGGAGTTTGGTGCATTCTGGCAGATTATCTATGATGAATTTAAGGAAACGGAACGCCTGCTGCTTAAAATTTCGGGCTATAAGGAGCTGATGGAAAACTATCCTGATGGGCGTGCTTCTATAAAGCTGCGCGAGCATATTGTGGTGCCGCTGCTTACCATACAGCAGTATGCGCTTAACAAAATCCGCCAGATGAAAAACGGCAAGGAAGACGATGCCCTGCTGGAAACCTACGAGAAAATTGTAACCCGTTCGCTGTTTGGCAACATTAACGCTGCACGTAATTCTGCCTAAATGAAAATTACCGATATACAGGAGGGCGAATATGCCCCGTACCAAAAAATGTACCTTGACCTTGTAAGCCCCGAGTGGGCACTGGCTGAGGAGCTTGAGGTAAGTGTAAACAATTTTGTGCATTTTGTGCGCAACATACCCATGGATAAGTTTGATTACCGCTATGCGCCGGGCAAATGGACCATTAAAGATATTATACAGCACCTTATTGATACTGAGCGTATTTTTGCCTACCGCGCCCTGCGCATAAGCCGTGGCGACAGCACCCCGTTGCCGGGCTTTGACGAGGCACAGTATGGCGATACCGCCCGTGGCAACGAACGCCATTTAACGGCGCTGCTTAACGAGCTTTCGCTGGTGCGCCACAGCACCATAGCCCTGTTTAAATCACTTAACGATGAAGAGCTGAAACGCACCGGTACCGCTTCGGGCTATACCATTAGCGTGCGTGCACTGGGCTTTGCCATTATAGGCCACCAAAACCACCACCAAAAGGTGTTTGAGGAGAGGTATTTGTAGTTTTCAGATAGCAGGTAGCAGATGGCTGCCTACTGCTACCTGCTATCTGATTTAGCGGTTAATATGGTTATTTCGCGGGTAATTTCCTTTCCTGCATTTCCCATAATGGTTTCGGTAGTGGTGTCAATAGCCTCAGTTCTAAAACTGGCGCTTTCTAACAGTTTAGCGGCCTGTTCCTGGCTGTAATGGGTAAAGCCGTATTTGGCAAAGGGTATATGCTGCATGGTGCTTTGTGGTATAAACCCGAGGCAGAGCAGCCCGCCGGGTTTGAGGGTACGGGCAATTTCTGTGGCATAGGCTGCCGGGTCTTTCCAAAAATATAGTGTATTTACTGAGAATACTTTATCAAACGCCCCGTTAGCAAAGGGCAGGGTAGTGCCGTTACCCAACTCAAAAACTGTATTGGGTCGGCTACTAAAAGTTTGCTGTGCCAGCGCTACCATTTCGGGCGAAATATCCAGGCCGGTGTAATGTGCCGTTTGGGGCAGGGTGGTAATATGGCCTGCATTGCCGGGGCCTATTTCAAGGATTTGGTCGCCGGGTTGCGGGTTGATAGCAGCAATTGCCCTGGCAATAATATTAGCATTGGTAGCCTGCATACCATTAGCCACCTCAATGGCATTTTCGCCGTTTGGTTTTTGGAGCTGGGCAGCAAGTTCTTTAAGTTGGGTTTCGGAAAGCATAATTTAAGTAAGAAGTAAAAAAAATTAAAGTCGAATGTCAAAAGTCCAAAGCCGAAAAAACGGTTGGCCTAAATTACAATTTTGCCTCTTTAAAAAATTATGCAATCCTGATTTTACTTTTCGATATTTTTGGTTCAGTTGAAGAACCTAAAAAGTCTGACGCCTAAAAATTCAATTCCAAGTTCCGAAAGTGAAAAATTAGCGTTAATATTTTGTTAAAATGTAAGATTTTACTGAGTCGGGAAATCCTACTCAGCGTCGTCTGCCTTATCGGGTTCAACCGGGTACTTTCCAAACTTGGGAGCAAGCTTCCAAATCCTGTATGGTTTGTAAGAAAACTTGTTAGACAGCGCTATAAGTGCCACAGTATCATTCTTTAACGTAACGTAAGATGTAGTGTTTCCATGCCACCAGCCGTTGTGGTAAAAGAGTTTTTCGCCGGTAACCCATTCGTGCAGGCGTATGCCCAGGCCGTAGTTCTTTTCGCCCTTATGCTCATAGCTATACCCCTGGAATACCTGCTTTACAAGCTTAGGGTTCAGGAAGTTAGGGGAGTAGGTAGCGAGGTCAAACTTAAGTAAATCACGTGGTGTGGAGTAAATATTCTTGTCGCCATAGATATTGTCCAGGAAATCAAAGCCATACAGCACATTATTGCCCTTGTAGGATAGCGATACTTTGTCTCTATCTTTCTCATAATCAAACACAAAGGTGTTTTTCATGCCCAGCGGCTCGAAGATTACCTTTTTCATGGCATCGCGGTAATTCATCTTCGTAACCTTCTCAATTACAAGGGCTAACATGGCGTAATTGGTGTTGCAGTAGCCAAATTTCTTATCGGGCTTAAAGTAAAGGTCAAACTTAAACTTAGCCAGGAGGTTAAGCACATCCTGGTTGGTCATCATACTGCGGTCCCAATACTCCTTATGGTCAGCAAAATAGGCATAGTTGGGCAGGCCGCTGCGGTGGTTAAGCAGCATTTTAACCGTGATTTCCGGGTAGGGGAACTCGGGTAAAATGGTTTGTATGCGTTGGTCGAGCCCCAGTTTATTAAGGTCTATTAGCTTGAGAACCAGCGCTGCAGTAAGCACTTTACTAACAGATGCCAGGTGTAGGGGTGTGTCTTTTGTTATTTCCTCCTTGGTACTGCGATTGGCATAGCCGCCGTAGTTTTCGTACAGTATCTTGCCGTTCTTAGCCACTAAAAATCCGCCACTTAGGTCGTTTTTAGGCCATATTTTGTTGTAGAAGGCTTCAATTTGGTTGTGTTTGCTGTTAATGTACTGTTTAGATGGGCTTTTGAGTTTAATTTCAAGCGGTGTAATGTGTAGTACTGTATCTTTTTCAGCGGGTTTAATGTTGTCTGCCAGGGTTTTATCTTCGTTTTTACATGAAGCCAGCAGCAGGGGGAGTATATAGGGTGTAAGTCTTAAAAATCTCATGAATAAGGTAATCGTAAAAAGGCAAATATAACCAAACACATCATTTTTAAAACAAATTTGATGATAGGTTAACAGTTAAAATGTAGATTTTAACATTTTAGAATCCCTAATTTTTTGAAAGACAGTATTTTTAGTATTCCCTATAATTTTTGAAAGCTGAAATGGCTAAAAATGCCTATTTTTACGCTAAATTTTTCGTAAAATGGATAAAATACACTGGAAAACCGTAAAGGAGTTTGAAGATATAACCTATAAAAAATGTAACGGCGTGGCACGTATAGCCTTTAACAGGCCCGATGTGCGCAATGCGTTCCGCCCGAGGACTACGGCTGAGCTGTTTGAGGCGTTTCTTGATGCCCGTGAAGATACCTCAATAGGTGTGGTGCTGCTTAGCGCTGAAGGCCCTTCAAGCCGCGATGGTGTATACAGCTTTTGCAGCGGCGGCGACCAAAAGGCACGCGGCCAGCAGGGTTATGTGGGAGACGATGGTTATCACAGATTAAATATACTTGAAGTTCAGCGCCTTATACGCTTTATGCCAAAGGTGGTTATTGCGGTTGTACCCGGATGGGCAGTAGGCGGCGGGCATAGCCTTCATGTGGTGTGTGACCTAACCCTTGCCAGTAAAGAGCACGCTATATTTAAGCAGACGGATGCCGATGTTACCAGTTTTGACGGCGGTTATGGTTCGGCTTACCTGGCTAAGATGGTGGGGCAGAAGCGTGCCCGCGAGATTTTCTTCCTTGGCAGGAATTACAACGCCCAGGAGGCTTATGAAATGGGTATGGTAAATGCGGTTGTGCCGCACGCCGACCTTGAAGACACAGCATACGAATGGGCCCAGGAAATACTGGGTAAATCGCCTACATCTATCAAGATGCTTAAATTTGCCTTTAACCTTACAGATGATGGTATGGTAGGCCAACAGGTATTTGCCGGGGAAGCCACACGCCTTACCTATATGACCGAAGAAGCCAAAGAGGGACGTGATGCTTTCCTTGAAAAAAGGAAGCCTAACTTCAGGGATATCAAGTGGATACCGTAACTGTTAATTTGTTTATTGTTTAGTGTTCATGTTGAATATGAACACTAAACACTGAGCCATGAACAATATGCAAGATTTTACGAACAATACAATAGATACTACCCAACTGCCACGATTTGAAGAGGTTGAGTTATCGCCATTGCATCAATCCTACATAAAAATTATATGGATTAATATTGCTATTGTATTTGGCGTAGTGGCCATATTGGCTGGCCTTGCTATGTATTTTGTTGAAGAAACGGTTAACTACAAGGGGTATATTACTATTGGTTATATTCTGATCCTTTTGTTAACTATTACCATTCAGGTTGTTAGCTACAGGAACAGGGGTTTTGCTTTCCGCACACACGATGTTATTTATCGCAGCGGTGCCATTGCAATAACAACCACTATAATTCCCTATAACAGGGTGCAGCACGTAGAATTGCATGAGGGCTGGGTTTCAAGGATATTCGGCCTTGCCACAATAAATATATTTACAGCAGGCGGCGTAAGCAGCGACCTTAAGATACCCGGTGTTGAAAAAGAACACGCCGAGGCTATTAAACAGCTGTTAGTGGGCAAAATAACAGATCAGGAACAAAAGCAAGAAGAGAAAGAACAGCTTAATGAAGAATGATTTTAGCAGCCCGCAGCGGCAATCTCTTTTAGGTATTGTGGTTATGGGCACAGATGCCCTGCAAACCAGTATAAGGGCCTGGCTGCCGTTATTCCTGTTATGGATAGTACAGGGCCGCATACCTAAGCTGTATCTTGCCCTTGCATTTGTTGCCATACTTATTATATCGCTTATAGTGGGTTACCTGCAATACCGTAACTTTACATTCTATTTTGATACTGATAATGATGAGTTTATACTCAGAAAAGGCATCATAAACAAGACCCGTATAGCCATACCGGCCGATAAAATCCAGAATGTAAACATTACGCAATCGCTGCTTCAAAAAATTATTAAAGTACATGGCCTTGAGGTAGATACAGCCGGCAGTAATAAAACTGAGGTTAAAATTAAAGCCATTAGCCACAGGCAGGCACTTTCATTAAAAGAATTATTGCTTGAAGAAGCCCGGGCATCTGTTGGTGAGAATGAAGAAAATGTCGAGAGGCCTTTAGAACAGCCACAGCATCCGTTTATAGAAATAAGCCTGATGAGCCTTTTTAAAACGGGTATTACCTCCAATTACATTCGTAGTTTTGGTGTACTGTTGGCATTCTTTATATCTATGCTTCAGTATGTTGACGATTATTTTAGATATACTGATTATGATGGCGATGTTTACAACGATTTTGAAGAAATTGTTGTAAAATTCATGGCTTTTGTACTGCTGTTTATTATGTTTTTAGTAGTGGTAATCAACCTGTTCAGAACAATTATACGCTACTTTAATTTCAGGATTACCAAGCAAAACAACTCGCTATTACTATCTTACGGGTTAATCAATACCCGAAATACTATCATTAAGCCCCAAAAGGTACAAATGGTGTCGGTCAGCCGGAATTACTTCCAGAAAAAAATGGACATTAACGACCTCAAAATAAGGCAGGCTACTGATATTGAGGTTTCTGCCGAAAAAAAGAAACATGCCCTTGAAATACCGGGTGTTGATGAGCAGGAAAAGCAGCAGTTGTTACAGTTTTTATTAGAAAAGAATCCGGAAAGGGGGGAAGAACTTAAACCAAACTTCAGGAAGCTGGTGCTTAATTGCTTTAAGGCGCTGGTGATTCCGTTAGGGATTTATTTTACGGTTTGTGCCTTATGGGCAGAGGCGTATGATTATATCTATTTTGCTGTATTTTATGCTGTTATAGTAAGCCTACTTGTGTTTTTTGGATACCGCAATTACAGGCTGTATGTTAATAACGACTTTATTATAAAACAAAGCGGTGCCTGGGATATTCAGAATGAGTTTGTTGCCCCGCATAAAATACATACGGTAAAGGTTACACAGTATTTCTGGCAAAAAGGCGCCGATGTAGCTGCCGTTAAAATATATACCGCCGGTGGCGAAATGGCCTATGGTGTAGCTAATTACACCCGTTTAAAGAAATATGTAAACTATTGGTTATACCAGGTTGAAACAGCTAAGCAGCACTGGATGTAGGCAATAGATTTAAAAATTGAAGGATTTAAAATTTAAAGATTAAAATGTCAAATACAAAAGCGTGGCTTGAGGCTGCACGATTAAGAACGCTTCCATTATCAGTTTCAGGAATATTGGTAGGGAGTTTTTATGCTTATTCACAAGGGTTTATAAACTGGGGGGTGTTTAGCCTTGCACTTGTAACCACCCTTGGCCTACAAATACTTTCTAATTTCGCTAATGACTATGGTGATGGTGTGAAAGGCACTGATAATGAGCACCGCATTGGCCCGCAACGTGCCATACAAAGCGGGGCTATAAGTGTCCAGGCCATGAAAAAGGGTATTATTATTACCTCATTGCTAACACTTGCGGCAGCTGTTATACTTATTTACCTGTCGTTTGGTAAAGAAAACTTTGCCTACTCGGTATTCTTTTTCTTTTTAGGGTTAGCTGCAATTTCTGCTGCTATTAAGTATACTGTGGGCAGTTCTGCTTACGGCTACAGGGGTCTGGGAGACCTGTTTGTGTTTATATTCTTTGGTCTTGTAAGCGTTATAGGGTGTTACTTCCTTTTTGCCCAAAAGGTTGATAGCCTGGTTATACTACCTGCTGTATCGGTTGGCTTACTTAGTGTTGCAGTACTTAACCTTAACAATATGCGCGACCAGGTTAGCGATGCTATGAGCGGCAAAAATACCCTTGTAGTAAAAATGGGTGCCAAAGTTGCCAAAGTCTATCATTATGCGGTTATTATTACTGCTTTAAGTTTGACTTTAGCATTTGCACTACTAAACCATTTCAGGCCGGTACAGTACATTTTTACACTGGCGTATATACCATTCTTAATTCACATTAAAACAGTAGTTAAAAACACAGTACCCCGAGAGCTTGACCCTGAGCTTAAAAAAGTAGCTTTGGGTACGTTCTTCCTGTCTGTACTGCTATGCGTTGCCATGCAGTTATAATTAATAATTTCAAATTTCGGTTTTAAGATATATCTTATCAAATAACCGAATAACCACATAACCGAATAAACGTTCAAATTATGAAGATTACATTTTACGGACACGCCAGCCTGGGTATAGAAACCAATGGCAAACACATTATTGTAGACCCTTTTATTACAGCTAACGAGCTGGCCAGCCATATTGATATTAATGAATTAAAAGCCGACTATATACTACTCACTCACGCCCATGGCGACCACGTGCTTGATGTTGAGGCCATCGCCAAAAATACAGGCGCAACTATTGTGAGTAATGCTGAGATTGCAACATACTACTCTAATAAAGGCTTTAATGCACACCCTATGAACCATGGCGGTAGCTGGCAGTTTGATTTTGGTAGAGTTAAGTATGTAAACGCCATACACTCGAGCCAGTTTCCTGATGGAACGTATGGTGGTAACCAGGGAGGTTTTGTAATTGAAGCCGACAAGAACATTTATGTTGCCGGCGATACAGCGCTTACTTATGATATGAAGCTTATCCCACTACGCACAAGGCTTGACCTTGCTATACTACCAATAGGTTCAAACTTTACCATGGATGCTGAAGATGCGGTTATAGCTTCAGATTTTGTAGAGTGTAATAATGTACTTGGCTATCATTATGATACGTTTGGCTACATTAAAATTGACCATGAAGCCACTAAAAAACTTTTTACTGATAAAGGGAAAAATATCACCCTTTTGGAAATAGGAGATTCTATTGAATTATAAATTTCAAATTGGTAATTCCACTGATTTACATAACATTAATTGTGTAAATTGGTGGAATTCTGTTTTAAAGTAATTTCATGACGGCAAGTTATTTAAGATACGTACTTGATTTTAAGCGCCCCAGCGGTACATCAAGAGGAATTATGACCCAAAAGGAAACCTGGTTTATAATACTTGAAGATGGCGGCAAAAAGGGGATAGGTGAGTGTGGTATTTTGCGCGGACTGAGTATTGACGACCGTCCTGATTATGAAGAAAGGCTTGCCTGGGCCTGCCAGAATATTCACTTAGGCGAAGAAAAGCTTTGGCAGGAATTGGTTGAATTTCCATCTATCCAGTTTGGTTTAGAAACCGCATTCAGGTCGTTAGCGGCGGAAACACCGTTTGATTTATTTCCCTCTGAATTTACAACCGGAACAAAAAATATACCCATAAACGGGCTGGTGTGGATGGGGGATGAGGCTTATATGAAGCAACAAGTAGAGGAGAAGCTCGCCTCTGGATTTAACTGTATTAAACTTAAAATAGGGGCTATAGATTTTGATAAAGAATTAACTTTATTAGAATTTATATGTAACCATTTTACTGCTGAGCAAATTGAAATAAGAGTAGACGCTAACGGGGCTTTTAGTCAATCAGATGCTTTAGATAAATTACATCAATTGTCAAAATATCAATTACATAGCATTGAGCAGCCTATAAAGCAACATCAAGAGGATGCAATGCAGGAATTGTGCAATAAAACACCACTGCCTATAGCGCTTGATGAAGAACTTATAGGTGTTTTTAAATATGAGGAAAAGGAAGCCTTACTTCAAAAAATTAAACCGCAGTTTATAATCTTAAAGCCAAGTTTGGTAGGCGGTTTTAAAGGGAGCGGGGAGTGGATAGAACTGGCTGAAAAACACGACATAGGCTGGTGGGTAACTTCTGCCCTTGAGAGTAATATTGGTCTGAATGCCATTGCCCAATGGACGTATACTTTAAACAACCCAATGCCGCAGGGGCTGGGCACCGGTGCTTTATATACAAATAATTTTGAAAGCCCTTTGGTTGTTAAAAATGGCCAGCTTTGTTATGATAGAAGTATTGAATGGAATATTAATCAGTTAAGATTATGAAATACATTGTTTTAATACTTGCATTTTTACTATTTGGCTGCAAAGAGGAACGATACGCCTCCCCGGACAAGGATATTGTTGTAGGGCTATTACCTTACAAGGGTATGGATGGTAACTATGTAAGTAATATTGAAACAGAGATTGAAAAGTACTACAATGTAAAGGTCAGTATATTAGAAGACAAAGCTTTACCCCAAACTGCTTTCATCAACATAAAATCACCACGTTACAGGGCAGATAGCCTGATAGCCTTTCAAAAAAGGATGAATTTAGATGTTGATTATATTATGGGGTTGACCCACAGAGATATATCTATAACCAAACACGATGATAAAGGCCAAATCAGGAAACCGGAGTGGCGCTATAATGATTTTGGTATAATGGGGCTTGCTTATTGCCCGGGCAATAGCGCTGTAGTTTCATATTTTCAGCTTAAAACACCTGATAAAGCCAAGCAATTTGGACGGTTTAAAAAAGTAACCATTCACGAGTTGGGTCACAACTTCGGCCTGCCGCATTGCCCTGATAAAAAATGTGTTATGACAGATGCGGTTGAATCTATAAAAACAGTTGACAATGCAAATCCCTGGCTATGTGCTATCTGCAAAAATAAATTAAACCTGTAAATTTAAATATCCAGTTTCTTCTTCATTTTTATGAATGCCAGCGCAGTACTGTATGTGTTTCCTGAAATGGTATTACGCTCGTTTTTATCAATTTTTAGTGCATCACAAATTTCGTCAAGCCCGGTTTTAGTACCATCTGGTAAGTCTTTTAATTTTTGATACAATACGTTTGTATCCATAAACTGGTTTTTTAACCTGCCTAATCCCAGTCTTTTAAGTGCCTGGTTTATCATTTCTATATCCAGGTTTACATTATGCCCAACGAGCACTGCGTCTTTTGCAAAATTTAAAAACTGGATCATGGCTTCGGCTTCCACAACTTTCTCAGCACCATTATTCACAATTCCTTGAGCGGCAATAGAGTTAGAAGTATATTTATCCTGTTGAATATAAATCTCTATAAATTCTCCCACATTTATAGCATCTCCATCAACACCCAATGCTACTATAGAGAGTATAACATCTTCTTTCCAGTCCAGGCCGGTAGCATCCATATCAAAAACAACATATTTTTTTTGAAGCGCGTTATTATCATCTTCAAAAAATGAGGTGTAGTTTTTCCAGAATTGTGGCAGGCTGCCTCCGGTTATCCAATCAAATGCCATAATTAGCTAATAAATGTTAATGAAAAACGGTTTTTAATAATATCCTGCACATTGCCAATAGGTTCAAAGCAATTTTTTAGCTTAACCTTATCTGTTTTAGATAGTTCAGAAAGATTTATGTACCTGCCGTTAGAGTCATTTTTAAGCCCTTCTTCAGTCCGGAAATGTTGTAATAGGTTAAATGCTTCGGCACATTCGTCATACAAATCGGCATTTTGTTGTTCCAGTTCTGCCAGTTTTTTAAACCTTTGGTATGTATTGGTAATATCTGTTATACCATGGCTTAAAATTAAAACCCTTGCAGCATCAATAAGCGGTTCTAAAGCGCGTAGTTTAATATCAAACGTATCTTTATGCTCGCCATCATTTTCTACTAAAAATTGCCTGAAGAACCCTAATGGAGGCAGGTTTTTTAAAGTATCTGAGGCCATGTAGGCAAAAAACTTTTTGTTCTTATTAATTTTTACCTTAATATTATCTGTAAGTGCTTCTTCTATAGCCGGGTAGCCATAAATAAAATCAAAATCAAAAAACAATGCACTTATTTCAATACCTTTTTCCGCAGGTGCATTTATCCACGTATTATACTGGTTAATCCAGTCGGTCACTGATTTACACCATTGCGTATTACGTGCAACAATATTATACGGAGAAAATTCATAACCTACTTTGTTTAGCGAATCAGTAACAAATTCAGCCAGTTCAGTAAAATAACGCTTAACAGCATCATATTGAGCAGGTTCTACATCTTCAAATACGAGTGCATTATCCTGGTCTGTTTTCAGGAGCTGTTCTTTTCGTCCCTGGCTTCCTACATTTATCCATGCAAAACGAACAGGAGGGGGGGTGCCTATTTTTTCTACCGCAAGCTCTATAGCCCGCCTGGTAAGGGCAATATTAATCTCTGCTACAATATTAGAAATGTGAGAGATAGGTATGTTTTTGTCAATTGAATTTTGTATGAGGTCGCTAAGCTTTTCACGAACATATTTTAGTTCTTTATTATTAGTGGCCCTGCGTGTTTGTTTTAATAAAACGCCCGGTGTATTAGCTTGTGCCGCCACAACATCATGTTCAGATATAATGCCGCTTATGGTTGAATTATCTGTTCCATCGCGGGTTACGCACAAATGGCCAACGTTATACTTTAGCATAATCATTTGTGCTTCAGCAACAGATATATTTTCCGGAACCGTTATTACGGGCGTTGTCATAATTTCCTTAGCTTCAGCCGTAATAGGGAAAAGCCCTGTTGCAATTTTAGACCTTAAATCCCTGTCAGTAATAATGCCTATGGGTAACTGGTTTTCTTGAATAATGACGCTACCAATAGTGCTGTTTGTCATAGTTTTAGCTATAAACATAAGTAAATCTTCAGGATTGGCAGTTATAGGATTGTGTGTGTATTTTATTGGCTGAAAATACTGTATATCAGCTACCTGGTCACTAAATATTGTGTTTTCTGCTAAAAGTTTTCCGCTTCGTTCTTTATCGTGTGGATTACGGGTTTGTGATGCAAAGCTTTCGAGCAGAAACTCAAGTACTTTAGCATTTTTAGTTATAAATTGCTGGAAAAATAAAATAGGAATTGCATATATAATTGATTCTTCGCGGGCTTTAGCTGTTAGCAAATAATCATTTTTAGCAAAAAATGGCCTCAAGCCAAGGATATCGCCTTCATCACATTTATCAATAAGCATTTCTTCGGCATCTGAAGTAAGTGATAAACCTATGGCGCCGGCTTTTATAACATAAAAATCTGTATGTGTTGTATCGCCACCTTTAAACAAAATTTCATTTTTGTCCAGGCTTTTAATTTTTGTATTTATGGCTATAAGTTGTAAATCTTCTTTACTAAGACTTTCAAACGGAGGATAATATTTAAGAAAATCTACAACAGTTTGGGCTATAGGATTATTCATTAGGCATTATTTTTAGCTAAAAATACTATTTTTAAAAATGCCGTTAAAGATAGGGCTTAATTTTTTTATTATTTTACATAATATATATTATAGTTCAATTTAGAAATAAAAAATCAGGAACGAATCATCAGCCCTAAAATTCAGTCTTATGTAATTTTTCTGAATGTTGATCCATCAATTATACTATAATTTTCTCATCGTTTAACAGTCTTTTAATGAGCGTTTGTACATATTTTCCTTATTTTTATGATATAATCTTAAAGCAATGGAAATCAACTTTGACAATAACAATAAGCTATTAATACTTCTACCTATAATTTATAATATTTGGGAAGATAATATACTGACTGAAAAGGAATTTACTGCAATTTCAAATTATATTAAAGGTGCAAAATGGCTTACCGAAGATGAAAAAGTTTTTATTGCATCTAAAATAAAATTTTCAGATCCACCAACACGCTCAGAATTAAATAATTGGCTCAATAAGATAAATTCTGTTGCGAGTAATAGCGCTAATACACTTACTGAGTTGGGTATTCTAATGGCTAATAATGATAGGGTTATATTTACAGGTGATGATATTCAAAAGATAGCGCCTGATATAGTAAAGCTTGAAATAAGCCTGGGTATTTCTGGTCCTGAAGCCACACAAAGGTTTTTAAACAACCAAAACTCTATAACAAATACCCATAATACAAATCAAAGCTTTAATGTTGGGCTAATGACTTCATTGCTAAACAATGGGCAGGATGACTTAATCAATAAAGTAAAACTCATCATAAAAAGTGCTGATTTTGAGCTAAATATACCAACAGATACTGCTGAATTCAGAGAGAAAGTATTACAATGGTGTAAAATCCTTTCTGAAAACGGCCTTGGTTCTTATGCATATCCAAAAGAATATGGCGGTAAAGGCGATATTAATGGGTATTTTACCATAATGGAAACCCTTAGTTATCATGATCTTAGTCTGGTAATTAAATTTGGCGTTCAGTTTGGACTTTGGGGAATGAGCGTATTATCTCTTGGTACAGAAAAACACTACAGTAAATACCTGAATGATATAGGGTTACTTAATATTCCGGGATGTTTTGCTATGACAGAAACACATCATGGCAGTAATGTAAAGGGAATCAAAACAACAGCCACCTACAATCATATCAATCGGAGTTTTACCATACATACTCCTGAAAAATACGACAGGAAAGAATATATAGGCAATGCAGCTAACCATGGCGAAATGGCTACCGTTTTTGCAAAGCTCATAATTGATGATAAAGACTATGGAGTTAACGCATTTATTGTACCTATAAGGAATAAAGCAAAGCAAACCCTGCCTGGTATAGCAATTGAAGATTGCGGCCATAAAATGGGCTTAAATGGCGTAGATAATGGTATTATTTACTTCGATAATGTAGAAATTCCGTACGACAACATGCTTGATAAATTTGCCTCCGTAAATACAAATGGCGAATTTGAAAGCCGAATCCCCAGTGATAACAGGAGGTTTTTTACCATGTTAGGCACATTGGTTGGCGGGCGTATAGGCATCCCCCGCTCTGCCCTGTCAGCCGCAAAGGTTGGTTTGGCAACAGCTATAAAATATGGTGATAAACGCAGGCAGTTTGGCCCTGAAAACGGAGCTGAAGTACCTGTTCTTAATTACCGGATGCATCAGCAAAGGCTTATGCCTTATTTGGCCAATTCTTATGCGCTTACATTTGGTTTACAGTATCTTACCAACCGTTTTATAAATCGTAAAGAAGAAGAAATGCAGGAAATTGAGGCCCTTGCTGCCGGCCTGAAGGCTTATGCTACATGGAATACCCGGGATACCCTTCAGGAGTGCCGTGAAGCTTGTGGTGGTAAGGGATATTTAAGTGAAAACCGTATTGATGACCTTAAAAATGATACAGAAATTTATACCACTTTTGAGGGCGATAATACTGTATTAATGCAACTTACGGCTAAAAACCGCCTTTCAGAATTTAGGAAGCAGTTTGGGGAAATGAGTGTTTCTACCATTTTTAGCTACGTTGTAGAACAGGCCAAAACCAGTATTACGGAGAAAAATCCTTTTGCAATACGTAATACAGATGAGTCGCACTTAAAAGATGCTGAATTTCATTTACATGCATTTCAATATCGTGAAAAAGAAGTAGTTGCATCTGCCGCAAAACGATTTAAACGTTTGATAGACAGTGGCCTTGATGCTTTTGATGCTGCAAACATAATGCATCCGCATATGCTCCAAATTACATATTCATACCTTGACAGGGTTGTGCTTGAGCAATTTAAGCTCAAAATAGATGCTGAAAAAGATGTTGCCCTTAAAGAGGTACTTACCAGGCTGTACAACCTTTTTGCGCTTAATAAAATAGATGAAAATAAAGCGTGGTATCTTGAGCAGGGCTATATGGATGGTATAAAAACTAAAGCTATAAGAAAGTTAATCAGTCAGTTATGCTGGGAAATACGTCAGGATGCGGTGCCTTTAGTACAAGCTTTTGATATACCGGAAAGCTGTTTGGGTAAAATAGCTTCTTCAAAAATTGAAGAGGCATAATACGTTACATACCATAAAACTTCTTATCCCAATTTTTTCTTATCCAGGTGGTTATGTCTTTTTGGCTGGTAATATTATGTGGTATAAATTTAAGCAGTTTTTCTATTCTTATTCTTGAAGACTTACTGCTAAGTCCATGATCTTCAAAGAAATGATCAACAAAACGTGTAACATCTTCGTTATTGTTTACATCAATAACGATATCGTTTTCCGCACCGGAATGTTGAGAATTATTAACAGTCATATTATGAGGACGTAAAAAAGGGGCATTTATTATAAGCCTGTAAAATTAAAAGTAATATTTACAACTTCATTATGCAAAAGCGTATATATATCGCCTGTTTTAGTTAAATATTAGTTAAAAAATCAGTTAACGCTTAAAAATAAGCATTTTAACTCAATTTAGAATCATTTTATCCAATTTTTACTCCGGTCATATTTAGCGACCCTCCTACCAGTTTATCGTTAAAGAAACTAATGCTATCTTCCTCATCCTGAAGCCCTAACGTATATAATAACGGGTAGTAATGGTCAGGAGTAGGTATGGCCAGTGTAGCCGCTTTGTGCAGTTTCTGGTAGTTAATCAGGTCATTATGATTGTGATTGCCAATTTTCTCCTTAAAGATTGAATTCATCTCAACAGCCCAGTCATAACCGTAGTTAGGTTCGCTAAGTCGCTGCCAGTCAACCATTCGCAGGTTGTGTACCATGTTACCGCTGCCTATAATCAGCACCCCTTTTTTGCGCAGGGCTGCCAGCTGTTTGGCCAGGTCATAGTGGTATTGCGGCTCACGGCCATAATCTATACTAAGCTGAAGCACAGGTATATCCGCATCAGGATACATATGCCTAACCACCGTCCAGGTACCGTGGTCAAGGCCCCATTCGTGGTCATCAAGGCCTACATTAGTGCTTGTAATCAGGCTCTTAGCCTCCTTAGCAAGCTCCGGGTTACCCGGCGCAGGGTATTGCACATCAAATAGCGCCTGTGGGAACCCGCCAAAGTCATGTATCGTCCTGGGGGCTTCCATAGCGGTAATATGCGTACCCCTGGTAAGCCAGTGCGCCGACACCACCAATACTGCTTTAGGCTTCGTAATCTGTTGACCCATAGCCTTCCACGTCTGGCTAAACTCGTTATCTTCTATCCCATTCATAGGCGAACCATGCCCTATAAAGAGCACCGGCAGCCTCTCATCTTCCTCTTTTAGCCCGTCTTTCCAGTTGTTAAATTGATGCAGCGACATAATCAAAAATTAAATATGTATATACAAATTATGTAAGTACAAATATACGCCTTTTTTGGCAAAAAAGTGCTTAATTTTTCACTTTTGGAGTTTGAAATTGGATTATTCAATGGTTCGATTTTTACATTTTTCGACTAAACCCTAAAAAGAGTTCCCGGATAAAAAAAGAGCCACTCTTTTATCATATCTAAGAGTGGCTCTTTTAGTTTATAAAAAATCCGTGTTTATCCGTTCAATCCGTGTCATCCGCGTCATCCGCGTTCCATAATTAATATGCGACAAGTTCACGTAAAACCTTCTCAAACCTCCCTTTGCCCAGGTACTGGTCTTCCAGAGCCTTGGTAAACGGAATAGCGCTCTCAAGGCTGCCTACGCGCTTCACAGGGCCGTCGAGCCACTCAAAACACTGCTCCATAATCATGGCGCTAATATCGCTTGCAATGCCGCCAAACAGCGTGTCTTCCTGTAAAATAATAACCTTGCCTGTTTTCTTAACCGAAGTAAAAATAGCTTCGGTGTCAAGCGGTTGTAGTGTACGCAGGTCAATCAGGTCGGCCTTTATGTGCGGGTTGGCATCCAGCGTTTCAATGGCCCAGTGCACCCCGGCGCCAAACGAAATCACCGTTACCTGCTCCCCTTCCCTAAGCAACGCCGCCTTACCAAACGGCAGGGTGTAATACCCTTTCGGAACCTCCTGGTAGGCACTGCGGTACAGCGCCTTATGTTCAAAGAACATCACCGGGTTAGGGTCGTTTATAGCCGTGGCCAGCAGGCCTTTGGCATCATAAGGGAAAGCCGGGTACACCACTTTCAGGCCGGGCGTTTTGGTAAACCACGCCTCATTGGTCTGGCTGTGGAACGGCCCCGCCTGTACCCCCGCGCCGCAGGGCATACGCACCACCACGTCGGCGTTTTCCTGCCAGCGATAGTGCACCTTGGCAAGGTAATTCACAATCGGGTTAAAGCCAGTCGACACAAAGTCGGCAAACTGCATTTCAACCACCGCCTTGCCGCCGTTAATACTAAGCCCCATAGCGGCCGACACAATGGCCGACTCACATATTGGGGTGTTGCGCACCCGTTCCTTGCCAAAACGCGCCACAAAGCCATCGGTAATCTTAAAAGCGCCGCCATATTCGGCAATGTCCTGGCCCATAAGCACCAGGTTCTTGTGGCGCTCCATGCTTTGTGCCAGTCCCTGCTGTAGGGCATCAATCATACGTATGTTCTCTGTCTCTGAAGTCGGAACGACTTCTTGAAAGTCATACGGCTTATATACATCGTTTAACTCGTCAGTTTCGTTAGCTTCAATAGCAGGCTCAGCCGAGGCACGCTGGTAGTGTTCGTCTATTTCGGCCTTTAACTCTGCACGGAATATATTGTCAGTTTCATCCGTCAGAACCCCTTCGGCCTTCAGGTACTTGCGATAGTTTTCCACCGGGTCTTTTACGGCCCAGGCATCCATCAGCTCCTGCGGAACGTACTTGGTGCCACTCGCCTCCTCGTGCCCGCGCATCCTGAACGTTTTAAACTCCAGTAGCACCGGTCGCGGGTTCTCGCGAAGCGAATCTACAATTTCGTCCAGCTTGGTATATACTTCAAGGATATTGTTACCGTCTATAATATGCGCCTCCATACCATAGCCCACGCCCTTATCGGCAATGTGGGTGCAGCGGTACTGCTCGTTGGTTGGGGTGCTCAGGCCGTAGCCGTTGTTTTCTACAATAAACAGTACGGGCAAATCCCACACGGCAGCCACGTTAAGCGCCTCGTGGAAATCGCCCTCGCTGGTAGCGCCCTCACCGGTAAATACGGCGGTAACCTTACCTTCGCCGCGCAGCTTGTGGGCCAATGCAATACCGTCGGCCACGCCTAATTGCGGGCCCAAATGCGATATCATGCCTATGATTTTAAATTCCTGTGTGCCAAAGTGAAACGAGCGGTCGCGCCCCTTGGTAAACCCGTTGGCCTTGCCCTGCCACTGGCTGAACAGACGGTACAGCGGAATATCCCTACCCGTAAACACCCCAAGGTTGCGGTGCATGGGCAGTATGTATTCGTCAGGCTGCAGCACGGCAGTAACCCCCACCGAAATGGCCTCCTGCCCTATGCCGCTAAACCACTTACTCACCTTACCCTGTCGGATGAGGATGAGCATTTTCTCCTCAATAAGGCGGGGTTTTAATAATTTCTTATATAAATCAAGTAATTGTTCGTTTGTCAGTTGTTTTCTGTCGAAATTCATCGTGATTTTTGAATAATCTTTATAATTCAAATGTAGTAAAATAACATTTCACGAAAACGTTGTTAGGAAAATTTATTTTGTAGGGTAAAATATAGGGAAAACCCTATTTTTTGTAGGAAAGGGATTTTGTAATTTAGTTACAAAATTTTTATCATCATGTCAGGACAAGAAGAAAACCAAATTATTTTAATTCCAGTACAAAGTTCTCCTCAAAAAATTGAAACCTCTATCGCCGCTTTCAACGAGCCATTGGCTAATTTATTACAGCATGTAGGGCTACCTACGGAAGATATATTATCTCCGATTGAAGAACGTCGCAAAGTAATTTACGCCTTAGAAAGTACAATAGAAATTTTACCCATTGATGAAAGAGCCAAATCTACATATTTATCTAAATTTACTGTAGCAATTTCTGTGGGGCTTTTTGATGGGGCATTAAATTTTCTTTGGGATGAAACTGTAAAGTCATTAAGAAGATTAGCTGTAAATTTTGACTTACAATATTTCTTAGGTGTAGCGAAGACATTAAATACTAAATATAAAAATTTGGTAAATGAGGATGACTTAAGTGCTATTGGAGATCATGATTTATTAGAAATATCTCGAAGGATAGGTTTGATTAATGATATTAATCACAAAAGACTTGAGCATGTTAATTATCTAAGAAATCATGCAAGTGCTGCTCATCCAAATGAAAATTATGTTTCTGGTATAGAAATGTTAAGCCTATTGGAAGCTTGTTTAAAGTATGCAATAGTAGCAAAACCTGATCATTCTGTTATACAAATTCAACAATTATTCGACAATTTAAGAACTAAAGAAATTCCTAAAGAGGATTTTGAAATAATTGGAGATGATTTAAGGAAACAACCTCAAGAAAGAATTGATGACTTTGTTCTTTCATTAGTTGGAATTTATATAGATCCTAAAACCGAATCTTTAGTAAAAAAGAATATTGATAGATTAGCTCCAAAAATATGGGACATCTTACTCGAAGATACTAAACTTAGAATTGGTGCAAAATTTGGTCTTTATCGAAAAAATGGAGATGTTGATAGAAAAGATGCCATACAAAGTTTTTTAGAGAAAGTTGATGGTTTAAAATATAAGGATGAGGATAGCCTTGCTGCAGAATTATTAGAAAAATTACAAAATCTAAAAACTATACATTTTGAATGGAACAATTTTTACAATGAGCGAGCGCATGCCAAGTCAATTAAAGACTCTATACCAGCCAATGGAATCCCCGATGCTGTAAGGAAACTTTTTGTGAAAGTTATCACTATTTGCTATGTCGGAAATGGTTTAGGTTATAAAGAAGGTGTTGATGAAGTGGCATTACCTTATTATAAAGAATTTATAGAAGGTTTTACTATTACTGAAATAAAAGACTTTGTTCATCTATTTAAGGATCCAGAATTTACTTCAGATTTTAGAGCAAGCAAAGCTGATGTCAGACTTAGAAAAATGGCAAATTTTTTCAAAGCAAAAACTAAAGATGTATATATTAACAGAATCTTAGATTTGATTATTTCTTATCCAAAAAATTCTCTTAATTCAATCGCAAGTCATGTTACATATAGGGAAGCTATAAAATTTATTTAAGCATATCATTAACAAATAACGCGGGGTAATTCCGCGTTATTTGTTATATAATCATAAAACTAAACCCCATGCACCCCCTCATCACCACCGCTTACGCCGCCTTTAACAGCCGCGATATAGATACCGCCCTAACCACCATGCGCCCTGATGTGCGCTGGCCCAAAGCCTTTGAAGGCGATTTTGTTACCGGCCACGATGCCATCCGTGAATACTGGACCCGCCAGTGGGGCGAAATAAACCCGCACGTAACCCCCGTTGCCATAACCGAATTACCTAACGGCCGCCTTGAAGTAACCGTACACCAAATAGTAAAATCCCTTGACGGTACCGAGCTGTTCAACGGCAACGTAAAGCACATTTATACTTTAAGGGATGGCCTTATACAGGCTATGGAGTTGGAGTAATTAGTTGGCAGATAGCAGGTAACAGTTGCAGTTTGTCATTCCGACCGCAGCGCAGCGAAGTGGAAGAATCTCTTTTACATTCATGCTGAGCTTGTCGAAGCACAGTAGAGACAGATTGAATCTGTCTCACAGGAGAATACAGCAGAGTGAGCATTCCCCTCCCTCAGAGGGGTGGCGAAGCCGGGGTGGGTTCACTGCCAACTGTTATCTAAACACTATTCTCCATGCATGGCAACAGTCTCGGTATCATCGCTTAAGTATACAGGTTTACCATCAGCCGGGGTAATAGCAAGCACCATACCATACTCTTTTGGCAACCCAACCGATTCAGCATCACGCCAATGCCCTTCGCCCAGTATGGCTACACTTTCGCCTTTTTCAAGCACACCTTCTACGTAGCGTATACCTTTGTTCATCCCAAGGAAACCCTCGCTTTTTTGACCGTGTTGCCTCAGGTAGTTTTCGAGCCTTTCGGTGGCATCGTTAAACGTACCGGAGTTGTATTCCTGGTCTTCTACAACATAGCTCTCAATATAATCGCTGTCAATATAAGCCACTTTATCGCCATCACGCAGCACAAAACGAACCTTTCTTTGTTCCTGTACTATGGTGTGCGCACTTTTGTTGCCTCTTTCCAGTATGTGCACATTATACCAGGCGCACTCACGGCCGGATAGTGGTGCTTCAAGGGGTTCGTCAACAAACTCCACTATACCCACTACCTTGCCGGTCTCACCGCTTTTAAAGTCAGCCAGCCTGCGTAAAGTGCCTTTTTTAAGCCTGCGGCGCACAATAGCCTTACTGCTAAAAGTTGATGCTAATGCAATAATACCTACTAAAACGGCTACTAAAATAATAAACTGTGTGGTACTCAGGTTGTCAAAAGTATGGCGGGACATAAAAGGAAAATTTTGCCGCAATATAGCAATAGTTTTTTATAGCTGCCCCACTGCTACCTGCCATCTGCTACCTGAAAAACCCTATCTTTGCACCCTCTAAACACACCTTTCACAATGACCATAGAACAACAGCTGCAGGAGCGCAGCAACAACCAGTGCGAACTTAGTGGTGCAACCGGCAACCTTACCGTTTATGAAGTGCCGCCTGCCCGCAATCTGGGCGCCGACGGTTTTATATACATAGATGCCAAATGCCTGGCGCAGATTGAAAAGAAAGAAGAGCCCGATAGCGCCTTTTGGCAAAACATACTGCCCACCAGCATGTGGAGCGAAGTACCCGCCGTTCAGGTGGTGTCATGGCGCATGCTGAACCGTTTTCGCGATGAAGGCTGGGCAGCCGATAACCTCGACATGATGTACCTTGACGATGAGCTTTTAGAATACGCAAAAGCCACCGGCGACCATACTGCCGATGCCGGTGTAAATTTCCATAAAGACAGCAACGGCAACATACTGCAACAGGGCGATACCGTTACGCTGATAAAAGATTTAGATGTAAAAGGTTCGTCGCTTAACGCCAAAGTGGGCACCGCAGTGCGCAACATACGCCTGGTGCACGACAACCACGAGCAAATTGAAGGCAAAATAGACGGCCAACTGATTGTAATATTAACTAAGTACGTTAAAAAGCAGGCTTAGCTTACCACTTTCATTATAGCACCAAATACAAAAACAAAGCTTACAGCAGTTACCAAAAGCCACATTAGTTTGTAGTCCTTTTTAGCTGCTGTAAGCTTTCTTAATTTACATCTTCTTTGTCGTTCGGAAGGATCTAAAAGTATCATGGTTTTTTAATTTTTGAATATCTGTATCCAAAAACAAAACCATATTTTCAAATCATTGATTTTAAGTGTTTTACGAGTCGCGATATTAACTTTAACCTTATCATAATGAAAAGGTTAACTGCAATACTGATAATTAAAACACCCCAACAATACCCACAGTACTTACCCCGGCGCGCAGGCTCCAGCTTATTTTTTTAAGTGGGCTTTGGTCTCCGGGGAAATCTTTTTTAGCCCCATAATCGCGCTGGCGGTCCAGATAGGTATCAACGCTTTCTACCACCGCCACGCTAATAATACCGCTCAGCACCACATCTGTAAGCCAGTGTGCGCCTTTCCAAAGCCTTGTAACCGGCGGTATTGCTCCCACAGCCCAGCACGCGCCTTTTAGCCACGGGCTTTCAAACTGCTTGCTTAACGAATACATGGTTGTAACCGCCAGCACCGTATGGCCAGATGGAAACGAACGGTAACCGGCATCGCCCCCAAACGGACGGAAATGGTCGTGCCCATAACCCGTCTCAGGCCTGGCTCTTCCTGTTAATGATTTGGTTGCCTGCTGTATAAACCCCGATACACTGGCTGATGTTATCATGAGCACACCCGTGCGGCGCAGCTTTTCGTGGTTGGTAAAAAGCCCCACCAGGTACACACTGCCGGTAATGCCATAGTTGTTTTGCGGGCTGCCAAAATACCACCCAAAGTCTTTTAAAAGGCTGGGCGCTCCTTCCTCCTGCTTACGGAACCAACGGCTGGTTTCTTCGTCTACTGTATACAAAATGCCTATAGCCGCCACGGTACCTGCAAATTTATACAGGTCATCGCGTTTCCAGCGCACAGGCTGGCTCAGCGCATGCAAAAAGCCCCCTCCCACACTACCGGCATCATATTTAAAATTCTGCCATATGGTTTTGGGCGGCAGCGTGTCGGCATAGGTTACGGTAAGGCTATCGGTCTGGCAAAAAGCATTTTGCGAAAGTATAAACAGCAGTAAAAGGGTAAAAAACTTCTTCATAAAATCAGGCTTTAGAAAGCTTGGGTAAATTCCTGCTAAAATACTGTAAATTTTAAAACAACAGTATTCTTTTATGCTACCCGCTGCCGTTATAAAAAAACGGCACTGCCACGTGTACAATCAACAATTATTGGCTAATTTGGTGCTTTATAAACCAATAATCACAAATACTTACGCCCGTTATGGACAACAGTAATATTGAAAGCCTTAAGGAAGCGCTAAAATATTCTCCCGAAAACATTCCGCTCCGGTTTTTATTAGCCGATAATTTACTAACCCTCAACCGTTTTGACGAAGCCGAACACGAATACCGCATTATTCTCCAGGCTTCAAATGACACCCGCGCCACACTGGGCCTTGCCAGAATATATTATGCTAAGGGCAGCTATTCGGCGTGCAACGTTATACTTGAAGAGCTTATAGAAAGCGGCAGGCACGATGTTGATACGCTTGTACTTTACACCCGCGCCCTTATAAAAGAAAACGCCATGGGCAAAGCTATTGAGGTATACCAAAAGGTATTGCAGCTTAACCCCGGCTATGCTAACGAAGAACTTGACAGCCAGCTTCGTTCTCGCGTAGGATATACAGAGCAGGATGGTGATGGTGATGATGAAGTAGATTCGCGTTTTCTGGAAAAACCATCGGTTACCTTTAGCGATGTGGGCGGCATGGAGCACGTTAAAAAAGAAATTGACCTTAAAATTATAAAACCCCTACAGCACGCCGACCTCTACAAGGCGTATGGCAAAAAAGCGGGTGGCGGCATATTACTGTATGGCCCTCCCGGATGTGGTAAGACCTTTATAGCCAAAGCCACAGCCGGCCAGGTTAACTCTAAATTTTTGAGCGTAGGGCTTAACGATATCTTAGATATGTGGATAGGCAGCAGCGAAAAAAACCTGCACGAAATTTTTGAGCTGGCACGCCACAACAACCCGTGTGTACTGTTTATAGATGAGATAGATGCCCTGGGCGCCAGCCGCAGCGATATGAAACAATCATCGGGCAGGCACCTTATCAATCAGTTTTTGCAGGAGCTTGACGGTATTGAAGGCAATAACGAAGGAGTTTTAGTGCTGGGCGCTACCAACACCCCGTGGAATTTAGACCCCGCTTTCCGCAGGCCGGGGCGTTTTGACCGTATTATCTTTATTCCGCCACCCGACCAGGAAACGCGTGAGGCCATACTGCGCCTTAAACTGCAAAGCAAGCCCGCCGAAGATATTGATTACAGGCAGGTGGCTAAAAAAACGGAGCACTACAGCGGCGCTGATATTGATGCCATTATTGATATTGCCATAGAAGCCAAGCTTGAGGCCGCTTTTGTAGACGGTATACCAAAGCCACTATCTACCAAAGATTTGCTTGAAGCAGTTAAAAAGCACAAACCCAGCACACAGGAATGGTTTGCCACGGCTAAAAACTTTGCGCTCTTTGCAAATGATACCGGCCTGTATGACGATATACTAACCTACCTGAAAATCAAGAAATAATGTCAGAACAACTTTCAAGGGTTCATTTGCTTATGGGCCAGGGCAGGTATAATGACGCCGAAGTACTTATTAAGGATATGCTTAGCCTTGATGCTTCAGATATTTACCTCCTTTCGTTACTGGCAGAAGTAAGCCTGCAACTGGATAAGGTTGACGTGGCTAAAACAGCGGTAGACAGGGCCATTGCCTCCGAACCTGATAATTCTTACCTGTTTTACTTAAAATCGCGCGTATGCCTTTCTGAAGATGATTTTCAGGGTGCGGAGCGCTATGTAAAACAGGCCATTTCGCTCGACCCGTCTGATGCTGATTGTTTTGCACTACTGGCTGCCATACAGCTTTCGCGTAAGCAATATGATGAAGCGCTTCAATCGGCCGATAAGGCGCTTGAGCTTGACCCGGAAAACCTTTTTGCGCTTAACACCCGCAGCAACACGCTCATAAAGCTTAAAAGGCCCGAGGAATCGTTTGCTACCATAGAGGGTGCACTGCGCGAAGACCCTAACAATTACTATACCCATGCCAACTACGGGTGGTCGTTACTTGAAAACGGCGATTATAAAACGGCCCGCAAGCATTTTAAGGAAGCCCTGCTCAATAACCCCAATTACCAGTATGCACAAACAGGTATGAGCGAGGCCATAAAGGCAGGAAACCCCATATACAGGCTGTTTTTAAAGTACTCGTTCTTTATGCAGAACCTTACCTCTAAATACCAGTGGGGTGTTATAATAGGCTTCTTTTTTATTACCAAAATGCTGCGTGGCTTAGCCGAAAACAGCCCTACCCTGCAGCCTTACCTGCTGCCTGTTGTTGTGTTGCTTACCATGCTTGCCTTTTCAACCTGGATAATAGAGCCCGTGGGTAACCTGTTCCTGAGTTTTCACCCTTATGGCAAATATCTTTTAGACAAGCGCGAAAAACTTACCTCTAAGTTTATAGCCGCATGCTTTGCAGTATTTGTAGTGGGGATTGTCCTTTTTGCCATTACCGGGCTCGATAAATACCTTATCCTTGGGGCATTTGGCTTTTTAATGATGCTGCCCGTTAGCCATATTTTTATGCCTGCTAAGTTTAAGCACCTGTTTTTACTGTACAACATTATACTTGCGGCACTGGGCATAGGCGCCATAGCCATAACATTTGCCGGCGGCGAATTGTTTAACGGCCTCACCGCTCTGTTTAGCCTCGCGTTTTTTGCCTTTCAGCTGGCGGCAAACTATTTTATTATCAGTAAAACAAACCGTTAAGCTTAATTTGTTATAAAATAAAATACCCCGCCCTTTTCAGGAGCGGGGTATTTGTTTTAAACAAAACGGTATTATGAATATACCACAGAGTGGCCGGTTTGCGCAGTAAATGTCCGTGACAGGATAGTGTCTACAAACACCCATTCAGATGTTACATTGGTTTGTGTAAACGTAGCCATAATATAGCCCCTTCTTGAAGCATCAAAATAAGAAAGGCCGTCTACAAGCAGTACCATACTCTGCTGGAAAGCCGCTATGGTAGCCGCATCCACATCGCCCAGATAGGTTTCAAACCCCGGAGACGACACGCTCGATGTGGCAAACTCTACACCTACCTCGGTACCGTCCTGCGCTTTAAGCACGTTGTGCCATGCATTGTGGGTATCGCCCGCAAGGGTAACCAGTTTTTTGCCGTTAAGCTGTGCATACAGCATTTCGCGGTCTACCGGGTAACCGTCCCACGCATCAAGGTTGTATGGCAACACGGTTTGTATACGGGCAATTTCCTGTGGGGTAAGCGTTGGGTCGTTATTCAGCATCCTCATTTTAATGGTAACAAGCTCGGTAAGTATGGCAGTAAAGCCCGGCTGCCCAAAAGCAAGCAGCAGTTCTGCCGGTACCATCATTTTACCCATTAAAATCTGCTGGCCCAGTACCTGCCATGTGGCATTGCTGCTGCCTATTTCGTTTACAAGCCAGCTAAGCTGAGTGTTACCCAAAAGCGTGCGCTGTGTGCTTAGCAAATCGGCCTGGAACGCCGCGGCATCAAAGCCGGTCTGGGTAAAGTAATTGGTTATAACCAGTTGCTCACTACGGGCTATAACGCGGGTATCGAGCATTATAAGGTTTACAAGGCTGCCTATTTTTATACTACGGTATATAAGCGAGTTGTTGTTTTCATCTGCCCTTGAAAACGGAATAAATTCGCTGTACGCCTTAAGTGCGTTTTGCTTGCGTACTTCCCAGCTGCCTTCGGTGGCTTCAGTGTGGTTTTCAGCGCCATCTATGTAGGCATCGTTGGCAATTTCGTGGTCATCCCACACGCATATAAAAGGTTTTTTCTGGTGGGCAAGCTGCAATTGTGCATCGCCCCTGTACTGGCGGTAGCGCATCCTGTAATCGTCAAGCGAAACCATTTCATGCTCCGGTTTGTGCTGCCTGTTTAGCCCTTCGTTTTCAGGCGATGTACCATATTCGCCAGCACCATATTCATACAGGTAGTCGCCCAGGTGCACAATAACATCAGCATCAGATTCTGCCATGGCTTCATACACGTTAAAATATCCTGCCTGGAAGTTAGAGCACGAGCATACTGCCAGTTTTATAGATGATGGGTCCTGCGGCAGCGTAATAGTCTCGCCGGTTACCGATACGGTTTTATCAACCGCACACATAAAGCGGTAGTACAGTGTTTGCGCAGCATCTAGGCCGGTAAGTTCAATGGCAGTGGTGTAATCCCTTTCAGGGTTAGTTACTATAGTGCCTGTCCTTACTATACTATCAAAGCTTTGGCTTGTAGAAACTTCCCATATTACTTCTGCATTATAGCGGTTGTAGCGTGTCCAGATGGTTACCGATGAGCTTGTGGGGTCAAAACTGGCTACCCCTTCGTTAAAGTGTTGGTTGCTAAAACCCGATGGGTTTACCCCCAGTGCGGTGTTATCATCATCGCTGCAGCTTATAAAGTTTGGCGCTATAATAATGGCACCGGTTGCCCATAATGATTTTTTCAGGAAGCTCCTCCTGCTTTGGTTGTTTTGTTCCATAATTGAAGTTAGTTTTTTCAAAAATGGCACTATTTATCTAAGGCAGGGTTAGTTAAACTTTACGGTTTTATTATGCGGTTACGGCTGTGGGTTAACGTTTTATTATGCGTGCCTATAATTTTGATTAGGGTGTGATACCTATGTTAACAACTTGGTTACATTGCATCAAAAAATATCATTAGCTTTGTATTTACAAGGCTTTATGCCTGTGTTAGTTATTAACAATAAACGATTATTATGCAAAACATCCCCAGTGTGGATCTGCGTGATTTCCTTTCGGGTAACCCGGAACGCAAGCAAAAATTTGTAAATGAAATCGGTAAGGCCTATGAAGACATAGGTTTTGTGGCACTTAAAGGGCATTTTCTGGATGACAGCCTTGTAGAAGGCCTGTATGCAGAAGTGCGCAACTTTTTTAACCTGCCTCTGGATGTTAAAGAACAGTATGAAATTCCCGGCATTGGCGGGCAGCGCGGCTATGTTTCTTTCGGAAAAGAACACGCCAAAGGCCGCAAAGAGGGCGACTTGAAAGAGTTTTGGCATTTTGGCCAATACCTGCCCGAAGGCTCTAAGTATGAAGCCGAATACCCCGAAAATGTAGACGTAAAAGAGCTTCCTAAATTTAATGCTGTAGGTAAAGAAGCCTACCAGATGCTGGAAAAAACCGGTGTGTATGTGCTGCGTGCACTGGCGCTTTACTTAGGTTTGGATGAGTTTTATTTTGATAACTATGTGGCAGAAGGCAACAGCATACTGCGCCCCATACACTACCCCCCTATTACCAGCGAACCGGATAATGCAGTGCGTGCCGCTGCACACGGCGATATTAACCTGATTACCCTGCTAATGGGTGCCCAGGGCAAAGGCCTGCAGGTACAAAACCACAACGGCGAATGGATAGACGCCATTGCAGAGCCCGATGAACTGGTTATAAACGTGGGCGATATGCTAAGCCGCCATACAAACAACAGGCTTAAAAGCACCATACACCAGGTAGTAAACCCACCAAGGGAACTGTGGGGTACATCGCGCTACTCTATACCGTTTTTTATGCACCCGGTTAGCGAAATGAAGCTTAACGCCCTGGATAACTGTATAGATGAAAACCACCCTAAGCTGTATGATGATATTACAGCAGGCGAGTTTTTGTATGAAAGGCTTGTAGAACTGGGTTTAATCAAAAAGTAAAAGGATTATTCGATTGTTAGAATTTTAGATTATTCGAGGCTGCGGTTTGTCTTCTGAGCGCAGCGGAATCGAAGAATCTTATTAGCTGTGGTCTAAAAGTCTAACAATCGAAAATTCTAATGATCTAAATAATGGCAGCAAAAAAAATAAACGACCTTAGCTCCCTTGGCGGATTTGTATTTTCCACCAACAAAGACTTTGAGTTTAACGATAACGAAGAACAGCAGGAAACCCCAGCCCCTAACCAGCAAAAACTGGAAGCCCTCCTCGATAAGAAAAACCGGGGCGGAAAAGTGGCGACTGTAATTAAAGGTTTTGAAGGCACCGAAGACGACCTGAAAGACCTGGCCAAAAAACTCAAGACCCTTTGTGGTGTAGGCGGTTCGGCTAAAGACGGCGAAATTATCATTCAGGGTAATTTCCGCGATAAAATAATGGATTATTTAGCCAAAGAAGGCTATAAAGTAAAACGCGTGGGCGGATAACTATGGAAATCAAGCAAAGCGAACTTATACTAAACCCGGACGGCAGCGTATACCACCTTAACCTGAAGCCGGAACATATTGCAGGCGATATTATTTTTGTGGGCGACCAGGACAGGGTTGCTAAAATTACCGCACGTTTCGACAGTATTGATTTTTCTACCCAAAAACGTGAATTTAAAACCCAGACCGGTACTTTTAAAGGCAAGCGCTTAACTGTAATTTCAACCGGTATAGGGCCTGATAATATAGATATTGTGCTCAACGAGCTCGATGCTCTTGTAAATATTGACCTTGAAACCCGCCAGCCTAAAAAACAGCTCACACAGCTTAATATTGTGCGTATTGGTACTTCGGGGTCGCTACAGGAAGATATTCCCGTAGACAGCTTTGTACTATCGCAATACGGCTTGGGGATGGACAACATGATGCGCTCTTATTTTGTAGAAAAAATATCTGAGTCGCCCCTTGAAGACGCCTTTATAAACCACACCGCATGGGACATTCGCCGTGGGCGACCGTATGCTGTTAAATGCAGTACCACGCTGCAAAACCGTTTAGACAGCGATTATATCCACAAAGGCATAACCGCTACTGCCGGAGGTTTTTATGGGCCGCAGGGGCGTATTTTAAGGCTTGAAATACAGGACGCGGAACTGAACGATAAGCTTGACAACTTCAACTTTAACGGCTACCGCATTACCAACCTTGAAATGGAAACCGCAGCCATATATGGCCTTAGTACCCTCTTGGGCCACAAAGCGCTTTCGCTTAATGCCATTATAGCCAACAGGCCAACAGGCACCTTTAGCGCCGACCCCTATGTCGCCGTTGAAAAATTGATTGACTACACGCTCGAAAGGCTTGTGAAGTAATCAGATAGCAGATGGCAGTTTTCAGTATGTAACATTCCTCCTGCTATCTGCTATCTGCCATCTGCTACCTGAAAACTGAATACTACAAAATATCCTTCCCTGCCGAATATTCCGTTGGGCGCATACCTAATATTTTATAAAACGTATTGCTAAATGTAGGCACGCTGCTGTAGCCCACTGCTGCGGCAATTTCGCCTATGGGCATTTCCTTTTGCAGCAATAGCTCTATAGCACGCAGCATACGGCAAATGGTAAAATACTTTATAAAACTCATATTAAGGTCTTTTATAAACAGCCTGTGTAGCGTGCGTGTACTAAAGCCAAATTTAGCTGCCACATCATTAAACAGCAGCGTTTTGTGCAGGTTAGCCTGCAGATAGCCCACAATTTTTATAAGCCTTTTATCATGCGCCATGGGCAGTGCCAGCTCCAGGCTTTTACCTGCGGTTTCGGCAAGCAATATCTTAAAGGCATGGGCTATAATATAAGGGTTGCTGCCCTTTTGCAGGTTACCATTCCAGTCTTTGGTGTGCAGCAACAGGTTAAAAACCAGGTCAGTTGCCGGGTAAATACCCTCATTGGCATAAAAAACATCGTCGTTCTTTAATTCCGGGAAGTACAGGTTGCGCATAATAACCCCTTCATTACTGGGGTGAATGCTATGCTCTACCCCCGGCGGAATCCACATATAATGCCGTGCGGGTAAAAAATAGCTGTGCCCCGGTGTTTTTACGTGCACTATACCTCCTTCGGTATACAAAAACTGTGCTTTCTTATGGCTGTGCGGCGGTATGAGCAATTCGCCCATCAGGTCGTGGTGGCAATAAATGCTATCGGGCTGTGTATCAACTTCTGTAATGTAGTACTTATTGGGTGCTGCGGCCATGTGTCTTAATTGGATAATTATTTGTCAAAAATAGATAATCCGCCAATTAAACGTTTTCGTAAAATTGCTAAATCTATTAACAAATTAATAACACTGCACTTATATAGGCAAGTTATTACTGTAAAAATTAAGATAATGGATAGTAACCGTATACAATACGAACCCTATAAAAACCGCATTATAACCGCTAATGAAGCCGCTGCCCTGTTTACTGATGGCGCCGTGGTGGGCAGCAGCGGGTTTACCAAAGCCGGAGATAGCAAAGCCGTATTGCCTGCATTTGCAAAACGTGCCGTTGTTGAAGATATAGGCATTACACTAATAACCGGTGCATCGCTTGGGCATACTACCGATAGCGATTTAGCCGAAGCCAATGCACTCTACAGGCGCATGCCGTTTCAGGTAGATAACGTGCTGCGCCAAAAAATAAACAACGGCGATGTTATGTTTATAGACCAGCACCTTAGCGAAACGGCTGAGCTGCTTACCAACAAACACCTGCCCAAAATGGATTATGCCGTTATAGAGGCGCTTGAAATTGACCAGAACGGGAACATAATACCCACTACTTCCATAGGCAATTCTGCCGCGTTTGCACAACTTTCAGAAAAAGTAATAATTGAGATAAATACGTCTTTACCCTTATCATTCAAAGGAATACATGATGTTTTTATCCCCAAGAACTATCCTGAAAGAGATGTTATAAACATTACCACCCCCAATAGCCGTATAGGCAAAGGCTACATTAAAGTTGACCCCGATAAAGTAGTGGGTATTGTGTTTACCGAACTGCCCGACAGCCCTGCGCAGGTAGCCGAACCCGACGATAACACCATAGGAATTGCAGAGCATCTTATGGCTTTTTTTAAATCAGAAGTACAGTCTGGCCGGTTATCGCCCTCTTTAATGCCCTTGCAGGCCGGTATTGGCAAAATAGCCAACGCCGTTATGATGGGCTTTTTAAACAGTCCGTTTAAAAACCTTACTATGTATAGCGAGGTATTGCAGGACAGTACTTTTCACCTGATTGACGCCGGTATAATGGATTTTGCTTCGGCATCGTCTATTACCGTATCGCAGGAGTGCCACGATAACCTTATTAAAAACTTTGATAAGTACCAGGACAAAATTGTACTGCGTCCGCAAAACATAAGCAACAGCCCTGAGGTTATCCGCCGTTTGGGGGTTATCGCCATAAATACTGCCATTGAGTTTGATATTTACGGCAATGTAAACTCTACCCACCTCTCAGGCACAAAAATGATGAACGGCATAGGTGGCTCGGGCGATTTTGCACGCAATGCTTACCTGAGCGTGTTTGTTACCCCATCTATAAGCAAAGGCGGGGCTATAAGCCACGTGGTGCCCATGGTGCCACATACAGACCATACCGAACACGATGTAGATATACTGGTTACAGATCAGGGGCTTGCAGACCTTAGAGGCCTTGCCCCCCGCGAACGTGCCAAAGTAGTTATTGAAAACTGCGTGCATCCGGACTATAAAGAAGCTTTACAGGACTATTTTGAGCGTGCCTGCCAGCTTGGCGGCCACACCCCCCATATATTAGGAGAGGCCTTTGCATGGCATGCAGGGCTGGCCGAACGAGGCTCAATGAAGCCGTTTTGCCCGGCGTGATATTTGTCAATGTTTTCGCGTTTGTTTTTTTATTCCCCGATACGGCAAAAGTCTCGGGGACTTTTTTTGTCCGGAATTTCTTCTTTTGTGATTTATTTGGAATTTCGAATTTGAAAATTGTTTTTTCTCTTACTACCTTTAGCCTATATTAGCTAAAGATGAAAAAACTTACAATAGCCGGCGTGCCGGAACACTTTAACCTCCCATGGCATTTATGCAAAGAAAAAGGCCTTTTTGAAGCTAAAGGCATTAACCTTGAGTGGACAGATGTTCCCGAAGGTACCGGCCGCCTGTGCCAGATGCTGCGCGACGGCGAAACTGATATTGCCGTTATACTTACCGAAGGTATTATTAAAGACATAACAGCCGGAAACCCTTCTAAAATAGTACAGGTATATGTGCAGTCGCCTTTAATATGGGGCATACACGTAGCGGCAAAATCGTCGTTTGAAACCGTGGCCGACCTTGAGAATAAAATAACCGCCATAAGCCGTTATGGGTCGGGTTCGCACCTTATGGCCTTTGTTAATGCACAAAACGAAGGCTGGGATACTGCCAACCTGCGTTTTGAAGTTATCAATACCCTTGATGGTGCTGTAGAAGCGCTTACTAACGGAGTAGCAGACTACTTTATGTGGGAACGTTTTATGACCAAGCCCATTGTAGATAAAGGCATTTTTCGCCGTGTGGGCGACTGCCCTACCCCGTGGCCCAGTTTTGTGATTGCTGTGCGCAACGACGTTTTAGAGGCTAACAGCGCGGCAATCGGTACGGTTTTGGATATCATTAACCAAATGACAGCAGGCTTTAAGGAAATTGAAGGCATTACCGGCATACTGGCACAACGCTACAACCAGAAAAAGGAAGATATTGCAGAGTGGCTTACGCTAACGCAGTGGTCGCAGCAAAACCTGGGCGAAGGCACGCTTGATGCCATACAGGAGCAGCTGGCCGATTTAAATATTATAAACACTAAAGTACCGTTTGAAAACGTTGTGGGATAGCCGCAGGCCCGCAGTAGTAAAATGACAAACCCCACACTTACTAAAATAAAGAACGTAAGGGAAAGGCTTCGTATAAAGAAGCCCTGGGACTCTATTATCATTTTTGCACTCAACATACTTATTTCCATACCGCTTTTCCTGATTATACACCAAAATATCATAGACCCTGAGTGGCCTTTTCACCTCGACAGGATATTGATATTTGCGGTTATGGTAACGGTATTGCAGCTTATACTGCACCGCGTGCGTACGGTGCTGATTTTGTTTATTGGCCTGTACTTGTTAGTACTTGCTTACGGCTCATTATTTGGTAATTATGGCTTTAGCACGGTGTTCGACAATTACCAGGCTATGATATACACCATGAGCGAAGACCCCCACCCGCAGGATGTTATACTCTCTAAACTACTGCCCTTTCCTAACAAGGGCGAAATTCTTGATGCTATAGATTATAACAACCCCAAGGTGCGCAATTTTGCAGTAGGTGCCGCCACAAAATATTTTAAGGAATTTAAAAGCCAGGACAAAGAGCGCCGTATGATACAGTGCTTTTCGGTTTTTAAAGAAATACGCAATGAGTGGAATTACGTTAACGACCCTGCCGGCCGCGAATACATAGCCCACGCCAGCGAATCGTTACAGCACTTTTCGGGCGATTGCGATGACCATGCGATACTTATGGCAGCCTGCATACGTGCCATAGGCGGCACACCACGGCTTATACACACCGGCGGGCACCTGTACCCGGAAATGCTTATTGGTACCCGTGTAGATCTGGAGCGTGCCAACTACCTTATTAAACAAAAGCTGTTTGTAAATGAAAGTAAAAACCAAACCATAAACTACCATGTAGACGAGCACGGCCAGATATGGCTTAACCTTGACTATACCGCACGCTACCCCGGCGGCCCGTTTATGAGCGAAGAAATACTTGGGGCATTAACGCTTAATTAAATTAAAAGATTTAAAAATTTAATGATTGAAAGATTCAGGTTGCAATTGCCTGCCTGGGATTGCCGAAAAACTGCTTTACATTTCATCAGCTAAATAAAAAAGAAAAAGCGCAGTAACTGCGCTCTTTCAGGGATGAAGGTAATTTATAAGAATTGGAAATTGGTTTCTAACGTTTAAAATTTGCATCAAGCCACTCTTTTGCTGCCTTGTGCGTGCGTGCATTAAACGGCAGGCGTGTTTTTAAGGCAGACTCAATATTCTGGAAGGTAATGGTAGACTGCCATCCGCGGGTGTCCATATAGCGGGTTATAAAATACAGCAGCTCAAAGCCTTCGTTTACATTAAGTAGTACAGTGTCAGGAAACCCGCCTATCTCACGGATTTCGGCCTCAGGCGTATTCCATTTGCAGGAATGCCTTAAAACAGAGGGTGCAAAAAGTGTCATATAGTAATTGTTGGATACGCCAAATATCAGGCAACCCTATAAAACAGCTATGCGCAATTTTACCTGAATTGCAACAGCAGGTAAAAATACGCACCAGGTTTGGGTTAGATTAAAAAATAAAAA
>NZ_LIYD01000005.1:125898-790902 GCF_001278115.1 Flavobacterium akiainvivens | reverse complement strand
AAAAAAGCGGGATGATAATCATCCCGCTTTTTTTATTTTTTATAGTTGGCAACACCTTCCTGCAGCCATTTTAAATACTCTTCAATATCCGGCGTGTATCCTACCGGTTCATTAAGGTTTTCTTCCTTATTGTTTACCAGTACATAATAAGGCTGAGAGTTGGTCTTGTATTTCCTTATCTGCATATCGCTCCATTTATTGCCAATGGTTTTAATATGCTTACCCGTAGTTTCAGATATATACTGCTCACTCTCTGGTAATTCTTCTTTAAAGTCTACATATAAAGATACCAGCACCACATCATTGTTAAGTACTGAAAGTATGCGTTTATCACTCCACACATTATCTTCCATTTTGCGGCAGTTAACGCAGGCATATCCTGTAAAATCAATAAGCAATGGCTTATTAGTTTTCTTGGCGTAGGCCAATGCCTTGTCATAATCTTCAAAGGCGGCTATGCCTTGTGGCCCGCTGTGGGCACCTTCAGGCAGTGCTACGGCTGTTGTAACGCCACTACTTCCACCAAAACCAAAAGGACTCTCGCTATAGGTTTGAGATGGCGGGAAACCGCTTATAAGCTTAAGAGGCGCACCCCACAAACCAGGGATAAGGTAAATGGTAAAACTTAAAACCAAAAGCCCAAGCAGCAGCCTGCCTACCGATATAAAGCCACCTGGGGTATCGTGCGGCATTTTGATTTTGCCAAACATATAAAGCGCCAGTGCACCAAAAACGGCAATCCATATAGCAAGAAATGTTTCCCTTTCAAGATAATGCAGTTGCAATACCAGGTCGGCATTACTTAAAAATTTAAAGGCAAGTGCAAGCTCAAGGAAACCAAGGAATACCTTAACCGTATTAAGCCAGCCTCCTGACTTTGGAAGGCTGTTTAGCCACCCCGGAAACATTGCAAAAAGCATAAATGGCAAAGCAAGTGCAAGCGAAAAGCCAAACATGCCTATTACAGGGGCAAGTCCGCCTTTAGATGCTGCTTCAACAAGTAGCGTACCTACTATTGGGCCGGTACATGAAAATGATACTATTGCAAGGGCAAGCGCCATAAACAGTATGCCTATTATGCCACCCCTGTCTGCCTGCCTGTCTACTTTGTTAGCCCATGAGTTAGGCAGCATAATTTCGAAAGCGCCCAGAAATGAACAAGCAAACACAATTAAAAGCACAAAGAAAATAAGGTTGAATGCCACATTTGTAGATAATGCATTTAGCGAATCTGCCCCAAAAATACCGGTAACCAGAGAACCTAAAAGTACATATATAACAATAATTGATATACCGTAGGTTATGGCATTGCGCACACCTGCAGCCTTAGATTTGCTTTGCTTGGTAAAGAAACTCACCGTCATGGGTATCATAGGGAATACACACGGTGTAAGCAGTGCCGCAAAACCCGATAAAAACGCAACAAAGAAGATAGTGAAAAGCCCATCTTTACCTTTTTCCTCATCTTTTGCAGCCTTTACATCCGGCTTGGCGGTTTCATCTTTAGGAGCAGGTACTACTTGTGTTTTAGCTGTATCTGTTGCTTTTACAGTATCAGTAACAGTAGCCTCAACAGGCTGTGCACCGGCCGGAGGGTCGGTTGCCAATACGGCAAGCGGTATATTTTTGAAATTTTTAACCTCTTTTGATGCCATTTTTGCAAGGTCAAACTCAAACAGGTTTCCATCCTGTATGCAAGACTCCTTACAAACCTGGTAATCAAGCGTTACCTGAACCACCTTGTTGCTGGCAGGCGCTAACTTTACCGTTTGTTTAAGCTGGGCGGTGTGGCTCCAGAAATATTCGTCAACCTCAAAAATATCATTAAAGGCCTTTTCGGTCTTACTTTCCTGGGTTTTACCTACAAGTGTATAATTACCTTTTTGGTTGTTAAATGTAATAACCATGGGCAGTGCACCGCCATCAGGTGTAAACTGCGAATACATATGCCAGCTTTCTTCAATTACGGCATTAAAAACCAGTACATATTCGGTATCTGATTTCTTTTCAATTTTGCTGGTCCATTTTACCGGGTGCTTTACCCCCTGTGCATAAGTGCCTGCAAACGATACTATTAATAATAGTAATAATCCAAACTTTTTCATTCCTGCAAAAACGCTATCTTTAAAATTTGTGTTGTGTTTTCTGTTACTCTAAAACGGTTATCGGCACGGTGTCCCACAACCCATATTATATCTTCGCCCGAACAAAGCAGCCAGGTATTTTCCTTATCACTCAAAGAAAATTTCTCATCTTTAAAGTACTTGGAAACTTTTTTTTTGAGGCCCTTCATCCCGAAAGGGTAAAAATAGTCACCCTCTTTCCATTTACGCACAAATAACGGAAATTTTATTAATTCTTTGTTAACAAAAATTATGTTTTTTGTGTGGTTTTGTTCAAAATAATGCACATTTTCAAGCTTTAACCCTATCGGAATAGTAGTTTTTTGCACATTTTCTTCAATTTCATAAATTCCGGAATCGTATCCTGAAACCATTTCCAAAACTAAAAAATCACGGTCTTTCAGCAGCCTGTAGTCCCCTGAAAGCACATACTTACCCGGCTGTGCATCAGCAAGGTTATAAATATCATCCCATGCTGTAAAACCCATAGGGCTTAGCCAGTAATACAGGTAAGCCTTGTAATTGGGCAGGCGCTTAAGCTGTGTAATATCTATATGCTTGTAGCTGCCATAATCTCTTATAACCTGCTTAAAAACCAATGCCGCTGCATCATCTGCCATTGATTTAGCCTGTTGTAAATGATTGAGCGTATTGGTAAACGAGGCTTCAAAACCCCCGTTAAGGCTTTTAAGTATGGGTACTACATGGTGGCGCAGCTTGTTGCGCAGGTATTTGTCAGACGCATTACTGCTGTCCTCCCGCCATTGTATGTTGTGTTGTGTGGCATATCCCTCTATCTGTGTACGACCAAAGGGCAATAGCGGACGCACAATATTTCCATTTTGCTGTGGGATGCCCGTAAGCCCCTCAAGGCCGGTGCCACGCGTAAAGTTGATAAGGAAGGTCTCAATGCTATCATCAAGATGATGCGCCGTAAGCAGGTAATCAAGCCCGTGTTCCTGCAAGAGTTCTTCAAACCAAATATACCGCAACTGGCGCGCTGCTATTTGAATGGATACTTTAGCATCATTAGCAAAAGTATTTGTATCAAAGTGTGTTACAAAAGAAGGGATATTGTTTTGAGATGCATAGTTGCGAATAAATTGCTCATCACCATCGCTTTCCACACCTCTTAGTCCAAAGTTACAATGTGCTATGCTAATATCATACCCCAACTGCTGAAACAGGTGTACCAAAACCATGCTGTCTATGCCACCGCTTGTAGCAAGCAGCAGCTTTTTATCTTTTAAAAAAGGGAGGTTTTGGGCAAGGTGTTGTTGCAATACTTCGAGCATACACAAAGGTAGGCAAAATTTGGTTTATTCGCCCATCAGTACCGTGCGCATGGCATTGGCCTTAAGTAAGCATTCGTCGTACTCTTTTTTGGGCGCCGACTCATACGTAATCGCGCTGCCTACCGAGAACGACACATAGTTGTTGGCCTCGTTATACAGTATACTGCGGATGACCACGTTAAAATCAAAATCGCCCTCTGGGGTAAAATAGCCCACGGCACCGCTGTAAAGCCCGCGTTTGGTTTCCTCCAGCTTTTCTATTATTTGCATGGCCGATATTTTGGGTGCACCCGTCATACTCCCCATAGGGAACGTACTTTTTATAACATCAACCGGGCTATACTCTTGCCCTACGCTGCTGCTTACTGTAGATATTAAATGATGTACCTGTTTAAAGGTATACACACCACAGAGCTCATCTACCTTTACCGAGTTTTTCTCCGCCGTATGCGAAAGGTCGTTGCGCACCAGGTCTACAATCATGATGTTTTCAGCGCGTTCCTTTTCATTCAGCTGAAGCTCCTGTTTAATGGCTTCATCTTCCTGTGGGTTGGCACTGCGGCGGGCTGTGCCTTTTATGGGTTGGGTAATTACCGTGCTGCCCTCTTTCTTTAAATACCGCTCCGGCGATGCAGAAAGCAGGTATTGCTTATGGTTTTTAAGGTATACGGCAAACGGCGGTTCTGATATGGCATTGAGTTTCTGGTACGTTTCAAGCGGGTTTATTATGGCATCTTCGGCATAAAACTCCATACAGAAGTTGGCCTCATAAATATCGCCACGGTAAATATGGCTGCGCATGTGCTCCACCTTATCAATATAACTTTCTTTAGAGATGCGTTGTTGAATGGTTAAGGGTTGGGAGTTTAGGGTTGTAGGCTGTAGGTTGGAAGGATAGCCCAGAATTTTCTCCAAATCCTGCTCCCATTCATCATCACACATAAAAAGATAGTGTGCTTCAAGGGTATCGCCTTTCAGCAAAAAGATCTTCTTAGGCTGGAAGAAAAACAAATCCGGGAAACCAAGCCCGTCCAAATTTTGTGATGCAAGTACTTCGGTATCGTTTTTAAGGTCATAAGAAAGGTAGCCAAACAGCCAGTCTTTAGTGGTTTTCTGATAGGTATTAAGCTCTTCAAAGGCATTAACATAATCGGTTTGTATGGCGGTAAGGGCATCAACAGCCAGCACAGCATCAAAAGATGAATGTGCCTGCGCATAGTTGTTGCTGTCCATATACACCACTTCCCTGAACTGTTGCGCCCAGGCGAGCAGCTTTGTTTTAAAATCTTCGGGGTTTTGGATACCGGCTGAAAAAATAGTCCTCACTAAAAATTATCGGTTTTTACGTGGATGCTGGCGGGTGTCAAATACCTTGCTTACAAATATTTTGTCAGCACCTTCCCTATAGTTTATCTTGTAATGTCCGTGTATAAGTTTGCGATACTTTCTTTTGAGAAAATTTAAACTTTCATCCACGGCTCCAATTTCAGAATAATTGAAATTTGGATTTTCAAGGACTAAAACGGCATCAACTATTTCAAAAGAAATTTGCCTTGCTTTATCGGCTCCTAACAATTCCACATTAAAAGCTGTTATTTTTTGTAAATCTTTGGTAGCCCTGTGAGTCCAGTGAATTGGTTTGATTATCTCTTTTTTGTCCAACTTTCAATCATTGATTTCACTTCCTCAGTGCTAAAAATCCTGCCAGCCTTAATATCTTCCTCAGCCTCTTCAATCATTTCCCATTCTTCTTTATGGGAAATATAGTTTTTGATAAGGCCGTAAATACCCTCAAGAGTAGATGAATCTTCCCTGTCAATCATTTCATGTAGCTCCTTTCTGATTTCAAGCGTACTCATAGCAGTCAATTTTATACATCAAATATACAAAATTGCTTTATAACACAAAACCCGCCTCTTTCGAAGCGGGTTTATTATTTTTAAACTATATATTATATATGTATTGCCCTGTTTTCGGTAGCGGCAAGTGCAGCTTCTTTAACAGCTTCAGCATACGTTGGGTGCGCGTGAGACGACCTTGCAATATCTTCGGCGCTGGCCTTAAATTCCATTGCAATAACGGCTTCAGCAATAAGGTCGGCCGTACGGGCGCCTATCATGTGTATGCCCAGCACCTCGTCAGTTGTAGCATCAGCAAGAATTTTAACAAAACCATCGGTATCCATACTGGCACGGCTACGGCCAAGCGCCTTGAACGGGAAACTTCCTGATTTGTAGGCAACACCTGCCTCTTTAAGCTGCTCTTCGGTTTTGCCCACAGCGGCAACTTCCGGCCATGTATAAACCACACCAGGGATTAAGTTGTAGTCAATGTGTGGTTTTTGTCCGGCAATGGTTTCGGCAACAAATACGCCTTCTTCCTCAGCCTTGTGGGCAAGCATGGCACCTTTAATTACATCGCCAATAGCATAAATGTTCGGTACGTTTGTTTGCAGATGGTCGTTAACTTCAATCTGTCCGCGTTCCGTGATTTTTACACCGGCTTTTTCGGCGTTAAGGCCATCGGTAAACGGCCTGCGGCCTACTGATACAAGGGCATAATCACCATCAAGGGTAATGGTTTCGCCTTTAGCGTTATCAGCCTGAACCTGTACGCCACTGCCCGTATTTTCAACTGATTTTACTTTGTGAGAAGTGTAGAACTTCATGCCCTGCTTTTTAAGAACCTTTGTAAGTTCTTTGCTCAGGCCTGCATCCATACCCGGAATAATACGGTCAAGGTATTCTACCACGCTTACCTGTGCACCAAGGCGAAGGTATACCTGGCCCAGCTCAAGGCCTATAACACCACCACCTATAACAATAAGGTGTTTTGGTACTTCTTTAAGCTTAAGGGCTTCGGTAGAGGTAATAACCCTTTCTTTATCTATTTTGATGAACGGAAGCGTAGACGGCTTAGAACCCGTAGCAATAATGGTGTTCTTAGCCTCAATTATTTCTTCGCCGCTGCCATCAGTCTTGGTTATTTTTATATGTGTAGCATCTTCAAATGAGCCAACACCTGCAAAAACAGTGATTTTGTTTTTGTCCATCAGGTATTTAATGCCGCTTACATTTTGCTCTACAACACCCTGTTTGCGGGCAATCATTTGCTCAAAGTTTACTTTAATTTCTCCTGCAATGTCTATACCGTGCTCCTTAAAGTTTGAATGCGCATCGTGGTAGTGGTGCGAAGAATCAAGCAATGCCTTAGAAGGGATACAGCCCACGTTAAGGCATGTACCGCCCAGGTTAGGGTATTTTTCTATAATCGCGGTTTTAAATCCCAGTTGAGACGAACGGATGGCCGCTACATAGCCGCCCGGGCCAGAACCTATCACTACAACGTCAAATGCACTCATATTTTAGTATTTTATGGTTAAAAATTGCAACGCAAATTTAGGTAATAACATCAATATAGCGGCAAAGATTATTCATGAAAATAAACGGCTTTTTTTATCAGGTTATCAGTTAACGGCTACCATTCCGAAAACGATTTCAAAATAAACACTACATTTACAATCCAAATCCAAAACATCTGCAAATGCGAAATTACCTTATTACTGCCGTGGCGGCCTTTTGCCTTACGACCCATGCCCAGACCTATAAAGACAAAAACGCCCCGGTTGAAGACCGTGTAGAGTCGTTACTCAAATCCATGACGCTTGAGGAAAAGATCGACTACATAGGCGGCTTTGAAGACTTCTATATTATGGCGATAGACCGCCTAGGGCTCCCTAAAATAAAAATGACCGATGGCCCTGTGGGTACCCGCAACTACGGTAAAACCACCGCCTACCCTGCAAGTGTGCTTGCGGCTGCAAGCTGGGACAGGCAACTGGCTTATAAATATGGCGAAGCTTTAGGCAAGGATGCCCGAGAGCGTGGCGTGCACATTTTGCTTGCGCCCGGGGTAAACATATACCGTGAGCCCATGAACGGCCGTAACTTTGAATACCTGGGTGAAGATCCCTACCTTTCCGGCGAAATGGCAGTGGCCTACATTAAAGGTGTGCAAAGCCAGAAAGTAGTGGCTACCGTGAAGCACTTTGCTGCTAACAACCAGGAATGGGACCGCAACAATGTGAGCAGCGATATAGACGAACGCACCCTGCGCGAAATTTACCTGCCTGCCTTTAAAGCGGCTGTACAAAAAGGACAGGTAGGTGCCGTGATGGACAGCTACAACCTGATTAACGGTGAGCATGCCACACAAAACAACCACCTGAACAACGAGATACTAAAAGGCGACTGGAAGTTTGACGGCCTTGTGATGAGCGACTGGGTAGCCACCTATGATGCCGTAGCTGCTGCCAAAGGCGGCCTTGACCTGGAGATGCCCAGCGGCAAGTACATGAACCGCGAAAACCTGTTGCCTGCTATAAAGAGCGGCGCGTTGAGCGAATTGGTTATTGATGATAAGGTAAGGCGAATTTTGCGCGTTATCTTCCGTTTTGGGTTTTATGATACGGAATATAAGATGACTGAACCGCTTCAGCCCAATGTTGAGAATGAAAAAGTGGCTTTAGAGCTGGCACGCGGCGGCATGGTGCTGCTGAAGAACGAAGGCAGCCTCCTACCCCTTTCTAAAGACATAAAAACCATCGCAGTTATTGGCCCAAATGCCGATGTAAACGTTGCCGGTGGCGGCAGTTCGTATACGCACCCGTTCCACTTTGTGTCGCTGCTTAGCGGTATTAAAGATGCTGTACCTGCTGCTAAGGTAGTGTATGTAAGCAACAGCATACCCAAGCTGGATGATTATGTGGATGTTTCGCCCATTTATACAGATAAGAAATCGAAAACCAAAGGCGCTAAGGCTGAGTATTTCAGCAATATGAACCTGGAAGGTGCTCCCGTTGCCCAGCGGATAGAAACTACCATAAACCACGACTGGCCGAAAGAACCTGGCATTGAAGGCATAGGCGAAGACAACTTCTCTGCCCGTTATACCGGTGTGGTGCGCCCTGAAAAGTCAGGTACGTACAAATTCAGCGTGCGCGGTGACGACGGTTTCCGCCTGTTTGTAGACGGCGAGAAAGTTATTGATGTATGGAACGACCACGGCGCGGTAATAAGTAGCAAGGAACTTAACCTGAAAGCAGGTAAGGAATATAGCTTTAAGCTTGAATATTATGAGCACGGCGGCTCGGCACAGGTGGCGCTGGCGGTGTACCAGGAAAACATAAGCTATAACGAAGCCGTGGCGGCTGCCAAAAACGCCGATGCCGTAATACTGTCGGTTGGCTACGAAATGGCCAGCGAAGGCGAAGGTTTTGACCGCACCTTTACCCTGCCGGAATACCAGGACGGACTTGTACAGGCGGTTACCAAAGCCAACTCCAAAACCATAGTGGTTCTTAACGCAGGTGGTAATGTAGACATGCAAAAATGGCTGCCGCAAACTAAGGCGCTGCTGCATGCCTGGTTCCCGGGTCAGGAAGGCGGTACGGCTGTGGCCGATATACTTTTCGGCAAAGTAAACCCAAGTGGCAAGCTGCCCGCCAGCTTTGAGAAGAAATGGGAAGATAACCCTACCTTCAATAATTATTACGACCCGGATGGCGACAAGCGCGTTACCTATAAAGAAGGCCTTAACGTGGGATACCGTTATTATGACTTAGGTAAAGTACAGCCGCAATTCGCATTCGGATTCGGACTTTCGTATACTACTTTTGAGTATTCAAGCCTTAAGATAAGCTCAAACGGCGGTACTGATGTTACGCTTACTTTCAGCATTAAAAACATAGGGAATTATGATGGTGCCGAAGTAGCTCAGGTATACGTTAGCCAGCCCAACGCCCCTGTGCAGCGCCCGGTTAAGGAGCTGAAAGGCTTTGACAAGGTATTCCTTAAAAAAGGCGAAACTAAAACCGTTATCATAAAGCTGGATGCTGATGCATTCTCATACTTCAAGACTGAAAAAAATGCCTTTGGGTATGATGCCGGTACATTTGAAATAAAAGTGGGCGCTTCATCTCAGGATATAAAGCTTAAAGGTGAGGTGAATGTGAAGTAGTTGTAGTTTCACGATCCCGATAGCTACCGGGACGCAAAGAAGACATAAAGATGCGCAAAGAGCCCCGGAGGGACGGCATATTTATAGCAAATCAAATGCAATCGTTGCACGAGTTCCATAGAAGCTATCTCTCTAAACCAATGATTTTTTCTATAAATATGCGGTCCCTACGGGATTCTTGTCTTAAAAACAAAAAGCAGGTTACCACTCAATTTGCTTTTTTCCTTTCTCCGCAAGGAAAGCATTGCTACGGCTAAAGTGCCTGTTGCCAAACCAATGGCCTTTATTGGCGCTAAGTGGGCTCGGGTGGCCGCTTTCGAGCACCAAATGTTTGCTGCGGTCTACGCGTGCGCCTTTCTTTTTGGCGGAACCGCCCCACAATAGGAACACCACGTTTTCTTTTTCGTCAGATATTTTCTGGATAACGGCATCGGTAAAGGCTTCCCACCCTTTGCCCTGGTGGCTGTTGGCTTCGCCCTGGCGAACGGTTAGTACGGCGTTCAGGAGCAGCACGCCCTGGCTTGCCCAGCGCTCTAAATTGCCTGTCGGCGGAAACGGTTTACCCAAATCGGCCTGTATCTCGCGGAAGATGTTCAGCAAAGACGGCGGCATAGGTATACCATCGTTAACCGAAAAGCACAGCCCGTTGGCCTGCCCGGGCCCGTGGTAGGGATCCTGCCCTATTATAACCACCTCCAGTTTGTCAAACGGGCAATGGTCAAACGCAGAGAAAATCTGCTTGCCGGGCGGGTAGCAGGTGTGGTGTGCATATTGCTCCTTTACAAAAGGGATAAGCTGCTCAAAGTAAGGCTTTTCAAATTCAGATGATAGTACCGCCTTCCACGACGGGTGTATGTTTACGTCCATTTAGTTGTATGATTGTTATGCAAATATAACCTAAGCCACGAATTACACCAATTAAACGAATCGAATACTTTTTGCCACGAATTTCACTAATTCAACTAATTTATAATGTCCAAAATTTGTGTAATTCGTGAAATTAGTGGCAAAAACAAGACGCCGGACTGAATCTGTGTAAATCTTTTAATCTGTGGCAAAACAGCCTTTATTAAACTTTACTGCCATTTGTGCAGGCTGAGCCAATATGTAGTAAATTTGCATAGATTTTGCTTTGAAAATAATAATGATTAGTATTACAGATAAAACCCTTAAAGATTTAGAATTTGGCACCGTGCTCGAGGCGGTGTCATCGGGCTGCGTTACCGAACCCGGTATGGAAAAGGCGCTCCAGATTGTTCCGTTTAAAAACAGGGACACGCTTATGGAAGCCCTGCACCAGACTTCGGAATACGTGTCGTCTTTCGATAACAATAACGCACTGCCCAACCACGGGTTTGACCCGATATTCAACGAAATAAAATTCCTGGCTATAGAAGACAGTTACCTTGATGCGCCTGCTTTCAGGAAAATAGCCAACCTGAGCGAAACGGTAAATACGCTCATTAAATTCCTCGAAAAGTTTGAAGACTACTACCCTACGCTCAACAACCGTGCGCTACAGGTAGAATATACCAAGGATATCCTAAAATTCATAGACAAGGTAATAGACAAATACGGCGAGGTTAAAGACGATGCATCGCCTGAGCTGGCTAACATCCGCCGGGAAATGAACCTTGTTAAGACCAAGATAAACCAAAGCTTTACCATGGCGCTTACCCAGTACAACAGCCTGGGCTACCTTGATGATATTAAGGAAACCGTGGTAGAAAACCGCCGCGTGCTGGCCGTTTTGGCTATGTACCGCCGCAAGGTTAAAGGCAGCATACTGGGTAGCTCTAAAACGGGCAGTATTGCCTACATAGAGCCCGAAGCCACCCTGCGGCATTCGCGTGAGCTGAACAATTTTGAGTATGAGGAAAAAGAAGAAATAAAGCGCATATTAAAGCAGCTGAGCACATTGGTTAGGCCATTTGTGCCGTTGTTGTATGACTATCAGGACTTTCTTACCGATATAGATGTAATTTCTGCAAAGGCAAAATATGCCAAACGTATTAACGGGTTGTTGCCCAATATTACATCTGAAAAAAGGCTGTATTTCCGTGAGGCATACCACCCTATATTGTTTAGTAACAACAGGGCCAAGAACCAGCCTACCTATCCGCAAACCATAGAGCTTAAGGAAGATAACCGCATTATAGTAATATCGGGACCTAACGCCGGTGGTAAAAGTATTACGCTAAAAACCATTGGCCTGCTGCAACTTATGCTGCAATGCGGCCTGCTTATACCGGTACATGAACGCAGCGAAACGTTTTTGTTTGACCGCATTATGACTGATATTGGGGATAACCAAAGTATTGAAAATCACTTGAGTACCTACAGTTACCGCCTTAAGAACATGAACTACTTTTTACGTAAGTGTAACGACCGTACGCTGTTTTTGATAGACGAATTTGGTACGGGGTCAGACCCCGAGCTGGGTGGTGCGCTTGCGGAAGTTTTCCTTGAGGAGTTTTACCATCGTGAGGCTTTTGGTATCATTACCACGCACTATACCAACCTTAAGATACTGGCCGATGAACTGCCGTTTGCCACCAACGCCAACATGCTTTTTGACGAGAAAAGCCTGGAGCCTATGTACAAGCTAATCCTTGGCCAGGCCGGTAGCTCGTTTACATTTGAAGTGGCGCAGAAAAACGGTATCCCTTACGGGTTGATAAACCGCGCCAAGAAGAAGATTGAAGGCAGTAAGGTACGTTTTGATAAAACCATTGCCAACCTGCAAAAAGAACGCAGCAAGCTGGAGAAAACGTCGCAAAACCTTAAGGAAGAGGAGATCCGCGCACGTGAGGAAGGCAAAAAGATGGAAAACATCAACACCAAAATACAGCAAAAGCTGGAAAGCTACCAGGAGTTGTATGATGCCAACCAGCGCCTGATTTACATGGGCCAAAAGCTGGATGATATTAGCGAGAAATACTTTAACAACCGCAACAAGAAGGAGCTTATTGGCGAATTTTTAAAGATGGTGGAGATTGAAAACTCCAAACGTAAAAAGCTGGAACCGAAAGAGAAAAAGAAAAAAGAGGTTGAGCAAAAGAAAATCATAGCAGAAGTACAGGTTAAGGTTGAGGAAATCCGCGAGGAGAAAAAAGAGAAGAAAATAAAAGAAGCCGAAGCACCCAAGCCCAAAGCTGCCATTAGAATAGGCGACCGCGTGCGCATGATAGACGGCAAGGCCGTGGGTACGCTGGAAGCTATAGAAAAGAAAAAAGCAACGGTTAATTATGGTGTATTTACCAGCAAGGTTGATTTAGAAAGCCTTGAGTTGGTAGAAGCTATGAAGAAATAATGTAGCAACGGCTTAATTTTTTAGTGTGTCAATTATGGAAAATTTGCCAAAAGATAAAAAAATAATACTGTTTGATGGTGTGTGCAACCTTTGCGATAACACCGTGCAGTTTATTATAAAACACGACAAAAATGATGACTTCAGGTTTGTGGCGCTGCAAAGTGAACTGGGGCAGGAAATCATTAAACATATAGGTGTAGATGTTTCTAAAACGGATTCAATAATTTTATACGAACCCGGAAAAGCCTATTACTATAAAGCCGAAGCAGCGCTTAACATTGCTACCGGCCTTGGGGGAATTTATTCGCTACTGGGGGCTTTTAAAATACTGCCTAAATGGCTGAGCAATAAAGTATATGATTATGTAGCCCGAAACCGCTACAAGTGGTATGGTAAAAAAGATGCCTGCATGATACCCACACCAGAGCTTAAGGCCAAATTTTTATAAAAGTAAACGCCCCCTGCCGCTAAGCAGGGGGCGTTTGGTTATATATAAATATGTAGGTACTAATTTTTAACGATTTTCTTTGTAACAGCACCTTTTTCAGATGTTACAGTTACCATGTACACACCGCTGTTAAGGTCGGCAAGGCTAAGCTGGGCAGTAGCAATACCATCATATTTTGCCGATTTTACAATACGCCCGTTTACATCAGCCACCTGTATACCGTTTACAAGTGCACTATCTGCATTGCTAATGGTAATTACATCTACAGCCGGGTTAGGATATATTGAAAATGTAAGCGCCTGTACACTTTTAGTGCTAAGCGTGCCTGAGTAAAGGCTTACGTTATCAATATAAAAGTCGGTTGTACCACCATAGGTATAGTACTGTAGCAGGTCGGCATAAATACCACTGCCATCAGCAAAGGCAGTCTGGCCTATTTCTTCGCCGTTAAGGTAGTAAGTAATAATGTTGTTAGTTACATCGCAGGTATAAGAAAGGTTAAACCACTCGCCTACCGGAAAATAAGATAAACCAACATACTCTTCGCTATCATAGTCATAGGCATAAATAGCGTCATCCCCACTAAACAAAACGGCATAACCCGCATAAGGATAAGCACTCTGGTCATAATTAAGGCTGTTAAAATACAGGCTTGCCCCTGATTCGCTGTCTGATTCGTTCAGGTATAAATCCTGGGAGATAGTGTATACATCAAACTCGTGTGTAAATAAGCCACCATAAAAACCTGTTGGGTCGGCATCGCTGTCTTCAGCGGCACCGTTGCCCGAAATTTTTACCGAATTACTCCCTGTAGCTGCATAGGCAGAAGATACGGTTGTTTCATTACCTTCGGTCATAGAATACCATGCGCCATCGCCCTGGGCGTCTACCGTTTCACCTGCTGCAAAATTTTCTGATTCTTCAAAACCTGTTGCATACTGTGCCTGGGCACTAAACATTGCACTAAATAGTACTGCTCCTAAAAATAGTCTTTTCTTCATTTTTAATAGTTATGTAAGTTTTTCACAGTTTCAAAAATAGCCCGTACTGTAAGAAAAACCACCCCCTGAAACAGCCTGTTGACCTACATAATTACCGCGATTACCGAAGCCGCAGGGCATAAAAGCAAAAAAGCCGCCCCACAACGGTGAGACGGCTTTTAAATAGTAAAGATTTTATTTTTAGTAAGCACCGGCAGCTGCACCCATGGCGGCCACAATACCTATAATAAAGAACAATATGAACAACGCAATACCCACTATGGTTGCTATGCCTACAAATTTGTAGTGCGACTTAAGGTTGCCAAAAGCCTCGGTAAGTATATCTGTCCTGTTAGAGTTTAGCGCATCTTTTATTTTACTTGCAAACCTGTTAAGGTAAAGTATCGGAAAGAAATAAAGCCCTGCCATAATAAGGTATATAAGCCCCACTACTACCCCAGACATTGGGCTTCCTGCAGTTGCAAGGCTGCTGCCTAAGGCCATCATAAATATACCTCCAAGCAGCATAAAGCCAAGGCCTATAAAACCAAGGATAGAAAGGAAAGTAGCCCACTTAGCCGTTTCACGTAAAAAAGACTGGGCTTCGGCATTAACGTGTAATTCAAAATTGTCAAACTGAGAGCTTTGCTCAGACTCAAATGGAGATTTGTAATCCATAAATAATTGTTTTGGTTGTTTATAACTTCATAATTGTTTACTGTTCAAAAGCCTGCAGCGTGGTGGTTATGATGGCAACACATTCATTTAGCTGCTCTTCATTCATTACCAGCGGCGGCGCAAAACGAATAATATTGCCGTGTGTAGGCTTGGCCAGCAGGCCGTTATCTTTCAGGGCCACACATACATCCCATGCGGTAGAGCTGTCTTCGGTATCGTTAATAACAATTGCATTAAGAAGCCCTTTTCCGCGCACGGCAGATACTATTTTACTACCCGCAATATACGCATTCATTTTTTCCCTGAAAAGGTTGCCCAGATTTTCTGCATTGGCAGCAAGGTTTTCATCTTCAACCACATTTAGTGCAGCCACGGCCACTGCCGCAGCCACCGGGTTGCCCCCAAAGGTAGAACCGTGCTGGCCGGGCTTTATAACACCCATTATACTGTCATTAGCCAATACTGCACTTACAGGATATACACCACCGCTTAATGCTTTGCCCAGTATAAGAATATCGGGCTGTACGTTTTCATGGTGTACTGCCAGTAGCTTGCCGGTACGGGCTATGCCTGTCTGAACTTCATCTGCAATAAAGAGTACGTTGTGTTTTTCACACAGGGCTTTGGCTTTTGCCAAATAGCCTTCCTGCGGAACATACACCCCGGCTTCTCCCTGTATGGGCTCTACCAAAAAGCCCGCTATGTTTGTTTCAGTTGCCAAAACCTGCTCAAGGGCATCAAGGTCGTCATAAGCTATTTTAATGAAGCCTGCCGTGTAAGGGCCAAAGTTTTTACGGGCATTTTCATCATTACTGAATGATATTATAGTAGTGGTACGCCCGTGGAAATTGTTTTCGCATACAATTATTTTGGCTTCCTGTTCGGCAATGCCTTTGCGCTCATACGCCCATTTGCGGCACAGCTTTATTGCGGTTTCTACGGCTTCGGCACCGGTATTCATGGGCAGAACCTTGTCAAACCCAAAGTATTTTGTAACAAACTCTTCATACTTACCCAATTGGTCGTTATAAAACGCACGGCTGGTTAGGGTTAATGTTTGTGCCTGATTAACCATTGCAGCAATAATTTTTGGGTGGCAGTGCCCTTGGTTTACGGCTGAGTATGCCGAAAGGAAATCGTAATACTTTTTGCCTTCAACATCCCACACATATACGCCCTCTCCCCTGCTTAATACAACCGGTAGCGGGTGGTAGTTATGTGCCCCGTATTTATCTTCTAATTCTATGGCCTGTTCTGACCCTGTTTTTTGTAAAACTGACATTGTAGTGATATTCAATTCTTAAAAAGCAATTCCTTCTTTAAGGAGAGAAATCATCCTCTTTAGCAGCCAAATTAATAAAAATAATGGTATGTGTAAGCAATATGCCAATTAAATGATAAAAATAAAACCCTGCTACAAAAGCAGCAGGGTTTGTTATTAAAAGTGTAATGCTTTTAGTTAAAATATGAAAACGTTTCGCCTTCTTCTATTTTAAGCACGGTTTCATATATCAGTTTGATTACATTTTCAACGTCTTCTTTATGCACCATTTCTACCGTGGTGTGCATATAGCGCAGCGGCAGCGATATAAGCGCCGAAGCCACACCGCCATTGCTGTAGGCAAAAGCATCGGTATCAGTACCCGTTACACGGCTTGAAGCCAGGCGCTGAAACGGAATCTCGTTCTTTTCGGCAGTTTCTACAATAAGGTCGCGCAGCTTGTTTTGCACGGCCGGAGCATAGGTAATAACCGGGCCTTTGCCAATCTGGGTTTCACCTTCAATGCGCTTGTCTATCATAGGCGTAGTGCTGTCGTGGCACACATCAGTAACAATAGCCACATTAGGGCGGATTGTTTTGGTAATCATCTCGGCACCCCTAAGCCCTACTTCTTCCTGAACTGAGTTGGTTATATATAGGCCAAATGGTAGTTTTTTGCCTTTTTCTTTTAAAAGCCTTGCTACTTCGGCAATCATAAAGCCCCCCATACGGTTGTCTAACGCGCGGCACACAAACTTATTTTCGTTAAGCACCATAAACTCATCAGGGTATGTAATCACACAGCCCACGTGCACGCCCAGTTTTTCTACTTCTTCTTTAGTATTACAGCCCAGATCTATAAATATAGTTTCAATTTTCGGGGCTTCGTCTTTACCGCCACGGTTGCGGGTGTGTATGGCAGGCCAGCCAAATACGCCTTTTACAATGCCGTTTTTGGTGTGTATGTTTACGCGCTTGCTTGGGGCAATCATCTGGTCGCTACCACCGTTGCGTATAACATATATCAATCCGTTATCTGTAATATAATTTACATACCACGAAATTTCGTCGCTGTGGCCTTCAATTACTACTTTATAAGGAGCATCCGGATTAATAACACCTACAGCCGTACCATAAGTATCGGTAATAAACGTATCTACATAAGGTTTAAGGTACTCCATCCATATTTTCTGGCCTTCGGCTTCGTAGCCTGTAGGCGATGCATTATTAAGGTATTTTTCTAAAAATGCCATTGAGGCATCGTTAAGCAGGGTTTTATCTGACATAAATATAATTTTACGCTAAAATACAAAATGCAATACAGCGTTATAGATAAATCTATATTTTTGAAGTAAATTTTTTATGATGAAATCGCCGCTATACCTACTGTTTTTACTTCTTTTTACGCTTAGCGCCAAGGCCCAGGTGCCCGAAACGGCACAGCAGGACAGCCTTGATAACGACTCTATTGTGTTTAGGGAGCAGTTGCGTACGCTGGTTATAGGCGGTGCTGATGACGAGGAAGCGGCTTCGGCAGACTTAAAGAAGCAGCTTGCCCTTTTACAGAGGCGTGTGCTTAAGGTATACCCTTATGCCAAAGTTGCGGCTGACAGGCTGGCCATGCTGGATGCCAACATGAAAAAACTAAAGACAAAGAAGGAGAAGAAAAAATATGCCAAGATTGTAGAAGATTACCTTACCAACGAGTTTGAAGCACAGCTTAAAAAACTTACCCGTAAAGAAGGCCAGATACTGGTAAAACTTATACACCGCCAAACCGGCATAACTACCTATGATTTGATTACCGAACGTAAAAGCGGCTGGAAAGCCTGGTGGTCACAACGTATGGCGCGCCTGTTTAGCATAAACCTGAAGACTACCTATAGCCCGGCTAATGTGGCCGAAGACTTTATGATTGAAGGCTTTTTGATAAAAGCTTTTCAGGAGCATAAACTTGTGAAGCAGGATGCCGCGTTTAAAATTGACTATCCCGCACTTAAGGAAGCGTGGAAGAAAAAACAGGAAGCTGAGTAAAAAGCGGCTTAGCTTCTGAGCCGCTTAGCCACTTAGCAGGATTGCTTCGTCGTTCCTCCTCGCAATGACGGGACGTGAAGAAAGGAATGAAAAAATGAGCTTTTAAAGATTGCCACGCTCCGTAAACTCCGCTCGCAAAGACGGGCGTGAAGAAAGGAATAAAAAAATGCTGAGTTTATTTAACGAGAGATTCCTCAGCTACGCTGCGTTTCGTTAGGAATGACAAAAAATCAGCAATAATTATAGTATAAAAAAAGCTCCGCAATTTGCGGAGCTTTTATATTTATAAGGGTTTAGAAAATTAACCTAAAACCTCTTTTACTTTTTTGCCTATTTCAGCAGGAGAGTCAACCACGTGGATGCCGTTTTCCCTCATGATGCGTTTTTTAGCTTCAGCTGTATCGTCAGCACCGCCAACAATTGCACCTGCGTGGCCCATTGTACGGCCTTTAGGGGCAGTTTCACCGGCTATAAAGCCAATTACAGGCTTGCGGTTACCGTCTGCCTTAACCCAACGTGCAGCGTCAGCCTCAAGTTGGCCACCAATTTCACCTATCATAATGATAGCTTCAGTTTCAGGGTCGTTCATTAGCAGTTCAACAGCTTCTTTAGTAGTAGTACCAATTATTGGGTCGCCACCAATACCAATAGCTGTAGTAATACCAAGGCCTTGTTTTACAACCTGGTCTGCCGCTTCATAGGTAAGGGTACCTGATTTAGAAACAATACCTACTTTACCTTTTTTGAAAACGAAGCCCGGCATAATACCTACCTTAGCCTCTTCCGGAGTAATAACACCCGGACAGTTAGGGCCTATAAGGCGGCAGTCTTTGCCTTTAATATAGTCATAAGCTTTAATCATATCTGCCACAGGAATACCTTCAGTAATAGCAATGATTACTTTAATGCCTGCATCGGCAGCTTCCATAATTGCATCAGCAGCAAATGCCGGCGGAACAAATATGATAGAAGTATCGGCACCTGCAACATCTACTGCATCTTTAACAGTATTAAAAACAGGTTTGTCTAAGTGTGTTGAACCACCTTTGCCCGGTGTTACACCACCTACCACGTTAGTGCCGTATTCAATCATCTGGCTGGCATGGAAAGTACCTTCGCTGCCGGTAAAGCCCTGTACAATTATCTTGGAATTTTTATTAACTAAAACACTCATGATATTTATTTTATTGTTTTTTCAAGTTTGTGGTACAAAAATAGGGTTTTAACTGAAATATTATAACCCTTTTTTATTATTTGTACATCAATTTTTAAAGAAATTTCTGCTTAAGCGCTAACCCAGCTGGCTCATAAGCCTGCCACGGTACAGCTGCCCGTCTTTAATTTCCCAAAATACGGCAAAATGTGCCAGCACCATCTCCTCGGTAGGGTTTTCAAACGCCGTAACGTGGTAAATGTAGCGCACGGCTACCTGGCTGCCATCCTGCAGTATGCTGATAATCTCAGTGCGCGATGATGTGTAGGATTTACCCATTTCGGCAGCAAGCGCCATAACATCATTTTTATCGGCCTCGAGGTAGCCTTTAGAACTGTGCCATTGCAGCAAAAAATCGCTGTGTATGTATTTATCCATAACCTCAGGGTGGCGCAGTGCATCCTGTGTATAATAATCAAGTACCAGCTCTTTTGGGGTCATATTATTTCAGTTTAGCAAGAATTTCGGGAATGCGTTTTACGTAGGCCATGTCTTTCAGCTTTTCGCGCGATTCTTCGGCCGGAGAGCCAAAGTATACCTTGCCGCCGGCGAGTGACTTAGCCACGCCCGTTTGTGCCAGTATAACGGCTTTTGTGCCTATGGTAGCACCGCTGGTAACACCCACCTGGCCCCACATGGTTACTTCGTCTTCTATAATGCAGCAGCCTGCAATACCCGTTTGGCTGGCAATGAGGCATTTTTTGCCAATAACGGTGTCGTGGCCTATGTGCACCTGGTTGTCAAGCTTAGAGCCTGCACCAATGGTGGTATCGCCGGTAACGCCTTTATCTATTGTACACAGTGCGCCTATGCCCACGTTGTCTTCAATAACCACACGCCCACCGCTTAGCAGCTGGTCAAAGCCTTCAGGGCGCTTCTTGTAGTAAAAAGCATCGCCGCCCAGCACGGTACCTGAGTGGATAATTACGTTATTGCCTATAATGGTATTGTCATAAATGGCAACATTGCTGTGTATAAGGCAATCTTTACCAATAACTACATTATTGCCCACAAAGGTATTGGGCTGTATAACCGTGCCCTCGCCTATTTTGGCGCTTGGCGCGACAGATACATTGGCCTGTTGAAACGGCATAAAATGCCTGGTAAGTTTGTTGAAATCCCTGAATGGGTCGTCTGAAATAAGCAGCGCCTTACCCTCCGGGCACTCTACCTGCTTGTTAATAAGCACTATTGTAGCGGCAGATTGTAATGCCTTGTCATAATATTTGGGGTGGTCTACAAACACAATATCGCCGGGTTCTACCACGTGTATTTCGTTCATGCCGTGCACCGGGAAGGTTTCATGGCCCACAAATTCAGCGCCTATAAGTGCGGCTATTTCCTTAAGCGGATATACCTTTGGGAATTTCATTTTTTGAAATTTAAAAATTGAAAGATTTAAAGATTGAACAATTTTTAAATCCTTCAATCTTTAAATCTTTAAATCAGAAGAATTATTCTTTCACACGCTCAAGATACTGGCCTGTAGCGGTGTCGATTTTAATTTTATCGCCTTCGTTAATGAAAAGCGGTACGTTAACCGATGCACCTGTTTCAACCTTTGCAGGCTTGGTAGCGTTGGTTGCTGTGTTGCCTTTAACACCCGGCTCGGCATAGGTAACTTCAAGCACTACAGAAGCAGGCATATCTACAGATAGTGGCGCTTCAGTCTCAGCATTAATGATAACCATTACGTTCTCACCTTCTTTAAGCAGGTCCGGTGCATCAAGAATATCACGGCTTAGTGTGATTTGCTCGTATGTTTCAGCGTGCATGAAGTGGAACTGGTCGCCTTCTGGGTACAGGAACTGGAACTTGTGTGTTTCTACGCGCACGTCATCTATCTTGTGGCCTGCAGAAAACGTGTTGTCAAGCACTTTACCAGTGGTAAGGCTTTTTAGTTTTGTACGAACGAAAGCTGGGCCTTTACCCGGCTTAACGTGAAGGAATTCGATGATTTTATAAATATCGTGGTTGAACTTAATGCACAAACCGTTACGGATATCTGATGTACTTGCCATTATCTAAATTGTTTACTTTTTATGTTTATTTGTTTATTCGTTGATTCGGTAATTTGGTTATTTGTTTTTAGAGGTTACGAATAACCCAACCAATAAATCATTTTTTGTCAGGAATTGGCTTTCCGAATTAAATAAAATTACCAAATCGACAAATTACCTTTTAAATTTATTCTTTTCCGCCGCTGTAGCCTTTCATAACACCACGCGGAGAGTTACGGATAGACATGATAATTTCATCACGCTCCGGTGTTGCCTCCATATCAGCCTCGATTATTTCAAGGGCCTGGCTTACGTTGTAATTTTTTTGGTACAGTATACGGTATATGTTTTGTATTTCGGTAATTTTTTCTGATGAAAAACCGCGCCTGCGCAGCCCTACCGAGTTAATACCTACATAGCTAAGCGGCTCGCGCGCTGCCTTTACATAAGGTGGAACGTCTTTGCGCACAAGCGAACCACCGGTTACAAACGCGTGGTTGCCTATGGTAGAAAACTGGTGTACGGCCACCATGCCTGCAAGCACTACGTAGTCGCCCACGGTAATGTGGCCTGCCAGGTTGGTATTATTACTAAAAATACAGTAGTTGCCCACAAAACAGTCGTGCGCCACGTGAGAATAAGCCATAATAAGGCAGTTTTTGCCTATAACGGTCTTCATCCTGTCGGATGTGCCACGGTTAATGGTAACACACTCGCGTATTGTGGTGTTATCGCCAATTTCGGCGGTGGTTTCCTCGCCCTGGTATTTAAGGTCCTGCGGCGGTGCAGAAATTACCGCACCCGGAAATATATTACAATTTTTACCTATGCGGGCCCCTTCCATAATGGTTACGTTAGAGCCTATCCATGTGCCTTCGCCTATAACCACATTGTTGTGTATGGTTGTAAACGGCTCGATTACCACATTTTTGGCAATCTTGGCACCCGGATGCACATATGCTAAAGGTTGATTCATAAAGGTTGTCTTGGGTTAGTGCTTAGTTGTTATTTTTTGCAATTTGCGCCATTAGTTCGGCCTCTGCCACCAACTTGCCGTTTGCATAGGCATTGGCGTGCATGTGGCATATACCGCGGCGTATGGGCGACACAAGGTCGCACTTAAACACCAGGGTATCGCCCGGCAGTACTTTGTGCTTAAACTTAACACCGTCTATTTTCATAAAATAGGTTAAGTAGTTTTCAGGATCAGGCACGGTGCTTAGTATAAGTATACCGCCCGTTTGTGCCATAGCCTCTACAATAAGAACGCCCGGCATAACCGGCGCACCAGGGAAGTGCCCTACAAAGAAGCTTTCGTTCATGGTTACGTTCTTAAGGCCCACCACGTGGTTATCGCTCATTTCAAGAATGCGGTCTACCAGCAAAAACGGCGGACGGTGCGGCAGCATAGCCATAATTTTATGGATATCCATAAGCGGCTCTTTATGCAGGTCATAAACCGGCACGGCGTTGCGCTGCTCTATTTTTATTAGCTTGGCTATTTTCTTGGCAAACTGGGTGTTTACAAAGTGGCCCGGCTTATTTGCTATTACTTTTCCTTTAATACGGGTGCCTATAAGGGCAAGGTCGCCCACTACATCAAGCAGTTTGTGGCGTGCAGCCTCGTTAGGGTAATGCAGCGTAAGGTTATCAAGAATGCCGTTTGGCTTAACCGATATGCTTTCTTTGCCAAAAGCCACCTTAAGCCTGTCCATAGTTTCAGGAGAAATTTCCTTATCTACATATACAATAGCATTGTTAAGGTCGCCGCCTTTAATAAGGCCGTGCTCCAGCAGGGTTTCAAGCTCGTGCAAAAAGCTAAAGGTACGTGCATCGGCAATTTCTTCTTTAAAGTCGCCCATGCTTTTTAGCGTAGCGTTTTGTGTGCCCAGAACTTTAGTGCCAAAATCTACCATGGTGGTAACCTGGTACTCATCTGCCGGCATAACAATAATCTCGCTGCCGGTGGCCTCATCTGTATAAGAAATTACTTCTTTAACCACATACACCTTGCGCTCTGCATCCTGCTCTTCTACGCCCACGCTTTCTATGGCTTCTACAAAAAATTTAGAAGAACCATCCATAATAGGAGGCTCAGAGGCATTAAGCTCTATAATCACGTTATCTACATCGCAGCCCACAAATGCAGCAAGCACGTGTTCTGATGTTTGTATTTTAACGCCGTTTTTTTCAAGGTTTGTGCCCCTTTGGGTGTTCACTACATAAGTGGCATCGGCTTCTATAACCGGCTTGCCTTCTAAATCTACCCTTACAAAAGTGTAGCCGTTGTTTACCGGTGCAGGCTTAAAGGTCATGGTTACTTCCTTACCCGTGTGCAGGCCCACGCCTTTTAACGAAACTTCACTCCTGATTGTGGTTTGCTTAACCATTATATATTTGCTTTTGTTTATTTAGTTACTTTTTTAAGATCCTCCAGCTCGGCCACTATTTTAGGCAGGTTGCGGAAGTGTACATACGACTTGCTGAAATCATGGTATGGCATTGCCGGTGTACCCTGTACGAAATCGCCATCGGCATGGCTTTTGGTAACGCCGCTTTGTGCCTGTATGCGCACGTTGTTGCCTATAGTAAGATGGCCTACAATGCCCACCTGCCCGCCAATAATGCAGCCGCTGCCTATTTTAGTAGAGCCTGCAATGCCGGTTTGGCTGGCAATAACGGTGTTTTCGCCTATAACCACGTTATGGGCAATCTGAATCTGGTTATCCAGCTTAACGCCTTTTTTAATAAGTGTGCTGCCCAGGGTGGCCCTGTCTATAGTAGTACAGGCACCTACCTCTACATTATCTTCCAGTATAACGTTGCCTATTTGCGGTACTTTACTGTAAACGCCTTCATCATCTTTGGCAAAGCCAAAACCATCTGAACCTATAATGGCGCCTGAATGTATAACACAATTTTGGCCTATTACCGTTTCGCTGTACACGCGGCTGCCTGCGAAAAGAATTGTATTATCGCCAATGGTAACATTATCGCCCACAAAACTGTTGGGGTATATTTTTACGTTATCGCCTATTTTTACATTTTTGCCAATGTAGCAAAAACTGCCCAGGTACAGGTTTTCGCCATAGGTAGCGCCTTCTGAAATTACAGACGGCTGCTCTATGCCGCTCTTCATAAGCTTAACCTGGTTGTAATATTCCAGCAGCATGCCAAATGCCTTATAAGCATCATCTACCTTAATAAGTGTGGTAGTAATATTGGCCTCGGGCTCAAAAGTGCGGTTAACTATAGTAATAGAAGCCTGTGTAGAATATATATAAGGAAGGTATTTAGGGTTGGCCAAAAACGTAATAGCCCCCTCCGTACCCTCTTCTATTTTTGCCAGCTTGTGTACTTCGGTAGCGGGGTTGCCCACTATTTCGCCCTCCAGTATACCTGCTATTTGTTCTGCTGTAAATTTCATCCTGACAAAAATATAAAATTAAATTAAAACGCCGCCTGTTGCAAAAGCTCTTTTGGAAAGCACAGGTAGTACTTGGTTACCGGCTTGCTAAGTGCCTTAAGGTTAAGCTGGTCGCTGGCTGCCACTACATCTTCAATAGACTTGTCTTTCCTTAATATATGTATGGGCTCGCCCTCCTTATTATAGGCCTGGTTCTTAATTTTGCCTTTAAACACAAAGTAGTTGGCCTCTTTTTCGGTAATACTGTGCAGTTCCATAAGGTAGTTGCGCAGGTTTTCCAGGTTATCTTTAGTAAACTTCTCTGCCCTTAGTTTTATTTTAGGCAGGTCGCGGTTTATAATCATGCGGCTCAGTTCGCGCAGTACAAAATCATCGTGAAACTGCCACGCCTTTACCGCGCCCATAATATCAAAATCATCAAGGTAGCTGAATTTTGTAAGCACTTCCGGCGTAAAATCCTCCAGGCCTATGCGGTGTACCAAGAAGTGCCTTAGCGGTTCGCTGGCTGTTAAGTACACACCGCTGTGCGTAAGCTCTTTGGCGCGTTTAAGTATTTTGGTAAGCACCAGTTCTGCCGCTACACTGGTTTTGTGCAGGTAAGCCTGCCAGTACATAAGCCTGCGTGCCACAATAAACTTTTCTACGCTGTAAATACCTTTTTCTTCAACCACCAGGGTATCATCCTGCACGTTTAGCATCTGGATTAGGCGCTCGCTGTTAATGTTGCCCTCTGCCACGCCGCTGTAAAAGCTGTCGCGCTTCAGGTAGTCCATACGGTCCATATCCATCTGGCTTGATATAAGCTGCAGCATAAACTTGCGGTGGTACTCCCCCTTAAAAATACTTATGGCAAGCGAAAGCCTGCCGCCAAACTCCTTATTTAGCTCGTCCATAAACATAAGCGATATGTGCTCATGGCTTATGCCCTCTACAATGCTGTGCTCCATAGCGTGGCTAAACGGGCCGTGGCCTATATCGTGCAGCAGTATGGCTATGCACAGGGCGTTTTCTTCGTCATCGCTTATGGCTACGTCTTTAGAGCGCAGTACGGCCACCGTTTTTTGCATAAGGTGCATACAGCCCAGCGCATGGTGAAAACGGGTGTGGTGCGCCCCGGGATATACCAGGTAAGACATGCCCATTTGAGATATGCGCCTTAACCTTTGAAAATAAGGGTGTTGAATAAGGTCGTAAACAAGGGGGTTGGTTATTGAGATAAACCCATAAATAGGGTCGTTAAGTATTTTAAGCTTGTTGATTTGGCTCACTATGGCTAAATTTTTAACAAAGATACTAAAAGCCCGCGAAGTAAGCCAACCCCGTTTGTTTTTAACTTACCGTGTAGGGTTGTTTAACGGGTTTTTGTAATATGCGTTAAACATAGGTTAATCAGCATTTTAAAGGGTGCCGGCGCACACCAATTGCCTAACTTTACAAATGTAACAATGGGGGATTATGAAAACAACATTTTACATTGCCGTACCCGTTTTAGCTTTTAGCCTGCACGCTTATGCGCAGCAGGAAAACCAAAAAGCCGACCAACAGCCGCCCGTGGTAACCGAACAGCAGGTTGCTAAAGATGCGCAAATGGCTGTGGCCGAACGCAAAAAAGATGAAAAAGAACGGTATGAACCCGTTAAGCAAAAAACAGAGGGCCAAAAGGACAAAGGCACTAATACCGGCTCTGTAGATACTCAAACCGCCAAAAAATCTTCAACCAAGCCGGAAGAACAATAATAACGTTATTTTTTGTTACTTAGGTTATTGAAGGAAGGGCCTGCAAAACAGTGTTTTGCGGGCCTTTTTCATTTTTATATTAAACTGTTTAACACAACTATCAAGATTATAAGCACCTTTATGAACATAGTTATTTGTATTTCAGACAACTAATAAATTTAAACAAAAACTACCCCTGTGCAGGTAGCTATATCCAGCCGTTATCATAGGCTATACGAATAACCTCGCTTGCCGAACGGGCATTGGTTTTGCGCAGTATGTTTTTGCGGTGAGAGTCTACCGTTAGCTTGCTTATGTGCAGGGCATCGCTAATTTCCTGGCTTTTAAGCCCCGATGCCATTGCCTTGAGTATGTCTTTCTCGCGGCGGGTAAAGACCTGTTGGGTGGGCTTAAAAATATTTTCGAAGTCGATATTGTAATAAGAAGGTTCGCCATCGAGCCCTATGATAGACATACGGGGTGTATCGTCATGCTTAAGGTGGCTTATATCGGTATTTACAAGAAAGGTGCGCACGTTTTGGTTGTCGTGCTGTATAATGTTCATTTGGTTAAGGATGCGCACATAATGGCCATCTGCCCTGCGCAGCCTGAAATCGTACTGTACCTTGTATTTAAAGAGCTTTTCGGGCGGTACCGACTGAAAGAATTTCTCGGTAGCGGTTTCATAGTTAAGCAGGTTGGCCTTATCTACAGGATGTAAAAGGTTAAGGAATGTAAAAAAATCAAGCTCGCCAGCCGGGTAACCCAGCACCTCTTCCACTTCGGGGCTTACAAATTCGTAGGTAGAGGTGCGCACGTTGAGCACCATGTAGTAGTATTTGCCCACATGAAACAGGTCGAGCAACGCCTTGCACGAGTTTATATCAAACTGCTTGTTTACAACATTGGGCTCGGTAGGTATCCTGTCCCAAATTTTACGTAATTCATTTTCTATTTCTAACCCCATACCCCAACGCATTTAAAAATGGAATGTACATTTTTTGGCAAGGCCAAACCAAGGTACAAAAATCATCATTTAAATTTTAACTGCCGTTATAAAATTAAACCACAAAAATACAAATTTGTTTCACACCGTAAATCCAAACTCCAAAAGTGAAAAATTAGCGTTAAAATGTGTTAAAAAATAAGAAAATACTGCAAATAAAAAACCCCGAAAAAATTCCGGGGCTGTAGTATATTTTTACAGAAAATTAATACAAATCAAAAGCAATGTTGACATTTGCAGTGATGGTAATTTCGCCAATGGCAAGAGTTTCCTGCGGGGCGCTGTCAGCCATAGCTGCTTTCATTTCCATCCTATATACCTGTGGATAAAGCACTTGTGTATTGTCAGTCACGGTAATAGCCTTGCCTACCTTTTGATTAAGCGCTGTGGCATAGTCGGTTGCCTTTTTCTTAGCATCGGCAACGGCTTTTATACGCGCTTCGCTCTCATAATCAGCCTGTTTGCTGGTTTTAAAGGTAACACCCTCAATGGTATTAACACCGGCATCAGTAAGGCCCATCATAAGGGTGTCATACTTAGCTAAGTCCTTGAGGTGTATCACTATAGACTGCGAAGCCACATAGCTGTATTTCTTTTTGTTGTAATCATAATTGCGGTTAAGGTTTACCCTTTGAGTTTGGTAGTCAGCCGGTTGCAGCTTCTGGTTCTTCAAAAACTTTAATATGGCGTCTATGGCCGCATCATTGGCTTTCTTAACGTCGGCGGCATCAGCACCGGTGTTGGTTACTCCTACAATAATATCGGCCTGGTCTGGCGTTACCATAATTTTACCTTCGCCGTTTACATTAATCTGAGGCTGAGGGTTTTGCTGCACCTGAGCAGTAGCAAACATTGTTGCAAACAGGGCAAATACAAGGGCTAATTTTTTCATAATATTCAATTTTTGTTGTTTTTACTGTAGGAAATTCAAAATGCGTGCCAATTATAGCTTTTTCATACGGGCAAGTACAAACAAAATCACAATGGGTATAGCCAATAGTATGACCATCAACGTGTTATTATAAAACATATCAGGCCTTTTTATAAGCGTAAAGGCAAATCCGCCTATTGCACCGCCAAAGTGAGCCACGTGGCCTATGTTGTCGTTCTTGGCCTTCATACCATAGATGGAATACAGCAAATAGCCTATACCAAACAGGTAAGCCGGTACGGGGATAACAAAGTACAGCCCGAGTTCCATATTGGGTTCCAGCAAAATAGAAGCATACAACACCCCCGTAACCGCCCCTGAAGCCCCTATGGCACGGTACCAGTAGTCGTTTTTATGGAAGGCAAATGTAAGCAGGTTGCCCGCCAACAGACTTAAAGCATAAACAGCTATAAATGAAGGTATTCCCATCAATACCATAACCACTGGTGCAAAGAAATACAGGGTTAGCATGTTGAATATGAGGTGCATAATATCAGCATGCAGAAATGCACTTGTAAACATCCGGTACTGCTCCCCTGCCCTTATGCTGCCTATGTGAAAATCGTATTTCCTGAAAAACAGCTGGTCGTTAAACCCCTTGTAGCTCACTAACACGTTGATTCCTATAAGGATAAATAAAACAATTGAATAAATATCTGTAGCCATAGTATGATTTTGCATTGCAAATCTAACGCAAAATGCCTGTGTTAGCATATATTTACATATTATAATTAGCATTATCTTTGCTAAAAATTATCATTAATGCAATTTTTAGCATACGTACTGGCCTATCCTTTTATCTGGCTTATCTCGCTACTGCCATTCAGGGTGCTCTACATATTATCTGACTTTGTTTATGTATTAATCTATTACATAGTGGGTTACAGAAAAAAAATAGTCAGGAAAAACTTCGAACTTTGCCTGCCACATCTTTCTGCCCAAGAGAAAAAGAAGGTTGAAAAACAGTTTTACCACCATTTTTGCGATAGTTTTGTAGAAATGGTTAAAACATTAAATATCAGCGATAAAGAAATAAAAAAACGTTTTGTTTTTACCAATTTTGAAGTAATCCATGAATTGGAAGAAACCGGTAAAAGTACTGTTGTACTGATAGGCCACTATGCCAGCTATGAGTGGTTACTTTTAATGCACAAATATCTAAAAAAACAGGTGGGCTTTGGTATTTACAAGCCTATAAAAAACAAGTATTTTGACCGCCTGGTGCGAAAAATACGCGGAAAGTTTGGTGCCGAACTTATTGGTATGAGGCAAGTTATACCACAAATGAGGCAAAACATACGCAACGGCAAACAAGGCGCCTACGGCTTTATTACCGACCAGTCGCCCCGTTTAAATACTGAGGCACACTGGTGTACATTCTTTGGCATGGAAGTACCTGTACACGTAGGCGGAGAGATGCTTTCCAAAAAAATAGGACTTAATATGGCGTATGCCCGTATAGAAAAGGTTAAGCGTGGCTACTATCAATGTACCTTTATACCCGTTGAGGGCGATTTAAAGGCAATCCCTAACTTCGAGGTAACCGACCGTTTTATGCTAATGCTTGAAGAGCAGATAAAGCAGGCTCCACAATACTATCTGTGGACCCACAACCGCTTTAAGCACCGCAAAAACGACCCCGTATTATAGTGTAAACCAGCTTTTTACCTCTATAGGATTCTCAGCCGATTTATGGGTGAACTCGTTATTGCCGCGGTTATAATTATAATCATTAGCCCATTCTTCAAAGCCTTCGGCTAACGCCTTTATACTTTCACACACATACTGAATCTCTGCATTTGTAGTGGTTGGGTGTATAGACATCCTTATCCACCCCGGTTTTTGAATGAGGTCGCCTGCTGTTATCTTATCGGTCAGGTAGTTAGACTGTTCCTGGTCTACATGCAGCAGGTAGTGGCCGTAAGTACCGGCACAACTGCATCCGCCACGGGTTTGTATGCCAAAACGGTCGTTAAGCAGCTTAACGCCAAGATTGTAGTGCAGGCCGTCTACATAAAAAGAGATTACCCCAAGCCTGTTTGTGTGCTGCGGTGCAAGTATATTAAGGTTAGGAACGTTACCCAGACTATCAAACACATAATCAGTGATTTCCTTCTCGCGCTTCAGGATGTTTTCAACGCCCATCTGTTCTTTAAGCCTTACAGAAAGCGCTGTTTTTATAACCTGGAGGAAACCGGGCGTACCGCCATCCTCACGCTCCTCAATATTATCAAGATATTTGTGCTCGCCCCATGGGTTTGTCCAGCTTACTGTACCCCCACCCGGATGGTCGGGCACCATGTTTTTGTACAGTTTCTTATTGAAAATCAGCACTCCGGAAGTTCCGGGGCCTCCCAAAAACTTGTGCGGAGAGAAGAAAATAGCGTCAAGGTAGGCTTCTTCATCAGCCGGATGCATATCTATATGTACATAAGGAGCGCTACAGGCAAAGTCTACAAAACACACACCGTTGTACTGGTGGATGAGCTTAGCTACCTCATAATAAGGTGTTTTAATACCTGTAACATTACTGCATGCCGTTATTGAAGCTATTTTAAGGGTTACATCTTTATATTGTTCTAAAAGCTCTTTAAAGCTGTCCAGGCATACCAAACCTTGCGGGCAGGCAGGTATAACCACCACATTTGCAATGGTTTCCAGCCAGGATGTCTGGTTGCTGTGGTGCTCCATGTGGGTAACAAATACCACCGGCCTTTTTTCATCGGGCACGGTTGTATGCGGCCTTAAATTTTCAGGAACCTTAAGCCCAAGTATGCGCTGTAGTTTATTTACAACGCCCGTCATACCTGTACCTGAGTTAATTAGCACATCATCAGGCCCTGCATTTACATGGTGCTTAATAATATGGCGTGCTTCATGATAGGCATTGGTCATAGCGGTGCCGCTAACCGTTGTTTCGGTGTGGGTATTGGCTACAAACGGGCCAAATTCTTCAATCAGTTTCTCCTCAATAGGCCTGTAAAGGCGGCCGCTGGCAGTCCAGTCGGTATACACCATTTCTTTTAAGCCATAAGGCGACTCAAACTCCTGCCCTATGCCTATGATGTTTTGCCTGAACTTGCTGAAATATTGTTCAAGTTCACTTTTTACCGATGTTTCTGCAGCGTGTAACATATTTTTTAAAGATATAGTGCAAATTTATTAAAATATGCTTCCAAAAATTTATTTAAGGTACATTTCCATCTCCGGACAGCTGAATTTTTTAAATGTGCCGGTTTTCTTATACGTACTGTAGAATGCCCCCACCCATTTATCGGACGACAAATTGCGTGGCTTATTATCCCACCAATGGCGATGGAATGAAAAGTTGCTGTGTTTTGTACACACGTGCAGCATAAGCGCGGCCATAGCCTTCTGTTCCTTGTTTTTAGCCTTTTTGTAAGCCTTATTATACCAGTACTTTGCAAGCGTTAAGTTAGCATAATTGCCACTCTGGAATGTTTCTTTAAGCTTAGCCATGTGGCCAAAATAAGCATCATAGTACATATAACCCTGATAATAGCTAATCATTTTCCAATAGCTACCGGCATAACTCAGATTGTAATAAGCGTGCCCAAGCTTAAGGTAGCTTTCTGCGTCTGTTTTCTCCTGAAGGCCAATAAGTTGTTTTACAAATTCGGCCTTATCAAAATCATATACTACTTTGCGCTCGACTTCGGTAAGGGCATAATCAAGCACAGACGGATAGTAAGGGTCTGACGTATAATACCCAGAATAAGGGTCTTGTTCTTTATAATATGATTTAGGAATGGCTTTGAAAATTTCAAAGGCTTCTTTCAATTTATTCTGTCTGAAGGCAATAGTACCTTTCAGGTCAAGATAAAAATTAACATCAGTCGTAACTCCATTACTGATAAATGTATAGAAAGGACTCTTGTTTTTGTCACTGATAATGTCTACCAGGTTATCAATATCTTTTAGGGTAGCAAGGCGGTCAAAATAAGCTATGTGCGAATAGTTAGCCGGTTGATTTTCAACTGAAAGGCCATCGCTATAATAGCCATAGTAGTATTTATAATTGTCAGCCTTCAAAAAGAGCAGCCCTGCGGTAGCCATATCGCCTGCTTTGTTATATTCTGAGCTTAATACCTTTAAGAATGTGTACAGGCTCTTTGCCTCGTCTGCCTCGGTGTTTGCCCAAAGTTGCTGTATTGCTTCATAGAGCTTCTGCTGTACGGCCACATCGCTTAATTTACCCTGTTTGGCCGCTACAAGTGCCAGCTCAACAGACTTTTGTACCTTAACCGAAGCCGGTGCATTATTACTAATAGCATTTGCATACCTGTAACCATCGGCAATACTGTCGTCCATAAAGCTAAGGTGCGACAGGCACGACAGCAGGTAATCTTTTGTTGCAGACTGTGTTTGCGGATATACATTTTTAACAAACCCTTTTAGCCTGGCGAGATAAGCCAGGTCGTTTTTAAGGTTTTGCCTGCGCGCCCTTGCATATTCCTTTTCATACACATATTCAGAATATATATCAGGCCCGGAAGTGAGCATCTTCGGGCTAAATATCCAGTCTTCCAGCTTATTTATTTCGCGCCCTACCAGCATATTTACATATACACTTTGTGGCCACAGCCTGTTTATACGCTCAATCTGGTCAAGCGCCCTGCCGGGGTTGCGCATGGCGGCTATGGGAAGTATTACAGCCTTTTCGTGGTCGTTTTTGGTATAGGCCAGTGTGCGCTCTGTTTCATTAATGTTAAACCACTGCATTACGGCAATTACCTTTTCTTCGCACAGGTCAAAAACCCGGCTCAGGTAGTAATTTTGTTCGGCTTTATCTTGTGTAGCATACGCCTTAAACAGCAATGCCCAGTTTTGCAGTATGGTGTTGCTATTAGTAAAATAACGGTCGTATAACGCCGGCACTTTAGCCGTTTCGCCATATCGAATGAGCATAAACGCATAGCGCTGCTGTAAAAAAGCATCTTTTACCTGCGGTAGTTTTTTAGCAACCTGCGCAAGGATGGTGGCAGCTGACTTTTGCCCCTGTTCTGCAAAATCCTGCTCCCTGTCCCAATACCTTTCTTCGCCGCTGTCATCCCACGATTCCCATTTAGAGTTATGCGGGTTTTGAAAATACTCCATCTGCTTAGCAAACTCAAAATACTCAAGCAGCCCTTTATTTTTGGGCAAAAGAAGTGCTTTTATAAAGGTATTACCTTTAAATTCTGTTTTTAATGTGCCTGACTGGTAAGCAAGCTGAAACCTTTCGGGTACTGTATTATACTGAAGCTCATATATATGTTCTAATACAACTGCATCACCAAGTTTTTGCTGCCATTCCCTGCAATTGCGCCAGCGGTCTGCCGTGCTGTATATTTCATACTGATTAAAATAATGGTCAGAATAATAAAACGGGCTAAACTTGGCCATTCCCGGTGCCTCTGCCCTAAAAAAGGCCAGGCGCAGGGTTTCGTCGGTATCGCCCCAGCCACATGCCGCAACGCTAACTGAGTAAAGAAATGCTATGCTAATTGCTAAACAGCCTGTAATAGGCTTCAATGTTTTTGGTGCCATAATCATTAATAAAATTTTCATCCCACGAAAAAAACGTAACCCTTGAATTTTCTAAATCTATATTATCTTTAATAATATCAATCATTTGGCGCAATTCTGCATCGCTTACTTTTTCAACTCTCACTTCATCGCCATTACGGAAATAAGTTTGGCCAATAGTAATATCATTTGTAAGCATATACCGGTTTTCGGCAAGTTTTTTATAATCTGTACCACGCAGTGAGAGCAAATCATCTGTCAGGATACCTTTAAATTCACCTCCCCTAAATACTAATTGCCAGTTAAATATAGGCAGTGCCACATTAAGCTTAAGCGGATAATCATTATGGGTAATATACTGCTTTAATGTTTTAGATGAACCTATAGAATTACCTGTTTTATGGTTTGTGGGGCTATCCATATTATAGCACATTAACAGGCCATTATCTACAGGTGGTACCCCCGCCTTTTTAAAATCGCGGTATTGCCACAGCCTTATGGTTGCTGCAATTTTATAATTTGGGAATTGCCTTTTAATTTCAGAAAGCAGGAAAAAGTAGTTATCGCGGCTTTTTTGCGTCCAGTCGCAGTCAATAAGTATTTCTTTAATACGGCTTTTAAAATTGGCCGTTTCCTTAATCTTAAGGGAATCTTTGTTACCCGTATAGGTACTATCCCTCCTTTTTGCCGCGGCTGACCATAATACCGTTTTCTCTTCAGTTTTAGATAATATTGCAATAGTGCGCTTATTAATATTTGCAGCCAATTCCCTTAGTTGCTCGCGGCTGCTGTTTACTATAGCATCATTATTAATATAAATACTTGGGGTAATATGCATTTTGTTATGTTCATCTGAAAAATCCCAAAGGGTTGCCATGGGTGCAGGTTTTTTTTCAAAAGGGTTCCACCCCACGTCAAACAAACGCATATACATATGGCCTACGCCCAGCGAATCGGCTAATTGCTGGTTAAAGTTATAAGATTGGAAAGTAGTCTTCCAGTAGCAGAAAGACCGCTCTGTTTTGTACTCTTTTTTACAGGAAAGAAGTGTACAAAAACACAAAAAGAATAATAGTTTTTTCATTACAGGCTGGTGATTTTCAGCAATAACGAAAGTACTATTATTCTTGTTGTGATGTAAGAAAAATATATTTTTAGATACCCATTTCCACCTGAAAGCGCAGGTACCAGTTTTGTTTAGTAGACCCGTCTAAATAGTTAAGGTCATCAAGGGTAAACTCCATCTGTGCTTTAAAGGCGTGCTCCCAAACATACTTGGTTAAACCTATTGTATATTGGTTGGTATTTGGTGCAAAAGCACGTATATCATTATCTACTTTTTGTGTAGAAAAACGGCCTATAACCTCATAATCTGAAAGGAAAAGATAGCTGGCCTGGTAGTCAAAACCATGGCCGGTAAACACATATTTAATATCAGTATCGTCAAGTGGGTTTACGGTAACCGGGTTATCTGAAATACGCTGCATATAAGCTGCCATAAGGCTCCAGCCGTTGTATTTAAACATACCGTCTAAAAGTATAGACTGCATATCGCGTTTTTCAAACAGGTCATCGCCCAGCTGGCCCTGTGTGCGCCTTGCCTTGTCATTATATTGATAAGCCCCTGACAAAAGAAATTTAGGCTGCTGCTCACGTTTAAGGTCGCCTTCAAAATAAGTACCATCTTTACTGAAAGCCCCAAAAGGAAACAACTCTACTTTACCGGTATAAGCCAGGCCATTATCAGGGGCATCGGTGCTGTTACGCCCCTCACCCATGGTTATGGCCCCTTTAAAGTTGTATGAAAACTTGTCCATCCACTCGTGCATATTGTACACCTGTACACCAAAATCCCTGTCTATTGTAAAACGCGCATTGTTAATACTCCTGTCAGTTAACTGTAGTGCCCCTGAAGAGTTTACACGCTGGCGGTTGCCCGGAAGTTTGGTTTGACCAAAAGCAATGTTCCAGTTTTGGTTAGGGCGGTAAATAACCACCGCATCGCGAATAATATTTATGTTTTTACCGTCTTCTATTTCACCCACATCACCCGGGGCAAATGATAGCTGTAAAGCATATAAAAAGTGAGGGTTACCCACATAACCGTCAAAACGAAGCCTGAGACGCCTTATCTGTCCGTCTATGGCTGCTTCTTCGTCTTCATTTTGCAGGTAGGTTGCCCTGTTTTGTATCCTGAAACGGATGTTGAGCTGAAACAGGCTGTCTGGCGATGTTAATCCTAACCCTTTACCATAACTGTAGTATGGCAGGGCCGAAAGTTTAAGGTCGTTATTTGTTGTGGTTCTTTTAATGTCAATCTGGGCTGATAGCGCCAGAGAAATAAAAAATAAAAATAACGTTAGTTTTGTTTTCATTAAAAATAGTGTTGTTATTTTGCTGCAAAAACCAAACATAGGTAACCCGGAAATAACGCCATAAGCACCGCTTGTAAAGTTTGCGCAAACTTAATATTAAATGTTGCCGACTAATGTTACGCCAATGTTACCTTTGTAAAAAATTAAAGTTATGCCAGATATTTATATTGGATATCATTTTACTGTAGAGCCTAAAGAACCGGCCACAGAAATACTAATTGCCGAACTGGGCGAAACCGCTTTTGAGAGCTTCGAAGAAACCGAAACCGGCCTTAGCGCCTATGTGCAGAAACAGTTTTGGACGGAAGATATTTTATCTGAAATACAGATACTTAATTCAGGTGAGTTTAAGATAAGCTTTACTAAAGAAGAAATTGAGCAGGTAAACTGGAATGAGGAATGGGAAAAGAATTTTGAGCCTATTGACGTTGACGGCACCTGCCGCGTGCGTGCACCATTTCATGAATATAAAGAGGTGCAGTATGATATTGTTATTGAGCCTAAAATGAGTTTTGGTACCGGCCATCATGAAACTACTTTTATGATGATAAAACACCTTCTTGAAACAGAACTTGAGGGAAAAAAGACCCTTGATATGGGCTGCGGTACAGCTATACTTGCCATTTTAGCGGAAATGAAAGGCGCAAAACCCCTTGATGCTATAGATATAGACCATTGGTGCTACCTTAATTCTATTGAAAATGCCGAACGCAACAATTGCCATAACATTACTGTTGAAGAAGGAGATGCAGCATTGCTTACCGGCAGAAAATATGATGTTATTATTGCTAACATAAACCGTAACATACTGCTTAATGATATGCAGCAATATGTAGATTGTCTTAACGAAAAGGGCATATTATTATTGAGCGGTTTTTATGAAGAAGATATTCCATATATAGATGAATCATGTACCGAGAAGGGCCTTAAACTGGAAAAAAAGCACCAGAAAAACAACTGGGTTGCCCTAAAATATGTAAATTAGCATTTTAAAGTTTTGATAATGAGCACAAGGGAAAAAGTACTTGAAGAAGTACTGGTTGAAGAACAGGTAGGCAACAATAACGAGATTGTTTTGTATAATGATGATGTAAACACATTTGACCACGTTATTGATACGCTTATCCGTGTATGCAGGCATACCGCCGAACAGGCAGAACAATGCTCTATAATTGTGCATTATAAAGGCAAATGCACTGTTAAAACCGGCGAACTTAGCGAGTTGAAGCCTCAATGTACACAACTGCTCGAAGCCGGTCTAAGTGCCGAAATAATATAAAAAAAGGGATGCTAAAGCATCCCTTTTTCTTTACATACTGAATTATTTTTCATAAACATAGTTTATGCTGCCGGGAGTATATATTGCCCCGCCTTCAGCATCCCTGTCAGGATACCTTGAAAGAATATTGTCATTTTCCCAAGTAATCTTATTTCCCTGTTTTGTTACAAATGCAGTAGCATTATCTCCCGTCTCATCTTCATACGTTAATGTAAGAATAGCATCTGTACCGGTTCCCTCTGCCTCCCAGGTTCCCGAAAGTGTTACAGGATTGGCACAACCGGCCTGCCCAGTTGCTTCATCAATTAATATAGCAGTATGCACATAAGTAAATGTGTTATCGCTATTAATTGTAATCCTGCCGGAATCATAGCAGTTAGACTCTTCTGTCTGGTCAATATGCGAATCACCGTCCATATCAAAATCGGTAGCTTCGGCAGTATTAACCTCTTCAAGTTCATAAGTACCTTCAATAGTTGTTGCATTTGGTGCGTCGTCATCATCACTACATGCTGTAAAAAGGGCACCTGATAGTAATAATGCACCGGCCAATAAATGAATCTTTTTCATTTCTCAAATTTTTATGTTAGTTGAGCCAAAACTACCCCGAGCTTTCTTAATGAAAAATTAATAAAAACTTAATTAGAAGATGTTTAACAAAACAATCTTCCATATAAAATTCATAAATAACTATTGCACAAGGATATTGCCTTAATAATACTAATTAATAGTTAAAAGATTAATATAGGTATATACAACACTCTTAACAAGTAATTATGATTAATAACTATTTTACATAAATTATAAAGCAAAATTATTTTTTATACCATTAAAGTTCGATTTACATAATTGTATGGGTATTCGCAAACCTACAACAAAAAGCAAATCAGATATAAATCAACTATACATTACCTATACAAAAGTATAATAAACCCGAAAACGATATAGTTAAAGGCTTAATCAAAAAGTTAATATTTATAAGGGGTTTGGCTACTATTCATTATTGTATTCTAATTGCTTTACCATGTATAGTTTCTATATAGGTAGTAAAAATTACATCGTTTTCGTTGAATGTATATTTTTACATCATAACCTTAATTCCTAATTTATATGAAAGTAAAACAATTACTTAAAAACAATATCTTTAAAACAACTGCTTTGCTGGGCATATCGCTTTTTGCAGCTAATACCCATGCGCAGGTGTTTGTAACGGTAAATAATTTTGATGCTACTGCAGATAATGAAAAATGGAGGTCGTATAGAAACGTATTCTTAAACAATGGTGCATTTGAAGCAGGAACCAATTTAGCATATGAATTTGGCGACCAGTGGGTAACATTTGATGAACTTAAAAGTGTTTTTAATACAGGCGAAGGCACTATAGCGCTATACCCTAATTACACACTTTATAATGCTGCAGATGCTTATTGGTCTGACGGAAATGGTAATGGAAACAAAATTTTTGAAGGCCTTACCTTTGTAGAGCGTACCGATATGGAGGGCGAGCAACTTGTTTTTTCAGGACATACTAACAGCTCGACCTTAATAGCAAGTTATCATGATACCGCTTTTATAAAAATACTCAATCCGGCTGCTAACTGGGCTACAGAAGTAATGATTACCGTTCCGCTTACGCCGGGAGAGGATTTTACGCTTTCTACAGGTGATTTTGAAATAGGCCCCGGACGTTATGTTCAGTATGGTTTCTCAATGCTTGGCCTTAATGGTAACCCTGCTAATGAAGCCGCTACCGGTTTTACTGTTGTAACTAATGCCCCTCCGGGCGAAAACCCTATTACCCCGGAAGAACCGGTTGAGCCTACACCGGGAACAGTAAACGTAACCATTGAAAACCTTGATACAGAAAACCTTTGGAAACCTTTTGCTAACTGGTTTGAAAACAACGGCAACTTTGAAGCTGGTACAGAATTAACCTATGTAGCAGGAAATTCATGGACTTTTGATGCTTTAAAAAGTGTGCTAAACCCTGCAGATAATACCATAAGCATTTATCCCAATTACAATACATATAATCCCGCTGATACCTATTGGGCAGACGGAAATGGAAACGGAAACAAAATTTTTGAAGGCAATACTTTTGTGGAAAGGACTGACCTTGCTGCGCAAACCCTTATATTTACAGGTAAAACAGTTAGCTCTACCCTTACAGATGATTTTGAAGACGTTGCCTTTATAAAAATCCTTAATCCTGGTAATAACTGGTCTCTTGATTTTCATGCTTCAGCAGATCTTGTGCCTGGTCAGGACTGGTCGCTTTCTACTGAAGGATTTACCATAACGGCAGGACTTATTGTACAATATGGTGTTTCAGTTACCGGGCTTAACCAAAATCCGGCTAACGGTACTGAAGAAGCAAATGGTTTTACTGTAGTTACAAGCACTACTGCTAATGCACCTGCTTTTAATAAATTTATTACTACTGTATATCCAAATCCGGTAAGTGATGTACTAAACATTACCAACGAAAATGCTATAGATACAGTAGAAATTTATAACCTTATCGGCCAGTTAATATACACTGCCAAGCCAGCACAAAATAATGTATCTGTAAACGTTTCTAACCTAAATGCCGGTGTTTATATTGTAAACACATCCGCTAAAGGAAAACAAACATCTCAGCGCATTATAAAACAGTAAGTTTTATTCCAAATTTCATGTTGATAGTTAGCCGCCCCGCCTGTGCGGGGCGGTTTTTTTATAACAACTTTTCTTGTATATTCGTAATTATAACCAACCAATAGTATCATTTTGAAAAAAAAGTTACTCTTTTTTTTGCTATTTGCAATAAGCACTTTTGCCCAGGATCTCCCTCCTATTTTGCAGTATCCTACTTCTGTGTATAATGCGGGTAATCAAAACTGGATGATAAGCCAGGATAAAAACGGTTATATATACTTTGCTAACAATTCGGGGCTGTTAGAATATAACGGCACCAGCTGGAAGTTATACCCTACCCCTAACGAAACAATTTTACGCTCTGTAAGGGCTGTGGGGGACAGGATTTATACCGGCTCCTATATGGAGTTTGGCTACTGGACCCGCCAGGAAAACGGAAGCCTTAAATACTTCTCACTTTCAGATAAGATAAAGTCAAAAATTATTGACGACGAACAGTTTTGGAATATTAAACATCTTGACCACTGGGTTATATTTCAATCGCTTACACAAATATTTATTTATGATTGTAAAACACAAGCATTTAACATAATTGCTTCAGATACAGGCATGAATAAGGTTTTTGCCGTTAACAACAGTATATTATATCAAACATTTAGTTCCGGCTTATTTGAAATAGAAAATGGGAAAAGTAAACTTTTAAGTAATGCTCCCATTTTTGCAAACAGTAAAATTGTAAATATTTTTGGCATTGATGATGGCCTGCTAATACAAATGCAATATGACGGCTTTTACATTTATAAAAATGGTGAGATTACAAAATGGAATATAGCCGCAGATGAACAGCTTAAAAACAGTAGTATATACAGCAGCCAAAGGCTAAGCGACGGCAGCTTTGCATTAGGCACTGTTTCTAATGGTATTTATATACTCTCGTCTTCAGGTGCTATAAAATATCATATTACCCAAAATAAAGGTTTAAGTAACAATACAGCCCTTTCATTGTTTGAAGACCGCGACAATAACCTGTGGATAGGGCTTGATAACGGTATAAACTGCATAAATATGCAAAGTGCAGTACACAGCTATGTAGATGATACCGGTTTTTTAGGAACGGTATATGCATCAGTACTTTATAATGATGTTATTTATATTGGCACAAATCAGGGACTGTTTTGTAAGCCTTATAATTCTGACAGTGATTTTAAATTTGTAGCAGGCACTAAAGGACAGGTATGGTCTTTATTTATATATGATAATACTCTTTTTTGCGGCCATGACTATGGTACCTATTTGATTAATGGTACATCTGCAACACAAATATTTTCGGGCATTGGCACATGGAAATTTGAAAAAATTCAGGGTAAGCCAAATCTACTTCTGCAAGGTAATTATCTGGGTTTTACAGTTCTCGAAAAAACACCTGCAGGATGGAAACTCCGCAACCGGATAGATGGATTTGATTATTCCAGCAGGTTTTTTGCCATAAACGGTAGTGATGTTTATATAAGCCATGAGTATAAAGGCATATTCAGGATAACGGTAGATAATAATTTTACGAAGGCATCAGGTTTTTACGCCTACAAAACGCCTAAAAAAGGGAAAAATGCAAGCCTCTCTACCTTTAATGGCGAAATATACTATGCCTACAAGGAAGGTATCTATAAGCTGAATACAAAAACAAAACAATTTATAAAACAGGAAAAACTTTCTAAACCTTTTGCTAATGATGAGTATACATCGGGCAAAATTATAGCAGACAATAGTGGAAGGTTGTGGTTTTTTACTAAGAACTATATTAATTACTTTACTTCAGGCAAGCTCAATTCAGAATTAAAGCACAATGTTATTCCCATTCCCAGTACGTTAACCAATTCAATGGCAGGGTATGAAAACATAACTCAAATTACGGTTAATACATACTTAATAGGCACTACAGATGGATATTACACTATAAACCTTAATGAGTTAGACTCTAAGCAATACAATGTATTTATTTCAGATATCGCTATTAATGAGCTAAACAGACAACCCGTTTCAACCAATATTAAAGGCGAAGGCAGCTTTAAATATACTCAAAATAATATCACATTCAGCTTTACTGTTCCGGAATACAACAAGTATGTCAATTCTGAATTTCAGTACAAACTTGAAGGAATGCAGGATGAGTGGAGTGAATGGGCTACAAAGCCGTTAGTGAATTTTAAAAACCTGCCTCCGGGAGAATACATCTTTAAAGTAAGGGCCAAAACAGGCAACTCATTATCTGAAAATGTTGCAGAATATAGGTTTACTATTTTAAAACCCTGGTATGCAACTACATTTGCTTTAATTATTTATCTATTTATAGCACTTATAGCGGCTTACATGATTAACCGAGCCTACAAGAACTATTACCACAATCAACGTGAAAAGCTTATAGAAGAAAACAACAGGCTTCTTGAGATTAAGGAACTTGAAAATGAACAGGAATTAATGCGTGTAAAAAATGAGCAGCTACAGCAGGATTTTGAGAATAAGAATCGTGAACTGGCTGCTTCTACAATGAACCTTATTAAAAAGAATGAACTGCTATCAATGATTAAGGACGATCTTAAAAAGAGTACTGAGATTGGCGATAGAAGTATAAAATCGGTTATAACGACAATAAATAAAAACATAAATGAAAACGATACCTGGGATATGTTTAAGGAAGCATTTAATAATGCTGATAAAGACTTTTTAAAGAAAATAAAGAAGGCTCATGCAGCACTTACACCTAACGATTTACGCTTGTGTGCATACCTCAGGCTTAACCTTTCAAGTAAAGAAATTGCACCTTTGCTTAACATATCTGTAAGAAGCGTTGAAATAAAACGATATCGTTTGCGCAAAAAAATGGATTTACCACATGAATTAGGCCTTGTTGAGTATATCCTGTCGGTTTAATAAACCACAACACTGTTTAAAAATACCTATACATTACCACAACATTACCTTATTTACAAGGTTTTCGTTACTGTATTTTTAACATATTTAAAATGTTGCTAAACACTGTTAACAGTAGGTTAACGTGTGTTTTTATTGCTTAAAAAAATCTTTTTTCAAATTGTATAACATTTGTAGGGGTACTAAAAAATTTACATGTTTTTAGTACCCCTACTTTTATATTATCACAAAAAACATTTTAGTATTATATGAAGTCAAAACTATTAGCCATTGCTTTTATGTTTATTTCAGCCCTGTGTATTGCACAGAATGTTGAAATAAACGGAAAGGTAACAGAAGCGGCCTCCGGAGATCCTCTGCCGGGAGTAAGTGTCGTTGTAAAAAGTTCCACAACAGCTACCGTAACAGATCTCGACGGTAATTTTTCAATCTCGGTGCCGGTAGGCTCTATATTAGAGTTTTCATCTATTGGCTATACCCCATTTCAAAAAATTGTTACAGCTACAGAAACCATTACTGTTTCGTTAGAAGCTTCGGTAGAAAGCCTTGAAGAACTTGTGGTTATTGGTTACGGTAGCCAGCGCAAAAAAGAAGTTACCGGCGCTGTAAGCACAATTGGCTCAGAAACGCTGGACCAGCTTAGGCCAGTAAAAATTGAACAGGCACTACAAGGTACTGTATCGGGAGTTAATGTTACATCAACCTCTGGATCTCCGGGAGCGGGGCTTAGCATCAGGATTCGTGGTATAGCCACAAATGGCGACGCCAACCCGGTAGTGATTATTGACGGCTACCAGGGCGAACTTGGCCTATTAAACGCATCTGACATTGAAAGTATTACCGTTCTTAAAGATGCCCAAGCTGCCATTTATGGTACAATTGGTGCCAATGGTGTTATACTTGTAACCACTAAAAAGGGCCGTAAAAACCAAAAGCCCGAAGTTAGCTACAATGTATTTACCGGTTTTCAGGAAACAACAAGAAAGCTGCCAACATTAAACGCTACTGAGTATGCCGCTTTGCTTAACGAAAGCTATGCTAACGGTGGGCAACCTATTCCCTTCCCTAACCTTAGCGGGCTTGGAACCGGCACCAACTGGCAGGATCAGGTTTTTCAAAATGATGCGCCAATAACAAGCCAGGATATTACCTTTAGCGGCGGTGCCGATAAAATTTCATACTCAGTAGGCGGCTCACGTGTTGAGCAGGAAGGTATTGTGGGCGGCAACAAGGCAAACTTTTTAAGAAATACTGCCAGGATATCCTTAACCGCCGACCTTACAGACAGACTAAGGATGAACGGTAACGTGATTTACACGCAGTTTGACAGGGCAAGCCTTAGCGAAAACGTATTGGGTTCGGTGCTTTTTAATACATTAAACGTTTCACCTGTATTAACGCCTTACAATGAAACCGGAGACTTTACCCTCGTGCCAAGCGATACCGGTTTTGGTACAGAAATTATCAACCCGCTGGCACAAATGGCTAATACCTATAACGCTTATAATTTTAAGAAAATCAACGGTACATTTGGCCTTGACTACAAAATTATTGATGGGCTAACCATAACCAGCAGGATAGGTTTCAACTCTTCTACAGACAGGGGTAAAACATTTGGTAAACAGGTTAATTATGGTGGTAAAATTTATGATGTGCAGCGCAGCAGCGTTACCCAGAGCGCAAGTAATTTTAACGACTATACGTATGACCTTTTTGCTACATACGCTAAAACATTTGCCGAAAACCATAATGTTACAGCCACAGCCGGTATGACCGTATTTAAAACGTATGGCCAGAATGTAACCGCAACAGGATTTGACGTTCCTTACAACTCATGGGAATATGCAGATATAAGCCTGGCAAACGGGCTTAGCGACTCTAAAACAAACAGTTCATATACGTATGATGACAGAAGGCTTTCTTATTTTGGAAGGATACAATACGACTATAAAGGCAGGTACTTGCTGTCAGGCATGCTTAGGCGTGATATGTCTACAAAATTTGGCCCGGGCAATTCAGTAGCTTATTTTCCTTCTGTAACAGCAGGTTGGGTTATGTCAGACGAAAGCTTCTTTGGAGGTGGCGAAGATTCAAATGACAAAGGCATCATAAGCTTTGCAAAACTACGCGCCAGCTATGGCGAACTGGGTAGCGACCTTATTGGTTCTAACACCTACAGGTCTTTGCTAAGTGGTGAGGCAACGTATGTATTTAACGGGCAACTTGTAAACGGTGTTGCAACAGGAACGGTTGTAAACCCTAATGTTAAGTGGGAAGTAGCCAAGAAATTTGACGTAGGTGCTGATATTTATTTCTTTAACGATAAGCTTAGCCTTGTAGCAGATTATTTTATTGATACCCGAGATGACCTTCTTATTCCTAATATTCCGGTATCGGGTATAATAGGCATCGGTGCACCGGGAGCAAGCGCTCCTACTGTAAATGCAGGTAGCGTTCGTAATAGCGGTTTTGAGCTTGCTTTAGGTTATAAAACAGATATTATTGAAGGTATGCAGCTTGATGCCAATTACAACGTTACATTCCTTAAAAACGAAGTAACTGCGGTAAACAATGGTACAGGTTACTACCCCGGCGGTACTTTTGGACTGAGCGAACAACCATCAAGAATGGAGGTTGGACAGCCTATGGGCTACTTCTATGGTTACCAGATGGATGGTATTTTCCAGAACCAGGCAGAAGTTGATGCCGCTCCAAGCCAGGCAGGCCTTGGTGGTACAGGAGCACACCCGGGCGACATTAGATTTAAAGATGTTAACGGCGACGGTATAATTACCCCTGATGATAAAACTAATATTGGTGACCCTATACCAAATGCTACCATGGGGCTTAATGTAACGCTAAGGTATAAAGGTTTTGACCTTACAGCTTATGCGTTTGCATCTCTTGGAAATGACATGGTAAGGGCTTATGAAAGAAATGTACCTAATGGCAACCGCCTTAATTATGTACTTGGCAGGTGGACCGGCGAAGGCACAAGCAATACTATCCCTATCCAGACTGTTGGGGCAAATAACAATACACTTTTCTCATCTTATTATGTGGAGGATGCTTCATATTGCAGGATACAAAACCTACAGTTGGGCTACAGCATAAATCCTAACTGGCTGGGCAATGTGGTTACCCAAACCAGGATATATGTAGCTGTAAACAATCTTTACACCTTTACAAAATACCGGGGCTATGACCCAAGTGCTTCATCCGGGGCACCTATTGGCAGCGGTATAGACTATGGTTTTTATCCGGTACCCAGAACATTTATGGTAGGTGCTAACATTAAATTTTAATTGACAATGAAAAAGAAGATAATAACAGCTATTGCCGCGTTTAGCCTGCTATCGCTAAACATTTCGTGTTCAGACAGTTTTACAGAACGCACACCGGCATACTCTATAGACTCAGAAAACTATTTTAATTCGCCCGAAGATTATAACTATGCATTGATTGCAGTGTATGACATTTTGCAGTCTACTTATGTAAATGTTCTGCTTGGTGAAATTGCATCAGACAATACCCTTTGTGGTGGCGAAAGCGCTACAGACGTGCCGGGTTTCCAGCAAATTGACGATATGACCCACACTCCTGTAAACCCTAACCTTAAAAACGTATGGGACTGGATGTTTGCCGGTGTAAACAGGGCTAATTACATACTCGAATTTCAGGATAAGCTTGATTTTGAAGGTAAGCAGAGCATTATTGCACAAACCCGTTTTTTAAGGGCTTATTTCCATTTTGAGCTTGTAAAATGGTTTGGTGGTATCCCCATGAAGGGCGATATGAGGTTTGCAGTAGGAGACGAAACTACCATACCCCGCTGTACCCCACAGGAGGTATATGCATCAATAGAGGCAGATCTTTTATTTGCAATAGAAAACCTTTCTGTTGAAGCACAGGAACAAGGCCGTGTTACTAAAGGCGCTGCACAGGCACTGCTTGGCAAAGCTTATTTATATCAGGGTAAATACCAGGAAGCCTCAACAGTATTGGAAACACTTATACAAAGCGGTACTTACACCCTTGTAACAGACTATAACACCATATTTGAAAGTGCAGGCGAAAATGGCCCTGAATCGGTTTTTGAAGTACAGTATAGCGATGCTGAAGGTGCCGGTTTTGGATGCCTTCAGTGTAGTGAAGGTAACGTTGCCGTAGGCTTTAACGGCCCCAGGAACTATGTAGGGCCGCTATATGATGCCGGATACAGCTTTAACATACCTGCGCAGGAAGCTTATGATGCCTTTGAACCGGGCGATAACCGCCGCGATGTAGCTATACTTGATATCAATGCTTGGGCTGCTGCAAATCCCGGTGTAACCTACGGTGTAGGTTATGAGCATACCGGCTATTATAATAAAAAATACATACCAAGGCAGGGTGACCTTAACCTGGGCGACAGCAAGCTAACCAACCCTAACAACTACAGGGCTATTCGCTATGCCGATATATTACTAATGGCAGCCGAGGCCTTTAACAGGGCGGGTAACGACCAAAAAGCCCAACAGTATGTTAACCAGGTTAGGCAACGTGCCTTTGGCGATAACAACCATAATATAACCAGTACCGGAGATGGCCTTTATGACCGCATTTTACTGGAAAGAAGGCTTGAGCTTGTTGGAGAAGGACACCGCTTTTTTGACCTTGTAAGAACAGGTAAGGCACAAAGTGAAATTAATGGGTTTACATCTAATAAAAACGAAGTGTTTCCAATACCTTATGAGGAGATACAATTTTCTAACGGAAACTGGCCACAAAACCCCGGCTATTAATTAAGATAATTTATGAAAAAAATAAAATACATAATTGCAGTCTTATTTGTAGCCTTAAGTATAGGCTGCGAAGATTCTGACCAGGATACCACTTTTGCTGATGATGCAGCGGCACCTCAAAACCTAACCGCTTTATTTACCATAACCCAGGATAATTCTGGCCTGGTAACTATTGCACCACACGGTGAAGGCGTTACCCGTTTTGAGATTTTTTATGGTGATGGCACCACAGAACCGGCCTCTGTAAATGTTGGAGAAAAAACGTCACACACCTATGCTGAAGGTACTTATACCGTTAAGCTCATCGGTTATAGTATAAACGGTAAGTCTACTGAAATGGAACAACCTTTAACAGTATCTTTTGTAGCGCCGGAAAACCTTGCCGTAAATATTGCCACTGTTGTAGGCAATCCATTTCAGGTAAACGTTACTGCTACAGCAGATTATGAAACCTATTTTGAAGTTTGGTTTGATGAAGATACGGCACTGCCTCCTGTACAGTTTAACGAAGGACAAACCGCAACATATACTTATGCTGCTATAGGCACATATACTGTTACTGTTGTGGCATATAGTGGTGGTGTGGCTACAGCTACCTACACAGGTTCGGTTACTATATCTAATCCGGTATCATTGCCGTTAACTTTTGAAACTAACACCTACAACTTCGCAAACTTTGGCAATGCTGTAACCACGGTTATAGATAACCCCGATCCTACAGGTATAAATACAAGCTCAAAAGTTGCCAGACAGGTTAAAAATGCAGGCTCAGAAACGTGGGCGGGCTCATTAGTTACTCTTGATACGCCCATTACAAACCTGGCAACCATGCCTTATTTTAAAATGAAAGTGTGGTCTCCGGCAGTAGGAACAACCTTCCTGCTAAAGATAGAAAACCTGGCTAACAACACCATTAACCATGAAGTACAGGCTGTAACTACCGTGGCAAACCAGTGGGAAGAGCTTATCTATGATTTCTCAAATGCCGATGCTAACCAAACTTACAATAATGTGGTAGTGTTCTGTAACTTTAATGTTACTGGTGCCGGTGATGAATATTATTTTGACGATGTAGAGCAAAGTGTTTCCGGCGTGCCTATGGTTATGCCCATAACTTTTGAGAACACATCTTTAGATTACACATTTACTGATTTTCTTGGTGCTGCAAGTGCTGTTGAAAACAACCCTGTATCGGGTGGAATAAACACCAGCAACACCGTTTTAAGAATATTAAAGTCTACAGGTGGGCAAGACTGGGCCGGAAGCTGGATATTACTGTCTGAACCGGTAGATTTTAGCACACAGGGCAAAATAAAAATGAAGGTTTACAGCCCAACGGCAAATACTCCTGTTATTTTCAAATTTGAAAACATAGACAACACATCCAGTGTAGAAAAAAATGTTAGCACAACAGTAGCAAATCAGTGGGAAGAAATGACATTTGATTTTACGGGTACTGACTCGGCTAATAACTACCAGCGTGTTGTGGTGTTTATGAATGCAGGTGTAGCAGGTACAAATCAAACGTACTACATTGATGATATTAAACAATCTAACTAAAAGCTATGAAAGAGATATTTAAAAAATTAGGCATCCTGGTTATGCTTGTGGCTGTAGCTACAGGGTGTGTAGACGACGATACAAAATTTGGTGATATTAACACCCCTACTGCCCTGTCTCTCAATTACAATATAATGGGCCAGGATGCCGCAAACCCTAATGGAGACGGCACAGGATATGTGCAGCTTAAGGCATATGCTGAGGGAGCAATAAGCTATAAATACATTTTTCCAAGTGGTGACACTAAAACTGTTGCCGGCGGCGAACTTATGTATCGCTTCACCAGTACCGGTATTAATGACTATGAAATTACTGTAATTGCTTATGGCAGAGGTGGTGTTTCTACAAGCAACAGCTTTGTTATAGAAGATGTACTTAGCAACTTTGATGATCCGGTTACAACAGGCCTTTTAACCGGTACTGGTTCTAAAGTTTGGTACTGGGCTGCAGCAGAACAAGGCCACCTTGGTGTAGGCCCTAACACACCTACAGGTAATAACTATTGGCCTGAGTGGTATGCTGCCGCACCGTTTGAAAAAGCAGGAAGCCCTGAAAGCAGCTGCCTTTATACAAACAAGTTAACCTTTACTCTTGATGGCAGTATGATTAAACTATCGCTTGAAAATGAAGGTACATTCTTTAATGCTGCCTTTACAAGTGTGGGTGGCGGTAACCAGACTACAGATGCCTGTCTTCCATACAATGTAAGTGGGCAAAAAAATGTAATGCTTGCACCTGCACAATCTTATGTGCCTGAAGAATTCTCTACAGGAACCCAAATGACGTTTTCAGACGGTGGCTTTATGGGATATTACATAGGCCAAAGCACTTATGAGATACTGGAACTTACAGAGAACCGTATGGTAGTAAGGGCAATAATGGGTGGTGATGACGCCCTTGCCTGGTATCATATTTTTACTACACAAGACCCATCTGCCACGCCAGACCCGGAATATAACAATCTTATATGGGCAGACGAGTTTGATGTAGATGGTGCCCCGAATGCTGCAAACTGGACATTAGAAGAAGGTAATAATAATGGATGGGGCAATCAGGAGCTTCAACATTACACTCAGTCAGGAAACGCAGCAGTAAGCGGGGGTATATTAACCATTACAGCAAATAAAAATCAAGACGGCATTTATAATTCGGCTCGTATGATTTCTCGTAACAAATTTGACTTTACCTATGGCAGGGTAGAAATAAGGGCTAAACTGCCTACCGAGCTAGGTTCATGGCCGGCCCTATGGATGCTTGGTTCAAATTATACAACTAACCCATGGCCCGGATGTGGTGAAATAGATATTATGGAATATGCTGCTAACGTTAGCCCTACAACCATTAGTGGTACATTACATTACCCCGGTAATTTTGGAGGCAGTGCAAATACAGGCTCAACACAACTGGCCGACCCGTCAGAATGGCATACTTATACACTAATATGGAGCCCCGAGGTTATCAAGTGGTATATAGATGATAACCCTGCATTTAAAACGTTTGTAAACAGCAACGCCCACCCCTATTTTAATTGGAACTACTTCCTGATAATGAATATTGCTGTGGGTGGTAATTTTACGCAAAACTACACCCCAACGTTCTTAACAGACTCTATGGAGGTAGATTATGTTCGCGTTTATCAATAGCCTTTCCAAATCCAAAACATCAATTTAATTTTTACCCCAAAGCAACAGAGGCTGGCCACAGGCTGGCCTCTATGTTGTAAGGGCAATTCCCGAAAAAAGAATGAAATACAATAAAATATCACCTTATATAGCTGCAACAGGTTTATTGGTTGTACTGGCATGCAGTAGTCCCAAAAAAAGCTTTGTTACTGAAAACAACCGCGATGCGATTGACAAAAAAGTAGACTCAGTACTGGCACTTATGACGCTTGAAGAAAAAGTAGGCCAAATGAACCAGTACAATGGCTTTTGGGAGGTTACCGGCCCTGTTCCAAAAGATGGAGCGGCTGCTCTTAAATATGAACATCTTAAAAAAGGCTGGGTAGGCTCTATGCTTAATGTTAAGGGTGTTAAAGATGTGAAAGCCCTGCAAAAAATTGCAGTTGAAGAAACCCGGCTGGGCATACCTGTTATTTTTGGTTATGATGTAATTCACGGATATAAAACCATAAGCCCCATACCTCTTGCCGAAGCCGCAAGCTGGGATATGGAAGCCATAAAAAAATCGGCTGAAATAGCAGCTGCAGAAGCCGCTGCATCAGGGCTAAACTGGACATTTGCCCCAATGGTAGATGTAAGCCGTGATGCCCGCTGGGGCCGCGTAATGGAAGGCGCCGGAGAAGACCCTTACCTAAACAGCCAGATTGCCGTAGCAAGGGTTAAAGGCTTTCAAGGAGATTTTGGCGAATTTAATGTAGCTGCGTGTGTTAAACATTTTGCAGGATACTCTTTTGCCGAATCCGGAAGAGACTACAATACCGTAGATATTAGCAATAATACGCTCCACAATATTGTCCTCCCTCCTTTTAAAGCAGCGCTTGAGGCCGGAGCACTTACCTTTATGAACTCTTTTAACGAGCTGGAAGGCATACCTGCAACGGGTAATCCTTACCTGCAAAGAGAGATACTTAAAGGGCAATGGAATTTTAAAGGATTTGTAGTAAGCGATTGGGGCAGCCTGGGTGAAATGGTATCGCACGGTTATGCCAAAGACCTTAAAGAAGCTGCTGAAAGAGCTGCCAATGCAGGAAGCGATATGGATATGGAAAGCTATGGCTATGTAGCCCACCTTACTGCACTTGTGCGCGAGGGCAAGGTAAGTGAAGATAAGATTGACGACGCTGTAAGGCGTATACTTCGTGTAAAGTTTACATTGGGTCTATTTGACAACCCTTATAAGTATTGCGATGAAACACGTGAGCAACAAACCATTGGTAAAAAGGAATTTCAAGATGGCGTGCTGGATATGGCTAAAAAATCAATCGTACTTTTAAAAAATGACAACAACCTGCTTCCTTTAAAAAAGGAAGGCCTGAAAATAGCCGTTATTGGCGCTTTAGCAAATGACAAAACCAGCCCGCTGGGTTCGTGGCGCATAGGGGCTGATGACGGTACGGCAGTATCTGTACTTGAGGGATTACAAAACTATAAAGGTAACCGTATAAGCTATGCAAAAGGTGCCGATGTTGCCATTGGCCAAACCGTTTTTGCCAGCGAAACCCACATCAATACAACTGATAAAAGCGGATTTACCGAAGCGATAAGCACAGCCAAAGGTGCCGATGTGGTTATTATGGTACTGGGTGAGCACGGCCTGCAAACCGGCGAAGGCCGCAGCAGGGCAAGTCTTGACCTGCCCGGCGTTCAGCAGGAACTGCTTGAAGAAGTATACAAGGTAAACAGCAATATAGTATTGGTACTCAATAACGGAAGACCATTAACAATACCCTGGGCTGCACAACATATACCTGCCATTGTTGAGGGATGGCAACTGGGCACCCAAAGTGGCAACGCCATTGCACAGGTGCTCTATGGCGACTACAACCCCAGCGGTAAACTACCTATGAGCTTTCCTAAAAGCGTGGGGCAGCTACCTCTGTATTACAATCATAAATCTACCGGAAGACCGGGTAACGGGCAACCAACCGAGAGTGTATTCTGGTCGCATTATATTGATGAGCAAAATGCCCCCCTCTACCCTTTTGGATATGGACTGAGTTACTCAAAATTTGAGTACAGTAATTTTAAAATAAGTGCTTCATCTTTTGGAAAAGGAGGAAATATTACCGTATCGGTAGATGTAAAAAACATAAGCAATGTTGACGGTAAAGAAGTTGTACAGTTATACATACGCGATTTAGTGGGCTCTGTAACGCGCCCTGTCAAAGAGCTTAAAGGATTTGAACTTACAGAAATCAAGGCAGGGCAAACAAAAACCGTTACCTTTACTATAAATGAAAAGACTATAGAATTTTATACCGCTAACAATAAATGGGAAGCTGAACCCGGCGATTTTAAGGTGTATGTAGGCACAAACTCAGATACCAGGACCGAACTACCTTTTAGTTATATAACCAACTAATACATTATGAAAAAATTGTTATTACTATTACTTCTTAGCGCCTGTATTGCTACTGCTCAGGTAAAAAAAGGAAAACTTATATGGGAGGAAAATTTCAATAGCGACAGCCTTAATACCGCTACATGGAACTTTGAAACCGGTAACGGTTGCCCGGATAATTGCGGTTTTGGAAATGCTGAGAAACAAACCTATACAACCACAAACCATAAAGTAGCAAACGGTTACTTAACCATTACCACAAAAAAAGAAGGTAACGGCTATACCAGCACACGTATAACTACCTAAGGGTAAAAAAGAATTTAAATATGGCTACATGGAAGCACGCGCCAAACTACCCGCTGGTAAAGGCATTTGGCCTGCCTTCTGGATGCTGGGTGGCGACATTGATAAAGTGGGTTGGCCTCTGGCAGGAGAAATAGATATAATGGAATATGTGGGGCGCGAGCCGCACATGGCCTATGCAACCGTACATACAACACAAACACATGGGGCCAATGCAAACGGCAATAAAATGGAGTTTAAAAATCTTGAGGAGGGTTTTCACACATTTGGTGCTTTATGGACTGAAAATAAAATAACCTTTTATGTTGATAATATAGAAATTCACAGCTTTGCTTCAGATAGTAAATCCCCTGAAATCTGGCCTTTCAACAAACCATTCTATTTCATTTTAAATTGTGCAGTAGGTGGTCATTTTGGCGGTATGGAAGTAGACGACAGCATTTTTCCGCAGGAATATGTTGTTGACTATATCAAAGTATATGAAATTGAATAATTTTATTAATTAGTTCATAAAAAAAGCCGCTATATGCGGCTTTTTTTGTTAACGAAATCATAAATCCAGGCATTACACAGTAAAACAAAAGTACATTAGCACACCTACAAACTACTGATCCATAAAAAAATCTCTTCCTAATGAAACAAATTTCAATCAATTGTTTTTTGATGCTGTTGTATTGCCTAAGCGGCTTTTCACAGTCTCAGGATTCCCTCTCTACAAAAAATGATACGCTTCAACATAATCAAAAAAAGGGAATATTTTCTACTTCCTGGGGGGTAATTAAAAATAGCGTTCTTACTGTTCCACAGGATTTTGTACAGATAGGACATGGTGTTTCAGATAACTGGAAAAAAACCGCAATTTATACCGCCGGTATAGCGGGGCTGGTACTGGTAGATAAATATACTACTGAATTTTACCAAGATGAAATAGAAAGTGCCATTGATTATCATTTGCCAAATATTTCACCAAAGAAAGAGCATCCCTTTATTATAGATCAATTCCTTTCCGGTACTGATGCTTATATTACGTATTCTTTATTAGGCATTTATGCCGGTTCATTTGCCACAAATTATGAAAAAGGCCAATATGCTGCCGTCAACTCATTCAAAGCATTGGCCTATTCTTACGTTATATCACACTTACTGCTAAAATCAGTTATAGGCAGGCATAGGCCAGACCTGACACTTAGCGATGGAAATCCGCCGGAATATCCTTACACAAGCAATCCATTTGATTTTGGAAATTTAAGCGGTATAGAATTTGACCGTGGGCAGTATGGCACTGCAATGCCATCATTTCACGCTACTGCTTATTATGCCGTTGCAAAGGTAATGGCTATGGAGTTTAATAATTACTGGATACCTTATACCGTTGTTACGGGCATATTTTTGTCAGATATCCGCGGCCATAAGCATTGGGTTTCAGATATGGTTGCGGGAGGTATATTAGGCACACTCATTGGTGGGTCTATAGTAAAAAGCTCAAGAAAAAGACGCGATATTCAGGATATAAGCAGCAATGTTACATCCTGGACAGATAAAATAGAATTTAAACTGGTTCCGCAAATCTCTGGCAATTTTGTAGGATTGCACCTTATGGGAAGCTTTTAAACAAAAAGTCCCGCTACAGCAGGGGCTTATAAAATATTTTTTGCTTATTTATTTGGCGTAAATACCAGGCAAACCGGCTGGCATAATTTTATTTCTTTACCGGTTGTAGCAAGGAAACCTGTAGCCTTATCTCGCTTGTAAATAACAACGTTATTGGTGTTTTGGTTAGCTACAAGCAGGTAGTTATCGTTAGGGTCTATACTAAAGTTGCGCGGTGCTGCACCCTGTGTGCTTATTTGCTGCACCAGGTTTACCATACCGTTAGCATGCACTTTAAAGGTAGAAATAGTATTGGCATCACCCCTGTTTGTGGTATATAAATACTTGCCATCGTTACTAAAGTGAATATCAGCCCCGCCGTGTTTACCACCAAAAATCGCAGCACCCATTGTGGTTTCCTGTATTTTCTCCAGCTTGTTATTGTTGTAATTAAACACTGTTAATGAACCATCAAGCTCACCCAGCAAATACACAAAAATACCACTTGGGCTAAATACAAGGTGGCGTGGGCCGCTGCCTGCCTTCACTGCAATGCTTTCTTTAAGAACAAGTGTTTTATCGCCTCCGGTTGGGTTGTAACTGTATATTGATAGCTTATCGGTACCCAGGTCGTTTACAAACACAAATTTCTTATCAGGGCTAAAATATACCATGTGCACGTGGGCGGCTTCCTGACGGCTTTTGTTTGGCCCGGTACCCGTGTGCTTCACCTGTTGTTTAATATCGCCAAGCGAACCATCTGCCTTACGTTCAAATACGGTTATAGACCCACCTGAATAGTTGGCCGTAATCACATTTTTATCGTCGTTGATAATGTAGCATGGGTCGGCCCCCTTGGTTTCTTTCTTGTTTATAAAGTCCAGCTTACCCGTAACGGCATTGAATTTAAACGCGCTGGCTGCACTGTTCTTGCCGTCTTCGTTTACACTGTACAAATACTTTTTATCTGCGCTAAGCGTTACATAACTTGGGTTTACCACACCATCAGTATTGCTTTTGGCCTTAAATTCGCCGGTATTGGTATTAAAATCATACACATAAATACCTTTACTTTCGCAGGCATTGGTGTATGTACCTACAACAAGATTAAAATTATCCTGGGCGGCGGCATTTATAAAAGCAAATAATAGTAACGCTTTGGCTATTTTCATGTTATGTAATTTAGTCTTTACAAATGTAAACGATTTAAATGTTATGTGAAATTTATGCTCCATATTTGCACAAACGTTTAAAATAAAAATTAGTATTTTTGACAAACTTTAAAGCGAATGCAGTTTAAACACCCGGAAATTCTATACTTTCTTTTCCTGCTGGTAATTCCCGTTCTGGTACACCTTTTCCAGTTACGCCGCTTTAAAAAAGAATACTTTACCAACGTGCGCTTCCTTAAAGAGCTGAGCATGCAAACCCGCAAAAGCTCGGTAATAAAAAAATGGCTGTTGCTGTTTACGCGCCTGTTGCTGCTTGCCTGCCTTATTATAGCATTTGCCCAGCCGTTTTTTAAAGCGCCTGACGATGATAATAAGGGTAACGAAATGGTTATCCTGCTCGACAACTCATTTTCTATGCAGGCAAAAGGCAGCCGTGGCGAACTGCTAAAACGCGCCGTACAGGACCTGCTCGAAAACACACCCGAAAGCCAGCGCTTTTCGCTCATAACTAACTCAGGTGCGTTTTGGTATACCGATATCAAATCCATACAAAAGGAACTGCAAAACCTGCCGTATAGCGATATTCCTTATAAACCCGACTTTCTGCTGAACAAAGCGCTTGCCAAAAGTCCCAATATCGGCAAAGACGTGGTACTGATTACCGATGCTGTTAACCTGGACAGTAAGGATGTTTCTAAGTTTGGCAACAGGCCTGTGTATGCCATTAAACCGGAAGCCCAGAACATACGCAACATTGCCATAGACAGTGTGTGCATATCGCAAACCATGGACAACTTTTACGAGGTTAAGGTAGAAATGAGCGCGTATGGCACGTATGAAGATGCCATACCCGTAGCGCTGTACAACGGCAAAAGCCTTACGGCAAAATCGCTTGTTACCTTTGATACTGCCAAGAAAAGCAGTGTGTTTACCATACCTAAAAAGGATTTTCACGGTTATGTTGAAGTAATAGACGGCAGCCTGGATTATGATAACACCTATTTCTTCAGCCTTTCAAAGCCACAGAAAAGTACTGTTACAGCCATAGGCGATGCTGATAAGAACAAGTTTTTAAGCCGTATTTTTACCGAAGACGAGTTTAACTACACTGCTACTCCCCTTGCTACGCTTGATTACAACAGCCTTCAAAAACAGGATGCTATAATACTCAACGAGTTAAAGGACATTCCACAGGCGCTTATTACTACACTGAAGGACTTTTATGCCAAAGGTGGTAACATATGTATCATTCCCGCGGCTGAAGGCAGCCTGCAAAGCCTTAATGCATTGTTAAGCGCTCTTGGGCCGGTAAGTTTTAAGCCTGTTACCGACGGCGAAAAGCAAATAACTAAAATTGCCAACAACCACCCTTTATTTAGTACCGTGTTTGAAAAGAGAGTTGACAACTTTCAATATCCAAAAGTGAAATCAAGCTACTCTATTACCGGAAATGTACTACCCATATTAAGTTATGCCGACCAACAAGTGTTCTTGGCTTCGTTTAACAACAAGCTGGGCAATGTATATGTGTTTTCGGCCCCGATAAACAGTAAAAACACAAACTTCCAGAACTCGCCACTTGTGCTGGTATCGTTCTATAATATGGCGCAAAACAGCGGCAAAACGGGAATCAGCGCCATAACCATAGGCAAAAATGAGAGCCTTGTTCTTGACGTACAGCTGGGCAAAGACGAGGTCCTGGCCGTTAAGAACGATGGTGCCGACTTCATACCAATGCAGCAATTACTGAACAACAAAGTAAAGCTGTCTTTTGGCGATTATCCTGAAAAGGCGGGTAATTACGGCATTTTTAAAAGCAACGAAAAGCTGAAAGACGTTAGCTTTAACCACGCCCGAACCGAAAGCAACCTGAACCTGCAAAACACCGCCGTTCTGGACGATTTTACATCGGTCGACTCGGTTGCAACGGTATTTAACGATATAAAATCTGAACGTACTGCCAGCGAACTGTGGAAATGGTTTGTAATAGGCACCCTTATATTTTTAGTACTTGAACTCTTCATCCAAAAATTTGTAAAATGAACCTGATATTTAAAAACGCTACCATTATAGACAAGAACAGCCCGTTTAACAATAAAACGGTTGACATAAAAGTGGAGAGTGGCATTATAACAAAAATTGGAAATAACATACCTGCCGAAAACAGCTTTGAAACCGTTGAACTCGATAACCTGCACATTTCTAAAGGCTGGTTTGACAGTTCGGTAAGCCTGGGCGAACCCGGCTATGAAGACCGCGAAACCATTGCCAACGGCCTTAACGTGGCAGCCCGTAGCGGCTTTACCGATATTGCCCTGCAACCTACCGGAAACCCCGTAGCCGATAGCCAGAGTGATATTGCTTTTGTACTGCGCCGCAGCGAAGGTGCCGCTACTACACTGCACCCTATTGGCGCGCTTACCAAAGGCAGCGAAGGCAAGGATATTGCCGAAATGTATGACATGAAAAATGCTGGGGCTGTAGCCTTTGGCGACTACAATAAATCGCTTCAGGATGCTAACCTGCTCAAAATAGCGTTACAGTATGTACAGGACTTTAACGGTCTTGTTATTGCCTATGCCCAGGACGATAAAATTAAGGGCAAGGGCGTTGTGCACGAGGGTATTGTTAGCACCCGCCTGGGCCTTAAAGGAATCCCTGCCCTGGCAGAAGAACTGCAAATTGCCCGCAACCTGTACCTTTTAGAGTATACCGGAGGCAAAATGCACATCCCTACCATAAGTACGGCGCGTTCTGTTGAGCTGATACGAGAGGCTAAGGCCAAAGGTCTTGAAGTTACCTGTAGTGTTACCGTACACCACCTGCTTCATACCGATGAGGTATTAGGCAACTTTGACAGCCGCTATAAAGTAGCGCCGCCGTTGAGAACAGAGGCCGATCGTAAAGTGTTGCTTGATGGCGTATTAGATGGGACTATTGATATCATTACTTCAGATCATAACCCGCTTGATGTAGAGCTTAAAAAACTGGAGTTTGACCTTGCTAAAGACGGTACAGTCGGCTTTGAGAGCGCTTTCGGGGCGCTTAACACACTGCTGCCACTTGAGATTATTGTAGAGAAATTCAATGCCGGTAAAATTATCTTTGGCTTAGGTAACCATGATATTTCCGAGGGTTCTAAAGCTTCGTTTACGCTGTTTAACCCTGAAGGTGAGTGGTTTTTTACACAAAAAGATATACTTTCAAAATCGAAGAACTCGGCATTTCTTAACCAAAAGCTTAAAGGCAGGGCATACGGTATTTACAACAACGGTAAGTTAATCCTAAATTCATAATATGAAAAAGGTATTGATATATGGAGGTGTTATAGCTCTTGTATTGTCATGCAATGACATGAAACAGAAAACAAAAGACACCCTTAATAAAGGTGGTGAGGCTGTTGGTGAAATTGCTACTGAAGTAGGCGAAGGCATTAGTGAAGGTATTGACCGCACACTGGAAAGTAAAGTTGTACTTAGTAATGAGCTTATAGAAAAAGGCCTTAAAGTAGGTAAATTCCAGATTGAAAGCGATTCTGTGAACAACCCTAAAGCAAATAATAACAAACTTACCATTTATATTGCTACCGAAAAAGCTTTTGTGGGCGTAGTAACAGTCAAGGTATCTGATAAAAAGGGAACAGAATTTGGACGCAAACAACTACAAATAAGCAGTATGGCGGATGATGCTGCCTACTATGATGTGGTGTTTGACCCACGCACTAATATTGAAACAAGAAGTACCATAGAAATACAATAAATGGATATTAAAACTATTGAAGAAGGCAAAAGCACCGCTATAACAAGTTACATATTAGTAGTGGGTGTACTAATTGCCATGAGTATGAATTCTGAAAAAAGAAATGCTTTTGCATCTTATCATATAAGGCAGGCTTTAGGGCTGTCAATACTTTTTGTAGCTATAGGCTACACTCTTAGCGGCTTTTCTGCTGATGCACCTGAAATTTTATTGCCTTTTTGGCTATGTATGACCGTACTGTGGGGCTATGGGCTTTATACAGCTATATCAGGACAAATGAGGCCTATGCCTATTATTGGCACACTTTGCCAGAAAGTATTTAAAACAATTGGAGCATAATGGATTTATCACTTTATCACCTGGTTAGGGAACCAAAAGTTAAAAAAGATAAAAACCCGCTGCTGCTGCTTATTCACGGGTATGGTAGTAACGAAGAAGACCTGTTTGGTTTTGCCGCGCAGTTGCCCGATGAGTATTTTATCATCTCGGTACGTGCACCTTATAACCTGCCCGGCTATTGCTTTGCATGGTATGCCATAAATTTTGACGCCGATATGAACAAGTTTACCGATGACGTACAGGCACAACAGTCTCGCGACCTCATTGCCAAATTTATAGATGAGGCCATTGACGCTTATCCTATTGACAAAGAAAATGTAACACTCATAGGCTTCAGCCAGGGCGCTATTTTAAGCTATGGGGTATCGTTAACTTATCCTGAAAAAATAAGCCGTGTGGCAGCCCTCAGCGGCTATATGCACCCGGCAATTATTGGCGAAAACCTACACACCGAGAGCGTAAAGCACATAAAATACTTTATTTCGCACGGTGTTGTAGACCAAGTAATCCCGGTAGAATGGACGCGTAAAGCCCCGGAGTTCCTTAAAACATTAGGACTGGATACAGAATATCACGAATATCCTGTAGGCCATGGTGTTGCACCACAAAATTTTTATGATTTACTTAATTTTTTGAATAAGTAGTTTTGACTACGAATTGCACGAATTAAAATTAGAGAAATTTGTGCAATTCGTAGCAGAAAATTATCGATTCGGGTTTTGCTTAATATACACTTCGGTAGCGCCGCCGCCATACTTTTGGTAATCGCCGTCGCTCACTATAACACCGTCGTAACGGCCAAAAAGAAAGTCCAGTTCGGCTTTAAGTACGCCTTCCCCCACCCCGTGGATAAAAACCACACGCGGCAGCCTGTTGCGTATGGCAAAATCAAGCTGGCTTTTGGCGGTTTCAGTCTGTAGCGTAAGGATATCGTAATTGCTCATGCCCCGCTTATTCTTTACCAGTTTTTCTATATGGAGGTCAACTTCCAGCACAAATCCGTCCTTCTTAGGCTTCTTTTCCTTGACAAAGCTGCGTTTGGCAGGCTCCTGTTTTTCCTTTAATATGGAAGATACACTACGCCCACTAAACAGTGCCTGCATATCGCCTGTTTGGGTTTTAACCAGTTCACTTTCGCTAAATTCCAGCTCAAAGCCATCGGTAGTAACTACAACAACCCTGTCTTTTTTATATCCTTTAACCTTGCCGGTAAAAGAATCATCAAGTACTGTTACCGTATCTCCTGCTTTAAACTTCGCCATTACTGTCTCTTTCATTTTTAGAAGGCACTTTGCTCATAAGGCGCATCAGCCCCACTACAAATACTATTAGCGCCCCTACCATTATATATACATTAGGCTTTGGAATTGATTGCTCATAAAGCGCCACAAATGCCGCTGCAAACATTATTATGATATAAATGGTTTTCATAGTTTACTTTTAGGAGTGCAAATGTAACTATTTCAGTTTTATTAGCACAATACGGTTTTGCCCGGCAGCAATAAGCGTTTTGGCATCTGCAAACTGTAGTGTATGAAGGTTGGTATCATTAAGGATTTTTTTCCAGGTAACACCACGGTCATAACTATAAAAAATACCGTTGCCACCTGTAGTAACCAGCTCATAACCATCGCTGCCCGGCACAAACTGCACGCAGCTTATATAGCCAGGTCCACTACCATCAGCAACCAGTTTCCAGGTCTTACCACCATCTGTAGTTAATGCCTTATTTTTAGCATTGCTATCTGGTTCTGTATAATCTCCACCAGCCATAAACCCAACTTCGGTATCATAAAAGTCTATGCTATATGGGCCGGTTGCCTCACTACCCTGTACAATAGGAGAAATAAATTCCTGCCAGTTTTTTGCATCTTTATCTTTGAATAGTACACGCGACTTTTTACCACCGGTAGCTATCCATGTTTTGCCATCTTTAATTACAATATTAGTATTACTTGCGGCAAAGGCTGCCTCTCCATCAGATAGCTTAGGAGAAATAGTTTTACTTTCTTTATACCATTTTTCACCTCCATTATCCGTTTTTAGTAAGTCAGGATAACCATTTTGTGGATCGCCAAAGGCAATTCCGTTTTTCCCGTCTATCTTCAGACAATCATAAAAGACAGTTTTGGCAGTATCGATATACACAAGGCGGGTGCTCTTACCGTCTTTAGATATTTTAAACAACAACGCCGGAGATGCTGCACTCAGTATAAAAACATCGGTAGCTGTTTGGGCAATAGCCCTGAATTCAGGGAATATGGTATCCTGAGATGCCACACCATTAAAATCTTTACCCCCACTTAACGATACCCAGCCATATTTACCTTTACTACCTGCATACCACACTTTATTACCATCAATAGCTAATGCACGTATACTGATACTGTCTGTTAACAAGGTATCTACTGTAACAGATGCAAACGAAGGCTTAAACTTATGTTTTTCTTCCTTTTTGCAGGATGAAATTAGTATTGAGAACAAAATCAATGGCAGGTATTTCTTCATATCAGGTTGTTTATTGCTAAGATAAGAATAAGATATTTCCTGTAATTTAACTTTATGGAAAAAACTTTAGTAACTACCTTTGCAACAAATTTTACAACTTATGACACGCTTTTTTAAAATAATTGCAACCCTTGAAGGTATCTCTTTATTAGTATTATTTTTTGTTGCCATGCCATTGAAGTATATTGGTGGAGATGAAACTATCATGAAACCGGCAGGCTACACACATGGCTTTCTTTTTATAGCATATATTATAGCCGCTTTTATCTTGAAAGAAAAAGAAAACTGGGATACTAAAAAATTCCTGATTATTTGTCTGGCATCTCTAATACCCTTTGGTACATTCTATATTGAATACAAATATTTCCGAAACACACAAAACAGCTAAATGGATATATTTCACTGGGCATACGACCTGTTCAGGGAACTGGATTTTAAAAAGACAACCGCATTGTATGCCAACCTTGCGGTTAATCTTTTAGTCATTATTATTGCCACATTTGTAATAGATTTTATTGCGCGAAAAATAGTACTTTGGGCTACAGCAGTGGCAGCACGCCGCAGCAAAACCCAATTTGACGATTTTTTAGTACAAAATAAAACGCCTCAATATATTGCCCACCTAATACCACTTTATGTGGTATATCAAACAGTTCCGGTTATACTAACCGATTTTTCAAGATGGGAGTACCTTTTCCACAAAGGGATAACAGCTTTTATAATATTGCTTACATTGTGGATAATACGTAGCGTGTTTAACTCGCTGCGTGACTACTTAAAATTATTACCTGATTATAACGATAAGCCCATTGACAGCTACATTCAGGTAGTAATGATAATGCTGTGGATTTTTGCCATAACAGCTATAATCCTTGCCTTATTTGACACCTCATTTACAGCACTTATCAGTACGTTTGGTGCTATTTCGGCTATAATAATCCTAATTTTTAAAGATACCATACTGGGCTTTGTTGCCAGTATACAGGTAACGGTTAACGACATTGTGCGCATAGGTGACTGGATAACCATTGAAAAATATGGCGCTGATGGTGATGTGATTGAAATTAACCTGGCTACCGTTAAGGTGCGCAATTTTGACATGACCACTACTACTATACCTACTTATAGCCTGATATCTGACTCTTTTAAAAACTGGCGCGGTATGCAGGAAAGTGGAGGACGCCGTGTAAAAAGGCATATACTGATTAAGGCAAATAGTGTGCGCTTCATTACAGATGACGAAATAGATGATCTAAAGAAGATACAACTTATAGCTAACTATCTTGATCAGCGCCGCAGTGATATTAATACATTTAACGAAAAAAACAGTATTGATAAATCGCTACCGCTTAATGGAAGAAATATGACCAACCTGGGCATTTTCAGGAAATACATAAACAGCTATATTGAGCATTATCCCGGTGTAAATAAAGATATGACCATTATGTGCCGTCATCTGCAGCCAACCGATAAAGGTATACCTATTGAAATATACCTGTTTACAAGCGATAAGCGCTGGCTAAACTACGAGTATATAATGGCCGATATTTTTGACCACATTATAGCATCAGTAAAATATTTTGATCTCGAAATATTTGAACTGCCATCAGCAAACAGTTTTGTTGAATAAAGTTCAGTTGTTCAGCGTTTTTTAGAAATATAAATAACGCTGAACAATAAACCCTTTATGGTTTTGCTATCCTGTCTTTTACATATTCAATCTGCGTTTTGCCGTGTGCAGACGGACGGCCAAAACTATCCAGGTTTACCATAGTAATATTATCTACAGTAATAATTTTTTCCTGCGTCATTTTATTGCGCACTTCACTTCTCAAAACTATAGATGTACGGCCAAATTTAACCACATCTATACCTATCTCTATTATATCGCCTTGACGTGCTGATGCCATAAAGTTAATTTCGCTCATGTGCTTGGTAACTATACGCTGGTTTTCAAGCTGAATTATTGAGTACAGGGCTGCCTCCTCATCTATCCATGAAAGCAGTTTACCGCCAAACAAGGTACCATTGGGGTTAAGGTCTTCGGGTTTTACCCATTTGCGGGTATGGAATCTCATATGATGTTAATTTACAATGTCAATGTTATGTGAACCTGAGTGTTTTTACCCTACAAATTTACAACCTAAAAACCATACGGGCATTTCTTATCGAAACGTTATTTAGCATTTTTTTGCATGGCTCTATCCGTAACTTCAATAATTAAAATTAGCGTTATGAGCAAACTAAAGAAAAAAGCCCGAAAAAGCAGCAGTAAGAAAAACAAGTTGGGTGTAAAAAACTCCTTAGTTAACAATATAAACGCCAGGCGGCGCAAAGGCAAATCCCGTGCAAAAAGTAAACACACGGTTAGTAAAGAATCTTATAAAAAGATGCAAAACGGATGGGGCAAATAGAAATAAATACACCCATTTTTTATCCTAACCATGATTTAAGTCAGTATCCGGGCGGTTTGTGATACATACTTTTGGTATGTAATTCAAAACACAAATATTATGAAAAAATTACTTTTTGCCGCCATGGCGCTTGCCCTTACCGGAATAACTTTTGCCCAGGATACTGAAACAACTGATTTTAAAAGATGGCAGGTGCGCCTGCGAGGTGTAGCAGTACTGCCTGATGAAAGTGCCAACATAGGGATTATAGGCGGAGATACTGAAATCTCAAACACTGTTATTCCGGAACTGGACTTTACCTATTTCTTCACCAAAAATATTGCTGCAGAACTTATACTTGGCACGAGCAAGCACGATGTAAATACTAAAGGTTCTGACATTTCTGCTGTTGGAGGTTCTAAAAATGCTAATGTAGACCTCGGCAGTGTGTGGCTGCTGCCTCCTACCCTAACAGTACAATATCATTTCTTTCCTGAAACAAACTTTAAGCCTTATGTAGGTGCGGGTGTAAACTACACTATTTTTTATAGCGTAGACCAAGGAAGTACCGTAAAAGATGTAAAATATGACAATGCCTTTGGTTATGCCTTTCAGTTGGGCTTTGATTACATAATTACCGATAAATTCTTTATAAATGCCGATATCAAGAAAATATTCCTGAATACAGATGTTACTGTAGATGCCTCTAACCTCGCTACAGGACTTTCTATACCGGCTGATGTAGATATAAACCCACTGCTCATTGGCATAGGCATAGGGATGAAATTTTAGGGAATTGTTATTTTGATTGACCCGGGCCGCAGCAATGCGGCCTTTTCATTTGAAGATTAATTAACCTCTGCATACCCATATAAAACACAAAGAGCGGCTTAAAAAAGCCGCTCTTATATTTCTTTCTAAAATATTAAAATATATAATCTGTACTCAGGAAGTTACTGTCATGATCACGCACAATAGTATTAAACAAATCTTTAGTAGTATCGTTTACCTTAGCTGCTACCAACGAACGTATTGAAAACGACCTTAGTGCATCGGCTACTGAAAGCGTACCTTCGGCACTGTCTTTTCTTCCTGTAAAAGGAAAAACGTCTGGGCCGCGTTGCGCCTGTGTATTAATATTTACACGGCTTACCAGGTTTACAAACGGGTCTATAAGACTGGCAACCTCTTTAGCATCGTTACTAAAAATACTTACCTGCATACCATGGTTAGCTTCAATCTGGTACTTAAGCGGCTCGTCTATTGTGTCAAACGGCACCACAGGAATTACCGGCCCAAACTGCTCTTCTTCATACAGCCGCATGGTATCATTTACCGGATATACCACCGCCGGGAATACAAAAGAGCCTTCCGTATAGCCACCATACTCATTTACCACTTTAGCGCCTTTCGCCTCTGCATCTTCAATAATACCTTTTAGGTATTCAGGCTTATCAGCTTCAGGCAGCGGGGTTATCTTAACATCTTTATCCCAAGGCAGGCCGGGCTTAAGGGCAGATACCTTTTCGCTCAGTTTTTTCACAAACTCATCCGCCACACCCCTTTGTACAAATATCAGCTTAAGTGCCGTACAACGTTGCCCGTTAAATGAAAGCGAACCTAATATACTCTCATTAACGGCCACATCAAGGTCAGCATTATTAGTTACTATAGCGGCGTTCTTGGCATCAAGACTTAATATCGCGCGCAGGCGGTTAACCTTAGGATGCTGTTTTTTAAGGCCATTGGCCACTTTACTTGAACCAATAAATGCCAGTACATTTACCTTACCACTTTCCATTATTGGAGTTATAATTTCAGAACCCTTACCATATAGTGTACTTACTGTTCCTTTTGGGAACGATTCTTTAAACGCCTTTAGCAACGGATAGTGTGCCAGCACACCATGCTTCGGCATTTTAAAAAGTATAGTATTACCCATAATAAGGGCAGGTATAAGTGTGGTAAAAATTTCGTTTAGCGGATAGTTAAACGGCCCCATACTAAGCACCACACCAAGAGGTGCACGCCTTATTTGTGCAATAGTGCCTTCAGCCACCTGAAACCTTGAAGATTCGCGGTCAATATCTTTGTAAGCATCGATAGTAAAATTGATGTACTCAACCGTACGGTCAAACTCTTTAGTCGCATCAGCCAGTGATTTTCCTATTTCCCACATAAGCAATTTTATAACCAGGTCGCGCTCATTAATCATTAAGCCTACAAATTTTTGCATACACTTAATGCGGTCTTCTACTTTCATGGTTGGCCATTCTCCAAGACCATTATTATAAGCATCTACAGCAGCCTGTAGTGCCTCCATAGATTCTGTAGGTGTAGTGTGGGGTATTGTACCTACAAGCTTACGCTTGAGCCCATCTTGGCCGGGTATGCTAACCGGCGACCATACCTCCTGTACAGCTCCATTCCATGGCACAAGCTCTCCATTTAAAAGGTATTCGCGTTGGTGTATTTCGGGTATATTATATTCTTCGGGAATCTGTGTAGTAAAAATATTTAGTTTGTCTGGTTTTGTGTTGTTTTCCATAAGTTATGTATGTTGATTTTTGTACATTAAAAGTAGCGAACAAAACTGTAATACATAAGCTACATTCAATAAATTTTTGTTATATATCAATAAATGCTTCTTGTCATGCGGCTATTTAATTGTGTTTATTATATTTGCAAAACCTACTACTCTATAGAAATTATATAGTAGTATAATTTTAAGCCCATGACCCGAATAATATTAACACTTGAGCGCGCCACAAATAATATTACCTTTAAGCAGATAGCCATAACCATGCTGCTGCTTAAACTGGTAATTATAGGCTATTTTGGTTACCTGCTAACGCTGGAAGCTCTTAACGGCACGCTTGAGTTTAACAGCAACTTTTTCTTTTTTATGGCAGTAGGCTTTTTAGCACAGCTAATAGATGGCGCACTGGGCATGGCTTATGGTGTAAGTTGCACCACCCTGCTTATGAATTATGGCATACCTGCCGGGCTTGCATCGGCCAGCGTGCATACCAGCGAGATTTTTACGACCGGAATAAGCGGGTTGGCACACATTAAATTTAAGAATATAGACAAACCCCTTTTCTTTAAAATAGTAATTACGGGCACATTGGGTGCTGTACTGGGTGCTTACCTTATAAGCGGTTATTTTGACGGAAATGTGGTAAAACCCTACATATCGGCCTATTTGATATTATTAGGGAGCTACATTATTTATAAAGGCATAGAAAATAAAAAAAGAGAAGATAGAAATGTAAAACGTGCCCCACTACTGGCACTTGTAGGCGGATTTCTTGATACTATTGGCGGCGGTGGATGGGGCCCTATTGTAACCAGCAACCTTATAGGCCAGGGCAAAGACCCGCGCCATGCCATAGGCACCGTTAATACAGCCGAATTTTTTGTGACCTATTTCGCCACAGCTGTTTTTGTATTTATTTTAGGGATAAGCCATTGGCAAATAATATTAGGGCTTATAACGGGTGGCGCGCTTGCTGCTCCTTTGGGGGCTTTTATAGCATCGCGCATAAATAAAAGAGTATTGTTTTTTATGGTAGGCACGCTTATTATACTAACATCGGCTTATTCGCTTTATAAAATGCTATAAAAAGGGTTCTGTAAGGCGGTGTTTATAACTAAAAAGCACCAGTCCTACCTTACTTTTTATATCATATTTTTCAAACAAGGCCGTGCGATAAGATTCAATAGATTTTAGGCTGACAGACATAAGGTCGGCCATTTGGTCATAAGTTAGTTCCCTTTCATCACATACCAGTCTTAAAAAATCACGTTCACGGGCAGTTAATATAACAACCTCTGTTTTAAGCGAAACAGGATCAGGGTCGTACTTGCGCAGGCGCTTTAAAATTTCAACGACATTGTTATATCCGGTTGTGGCTATGTTTTCTATGGCATACTTAAGGTCGAACGCAGAACAGTTTTTATTTAAAAACCCCCTGGCACCATAATGGTAAGCAGCGTTTATAATAGACTCGTCTAAATGCTGGGTTAACAGCAGCGCTTTATAATCGGCACCCATTTCGTCAAGTGCTTTAATAACCTCTACCCCATTAAGGCCGGGCATTGAATAATCTATAATCCACAGGCTTGGGCTGTTTTGTACCGGCAGGGCTGCCAGCAGATCGTTTCCACTACTAAATTCGTGGGTAACATTATAAGTACCAATTTTTGTGAGCAGTACCTTAAGCCCCTGTCTCACAATTTCATGGTCATCAACTAAGCCTATTGTAATGTTATCCATTAATTATCTGTATTATCAAACAGTTTTACGGTAGTGCTTTGCCCCGGCGAAGTAGTAAAGTCTACATCAAAGTTAATAAGTTCTGCCCGGTTTTTAATATTTTTAAGGCCAAGCCCCTCTTTTTGCATAGCGGTGTTAAGGTCAAAACCATTGCCATTATCAAATACTATAAGCTCAAACTGTGGGCCGGTGGTAATTTGTATGTCTACCACGGTAGCGCCGGAATGTTTAAAAATGTTATTGACCAGCTCCTGAAAAATACGGTAAATTACTATTTTCTCGTTTGTAGCAAACACCTTTGGTTCATCGCCCGAAATAGAAAACATAATGGTAATCCGGCTGTTTTTCTTTAGGCGCATTACCTCTGCTTCTATAGCTTTAACCAAATCCTGTTTCATAAGCAGCTGATTGTTTAGCGAGTGGCTAATACTGCGTATGGAGTTGCTAAGCAGGCGCACTGAGTTGCTTATAGGCTCAAGGTCTTCGGTAAGTTGCGGTGAATCGAGCTTAAGGTTTTCTACCATAAAATTAATGTAGGTAAGTTGCTGGCCGGCATCATCGTGTAAATCTACCGATATATTGTTGAGCACCTGCTCCTGTGTTTCTATGATTGTGGTATTAAGGGTACGCTCAAAATTAAGATCTTTTTCATAAATGAGCTTTGTGTAAGCCTTAATCTTTTTTATATAGGTCCTTATAACCAACACAGTAAAAAAAATTAACGCTGTAGCAAACAGCACCCCTATTATAATACCAATAGCTATAGTATTATTGTGCATACTGTAATTTGTTTACACGGTAAATATAAACGTTTATAAGCCCATAATAAAAAATGTTGCCAAAAGTATTTACCAATTTGTATAACGGTATATTTCCTACTACAGTAATATCAAACAGTTCAGAATCATTAAAACCCGTAATGGCACTTGTAGTTATAAATAATAAAAGCGGTGTGCAAAGCAACAGGTTTTCGTTAGATGAAATAAACTCAAAATTTTCATTTTTAAGCTGGTACATATTTTCACGCAAAAACAGGGCGAGATAAATAAGGGCACCTACTACAAAAGTGTAGATTAAAAAATGGTCTGGACTTTCAATATAAAACATATCAACTACAGCAAAAATCACATAAGGCACAGCTATGAATGTAAATAAATTGGTTTTATTAATATTTACCAATAATATCCTGAACCACAATAGACTATGTACTGTTATAGATATATTATAAATTGGACCATAATTTTTATCGTGTGCAACTGCTATACGGGTAAAAATTTCTGTAAGTAAAAATAAAACAAGTACCCCGATAAGTAAAAAGTTGGTAGCGTTTTTCCTGAATTTAACTAATAAATACACCAAGGTAATCAGTAGAATTCCCTGTACTATATTAATATTTGATAAAAAACTTTGTAACATAATTTGAGCCTGCAAAAACAGGCTCAAATTACAAAAATTTTGTTAAATGCCACACGCTCCGTATTAATTTAATGGAGGGTTTGTAGAAAGGTCATAGTAGCCCACAAAGCTACCCTCTGTAACCTTTATAAAAGTCTTAAGCGAACTACCTATAGTAGCCTGTGCAAAATGAAACGTTGGATTGCTAAGGCTGTTTTGTGTAACAATTCCGTTAATAAGTGGTGTAGAATAAACGCCATCGGCACACTCATAAGGCCTTTTAGTTACTGTTATGGCTGTGCCCGTAAGGTTAACCTTAAACAAATCATCATACTGGTCATTAGTATCTATACCTGCATCTCCCAGGGCATCTTTTAATCCCATATAGGTAATAGCCTTAAATCCAGTGGGCGCCACAGCAGTAACAGCAGCATATGCTGTACTGTCGGCACTTGTAATTTGGTGCCTTGATACAGTAATAGGATAAAGCTCGCTAAACTTTATATAAGTATCATTTTGCCCTAACCATGTTGCAATTGCAGTCATATTACCTACAGACTCAAGGTCAACATAATAAGTATTTCCGTTTTCGTTGTCAATATAGGTTTTATTGGCTTTATACCAGCTAGTGTTAACCTTAGACCTGTCTACAGGTATGTTTAATACAACAGCCGGGGCAATACCACGTTTAGCATTTGGCGCGGGGGCCGTTACTTTTGTGGCGCTGTCAGTTGCAGTACTGTCTGCACCGCCTTCTGCCTGCCCTTTTTTGGCACAACCTGCAAGAAGGGCAAACACAAAACTTAAAATAAAAATTCTCTTCATAATTATCAAAGATTAAAAAATACAAATTGGTTTCAAGGGGCAAAATTATAGTTTTAACCTATACTATTTAATAGGGGAAACCCTATTTTTTTAAGAGTAGTTTAACATGGTGTTATTCTTTTTATTGTGTAAACTATATTATTAAAAGTGTTTTATATTTAAGAAAAGGCTAACGTCAGTCATACCTGTAAAATCAAACTTTTTGACTAAATTTGCGGCTTAATTTTAAAGATTAGCCATGGGTAAAGTAAAAGTAGGCCTTGTACAAATGAGCTGTGTAAAAGATAAGCAGCCAAACCTTGACAAAGCCATCCGCGAAATACGCAATGCCGCCGCAAAAGGCGCGCAGATTGTGTGCCTTCAGGAACTGTTTACATCGCTATACTTTTGCGATGTGGAAGATTATGAAAACTTTAAACTGGCCGAAGCCATTCCCGGCCCAAGCACCGAAGCCCTAAGCCCCATTGCCAAAGAGCTTAATGTGGTTATTGTAGCTTCGTTATTTGAAAAGCGTGCCGAAGGCCTGTACCACAACACCACGGCGGTTATTGATGCCGATGGTACCTACCTGGGCAAATACCGCAAAATGCACATTCCGGATGACCCGGCTTTTTATGAGAAATTTTATTTTACACCCGGCGACCTGGGCTATAAAACCTTCCAGACAAAATATGCCAAGATAGGCATACTTATCTGCTGGGATCAGTGGTATCCTGAGGCGAGCCGCATTACCGCCCTTATGGGAGCCGAAATCATGTTTTACCCTACCGCTATTGGCTGGGCTACCGACCAGGATGAGGAGACCAATAAAGAGCAGTATGATGCCTGGCAAATTATACAGCGCAGCCATGCCGTGGCAAACGGCGTACACGTGGTTAGCGTAAACCGTGTGGGCTTTGAGCAGGATGGCGCCATGAAATTTTGGGGCGGCAGCTTTGTATCAAACCCTCAGGGCAAGCTTATGTATCTTGCCAGCCACGACCAGGAAGAAACTACAGTGGTTGAACTCGATACCCAAAAAACCGACCATTACCGCACGCACTGGCCATTCCTTCGCGACAGAAGGATAGACAGCTACCAGCCAATTACCAAAAGGTATCTGGATGGGGAATAGCCTTCGGCGTTTGTAGTTTATTGTCTATAGTTTGTTGTTACCCTGCTTGTTATTCCAAGCGAAGCGTAGAAGAGGAACAACAAAGCAATCTTGATTACTAAGTAACATATGTCATTTCCAGATATAAAAACCCCAAAGCAACTGGGCTTCCATTTCCCTGCTGAATTTGCCCCACAGCGTGCGCTGTGGCTGTCATGGCCGCATAAAGAGGCATCATGGCCGGGCAAGCTGTACACTATTTACAAACCATATTGCGAGTTCATTCTCCAGGTTAGTCGCCACCAGAAGGTGTGCATTAACGTGGCCGATGAAGCCATGAAAACCTTCGCCTTGCGTGAAATTGAGGCATATGCGCCCACGGTTAAGGGTGCTAAAGTAGATAACGTTACGTTCTACTTTCACCCTACTAACGATGCATGGTGCCGCGACCACGGGCCGGCATTTTTACTTAACAACCAAACCGGCGAAAAAGCTATTGTTGACTGGGGCTACAACGCCTGGGGCGACAAATATCCTCCGTATGACCTTGACGATGTTATCCCAACCCGCATAGGCGAGGCGCTTGGACTTAAAGTCTTTAACCCAGGTATTATAATGGAAGGTGGCAGCGTAGAGTTTAACGGAAAAGGTACTTTACTTACAACCACAGCATGTTTGTTAAATGAAAACCGCAACCCACACCTTAGCCAAAAACAGATTGAAGAATACCTTACGGAATATTATGGTGTAGAACACATTCTTTGGCTGGGCGATGGTATTGTAGGCGATGATACAGATGGGCATATTGATGATATCACCCGTTTTGTAAACGAAGACACTGTGGTTACCGTGGTGGAAGAAAATAAAAACGATGAGAACTACAACCTGTTACAGGAAAACCTGAAGCTGCTGCACAAAATGCGCCTTCAGGATGGCAAACAATTAAATGTAATTGAATTGCCGATGCCTAAGGCAGTAATTTGGGAAGAACAGCGCCTGCCGGCTTCATATGCTAATTTTTATATTGCAAATGAAAGTGTTATTGTGCCTACCTTCCGCGATGATGTTAACGATAAAAAAGCACTTGATATACTACAGGATTGCTTTAAAACCCGCGAGGTTATAGGCATAGACAGTACCGACCTTATTTGGGGGCTGGGCAGTTTCCATTGCCTGAGCCAGCAGGAACCTTCTTTGTAAGTAAGCAGTATTTAGTGATCAGTTTACAGTAACTTCACTCAAACTGATCACTGAATACTCTTAATAGTTTTTACAAGTTCTTCCCTTGGCACTACCCCGCTTTGGCGCCACAACATTTTTCCGTTTTTAAATAACATAAGTGTAGGCACGCCTTTTACCTGAAACTGCGGCTGGCTCATAAGCGCACGGTTTTTATCTACATCTACCTTAATTATTTTTATACCGTCTCCCAATTCATCTTTAACTTCTTTAAGTATGGGCGACATCATTTGGCATGGGCCGCACCACGTAGCAAAAAAATCTACCAAAACCGGCGTTGGGCTGTTTATAATAGTGTTGAAACTTTCCATGATCATCAGTAATTTTATATAAAGGTACTAAACCCTAACGTCGTGCTTTATTGCATTAGCAGAATTTTATGAGAAACGGTTAGCTCCTGCTAATTGTAAGTTAATTCTACGTATACATAATAGCAAATATTCATAAATGGTGTTTTTATTGCTATCTTTAAAACTGTAAAATAAACACCTATGAAAAAGCTACCTCTTATATTTGCCCTATTTATGGGCATTGTACTTACTACCACTTCATGTAAGAAAAAAGATGACAATAAGCAAGAAGAAGCCACAGCAAATACCGAAGTACACGACCATGACCAGGTTATACCAATTGACAAGGGCCAATTTGCAGCATTCTTTACCAAGTACCCTGATCTTAAGGCTTATGAAGACCAAATAAACGAGCTTTACGAAAAACACGACCATTATATATGGCATGAAAAGCGTGGCTTTATTGAATTTGCAGAAGTACTGTACAACCGTGTTAACCAGATAGGTGCAGACGGGCTACCAACCAAAGTTCCCTATAAGGCTAAGCTTGATGAACTGTTTACTGATTCCGGCCGTGGAGATAAGGCTAATGTAGATTCAGAGCTACTTATAAGTGCCATGTACTTTTATTATACCGATAAGGTTATTGGTGGTCTTGATGCCGAAAAAAGCAAGCAAACGGGCTGGTTCCTGCCTCGTGAAAAGATGGACTATGTGGCTTATCTTGACACTCTTATGCGCAACCCTAAAAAAATTAATGCTGATAAAGATGAAATGTTCAGCCAGTATTACAACCTTAAAAAAGGATTGCAAAAATATCAGGACATTAAGAAAAAAGGCGGCTGGGCTACAATAACCTGGCCTGATGGCACCAAGGCTATTAACCCGGGCGATTCATCGGCTACGGTACAGCAAATAAGGGCGAGGCTTGCCGCCGAAGGTTTTATTAAATCAGATAACAAAAGTGGTGTATATGATGATGAGCTTAAAAATGGCGTTGCTGAGTATGAAAAACGCCATTTCCGCGAGTTTAACGGCAAAATAACAGAGCTGATAGTTAAAGAATTAAACATATCTGTTGATGACCGCATTAAGGCCATAACTGTAAATATGGAACGTTGTCGCTGGGTTACCCCCGCTATAGATAAACAGCAGGAATACATAGCCGTAAATATACCTTCCTATCGTCTGCGGTATGTAAAAGATGGTAAAATATTTATGACCAGTAACGTTGTGGTAGGCAAAGAATTAAACAAGACTGTTATTTTTAGCGGCGAAATGAGCTATCTTGTGTTTGCCCCCTACTGGAACATCCCTAAAAGTATACTGGAAAAGGAAATAAAGCCCGGTATTGCAAAAAACAGCAATTACCTGGCTAACCATAATATGGAGTATTATAACAATGGCAAGAGCGTACGCCAAAAACCGGGCGGGCAAAACTCACTGGGACTGGTTAAGTTTATGTTCCCTAATACTAACAATATTTACCTGCACGATACCCCTGCGAAAAGCCTCTTTAATAAAGACGACCGCGCCTTTAGCCACGGCTGTGTGCGTGTACAAAAAGCCCGAGACCTGGCTATTGCTATAACCAAAGACCAGGCCGGCTGGAGTGAAAGCAAGGTTGATGCAGCTATGAAAGGCAGTAAGGAAACCTATTTTAACCTGAAACGTAAAATACCTGTATACCTAACCTATTTTACCGCATGGGCAGATGAAAACGGCAATGTAGCCTTTTTTGACGATGTATATAAAAGGGATGAAAGCTTGGCACACCTGCTATATAATGAATAGTTGTTACAGGTTGAAAAGGTTATAAGTTGGGAGTTGTTTTACAGTTGTAAACAGTAATAAATAAATAGAGGTCAGACACAAATGTCTGGCCTCTATTATTTTAGGATGTCAACTTTTAAAGCAACTCCGAACCTATCAACCCTCAACAGAAACTATAGTGTAAACGGATTAACACATTTATAAAACCTGCGGGTATACATATCGCTGCCCAGCTCGCTAATGGTTACAGCCATTTCACTGCCCGATGAAGCATGTATAAATTTAGACTGCATGCCATTTGCCTCACATACAATACCCACATGGCCTATATGGTTTTTATCACGGTAGCCATAAAACACCAGTACATCACCCACTTTAAAGTCGGCTGGCTTGAGTGGTTTTCCCAGGCTTTTAAAGCCCGATGAGCTGCGTGGCAGGTCTATATTAAAATGCTTATACACATAATTTACAAAACCTGAACAGTCAAACCCCTTTTTAGGGTCAGCCGATGCATAGCAATATTTAATCCCCATATATTTCTTGGCAAATGCTACTACAGAGTCGCGCAAGGCAACCGCAGTATCGGCTTTAACTGCAAGTGGTTGCGCAGGCACAGGCTGTGGTTTAATTTCATCTTTGCAAGACAGTAATGCAATTCCAAAAACAAGTAACAGGGTGTGTTGCAGTATCTTCATGCCCGCTAAGTTACAAAAGCCATGCCTTTTAGTGTTAAAGTAGTTATATTTCAGGATTTAACCACATCTATTATAAAAAGAAAGGGTTTGGTAACATAAAGTTCCAAACCCTTTTATAATATTTAAAATACCTACAATCTGTAGTTAAACTACAGTTATGCCACAATTCTTGGATAAAATACAGTACACATCATGCCTTCGCTGGCTTTGTTAGGGTGTGCACAGTTATTAGTCTGGAATTTTGCACATTTAAGGCAGTCAGACTCGCGGCTAAGTACAGCACGGAATTCATAAGATTCACATCCTTGTGTTTCGGCAGTTACAATTTCGTGTACATTACACAATTGGCCTTTTACGTGGTGGTCGCAGTTACCGCAGCAGCTTGCTAATTTAATATCCATAACATTTATTTTTAGTGTTGAACTTCCGTTATTAATTATTTACAAGACAAAATTACGGACAATAAATGTTAGAAGAATTCTAAATAATTGATTTTGAGTAATTTGAAAATAGATTGTTTATAAATAAGGTTTTTATATATCTAATTTACAAGCAGTTACCAACACAGCTTAACATTCCTTTAGAATATAGGAAAAGCCTGTGGTTTTAACAGTTTATGAGGAATGGAACACGGATGACGCGGATTGAGCGGATTAACGCGGATTTTTCTTGAGTATGAGTAGCATTCCTCTGCCCCGCAGGGCGGGGTGGTTTTTTAGCTGTCGCAAAGTTTTAGAAAGGGATAATATTTAGTACTCCAAATTCAATTCATAATTAATTCCATTAAGATCAAAATTTATTTTGTCATAAGTATGCTCATTGATTATCAAATCGCCTAAATCAAATTCTTTATGATGATTAGGACATAGTAAAATAATGTTATTTGGAGTCTCAAGTCCTTTTTTGTGTTTCGCTTTTATATGAGCTGCTTCAATGTATTTCATGCCATCTTTTTTTAAAATTGATGTAGAGCATATCTGACATTTATAATCTCTTAGTATTTTAATTAAAGCTAATGTTCTATTATTTCTTTTATAAAATTTATTTTTAACAATAACTAATAATGAATCATCCATTTTTATATCTCTAATATAATCTAACAATTTTTCTTTTGATAAATTCTTATAGATAACGGTCAGTTCATTTTGCTCTTTTTCATCTTGTGTATAGAACGGTTTTAAGATTTTTTTTCCTGTATATATTTCATATACATTCTGTAATTTTTTATATTCTTCAATATAACCACCTGACTTTAATATTTCATCAAGTTCATACCTCAATACTTTTTCTGCGAAACTATGATCCTTATATGTAAAACCAATTTGGCCAACTATCCTCTCACTGGGATGACTTTTAAAATGATTGGCATCTATAGGTATGGGAAATAACAAGGATAAATCCTTGTCTCCATCAATATTACTTCCGTGAGCAACTTTATGCAAATGCTCTTCTTTGATAACTCCACCCTCATATATGTTACCACCACCATAAACCCCTACAATCTGCCCTTTTTTGAGTTCAGTATTTCTTGTATAAAAAATTATTAATCCCCCATTAATAAACTTTTTGGGAGGATGTGTCCATTGGGCATATCCCCAAATTTGGGAATCATCAGGATCTTTGTTGAAATCAAAATTTGTTGACTCCCCACCTACATTATTTCTCGCATAACTGTGTCCAGCTTTGGGATTAATGTAGGTGTTATTTTTCCATCCGAAAGGATTCCAAGTTAAATTAACTAAAATTACATTGTGCATCTGTTATTTAATTTATTTGTTAAAAATAAATATTTTATGAATAACTTTAAATTTCAGTTTAACACTCCCTTACCACAACCGTAACCCTAAAATCTCCCCAAAATTCAGTACCTTTGCGTTTTGCACAAAACTCAATATGCTGAATACCGACGAAACGATTGAAGTGCTTGGCGCACGCGCCCACAACCTTAAAAATATAGACGTTACCATACCCCGCGAAAAGCTTGTGGTTATAACCGGGCTTTCAGGTTCGGGTAAGTCCAGTTTAGCGTTTGACACCATTTATGCCGAGGGCCAGCGCCGCTATATAGAAACCTTCTCGGCTTATGCGCGTCAGTTCCTTGGCGGGCTCGAAAGACCAGATGTAGACAAGATAGACGGCCTCTCTCCCGTTATTGCGATCGAACAGAAAACCACCAGTAAGAGCCCCCGCTCTACTGTAGGTACTATTACCGAAATTTACGATTTCCTACGCCTGCTGTACGCCCGTGGTGCCGATGCCTACAGTTACGTAACCGGCGAAAAAATGGTAAGTTATAGTGACGAGCAGATAAAAGACCTGATAAAAGAAAAATTTAATGGTAAGCGCATCAACATACTCGCTCCCATAATCCGTTCAAGAAAAGGGCACTATCGCGAACTGTTTGAGCAAATCAGCAAGCAGGGCTTTTTAAAAGTACGCGTAGACGGCGAAATAAAAGACATTGAAAGCGGCATGAAGCTAGACCGCTACAAGGTGCACGACATTGAGACCGTTGTAGACCGTATGGCTGTAGATATGAGCGAAGATACCGATAAACGTTTGGCCGATAGCATACGCACCGCCATGTACCATGGCGAAGATGTAATGATGGTTATTGAGCAGGAAAGCCAGGAGGTGCGCTACTACAGCCGTAACCTTATGTGCCCCAGCAGTGGCATATCTTACCCTAACCCTGAGCCAAATAACTTTTCGTTTAACTCGCCCAAGGGTGCTTGCCCGCATTGCAACGGCCTGGGCACAGTGAATGAAATTAATGTCAGGAAAATCATCCCCAACCCTAAACTGAGTATAAAACAGGGCGGTTTTGTTCCACTTGGAGAATATAAAAACTCATGGATTTTTAAGCAGCTGGAGGCTATTGGCGAAAAGTTTGAATTTAAAATTACTGACCCGATTGAAAAGATTCCGGCTGAGGCTATGGAGATGATTCTCAACGGCGGTAAAGACAAGTTCACCATAAACAGTAAAACGCTTGGCGTTAACCGCGAATACAAGATTGATTTTGAGGGTATTTCCAACTTCATAAAAAACCAATACAGCGAAGAAGCTTCGGCATCATTAAAACGCTGGGCCAAAGATTTTATGGATGAGATTCCGTGCCCTGAGTGCAACGGTACACGTCTTAAAAAAGAATCGCTTTACTTTAAGGTAAACGGCCTTAACATTGCCGAACTTTCGGCTATGGATATTTCTGACCTGGCCGGTTGGTTTGAAAACCTGCACGAAAATTTATCCGACAAGCAAAAAGTTATAGCTGCCGAAATTGTAAAAGAAATCAAAGCACGCCTTAGCTTTCTGGTTGATGTGGGCTTAAATTACCTGTCGCTAAACCGTAGCTCAGGTACACTGAGTGGCGGCGAGGCACAGCGCATCAGGCTGGCCACGCAAATAGGTTCGCAGCTTGTGGGCGTACTATATATTCTTGATGAACCCTCTATAGGCCTGCATCAACGCGATAACGAAAAACTGATACATTCCCTTGAGGCCCTGCGCGATATAGGTAACTCAGTAATAGTGGTAGAACACGACAAAGACATGATAGAGCGCGCCGATTATGTAATAGACATAGGTCCGGCAGCCGGTCGTTTCGGCGGACAAATAGTAAGCAAGGGTACGCCGGAAGAGCTTCTGAAAGAACACACGTTAACTGCAGCGTATCTTAACGGCGAAAAAGAAATTGCTGTACCCAAACAACGCCGCGAGGGCAATGGCAAGACCCTTAAATTAACCGGCGCTACCGGCAACAACCTTAAGAATGTTTCGGTAGAGTTTCCTTTAGGAAAAATGATATGTGTAACCGGCGTTTCGGGTAGTGGCAAAAGTACGCTTATTAATGGTACGCTCTACCCTATTTTAAATGCGCATTTCTTTAACGGGGTCAAGAAACCGGCACCGTACAAAAAAATTGATGGCCTTGAGCACATCGACAAGGTTATAGATATCGACCAAAGCCCAATAGGCCGCACGCCTCGCTCTAATCCGGCCACGTATACCGAGGTATTTAGCGAAATACGTAGTCTGTTTACCCAAACACCTGAAGCCATGATTCGCGGTTACAAACCGGGACGCTTTAGCTTTAATGTAAGCGGTGGCCGTTGTGAAACCTGCGAGGGTAGTGGTATGCGTGTAATTGAAATGGCATTCCTGCCTGACGTATATGTAGAGTGCGAAACCTGCCAGGGCAAGCGCTTTAACCGCGAAACGCTGGAAATTCGCTACAAAGGCAAGTCAATAAGCGATGTACTTGATATGACTGTTGATGAGGCCGTTCCGTTTTTTGAGAACATCCCAAAAATATACCGCAAGATAAAAACCATACAGGATGTAGGTCTTGGTTACATCACATTAGGCCAACAGAGCACTACCCTTAGCGGTGGTGAGGCACAGCGTATTAAACTTGCAAGCGAACTTTCTAAAAAAGATACAGGTAATACTTTCTATATACTGGATGAACCTACTACAGGTCTGCATTTTGAAGACATCCGTGTACTTATGGAGGTAATTAACAAGCTGGTAGATAAAGGTAATACTGTACTTATTATAGAACATAACCTTGATGTGGTAAAGCTTGCCGACTACATTATAGATATAGGATATGAGGGCGGTAAAGGCGGCGGGCAGGTGGTAGCAAAAGGCACGCCGGAACAGGTAGCTAAAGACAAAAAGAGCTATACTGCCAAATTCCTTAAAAAAGAACTTTAAAAAAAGCCTATATTAGCAGGCTATGCTTTTTGCCACTAATAAATCTAATGCTAAATTGTGGCAAGCTATAATTAAAAAATACTGAAAATGTCTAAAGAAACATATAATAACGAAGACGAACGCATACAGGCGGGGCTTACACAAAAACCCTGGAACGAAATAAGGAGTAATGACTCTTGGGCCATATTCAAAATAATGTCCGAATTTGTGAATGGATTTGAAACCATGGCTAAAATAGGCCCGTGTGTATCAATATTTGGTTCTGCACGCACTAAACCCGATGATAAATACTACCTGCTTACTGAAGAGATTGCCGAAAAAATAGCCAACTCGGGCTATGGTGTTATTACAGGTGGAGGGCCGGGTATAATGGAGGCCGGTAACAAAGGTGCAAGCCGTGGCACGGCACCGTCTGTAGGGCTTAATATAGAACTGCCTTTTGAACAGCACTTTAACCCATACATCAGCCATAATTTCAACTTAAACTTCGATTACTTTTTTGTGCGTAAAACCATGTTTGTAAAATACTCACAAGGTTTTGTGGTAATGCCCGGCGGCTTTGGTACACTGGATGAAATGTTTGAAGCCGTTACACTCATCCAAACCAAGAAGATAGCCCGTTTTCCAATTATATTGGTGGGTACAGAATTCTGGGGTGGCCTTATGGATTGGATTAAAACCGTAATGATAGAAAGATACCACAACGCAAGCCCTGAAGACCTTAACCTGGTTAAATTGGTTGACACTGCCGATGAAGTAGTGGAAATTATTGATAAATTCTACAAAAAATACAGCCTTAGCCCTAACTTTTAAATACCCCCTGCCTAAAGGCAGGGGCAAATCATCCATAATTGCTTTTAAAAAGCAACCTTTAATACAATTTTGTATCATATATTTGGATGAAAACAACCAACGCTAAGTATAAAATAAACCATAGCAGGCATTGAAATTAAGAATTACGTTTTTATTGCTGCTGTTTTTATGCGGCGTTGGGCAGGCCCAGCACACTAATACTATTACAGCTACGGTAGATTATGCGCAGCAAACCATTGTTGTGCAGCAGGAAATAATATTCCGCAATACGGGAGATACACCCCTTAACCATATTGTTTTAAATGATTGGAACAATGCCTACAGTAGTAAAGACTCTCCCCTCGCCCGCCGTTTTACAGATGAATTTCTAAAGGCTTTCCACCTTGCCAAAGACAGCGAGCGCGGATTTACCCTTATACAGTTGGCTACAGCTAATGGTAATACACTACAATGGTCTCGTCCTGCTAATCATCCTGATATTGTAGATGTAAAGCTCCATTCTGTACTGACACCCAACGAAAGTATTACACTCAAATTTAGTTACAGTATAAAAATTCCCGCAGACAGGTTTACGCATTTTGGATATGACGCCAAAACAGGCACTTTTACACTGCGTGACTGGTATCTTACCCCTGCCCGTTTAGAAGATGGTAATTTCATAACAAACAGCAATGAAAATCTTGATGATATTGCAAATGCCGTCTGCGATTATAACATTACACTAAATGTGTCTAATGGTGCATTTGTCTGGAGCGACCTTTATGAAGGTAATAAGGTACCAAACGGAAACACTATCGAATATTATTTTAGCGGAAAAGCACGCACAGGGTTTAATCTTTCTATACAGGCAGTCAACACATTCGAAACGTTCAGGTTTCCGCAGGCAGAAGTATTGTGTAACCTTAAAAACAACCGTGTAATTGAAATACAACGTGCCGCAACTATAAACCAGGTTGTAAATTTCGTTTCAGAAAACCTGGGCACCTACCCTCTTGGAAAAATAATGGTTACGCAGGCTGATTATGAACGTAATCCCGTATATGGCCTTAATCAACTCCCAGCCTTTATTAGCCCATTTCCTGACTCGTTTATGTATGAGGTACGTTTCCTGAAAACCTACTTAAATGCCTACCTTAAAAATACCCTGAAACTTGATCCACGAAAAGACAACTGGGTATATGATGCGATACAGGTACAGCTTATGATAAATTATATCAAACAGTACTATCCTGAACAAAAAATGATGGGCGCCCTTGGTTACTGGTGGTTACTAAAAAGCCACCACCTGTTTGAAATACCGTTTAACGAGCAATATAACAATTTTGCATTGCTTATGGCACGCCGAAATAGCGACCAGCCCATTGGCAATCCAAAAAGCACTTTCATAAAATTTAATGAACAGATAGCCGGAAAATACAAAGCAGGTATAAGCTACAATTATCTTAATGAATACTTAGGCAATGATACCGGATTACAGTCACTTCGCGAATTTTATAGCCTAAATACATCTCAAAACCAAACAAACCGTCAGGACCTGCAAAACATACTACAATCAAAAACCCATAAAGATGTAAGCTGGTTCTTTAATTCAACGGTAAACTCCCGGGATTTAATAGACTATCGTTTTGGTACTATAAAAGAAGATACGGATTCACTTACTGTAGAAATCAAAAACGTAACAGGTACTAAAGCTCCTATTCCGCTTTACGGTATAAATAAGTCAGGAACTGTATTTAAATACTGGATAGATGGGTTTGAGAAAGACACCGTTGTAAACCTGCCACGCCTTAATGCCACTAAACTTGTATTGAACCATGAAAATATAGTACCGGAATACAACCAGCGCAACAATTATTACCGGATTGATAAGTTCTTTCCAAACAACAGGCCGGTAAAACTCACATTCTTTCAGGATTTAGAAAACCCGGCATACAACCAAATGTTTTATGTGCCCAATTTTATTTATAATCTCTATGATGGATTTTCCCAAGGTATAAGATTCCATAATAAGTCAATGCTCGAAAAACCTTTTATATATGAGGTAACTCCTACCTATTCCATGAATACCGGTGAGCTAATAGGTGGTTTTTCATTAATGTATAACCAATACCTTCGCGATAATGAAGAGGGGCCTTTTAACATCAGGTATTATCTTTCTGGTTCTACTTATCATTATACGCCAGATGCCAGCTATCGCAAGTTTGTGCCATCAGTACAGTTCCGTTTCCGTGATGAAAACCTACGCAAAAACAAACGTGAAACCGTAACGCTACGTCAAATAATGGTAGAGCGAGAAAAATCGGCGTTTGTAGCTACGCAACAACAAAACGAAAGCTATTCCGTATTCAATGCCCGCTATGCCAAATCAGATTCAGAAATTACAAAGCATTATAATTTTTACAGCGATGTACAAATAGCCAATGCTTTTGGTAAACTATCGGGCGAATTTCAGTTTCGCCGACTGTTTAATGATAACAGGCAGGTAAACATACGTGTATTTGCCGGTATGTTTATGTACCGCAGCACGCAGTCTGAGTTTTTTAGTTTCGGCCTTGACCGTCCTACTGACTATCTTTTCGACTATAATTACTATGGGCGTAGTGAAGAAACAGGTTTATTCAGCCAACAATTTATTATGGCCGAAGGCGGTTTTAAATCTAAGCTTGATACCCGCTTTGCCAACCAGTGGATGACCACTATAAACACCAGTTTTAATGTATGGAACTGGATTGAGCTTTATGGCGATGCAGGCCTGTTAAGCAACAAATATGAAGGCACAAAGTTTGTTTATGACAGTGGTATACGACTCAATCTGGTCACAGATTATTTTGAGCTTTACTTCCCTGTATATTCAAGTAACGGATTTGAACCGGGTAATGGCAATTACAGCGAAAAAATAAGGTTTGTAGTAACCATTGCCCCGAGTACACTATTAGGATTGTTTACCAGGAGGTGGTTTTAATTATAGACCAATCGTCAAATATTTTATTTAGGCTTTAAAACCCTCATATAATTTATGCCTGTTCTGCACATATCTGCCGGACCGTTGTCAAATTAAAAATTTTGAATAAAAAATACACAAAACGCATTTTTTCAACACAATCGTTAATCATATTTTACATAGATATAGGCTAAATTTTATTTTGCTGATAAAAATGCAATTTAAATTTACGTCATGATATTATGATATGTCGCAGTTTTGTTTAAATTTGTATTTACACAACACACTTAGCTTATGACAAGTACAGAAATAAAACAGGCCCTGTCTTTTACAGATTTTAAAGCCCAGGTACTTAACGATTATAAAATTGCCATAACAAGCCGCGAATGCAGCCTTTTAGGCCGTCGCGAAGTGCTTACAGGTAAAGCCAAGTTTGGTATTTTTGGCGATGGTAAAGAAGTACCACAGTTGGCTATGGCTAAAGCGTTTAAAAACGGTGATTTTCGGTCGGGTTATTATCGTGACCAAACCTTTATGATGGCCATTGGCGAGTTATCCATTGAGCAATTCTTTGCAGGGTTATACGGGCATGCATCATTAGAGCACGACCCGATGAGTGCAGGCCGACAAATGGGTGGGCATTTTGCCACACACAGCCTTGACGAAAACGGCAAATGGAAAAACCTTACACAACAAAAAAATTCAAGTTCAGATATATCGCCTACTGCCGGGCAAATGCCCCGCCTCTTGGGCTTGGCACAGGCAAGCAAAATATATAGGAATGTGCGTGGTATAGATACCACAAACTTCTCTGAAAATGGTAACGAGGTAGCCTGGGGTACCATTGGCAATGCCAGCACCAGCGAAGGCTTATTCTTTGAAACCATAAATGCCGCCGGTGTACTACAGGTGCCTATGGTAATGAGCGTTTGGGATGACGATTACGGTATCTCTGTACACGCGCGCTACCAGACTACCAAAGAAAATATAAGCGAAATACTTAAAGGTTTCCAGCGCGATGAGAATAGCAATGGTTATGAAATAATACGCGTAAAAGGATGGGACTACCCGGAACTTGTTGCTGCTTATGAAAAAGCCTCTAAAATAGCCCGCGAAGAACACGTACCGGTACTAATGCATATATACCAGCTTACACAGCCACAGGGCCACTCTACTTCAGGATCACACGAGCGCTATAAAAATGCCGACCGCCTTGCCTGGGAGGCTGAATTTGACTGTATTACCCAAATGCGTAAATGGGTTATAGAAAACAATTTGGCTACACAGGAAGAAATTGATGCCATTGACAAGCAGGCAAAAGCTGATGTACTTGAAGGTAAGAAAAATGCGTGGAACGCGTATCTTAACCCTATTAAGGCTGAACGCGATGAGCTTACAGCGCTACTTAAAAACATTGCTTCTGCTAGTGATAATGGTGTGTTTATTGAAAAGTATGTAGCCGAACTATCAGGTTTAAAAGAGCCGCAACGCAAAGACCTGCTTATAGCTGCACGCAAGGTGTTGCGCCTTGTTATTAAAGAAAGTGGCAGGCATGCCCTTAGTGCATGGATCAAAAACTATACCGAAGATATTCAGCCTAAATATAGCTCACACCTGCACTCTCAAAGCGACAGGAATATTTTTAATATACAGGAAGTTGCCCCTCAGTACAACGAAAGCACAGAGGACGCAGATGGCCGTATGGTAATGCGTAATAACTTTGATGCTCTGTTTACCAAATATCCTGAAGCACTTGTTTTTGGCGAAGATTGCGGCAATATAGGCGATGTTAACCAGGGCCTTGAGGGTATGCAGGAAAAATACGGCGATTTCCGTGTGTGCGATGCCGGTATCCGTGAAGCTACTATTTTAGGACAGGGTATTGGCATGGCCATGCGTGGCCTGCGCCCTATTGCAGAAATTCAATATCTTGATTACCTGCTATATGCATTGCAGATAATGAGCGATGACCTTGCAACCCTGCATTACCGTACAGCAGGCAGGCAAAAAGCGCCGCTTATCATTCGCACGCGTGGACACAGGCTTGAAGGCATATGGCACTCTGGCTCGCCTATGGGGATGATTATAAATGCCCTGCGCGGTATTAATGTATTGGTACCAAGAAATATGACCAAGGCAGCAGGTTTTTACAACACCCTTATGGAAAGCGATGAGCCTGCACTGGTAGTAGAATGTCTTAACGGTTATCGACTTAAAGAAAAAATGCCGGCCAACCTGGGCGAATTTAAAACTCCTATTGGTGTTACAGAAACCCTTAAAGAAGGAAAGGATATTACCCTTGTTTCATACGGCTCTACCCTACGTCTTGTGGAACAAGCCGCTAAAGAATTGCTTGAGGTGGGTATTGACGCCGAAATTATAGACATACAATCGCTACTGCCATTTGACATTAATCATGATATTGCAAAAAGTGTGGCTAAGACAAACAGGTTACTGGTTATTGATGAAGATGTTCCCGGCGGGGCATCGGCATACATACTGCAACAAGTGATAGATGTTCAGGGTGCATACAAATATCTTGACAGCAAGCCTGAAACACTTGCTGCTAAAGAACACCGTCCTGCTTATGGTACTGATGGCGATTACTTTAGTAAACCATCAGTAGAAGATATTTTTGAAAAGGTATACAGCATAATGTATGAGGCTAAACCTGAAGAGTTCCCTGAGCTTTATTAGGTTTCAAGTCGCAGTTTACAGGTAGCATCATATAAAAAATCCGCTTAAAATTTAAGCGGATTTTTTTATCTCTAAACTTGCGACTGCAAACTATTTCATATACTCCTTCACACCTGCTTTAATAACTGCATCAAGGCTGTTTTGAGATGGAGGTATTGGGCACGAATAATCATGGTTGTAAGCACAATACGGATTATATGCTTTATTAAAATCTATTTGTATAGTATCTCCCACAGGTATCTTTAAATCAACATAGCGGCCACCTTCATAACTACCTTCCCCGTTTGTATCATCCCTAAATGGCAGGAAAAGATAGTCTTTATATTCTTCAAGTCTTGAGAGGTCCGGACTTTGAAAAATATCCAGCTTATGCTGCTTTCCGGCTATTGTAAAGCTAACTTCCCCATATTTTACATAGCGCGCTTTACGGCCGGTAGTTGTGGCCATATAAAACGGTTTTTCATCCGGAGTACGTTTAAATTTAGCGGTAACACAATACTGAAGGTCTACCGGGTAGAAGTCAAGCGATTTAAAAGTCTTTTGGTCTGCCTTTGTAAGTGGCGTTGTTTTAGGGTCGGCATATTCTTTATTAAGTTTATCCTGCGCTTCTTTTGAAGCCATCTCGCTACAATCTTGTGCATATCCGTAAGATAAGCATGCGAGAGCCACTATTATAAAAATATTTTTCATGTATTTCAATTTTGGCAAAAGTAATGAATAAAAAATAACATTATATATTAAGTGTCTACGGGCTAAAATAACACCTTAATAAACAAACGCTTATATTTAAAAACCAAATAAAAAATTATTATTTTAGAGTATCAATATACTAAACAAACTAACTGTTTCGTTGTTTAACTATAAAAACAGTTGTGAAACTAAAAATTTAGTTTTAGCTTTGGTAAACCAAAATATAAACATCATGCAAAAGTTAACTAATAAAGAAGAAGAAATAATGCACATACTATGGAAGCTGGAAAAAGCTTTTGTAAAAGATGTGCTTAACGAGGTAAAAGATGATAAGCCACATTATAACACCCTCAGTACAATCATTCGCAACCTTGAAGAAAAAGGCTATGTAGGCCATAATGCCTATGGTAATACACATCAATATTTTCCGGTAGTAACTAAAGAAGATTACCGCAAGGGCTTTATGAGCAATGCTATAGAGAATTACTTTAACAATTCTTATAAAAGTATGATTTCTTTTTTTGCCAAAGAAGAGAAAATATCTGCCGAAGAGCTTCGTGAAATTTTAGATATGATAGAAAAAAAGAAATAATATGGACGCGTTTCTGTACCTGGCAAAAACATCCGGCCTTATAGCCTTATTTTATGTTGCTTACTGGCTTTTGCTTAAAAAGGAGACCTTTTTTAATCCCAACCGTTGGTTTTTACTGGCGGGTCTGATAACAGCCGCACTGCTTCCGATGGTAACCTATACAAAAGTGGTATGGATAGAAGCTAAACCGGTTACAACACTTATTATAAACGCTCAGGATCTTAATACAAACAATATTAACGCATTACAACAACATGCGGCATTAGCCCATGCGCAAATTGTACAAGCGGAAACACAAATAAACTGGCAGGATATAGCACTCGCGGTATATATAATAGGCGCACTACTTCTTTTAGCGCGCTTTTTAACCGATGTATCGTTTATTAGGGAACTGCTTAAGGCACATAAGGCCACAAAACACGGCCGGTACAGGCTAATTGATTCGCCACAGGTACAATCACCTTTTTCATTCTTTAATTATATAGTTTACAATAGTGCTGCATTTACTGCTACAGAACTTGAAAGCATTTTAGAGCATGAAAAAGTACACAGCCGCCAGCTTCACAGCCTTGATATGATTATAGGCCAGCTGTTTTGTGTAATACTGTGGTTTAACCCGTTTGTATGGCTATACAAAAAGGCTATAGCCCAAAACCTTGAGTTTATTGCCGATGCAGGCGCTGCTCAAAAGGTAACCGACGCAGTAGGCTACCAAAAAACCCTGCTGAAAATCACCCTTCAGCCGGAATGCATTGCAATCACCAATCATTTTTATCAATCATTAATCAAAAAACGTATCGTTATGTTAAACAAAAAAAAATCAAGCAGCCGTAGCTCCTGGAAGTATGGCGTTGTGCTACCGGCACTGGTTACCTTTGTGCTGGCCTTTCAGGTAAAGGTTGTAGCACAGGAAAAAGAAACTGAAACCCTAAATGTTGTAAAGGCTGATGTACTCATCACACACAGCCCAACACAAGACAGGCTGGTTGTAAAAATTGATAAAGACACTAAGGACAGTGAGCTCGAAGAGCGCAAGAGAACCATTAAAGATGAGTTTGATGCCGATGTGGCTTTCAGCAACATAAAGCGAAATGACAAGAGCGAAATAACTGCTATTAAAGTAGCCTTTAAAGGTAAAAACAATGATAATGTTTATGAGCTAAAAGGCAATAAGCCCATAAAAGCTTTCACTATAGAAATTAACAGTAAAGGCAATAATGACTATATTATAAATTTTGGAACGCCAAAGGATATAGCTGCTTTTTATCCTTCGGATGATAACAATGATACTGTAATCTTCAATGCTAATCCATACACCCACACCCCTGCCCCACCACAGGCATTTGTACATCGCCCTGCACTTGTTTATGGCACAGCGCAGCCCATTATAACATCGGGTAACCGTGTGGCGCTAAATTTTGGTAATAGTGATGCCCTCATTGTAATAAATGGCGTAAAATATGCCAAAGGCCAGGAAATAAAATTGCCTGCCGGACATCAGGTAACGGCTATTACAACACTTAATGATAAAGAAGGGAAAAGCAAATATGGCAAAGAAGGTAAAAAAGGCGTTATAGAAATTATAGCGTCTCCTGCAAAAGCACAACTATCTGACGATATTGCATTTGGATACATGTTACCTGATGATTTACTCAACTCAATTTCAGAGAAAATGAATATAGAAACCTCAAAGGGATTGCTTAATTCTGACCTGATGGATAAATTTCCTTTTGAAATTTTTGACGGCGTAACTTTTGGAGAAAATGGCTTTGAAGGCCTTACACCCGAAAAACAAAAGGAAATAGAACAAAAGCTTATGGCATTTGTAGATCTTGAAAAAGTTTATTTTTCGAAGGGAAGCGACATAGAACGCCTTAAAGCAGAAAAAATGCGTGAGGAGGTAGAACGCCAACGCAACCACCTTAAAAACAGGCTTGAAGACAACAGGCAGGTATTGGAGGCTAAGAGAAACGAAGTAGAAAAAATAAGAGCTGAAAAAGAGAAAAAGAAGGCTGAAATGATAAAACGCCGTGAAGAATTAAAAAGGAAAGCAGAAGCTAAAAAGAATGCAGAAGCCAAAGAAAAACATTAATTTGAGAGTTAGTTATTTAATTGTTTGATGCAGGAGCGGCGGTAACAGCTGCCCCAACACCTACAAACCAACCAATACCCGAACATTATGGAAAATGTACTACTATACATAGTTAAAGTATGTGGCCTCACCGTAGCTTTCTATGCCACTTACTACCTGTTACTACGCAAAGAAACCTTTTTTGCGACAAACCGTTGGTTTCTACTGACAGGATTAATAACTTCAGTATTGCTGCCGTTAGCTGTATTTACCAAAACAGTTTGGGTTGAGCCTCAACCTGTAAGCAATGTAAATGCTATAACTTTCACGGATTTTCAAACAACACCCATACCCGAGGCGCAATTTGAATTTGAGTGGTGGATGTCCGCACTTGTATTATACATCATGGTTGCCGGTACACTATTGTTAAGACTATTGATTGATTTTAAAAAGATTTTAACCCTTTTTAAAGGAAGGGTATCAACAAGGTTAGGTAGGTTTAAAATAATTGATTCTGAGGCTGCAAAATCGCCTTTTTCATTCTTTAATTATATAGTTTACAACTCAGCCAGCCTTGAGCCCGAAGAGCTTCAGGGGATTATAAGCCATGAAAAGGTACACAGCAGCCAGCACCACAGTATTGATATACTAATAGTACAGCTATTTTGTACGGCTTTTTGGTTTAACCCTTTTGCCTGGCTTTATAAAAAAGCAATATCACAAAATCTTGAATTTATTGCTGATGCTGAAGCCATTAAACATATTAACGATGTTACTTCATACCAAAGAACATTACTTAAAATGACACTTGAACTACAAGGTACCATTATAGCAAACCATTTTTACCAACCTTTAATTAAAAAGCGCATCATAATGATTAATAAGCCAAAATCAAAAAAAAGTAATTCGGTTAAGTATGCTTTAATACTTCCTCTTTTGGTGGCCTTTATGTTTTTCTTCCAGGTAAAAACTGAAGCGAAGGAAAAAGTAACTGCTAATACAACCATGACCGTAGGGCCACTACAAGACACAATAATTCAGAGTGTTAAAGTAACCGTTACAAAAGATACTAAAGATGAGCACCTAAAAGAAAATATGGCCATTATTTCGGGCACTTTTAAGCTCTCTGCAAATTATAATGTAAAACGTAATAAAAGTAATGAGATTACCTATATCAAGGTATCAATAAATGGCAATGGACTGGAAAAGGTTTACGAAGAAAAAAGCAAGAAACCTATAAAAGACCTAACAATTAATGTAGAACGCGATGCAAATAATGAATTGGACATCCATTTTTCTAATCCTATAAAAAATATTGTTACCGATGCAATTGCTATAAAAGCAGATACTTTATGGTTTGACCGAAACAATAAAGTGATGCAAAATAAAGTCTTGTATATAGTCAACGGTAAGCAGGCTAATGAGTCAGATTTCAGGACTATAGACCCTAATCAAATTGAAGCCATAACGGTTCTTAAAGACGACAAAGCAGTTGAAAAATATGGTAATGACGCTAAAGATGGTGTAATAGAAATTACTACTAAGAAAGATTTTAAAATTGTAATGGGTAACTATGACCCGGCAATAACATCTGATAACCAAACGGTTGTAGTAAAGAGTATATCGTATGATTCTGAAGAAAAAAATGGAACCCAGGCCATAAAGACAAGGTCATGGTCAGCACAGGGAGCCATTGAAATATCTAATACAGATAATGGAGACGGGAACAAAACCAGTTTTAAGTTAGCAAATGACGGCAATAGCGGTTTTATTATAAATAAACTGTCTACCGATACCGACCTTGATTTTTATGTTGAACTGTTGGCTAAGAACGGAATAACCATGAAATATTCAGGAGTTAAACGCAATAACAAGGCAGAAATTACTAAGATTAAGATTGAACTTTCTAAAGATGGCAATAAAGCCAAAGGAGCTTTTGAATCATCTACAGGTATTGACCGTGTTTACATAGGCGAAAAGAATGGTAGCCTGGTAGCCTCAAGCATGAAATAATTGCACAATATATTCTTAAAAGGCTGCTGTTCAGGCAGCCTTTTTTGTAATTTTGGGTTACACCAAAAATTTATGCTATGTTTAAACTATTAGCAAAGCTTAATAAATGGCTCTTGCCCAACTACACAAAACAGCAGCTCGACCTTGCAAAAGCTACAAAATGGCAAAAGGCCGTTATAGCCTGGAAATATTATGTAATTACCCGTGCTGTAGACTAATACACCAGCGGAGCATATACTTCATAAGGTAGTAATTTCTCACGTCCTTTAAGGAAAGACAACTCCATCAGAAAGTTGCATTGTACAATTTCCCCTCCCAGTTTTTCAACTAACTCGCAAAGAGCCTTAGCCGTTCCACCTGTAGCAAGTACATCATCATGTATTACAACGCGTTCTCCGGGCTTAATAGCATCAATGTGTATTTCCAGTGTATCTGTACCATATTCAAGCTGATATGTAGCTTTTAGCGTTGTGTAGGGCAGCTTTTTAGGCTTACGCACAGGCACAAAACCCGCATTAAGTTCATAAGCCAGCAGTGTAGCAAAGAAAAAGCCCCTGCTCTCTGCCCCTACCACCTTATCAATATTCCGTTCAGCCAGCCGGTTTTTAAGCAAAGCCATACATTCGCGCACTGCGGCAGGGTTTGCAAGCAGCGGAGTTATGTCTTTAAACAAAATTCCCGGTTTCGGAAAATCCTGAACGTCACGCACATACTGATTAAGTGTCATTTTTTTCTATATTTTTATGGGTTTATGCTTGCAATATACGTATTAATGCCTATATTTGCACCCGCAATCAGGTTATGAATTAACAACAACCTAACAGCAAAAAGGCACCGTGGCGCAACTGAATAGCGCATCTGATTACGGCTCAGAAGGTTACAGGTTTGAATCCTGTCGGTGTCACAAGCAAAAATCCCGAAATCACTACGATTTCGGGATTTTTTGTTTTAATGATCTTATAAAATATAAGTTTTAACTTCTGGTTTTGATATTAGTAATTAACCAGACAGGATTCAGATCATTTAAATGTTTTTAATTACAGAATTCACTTTCATTTCTGATACTAAAAGTGCTTAATATTTCACTTTTGGAATTCATTTTCACGGTGTGAAATAAAAAAAAACAATGTGCCGGTGTACGGTTGTTGGGTTACAGATACTAATTTATAGTATCAAAGATCCTTTGGCCTTAAAAGCCCAATCAATGGGAAGTTAGGTCACTGTCAAGAATTGGTATGTTACTATTCAGATATTAAATTTACAAAAAATAAAGGTGTCCTCAGGCACCTTTAAACTTTAGTCTTCGTTAATTATTGATTGCATGTATCCTTCGTAGCGGGCACCCACCTGTGTCGTTCCCAACGGCATAATTGCCTCAATACGGTTCATTTCACCGGAACTAACCACAATGTCTGTTGCACCAATATTCTGTTCGGCATATTTAACATGTCTGGTTCCTGGAATCGGTACATGTCCTTTTGCAATAATCCACGCAAGTGCCAATTGCGATGCGGTTATATCTTTTTCATCCGCAATGGCCTGTAACGCTTTCACAAGTTCAAGGTTCTTATAAAAGTTCTCACCCTGGAATCTCGGCAGGTCTCGGCGCGAATCATCCACCCCAAAGTCGTCCGGGCTTTTCAACTCACCGGATAGAAAACCCCGGCCCAGCGGCGAATATGCTACCAGCCCTATGCCCAGTTCGCTTAAGATAGTAGTTGTACCGTTTTCATCCAGTGTGCGCTCAAACAATGAATATTCCGTCTGAACAGCTGTCAGTGGGTGCACCGCATGTGCCCGTTTGATGGTTGAAGCGGAAACTTCCGAAAGCCCGATATAGCGTATCTTCCCTTCCCTCACAAGTTCAGACAGTACTTCCATAGTCTCTTCAATAGGTGTATTGGGGTCAAGGCGATGCTGATAATAAAGATCAATGTAGTCTGTGTTTAAATTCTTCAATGAGCGCTCAACAGCATGTTTTATGTAGGCCTTATCACCCCTGATTCGACCTGTAGCCAGCCCTGTTTGGTCATCGATTTCAAATCCAAATTTTGTAGCAATGATTACCTGTTCACGTTTTCCCTTCAACGCTTTCGCAAGCAACCTCTCATTACTTAGCGGGCCATATACATCGGCCGTATCAAGAAAATTGCTTCCCAGTTCCAGTGCCCGGGAAATAACATTTATGCCGTCCGCTTCGCTGGATTTGCCATAAACATTTTGCGTTTCACTTCCTGCGAAACTCATACAGCCTAAACCTATTGAAGGTACCATAAGACCCTGGCTGCCCAAATTTGTTGTTTTCATAATTATACATTTATTAATTTATTGTGTTAAGACCAGCAGCATAATGTTATGTAATGCCACCCAATCACTTATAGCTTTTCCAAATCAATGCACATAGGGTTTGAATTTCGCAGATTAAGAAGTATGAAACCGCTCTGCAAATTCTTTGGAAAACTCAGAGAGTTTTATCTTTCCGGTAACCGGAGTGCCTGAAGCATAAAAGTCTTTGGTTATAAGTCCTGAGCCAAATCCTTTTCCCATTTCCACATAACCCTCAACAGATTCCACCGGCAGGCCTGCATTTAACAACGCCTCATGTAGCTGGCTATCTGCAAATTCCACCCAGTAAAGTTCCGGTTTGGAAATAGCAACCCCAAGTAAGGAAGCAATAATACCCACCTCCTGTAAGTCACTTACAATGTACCTTACATTTTTACCTTCAGATGGCTTTGTAAGCTCTTCAGCAGCAGCGGCGGCAATGTCTTTAGGATGAACGAGAGGCAAGACTGCATCTGCGGGATAATTGCTGCCAAGTATACCGAACTCCTTTATTATTGGAATATCCCTGAAATAATTATAATAGAAGAAACCGGGCCTTAAAAAAGTTACCGCTACATTTTCCAGCTGCCTGAAACGTTCTTCAATATGATGTATACCCTTTACAGGTCCGTTGCCTGAAGGGAGATCTGCACCGATGCTGCTTAGCATCACAACTTTTTTTACTTGCGCCACGGTAATAGCCTCCGCATAGGTGTGACCTGTCTTAATCGTATTGGAAATCATGTCGGGGTCGAATGCATCAGATGGTGTCATGGTAAAAACTGCGTCTGCACCCGAGAAGGCACGTATGAGAAAATCTAAATCTGTAATGGAGCCCACAGCTGCGCTTGCGCCAATCTTATTGATTTCGTTTTCCCTGTCCGGGGTGCTGGTAATAATCGTTACCTGATGTCCTTCGCTTATTAGTTGCTCAGCAAGTGGCCGGCCCACATTGCCCAGTGAACCTGTTACAGTTATTTTCATCTTGTTTTTCTTTTACGTTATTGAGGTGATAAAATTAAACAGGCGGCTATATCATAAAGTATCCCAATCACGGAATGATGTTTCCCAATCACCGCTAACGCTTTTCCACCTTTTTAAATCGTTGTATAGAAATAAAATGAGGTTTACTATCTACTTTATATACCTATATAGCAGAACCCATTTATTGGCCATTGTTGCAATTTTTTATAAAAAATTCAACTTCCCTGATTGAGATACAAAATTCTTCAATAGACCTACTTTATCCGGTTATTCTATTGCGAAGTTTGCATCGTAATAATTTATCAATTAAAACTTTCTATCATGACAGCATTAAAAGGTTACGCAGCACAAAACCCAAAAGACAAATTAGCGCCCTGGGATTTCGAAGTGAGAGAACTCGGCCCTCACGATGTATTGGTTAATATTATGTATTGTGGGGTTTGCCACACCGACCTGCATCAAATTAACAACGATTGGTTTCCGGGAATCTTTCCAATGGTACCTGGGCACGAAATTGTTGGTGAAATCGCAAAAGTGGGCAATCATGTAAAAAAGCACAAAATTGGTGACTGTGTTGGTGTTGGGGTTATGGTCGATTCCTGTGGGGGGTGCGAAGATTGTTCTCATGGCCACGAAACAACCTGTAGCGTAAGCCCCGTTTGGACATACAATAGCCTGGGATTAGACGGTAAGCCAACATATGGTGGATATGCTAATGCAATTGTAATTAAGGAAGACTTCGTACTGCGTGTAGCTCAATCACTAAATCCAGAGGGTGTTGGCCCATTGCTCTGCGCAGGCATCACCACATATACCCCCCTGAAAAGGTTTAATGTAGGTAATGGCCACAAACTTGCAGTATTAGGCCTTGGCGGCTTGGGGCATATGGCAGTTAAATTTGGTGTAGCTTTTGGAGCGGAAGTAACAGTGTTAAGCACCTCTTCCAAAAAAGAACAGGCAGCATATAAACTGGGGGCACATCATTTTATCAATACATCTGATCAGGGACAACTCGACAGTGTAAAAGGGGAATTCGATTTTATCCTCGATACCGTTTCAGCACCTCATGATTTAAATGTATATTTACAACTATTAAGAAGTAACGGAACTCACATCTGTGTTGGCATACCCGTAGAACCATATGTTATTTCGCCATTTTCGCTGCTTGCAGGAAATAAAAGCATAACAGGTTCCGGTCCGGGCGGCCTTCCGCTGACCCAGGAAATGCTGGACTTCTGTGCTGAGAAAGATATTACGGCCGATGTCGAACTGATTGACATCAAAGACATACACCATGCTTTTGAAAGAATGGAAAGAGGAGATGTTCTTTACCGCTTCGTAATCGATCTTGCTACGCTGTGAGAACGGGTAAAAACATAAAGGATGCTTGTTATGAATTCCATTTCTGAATTTCATAGGATTCTGGGTGTGACCCGGCCGGAGCACCCGTTGATCAGCGTAATCCATTTTGAGGATCTTGGCACATTTGCAGAAGAGATTTCCGAGAAGGTAATGTACAACTTCTACATGATCCTACTGGTAAAGAAATTCGACGGCCGCATCCGTTACGGACAGAACTTTGTGGATTTCGATGAAGGCTCCGCCTCTTTCTTCAGTCCCGGTCAGATACTTTCCACAGATGACAATGCTAAGGAAGGCTGGATACTTATCATCCATCCTGATTTCATACGCAGCCATGCATTCGGGAAGACCATCAAAAATTACGGATTCTTCTCGTACGACATTTACGAGGCTTTGTTCCTGTCTGAAAAAGAGGAAACGGTACTGAACGGCATCATCCACAACATTGAACAGGAATTTAAATCGAACATCGACAACTTCAGCCAGAATATTATCATCTCGCAGGTTGAAACGTTACTCAACTATGCAGATCGTTTTTACAACAGGCAGTTCATTACCCGGAAGCAGATCAACAATGACTTGTTATCGAAACTCGATAAAATCCTGAATGAGTATTTTGACAGCGAACAAGTTCAGGACAATGGCCTGCCAAAAGTGGAAAACCTGGCCCGGGAACTCCATTTGTCGCCAAATTATCTTAGTGACATGCTTCGGTCCCTGACCGGATTGAACACGCAGCAAACCATACAGCACAAGTTGGTAGAAAAAGCGAAAGAAACACTTGCATCCACTACGCTTTCCGTTAGTGAAATTGCCTTCAGGCTTGGGTTCAGCCACCCACAGTCGTTTAATAAGTTCTTTAAGAGTAAAACACAGCTGTCGCCTTTGGCTTTCAGACGCTCTTTTAATTAATCAAAATTTTTATCGGACTATTTTTTCCGGCAGGTGAAAAAACTGCCGACAGGATACCTTTTGTCTAAAATCAATACTCACAATCTAAAAAATTTATTATTATGAAAACGCTTAACCGCATTTATGTAAATGGTGCTTTTGTGGCTCCTCACGGTACCGAATTGTTTGAGCTCATCAACCCTGTAGACAACACACTTACAGGAACCGTACAACTTGCCGATGAGCATGATACCCGCACTGCGATTGCCGCAGCCAAACGCGCATTCAGGACCTATTCCCAAACCAGCCCTCAGGAAAGGATGTTATATCTAAGAAGTTTCAGGGCCGCGGTAGAAAAAAGGCTTGACAGCATCGTAGAAGCTATGTTGCTCGAATACGGTGGTACAATACAGTTTTGTCGTCAGGCGGCCCAATCATGCCTTGCCTTCATCGATTCGAACATTGCCTTGCTCGAAACATTCGATTTCGAAAGGAGATTGGGAAATTCCGATGTTTTTCTCGACCCTGTGGGCGTTGTAGGCATCATCACGCCATGGAATGCCAGCAACGGATTTATATGCAGCAAACTTTCAACCGCATTGGCAGCCGGGTGTACGGCAGTAATCAAACCGGCGCAGATGAGTGCACTCCAAACCCAAGTCATGATGGAAATTCTCGATGACGCGCGCCTGCCACAAGGTGTTGCCAACGTGCTTATCGGACGTGGAGAACTTGTCGGTGCCGAAATCTGCCGTCACCCGGATATTGCTAAAATCACATTCACCGGATCGACCGACGTGGGCAAATGGATAGCCCGTGAATCGGCAAGTACAATGAAACGCCTAACCCTTGAACTTGGCGGGAAATCGCCTAACATCCTTCTTGAAGACGCCGATTTCGAAACGGCCGTTCCTATGGCTGCATTAATGGCCTTTATGAATAGCGGACAGGCGTGCATTGCAGGAACGCGCTTATTGGTACCCGAAGACAAGCTTCCACTTGTTGAATCGCTCATTGTGAAAGCCGTTGAGAGCCTGAAAGTAGGAAACCCCGGAGACGAGGATACTGCTGTTGGGCCAATGGTAAACAAAAAACAATACGAGCGTGTACAAAGTTATATTCGCCTCGGGCTCGAGGAAGGTGCCAGGTTGCTCATTGGAGGTGAAGGCCATCCGGAAGGTCTCGAAGAAGGTAATTTCGTCAAATTAACCGTCTTTTCTGATGTTACCAATGATATGCGTATCGCTCGTGAAGAAATTTTCGGGCCTGTATTGTCTATCATTACTTACAAAGACGACGAAGAAGCCATCGCAATTGCTAACGATACCGACTATGGACTTTTTGCCTACGTCAGCGGTGAGGAAAACCATGCGCGCAAAATTGCAGGCCGCATCGAGTCTGGCCGTGTGGCCATCAACCAGTTTGAGTTTGACCTTGTAGCTCCGTTTGGCGGGTCTAAGCAGTCAGGTATCGGGCGAGAATACGGGAAATATGGCCTCGAGGCCTTTCTTGAACCTAAGGCTATCAGTTACTAAATAAGTTGGGAATGCTCCTGCAAGCACGGAGCCTTTCTTTAATCAATTAAACAAATCATTTATGAAAGCAATGGTCTTAAAGGAATTCAACACCGATTTCCAATTAGAAGATATAGCAATACCTGAAATAAGCGAAGGAAAAGTTTTAGTAAAAGTGGTATCAAGCGGTATCAATCCATTAGATATTAAAATTAAGAGTGGGCAGGCGGCACATGCCGAAATTAAAATGCCCAATGCGGTATTAGGGCTCGACATGAGCGGCATCGTTATCTCGGTTGGTGCCGGAGTAACCGGTTTTGCGGTAGGCGATGCAGTTTACGGAATGGTAGGTGGCGTGGGAGATAATCAGGGAACGATGGCGGAATTTGTTGTTGCCGATGCACTTTTGCTGGCTAAAATGCCTGAAAAACTCAGTTTCAAACAGGCTGCTGCCCTTCCGTTGATCAGTATTACTGCCTGGGAAGCATTGGTGGACAGGGCCAACGTCAAGCCAGGTGATAAAGTGCTAATACATGGAGGTGCGGGTGGCGTAGGGCATATCGCAATACAAATCGCGAAATCGAAAGGTGCAGTTGTATTCACCACCGTAACGCCTGAAGAAATACCGTTGGTAGAATCATTCGGGGCAGTCGCTATCGACCGCACAATACACAGTGTCGGTTCCTTTATTAGTGAACGTAGCGAAACCGAAGGTTTCGACATCATTCTGGATACTGTTGGCGGCAAGGTTTTAGACGACTCCTTTCAATATGTGAAGCGTTATACCGGACGTGTCGTGAGTATCTTGGGGTGGGGTTCCCATAGCCTTGCGCCACTGTCTTTCAGAGGTGCAACTTATTCTGGCGTTTTCACGCTTTATCCATTGCTTTCAGGTGAACACCGGCAACACCATGGGGAAATTCTGGAGGAAATCGCAAAATTGGCTAACGAGGGGCTCATAGTACCTATCGTAGATAACCGTGATTTCTGTTTCATATATGCAGACGAGGCCTATGCGATACTGAGCCGTGGGGAGGCAAATGGGAAAATGGTCCTCGACGTATTTAGAGAAATCAAGGCGCGGTAATGCACCATCAACAAGAAAATCCTTGATAGTATTTGGCGGAGCCAGTAATTGGATCCGCCAGATATCTATAAAAAATTGCATAGCATCATGACATCTCTGTTAATGTTTTATGCACAGAATAATTTGAAATATTTTTCTTGCTTTTTAAGGTTTAAAGTGCTTAATATTTCACTTTTGGAATTCATTTTCACGGTGTGAAATATATAAAGCCTATCAGGTAATTAAATACCTGTCATTTTTTCAATGGCTTCGGTGTAGCGGCCACCTGCTACCTCAAGTTTGTTAGCCGCCTCTGTAATATTTTCCACATCGTTTTGTGTAAGGGTTACAGTTGCCGCAACAACATTCTCCTCAAGCCTTTGCAGTTTTGTAGTACCCGGTATTGGGGCAATAAACGGCTTTTGGGCCAGCAGCCAGGCCAGGGCTATTTGTGCCGGTGTGGCATTCTTTTGTGTTGCAAAGCTTTTAAGAAGGTCTACAAAAGCCAGGTTTGCAGCACGCGACTCCTCCTTAAACCGCGGCGAATTAACACGGAAGTCGTTATCGGCAATCTTTGTGTTTTCATTAAAAGCACCGGTAAGGAAACCTTTGCCAAGCGGGCTGTAGGGCACCAATCCAATGTTCAGTTCTTCTAAAATCGGGATTATTTCTGCCTCAGGCTTGCGATACCACAGCGAATATTCGCTTTGCAGTGCCGATACCGGGAACACCGCATTAGCCCTGCGTATGGTTTCTAAACCCGCTTCACTAAGGCCAAAATACTTCACCTTGCCTTCTGCCACCAGTTCTTTAACCGTACCGGCAACATCTTCAATAGGTACATTAGGGTCTACCCTGTGCTGGTACAGCAGGTCTATGGCTTCAACCCCCAGCCTGTTTAACGAACCTTCCACTGCTTTGCGAATTTGCTCCGGGCGGCTGTTTACCCCTGCCATCTTGCCATCAACAATATTAAAGCCAAACTTAGTGGCTATTACCACCTCATTGCGCAGGGGTGCAAGTGCCTCGCCTACTATCTCTTCGTTAGTGTAAGCGCCATATACCTCGGCCGTATCAAAAAACGTTATACCTTTATCTACGGCAGCACGAATAATTCTAACCGATTCTTCCTTGCTTATGCTGCTTGCATAGCCAAAGTTCAGCCCCATGCAGCCAAACCCAAGTGCCGATACTTCAAGCCCTTGGCTGCCTAATTTTCTTTTTTCCATAATTTGTATATTTATTATACAAAGTTCTGCACATACCACACAGGCACTTGTATACAGATTACTGAAATGTTTACCAATATTACAGGGGCAGCATAAAGTTTTGTTAAGCCGAAAAACCGCCTTTGTATACATATTACGGTTTTACCTACCATTTTTACTGATTGGGGCACACTACGTAACCAACTGCCTAAAAAAGCCTTAATTTTGAATTGAATTCATAAGCATATGACCATGGAAAGGATAGTAGATTTTAAGAGCATCAGCGATTATAACACGTTTAACAACCACGAAACGCTGCACCCTTTGGTTAGTATAGTAGATTTAGCCAAAGCCAGCCCAAGGGCATCGCATAAAATGACTTTTGATATTTATGCCGTTATATTTAAGGATGTTAAATGCGGCGACCTTAAATACGGCAAAGAATATTATGATTATCAGGAAGGCACCCTTGTATTTTTTGGCCCCGGTCAGGTTATTGAGGTTGAGTCTGATGCTATTTATCAGCCTTTCGGCCATGCCCTTGTGTTTCACCCGGACCTGATTGCAGGAACTTCACTTGGAAAACTCATAGACGATTACACTTTCTTTTCATACAACACCAGCGAGGCCCTGCACGTATCTGAAAAAGAGCGCCAGGTTATTTTAGACTGTTTTGACAAAATTGCCACCGAACTGGAACGCGGGGTAGACAAACACAGCAAAAAACTCATTACCAGTAACATTGAGTTATTACTCAACTACTGCGACCGTTTTTACGACCGCCAGTTTATTACCCGCGATACCGTAAACAGGGGCATTATAGAGCGTTTTGAAACATTGCTTTCTGATTTTTTCACCACAGGGAAATCACAGCAGGAAGGCCTGCCTACTGTATCATACTGCGCAGAACGCCTGCACCTTTCACCCAATTATTTTGGCGACCTTATAAAGAAGGAAACCGGCCGCACCGCGCAGGATTATATACAGGCAAAAACAATAGCAATAGCCAAAGACCGGGTGTTTGACCTGAACAAATCTGTAAGCGAAGTGGCTTATGAACTTGGGTTTAAATACCCGCAGCACTTTACACGCCTTTTTAAGCAAAAAGTGGGCTGTACACCATTGGAATACAGAAAAGTGGCTAACCTGGTTCAGCCATCGGAAAATTAATTAACTACATAACAAAAACGTAAGCAACAGTAATTACTGTTGCTTTTTTTATACGCCTTATACATGACAAAAAACTACCTGATAGTATTTTTATTATATACTTCTTGCCTGCTGGCACAAACCCAGCCAAAAGATAATGTAGACACGCTTAACAACCAGTATTTGGAAGAAGTGGTGATTTCAGCCTCCCGCACACCCGAAAGCATTTTAAAATCGCCTGTAACCATAGAAAATGTAAGCAGCCGCGAAATCAAAAATATGGCAGCCCCTTCTTTTTTCGACGGGCTCGAAAACATAAAAGGCGTACAGATGCTTACCCCCAGCCTGGGGTTTAAAATCATCAACACCCGTGGCTTTGCCAATACAACCAACGTCCGCTTTACCCAGATGGTAGACGGCTTTGATAACCAGGCACCCCATATTGGCGCGCCCATAGGCAATACCATGGGGCCAACCGACCTTGATATTGACCGTGTGGAAATTATTCCTGGCACTGCCTCTGCCCTCTACGGCCTTAACGCCATTAACGGCCTTGCTAATTTTATCACCAAAGACCCGTTTACTACCACAGGCATTACCCTGCAACAGAAAACCGGCATAAACCATATGGGCGATGCTGATTCAGGAGTAAAGCTATACAGCGAAAGTGCCTTGCGTATTGCCGAAAAAATCAACGACCGTTTTGCTTTCAAAATCAATTTTGCCTATACCACCGGGCAGGACTGGATTGCCAACAACCGTACCGACCTGAACCCCAATGCCAATGCAGGCGTGGGCATTGCCGGAGGGGTTAACAACCCGGCTTACGACCCTGTTAACGGCTACGGTAACGAATCATCAAACCGCCGCACCCTTACACTTGGTGGCACACGCTATGTAGTGGCACGTACCGGTTACAGCGAACATGATGTGGCCGATTACGGCATACAGAACATTAAAGCCGACGTGGGGCTCTACTACAAACTGAGCCCCAAAACTACTATCTCTTACACCTACCGTTTTGCCGACCTTGATAATGTATACCAGCGTGCCAACCGCTTTACACTTAAAGATTACATACTGCAACAGCACGCCATTGAGGTTAAGAACGATATCCTCCAGGTACGGGCTTTTGCCACCAGTGAAGACACAGGCAAGTCATACAACCTGCGCTCTGCCGCCGAAAACTTAGACCGACGTTTTAAATCCGATAACGATTGGTATGCCGATTATACCACCGCTTTTAATACCGCTGTGGGTCAGGGTTCATCAGTACCGCAGGCGCTTGCCGCAGCACGTGCCGAGGCCGACCTGGGCAGGCTGCAACCCGGTACACCCGAATTTAAGCAGGCGCTAAACGAACTGGCTGATATTAACAATTGGGATGAAGGCGCAGCCCTTCGCGTAAAAGACTGGCTGGTACACGGCGAGGCACAGGTAAACCTATCTAAGGCCATAGGTGCTGATTTTGAAACCTATACCGGGCTGCAACTCCTTGCCGGCGCCGATTACCAGTCTTACATCATAAAGCCTGATGGCAACTACTTTATAAACCCCACGGCTACCGATCCATTCTCAACTTTAACGTACGGTAAAACGGGTGGGTTTATTCAGGCAGGCAAAACCCTGTTTGAAGGGCTTTTAAAGCTTTCTGCTACACTACGCGTTGATAAAAACGATTATTTTGATGTAAAATATAACCCAAGGGTAGCCGCAGTATTTACCCCGGCAGCGGAACAGAGCATCAGGGCATCGTTCCAGAGCGGGTCGCGTTTCCCCAGCATATTCGAGGCCTTTAGTAATGTAAACAGCGGTGGCGTGCGCCGGGTAGGCGGCCTCAGGGTTATGTCAAACGGGGTGTTTGAAAATGGCTACCTGCGCAGCTCCATAGACCGCTTCCAGGCAGCTGTAACGGCCGATTTTAATAACGGGGCTACACTTGACGATGCCATACAAAACAACCAAAGCCTGCTGCAAAAGAATACCCAGTACACCTATCTTAAACCCGAGCAGATCAACTCGTTTGAGGCAGGTTATAAAGGATTGTTCTTTAACCGCACGTTTAAGGTAGATGCCGATTTTTATTTTAACCGCTACAACAACTTCATCGCCCAGATTGAAATGAATGTGCCCCAAACCACCAACCCTGCACAGATACCCTACTACCTTAACGACCGTACCCTGCAGGACCGTTACCGTATTTATACCAACTCACAAAGTGTGGTGTATAATTATGGGGCAAGCCTTGGCCTTAGCTACACCATTACCCCACAATACACGATTAGCGGAAATGTATCGTATGCCAAACTGAGACGTACCGATAACGGCGATGGTTTTGAAGACGGTTTCAACACCCCGGAGTGGATTGGCAACATATCGTTTACCGGAGATAATGTGTGGAAAACCCTGGGCTTTAACGTTACCTACAAACGCCAAAGCAGCTTTTACTGGAGGTCGTTTTTAGTAAACGGTACGGTTCAGGCCTACGGCACGCTCGATGCGCAGGTTAATTATACGTTCCTGCAATCTAAGCTGGGCATAAAAGTAGGTGCCACTAACCTTACCAATGCTTATTACAACTCATTTTTGGGTGGCCCTGCCGTGGGTGGGTTGTACTATACAACACTTACCTACCAGCTGCAATAAATAAAAGCGTATATTTAGGATAAGAAAATAAGTATGCCTGTAATATATCTTGATAACAATGCTACTACCCGTCTTGACAACAGGGTGCTAACGGCCATGCTGCCCTACTTTACAGAGCAGTATGCCAATGCGGGCAGTAGCCATTTGTTTGGCCTTACGGTAAAAGAAGCCGTTGAAACCGCACAGCAGCAGGTGGCGGATTTAATAAATTGCCGCCCGGCAGAAATTGTTTTTACCTCAGGCGCTACAGAGGCCATAAACCTCGCTATTAAAGGATTCGCAAGTGCTTCTCGTAAGCACATTGTAGCCATTACCACCGAACATAAAGCCGTTTTGGATACTTGTGCGCATGCGGAGAAAGAGGGATTCTCTGTAACCTACCTTCGGGTTGATAAAAAGGGGTTGATTAACCTCACTGAATTAGAAGCTGCCATTACAACAGATACACTTATTGTATGTGTAATGCTTGCCAATAACGAAACCGGCGTACTACAGCCAATTGCCGAAATTGCTGAAATAACCCATGCCAAAGGTGCACTTTTACTGTGCGATGCCACACAGGCCATTGGCAAAATCCCGGTTGATGTAAATGCTTTGGGTATTGACCTCATGCCGTTTTCTGCCCATAAGTTTTACGGGCCAAAAGGCGTGGGCGGTTTGTTTGTATCGTCTAACATCAGGAAGTATTTATCGCCACAAATACACGGCGGAGGCCAGCAGCGCAACCTGCGCAGCGGTACACTAAACGTACCCGGGATTGTAGGGATGGGTATGGCTGCTGAAGTTGCCCTTGCCGATATGGATCACGATACTATAAGAATAAGTGCTTTACGCGATACGTTGGAAACCACACTCTTAAAAATTGAGGGCAGCTATGTAAACGGTGCAACCGAAAATCGACTGCCCAATACCACCAATATTTGTTTTCCGGGCATCAACGCTGAAAAGCTGATAATCAGTTTGCAAAATATAGCCGTTAGTAGTGGTTCGGCCTGTTCATCTGTTACCACCGAACCCAGTCCTGTACTGAAAGCCATGGGATTAAACGATGCAGATGCCCTGGCCTCCATACGCTTCAGCCTTGGGCGTTTCACAACTGATGAAGAAATTCAAACTGCTATTATAAAAGTAACTGAATTGGTTTCCCGAATGCGGCAACCGGTTGTTTAATGCTGCTTACCTTCCCTTACGGCAAACACGTGCAGCACCTGTGGGAAAATGGCCTGCAAACTCTCCTCTACCCCTTTACGTGAACCCGGCAGGGTTATAACCAGTGTATCTTTGGCAAAGCCTGCCACGCCGCGGCTCAGCATGGCGGTTTTTACCCTGTCTTGCCCGTAGGCACGTGAGGCCTCCATAATACCGGGAATTTCGGTATCTATAAATGGGCACACGGCTTCCGGCGTTACATCGCGGGGCGAAAGGCCGGTGCCGCCGGTAAACAGCACAAGGTCGGTTTTACTGTCAATAAAATGGTGCAGCACGTTGGTTATTGTGCCAATATCATCGGGCACAACCTGGTAGGCCACATTTTCATAGCCATACGCGCCAAGAATATCAACTATGGCTTTACCCGCTGTATCTTCCTTCTCGCCTCTTGATACCGTATCGCTACACACCACTACGGCACATTTCAAGCCTTTGGGCAGATTTTTAAGGTCAGATTTACCGCCGTGTTTTTCCTGTAACCTGATATTCTGAATTTCTACATTCTTATCAATAGGCTTCAGCATATCATACATAACCAGTGCCGCTACCGATGCACCGTGCATGGCCTCTACCTCTACCCCGGTTTTATAAATGGTATGCACCTCAACTGATATAATTACAGCAAGGCCATCAATGGTATAACTGATATGAGCATACTCCACCGGCAGCGGGTGGCAGTCGGGTATTACATCGCTGGTTTTTTTGATGCCAAAAAGCGCCGCTGCACGGGCAAACTCAAAAATATCGCCTTTAGGCACCTTTCGCTGCTCAATAGCATCAATGGTCTCCTGTTTGGAAGTGAGCACGGTAGCCGTAGCAATGGCCTTACGCAGCGTGTTGGTTTTATGTGTAATATTTACCATGTTAGTTGTTTACTTTCCACTGGTGGGTGGCATCTTCAAAAAGTTCTTTTCCCCAAACGGGCAGCTCGGCCTTAATGCGCTCCACCACTTCATTACAGGCTTCTGTAGCCGCTTTCCGGTGTTTGGAAGACGTGAATACAAACAGGCATATTTCGCCCGCTAAAACGCTTCCCAGGCTGTGGTGTATGTGCATGCACGTCAGCTCATACTTATTAAATATCTCCTCGCGTATTTTATGCATTTTCTCGAGCGCCATTTCCTGGTACGATGTGTATTCAATAGCAGCAACGGTTTTACCGTCTACATCATCTGCCCGCACCTGGCCTAAGAAAATACTGTGCGCGCCTATACCTGTTTTAGCTGAATGCTTTGCAATGCTCTCGGCAATAAATGCGGGACTAATGGCACCCTGTGTAAATATATTTTTAATGCTTTTGCCCATATTCCTGTAATGCCAGTATACCGCCCGTTAAATGGCTGATATTCTTTTGGTTTTTGTAATGTTCTAAAAAAAGCTGCCCTGCGATAAGGCTACGCTTACCGCTTTGACAGAACAATATTATGTTGTTTTCTATTATTTCCGGCAAATTATCCGTCAAGGTTGACAGCGGCATCTGTAGACAATCAAAATCCGCTTTTGGCAGTTCCCGATTCTCACGTACGTCTATAATAATTGCATCGGCATCATTAAATGTCCTCAAAAAAGCTTCAGCATCCAGCTCGTTTATCCCTGCCGCTTTAGTTCCACATAGCCACTCATAGTCGGTTGCCTTAAATACGGCTTCATTGGTGGGTAGTACACCGGCTTCCAGATCATGGACTGTAATCTCAAATGCATACGTTTGGTAATTCAGCAGGTTAAACGTAAGCAATTTGCCGGCCAGCACCTCGCCTATACCTGTTATAATTTTTATAACCTCGGTAGCCTGTAGCGTACCAATGATGCCCGGCAAAACGCCCAGCACACCTGCTTCGTTACAGTCCTGTACCTCAAGCGGGTTAGGCGGTGTGGCAAACAAATGCCTGTAATTTATTGTATCTCCTTTTTGATTTGGCATATTAAACACACTTACCTGCCCTTCATACTGTGATATCGCCCCAAAAACCAATGGCTTATCCAGCAGCACGCAGGCATCGTTAACCAGGTAGCGCGTAGCAAAATTATCAGTACAATCTACTATCACATCATATTCAGTTATTATTTCCAAAGCATTGGCTGTGGTAATGGCACCGTTTATTGTAGTAATACTTATCTCAGGATTCAGGGCTTTTAGCCTTGCAGCTGCTATTCCAGCTTTTGGTTTGCCAATATCTTCTGCGCTAAACAACACCTGCCGTTGGAGGTTGCTGAGCGAAACGGTATCGTGGTCGGCTATGCCAATGTCCCCCACTCCGACAGAGGCAAGGTATTGCAACACCGGGCAGCCCAGGCCACCGGCGCCTATAACCAATACACGTGCAGCAGCCAGCTTTTGCTGCCCTGTTGTGCCAAAGCCTTTCAGGCTATAGTGCCGTGCATACCGCTCGTTACTTTCCATATTATCCTCCTGAATAGGGCGGCATGAGTGCCACCACATCGTTTTCTGTTAGTGCCGTAACTTCTGTTACCAGCTTATTGTTTACCGCTATGGCATACTTTTTATCGGCAAGTGTGGGAAATTCAACCTGCAACGCCGCTTTTAAAACAACTGTGTCCTGAGCTTCTATAAAAAGTTCGCCGCCAGTAATTTCGGCTATTTGGCCAAATGCTATAACCCTTACCTTCATTTAACCTGCTGTATGCTGACTTTAGAAAAATTCTTTACATACCTCCTGCCCGTTGCCTTGTCGGTTGGTGTAAGCAGTATAATGCCTTCTTTCTGGCTTATGGATGGTACGCCATTAACCTCGGTCACCACAAGGGTTTGGTCGCCCGTGGGACTGTTAAACAGTTCGTTCCATGAAAAAACCACTTTGTAACCGTCGTCGGCAATGCACACAATGTAAAACTCGCTCAGCACTTTTGGCGAGTTTACGCTAAATTCTGCCTTAGCCAAAACGTCTTTGAGCAACACACCTTTAATACCTTTCAGCGTACTCTTATATTCTCCCTTGTGGTTGAGGATTTGCAGGCTGTCAATGCTTTTGGTGTTGTATGTCTTAAGGTCGTCAAAACTAATGGTAAGCGGTTTGGCAATAGCGCCTTCCACCGTAATGGTTTTGGTAACCTGTGCCGAAACCGACAGACCAAACAATAGTGTAATTATGTATAAATATCTCATTTTTATGCGGTTGTAAATAACAGTTTGTATGATGCTATAAGTAACACAGTTGCCAGTGTATACTTTAAAAAGTTCTGGTTAAACTTCATCGAACCGAAGTATGCCCCCAATAACCCACCTGCAAAGGCTACCGCTACATACATAACCATATTTGTGCTGAACGTTATCCCCTGCGTGAGCTGCCCCATGAGCCCGGCTATCGAATTTACAAAAATAAACAACGCGCTAATGGCTGCCGTTTGCTTTTGGTTGGTCCACTTTAAAAGCAGCAGTATGGGTGAAAGGATAATGCCCCCACCTATACCTATCATACCCGAAAGCAGCCCTACCACCCCACCGGATGCCAGTGCAATACCGGTGCTGTGGGGTTTCAGTTCCTCATCAGGTACATTCTTAAAAAAGAAAAAACGGATAACCGGAAACAGCAGCAGTACGCCCAGTACGGTTTTGTACAGGCGGTCTTCAACCGTTACCATACCGCCCAAAAAGGCCATAGGTATTGACGCCGCGGCTATAGGCACAAACAGCTTCCACTTAAAATGCCCGCCCCGGTAATATTGTATAAATGAGGTGAGCGACACAAACAAATTAAGCATTAAAGCCGTGGGTTTCATTTCTTCGGGCGCGGCGCCATACAACGCCATAAGCGCCAAATAGCCACTGGCCCCACCGTGTCCCACAGCGGCATATAGAAAGGCTACAATAAAAAGTATAAGATAAAATAGTTCTAAAGGCATAGTCAAATATAGGATTTATAACGGCAACAAGTGTACTTCCGCACTATCTCCTTCAGTGCATCCCTCTGATGCTTCAGGCAGTACCAAAAAACAGTTGGCCTGTGCAAAAGAATGCAGCCTATACGACTCCTGCGCATGCAGTGGTGTTACGGTTCCATCGGCATAAAAAGCTTTCAGGAAATGGGTTAAACCCTGTGGTTTTTTATAGTTGTGTGTGGCTGTGGCAGTAGTTTTTACTATCGAATTTGGCAGCTGCATCATTTTTTCCAATGCAGGCAGCACATATTCATAAAAACACGTGAGTGATGACGACGGGTTGCCGGGCAGGCCAAAAACTGTTTTATCTCCCTTTGTACCAAAAAATAAGGGTTTGCCGGGCCTCTGCTTTATTTTATGGAATTTTTGTTCAATGCCACAGGCTTCTGCCGCAGCGGGAACATAATCATAATCGCCCACGCTTACACCGCCGGTTAGCAATACCACCTGGCTGGTGGCAAGGGCATATTGCAGGCATTTTTGAAGCGCTTCGGGGTCGTCATCTGCGTGCATAACGCCTATATTTTTAATACCCGCTTTTTGCAGTGCCGCCTTAAGCTGAAACGAATTTGCCTCATACACCTGTCCAAATTCCAACAGTTTACCCTGCTCCTGCAATTCATCCCCCGTAAGGATGATGCTCACCTCAGGCGGACTGTACACCGGTACTTCAGTACAACCAATGCCTGCCAGGAAACCTATTGCCGCCGCAGATAAAAAGGTTCCCTGCTTCATGGCAATTTCACCTTCCTGCACCTCTGAGCCTTTTGGACGGGCATTTAACCCCTGCGATAAATTTTCATCGTGTATTTTGAGTATACCGTTTTCAACAATCACTTTCTCTTGCATCACCACGGTGTCAGCCCCTTCGGGCAGTGGTGCACCTGTAAAGATGCGGGTTGCCTGGCCGGTTTGTATGGATAACTTAACGGTAGCGCCCGCAGGCATTTCGCCAATGATTTGCAGCTCTTTACTGCGATCTTCAAATTTCAGGGCATAGCCGTCCATAGACGATTGCGCAAAGTTGGGTATGCTTACCGCAGCAATAATATCTTCTGCCGTTACAAGCCCAAAAGCCTGCAACAAGGGCACAGTTTGTATATTTTTAAAGGTTACAGACTCATCTATTATCTGCCTTGCCTCTTGTACACTTATCATGTATTAATCAGGTTGTTATAATCTTCAGGAGTATCAATGTCTACTACACCTTTTTCAAAAGGCACAACAGCCACATCTCCCTTAAATTTTGTGAGTAATTTACGGGCACCTTCCTGCCCTTCAAGGTGCAACAACGCATCAAAATACTGCCTGCCAAACAATACGGGCACACCCGCTGTTGCCGCATATTGCGCTGCCACAATACCTTTGCCTGCTTGCTGCTGTTTTAAAAGCAGTTCCCTGAATACCCCGGCATCAAGATGGGGCTGGTCGCATACGGTTATAATGCAGCTGCGCAGTTCAGGGTATACCAAAAGTAGGTGCTTTAGCCCCATTTTTATAGATGAGGCCATACCTTCTTTCCATTTGGGGTTATGGCACGTTAGCACTGATTCATCTGCAATACTTTCTTCTATTGCCCTGCGCTGTGCACCGGTTACCACAACAACAGCTTCACCGGCAAAAAACACCGCCTCCTGGGTTATTCGGTTAAGCAGGCTGGTACCTTTATAATCTAATAGCTGCTTGGGCTGCCCAAGCCTTGATGAGTTTCCGGCAGCAAGGATTATTATGCCTGTACTCATCCGCCTATGGTTATCATGCTACGGTTTTGTAGGGCTGCCGCATCAAGGTTTTCAAATTTCTCATCCATTTGCCCACCCAGCGCTTTGGCTTTGGCTTTAATGGTATTGTGTATTAATGGCAATACTTCGTCGCCTGCCCTTAATGCTCCAAGCAAATCGGTTTCCGATTTAGAGAACAGGCAGTTTTTCAGCTTGCCGTCAGCCGTAAGGCGCATGCGGTTGCAGCCCTCACAAAACGGGGCACTCATAGTGCTTATTACCGCAAATGACCCTGCATGGCCGGGAATCATATAGTGCTTAGCGGTATCGTGAGGGTTGCCCTCAACGGGAAGTGCCTCATACTTTTGGGCAACCGTATCTAAAACTTCCTGCAAGGTTACTACCTGGTTGCTGGTCCATTTATTACCACTAAAGGGCATAAACTCAATAAAGCGTATTTCGAGCGGGTAGTGTTTGGTGAGGGCTATAAAATCGTTTATCTCGTTATCATTCAGCCCTTTCATTACCACTACATTTATCTTGGTGCGGATGTTGTGCTGCAAAAGCAACTCTATATTGCTGCGCACCCGGTGGTACAAATCACGGCGGGTTATTTTCAGGAATTTATCAGGTTGAAGCGTGTCCAGACTTATGTTTATGGTACTGATGTTGGCTGCTATTAATTCCGGCAGCATTTCGTGCAGGCGTACGCCGTTTGTGGTAATGGCAAGTTCTACGCCCAGTTTGCCCAGCGCCTCAATAATTTTTGGGGCATCTTTGCGCACCAGCGGCTCGCCACCCGTAAGCCGGATTTTTGTAACGCCATTGGCCACAAACAGTTTAGCCAGCTGCTCAATTTCATGGACCTGCATAAGTTTAGATGCCGGGGCAAAGGCATACTTTTCCTCAGGCATGCAATAAAAGCAGCGCAGGTTGCAGTTATCGGTAAGTGATATCCGCAGGTAATTGTGCACACGGCCAAAGGTGTCTGTAATCATGTTATTGCAGCACGATAGTATCGTGTATTTTTTGTGTTTTATATTTTAACGATGCGCCTGTTTTACCGCTCATTACCGCCTTTATTTCAGCGACAATCGATATGGCTATTTCTTCAGATGTTTCTGCGCCAATGTCAAGCCCTACAGGGCCGTAAATACGGTTCAATTGTTCCTCAGTTACCGTAATGCCTTCCTGCTGTAAATCATCAAGCATACGGTTTAGTTTGGTTTTTGGGCCAAGGATTCCTATATACGGTACACTGGTTTCAAGCAATAGTTTCAACAAGGCAAGGTCATACTTATAGTTATGCGTCATCAATACAAAACAGGTGTTTTCATCAATAGTAACCCTTTGAACCAGTTCATCAGGTTTAACCTGAAAAACACACGTTGCCTCCCTGAAACGCTGTGGCAACGCATGTGTGGCACGGCCGTCGCCTACGGTTACTTCCCAACCTATAAGCGAAGCAGCGCTAACCAGTGGCTGTACATCATTACCCGCACCTGCCACAACAAGCTGCAACGGCGGGGCTATGTATTCCATCAGGGCTTCATCCCCCCCAGCTAACTGCTTTATTGCCGATGCCTTACTCATTAACACTGCCTGGGCATCAGTTAGCAATTGCAATGCGGCATTGTTATTACCGGCTATATTTCCTTCCCTATAGAACAGCGCTGTACCGGTTTGCTGCTGCTTCCTGTCAAGGCTGTAAACAGTGGTTATAACCGCATCTTTACGCTCTTCCCGCAGCTTTTCAAGAAACCGTATGGGGTTGTTTTCTACCGCTTCATCTATATACTCAAAAAGGATGTGCACTATGCCGTTACACCCCAGCTGCACACCAAACTCTACATCATCTTCATTACTGGTATCATAGGTTATCAGCTTGTTTTGCTGCTGGTTTATGCACAGCAGTGCCTTGCGCAGGGCATCGCCCTCCAGGCAGCCGCCGCTAATGGCACCGGTTAGCAGGCCTTCTTCTGTTACCAGCATACGCGCACCCGGCTGCCGGTAAGAAGACCCCTCAACTTTAACAACGGTAGCCAGTGCGGTTTTTATGCCAAGCCCGTGTGCGGTATGGTATGCTGTTATGATATCGGATATTTCCTTCATTCTATAAATATAAGCTGCAACAAGCTGTAAACGCCGTATTTAATGATGACTTCAATTCAGCCTTACACCTCATCCATCTTAAAGGGCAGTTTCCTGATTCGGGTGCCGGTAAGGTCGAAAATGGCATTGGTTAGCGCCGGTGCGAATGAAGGTAATCCCGGTTCGCCCACGCCACCTGCATCTTCGGCATTTTCCATAATATGAACCTCTATAGGCGGAATATCATATATACGCGGCATTTGGTACGAATGATAATTTTTTTGATCAACCAAACCATCGGTAAATGTAATTTCGTGCATGGTAGCTGCGCCAAGCCCCATTACTATTGCACCCTCAACCTGAGCCTGCACAATATCAGGGTTTACATACCAGCCACAATCCATTACGGCCCACACCTTGTCAATTTTCACTTTGCCGCCTGCCTTGCGCGATACTTTTACAATCTGGCCTACGGTAGAAGCAAAACACTCGGTAATGGCAACGCCAAAGCCTTCGTTTTTCTTACGGTTTTTCCAGCCCGATATTTCCTCCATCTTGTCCAACAGCTTTTGGCTGCGTTCATCGGTAAGATACTGCCTGCGCAAATCCATGGGGTCTTTACCGGCTGCATGCGCCACCTCATCAAGAAAACTTTCATAAGCAAAGCCATTTGTAGAAGCATATACCGATCGCCACCACATACTGGGTATAGGCGTTTCAAAAATTACCTCGGCAAAGCTTATGTTTTTAATTGAATCATAGTAGGGTTGTAAAAAACCTTCGCTTGTACTGCGGTTAGCTTGTTGTTTATTTTTCGGGTCGCGCCAGTGGTCGTTATTTTGCCCTGACATTCGGAATTTAAGTGCATCAATATCACCATTGTTGATTGATGCCTCACAACGGTACGTAATGCCCGGGCGATAAGGCCCCTGGGTCATTTCGTCTTCGCGTGTCCATACCACCTGAACCGGTGCGTTTATTTCTTTTGAGATAACGGCAGCCTCATGCGGGTAGTCCATAAAAGCCTTACGGCCAAAGCCGCCGCCCAAAAACGTCATGTTTACAATTACATTTTCGCGCTTAAGCCCCATCTCTTCGCTCAGCGCATCCTGTATCCAGTCCGGTGCCTGTATAGGGCCCCATACCTCTACTTTATCTCCCTGGTAATGCGCCACGCAGTTAAGGGGCTCTATAGGCGAATGCGACTGGTAAGGCGTTTGGTATATTAAATCCAGCTTTTGTGCCGATTTGGCTAATGCAGCATCTGGGTCGCCCTGCTTTTTAAGGAACAAGCCTTCTTTTGTTTTTACGTTTTCGAGTTGGCGGGCATAAATATCAGCTGTATTGATGTGTTCAAAACCACTATCATCCCACTCTACCTTCAGGGCTTTTTTACCCTGAAAGGCCGCATAGGTACTGTTAGCCACTACAGCCACACCTTCGCGATAGGTTTTAAACACCAGCATTTTTATCTTGAATACCTTTTGCACACCCGGCACTTTTAGCGCGGCGCTGGCATCAAAGCTTTTTACCTTACCCCTAAGCCTTGGGTTGCGTTCTACAGCGGCAAACACCATACCCGGTACGCGCTTATCAAGCCCAAAAATTGCAGTGCCGTTAGTTTTCAGCGGTGTATCAAGGCGTTTTAGCGGCTTGCCTATAAGCCTGTATTCCGAACGTTTTTTAAGCTTAACATCTTTAGGAGGCGTTAGTTTAGACGCCGCCACTACAAGTTCACCATAATGCGCCTTTTTACCCGACTTTTTATGAATTACATGGCCGTGTTCAGCATAGCATTCAGCGGCAGCTACACCCCACTGGGCAGCAGCTGCGGCAATAAGCATTTCGCGTGCGGTGGCCGTTAGCTTCAGGAAGTTTTTGTAGTTCATCCTGATTGTTGAACTACCACCTGTAACCTGGCTGCCGTATTTTTTATCGCCCTGGCCAAAAATGATGTTTACATCGTTTAGGTCAACCTCAAGCTCTTCGGCAAGTATTTGAGATACCGAATGATATGACCCCTGTCCCATTTCTGCACGGTGGTCTACAAAAGTTACCTTGCCGGCTGTATCTATATACACCCAAGCATTAAGTTCAATGCTTTGATAGGCTGCCTGCCCCGCATTTACTATGGTAGCTTCTGCCCCTGTAGCCGAAGGAAAAACACCCAGGTAGAGCGCAGTACCGCCCAAACCCGCAATTTTAAGAAAACCCCTTCTTGATATATCTGTAGTTGATGACATAATTTCTTAGTTTTAAAGGTTAAGGTGCCGGTGCATAGGCACCTTTTTCAATCCACTCTATCCAGGATTTTTTAAACTCGGCATGGGTTAATGGCGGTTTCTTTAAACCTTCACCGGGATTCCAGCCGGTTTTAACCAATCCGTCATCGGCATGCTCAACAAGCTTTTTAAGGTCTTTGCCCCCGTTTTGTTTAGGGTCTACCAACTGTTTTGCAAGCTCATGCGCAGTTTTGCCCTCAAACACCATTTTCATATCAGCCGGAGGCAAATGCCAGTCCTTGTGCCCTGGTGGCATGTGCAACCCGGGGGTATTTTCGGGCTGGTGACAGTTGGTGCACTTCATGGCATAGAGCCCTTTACCATCTTTGCCCCTTTGTGGCATCATTTGGTGCAGGTGGCTGTCTTCGCCCTGTAAAGGAACATCACCTTTAGGGTGGCAGTTCATACAACGCGGACTCATAAGCACCGAATATACTTTTTGAAAGGCTTTTACCGATGCTATACTGTCTTTTTTCTTATCAGGAACGGCCATATAATCACTCACATTAGCACCATCTTTCTTAAAAGAAAACGCCACTAACGAAACTAACAGTAATGCCATGACAATCACCCCTGAGGTGATTTTAGTGTGTGTATTTTTCATGGCCTGTTATTTAAGTGATTTCTGCTGTAGTTCTGCCGCTGTGTGTATTGCCTTACGTATACGCGGATATGTACCGCAACGGCAAATATTACCTGCCATGGCAATGTCAATATCGGCATCTGTAGGGTTAGGGTTATCACGAAGCAATACGGCTGCCGCCATAATCTGGCCTGAATGGCAGTACCCACACTGTGGCACGTCAATTTCTGCCCAAGCCTGCTGCACAGGATGATTGTTATTATCAGATAACCCCTCAATAGTTATTACCTGCTTGCCCACTGCACGCTTTATCTTTGTTACACAAGAGCGTACGGCATCGCCGTCAAGGTGCACCATACAGGCACCGCATTGTGCCACGCCACAGCCAAATTTAGTTCCGGTTAATCCGGCTAAATCCCTTATTGCCCATAGCAACGGCATCTCAGGGTCGGCATCAAGAGTGTGTTCTTTACCGTTAATAGTTAGTTTTATCATTAGTTTAGTTTTTGTCAAAAGTAAATTTCGTAATTTTATTAATCCCTGCCTTTATCTTTATTACTGTTTTACTTACCAATATTACAGATTAACACTATTTTAAGAGTTATAGGTAAAAGACAAAAACCGGCCCTGAAACAGGAACCGGTTTTCTTCAACCAACCAATTTATAGCAAGGTGGTTATTAGCTTAGAGAGGCCATATCTATTACAAAACGATATTTAACATCACCTTTTTCAAGGCGTTCAAACGCCTGGTTCACATAGTCTATATTAATTACCTCACTCTCTGCTGTAATGTTATGCTTAAAGCAGAAATCCAGCATTTCCTGGGTTTCGGCTATACCGCCAATGTTAGAGCCTGCAAAGCTGCGGCGGCCCATAACCACATTAAATGCAACAACTTCAAGCGGCTCCGGCGGAAGCCCTACCAGCACCACAGTACCATCATGGCGCAGCAGGTTTAAGTAAGTATTAATATCATGTTTAGCCGAAACCGTATCTATTATAAAGTGCAGCTTGCGTGCATAAGCCGCCATAGCTGTGTCATCTTTAGACAGTACAGCGTGGTCTGCCCCCAGCCTTTTGGCATCTTCCACTTTTTCTGGCGATGTGGTAAACACGGTAACCTCTGCCCCCATAGCCTTGGCTATTTTAATGGCTACGTGCCCAAGGCCACCTATGCCCAATACACCCACTTTTTTACCTGGGCCGGCCTGCCAGTGCTTTAACGGAGAATATACCGTAATACCGGCACACAACAGCGGAGCCGCGGCAGCAAGGTTTTCAAACGCAGGCATTTTTAAAACATAGCGCTCGTTGCACACATAGGCTTTAGAAAAGCCCCCATAAGTATGCCCACTCGATATTTTATCGGGGCTGTTGAATGAGAAGGTAACCCCCTCATCGCAAAATTGCTCTATGCCCTCGTTGCAATATTCGCAATTGTCGCAGCTGTCTACTATACAGCCTATACCGGCAAGGTCGCCCACCTTAAAGTTCTTTACATGGGCACCTACGGCGGTTACACGGCCCAGTATTTCATGTCCGGGCACTATCGGTGCTGCAAAGGGGCCAAAATCGCCTTTTACCTGGTGCAGGTCGCTGTGGCATATTCCACAGTATAAAATTTCCATTTCTATATCGTGCGGCTGTATGGCACGGCGGTTTATTATAATTTCATGCAAAGGTGCAGCTGGTGTGGCTGTTCCATAAGCTTTTACCTGTGTTGTTTCCATTTTGTGTACTGTTTAATTCATTGCAAATTTCAACTTATAACAAGACACCAGCTGTATACACATTACGGTTTTGCCTACCATTATTACTGATAACTTGTGCTGCCTGGTATACCATTATTTAAATTGATATTAATATTTATAAAAAGACATAGGATGTATAAAATACCAATAGTACACCCAAAATGCTAAAACCAAAAATTATCTCAAAAACTGCTTAATATTTCACTTTTGGACTTTAAGATTCAATTCAAAAATCAAAAGGCTTACACCATAAAATGTAATTAAAAACAAACAATACAACATCGTAAAAAATCATAGCCTGATTTTCTTCTTACGGCTTCATAGAGCAAAAAAAAATTCACGATATATCGTGAATTTTTACATTTTTAACTTTGTTTAAAACGCCACCTCTAAAAACGGGCCATTTGATATTTGAATTCCACATGTCAAAAACGGGAAGCTGTCTCCTAAAATACAGCTCCCCATTTTCAGTGTGTTTTACTTACTGCTTTATAAGCTTTACGGTACTCATACCATTGCCTGAACCAACTGCAACAAAATATACGCCCGGTGTTAGTTCCTGCATTGACACTTCTGCCCTGTTGCCCGAAACTGCTACCATTTTTACAACCTGGCCGGTTATAGAAAGTATCCTTATGTATTCCAGCTCAGCCCTGCTCTCTACAGTTACCCTATCAATTACCGGATTTGGATACACTTTTAGTGCGGCAGTACCAAAATCAGGTAATGATAAGCAGGCATCAATTGTAACCCCAAGCCTTTCCTGGCTTTCGCAACCGTTAACGGTTTGCGAGGCATAATAAACCGCTTCGTCTTCCACTTCTGTGGTTGCAGCAAGCACATCGCCTCCCGTAGCGGCATCATACCAGGTTATGTTCTCGCCGGTAACTACCACATCGGCTAAAGTTTCAACTGTGCAGGAAGACTGTATGGCCTCGCCCTCCGGGGCTGGTGTGGCATTTACGGTAACGGTAACCGCCAACCTTGGGCTTTCACCACATATATTGGTTTGCGATACATAATAAGTAGTACCGTCTTCAAGTTCCGTTTCAGGGGCCAGCTCATTGCCTTCTGTTTCGGCATCATACCAGGTTAAATCAGTACCGGTAACCGCAAGCCCGGCCAGCGTGCCTGTAAAACAAACCTGCTGTTCCGGTTCTCCCTCCGGCGCATTTGCCGTGCTTACTGTTATTGCAAACGTATCGGTCAGCAAGCACGCAGTAGCCGTGTAGGTTTGGCTTGCTGTTGGGGCTACATAAACGCTGTGTACTTTTGATGTACCATCATAAACCACAGTACCTTCAGCATCGGTATAAAGGGCGCCTTCGCCGTCTGTAGACCATACTGCTGTAGCCTGCTCCACCGTAAGGGCAAGCTGCACAGCACCACCGGCACATACTTCGGCCTGCTCTGCGCTTATTTCTATTGCATAAGGCAGTACCTGTGTTGAGGCGTAAGCCGATTTGGTAACCGGCTCATCCAGCACGCCGGTTGTGCTCATGGGTGTTATGGCGGCCATTAAAGTAGCTGTGGTTGTTGCAGCGGCAGCGGTTATGGCACCGGTAAACTCATCGCATCCGTTGGCGTTGCCCTCAAGGTCGGTATGTAAAACCCACCCGTCTGTGCCGGAGCCTCCCACGGCAAGATAGCCGTCTTCGGTAGCCGTAAGCCCGTATAAACCATCGTCAGTAGCCCTGCCATAGGTTTTAGACCACAGCACCTCACCCTCATCATCTATTTTTAACAGCAACCCATCGCCATTGGCCGACATACTTTCCTTTATATCGCCCGCTATAATATAGCCTCCGCCCTCAGCCGGTATTACTTTATTAAAGGCTTCTACTTTGGTGCCGTCAGTATATTGCTTGCTCCACTCTACCTCATAACTGGCATTTAGCTTAAGCACATAGCCATTCATGTAAGCGGCCTGGCCAATAATTAAAAAACCGCCGTCGTCAGTATTCAGTATCTGGTTGGCCACAGGGTATACCGTGCCTATGCCATACCTGCTGTGCGATATATAGTTACCGTCGTTATCAAATATATAAAGGTATAGCCCGCCAGACTGGCCTCCTAACACGATGTAGTCGCCGTTTGCAGCTTTTTTTACATCGCTGGCAAAAATAAAGGCATAGCCAAAATCTTTCCTCCATATTACATTGCCGTCTGCATCTGTTTTTTGCAGCATATTAAAATAGTCAAAAGCCCCGCCCGACCCGCTGTTAAACCAGCCTGAGCTTACATAATTATCCCCGTCTATAAGGGTCGATGTAAGCCCTCCCCTGGCATTGGTACCTCCCGGGGCAAGGGCATCGTTTTTATACACTTTATTCCACAGCACTTCGCCGTCTGCATCCATTTTCAGCAGACCCGGGTATATGCTGGTGTTGCCTGTAAAGCCACTGCTGTATACTGAGAGGAGCACATTATCGCCGTCAAGGGTTATGGTATGGTTTGGGAAACCGCCAAAAAAGTTAAGGCCTGAGCCACCTCCGGCCGTAAGCTGGTCTGAACTTATCTGCGTTCCCTCTGCCGATATTTTCTGTACAATTGCCGAACCGGGAATCATTTTTGCCACCTGGCCTACAAGAAGTATTTCTCCGTTTGATAGTTGCCTGGCATCGGTATACGATGCATTACTGAATGTTTTTTGGTAATAATCCTGCGCATATGCAGAAAAGGCGAGTAAGGATATGCCTAAAATCAAAAAGGATTTTTTTTTCATTTTAAATTTATTTAGACTTAATAATATTTTAGCTGCGTCAAAAATAAACATTATTCTTATATAGACTAATTATAAATAATGTAAATTTGCCGCAGTTATATCATAAACATTATGGTAAAATATTATTTAGTAGTGTTTTTTACTGCCTTTATAGCAACAGGTTATGCATTTAATCCAACGATGGCAGCAAAACCGGCGGCCTATACACAGCCTGTAAACGAAATACAGATTGAAGACGCTTACCTTAACGACTGTATGTCTATAAACATAAACCAGATGATTGGGTTTATAGACATGATGCGCATAAATGCCCCCTATGCCACACTTGCATTTTACAATGGCGATACCCTTATAACCGGGGCCAATTATTTTCAGCTTATTGGCAATATGATAACCATAATGCAGGGGCTGGAATCAGGTACTATAACCGTTGTGGCATCAGAACCCGGGTATCCTGATAAAACCGTAAGCCTGTTTTTTAACCTGGGGCAATACATACCCAATTTTGTTACGCCCCCTACCCCTTTGTACACCCCGTGCCTGGAGCCAAACCAGGTATACAACCTGTCCCAACAGGAAATTAAGAGCCATTTGCAGCAATTTTTAGTAAACGGCAGTAACCTTACGCTGGAAATAAACATGATTGGCGGTTTCAGTATTTTAAACAGCGGCCCCATAAGCTTCCAGTTCAGGGTTCAGGGAGAATCCTGCTGGTCACATAACTTCAGTATGCACGTAATTACTGTCAGAAAACCTGATGTAGACGTACTGCCCGATAATAATTATACCTCCAATTGCGAAAACACCTTTACCGTTACTGAAGAAATAGTGCAGCAATCGTTTGGCGCTACTTCAATCTACTTTGGCTATGAAATTAAATACAATGGCGTCTTACAGAATTTAGGCCAGCCGGTTACCCTTGATTTTTCAGTAAACGATACAGATGAGATTGTTGTTGAGTTTTACTACCTCTCTTCGCCAGATTGCAGGGCAACGGGCATATTGAGTATACAACAGGCTGCACAAATAAACCTTGATACACAACCCGTACAGGATTATCTGGATAACCACACAGTAAGCTTTTGCGATGCCGAAGACCCAACACCCCAGGTACAAACCATTATTAATTACATTGCTTTACAATACCCCGGTGTTACCATAGCGCAATCTGTTGACGATATTGTTGCTGCCTTTACAAATAACAACGGGCAGGTTGCTATAAACCTAACTATGCAGGGGCTGTGTGGCACGGTAACCCTCCTTATTTCTTATGCAGTGTATGCCGCACCCGTAATTTTTCCCATCAATACACCAATACTTTACTCGTGCGGAACGTTTGATTTAACCCTGCCGGGTGAAGAAGCTTTTGGCAACCAGGATACAAATGTATATGCTGTTACCTACTATACAACCGAAACAGCTGCCACAGCAGGCAATACAAACAGCGAGTTTTATATTGCAGCACCCAATGCATATACCACAACGCTTAGCAGCCAGCAAATATGGATAAGGATTGAAAATACCGGCCATACAAACTGCTATGCTACAGCCGTTTTCTCTTTACAGAACGAGCAGCTGCTACAGCCACAAATTACCGTTGCAGGTACTAATGTGTTGTGTGTAGATTATAATACCGGCCAGGCGTTAAACACTGTTGATCTTGTTGCCGGCACACAAAACAACAACATTATATACAATTGGTACAAAGATGGTATTTTAATACCGGGCGCTACATGGCATACATACACTGCTAATGAGCCTGGAAGCTACACGGCAGCAGCCACTTTGCAACAGGCGCCTGATTGTATTTCTCAACCATCTGCCGCTTATGAGGTTATTACATCGGGGCCGGCAGTGCCAATAGGCAATGGGTTTACAGCCACTCCTTTTGATGAGAATGGCACTGTTGAAGTGCTTGTTAACGGTTATGGCCAGTATGCCTACAGCGTAAGCCCGCAGGGCCCCTGGCAGGACACCACCGTATTTAGCGGCCTTACAGCTGGAGTATACAATGTGTATGTAAAAGACGTTACACCGGGCAGCGGGTGCGGCCTGACTGTTATAGAAAACATCCCTGTAATTTTTTACCGCAAGTTTTTTACCCCAAATAATGATGGTGTTAACGACTTTTGGTATATAGATGATTTTGATGCGTTTGCAAATTGTACTGTCTACATATTTGACAGGTACGGTAAGCTGCTAAAAGAGTTATACCCCAAAAGCAGCAATTGGGATAAGAAAGCCTGGGATGGTAACAATATGCCTGCCGGAGACTATTGGTTCAGTATAATTTTTATATACAACGGTTCACAATTCGAATATAAATCACATTTTAGTTTAATACGCTAACTAAAAACAGGCACTAAAATTTATTTTCACGGTGTGAAATAGGGATGTTTACCGTATATAGCAAAAAATGCAGTTTAACTACCCACCATATTCAAGCAGGCAGTATTCTAAAGCTGTTTTTATTTGCTGGGCTTTGGCCTTATCAGCTATATAAAACGTACGGCTTTCTGCTATTGGTTCTGACTTATCATTATAAACCGTTCCGTTGATTACCACCCAGTAGTCTCCATTTTTATTTTGCAGGTCAATGCTTGAAACTTCAGTCCATGTAAGAAACAAAATACCATTAACAGTAGCATCAGGCACCAGTTTATCAGCCTCAGCCTTATTGTATTGCGTGGTATAGCTTTTTTCAGCGATTATACCACGATATTGAAAAATGTTTATCTCATTGATGTCAAAAACCAATTCTACCGGGTCTTTCCAGGTAGCGCCCTCTTTTACATAAGTCGACACTTTAAAATTATCTGTCAGAAATTTAAGTGCATCGGTAGCAGTGCTAAACTCCTGTGCATTAGCCGAAAAGGCAACAAACGATACTATAATTAAGAATATTTTTTTCATGTTGTGTGTTTAGTAACAGCTTCTAAGCCTTAATTTTAACGGTAGCAATAAATAAAAAGTATAAATCACTTAAACCAACCTGATAAACGTTACCCTATCACATCAAGCTTGGCAAACCTGAGCAGCAATTTCTTAATCCCCCCTACCTCAAAGTGAATCTCAGCTTTACGGTCAGGGCCTGCTCCTTCAATATTTAAAACTTTGCCCTTTCCAAAGCGCTCGTGCATAACTACATTGCCCGGCTGTAGCTTACTGTCTGGCATTGCAGCCGTACTGCTTGGCGCAGGCCCACCACCTGCCATAGGTTTAAGGCGGCGTATGGGCATATCGTGTTTAGGCTCGTTATCGGTAACCCACTTGGGTGGTGTACCTGCAACAGGCTTGGTTTGGCGTAGTTTAGATTTGTCTACATCGCCAAAGATATCGGTATTAATCATTGGCTTGTAGCGGTAGTTGGTCTCTGTAGGTGTAAGGTATTCTATAAACGACTCTGTAATCTCTTCTATAAAGCGGCTTGGCTCGCTGTCTACCAATTTACCCCAGCGGTAGCGGCTTTGCGCATAGGTAAGGTAAGCCTGGTGCTCAGCACGCGTTAGGGCTACATAAAACAGGCGGCGCTCCTCCTCAAGTTCGCTACGGGTATTCATACTCATGGCGCTGGGGAAAAGGTCTTCTTCCATACCCACAATAAACACATACGGAAATTCAAGCCCTTTTGCCAGGTGAATGGTCATAAGCGCTACACGGTCGTCATCGCCGGTATCTTTATCAAGGTCGGTTGCCAATGCCACATCTTCAAGAAATTCCGAAAGCGCACCACGCGCACCGTCTACTTCACGCTGGCCTTCAATAAAATCGCGGATACCATTCAGTAGTTCCTCAATGTTTTCTATACGGGCGATACCTTCCGGTGTGGCATCTTTTTTCAGTTCCTGAATAAGGCCGGTTTTCTTGGTAATATGGTCGGCCAGGTAAAAGGCATCCTGCGATTCGTTTATAACCTGGAATGATTTAATCATGGTTACAAAGTCCTGCAGTTTGTTCTTGGTGCCGCTGTTCAGCTTCAGGTCTATACGGTCAAGGTTTTCCATAACCTCAAACATAGAACGGCCGTAATGGTTTGCCGCCACGGTAATTTTTTCGATAGTAGTATCGCCTATACCCCTTGCCGGGAAATTGATAATACGCACCAGCGCCTCCTCGTCTTTCGGGTTTATAACCATGCGCAGGTAAGCCAGCACGTCTTTAATTTCCTTGCGCTGGTAAAACGACAACCCGCCATAAATACGGTACGGAATATCGCGCTTGCGCAGGGCATCTTCCATGGCACGGCTTTGGGCATTGGTGCGGTACAGAATGGCAAATTTGTTGTTGCCCAGCTGTTTTTGCATCTTCTCTTCAAAAATGGTACTGGCTACAAAACGGCCTTCCTCAGCATCGGTAAGGCTGCGGTGCACTTTAATACGAGGGCCGTCATCATTAGCTGTCCAAACCACCTTATCAAGCTTTACCTTGTTTTTATCAATAATAGAGTTCGCCGCCTCTACAATGTTTTTGGTTGAGCGGTAATTTTGCTCAAGGCGGTACATTTGTACATTATCATAATCCTTCTGAAAGTTAAGGATGTTGTTAATGTTTGCCCCGCGGAATGCATATATACTCTGGGCATCATCGCCCACCACACATATATTCTGGAACTTGTCAGACAAGGCCCTTACAATAAGGTACTGGCTGTGGTTGGTATCCTGGTACTCATCTACCAGTATATAACGGAAACGGTCCTGGTATTTGGCCAGCACCTCCGGGTACATATTTAAAAGCTCGTTGGTACGCAGCAGCAGGTCGTCAAAATCCATTGCGCCCGCTTTAAAGCAACGCAATACATACTGCTCATATATTTCGCCCATACGCGGCTTTTTGCTCATGGCATCGGCTTCCTGTAGCTCCGGGTTGTTATAGTATGCCTTAACGGTTATAAGGCTGTTCTTGTAAGATGATATGCGCCCCAAAACCTGCTTGGGCTTGTAAATATCCTTATCCAGCTGCATTTCTTTAATAATAGAAGAAATAAGGCGCACGCTGTCCTGGGTATCATAAATGGTAAAGTTGCTGGGGAAACCCAGCTTATCGGCCTCAAAACGCAGTATTTTGGCAAAGATTGAGTGAAAGGTACCCATCCACAGGTTTTTGGCCTCACTATTACCCACAATACTGGCAATACGGTGTTTCATTTCACGTGCGGCCTTATTGGTAAATGTAAGCGCAAGGATGTTAAATGAGTCTACCCCCTGGCTCATAAGGTAGGCAATGCGCATGGTTAACACACGGGTTTTGCCCGAACCTGCACCTGCAATAACAATCATAGGCCCGTCTTTTTGCAGGGTGGGTGCCTGCTGGGCGTCATTTAACTGGCTTATATATTTAAGGATATCCTCTTTCATAACCGCAAAAATAAGTATTTTGAGCGGGATTTTTTTATCCCTGATTATATCAATTGCTACTCCCCTATAGGTGTAAACAGTAGTTTATTAATTTCTTTATCAAACTTTGCCCCTTCTTAGCCAACCTTTGCATAATAACAAAATATTTCGCTATTTTCGCTACTTAACAATTATCTGGCGGCAAACACCGTTACTATTACGCTAACCCTTTACACTACTATATGAATAGCGACAAACTTTTTGAACTGTTCTTTTATGTGCTGCCTGCCGCCATTACCGGTGGTGTAGCCTATTATTTTTTTCAGACGTATCTTAAAAACGAAGAAGGCCGCCGCCGCTACAAAATACACGCTGAGGCCATGCGCCACTCTATGCCGCTAAGGCTACAGGCTTATGAAAGGCTGGTATTGTTTTTAGAACGCATTAGCCCCGCACAGCTGCTTATTCGCATTACACCGCAGTCAAGCAACAAGCATGATTATGAAGAATATGTAATTGCACAGATTGAACAGGAATATGAGCATAACCTCACACAACAGATTTACATATCTGCCCAGTGCTGGGATATTATAACCACGGCTAAAAACGCCACAATACAAACCATCCGCAAGACAAACATGAGCCCTAATATTGATTCGGCCAACAAGTTGCGTGAGGTTATTTTAACCGACCTTTTTGACAAGCAAAGCCCAAGTAGCATTGCTATTGCCTACCTTAAAAATGAAGTAGGTGGCCTTTGGGACAGGTAATCTTAATTTAAAAATACAGCGCCTTATAACAGGGCGCTTTTTTAATTCAACCAATATTACAGAACTAAACACATTAGTTATTCAATAACTATGAAAAAACTGCTGCTACTTGCCATACTTATTGTCCCTGTCCTTCTAAATGCCCAAAACGCACACCAGCGTATGGACTTTGCCAAAGAAAAACTGGAGCAGAAAGACACACTTTCGGCGCTTGCTTTTTATGAGCAGGCATTGCGGCTTGAACCCCGCAACCCCGAAGTATATGCCACAAGGGCATCGCTTTATAACCAAATGGGGCGCATTAAAGAGGCAAAAGCTGATTATGACAAAGCGGTTATGGTGGCCCCAAAAGAAGCTAAATATTACAACCAGAGGGCTTCTTTTTTCAATTTAAATGGGTATGACCAATACACCATAACAGATGCCGAAAAGGCATTAGAGCTTGCAGGAAATAACGCTGAAGAAAAAAATAAAGCCTATTACTTTATGGCTGAAGGCAAATGGAATTTGGGCAACCTTGAAGCAGCACTGGCAGATTATGAAAGGCTATTGGCTAATAACCCTGAATCAGGCATAGAAATAGGAAGCCTTTTAAGCTCTGCCAGAATTTTAGGCCAGCTAAAAAAGCATAAGGAAGCAATAGCCAGGCTCGAAAATCTGGTTGCTAAATATCCTGATTTTACAGCCGGATATAACAACCTTGGGTTTCAGTATACACAAAACGGGCAGTATGAAAAGGCTATTGAGGCATATAACAAAAATATTGACCTGATAGAAAAACATAATACCGACAATTATGACCTGCAAAGCGGCAACAAAGTACTAACAGGTGGCAAACAAAAAGCCCCTCCGTTAAACAACCGTGGGTTTGCAAAATATAAACTGGGCGACAATAAAGCAGCGCTAAAAGATATTAATGCATCACTGGAAATCGACCCTAAAAATGCATTTGCTTATAAAAACCGTGCACTGGTATACATTGCCGCCAAAAAGCAAAAAGAAGCCTGTGCCGACCTGCAAAAAGCGCTCGAATTAGGCTTTACAAAAACGTATGGCACCGAAGTAGAAGAACTTATAAAAGAACATTGCAAAGAGTAATTACTCTTCAATCATGGCTACCTTCCACACACCGTCTGTTACCGTCAGGAATATTTTATTTACAAAAAAAGTTCCGTCGTTATAAAATATCTCTTCAATAACGGTATACAGGTTGCCTGTTACATGATACACATCAGAATAATCCCTGTTAACTCCTGTAAAATCCGGGAATCCGTTATCTTCAATACTTTTTATCAATGCAAGTTTAAGCAGTTGTGCCACTTCTAAAACAGTATCTTCATCATTATAGTCATCATCACTCCTCTGTGCAATTATAAGCCTTGCTTCGGCAACAAAATCCTTGGCATTTAAAACCCCGTCAAGGTCCTTATTTACATATGCTTTTTCCAACGAAATTATAGCCTCTACGGGTGTAGTATAGTTATACATTAAACTTGAGTCTTTGTTTTCTTTTTTATAAAATAATTAATACAAAAATCGTTAAATAAACATAACTTGCGTATTAATTTACGAACGAAATTTCCCTCATAAACATGAATGAGATAAATATACTTTGGGTAGATGATGAAATAGACATGCTGAAGCCCCATATTCTTTTCCTTGAAAAAAAGAATTATACCGTTACCACTGCAAATAACGGCCAGGATGCGCTTGAACTATTTGATAAACAAAACTTTGACATTGTTTTCCTTGATGAAAATATGCCCGGCTTAAGCGGGCTTGAAGTGCTTGCCGAAATTAAGGAAAAGAAATCATCGGTACCTGTAATCATGATTACCAAAAGTGAGGAAGAATATATAATGGAAGAGGCTATTGGCTCTAAAATTGCCGATTACCTCATTAAGCCCGTAAACCCTAACCAGATACTGCTTTCACTAAAGAAAAACCTTGATAACTCGCGCCTGGTGTCGAGCAAAACCACGCTGGATTACCAAAAGGAATTCCGCAAGATATCTATGGATATGGGCATGGTGCGCACCTATGAAGACTGGGTTGATATGTACAAAAGGCTGGTTTTCTGGGAAATGGAGCTTGAGAATATTGAAGACCAGAGCATGGTTGAAATTCTTGAAAGCCAGAAGCTTGAGGCCAACTCACAGTTTGGCAAATTCATAGAGAAAAACTACGAAGACTGGTTTGACCCTAAGGCCGATAAGCCGGTACTGAGCCACAACCTGTTCCGAGAGCTTGTTTCGCCTGAAATTAAAAAGAAACAGCCCATACTTTTTGTAGTGATAGACAACCTGCGTTATGACCAGTGGAAAGCATTTGAACCCGTAGTAAACAACCACTACAAGCTGGAAAAGGAAACCTCTTATTTCTCAATCCTGCCTACGGCTACACAGTATGCCCGTAATGCTATTTTCAGTGGCCTTACACCTTTGGAAATGGAAAAGAAATACCCGCAATACTGGAAGAATGATGTAGATGAAGGTGGTAAAAACCTGTTTGAAGGCGAATTTCTAACCGAACAGCTAAAACGCCTGGGCATGAGCAGCCTTAAACAGGAATATTATAAAATCACCAACTTTAAAGACGGTAAAAAACTGGTAGACAACTTTAAGACCCTTAAAGATAACGACCTTACCACGGTAGTGTATAACTTTGTAGACATGCTAAGCCACGCCAAAACCGAAATGGATGTGGTTAAAGAACTGGCCAGTAATGATAAGGCTTACAGGTCACTTACGCTAAGCTGGTTCCGTAACTCACCACTGTTGGAAATCATACAGCAGGCACAACAAATGGGCTTCCGCCTGATTATTACTACAGATCACGGCACCATAAACGTTAAAAACCCAAGCAAGGTTATTGGCGACCGCAATACCAGCCTCAACCTGCGTTATAAAACAGGCCGCAGCCTTACCTATGAAGACCGGGACGTATATCACGTTAAAGACCCTAAAGCCATACAGCTGCCTGCCATAAACATGAGCAGCTCGTTTATATTTGCCAAGAACGACCTGTTCCTTGCCTATGTAAATAACTACAACCACTATGTAAGCTACTACCGCAACACCTACCAGCACGGTGGTATATCGCTTGAGGAAATGATTATACCGTTCCTTGTTTTTAATCCGAAATAGATTATTCGACGTTATGTTTGAGATTTGGAATTTGAAGTTTGGAATTTCCCTTTTGTTATTTGGGATTTGTTATTTGGAATTTAAACTACACAGTACGTAAATGGAAATCACTTTTTCCCTTGAGGAAATAGACGGCGCGGCACAAAAGCTGCTGGACGCCAATATAAAAAACATCATATTGTTTCACGGCAGCATGGGTGCGGGTAAAACTACATTCATAAAAGCACTTGCCCGCCGCCTTGGTGTTAAAGATATGACCGGTAGCCCCACGTTTTCATTGGTTAACGAATATGAAACCGAAGACGGCAAAACGCTGTACCATTTTGACCTGTACCGCCTTAATAGCGAGGAGGAAGCCTATGATATGGGTATAGACGAATATTTTTACAGCGGCAACCTGTGCCTTATAGAATGGCCCGAGAAAACCCCAAACCTTATTCCGTTAGACCACACCGCTGTCAGCCTTAAAGAGCTGCCTGACGGCAGGCGCCAACTAACTGTGAATTAACGTACACCAACCGCTATTTTTTTGTACATTGTAACGATATTACACCAGTCATGCCAATTACACCTTTTACAAAACAGCAGCTATTGCCGCAGGAAGAGACACTTGAAGTAGCGCGGCAACGCAGCGAACTGTTTATAGGGCTGCCCAAAGAAACCAGTTACCAGGAGCGCCGCATTTGCCTTACACCCGATGCCGTTAGTTCACTTGTTGCCCACGGGCACCGCGTGCTTATGGAAGCCGGTGCCGGGCTTACCGCCAGCTATACCGATAAAGAATATAGCGATGCCGGTGCCGAAATTACGCATGACCCTAAAAAGGTATTCAGCTGCCCTATCATACTAAAGGTAGAGCCGCCCACAACGGCCGAGATTGAAATGATGAATATGGGCTCGCTGCTTATATCGGCATTACAATTAAAAACGCAGCGCAAAGAGTTTTTTGATGCACTGCAAACAAAAAAAATCACGGGGCTTGCCTTCGAGTTTATAAAAGACCCTGATGGTTCCTACCCTGCCGTAAAATCACTGAGTGAGATTGCCGGTACAGCATCGGTACTTATTGCAGCCGAACTTATGATAAGCCAAAAGCTGGGCAAAGGCCTGCTGCTGGGTAACATAACGGGCGTGCCGCCTACCGAAGTGGTAATACTGGGCGCCGGTACCGCTGCCGAATTTGCTGCCAAAACAGCCATAGGCCTTGGTGCCAGCGTAAAGGTATTTGACAATTCTATCAATAAACTACGCAGGCTTCAAAACAACCTTAACCAGCGTATTTTTACCAGCACCATTCAGGAAAAGGCACTACAAAAAGCCTTAATGCGTTGTGATGTGGCCATTGGTGCCATGCGCGGCAAAGACCGTAGCCCCGTTATTGTAACCGAAACTATGGTAGAGCGCATGAAAAAAGGTGCAGTTATTATAGATGTTTCTATTGACACCGGCGGATGTTTTGAAACCAGCGAAGTTACAACCCACGAAAAACCCACGTTTGTTAAGCATAATGTTACACATTATTGTGTGCCTAATATACCTTCGCGATACAGCAAAACGGCATCATTATCAATAAGTAACATTATTAGCCCATTCTTATTGCAAATGGCAGAAGATGGAGGTATAGAACCCTCAATACGTTGTAATCCGGGACTTAAGCATGGTATTTATTTTTACCATGGCCGCTTAACAAACCGCAGTATTGCCGAATGGTTTGGAATGGATGACACTGATATTAACCTGATTGTTTTTTAAACCTTTTATTTTATGAAAGTTGTCAAAATAATAAAAAACATTGATAATGGTGGTTTTGGAAATGTAGATAAAGTTAAGTGTGAAGATGGAAATTTATATGCACGGAAAACATTCACTATGAATATTCCTCATGATGAAAGTCTAAAAGAAAATGCCTTGCAAAGATTTAGAAGAGAAGCTACATACCAAGAATCTTTCAATCATAAAAATATAGTTCCTATTTTATTCAAGGATTTAGACTGCGAGAATCCTTATTATATAATGCCTTTAGCTGAAAATGCCTTAAAAAAAATCAATCTATCGGATAAAGAGGAAATCAACTTGATGTTACTTGATGTCATGTCAGGTTTGGAGGAGATGCACAAAAAAAGTTATTACCATCGTGATTTAAAACCTGGAAACATTTTAAGGTTTAAAGATCAAAACGAAGATTTTTATTATGCTATTGGTGACTTTGGTTTACTTTCCATAGATCAAACAAATATAACAGAACTTACGCCAGTTTCTATGATTAAAGGAAGCGATTATTATACTGCTCCTGAGATTGTTGCTAGCCTATCAAGGGCCTCAATTCAATCTGATATTTTTTCTTTAGGCTGTCTGATTCATGATTATTATGGCAAATCTAATAGGATACCTTGTCAACAGATAAACGAAGATGGAGCTATAGGAAAAATCATTGCAAGTTGTACTTATAAAAAATCTAGTAGAAGGTTTAAATCAATAGAATTCGTAAGAGAAGCCCTTCTCTCAATTTTATAATCAGACATTGAAATTAAGAGTGAAGAAGGTAAAAAATTAGTTGGACTAGTAGAATCTGAAAATTATCTTGATTTCGATGATTGGGAAGCAGTAATTAATTTCCTAAGTACCGATAAAAGTTCATCTGAAGACGTTGATACACTTTTCAAAATAATTAATTATAAAAGAATTAGTGAATTAATAAAACTCGATTTAGGCTTAGCCGATTCATATGGATTGTTATTCTCGGAATGGGTTAGAGAAGGGAATTTTCTTTTTAGTTTTTGTGATGCTATAGGGAAACGATTAGATCTTTTGACTGAATATTGTTCCTTAAATACAAAGCCACAATGCATTATCGCTTTATTGTATATGGGGGCATCTCATAATAGATTTTATGTAGAGAAATTGTTTTACAAATGGGCTACCACTAACGATGAAGAATTAGCAGAAAGACTTAGCTTAGAAATGATGAGTGAAGGAAAAGAAATATGTTATAAAATATCACATATTGAATATTCTATAAATGTCAATAGAAAAGATTTTCATAAGAAAATTAATAATGCCATAGGCAAACTGTGTAAGAAAAAATGAAGTTCGATATAGCATATTATACAAACATTGGTAAGAGAGCTGATAATCAAGACAGCTATGCTTATCGCTTGCTCGGTGAAAACTTAGTTGCGTGTATTGCCGATGGTGTAGGTGGTCAATTAGGAGGAAGTATTGCATCACGATTGAGCACACAATATTTCATAAATAATATCGATAAAAACGCAGATGAAGATAAACTACACAATCTTTTGTCAGAAATAAATTCTCATATATTAAATCAAGCTGTTGATGAAAATTATGGTATGGCAACGACTTTTACTGGCGTAATAATCAAAAATAAAATAATAATTGGTGCCCACACAGGTGATACCCGTGTATGTATATTACGAGGTAATGGCATTAAACAGTTAACGAATGACCATACAGAAATCGCAAGATTACTGAAAGAGGGATTGATATCATTTGAGGATTCATTAAGTTATCCTAGACGTAATATTATTGAAAGTGCTTTAGGAATTCGTGATGAATTTCCAAGAATCGATAATTTTACATTTGATTTGGAATACGGGGATAGAATAATATTAACCACAGACGGAGTTCATGAAAATGTTTCTAAAAGAGATTTAAGAGATATATCTCTAAAAAGTAAAACATCGAATCAATTCGTAGATATTCTATCTGAGTATTTGCTAATAAAAGAACCTAGCGACAATAATACTTTTATAGTTATTACTATCCATCAATAATTTCCACTTATCAACTACATCAGTTGAAAAATTTTAACACCAATACTCTACTAAATTAGTAGAGTATTTATATTTTTGTCCGTAGCTAATTCATCGTTATGGAAAAACTAAACTATCTCGCCTTTGCCATGCCCGCATTCTTTTTGTTTGTATGGCTGGAATATAAAGCCGCACAGCGTAAAAAAAGGCCTGAGCTCTTTAAATACGAAAGCTCTGTTTCTAACATAAGCATTGGCATTGCAGAGCGTTTACTCAACCTGTTTGTAGCTGCCAGCTTCTACCAGCTATACTATTATGTATATGATAATTACGCCATTTGGGATATCCCCGCAAACTGGATGGTATGGATAGCACTTATCCTTGCAACCGATTTTGTATGGTACTGGTACCACCGCCTGGGCCATGAGGTAAATATTTTCTGGGCGGCACACATAGTACACCACCATAGCGAGGAGTTTAATTTTACAGCAGCTGCGCGCATAACCACTATACAGGCTGTTATACGTACAGCTTTTTGGTGCCTGCTGCCACTGGCAGGCTTCCACCCCACTATGGTTATTACCATGCTGTTGGTGCACGGAGCCTATTCATTCTTTACACATACACAGGTTGTAGGGCGCATAAAGTGGCTGGAGTATGTATTCATAACACCATCGTTACACGGGGTACACCACGCCAGCGATGAGAAATACCTTGATAAAAATTACGGTGATATGTTTGTGTTTTGGGATAAGCTGTTCGGCACATACCAGGCTGAGGAAGAAGCCCCTAAGTATGGGCTGACCCACCCGCTTAAAAGCTACAGCTTTTTGTGGCAGCATTTTCATTACTACTTTGAAATAGCCGAAAGCTACCGGCGTGCCAACGGCTTTAAAGCCAAATGGAAAGCCGTTTTTGGCAGCCCTGCGCACATGGACCAGGACATACGCCCGGAGCTTGAAAAGAAATTTTTGCAATGCCGAAGCCTCCAACTAAGGCAGCTGCGTTTTAAGGGTTACCTTGCTTTGCAAATAGCCCTGTGCACCCTGATGCTCATGTGGTTTACTTTTTTCTTTGCCTATCAGGATATTGCTGATAAAGTATTTACCTTAACCTTTATATTGCTCACGCTGGTAAACTGTGGTGCCCTTTTAGAACAGCGCCGCTGGATTTACTACCTTGAATATGCACGATTACTACTGCTAAGCTCCTACCTGCTATATAATAACGATATGGTTGAATACATTTTTATTCCAGTGGCACTACTGTTTGTTGCCGAGAAATATTTCTCTCTGGGTCAACGTTACCAGGGGTATATACTCCAAACACGGTCATAAAAAAAGAGGCCTAAGCCTCTAAGTAATTCTCTTTTTCAAATATTATTTACGGTTACTTCAGCAGAAAATTAAACCCAACATTAAATGAATGACGGTAGTTGCTCAGGTCCTGGCTATAGTCATTAACCAGTACATCTGTAACTCCTGCCTGCATATCATACTCAAGGCTTAACCTTACATAATTACTAACCGGTATTTTTACACCAAAGCCAACTGCAAGCCCAAAATCTGTCTCCTCAAAATTGTGTTTAATGTCATTATTAAAGCGTGTATCTTCAGCATCCATTAAAAAACCTATGTATGGCCCAAAGTTCATGTACCAATTATATTTATTGCCAAAATGCCAGCTGGCCATTACCGGTACTGTTATATAGGTTAAATTAATGTTGGTATCATAATAATCGCCGTCAATATCAATAATATCATTGTTCCAGCCTTTTTTATCATAAATCCCTTTTACTTTAAGGCTCCATTCCTGCGAAAAATAAAAATCAAGCGATGCCCCAAAGTTGTAACCGCTACGGTATTCTAAATATTGATCGTAAGTATCTACATAAGATGCGTTATAGCCGGTATTAAGGCCAAATTCTATGTTGCCCCTGCCCTGTGCACTTGCCGCTGCCGAGAACAGTAATGTAACCAGCAACACTTGTATTGTTTTTTTCATAGTTAATGAGTTTTTTTGGTAATAAACATATATCTAAAATAATGCCATTTTTCTATAAATGAAAAAGGGAAGCTAATGCCTCCCTCATAAACAATAGTTGGTTTTGCTATTTCAGCAGGAAATTTAGGCCTACGTTAAGCGAGTTTCTTGATGTATATACATTACCTGTATAATTGTCTTTAAAAGCATCTGAAAAACCAGACTGGCCTTCATATTCAAAGAAAATCTTTATTTTATCGCTAACCGGTATTTTTACACCTATGCCAAATGCAAGGCCAATATCGGTACTGTTAAGGGCATTTTTTACATCTGTATCAAACCTTGTATCTTTTGCAGAAAGAAGAAAACCGGCATACGGGCCAAAGTTAAGGTACCAGTTTCTTTTACTACCAAAATGCCAGTTGGCCATTACGGGCACCGTTAAATAATCAACATTATAATCAGTAGGATAATCATTTCCGTCTACCGTTACATAATCGCCATCCCACCCCTTACGGTCATAAGTAGGCTTAACTTTTATACTCCAGCGGTCTGAAAAATAAAAATCAAGAGATGCAGCAACGTTAAAACCGGTACTGGTATCTGCGCTACCCCAGTATTCGCCGCTTGAAATTGTGCTGAAGTTTACCCCCGTGTTAACTCCAAATTCAATGTTACCCTTAGATTGGGCATTTGCACCAAGTGCAAAAAGAAAGGCAGTAGCCGCTAAAGCAATTTTTTTCATGATTAGGTGATTTTGATGACAAACATAGTAAAATATAAGCAATCAAAATTTTTGTTATGAAATTAATCTTTAATCATGCCCCACATCAAAAAAAACAGAAGCCCAAAAACTCCTGTTTTTTTATTATTTTTGATTTTTAACCATTATGCAATACCTACCCTACATTATTTTACTGGTGCTATTTGCACTGCCACTACTGCTATTCCTTAAAAAACAGGACGCTTTTAAGGCATTTGCCTATCCAAAATTTGTATGGGCATTAAACAGGGCAGCACTTATATACCTGATATTTTCTTTAGGTTTTGCATTTTTATTTGCCTGGCTTGAAAGCACTTACACACTAAGCAGCGGCGGCACCACAACGGTAGACATAGTAGCCGAAGTGGCTATGGGATTCATGATGATTACGGTTGGTTTAATTGCACCATTAATTTTAATATTAAACATTATAAAATGGGCCACTAAAAAGAAGCCCACCGCACCAACTGATACAAACCAATAGTCATGAAAATCCTCCTCCTCGCCCTTTTCTTTACCATTTTTTGTAATGCACAGGACACTATACAATATACTTGTAGTGTTAATGTTGGTAAATCGTATATGCTTTTATATGAGTCTATTCAATTGCATCCCGGTAATTTTGTAAAATGGACCAGTGAATACGACTTATCATGGTCAGAATATGGAAGGTACACCATTTCTGGCGATACACTCCGGCTTGATTTGTATGATGAAATAAGCATGGATCAAAACAGCACCAGCCGGAGTTTTAAGGTAGCCGATTCACTGGCTGCAGCAAATGTCAAACCTTATAACGTTAAATATTATCTGATTTCTGGAGATAATCTGCAATTCCTTACCCTTAAAAACAAAAAGCTAAAACCTGTTAAACGTATTTACGACAGCTCCCTACCCAAACCGCTTGGGTGGCTTTTTGGCAATGGGCGCAAATACATTTACCACAAAACAGGGCTGCTGAAAAAATAATTTACCAATTCATCAATTTTTTAATGTAGCAATTAAAAACCATTGTTACATTAAAAAATTGGTAAATTAGATAATTACTTAACCTCTTTAACTCCTTTTATGAACAACCAACGCATAAATATTTTTTCTTCACCCATATATTTTACCGCTTGGAATTTAGGCGATATGATAGTAGTTACCACAAACGAAGTAACCGGAACCCACAAACCTATAAGCCCTGTAAATTCAAGAATAACGTAATATAAAATCAGGAAAACGGGCGCAAAACCCAAAAAATTATATAGTAGTGCTTTATATGATTTTTTCATGTGTAAAATTTAATCTTGCTGAAATTTAGCTTTTTTGCTGCCTTCATACATTTCATATTTAACCAGCCTTGCCTCAAGCTTGCCGTTAAACAGTTTTATTTTTCGAGAGGGTTTTAGCCCTACAAACTTAAGTGCCTCAAGGTTAGCTGTTATAAACCATGCATTGGTGTTTTGATAACCCTGCTTTAGGGTATCGCCTATTTCGCGGTAAAAACGCTCCAGGTCTATATCAAGCCTTTCTCCATAGGGTGGGTTAAACACCATGTGTAATGGGCCTTGTGTTTCTTTATTGGTATCAAAAAAGTTTTCCTGGCTTATAGTTACATACTCCTCCAGGTTGGCATTGCGAATATTATCCTTAGCTTTCAGTACAGCACTTGGTGCTTTATCATAACCTTTTATGGTATAATGAAACTCGCGGGTTTTGTTCATAAGCGAATCAATAACCTTATCAAACAGGTCGTTATCCCAGTCGTTCCATTTCTCAAAAGCAAATTCCTTACGGTTTATGTTGGCCGGAATGTTGCAGGCAATCATAGCTGCTTCGGCAAGAATAGTTCCGCTACCGCACATAGGGTCAAGAAAATGTGTACTGCCATCCCAACCGCTAAGCAGCAGCATACCGGCAGCAAGCACCTCGTTAATAGGCGCAATGTTAGTAGCCGAACGGTAACCCCTGTGGTGCAATGAGTTTCCGCTGGTATCAAGCGCTACAGAGCATTGTTCGTCGTGTATGTGTATGTTTATCCTAAGGTCAGGATAATCTTTATCAATATCCGGGCGCTTGCCGTATTTGTCTCTAAACTGGTCTACAATGGCATCTTTGGTTTTTAGCGCCACAAACTGAGAGTGGTTAAAGTGTTCCGACTTCAGCGTAACATCTACCACAAACGTTTGGTTTACGTTAAGGTACTGTTCCCAGTTAATAGACTGTATGCCGGTGTACAAAGCCCTGTCGTTATAAGCCCTGAAATTATGTATGGGTTTCAGTATCTTTAAAGCAGTGCGCAGGCCCAGGTTTGCTTTATACATAAAGCCCTTATCGCCCACAAAACTAACCATACGCACACCCTGCTCTACCTTTTGGGCGCCCATTTGCTGCAATTCTTTTGCAAGTATCTCTTCAAAGCCAAAAAAGGTTTTGGCTATCATTTTAAAATTCTCCATCAATCGGTTTCCTTTTCACGGCAAAAATAAGCTAAATTTGCGGGTACATTTTATCAATATGCAAAAAGAAACAAACAACTGGTATGCTTCGTGGTTTGATACCCCTTATTACCACATTCTTTACAAAGACCGTGACTATGAAGAAGCACAGCTGTTTATGGACAATCTTACGGCTTATTTAAACCTGCCCGAAGACGCTAAAATACTTGACCTTGCCTGTGGTAAAGGCCGACATTCCATCTACTTAAACAAGCTTGGTTATGATGTTACCGGAGCCGATTTAAGCACGCACAGCATTGCCGAGGCCTCTAAACACAGCAATGACACACTGCACTTTATGGTGCACGATATGCGTGAGCCCTTCCCTACAAAATATGATGCTATTTTTAACCTGTTTACCAGTTTTGGCTATTTTGAGCATGATGAAGACAACCTCATGACATTACAATCGATATGCAAAAGCCTTACCGAATATGGTTTTGGAGTTATTGATTTTATGAATGTTGAGTATGTAACAAAACATCTTGTTCCGGCTGAGACCAAAACGGTTGAGGGTATAGAATTCCACATAAGGCGCTACGTGCAGGACGGTTATATTTTCAAAGAAATAGATTTTGAAGATAAAGGCGAAAGCTACCATTACACCGAGCGCGTTAAAGCCCTTACCCTACAGGATTTTGAACAGCTTATGGAAGAAGCCGGCATATACCTTTTAGATACCTTTGGCGATTATAAACTGCGCAAGTTCTACAAAAACGAATCAGAACGCCTTATAATGATTTTCAAATAAAACAATGATATACTTAGTTCCCCTGCTATCGGTATTGCTGGGTTATGCCGTGGCATTAATCCTTAAACCAAGCAACAAAAAAAGCCTTAAACTATTACTTGCGTTTAGCGGCGCCTTTTTACTGTCTCTTACGGTTTTACACTTATTGCCAGAAGTGTATGAAAGCAGCAATCACAGTACCGAAACACATACAGAAGAAGTTCATAATCATGAAGTACACAACCATGATGAACACACTGCCGAAATACATGATCATGATGAACACAATCACGATCATGAAGCAGATGAAACTCATAATCATGAGGCCCATGAAGGGCATGACCACAGCACACATAACCATGATGCACACATAGAAAATGACGGCCACGGGCACGACCATAAACATGCCAATAACCCTATTGGTTTATATATCATGGCGGGTATTGTGTTCCAGATAATCCTTGAATACTTTAGTAAAGGTGCAGAGCACGGCCATGTACACGGTGGCCACGACCACGATCATGCTTCTATGCCTTGGTTATTGTTTATAAGTCTTTGCATACATGCACTGTTAGAAGGCATGCCGGTACACCACCATAATGAGCTGGCCTGGGGCATTGCCATACACCACTTCCCTATTGCCATAATACTCACTGCATTTTTTATAAATTCAGGGCTTAATAAATGGGCCGTGCTGCTATTTATGGTAGCATTTTCTGCTATGACACCGCTTGGTACGTTTGCTTCCGGCCAACTGGAGTTTTTAGCCGATTATTTTACCGAGATTTCAGCAGTTGTGGTTGGTATTTTATTTCACATATCATCTACCATTATATTTGAAAGCGGTGAAAACCATAGGTTTAACCTGGCTAAGCTACTTGCTATTATATTGGGCGCCATTATGGCTTATTTTCTGTAATTTTATAAAAAACTACACATGGCTTTTACACGTATAACCGAGCAATCATCTAAATACGAGCATCTTGAAAAAATGCCCGTAAACGAGTTGCTGGCCAACATAAATAACGAAGACAAAACCGTTCCGCTTGCGGTAGAAAAAGCGCTTCCGCAGATAGAAGCCCTGGTAAACAAGGTGGTGGAATGCCTTAAAAAAGGCGGCAGGCTTTTTTACATAGGCGCAGGTACAAGTGGCCGTCTGGGTATTGTAGATGCGAGTGAATGCCCGCCTACTTTCGGCGTTCCGTTTGATTTGGTTATAGGCCTTATTGCCGGTGGCGATACTGCTATTCGCCGTGCTGTAGAATTTGCCGAAGACAACCGTGAACAGGCCTGGAAAGACCTGTCTGAATGCAATATAAATAGTAATGATGTTGTAGTGGGTATTGCCGCATCGGGCACAACGCCTTATGTTATTGGCGGGCTCGAAACGTGTAACGCAAACGGCATTGCCACAGGCTGCATTACCTGCAACCAGGGCAGCCCGCTGGCACAAACGGCACAATTCCCCATAGAAGTGGTGGTAGGCCCTGAGTTTGTTACCGGAAGCAGCCGTATGAAAGCCGGTACTGCGCAGAAACTGGTGCTGAACATGATTAGCACCGCAACCATGATTCAGCTGGGGCGTGTAAAAGGCAACAAAATGGTAGACATGCAGCTTAGCAACCACAAACTGGTGGGGCGTGGTGTGCAAATGATTATAGACGAACTGGGAATACCTGAGGCCGAAGCTGCCGCCCTGCTTGATGAACATAAAAACGTGCGCAAAGCCATAGAAGCCTATGCCAACCGATAAGAAAATACTAATGCGTGGGCTAAGACGCCTTGGCGGTGCACTCCCGCTGTTTTTTATAGGGCCCATTGTAATACACAGCTCTTTTAAAAACCAGGAACACCCTCTTTATATACCCATTTTAGGGTTAGGTATTATATTATGCATCTACGCCATAATACTTATGGCTGTAGGGTTACGTACAATTATGAAAAGCATGATAGATTAATATTTTATGGAAACAGCTGTAGCCTACATAGAAAGCGTTAAGAAACAGTTTCTGTATTATAAAACACTGGGCGAAAAAGCCATGGCACAGTTACAGCCTGAACAATTATTTTTTTCGCCAAATGAAGATACCAACAGCATTGCCATTATTGTAAAACACCTGCACGGCAATATGCTGAGCCGGTGGACAGACTTCCTTACATCTGATGGTGAAAAAGAATGGCGTAACCGCGATGATGAGTTTGAAAACCCATTTACTGATGCCGAAACCCTGATGCAAAAATGGAATGAAGGCTGGGATTGTCTGCTCAATGCGCTTGAAACTGTTACACCTGATAACCTTGACAGCATTATTTATATCAGGAACGAAGGTCATACCGTTACAGAAGCCATTAACCGGCAGTTGGCACATTATCCTTACCACATAGGCCAGATTGTATTTTTTGCCAAACAGCTTAAACAAGAAGCCTGGAACAGCCTTTCAATATCTAAAAATAATTCGGCACAATATAACAACCAGAAATTTGCCGAGGAAAAAGGCACACGAAACTTTATTGACAGCGAGCTCAACCGGCTTAACAATACAACCAAATGAAACGACTAATTTACCTGTTACCTCTTTTTGTAATTGTAACATCATGCTATGAAGCAGAACGCAATTGTGCCGATTTTAAAACCGGAAAGTTTAAGTATGAACTTACGCTTAATGGCAAGACACAAACAACTATAGTAGAACGTAATGACAGTATTCAGGTAGAAACATTTGAAGGTAAAACTGATACTGCAAGTGTGCGCTGGGTAAACGACTGCGAATTTGTAATGCAAAACCTGCACCCTAAAAGCCGTGAAGAAAAAAAAGGTATAAGCATACGCATACTTACCACTAAGGGCAATACAGCAACCGTTGAGTTTTCGCTTGTAGGCGAGGCCGAAAAGCAAAAGGTAACCGTAACCAAAATAGACTAACATCCCTGTAAAATGTTTGATTTTCTTGCTAACCCCGATGTATGGATTGCCCTTGTAACCCTTACTTTTCTTGAAATTGTACTGGGCATAGACAACATTATATTTATCTCTATAGTAACCGGTAAACTGCCACCGGAAGACCGTAAAAAAGCAACCCGTACCGGGCTTTTTATGGCTATGTTTTTACGTATAGGGCTATTATCCGGCATTACCTACTTAACACGTATGACAAAGCCGTTATTTGGTTTTGACTGGGGTTGGTTCAGCGCCCATTTTACAGGCCAGGCACTTATACTGCTTGCCGGTGGATTATTCCTTATTTACAAGAGTACCAAAGAAATACATGAAAAAGTAGATACAAAAGGTGAACACGAACAGGAATTAAACTTCAAGGCAAAAAAATCTATGGCCAGCACTATAGGCCAGATACTTGTAATAGACCTTATTTTTTCGATAGATTCTATACTTACAGCCGTAGGTATGACCAGCGGGCTTGAAGGAGCACTGTATGTTATGATTGCCGCTGTGGTAATATCTGTAGGTATTATGATGCTTTTTGCCGTGCCCGTTGGCAATTTTGTAAATGCCAACCCATCAATTCAAATCCTGGGACTGGCATTTCTTATCCTTATCGGCTTTATGCTTATAACCGAAAGTATGCACCTAAGCGGTGCTCAGCTTGCAGGCCAGCACGTGGGCGAAGTGCCCAAAGGCTACCTGTACTTTGCTATTGCCTTTTCACTGGCTGTAGAATTCCTCAACATGAAAATGCGGAAAAACAAACCTGAATAAAAAAACGGCAGCTGCAAGCTGCCGTTTTTTATTCTAAACTCAGGGTTATCTGCCCATCATCATCAAGTGTTATAATAGTATCATCATTAGTAATATCAACCCCGTCTTTAGGTTCTTCGGGAATTTCTTCCACAGGCTCTTCATAAGGCAACGATTCTAAAAGGCTTATCTGTTTTACCTTATCAGCCGTAAGCTGGTTGCCCAGCGCCTTAATACCTTTAACAGCTATAAAGCTTTCCAGGTCTACCGTAATGGTTTCTTTCTGAACACCTTTTACTTTGGCAAAAATAACTTCAGCTACCGGCCTGTAATCAGTACTCACAATTTCAAGCTGTGATTTTTCGTGGTCGGTTATAAAGGTTTCTTCCTTATTTTCGCTTTCAACAACAAAACGTTTTATAAAGTAACGCTCCTTTTCGCCATCATAATAAATAGCCGAAATAGGCTTTGTAGGCTTCCACTTCTCCAGTACAATCATACCTTCATCAAAGTGTGTTGTAAGTTCCGGCACTATGGTTTTAACCCTGCCATTCTGGTTAATGATAAGCAGCCTGTCATTCGGACGGAATTCACCCAGCAACTCTCCCCTGCCATCTACATTAAGCCTGTGCACAGTATCGTCAAACCAAATGCGGCGCGGCTTAAGGGTAGATATGCCTTTTTCCTTAAGGTCAATTTTTTTGATAGGATATTTAGAAACCGTATTGCCACGCGAAGCCCTGCCCTTAATAGCAATATTGGCAAAATCCATATCAAATTTAAGCTTTTTAACGCTGCCCACCTGGCGTAGTAATATGGTTACCACCTCTGCCTCACCATTAGGGTTGGCGCTAAAATACAGCACCATAGAATCTTTGGTACCGGCTGTAAGGTCATACGGTTTATCGCGGGTTACACCACTTACATTAAATCGTTTTACATAACTTGGCCCGCTCTTACCATCGCGGTAAATCATATTATAAATGGTGCGTTTATCATTTCTGTCAAACACCGCCACGTGAATAATATCCTTGCCTACAAAAGTCTTTACATCTACTTTGGTAATAATCATGCTGCCATCACGAAGAAAGACAATAACATCGTCAATATCGCTACAATCAGCTACGTACTCATCCTTTTTAAGGCCGGTACCCACAAAGCCTTCCTCACGGTTTACATATAACTTGGTGTTACGCAATACTACCTTAGTAGCTTCAATATTATCAAAGCTACGGAGCTCGGTCTTGCGCTCTCGGCCTTTGCCATAACGTTCTTTAAGCCCGGTAAAGAAGCTAACTGCAAAATCTATAATATGCTCCAGGTTGTATTTTACCTGTTCGATTTCTCCTTCAAGGGCTTCTATTTTTTCCTGGGCTTTATCAATATCAAATTTAGAGATACGCTTAATACGTATTTCTGTAAGCCGCACAATGTCTTCTTCAGTTACTGCCCGTTTCAGGTGCGTGGTAAATGGCTTAAGGCCCTCATCAATAGCTTTAATTACGCCTTCCCAGGTTTCCTCCTCTTCAATAAGGCGATAAATCCTGTTTTCAATAAAAATGCGTTCCAGCGACTGGAAGTGCCAGCTTTCTTCAAGCTCGCCCAGCTCAATTTCCAGCTCGCGTTTTAGCAGGTCTACAGTGCGGTGGGTTGAAATACGTAGCATTTCGCTTACACCCACAAAGTACGGTTTATGTGCCTCAATAACACAGCCCAGTGGCGCTACCGAAGTTTCACAGGCCGTAAAAGCAAACAGCGCATCAATAGTTTTATCGGGCGAAACACCCGGCGGCAGGTGTATCAAAATTTCTACATCTGCGGCAGTATTATCTTCAATTTTCCTGATTTTTATCTTGCCTTTTTCATTGGCTTTCAGAATACTGTCTATTAAAGTACCGGTATTAGTACTAAAGGGTATTTGTGTGATAACCAGCGTACTTTTATCAAGTTGCGAAATCTTTGCGCGCACGCGCACACGCCCGCCACGCATACCGTCATTATAATTAGAGATATCAGCAATACCCGCCGTAGGGAAATCAGGGTACAGCGTAAATGGCTTGCCTTTCAGTATTTTTACGGAAGCGTCAATCAGCTCGTTAAAGTTATGCGGAAGTACCTTTGTAGAAAGGCCTACCGCAATACCTTCGGCACCCTGCGCCAATAGCAGCGGGAATTTTACAGGCAGGTTTACCGGTTCATTCTTACGCCCGTCGTATGACGATTGCCATGTGGTAATTTTGGGGCTATACAGCACCTCAAGCGCAAACTTACTAAGGCGCGCCTCTATATATCGGCTTGCCGCAGCACCATCGCCCGTAAGGATGTTACCCCAGTTACCCTGTGTGTCAATCAGCAAATCCTTTTGGCCTATTTGCACCATAGCATCGCCAATGGAAGCATCTCCATGCGGGTGGTACTGCATGGTGTGCCCCACCACGTTAGCCACCTTGTTGTAACGGCCGTCGTCAAGCTCTTTAAGCGAGTGCATAATGCGGCGTTGCACGGGTTTAAAACCGTCTTCAATGGCGGGTACTGCTCGCTCCAGGATTACGTATGACGCATAATCCAGAAACCAGTCTTTATACATGCCCGTTACCTTGGTAATGGTTTCGCCTGATTCCGGATTATCCGGCTTGTCATAAAAATGTTCCCCCTCAAAGGAGTTTATATTTTCTTCTTCGCTCATTTATAAAAAATGATATTTAAAAGATTGTTTTTTTATCGCTGAAAGACAAGCAAAAACTGTCTTAAGCTGCCAACTGACAACTAAAACTACTCCACTACGTCAAGCTCTACCTTAAGGTTATTAATAATAAAGTCCTGCCTGTCCGGTGTATTCTTGCCCATATAAAACTCCAGCAGGTTTTGTATGGAAGTTGTAGTATCCATCAGTACCGGGTCGAGCCTTATATCCTGGCCTATAAAATGCTTAAACTCATCAGGGCTAATTTCGCCAAGCCCTTTAAATCGTGTAATTTCGGGTTTGCCTTTTAGCTTTTCTATTGCTGCACGGCGCTCTTCGTCGCTATAACAGTAAATGGTTTCTTTCTTATTACGCACACGGAACAGCGGGGTTTGCAAAATATACAAATGGTTCTCTTTAATAAGCTCAGGAAAGAACTGCAAAAAGAACGTAATGAGCAGCAGGCGTATGTGCATACCGTCTACGTCAGCATCAGTAGCAATTACAATATTATTGTAGCGCAGGTTTTCCATATCCTCCTCAATATCAAGGGCGGCCTGCAACAGGTTAAACTCCTCGTTTTCATACACAATCTTCTTGGTCATGCCGTATGAGTTAAGCGGCTTACCGCGAAGGCTGAATACCGCCTGGGTGTTTACATCCCTTGATTTTGTTATAGACCCTGAGGCCGAGTCGCCCTCCGTTATAAACAGGGTACTCTCAAGGCTGCGGGGGTTTTTGGCATCGGGAAGGTGCACACGGCAGTCGCGCAGCTTTTTGTTGTGCAGGCTGGCTTTCTTGGCCCTGTCGCGCGCCAGCTTGCGTATGCCGCTCAGTTCTTTGCGCTCGCGTTCTGCCTGTAGTATTTTTTTAAGCAGCGCATCGGCCGTTTCGGGGTTGCGGTGCAAAAAGTTGTCGAGCTTGGTTTTTATAAAATCGTTTACAAAAGTACGTACACTGGGTGCGTCAGGCCCCATTTCGGTAGAACCCAGCTTGGTTTTGGTTTGAGATTCAAACACAGGCTCCTCTACCTTAACGCTTATGGCGCTTACGATTGACTTACGGATGTCTGAAGCCTCAAAGTTCTTATTATAAAATTCTTTAATAGTGCGCACTATAGCCTCACGGAACGCTCCAAGGTGGGTACCGCCCTGTGTGGTGTTTTGCCCGTTTACAAACGAATAATATTCTTCGCTGTACTGGGTTTTACTGTGCGTCATGGCTATTTCTATGTCATCATCCTTAAGGTGGATAATGTCATAAATACGGTCTTCTGCGGCAATGGTTTCGCCTAAAAGGTCTTTAAGGCCATCTTCGCTGTAGTATTTTTCGCCGTTAAAAATTATTGTCAGCCCGGTATTGAGGTAACAATAATTTTTGAGCATCTTAACAATGTACTCGTTACGGTATTTGTAGTTTTTAAAGATAGTATCGTCTGCTGTAAAGGTAACCTTAGTACCTTTGCGGCGTGTAGTTTCTACCACGTCTTCTTCAACGGTAATTTCGCCTGCCGAGAATTCCGCAGCCTTTAGCTGATTATCGCGAACTGACTCTACCCTGAAGTAATTACTAAGGGCATTTACTGCTTTTGTCCCCACACCGTTCAAACCAACCGATTTTTTAAACGCCTTGGAATCGTACTTACCGCCGGTATTCATTTTGCTTACAACGTCTACCACCTTGCCAAGCGGAATGCCACGGCCATAATCGCGCACGGTAACGGTTTTGTCTTTTACTGTAACCTCAATGGTTTTACCCGTGCCCATAACAAACTCGTCTATAGAGTTATCAATAACCTCTTTTACAAGGATATAGATACCGTCATCGGGTGATGAACCATCTCCCAGCTTGCCGATATACATACCGGGGCGCATGCGGATATGCTCTTTCCAGTCGAGTGAACGTATATTATCTTCGGTGTACTGATTTTGCTCGGCCATCTAAAATTTGGGATTTTCCGCTAATATAGCGCAAAACCTCAAAAAATGAAAGCCGTAATGCAGATTTTTTTTAACATCCTTTGCAATACGGCTTATAACCTTAAGAAAATAGTCTTATTTATTTATCCGGTATGCCGCCACTGATTTCTGGTTGACATAAATAGTAAGCGTACCCGCTGATTTAGCCGTTAACGGCACCTGAAATGTTTTTGCATCACCGTTAGCCGTAAGGGTTACAGGCATGTATTTGCGCTCCTGGCTAAAGGCATAATGCACTTTATCATCAGGTTTAAGATTTTTTACCGCAAACCCAATTATACCGCCGGGCCTGTTGGTAAACGTACCTCCTGTTGGGGCGGTAAACTCATAGCCTTCGCTAAGGGCGTTACCATAAATAAGCGGCAGGTTGGCAAAGTCGGCTTCAGTCTTATTGGTCAGCAACCATTTTTTATCATCGGGAAAATGGTTAAGGAAAAACGTATCGGGTTCGGCAAAAAAATAAGCATCGTTAAACTTAAAGGCAAACGCAGGTTTCTCACCGGTTACAACGCCGGCGCCCCAGGTAGCATCGAGCAGTTTCCACTGGCCGTTAATTTTTACGGCATTCCAGGCGTGGTCGCTGGCGCCGGGTGCTTTGCCTATATGCATAGGGTGCGATTTGCTCGTACCGGTAACCATAGCCGCTTCAAGACCGGCCTTTTGGGCTACCACCTCATACAGCGTGGCATAGCCCTGGCATACGCCTTTTTTAGATTTTAATGTTTTCTGCGAAAGGTCTTCACGAAATTTCTTTTGGAGGTTTAGCTTTTCCTGTTCAGTTTTATAACTGTAGGCTACAGGCTTTTCATTAACCCCATATGCTCCAAGGTCGTACTTTACATTAAGGGCAATCCAGGTAAATATGGCGCGGGCTTTTTCGTCATCACGGGTAAAATCGGTTTTTACTTTTTCGGCAAATTTATCGGTATCAGCAAAAGACGGATAGACTTTTACAGCGGCATCTACTTTGGCAAAGTCCTGGGCATTTACAAAAGTCGTGCTAAATAAAATGATTAGTATCGTATTAAATATTTTCTTCATGGCTTCTAAAATTCAAATATCTTGCCAAAAAAACTGTTGAACTATTGATCTTCTTAACTAAAAAAGCAATCAGGATAGCTTAATAGCTCCTTATTCGTAATGGCAAAAAATCCCACCCTCATATGGCGTCCATAATGCAGCCTTTTGATTGGCCGCCTTTAGGGCACTGTTGGCCCAGGTGTTACAGGTATAAAAAAGGCTATAAGTGCGTTTTGCCTCATAAAAAGCATCATAGCGGCCGTATGACTGGTTTTCTATCCAAATCACATGATTGTCCTGCACATCAAAACTATCCTGTATATATTTAACCAGCAGAGCATAATCCTGACGGGTTATCATCACTTTTTTACAGCTTTCATCTTCGTTAAGCGATTTATAAAATTTGGTATGCATGGCGCTTGTTCCCAGCCAGAATGCCGCCTTAAAAGCTGTGCTTGCCTTAAGGTCGCTCCACTCGGGCGTATTGAGGTAAAAACCCTTATCACCCCAGCCAAATGCCACATAATTCGCAATGGTATCGTTTGCTTTTGTATGGGTAAAGAGTATATCTTTCGTCCAGTCTTTTACATCATTTTTAATAGGCACCACAATATCGGTATGTACGCCGTTACTGTTTATGTAAATCGGAATATCACCACCCTGTGCCGGGTGGCGGTTAACGGTAATATGCGAAAGTATGGCTACCGCCAGCAGATAGGTGCCTATAAAAATAAGTATAGCTAATACAAAACGTTTTGTAAAGCGAAGAACCTGCTTAAGCCCTGGGTGCATAGTTAAAATGGGTGATTATATCTTTTAACGCATCATCAAGCTCTTTATTGGATATAACACCGGCTTCTGTATCAAAATTATGGCTGAATGAGGGTAGTGAAAACGTTGCCCTTATATCGCCTCCGTAGTGCTTAAGACTTATTTGTGCAGCTTCAAGGGCATTTAGGCCACCATTACGCCCGGGCGAAGTAGACATCAGCAAGACAGGCTTATTATCAAACACCAGCTTTTTTTGGCGTGAAGCCCAGTCATAAATATTCTTAAAGGCGGCAGTCATACCTGCGTTGTGTTCGGCTACAGAAATAAAAAGTACATCAGCCCACTCTATCTTATCAAGAAACTGGCGCGCTATGGGAGGCTGCCCAATCAGCTTTTCGCGGTCTACACTAAAAAGCGGCAGCTCATAATCGTTAAGGTCAAGTATTTGTGTTTCGGTGGCGGCACTAAAAAGACCGGCTGCATAAGTAACCAGCTTTTTGTTGATGGATTGCGTACTGCTGCTTCCTGCAAAGGCAAGTAATTTCATGTATGTTGGTTTTTTATGCCAATATACAAAAATCCCTTATTTATAGCTAAGCCTAAAACGGTTGTGTATGCGCGACAGCAGCGGCCAGTTAATAATTATTCCGGTTACACACACCATGAGCAGAATGAGCATTATGCCAAAGTAAATTAACCCGTTAAGTGTGGTTACATCAGGGAAATCGGTTACTAAAAAATACAATGTTGCACTAAAAGCAGTAAGCGAAAGGATAAGGCTGAAGGTTTTCATAATCCCGATAAATTTGTGTTCATTCTTAAAACCGATAAGAAAGGAGTATATCCTCCCGGAAACGCTTATTTTTATTACTAACAAGTGCCGGTAAACAAAAATATAAAGGGGTAAAGTGAGGCCCTTAGGTCATTTGCTTATAAAGATAGTAAAATATTGTAAATCAGGTGTTATGATACCGTTTTTTTACTGCCTGTTTTTGTAGAGTGTAGTATTAAAAATACGGTTAAAATAAGCATCAATACAATTAAGGTCGGCCGGTAGTGTTCCTGTAGTTAATATCTGGCCGTCTTTAATAAAATAATTTTCAGCAATTGTTCCCTTCTTAGCATTCTTTTTAGTAAAAATAATGTTGGTTACAGTAACACGATATTTACCATCGCTCGACTCAATTTCAAAATTAAAGCTCACATTATCTTTCATAAAGACAGAAGTCTCCGGACATGTATTGCGAATACCCGCCGCATTACCTTTAATAATATTTTGATCTGCAGATGTTATCTTAAGCTTAGAATGGCGTGATATAAAGGCCTGTATATTGGTATCGTTTGTAATAAACACGTTTTCCCAAACCAGCTTATTGCTGCTTGCCAAAAAACTGTTTGACTGGCCCATAGCCATTAGTGAGACAAACATTATAATAACCCAAAAAATCCTTTTCATAGCTTGTGCCTCAATGGCTTATAATTTGGCAACAAAGATAGATATTTTTAAATGCTGTGTGAAAAATTTCATTACAATTAATTACAATTTTCTTTACAAGATTTTTCCTGCTATAACAAAGATGCTATCATTTCTTGCCATGCTTGTAGCTTTTGTGCGGGAGTCATAGTAGCGTTTGCACCACTGGGCGATGGTAGCGTATTATATACAATACCCTCTCTCCTGCCCACATATTTATCATAATAGGCTGCGGCATTTTTACTTGAGAAAAACACGTGTGTTATGCCGGGATACTGCTTGTAAAAAGATTCAAAATCATTGGCTACCTCGTTTTTAATATTACTATCGAGGCTGCCCTCACGGTGGCAGTAGGCCAAAACATCCCACACGGCAATACCATTATCAGTAAGCAACTTTACTTTTTCATTGTAATCTTGCGAAAGCTCCCTGCCAAAAATACTAAATAGTATAGGCCAGAAGCGGTTACCCCGGTTGCCATAATATTCCTGCAATTGCAGGCTTTTTTCGCCCGGCATGGTACCAAGTATTAATATGCGGCTTTTATCATTCACAATGGGTGCAAACGCTTTTATCATAACAAAATGTAAAGGCTTTAAGTGCCTTATAAGTAATATATTACAAGCAGAGTTAAACTATTCTTAGCGTGTTTTGTTTTAAGATTTTGTTGGCTGTCAGCACATTATGCATTGGCTATTTTTGATACAGAACACGATATAAAAATAACTAAAACACACAAGAAATGGCAACTAAAACCACCACAAGAACAAGAAGCACGGCTTCTAAAACTACAGCAAAAAACAATGCATCTAAAACCACTGCCACGCGCCCATCTGCCAGAGGTATGGTAAAAGCAAAAAGCACCGCAGCCGAAGGCCTGAAAGAATTGTTTATAGACTGCCTGAAAGACATTTACTGGGCAGAAAAAGCGCTTAGCAAGGCATTGCCTAAAATGGCTAAAAACGCTACTAACACTAACCTTATAGAGGGGCTTGAAAACCACCTGAGCGAAACCGAAGAGCAAATAACCAGACTGGAACAGGCTTTTGAAAAGATAGGCAAAAAAGCAGTAGGAAAAAAATGTGAGGCTATGGATGGCCTGCTTAAAGAAGGACAGGATATTATGGAAAGTACTGAGCCCGGACCTGTGCGCGATGCCGGTATTATTGCTGCCTGCCAAAAAGTAGAACATTATGAAATAGCTACCTATGGCACTATCGTGGCTTTTGCCAAAACACTGGGGCTTGATGAAATAGCCAGCCTGCTGCATATTACCCTTGAAGAAGAAAAAGCAGCCGATATACAACTTACCGAAGCAGCTTATAACACCATTAACTTTGATGCTGCCGAAATGGATTAACAACCTCTAAAGGCTATAAACAAAAAGAAGCTTCCTGTTTAGGAAGCTTCTTTGTCTTAAATGCAATAGCGCTTATTGCACAAGCTTTTTCTCAGCCCTTTTTTCTTTAATAAGCTCAACGGTAGCACCGCCCACCCAGTAAAACACAAAGCTTACAAGGAACATCATAAGCCAAAAGCCTATGGTAGCAATAGTTAAGAATAAAAGGAAACCAAGGTACTCTTGAAATTCAAACATGTTTTCCGGAATTTTTTTGAATTATGCACCAAATATAAGGGTAATAATTTGTTAACGCAACCTATTTTAGTTTAAAATCATTAAAAATTAATTACGAAATCCTTTTCCCGCCGTGGCATTTATGCTTAATTTTGGCTGGCTTTAAAATTGCCTGCACACAGCCAGACAGTTAACAAAGCCATTAACTTAAACATTACAACCACAAACATTTTACAAAAATGGAATACAGGATTGAAAAAGACACCATGGGTGAAGTGAAAGTACCTGCAGACAAGTACTGGGGTGCCCAAACAGAACGTTCGCGCAATAACTTTAAGATAGGCCCGTCTGGCTCTATGCCGAAAGAGATAGTAGAGGGTTTTGCCTATCTTAAAAAAGCTGCTGCTTATGCCAACCACGACCTGGGTGTGCTTAGCGCAGAAAAGCGTGATGCTATAGGCCAGGTGTGCGATGAAATACTTACCGGTGCCCTTGATGCCGAGTTTCCGCTTGTTATATGGCAAACCGGTTCTGGTACACAGAGCAATATGAACGTTAATGAGGTTATAGCCAACCGCGCGCAGGTGCTGGCAGGCGGCAAAATAGGTGAAGGCGAGCCCGTGCTAAAAGCTAATGACGATGTTAACAAGTCGCAATCCAGCAACGATACCTACCCTACCGGCATGCACATTGCTGCATACAAAGCCGTTGTAGAGGTTACCATACCGGGAGTTGAAAAACTTCGCGATACGCTTAAGGCAAAATCTGTGGAGTATATGAATGTGGTTAAAATAGGCCGTACACACCTTATGGATGCCACTCCCCTAACGCTGGGCCAGGAGCTTGGCGGTTATGCCGCACAGCTTACCTATGGCATTAAGGCAGTCAAAAATACCCTTGCACACCTTAGCGAACTTGCCCTGGGCGGTACAGCAGTAGGTACAGGCCTTAACACCCCTGAAGGCTACGACGTAAAAGTAGCCGAATACATTGCCAAATTTACAGGCCACCCGTTTATAACGGCGCCTAACAAGTTTGAAGCCCTTGCCAGCCATGATGCCATTGTAGAGGCACACGGCGCGCTTAAGCAGCTTGCGGTTTCACTAAACAAAATAGCTAACGATATCCGTATGCTGGCTTCAGGCCCACGCAGTGGTATTGGCGAAATACTTATCCCTGAAAACGAGCCGGGTTCTTCTATTATGCCGGGCAAGGTTAACCCTACCCAGTGCGAAGCGCTTACCATGGTGTGCGCGCAAGTTATAGGCAATGATGTTGCCATTGCTTTTGGCGGTGCACAGGGCCATTATGAGCTTAACGTATTCAAGCCGGTTATGGCGGCAAACTTCCTGCAGTCTGCACGCCTTATAGGCGATGCATGTATATCGTTTGATGAGCACTGTGCACAGGGTATTGAGCCTAACTACACCCGCATTAAAGAGCTTGTAGATAACTCACTGATGCTGGTTACAGCGCTTAACACCAAAATTGGCTACTACAAAGCTGCCGAAATTGCGCAGACTGCCCACAAAAACGGCACAACGCTTAAAGAGGAGGCCGTGCACCTGGGCTATGTAACCCCTGAAGATTTTGACGCATGGGTTAAGCCGGAAGATATGGTGGGATCACTTAAATAATTGATACTACTTATAATTTAAGAGGCTGCCCATTGGCAGCCTCTTTTTATTGCTTTTGTTTTTTTAAATATTCTTTTAACCCGTCTACCTTTTCTTTGGAAAGGCCATAATGTTCCGGGATTACAGTCATAATGTCTATAAGCACTAATGCCATTAAACGTGGGCCATAGGGCAGTTTCAAAACTTTATATTGATATGTATCAAATTCATTATTCTGTTTCCTTTCTAATTCTGTTGCGTCTAAAAGCTTAATCCATTCATCATCTGCTTCTTTAATGCTTTTAAATTTAGTATCAGAAAGATGAGCCCTTGTCCAGGCACCAAGATCTTTTACATTTAAAATCCTATATTTATTATGTTCATAATTGATCATTTTTTTGTAGTGATCAAAAACTTTCTCATAATTTATATAAGCTTCTGAAAAAATACGTTTTAGATATAGTTCTTTATACTTGTTATAATGCAACTGATATTCAGGGTCGTTACTTACTTCATTATTTTGCGCTGTTGCAAGGTTTGTAAATGCTATTATGCAAAATAAGTATATTATTTTTTTCATGAGGGGATAAATTAGTTGGCTAAACTTTCGAAAAGTTAAACAAGAAAGGACTTAAAACCTGTTAAAAATCAGTTAAAAAATATTAACAGTAGTATGTCCGGAAACACTATCTACTCAAAGAGTTTTCTTATGGTTATTTTGTACCTTAGCAAACAACCAACTTTTATTGCCATGAAAATAGTATTCCTTTTATTGTTTGCTATTGCTGCTTTTGCACAAAACACACCAACAGACGACAACCATATTTTTGTGATCGACAAAAAAGAAACCAAAGAAATTGGCCTTGGCTATTACCAGGTAAAAACCTCAGGCACAATAGCCAAAATAAACTATTATGACGAAGACGATACCCCAATAACAAAAGAAGAATTTAACCAGAGGATAGACCACACTAAAAATCTTGAAGCCTACTCACAGCTTGATACTGTTGTAACCGCAAAGCTGTACCGGCGCGAGCACTATTTCACACTCGAAAAACCAAAGCAAAAAGCATTGATGATGTTTTTACAGGGTATTTCAGGAAAACCTTCTGATACTACTGCCATTACTATGATACATTTTTATTCAGGAACTCTTAATGCACCTTCTGAGCTTGGCACACCACATTACAAAGCAAAAGAAAAACCGTATAAAAAGAAACTTCCAAAAAACACGAAGTTAAACCAGTACTTCGTCTATCAAAAAAGATTTGACCCAAATGATGAAGCTGCAAAGAACAATGGATGGCTTTATGATAAACACGGGTTTATTGAGCAAATGTTTATCCCCGCGCATTTTAATTACAATACTGCAATAGTCATACTGCCTGATGGACGCTCTTACTGTTATTTAGGGGAACATGGCTCTGAAGTTGTAGTAGAAGGTATAGAGGTACTTTTAAAACCTAAACAATAACAATGCTAATACTTCACGCTACAGCGAATGACCTGCCAGGCATACAGGCCATTATGAACCATAATATCCTGCACAGCACCGCCCTTTATGACTATGCACCAAAATCTGAAGCCGACATACTGCAATGGTATGCCGAAAAAACCGAAGCCGGCTGGCCTGTTATTGTGGCTAAAGAGGCTGATGTGGTTGTAGGCTATGGAAGTTACGGCACATTCCGTTTTAAGGATGGGTTTAAATTTACCGTAGAGCACTCGGTTTATGTAGCCGAAGGCCATCACGGTAAAGGCATTGGCAACGGATTGATGCAGGAGCTTATTAACCTGGCAAAGCAAAACGGATACCACACCATGATAGGCTGTATAGATGCCGATAATGTCGGCAGCATTACCTTTCATAAAAAATTTGGCTTTACCGAAGCCGGCATACTTAGGGAGTCAGGCTTTAAATTTGGCAAATGGCTCGACCTGTTGTTTATGCAACTAATCCTTAAATAAAATGATAGCACAAAAACACAGGCTACCTGCCCTGGGCATTTTATTAGGTATAGTTTACGGCATACTCACGCGCCTGTTTATGGATAGTAATATTGCATCAATAACCTTTATGGTGGCTGTGCCGGTAGTAGTTGGGCTTATCCCCCTGTTTTTTATTCATAATGAACAGCAAAAAAGCTATAAATCGCTAATTTTCATCCCATGGCTAACCATATTGGGCTTTTTCCTGTCGTTATATCTTTTAGGTATAGAAGACCTTATCTGCTTCCTTATACTCCTGGTGCCTTTTATTGTACTGGGCACACTGGGTGCATTTATTTACAGGTTCGTATCCATACACAAAGAGAAGAAAAAAGGCAGGCTGTTAGTTATTGGCATAGTACCATTTTTATTGCTCCCGCTTGAACAGGTCTTTATCGCACCGTCTCAATCTTATACTGTTACCAGCACTATAATTGTAAATGCCTTGCCTGAAGAGATATGGCATAACATTGTTGAAGTACCAACTATTACCAATGCAGAGTATACCCCCGGTGTTTTTAACCACCTTGGCATTCCACGGCCTGTAAATGCCACAGTTACAAAAAAAGCCATTGGAGGCATACGTACCGGCACATTTTCTGGCGGCCTTCAGTTTACCGAAAAGATTATTGATTATACCCAAAACAAACGCCTTGAAGTAAGTATAGCCATAGGCCATGTACCCAAAAGCAAAAAGGTATTTGAGCAGCATGTGCTTAAGGGCAATTACTTTACATTTGAAAATGCCACCTACACACTTACACCAATGGCAAACGGCACTGTAAAACTATCGCTTTCAGCAGGATATAGCCTTACAACCAATGTTAACTTTTATGGCAAATGGTGGGCAGACATGATGATTAAAGACTTTCAGGACAGGCTGTTAGAAGTTATAGCCGCACGTTGTGAAACTCCCTAAGAAGCCTCACTAAGCTGCGATGGCGATGTACCAAAGGCTTTCTTAAAGGCAAACGAAAAGTGTGACAGGTTTTCAAAACCCACCTCTATATATACGTCAGATGGTTTTTTACGCTCCCGCGAAATAAGTCGGTAGGCTTCGTCCAGGCGTTTTTGTTGCAGCCACTTGCTGGGGCTCTTGCCAAATAGCTTTTCAAAATCACGCTTAAAGGTGGAGAGACTGCGACCCGTGAGGTAGGCAAAACGCTCCAACCCCACATTAAAGTTGAAGTTCCGTAGCATAAAATCCTTCAGATCTATCTTGCCCGGTTCGCTAAAATCGAATAGTATGTTGGCAAACTCAGGCTTTGTTTCCAAAAGCAGCAGCGCTATTTCCTGCACCTTTACATCCAGCAGGCGCTCGCTGGGCTGTTCTTCCGTATTAATGTAGGCAATAAGTGACTGAGCATAGCTCTTGTACAGCGGATTAGCATCCAGATGGATAACCGACTCCGGTTCAGGCGCTGCCTGTTGCTTAAAGGTGCCTTTTAGTTTCAGGAGCATTTGCTCGTCCATCATTACAGATAGCGATTTATACTCCCCGCCCTGCTCCGTAGGCTGTTTAGTAAACTTAGCCAGGCGGTTTTTTACATAAAAAGCAAAATCACCCGCCTTAAGGATATACACCTTGTGCCCATCGTTAATTTGCAGGCTGCCCGATTCTATATAAGTAAAAATATGCTCAGGGATAAAATTTTCGCTCTCCCGGCTTATTTTAGTATAGCAGGAATATATAATCCCGCGGTTTCTAAATGGATTTTCCATATGCATTTTATAGCAATTTTTTCATCCTATGTTTGTAATTGGATAGCTTTAAGAGAATAAAAAAGAATGATTAAATTTCAATAGAAAAAGGGAAAGAAATAAAAACCGAGTTCTGTCATTGGTCTTTACAAGGCTGTTCGCAATGCTGGTTCCTTTCCCTCTCTGCTTGAAACTTGGACAGTTCATTAGGCCTTTGAGCCTGTAAGTAGGATTGATAAGTTCAGAGCAGTTCTTCTATCTACTTGTTTCTCTTAAAAACAAAATTATGGAAAAATCCTTTACTTATGTTGGTATTGATATTAGTAAACTGACCTTTGATATTGCTATTTTTCAAAGTGGAAAGTATCAATATTATAAGTTTGAGAATGAAACTAAAGGCTTTAAAGCGTTCTTAAAATTATTGTCTGCAAGCGATTGTTGCGTAATGGAAGCCAGCGGCCCTTATTATCTTAAATTGGCTTGTTTTCTTTTTGACAAAGCGATAGCTGTTAGTGTTGTTCATTGCGAACGAAGCGCAGCGGAGTGGAGTAATCTCTAATAGCTTTTCAAAACATTTTATACATTTATAAACGGAGTACGGTTTTTCCTGCTCCGTTTTTTGATTTACATTTAAGCAAACCAACCAATCTCATCATCAATATTGTATGAAAGCAAAATACTTAGTTTATATCCTGCCCTTTTTACTGATAAATTGTAATACAAACAATAGTCCTCAGCCCGATACAAATTCTGAAATAGAAAAACTGACCGAAAAAGAAAATGCCTCAGATAAAGATGAATACAAAGATGGAATCCTGGCAGGCAGTTTTGCTTTTGAGGTTAAAACAGATGATGTTGAAATGGAAGACGGCATAATTCCGTGGGCAAGTATTGAAAAACCTGAAGAGGATTTACCAAACCTAATTAACGGTGACGATATTATAATCAAGGACAAAAAGATTACCGTAATTATTGATTACCCCTTAACAAATGAATACCATTTTAATTTAGAATCCAATAACGGTTTTTCCAGAAAAATGCTGCTTACTGAAATCAGTAAACATTATTACAAACTATATAAGGAAGAGGAAGAAACGGCAACAATAAAAACACTTCCTATGGATAAAAGAACAATTGCCAATAGAAATGAAACCAACGGTAAATATGGCATTTGGGGACATGACATAGCAGATTTGGTATTGACTGATATTTATTTCTACAAGTCAGATGACGGTAAAATCATATTGCGCATGGATATTGAATCGTAGATGCAATAATACCTGCAAAAAACAAGTTAGTATACAAATCACTAACCTATGAAAACCACCTTCCTCCTCCTCCCCATCCTCTTAATCCTGGCCTGTAGGGGCGATAATAACAAGCAAACAACCCAAGCTCCCCAACACCCAACTATTGAATACAGCGCCTTTAAAGACTCAGTAGCCACACACAAGGCCACACTTAAAAACAAACCACATACTGAGGCGGCCTCTTATTTCTTCAATTTAATTAACAATGATATTTATGCCTACTGGCAGGGTACTCCGTGGGCATTTTACGGCATGACCCGCAACCCAAAAGAGGGCGAAATTGCCTGCGGCTATTTTGTAACCAACACGCTATCTGATTTAGGGTTTAAAATAGAACGTATCAAGCTGGCCCAGGCGGTATCAGCCACCATGATAAAAAAGCTGTGCGTAGACGTGCATTCGTGTAACGGTATTACAAACTTTGCCGCCTATATGGAAAAGCAGCCGGTTAATTCGGTTTACATTGTAGGGCTTGATTTCCACACGGGTTACATTGTTAAAGATGCTACCGGAAGCTACTTCCTGCATTCCAACTACATCAACAACCAGGGCGTAATTAAAGAACGTATTACCGAATCGCGTGCTTTGGCAAACAACAAATTCTTTATGATGGGTAGCCTTACAGCCAATAAAAAACTACTTAAGGACTGGGTGGGCGGTAAATAATTTTCCGCATATCGTTTAGGTTATGGTCTAAAAGACTATATTTACAACCATAACCAAACACAGCAATGAACAAACTATTTTTAACCCTGCTTACCCTGTGCAGCTTAGGCCTTTTTGCTCAAAAGCAATACACACCAAACCCAAGAGGCACAGACTATTATGTAAACCCCATCTTCGGTGGCGATTCACCCGACCCAAGCCTCCTGCGTGACGGAAAGGAATACTACATTGTGCATTCGTCGTTCGATTATTACCCCGGCCTACTCATCTGGCACTCAACCGACCTTGTTAACTGGCAGCCGGTTACCCATGCGCTTAACAAATATGTGGGCGCTGTATGGGCACCTGACCTGGTTAAGCACAAAGGCAAGTACTATATTTACTTCCCCGCGAATGAAACCAACTATGTGGTTACCGCCAACTCTATAAACGGCCCGTGGAGCGACCCGATTGACCTTAAAATAGGCAATATAGACCCCGGCCATGTTACTGATGATAAGGGCAAGCGCTACCTGTATTTTAGCAACGGCGGTTACGTGCCGTTGTCAGACGACGGCCTTAGCGTTACCGGCGAACTAAAACACGCGTATGACGGGTGGGAAATTCCCCGCGAGTGGTCTATAGAGTGTTTTTGTATGGAAGGCCCCAAGCTTTTTAAGCGCGGCGATTATTATTACCTTACCGTTGCCGAGGGTGGTACTGCAGGCCCTGCCACAAGCCACATGGTGGTATCGGCACGGTCTAAAACACCATTTGGCCCATGGGAAAATTCGCCCCACAACCCTGTAGTGCGTACCGGTAGCCCGTCAGAAAAATGGTGGTCTAAAGGGCACAGTACTGTTTTTGAAGACGCAAACGGCAAGTGGTGGATGGTGCTGCACGCCTATGAAAATGGCTTTTACAACATGGGGCGCCAAACCCTTTTACAACCTGTTGAATGGACGGCAGATGGCTGGTATAAAATTCCCGACGGCATTAAGACTGAAGACCCAATCAAAAAACCGCAGCTTGCATCAACAGCCGGTACTTTTAGCCTTAGCGATACTTTTACCGGTAAAGAATTAAAACCGCAATGGAGCTTCTTTGGCGGGTATGATGCCCAAAGGGTCAGCGCCACGCAAAGCGGCCTGAACATAAAAGGTAAAGGCAACAGCGTGGCAAACTGTGCACCGCTTACCGTTGTACCCCCTACCCACTCGTATATTGCCGAAGTGGAAATGGAAATTGAAGGCAATGCAACCGGCGGGCTGGTGTTATTTTATGACAACCGTTTTTACAGCGGGATTCTGGCCGATAAAGAAAACATCCTGGCCAACCTGCGAGGCTGGCAGTTCCCTACCGAAAAGGGTATAAACAAACGCCACATATACCTAAGGTTGAAAAACGTAAACAACAACGTAGATATGTTTTACAGTACCGATGGCACCACCTGGAAGAAAATCGAGAACTCGCTTGAGGTTTCAGGCTATAATCACAATGTGCTAAGCGGCTTCCTGAGCCTGCGCATAGGGCTGTGCTCAATGGGCGAAGGCGCGGTAAACTTTAAGAATTTTAAGTTTGAAGCGTTGTAGTCTACGGTTAACAGTAAGGGCAGGATTATTTCTGCCCTTTTCTATATTACATTATTAAGTATCTTTGGCGAAAACACGGTTTCCTGAAAGACTACTACAAAATACTGAGTGTGCAGCCGGGCTGCTCTCAGGCCGAAATCAAATCGGCCTACAGGCTGCTTGCTTTAAAGCACCACCCCGACAAGAACAACGGCAGTGACGAGAGTGAGGCTCTTTTTAAGGAAATAGCCGCGGCCTATCTTATCCTGGGGGATGAAGCCAAACGCAATGCCTATGATTTTACCAAAGGTTTCCACCGTATTTTTGCCCAAAGCAAGGAAACCGGCGAAACCCCGGCCACTTACCTCATAATGTTCAAAAGTATTAAGAGTAAGGTACTTAATGCAGGCGGACGCATTAACCACGACGCACTTTTTAAGGTTATAGACGATATCCTTACGTTTGATAATATAGATTTCCTTATAAAGGCCGGGCACATTATTACCAATAACCTGATTATAGATGAGGTGCTTATAGCCTGTGTATTTTTACAGGAACCGTATAAATCAGCCATACACAGTAAACTGGGTATACTTTCTAACGGCGACCCCATGTTCAGGAAAAAGCTGGAACTGCTTAACAACAAATCACTTTAATTCCTTTTCTGAAGTAAGCCACAAAATGGCTTCGGCAAATTCATGTGCCCACAGCTTTTCATTATGCTGCCCGCCGGGTACTACTTTGCTTTTAATAAGATCAGGCACGCGGGCTTTGTCAGTGGCCAGCTTTACCATGCGCTGCATATCGGGCACCATGTCCTTACTTTCGGCATCACCGGCCATAAAATATACCTTTGCGTTAATAGTATCGGCATACTGGTTCAGGTCAAACACCTCGGGATTAATCCAGAATGCAGGAGAAAAAACCCCGGCCATACCAAAAGTGTCCGGATAACTTATAATGGTATAATACGCCATTAACCCGCCCAGCGAACTTCCAAATATGCCTGTATATTCCTTTTCAGGTTTTGTGCGGTATACTTTGTCAACGTGCGGTTTTAGGGTATACATAATAAAGTCCAGGTACTTGTCTACCCCGCCCCCGCCATACTGGGCATTTTTATAGGGCGTTAATTCGTTAAGGCGGTCGTCGCCACCGTGCTCTACCGCCACAATTATAACTTTTGCCTGCAGGCTGTCCAGCGTTTCATCAACCCGCCACTCACCCGAAAACGAGGTCTTGGCGTCAAAAATATTCTGCCCATCGGCCATGTAAATTACCGGGTAATGCTTTCTTGATTTTTTGCCGTATTCTTCGGGCAGGTACACCCATATCCTTTTGCTAAAGTCATATTCCGGGCTGTAAAGTGTGTAGGTTTTTACATTTTTGCCGGCTGTACTTTGCTGCTCAGGCTGTTGCTGTGCACATAACGTATTGAAATATAGTAGTGATACAAAAAACAATAAGTAAGGTTTCATAAAAAGAAGCTTGCTTTTTTAAATCAAATAAGATATTTTAGCCAAAAAAGGATGGTGTTATGAATACATACGAAGAAAAGCTGAGTTTATTGTCTGAAATGATTGCGTTTGCCCAGATAGACGGCCAGGTGCACGAGCGCGAATACCGTTTTTTGAGTATTGTGGCAGCCCAGCTTCGTGTGGAGCGTACCACCTTTGAAAGCCTTTTTGCCTATCCTGAAAAAAAGAAAATCTTAAAGACCGAGCACGAACGTATACTGCAATTTTACAGGCTTGCCTTACTTATGTATGCCGATGGTGTTTTGCACGACAGCGAGCAGGTTGCCATTCGCGAAATAGGCATAAACATGGGGCTGAGCCCGTTTGCTATGAAAAGCGTGCTCGATGAAATTAAGCGTTCTCCTACCGGGTTAATAGACCCAGAGATTTTACTGGCTTTATTTAGGGCACAGCAGAATTAACTCTCATTTTTAAGCCACTTATCAAAAAAATGATTGACGTCTTCATTGGATATGGTATTTCCTGAAGCAATATCGTTTTTGGCCTCTGCTATAGCTTTTCTTTCATCTTCAGACAAAATATAAACACCTATCAACCACTTATAAGCATCAGCAAACTCATGGCGCCACAGCTTTTCATTATGGTGGCCACCTGCTACAATTTTCTTGTGTAACTGTGTAGGTTTGGCAATCCTTTCAAGTATAAGCTTTTCCATGCGCTCTAAATCCGGAACCATGTCTTTGCTCTCGTGGTCGCCAGCCATAAGGTAAATACGCCCACTTATTGAATCAACCGACTTTATAAGTTCAAATATTTCTTCACTATACCAGAATGAGGGCGAAAATACCCCGGCATTACCGTATACATCAGGAAATTTAAGCAAGGCATAAAAAGAAATCAACCCACCTACAGAGCTTCCAAAAATGGTAGTATTGGGCGCATCGGTTAAGGTTTTATAATGGCCGTCCACATAGGGTTTCAGCTCATTAACCAGAAAATCAAGGTAATCATCGGCATGGCCGCCACCGTGCTTTTCGTTTTTGTAAGGTGTAAGCTCATCTAATCGATGCGTGCTGCCTCCGTGTTCAATGCCCACAATTATGGCTTCGCTGTGTAAAACATTCAGCTTATCTTCTAAAAACCAGTCATGTTTAGGCGAATCAGCCCTGTTAAAAACGTGCTGCCCGTCGTGCATATAAATAACGGGGTAATGCTTTGCAGCATTGGCATAATCATACGGCAGGTACACCCAAATGGTTTTATCACGGCCTAATGTAGTGGCATGCAGGGTAATTTCTTCAACGGTGCCTTTTTCCTGTAATTTCATAGGCTTAAATTAAGCGCAATGTTTGATATATAAAAGGCTTTATGTAAAGTTTAACCTGAAAAGAAATGGCCACGAAGCGCTGAAGACTTCTGTATCCTAAAATTTACTTCTTTATAATAAGCGGCTTGTAAAGTGTATCAGCAGGGATAAGCCTATTCTTACTGTCAATATAATATTTAGTAGTAAGCAGTCCGCCGGTTTTTTCAGGCAGGTCTTCCCTGTCAAGGTAAAGCGTATCGTTATTTATCCTGTAGTTGCCGGAATAGCTCATAGAAAAATCGGTAAAAACCTCAGTACCTGTAAACGAATGGTTTTCATACAAAACGAGCCTGCCATCGTGTGGGTTATGCTGATTATCTGTATTAGCCTCAAGTACAACAGATGTCCAGAATTTACCTCCTTCAGATTGTATAGTAAGTGTAAAAAACAGTGCAAAAACACCAAATATACCTACCGGAATCCAATCAAACCTGGTCTTTTTATAAATGTTTATGACAATTACTATCAGGAATGAAACAATAAACAGGGCTGAAAAAAGCAGCATCAACAGCCCATTAGCCATTCCGCTGGAATAATCGCCAATGGGTATAAGGTTAGCTAATGCTAAGGCAGCAAATAAAACCAAAAAGAAATATGTTGCTGCCTTTTTATACATAACTCTTTATTATTCCTCCAGTTTCCTGCGTTTACGTTCGGTTTTAAGCAGGTTAAGCTCGCGGCTGGTTTGCCCGGCTACCGATGTATTTTCTTCCGCACGGCGAATAAGGTAAGGCATAACATCGCGCACAGGGCCAAACGGCAGGTACTTGGCTACGTTATAACCGTTTGCCGCAAGGTTAAAGCTAATATTATCGCTCATGCCATAAAGTTGCCCAAACCAAAAACGGTTATCACCCGGCTCAATACCGGCCTTAGCCATAATTTTCATAAGCTTGTATGAGCTTTCTTCGTTGTGCGTACCGGCAAAAATAGCCATGGTATCAATATGGCCGGCCATGTAGGCAATACATTCGTTATAATTAAGGTCGGTTGCCTCCTTACTGATGCATATAGGAGAGATATAGCCTTTTTCTTCCGCACGTTTGTTTTCTTTTTCCATATAGGCACCGCGAACCACCTTCATACCAATGTAAAAACCTTCAGCTTTGGCACGTTCGTGCAGTTTTTTAAGGTAATCCAGCCTGTCCCAACGGTACATTTGCAACGTATTGAAAACAATGGCCTTATGTTTATTGTATTTCGCCATCATATCAGCCACAAGGTCGTCAGCCGCATCCTGCATCCAGCTTTCTTCGGCATCTATAAGCAGCGCCACATCGTTTTCATGGGCCGTTTTACATACAATTTCAAAGCGTTCCACTACCCTGTTCCACTCGGCAGCTTCTTCCATAGACAGTTTTTTGCCTTCGCCCAGCTTCTGCCATAGCTCAAAACGGCCAAAACCCGTAGGCTTAAACACCGCAAATGGTATAGCCTTGCGCTCTTTGGCAAATTCAACCGTTTTTAAGGTAATTTCAAGGGCCTTGTCAAACTCATTCTCATTCTCCTTAGCCTCAACAGAATAATCTAATACCGATGATACCCCTTTGGTAAACATCTTGTCTACCACCGGAAGGCAATCCTGCTCGTTAACACCTCCGCAAAAATGATCAAAAACCGTAGCGCGGATAAGCCCTTCTACCGGAAGGTGGGCCTTAAGGGCAAAGTTAGTAACCGCAGTGCCTATCTTAACCAATGGTTCAGAAGCTATCATTTTAAACAGGAAATAAGCCCTGTCAAGCTCGGTGTCGCTCTTTAATGCAAATGCTGCGGCGGTATTGTTGAAGATCTTTTCCATTACCTTAAAAAAATTTGTGCAAATATATAGAGTATGTAATAATTAATGCTGCAAATTACTTTATTTTGCCACTTGTTTAAAACTTTGCCCATGCAGCCTATTGAAAGCTCCGGCTACAGCATTTATTTTAACCAGGATTGCTACCCCTACCTGCAGCAGCTGCTTGCAGGCGGGCAGTACAGCGGTATTTTTATCCTTACCGATGAAAATACGTCAACCCACTGCCTGCCAGGCTTTTTAGCCAACCTGGCTACCGACCTGCCATTTGAAATTATTGAAATAGAGGCCGGTGAAGAACATAAAAATATAACCACCTGTACCGAGGTTTGGCATGCACTTACCGAGCTTGGCGCCGAACGCAAAAGCCTGCTGATAAACCTGGGCGGCGGCGTGGTTACCGACCTGGGTGGCTTTGTAGCTTCAACCTTTAAAAGGGGGATGGATTTTATAAATGTGCCTACTACCCTGCTTTCTATGGTAGATGCATCGGTAGGCGGAAAAACAGGTGTTGACCTGGGGGTATTAAAAAACCAGATAGGTGTAATAACCAATCCGGTTGCAGTACTGGTAGATACCACTTTTCTTGAAACTTTGCCCGCAAGCCAAATGCGCAGCGGCCTTGCCGAAATGCTAAAGCACGGCCTGATTGCCGATAAAGCCTATTGGGAACAGTTTGCCAACCTTGGCAACCTTACTACCGATGATATGGATGGATTGGTATACCGTTCGGTTGAAATTAAAAATGAGGTGGTTAAAGCAGACCCCTTTGAAAAAGGCCTGCGCAAAATACTAAACTTTGGCCACACGCTGGGCCATGCCATAGAGAGCTATTGCCTTGAAAACCCTGAAAAAGAAACGCTTTTACACGGCGAGGCCATTGCCATAGGCATGGTGCTGGAAAGCTACATTTCTTGGCAGCAGGATTTAATTTCTGAGGCCGAATACATAAACATAAAAGAGGTTATTTCGGGTATTTATACCCCGGTTTCGTTTACTCCCGAAGACATAAATGTTATCAATACACTGCTGGTTCACGATAAAAAAAATGAAAATGGCGAAATCCGGTTTACGCTACTGGAGGCTACCGGCAGGGCAGTTATTAACAAAACCGTTGAAAACACATTGATACTCAAAGCGTTTGAAGACTACCAAAACTAACGTTTTTTTAAGACAAATGTTTTTTAATCAGAACTATTATTTTTTACATTTGCCCAGATGAAAGGAAAGCAAAACAGGTTTTCCCCGCAGGGAAATATGAGCAAATACAAGCCGTTTGGCCTTGTAGTGTTACCCGTTTCGGGCATAGTAAGTTTACTATGTACCTCCCTTGCATTTATGGCCGGTAACGGCAAAGAAAAGCTACAGATAAGATATGCCAATTTAAGAGTTTGAAAATCAGTTATAATTTAGGTTTTTTCTTATATTTATAATCTATTATTCCAAATTTTTGAAATGAATACAAAGTATTTTGACCTGATAAACCAAACGTTTTATTTTCCTCAGGAAGAATTTACACTTAATAAAGACAACCAGCTACAGTTTCATAATATAGACCTTATGAAGCTGGTTGAGCAATATGGCACGCCACTAAAATTTACGTACCTGCCGCAAATTTCTACTAACATCCGCAAAGCCAAAGAATGGTTTAGGAACGCTATGGAAAAAAGTGATTATGAAGGTAAGTATTTTTACTGCTACTGCACCAAGAGTTCTCACTTTGAATATGTTATGAATGAGGCTTTCAAGAATAACATTCACATTGAAACCTCTGCCGCATTTGACGTAAATATTGTTGAAAAGCTGCTTGAATCAGGCAAAATCAACAGGAACACTTACGTTATTTGCAACGGCTTTAAGCGCGACCAGTACATTAGCAATATTGCAAAGCTTATAAACGGCGGCCACAGCAGGACTATCCCTATCATAGATAACTATGAGGAGCTTGACCTGCTTCAGGAGCAAATTCAGGGCAAATTCAAGATTGGTATCCGTATCGCATCTGAAGAAGAACCTAAGTTTGAGTTCTATACATCTCGCCTTGGCATTGGCTATAAAAACATTGTTCCTTTTTACAGGAAAACCATACAGGAAAACAAGAACCTGGAGCTTAAAATGCTGCACTTCTTTATCAACACCGGCATTCGCGATACGTCTTACTACTGGAACGAGCTTGCCAAGTGTTTAAAAGTATATGTTAGCCTTAAAAAAGAGTGCCCTACCCTTGATAGCCTTAACATTGGCGGTGGTTTCCCTATCAAAAACTCACTGGCGTTTGAGTATGACTACCAGTACATGATAGACGAAATCATCAACCAGATTAAAATTGCCTGCGAAGAAGCTGAGGTAGATGTACCACACATTTATACTGAGTTTGGTTCGTTTACCGTGGGCGAAAGTGCCGGTGCAATCTATAAAGTACTGTACCAAAAGCAACAAAATGACAGGGAAAAATGGAATATGATAGACTCTTCTTTCATCACTACCCTGCCTGATACATGGGCCATTAACAAGCGTTTCATTATGCTGGCCATTAACCGCTGGAACGACCAGTATGAGCGTGTGCTCCTGGGCGGCCTTACGTGCGACAGCGACGATTATTACAACTCTGAACAAAACTTAAACGCCATATACCTGCCGAAGTATAATAAGGAGAAGCCGTTGTACATAGGCTTCTTTAACACAGGCGCTTACCAGGAAACCATTGGTGGCTATGGCGGGCTTCACCACTGCCTTATACCGCAGCCAAAGCACATTTTGATAGACAGGGACGAAAACGGATTCCTTGCTACTGAGGTGTTTAGCGAAATGCAACAGGCAGACGACGTGCTTAAGATATTAGGCTACGATGTAGAGAAGAAATAAACTTTTTAGAATAGCAAGCAAACAAAAACAAACGAATAAAATGAGTAAAGGACCTATTAGCCAGTTTGTTGAAAAGTACTACCTGCACTTTAACGCAGCAGCACTTGTAGACGCAGCAAAGGCTTATGAAAAACAATTGCAGGACGGTGCCAAAATGATGGTAACCCTTGCAGGCGCCATGAGTACCGCCGAACTGGGTAAGATTTTTGCCGAAATGATACGCCAGGACAAAGTACAGATTATATCGTGTACCGGTGCCAACCTTGAAGAAGATATTATGAACCTTGTGGCACACAGCCACTATGAGCGCGTACCTAATTACCGCGACCTTACTCCGCAGCAGGAATGGGATTTGCTGGAGCGTGGCCTTAACCGCGTTACAGACACCTGTATACCTGAGCATGAAGCTTTTAGGAGACTTCAAAAGCATATCCATAAAATATGGAAAGATGCCGATGATAAAGGCGAACGTTACTTTCCTCATGAGTTTATGTACAAAATGCTGCTAAGCGGCGTGCTTGAGGAGTACTATGAAATAGACCTGAAAGACAGCTGGATGTATGCCGCTGCCGAGAAAAACCTGCCCATCATCGTTCCGGGATGGGAAGACAGCACCATGGGCAACATCTTCGCTTCTTATGTAATTAAGGGCGAGCTTAAAGCCAGCACCATGAAAAGCGGTATTGAGTACATGACCTTCCTTGCAGACTGGTACACTAAAAACAGCAGCAACGGCGTGGGCTTCTTCCAGATAGGTGGTGGTATTGCGGGCGATTTCCCAATCTGCGTAGTGCCAATGCTTTACCAGGATATGGAAATGCACGATGTGCCGTTCTGGAGCTATTTTTGCCAGATATCAGACTCTACAACCAGCTACGGTTCTTACTCGGGTGCTGTGCCAAATGAGAAGATTACATGGGGCAAACTCGACATAAATACACCAAAATTTATCATAGAAAGTGATGCTACAATCGTTGCACCTCTTATATTTGCTTATCTATTAGATTTATAATTTCCTGATGAAAAGAGTTATTGTTGATTACGCCAAGTTAACTAATGAAATCCTTACCCTGCTGGTGGAAAAATTTCCGGACGGGTATGATGATTCTGACATTGTCCGCTTTAAAAACGCTAAAAATGAGACCATTGAGGCCGTTGAAGTAAGGACAGAAGACACTATTTATCTTGTTAAGGTAAGCACCAAGCTTGCCGACAGGATAGAAAATTATGACGATGATGATGATGTAGACAGTACATCTGGCGATGATCTTGGCGCACTTAAAGACCTTGATATGGCTGATAATGAGGATGATGACGACGATACGCCTAAAAAAGAGTCGCCGCGCAGGAGTGCCAATGATGATGAGGATGAAGACGATGAGGATGGCGACGACGACGATGAAGACTATGATGATGAAGATGGCGACGACGATGATGAAGACTATGGCAGCAAAAAACGCCGTAAGAAAAAGGATGAAGACGAAGATGAGGACGATGAAGACGATGATTATTAGTCACTTAGCTTCTTAATATCATAAAGAACCCTTAACAGGGTTCTTTATTTGTTTAATATGGGCTACATTAGTAGTATAAATCAAACAAAATAGCTGATTATGAACCGTTTACTTATAATAGCGGCTGCCGGATTATTACTGACAGGCTGCAACAATCGCGAGAAGAAAGATGCTGTATCTGTGGGAGATACCGTTCAGGATACTATACCCGCGGCTGAAAATAAAGAGGTTTTTGGCAAACAATGTTACCTTCAGGTAACAACCGGAAAAGCCGATTATGGCGACCGCAAAACCCTGAGCGACAGCATTATATTTAACATCGAGAAACGCGATGGCGACAGTATTTGGGGTATTTACCACTGGAAACCTGCCGAAAAAGACAAGAAAATAGCCACTTTTAAAGGCGAAATCAAAGGTGGCGAAGGCCGTGCCATTGCAAACTCCCAGGCTGAGGGTATGAATTACAAGGAGGAAGTTCTTTTCACCTTGAAAGACAATACGTTATCAGTCAAATCTGGCGAAATGGCCGAAGGTAAAGATGGCATTTGGTACTATAAAGACAAGTCTAAACTGAGCGAGCAGGTACTTAGCAAGGTAGACTGCAAATAGCAATGTATGGACAATACTATGATTTTTATCCCGTTTTTGAAGATGAAAATCATTTTTATTTTTACAGAAATGACTCACAAGTTAAGTCTAAAAAGTGCTTAATATTTCACTTTCGGAGTTTGAAATCGATTATAAGAGTCGAAAGTTTAAAATCCAACATCACAAAATAAAAACGGCCTGCATAAAATTTTGCAGGGCCGTTTTTTTATAATCAAAATCTCTTAGTTATATATTTCACATCTATAAAAACTATAGCTCAATTATTTTATCAAGAGCAATGGCATCGGTAAAATTTTTATCGTGCGAAACCACCACAAGTGTGCCCTTATAATTTTTTACGGCATCAATAAGCACCTCCTGGCTTGCAATGTCAAGGTTGTTGGTGGGCTCATCCAGCACCAGCATATCAGGTGCATTTTTGCCAAGGTAAAGGCAGCAAAAAATAAGCTTCATGCGCTGCCCGCCACTCAGCACACTACAGGGTTTATCCCACACCTCACGGGGCAACCCATGATTGTGCAGCTGCATCCTTACCTCATGCTCCGGCAGGTTTAAGTGGTTATACTGCCCTGCCTGCTCAAATACAGTCAGGCTGTTATTAATCAGGGCATACTCCTGGTCAAGGTAAAGGCAGTTCAATTCTGCCACATACAGGCTGCCGGCTGTGGGCTGTAGTTGTTGCATCAGCAGTTTAAGCAATGTGGTCTTGCCCGCCCCATTACCTCCTTTAATATACACCCTGTCTCCCGAAAGTAGTGTAAAGCTAAGCCCCTCATGCCACAGCGGCGCATTATTATACTCTACATTAATGGCTTTGGCCTCTGCCAATACCTTGCCTTTGTGCAGCACAGGCATCCCAAAATCAAACCTTAGCGCCTTGTGCCGTTCTACCCGGCTGCGCAGTGCGGCCACATCGCCCTGCAGGCCGTCTATCTTTTCGTTATGCACATCCTTAAGGCGTGCGGTGCTTTGTTCTGCCTGGCTCTTCCTCCTTCCGGCAAGTATACGTGGCAATCCTTTATCACCGGCAGCTGCTCCCCTGGCCTCCTGCCTGTTGCGCTTTTCTTCGGTTTCGCGGGCTTTTTGCTGCGCCTGCTTCAGCTGTTTACGGCTGTCGTCTAATTTTAGTTCCAGCGCCCCTGCCTCAATGTCCTTCTGTGCTTTATAAAAATCATAATTGCCGCCATAAGCGCTCATGCCATTGCTGTTTAGCTCAAGGGTAACACCTGCCAGGCGAAGCAGGTTAATATCGTGGCTTACCATAAGCACCGTGGCCTTTGTTTCGGCTACAAAACGGTACAGCAATTCGCGCCCCGCTATATCCATATGGTTGGTAGGCTCGTCCAGCAGCAGCACATCAGGTTTGGCCAGGGTAATCCCCGCCATAAAAACCCGGGTTTTCTCGCCGCCGCTCAGCAGTTGCAGGTTTTGCTGTGGCGTTATATGCCCAAGCTGCCAGTGAGCCAATGCCGCCTGTATGCGTTCTTCAATATCCCATTCGTCGTTAAGGGTTGTAAAATGTTGCGGGCTGGCATCACCACCTAAAATAGCGTGCAGGGCATTAAGTTTAGCTTCCGCGCCAAGCGCCTGTGCTACGGTTTGGTTGTTAAACTGCCCGGTGTGCTGCGGCACATAATACAACAGCCCGTTTATAGCCACGCTCCCTGAAGACGCCTGTAGCTCCCCGGCAATAATTTGCAGCAAGGTTGATTTTCCCGCGCCGTTCCTGCCTACTATAGCTGCTTTTTGGTGCGGTTGTATGTTGAAACTAATGTTGCTGAAAAGCACATCCTTATCCGGATGTGTATATGATAATGATGAGATTGTACCCATACTGTAACGTTTAAATGATGAATAAATGCAATTGGGCCGCACGGATAACCGGCAGCAGTCCTGGCTGGTAAAAAGCGGGAAATCACATAATAACTGAGTTTTAGCCAATAAGGGTTGGCATTGGTTTAACCAAAAAATTCGGGGTTCGAATGTAGATGGCGTTACACCATCGGTTTACTCAGTTATTCTCATCGGTAGGGGTATTCGTTACTACTGGGGCAAAGATAGTAATTTTATAAATACGGTATAACAGGCTCATTACCTGCAAAACAGTAATCGTTACCTTACAAACCAACTACTTTTGTTAACAAAATCTTGTAAGATTTTTTAGCAAAACTTTAAAAGCCTGCTGTGTTAATAATAGTTATTTTTAAATCACATGAATAAGAAAGACTCAAAGGCAAAAAAATACCTCCGCAAGGCATTAAAAATCTTCCTCTGGACAGTGGGCAGCATCGTTGCGCTGTTCCTGCTCATAGTACTGCTATTGCAAATTCCGTGGGTGCAGAACAAGGTTAAAGATAAGGCCGTGGCCTACCTCGAAAAAAAGATTGGTACCGATGTAAACATCGACCGTATTGAAATTGGCCTGCCTAAAAAGGTAATAGTCAAAGGGGTATATTTTGAAAGCCAGAAAGGCGATACCCTGCTGGCCGGCGAGCGTCTTGCCGTAGACATTAGCCTGTTTAAGCTGCTGAGCAATGAAGTGGAAATCAACTCCATTGACCTGGAGGGCATTACCGGAAACATATCACGCACTAAAGAGGGCGTGTTTAACTTTGATTATATCATAAAGGCGTTTGACAGCGGCGAACCCAAAGATACCACGGGCGAGCCCATGAAGTTTTCCATCCGTAAAATAAACCTCGACCGCATTAAGGTGGGCTATAACGACGACCTTACTAAAAACTACCTTACTGCCAGCCTGAAGCATTTTGATACCAAAATAACAGAGTTTGACCTGGATAGCATGGCGTTTGAAATACCAAAAATTAACCTTAATGGTGTTAAGGTGCGCTTTAAGCAGGATATGGTAGATGAAATTGCCGAAACCACGCAAAAGGCAGCCGAGGAAGCCAGCAAGCAACCCGACCTGAAACTGAAGCTGGGCACCATTGCCTTGGCCGATATTGATATTGCGTATGACAACAAAGGCAGCCGCCTTGATACCGGCCTTACCCTTAAAAAGCTTGATGTTGATATTGACAACATAGACCTTAAAACCCAGCTTATTGAACTCAAAAGCATTACGCTCGACGGGCTTAACGGCCAGCTGGCATTTGGTAAATTTGAAAAACAGGTGCAACAGGCCCTGCCAGAAGAAACCGCAGCGGTTGAGCAGGCACAGTGGAAGTTTACCCTCAACAAGGCAGATATTACCAATGTAGCCTTTAAGTTTGACGATCAAAACAGCGCCCCCGTAGCCAAAGGCATGGATTACAAGCACCTTGAAATTACAGGCTTTAACCTTGCCGCACAGGGTATTGCTTATGGGTCGGAGGGCATTTCGGGCAACATTGGCAAACTGACCGTTAAAGACAAAAGCGGGCTTGATTTGCAGGAGCTGCGCACAAAATTCAGCTATACCCCTACCGGCGCAAAGCTTGAAGATTTGTATGTACAAACACCCAATACCCTCATAAAAGACCGCATTGCTGTGGCCTACCCTTCTATGGATGCCCTTACTAAAGATATTGGCAGCCTTAGTGTAGATGCAGCGTTGCAGGGCTCTAAACTGGGCTTTGCCGATGTGCTGCTGTTTGTACCCACCCTGGCCGACACCCCTCCGTTTAAGGGTAACCCTAACGGTACACTATATATAAGTAGTGTGGTAGAGGGCAAAGTGAGCGATATTTATATAGCCAACCTTGAGCTGCACGGCATAGGCAATACCGTGGTGGCTGCCAGCGGCCGCATTAAGGGCCTGCCGGATGTTAACACAGCCTACCTTGACCTTAACGTGCGCAATTTCCGCACCACGGCTAAAGATATCAATACGTTTGTACCGGCGGGTACACTGCCTGCCAACCTGCAAATTCCGGCAAGCATAGCTTTTAAAGGTACGTTTAAGGGTACGCTTACCAATTTTAATACTAACGTAAACCTGAATACCAGCTACGGCAACGCCCGTATAAAAGCCTTGTTTGACCAAAGCCGTAAAGGCCGCGAACGCTATGATGCCGATGTGGATATTGCCAACTTTAACGTGGGCGCCCTGCTTAAAAACGATTCGCTGGGTAAGTTTACGCTTAAAGCGAAAGTAAAAGGCACGGGGCTCGACCCTCAAACCGCTAATGCCACCATAGACGGCAGGCTGGTAAGCGGCGAGTTTAACAGCTATGTGTACAAAGACCTTACGCTAAAAGGCGCCATAAACAACGGCAATTTTGATGTGGTAGCCGCCATGGACGACCCTAACCTCGACTTTCAGCTGGATGCCAAAGGCGGTTTTGACGGCAAATTCCCCAAAGGAAAAGTACACCTTAATGTAGATATTGCCGACCTCGACAAGCTTAACCTGCACGCCGGGCCGCTTAAGCTCCGCGGAAATGTAGATGCCGCCATAGACGATTCTAACCCCGATAACCTTAACGGTATTGTAAGCCTGCACCACTTTATGTTTGCCAATGGCGAAGAAGAGTTTGCGCTCGATTCGGTTAACATTACGGCGCGCACCTCGGCAGATACCACGGCCATACGCGTTAAGTCGCAAATACTTCACGCAAGTGCAGTGGGCAAGTACAAAATCACACAGCTGCCTACTGCCATAACCCGCACCATATCTAAATATTACAATATAGGCCCGGTAGATACTGTAGGCACCATAAGCCGGCAAAATGTGGTGTTTGATGTGCGTATAGATAACGACCCGGTACTGTACAAGCTAATGCCGCAAATAACCCGTTTGGAGCCCATTACCCTAAGCGGAAAATACGATTCGCAAACCGATACCCTTATCCTTAACGGTGCCGTGCCAAGGCTTGTATATGGCGAAAACATCATATCGGGCGTTACCCTTATGGCCGAAGCACGCGATACGGCGTTGGTGTACCAGGTAAAGGTAGACGGTGTGGAAAGCAGCGCATTCAGCATTGCAAACACCACCCTTAGCGGCGATGTTAAATACAATATCGTGTCGTATGACCTTCAGATAGACGACCGCAAAAAGGCAGAACAATACCGCATTGCCGGCCAGCTTGAAGCTAAAGAAGGCGCTACAGAGCTTTCGCTAAACCCAGATGGCCTTATGCTTAACTACGAAGAATGGACGGTGGCACAGGGCAACCTCATCCGCTTTGGTAAAGACGGGCTGTATGCCAATGATTTTGATATAAGCCACGACGGCGGCTCCATAAAGCTGCAAAGCGAGTCGGAAACACCTAACGCCCCGCTTAATGTAGAGCTCGACAACTTTAAGATTGAGACTATTACGGGCATGATTCAAAAAGACGAGCAGCAGTTTAAGGGTACCATAAACGGCACAGCTAATGTGCGCGACCTTACTGCATCGCCGGTATTTACATCAGATATAAACATTACTGATTTTGCTGTAGCGAAAGATACAGTGGGCAACATTAAAATAAAAGTAAATAACGAAGTAGCCGACACCTTTACTGCAAATGTAGAGGTTACGGGCAACGGCAACCAGCTTAATGTAGACGGCACTTACAACACCGCCGGCAGCAGTTTTGACATGAAGGTAGACCTGCAAAAGCTTAACATTGCCAGTGTTCAGGCCCTTACTATGGGTGCGCTTAAAGACGGCAAAGGCTTTATAAACGGTAATTTTGATGTAACCGGCACTACTACAGATCCAAGTGTTTTGGGCAACCTTAAGTTTAACGATGTAGGCTTCCGTGTAACGCAGCTTAACTCCTACTTTAAAGAAATAAACGACAACATTAGCTTTACCGAAACGGGTATTGTTATGGATAACTTTAAGGTGCAGGACGAAAAAAACAACCTGCTTACCATAGACGGCACCGTCAGCACTACTGATTACACCCAGTTTGGGTTTGACATGAACGTTACTGCCGAGAACTTCCGTGCGGTAAACAGCAAGGCTACCGATAATGACTTTTATTATGGCGACCTGTTTATTGATGCCGATATCAACCTTAAGGGCGATATGAACAACCCCGTGGTAGACGGCGACCTGCGCATTAATGAAGACACAAAGTTTACCGTAGTACTGCCCCAACAGGATCCCGGCATTGCCGACCGCGAAGGCGTAGTGGAGTTTATAGACGAAGACAATGCAGAAATGCAGCAGCGCCTTAAAATTGAAGAAACAGTAAACAGCACCCAGTTTAAGGGTATGGATGTTTCGGTTAATATTGAGATTGTTAAGGAGGCTGAGCTCAACCTTATTATAGACAAGGGCAACGGCGACTTTTTGCAGCTTAAGGGCGAGGCGCAGCTTACCGGCGGTATAGACCAGAGTGGTAAAACCACCCTTACCGGCCGCTATGAGTTTAGCGAAGGCTCATACCAAATGACCTTTAACTTCCTGAAACGCAAGTTTGATATTGAAGAGGGCAGCTACATTTTATGGACCGGCGAACCTACAGATGCTACTATTGATATTACCGCAATATACCAAACCGAAGCCCCGCCTATTGATTTGGTAAACAGCACCTATACAGGCAATAACCCCAACATATTTAAGCAGCGTATTCCGTTTAACACCATCCTTATGATGAAGGGCGAACTGCTAAGGCCTGAGCTGTCTTTTGATATCCAGATACCCGAGGGCAATTATATGGTATCTACAGAGGTAACCAATACCACCAAGGCCAAGCTCGACCAGTTGCGCCAGCAGCCCAGCGAGCTCAACAAACAGGTGTTTGCACTCCTGCTGCTTAACCGTTTTATTGGCGAAAACCCGTTTGCCAGCGAGGCAGGCGGCCAGAGCGGCGAAGCCCTTGCCCGCCAGAGTGTGAGCAAAATATTAAGCCAGCAGCTTAACAACCTTGCGGCCGACCTCATCAGTGGTGTAGAGCTTAATTTCGACCTTGAGTCTACCGAAGATTATACCACCGGCCAGGCCGAACAGCGCACCGACCTAAATGTGGGTGTAAGTAAAAGGCTTATGAACGATAGGCTTAAGGTAAGCGTGGGCAGCAGCTTTGGCCTTGAAGGCCCGCAGCAAACCAACCAGGATGCCACTAATATTGCAGGTGACGTTTCGGTTGATTATATGCTAACGCAGGATGGCCGTTATGCCGTGCGCGCCTACCGTACTAACGAATACCAGGTGGCGCTTCAGGGGCAGGTTATAGAAACCGGTGTGGCCTTTGTAATAACCATGGATTACAACAAGTTCCGTGAGCTGTTCCACCGTTCGCAGGAAGAACGCGAGCAACTGCAGCGCGAACGCGAACGCAAAGCCCGCGAAAAAGCAGAAAGGAAAGAGCGCGAAGCCGAAGAAGAAGCAAAGAAAAAAGAAGAGAAAGAAAAGAAACAAACACAGGATGACCTACCGCCAAACAGCACAAACGATGAAGACAAACAGTAAGCTACTCCCCCTATTGCTATTGCTGCTTATAGGCTATGGGTGCAGCAATACTAAATACCTGCCCGAAGGCGATATGCTGTACGTAGGCGGCGAGGTTACCGTGCAGGATTCTACCCTTGCCAAAAAGCAGCGCAAAACCATGGAAAAAGAAATGGAAGCCCTGCTGCGCCCCCGCCCTAACCGCAGCTTTTTGGGGCTTAAGTTTAAGCTGTATATGTACAACATAGCCGGAGAGCCCACTAAAGACAGTGGTTTCCGCCACTGGCTGCGCAATAAGGTGGGCGAACCACCGGTGCTTTTCAGCCAGGTAGACCTTGATTATAATGCCGATGTAATTCAAAACTATGCCGAAAACAAAGGCTATTACAAAGCCCGCACCAGTGCCGATTCGGTTTCAAAAAACAGGAGGTCAAAGGCTATGTATACCCTTTCGCCGGGCAGGCAATACACCATCCGTAAGGTTATTTTTCCTGATTCTACCGCCAGCCCGTTAGACAGTGTTATAAACCGCACAAAACGCCGCAGCCTGCTGCGCAAGGGCGAGCCTTATGACCTTGGCGTGATTAAAGATGAACGCGACCGCATAGACCAGCGCCTAAAAAACCAGGGCTACTTTTACTTCAACCCTGATTACCTGCTGGTGCGTGTAGACAGCACCGTAGGCAACTACCAGGTAGACCTGCGCGTTATTGTAAAACCTGAAACGCCCGAAAAAGCCAGGCAGGTATATACCATAAACAACATTGTTATTTACCCCAACTATTCCCTTAAAAACGGGCAGGACAGCATACAGTACCCCGAAGGCTCTGTCACCTATTATAAAGACTTTAAGATAATAGACTCAGCACGCACGTTCAGGCCCATTATATACGACAGGACACTGTTTTTCCACAAGGGGGATATCTATAACCGCCGAGACCACAATCTTTCGTTAAACAGGCTTGTAAACCTCGGCACGTTTAAGTTTGTAAAAAATGAGTTCTACCCGTCTGACTCGGTTAAAAACGGGCTCGATGCTTACTATTACTTTACGCCCATGCCTAAAAAATCATTGCGCTTTGAAATTTTGGGCAAAACCAACTCGGCCAACTATAATGGCTCTGAGGCCAATGTAAACTGGATGCACCGCAACGCCTTTAAAGGAGCCGAACAGCTTACCGCAACAGTATTTGGCGGGCTTGAAGTACAGGTATCCGGGCAAAATAAGGGCTATAACATTTACCGTGTGGGTGGCGAAACCAGCCTTATATGGCCGCGTTTTATATCGCCCATACACATTGCCGATTCCAGCGCTTATGTGCCGCGCACCAAGGCCACCATTAGCTACGAATACCAAAAGCGCATAAAACTGTATGCGCTAAACTCGTTCCGTGCGCAGTTTGGTTACCTGTGGAAAGACAACCGCCACAGCGAGCACCAGCTAAACGTGGGCGATATTAACTATGTAAACCCGGCAAACGTTACAAGGGAGTATCTTGATATGGCCTACGGAAACGATACTTTAGAACCTAACGTGGCGCTGCAACGCGTTATAGAAAAGCAGTTGATTTTTGGCCCTACCTACTCCTATACGTTTACCAATACTATGGAAAAGCGCAGGAAACATACCTTTTACTACAAAGGCTCGCTTGACCTCGCCGGTAACCTTACAGGGCTTATTATGGGCGCCGATGCAAAAGGTGGCGACCCCAAAACGTTGCTTAATGTACAGTTTAGCCAGTTTGTAAAAATGGAGCACGATTTTAGGCATTACCTTAAACTGGGAGAAGGCTCGTCTTTAGCCAGCCGTGTTAATATAGGTGTGGGTATGCCCTGGGGCAACTCTACCGCCCTGCCCTACCTGCGCCAGTTTTTTATAGGCGGTACTAACAGTATAAGGGCATTCAGGGCGCGCAGTATAGGCCCGGGTTCGTATGATTTCAGGAATGAGGAGGGTTATAGCGAAAACAGCTTTTTGCCCGACCAGAGTGGCGATATTAAGCTGGAGCTGAATACCGAATACCGGGCGCAGCTGTACAACTTTATACACGGAGCCGTGTTTGTAGATGCCGGTAACATCTGGCTGTGGAATGAAGACCCCGCCAGGCCGGGCGCACAAATAAGTGATAAGTTTTTGAGTGAGCTTGCTGTGGGCACCGGCGTAGGCTTAAGGCTCGACCTCGACTTTTTGGTACTAAGGCTGGATGTGGCATTCCCGGTGCGCAAGCCGTGGCGCGAAGAAGGCAACCGCTGGGTATTTGACGAAATTGATTTTAGCACCAAAACCTGGCGCAGGGAAAACATTGTGTACAACCTGGCTATAGGCTATCCGTTTTAAGACAATCATTTTAGCATAAAACAAAACAGGCAACGTTATAAACGTTGCCTGTTTTGTTTATATCTCTTCTTACCTATTTACATAAGAGTTATAAATATCCTTAAAAAGAAAATCCCTCCTGAGAAAACGTGTCTCAGGAAGGATAAGTCGTGATTTAATGCCCCCAAAAAATCAACAAGCAAATATAACGTAATAAATATTGAATTTCAAAATTTTTTAACAATTTTTTAATCCGCTTTCTGTAAGGGAAAAATTAATAATTTGAAAAACAAAAAATTACAGTTTACTAATGTAGCTTCCAAAAGGGTCTTTAAACTGGTAACCCTCGCTATACCTGTCTTTACTAAGCTTTTTATATTCTGAAAGGCCCCATAAAATAAACTCTTTCATAAAGTAAACATCCTCTTTTGGCGTGCCCGGCTGGTATTTTTGCACCAGCTGCTTAAGGGGTATAATGCTGTCCAGCTGTTTTTGGTATTCCCTGTCGGTAGCATCGTCGTTTATCTCAAGGCCGCTTTCGTTAAAAAACCAGTCTACCACATCCTGGTATTCGTCTTTATCTTTGGCTTTCTGTAGCTTTTCTATCTTAGGGAAATATTCTGTAAACAGCGTTTTAACGGCGCTGCCCATCAATATTTCTGCTACGGCAGCAGCTCCCTCCTGTTCCCCTTCATACACCAATTCCACTTTACCGGTAATGGCAGGTATAATGCCCATAAAATCACTCAGGCGTATAGATGTCTTTTCCTGACCCGCCCTTAGCCCACGGCGTTCAGCGGTACTTAATAAGTTTTCAAAGGCTGTGATGCTCATACGGGCGCTCACCCCGCTTTTGTAATCTACAAACTCGCTGTTGCGGGCTTCAAAGGCAATCTGTTCCAGCAGGTCTTTAGCCAGTGTGGGCACGTAAATTTCTTCCTGGCGGCCGTCCTGGTTGGCTTCCTGCTGCGTAATGGTACGTGCAATTTCAATGGTTTCAGGATAGTGCGTTAATATCTGGCTGCCTATCCTGTCTTTTAGCGGCGTAACAATACTGCCACGGTTGGTATAATCCTCCGGGTTTGCGGTAAACACAAATTGCAGGTCGAGCGGCAGGCGCAGCTTAAACCCACGTATTTGTATATCGCCTTCCTGAAGGATGTTAAACAGGGCCACCTGTATGCGTGCCTGTAAATCCGGAAGTTCGTTAATTACAAAAATGCAGCGGTTAGCCCTCGGAATCATCCCGAAATGTATTACACGGTCATCAGCATACGAAAGCTTTAGGTTTGCAGCCTTAATAGGGTCTATATCGCCTATAAGGTCGGCCACGGTAACATCGGGCGTAGCCAGCTTTTCATAAAAGCGGTCGTTGCGGTGCAGCCAGCTTATGGGAGTGTCATCGCCTTTTTCGGCAATCAGGTCTTTTGCATAGCGCGACATGGGGTTAAATGGGTCGTCGTTAATCTCGCTGCCCTCCACTACGGGAATATACTCATCAAGCAAATTAACCATAAGCCGTGCAAGCCTTGTCTTCGCCTGCCCACGAAGCCCCAGCAGGTTGATGTTGTGGCGGCTTAGTATGGCACGTTCCAGCTCTGGTATAACGGTGTTTTCATAACCGTGCACACCTTCAAAAACGGTTTGCCCTTTGGTAATTTTTTTGCGCAGGTTGTCGCGCAGTTCATCTTTTATCTTTTTAGGCTGGTAGCCTGCTTTTTTTAGTTCCCAAAATGTTTTTATATCTGTAGTAGCCATATTCAGTTTTAATGTTTAAATATCGAAAGTTGTAACGTCAGTTTCACTCTTTCGTCTATCATCTATTATCTCGTATCTAAAATTCCAAAAATCTATTTTACCCTCTTTTTCCTGTTCGCCTCATAATCCTCAAAAATCATCTCACCCAAGCCCTTGAGCCCGGTGTAAAACGCCTTGCCCTGGTTGGCCTGTGTAAACTCACGCACAAAGCGTTGCAGGTAGCTGTCCTGGGCAATCATAAAGGTGGTAATGGGTATATGAAGCTTGCGGGCCTGTGCCGCCATGTTATAGCACTTCTCGGTAATATAATCGTCAAGGCCGTAGCTGTTCATGTAGTAAGAGCCATCGCTTTCGCGGATGCAGCTGGGCTTGCCATCGGTAATCATAAAAATCTGCTTGTTGGTATTGCGCTTGCGGCGCAGCAAATCCATAGCCAGTTGTAAGCCGGCAACCGTATTGGTATGGTACGGCCCTACCTGTAGGTACGGCAAATCTTTAATGGCAATAGGCCAGGCATCGTTGCCAAACACCAGTATATCGAGCGTGTCTTTAGGGTAGCGTGTAGTAATGAGCTCGGCCAGCGCCATGGCTACCTTTTTGGCGGGTGTAATGCGGTCTTCGCCATAAAGTATCATGCTGTGGCTGATGTCTATCATAAGCACGGTGCTCATTTGCGCCTTAAAATGGCTGTCTTCCACCACCAGGTCGTCTTCGGTAAGGTTAAAGGCATTTACGCCATGGTTTACCTGCGCGTTCTTGAGGCTTTCCGTAAGCGAAATCTTTTCTAACGCATCGCCAAAACGAAACTCCCTAAACTCGCCTGTGTGCTCCTCTCCTGCCCCGCTGTGCTTGGTGCTGTGGTTGCCGCTGCCGCTTTTTTTAAGATTGCTAAATATCTGCTTCAGCGCCTGCTGACGTATGTTCTGCTCCATTTTAGAGCTAAGGCGTATGCCGTTGCCCTCTCCGTCGCCATCACCATTGCGGATTTCCTCACGTATGTAACCCTTTTTCTTCAGGTCTTCAATAAAATCGTCAATGGTATATTGTGGCGTGGTAAGCTCATATTCTTTATCAAGCTGGCGCAGCCAGTCTATGGCCTCGTCAAAATCACCCGAAGTGTGGGTAATAAGCTCGGTAAAAATCTCAAACAGCTTGTCAAACGGCGATTGGTGTGGCGCCTCATATTTTGTGAATATAAATCCTTTTCTCCTGCTTGTTTCCATACCATAAAATTAAGGCATAAACGGCAAAACTGTACCACTAACTGTAACATTTTTTGTTAAAGTTAAAATTATCATTGTAAGGCTTTATTTAGTAAACTTGTAGGTATGAAACCTCACAAAAAATATCTGAAGCGCATTGCTCGCATACTCCTGGTTATTTTCATACTAATGAACGTAATAGCGGCCTTTCATGCTTATAAATTCACACATTTTTCAGAAACAGCCGCACCACGTACTAAAGCCGACAGCCTTACACCCTTGCAAAAGCTAAAAATAGTATTTACAGGTGTAGATGCCCCACGCCCTGAAAACGACATAAAGCCCTCCCAACCCTTTGAAACCATTCCCTTGCAAAGCAACAAGAAGATTGAGTGCTGGTATGTAAAGGCTGAAAATGCTAAGGGCACCATGCTGCTTTTTCACGGCTACCAGGGTAACAAATCAAAACTGATTGAACAAAGTGATATCTTCCACAACCTGGGCTACAACACGCTGCTGGTAGATTTTATGGGCTCCGGCGGCAGCGAAGGCAACCAGACCACAATAGGCTTTAAAGAGGCTGAACAGGTTAAAACCTGCTTTGAATACATTAAAAATAAGGGCGAACAAAACATTTACCTGTGCGGCAACAGCATGGGTGCCGCAGCTATTTTAAAGGCCATTGATACCTATAATATAAACCCAAAAGCCATTATGATAGGCTGCCCGTTTGGCGCTATGTACACCACTGTTTGCGCCCGTTTTGAGCTGATGGGCATACCTAAATTCCCCATGGCAGGGCTGCTTACGTTTTGGGGCGGTGTAGAGAACGGTTTCTGGGCGTTTGGGCACAACCCGCAGGAATACGCCAAGGCTGTAAAATGCCCCACACTGCTGGCCTATGGCGCAAATGATAACCGTGTTTCCCGGGCTGAAACTGATGCCATTTTTACCAACCTTGCGGGCACTAAAACCCTAAAAGTGTATACTCAGGCCGGGCATGATTTTTTAACCACCCACAAACAACAGTGGGCGCAGGATGTTACTGCATTTCTCAAAAAATAGCTATATTTGAAATACATAACCTACTATTTCTATGCGCCTTATCCTCCTCATACTCCTGGCACCGCTGCTTGCCGTTGCACAACGGCAGGTTGAAAACCCAAAATATAAAACCAGGCAGCTGCCTACTGAAAAACAATGGAAAGAGGTGCAAAACAGCTACAATAATACGATCCCTGTACTTGAATATGCCCAGCAGGATTTAGAGCATACTGTTGTTGCCAAACAGGCTTTTAAGTGTATACACAATGCCGACACCACACGCTTCATTGCTTTTTTTGTTGACAGGGTAGATTCAGAGCATTATAAATTTATGGATAGGTTTAGTGGTGGAAGCCGGATGGAATATGAGCGTAGAAAAACCGATACCATACATTATTACGGCTACATGCTTTGGGGCATGAAATATGAAGGTAAGTGGTATTTTGATAAAGATAAATCAGTTACCCTGCATGCAGCAAACCTTTCTGAAGCTCAGGACATTTACCTTTTTGATGCCCTGGTAAACATTGAATACTTTAAATACATAAAGGATTTTTGGGAAGGCAAAAAAGACAACCCTTTAGCCATTGCTACAGATAAAAATACCCACAGGGCAAAATACCGTATCCCTTATCTTGGTAAGCCTTTAATAATAGAAAATTATACCTTACACGTGGCATGGATGCGCGAAGAAGCCCGCGACGAGAAAGCCCTTACCTGGTTTACCCCTGCTGCCGACAGCCTTTGGGCACAACTGCACCGCACAAAGCCTTTTACCTGCAATAAGCGGTTTGAAGAAAAATATCACGATAACAAACGCTACATATTGTTGAGCCCAAACAGGGACAAGGCCCTTGTACCTATTGTGTATTATGACGGCACAGGCCGCCTGTGGCTGGAATATTATTACATAGCTAAAACAACTTCAGGAGGCTTGTTTTACAAATGGAATAAAATACCCCGTAAAGAATGTGAAACCGCCCTGCGCCGTGAATTCATGATAATAAACAATGACATACGCACTTTGGTGCCCGACTGGAAATCGACTAAAAGGCAGGCCATAACCGATGAGGCTTTTTGGCAAAACAATTTTAACGATACCGACATACAAGCCATCCAATAAACAACAAACAACATGAAACATTATTTCACACTACTGCTGCTTATTACATTTAGTATAAATGCCCAGGTTAGGGACAGCCTGTTCGGTACCTGGGAATTTGAAGCCTTTGCCGACGATATGGGGGTAGATAAAGAAAAAAAAGCAAGGGTTGAAGGTTATATGAAAGGCTACACCTTTGTTTTTTATCCGGATAATTATTATGAAGCCAAGCTGCTTACCAGTACCGAAAAAGGCATCTGGAAGCTAACAGGTAACACAATAACCGCCACTACAAACGAGGGTAAAATATCAGGTACATTAGAGATATTATCGCTTGAACCCCATAAAATGAAAGTAAGGCAGAAAGAGCTTATAATGACCTTTAAACGTAATGACAGTTTTAGCAACCCTGCCAACATTATGCACAAATGGAAATTTGAGGGTACCCGCCTTGACCCTGATGACGAAGACCTGCAACCCGCCCCCGCCAATAATTTTATAGACTTCAGGCCAGATAATACCTATACCGTAACCGTAGGGCAAATAAACGAAACCGGCTTTTGGTATTTTGACGCCAAGACAAATACTATAATTGCAACATCAGCCAGCGGCGCCAAGCAATGGAAGGTTGTAATTGCTAACAGCAACACCCTTGAGCTGCACATGAACACGGCTAAAACCGGATTTGTATTCAGCCGCTAATTACTTTTCATCAAGCAACTGCTGCAACTTCGCCCTTTCAGGCGCTTTAAGCTGCGGCAGCAGGCCTTCAAAATGCTCGCGGTAACCCGGCTTTTTAAGCAGTTCCCTTAGTTTATCTTTTGCATATTTTACAAACTGCCACTTATAATGCAGCGTAGCATTCACGAGGTTTTCCCACACAATGGGGTCGGCTTTGCCTATGTAAAGCAGGTTGGCAAAAGCGTTGGTGCGCACGGTGCTTTCATACTTAGGCGTTGCAAATTCCTGCAGGCGGGCATAAAATTCTGGTTTTTCAGCCTCATTATAGCCGGGGGTTACATAAGCCAGGGTAAGCCATAGTATCCTTAAATTCATATCATTAAACCCGGTTAAATTTTTTGTTTTATCCAGCAGTTCTGTTCGCCTTTTCGGGAAGTTTTTGTACAGCACATTCAGCACAATTTCCTGTGTGATATATGATTTATCATCCAGCAGCGACCAATACTGCGCCTCAAATTCAGCAGGTATTTTAGTAACGGTTCGCGCCACAGACTGCCTTAGCTTTACATCGCCGCTGTTCATGGCAATAGCTATAATCTCGGCCTTATCGGCATACGGCACATCTGAACACTGATACAAAATTTCTTCCTTTACAGGAAAATACACATCAGATTTCATGAGTTCCAGATACTGCTCTTTATTTTCGGCAAAAGCCTTATTATCAAGGTCTCCCAGGGCTAGGTACTGCTGCATAAATTTGTTTTTACTAAGCAGTTCGAGTGCCTCCTGCACTTCAAACGTACCGCTTTGCAGCCAGCGCTTTTTAAAACCTTCAGTATCATAATCAGGTGCAACCGCCTTTATTTCGGCCAAAAATTCATCGGTAACCACGTTTTTAAAGGCATATTTTTCAAGGTAACTTTTTACTGCCTTTCTAAAGTTGTCAATGCCCACGCCTTCGCGCAGCACGTGCAGCGCCCACGCACCCTTTTGGTAAAAGGTAAGCGTGCTGGCCTTCTCATTCATAATAGCAATAGTATCACGCTTGGATGCCTGTTGCAGGCGTTCGGCCATTTCATACAGCTCGTAGTAAAAATGGTCATCGCCATACAAATCCTGCTCGGCAAGCAGGGCATAGTAGGTAGCAAACCCCTCCTGCAACCAGTGATGGGTACTACTTTGGGCCGTAATAAGGTCGCCAAACCACTGGTGCGCCAGCTCGTGGGCGTTTACGTTTATGTATGTACGGTCATTAAACCCAATTGAATCTACCACATAATCCTGGCTAAAAATAGTTGAGGTAGTATTCTCCATACCGCCATATAAAAAGTCTAACGCAGGCACCTGGCGGTACACCCCCCACGGGTAGGCATAACCGGTTTCGCGTTCTAAAAAATCAAATATCCTGCGGCTGTAGCGGTAAGTAGGCTCCATTTTAAGCGAATCTTCCTTACGGATATAAAACGCCATTGGTGTACCCGATGATGATGTTTCCTGCTGCTCGGTAAACCTGCCTATACTCAGCATGGCCAGGTAGCTGCTCATGGGTTTATCCATCTCATAAAGCCAGGTTTGTGTACCATCGTTATTGCCCGTTTTAGCCTTAAGTTTTCCATTAGCCAAAACCGTATAACCATGCTGGTATTTGACCGATAACTTAAATATCAGCTTTTCATTTACATCGTCAAAACTGGGCAGCCAGTGGCTGGTATACTTGCCCTGCCCCTGTGTCCATATCTGGTCGTCTGTACCGTCTTTTACAAAGTAAAGCGCCTGTTTGGGCTGGACGGTATAACTAAGCGTAAGGGTATTTTTGCCCTTCTTAAAACCCTTAAAAAGCTTAAGTTGTTTATTTGTAGCAAGCCATCCGGTTTTCTTTTTACCATTAAGTCGCACATTGGCAAACTCCATATTTTGGGCATCAATGTATATGGTATCTGTTTTTTCAAGCACCTCAAATTCATAGGTTGCGGTACCCAGAACCTTTTTTGCAGGAACGTCAAACGCTATAGCAGCCGATAGGGTTTTAAAATCAACCTGTTTGTATTGCTGTGCTGTAGCGGCACCGGCCGTAAGCAAAAGAAAAAAGAAAACAACTCTCATTAGCAGGGATTATTTAATATCAAAGCTAATGAATTATATTTTTATGGGCAGGGTAAATAAAAAAACAGCCCCGCAAAAAGCGGGGCCATACTGAAAAAACAATTACTAATGCTATTTAGGCGCTTCAGTTGGGCTGTCGCTCCATTGTTTTAAAATTTCGCTAATCAGCACCTTATACTTTTCAAGGTCAGCAGGCTTCACATAATGCCCCTGTGCCCCTACAGCAATAGATTTTGCTTCATAGTCTTCTTCATCAGCCGTAGAAAGAAAAACAAACGGTACAAATAAATCTTTCAGGTCAGGGTCGTTTGCAATTTGTTCCCTAAGTTCAAAGCCGTCCATAAACGGCATATTGATGTCAGAAAAAATAATGTACGGTTCTGTTTCACATTCCTTTAAGTAATCAATAGCCATGGGTGCCTCTTCAAAAATCACCACACGGTTATCATAACCTTCACCGTCAAGAACATGCTCAAAAACTTCGAGCAGGATTTCCCAGTCGTCCGGGTCGTCCTCAACGATAATAATGTCCCCTTTTTTGTTCATAATATTGATGTTTTGGTCTAAACGCAGGTCACTCTCAGCCTCAAATATACTATATCTACGGAAAACCGTATCATAAAGATTTTACAAAAATAATTATAATATTTTACTAAAATCAATATTACGAATATATATAATAATCTCTTAATGAGTGTTATAACGTAAAAAAAGCTGCATATTAACTATGCAGCTTTTTTTAAAACACCTTATTTTACTTACTTTTTTAAGAATTTTTTATCTAAAAAAAGATAACGATTCCTATGGGGTTCCTTATAAGATTTTACAGTTTTATCCAGTTTCATTATGGTCATTTCGGCATCTTTAGGCTTGCTTTCGGGCCATTGCACCAAACCCTTACCATTAGGGTTTCCGGTCTTTATAAAATTGGCAAAATAGTCTTCCCCTGTTTCAGATGCTTTATAGTCATCTGCAGTCCAGTCAAAAACCGTATTGCTTTTCAGGTTACCTAACAGGTATTCAATATCGCTGGCGTGGGCTGCCCCCGTCATGTTATCGGGTAGTGCATTTTCAGGTTTAGTACCATCGTCTTTAATAACCCCACCTGCAAGGCCGCTTTTAGCATTACCCATTTCGGCTACCATAGGCGGGCGCGGCCTGCTGAAGATATAGGCATACACAGGTGTATTTGAAGTCTTACGGTGCAGCTCAAGCCATTTCCAGGTGCTGTAAACAATAAAATTATCGCTGGCCAAGGCTGTAGCCGATTTAATTACCTCTTCTTGTGTTGTGCCGGGATACAACTTTAAAACCTCACCTGCCTGTTCGCCATATTGTGCCTTAACACGGGCAACATAGTTTTCCGGGTTGGGAAATTGCCCCTGCATAAAAGCGCCATAAGGTATCTCAGCCGATGTCCACCCGGCAAGCAACGGCACTTTTGCCTGCTCCCCTGCCGCAAATATTTCTGATGGCAGTTTTGGCAAAAAATATCCGTCTACAACGGCCTTGGTATTAAAAGCCCCCCATTTACTGGCTTCATCCAGCAGTTGCTCGGCAGGTATGGCACGCAGCGCTGCTAACGAACCGGCCTTAACCTTGCCGGCGAACTCAATACCATGCTTTTCATGGTCGGCCATGGGTATGGCATCAAGCGTTGGGTTTATCATAGCCCCACTCTGCCCTATAGCGCCCGCAATAAGGTTTTTGCTTAGCGGCGATGCCATTTGCGCACTTACCGATATACTCCCCGCAGATTCGCCTGCAATGGTTATTTTATTAGGGTCGCCGCCAAAGGCCGCAATGTTTTTCCTTACCCACAGCAGGGCAGCATTCTGGTCTAACAAACCGTAGTTGCCCGAAGCATGGTTGGGCGATTCTACCGTTAATTCAGGATGCGAAAAGAACCCAAAAATACCCAGCCTGTAGTTTAACGTTACGGTAACAATACCTTTTTCAGCCAGGCTTTCGCCATCGTAGCGGTTTTCAGAACCATCTCCGGCAATAAATCCGCCTCCGTAAAAATACACCAGTACAGGCAGCTTTTCGCCTGTTTTTTTAGCGGGAGTCCAAACGTTAAGATACAGGCAGTCTTCGCTCATATTTGGTGCACGGAAACTCATATCACCAAAAACCGGCTTTTGCATGGCATTGTTGCCAAAAGCATCGGCCTTACGGATGCCGCTCCAGCTTTTAGGCGGTTGTGGGGCTTTCCAGCGCAAATTACCCACCGGTGGCTGCGCAAACGGGATGCCCCTGTAATTTTTTATACCCGAAGGCAATGTTATACCCTCAAGGGTGCCCTGCTCTACTTTGGCCTGCGGGGCCTGGGCATAGGTTATAGAAGCCACGCAAAACGCAATGGCAAGTAGTTTAAGTTTCATACGAAAACGTTATTTGGTTGTAAACAAATGTAGCGATAATATTTATTGCTTCACTATAACGCAATAATATTTGTATTCTTAACCTCGCCTATCATAAACGTGCTGTGTGTACTGCCTATATGCTGAAGCGTGGTAAGCTTGGTTACCATAAATTCGCGGTAGGCTTCCATATCGGCAACATAAATTTTAAGGATGTAGTCATAATCGCCGCTTACGTGGTAGCATTCCAGTACCTCATCAAGCCGCGTAACTTCCTTTTCAAATTTTGTGAGGTATTCTTTAGTATGCTGCACCAGTTTGAGGTGGCAAAACACCACAAAGCCACGGTTTACCTTTTTGCGGTCTACTATAGCTACATATTTGTGTATAACCCCTTCGCGCTCCAGCTTTTTAATACGCTCATAAACTGCCGTAACAGATAATCCCAGCTTAAGCGAAAGCGCCTTGGTGGTTTGGGTGCTGTCTTCCTGCAAAAACAGCAGCAGTTTTTTATCGGTAGCATCTAATGTCATAATGAAATTTTTTCGGAAAATTAGTTTTTAGCTAACATTAATATGAATAAAAATCTAAAAACATTCAAAATTACAGATTATAAATCTATTCGAAAACATTATAGTTGATTAATAACACAATCATTCGTCACTTTGTAATAGAACAAAAAACTATAAAAACATGAACCATAAACCGTTCTCCCCTGCCGACAATATACAAGACCTGCAATATTTTGGCGAATTTGGCGGGGTAAATCCATCTATATCTGATTCTTCTACTTATACGTTTCTTTCGGCCAAAACCATGTTTGATACCTTTGAGGGTAATGCCGAGGGCTGCTATCTGTACAGCCGCCACTCATCGCCCATGAATTTATATCTGGGTCAGGCACTTGCCGCTATGGAAGGTACCGAGGCGGCCAACGTATGTGCATCAGGCATGGGGGCCATTACTACCGTTTTACTGCAACTGTGCATGGGCGGCGGGCATATAGTTTCGGCACGTACCATTTATGGTGGTACCTATGCCTTTATGAAAAACTTTTTACCGGGACTGGGCATTACTACCACTTTTGTTGATATTACAAAGGCTGATGTTGTAGAAGCTGCCATTACCCCTAAAACAACAGTATTGTACTGCGAAACCGTAAGCAACCCGCTACTTGAAGTGGCCGATATTGAAGCACTTGCTAAAATTGCAAAAAAACACAACCTGAAGCTGGTGGTAGACAATACATTCTCACCCTTATCGGTTTCACCTGCAAAAATGGGCGCCGATGTGGTAATACACAGCCTTACCAAATTTATAAACGGCAGCAGCGATACGGTGGGTGGTGTAGTATGCGGCACACAGCTGTTTATAGACGACCTGCGCAATGTAAACAACGGTGCAGCCATGCTTTTGGGTCCCACTATGGACAGCCTGCGTTCTGCCAGTATATTAAAGAACCTGCGCACACTGCATATCCGTATGAAGCAGCACAGCTACAACGCACAATACCTTGCCGAGCGCTTTGAGCAGGACGGCCTTAAGGTGGTATATCCGGGGCTTGAGAGCCACCCAAGCCACAACCTTTACAAAGGCATGATTAACCCTGAGTATGGCTTTGGCGGTATGATGACAGTAGATGTGGGCAGCCTTGATAAGGCAAACGAACTTATGGAACTTATGCAGCACCGCAACCTGGGTTACCTTGCCGTGAGCCTTGGATTTTACAAAACGCTGTTCAGCGCGCCGGGCACCTCAACATCAAGCGAAATACCCATGGATGAGCAAAAAGAAATGGGATTAAGCAATGGGCTTATCCGTTTTTCTATTGGGCTTGATAACGATATAAGGCGAACGTATAAAATGATGCGCACCTGTATGCAGGATTTGGGCATTTTAAAAGAAGCTTTGTCTACACTTTAAATTTAACTAACTCTGATTGCCTGTCCGCTACGCAAAATTTTGTGCAGCGGACTTTTTATTGGCAGCCGTTGTAAATTGTTTCTTAACTTGCGCATTGCATAAAAAACCTTAAAATGAAAAAAATACTTGGGCTGTTCCTCCTGGCGGGAATGGCTGCCACAGCACAACAAAACCTAAATATACAGCAGGCCACTTACGGCCAGTACCAGGATTTTGCAGTAAAAAGCCTTACCGCCCCACAGTGGAGGCCCGATACCCACACCCTAACCTACCTTGATGCTACTTATCAAAACCTTATGGCACGGAGCGAAGACGGACAATGGGCAGAAAAGGTGTTGGTTACAAAAGCCGAACTGACTAAGGCACTAAATGAGGTGTTAGGTGAAAAAATAAGCCTTTCAACATTTCCCACAGACTATGCCTGGAAAGACAAAAGCACAATACAATTTAATGTTGATGGCGAAAAAGTGGCAACCGCCGTGTTATATGATGTAGACAAGAAAGCGGTTACAAGTGCATTATCATTTTTAGACGGTGGGCAGCATTTTATATCTCCGAAAGGAACTGATTTAGTATATACTAAAGATAACAACATAAAGCTTGTACAGGAATCTGCAACAACCGGTGGCGGTTTGAGAATTGATCATAAGCCGATTACCAACGACACCGATAAAGCCATAGTAAACGGCAGTGACTACGTGCACCGCCAGGAGTTTGGCATAGACCGCGGTATGTGGTGGAGCCCGGACAGCAACAGCCTGCTATACTATCACAAAGATGAAACCATGGTAGCTGATTATCCTTTGGTGCAGTGGGGCGAACGCATTGCTGCCGATAAGGAAATCAAGTACCCTATGGCGGGCATGAAAAGCGAAGAGGTTACCCTTGTAGTATACAACCTTGCAAACAACACAAACGTAACCCTTAAAACAGAAGGCGATAAAGAACAATACCTAACCAGCGTTACCTGGTCGCCAGACAGTAAGTTTGTATTTGTAGGTGTACTAAACCGCGGGCAAAACCACCTGTGGCTTAATAAATATGATGCCACAACCGGCAATTTCGTTAAGACACTTTTTGAAGAAACCGCTACCACTTATGTAGAACCGCTTCATGGGCTAACGTTTATTCCCGGTAAAAACAACGAGTTTTTATATCGCAGCGAAAAAGACGGCTATGAGCAATTTTATCATTACAACACTGATGGCAAGCTGATTAAAAAACTTGGTTTTAAAGATGTAGTGGTTACAAACTTTATAGGCTTTGATAAAGAGGCCAAAAACTTCTTTTACACAGGTACTGCCAATAACGGCCTTGACAGGCAGTTGTATAAAACAGAACTGAAAAGCGGCAAGACCGTGCAGGTAACAACAGGTTCGGGTACGCACGATGCTATTGTAAGTACAGACGGTATGCTTATACTCGACAGCTTTAGCAACACTACTACCCCTAACGATGTAAACATCATCAGCGTTAAAAACGGCAAGGCCACCAACCTGTTTAAAGCTGAAAACCCATATACCGGTAAAACCGTACTCCCAAAAATGGAGCTGGTTACCCTTACAGCCGCCGATGGCAAAACCCCTCTTAACGGGCGTATTATATACCCTGCCAACTTTGATGCCTCTAAAAAATACCCGGTAATGGTATATGTTTATGGCGGCCCCCATGCACAGCTGGTTACTAACGAATGGCTGGGCGGCGGTGGCCTGTTTGACTATTATATGGCACAAAAAGGCTATGTGGTGTTTACGCTTGATAACCGAGGCAGCGATGCCCGAGGTCGTGATTTTGAGCACGTGATTCACCGTAACCTGGGCGTTAATGAAATGGCCGACCAGATGAAGGGCGTTGAGTTCCTGAAAAGCAAAAGTTTTGTAGATACCGCACGTATTGGTGTTTACGGCTGGAGCTTTGGTGGTTTTATGACCTCATCATTAATGCTGGACCAGGCCGACACCTTTAAAGTAGGTGTGGCAGGCGGCCCGGTGTGCGACTGGCAGTACTATGAAATTATGTATGGCGAGCGCTACATGGATACGCCACAGGAAAATCCCGAAGGCTACAAAAGCAACAATATTATAGACAAGGCCAAAAAGCTGAAAGGCCACCTGCTGGTAATACACGGTGCACAGGATAATGTGGTGGTACAGCAGCACAGCATGCAGTTTATACAAGCGTGCATACAGGCCGGCAAACAGGTAGACTACTTCCTGTACCCTACACACGAGCATAACGTGCGCGGCAGGGACCGTTACCACCTGAACCAGAAAATTGCCGATTATTTTGATACATATCTAAAACCATAAACTGCATGAAAAATCTCCTCATTACAACCTTTATGTTGCTTGGCTTAATGGCGTTTGCACAAAACGATTTACCCAATCGCGAAGCTTTTACGCTTAAGCTGGCTGTAGACAACGACCAGTTTTACGAGATGGATGTAGAAAAATCAGCCTACCTGCCTGCCGAAAAAGTGTTACAAATATATCCGGGTGAAAAAGTTTTTGTAGAAGCCGAAATAAAAGCCGACACCATATTCTCAATGAAAACCGTAAAAGAAATAAAGTTTCCGGAACGCACTATAAGCATTGAGTTTAAACAATCTGTAAAAGAAGACGGTAAAGGCCATGAGCAAATGTTATTATCTGTAAAAAACCCTTTTGGCAAATACCTCGCTTACAACGCTGCAATGTATATTGTAGGACATGATGAATGGATAGACACCAGCATAATACCTGTGTATCCTAAAATTGTAGGATATGAAATGTGGAATGATGTTATTATATCTATTGTATTGCACAGCTGGCGTTTACAGGATAAACCATAAATAAGTTAAAAATCAGAATTACAATACTCTAAAAAGGACATATTGAATATGTCCTTTTTTTATATCACAATAGTTGTGCTATTATTAATTTTATAAAAGAGTTCTTACAGGTTTGTTAAACTCTTGCATCAAATTAAAACAATACCTACTTTTAAACCACAATTCACAACTAACTGTTTATGCTTATAGAAAACCGCCTGCCCTTTAGGTACATCTTTGGTACTATAAAGTATGAGATGCTTATAGTATTTATACTGGGCATAATAATACACCTGCTAACTGAGCAGTTTTACTACTACCTGCCCGATATGCCCCTTACCATAGCTACGTTTTTAGGTACGGCCATATCGGTACTATTGTCGTTTAAAATGAGCCAGAGCTATGACCGCTGGTGGGAAGCCCGCAAGATATGGGGCGCTATAGTAAACGATTCTCGCAGCTATGTACTGCAAATGCAGGCTTTTTTAACCAACCCGGAACTTAACCCTCAAATTAAAACCATGACCTATCGCCAAATAGCATGGAACTATGTGCTGGGGCGTTCACTACGAGGCCAGGAACCACTTGAAGGCTGCGAAAACCTGCTTACAGAACAGGATATTGCCGAACTTAAAAAACACAATAATAAAGCACTGGGTATACTGCAACAAAACGTGCATCAAATAAGCGACCTCCATAAAAAAGGCCATATTTCTGATTTTATGCATGTACAGTTTAACAATATATTCATTCGCTTTTCAGATAACATGGGCATGGCAGAGCGTATCAATAATACAGTATTCCCTACCACTTACAGGCTGTACCTGCACCTTACCATTTACCTGTTTGTGGTCATACTTTCTATAGGCCTTAAAGGTGTGCTGGTATATTATGAAATACCGCTGCTCATGCTACTCTCAATGCTATTCTTTTTACTTGAAAAAACGGCTTACCACCTTCAGGATCCATTCCGCAACAGGCCAAGCGATACTAACGTAACCACCATTGCCCGCAGCATAGAAATTAACCTGCGCCAGCTATTGGGCGAAGAAAGTGTTCCTGCACCAATACAACGGGACAGCTTTTACAGTATGTAAATTTGAACGTTAATTAAACTATAAGCCTTCATTTAGTTAAAATGGAGGCTTGTATTTTTATATGCACACATATTATAACTAAACATTAAGAAGTTCCTAAATAAGTCATTATTATATTTGTAATTTAATAATAAAATTAAATTTTTATTTCATTATTTATTTTTTAGATATTTAATTGCAAATTATGTCTCCTCTTAAAAGCAAATACACGCTATTTATTGCATTCTCCGGTATTGCCGTGACCTTGCTTGGACTTGTTGTAATTATATATTTCATATTGGCAGAATGCCATATTATCAAATCTGAAAAAGCTTTTCCCTTACCCATAGCCTTAGACGCCGCACTATGCTTTGTATTTATCGGCACATCATTACTATTGCATTTATCCAACACAAAATCAACAAAGCTTACCTCACGCATAGCCACTGCTATAGTAATTTGCATAAGCATTGCCGTATTAATAAAATGGTTTACAGAAATACATATACCGCTTGTTATGGGTATGTCTCCCATAACAGCAGCTACTTTCATCATATCGGGCATTGGTTTACTGTTCATTCATGATGGTATTAAGCCCATTTATATGCAGTGCACTTTTCATGCTGTAACACTTATAACTTCTGTGGCGCTAATAGGTCACTTACTGCATGTTCCGGAATTTTACCATATGTCTTTTACCCCTATGTCGGTCTACTCAGCGGTAGCGCTTTTCCTTTTTAGTATTGCGTCATCATTACTAAACCCTACCAAAGGGCTTACCGGTATTTTTACGGGAGACCGCATAGGCAATTTAATGGCCCGCAGGCTATTCATATCTATGCTTATAGCCGTATCTGTTGTGTGCTATTTAAGGCTGCATTTTTACCGAAAAGGCATTATAGGTGTTGAACTTGGCCTTGCGTTGCTGTTACTCACTTTTTGCCTTACCAGCCTTGTTCTTATAACCATTGTGGCACGTACTCTCAATAAAGCTAACGCAAAAGCAAACAGGGCAACCAACAATTTCAGGTATATTGTTCAGGCATCGCCATACGCCATTTTAATGACCGATAAAAACGGACTTATACAAGAGGTTAATCATGAAGCCGAAAAAGTATTTGGATATACCAAACACGAACTGTTAGGTAAAAGCGTGGGGATTTTGGTTCCCGGGATTTCGCGGGATGCATGGATGGAACGCCGCACAGCCCTTTTTGCCGACCCGCAAACCCGGCAGGTTGGGTTTCATGACGAAATCATATCAGTAAAAAAAGATGGTACAGAATTCCCCATAGAAATAACATTAACCCCACTAAACCTTAGCCGCGATACATACTCAATACTTTCCTTTATAAAAGATATTACCCAGCGCAGGGCTAACGAAGAACTTATAAAAACACAGCTAACAGAACTTCAGCATAAAAACGAAGAGCTGGAGCAGTTTAACTACATATCATCGCATGATTTACAGGAACCTTTGCGCACGGTATCTAATTACATTATGCTGCTTGAAGAAGATTATCCTTATGTTATAAGGGGCGAAATTAAAGAACACCTGCAGTCTATAAATAATGCCGTAAACCGCATGCGCACTTTAGTACGCTCCTTACTTGATTTTGGCAAGCTTGGACAAAACAGGAAAATGTCGGCAGTAGATACCCACGAGGTTACAAACCATGTAGTAGAAGACCTGCAGGGGCTCATAAAAGAAAATAACGCAACGGTACTGATTGAAGGCACACTGCCTAAACTGTATGCCTATGCGCTTGAATTAAGGCAGCTGTTACAAAACCTGGTTAATAACGCCATTAAATTTAAAAGCAAGGAAAGGCCTCCGGTTGTAAGCATATCGGCTACATCTATAGAGGGATATTATCAGTTTAAAGTAGCAGATAACGGCATAGGCATTGCCCCGGAACACCGCGAAAAAATATTTAATATTTTCCAGAAGCTACACGCCGAAGAAAAGTTTGCCGGCCACGGCATAGGGCTGGCCAATTGTAAAAAAATTGCAGAAATGCACGGCGGCCGCATTTGGGTAGAGTCAGAACCGGGAAAAGGCAGTATATTTATATTCACAATTTTAAAGTTTAAAGCATGACCAACACTACACACACAATTATGCTTATTGATGACAATAAGATTGACAACCTTTTTCATGCACGGGTTGTAAAAAAACACAGCGATACTATTGAGGTAATAGTTAAAGACTCGGCCGAAGACGGTTTAGAATACCTCTCAGGCAACCAGGGTGCATTTCCTGATATTATTTTCCTCGATATCAATATGCCCGGAATGAGTGGCTGGGATTTTCTTGAAGCTTTCAGGAAACTGGAACAAAACAGCCTCGATACACTGATTATGGTAATGCTGGGCACATTTGAAACTGCCACCCCCGAAATGCAAACCAAAATTGACGGCCTGTTTGCAGGGTTTGCCCCAAAACCGCTTACAAAAGAAACGGTTGACGAGGTTATGGCACGTTACAATTTAAAACAGGATCTGTAGCGCATTATTTCGGGTTCAGTTTTCGCCAGCCATCCCCTTTGGGAGGGGCAGTATACTGATAATAAATATCTTCAGACTCATAGGTATTTAACCGCACCTTTGCTACCAAGGTTTTTTCTTCCGTTATAATTTTATAAGGGAAATACCCCATTGAGGTGCTTAAAAACTGATTAATAATAAAACGCCCTGTTTTATCCTGAAAGTAAAAATTATACATAGGCCCACCATTACCACCCTGCTCGCGTTTTATGGCAAGGTCTTCAAGTCCGTCAAAGTTGAGGTCGGCCACTATAATATTGCCATAATCGTTGTCCATAACCTCTTTATCTTTATTAAAACCTGTGGTATAAGACCGGCCTTCGCCAAAATACTCTAATGGCATCATATAAAAATCAGTAGCTATATCAATTGCCTGCAAAAAATTTTCCTTTTTGTCATAAACACAAACATTTACATATACCGAGTCTTTATTACCGTTTTGCTCAACTTCAGATATTGCCATCCAAAAATCAAGGTTGTTAGAAAGTTCAGTAAAATTGTGCCCTCGTGCCCTTTCATAACGTGATATGCCCCATGATTTATTTTTATCGTCATACCTGTACGTACGCCGGTTCATGCCCACAGCCCCCGATATGGCGCTAACGGTCAGTTCTTTTTTAGACGCATCAACAGATTCCGGACAATAAAACACTTTTTCACTCAGGTAATCGTCTTTTATAAAACTGCCATCCTTTTGTTGCAGGTAAAAATTATACCCGGGGCCGCTGTTGCTCCATCCGTCATACTTAAGGGCAAAATCATCGCTGCCGTCAAAATTAAAATCAGCTACTATAAGGTCGCCATAATCATTATTAAGTGTTTCTTTATCTTTATTAACCCCGGTTGTATAAGACCTTACATTGCCGCATTGTGCATAAGAATCATCGTAAAAAGAATGCGTACCAAAATGTACATTGCTTTTCCTGCCCCCTTTTTTAATGATTACAGTTACGTCAACATCAACTGAATCTGAAGTATTAGCATACTCAAACCGCTTTGCTTTTACCGTAAAATCAAGCTGTTTTGAAAGGTTAGTGTAGGTACAATCCTGTGCAAATGCACAGCTTGCAAAAAGAAGGAGGAGCAGGATTTTCATAGGTTATAGCAGGTGGTTGTAAAGATGGTAATTTTCATCATCAAAACATACAAACGTTACCTGTTTAATAGTAGTATCGGCAGACAGAAAATCTTTTACAGCCTGAACCGCAACCTGTGCTGCCAGGTCTTTCGGGTAACCGTAAATACCCGTACTAATATTAGGGAAGGCAATGGTTTTAACCCCGTTTTCAATCGCCAGTTTCAGGCTGTTAGTATAAGCGTTGGTTAGCAGTTGGGGTTCGCCTTTGGTACCGCCATTCCACACGGGCCCAACGGTATGGATAACGTAAGTAGCCGGAAGGTTTCCGGCAGTGGTAATTACCGCCTCTCCCGTTTTGCATTTGCCCTGCCTGTTGCGAATGGCCACACATGCATCAAGAATAGCCTTGCCCCCTGCCCTGTGTATGGCACCGTCTACCCCGCCGCCGCCAAGGAGTGAGCTATTAGCCGCATTTACAATAGCATCGGCCTCAACCTTAGTAATATCACCTTTTATAACATAAATCTTTTCCATAGGCTAAAGGTAATCTATAAGCCGTAAAATCTGTTACAAAACATCCGCATAAAAATTATACCTTTGCACCTCAATTTTTTACAATGAGACTACACAGGAATTTATGCTTTACGGTTATAGACTCGCTAAATTTTATTTTTAACGAAGGCCAGTATGCCGATAAGGTTGTGGCGCTTGCGCTAAAAAAAGATAAACGCTGGGGCAGTGCAGACCGCAAATTTGTGGCCGAAACCATCTATGAAATTGTACGGTGGAAACGCCTTTATGCCGAAATTGCCGAAGTTAAAGAACCGTATGACCGCGATAACCTGTGGCGCATTTTTGCTGTTTGGGCCGTATTGCGAGGAATACAACTGCCTGACTGGAAGTATTTTGAAGAAACCCCCATTCGCCGTATTAAAGGCCGTTTTGATGAGTTAAGCAAGACTCGCAAATATCGTGAATCTATACCGGACTGGATGGACGAGATAGGCGTTGCCGAACTTGGCGAAAAGGTGTGGGAAAAAGAAATTGCAGCACAAAACGAACAGGCTAAGGTTATCCTTCGTGTAAACACACTTAAAACCACTAAAGAAAAGCTTCGTGCCATTCTTTTTGATTTGAATATAGAAACTGAGGTTCTTAAAGAATACCCTGATGCATTGGTACTTAAAGAGCGTGCTAACGTGTTCCTTACAGATGCTTTTAAAGAAGGATTGTTTGAGGTTCAGGATGCTTCTTCTCAGCTTGTGGCCCGTTTTCTTGACGTAGAGCCGGGCATGCGCGTGGTAGATACCTGCGCCGGTGCCGGTGGTAAAACCCTGCACATGGCTGCGCTTATGCAAAATAAGGGCCAGCTTATTGCCATGGATTTATACGAAAGCAAGCTGAAACAGCTAAAAATCCGCGCCAAGCGCGATAGTGCTTTCAACATTGAATACCGTATTATAGATTCTACTAAAGTTATTAAGAAACTCCACGAAAAGGCAGACCGTGTTCTTATTGACGCGCCTTGCAGTGGCCTGGGTGTTTTAAAACGTAACCCTGACAGCAAGTGGAAACTACAGCCTGAGTTTATTGATAACATCCGAAAAACGCAAGCCGAAGTACTTGAAAACTATAGTAAAATAGTAAAACCGGGCGGCAAGCTCGTGTATGCCACCTGCTCGGTATTACCATCGGAAAATGAGGAACAGGTTAAGCGTTTCCTTTCTACAGATATAGGGAAAGAATTTACATTTGTAAAAGAAAATAAAGTTTTGGCGCATCAAAGTGGGTTCGACGGCTTTTACATGGCCCTGATGGAGCGAAAAAAATAACATTTAACACAAGTGTAGTTAAATTAATGCGACTTTACATTACAAAGTCGTTACATTTGCTGTCCCAAAATATTTCTGGATGAAACAATTATACACTCTTGCCCTGCTTGCCGCAGGATTTATAGCCACAGCCCAAGATGGTGCACCTGCATCTCCTTACTATGATGGTTTTAATTTTGAGCAGGCCGGCACTGCACTAAAAAATGCGCTTGCTACAAAAATAACAAACACGCATACAAACGAGCTTACCTATACCCCCGGGCTTTGGAATGCGCTTAAAAATACCGACCTTGACCCTGAAGATACATCACACACCAATGTATTGCTTCTTTACGGCTATAGTTCAGCTATTTGCCCGGCTGGCGCATCTACAGATGATACGCACCGAAGGCGAAACAAAGACAGCAATGGTGGTAGTAACAGCTGCGAGTGGAACCGCGAACACGTTTACCCGCAATCGCTTGGCACACCAGATCTTGGCCAGATTGGCCCCGGTGCCGATGCACACCACTTAAGGGCTTGCGATGTAGACCGTAATGGCGCAAGGGCTAATAAATTGTACACTACAGGTTCAGGAAATTCAGGAAACTCAGGTTCAGGATGGTATCCCGGCGATGAGTGGAAAGGCGATGTTGCGCGTATACTTATGTATATGTACCTGCATTATGGTAACCAGTGCCTTCCTACAGGTGCTGTTATGGGCGAAACGGTATCAACAGATTCTAATATGCCGCTTATACTGCTACAGTGGAATGCTGAAGACCCGGTATCTGACTTTGAAGACCAGCGCAATACCTACCTGGGTAACGCTAATAATCCGTTTGGGCAGGGCAACCGCAATCCATTTATAGATAACCCTTACCTGGCAACCCTTATATGGGGCGGCCCTATAGCCGAAGACCGTTGGGATCTGGGTGCAATTGATGATGTTTTTGCAGCGCAGCTTGCCGTTTACCCTAACCCATCGGTTAACCACGAGGTAAACATTTACAGCGAAACTGAACTTACCGAAATTGAACTTGTAAACCTTAACGGGCAACTGGTTCAAAAAATAACAAGGCCAAATGCCGTTAACCAGAGCTATACGCTTAGCAACCTGCCGTATGGCTTTTACCTGCTAAAGGTTACCGCCGGAGAAAGCACCGCTACTAAAAAAGTAATAGTGAACTAAAAAACAAAACTCCCCTGCCATGGCAGGGGAGTTTTGTTTTTTAGAGCTGCTGAGCTACTTAGCCCCTGAGCGCAATTGCTACATTAATTATTTTTCCTGGCATTCATAATCTGCCACTGGTCGTTAAGGTATTTTACCTTGTGTACTTCCTTCATAATATCTTCGCGCTCCTCTTCATAATACTCGCTGGTTTTGTTTTTCTCAGCATCAAGGTCGGCGGCGCGTTCCAACAGGTTATCCATTACGGGCTGTAGTTTATCTTTTACCAGTTGAGGCATGGCCTCAAACAGTTGTTGTAGTTCTTCTTTAAGCATAGTTAATAGTATTAATTAGAGATTTCAGGAACCTGAAACCTTAAACTTGAAACAAATTCTTACCCAAGCCAGCCATCCCTATCTAAACTTCTATACTGTATGGCTTCACTAATATGGTGTGATGCCACATTTTCAGAAGCTTCGAGGTCAGCAATGGTGCGGGCTACTTTTAAAATACGGTCATACGCACGTGCCGAAAGGTTAAGGCGTTCCATCGCGGTTTTAAGCAGCTGCAGCGAAGCATCGTCAAGCGCGCAGTACTTGCGTATTTGCTTAACATTCATCTGGGCATTGTAGTGCACGTTTTCAAACTCCTCAAAGCGCTGGGTTTGTATTTCGCGGGCAGCAGTAACACGCTTGCGGATTTCCACGCTGCTTTCGGCATTACGGGTATCGCTCAGCTTTTCAAACGGCACGGGGGTAACTTCAATATGAATATCTATCCTGTCTAATAACGGACCAGAAATCTTGCTCATATAGCGCTGCATTTCGTGTGGCGATGTGGTAACAGGGGCATCGGGGTCGTTAAAATAACCACCCGGGCTCGGGTTCATACTTGCCACAAGCATAAAGCTGGACGGGTAAGTTATAGTAAATTTGGCACGGCTTATGGTAACCTCACGATCCTCAAGCGGCTGGCGCATTACCTCAAGCACTTCACGTTTAAATTCGGGTAACTCGTCAAGGAAAAGAACGCCATTGTGTGCAAGACTTATTTCCCCAGGCTGGGGAAAACTTCCTCCCCCTACAAGAGATACAGACGAAGCCGTATGATGGGGACTTCTAAACGGCCTTTGATTAAGCAACCCTACGTTTTTCATCTTACCCGCCACACTATGTATCTTAGTAGTTTCAAGCGCCTCACGTAGTGTCATGGGTGGCAGTATGCTGGGCAGTCGCTTCGCCAGCATGGTTTTACCTGCCCCCGGTGGGCCTATCAATATAATATTATGCCCTCCTGCTGCGGCTATCTCCATACAGCGTTTAATAGATTCCTGGCCCTTCACATCGAAACACACCAACTCTACTCCAATCGTAAGACTGAAAATCAACAGTTTAAAAAAAGATTTAGAAAGTTTTATCAATCTAATTTATCAATTGTTGTACAAATGTTGTACGATTAAAACCTTGAAGTATGAGTTTAAAAATTGTCTTCCGACCCGTAAACAAAGATAGTAAAGAAGGCTATCTAAAAGTAAGAGTTATTGAAAATCGTAAATCAAAATTTGTAAGCTTGGGAATCAAGTTACATGAATCCTTTTGGCTTGAAGGAAAACAAAGGGTTTCTAACAAAGAGATTCGCCACGAGGTAATCAACAAAAAAATTGAGGATGTCCTTAAAACACTTTCAGCTTATGACAATGATGTTCAGGTATTGCAAAGCAACAATAAAACAATATTGGAATTTTATCAAGATATCATTGATACAACCATAAATGAGGGTACTAAACTAAAATACATCAACATTCAACTTAAGCTTAGAAATTACTTTAACTCAATTAATCTACACGACCTTAAATTCAAGCATTTAGATTCTAAGAAGGTTCAGGAATTTTATAAATTTATAATCGATAGTGGTAATGCAATTGATACTGCTAACTATAACATGAAAGCATTTAAGGCTCTAATAAATAAAGCAAAAAAAGCAGGTCATGTACGATATGCCAATGACCCATTTGCTAATCTCCAATTAAAATTCTCTGAAAAGAAACTCAAAGCTTTAACTACAGACGAAGTTAAGCGTATTATAAATACAAGATTTGCAGAAAGAAGAAAGCATCACTATAACAGAAGGTTTAGAGTAAATGAACTGACATTAAGAGAGGTAGCGAATGTATTTCTTTTTCAATTATTTACTCAAGGTTTAAGATGCAGTGATGTTCAATTTTTACGCTGGAGAAACTTCAAGTTTGAAAATGGCAAGATGTATTTGGAATATACCATGTACAAAACAAAAAAGGGAATGAAGGTTAGCCTTTCATACATAGCATTAAAAATGATTGAGCTACAAGTAATTCGTTTTATGCCCCAAGCAGAAGATGAAATATATTCCTTAAATCAGTTAGATGAAAATTACGCCGAGGATATTTATAAAATTTATTCAAAATACATTGAACAACTTTCTTTAAGTGAACAGCGCAATAGCTTTGTTTTTCACTTCTTTAACCCAAACGATTTTGCTGAATTTAAAGATAAGGAAATTGGTGTATTAAATAACCTGCAATATAAAAGGCTAACAGGTACTAGAGCATGGTATAACAAACTTTTGAAAGATATTCAGGAGCAATGTAAAATTTCAATAAATCTTACTTCACACGTTGCAAGGCATACCTATAGCCAGCTTCTTATTGAAAATGACGTAAACCTTCAAGATGTATCTCATTCTTTAGGACACATGCATATTAGCACTACTCAGACCTATATAGCAAGACTGCCATCGAAGAACATAGATAGATTTAATGAAGTGTTTTCGCAGCAGTTTACTTCTTAAACAACTCCCCTACTTCTATTCCAAGTGCGTTTGCAATAAGGGCAAGCTTATCAATACCCATGATTTGTTTGCCCCAAACATAACGCCTCAAAGCCTCCACGTCCATATTGCAGTCGTTGGCAACATTACGGAAGATTAACTCCTTTTCTTCAATTATTTCCTTGATACGCTCTCCTACTTGGATAACAACGGGTGGTATTTCTTTTTTTCTATCTGCCATACATCAAAAATATTTGTACGACACAAATAAATTATGAACGAATACGTTCTGAGCATATTTACAAAATCATATATTTGCATTATAAATAATTAAAAACCAGGACAAAATGAAAAAAACTTTATTCGTGGCCATCACAGCCTTATTATTCATTCATTGCTCAAGTGATAACAACGACCCAGTGACCGAAATTGATAGTCCTCAAGAGGTAACAAACTATTTGCTTCAAATAGATACTGGGAATTATAGCCCTGAATGGATTAGGATTATTAAAAATGACAGTAATTCAGTCATCGCAGGTTGCAATTCAATAAGCGTTAAGACTGGCGATAAAATTGAAATATTTGGAGAAATAGCGGCAAGTGATGACACACCAATTACATTGAATTTAAGAGATTCCTCGAACAATTTAACTAGTACTACCCTCCATAAATCCAGCGAGAATAAAACTGGCAACTACACTTATAAAGCTTGCTACTCAAATGGTACAGGAGTTACCAACGGTGGTAAAGTATGGACAGGCGAAAACAATGAAAAAATATTTATAATATGGATNGTTTGCACTGGTTTGTCCAATGTGAGTGTTCATAAAATTGATTTAGCTGTTTCAAATATATCTCGAATCTTAATACTAATAAAGAGGTTTAACTTTACATTATCTATTAGTTATTATACGCTTACTTATCAATAATATCATCTAAAATACATACTGTAAATAAATATCCTCCCCAGAAATCAAATCACCCAAAATGATTTAGGGAAGGATATTTCGGTTTAGGGTTCGTGCAGTAAAAATATTATTAAACATTTAGTGACAATTTATGTTTTAATACAAATCCGTTTCAATCCGTAAGATAATTTGTTTAGGTGGGAAAAATTAAGATTTAGTTAAGTTTGAGATATTCTCTAAGCTGATACTTTTGCTTAAAAAAGATATGTGTACATATAGAAAAATTGTAGTGATAGAAGATGACCCTGAAAGTTGCAGTTTATTTGAAGCTGCTATTCCAGAGGTTTCTAAGGAAGTTTCATTAAAATGCTATTCAAATGTAATTGATTTCATGAATGATGTCACTGCTACCCAGCAGGTACCAGATTTAATTTTTATTGAAATTAACTTGAGAAAAATCAATGGCTTTATTGCGGCCGAACTTTTTAAAGCTCATGCACTTTTACAAAATATCCCATTCATTATTTTAACCAACAGCCGCGCTGATGAAGATATAAATCGCTTATTTAATTTGGGTGCTACACGTTACATAGTTAAACCCACTAAATATTCTGATTTAGTCAACGTCTTAAGAAATGTTGGGCTTGATTCAAACAAAAAGATGTCAATACCAACATCAAATACGTTTTTATTATCTTATGTATAATATATTTTTAGTGGATGATGACCAAGACGACAGATTTATTTTTGGTGAGGCACTTGAATTGTCTGGCATTAATGCCAATCTAAAAACATTTAATGGTGGTGAAGATTTTGAAAATTATATTTTATCAAATCCTATAAAACCAGATATAATTTTTTTAGATTTGAATCTTCCACGCCGACACGGTTTCGAGATTCTGGATGATTTAAAAGGCACTGATAGATTTAAAGAAACAACTGTTTTACTATATACTACAAGTGACGATGAGAATGATGTGTATAAGGCTAAGCAGAGGAAAGCATCAGGTTTTATAACTAAACCTACAGACTTTTTAAAGTTAGAAAAGATAATAAATCAAGTGTTTCATAATTTTTATTCTGCTACCGAACCCAGCGGATTTATAAGATTATGAGAAAGCCCCTCATTGAGGGGCTTATTACTTATTTACCAGATTTAAAGATTTTATAACAATTTATTTGCTAACTTATTAATAATCAAAAACTTAATATTATGCAATTTACAGTACCAAAAGGAGATTTACAGAAAGCGGATGAGCTGCTAACTCTCATTAAAAAATATGCTTCAAAATATGACTTGGAGTCCAATAATGAGGATGGAGATGTATATAAAATATCTTTTAAAGATGAGGAAGATGAAGACGCATTTAAAGTTCAAAGTATTGAACTTTTAAGGATGAATGAATAACTTTTAAAGCAGGTCTAGCTTAGGCAAATACTTCTCTAAATGCTCGCCATACTTAAACTGATTTTTACCTAATATATCATGGGAATCTTTACTATACATTATTTCAACATAAAAGTTCCCCATAGCGTATAATAAATATATGGCATCCTTATGAACTAAGGTATCAATATGATTTCCTTGGTGCCACACAGCTTGATACTGCTGAAGGTCGGTTAAGCCTAGAAACTCATAGAGTGTCATAGTAATAAATTTAAAATATCCTTCCCGAGACAATATTTTACCCAAAAAGATGCTGGGAAGGATATAAAAGTATTTCAGTAAAGATATAAAAAAACGGGTTAAAATTAACCCGTTCTAAATTCAGACGTATGAATCCGAGATTTTACTAATCCACTATAAAGATAGTAAAATTTTTAAAGGATTCATTTATAACTCTGTATTATAGCTTCAACTTTATCTTTAAAATCCTGAACTTTATCTTTTGGTACACGGCGTGCAATTACAACTGTAACAGCTTCCTCAAATCTTTTCTTGCCAGGATACCAATCTCTTTTTTCAGCTTTCATAACTGCAAGATAAGATAAAAAGCGGGCTAAACTGATAACCCGCTTTAAACAAAGTATGAAATCTCCTCAAATTAAAATACTTTGGAATTTGGATTCAACTAATTCGAAATAAAATTAGCTTAATTACAATGAATACGTTTTACAAAATCTTGTTCAATTTTTACTCTTTAAGTTTTACCTGAACTCTAATTGATAACATTTTTATCTTGAGTGAATTGGGAATTGAACAAATATTTTATATTTGTTTTAACAAAGTAACCAATTATGAAAACTCTCCTATTATCCTTGGTGGCAGGTTTTATCCTGACCGCCTCCACTCCACCATCTACTGATTATGTCTATATCTGCAACGGCAAATACAGCAAAAAGTATCACCTGAAAGAAGATTGCAGGGGGCTAAATAATTGCTCGACAAAGGTTGAGAAGGTAACTCTTAAGGATGCAAAAGATAAAGGCCGCACACTTTGCGGATTTGAAGATTAATTAATATTATAAACATGACACACCCTACTCCCTTTACATTTCTTGGATTCTATTTGAATTCTCTCGTTGATAGCGGTAAAGTTGAAACCCTTAGTGATATCAAACGCAGATTAGAGAACAATACATTATTCGAATACCTTGATGGTAAGTATAACGACAGCTTTGATATAAGTTTATTCTCCAAAAAGCAGCTTATTGAAATAGAAGACTATTTTGCAATGATGGCAAATGCGATTGATGAAGATAGAAAAATGGGAATAACGGAAAATGGTTTATGCCTCTTAGTGGCATACTGCTTTCAAGCTGCTCAAACAAAACAAAAAGATTTACATCCACCGATGAAAGAATTATATGGACAATAAACGTAAAATAATCTTCCTATACGTGGGTCATTCCAATTTTGGTAAATCTTCAACATTGAAATACTTTACCAAAAATAACTCCAAAGTTAAAACTGCTGATTTGTTTGGCAGGACATTTAAAGTACGTAAGATGTCTAACAATGACAACGTACCTAGCTACATTTTGTATGTCAAAGATTTGGAAAAATCGTCACACCCTTATTTCATATCAGCATTTTCACCTGATGAAAAAAAAACGCAGGATATTTTTTAAGCAAAATTAAGCAGGTGGCTGATTTACATATTTTCGTTCAACTTCATGGATATAAAGGCGGTAAATTAAGTACTGACGATATCAAATTATTAAGGTTATATGATGAAAATTTAGTGATACTGGAAGAAAAATTGGAAGCAAAAGACAGAGCAGATAAGTTTTTAGCGTTTATTAAAAAGAACTTAGATAATTTTAAAAATTACAATTAAAAAATGAAGCTGTTTTGTTTATATCTAATTTTTGTAACGAGTTTTATTTTTGCACAAACTAATCCTAATCATGTTCAGGTCAAGGGATATACACGTTCAGATGGCACCTATGTAGCACCATATACAAGGACGGCTCCAAATAGTACTAATTCTGACAACTTTTCGACAAGAGGGAACACAAACCCATACACGGGTCAACCTGGATATGTCCCTTCAGATGGTGGTACTCCAACATATAACAACAATAGTAATTACATGCCGTCAACTTCAACGTATAATACTAATAGCTATCCCGCAACTTCAACATACAACGGTCATAATAATATTTCTAATCTAACAACATCAAACTATTACTATGATGTTTATGAAGAAAATAGAAAATTAAAACAAAGGGTTAGAGAATTAGAAGATGAAATTAATGGCATGAAAGAAAGTGTGCAGTTTATGGAAGAAGATTATAATTTTGTGATGGATAGTATAAAAGAAGCCAAAGCAATTGCCGAAAATTCAAACGCCTCACAAAAATTTGAAAACAGTAGTGAAAATCAAAATACAAATACTTCCAATTATTCAAGTTCTAAACCTTACAGTAGTCCAGTAAGCAATAATCATAAGGATTCAGCCTGGCCTCTAGTCGTAATAATTGGAGTGATTGTATTTTTAATGATTGTGTTTAGAAAATAATTAATGCTTGCCGCAAAGTGGCTTTAATTTATAAGCCATAATTTTTTCAAATGCTTCAAGATATGCATTTGGGAAGTCTTCTTCAAACTGAACAACATTTAACTTTATATCAAGCCCAGCTTCAGCAGCCCAATATGCCAATTGAAGCCCCTGTGTTGAACCTTTAGCATAATAACCCAAATGCTGAATCATTCTACCTGATATATTAGATAACTTCCATTTTTGAGTATATCCTCTCCTCCTTATTCCAACATACAACACATTACTATCACAGTTCTTATTTGCAACAGGAACAATCCTCTCCTTTTCAGCAAGTGATAGCCTGCTAGTATTAAGCAAATCGATTAGCGTTTTACAATTGATATCATCGTCCAATTCAAACCAATATAAGCAGCTATTTTTCTTTGCATCCAATTCATCAAAGATGGGTTTGAAAGTTTGATGGCTTCTTATACTCTTATGATTTGGATTCAAGTTAGCAGTATATTCAAAGGCATCTGGCAAATCTTTTAGATTAAAGGAGAATGATTGAGCATTGTTTATGAGAGTTTCAATTACTTCATCAAAATTGTGGGTTTGTAATAACATATAGGAGATTGGTATTAAGTTTAGTTTCGATACATCATATCCCTGACCTTTAAATAAAATACTATAAGCTGGATGATTATTATAATCAAACCTACTACCATTATGATTTTATAAGATTTGTCAGGGGTCATTTAGATTGGTGTTGTACAATCAAAAGATAGTTTTATATTTGTTGTACGATTGTTGTACAATTGTGTGTTTTCTTCTTTGTCAGGATGCTTGTATAAAAACGCTATGCTGCTCGTAAGTGGTTGCCAATCAATATGATGTTATGCCCGCCCGCTGCGGCTATCTCCATACAACGTTTGATGCTCTCTTGCCCTTTTACATCACTAAAGTCAAACTCAGGGAAGTCGAGCGTTTTGTAAAACTCCTCGCGGGTATTGATAACCGTAGGCTTTAAATCGCCGCGGCCTTCAAAAAAGTCAATAATTTCAGAAACGTTCTCCAGGCCATATACATCAAGCCCGGAAACTATAGCAGCCTCATTTGCATTTTGCTTCGGCAGGAAAAAGCCCTTAAAGCCCTCCTCTTTTGCTTTTATGGCAATAGGCAATACTCCTTTTATGGGTTGCAGCGAACCATCAAGCGACAGCTCGCCCATAATAATGTACATGTCTACTTCATCGGCTTTTATCTGTCCGCTGGCGGCAAGGATACCCACTGCAAGGGTAAGGTCATATGCGCTGCCTTCCTTACGCATATCAGCCGGGGCCATATTTATGGTAATCTTCTTAACGGGGAGCTGGTAGCCAATATTTTTAAGCGCGGCAGCAATACGGTAGCTGCTTTCTTTAACGGCGCTATCGGCAAGGCCTACAAGGTGGTAGCCTACACCTTTATCAATATTAACTTCAACAGTTATGGTGGCGGCTTCTACGCCAAAAACGGCACTGCCGTAAACTTTTATAAGCATAAGGAGTTTTTACAGGGAGTGAAATTACGGAAAATTTATTCGATAATCACATCAGTTTGATAACGATTCAACGACATCATTTTTAATGTCCACATCATCGCCCACATAAATCAATTTGTCTTGTTTATTAAGATATAGCGTAAGAAAATCGTTGTTGTTTCCCTTAACCAGGGCCATAAGTTTTTTGCAAAATGCCTGCCTCCTTTCATACAAATCAGCTTCAACCGATGCATCTGCTACATACAAGTTAGCTGTATACCCTGTTTTTTGGGCAAGGTTTTCCATCAGGCTGTCTTTACTTGTAATACCAATAAAATAAAAAACGACTGTTGCTGCATATCTTTCCTGTAATGCTTTGTATCGGGAAACTATTTGCACCACATCTTCGCAATTAGGGTTAAAAAACTGTATTACAGTCGCCTTATTATCGGTACTTATTTCTTTATACAATTGTTCGGGTGTAAGGTGAACCGGCTTTTGCGCAAAAGCTACGGTAGTTACAAAAAACACAAATATTTTTAAAAGGCTCATAGAGGATATTTTATGGCTAAGCTAACTATATTTCTTTAAAGACGGGTTTAATATCTGCACATAAGGTGTGAATTTGTAAAAACATTCTTAACTTTAGCTTCTATGGATACCCTCGTAATTATTGGCGGCGATGCTGCCGGAATGTCGGCTGCCTCTAAAGTGCGCCGCGTACACAAAGACAAAAAAATAATTGTATTTGAAAAATCAGCCTATACCTCCTACTCTGCCTGTGGCATACCTTATTTTATTTCCGGGCTTATAGAAAGCATAGACGAACTGGTGCGCCGCAGCCCCGATGAATTCCGCAATAAATACAACATAGATGTACATACCGAACACCTGGTGCTTGAGGTAGATACAAACGGTAAGCGCATCCGCGTGCTGGACAAGCAAAACAATACTGAATTTTGGCAACCATACGGCCAACTGCTTATTGCCACGGGCGGAAAAGCCTATTGCCCTAAAGATATTACAGGGTATGATGCAGAAAATGTGTTTGGTGTTACCACCCTTAAAAGTGGCATTAACATTGAAAATTTTATAGAAGATAAAAAGCCGCAAACCGCCGTTATTGTGGGTGGCGGCTACATAGGCCTTGAAATGGCAGAATCGCTTTTAAGGCGCGGGCTTGAGGTTACACTTATTACAAAAGGTGCCCAGGTTATGAACACACTCGACCCGGATATGGGGGTTTTGGTTACCGAGGCATTACAGGTCCTGGGTGTAACAGTTTACCTAAACGAAAGCCTTAAAGGATTTGTTTTAGAGGGTAATACTATTACAGAAGTTATAACCGACAAGCAAAATTTACCGGCTGATATGGTGGTGTTTGGCATGGGTACTTCTCCTAACACTGCATTTCTTGAAGGTTCAGGTATTGAACTTGGCGTTAAAGGCGCTATTAAAGTAAATGCCCAAATGCAGACTAATATTCCTGATGTATGGGCGGCGGGCGACTGTACCGAAACCCTGAACATGGTAAGCCGACAGCACATACACATTGCCCTGGGCACATTAGCCAATAAAACCGGACTTGTGGCTGGCAGCAGCATTGCGGGCGAACAGGCCGTGTTTCCGGGTGCGGTAGGCACGGCGGTATGCAAAATATGCAGCTATGAGGTGGCGCGCACCGGCCTGCAGGAAAAAGAACTGAATAAACTGGGTATTGAGTATGCAGCCACTACTGTTGACAGCCTTACGCGCGCAAATTATTACCCCGGAGCCACTAAAATTGTGGTAAAGCTCCTGGCCGAAAAAAACAGCGGCAGGCTGCTGGGCGGACAAATAATTGGGCAGGAAGGCGCCGCAAAACGCATAGATGTTTTGGCTACAGCCATAACGCACAACCTTACCCTTCAAAATATTATTGACCTGGATTTAAGCTACGCCCCCCCTTTTTCGCCCGTGTGGGACCCGGTGCAGACCTGTGCACGAAAACTAATTAAGATGATATAAATAAAACTATGATTCCCCTATTAGACCAAATTAAAAAACTAAAAGCCCTTGCCGATACCGGGCTTGTATATGCTACCGATGATTACAACCGCGAACGTTATGAGCAGATACTTGAAATAAGCCTTGAACTTATGGCACAGGTTGGCAATACCTCTGTAGATGCATTAAAAGCGGCATTTGCCCCGATTACCGAATATCCTACTGTAAAAACTGATGTGCGTGCTCTGGTATTGAGCGCCGACAAAAAACAGGTGCTTATGGCACGCGAAAGTGTAGACGGCAAATGGACACTACCAGGCGGATGGGCCGATATTGGCGAAACTCCGCGCGAGGCCGTAGTTAAAGAAGTTTGGGAAGAAACCGGCATCACTGCAAAACCTTTGGCATTACTGGCTGTGTTTGATAAACGCGCACACCCACACCCTCCCCAACCGTTTTATGTTTACAAAATGGTTATTTTGTGCGAGGCGGTTTCAGGCGAACTGAAAAGTGGTTTTGATATGGCCGGTGCTGACTATTTTGATATTGAAAACCTGCCGGAACTGAGCGAAGACCGCATTTTAAAAAGCCAGGTAGAGCTGGTATACAAAAAAGCCGTTGAAGGCGATTATGTTGCTTACTTTGATTAAACCCAATTACATATAATATGAAAAAAAGCCCTTTTACCATTGTGCATCTATTAAAAAATATGCCGCGGGTAAGAATAGTTATGTGCCTGTTAATGATTACTATTATTTCAGGTTCATGCAAACATCAAAAAACCGTTTTTATTCCTGATAACCCTTTGCCAGTTGCTTTTGGCGACCCTTTTGTTCTTAAAACCAATAACAAATACTATTTATATGGTACCACAGGTGGCAAAGCAGGGTTTGAAGCCTATTCTTCAGATAACCTTAAAGACTGGAAACCTGAAGGCGACGTTTATTATGGCAACAACACTAACGGCTGGGGCAACGGGGCTTACTGGGCTCCTGAGGTATATGAAAAAGAGGGAAAATATTATATGTTTTACAGCGCGCAATGGAAAGACAACCCTAACAACGAAAAAGAAAATTTTAAAGTGGGCGTAGCTGTAGCAAACAATCCGCTTGGGCCATTTACAGATCTTAGCAACAAGCCCATTTTCGATCCGGGATACCCAATAATAGATGCTAATGTATATTTTGAGAATGGTAAAGCCTACTTATATTACTCAAGGTGCTGCTATAAGCATGCTGTTGATAGTGAAGTATCTGCCTGGGCAAAAGAAAAAGGCTGGTATAACGAAATTGAAGAAAGCTGGATTTATGGCGTAGAATTAAAACCCGATTTTAGCGGAATAATTGGCCAGCCTGTAGTTTTATTAAAACCGCCGGTTGATATGAACAATGAGCACACAAAGTGGGAAAGCAGGTCGGTTTTAGCTAAAGAAGCTAACAGGAGGTGGAATGAGGGTTCTGTTTTATTTAAGGATAAAGATGTATATTATATGATGTATTCGGCAAATCATTTTGCAGGAGAATATTATGCCATAGGATATGCCACTGCACAATCTCCTTTAGGGCCTTTTACCAAATCAGTACACAATCCTGTTTTAGAAAAAAATAACATCGTTACAGGAACAGGACATAACAGTATTATTCCGGATCCTGACGGCAAAGGATGGCTGTGCATATATCATGGAAGAACTGAAAAAACGGGCAACGATCGCCAGGTCTTTATTGACAGGATGGTAATAGATAAAAATGGTGTTTTAAAAGTAGAAGGGCCAACAGTATCTACTAAATAACCTGAAAATATAAAACGATACTATATACCCGGCAGCAATATTCAATTTACAGGCTACGCTTGCCGCCATCAAACATATAAATCCACAGCATGCGCGATTTCCTGAAATTAAACGTACTGAACAGTACTGAAAGTATGGCTATTGTGGTTACCAGTGTAGCAAAATCAGTGGTAAAAAACTGCATTATTACAAAAACGGCAATCATTTCAGCCACCGCTATGGCATAGCTTACAAACATTGACCCAAAGAAATAACCGGGCTCACGCTCAAATTTATGGCCACAAACAGTACAATTGGTTTCCATCTTAGGCATCTGGAATAACAACGGGTTGCCCTTTTTTGCAAAAACATGGCCTTTGCCACACACCGGGCATTTTTCTGTAATGATATCTATAAACGTCGACATGATAATTTAGTTTAAAGTTTCAGGTTTTAAGCTTCAGTTTATGTTGTTATAAATTGAAGCTTAAAAACATATTCAAATGTACGGCAGGATATTAAAAAAGCCCATGATATAATTACGCAGAAATTTGTACTTTTAGGACATGAAAAAAGTACCGGTTTTAGACATAAAGCAATTTCATGTGCACGATGGTGCAGAAGATTTTTATGCAAATACACTGGAAAACCACCTTGTAACACGACATAAAGACATAAGCCACCCGCATTCGCACAATTTTTATGTTGCAGTACTTTTTACACATGGCAGCGGCATTCATGAAATAGATTTTAAATCTTATGCTATTACTGCCGGGGCATTATTTTTTCTTAATCCCGGGCAAACACATCATTGGGAATTGTCTCCAGATACCAAAGGTTTTATCTTTTTACATACACGCCCGTTCTATGAAATGCATTACACGCATAACAACCTGGGACAATTTCCGTTTTTTTACAGCCTGTATAACGTGCCCTGCCTGTATTTGGGAAATAATGAAACCGATAGTATAACCACACTTTTCAAGCAGATATACACAGAAAACCAAAAGCATGATGCCCAGCAGCACAACATACTGCTAAGCCTTGTAAATTTGGTGTACAGCCAGTCTGCACGCCTGTATTTTTCAGACAAACAGGTTACAGGTACAGATAACAACTACTATACAAAATTCAGGAAGTTTGAAGATTTGGCCGCAACCTATTTTCGTGAAGAGAAATCGCCGGCTTATTATGCCGGTTTACTTGCAGTAAGCCCCCGCCACTTAAACCGTATTGCACAGGCTGTTACCGGTAAAACCGCTACTGATGTAATACTGGACAGGGTTATGCTTGAAGCAAAAAAAGAACTGGTATTGCAGCAGGACAGTTTTGCAAACATAGCAGAAGGTTTAGGCTATGATGATTATGCTTATTTTTCGCGTCTTTTTAAAAACCGTACCGGCGAAACCGCAAGCCATTTTTTAAACCGCTATAGGAAAGCTTAAAAAACATCGGGGTCGCCTTTACCTTCCCTAACCACAACGGGCTCATCGCCACTCAGGTCTATAATGGTTGAAGCTACGTTATCGCCATAGCCGCCATCAATCACGGCATCTACCAGGTTTTGCCATTTTTCAAAGATAAGCTCAGGATCTGTACTGTACTCAATTACTTCATCTTCATCATAAATAGAGGTAGATACTATTGGGTTCCCCAGCTGGCGTACAATTTCGAGAGCTATGTTGTTATCGGGTACACGGATACCCACAGTAGTTTTCTTTTTAAACTCCTTGGGCAGTTTGTTATTACCCGGTAAAATAAACGTATACGGCCCCGGCAGCGAGCGTTTCAGTATCTTAAAGGTACTGGTATCGATTTGCTTTACATAATCGCTCAGGTTGCTTAAATCGCTGCACACAAACGAGAAGTTAGCCTTTTCCAGCTTAATGCCTTTTATTTTGGCAATACGCTCCAGCGCACGGCTGTTGGTTATATCGCACCCCATGCCATAAACGGTATCGGTTGGGTATATAATAATACCGCCGTCCTGCAATATGCGCACTACTTTGGCAATCTCCTTTTCGTTAGGGTTTTCGGGGTATATTTTTATAAACTGGGCCATGGCTGCGCTGTTCTGGGTTTAGTGTTCAATGTTCAAAGTTACGGCTGTATGGGGTAATAGTGTTTTGTGCTTAACAAAATTTAAGAAAATGCTTACTCAAAATTGTCGTAAATACGTTCAAATTCTTTGCGGTTTTCCCAATGCTGGCGCATGGTTTCTTTATAAACAGCAGCAATCCGGTCTTTAAAGTCTCCTGCTATGCCGTTTGCCGTTGCGTAATCTGCTACCTGTTTATAGGAATTGAGCATGCTTTTGTAAAACGTGCCATAACGCATTTCGCGCCTGGCAGAGTATTTTTGGGCGGTTTCAATATTAAACAGCATAACATCGGCCACTACAAAGGGGTCTACCCCCAGCGTAAGGAAATGTTTAATGTATTTTTGGGCTGTACTCCTCCGCAATTTGGGGCGTTTGCCGCGTGGCGGAAAGTATTCGGCACTTATTTTTACCTTAGCCTCATCAGCCAGCTTGTCTTCTTTAGGGTTAAAAACAAAGTTGTAATATGCCTTTACATCAGTAAATTTTTCATACAAAGACAGTAATTGCTCTTCAAGTTCTTCTTTAGGAAGGGATGCAAGGTATTTTTTAAGGTCGCGTTTGCTCATAGATGCCCCAAAATTAAGGGTTAAATTATGCTTCTCAATAAATTATTAAAAAGATATGGAAAAATTATATAAAATACTATTTTTGCCCTTTCTTAACAAACCCAAAATTTAAGACTGTGGAAAACCCTACTGCACAAAAGCTGATCAATAAAATACAGGTGGACCTGTTTAAAAATGGTTTTGACGCCGAAAAACTTGTAGCCGACCTTAAGAAGCTGCGCGAATATTCTCTTGAAGAGAACATCCCGGTGCTTACAAAGGCACTACGCCTTACGTATGAGCACATTGAGGCTAACGGCGCGTTTCTTATCCCTATTCCGGATGATGAGCCACTTGACGACGAAGAAGTAGAAAGCAGTGCCGAGAGCACAGACGAAAATAACCTGGAAAGCCTGGAGTACCTTATTTCGCTTTTCAGCGACCTGAGCCACAAAAACAACATTGCCGACCTTAGGGAATACAATAAGGCGTTGCAGGAGTTTTAAAAAGAAGCTGCTAAGCTGCTGAGTTTCTTAGCTACTGAGCTTTTACCCATTAAGGGGAAAGTGAAGTTAAGAAATCACAGTTACCACATAAAAAAACAGGCTGTCAATTGACAGCCTGTTTTTTTATGTAACTAAGAAGCTAAGCGGCTAAGTAGCTCAGCCGCCTCTTCTCTTTAATCATTCATAGATATTAAAAACTCTTCGTTGTTGCGGGTCTTTTTAAAGCGGTCGTTTATAAAGTCCATTGCTTCAACCGGGTTCATATCGGCCAGGTACTTACGCATAATCCACATGCGCTGTATGGTTTTTTCGTCCTGTAGCAGGTCGTCACGGCGTGTGCTTGACGATGTAAGGTCGATAGCCGGGAAAATACGCCTGTTGGCAATTTTACGGTCAAGCTGCAGCTCCATGTTACCGGTACCTTTAAATTCTTCAAAGATAACCTCGTCCATTTTAGAGCCAGTGTCTACAAGTGCTGTAGCTATAATACTTAGCGATCCACCGCCTTCTATGTTACGTGCCGCACCAAAGAAACGCTTAGGTTTTTGCAGGGCATTAGCATCTACACCACCGCTCAATACCTTGCCCGAAGCCGGCTGTACCGTGTTGTAAGCCCTTGCAAGTCGGGTAATAGAGTCAAGCAGTATAACTACATCGTGGCCACATTCTACAAGGCGTTTTGCCTTTTCAAGTACAATGTTCGCTACTTTAACGTGGCGCTCGGCAGGCTCGTCAAACGTAGAGGCAATAACCTCCCCACGCACGCTGCGTTGCATATCGGTAACCTCTTCAGGGCGCTCGTCTATAAGCAGTACTATAAGGTATACTTCCGGGTGGTTAGCCGCAATAGAATTGGCTATATCCTTAAGAAGCATGGTTTTACCTGTTTTAGGCTGTGCTACAATCATACCGCGTTGGCCTTTACCAATTGGCGAAAACAGGTCTATAATACGGGTAGAAATTGGGGCATGCTTATCGGCCAGGTTAAATTTTTCGTTAGGGAAAAGCGGCGTTAAGTGTTCAAACGAAACCCTGTCGCGCACCACCTGTGGGTCGTGGCCATTAATTTTTAACACTTTTACAAGCGGGAAATATTTTTCGCCTTCTTTAGGCGGGCGTACCACACCTTTTACCGTATCGCCGGTTTTAAGACCAAACAGGCGTATTTGCGATGTAGAAAGGTAAATATCATCTGGTGATGCAAGGTAATTGTAATCAGATGAACGAAGGAAACCATAGCCATCGGGCATCATTTCGAGCACACCTTCGCTTTCTATAATACCGTCAAACTCATAATCAGGTTCACGGTAATTGATTTCTTTAGGTGCTTTTGGCTCCCTTTGTACCTTAACCTCTACCTGCTCTTTAGGCTCACGCTGTTCTTTTGGTTCGCGGGGTTCTTTAGGTTCCCTTACCGCTTTAGGCTCATCTACCTGTTCTCCGGGTTTTGCTACATTAGCCTTCGGCAGCTCAGTAGGTATAGGCTCTCCGTTAGCGGCAGCCGCTGCCTGTAATTCGGCAAGGCGTTTTTTGTAGCTTGGGTGGTTGGGGTTGTTAGCGTTAGCGCGTTCTATTTGTGCACGGCGCTCTTCATCTGTCAGCGGCTGCCTTTGCTTGTTTTGTTGCTGGGGCTGTGGCTGCTGTTCTTTTTTATCTTTAAACTCCTTACGGGGCTTATCGGTTTTTGGTGTTTCGGCAGTTTCAGCTGTAGCGGGGGCGGCCACAGGGGTTTCGGGTGCTACAGGCTGTTCAGCAATATCTGCTTTCTTTGCCCTTACCGGTTTTTCGGCAGGAGCTTCAGTAACAGGCTCGGCTGTAGCGGTTTGTGGTACTGCATCAGCAGCGGGCTTACTAATACGTGCGCGTTTGGCCTTAGGGGCAGCGGCTTCGGCATCAGTTGCAGGATCTTCAAAAAGGGGTTGTATCTTAGCAGGGTTAGCAGCCTGGTGATCCAGGATCTGGTAAATAAGCTCATCTTTTTTGAGCCCCCTGAACTTGCTGATATTGGCCTTTTTGGCAATGTCCTGAAGCTCAGTAAGCTTCATTTCCTTTAGTTCAGAAATATCAAACATGTACTTGTTTATGGGTTATAATAAAACTCGTCTATTTTTTAGAGTAGGTCGTTAAAATTTTTATTCTTTATGATTTGGGGGTGAGAGAGCACATTGCCTTTGGTAGGGGTTAGGCATTGTGGTTTTGTCTCGCAATATTACAAATTTATTTTTACTGCGCAATAGTATTTTTTTAAAAAGAAAATTTAATTTTGTGCAGCAATTAAACAGCAAATGATTCAGCGTATACAGAGTATTTACTTAGCTTTGGCCTTTATATGTAACGGCGTGCTCCCTTTTTTATTGCCCTTGTTTTGGGTAAACGGTGAGCCTGAGTTTGTTATAGAAAACATAGGCTATGTTGTACTTAATGCTTTTAGTGCATCGCTTAGTATAATAAGCCTGTTTAGCTTTAAGAAAAGAAAAAACCAGTTTGTTTTTGGCAGGCTGAATATAATATTGAACTTTATTTTATTAGGATTATTTATAGCACGGTTGCTAAATGTATCCGGAGGGGAAAACACCCCTGTGAAGGGTATTGGGGTATTCCTCCCTATTGTTTCTATCGTTTTACTAAGCCTTGCAAACAGGGCTGTCAAAAAGGATGAAAACCTCGTAAAATCAGCCGACCGCCTAAGATAAACCTCTTAACTTAGTTTATTAGTGCGTTAAAAAATCCGGGCCGCCAGCCCGGATTTTTTTATTTAAGGCACTGAGAGACTTAACACTGAAACCGGGATTTTTATATCATTCTTCCTCCCGGGCTAAAGCCAGGGGCAAATTATCCTGCCCCTGAATGCTGAATCAAACCTCAAAACGAATAACATTTTCAGGCACATCATCAGGATACAGGCCATTAACAATATGCGCACCAAGGTTAAACCAGTCTTTACAATGATTTAGTACCCAGGCATCTGAACTGGCCACTACACCCTCTTGTTTTGTAAGATATTTATCAGGTGCATTGTCAAGCAGTACTTCCCACACAAAACCATTATCAAGCGCTGTTTTTTGACACAGAGCCCTTAGGCGGCCGCTGTTGCTTACAGGCGCATCAAACACCCATACGGCTTTTTGCACACCTAAATCACGCAATGTATTGCCCGCCAGCAGCAAAACCTCTTCGGTTTGGTTTACTTTTTTATATGTACCGTGTACCGATGAAACATCTCGGTAGCAGCCATCTAACCCTCCAAATATATATCCGCCCGAAAGCAAGGTTTCCAGCAATATAAGCAGGTTAAAACCATCTATAAACAGTATTTTATTGCGCATAGCCTCAGGTTTTAGCTCCCGCCCTGCCCTTTCTTCAATTTCCTGGGCCGAGCATGCCATGCCCTGCAATGCCAATAGCTGCCTTGCACGCAGGCGGTGCCGGTTACCTACTAATGCCAGCGTAGCCTTTACAGGATAGCCCCGGCTTAGCAGGTAATACATATCCTGCAAGGCTTCACGTATTTTAGACCTCTGTTTTTCCGACGAAAACAGCGCATCATCTTCAGAGCTTTTACCACGGTTGCGGCCTTTTTGTTCAGCAATATCACTCATAAACAGCAATTTTTGGAGTATTATCTTACATAAACTTACAACAAAACCCTGATTTACAAATCAGGGTTTTGAAGAAATTTGCATTTGATAAACACAAATTAGCCATTAGGAAACAAATAAAGATTTGAAAACCTAATTATACCGTTATCACAAAAGCCCTAAGCTCAGCCATTTTACCGTTACTAAATTTCCACACATCGCAGTAAGCGTAATCAACCGGTTTGCCGGCTTCGTCTTTCATGCTTATTCTTCCGGTTGCAACAACAAAGTCGCCTTCAGCCACTAAAGTCTCGACCTCAAATACCGGCAGCTCAATATAGGCTTTTGCAATATACTGCCGTACAGCTTCTTTACCACACAGCGTTTGGTCGCCTACAAACTCCCAAACAGTATCACCGGTACAGTAAGCCAAAAAACCTTCGTTATCGCCTGCCGAAACAGCTTTATTTGCTTTTAAAAGCACTTCTTTATTATTCATAGCTATATTTTATAACTATCCAATATAACGCTTTTAAAACTAAGATGGTGTTAATGATTCACTTTCCAAAACACAGGAGTTTCCTCTAAGTTTTTTACTTCTCCTTTATAATGCAACGTCCATAAAGGCTCATCAGGAAAATTATTAAGGGTTAACCAGCATTCATCTGCCGGATATTTATCGGTACAATACTTTCCTTTCTGCCCATTGACAGGACTCCAGGAAAGTGGACGGAGTATTATAAGGGTTGTTTTCACTACATACGTTTTTTAATCAGGCAAAATTCATATATGCTTTGCACGCATTTGTAATGTAAAATTAGGGAGTTATTAGTTTTCGGCAAATCATAAAAACAAAAAAGCCCCGGCGTTAACCGAAGCTTTAAAGTGATCACATCAGGATTCGAACCTGAGACCGCCTGCTTAGAAGGCAGGTGCTCTATCCAGCTGAGCTATGTGACCTCATTATTTTTAGTATCCCTTTTAAACAAAAAATCCCGCCGTTACAGCGGGATGTGTGGGAAATTTTGGTCGGGGTGGCAGGATTCGAACCTGCGACCTCCTGGTCCCAAACCAGGCGCGATGACCGGGCTACGCTACACCCCGAAAAGAAGCGGAGAGACAGGGATTCGAACCCTGGCAACGATTGCTCGTTGACAGATTAGCAATCTGCTCCGTTACCACTCCGGCACCTCTCCTGCTTTTCAACACTAAGGTTTGACCCTTTTTGCGGTTGCAAATGTAGCGTATTTATTCACTTATTTGCAACTATTTTTGTTCTTTTTTTTAATTTTTTGATAATGTAAATGTAAAATTACTATTACACAGCACTATAGCAAAAATTAATCTTTTATACATTTCAGCATATTTATAAAATATGTGTCCGGTTTATAGGTTGTGCCGTTGTTTTCGCTTATAAATTCGCGCTTCATGGGGTAGTCTACTGTTTCGGTAGCATACTTAACCCTGATAAAAGAAATGCTTGATTTTTCAAGTTCCTCTAAAGAACCTACCGTAAACAGGAACGAGCCCGAGAGTACACGTATGTTGTTTTGCTCGGCGCCGTCATACACCAGGCCGCTGCACTGGTCTTCGGTAATGCTTACCAGCGTAATAATTTTGCCGTTTGTAAGCTGTATATAAATGCGCGATGTTTTATCTAAACAGTAAATGGGAGGAAAATCTTTGCTTTTGGCAAGATACTGAAACGTTAGTATGGGCGTACCTTCAGAATTTGTAAGCGAAAAGAACATAAACTGCGATGAGTTGCCAAAAATGCGCTCATACATCATATATTCCTTTGTACTCTTAACCTCTACCCCATCATCGGTAGTAAGTATGTTATATTCGCAGCCGTCCTGGCTGTGCATTACACCTGCAGCCATAAGCAACAGCAGGCTGAATATCTTTTTCATATAATAAGTTTAAAACCTGCCAAATATAGATAAAGCGCTGTAAAACATAATGTATTACAACGTTTTTTTATTTGTATGAAAAACAGTAGTTTTGGTAATACACAAAAACTACTTATGAAAATATATCCTCTTGCCGGTTTAGCATTGGCTACAACTGTTGTATTTAGCCTTGGCTGTAAAGACAAAACCTACACAAAGGCCGAAGCCGTAACCATGCCTGCCAAAACCCCGCAGGAAAACTATGCCAACTATTGCAGCGGCTGCCATGGCGAAAAGATGGATATGTTTGTAGACCGCCAGTGGAAACACGGCAACACCCAGGCCGACCTTGAGAAAAGCATTCGTGATGGATGGGCAAACGAAGGGATGCCGGCATTTGATAAAACCTTTACCCCTACCGAAATTAAAGAGCTTGCAACCTATATACTTGACGGTGTAAAAAACACCCAGACGTACAACCTTGATGATGTGCCCGTTACCGGCATTTTTGAAAGCGAAAAACTAACCGTGAAGCTCGATACCATTGCTACCGGGTTTGATGTGCCGTGGGGTATTGCCTTTTTGCCCGATGGCAGCCTGCTGGCAACCGAGCGCAGCGGCAAGCTGTTTGCCATTAAAGACAAAAAGAAACAGGAAATAAGCGGTGTGCCCGAAGTGCTTGCCGAAAACCAGGGCGGCCTGCTTGATGTTGCCGTACACCCTGATTTTAAGAAGAACAAGTGGGTATACATTAGCTATTCCAAACCTAAGAAAGAAGGTAACCGCACATTGGCTACTACAGCTATTACACGCGGCGAACTTAAAGGCAACGCCCTTGTAAACCAAAAAATTATTTTTGAGGCCAACCCTTACCAGCCTACCCGCCACCATTATGGCAACCGCATGGTTTTTGGCAAAGACGGTTTTATTTACCTCTCTGTTGGTGAGCGCGGCAACGAAAAGCAAAACCCGCAAAGCCTGGGCAACAACCAGCTGGGTAAAATCCACCGGATTAAAGATGACGGTTCAATACCGGCAGATAACCCGTTTAAGGATGATAACGGCAAACCTACATCATTATACACCTACGGCAACCGCAACCCACAGGGGCTTGCCTTTAACCCGTGGACGGGCGATTTATGGGAAAATGAACACGGCCCACGTGGCGGTGATGAGATAAACATCATTAAAAAAGGCATTAACTACGGGTGGCCCGTTACCAGCTATGGCATTAATTATGACGGCCAGCCTATAACTGATAAAACCTCTGCGCCGGGCATACAGGAGCCCATTCATTACTGGATACCTTCTATAGCGCCATCGGGCATGGCGTTTGTTACAAGCGATGTATACAAGCCGTGGAAAGGCGCCGTACTGGTGGGTGCCATGCGCTTTAAATACCTTACCATTTGCTACCTTGACGGCAATAAAGTGGTAAGCGAAGAAAAATTACTTAAGAATATAGGCCGCGTGCGCGACGTTCGCCAGGGGCCTGACGGTTATATATATGTTGCGGTTGAAGCGCCCGCAGGCGGCATTTACAGGCTTGTGCCGGTTAAGTAATTATACTTTTCGGCACAACAGCACCACCTTTTCATTAGTAAGGTTGGTGGTAAAAAATGCATAGGTATCGCCGCCGTCTTTTATCTTCCATTTCTTTAAAAGCTCCTGCGGCGTTAGCGGAAAATTGCGCGTGCTTACATTCATGCGTTTGCCTTCTATATGCTGTTTTATTTCCTGCTTTTGGTACGGGATTACTGCCTCAATTTCAAACCGGCGCCCGGCAAAAGCAATACTTTCATCAGATGTGTATAAATGCGTGTTGGTGTGTAGCTTACCTATCCCGTAATGTTTGCTTACTTCGTTAAAAGCACCTGCTTTCATTATGGCGGCATTGGGCTCATACAGGTATTTTTTAGGCAGGCTAAAAGTGGGTATCGCCTCATTGCCCATGGGGTTTTCAAACACTTCTATACCGGTTTTGGTAAGGTTAACCGCCACCGTTAACGGGTATCCCTCAAAGCCTTTTTGCAGTATCCACAGCAGCTCTTTAACCTCATTATTAAGCGCCACCACGTGTATGGCCTTAACCGAATGAAGCTCTTTTAACCCTGCCGAAATATCAAGCAACGGGGCTGTTTTTACCATTATGTTATCGGTATACTCAAAGTATGTTGAAAGCAAATCGGGTACGTTGGGCAGGCAGTCCTTCAGCATAAAAACCTTGCCTTTGGCATCGTTACGGCGCGAGGGATCAATGTACATCCAGTTCCATTTGCGGTCTGTAAGCGTTAGTACATCAAGGCTGTCGCCCGGCAGGCACTCTATGTTATCAGCCCCTAAAACCTCAAAGTTGTGTTTGGCTATAGCCGAAAGCCCCACATTCATTTCGCAATGGGTAACGTGTCTTACGGCCTTAGAAAAGTAATAATCGTCTATACCAAAACCACCTGTCATATCAATAAGCGCATCGCCCGAAACCAGCCCCGACTTGTAGCGCGCGGCAGTTTCGGAAGAAGTTTGCTCTACCGATATTTTTGAAGGGTAAATAATACTGTTTTTACCAAACCACGTTGGCAGCTTGGTTTCGGCTTTTTGGCGTGCCGCTACCTGGTTTACAACCTCTACCCACTCTACCCCGCTAAACGGATTTTTTTGCAATGCAAGTTTAGACACGTCATCATGCGTGTGCTGTTTTATAAATTCCTGGATTTCGGGTTGTAAAAGTTGGGTAAGCACGTATTATAAATCTTTTGTCAATATCCTTACAACAGGGTTGCGCGGCCAGAATTCTTTAGCTACCACTTTCATAGACGTGTAGAATGGTACGGCTACAATCATGCCCAGTATACCAAATACAAAACCACTGGCAAGTATTACGATAAATATTTCGAGCGGGTGCGAATTGGTGCTGCTCGAAAATATAAGCGGCGTGCTGATGTTGTTGTCTATAAACTGCGCCACACAGTAACCTATAAACACATACAGGGTAGTAGAGAACATATCGGCCTGTGTTTCGGGGCCCAGGTGGCCAAGCATGGTTAACACAATGGTTAATACTGATGCTATTATTGGCCCCACATAAGGAATAATATTAAGGAAAGCGCTGATAAAGGCTATAATAAAGGCGTTTTCCACACCAAATATCAGTAACACAATAAGGTAGCATACAAAAAGTACCGCCATTTGTATAATAAGCCCTATAAAGTAGCGGCTTAGCATGTAGTTTATTTTACGGAAAGAGTTGAGTATCTTCTCTTCGTGGGCATCGGGCAATATTTTCTTGGCACTAAGTGTAAACAACTGCCTGTCTTTCAGGAAAAAAAATGAAATAAACACCACTGAAGCCACGCCTATACCAAAACCGCTTAGCACCCCTAAAAGGCTGTTTATAAAATTAGGTATAAAACTGAAGTTTAATTTTTTTGTAAGGTCAGATTCAGATATAAGCTTTTGTGTATCAATACCAAAACTGTTATCAACCTGTTTTATAAGGTCCATGACATCTTTTTCAAGCTGGCCCATATCAAGCAGCGAAAGGTTTTCGCTTTGCGATATAATAAGCGGCACAAACAACATTATAAAGCCTGCCAATAACGATATAAAAAAGATGAGCGTTACAAGTACCGCCAATGTGTGCGGAAACTTAAGCTTTGTTTTTAAAAAGAATACCACCGGACTGGCAATCATGCTTACAATAAGCGCTACAAACAGGTACGTTATTACAGCCGATATGCTGTATAAAAAATATAGCCCAAGGCATATAGCAACCAGTATGCCTATGGCACGCAAAAGGCCGTTTGAAATAATTTTGGCAGTAACCATTTGTCTTTGTGTTTTTAGTTACCCGAATGTATGAAAAAAATTACTAAATGATTTTCATTTAATATAAGATTAAGATATACCGATAGTAACTACAATGCCTGCAAACACGGCTATATAGTGCCGTTGTACATGGCTTTTACAATACCGTCTGACAATCCTATCTTGGGTACAAAAATATTACGGGCGCCGCTCCAGCGCATGGCGTTTAAATATATGCGCGCCGCATGGATAATAACATCGGCACGATCGGGATTAAGGCCCAGGTCGGCAATGCGCTGCTCGTAGCTCATGCTGTTAAGCGCCTGGTACTGGCTGTGTACATAAAAGTAAGACAAGGGCTTGTCCTGCTTTTTGCCCGAAAGCTTAAACAGCTTATTTATGTTTCCGCCCGACCCTATAAGGTTTACGGTTTCATAAGGCTCTGTAACGGCTTTTATCCATTTTTCTATTTCTACCCATACCACATCATTAACCATATTGTTAAGCAGGCGCACGGTACCATTTTTAAATGATTTTGAGGCCACTATCTGCCCTTTGGCAAATAACGAAAACTCTGTACTGCCGCCGCCCACATCTACAAAAAGATAGGTGGTATCAGGCTTTATAAATTCGTGCAGGTCGGTTGCAGCAATAATAGCCGCTTCTTTCTTGCCGTCTATAATATCTATTTTAATATCTGCCTCACGCTGAATGGTTTCTACAATATCAGCCGCGTTATACGCCTCGCGCATGGCCGATGTGGCACACGCCATATAGCGCTCTACCCCATGCACCTTCATAAGCAGCTTGTAGGCTTTCATGGCATCTACCATGCGGGCAATGTTTTCCTCGGTAATTTCGCCCACGGTAAAGGCATCCTGCCCCAAACGGATGGGCACGCGCACAAGCGAACTTTTATTAAACTGGGGTTCACGCCCTTCCTGCTCTACAATGTTGCTTATCAGCAGCCTTACGGCATTTGAGCCGATGTCTATGGCAGCGTATTTTTTTATGTTAATCATTCGTTTCTGTAAGGTCCTGAGGTTCTAAGGTACTGAGTTGCTGAGTTTCTTCTTCATCTCCCGGGTTTACAACCTCATACACCACCTCTAATTTGTTCCTGTAATAATTGTATGTTTCAAACTGCGCACGGAATGGCTTTGCCTTGGGGCGCTTACGGTATTTGTTTTCAAGGTTTTCGCTGTGCAAACGGGCTTTTACGTTGCCTTTCCAGCCTATTTCAAACGTGTCTATAAGCTCCTGCTTAATTTCCTCGTCATATATAGGGCAGGTTACCTCTACCCTGCTGTCAAGGTTACGGGTCATAAAATCTGCCGATGATATATATACCACAGGCTCGCCATCATTTGCAAATATATAAATACGCGGGTGTTCCAGGTAATTATCTACAATACTTATGGCCTCTATATTATCGCTCATTCCCGGTACGCCCGGTATAAGGCAGCACATACCCCTGATAACAAGCTGAATTTTAACGCCCTCGCGGCTGGCTTCATACAGCTTATCTATCATCCTGTAATCGGTAAGGCTGTTCATTTTAAGCTTTATGTAAGCCTCTTTACCGGCAATGGCATTCAGTATTTCCTTATCTATAAGCTTGTAAAACTTATTACGGGTGTAGTGCGGCGAAACCACAAGGTGCTTGTAGCGGTGCACTTTGTAGTTAACATCAAAAAAGTCGAATATCTTGCTGACTTCCTTCATTATTTGCTGATGGCCGGTAAAGAGCGTAACATCGGTATATACCTTTGCCGTACTCTCATTAAAGTTACCGGTAGAAATAAAGCCGTAGCGCTTAATCTTGTTGCCCTCCAGCCTTTCTATAAGGCATATTTTACTGTGCACCTTAAGGCCTTTAACCCCAAAGATAAGGTTAATGCCCTCGGTTTGCATTTGCTCTGCATAGGTAATGTTACTGGCCTCGTCAAAACGCGCCTGAAGCTCAATCTGCACCGTGACTTTTTTACCATTTTTAGCGGCATTTATAAGTGAGCTGATAATCTGCGAGTTCTTGGCCAGCCTGTAGAGCGTGATTTTTATGCTCTGCACCTTTGGGTCGAGTGCGGCTTCACGCAAAAACTTAATTACATAAGAATAGCTTTGGTAAGGCGCATACAGCAGGTAGTCTTTCTTTTTAACCTTTTGCAGAATATTTCCGTCAAGCGAAAGCCCCGGCACCGGCAGTGGCGCGTTGGCTGCATAATGCAGGTCGCTGCGGCCCAGAGTGGGGAAATCCATATAATCGCGGCGATTGTGGTAGCGCCCACCGGGTATAATACTGTCTGACTTGTCTATTTGCAGGTTCGTTAGGAAGTACTCCAGCGTATCATCTTCAATAGCCTGGTCATACACAAAACGCACGGGCTCGCCTATGCGGCGGTCTTTCACGCCGGTAGAAATCTTTTCCATAAGGCTCTTGCTCTGGTCAGAATCCAGGTCGAGCTGTGCATCGCGCGTAATTTTTATCATGTGCGCCGAAATGCTCTCGTATTTAAAGATGTTGAAAATGCTGTGCAGGTTAAACCTGATAACATCATCAAGCATTATAATACACTTATGGTCGCCGTCTGACGGAAGGATAACAAAGCGGTTTATGGTGCGCGGCATTTCTATAACGGCATAGCGCACACGCTGGTCTGACATTGCACCGTCTTCATCGGGCGTTTTGGTTTTCATAACCATTTTAACGGCAAGATAGCCTGCGGTATCCCTAAGCAGCGGAAACTCCTCGAGGTCGTTAAGTATAATGGTAACCAGCTCATTGCTTACCTTCTGGATAAAGAAGTCTTTTACAAAAACGGCCTGCTCACGGTTAAGCTGGGTTTCGTTTACCATAAAGATATTTTCCTTTTCCAGCTCTTTTTCTATAACACTAAGTATGCGAAGGCTCTCGCTTTGCTGCTCAATTACAATATCGGTAATTTCGCTAAGCAGCTCGGCGGCGCTTTCGCTCATGGGCAGTTCTTCGCTGGTAATGCCCTCCAGGCTAAGCCTGCGGATGGCAGCATAGCGCACGCGGAAAAACTCGTCGAAGTTGTTTGAAAATATCCCTAAAAACCTAAGCCTGTCTAAAAGCGGAACGGTATCATCGGCAGCTTCCTGCAGCACCCTTGCGTTAAAGGCAAGCCAGCTTTTCTCCCTGTCAATGTACCGGTTGTCCGGTGAGTGGTGGATCATATTTTTTTAAGTCACTTGGAAATAGTACTGTTTCTGTTCTGCCTTTGCGGATATCTTTCCAGTTATCCTGGTCAAAATGCAGCGATACCACACCCGATGTGGGCACGTTATCGATATCGCGATTGCCAAAGGTATTAACAAAATTAGTAATCGCGTCGTTATGACCAAAAAGAATTAAGTTATCAAATTGGTCATCGCAGCTTTTTATAATCTTTTCCAGCTTTTTTTCGTCAAAAGTATAGAGGTCGTCTTTAAACACAATAGTCTCTACCGGTATAGAAAGGTTTTCGGCAAAAATATAGGCCGTATTTTTAGCCCTTTGTGCGGTGCTGCTCCATACTATATATTGTTGCGGCAGGCTGCCCTCTACATTATCGGCAACCAGGTGTGCATCGTTTATACCTCTTTTGCTAAGCGGCCTGTCTTTATCAATCAGCGGTGCATCCCAGCTTGACTTAGCATGGCGTATCAGGATCAGGTTTTTCATACGCTTTAAATTTAAGTTGGTTAAAATCCAAATATTCAGTTAATTAAATATCCAAAAAAATCTAACACTATTCACTTAAAACCTGTTAATAAGTTCTTAAATTTTTAATTAAGACGGAATTATTATGTATTTACTTCAGAAAATCAGGGCGCAAGGCGTTCTGTTTTCCAACCCAGATCTTGCTGCTGGGTGTAGCGTATGCGGTCGTGCAGGCGGTTGGGCCTGCCCTGCCAGAATTCTACTTCTACCGGACGTACCAAATAGCCCCCCCAGTTATCAGGGCGAGGCACTTCTTTACCTTCATATTCGGCTTCAAGCGCTTTAAGGGCATCTTCAAGAAAATCGCGAGAGGGTATTACTTCGCTTTGCGGCGAAACCTTTGCCCCAAGCTGGCTGCCGTGAGGGCGGCTTTCAAAATACCCGTCAGAATTATTAGCTGATGTTTTTTCTGCCACACCTTTTATGATTACCTGGCGCTCCATTTCCTGCCAGAAGAACGACAGGCATACATTAGGGTTGGCCGCAATGGCCCTGCCCTTTTCGCTGTCGTAATTTGTATAAAACGTAAAACCTTCAAACGTAAACTGCTTGAGCAGCACCACCCTGTTTTTAGGGAAACCGTCAAGGCCAAAGGTGCTTACCGTCATGGCGTTTACCTCTCCGGCTGAGCCGCTTTCCTCAAACTCTATAAACCAGTTTTTAAACAGCGTTATAGGGTCTTCCGGCAGGTGCTCTTCGGTTAAAATGCTTTTATCGTATACTTTGCGGTAGTTGCTTAGGTCGGTCATTTTATAGATTTCAGATTGTAGATTGTAGATTTCAGATTTCAGATTGAACTTCACTCAAAGCTATTTCAGATTGTAGATTGAGCTACACCCAAAGCTGATTTTCAGATTCCAAAAAATCTGAAATCTGAAATCTACAATCTGAAATTAATATTCAAATACCTTCCCGTCATCGGCCACATCTACGTTTTCAAAAATAGTGGCGGCTTCTTCACGAAAAAGGTCTATACTTTCATAACGGGTGCTAAAGTGCCCCAATATCAGGTTGCCGGCATTGGCCTTAAGGGCTATGCGGGCGGCCTGTTTTGCGGTACAGTGCATGGTGGTTTCGCAGTAGCGTTCCTCGCTTTCCAAAAATGTACTTTCATGGTACAGCACCGTAACATCTTTTATAATGGGTACAATATCTTCCTTATAGGCCGTGTCGCTGCAAAAAGCATAGCTCTTGCACGGCGGCGGGTCAAACGTCAGTTCAGCATTGGGTATCACGCGCCCGTCTTCAAGGGTTATGTCGCCACCATACTTAATCTTGCGGTAGTATGCCTGGTCTATTTCATACGCTTCCACCGCTTCTATATTCAGGGTACGCTCAGCAGGTTTTTCTTCAAACAGGTAGCCGTTTGTGTATACCCTGTGGCGCAGCGGAATGGTGCTTACACGTACTTTTTCGTCTTCATATACCACCTCGCTTTCGGCAGATTCCAGCTCATGGAAATACAGGTTGTATGTAGTCCACGAATTAGAAACCTTAAGTAGCAGGAGTATAACTTCTTTAATGCCTTTGGGCCCGTATACGTGCAAATCGTTTTTGCGGCCCAGCAATGCAAAAGTAGATATAAGGCCTATAAGCCCGTAAAAATGGTCGCCGTGCAGGTGCGAAATGAATATGTGCTCTATGCGCCCAAACTTTATTTTTTGCTTGCGCAGCTGTACCTGTGTGCCTTCCCCACAGTCTATTAAAAACATACGGCCTTTAATTTCGAGTACCTGAGAGGTTGGGTTTGTAAATGTGCGCGGTGTGGCTGCATAACAGCCCAGTATATTTATGGTCATTACAGTTAAATTGATAATAACCCGTTTTAGCGGGTAATAACAAAGTTACTTTATAAAATTGAGAACAAAAAGCCGTTTTATTTTTATAATTTAGCGCGCTATGATAAAGGCAGTGGTTATAGGCAGCGGCAATGTGGCTGCCCATTTAATAAAAGCGCTTGGCAGCTCACCGCAGGTACAACTGGTACAGGCAGTTGCGCGCAGGCCTGAGCAGCTTGAGGGTGTACTGCCCCCTGAAAAAATTACACATAACTTTAACGAAATTACCGAAGCCGACGTGTACCTGATATCAGTAACCGATGGCGCTATTGCCCAGGTTTCTGCACAGTTACCGTTTACCGGAAGGCTTGTGGTGCATACATCGGGCAGTACAGATATGGAGGCGCTTGATGCCAAAAACAGGCGCGGCGTGTTTTACCCACTGCAAACCTTCAGTAAAGCCAAAGATGTTGATTTTAAAGCCATTCCCCTTTGCCTGGAGGCCGAAAACGAGGCTGACTTTGACACACTAAGAACCCTGGCCGAAGCCTTGAGCAATAGTGTGTACAGTATTAGCCAGGCACAAAGGCAGGCGCTGCACGTGGCGGCGGTGTTTGTAAGCAACTTTGCCAACCATATGTATGCACAGGGCGCTAAGGTGTGTGAGGAGCACGGCATTCCCTTCGCTATCCTGCAACCGTTGATTCAGGAAACAGCAGCCAAAGTGGCTACCCTGCACCCGCTACAGGCGCAAACAGGCCCGGCCATACGCCACGACGAGAAGACCATACAACGCCATTTGGATTTTATTATAAACAAACACCAAAAGGCCATATATACGTTATTAACCCAATCTATACAAGATGAGCAAAAGCTATAAAGAGCTTATGAACGATATTACCACATTTATTTTTGATGTGGACGGCGTGCTTACAGACGGCACCATACACGTGGCGCCAAACGGCGAAATGCTGCGCAATATGAACATTCGCGATGGGTATGCCATGAAAGCCGCGGTTGAAAACGGCTACACGGTATGCATTATTTCGGGCGGTAGCAACGAGGGTGTGCGCATTCGCCTGCGCAACCTGGGTATTACTGATATTCACCTGGGGGTGCCAAATAAGGTGGAAACGTTTAATGAGTTTATTGATATTTACAACATTAAGCCTGAACAAGTGCTGTATATGGGCGACGATATTCCGGATTATTATGTAATGCAGCTTGTAGGGCTACCTACCTGCCCACAGGATGCCGCACCCGAAATTAAGGAAATCAGCAGGTACATATCGCACAAAACGGGCGGTACCGGCTGTGTGCGCGATGTTATTGAGCAGGTAATGAAGGTTCAGGGTAAATGGATGGAGCATTTTAATGCAAAATACGACTGAGAAAATTCCAAAAAACAAATTTTAAATTCCAAACATCTTTCAATATTTAAATTTTTCAATCTTTAAATAAACAAATGAAGATCAAGCTTTTTAACATTCCTGCCCTTGCAATCCTTGCAGTTGCCATGTTTTCTTTCCGATACGGGTTTTTAACGCAGCAGGAAGGCTTTAGCCCTTTTCTTAACGACTGGCAGTATGCGCTGCTGGTGCTGTCTTGCGTGCTGATTGCCGCGGGTGGCTTTTTAATGAACAACACGTATGGCGTGGGCCGCGAAGATAAGTCAGGCCTAAGCGAGGCAACCGTTTATAACATTTATATAGCCCTAAACGTGGTGGGTGTGGGCATAGGTTACTACCTGGCCAACCTTGGCGAAAAGCCCATGTACCTGGGTATTTTTGTAGTGGGTGCGGCAACGCTTTATCTGTATGCTACCAGTCTTAAACAAAGCCTGCTGATTAGCAATATTTTACTGGCATTGATTATGACCCTGCCCCTTGTGGCTATTGGCGTTTTTAATATGTATTTCGGGCTTACCAACATTAATTATTCTATGGCAAAACCCATGTTTGAGGTACTGCTGGACTATATAATTTTTTCCTTTATTATAAACCTGATACTTACCTTTATAAACGACCTTACCAACAGCGATGCCGACTATAACGCCGGGCTTAATACGCTGCCCATTACCCTGGGCAGGGCGCGTACGGTTAAAATACTGCTGGGCCTTTGTATATTACCGGTACTGGCCGTGGTGGTTTATGGCAAGGTATACCTTATAAACCTGCCGTTTGCACTGGCTTTTGTACTGTTGTTTTTAGGCGGGCCGCTGGTATTCTGCATCATAAAATTGTGGAACGGCGCTACACAAAAAGAATTCCGCCAGATGGAGAGCGCACTAAAGCTGGTGCTGCTGTTTACGGCGTTATCTATTGCAGTTATTTCATTCAACATAAAATTAAAAGCAGATGCTGAAACAAAAACTGAAGGACTTCAAACTGATACTGGCATCGGGTTCGCCCCGCAGGCAGCAGTTTTTAAAGGAGCTTAACGTAGACTTTGAAATCCGCCTTAAAGATGTGGAGGAAATTTATCCTGACCACCTTCAGGGCGCTGAAATTACCGACTACCTGGCCAAACTAAAGGCCGCAGCGCTGGAAGACACCCTGGCCGAAAATGAGATTGCCATAACCAGCGACACCATTGTGTGGCACCAAAATAAAGCCCTGGGCAAGCCAAAGGATTACAATGATGCCTTTGCCATGCTACAGTCTTTACAGGGAAAAACGCATGAGGTTATAACATCGGTTTGTATAAAAACAGCGGCTAAGGCCGATGTGTTTAACGAAACCACCCGCGTTACCTTTAACCCTCTGACAGACAAAGAAATACGCTACTACCTTGACAACTACCAACCGTTTGACAAGGCCGGTTCTTATGGCATACAGGAGTGGATAGGCCTGGTGGCCATTGCCCGTATAGACGGCTCTTATGCCAATGTTGTGGGCATGCCGGTAGACAAGGTTTACCAATATTTAAGTAAATTTGCGTAAAACCCAATGAAATGCTCGACGATTTTGAACATAAAAATGAGATAGTAAGCACCATTATAACCATACTGATTTTTATTGCACTCAACTTTATAATTACCAAGCTTACAAAACGATACGCAAAGGCATCACACCTAAGCGAACACCGCACCAACCTTATAGGCAAGTATATAGACTATGCCATGTTTTTACTGTTTGTGGTTGCCCTTGTAGGCGTTTGGGGCATTAAAGAAGACGGCCTTTTTGGTTTTATAGGCGGTACACTTGCCGTTATAGGCGTTGCGTTTTTTGCACAATGGAGCATTTTGAGCAACATAACCTCGGGGGTGATTATGTTTTTTACCTTCCCGTTCCGCATAGGCGATGTAATTCGCGTGCACGACAAAGATTTCCCCATAGAAGCACAGATTGAAGACATAAAATCCTTCCATACCATACTGCGCACCCGTGAGGGCGAAATTATTACCTACCCCAACAGCCTCCTGCTGCAAAAAGGCGTGAGCATTGTGCCCATAAAGCAGGAAGACAAAGAATTTTACGACTAAAGATTTACTACATGCACAAAAGCCTGCTATATGCCCTGCTGCTTATTTTTGGCGTAAGCCATGCCCAGCAGCCCGAAAAGCCTACTTCGGCAGAAATATACCACAAGATTGAGAAACTCAACTTTTTAGGGTCGGCACTGTACCTTGCCGCACACCCTGATGATGAGAATACCCGCCTGATATCCTACCTTGCCAATACCAGCCTTGCCCGCACCGGCTATTTGTCGCTTACCCGTGGCGACGGCGGACAGAACCTTATTGGCACCGAGCTGCGCGAACTGTTGGGCGTAATCCGCACGCAAGAACTTATAGAAGCCCGCAAGATAGACGGGGGCGAACAGTTTTTTAGCCGCGCCAATGACTTCGGGTTCAGCAAAATGCCCAATGAAACCCTGCAAATATGGGACAAAGAGCAGGTATTACAGGACATGGTTTGGGTGATACGTAACTTTCAGCCCGATGTTATCATTACAAGGTTTGACCACCGTTCGCCGGGCACCACCCACGGCCACCACACATCATCGGCCATGCTGGCACAGGAAGCCTTTGAACTGGCACAGGATAAAAACTATGAACCCAACCAACTGAAATATACCACAGCATGGGCGCCGCAACGCCTGTTTTTTAACGTGTCGTGGTGGTTTTTTGGCGGTAAGGAAAACTTTGAGAAAGCCGATAAGTCAAAGTACGTAAACATCTCCACCGGCAGCTACTACCCGCTGCTGGGCAAATCGAACCAGGAAATTGCCGCCCTTAGCCGCAGCAGGCACAAAAGCCAGGGCTTTGGTTCTACCGGCGAACGCGGCGAAGACATGGAATACCTGGAACTTATAAAAGGCCCTGATTTTAAGGACCGTAAAAACCTGAACCTGTTTGAAGGCATAGACACCTCATGGAACCGCGTTAAAGGCGGCAAGGCCATAGGCGATGCCGTGGCAGCCATCATGAAAAATTATGACTTTAAGAACCCATCAGCCTCAGTGCCTGCGCTTATAGCGGTTTACAACCAGGTTATGGCGCTTGAAGACGGTTACTGGAAATGGCAGAAAACGGAAGAACTTAAAGAAATTATTGCCGATTGCAGCGGCCTGTACCTTGAGGCTGTGGCCGATGTGCAGAGCATTACACCCGGCAGCACGCTCAAGGTAAAATGGGAAGCCATAAACCGCAGCGGCATAAACATTACGCTTTCGAACATCTCGACCCAAAAAATGGGCATCTCCCTTAAAAATAACCAGGGCCAAAGCGGCGAATATGACGTTAAAGTGCCCGATAACTTTGCCTACACCTCGCCCTACTGGCTTATGGAACCCGGCACGGCAGGTATGTATGCTGTAAACGACCTTAAAAAAATTGGCATCCCAGATATTATAAGGAACCTGAACCTGCTGTTTACCGTAGATATTAACGGCACTACCTTTGGATTTCCTAAACAAATTGTGTATAAATACAACGACCCTGTTGATGGCGAGGTGTACCAGCCGCTGGACATAATTCCGGCTGTTACCACACGCATTGCCAACAAGGTACAGCTGTTTACCGATGATGACAGCCAAACCGTGAGCATAAAAATCAAGGCCGGGAAAGATAACTGCAAAGGTAGCCTGCGCTTTGAACTGCCTGCCGGATGGGAGGTTACCCCAGCCAGTATTCCGTTTGACCTGAAAACCAAGGGCAGCGAGGTTACGGTTGAGTTTGAGGTTACCGCGCCCGATGCACCCAGCGAAGTTACCGGCCGCAGTATTGCCACTATGGATGGCAGGGAATATGACCTGGAACAAACCATTATAAACTACCCTCACATAAACATACAGCAGGTACTGTTGCCCAGCACGGCCAAGTTTACCCGTGCCAATGTGCGCATTAAGGGCAAAGACATAGCTTACCTGATGGGCGCAGGAGACAACGTACCGGCAAGCCTTGAGCAAATGGGCTATAACGTTACCCTTATTGGCATAGGCGACCTATCTGCTGAAAAGTTGAAAAAATTTGACGCTGTAGTGGTGGGCATACGCGCCTACAACGTGCTCGATGGCCTTGCCTACAAGCAGCAAACCCTGCTTGATTATGTACACCAGGGCGGCACTATGGTGGTGCAGTACAACACTACCGGCGCACTGACCACAAAGAACGTTGGCCCCTACCCATTCCGCATATCGAGGGACAGGGTTACTGAGGAAGATGCCCAGGTAACGTTTATAGATCCCAAACACCCCGTGCTAAATTACCCTAACAAGCTTACCGAAGCCGATTTTAAAGGCTGGGTACAGGAACAGGGCCTATACTACCCTGACGAATGGGCACCGGAATACACCCCAATAATTTCAAGCCACGATAAGGGCGAACCTGACAAAAAAAGCGCCATACTGGTTGCAAAGTACGGTAAGGGCTATTATGTATACACCGGCCTGAGCTTTTTCCGTGAACTGCCCGAGGGCGTTAGCGGCGCCTACAGGCTTATGGCTAATTTGATAGCGATTGGCCAATAGGATTGTTGGATTTTTAGATGGTTCGATTATTAGATAGCTTCACTCGAATCCTATAATAGCCTTGTTATTCAGGTTTATAAGTATTGATTAAGTCGAGCAATTGAACCATCTAAAAATCCAATAATCTATCCAAAGAGATCCATTTGCGGGTTAAGGCTGTGGTAACCGGGCTTTAAATTGCCTGTGCGCAGCAGGTTTACCGCGTTATGTGCCAGTCGCGTAGGTTCAGGTATGCGGTGTTTGCCTATACAATTGTTCATAATTTCAAGGCTTTGCGGTACGCTTACCGTATTACCGGGTGAAATATATACCGGCTTTACCCCCTGCTTTGTGCGCAGCGCATAGCCCAACAACTCACCCCCGTTAGTTATCGGGCTGCTGCTAAACTTTTCTTCCCCAAGCTCCGGGAACTTACCATACAGCATATTCTTTGCACAACCTATAGCAGCACAATTAGCCAACAGCCCGAAATGGCTGGCTATACCCATTCGCCGGGGATGTGTTATGCCCTGCCCGTCGAGCACCATAATATCCGGTTTTTGCGGTAACTGTTGCCAGGCCTCGAGCAATGCGGGTACTTCGCGAAAGCCTAAATACCCCGGCACATAAGGGAACTTAGTCTCACTAACCACTAAAGAATAGCTTAGCAGTGTCATTTGCGGATAGCTCAGCACCACAATGCCCGCATATACGGTGTCTTCATATTTATTATGCGAAATATCTGCCCCTCCTATTGTAACAACCTTACCCTGCAAACCGGCAAGCAAGATGTTGCCCTTCATCTCGTTTTGCATTCGCGTTGCTTGGTCAAGCGGCAGGTTGTTATAGTTTGGTATCATCTGCATTAAAATCTTCGGTACAAAGTTAAGAATATTTTCTAATAAATAAAAGGAAAATTTTATAATTTATTTTACGAGCTAAAATTTGGCTAAAAGACCAAAAAACACCACTTGTAATAATACGCTATTTTGATTTTGAATTTCGAAGTCCAAAAGTGAAAAATTAAGCACTTTTCGCAAGATAACCGTAGGTTATTTCTGAATATGAAAATTAGAAAAACAATTAAGATTTTTTAAACAGATATATCTAACTAAAATTTTATTTTTGTTGTTTAGTAACTGCCCATGCAACCGGAAGAAGCCGAAAGGAAAGAGCTGTACAACTACCAACAGCAGGACATCGACGCCATTTTTGAGAAGTTTGAGGGCAAGCCCAACAACTACCACCTGCTCTACCAGCTGCCAACCGGCGGCGGTAAAACCGTGATTTTTAGCGAAATAGCACGCCGTTTCATAGAGAAATACGGCCGAAAAGTGCTGGTACTCACCCACAGGATTGAGCTTAGCAAGCAAACATCGCAAATGCTTAACGGCTTTGGGGTGCGCAACACCATAATAGACAGCGCCGTTAAAGACCTGCCACAGGATAACGATTTTGACTGCTATGTGGCTATGGTTGAAACACTTAATAACCGCCTGAAAGACAAGAAGTTCCACATGGATTATGTGGGACTGGTTATTGTAGACGAGGCGCATTACAACTCCTTCCGTAAGCTTTTTACCTACTTTAAAGATTCGCTGTTTTTGGGCGTAACTGCCACACCCTTAAGCTCTAACATAGAATTACCTATGTATGAAACCTATGATGAGCTTATTACGGGCGAACCTATTAAAGCCCTGATTGACAAAGGCTTCCTTGCAAATGCAGCAATGTATGGCTATGATGTGGAGCTAACTTCTTTAAAATTAGGCATTAACGGCGATTATACGGTATCATCTTCAGATGAACTGTACTCCCGTACCATAATGCAGGATTTGTTATTACAGTCGTATGTGGCGCGTTCTTCTGGACGTAAAACACTGATTTTCAATAACGGTATCAATACATCGCTCTATGTTTATGAAACATTTAAAGCAGCTGGATTACCCATTAAGCACCTCGACAACAAGACGCCCGATGTAGAACGCAAGAAAATACTAAGCTGGTTCAGGAAGACCCCTGACGCCATACTTACCTCAGTATCAATACTTACCACCGGTTTTGATGAACCAACGGTTGAAACCATAATACTTAACCGCGCCACGAGGTCGCTAACGCTGTACTTCCAGATGATAGGCCGTGGTTCGCGCAAGCTGCCAAACAAGGACTATTTTACGGTTATTGACCTGGGTAACAACGCACAACGCTTTGGTTTATGGAGCGACCCGGTAGACTGGCACTACATTTTTAAGAACCCGGAACTGTTCCTGGAGAATATACGCTCCGACGCCGAAATCGAGAGTTACCATGTGTACACCATGACCGATGAGCTAAGGGCTAAATTTGCTAATACTCTGGATGTTACGTTTGATGTAGAGGCCGAATTCAGGCAGGCTACTGATGATAAAGAAAAGCCTAAAGTGGTGATTGAGAAGTCAATACGCCAGCATGCCTTTATGTGTATTGAAAACAGCGAAACGGTTAGCGAAGCCCGCAAACTGGCCCGCGAGCTGGATGGCGATATTGAATACAGGGTTAAACAGTATGCTAAGTTGCTGTCTAAGACAACTAAAAACTATCGTGAGTGGCTTGTGGAAGATTACAAAAACCGCCTAAGTGTGATGATAGGCCGTATTTTCCACAAGGTTAAGGATAACGATGATGAAGACGAAGATATAGAACTCAACAAGTTAAATTAAACAAAAAAGGCTCATAATGAGCCTTTTAGTTTTTCTTTTTGTCCTTATCCTTATATTTTTCCAGGAGTTTTTTGTTGAAGTCGTCCTCAGCTTTCTTGAGTTTTAGCAACCTGGCAGAGCCAATAATGGGTTTTAGGTCAGAGATAAGTTTATTCCTTAAAGTAAGAAGCTCTTCTTCAGCATCTTGCAACTTCTCCAGATAAGCTGCTGCATCTTTTTCATTCACCTTATCAAAGCCCACTTCGTCTATCTTTTTTATGATGGGGCGCATTTTATCGTGCCTTATCTGCCATTGTTTTTCCTCATAAACATTGTAAACCGGCCAAAACTTCTCTGATTCCTGGGGGGTTAAACTTAATTCGGTAGTAAGGAAAGAAACCTTGAGCGCCTTGATCTGCTCCCATTTTTCCTTGTGGTCTTTTTGCGCTAACATACTGATGCTGAACAGCAAAAGCAGCGGCGTTAGTAACTTCATTTTCATTTTCATTGTTGTTTATTGCGGTGGTTGTATTATTCCAGGTAAATATCTTCGGTGGTTAAGTAGTCCTGAATGGCGTCATCAGGAATATCATCCAGCGACACCTCTATCTCCTTTATATCCTGAACATCAAGGTTTTGGATAAGATCGTAAGAATTAATACCCTGCTGGTACACCAGGTAACTTTCAATAGCCTCGGCATCAGGCTGAACCGTTTTGGGTACTATCATATCTTTAAAGAAAATGCCAAGCCCCAGCAGTATAACAAACACAGCAGCAGCACTTAACCATACCGGCCTGCGCCTGTAAAGCGGCACTACTTTGGGTTCATTAGCAATAGCAAGCCTTTCTGAAAGCCTGTCAGCAAAGCCTTCAAAGTAGCCATTGGGCGTACTGAACCCGGACTTTATGTTATCTCCTTCATCTAATTTAAACTGGCTCATGGTGTTAAGACTAAATTAATTGCAAATGGTTTAATGGTGGTTTATGTATTCTTCAATTTTTTTGGCGGCATGGTGGTAAGATGCCTTTAACGCCCCTACAGACGTGCCCAGTATTTCAGATATATCTTCATACTTCAGGTCTTCAAAATAGCGCATTTTAAACACAAGCTGCTGTTTTTCAGGCAGCCTGGCAATAGCCTGCTGTAGTTTTAGCTGAAGTGTATCGCCCTCAAAATACTCATCGGCTTGCAGGTTCATGATAGCTTTTTGCTGTACTTCTTCGCTGCTTATGCCGCTTTTCTTAGCCCTTTGGTTTATAAAGGTAATGGCCTCATTAGTAGCAATGCGGTACATCCAGCTAAACAGTTTGCTCTCTCCTTTAAAATTTTTAAGGTTCTGGAACACCTTTACAAAGGTGTTTTGCAGCACGTCGTCGGCATCATCGTGGCTAAGCACAATGTTGCGTATATGGCTGTACAGCGGCCTGCTATACTGCCCTACAAGGCGGTTAAATGCGGCCTGCTGCGTTTTAGGGTCAAGCAACTGTGCTATAAATTCCTTCTCGTCCTGCAATGTTTAAAAGCTCTTTGTTTGTAAGACTAAAGTTAATGTAAAAGGTTTAATCTGCATCATTTAAAACTTTTCAGGTAAACCTTTAACAGGGTTTTAAGGCAGTCTGCGGGTGGTATAGGCTAACTTTGTGTTAATCAGTAACCACAAAATCAAATCATTATGAAAAATGAAGCCATGATAGATGCCTGCCTGGCCTGTTTTGCGGCCTGCGAAATGTGTGCTACCCAATGCATTAAACTGCTTAGCGAAGACCATCTGCGTTGCATTGCCCTGTGCCGCGACTGTGCCGAAATTTGCGCACTGTGCGTAAAACTGGAGGAGCGCGAAAGTGAGTACAGCCACCACGCCATGAGGCTTTGCGCCGATATGTGCAGCGCCTGTGCCGAAGAATGCGAAAAATTTGCCACTCACCACAGCCACTGCCACGAGTGTGCCCGGGCCTGCCGCGAATGTGCCGAGGAATGTATGGCCTACTAAATAACGTTTAAATAACCTTTTGGCTTTTCTGTTAGGCCGTTATGTTGTATTTTTGGGCTTTAAGAAGAAAAATGGTTAACACAGTTATTTTTGACATGGACGGTGTTATTGTTGACACCGAGCCCCTGCACTACCACGCCTACCATCAACATTTTGAGCACCTTAACATTGAGGTTCCGCATGAAATGTATGCCGGTTTTACAGGCCTTAGCACCAAAAACACCTACCAGCGCCTTAAGGAAAACTTTAATCTTGAGCATGAGGTACAAGACCTTATACAAAGCAAGCGCGACTTTTTTAACGGGTTGTTTGATACCAAGGAAGACCTTGAACTGCTTCCGGGTGTGTTTGACCTTATTAAAAACCTGCACAGCAGTGGTTTACAGTTGGTTTTGGCATCTTCTGCATCAAACATAACAATTAAAAAGGTGTTTGACCGCTTTAACCTGCACCAGTATTTTACCCATAAGGTTAGCGGTGAAGACTTTCCGCAATCTAAACCCCACCCTGCCATATTTTTAAAAGCTGCCGAACTATCGGGTACTCCGGTAAGCCAATGTATTGTTATCGAAGACAGTACAAACGGTATTAAGGCTGCCAACGCCGCCGGTATTTTTGTGGTGGGTTATAAAAGTGAAAACACAGCACCACAGGAACTGAGCGATGCCAACAAGGTTATTAGCCATTTTAATGAATTAAACGCCGAAATAGTAAAGAATTTAGTTTAAAAAAGTTTCGAGTTTCAGGTTTCAGGTTTCAAGTTTAGGGACTGAGTAAGAACCTGAAACTTGAAACCTGAAACTCGAAACAAAAAACATGATTAAAGCCGTTATTTTTGATATGGATGGTGTTGTTGTAGACACCGAACCCCTTAGCCACAGGGCAAATACCAAGTTTTATGATGCCATGGGCATTACTGTTACCGATGAAGTGTATTCTACCTTTATAGGCAATTCTGACCGCAATATACTACAGAAAATAAAGGATATGTACACGCTTGACGCTACTGTAGACGATATGCTGCAACAGTGCCTTGATTACTACTGTGAAGCCTTTGATGCTGATGAAACCCTTGAGCTGATGCCCGGTGTTAAAGACCTTATTGTAGACCTTTACAATAACGGTGTAACGATATTACTTGCATCGTCATCATCTAAAGTTAAGATAGAAAGGGTGTTTAACCGTTTTGGATTAAACCCTTATTTTAGCCATAAAATAAGCGGACAGGACTTTGAATTCAGCAAGCCGCACCCTGCAATTTTCTTAGAAGCTGTAGCCAAATCAGGCTTTACGGCGGATGAATGTATTGTAATTGAAGACAGTACCAACGGTGTGAAAGCTGCTAAAGCTGCCGGGGTATATTGCATTGGTTATAAAAACGACGAACATACTACACAGGATACATCCCTTGCTGACCAGGTTATCAGTGATTTCAGCCAGCTTAACTACCAGATAATCAGAGACATAAAATAGTTTATAGTTTGTGGTTTATGGTTTATGGTTTATGGTTGCTTACTCAGCTCTTAAACTATAAACCATAAACCACAAACCATAACCAGTTAGCTCACCGCTTCCTTGTAAACCTTTAGCGCCCTTTCGCGGCTTTCTTTATAGTCTACAATGGGTTTATAATCAATATCCTGGAACTCGGGCACCCATTTTTTGATGTACTTAAGGTCTTTATCAAACTTTTTAACCTGCTCATCAGGATTAAAAATACGGAAGTATGGCGATGCATCTGCCCCACTGCTGGCTGCCCACTGCCAGTTACCCACATTGCTGGATTGTTCATAATCAAGCAGTTTCTCAGCAAAATAAGCCTCACCTTTGCGCCAGTCAAGCAGTAATTGCTTGCATAAAAAGCTTGCGGTTATCATACGTACACGGTTGTGCATGTGGCCTGTAGCGTTTAGTTCGCGCATGCCGGCATCTACTATAGGAAATCCGGTTTTACCCTCGCACCAGGCTTTAAAATCTTTCTCACTATAACGCCATTTAACATTGTCGTACTTAGGCTTAAAGGCTTTGGTAACCGTTTCAGGGTAATGCCACAGTAATTGCATGAAGAATTCCCTCCAAATCAGCTCGTTAAGGAATGTCTGGTTTTTAGCCGCAAGAGCTTTTTTAACCAACTGCCTGATACTCAAAGCACCAAAACGCAGGTACGGGCTCAGCTTACTGGTGCCCTCTATAGCCGGATAGTTACGTGTATTTTCGTATCCTTCTATCAGCGAAGGCGATACATCATACGGTTCGGGCTTAATGCTGCTTTCGGTAAAGCCAATATCTGTAAGAGTTAAGAATGGATAATCGTGTTTAACGATGCTTTTAGCCTCAATTTGAGGATGGTGCATCCTAAGCTGAACATCCTTAAAATGTAGTAGCCAACGGTTCTTATACGGTGTGTAAACCGAATAAGGTTCGCCGTTATCCTTTACCACCTCGCTTTTCTCAAAAATTACCTGGTCCTTAAAGCTTTTAAAAGGAATATTTTTCTCCTGAAGCACTTCATACACGGCCTTATCGCGCTTGCGGGCATAGGGCTCATAATCGCGGTTGGCATACAGGGCGGTAATATCATGGTCTTTCAACAGGTGCTTAAACACGTTTTCGGGCGTATCATAAAACACCGCAAGCGACCGGCTGTGCTTTTTAAATTCGCTGTTAAATCCCTCTAAAAGAGACATAATGAATGTAACCCGCGCATCATCTTTGGGTAATTCTTCGAGTATATTTTTGTCGAAAATAAAAACAGGAAATACCTCCTCGCCTGCTGCCAGGGCTTCATGCAGGGCGGTGTTATCATCAATACGCAGGTCGCGCCTAAACCAAAATACTATCATGTGTTAACCTTTAAATCCTCCAAACAGTTCAATAAGCTTCTTTTCGCGGTAAGCAAAAATCTCTTCAAGCTTGGGCTTAACCAAAAATGGATGTACCAGCCTGCCTAAAAAGCCCATTGGCACCTTGTAATGCACTATGTCTTCCATCTCGGTACCACCCAGTATTTCCTTCAAAAAATGCTTATGATGCCAAAATGCGTAAGGCCCGTAACGCTGCTCATCTACAAAAAATTCAACAGGCTTTACATGCGTAATTTCGGTAACCCATTGCAATTTTATACCAAATAAAGGCGTTATGGTATAGGTAATTATCTGGCCAGCAAACATTTTGCGTTCGTCGCCGCTTTTGGTTACAAACCCCATACTATCGGGCGTTATAACGGCAAGGTTTTTAGGGTCGGCCATAAAATCCCAGGCCTGTTGCAGTGGTATGGGCAGTTTTTGAATGCGGTGCAGGGTGTAAATCATGGGGCTGTTTGTATGGAGTGAAATTACTAAACATACTTAAAACCCTTACAGCAATTTTAGTATTTTTTAACAACCGTAACATCTATTATTACTATTTTCGCAGTACAAACATTAACATATAAACAATATCATGAAAAAGATATTTCTTACAGCCGCACTGGTAATTGCGCTGTCTTTAACTTCTAACGCACAGATACAAACACCACAGGCAAGCCCGCACGCTGTTATAGAACAAACGGTAGGCCTTACAACGGTTAAGATAGACTACTCCCGCCCAAGTGCACGCGGAAGGGCTGTATATGGCGAATTGGTTCCTTTTGGCCGTATCTGGAGGACAGGTGCTAATATGAATACCGTTATAACATTTGGCGATGATGTAAAAATAAACGGTAAAGACATAAAAGCCGGTAAATATGCACTTTATACCCAGCCGAAAGCTGACAGCTGGGATGTGATTTTGTATAACGACATCAACAACTGGGGTACGCCCGAAAAATGGGATGAAACCAAAGAAGTGGTAAGGGCAACGGTTAAACCGGAGTTTGTTTCACGCCATGTTGAAACCCTTACAATTGGCATGAACGCCCTTGAGAATGATTTTGGTTTCCTTGAAATTGCATGGGAAAAAACCATGGTAGCCCTTAAGATTGAAGTACCCACCAAGGCTACCGCACTTAAAAGTATTGAAGAAGCCATGAGCGGCCCTACACAAGGCGCTTACTTTGCTGCTGCCCAATACTACTACCAAAGCAATGCCGACCTTAACAAGGCGCTTACATGGATTAACCTTTCAATTGAAAAAACTGAAAAAGGACAGGATGCCCCTTTCTATATCTTAAGGCAAAAAGCACTTATACAGGCTAAACTTGGCGATAAGGCAGGTGCTGTAGAAACGGCTAAACTATCGCTTGCAGGCGCTCAAAAAGCGAACAACCAGGACTATATTAAAATGAACCAGGACTCTATTAAAGAGTGGAGCAAGAAATAATCCTGATGTAAATACCAATAAAAAATCGCCCTTTAACCGGGCGATTTTTTTATGCTTATACCTTAAGAAATAGTTTTTTACGCAAATATCTTCATGATGTAATAGGTAATTATGGCCGCAGACATTAGGCACACCAGCGATAAGCATACACGGCTTATAACTTTATAAAGATCTTTAGACGCGCTGTTGTACATGGCCTGTAACAGGAATGATAATCCTATAGCAAGTGCTGCTCCCAATACATTGAGCCACAGGAAGCTTACAATATCGCTTTCATATACTACTATAATAATAAGCTGTGCAAGGAAAGCCCCCCAAAACATAGCATCGGCCTTTATGTATTTTATGTAAAACGCTACAAGGAAAATGCCCAGCACTGTACCGTAAAATATTGAGCCAATAATATTTACAAGCTGTATAAGGTTTTCAAACAAAGTGCCGAAACAGGCAAACAGAATGGCCACAAGCCCCCAGAAAAGGGTAAACAGCTTGGTCATGTTCACCATGTGCTTGTCTTCTTTTTCGCCGGGATATAAGCGCTTATAAATATCAATAGAAGTAGTTGAAGCCAAGGCATTTAACCCCGAAGCTGAAGATGACATGGCTGCTGAGAATATCACTGCAAGCAACAGCCCTACCAGTCCTTTAGGCAGGAAATTGAGTATGAAGTATAAAAACACATAGTCTTTATCATTGGTTTCTGCGCCTTTGTCTACTTTTTCAATCAGTTGCCTGGCCTGTTCACGTAAATCTTTTTCACGGCTGTTAAGGCTTACCAGGCGGTTGTGCAGCTCTTTATTATCATAATCCTGGTGTAGCTGCCCTACATACAGGTGGCTTATTTCTTCTTTTTCGGCAGCTACTTCTTTAAGCTGGGTTTCAAGTGCATTGTAGTCTTTTTTATAAACCGATTTGTTTATGCTATTGGTATTGTTTGGGTTAAAGTGCAGCGGGGCACTGTGAAACTGGAAAAACACAAATACCATTACCCCTATTAACAGTATAAAAAACTGCATAGGCACTTTTAGCAGGCCGTTCATAATAAGGCCCATCTGGCTTTCTTTTATGCTTTTGCCTGAAAGATAGCGCTGTACCTGGCTTTGGTCTGTACCAAAATAAGACAGTGCTAAAAAGAAACCACCGGCAAGGCCCGTCCATATCGTATAACGCTTATCCGGGTCTACCGAAAAATCAAGTATATTCAGTTTATCGTTAGCACCGGCTATGTGCAGTGCATTGTTAAAGCTAAGCTCATCGGGCAGGTAATCAAGTATGATAAAAAAGGTAATTATCATGCCCGACATTATTACAAACATCTGTTGTTTATGGGTAACGTTTACCGCCCTTGTGCCCCCCGTCATGGTGTAAATTATTACCAGCGCACCTATGGCAATGTTCATAGCATTAAGGTTCCACCCTAATAATGACGATAAAATTATAGCAGGCGCATAAATGGTAAGGCCTGTGCCAAGCCCGCGTTGTATAAGGAAAATTATTGCCGCCAGCGACCTTGATTTAACATCAAAACGCTGCTCAAGAAACTCATAGGCGGTATAAACCTTTAGCTTGTGGTAAATAGGTATGAAAGTGAGGCATATAACCACCATGGCAAGCGGCAACCCGAAGTAAAACTGTACAAAACCAAGGCCATCATGATAGGCCTGGCCGGGTGTGGATAAAAAGGTAATGGCACTTGCCTGTGTAGCCATTACAGAAAGGCCTACAGTCCACCAGGGCGTTTGGTTACTGCCTAATATATATTCTTCAACATTTTGGCTGCCTTTGGTTTTAAGTGCCCCATAGGCAACTATAAACAAAAGCGTAACTGTAAGTATAATCCAGTCTAACGGCTGCATACTATGTATATATCTGCATTATAAAATAAAACACAACTATGTATATAACATTAAGCAGCAGCACAAGGCTGTAGCTTTTTTTCCAGGAAGTAGTTTTATCGTTCATGCTTTTTCAGTTTCTAAATAAGACTATTATAAAACTGTTTTGTTACTATTTAATTTTAATCTTCGGCCTTGTCGTCTCCGGTTACCTGGCCTTCCTGCACGGCAGCCCCCTGAAACAGGAGTGCCCCGTTTTTATGCAGGCTGTATTTTTCGTTTACTGAAAGTACCCATTTACCATCAGAGTAAACTCCATTCTTATCTTTTTTCAGTATGGCAGAAGTCCTTACATTGGGCAGGAACAGTTCGGCTTTTTCTTTATCTTCATCAAAGGTAACAAAAGCACTTTTGTAAGTGCTTTCCCCTTCTACCTGTTCTATACTGTTAAGCCTGTACCCCTCTTCAATAGGCCTTATACAGTCTTCTTTAAGCTGGCTCCACCTGTAACCGGCAGATATTACACAGCCTTTATCATCCTTATCAGTATCTGTCCCGGTAACAACCTGCGGCGTTTTAGCGGTTGAATCTTTATCTTTCGGCTTCAAAATATAATCACACGAAAACAAAAGACCGGCAACAGCAATCATTACAATATGCTTTTTCATAAAATTCAAGGATGTATTACACGTGCCTAAAGTACAAAAAATAATTGTTATTGCTGCGGATATAACAGCGTGTCGGCCTTTTCAAGGGTTATGCTGCCGTTATCTTCCACAAAGTAGCGTAGCAGTGCTTCTCCCCAGTATTTACCGTTGCTGTAGTCTATAATTACCCACCTGTGGTTAAGCACTTTTATTTTAGATACCGAAAACGGCTGGCCTTCCATGGCAGGATAGCCAACAAGCGGGTTACCGCCCTTAGTTGCATTTTGGGCATATATGGCATCTCTTACTTTTATGGCAATCTCTTTTACATCTTTACCTGCAAAATACTCCTGTGCATTGGCGTTATTTTCAAGCGAAAAATAACTATCAGAAGCACTTTTGGCACTTTCAGTCTTTATGCTGTCGCGAACTGACTTAAGTTTACCCTGAAGCTTGTCTATGCGCCCATGGTCAAAATTTTGCTGGTTTGTAAAATACATATACGCAAACACATTGATTGCCAGCGAAAAAATAAACAGGTATAGAAAAATATTCTTCTTCATTATTTTAAATGGTTATTTCTAAATTATCGTAGGCCAAAAATACATTTTCCGGCAGTATTTTCTGCACTTCTTCATGAAAACCTAACATGTGGCTTATATGCGTTAAATAGGCTCTTCCTGGATTAACAAGAGCAATAAAATCTAATGCCTCCTGCAGGTTAAAATGGTTTTCATGAGGTTCTATCCTTAAGGCACTAACTACCAATACATCAACTTCTTTTATAAGCTCCAGGCTCTCGTCAGGAATTATTTTTGCATCGGTTATATAAGCAAAACCGTCAATCCTGTAGCCAAAAATTTCGAGGCTGCCGTGCAATACCGTAAACGCGGTTGCCGTTTTATTGCCAATAGCAAAAGGTTTGTAGGCTTCAACAGGGTTACTATTTACTGATGGTGCCCCGGGGTATTTGTTTTCTTCCTGAAAGATATATTCAAAACGTTTTTGCAAGTTGTTTATTACACGATTGTGGGCATAAATGGGTATGTTGCCCTGACGAAAGAAAAAAGGCCTTATATCGTCTAATCCGGCGGTATGGTCGCTGTGTTCATGGGTATAAAGTATGCCGTCTAATGCAGTACAGCCGCTGGTTAGCATTTGCTGCCTGAAATCAGGCCCGCAATCTATTACAAATGAGTGTCCCGGCCATGATATCCATACCGAAACACGCAGGCGCTTGTCTTTTGGGTCGCTGCTCAGGCATACAGGATGTGTGCTGCCAATGATGGGAATGCCCTGGGATGTGCCGGTACCGAGAAACCAAACGTTCAAAATACTTTATTTTTTACACAAAAATAGCATAATTTGTTTTATAAAATGCAGTCATTTCCTAACTTTGCAGCATATCTTTCACCGCTATGAAACTATCTGACGACGAAATAACTTTAAAGGGCGACAGGATTATTGCTCACGTTCCATCTATAAAAGATAAAGCGCTGCGCATAAACCTGAACGAAAACATTTACGGCACATTTGCCGAAATAGGTGCCGGACAGGAAACTGTGCGCCATTTCTTCCGCTCAGGAGCATCGAGTGGAACGATAGCCAAAGCCATGTCTGCCTACGATAAAGATTTTAGTGATGCCATTTACGGCGTTGAGGAAGACGGAAGATATGTTACCGAAAGCCGCCTTAAAAAGATGCTGGGCCACGAGGTGCGCATTATGGAAGACAGGCTTAAGCGCGAAAAACACCCCAACAAGGTATTTTTTAGCTATGCAAATACCGTTGCCACTATAGATTTTGCCAAGCAATTTAAAGGACACGGCTGGGTAGGCATAAGGTACCAGGTTGAGCCGGATGAAGATTACAACGAGATTATACTGCACATACGTTTTAGGGAAACCGATGCACGCCTTCAGCAGGAAACACTGGGCATTTTAGGTGTAAATCTTATTTATGGCGCGTTTTACAAGTATAACGACCCTAAAAAACTACTGCGCTACCTATATGACCACCTTGACAAAGACCAGCTTGAAATTGATACCATAAACTTTTCAGGCCCACGCTTTGCCGATGTAGACAACAGGCTTATGAGCCTTCAGCTGGTTAAAAACGGCATGACCGATGCCGTAATGTTTGACCCAAGCGGCCACAATGTACTGCCAGCTGCTGTACTTTATAAAAAGAATATCCTTGCGCTGCGTGGAAGTTTCCGCCCGGTAACCAAGGTAAACATGGATATGTATGAGAAATCATACAAAATGTTTCTTGAAGAAAACAAGGTTGACCCTGATAAGGCACTTGTGGTGTTTGAAATAACCCTTAGCAACCTGCGCAGCGATGGTGAGATTGATGAGCGTGACTTTATGGACAGGGCTGAGCTTTTATGCTCGCTTGGCCAAACGGTTATGATATCTAATTTCCAGGAATACTATAAGGTTGTTGAATACTTTAGCTCTTATACCAAAGCCCGTATGGGACTATCAATGGGTGTAAGTAACCTGATTGATATTTTTGATGAAAAATATTACCGCCACCTTAGCGGAGGCATATTAGAGGCATTTGGCAAACTGTTTTACCGCGATCTTAAGGTATACCTCTACCCTATGAAAGACGAAGAAGGCCATGTTATTGACTCTGAAAACCTTAAAGTACACCCGCGCATGAAAGAGTTGTATAAGTTCTTTAAATACAACGGTAAGGTTAATGATATTCCTGATGTTGATGTAAACAACCTGAACATCTTTAGCCGTGAAGTACTTAAAATGATCAGCAAAGGAAAAGCCGGGTGGGAAACCATGCTACCTGCCGGTATTGCTGAAATAATTAAACAGAACCACCTGTTTGGTTACGACCCAAAAAAGCAACTGGCCGAATCTACTGAAAGCCAGCCACAGATATAACACAAACCGCAGCATACAGCTGCGGTTTTTTTATCCTTTATATTGTTCTAAAGCCTTTATAAAATAGGGCGAGTCGTTCCAGCGTATTTTCTTGTATTGTTTTTGCTGTTTTAATGATTCCGGCAGGCACAGCCACAATGTTTCGCTTATCTTTTCAAGCAAAAGCTTGCGGCTAAAAGTATCGGCCACTACCAGGCTTATTTCCCTTACCGGTATGGTATCCTTAAAAGGCTTATAAATGCCTTCATCTTTATTTTGGGCTGATAATTGAGGCAGTATAGCAAACCCCATCCCCGCCTTAACCAGGTTTTTAAGGGTTTCAATTGAGTTTATTTCATACTTAACATTACCAGACTGCAAGCCCGGTTCGCCCAGGCTGCAAATATCCAAAAGCTGCGCATTAAAACAATACTCGTTTTGCAGCAAAAGTAAATCAGGCTTATCATTTTCATTCAGCTCATAAAAAGGGGTATTAGCCATACTATGCCCTTCAGGCAAGCATGCCACAAAAGGTTCCTGAAAAACCGGGTATTCATTTAAACCGGGATTAGATGTAGGTGTAGCCATGAGTGCTATATCTATAGCTCCTGTTTCCAGATAGTGCATTAAATGTACGGTACCGGCCTCCACTATAGTAAACGCAACATCGGGCACAACATCTTTAATCTTTTTAATAAATACAGGCATTAAATAAGGCGAAAGGGTACTTATTACCCCTATTGTTACCTTACCGGTCAGGTCATTTTTTTTATGCACTACATAATCACGAATAGAATCTGCCTCACGCAGCAGCTTCTTAGCCCTCTCAATAATCTCAAAACCGGCAAGTGTGGGCTTTAAAGGCACTTTAGCCCGGTCAAAAACCTTAATACCAATCTCTTCTTCAAGGTTTTTAAGCTGAATGGTTAAGCCCGGCTGTGTAACGTTACATTCTTCGGCAGCCCTTGCAAAATGGCGGTGTTCATCGAGCGCCACAATATATCTTAATTGTTGAATTGTCATTGTTATAATTTTATTTTATAAAGATAAAAAATTATTAATTTGATTTATATATAGCTATCGAAATAAATTTGTCTTGTCAAAATGAGGTAATTAAAACCTCATAAAATGTAAACAATCAACAATTAATACAAATCATTATGAAAAAATTTGCAACATTGGCTTTAGTACTTATAGGATTAAGCATTGCCACCGCACAAACCGACCCATCTTTAGCGGGAAGCTATAACATTGAAAAACAAACCCGCGAATTTTTAAAAGCGGTACATAGTGGCAATGGCCCACAACTTTATGAGCTTTCCATTCAAGATGCCCGCAACGTACTTATAAATGCGCAGACCGGCGATTACAAAAAACTACCGGCCGACATTGAAGAGAAAACCATAACCCAGGATGGTTATAAAGTATCTATAAGAATTGTGAAACCCCAGGGGGCTAAAGAAAAGCTACCGGTGTTGATGTATTTTCATGGTGGCGGATGGATTTTAGGCAATGCCTTTACACACGACAGGTTAGTAAGGGAACTGGCGGTTGGTGCAAATATAGCCGTAGTTTTTGTTAACTATACCCCAACCCCCGAAGCCAGGTATCCGCAGGCTAACGAAGAGGCTTATGCTGCAACTAAGTGGATTAAAGAAAACGGCAGTAAACTGGGACTTGACACTTCAAAACTGGCTGTGGGCGGCGATAGTGTAGGTGGAAATATGGCCATAGCCGTAACACTCATGGCAAAAGAGCGCAAAGGCCCGGCTATTGATTTTCAGCTACTTTTCTACCCTGTTACCGATGCTAACTTTAACACAGCCTCATACCAGCAATTTGCCAACGGACACTTTCTTACCCTTAATGCCATGATATGGTTTTGGAACCAATATGCACCCAATGCAGCAGACCGTAACCAAATTACTGCCTCGCCACTACGTGCTGATTTTGAACAACTAAAAAACCTGCCTGAAGCATTGATAATTACAGCAGAAAATGATGTACTGCGTGATGAAGGTGAAGCCTATGCAAAAAAACTGAATGCAGCAGGCGTAAAAGTTACCGCAACCCGATATATAGGCACTATACACGACTTTGTAATGCTAAATCCCATTACAGATACACCTGCACCTCGAGCTGCTATTAAACAGGCTACCGATGCACTAAAAGACAAACTACACAATTAATAATCAGTAAGAAAAATAACAAAGGCTTAACAAGTTAGAGCTCATACAATAAATAACTTTATAGCTACACTTAAATACTTTTAAAACTAATATCTTTAATAATCTAAAAATCAATAAACCATGAAATTTACAAGAAAAGCAAGCGCAAACTGGAAAGGGACCGGCAAAGACGGAAAAGGCTCTGTAAGCACAGAAAGTACAACTTTAAACAAAGCACAGTACTCATTTAAAACCCGTTTTGAAGACGGTGTAGGCACTAACCCTGAAGAACTTTTAGGCGCAGCACATGCAGGATGTTTTACCATGCAATTTAGCTTCTTACTTAACGAGAAAGGCTTTACAGCCGATAACCTTGACACTGAAGCCCAGGTAACATTTGAAGATGGCACTATCACTAAAATACACTTAAAGCTTGAAGGCAGCGTTCCCGGAATTACAGAACAGGACTTTCAGGATATCGCTAAAAAAGCAAAAGAAATTTGCCCGCTTTCTAAAGTTTTAGCTGCCGCAGAAATAACATTATCAGCTACACTGGTATAATTTTTCAGACCAAACTCAAATAAAAAGGCTGCCCATTTCAGGCAGCCTTTAATATGTTCTAAAAAAACTAACTAATTTAGTTTTTAACAATTTTCTTGGTTACAGAACCTTTGTCTGATGAAATGTTCATCATATAAACACCATTAGCAAGATCTGAAACGCCAACCTGAGCCTGAGCAACACCGTCAAAAGACATAGTCTTAACAATACGGCCATTAAGGTCAGTAAGCTGGATGTTGTTGATTAGTACATTATCAGTATTAGAAACAGTTACAAAATTGTTAGCAGGGTTTGGAGACACAAGGAATGAAGCTGTATTAAAACCAGCAACACCACCTGTAGGCGAAGTAATAGCCACATTATCAATCAATGCATATCCGTAATTAGCTGCAGCCTGACCGGTAGATGTATAATGGAAACCTAAATAATATACCCCGGCAGTAGCAGCTGTAAAAGTTGCGGTCCTTTGAGTCCAATCTGCACTATCAACAATAGTTTGTTCAGTAATCACAGTTTGGCCCGCTACAGTAGTATCATTACCCCTTGTAAGGCCAATATTGTTTTCTCCGCCAGTTCCTGCACCGGTAAGTTTAGCAACATAGTAAGAAATATTAACAACCTGGCCAGCCTCAACATTTATGCCCCTTGAAAACAACCAAGAATCAGAGGTAGTATATGCGCCTGCACCTATTGCGTTCTCACCTTCCTGAGCGGTAAAACCTTCAAGAGAATCTGCATTCTCAATTGCCCAAGGAGATCCTGCTACTATATTTGTTGTCCAGCCATCCAAGTTTGTTGTTTCAAAACCATAGTAATAGTTAAGGTTTGCAGGATCAAATAGAGTTGTAAATGTAATAGGGCCTAACCATTCGCTAAAATCGCCTTCACCACAATCAGTCCTTACATAAAATGCATAATTAGTACCAGAAGTAAGCCCTTCAATATCAGCAATAGGCGTATCAAGATTTAATGTTGTACCACTGCCTTGAGTAAATCCTGCCGGACCATATTCAAACTCATACCCTACCGGAGCTGTTGCAGGCTCATCCCACTCAATTGAAGCACTCGTAGTTGTAAGGCCACCCTCAGCTGAGAATGCAAATCCAGATGGGGTAAAGCAACTGGCAGGTGTAATAGTAATTTCAAAATCAAAGCCGGTTGATAGCCAACGGTTATCAAACATTATAAAATAAGTGTCTCCTGCAACTGCCTGGAATGTTAGATCTCCTAAAAAGTTACTTGAGCTAATATCATCCATACCATCTACACAAGTTAATCCATTTGCAGCACAAGTACCTGTAGCAATTGAAAACCTTGTATCGGCCTGGGCGGTAACGTTTGCAGGAAGGTTTGTATTAACCCTGATTAAAGAGTTTTCTGTAGGTGTAATTTTATACCATTCAGTAGCGGTGGCGGCACCGGTAAGACAGGTACCAATATACGTTCCGTTAATAGCATCTACAGTAAAGCTACCGCTTGCGGTAATTTCGAGCGCATCTGCACAAGAATCCTGCGCTTTAGCAGCAAACAGAGCTGTAAGTAAAAAAGCACCAGTAAGTAATTTTTTTTTCATGGTTGACAATAGTTTTTATGTTTCAACCAAAAATAGAAAAAAAAATAACCTACATTAATTATTCACTAATTATTAACAAATATTTTATGAAACTCTCAGGATATAACAAAAATAAAAAAGCTACCCATATAGGGTAGCTTTAAATATATTGTATGAACTAAGATAAATTAGTTTTTAACAATCTTTTTAGTTACAGCACCTTTATCAGATGAAATTGTCATCATATAAACACCGTTTGAAAGGTCAGAAACATTAATCTGAGCTTCAGAAACTGATGCAAAAGATACATTTTTAACCACACGGCCGTTTACATCTGCAACACTTACACCTGTTACAAGAGCATTGTTAGCATTAGCAACAGTTACAATATTGTTAGCAGGGTTTGGAGATACAGAGAATTGAGAAGCTATAACAGAACCAGCTGACATTGTACCTGTAGTAACAGATACATCATCTAAAAGTAGAAGATTCATATCAGTAACATCAAAATGCCTAAAAACAATACGAACTGTTTGGCCAGAAAAATCGGCAAGGTCTATGTTTTTAACAGATGGTCCAGCTGTAGCAATGGTTTCTTCTAAAAGCGGGTCAACAAGCAGTGCAAGATAATCTTCAACTGTAGCAGTTGCCGGCTCAGCGCTAAGACCGTCAATTACTTCTGTAAAGGCATCATCAGCTACTACATACACAGCATAATGCTCTTGAAAAAACTGAGGATCTATACCACCAATTTTAAAAGAAGCATAGCCACCGTTAGCAGGCAATTCAAAAGCCTGAGTAATAAGAGAGTTGTCAGGAGTTAGAGCTCCAGCAGCTTGAGTCCATGATGCAGAAAATGCAATACCAGCTCCATAACCGTCAACCTCTGCATCTTCAACAACATTCCAAGTTTGGTTATCACCGTCAGCATTCATCAAATACCAGTCAGAAAGAGCCTCAAGATCAGTAAAATCTACATTAAAAAGAACATCTTGGGCATTAGCTGTTAAAAAAGTCGAAAGTGCAAAAGCACCAGTAAGTAAAAGTTTTTTCATGATGATTAAAATAGAATTAATATTTTCCAAATATAGAAAAAATATATCGATAACAATTAATTTATATTAAAAAAACAAAAAAAATTATATAAAAAAACAGACAATAACACAATTTACTGATTAATAAGCAGTAAAGTTGATTTATTTAGTGTAAGATTTATTAATAAGATAAAAATCAGCTAAAACAATTGCGGCCATAGCCTCAACAATAGGCACTGCACGCGGCACAACGCAAGGATCATGCCTGCCCCTACCCTGCATTTTTACAATATTACCCTGTTTATCTATGGTTTCCTGCTCCTGCATTATGGTGGCAACGGGTTTAAAAGCTACCCTGAAATAAATATCCATACCATTACTAATACCACCCTGTATACCACCGCTAAGGTTACTTTTAGTAGTACCGTCAGTATTAAAAAGGTCGTTGTGTTCACTTCCTTTCATCTTAGCGCCACAAAAACCGCTGCCATATTCAAAGCCCTTTACCGCATTAATTGACAGCATAGCTTTACCCAGCTCTGCATGCAATTTATCAAAGGCCGGCTCACCAAGCCCTACAGGCACACCTTTTATTACACAGGTAACGGTTCCGCCTACGGTATCACCCTGCTTGCGTATCTCTTTAATATAGGCCTCCATTTTTTCTGCTGTTGTACTATCAGGGCAGCGCACATCATTGCTTTCTATAAGCGAAAAATCAAGCGCCTGGTAAGGTTTATCTATAAATATATCGCCTACCGAAGACACAAATGCATTAATTGTTATGCCGGGCAGGATTTGCTTTGCAATAGCACCGGCCACCACCCTGCTTATGGTTTCGCGGGCAGAACTGCGCCCACCGCCACGATAATCACGAAAACCATATTTCTTGTCATATGTATAGTCAGCATGCGAAGGACGGTAAGCATCTTTTATATGGTCATAGTCGCCACTTTTTTGGTTGGTATTCTGCACCATGAAACCTATTGGCGCCCCGGTAGTTTTACCTTCAAATATACCCGATAGAAACTGTACTTCATCCGGCTCTTTTCTTTGGGTAACAATAGCAGATTGCCCCGGCCTGCGCCTGTTAAGTTCGTGCTGTATTGCATTAAAATTTACCTCTAAGCCTGATGGGCAACCATCAATAACCCCTCCTACTGCCGGGCCATGAGACTCTCCAAATGTGGTAAGATTAAATAGTGTGCCAAAAGAATTACCTGCCATTTTATATTGATTTATAACAAATGTAAGGGTTTAACCGCTTAGTTTGCAGAACATTTTTTGCGTACATAAACTTAATATACAGCACAACTTCCGTAATATTTTAATAAAGTTCTACTAATAAATAAGTTACACCCACATTCTTAATTTGCAAGAAACGTTTCCAATGAAAAAAAGGAGTGTTGATGTTGTAGTACTTTCAGATGTTCACCTTGGCACGTACGGCTGCCACGCAAAAGAACTGCTTGCCTACCTGGGCACAATTAAGCCCAAAACCCTTATCCTTAACGGAGATATTATTGATATCTGGCAGTTCAGGAAATCATACTTTCCTAAATCACACCTTAAAGTAGTTAAAAAACTGCTTGATTTTGCCGGAAAGGGCACCAAAGTATACTACATTACCGGAAATCATGACGAAATGCTGAGGAAGTTTGCCGATACCGAAATGGGTAATTTTTCTATTGTAAACAAAGTAGTTTTAGAACTTGACGGTAAAAAGGCCTGGTTTTTTCACGGCGATATTTTTGATAATTCTGTACACCACGCAAAATGGATTGCCAAACTGGGCGGCATAGGCTATGACTATCTTATATTATTAAACCGTTTTGTTAACTGGTGCCTGGTTAAAATGGGCCGTGAACCCTACTCCCTTTCTAAGAAAATTAAAGCCAGTGTAAAAAAAGCAGTTAAATTTATTACTGATTTTGAAACCACTGCGGCCGACCTGGCCATTGAAAACAACTATGACTATGTAGTTTGCGGGCATATACATGAGCCAAAACACACCGTTATTACCAATAAAAAAGGCAGCGTAACTTATCTTAATTCCGGTGACTGGATAGAAAACCTAACGGCTTTAGAGTATCATAAAAAGAAATGGAAGTTGTATCAATACACTAATGAAATAGAGGTTAGCACCGAAGAAGAATTACCAGAAATGGACAACCAACTGCTAAGCCAGCAACTTGTTGCCACTTTATTTTTTAATAAAAATTAAACCAAGGTATACATTTATGTTAGCTATATTCGCAAAAAACATAACTATAGCTACACATGAAAAAAACATTCCTATTTATTATGGCAGCAGCATCTGTGCTTGCTGTTTCCTGCTCAAGCGATGACAGTAACGATACCCCTCCTATAGACAATACTGTATACCTGCCCTTAAGCCAGGGTAATTATTGGGTGTATGATGTTACCAGCACTCAGGAAGCCGGCCAGGCAACAGGACGCGACTCATTATATGTAGCCAACGATACTGTAGTGGGCAGTACTACATACAAAAAGCTAAAGACACAAAGCATGGCCAACGGCTTCTTTTCCGGGGCTTTAAGCGGCAATGCTATAAGGCAAAACGGCACTAAGCTGCAATTAACAGGTAGCACCGCATTTGCTTTTAGCGAATATTTTCCGGTAGAACTAAGCATTACAGATTTTACTTTTTTTGATTCTGCGGCTTCTGCAGGAACTCAATTAGGTACTACAAGCGGTACCATTGAGCAACCAACAGAAGAAGGCTATAACCTTAGTATTGAATATGAACTAAAAGCAACTACCGGCGAAACCCTGAATAGCCACACTGTACAGGGTGGTGATACTTACAGCAATGTAAAAACGGTAAATATAACACTAACCTTAACTATTACAGCACTTTTTGATGCCGGAGGCTTTACAATTCCGTTTGAAGTATTACCGGAACAGGATGTGGTTACATCAACCCAGTATTATGTAGAAAACATTGGCGCCGTACATGTATCAACACTAATAGAATATAACCTGGTAGACCTTTCCGGATTAAACGTTAACCTGCCCATACCCCAATCAGGAACCATACAGCAAGAGGAAGTACTTGATACTTATAATGTAGAGTAGTTTTAACAAAATGATAACTGTTAAAACTTTAACATCATTATATTCCTACAAAAAAGAGGTCTTTAATTTTGCTCATAAGAAACAACTAATTCATTATTATGAGAAAATTATTTTTATCTGCTTTTATGCTACTAGGGTTAGCATTTGCAGCACAGGCGCAGGATGGCGGAAGAAATGCACTGGGTCTTCGCCTTGGCGATAACGATGGTTTTGGTGGTGAAATATCATACCAAAGGCTATTAGGCGATAATAACCGCCTTGAACTTGACCTTGGCTGGAGAAACTCTAATAACTATGATGCTTTTAAGCTTGCTGCCCTATACCAATGGGTATGGAATATTGAAGGTGGCTTTAACTGGTATGCCGGTGTAGGTGGTGGTTTAGGTACATGGAGCTATGATTATGACGGCCCGGGATCAAACGATTTTGATGATGATGGAACATTTATATTTGTAGCAGGTGATATAGGTATAGAATATAACTTTGATATACCACTACAGCTATCACTTGACTTCAGGCCGGAACTATATTTTAACGATGACTACAGAGGAGATAACTTTGGCCCGGATATCGCATTGGGTATCAGGTTCAAATTTTAATACTGCTTCTAACGACGTAATTACCATAAGCCGCTTTTTTAGCGGCTTTTTTTATTAAGTACATTATTTAAAACTGTATATTTCAAAACACAAACAGTTATTCATCATTTCGCAACAATTATAAATATATTTAAAATATTTTTTAATTAATCGTTTTTATAAAAGGTATAAATCATTAAATTCGCAACAACAAACTATATAAACAGCTATAAACAGTCATGAATAAAAAAGTAGTAATAGTATCGGCAGTACGTACGCCAATAGGCAGTTTCATGGGAGGTCTTTCAACAGTAGCCGCGCCACAACTGGGCGCTACAGCTATTAAAGGTGCTCTTGATAAAATAGGCCTTAAGCCAGAACTTGTAGACGAAGTAATAATGGGTAACGTAGTTCAGGCAGGTGTAGGCCAGGCTCCGGCAAGGCAGGCATCAAGGTTTGCAGGGCTTCCGGACAGCGTTATTGCTACTACCGTCAACAAAGTATGTGCCAGCGGTATGAAAGCCGTTACACAGGCAGCACAGGCTATTATGTGTGGCGATGCTGAAATTATTGTGGCCGGTGGTATGGAAAACATGAGCCTTATACCACACTATGTGCACATGCGTAACGGCGTTAAATTTGGCCCTGCATCTATGGCCGATGGCCTTCAGCGTGATGGCCTTAGCGATGCTTATGACAACAACGCAATGGGCGTTTTTGCCGATGCCTGTGCAACAGAATATAATATAACCCGCGAAGAGCAGGACGCTTTCGCTATAGCCTCATACCAACGCTCTGCCTCCGCATGGGATGCCGGAAAGTTTGATAATGAAGTTGTTCCGGTTGCGGTACCGCAACGTAAGGGCGACCCAATTATGGTTACCAAAGACGAAGAATATACTAACGTTAAGCTGGACAAGATACCTGCGCTTAACGCCGTGTTTACTAAAGACGGTACCGTTACCGCTGCCAACGCCTCTACTATAAATGATGGTGCTGCTGCACTTGTACTTATGAGTGAAGATAAAGCCAACGAACTTGGCCTTAAGCCATTAGCCTACATTAAAAGCTATTCTGATGCCGAGCAGGAACCAAAATGGTTTACCACTGCCCCTGCCAAAGCATTACCTAAAGCGCTTGCTAAAGCTGGTATAAACAAGGAAGATGTTGATTTCTTTGAGTTTAACGAGGCATTTTCGGTAGTGGGCCTTGCCAACAGCAAAATATTAGGCCTTGATGCTGAAAAAGTTAATGTAAACGGAGGTGCCGTTTCACTGGGCCACCCACTGGGCTGCTCAGGTGCCAGGATTATAGTTACCCTTATCAATGTACTAGAACAAAACAACGCAAAAACCGGAGCTGCAGCCATTTGCAACGGTGGTGGCGGTGCTTCTGCAATTGTTATTGAAAGAGCATAACTGATTATTTTCATATCATAATGCTGCTTCAGATTTTACTGCTATATTTGTAGTAAACTGAAGCAGCATTATATTTTTGTACCACCCTTAAACTTTAAAGCCTCTTAAATGTTCGGTATCTGTCATTTAGCCATTGTACCCCTCCGTTTAGAACCCTCAGACCGCAGCGAAATGACATCGCAGGTACTATTTGGCGACTACTTTAAAGTACTGGAACAAACCCTTAACTGGAGCCGCATAGAGCTGGCTTTTGATGGCTATAACGGTTGGATAGACAATAAACAATTCAGGCTAATTACTGAATACCAATACAATACAATACATAATAACCCCGTTACCCTTAATGGAGACCTGGTTGAATACGTAACCTCGTCAAACAACCTGCTGGCAACCATACCCTTGGGTGCAGATGTATCATTTCTTTCAGACCCTGGCATTAATACTGACGGCTTTGTATTTGAAGGCCTGAGTGTTACGGGCAAAAAAGGCAGGCAGGAAATCATACAAACGGCCTTTATGTATCTCAACACGCCTTATCTTTGGGGCGGTAAAACCCCTTTTGGCATAGACTGCTCAGGCATGGTGCAAATGGTATACAAGCTTAATGGACACAATATGCTGCGTGATGCATCTCAGCAAGCTACTATGGGCGAAGCACTTAGCTTTATTGAAGAAAGTGAACCCGGCGATTTGGCATTCTTTGATAATGAGGAAGGCCGCATAATCCATGTAGGTATCATTATGGAAGACAACCACATTATCCATGCCCACGGAAAGGTGCGTATAGACAGGCTCGATCACCTGGGTATTTACAACGTAGACACAAACCGGCACACTCATAAACTACGGGTAATCAAGAAAATACTGTAGCCAACAATAATTTAAGATATTAATTAGGAGATTTTTGTTATTTAAAGGAAAATAAGCATTATGAAAAGAATACTATACATAATACCACTTTTTTTACTGTTAACAAGCTGTAATTCAAACGATACCCCATCGCCAACATATAACCCATCCGAGGCCATTGTTATTGAGAATGAACACTACGGCACTGACCCTCAACAAACTATGGATATATATCTTCCGGCAGGCCGAACTACTGAAACTAAGACAGTTATATACATACATGGCGGCGCATGGGAAGCCGGAGACAAGTCTGAACATACTGATTTCATGGTATTCCTACAAGGCTTATTCCCTGGTTATGCGATAGTTAATCTTAACTACAGGCTGGCTACCTCTGCCAGCCCGGCCTACTCAAAGCAAATTGAGGATATTGGCCTTGCCCTTGCTAAATTAAATTCATCAAACTACACATTATCAAACAATTATGCTTTAATGGGGTCAAGCGCAGGTGGGCACCTGTCCATGCTCTATTCTTACGGATTTGACCAAAACCATGATATTAAGGCAGTTGTAAACTTTGTAGGCCCATCAGACTTTTCTGACCCTCAATATCCTTCACTATCAGCATATAGCGGATACATCCGTAACATAACTGGGTCAGAAAATCCTCAAATATCTAAAATTGAAGAGGTTAGCCCAATAACTTATGTTACCGCTACCAGTACCCCAACCATTTCATTTTATGGCGGACAAGACCCCTTAGTACCTGATAGCCAAGGCCCAAGGCTTCATAATAAACTAAATGAAATGGGCGTGGTAAACCAACTCTATTTATACCCAAATGGCGGGCATAATGACTGGAATGACAGTATTTATTCTGAAGTATACCCAAGTATGGTAATCTTTATCCAGGAAAATTTAAACACCAATTAAAGTAATTTTTTTCTTACTTTTTAACAATATTTTAACGCTAATATTTCACTTTTGGAACTTGGATTCACGGTGTGAAATCAAATAATAGATTGCATACTTAAATCATGTAGAAATTCTAAAATTGTTTACAGGAATTTGACCTGAAAAATTTTAGGCACCTCTCCCAACCTTTCGCCATAAAAAATGCTCTTATATAAAAAAGAGTGTACTATGGTACAAGGCATAAAAATATCAATCCCCACCCCCTGCCATGAAAACTGGCAGGATATGACCCCAGCCGACCGTGGCCGCTTTTGCGCTGCCTGCCAAAAAACCGTGGTTGACTTTACCCGCGCTACCGACCGCGAGATTGTAGCAGCCTATAACGGTAACGAAAAACTATGTGGGCGTTTCCTCAATACACAGCTGGACCGCGAACTGGTTTTCCCAAAAGAAAAAAACAGCCTGTGGGCAGGCGCAGCGGCATTGGCACTATTAAGCCTGGGTACTACGGCGGCAAATGCACAAACCTCAATACAAACGGAACAAACCGAACCTGATTCAAACAACCGGCATCCCCTTGCCACACCACGCACCATTACCGGAAATGTATATTACAATATTGCCCTGGCCGGCTGTACTGTAATGGTTAATAATACCAATAGCGGCACAACAGATAAAAATGGTAAGTTTTCTGTAACTGCAAAAACGGGAGATTACATACAGATAATACATGACGGTTTTGAAACTGCTGAGATAAAAGTTACTGACGAATCATACTACAAAGTAATGCTCAGCCGTGTAGTTAAACAGGAAGTTCATACAACTATAATGGGGAAAATGCTTATCAAGCCAAAACAATAAATAAGCACTTATGGCTGCATCCGGCATAAAAATATCAATCCCCACACCCTGCCACGAAAACTGGGGCAACATGACTCCCGCTGACCGCGGACGGTTTTGCACTGCCTGCCAGAAAACCGTGGTTGACTTTACCCGTGCTACCGACCGCGAGATTGTAGCTGCCTATAACCGTAACGAAAAACTATGCGGGCGTTTCCTTAGCACTCAACTCAACCGGGAATTGCTTATCCCAAAAGAAAAAGGAAGCCTGTGGGCAGGCGCAGCAGCCTTAGCATTATTAAGCTTGGGCACTACGGCGGCAAATGCGCAAAACTCAGTACAAACAGAACAAACCGAACCTGATTCAAATAACCGGTTTACCCCTGCCAAACCACGCACCATTACAGGAAATGTATATTACAATATTGCCCTGGCCGGCTGTACTGTAATGGTTAATAATACCAATAGCGGCACAACAGATAAAAATGGTAAGTTTTCTGTAACTGCAAAAACGGGAGATTACATACAGATAATACATGACGATTTTGAAACTGCTGAGATAAAAGTTACTGACGAATCATACTACAAAGTAGTGCTCAGCCGTGTAGTTAAACAGGAAGTTCATACAACTATAATGGGGAAAATGCTTATCAAGCCAAAACAATAAATAAGCACTTATGGCTGCATCCGGCATAAAAATATCAATCCCCACACCCTGCCACGAAAACTGGGACAACATGACTCCCGCTGACCGCGGACGGTTTTGCGCTGCCTGCCAGAAAACCGTGGTTGACTTTACCCGCGCTACCGACCGCGAAATTGTAGCGGCCTACAACCGTGACGAAAAACTATGCGGGCGTTTCCTTAGCACTCAACTCAACCGGGAATTGGTTATCCCAAAAGAAAAAAATAGCCTGTGGGCAAGGGCCGCAGCATTAACAGTACTGAGTATGGGTGGTGTAGAAACTTTGGCGCAAACACCTGAAAAAACAGAGTTACGTGAGGTTAAAAATGAGGTATTAGTAGGTAAATCCAAATCAATCATAACTAAAACAATAACCGGAATAATAACAGATAGCGAGGGAATGCCTATCCCGGGTTGTAAAGTAACCATTCAAAGTAAAGAAGAATTAACAACCGTAACTGATTTTGATGGTAATTTTAATATTCAGGGAGAAGTGGGCGACATACTGATTGTTACATTTGGTGAGCATAATAAAGAAATAGAGGTAACAAAAGAAGATGACTACCCAATTACATTAAAAAATATAACTTGGGTTCAAATGAGTGTAGCTGTATGGGAAACAACCCCTAAAGAACGTACATTTTTTGGACGCATATTTCACGCCATAGGCAATATATTCAGGTAATGGATCATAAAATCAAAATATCAATCCCCAAACCCTGCCACGAAAACTGGCAGAATATGACCCCAGCCGACCGCGGCCGGTTTTGCGCTGCCTGCCAGAAAACCGTGGTTGACTTTACCCGCGCTACCGACCGCGAGATTGTAGCAGCCTATAACCGTGACGAAAAATTATGCGGCAGGTTCCTCAACACACAACTGGACCGCGAACTGGTTATCCCAAAAGAAAAAAATAGCCTGTGGGCGGGTGCAGCAGCATTGGCAGCGTTGAGCTTAGGTAGCGCAGGCGCTCTGGCACAAACACCTCAAACTGAAACGGAGCAACACGTAGTAAAAGGCAAATTCATGATGCCGGGTGGCCCTAAAACCATAACCGGCACTGTTACAGATCAGGACGGCCTGCCTCTTCCCGGCGCTACCGTATCACTGCAATCAGGCACAGTCAGTACCGATTTAAACGGCATGTTTAGCATCCGCGCCGCCGTAGGCAATGTCCTTTCCGTTGAATACCAGGGCTATTTAAAAACGTTGGTAACCATTACAGCACAAGATACATACACCATATGCCTTGAACCCGATGGCTCGCTAATGGAAGAAGTAATAATAATGGGTTACAGTACTCAAAAACACACTATAACAATGGGCGCCATAACAACGGTACCGGCGAAGGAGCTGCAAACCAAACGCCGCACATTTGTAGGGCGCATACTGCACGGTATAGGCAGTATTTTTAAGTAATTTCATATTTTAGTACCCCTTGCCTGCCCAACTTTGCAGTACAATATTGTAAATTTGTAACCCAAGCAAGCACTACATGAACAGCATAACCCACCGTAATTACAAGAAACTCGCCCTGCAGGTGGCCGCCACCGGTATGTCTTTTTGCGAGTTTGACACCCTTAACGGACAGGTTAGCAACTTGCATCAGGTAAACTTCCCTAAAGGCAGTAATATAGACGATGAGCTGTGGAAGGTTTTTGTACACCACCCGGAGCTGAAACTACAGTTTGACAACACCCTGGTACTGCACGACAACAGTTTTAATACCCTGGTGCCCAATGCACTGTTTGACGAAAACTACCCCGGCAGCTACCTGCAATACAGCACCCGCGTGTTTGAAGGCGATTTTTTTGCGTGGGACAGCCTGCAGGGCCATGACATGGCCAATGTATATGTGCCGCTTATGAACGTTAATAACTTTTTAATTGACCGCCTGGGCAGCTTTGACTATAAAAACACCAACAGCATACTGGTAGAAAAACTGCTGGATGCCAGCGTTAATATAGAAGAAAAACAGGTATTTGTACACATACAGCCCACCCACTTTGAAATTGTGGTGGCGCAGGACCAAAAGTTACTGCTGTTCAATTCGTTTGAATATGCCGCCCCGGTAGACTTTTTATACTACCTGCTCTTTACCCTCGAACAACTTTCACTAAACCCCGAAACGGTTAAGGTATGGCTATTGGGCGATATTACGCAGGAGAGCGCACTGTTTGAGGCTGCTTACACCTACATTCGCCACGTGGCGCTACACGATACCACCGCGCTTGCCCAAAGGTGGCAGGTAACCCCGCAGCAAGCATCAACCCACTTTATTTTACTAAACGCATGAGGATTATTTCCGGAAAATATAAAGGCCGCAGGATAAACGCACCCAAAAACCTGCCCGTAAGGCCTACCACTGATATGAGCAAGGAATCGTTGTTTAACATACTCAACAACCGCCTTGAATTTGACGGCCTTAAGGTGCTCGACCTTTTTAGCGGCACGGGCAACCTGAGCTATGAGTTTGGTTCTCGCGGCGCCGACAGCATTACCAGCGTAGATGCCGATTTTGGCTGTGTAAAGTTCATAAAGCAAACCGCCGCCGAGTTTGAGTTTAACATTACTGCCATTAAAAGCGATGTGTTTAAATTCCTCGCTGCACACCGTTCGGCCTATGATGTTATTGTGGCCGACCCGCCCTACAACATGGAGCAAAAGCATTTTGAAGAGCTGGTTCACCTTATTTTTGAAAACGGGCTCCTGCAGGAAGACGGCATCATGATTATAGAGCACAGCAAGTACACCAAACTGGAGCACGCTACAAATTTTTCATTCTTAAAGAAATACGGAGGCAGTATTTTCAGCTTCTTTGAATTTGAACGGGAAGATGAAGTGGATGAAGATGGCGAGGAGGAGTAATTTTATATGAAGAAATTAGAACTACCTATAACAGTACACCTTGCCACAAAAGACGAGGTTGCTAACACTCCTGAAATTTTAAGTAATATTTTAAGAAGTGAACAGGCTAACCTTGTGGAAGGATATACACTTCATGGTAATACAACAACTGAACTTCCGTTTGCTTTTTTTAGCGAAATCAACATAAATAACAGCAGGCTTTGGAATTTGTTTGAGGCATTGCTCTCGGGATTACCCCATGTATCATGCCTCGTGTATGGCCATATAGATACCGAACCTTACTATAGTCAATATCTTGAAAGGCCTGTCATATTAGAGAAAATTACCGAATTTAAGGATGAGTTATCGTTAGACGGCTTCCTTGAATTTGGCTTACTTTATCAGGATGATGACAAGCTTATTGAAGTATTTATAAAAAAAGCAAAATACATACAGTACTGGGGCACTGATGAAGTGTTCTTTACGAAGGTCATGGCTGATTTTGGGCTTCAGAATATAGAGGATATAAACTTTGTTGATGAGTTTCCTTTGGTAACAGAATCGTTATCATTAAAAGATTCTAAATATACCGCAACCGAAGATATTATCAATAATCTGAAAGATTACTTCAAAAATTAAAAAAACAGGCCTGTAAGCCGGATTCTGTATCCTTAAAAAAGAACCCTTATCATTTATCTGGCACAGGCATTACTGCCTGTATCTATCTGCCTACCCCCCGGCATCGGGCGGGCAGCCCTACATATAGCCGGTATACATGGCATTTCACCGCATAGAGTTTACCTGGTTTCACTACAGCATTACCTGTACATACTTTCTGTTGCACTTGTCCTCCCCCACCTGCGCGGGGTGACGGGCGTTACCCGCTATGCTGCCCTATGGTGTCCGGACTTTCCTCCCGTAATGGTTAACGGGCGATAAGGCGGCCTGTTTCGGGCGCAAAGATACTTTTCTAAGTCTAAAGTCAAAAGTTTAAAAGTCGAAAGTTGAGCTACTGCCTGCAAACTGTTACCTGCTACCTGCCTACTCCCCCTTTGGGGGCTGGGGGCTCTCCTCGTATCAACAATATAGCTTATCTTCCACACACCATTATGTTTTACTAATGTAAAGGCATTATTGCCGGTGTGGCTCAACTTGTTGCCAAAGTAAAACTCATAGGATGTCCACACCTGGGCAATACCATCGTCATACTGTATTTTAAAGCCCAGCAGCTTTTCTTCAAAAACTTCGGTTTTAGGCACAGCGGCAATACCTTTGTAAAATTCGCTTACATCTTCAGTGGTAAATTTAGTGCTCTTAGCCCTTACATTAACCGAATGCAGTGCCATTCCGTCCACACAAACCGATTTAATCATTACCGTATCGCGTGCATACATACCCTCAAAAAAAGTTTGTATCGATTTTTTAATGGCAGCTTCCTCATCCTGTGCAAAAACCATTGGCGCAAACGCCAGCAGGGCTATAAGTAATATTCTTTTCATTTGATTGATGTTTAGGTTACTAAGATAGGATTTTTTAGTTTTCAGTCGCAGTCGCAGTCATCAGGCTGTCCAAACTGAAAACTGTGACTGCGACTGAAAACTTTAATTCGTAACTTTACCGCCCTAAAACAAAAACTTATGTCAGTCGCTAAAAAAGATTACAAACGCATAACCACCAAGTCGCTTATTGAAATGAAAGCCAATGGAGAGCGCATCTCCATGCTAACCGCCTATGATTTTACCATGGCCAAAATAGTTGATACCGCGGGTGTAGATGTAATCCTGGTGGGCGACTCGGCCAGTAACGTTATGGCAGGCCACGAAACCACCCTGCCCATTACGCTCGACCAAATGGTGTATCACGCCTCATCGGTAGTGCGTGGTGTAGAGCGTGCCCTTGTAGTGGTAGACCTCCCGTTTGGTACGTATCAAAGCGACCCAAAAGAGGCATTACGCTCAGCCATACGCATCATGAAAGAAAGCGGTGCCCACGCCCTTAAGCTGGAAGGCGGTGCCGAAATTAAAGACTCGGTTAAAAAACTGCTGCATGCAGGCATACCCGTTATGGGCCACCTGGGGCTAACGCCGCAAAGTATATATAAATTCGGCTCTTACACCGTGCGTGCCAAAGAAGATGCCGAAGCCGAAAAACTAATTGAAGACGCACAGCTTTTAGAGCGCCTGGGCTGTTTTGCCGTAGTGCTCGAAAAAATTCCGGCTGCACTTGCACAAAGGGTTGCCGAAAGCCTTACCATACCCGTAATAGGCATTGGTGCCGGTGGCGGTGTAGACGGCCAGGTACTGGTTATACACGATATGCTGGGCATGAACAACGAGTTTAGCCCACGTTTCCTGCGCCGTTACATGAACCTGTTTGAAGGCATGACACAGGCCATAGGACAATATTCGGCAGATGTTAAGAGCGGCGATTTCCCTAACGAGAAGGAGCAATATTAAGCTGGATTGTTAGATTATTGGATTTTTAGATTATTAGACTGTATGCATAGATTCAAGGACTTGGAAATTTGGAAGCAAAGCAGGAAGTTTTGTACCGATATTTATGCAGTAACTTCAAAATTTCCTGAGTCAGAAAAATTTGGCTTAACTAACCAGTTGCGCCGCGCTTCTGTTTCTATCCCCTGTAATATAGCCGAAGGCTCTTCAAGAAGTTCTAACAAAGATTTTTCAAGATTTTTAGAGATTGCAATAGGCTCTGCATTCGAAGTTGAAGCACAATTACTGATTTCTTCAGATTTGGGTTTTTTAAAGCCTGAAGAACTCGAAGCCTTAATACTAAAACTTCAGGCTATCATCAGGATGACATCTAAGTTTCGATCAACGCTATCGTAGCTTTCTAACAATCTAAAAATCCAATAATCTAACAATCCATTTTGAAAGTACTATCCACAAAAGAAAACCTAAACGTCCTCTACGAAGACAACCACATAATAGTGGTCAACAAACGCGTGGGCGATATTGTGCAGGGCGATAAAACTGGCGATAAGCCCCTTAGCGATGTGGTTAAGGAGTATATTAAGGATAAGTATAACAAACCCGGCGAAGTATTCCTGGGTGTGGTGCACAGGCTCGACAGGCCCACTACAGGCATAGTGCTATTTGCCCGCACCAGCAAGGCACTAACAAGGCTTAACGAACTGTTTAAAAACCGTGAAACCCAAAAAACCTACTGGGCAGTGGTAAAAAACCCGCCTGTTCAGGAAAATGGTACACTGGTGCACTACCTTACCCGCAACGAAAAAAGCAACACCAGCCACGCCCACACTAAAGAGGTTTCAGGCAGTAAAAAGGCCAGCCTTGACTACAAGATAATCAGGCACCTGCAAAACTACACTGCGCTCGAAATTGACCTGCACACCGGCCGCCACCACCAGATACGCGCTCAGCTGGCCGCAATAGGCTCGCCCATTAAAGGCGACCTTAAATATGGCGCCGGCCGCAGCAACCCCGATGGCGGCATACACCTGCACGCCAGGAGGTTGCAGCTTACACACCCGGTTACTAAAGAACAGCTGGTTATTACCGCCCCGGTGCCCGATGATTCGGTTTGGAAATCGGTATAAATATCACAACCTGTTAAACGAAAACGTTTTTATTCTTAAAAGCCCCTTTTATATCTACCTAACATTCACACAGTTATAACACACTCATAGATAAACAGTTGCTAACTAATTCTTAAATTGGTTAAAAACCACACAACTATGAGAGCAATACTGATTTTAACTGTGCTGTGCTGCTACAGTATGCAGGCACAGGAGCATTATGCGGGCATCAATACATCGCAACGCACCGGTATTATTAGCGGTGCCTTAAACCCTGCCGAGCTTGTCAATATCACTTCAGAAAACGAAGCCAACATCATAACCTTTAGCGCTAATTTCACCAACAACAAAATGGCCTTTAGCCAGTTGTGGGGCGACCGCGAGTTTACCGACCTGCTTTTTGATGGTAATGCCCCGGCCAACCTTAATGCCGACCTCGAAATTCTGGGTCCGTCATTTGCATTCAAAAAAGGGAAATGGGCATTTGCCATAACAACAGCCGGTAAAACCAAGGCCAATATTAAAGACATTAATCCGCAATTGGGCCGTGCTGTTATAGCCGATAGCGGTGTAGATTCGCTTGCAGCGGCAGCAGCCGTACTGGTAGACTACAACCAGAGTGCCGCAGCAACCACCTGGGGCGAAATAGGCCTTTCTGCCGCACGGGAAATCTATAGCGATAATGGGCATACCTTAAACGCAGGCGTTACATTTAAAGTACTCTTTCCGGGTTCTTACGCCAGGATGTACTCCAGCAACTTTACAGGCACCATAGAGGGCTACACCGGCGGTATAGGCTTAACAGATGCTTCTACAAGCCTTAACTTTGCCTACTCCGGCTCGCTGGGGAATGATTTTACCGATTCGGGTAACTTTACCAATTATTTTGGTAACGGCCCCCACGGCTTTGCGGTAGACTTTGGCTTTAACTACCGCTGGAAACAGGAAACCGATACCGGCTACCGTATAAATGTGGGGCTGTCGTTCCGCAACCTGGGCAGCATGAAATTCAGGGATAGTGGCAACGAGAGTAATACGTATGTATTAAACGTGCCGCAGGGCGAGTATCTTAACCTTAACCAGTTTGCAAACGTAAGCACCATAAGCCAGATTGAGGCACTACTGCTGCAAAGTGGCTATGCCAAGATTACAAAGCAATCTAATGATTTTGTGGCCAAACTGCCCGCCATGTTTTCGCTGTATGCCGATGTAAAAGTGTATAACGCATGGTACATAACCGGCTACCTTCAGCAAAAGCTGGTTAGCGATGTAAGCCAAAACCAGATTCCCGCACAAAACACAGTTACCCTTATACCCCGTTTCTCACCGGGTAAATATGAGTTCTTCGCTCCCCTGTCTTCAAACGAAATTTCGGGGTTTGCCGCGGGGCTGGGCGTTAGGTATGGCGGCTTTTTTATAGGCTCAGGCTCTGTTTTAACCGCCTTGCTTAGTGATGGCGACACCCACCAGGCCGATGCTTACCTGGGCTTCCGCTGGGCTTTTTAAGGTTTGTTTCCTGTTTATAGCACAATACCAGATCCTTCATTTTTGGAGGATTTTTTTTGTTATTATTTTATTAAGAAACATTACGAATTAGGTTGTAAGTAGTTGCTAATTAGATTTTTTATTTATTTTTATTGTTCTCTAATCAACTATTAAATCTCCTTTTATGAAAAAAACCTTACTATTAGCTTTTGTGCTTACCGGCACATCTGTAATTGCACAGCAACATTTTGCAGGCATGAGCACATCACGCCGCGTTAGCTTTTTAAATGCCGGGATAAACCCCGCCGAACTGGCAAACCTGACCACTAAATACGAACTCAATGTTTTTGGTGTAAGTGCCGGGATTGCAAATAATAAAATAACCTTTGGCGATATTGTGAGCGGCGAAAATTTTAGCGACCTTGTTTTTAGCGGTACGCAACCTACAAACCTGCGTACAGACATAGAGTTGCTGGGGCCTTCGTTTGCAGTTAAATACCGCAGCTGGGCCTTTGGGGTTTCCACTACTGCAAAAGTGCGTGCCGATATGATAGACCTTAACCCTGCCCTTGCTAATGCGGTAACAAATGGCGGTATAGATAATGTTACTGAGGTTTATGATATTATTGACAATTTTAACCAGCGTGGTGTAGCCACATCCTGGGGAGAAATAGGTATTAATGTAGCCAAAACCCTTTTAGAAACCGATAAACAAAAGCTAAGTGTAGGGGTTAATTTAAAACTTTTGTTTCCCGGGTCTTATGCAAATATTGGTGCAGGAAACCTTGATGGTATTGTAATTAACAATAATAATGATGTTGCCCTTACAAATGCTACTGCAAGCCTTAACTTTGCCTATAGCGGCTCTCTTGCTAACGGTTTTGATGACAGCAGTAATTATACCAAATTCTTCGCCGGCGGATTAAACGGTTTTGGTGCAGATATAGGCGTTAACTACCAGTTAAAAAGCAGTACCGACCCCGGGCGCTATTTTATAAATGCCGGCCTGTCTTTAAAAAATATAGGCAGCCTTACATTTAAAGATGATAACAACCGCGAAAATAACTACAACCTAAATATTCCGGCAAATCAGTCGCTCAACCTCAATCAGTTTGAAAACGTAGATAACATTCAGGAAGTTGAAGACATATTGCTGCAAAGTGGCTTTGTAACACTAACACAAACAAACCGCGACTTTAAAATAAACCTGCCCACTTACATTGCCGCCTATGCCGATGTAAATTTTGTAAGCAACTTTTATGCAGCGCTATACATTCAGCAAAAGTTTAATGAAGACAATAACAACAACCAGATAGCCGTGCAAAACATGATAACGCTTATACCCCGTTTTTCACTCAGCAATTTTGAAGTTTTTGTCCCTATGTCTGTAAACGAAATATCTGATTTTACAGCGGGTTTTGGCTTGCGTGCAGGTTTCTTTTATTTGGGTTCCGGCTCTATACTTTCGGCCGCCATTGCCGATACACACCAGGCAGATGCCTACCTTGGTTTCAGGTTCGGATTTTAATATATTTGCCGCCTAAACCAACATTATGAACCGATTTTTACTTGTATTCCTGCTTATTGCAGCCAAAGCCTTTTGCCAGATTAACCCCGCGGACTCTACCGTTCAGGTTGTTGCCTACTGGGATAAAAACGAGGCACATAGCTACAGCATAGTGCATGAAAAGCTTAAGGTTAAGGGCACTGATACTACCGTAACCTTTCACGTAGATTATAAGGTAGACATTACCATAAAAGACTCTACCGAAAACAGTTATACCGTTGAATGGAAATACCGCGACTTTAAATCGGCAGATAAAAGTGCATCGTCTAAAACGGCCGGGCTTGTAGATGGCCTTACGGTGCGCTTTAAAACTAACGAAATGGGCGAATATGAAGAGCTGCTTAACTGGAAAGAAATAAACGAACACCTTAAAAAGAGCATCGCCAATCTTGAAAAAACCACCAAGTTGCCCCCTTTCTTTATCAAAAGCCTTAAAACCATCAACACCCGCGAAAGTGTTGAAGAAGGGCTTTTGGTAGACATACAGCAGTTTCACTCTTTTTATGGCACTGCCATGACCCTTGGCGAAGAAATATCTGATACATCTGAAGAAGCCGGAGACCTGGGCATACCTGTTAAATCAGAACTGTACCTGGTGCTTGAGGAAATTGATTTTGAAGACGAAGCCTACCTCATTAAGTTTTTCCAGACTTATGATGATGAGTCCGTACAAAGCGCAATGGGCGAGTTTATTGGCGACTTTTTAGGAACGGAGAACACCAAGGCAGTAACAGCCAGTGGTTTTGAAGATTATTATGGCGCTTACATTCACACATCGGGATGGCCTTACAATATGTTTTACCAGCGCGATATGACCATTAACGGCGAAACCAACATAGAAACCCGCGCTATTGCTTTTGAATAGCTTAAATAAACACGTAAAATCAGGGCAGCCGTTTGTGCTGCCTTTTTTATTAAAGGCAAATGCTAAAATGTTAATAAAATACCGCCTGTTTACTGTTATTTTACTTAATTTCAACTCATAAAAATCGTACAGATATGAAATGGGGAGGCCGCAGGCAAAGTGAAAATATGGAAGACCGCCGGGGTGTTTCGGGCGGGCAGGTAGCCGTGGGTGGCGGTATTATTGGTATTATTGTACTGCTCATCAATATGTTTATGGGTGGCGATGCCAGTGTGCTTAACGACATCAATAACCAGATTCAAACCCAGCCCGGCCAAACCCGTGAACTCAGCGCCCGCGATAAAGAACAGGGCGAAATGGTAAACGCCATACTGGTTGATACTGAAGATGTTTGGACCAAAATTTTTGAAGAAAACGGCATGACCTACAAGTACCCTAAACTGGTGCTGTTTCGAGATGGCGTGCAAACGGCCTGTGGCGGGGCTTCATCTGCCGTAGGGCCATTTTACTGCCCGTTAGACCAAAAAGTGTACATGGACCTCTCATTTTTTGATGAGCTGCAATCCCGCTACGGGGCAAAGGGTGGCGATTTTGCCGTGGCCTATGTTATAGCCCACGAAATAGGCCACCACGTGCAAACCCTGCTGGGCACAAACGAAAAAGTGCGTAAAGCCCAGGAAAACCTATCTGAGGCTGAGGCCAATAAACTATCGGTAGCCTTAGAACTACAGGCCGATTTTTACGCTGGTGTGTGGGCACATTATGACCAGAAAATGAAGAATATACTGGAAGAGGGCGATATTGAAGAAGCCCTTAGTGCTGCAAACGCCGTGGGCGATGATGCCATACAAAAGCGTTCGCAGGGGCATGTAGTGCCTGATTCGTTTACGCACGGCACGTCGCAACAACGCATGTACTGGTTTAAAAAAGGCTTTGAAACCGGGGATATAAACCAGGGAGATACTTTTAAAAGTCTACAGTAAATGATAAATACAAAAAGTAAAAACCCCGTATGGCACTACTCACACGGGGTTTTACATTTATAAACAAACACAAATTTTCTATAGCTTTTCGTTTTTAACAATTTGCACCTTGCCCACAGGCACATCGCCCGATGGGTCTTTGGCAAGCAGCACGCCCAGCACGTTTAGCGGTATATCTATCGGTTCGCCCGATTCTTTAATATCGCCCACAAGGTGCTCATAGTCCATTGGGTTCAGCACCAGGGTGTCGCCCTTGTCTATACGCTTGGCAAAAAGGTAGCTTCTTATAGAAGCAACGGTTATGTGGTCTCCCACTACTACAAATTCTGACATAGCAATTATTTTATATCTACTAAATTAACAGGCTGAAATTCAATTATTGACAACATTTTGTTAATTTTCTTACACTTAACTCCTTTTTAACCTTACAATTAGCGGTATAGAACTAATCTTAGCCGTTTGCCGTAAAAAACCTATCTTTGCAAAAAATTTAACCGCATGGCCACATTTCATGATTTAGACCTGCCAAAATCGCTGCAAAAAGCGTTAGACGAACTTGGCTTTACCACCCCCACCCCCATACAGGAGCGGGCCATGCCGGTAATTATGAGTGGCCGCGATATGATGGGTATTGCACAAACCGGTACAGGTAAAACCTTTGCCTACCTGCTGCCCATTTTAAAACAATGGAAATTTGCCGCTACCGATGCCCCCCGTGTGGTAATACTTGTACCCACCCGCGAACTTGTGGTTCAGGTAGCCGAAGAGGTGGTAAAACTTACGCAATACATGTCGGTGCGCACACTGGGCGTATATGGAGGGGTAAACATCAATACCCAGAAAAAGAACGTGTATGAGGGCGTAGATGTGCTGGTGGGCACACCGGGCAGGCTAATGGACCTGGCGCTTGACGGCGTTGTGCGTTTTGACTCGCTGCAAAAGCTGGTTATAGACGAATTTGACGAAATACTAAACCTGGGCTTCCGTTTCCAGGTAACCTCTATACTTTCTATGATGAAAGACAAGAGGCAAAACATATTATTCTCTGCCACCATGACGGATGAAGTGGACGAGATGCTGAACGACTTTTTTGATTTCCCTGAAGAAGTATCGCTTGCGGCAAGCGGCACACCGCTCGAAAAAATCACCCAGCAGGGCTATGCCGTGCCCAACTTCCTTACCAAGATAAACCTGTTTAAAGAATTATTGCAGGACGAATCAATGGAGCGTGTGCTGGTATTTGTGAACAACAAAAAAACAGCCGACCTGTTATTTACATCACTTGAAGAAGATTTTAGCGGGCAGTTTGGTGTTATACACGGCAACAAATCGCAAAACTACAGGCTAAACACCATGGCCACGTTTCAGGATGGCGGCTTAAGGGGTATTGTTACTACCGATGTTATGGCACGCGGCCTTGATATAAGCGATATAAGCCACGTTGTAAACATGGAGTTCCCCGAAGTGCCTGAGCAGTACATTCACCGCATAGGGCGCACCGGGCGTGCCGATAAAGAAGGTACAGCCATAAGCTTTATAAGCCCTCGTGAGGAAGAAATTCAACTGGCGGCAGAAGTGCTTATGGAAAAGGAAATCGAAATACTGCCTATTCCGGAAGATGTAGTTATTGCCGAAAAACTGCTTGAATTTGAAAAGGACAAAAAGAAAGTAAAATTCCTGCTTAAAAAGGTTAAGCTTGATGGCGGGGGCGCTTTCCATGAAAAATCTGATAAAAATAAAAAGGTAAACTTAGGTGGCCCCGGTAAGCGTACACCTCGCAAAACTGCGCCGCGCAACCGTGCTGCCGAAGCCAAAAAAGCTGCCAAAAAGAAAAGGGGAAAATAATTTTTCAATTATTTTATCCTTATTTTACTGGTGTTTTAGCATAAAGCAATTTTCATAACGTAGGGTTTTTAACATAATGTTTGTTTATACAGCAAACATAAAACCTACCGTTATGAAAAAATTTTTACTCACCTTAGCCTTCGCTGCCTTTTGCAGCCTTGGTGCGCGGGCACAGGCAACCGCTTATGAGGTTGACGAAATTTCCCAATGCATGTATGAGGTTTTTGACCTCGCAGCATTATCGCCCGTTATTTTAGGCGACCAGAATCCTGATGAATACAGCGTTACCTTTTTTACAACCGAAGCCAACGCTAACGCCAATACCGCCGCCATAACCAACCCTCAGGCTTATATTATCAACGGCTGGCAACAAACCATTTGGGTGCGTGTTGAAAACAACGCAAACGGCGATTATGATGTTGATGATTTTATCATTAGTATGCATCAGGGCATTGAAGTACCAGAATTTGATGATGTGGTTACCTGCGGCAGCTTTATCCTGCCCTTTATACAGTGGCCTTCACTCTATTATACCGAACCCAATATGGGCGGCACACCACTGCAAAGCGGCACTGCAATAACTACCAGCCAAACCATTTATATACACGCCGTTAACGGTGTTTGCAATGACGAAAGCAGCTTTACCGTTACCATTACAGGAAACGGGCCTGCCCTTGTACCACCAAACCCATTGATAGCCTGCGATGAAGATGGCGATGGTTTTGAAACTTTTGACCTGGCAACCCTGGTTGAAGCTATTGAAAGTATTGAGGGTATTGACGGTGTTACTGTACATGAAACTTTTATAGATGCCGAAAACGGCACAAACCCGGTACCATCCCTTTCAAGCTACATATCACCAGTTATGCCACAAATAGTAACGGTATACATCAGGGCGGTTGCCGGTAGTGGCTGCATAACCATATTACCGTTGCAGCTTATTGTTACGGAATGCAACCTTACCGGCAACTCATTTTCCGGCACAGTAAAATATGATGGAAATAATGATGGCTGCGATGGCAACGATAACCCTGCCGCCGGTGTTTGGGTTTCATACACACATGAAAACACCACATATTATGCTTATACCGATGCCAATGGTTACTACGAGTTTACCAATGTACCTGATGGCGAATCGTATGTAAGTGTAGAAGCCATACCCGGATTTAATGTATCTCCGCAAAGCATGGCTGTAACATTTCCGGGTAACGACCCCATAGATAATGATTTTTGCATAACAGCAGCCGCTCCCGTTCAGGATATATTGGTTTATATATACCCATCTACGTTTGCTGTACCGGGTTTTGAAACCGCTTATGTAGTAGTACTGCAAAACCTGGGTACTACAACGGTTAGCGGCAGCATTACCATACAGTATGATGCCAGCAACCTGGCTTATATCCCTTCACCCGGCTTTACACAATCTGGCAATATGCTAACGGTAAACTACACTGACCTAAGTGCTTTCGAAACGCAGTATTTTTACTTCTCGGGCACGCTTGCAGCCCCTCCTGCACTTAATATAGGCGATGTAATAACCTTTACAGCCGTGGCAAATCCCCTTACAGGCGATGCAAACCCTGATAATAACACCTATGTGCTGGACCACCAGATTGTAAATTCTTACGACCCTAACGATATTACCTGCCGTGAGGGCGAATTTATTACCGAAGAACAGGCAGACGGCTACCTGCACTACATGGTGCGTTTCCAGAACACTGGTACGTTTCCTGCTACCAATGTAAGGGTTGAAGGCATACTGGACGATAAGCTGGACTGGGATACGTTTGAGCCTATAAATGCCAGCCACAACTACCAGGCCTATCGTACCGAAGACAACATAAAGTTTATGTTTGATACCATAAACCTGCCCGACAGCACCAGCAATGAAGCTGCCAGCCACGGTTATGTAATTTACAAAATTAAGCCAAAAGCAAGCGTGCAGGTAGGCGACACCATGAGCGCACAGGTGGGCATATACTTTGACTTTAACACAGCAGTAATAACCAATACCTACAACACAACCATAGAAACAATGGCTATTGATGCTGTGGTTAAAGAAACCTTTGCCCTGTACCCTAACCCGGCTAACAACAGCGTAAACATAAAACTTCAGGATACTGTAAATGCCGGGGTTATAATTACTGATGTGCTGGACAAAACAGTATTAAAATCACAGGTTAACGGCGAAGTAACGCTTGATGTATCAGCCTTGAACAGCGGTGTGTATTTTGTAACCGTGCAGGCCGGCAGCACACACGCAACCCAAAAATTAGTGGTGAAATAGATTGGTTTTGGCAGGGTTTCCCCGAAAAGCAGTAAGGGAAACCTTTGCACCACCTTAGTAAAATTCCAAAAATAAAAAGTAGTAGTTAAATTAAAGTGATGATTAGTTAACTATGCGAAATGCCGCCCTTTCGGGCGGCATTTTTGTTATTACGGGGATATGTAATTTATTGTTTTTTCTTTACCGGAGCAGGTTCTGCGGGTTTGGGCTGCTTTTTAAACAACGGTATAAGGTACGATATGGTATAGTTAAAACCTACGCCAAAAGCACCTTCATAAGTGCGGTTAAAGCCCGGTATATACAGGTTGGCAAAACCGGCGGGCTCAGTTTCGGCCAGCTTTATATTAAGGCGTGCGCTAAGGCCAATAAATACATTATCAAGCACTTCAGCCTTAAAGCCCCCTACTATTTCTACCCAATGGGCTGTAAGGCTGCTGTATTCAGTATTAGGGTAAACGGTTACTTCATCAAAATAGTTGTAAGAACCGTTAACATCATCATTGGTAAGGATATCAGAATTCTGGTATATGGTGTATGAATTAAGCGTTTGCTTAAACGTACTGAAACCATAGCGCATACCGGCATATATCATGTTTTCCATATCAAGCCAGTTTTGGTATACGTTATAATCAAAGCCCAGCTTTATATAGCTGCCGTTTGCTGTAAAGTTTAACTGCGGCTCATCTACCGTGATTTTAGTAGTACCCAGCTCAGCGGCGGCATACATTTTTCTTGACAGGCGAAAATCGCCCACCAGCTCTATCCCCCTAAAATCATCATCATACACAGATCGTGCCGCCCTGTGCACATCGGCCCCTATACGCAGGCCATAGCGCTGCGGGTAAGGCCCGGGCACTTTGTTTGCAGTACTGTCTTTAGGCTGTTCCTGTGCTGCAGCACAAAACGACACCAGTACAAAAAGGCTAAAAATATATCTTAATGTGTACATCGTTTTCGTCGTCTTCTGCGGTTTCAAATTCGTCTGTTATTTCGGTGGTCATCACTTCAACCTCCTGAATCCATCGTGTAGCATCGCCATCGGTAATCAGGGGGTTAAGGTCTCCGGGAACACTTGGGTCTAAATGAAAAATAGAGCGGTACCCACAGGCTCTTGATATATATTCTTCGCTGGTTACATAGCTAAAATCAAGATAATCAAGGTTAGGCACCGTACTGCCTGAAAATACTTCGTTAAAAATAAAGCCCCACTTGGTGTTATTCAGGTCGGTTTTTAGCGGTACACGTATGCGGTTTACCGTTCCTGGCGAAAGCGTGTCTATCCTGCCCTCGGCAAAATATTGCAGGCCCGTAACCGATTTTAGCTGCGTGCGGTTGTTGGCATCATAAAAGGCAATAACCAGGCTGGGTGTGGTAAGGGTACCATCGGCACACAGGTCGTCTTTTTCGCAGCTGCTCAGGTAAACCATAAGCGTGCCAAAAACAACAATACAGGCAACTAATTTTTTCATAGCGGGTTTTATCGTTTCTCTAAAAGTACAACATTTTCCACGTGGTGCGTTTGCGGAAACATATCTACCGGGCGCACACGGGTTACTTTATACATTTCGTCCATAAGGGCCAGGTCGCGCGCCTGTGTAGCGCTGTTACAGCTTACATACACTACCTTTTCAGGGGCAATGCGCAGTATTTGCTCTACTACATCTTTATGCATACCATCGCGCGGAGGGTCGGTTATAATAACATCCGGGTGGCCGTGGGTATTAATGAATTCAGCGTTAAACACATCCTTCATATCCCCAACAAAAAACTCGCAATTGTCAATATTATTGCGTTTGGCGTTTTCCTTTGCATCGGCAATAGCCTCGGGCACTGCCTCTACCCCTACCACTTTTTTTGCTTTGCGCGATACAAACTGGGCAATAGTGCCGGTACCGGTATACAGGTCATACACCAGCTCGTTGCCGGTTAGCCCTGCAAAATCGCGTGTTATACTGTACAGTTCATAGGCCTGTTCGCTGTTTGTCTGGTAAAAAGACTTGGCATTAATCTTAAAGGTAAGGCCTTCCATCTCTTCCAGAATATAGTCGCGCCCTTTATACAGCTTTATATTCTGGTCATACAGCGTGTCATTAGCCTTTTGGTTTACCACATATTGCAGCGATGTAATACCCGGGAATTTCTCCATAAGGAAATCCAGCAGCATTTCGCGCTGTTCTTTATTATTATCAAAGAACTGGATAAGCACCATCAGCTCACCAATACTGGTATTGCGAATCATAAGCGTGCGCAGCAGGCCGCTGTGTTCGCGCGGGTTAAAAAACTCCAGGTTGTGCTCATTGGCAAAATCCCTCACCGCATTACGAATCATGTTGCTTGGGTCGCCCTGAAGGTGGCAATGGGTAATGTCAAGAATTTTATCCCACATGCGCGGTATGTGGAAACCCAGCGCATTGCGGTTGTCTATTTCTTCGCCTGAAGCAGATTCTTCCTCTGTTATCCAACGGGCATTACTAAAAGAAAACTCCATTTTGTTGCGGTAGTAAAACTGCTTATCGCTGCCTTTTATAGGCTCAAATTCAGGCAATTCTACCTTACCAATGCGCTTAAGGTGGTTAAATACCTCACGGTTTTTATAATACAGCTGCTTTTCATACAGCATATTTTGCCATTTGCAGCCGCCACATGCACCAAAATGCTGGCACTGCGGTATAACCCTGTCGGCGCTGTATTCATGAAAATGCACGGCTTTACCTTCATAATAGGCCTTACGCTTTTTAAACGTCTGCACATCAACCACATCGCCCGGCACTACATTCGGAATAAAAATTACCTTGCCGTCCGGCGCCTTGGCAACACTCACGCCTTTTGCACCGGCATCAAGCACATCAACATTAGTAAAGACAATTTTGTCTGTTTTTCTTTTTCCCATGCGGCAAAAATACGTTATTGGTCACAGAATTTAAATAAATTTGTAATTTATCATCAATCTACACAAGTATGCCAAAATACCTTGCGTTATTCAGGGCCGTAAACGTTAGCGGCCACAACATTATCAAGATGGACCACCTTAAAAAGCTAATGACGGCAGAGGGTTACCAAAACGTGCAGACCTACATACAAAGCGGTAATGTGGTTTTTGAGAAAGACGAAACTGATAAAGCCAAGCTAAAACGCGATATAGAAACCCTGCTGTACAAAGAATATGGCCACGACGTTTTTAACTTTATACTGGATGAAACCGAACTGCAAAAAGCCGTTGACAATAACCCGTTTACAGGCCCGGAGCCCGAACCAAGCGGTGTAAAGAAATATTTTGTAGCATTCCTTAGCGGCGATGCCACACCACAGGGCAACGACCAGCTTAAAAAATACAACCGCAGCGATGATGAGTTTAAAACCGTAGATAATATACTGTACCTTAAGCTTTCGCAAAGCGCGGCTGACTCAAAATTCAGCAATTCGTTTATAGAAGGTAAGCTGGGGCTGAAATCTACAACACGCAACTGGAACACCACCCTGAAACTGCTGGAAATGCTAAAAGGCAATTAAGCCACCGTGTTTCCGTTTGTTTTATATCTTTACAACAGATATTTGCTATGAAAAAACTGCTCTCTATACTCTTACTTACCCCCGCCTTGCTTGCTGCACAGGAAATTGCCGTGCTTAAATACAGCGGCGGCGGCGACTGGTATGGCAACCCCACATCGCTGCCCAACCTGGCTAAATTTTGCAACCAGAACATCAATACCAAAATAACAGCCAAAACATCTACCGTTGAGGCCGGTAGTGCTGATTTGTTTAGCTATGCCTTTGTGCACATGACGGGCCACGGCAATGTGGTGTTTAGCGATAATGACATTACCAACCTGCGCAACTACCTTACATCGGGCGGTTTTTTGCATATTGACGATAATTATGGCATGGACCAGTATATTCGCCGTGAGATAAAAAAGATATTCCCAGATAAGGAGTTAGCATTGGTTCCTGCAAGCCATGAGATTTTTAAAGGGCCTTTTAGTTTCCCACAGGGATTGCCAAAAATACACGAGCACGATAACAAAGCACCACAGGCCTGGGGTATTTTTGTAGAGGGCAGGTTAGTACTGCTCTACACCCTTGAAACCGACCTTGGCGACGGCTGGGAAGACGCCGAAGTACACAATGACCCACTTGAAGTACGCACAAAAGCCCTAAAAATGGGAGCTAACATACTGAATTACGCCTTCAACAACTAACGGGTTATTTGGTTATTTGTTAATGAGTTAATTTGGTTTTTGTGTAATTTAAAATTAATCATTCAAAATTTAAAATAAACATCAAACCTTCTTCGGCATTTCCACCACTTCAAGGTTCTGAATTTTATCACCGTCTATTTCAAACCGCAGCATGGTGCGCACCTGCTGAAAGCCGTGCATACCCGCCGCCCCGGGGTTCATGTGCAACAATCCCAACTTATTATCAGGCATCACCTTGAGTATATGGCTGTGCCCACAAATGAATAGTTTAGGAGGGTTCAGCATCAGTTCCTGGCGGATAGACGGGCTATATTTTCCGGGATAACCGCCTATATGGGTTATCAGCACCTCTACCCCTTCGCACATAAACCTGTTATTTAACGGAAACTCCAGGCGCGCCTTAGCATCATCAATATTGCCGTATACAGCGCGTAACGGCTTAATTTTCTTTATAGCATCAGTAACGCTAAGGTCGCCAATATCGCCCGCATGCCACACTTCGTCGGCCAGGTTTACATATTTAAGTATGGTATCGTCTATATGGCTATGGGTATCGCTAAGCAGCAGGATTTTTGTCATTTTAAGCTTCAAAGTTGCAGAGCAGCAAAGTTACAAAGTTTTGCGCCCTGAACCTGAAACTTTAAACTTTAAACCTGAAACAAACACAGTATCTTTGCCCCCATGAGATACTTCATAGAATTTGCTTATAACGGTAAGGAATACTGCGGTTGGCAGTACCAGCCCCACAGCCCGTCAGTTCAGGAAACGCTTAACAAGGCGCTTTCTATCCTGCTACGCAAAGAGATAGACGTTGTAGGCGCAGGCCGTACCGATACCGGCGTGCACGCCACCCAGATGTTTGCACACTTTGATTATGAAGATGTTATAGACAGTGACATCCTCACCAAACGCCTCAATGCCTTTTTGCCAAAGGATATTGTGGTGTACCGTTTCATTCAGTTGCACGACGAAGCTCATGCCCGTTTTGACGCCACCAGCCGAACTTATGAGTATCATATCCATACCTTTAAGGATGCTTTTGTAACCGAAGGCAGCTGGTATAACTTTCACCCGCTGGATGTGGATAAAATGAACGAAGCCGCTAAAATACTTTTTGAATATATTGATTTTAAATGCTTTAGCAAAACCCACACCGATGTAAAAACCTTTAACTGCAAGGTTACCGAAGCCTACTGGCAGCAAAACGGCACCCGCCTTGTATTTACCGTTACGGCCGACCGTTTTTTGCGCAACATGGTGCGCGCCATTGTGGGTACACTTGTAAATGTGGGGCTTGGCAAAATTAACCTGCACGATTTCAGGCAGATAATAGAAAGCCGCGACCGTAGTGCCGCAGGTTTCTCGGTTCCGGCACACGGATTGTACCTTACTAAGGTAAAATATCCGTATCTTTGAGGCTCGTTATGAAAGCCAAAGACACCCCTAAGAATAAGAATATATCATCACTCAAAAAAGTGATGCAGTTTGCAAAACCCTACCGCTCACGCTTTGTGTGGGTTGTACTTTTTGCCCTTGCCCTCTCATTATTTGCCGCCCTGCGCCCCATGTATGCCGGCGATGTGGTAGATAAAACACTTGAACACAAAGACTATAACGGCCTCATTACCTACATTATAGTAATGACTGTGGCACTAATACTTGAAGTTGCCGCACAGTTCTATTTTGTGTACTGGGCCAACTGGCTTGGGCAGGATATTGTAAAGGATATCCGAGAGAAACTCTTTGCCCACATAAGCAGTTTCAGGATGAAATTCTTTGATAACGAGGCAGTTGGACGCCTTGTTACCCGCACCGTTTTTGATATTGAGTCCATTGCCAAAATATTCAGCCAGGGTTTGTTCATGATAGTATCAGACATACTTAAAATGCTGGTAATCTTAGGGTTTATGTTCTGGATCAACTGGAAACTGACAGTGGTTGTAATGCTTGCCATGCCGTTTTTAGTTATTGCCACCCGCATCTTCCAGAAGAAAATGAAGGTAGCCTTTGTAGAGGTACGCGCCCAGGTGGCCAACCTCAATACTTTTGTTCAGGAGCGCCTTACCGGTATGAAAATCGTACAGCTTTTTAACCGTGAAGATATTGAATATGAGAACTTTAAAAAAATAAACCAAAAACATAACGATGCCTGGAAAAAGAACATCCTGTACAACTCGGTGTTCTTCCCTATTGCCGATATCGTCTCGGCCGTAACCCTCGGGTTTGTAATATGGTACGGAGGTATGAGCATTGTGGCCCATGATAACTTTACCACACCGGGCGACCTGATAGGCTACCTGATGTATATCCCTATGTTATTCAACCCGTTACGACAAATTGCCGATAAATTCAACGAGATGCAAATGGGCATCGTGGCAAGCGACCGTGTGTTTGAAGTACTTGATTTAGAACAGAATATACAGCAACAGGGCACCCAGGAAGCATGGCATTTTAAAGGCGACCTGTATTTTAACGATGTACGCTTCAGTTATATTGAAAATGAGGAAGTTATAAAAGGGATTACCCTTAAGGTAGAGGCCGGGCAAACCGTAGCCATAGTAGGTGCAACAGGTGCCGGTAAAAGTACAATTATCAACCTGCTGAACCGTTTTTATGAGATTGACAGCGGCACTATCACCATAGATAATACTGATATTGACCACTTTACACTCGACAGCCTGCGCCGCCAGATTGCTGTGGTGCTTCAGGATGTGTTTTTGTTTGCAGATACCATACTCAACAACATTACCCTTAATAACCCGCAAATAAGCCGTGAGCAGGTTATAAAAGCCGCGCAAGCCATTGGCGTACACGACTTTATCATGAGCCTGCCGGAAGGGTACGACTACAATGTTAAGGAGCGTGGCGTAATGCTCAGTAGCGGGCAAAGGCAGCTCATAGCCTTCCTGAGGGCTTATGTTAGCAACCCTGCCATACTGATTTTAGACGAGGCTACATCATCTATAGATACTCATAGTGAGGAACTTATACGCAATGCAACCGACGCCGTAACCCAGGGGCGCACCTCAATTGTAATTGCGCACAGGCTGGCTACGATTGTCAATGCCGACAAGATTATCGTGATGGATAAAGGCAAAATTGTAGAGGAAGGCACTCATTACGAACTGATTAACCGCAGCGAAGGCTACTACAAAAACCTTTATTACTCGCAATTTGCGGTGGAAGCTGAAGAGTAATCCTAATTTCAGATTTTTGACGTCAGAATGAACTACACTCAAACCCAAAAAGTGCTTAATATTTCACTTTTGGAGTTTGAAATTACGTTTAAAAAGCAGCATCAAAAAGCCATAAAAAGTTTGGTTGTAAAAGAAGGTAGTGTGTTTTGACATGGTTTTGTTGTCGGATAGGATTTCCAATTATATGATTTATGAAGCAAAAAAATGCTTTTTCGTTAAGTTTCTGTTTGTTAGTGCTTTGCGTTTTCGTCGCTAAAAAAAATTCACGATATATCGTGAATTTGATGTGAGCAAGTTTTTTAACGTTTTATTTGTAATTCTACATGATTTTAAAGGCCGAAAAATTATACTTATTTTCGAGGCATAATTTTTTTATACGCCTAACCAATGAAAACCTATTTAAGGCTTTTCGCCATATTGTTGATTGTTGAATTGCTACTCGGTATGCTTGGGCTGTTCCTCACGCAGGAAATAGTACCCAAATTTGCCGAATCCATCGGGCACTTATTAAACGTGCTCCTTGCCCTGCCCCTTAGTCTCATAAACCCTACTTGGCCTTTTTATACCAGTCCTACATGGTTTGGCCTTACCCTTATGGTAATCAATATTGTTATACATACCGGGATTCTGTATGCTTTTATGAAGTTGAGGCGTAAAAAAATATAAAGTCGAAATGGATAACAATACAAACTATACTTCGGGCCCTGAAGAAAATCTGTTAGGTATAACCGATATTTCAAAGATTAACGAAATTGAAGCTGAAGGTATTGCCAAGGCAGAAATCAGGATGTTTGAAATAGATATCCTGGCTAATATAACAGTTGACACTATCCTCGAACTACACAAAGCAGCATTTCAGGTCTTGTATGGCTGGGCAGGAAAATGGCGTAAAATCAGCGTTCAGGCCGGGCAGTTACAGTTACCTGAGCCTCATCGCATACCAAACTTAATGTATCAGTTTCTTGATAACCTCAATTACAAAATTAATATTGTAAAAAGCAGGCAGGACCATATAGATTGTATTGTGTTTGCACACTACCAGTTTGTTATAATACATCCCTTTAATAATGGAAATGGCAGGCTTGGCCGTATTTTAATGAATCTTGTAGCATTAAAGTTAGGGTATTATCCTTTAGATTTTTATAGCCGGGACGGTGAATCGAGAACGGTTTATATCAATGCACTTAAACAAGCAGATATAGGTGATTTTAAAGAATTAAACAACCTTGTAGATAATGAGTTAAGAATATTATAACTATTCAGTCTCAATCAGCCTCTCAACTATAGCATCAATCTTTTCCTTTGAAACTTCCTGTCCTTCAAGTGCCATAGTAGCATAGGTAGACCGGGCTATCATCTGTTTAAGCATAGCCTTATTTTTAAGTTGCGGATATTTCTCAAGAAAAGTCATAGATTCCTTTTATCTCACAAATATACTAAATTATTGAAAAACAATACACCTCTAAATTTCAATCTCCCGCATTTCCCCATTCCCAAAATAATCACTATTTTCGTATCGCGAAATTTTAACGAGAAATTCACAAACAAATGAAATACGATATTATTGTTCTGGGCAGCGGCCCCGGCGGTTATGTAACTGCCATAAGGGCGTCGCAGTTGGGCTTTAAAGTAGCCATTGTTGAAAAAGAAAACCTTGGCGGCATATGCCTAAACTGGGGCTGTATCCCTACAAAGGCGCTGCTAAAAAGCGCGCAGGTGTTTGATTACCTTAAGCATGCTTCAGATTACGGCCTTACCGTAAAAGAGTTTGATAAAGACTTTAGCGCTGTGGTGCAACGCAGCCGCTCGGTTGCCGATGGCATGAGCAAAGGCGTGCAGTTCCTAATGAAAAAGAACAAAATCGAGGTTATAAACGGTTACGGCAAAGTAAAGCCGGGCAAAAAAGTTGAAGTTACTGATGCCGATGGTAAAGTAAGCGAACTTAGTGCAGACCATATCATTATCGCCACAGGTGCACGCAGCCGCGAACTGCCTAACCTGCCACAGGACGGTAAAAAAGTTATAGGCTACCGCCAGGCTATGGTACTGCCTGAGCAGCCTAAAAGCATGATTGTAGTAGGCTCTGGCGCTATAGGCGTTGAGTTTGCACACTTCTACAACTCTATGGGCACAAAAGTGACTATTGTTGAGTTTATGCCAACTGTAGTACCTGTTGAAGATGAGGATGTATCGAAGCAATTTGAGCGTTCGCTTAAAAAAGCAGGTATCGATGTAATGACCAACTCATCGGTTGAGAAAGTTGATACATCGGGCAACGGCGTAAAAGCTACCGTTAAAACGGCTAAAGGCGAAGAAATTCTTGAGGCCGACATCCTGCTTTCGGCAGTAGGCATCAAGTCTAACATAGAAAACATAGGCCTTGAAGAGGTGGGTATTGCTACCGACCGCGACAAGGTACTTGTAAACAAATACTACCAGACCAACATACCGGGCTACTATGCCATTGGCGATATCGTTCCGGGCCAGGCGCTTGCCCACGTGGCATCGGCTGAAGGTATCCTGTGTGTGGAGAAAATCGCAGGCCTGCACGTAGAGCCGCTTGATTATGGCAACATACCGGGCTGTACCTATGCTACCCCTGAAATTGCTTCTGTTGGCCTTACCGAAAAAGCAGCTAAAGAAAAAGGCTATGAAATCAAGGTGGGTAAATTCCCGTTCTCGGCTTCAGGCAAGGCAAAAGCTTCAGGCGCTTCAGACGGTTTTGTAAAAGTAATATTCGACGCTAAGTACGGCGAATGGCTGGGCTGCCACATGATAGGCGCCGGCGTTACCGATATGATTGCCGAAGCTGTTGTAGCCCGCAGGCTTGAAACCACCGGCCACGAAATCATCAAGTCGGTACACCCGCACCCTACCATGAGCGAGGCCATTATGGAAGCCGCCGCCGCTGCGTATGACGAGGTGATACATATATAGTAATCAGTGGTCAGTATTCAGGTGGCAGATAGCAGTTTGCAGCGTTTATCATTCTGAGCGAAGCGCAGCGGAGTCGAAGAATCTCTGTTTTTCACTCCCCGTCATTACTTCGTCAATTCGGCTTTGCCTCGGGTGCGAGGAGGAACGACGAAGCAATCTTTCTGTCATGCTGAGCTTGTCTAAACATAAGCCATCGAACTACAACCTACCCTGAAAGGGTTTGACGTTCCATAGCCCCGGACAACGTCCGGGGTACTAAAATAAACCACAAACACAAATACCATAATCCGTCCCTAAATCAGGGGCGGATTTTTTATATTTACACAAAAATCCTCCTCTATGAAATTTTACCTTACCAAATGGTACATACAAATACTAATAGTAATGCTTATTTGCGCTATATGTAGACTTACCCTGGGCATTCCCTACAGCACAAGTTTTTACATCAGTATGGGTCTTCCGGCCATGGCAGTTATAGCAAGTGGCATCATAGGCGTTGTAAGGCTTTTTAAAGGGCAAACTATACAAGGCCTGCTTCAAATTATCATTTCAGCCGGAATAGGCTTTGCAGGCCTGCTTTTCCTTAGCTTCCATGTTATGTTTTATCCGTATGATAATTTTGCCGAAGGCCTTACCATACCCGATAATATTGAACTGAATATCCCAAAAGATACTATATCTGAAAAGCCTTTGGCAACTACAGGCTTCGAAATATACAACGGTATGCAGCCCGGCATATATACCTACACAGCTACCGTAACCAACCTAAAAAAAGGCATGCTGTACCTCAAGGCGTATGAGGTTACACAAAACACCCCGCTTTCGGCAGAAAGAGTAAAACACAGGTCAATAATAGAAATTGAAGATACCGGTGCACCTGCACTCTACTCCCTACCTGAATATTTTACCATTTACGAAGGCGACTGGGGCCAGTACTATGCTGCCCGCTTCGAACTGTGGTACCTGCCTGCACACGGCGGTAAAGAACGGAAGCTTGTCGAAAAAATATACCGTACCGAAGGCTGGATGCGTTAATTTGCCTAAACTTGCACTACCAATAAAAACACGTTATGAAAAAACTACTGTCGCTGCTATTGCTTGGCAATGTGGCATTTGCACAGCTTACTTCAACCCAGATAGACAGCCTGGCTAACAATGCCCTTAAGCGTTTTAACGTTGCCGGATGTGCCGTGGCCGTGGTTAAAGATGGTAAAATCATCCACAGCAAGGGTTATGGCGTGCAGTCCATCTCAACAAAAATACCGGTTACAGAGCATACTAACTTTGCCATAGCCTCTAACAGTAAGGCGTTTACCTGCGTGGCGCTGGGCATACTGGCAGATGAGGGCAAAATTAACTGGAAAGACAAGGTGGTAAAATACATCCCTGAGTTTAAGATGTATAACGAATATGTTACACAGAATTTTACCATAGAAGACCTCCTTACCCACCGCAGCGGCCTGGGCCTTGGTGCGGGAGACCTGATGTTCTTCCCTAACGGAAGTGATTTTACGGTTACCGACCTCGTTACGGCATTCCAGTATTTTGAGCCTACATCGGCTTTCCGAACCCAGTTTGATTATGACAACCTGCTCTACATGGTGGCAGGCGAGGTTATACACCGCGTTACCGGCCAAACCTGGGAAGCGTTTGTACAGCAGCGTATATTGCAGCCCATTGGCATGGAAAGCTCTTACACGGGCTTCTCGCAAATAAAAGACAAAAGCACCCTGGCCTCCCCACATGCCGATGTTAAGGGCAAACTTAACGAACTGCAAAACTGGGACGAAATGGTTAACGGTGCTGCAGGCGGCATTTATGCCAATGTAAACGACCTGGGTCAGTGGATGCTCCTGCAGCTTAACCACGGCAAGTATAATGGCAGGCAGCTTATAAGCGAAGACAACCACCTTAAAACCTGGACAACGCATACCGTTATGGAGGCGGGTTATGGCGGCGGGCGCTACAGCAACCACTTTGGGGGCTATGGCTTGGGCTGGATGCTGAGCGATATTAACGGCAACCTTGTGGTTACCCACACCGGCGGCCTTCCGGGTATGCTGAGTGAAACCCTCCTGATACCCGACCTTAATTTTGGTGTAGTGGTACTTACCAATACATCTGAAGGCGGTGGCGGTGTATTTACAGCCCTTACGCGCAGTATTATGGACGGTTACCTGGGCCTTGAAAAAATGGACTGGACCGGCATGATGGAAACCGCCCTTAAACAACAGTCTGCCCAGGGCGATGCGGTTACTGATAAGGTTTGGAAAACCGTAAAGGACAACGCCAAAGTTAAAATCAATACAGCCGATTATATAGGCATTTACCAGGACAAATGGTTTGGTAAGGTAGAGGTGTTTATGAAAGGGAAACAGTTGTGGTTCAAGAGCCATCGTTCGCCCAAACTAAACGGCCCAATGCAGTTTTACAAGGGTAATAGCTTTGCCATTAAATGGGAATTCCAGGATATGCCTGCCGATGCCTTTGCCATTTTCAGCCTTGATGAAGAAGGAAAAGCAAACGGCCTTACAATGAAAGGCATATCGCCAAACATAGATTTCAGTTTCGACTTCCAGGACCTTGACTTTAAGCGTGTAGCGAAGTAGTATGCAAAAACCCACCGCCATAGGCATTGCGCCGCAGTTATTAGTGCCCGATGTGGTTCAGACAGCCGAGTATTACCGCGATGTACTGGGTTTTACCATTATAGGCTATGCCGTAACCCCGCCCGTATATGCCATGGTGCAGCGCGACGGCCTGCAAATACATTTTGCTAAGGCCGGTGATTTTACAACCAACGAACACCACCGCCCGTCTACTACTGATTTTATACTTTGGGTACCTGAAATTGATGCCTTTTATAATGAGCTAAAAGCCAGCGGTGCCAATATTGTGCAGGAAATACAGTTGCGCCCTTACGGCAGCCGCGAGTTTATTGTGCGCGACTGCAACGGCTACAAAATACTTATTGGCGATTAATTAAAAATTTTGACCAGCATTTCTTTTAGCAGGTCATGCTGGGGTATATTGCCGGCCCCTACCCCCTTGCTTTTCACATCAATATCGCGCAGGGCGGCTACCACAGCGCTTACCTTTTTCATGGGATAGTTACGCAGGGCAATATCATAATCCTTTAAAAAGTAAGGGTTAACCTTAAGCATTTTAGCCGCATTACCGGGGCTTTTATCTTTTAACCCATGGTACATTAATAACTGCGAGAAAAACCCAAACACAAGCCCCACCGTCATTACCAGCGGGTTGTCTTTAGGGTTATTGGCAAAGTAGTCGGCTATTTTGTATGCCTTAAGCTGGTCGCGTTCGCCAATGGCCTTGCGCAGCTCAAACACATTATAATCCTTGCTGATGCCTATGTTGTCTTCAATGGCTTTTGGCGTTATAGTACTGCCCTGCGGCAGTATAATGGCCAGCTTATCAAGCTCATTACTAATACGGCTCAGATCGTTGCCTAAAAACTCTACCAGCATGGCGGCAGCCTTTGGTTCTATGCCATAGCCTTTTCCGCTAAGCACACGCTTTATCCAGTCGGCCACCTGGTTTTCATACAGCTTTTTACTTTCAAAAACCACCCCGTGCTTGTCCATCAGCTTGGTTACCTTCTTGCGCTTATCAAGCGTTTTATACTTGTAGGCAAAAACCAAAACCGTTGTGGGCTGCGGGTTTTCGGCATATTTTTCAAGCTTTTCTATGGTGCGGCTCAATTCCTGGGCTTCCTTAACAATAACCACCTGGCGCTCGGCCATCATGGGATATCGCTTGGCATTGCTCACCACCTCGTCTATACTCACATCTTTGCCATACAGCACCATCTGGTTAAAGCCCTTTTCGTCTTCGGTAAGCACGTTTTCCTCAATAAAATCGGTAAGCTTGTCAATATAATAAGGCTCTTCGCCCATAAAAAAGTAAAGGGGCTTAATATTGCCCTGCTTAATATCGTTTACAATTCGGGTAACGTCGTCCACAGTAGTGCTTGTAGTTTATTGGCTAAAAATAATACCTTTGCGCCATGCAAAAGCTCAATTTTCCGGAGTATACATTCCGTTTCAAAAATAGTGAAAATAAAATAGCCATTTTTGACGACATCCGTAAAAAATTTATCATCCTTACACCCGAAGAATGGGTGCGCCAGCATGTAGTACGCTTTTTGCTCGATGAAAAAAAGTTTCCCAAATCGCACGTAAATGTAGAGAAGATTGTGAAAATCAATGGCATGAACAAGCGCTATGATGTAGTGGTTTTCCGCCCCGATGGCAGCATATACCTTATTGTAGAGTGCAAGGCGCCCGGCGTGCCCATATCGCAAATAACGTTCGACCAGATTGCCCGCTACAACATGACCCTCAATGCCACACACCTTATGGTAACCAACGGCCTTAACCACTATTTTTGCCAGATGGACCACGAGGCCGAAAAATACATCTTTTTGCCCGACGTGCCACACTATACCCCCTCTGTATGAACACTATAGCCGTAGTAATACTCAACTGGAACGGGCGCGCGCTGCTGGAGCAGTTCCTGCCATCTGTAACAAAATATTCGCCGGAAGCTACTGTTTATGTAGCCGATAACGCCAGTACCGATGATTCAATTGCATTTGTAAAAGCCAACTATCCTGATGTAAAAATTATTCAAAACACAGGCAATTATGGCTATGCCAAAGGCTACAACCTGGCACTTGAGGGAGTTGAGGAGGAATTGTACTGCCTGCTTAACAGCGATGTAGAAGTTACCGAAGGCTGGCTGGCACCTGTTTTAGATTTGTTTGAACGCGACCCCGAAACAGCCATTATACAACCCAAACTACTGGATTTCAAAAACAAAACCCATTTTGAATATGCCGGTGCTGCCGGTGGGTTTATAGATAAGTATGGCTTTCCGTTTTGCCGCGGCCGTATTATGGATACCGTAGAGCAGGACAACGGCCAGTATAACGACGAAACCGAGATATTCTGGGCATCAGGGGCGTGTTTCTTTATCCGTAAAAATGTGTACCGCGAACTTGGTGGCTTTGACCAGGACTTTTTTGCCCACCAGGAAGAGATAGACCTGTGCTGGCGTGCGTTTAACCATAACTATAAAGCGCGTTTTTGCTACAAGTCAGTGGTATATCACGTGGGCGGTGCTACCCTCGACAGCCAAAACCCTAAGAAAACCTACCTAAACTTCCGTAACTCGTTGTGGATGATGATAAAAAACCTGCCAGCGCACAAAATGCTGCCCGTACTATTCATACGTATGTGCTTAGACGGTGTGGCAGGTGTCAGGTTTTTATTACAGGGAAAACCTGCTCTCTTATGGGCGGTGCTAAAAGCGCATTTTAACTTTTATTTAAGATTTTTTCATTTTCTAAACACAAGAAAGTCAAATAAATACGAGAATTACTACAAGACAAAGAGCATCGTTTATAAATATTTTGTTAAAAATGGCAAGGTGTTTGATTCACAATTTAACAATAGTTTATCGTAGTAAGCGTTACTATTTTTGAGATTAATAGTAATTTTGTTAAAAATTTAAATCAACACGTATGAAAAGAGCCATCTTAACACTTTCGTTAGCAGCACTTACGCTGACAAGCTGCGGTTCAAAGAAAAAGATTGCCGAGCTTGAAGCTAAAAACAAAGAGATCCAGGATTTGCTTAATACAGCTACAGTTCAGCTTAACACCTGCCTTGCAGAAAAGAGCCAGCTTAACAGCCAGGTAGACTACCTGAAAAAAAGCAATTCTGACCTTATTAATACCACAGCAAACATGACAACCCTTACATCTAAGGGTGCTGAAAACCTTGAAAAATCGCTTGAAAGCCTTAAGGAAAAAGACCTTAAAATTGCAAGGCTTCAGGATGCCCTTACCCGTAAAGACTCTGTAACGCTTGCACTTGTAACAAGCATTAAGCGTTCGGTAGGCATTAACGACCCGGATATCGAGGTTAACGTAGAAAAAGGTGTGGTATACATCTCTATAGCCGATAAACTATTGTTTAAAAGCGGTAGCTATGAAGTGAGCGACAGGGCTAAGGAAATCCTTGGTAAGGTTGCCAAAATTGTTCAGGACAAACCTGAATTTGAATGTATGGTAGAAGGACACACTGATAATGTGCCTATTAAAAACGCTATACTTGTAGACAACTGGGATTTGAGCGTTAAACGTGCTACTTCAATTGTGCGCATACTGCAAAAAGACTATGGTATTGAGCCGTCTCGCCTTGTAGCCTCAGGCCGTGGCGAATACGTTCCGGTAGACAACAACACATCTGCCGATGGCCGTGCCAAAAACAGGAGGACACGTATCCTTATACTACCTAAAATCGATCAGTTCTATGACATGATCGAGAAAGAAATGAAAAACCAGACTAAGTAATCTTTTAGTCAGCTTACTACATATAAAAGCCATCCTGAAAAGGGTGGCTTTTTTGGTTTTAGGCACCAGCCGGATTCTGAAATTTCATTTTTACATTATCTTCAAAATATTAACAACCCTGGCTTTGGTATAAAACGCAGTAATATCTTACATTTTACACTTAAAAACAGCTTAATATTTCACTTTTGGATTCCGGATTTACAGTGTGAAACAGTAGAAATCAGCCTCATTTTGAAAACCCCTTATTTTCCTCATTTTTTTAGTGAAAGAATGGCTGCAATAAATCCTCCAAAAACCGTCATACCTTTGCAGCAGGATTTTTCTCAACCATTATCACAAAATTTTATTTTTAGCGTTTACAGTATAACCAACTTTTAAAAAACAACCTAATGCTTAAAAAACTCCTCTCACTACTCATTACTATAAGCTGCCTTTCGGCGAAGGCCCAAAAACCGCTGCACATAACGGTTGATGCAACCTATTTTGACCCGGCAAGCACAACATTTTATAAACCGCTTAACAGTGGCAACGCCCTGGTGTATTACATTGATATAGATTTTGATGACAACACAATGGAGTATACCGTAAAGCCATTAGAGAGAAAAACGGTTAACCTTGAAGCCCATCTTAAAATGCAGGGCAAATCATTAAGCTACCTTGTGCCAATGGCAAATATTAAAAAAGGCAGCACAGGCTATGATAAAAAGCTGGAAACACTTGCCAGCCGCAGTTTGCCCAAAACAACACAAACCAGCAACTATTATACAGGATTTCAAGTAGTTAATCCCTATTATTTTGCAGTAGTGCATCACCGCGGCAGCAAAGACAAAGAATCTAACGAATATTCATACCACCTGGATGTTACATATACACGGTTTGCTACCATAGTTGTAAACAATTGCTTTACCATTTATACTAATGATAATCAATGCCATATAGCAAATTACAACGGCGAATCTTATCTGTATATTTCAGAAGAACCGCAAACGCTGCACGGCACATTCCCTTCTAAAGAGTTTACTACCCTGCTCAGGAAAACTTATCCTGTGGGAGAAAACGTTACACACAACGGCAAAATGGGCGTTATGGGTTATAAAAGCAACAAAATACTTATCCCCACCAAATACGATTCTATTTTTAATGATGGTAATACCCTTATAATTGCCTATAAAAAGGAGAAACCGCACCTATTTTACCGCACCGGTGAAGAAGTTAAAATAAAAAAGCTGCGTGCGGTGTACAGGGGCAACGATCTTTCTGTCCTTACCGGCAATAAGGTGTCGTGGCTTAGCCCGGAAGGCAAGCTTACAGATAGTGTACCGCTTCGCCTTGTTTGCGGTGGCTCTTCTTTTGAAATGGAACACATTTATAAAAAAGACAACAGCTACATTTTAAGCAAGTACCTTATGGAAGCCGATAGCCTGTTTACAAAAGAATGGGTTTTGGGTTCAGATACAACGTTTAGCAATGTTAGCCTTATTATGGGCGAAGCCCGTATAAACTTTAATACCCGATACATACTGGCAGAAACGCCAGACGGCAAAAAAGGAATTATAAGTCCTGCCGAAAATGGTTATACGATAACAATAAATCCTGATTACCAGGAAATAACGGGTTACTTTAATAACCTGTTACGCATTGATACAAAAAATGGCCTCTGTGGCTATTACCCGTTAAATAAAGAAGCTAAATACACCCGGCTGGCACGATTTGAAAAAGGCTTCGCCCGCTTTACCCTGCCCAATGGCAAACAGGGCTGGCTGGCAATGGATGGCACCGAATATTTAGATGAGTAATTGAATCAAACTAAAAAGATCGCTTCGTGCCTCGCGATGACAACCGGAGTGTTGTCTGCTCACTCTTGCAATTAGATATCATATCCGAGTGCATTTACACAATGTTTTTCACGTCCCGTCATTGCGAACGCAGCGCAGCGGAGTGCGGCAATCCTTTTTAAAATAGCCTAAACCCTTAAAAACAAAAATCCCGAAGTTACCTCCGGGATTCGCTATATCAAAAAAAGTAAATTACTTATTTAAAAACGCCACCACATTCTTTTCAATACGGGTGTTGATGTCGTTAATATCGGCCTTGGCAAATTTTTCGCCAATAATGTTTTCATACAGCTCAATATAACGTTCAGATACGCTTTCAATGTATTCATCGGTCATTTCCGGAATCTGCTGGCCATCCTTTCCCTGAAAACCGTTGGCAATAAGCCACTGGCGCACAAACTCCTTGCTCAGCTGCTTTTGCGCCTCGCCTTTGTTTTGGCGTTCCTGGTAGCCATCAGCATAAAAATAGCGCGAAGAATCAGGTGTGTGTATTTCGTCTATCAGTACAATTTTGCCATCCCTTGTTTTGCCAAACTCATACTTGGTGTCAACCAGTATAAGGCCACGGCTGGCGGCAATTTCAGTACCGCGCTCAAAAAGGGCACGGGTATATTTCTCAAGCACCAGGTAGTCTTCCTCGCTAACAATACCTTTAGTCAATATGTCTTCGCGGCTAATGTCCATATCGTGCTCACCGTTGTCAGCCTTTGTGGTAGGCGTAATTATAGGGCTTGGGAATTTATCGTTCTCTTTAAGGCCCTCAACAAGCTCAACACCACACAGCACGCGCTTACCGGCAGCATACTCACGGGCAGCGTGCCCACTCATGTACCCGCGTATAACCATCTCTACCTTAAACGGCTCGCACTGGTGGCCCACGGCAACGTTAGGGTCTGGAGTATCAATAAGCCAGTTCGGCACTATGTCTTCGGTAAGGCGCATAAATTTAGTAGCAATCTGGTTCAAAATCTGCCCTTTATACGGAATGCCCTTTGGCATAACCACATCAAAAGCGCTAAGCCTGTCGGTAGCTACCATTACCAGCAGGTCATCGTTTATGTTATATACTTCCCTCACCTTTCCGCGGTATACGCTTTTCTGGCCCGGAAAATTAAAATCAGTCTTGGTTATTGTGTTCATCGTGCTGTTTGTTTAAGCGGCAAAAATAAGAAAGTTATTTTTGGTAATCTATATTTCTGCCCGCTTTACTATATTTTATAAGCGATACTATAATATTGGCAAAAAACGACAGGAACGCCACAGCCAGGCAGCCAAAAACCAGGTAAACCAGATAACTGCCAAAACCACCCCTGCTAAGATATAGTGGCAATACTCCTAAAAACGAAACGGCATTAACAATTACCAGCCATTTAATAAACCTGACCCCAAAAGCATACATAGCCAGATAAGAGCATACAAAAGCCACGAAAATAAACCCGTAAACCGCAAAAGGCAGTAAATGTCCTGCGTGCGACGCCCAGCCTATGGTTCTGTTTACGCCATAAGTACCAATAAGTTTATCATTACCACTCAGCACAAACAATAAAAAAGCAGCGGCCAGTAACAGGCCGCCATATATAAACCGGGTTTGTTTATTCTTAACCATAATATTTTTTCCTGGGATTTCATCCCGGGCTAATATACGCTACCCTTTCAGGGTCGGCTTTTCCATGTCGAACGCAGCGCAGCGGAGTTGAGACATCTCTGTTACATTTATTGAAGCTTGTACTCTTCAACGAAATCAACTTTAAATCAACCCCCAACTCTCAACCAAAAACGCACTTCGCGCTACCCCTGGTGCTCAATAGTCTTATACGCCTCAATAACCTTTTTCACAAGGCGGTGGCGCACCACATCTTTATCGTCAAGGTAAATAATGCCAATGCCGTCTACGTTTTTCAGTATCAAAAGCGCCTCTTTAAGTCCGCTGGTGGTACTGCGTGGCAGGTCAATCTGGCCCGGGTCGCCGGTAATCATAAACTTGGCATTCTTGCCCATACGGGTCAGGAACATTTTCATCTGGTTGTGGGTGGTGTTTTGCGCCTCGTCCAGTATCACAAACGCATTATCAAGCGTGCGCCCGCGCATAAACGCCAGTGGTGCAATTTGTATAATACCCTTTAAAAGGTAGTCTTCAAGTGTCTGTGGTGGCAGCATATCGCGCAGCGCATCATACAGCGGCTGCATATAAGGGTCAAGCTTCTCCTTCATGTCTCCCGGAAGGAAACCCAGGTTCTCCCCTGCCTCTACCGCCGGGCGTGTAAGTATTATCCGCTTAACCGATTTTTCTTTAAGCGCCTTAACCGCAAGGGCCACACCCGTATAGGTTTTACCCGTACCGGCCGGGCCTATGGCAAACACCATGTCGTTTTTGGCCATAGTGTCTACAAGCAGCTGCTGGTTGGGGGTCATGGCCTTTATAAGCTTGCCGCCTATGCCGTGCACCAGTATTTTGTCGCTGGGGTTCATTTGCTCCACGCGGCTGTCGTCGTGTATTACGCGCTCAATAACATTATCGTCAATATTATTATAGCGGGTAAAGTGCACCATAAGCCTGTTGAAACGCTTTTCAAACTCGTCAAGCATTTCTTTTTCGCCAAAGGCTTTCAGGGTAGTGCCACGCGCCACTATTTTAAGCTTGGGGTAATATTTCTTGATGGTTTCCAGGTGTGAGTCCTGGGCGCCCCAAAAGTCTTTCGGGGCAATGTCGGTCAGTTCAATTATCCTTTCGTTCAAAAGCAGTAGTTTTTAGTTAACAGGATAGCTATATAATTAGTAGCTTTGCATTCAAATTTACTGAAATTTCAGTCGCGTTTTTTAAAAGTTTTGCACAATTTTATGTCAATAATTACCCTGACGACAGATTTTGGCCTTAAAGACCATTTTGTGGGCGCCCTTAAGGGTAAGCTGCTTTCCGGCTACCCCGAAGCCATGCTTATTGACGTATCGCACCATATAGAGCACTTTAACATTGCACAGGCCAGCTATGTAGTGGGCGCGGCATACAGCAGTTTCCCACCCGGCACCGTGCACCTCATTGGTGTGGACTGCGAACTGAGCACCGAAAACCGCCACCTGGCCATGCTGTGGAACGGCCATTATTTTATTTGTGCCGATAACGGCATCCTCACGTTGCTGACCGAAAAAATTGTACCCGAAAAAATAGTCGAGATAAACATACACGACCGCCTGCCCGAAGGATGTGTAGATATGGATGTGTTTGCTACTGTGGCGTGCCATTTAGCCAAAGGCGGTACGCTGAACGTTATAGGCCGCGAAACCACAGCCATGAAAGAAATAAACGGCGTGCAGCCCGTTGTAGCGCCCGATAATAACAGCATTAGGGGCTATGTGGTGTATGTAGACCATTTTGGCAACTGTGTGACAAACATTAACCAAAAGCTGCTGAAAGACATAGGCAAAGGCCGCCCGTTTGATATTACCTATGGCGTTAAGGGCGAAATAAAGGGTATTAAACGCGGGTATTCCGACTTTACACTGAACGACCGCTTTACGCTGAAGAACTACGAGGGTGAAAAGCTGGCGCTTATAAACGGTGCGGGCTTCCTGGAAATAGCGGTTTTCCGCAGCAACCCGCACACTGTGGGCAGTGCCTCTACCCTTTTGGGGCTGAAGTTCAGGGATGCGGTTAATGTGGTGTTCCGGGCCCCCTAACCCCCAAAGGGGGAATTATTGGGAGCCGTAAATTTATACGTTATTTAAAACCCGAGTGAAGCTCCGCCCCTCTCCTTTGGAGAGGGGTTGGGGTGAGGCTTTCAAAACATATAAAAAAACAGTATGTTTGTACGCATAGTAAAAATGCAGTTCCGAGAAGATGCGGTAAAAACCTTCCTTTCTAATTTTGAAAACGTTAGGCAGGATATACGAAACGCACCCGGCTGCCGTTTGTTAGAGTTGTACCGCGATAAGGATAACCCACAGGTGTTCTTTACCTACAGTTACTGGGAAAACGAGGCTTATTTAGAAGCCTACCGCACCTCAAAACTGTTTACTGATACCTGGGCCATAACCAAGCCCCTCTTTGCCCAAAAGGCCGAAGCGTGGAGCGTGGATAAGCTGGTTTCGTTAGGTTAGATTATTCGATTGTTGGATTTTTAGATGATTCGACTGTTCGAAAGTATAGTGTACCGTACGTTCCGTTTTTCACGCCCCGTCATTACTTCGTCAGTTCGGGCATAGCCCTCGGGTGCGAGGAGGAACGACGAAGCAATCTTTTTGTCAGCCTGAGCTTGTAGAAAGCAAGATTGCCGCGCTCCGCAAGCTCCGCTCGCAATGACAGGACCGGATAACAACACAACTAAAAAAAGCTAAGCAGCTCAGTGGCTCAGCAGCTAACTTTATGACTTTTGACTTTAAAACTTTTGACTGAATAAATGAAAGCACTACTGCTACGGGAAATCAAGTCCTTCTTCGGCTCGCTGACGGGATACCTGGTTATTGCCGTTTTTCTTTTGCTTAACGGGCTCTTCCTTTGGGTATTTCCCGGCGATTTCAACATACCTGCAACTGGCTTTGCCGATATGGCGCCGTTCTTTACCCTGGCCCCGTGGATTTTTATTTTCCTCATACCGGCCGTTACCATGCGCAGCTTTTCTGATGAGAAAAAACAGGGCACTATAGAGCTGCTGTTTACCAAGCCACTAAGCGTTTGGGAAATCGTGAACGGCAAATTCTTTGGTGCGTTTATCCTTATACTGCTGTCGCTTTTGCCAACCATAATATATGTAGTAATACTGTCAAACTACGGCAACCCACAGGGCAATATAGATATGGGCAGCACACTGGGCAGCTACTTCGGACTGTTGTTTTTAGTGGCAGGCTACACTTCAATAGGCATTTTTACCTCTACCCTTTCTGATAACCAGATTGTGGCCTTTATATTGGCAGTACTGTTTTGCTTCTTGTTATATTTTGGCTTTACAGGCATATCAGGCTTTGCAGGCAGCTTTAGCTCGGTTGTAGCCATGCTGGGCATGGATTACCACTTTAAGAGCATGAGCCGCGGCGTGCTTGATACCCGCGACATTATCTATTTTGTGAGCATTGCGTTTTTGTTCCTTTCGCTTACTGTTTATAAACTTAAATCACTAAGGGCATAATGGAAGAGCAAAAACAACTACCCGAAAAAAAAGCCCTTACGCCCAAACAGCAAAACCGCAACAAGCTGCTGCTTACCATAGTGGCGCTGTTTGCCCTTAATTTTGCAGGCTATTTCTTTTTTAAGCGTTTTGACCTTACCAAAGACAAACGCTACACCCTCTCTGAAACCTCATTAAACATTGTAGGCGAAGCCATAGAGCCGGTTTACGTACGCGTGTTCCTGGCGGGGGATGTAAGCGCCGAATACAAACGCCTCCAGGACGAAACCCGCCAGCTATTGCAGGAATTTGAAGCCTACAACCCTAACGTTAAGTTTGAGTTTGTAAACCCGCTTAATGAGTCAGAAAGTGCCGCTGCTGAAAAGCGCGACCTGATTTATGACCTGCACATAATGAACAACCCGCAGGATGCCAAAAACAAAACCGCAATACGCGAAAGCATTGCCAGCCAGCCCGATATAGATAATTTTGTAATTCAGGCGTTTATTAATGCCGGTATGCAACCCGCAAGTGTATCAGTAGTATACAAAGGTAAGCAGAGCGAAACCACCATATTCCCGTGGGCGCTGGCTACTTATAACGGCAAAAGCGTTAAAATCCCATTGCTTAAAAACCAGCGTGGCGCTTCGGCTCAGGAAAACATAGAAAGTTCTGTCCAAAACCTGGAATATGCCTTTTCTGATGCTTTTAATAAAGTGGTAAAAAACAAGCAGAAAAAAATTGTTTTCCTGCACGGCAATGCCGAAATGCCGCCGCCGCTTATGGGCAGTTTTCTTAACAACCTGCGCGACAGCTATTACATTGGGCCTTTCACTATGGATTCGGTTGCCCGTAACCCTAACAAAGTACTGAAAGACCTGCAGCAGTATGACATGGCCGTAATAGCCAAGCCCCGCGAAAAGTTTACCGAAGAAGAAAAGCTTATCATTGACCAGTACATTGTTAACGGTGGTAAAACCCTGTGGCTGGTAGACCCTGTTATGGCCGAAATGGACAGCCTTAACCAAAAGGGCACTGCCCTTGCCGTGCCTAACGACCTGGGGTTAAACGATATGTTCTTTAAATACGGCTTCAGGATTTTGCCTGACCTGGTTAAAGATGAAATGGCAACGCCCATAAAGCTTGCCACCGGTCAGGAAGGCAACAGCGGCACCCAGTACCAAAACTACATCTGGAAATATGCCCCGTTTGTATATCCTGATTCGGTTAACCAAAACCCTATAGTTAAAAACCTTGACGGCGTTAAGCTTGATTTTGCCGGTGGTATAGACACCCTTAAAAACGGCATTAAAAAGAACGTGCTGCTGGCCACATCGCAATATTCTAAGCGCGTGGGCACACCTGCGCAGGTTAACCTTAACATGGTTATGGAAGAGTTTAACCCTGCCGAATACCCTCCTAAATCGGGCTTTATACCGGTAGCGGTACTGCTTGAGGGCAGCTTCCATTCTATGTACGAAAACCGCCTGATGCCGTTTAAAGACCCGTCTTACAAAACCGTGGGCAAGCCCGGAAAGATGATTGTAATATCAGACGGCGACATAGTAAAAAGCCAGTTTGATAAAGACGGTAAACCCCTTGAGCTGGGCTATGATAAATGGACGGGTGAGCACTATGACAACCTTAGCTTTATGATGAACTGCGTAAACTACCTGCTCGACGATACAGGACTTATCAACATTCGCAGTAAAGATGTAAGCCTGCCCATACTTAACACGCAAAAGGTGTATGACAACTACAACACCATACAAATAATAACAGTAGGTGTGCCCGTAGCAGTGTTGGCCGTGTTTGGCTTTGTGTTTACATGGCTGCGCCGCAGGAAGTATGCACGCTAAGTGTTGATAAAAATTTTCTGTAAATAAATTATATTAAAATATATTTGCTAATCCTTTAAAAACGGATAACCACTAACAATAAAACTCACTATGAAATTTATAGTATCCAGTTCTTATTTGCTAAAGCAGTTGCAGGTATTGGGCAGCGTTATAAACAGCAGCAACACCCTGCCTATTTTAGATAACTTCCTTTTTGAATTAAACGGCCCTGAACTAAAGGTTTCGGCTTCAGACCTTGAAACCACCATGCAGGCCACCCTTGAAATAGACAGCGAAAGCACCGGTGCCGTTGCTGTTCCTGCCAAGCTGTTGCTGGAAACCCTTAAAACCTTTCCTGAGCAGCCGCTTACTTTTACCGTTGAAGACAACAATACTATAGAAATAAGCTCAGAGTCGGGTAAATATGCGCTGGCTTACGCCAATGGCGATGAGTTCCCTAAAGCCGTATCGCTTGAAGAGCCTTCGTCTACCATTGTACCTGCCGAAGTGCTTTCTACAGCCATAAGCAAAACCATTTTTGCAGCGGGTAATGACGACCTTCGCCCTGTAATGTCGGGCGTGTTCTTCCAGTTCTCTCCGCAGGGGCTTATTTTTGTGGCTACCGATGCCCACAAGCTTGTAAAATATGCCCGTACCGATGTTAGTGCCAGCCAGGTGGCCGATTTCATTATGCCTAAAAAGCCGCTTAACATCCTTAAAGGCATCCTTGCAACATCTAATGCAGAGGTTACTATTGAGTATAACGATTCAAACGCTACATTCTCGTTTGACAACTATATCCTTACCTGCCGCCTTATAGATGGTAAGTACCCTAACTACGAAGCCGTAATACCTAAAGAAAACCCCAACCGCCTGCTTATTGGCCGTAGCCAGATACTAAGCTCAGTGCGCCGTGTGGCCATCTTTAGCAACAAAACCACACACCAGATTCGCCTTAAGATAGCCGGTACAGAACTTAACATTTCTGCCGAAGATATCGACTACTCAAACAAGGCTGAAGAAAGGCTAACCTGCGATTACCAGGGCGATGATATGCAGATAGGCTTCAACTCGCGTTTCCTTACAGAAATGCTAACCAACCTGCAAAGCGATGAAATTCAGCTTGAAATGTCGCTGCCTAACCGTGCGGGTATCCTTACACCGGTAGACGGCCTTAGCGACGGCGAAACCGTTACCATGCTGGTTATGCCGGTAATGCTTAACAATTAATGAGATAACTCTTCCCGGTAGGGAAAATAGTACAAAGCCTGTTATTTAATTATAACAGGCTTTTTTTATGATGTTATTTTTATTTAGATTTGTTCCAAATAAAATGGCGATTTTCTAAAATATCACTAATTTATCAGTTTTTGTGAGATTTCTACAACATACCTTTTTTTCCGATAAGAAGTCTGCAACCTCACGCAACGTTTTAGTTATTTTAGCGACTTAATTAATGAATTTTTATTATACCTTTTCCTATGAAAAACACATTTACGCTTTTGCTGTGTATGCTGCTGTTTTCAGCCCCCCTCTTCGCCCAGCTCGACGAGGAAGGCTTTGAAGGCACATGGACAGCCCAATCCGGCGCAGGGCCGGGTGGCCCTACAGACTGGGCCATAGTTAACGTTTTGCCCCATGGGCCAGTGCAGTCCTGGATTCATGGTACCGGAACAACAACTACCCCTGTTTATCAAGGCGATTTTTCTGCCTGTATATTAGGTGAAAACGTTGCAAACGGCTTTACTTCCGAAGACTGGCTTATTACAAAAGCATTTACAGTACCTGAAAATGCTGAGCTTCACTTCTTTTCGCGCCTGGGTGTTCCGGGCGACCAAAACACGCAGTACAAAATAATGATGTCGGCAAATACAACTGCCGGAGAACAAATTAATACTGCTAACTATGCTGCTGTACAAACCTGGTCAGAGCTGCAGCTTAACCCATCTCAGTTAGAGTGGACCGAAAAAGTGGTAAACATACCTGCCACATACCCTGCCGGTACGGTAGTATACCTTGCATTTGTAATGCAGGGCGATGCCGGAGACCGCTGGGCTATAGACAATGTTAAAGTAGTTTCTAAATGTCTTGACCCTGTAAACCTTACCGCAGTAGGGTCAGATACATCGGCCAGCCTTAGCTGGGGTAACCCAAGCGGTGCTACCCAATGGGAAATTGAAGTAGTAGGTGCCGATGCCTCGCCAACAGGCGAAGGTGTAGAATATGACGGTGCTCTTCCTTACACCGCACCAAACCTTACTGCAAGTACAGAATATAAATATTATGTGCGTGCCCTTTGCGATGACAACACCAGCGCATGGGTAGGCCCTTTTGAATTTAGTACAACCGTATGCCCTATAGAAGAAACCTGTAACTATACCTTTACCGTATGGGATTCATGGGGCGATGGATGGAACGGCAACACCATGACCGTTTCGCAAAACGGCATAACCATGGGCACACTTACTTTACCAGGTGGTGCAGGCCCTAATGCCATTGTAATACCGTTGTGTAACGACCAGCCTTTCCAGCTTTTCTGGAACTCGGGCGGCAGCTTCCCTGCTGAAGTAGGTGTATCAATAACAAACGCTTTCTCTCAGGTTCTTTACACTAAAGCACCGGGCACAGGCAGCCAGAACACAGCGCTGTTTACCGGCACTGTAGACTGCGATACACCGGCATGTTTACCCGTTACAGGCCTTACGGCTACAGATCTTACTGCTACATCGGCAAATATCAGCTGGGGCGGTGTAGATACCGGTAGCTGGGAATACTATGTAGTACCAAACGGAGCCCCGGCGCCTAACGTGGCTACATCAGGTATTTTAACCAATAGCAAACCGGTAACGGTTAGTAACCTAAATACAGGTACAGCCCTGCTGCCTGAAACCACTTACCAGTTTTATGTAAGGGTTGTTTGCGGTGGCGGTGCATACAGTGCATGGTCTGTAGCAGGTTCGTTTACTACCCTGCCTACCTGCCCAAGGCCGGTAAGCCTTAACACCAGCCTTATTGGCGATGACGAAGTAACCCTGGGCTGGACCGAAGACGGCGATGCAACACAGTGGGAAGTATATGTAGTGCCGGTTGCAGCCGCAGCACCTACAGCAACTACCGAGGGTGTAGTAGCCGATTCTAACTCATTTTTATATGATAATGGCCTTACACCGGGTACTGCTTATAAATTTTATGTAAGGGCACTTTGCGGCCCTGGTGATATAAGCACATGGGCAGGTCCTTTTAACTTTACAACTGCCCTTTGCGACCTTGCAACACAGTGTGTATACAACTTTACCGTATGGGATTCATGGGGTGATGGCTGGAACGGCAACACCATGACGGTTTCTCAAAACGGTACAACCATTGCAACCCTTGGCCTTTCATCGGGCGCAGGCCCTGTAGTAATACCGGTAACCGTGTGCGATGGCATGCCGCTACAGCTTTTCTGGAATACAGGCGGTAGTTTCCCTGCCGAAGTAGGTGTTTCTATAACCAACAACTACGCCCAGACATTCTATACAAAAGCACCGGGCACAGGCGCACAAAACAGCGTGCTGTATACTACCACTGCTGTAAATTGTGATTCTCCTATGTGTTTGCCTCCGGGTGCACTTGAAGCTAATAACATAACATCTACATCGGCCGAACTAAACTGGGGTGGCCCTGCAACCGGCAACTGGGAGTATTATGTGGTTCCGGTTACTCAACCTAACCCTACAGATGCAACTCCGGGTACAGCAACCACTACCAAACCGGTAACTGTAGCGCTTAACCCGTCTACAGCATACAAGTTCTTTGTAAGGACAGTATGCAGCCTTACAGAAAACAGCGCATGGAGCCCTGCATTTAACTTCTCATCGGCCATTGGCAATGATGACTGTGCAGGTGCCATAGTACTTCCTGTTAACCCCGGCGAAGAATGTGTAGAATCTGTTCAAACATTGTTTACAGGCGCTACAGCATCGTTACAGCCAAACTGTGCTGCAATCAGCGGCCCGGATATTTGGTATACATTTACCGCAGAAGGCACGCAGCACAATATTGCCGGTGATTACTCTAACCTTCCGGTATCTCAGTTAGAAAATACTACACAGCCGGTTACACTTAGCCTTTATGCAGGCAACGTGTGTACAGCGTTAGACACGCCACTATACTGTGTTACCAACAACTACATAATGGCTTCTAACCTTGTGGCAGGAAACCAGTATACCGTAAGGGTAACCATAAGCAGCGCTACCCCTAACCTTAACTATCCGTTTAACCTGTGTGTAACCACACCGGAATCTAACGGTATTGCGGCTACGTGCGAAATCAACACGATTAACTATAGTTTTGAAAGCCCTAACCTGCCCGATACACAGTTCTATCCGCCAATGGTACACCAAAACGTAGTACCGGGCTGGAAAACAACCGCTACAGACGGTAAGATAGAAATTTGGAATACTAACCCTAACGGCGAAAGCTTTGAAGGCTTTACCGCTTATGAGGGCGACCAGTTTATAGAGCTTAACGCTAACCAGGTATCTGGTGTTTACCAGGATTATATAACACCTCCGGGTACTGTATTTAGCTATGGCTTTGCACACCGTGCCAGGACAACAGGCACAGGCCAGGACGTTTGCCAGCTTTTAGCAGGCCCGCCACAGGGTCCTTGGCTTCCTGTTGGAGACCCGGTAGCATCTGGCGGTGCAGCCTGGACGTACAACACAGGCAGTTACACCGTGCCGGATGACCAAACCGTTACACGTTTTATATTCCAGTCTGTATCAAGCGCTTCAGGAAACAACACAGTAGGTAACTTCCTTGATGCTATTACCTTTACGGCCAACGTGGGTATTATTACAAACAGTCCTGTAGCCCTTAACTGCGACAACGCAATTGCGGCAGTAGAGGCTAACGGTACAGGTTCATGGGTAGCACACAGCGGTAACCCATCTCCTACTGTTATTGAAGATGACCAGAGCAACACTACAAACATTTCAGGCTTTAGCGCCCCGGGTTCATACTACTATGAGTGGACTACAGCACTATGTTCAAGCACACTTGAAATTGTATATGACAACGGCGGTATTACCGCACCGGTTGTAACAAACGTTACATACTGCGTGGGCGATACCCCTGCACAGTTAACAGCAACCGCTACAGGCACTAACACATTAAACTGGTATGATGTTGCTACAGGTGGTACTCCGCTTGCAACAGCCCCTACCCCTACTGCAGATGCCGTAGGCACTACATCTTACTATGTAAGCCAGAGCCAGTCTAACTGCGAAGGCCCAAGGGCAGAGATTACAGTAACGGTCAACCCGCTTCCTGCTGCACCGGTTGTAGCCGATGTAGAATACTGCCTTAACGCAACAGCTGTGCCACTTACTGCAACTGCCGATTCTGGCAGCACGCTAAACTGGTATCTTGTAGCCAACGGCGGCACTGCGCTTACAGCTGCCCCTACCCCTGCAACTACTGCAACGGGCACTACTGTTTACTACGTAAGCCAGGAAAATGCACAGGGCTGCGAAGGCGCAAGGGCAACAATAACGGTTACCATTAACCCACTTGTTACTCCTGAAACCGGATTCCTGCTTCCTGCAACCGTATGTGAGCTTACCGGTACTGTAGCTCCTGTTCCTGCAACAGGCTATGTAGCCGGTGGTACTTATACATCTACAACAGGCCTTGATATAGACCCTGCAACAGGTGTTATAGACCTTGCTGCCAGCGATGCAGGTACTTATGTTGTAACATACACCATTGCAGCAGACCCTGCCAATTGTGGTGTAGAGGCCTCAACCGAAGTGACAATAACTATTACAGCTGCTGCTGCCCCAATAGCCGGATTTAGCTATACAGATGCTTGTGGAAACGATGCTAACCAGCTACCTGCAACCGTAACAGGATTTGCAACAGGTGGTACATTTAGCGCTACCACAGGTCTTGATATTGATGCCACAACGGGCGAAATTAACGTTGCAAACAGCACACCGGGCAGTTATATAGTTTCTTATGCACTTGCACAAAATACTGCAACGTGTGCCACGGCTATTATTACTACTGCTTCTATTGTAATTACAGAAGCCATAGTACCGGAAGCAGAATTTAACTACGAAGATAATTATTGCTACGGCGCAGGTGTTGTAACACCTTCAATTGTTCCGGGCTTTGATGCAGGTGGTACATTTACAGCTACGAACGGCCTTGCTATAAACGCTGCCACAGGTGAGATAAATGTTAATACAGCAACACCGGGTATATATTCTGTAACCTATACAGTAGCAGCAAACCCTGCCGTATGTAATACCGGCAACAGCTTTACCGATACGTTTAGCATAGGTGGCGAAATTGCCTTTACCTTAGAGGGTAACTGCGAAGCCAGCGATTACTTTATCAGGGCTACATCTACTACAAACAACGGCGAATTTGCCGATGGCCTTGTATTTGAATGGACTACTGCTAACGGTATGCCTGTAGGCGGAAACGACGATTACCTTAACGTAAGCGAGTTTGCTGCCCAAAACCCGGGCAACGAAGTATTTCCAATGCAGTTTGTACTTACCGTGTTTGACGGTGACTGCGAAAGTGCACCGGTAGTATTTGAAGTTCCGGATATTGCATGTACTGTACAACGTGGTATATCGCCTAACGGGGATGACAAAAACGATACGTTTGACCTTACATCAATGGGTGTTAAAAAACTAAGCATCTTTAACCGTTACGGTAAAGAGGTTTACACGAAAAACAATTATGTTAACGACTGGTATGGCCAGACTAATAGTGGAGATGAGCTGCCTACAGGCACTTACTACTATATGTTTGAGCGCACTAACGGCGAAACAAGAACCGGATGGATTTACATCAACAGGGAAGAATAACGTCCTGAAAATAAATTTTAAGCCCCCGCAATACTGCGGGGGCTTTTTTTTACCCAAAAACAAATGTAAAATACTAACTATAAACACATTAAACCCTTTTCAATCTTAATTTCAGGTTAATCTTACAACAATTCTTCATTAAGAAATATAACAATATCACCTAACAGAGTTACATTTGCACAAAATTTCAGATTTAACCTTTTTTTGTATGAAAAGAAAAATTACGCTGATAAAGCTTGTAATGATTGTGCTTTCTCTGTTTGCAATACAGCTTAAAGGCCAGGCACAGGTTTACCAGCATGACTTTGGCACAACTGCCATTAGCACCCACCCCTACACCGTGGCACCCGGAATTATAAACCAGTACCTTTCGGGTTCGTCATGGGCAAATGCCAACAATGAATGGACAAGCTTTTCAGGCTCAGCCGGGCAGGCCATAACCATGCTTGAAACCGGGGGTACAAAAACCATAACCCTCAGCTTTAACGTAGCCACCGGAAGGCAGCTTGCCGTTACCGGATTTAACTTCTGGAGGCAGCGCAGCAGTGCCGGTGCACAAAACTGGTCTATGGCTATTAACGGCACAACGGTAGGCTCGGGCTCAATACCGGCTTCGGGAGCACCGTTAAGCACAACCGACCCTGTTGCCGTATCAACCCCAATAAACGGATTAACAGGCACTATAAATGTGGTTATTACCCTAACCGGCGCAAGCGGAAACGGCAACGTGCGCTTAGATGATTTTGCCCTTTTTGGCAGCGTTACACAAACCTGTACACCTCCTGTAATTGCTACAATAAGCCCGGCTTCAGGCCCGGCCAATACGGTAGTTACCATAAATGGAACCGGTTTCCAGGCAGGCAGCGGAACATCATCAGTAACCTTTAACGGAGTAGCAGCTACGGCTGTTACGGTAGTTTCTGATACTCAAATTAAGGCTACCGTACCGGCAAACGCCACTACCGGCACAATACTGGTTACCACAAACAACTGCGAAGGCATTACGCCTGCTTTTACCGTATTACAAAGCAACTGCCCCATTGTTACGCCCCCTACAGATATTTTTATCTCTGAACTTTTTGACCAGGATGGCGGTACACCGGGTGCAATAGAACTTTTCAACCCTACCCCAAACACTATTACCTTTAATGGCGAATATGTATTAGAACGATATGGCACCATTGGCGACCCCGACCCTTCAGGCGGTTATATACTTACCCTTATAGGCTCTATAGCACCTAACTCAACCTACCTGCTTAACAGCGGCGATATACCGTGCGGCATTACCCCTATTACCGGTTTTGGAGGTGGTATTAATGCCAATGACGAATTTAAGCTTAAGAAAAATGGTGTTGTGATAGACGTTGCACAGGCACCGGGCGAAATAGGCTATACCGTAATAAGGAATGCCAATGCACCTGTACCATCGGCAACGTTTAATGCTGCTGACTGGACATTTGATTCAACCGAAGACTGTTCTAACCTTGGCATTCACAGTATAAACTCATCTGTATCTTACGAAATTACATCAAACCCTGTTAACGATACAGTTTGCGAAAACAACCCGGACACAGCTACCTTCAGTGTAACGGCAAGCAACGCCACAGGCGCTGCATACCAATGGAAAATGCTTAACGCATCGGGTGTATGGGTAAACGTAACCAACAATACTACATACAGCGGCGCTACAACTGCTACGCTAACCATAACAAATGCCCCTGCATCTTTAAACGGAACACAGTTTTACTGCCAGGTAACTCTTGCAAGCTGTACGCTTGTAAGTAATGCGGCAACACTAACAGTAAGCCCTGCTCCGGCTGTAGCTACAATTGCTGCACCGGTTCAGCCTACCTGCACAACAACTACAGGAACTATAACTGTCACAGCGCCACTTGGAACAGGCCTTACCTACAGCATCAACGGCACCGACTTCCAAACCAGCCCTGTATTCAACGTTGGCCCGGGCTCATACTTCATCACAGTTCAGAATGCTGCGGGTTGTACATCTGTTACAACTACAGCCACCGTAATAAACCCCGTACCTGCGGCTCCTGCCGTAGCTACAATTGGCACTCCTGTTCAGCCTACCTGTACAACCGCTACAGGAACTATAACCGTTACTGCACCGCTTGGCACAGGCCTTACTTATAGCATAAACGGAACCGACTTCCAAACCAGCCCTGTGTTTAACGTAGGTCCTGGTTCTTATTTCATCACTGTGCAAAATGCTGCGGGCTGTACCTCTGTAACAACTACAGCTACTGTAATAAACCCTGTACCTGCGGCTCCTGCTGTAGCTATAATTGCTGCACCTGTGCAACCTACCTGTACAACAGCTACAGGAACAATCACCATTACTGCACCACTTGGCACAGGCCTTACCTACAGCATAAACGGTACCGATTTCCAAACCAACCCTGTATTCAACGTTGGCCCCGGTTCATACTTCATTACTGTGCAGAATGCTGCCGGTTGTACATCTGTAACAACAACCGCTACCATAATAAACCCTGCGCCGGGAGCGCCAGCTGTAGCTACTATCGCTGCACCTGTGCAACCTACGTGTACTACCGCCACAGGAACAATTACGGTTACTGCACCGCTTGGCACAGGCCTTACCTACAGCATCAATGGTACTGATTTCCAAACCAGCCCTGTGTTTAACGTAGGCCCTGGCTCATACTTCATTACTGTGCAGAATGCGGCGGGTTGTACCTCTGTAACAACAACCGCTACTGTAATAACCCCTGCACCGGGAGCTCCGGCTGTAGCTACAATTGCTACACCGGTACAACCTACCTGTACAACCGCTACAGGAACAATTACGGTTACTGCACCGCTTGGCACAGGCCTTACCTACAGCATCAATGGTACCGACTTCCAAACCAGCCCTGTGTTTAACGTAAGCCCCGGCTCATACTTCATTACTGTGCAAAATGCGGCGGGTTGTACTTCTGTAACCACAACGGCTACTGTAATTAGCCCTGCGCCGGGAGCGCCAGCTGTAGCTACTATCGCTGCACCGGTACAACCTACGTGTACTACCGCTACAGGAACTATAACCGTTACTGCACCACTTGGCACAGGCCTAACATACAGCATAAACGGAACCGACTTCCAAACCAGCCCTGTATTTAACGTGACTCCGGGTTCATATTTCATTACTGTACAGAATGCGGCGGGTTGTACTTCTGTAACCACAACCGCTACTGTAATAAACCCTGCACCGGGCGCACCGGCTGTGGCTACAGCTATCACTACTCCTGTTACGTGTACTGCTCAGGGCAGCCTAACCATAAACGCCCCGCTGGGTGCTGAATACACCTACAGCATAAACGGCACCGATTTCCAGACGGCTACAACCTTCAACAACCTTGAAGCCGGTAGTTACACCGTTACTGTAATGACAACAGGCGGATGTACATCGGTATCGGCACCATTTACAGTTGCTGACCAGGGAGGCGTAATAGCTGTTGCCGGCGCAGAAGGCTGTGAGCAAACCATTAGCGGCAAACACTACATGCTGCACGCATTGCCTGATAACGGTTCGTTTAATGCTAACGATGCTGCTTATGAGTGGTTTGATGCAAACGGCAACCTTGTAAGTGAAGACAGCTCATTTGACGTTACCGAATATGCAAATGAAAATCAGCTTGACGTTGAAGACTTCCCCCTAACCTTTACTGTAGACGTTACTGTAAACGGCGGATGCTCAGGCACGGCACAGTTTACGGTTAACGGAACATTTTGTGATATACCAAAAGGCATTTCGCCAAACAACGATGGCTTTAACGACCGTTTTGACATCAGCGGTATGAATGCCCGCAAACTGAGCATCTTTAACCGTTATGGTAAAGAAGTATACACTCAGGGTAATTACACCAACCAGTGGCACGGCCAGAGCGACAGCGGCGACCTGCCAACCGGCACTTACTACTATGTAATAGAGCTTCCCGGCGAAACCAAAACCGGGTGGGTGTACATCAACAGGCAGGAAAACTAAATACTGCCAAATAAATCAGGGCGGCCATTTGGCCGCCCTGATTGTTTATTACCTGAAAGAAAAACTATATAATATCGCGTTGGGTTTCTTTTAGCCTCTTCTTTGTATTACGAATCGCATCGCGCACATCGCGCACCGCTATACGCGCACATTTATCGGCCTTACCCAGTTTCTTCACAAAAGCGGTAATTTTAGTCTGCTCAGAAGCCGACAGCTTGTGGTGTATGCTTTCTACAAATTCCTGAAAATCGTCGGTTAGCGTATCAAGGTCTTCATAGGCCGTTTGCACATCGGCATGCAGCTCTTCAAGTTCTTTTACAGCTTCTTTCCAGAGTTGTACATTGTTTTTTCCAAGGCTCAGTATCAGTTCCTTCTCTTTTTTGCTGAATAATCCCATTAGTGTTAGTTTTAAGATGCAATTTCTTCCTAAAACATAATTCTGCCGTTAACGCAATGTTACCATAAGTGTATTTTTTACAATGGAAAGTTATAGCCTTTGGTAGCAAAAAATCACTAATTTTAATGTGTAAAACATCCACATTATGCAAGCACAAACACTTCGTAGGGTAGCCATTGTGGGCTACAGCCGCATACCTTTTGCCAGGCAGTTTACCAATTATGCAACGGCCTCTAACCAGGATATGATGGTAGCCGCCATAAACGGGCTTATTAACAAGTATGGCCTTGCAGGTAAGCAGCTGGGCGAAGTAGCCGGTGGTGCCGTTATAAAACACAGCTGGGAAATTAACCTGATGCGCGAGTGCGTGCTGCACACCAGCCTCAACCCTAAAACCCCGGCGTGCGATGTGCAGCAGGCCTGTAATACAGGCTTTGAGTCGGCATTGTACATTGCCAATAAAATAGCCCTCGGGCAAATAGACAGCGGTATAGCCGGGGGAGTAGATTCTACCAGTAATGTGCCGCTGGTGCTCAATGAACACATAAGGCGCATATTGCTCGATGTCCGCCGCAGCAAAAGCACATGGGACAGGATAAAGCAGTTCAGTAAGATTAAACTGAAAGACCTCACCCCCGTTGCCCCGGCCAATGTAGAGCCCGGCACCGGCCTTTCTATGGGCGGGCATACCGAATATACCGCCAAGTACTACAACATAAGCCGCGAAGAGCAGGATGCCTTTTCGCTTGGCAGCCACCAAAAAATGGCAGCAGCAGTTGACCGCGGTTTTTACAACGACTTAATCGTGCCGTTTATGGGGCTGGAACTCGACAACAATATGCGCCGTGATACTTCCCTTGAAAAACTGGCAAAACTAAAACCCGCTTTTGATAAAGAAAACGGATCGCTAACAGCCGGTAACTCCTCTCCCCTAACCGATGGTGCTTCGTGCATACTGCTGGCCAGCGAAGAATGGGCACAGGCTCAGGGGCTACCTGTATTGGCTTACATTACCCATGCCGAGCTTTCAGCTATTGAATATATTGAAAACAAACACAACCTGCTGCTGGCACCGGTATATGCCGCACCAAAAATGCTTAAAAAAGCAGGGCTTACATTGCAGGATTTTGATTTTTATGAAATTCACGAAGCTTTCGCGGCACAGGTACTCGCACTGCTCAAAATATGGGAATCCCCGCAACTTTCGACACAATTTGGCGTTGAAGCTTTAGGCTCAATAGACCCTGCAAAACTTAATGTAAACGGCAGCAGCCTGGCTACCGGCCATCCGTTTGCCGCTACAGGCGGGCGCATACTGGCCACCATGGCAAAGCTGCTGCATGAAAAAGGCTCAGGCCGTGGGTTTATTTCAGTATGTGCGGCGGGTGGCCAGGGCATGACATTCATCCTTGAAAAATAGCTGAAAAGATTTTGTACTGAAAACACCTAATCCGTAACAAATCCTTACATTTCGCTACCAATCAATAAACACATATCTTCATGAAAAAAGGGTTTCTTCTATTTACTCTTGCCGCCGGTTTTGCCGCTTCGGCACAGCAATATACACGCCGCGACAGCCTGCAGGGTGGCCTGCGTCCGGAGCGCACTACCTTTGATGTGCAGCGCTATGACCTGGATATTACCATAAACCCTGACGAGCGCAGCGTTGTGGGGTACAACCAGGTTACCTTTAAAGTTTTAGAAAACACATCTAAAATTCAGCTTGACCTTTTTGACAACATGAATGTAGACAGTATTGTGTACAACAAAACCAAACTGGCCTACACGCGCGATAATGATGCGGTGTTTATTACCTTCCCTAACGGCCTTAAAAAAGATAGTGAGGAAAGCCTGAAGTTTTACTATTCGGGCAGGCCTAATGTGGCTAAAAATGCCCCGTGGGACGGCGGTTTTGTATTTAAGAAGGATACCGATGGCAAGCCGTGGATAGGCGTTGCCGTACAGGGTACCGGTGCCAGCCTGTGGTATCCCGTTAAAGACCACCAGACTGATGAGCCCGACAGGGGTGCCTCTATAAAAGTAGCGGTGCCAAACGGGCTTATGAACGTGAGCAACGGCCGCTTTAAAGGCAGCGAAGATTTGGGCAACGGCTACACCCGTTGGGACTGGGAGGTTACCAACCCCATCAATAACTATGACATTACCATAAATGTGGCTGATTATGCCCACATTCACGACACGCACAACGGCCTTGACCTTGACTATTATGTACTACGCAAAAATGAGGAAAAAGCCAGGGTGCATTTTGAAGAGGTAAAAGGCATGCTGGATTGTTTCCAACAAAAATTTGGGCAATACCCGTTTGCAGAAGACGGTTACAAGCTGGTAGAAACGTCTTATCTGGGTATGGAGCACCAAAGTGCTGTGGCCTATGGCAACAAGTATAAAAAAGGCTACATGGGCATGGATATGACCGGTACAGGCCTGGGCCGTGAGTTTGATTACATTATAGTGCACGAAAGCGGCCACGAGTGGTTTGGCAACAGTATAACCAGTAAAGATATTGCCGATATGTGGATTCACGAAGGGTTTACCACCTATAGCGAAACGGTGTATGTAGAATGCCGCTATGGTTATGATAAAGCCATGCAGTACATTAACGGGCAGGCGCGCAATGTAGAAAACCGCAAGCCTGTAATAGGCGTTTTTGGCGTAAATAAAGAAGGTTCGGGAGATATGTATTACAAGGGTTCGCTAATGCTTAATACCCTGCGCCATATAACCAATGACGACACAAAATGGTGGAAAATGCTCCTGGGCTATTCTGAAACGTATAAAAAGAAGATTATTGATACCGAAACGGTAAACAAATATTTCAGCAAGGAAATGGGTATGGACCTGACTCACATTTTTAACCAGTACCTGCGCTTTACCCAAATACCTATCCTTCAGCTCAAGCTAAACGGCAAAAACCTGGAATACCGCTGGCAAACCGATGAAAAGGATTTTGAAATGCCGGTAGAGATATTAATTGGCGATAAAACCATCCGACTTAAGGCAACCAATAAATGGAAAAAGGAAAAAGTTACCGCCGCATCACTTACCGATGTTGAAGTAGCAACCAAAAAATTCTACATAAACGTTGAAAAACAACAATAACCCAAACGCCGCACTTAGCGGCGTTTTTTAATTGAATAGCTGTCACGGCAGTATACTGCCAAATATATAATTTCAGATATAGTATTTATGAGCAAAAAAGTTAGCCCCTCGTTTACAACCCCTTACACCAAATTTTAAAATTTTAACAAATCATTAATATTTAAGAGTTAAACCTCGGCGGAGTTTTTGTGTCAAACAGGCTCAATCATCAAAACTTACTATATATACTATTTCATGAAATTTTTAAAGATCACATTCATCTACTCCCTGTTATTTTTATCGGCAGGTTTGTTTGCCCAGGGCCAGCCCGCGGGTAAAAAAGTAACCGTAACCGGTACCGTAACAGATGCCTCAAGCAAAGAACCGCTTGAATTTGCCAATATTGTAATACAAAATGTAGCCGGTGCCACAATGGGCGGCGGCCTTACAGACGATAAGGGTAAATTTTCGGTAGAAGTTGCACCGGGCACCTACAAAATACTAATCTCGTTTTTTTCGTATAAAAACTTTACGATAGAAAATCGCGCCATAGAAGCCGATACCAACCTTGGGGCAATAGGCATGAGCGTAGACGCTACTGAGCTTGAAGGTGTGGAAATTATATCTGAAGTTACTACCGTTGAGCTAAAGCTTGATAAGCGCGTGTACAACATAGGTAACGATATGATGGTAAAAGGCGGTACGGTTAGCGATGTGCTTGATAACGTTCCGTCGCTTTCGGTAGATGCTGAAGGTAATGTGGCGCTTCGTGGCAACCAGAGTGTTACCATACTTATAGACGGCCGCCCCAGTAATCTTGCGGGCAGCAATGTGGCCGAGGTACTGCGCCTGCTGCCTGCAGACAGCGTAGATAAAGTAGAGATTATTACAAACCCTTCTGCACGTTATGATGCCGAAGGTGGTGGCGGTATTGTAAACATCGTGCTTAAAAAAGGTAAGGCAAACGGCTTTAACGGCTCTTTAATGGCTAATACCGGCGACCCGGCTAACCACGGTGCCAGCGCCAACCTAAACTTTAGGGGCGAAAGCTTTAACCTTTATACCAATATGGGCTATAACTACCGTAACAACCCCGGTAACTCTAAAACAGAGGCTGAATATCTTGATGCCGACAACAATACCGAAAGCTTTACAAACGAGCGCCGTACTAACGACCGTAAACGTAAAGGTTTTAACGCTACTGTAGGCCTTGAGTGGTTTGTAGACTCTACCGCTACATGGACAAACGCCATCAGCATCCGCCGCAATACAGGCGACAACCCTACTAAAACCTATTATGATAATTATGATGCCAGCCGCAACTACCTGAGCTCACGCTACAGGCTAAACGCACAGGAAAGCGAAGAAAGCAACCTTAATTACAGCACCAGCTTCCAGAAGAAATTTGACAATAACGGCCACGAGCTTAAGATTGATATGTCGGCTTCAAAAAACATTGAAGATGAAAATGCCAACATAAGCGATGAGTACATCAATACAAACCTTGAAAACGCCTATCAGCGCACGTTTAACGATACAGAGGAAAGCCGTGGGCTTATTCAGGCCGATTATGTGTTGCCTCTTGGCGAAAGCGGGCGTTTTGAAGCCGGTTACCGTGGCAGCTTCAGCCAGCAGGATGTAGATTTTACTACCGAAGACCTTGTTGACGGGGCGTATGAAAACAATGTAAACTACACTAACCACCTTATTTATAAAGAAAAGGTTAATGCGCTTTATGCACAATACGGCAATAAAATGGGTAAATTCTCTTACCTGCTTGGCCTTAGGTGGGAAGACTCTAACATAGATGTTAACCTGCTTACCACTAACGATTTTAACAACAAGAGGTACAACAACTTCTTCCCTACTGCCTTTGCGTCTTATGAGTTTAGCGAAAGCAGCAGCCTTAGCCTTAGCTATGCACGCAGGATAAACCGCCCCCGAGGCAGGTTCCTTAACCCGTTTGGCGGCCTTGAGAGTAACATTAATATCTTTAGGGGTAACCCCGACATTAACCCGAGTATGACACACTCTATTGATGCCGGCTACATGAAAAAATGGAGGGATATAACCCTAAATACTTCGGCTTACTTTAACATGACCGATGACAGCTTCCAGTTTGTGCGCCAGGCAGGCGGTACAACGGCCGATGGTACGCCAATAACGCTTACAACCCCTATTAACCTTGCTAAAGAATACCGTTTTGGCTTTGAGTTTAATGTAAACTATAATCCTTTTAAATGGTGGAGGCTAAACAGCAACTTTAACTTCTTCCGTAACGAGACACAGGGTGATTACACCTTTACGTATACCGACCCTACAACCGGCGAAACAGTTAACGACTACCAGGATTTTAATAACACGGCCTATGCCTGGACCACCCGCCTTAACAGTAAAATAAGCCTGCCATGGAAAATAGACTGGCAGCTTAACGGAAACTATGAAGCACCGCAAAACAATGCTCAGGGCCGCCGTGTGGGTGTGGCAAGTGCCAATACTGCCCTAAGCAAGGATATTTTAAAAGACCAGGCTACCATAGCGTTAAACGTGCAGGATATTTTTAACTCACGTAAAATGAAGAACGATACCTTTATACCGGGCCAGATACGCTCGTACAGCGAAATGCAGTGGAGGCAAAGGCAGGTAACACTAAGCTTTACCTACCGTTTTAACATGAGCAGGTCTGACAGGCAAAAAGAACAGCAGCGCCAGCGCCAGGACAATGGCGGCGGAGGCGATGAGTATATGGGAGGTTAAACTCTAATTCAGAAATTAGAACTCAGAAATTAGAATTAGCTACCGGAAACCTTAATTTAAATGAGAAACGCAGATGTGATAAATTATTACATCTGCGTTTTTATTTTGAGTGAAGTTCATTCTAATTTCTAATTTCTGACTTCTAAGTTAACCTCAGTCAAAACACTCCATCATAAGCAGGTCTCCGGCGGTATGTTCAATAGTTACAATTCCATCTTTAACCACTTTGTTACTGCTACCCGTGCGATAACCTATTGTTAGCTCATCATTATTAAGCTCATACATTAAATTTTGAGAATAAATGCCGCTTACCTTCCCTACCGGTATTAATGATATGGGTGTGCCGGCAGTATACCACTTTTCAAATTTAGGGGGGAGCACAAAAACCTTACTATGGTCGTCAAGTACAACTATTTTGAGTTTATCCCTAAACCGTACAATATTGGTAATATTTGTTATGGTATGGTCTGCCCTTTTGCCCGTTGCCCACACAACATTTACGGCAGGAAAACCTCTTTCCACAAGATAATCACAGGCTTTTTCAAGGTCGGTCTTGTCCTGGTCGGGTGTATGTACTATTTCAAGCGGATACTGTAAATCCCTGTAAGTTTCAGGGTCAAAGCCATGGTCAAAATCACCAAGCAATACATCTACCTTAATATCCAGTTGCATAACACGCTCTATTGCACTGTCAAGTACAATAACCAGGGGGCTCCATTCCAGCAGCTGCCCTAAAAGTTCGGGGCTGCATTCCTGCCCGTTGGCTATAATAAGTGCGGGCTCCTGGTCGTCTCTAACAATATGGTGTGATGACATTTCTAAAAAATTTCAACAAAAATACAGATGTTTTATTTAAACCCGAAATTACTGTAATAATCAGTAAATAAAGACACTTACATAATTATTATATGCCTGCATAACAAAATTTAATAGTTAAAAGAGTGTTAAAACAATTAATTGTTGTAACGAAAACGGGGTAATGAGCGTCTATTATATTAAACGGGCTAATCATCCGGAAGTAAAAACAAAACAACATATCAATCATCAAAAAATCAATTATCATGAAAAAAGCGATCATTTATTTAGGCCTTGCTTTATTAGCATTTAGTAACGTAACAATGGCATCTGCAAACACAACTGCTGTTCCAGAATTTGGGTTAGTTAAAGAATACGGAAACAACACGCCGCTTGCAATTGCTATTATGAAAGGTGATACCGAAACGGTAAAGAAATTTATTGAGTATGGGGCTGATGTAAACGAAAAATCTAACGGCATGACACCACTTATGGTAGCCGCCAGGTACAATCGTGTAGACATTATTAAACTTTTGCTTGATAAAGGCGCAAACCTTAAAGCTGCTGATGAAAAAGGCCTTACAGCACTAAAGCATGCACAGATATCTAAAGCATCTGATGCAGAGGAATTAATTAAGCAGGCACTTGACTCTTAAGTGCAGGCCTGAAAAAATGGTTAAAAAGCATCTGCCACGGCAGATGCTTTTTTTATTTCCTGAAACGGCTTATAATCCAGATGATAATTACTACAACGGCAATCACGGCAAAAATACCCACTGCCATACCCGCCTGAAAAATATCGCCAATAAGTTCACATCCTGTTACAAGGCTTAGCAATATGGCAAAAAAGCCTAATTTTATAATCCTGGTTTGCATACTGTTTTGTTTTTAGGTTTATTACTTAAAGTTAAAACATACCTGACTGGATTTTCTTAAAAATAAATCAATTAGCTTAAAATTAAGGGTTTAAGTATTGTGTAAAGTTTACTTTTTAAAAAGCCATTTTTTACCTACTTTTACACCTCCAAACCATTACCCAAAACATGAGCCATAAAATATTGCTTACAAGCCGCGAAGTAAACATAATACTGCACCGCCTGGCCTGCCAGCTGATAGAAAAACACCTTGATTTTTCTGACACGGTTCTTATAGGCATACAGCCGCGTGGTGGCTTTGTGGCAAACCGCATAAAACAAATACTGGAAAAAGAATATAATGTGCCCGAAATTAAGCTGGGCAACCTTGATATTACATTCTTTCGCGATGATTTCCGCCGTCATGAAAAACCACTTGAGGCCAATAAAACTGAAATTGACTTTATTGTAGAAAATAAAAAGGTGGTATTTATAGACGATGTTTTATATACCGGCCGCAGCATTCGTGCAGCACTTACCGCCATACAATCGTTTGGGCGTCCAAGCAATATAGAGCTTATGGTGCTTATAGACCGCCGTTTTAGCCGCGACCTGCCCATACAGCCTGATTACAGGGGCCGCCAGGTAGATGCCATAAACAACGAAAAGGTTAAGGTATCTTGGGTGGAAAACGAAGGCGAAGATGCCGTTTACATTGTTCAAAAAAGCTAAAAGCAACAACACACAACAACTAAAATGAAAGAACTGAGCGTTAATCATTTACTTGGTATAAAATATATAAACAAGGCCGATATTGACCTTATTTTTGAAACTGCAGACCAGTTTAAAGAAGTAATTAACCGCCCTATTAAAAAAGTACCCTCGCTCAGGGATATTACCATAGCCAACATTTTTTTTGAAAACAGTACCCGTACCCGCCTTTCTTTTGAACTGGCACAAAAAAGGCTTAGCGCCGATGTAATAAGCTTTAGTGCGGCACAGTCTTCTGTTAAAAAAGGCGAAACGCTGATTGATACCGTAAACAACATACTTTCAATGAAAGTAGATATGGTTGTTATGAGGCATGAAAAACCCGGAGCAGCACACTTTTTGGCCAATAACGTTAACGCCAGTATAGTTAATGCTGGAGACGGTGCCCATGAGCACCCTACTCAGGCGTTACTGGATTCTTATACCATCCGCGAGAAATTAGGCGGTGTAGAGGGTAAAAAAATTGTTATTGTGGGCGATATACTGCACAGCCGTGTGGCACTTTCTAACATATTTGCTTTGCAGATGCAAGGTGCCGAAGTGCGCGTATGCGGGCCAAAAACGCTTATACCACGTTATATTGAGTCGCTTGGTGTTAAGGTAGAACCTAACCTTCGAAAAGCATTAGAGTGGGGTGATGTAGCCAATATGCTGCGCGTGCAAAATGAAAGGCTTGATGTTAATTACTTCCCTTCAACGCGTGAATATGCACAACAATACGGCCTTGACAAGCAGTTGCTTGACTCGCTTAACAAAGAAATAATTATTATGCACCCCGGCCCTATTAACCGTGGCGTAGAAATAACCAGCGATGTGGCCGACTCTCAGCAATCGGTTATATTAGAACAGGTAGAAAACGGTGTGGCCGTAAGGATGGCTGTAATATACCTGCTGGCAAGCAAAATTAAACAGTAACAAAGCGGCTTAGCCGCTGAGCCTCTTAGCTGCTTAGCCGCTAAGGAGCTAAGAAGCTTTAGAAAAAATGCAATCAGAACAAAAAGGACATACAACAGTTTTAACGGATACAAACAGTAACACAGCCGCTTTTCTTGAAGCTGTTACCGCAGCATACAGCACTTACAAAGACCAAAACCTGGTGCTTGACTTAACAGCAAATGGCGAATTAGCGTTGGAGCAGCTACTGCCCTACCTGCCACTGAGCAACAAACACCGCAAGGCAAAAAAATCTTTTGTATTGGTAGTACCCGGATTTGATTATGATGAAGCTCCGGATGAAATGGTTATTGTACCTACACTCCAGGAAGCCCACGATCTTATTGAAATGGAAGAAATAGAACGTGATTTGGGTTTTTAATATATCTTTTTAAAACCAAAACGTTTACAAAATATAAAGGCCACCTTTCGGTGGCCTTTACTATTACATAGAAGTTTCTTCTTAGCTAAGTGCAGCTTTAACCTGGTCAGCAGCTTCCTGGAACAATGTTGCAGAAAGGATAGGCATACCAGAGTTATCTATAAGTTCTTTTGCTATCTCAGCATTAGTACCCTGAAGACGAACGATGATAGGCACATTGATAGCATCACCCATGTTTTGGTAAGCATCTACAACACCCTGTGCAACACGGTCGCAACGCACAATACCACCAAAAATATTGATAAGGATTGCTTTTACGTTAGGGTCTTTAAGTATAATACGGAAAGCCGTTTCAACACGCTTGGCATCGGCAGTACCACCCACGTCAAGGAAGTTAGCCGGCTCAAAACCTGCATATTTAATAAGGTCCATAGTTGCCATGGCAAGGCCTGCGCCGTTTACCATACAACCTACAGTACCGTCAAGGTCAACATAGTTAAGGCCTACTTCTTTAGCTTCAACCTCAATTGGGTTTTCCTCACGCACATCGCGCATATCGGCATATTTCTTCTGGCGGTAAAGAGCGTTGTCATCAAGCACCACTTTAGCATCTACAGCAAGAATTTTATTGTCTGATGTTTTAAGAACCGGGTTTATTTCAAACATTGATGAATCGCTGTCAACATAAGCGTTGTAAAGAGCAGCAATAAATGTTACCATTTCTTTAAAAGCATTGCCGCTAAGGCCAAGGTTAAAAGCAATTCTCCTTGCCTGGAAGCCCTGAAGGCCTACAGCCGGGTCAATTTCTTCAGTAAAAATACGGTCTGGAGTGTGCTCAGCCACTTCTTCAATATCCATACCGCCCTCAGTAGAATACATAATCATGTTACGGCCTGTACCCCTGTTAAGAAGTACTGATACATAAAATTCTGAAGTTTCACTTTCACCGGGATAGTATACGTCTTCAGCCACAAGTACTTTGTGTACCCTTTTACCTGTTGGAGGAGTTTGAGGTGTTATAAGGTCCATACCTATAATTTGTCCTGCAATCTCTTCAACCTGCTCAAGGTTTTTGGCAAGCTTTACGCCACCGCCTTTACCACGGCCACCCGCATGTATTTGTGCTTTAATAACGTGCCAGCCTGTACCGGTTTGTGCAGTAAGCTCTTTTGCAGCGGCTACAGCCTCAGCAGGGCTGTTAGCTACAATACCGCGTTGCACACGCACACCGTGGCTTGCCAGTATTTCTTTTCCCTGATATTCGTGTAAATTCATGATATATGCGTTTATCTTATTAAAAGTGGAACAAAAATAGCAAATTACATCGTATCGCAGAAAGTTATTTAAACTTTTTCCTGCTAAAAAACATTACATTATTGTTAAGGCCACGCAACCATCTAAAAACTCATGCGTCTTTAAAATAAAAACAGCTATATGTTATCAATCAATTATTATAAATATTAAAACAATCACAATTTTTTGACCTTGTTTAACCAACTTTTAAGATACAAGGCTATATTTACACCTTACTTTTATACTAAAACGTAACGCCTATTGAATTTTTAACTTTATTTAAAACCAGTATGAAAGAGATTATTATTCTACTACTCGCCCTGCCACTACTAATATTTTACAAAGAAGCTGAAGACGACGCCATTTATTATAACGAAAATCAGCAAAAATAATACACCTTTAGCATATTAAGTTATAAATATAACTTTTTGTTATTTTTTGTTAATCATTATATATTTGCTTGTGTGCGTGCTATTTGATACCTAATTTTGCTGTACTGAAAAGGATTTTTTATGGAAGCAAGACAGCTGGTACAACTGGCAGAACAATTTGGCAGCCCGCTATATGTATATGATGCGGCTAAAATACAATCGCAATACCATAAGCTTGAAAACGCATTTGGTAAGGTAAAACATTTAAGGATAAACTATGCCGTTAAGGCACTAAGCAATATATCTGTACTAAAGCTGCTGAAACAAATGGGCAGCGGCCTTGATACTGTTAGCATACAGGAAGTTCAGTTAGGTCTTTTGGCAGGCTATTCGCCCGAAAAAATCATCTATACGCCAAACGGTGTATCTATGGAAGAAATTGAGGAGGTAGCCGCACTGGGCGTTCAGATAAACATAGACAACCTTAGTATCCTGGAGCAATTTGGTGCCAAGCATCCCACTACTCCGGTGTGCATCCGCATAAACCCACACGTTATGGCAGGTGGCAACAGCAATATATCGGTTGGGCATATAGACAGCAAATTTGGTATTTCTATACACCAAATGCCACACCTGCTGCGCATAGTACAAAATACAGGTATGCACATTAACGGCATACACATGCACACGGGCAGCGATATTCTTGATATTGAGGTATTCCTTTATGCCGCAGAAATATTATTTGAAGCTGCAAGCCACTTTAAAGAATTGGAGTTCCTTGATTTTGGCAGCGGGTTTAAAGTACCCTACAAAAAAGACGACATCCATACTGATGTTGAAGAACTGGGCAAAAAACTGGGCAAGCGTTTTAATGCTTTCTGTGCAGAATATGGCCGCGACCTTACACTTGCTTTTGAACCGGGTAAATTCCTGGTAAGCGAAGCCGGTTATTTTCTTGCTAAGGTAAATGTGGTGAAACAAACCACCTCAACCGTATTTGCAGGGGTAGACAGCGGTTTTAACCACCTTATACGACCTATGCTTTATGGCTCTTACCACCACATAGAAAACATTTCTAACCCTAAAGGTAAGGAGCGCTTTTACAGCGTAGTGGGCTATATCTGTGAAACCGATACTTTTGCAAGCAACCGCCGCATTGCCGAAATTAAAGAAGGTGATTTACTGTGTTTCCGCAACGCAGGGGCTTATTGTTTTAGCATGAGCAGCAACTACAACAGCCGCGTGCGCCCTGCCGAAGTACTTTGGTATGAAGGCAAAGGCCACATTATAAGGGAACGCGAAACCTTTGAAGACATCATACGCAACCAGGTTATAATGGATTTTGAACCTGCCGTTGCCGTTACCGTTTAGGTTATATATAATTGTTACTTTACTTGAAGGGCCGCACCAGAAATGGTACGGCCTTTTATTATTCCCCAAGTATTTGTGCAGCGTGGTTTTTAGTCACAACCTTACTTATCACATTCTCAATAACACCATTACCATCAATAACAAAAGTAGTGCGGTGTATGCCGTCAAACTCGCGGCCCATAAATTTCTTAGGCCCCCAAACGCCAAAGGCATTTATAAGTTCCTTATTTTCATCTGCCAATAGTGGAAACGGCAGGTTTTGCTTTACCTGGAAGTTCTTCTGTTTCTTTTGGGTATCGGCACTAACACCTAAAAGCTCATAACCTTGTGCCTTTAGTTCTGCATAATTGTCGCGCAGGTTGCAGGCCTCAACGGTGCAGCTTGGTGTGCTGGCCGCCGGGTAAAAAAACACCACCAGCTTTTTGCCTTTGTAGTCAGAAAGTTTGTGGGTATTGCCATCTTGGTCTACAGCAGTAAATTGTGGCGCTTTATCTCCTTTTTTAAGTGTGTTCATGTTGTATATTTGTGCAAAAGTACAACAATGACTAAAGCCGAAAAAGCCAAATTTGTTATAAAAACCCTACAGGAAATATACCCTACCATACCGCTTCCGCTCGACCATAAAGACCCATACACGTTACTGATTGCCGTGCTTATGAGTGCCCAGAGCACTGATGTGCGGGTTAACCAGATAACCCCACTGCTTTTTGAACGCGCCGATAACCCTAAAATGATGGTAAAGCTGGATGTGGAAGAAATACGCGAGATTATAAAACCCGTAGGCCTCTCTCCTGCCAAGGCAAAAGCCATACACGGCCTTTCTGAAATACTGCTGGATAAATATAATGGCGAAGTACCTGCCACATTTGAAGACCTGGAGTCTTTACCCGGTGTGGGCCATAAAACCGCCAGCGTGGTTATGAGCCAGGCATTTGGCGTGCCGGCCTTTCCGGTAGATACCCACATACACCGACTTATGTACCGCTGGGGCTTAAGCGATGGCAAAAACGTGGTGCAGACTGAAAATGATGCCAAGAAACTATTTCCACGTGATTTGTGGAACGACCTGCACCTTCAAATCATCTGGTACGGGCGCCAGTACTCCCCTGCCCGCGGCTGGAACCTGGACAAGGATATTGTTACCGCAACCATAGGACGAAAATCAGTTTTGGACGAATACCATAAAAAAAGCTCCCGTAAATAAGGGAGCTTTTTTTATTAATTGGCTATGTTTTCAAACACGCCATGTTCAGTCTTAACAAAATTTAGAGCTTTGGAGTAGCTGAGTAAAAAATCTATTGTTTCCTGTTTAGGCAGCATATCCTGTGATACTTGTTCTTTAGAGTAGAGTTTTGCCATAGAGCATTGTTATTTATGTTGTTGCTACATATAATAACGCTAAACTAAAACAAGTATTGCCTAATTGGTTAAAATAATTTTATTTTTTTCAATTACCTTACGCATATTCATTAGTGCATAGCGCATACGGCCCAGGGCAGTATTAATACTAACACCTGTTAAATCAGCTATCTCCTTAAAGCTAAGATCCTGATAGATGCGCATTTGCAGCACTTCTTTCTGGTCAGCCGGAAGCTCGTCAATAATACGCATCAGGTCGCTTTCCACCTGTTCGGTAATAATCCTGTTCTCTACATTAGGCGCATTGTCTGTCATGATAGAGAAAATAGAAAACTCCTCGGTTTCGCGGTGCATTGGCATTTTTTTATTGCGGCGAAAGTGGTCTACCACAAGGTTATGGGCAATACGCATTACCCACGGCAAAAATTTGCCCTCCTCATTGTATGAATTGCTCTTTAAGGTTTTAATAACCTTAATAAAAGTATCCTGAAAGATGTCATCAGCTACATCCCTGTCAGAAACTTTAGAATAGATAAATCCGTAGATTTTAGATTGGTGCCTCTTAATTAGTGTAGCAAGAGCATTTTCATCTCCACCCACATAATTTTTCACCAGGACAGCGTCAGGGATTACAACATTAGCCATAGCAATACTTTTTAGCGTTTTTTGAATTTGGTTTTCTTAACCTCTGCTTAGCAGAGTTCTAAAAAGTAGTTTTCGCTTATAGGCCTTGTTAATTTTGAATTAATGATATGCCAAATATAACATAATAAAATTATAAAAAACAAACCTTATTTAAAATTTTAACATATAACAGGCAATAATATTTGTTAATATCAGTAAACATCTCAACAAATTCAGGAAAAAACGCTGTAGTACTGCTGTTTTAGCACCAATTACCTTACAATATTTTCACGTTTTTGTAACCTGAAAATAGTACGTAAAATACGCTCTTCAGTAGTTTCGGGGCGTTTCGCGGCATATATCCACTCGGCACACATGCGCTGCTCCCATTTTTTGCGCTGCAGAAACAATTTGTACACCCCGGCTTCTTCCAAACGCACAACAAGCCCTTCCGGCACCTGATACACCGAATCATCCCGGTAAAGCGTTACGTGCACATAATCGCCTTCCTCCTTCTTAATTGCCTTACGAATTTCGGCTTTAACCGGAAAGAACAGCCTGCCGCCTCCCATAGGCATGAGATTATAGCTTTTAATCTCATGCCCGTCAATAGTGCCTTTTACTTTAACCCAGCCGAAGGCAGCATCCTTTTCCTTTTTAATTTCAGGCAGGGTAATATACGTCCACCCGCCCTTACCGGGAAAGCGTTCTAACTGGTATTCTTTATCTACAAGGGGCTTTTCCATTACACAAATTCAAATTTAACCGTTTCTGTATCGGGGGTAATCTTTATTGTACTGCCCAATATTAATGCCCTGTTATCAGCTATATGCCCGCTGGGGAAGCCAAAATACACAGGACAGTCAAAGTGCTGTAGGGTAATATCCTGATAGGTCATACCGAATGGGATTGTGCTTTCCTTAATATCTACCATACCGCCCACAATTACAGCTTTAAGGCTGGCAAATTTACCGGCACGTTTCAGCGCAATAAGCATACGGTCATAATGATACAGGTATTCATCTATATCTTCAATAAACAATATTTTACCAGTCATATCGCTATCCGATTCTGAACCCACGATATTGTACAGCATTGAGAGGTTGCCGCCTACAAGCGCGCCTTCTACCATCTCCCCTGCCCTGTTTTCAGGTTCTACAGGAATTTCATAAGCCAGGCTTTCGCCGAAGAGCGCCTTACGGATGGTTTCTGTCGATTCCGGCGTACTTTTAGGATAGCCCTGCAACATAACGCCATGCAGTGTTTGTATGCCAAAGTTGTGTACGTGGCTGTGCAGCAGCGTGATGTCGCTATAGCCCACCAGCCATTTAGGATTTTGTTTGAATCCTGTCCAGTCAACCGCATCAATAATGCGCAGCGTACCATAGCCGCCTTTAGTAAAAAAGATGGCTTTTATGGCCGAATCATCCAGCATTTGCTGCAAATCGGCGAGGCGCTGGGCATCTGTACCCGCCAGGAAGCCGTATTCGTTAAACGCATTGGCGCCTATTACGGGCTCAAGGCCCCAGCTTTTTAGTGTGGTAAGGGCAGCTTCTATTTCATGCGGTTCGGTACGCTTAGCGGTACTTATAATACCGATTTTATCGCCGGGAGAAAGGTATGGTGGTGTGGTCATATTTTAGTTTTTAAATCCGGATTTAAGATGTTGGTTATAGTTCCTTTTCCTAAAACTTTATCCCCTTCCATAAACTCAAAATCAAGACCATCATAAAGCCTACCATTAAAAAACTCCGGCGACAATATTCTTATTGCAGCCTCAACTGTTTCGCCCGGATATACAAACTCTTTATCTATAAATATCTGTGTTCCGCTTGTTGACATTTTATCAAAACTAAACTTTATCTGTGGCCTGTACCCAGATGCAGCAGGGGTTTTCCTACCACCTTGCTCAGTAGTTTTATAAGTAAGTTCTGCTATAAAATCTGCATTTTGTATTTGAAGCCCCTTATCAAGTCTTACGGCCAATTTTTCAATATCCTGACGCTTTGCCAGTACATTAAGCCAGTCTTGGGGTATGGTTTCATAGCCATACAGCAATGCGGCAAGCCCGCCGGTTACGGCCGCTGTAGTATCGGTATCGCTACCCAGGTTTACGGCTTTAAGTGTAGCGTCTTTGTAGTTATCAGTAGTAAACAGGCACCAGATGCTTGCCTCAAGTGTATGCAACACATAGCCACTGCTTTGCACCTCATCTTCGGGCAGGGTATAAATATCTCCCTTTAAAAGCCTGTCGAAAATGGCAACCTCGTCTGCAATAATCCCTTTGGCTTTCAGGAAATCGCCCACCTCTGTTTTAAGCAATGTATAGATATAGTGTATGTCTGTTGTTTCCAACAAATGCCGTGCAAACTCCAGGTAATAAAAACACGCAATAACCGACCGCACATGCCCGTGTGTAATAGACGACACCATTTTTGTAATGGCATAACGTTCTTCAACCGGTTTATCTTTTATATAAAACACAAGCGGCAGTATGCGCATAAGCGAACCATTTCCGTTTGAGCTGACTTCAAAACCACCGGCAACTTCGGGTTTTATGCCGCGTGCCAGCCTTTCAATGGCCTGATGTGTGGCAATGCCAATATCAAAAACCTGCCCGCGTGCCGACCAAAACCCCTGATACAGCCACAGCTTAAAGTTATCGGCAATTTCATCGGGGTCGCAGCCGTTAACCAGCGCTTCTGCAAGGCAAAACGTAAGCGAGGCATCGTCAGAAAACGTGCCTGCCGGCTGATGGTGCGTACCAAAAGCCTGCATATCAACCACCGGGAAACGCGTTAAATACTCCCGTTCCTCAAACTCAACTGGCACGCCAAGGGCATCGCCCACTGCCACACCAAGAAGCGCTGCTGTTATTTTATTTTGCATCTGTTGTATTAATTAATCCTTGCCTTCAATACTTATTGTTGCTGTCTCGCTACCTATATTAAGGCCAAGCAATAACTGCAGGGTTTCCTCATCAGCATTTACAACAAGTAATTTATAATTGCTCTTATCGTTAGTTATAACCACATCTTCAACAGAGGCAATACGTAACGTAAGCGAGAGGCCTTTGTTTAGTGCAATGTTTACAAACCATTGTTCTTTTACTTCTCCGTTTATAAGGTTGCCAATAATGTAGAATTCATTTTTACGTATTACAGCAAAGCTCTCAATGATATTAAATGTTCCCTGGCTCATTATTATTCTTTACCTCAAATATAATAATTCCCTTCTCAATCCCTTAACAAAAATCTCCCCTAAAACCCGTATCTTTGCCTATTCAAATTTTGCCATGATAAAGACCGATTTTTCTACCCTCGAGCCTAAGAAAAACATACTTATAAAAGGTGCGCAGCTGCACAACCTTAAAAATATAGATGTAGCCATACCACGTAACAAGCTTGTGGTGGTTACGGGCCTTTCGGGTTCGGGTAAATCGAGCCTGGCATTTGATACCCTTTATGCCGAAGGCCAGCGCCGCTATGTAGAGAGCCTTTCGAGTTACGCACGCCAGTTCCTTGGCCGCCTCGACAAGCCAAAGGTAGAATACATTAAGGGCATTGCCCCTGCCATTGCCATAGAACAAAAAGTAAACACCACAAACGCACGCTCTACCGTGGGCACCAGCACCGAGATTTATGATTACATGAAGCTGCTGTTTGCGCGTGTGGGCCGCACCTATTCGCCCGTATCGGGCCGCGAGGTTAAAAAGCATACGGTTACCGATGTTATTAACGAAGTAAAAGGCTTTGAGCCTGATAGCCGCTGGCTGCTGCTTGCACCTGTGCATACCGAAAAAGGCCGTACCCTACAGGAAAAGCTGGGCATACTGCTACAACAGGGTTTTGCCCGTGTGCTGGTAGATAACGAAACCCTGCGCCTTGATGATATTACCGGTGCCGACTTTACTAACAAAGAGGTTTTACTGATTGTAGACCGTATTGTGGTAAAAGACGAAGAAGAGTTTTACAACCGCCTGGGCGATGCCGTGCAAACCGCATTTTATGAAGGCAAGGGCGAAGCTTACCTTCAGGATGTAAGCACCGGTAACCGCCTGCCTTTCAGTAATAATTTCGAGTTGGACGGCATTACCTTTGCCGAGCCCAACGTGCACCTGTTCAGCTTTAACAACCCCTATGGCGCGTGCCCTTCATGCGAAGGCTACGGCAGCATTATAGGCATTGATGAAGAACTGGTGATTCCAAACACAGCGCTTTCGGTATATGAAAATGCCATTTACCCGTGGCGTGGCGAAAGCATGGGCTGGTATCGCGACGAACTGGTAAAGAACAGCCATAAGTTTGATTTCCCCGTGCACAAACCGTATTTCCAGCTTAGCGAAAGCGACCGCCACCTTATATGGACGGGCAATAAATACTTCGTAGGCCTTAACGATTTCTTCGCCGAGCTTGAAGAGAAAAACTACAAGATACAAAACCGTGTAATGCTGAGCCGTTACCGCGGTAAAACCAAATGCCCCGAATGTAAAGGCAAACGCCTGAAACCCGAAGCCAACTACGTATTAATTGGCAACCGCACCATAAGCGATTTGGTTGACCTCCCAATAAAAAACCTGGCAGAGTTCTTCAGCCAGCTTGAGCTGAACGAATATGATGCCAAGGTGGCCAAGCGCCTTTTGATAGAAATAAACAACCGCCTGCGCTTTTTGCAGGAAGTCGGGTTAGATTACCTTACCTTAAACCGCCGTTCGGCTACACTATCGGGTGGAGAAAGCCAAAGGATAAACCTGGCTACATCGCTCGGCAGTAGCCTTGTGGGCAGTATGTATATTTTGGATGAGCCGTCTATCGGGCTGCACCCTAAAGACACCGAACGCCTTATAAAAGTGCTGGAAGACCTGCGCAACCTGGGCAATACCGTGATTGTGGTAGAGCACGACGAAGACATCATGAAAATGGCCGATATGATTATTGATATTGGCCCTGAAGCCGGTACGCACGGTGGCGAACTCGTAGCACAAGGCACGTATGATGAGATATTAAAGTCGGACTCGCTTACCGCGAAATACCTAAACGGTGAGCTGGAGATAAGCGTACCTAAAAAACGCCGCAAATTTAAGCACCATATAGATGTAGTGGGCGCCCGCGAAAACAACCTGAAAAACATAGATGTTACCTTTCCGCTGGACTGCCTTACGGTTATAACAGGGGTTTCGGGCAGCGGCAAGAGTACGCTTGTCAAAAAAATACTGTTCCCCGCCCTGCAAAAGCAATTAGAGGGCGTGGGCGAAAAAGCCGGCCAGTTTACCGAACTTCGCGGCAGCTACAGCCACATAAAGCATATTGAGTACGTTGACCAGAACCCCATAGGCCGTAGCTCGCGCTCTAACCCGGTTACCTATATTAAAGCGTATGATGACATCCGCGACCTGTTTGCTAAGCAAAAGCTGGCACAACTGCGCGGTTACCAGAGCAAGCATTTCTCGTTTAACGTAGACGGCGGCCGCTGCGAAACCTGCAAGGGTGATGGCGAGGTAACCATTGAGATGCAGTTTATGGCCGACGTGCACCTGGAATGCGAAACCTGCAACGGCAAGCGCTTTAAGAAAGAAATTCTTGAAATTACCTTTGAGGATAAAAATATAGACGATATCCTGACCATGACCATTGATGATGCCGTGGCGTTTTTCAGCAAGCACAAACAAACCAAGATCATGACCAAGCTACAACCGCTACAGGATGTTGGTTTGGGCTATGTACAGTTGGGGCAGTCAAGCTCTACCCTTTCGGGTGGTGAGGCACAGCGCATTAAGCTGGCATCGTTCCTTGTTAAAGGCGCTACTAAAGACAAGGCGCTGTTTGTGTTTGACGAGCCTACCACAGGCCTGCACTTCCACGATATTAAAAAGTTGCTGGCCAGCTTTGAGGCGCTGATTGACAAAGGGCATTCCATCATAGTAATTGAGCACAACCTCGACCTGATTAAATGCGCCGACTACATTATTGACATTGGCCCTGAAGGTGGCGAAAATGGCGGGCACTTAGTAGCTTTCGGTACGCCGGAAGAAGTGGCTAAGAATATTAAGAGTGTTACGGGTGCGTATTTAAAGGAGAAGCTCTAGAGTTATCCATAATCTATTATAAAACATTAATATTTAAATATTTACAATTTCGGATACAATGTATCCGAAATTGTAAATTATATGGCTTCAAAAAAACAAGGCACTATACACAATAAAATCAGGGCTTAAGAAATAACAATACATTTCTCACAGCAACGTTTAATTGGCACACAAACCAAATTAAACGTATGAACAAACTGCTTTTATTAGCCTTTATCCTTTTTTCAGCACTTAGCTTTGGCCAAACCCTTACAGGTACAGCATTAGATAACACCACCCGCAAACCACTTGACAGGGCCACCATTACAACCGCAGACGGAAAACGTACCACCGTAACCAATTCCCAAGGAAAATTTGCCTTTTCTTATCCGCAAGGCACAAAAAAAGTCATTATCAAACACCTGGGCTACACCATCCTTACAGTAGATGTTAATTCCGCTTCGCCAAATGCAACCTACTATCTGGAGCCCGAATCCTACAGCCTTGATGAAGTTGTAGTGCCCTCCATACCCATTTATGAGGTTATAGAGCGCATAAGGGCAAACTCTGTAAAACACCTGCAAGCCCCATTGGTACTCAACACCTACTATCGTGAATTTATTAATATAAACGATACCTGCCGTAAGTTTAGCGATGCACTTTTAGACTACAAAACAGCACACAATAAAAAAGCCACTAAGCTTAACAGCAAAATTGCAATAAAACAAAGCCGTGCGGCAGAAATACATACCAATGTAAAACGCGGCCTTTTATATTCTACCGGGATTGATACCCGAGGTATGATAAAACACGCCTGTAATTTTTATTTTATTGATGATTATTTCCCTAACAGGAAAGAATACGGCAAATACAAATTTACCTTTGAAGAACGTACCGACGGTAACGGAAAACCACTTACTGCAATAGTTTTTCGCCCGCGGGAAGAAGTACACGAATACCTGTATGAAGGTGAAATTGTTTACAACCCGGAGACCGAGCTGATACTGAATACAGAGGTACATCCTGCCCAAACACACACGCAATACCTGCGCAGCCGCTTTAAGATTGGAGGGCACTACACCATAAGCGACATGAATGAAAAAACCATTTTCACCGAAATTAACGGAACATATATGCCTGCATACTCGTATATTTACGGCATTGTACACACCTGGGGATGGGGTTTTGACAACACTTATAAATTTACAAGTGATGTTATTGTAACCGGCTCAGCAGAAGACCTTACAACATTTTACGGTACTTATACCCACAGGCAATTGTATGATGCAGGCACCAATTATACCGAAAAATTTTGGCTGAACAACAATGCCATGGTGCTTACGGCAGAGGAAGAAGCGATTATTGAGTCGCTCGAAAAAAATAATATTTTAGAGAACAACAACAAACAATAAATATAACCAAACCTCAAATTTTTAGAATGAAAAACATTGCAGTAATAGGCGCCGGAACCATGGGCAACGGCATTGCGCACACTTTTGCCCAAAGCGGCTTTAGCGTGAAGCTTATAGACATTAGCGAAAAGGCCATAGAAAAAGGCATGAACACCATTGCGGCAAACCTTGACCGCATGGTGGCAAAAGGCACCATTACCGAAACCGACAAGCACAACACAATAGGTAACATTATAACCTATACCGATATTAAAGACGGTGTGGTAAACACCGACCTGGTTGTGGAAGCTGCTACCGAAAACGTAGACCTTAAGCTGAAAATATTTAAAGACCTTGATGCCTTTTGCGATGCCAATACCATTTTGGCTACCAATACCTCATCTATCTCAATAACACAAATAGCGGCGGTAACCAACAGGCAGGACAGGGTAATAGGTATGCATTTTATGAACCCCGTGCCTATCATGAAGCTTGTGGAAATCATCCGCGGGTATAACACGAGTGATGAAGTGACCAAATCCATCATGGAGATGAGCGAAAAGCTGGGTAAGGTTCCTGTAGAGGTTAACGATTACCCGGGCTTTGTGGCAAACCGTATCCTGATGCCCATGATAAACGAAGCCATAGAAACCCTGTACAACGGCGTGGCAGGCGTATATGAAATTGATACTGTTATGAAACTGGGCATGGCGCACCCTATGGGCCCACTACAACTGGCCGACTTTATTGGCCTTGATGTTTGCCTTAGCATACTGCACGTAATGTATGACGGCTTTAAGAACCCTAAATATGCCCCGTGCCCACTACTGGTAAATATGGTGCGCGCCGGCAAGCTGGGCGTTAAGTCAGGTGAAGGGTTTTATGATTACTCCGAAACCAAAAAAGCTGAGAAAGTAGCCTATAAAAAATAGCCTTCGGTAATAAATAATGCTTCGTTGAGTTCCATAATTTTGAAAATCAGCGAAGCATTATTGTTTATATAAAATTCAGAAAGGAAACCCTGAATATCAGATTTTGCCAAGTGCATCGATAAACAAATCAATATCCTCACGGGTATTAAAATGGCTGAATGATATGCGCAGCGAGGGTTTCTTGATGTCTTCGGCAGGTAATATTTGTTCCAATACATGAGATGGCCTCACGCTACCACTCTGGCAGGCACTACCGCGTGATACAGCTACCCCCAGCATATCAAGATGAAACAGTATCATGGCCGTTTTATCTTCGCCGAAAGGCAGTAATATATTGGTAATATTATAAAACAGTTGGGTTGAAGGCTGGGCGTTGAGTCCGTTTACTTTATATCCTGCAAAATGCATATCAAGCTGTTCAAACAAATAGTTTTTAAGCCCTGTAATATGCTCCCGTTCTTCGTTAAGATTTTTGTACGATAGTTCAAGCGCCTTAGCCATACCGGCAATCTGGTGAATGGCTTCGGTACCGGCGCGCAGGCCTTTTTCCTGCTCACCGCCATATATCATGGGTTGCACGGCAATATTCTTACGAATGTAAGCAAACCCTACCCCTTTTGGCCCGTGAAACTTGTGTGCACTGGCTACTATAAAATCTACCGGAAGGTTTTTTAAATCAAGCTCTGTTTTGCCAACGGCCTGTACTGTATCGGTATGAAAATAGGCATTGTACTCACGACACATATTCCCTATCCTTTCAATGTCGGCCATTACACCCGTTTCGTTATTAACATACATAAGGCTTACAAGTGTAGGGATACCTTCGTCAAGCAGTTGGCGTAAGTGCCTGTAATCAGGAAAACCACCCTGGGTAAGGTTAATATAATCTATCTTAATACCAAATTCTGCCGCCAGTTGCGGTAATGTAGTCAATACAGAGTGATGTTCCACCCTACTGCTTATAATCCGTTTAACGCCTAAATCCTTTACGGCACTGCGCAGGATAAAATTATTAGCCTCAGTACCGCCGCTTGTAAAAATAATTTCACGTGCTTCAGCGTTAAGTAATGCTGCAATGGTTTTGCGCGATGTTTCGAGCACTACCTTAGCACTGCGCCCAAAGCTGTGCGTAGACGAGGGGTTGCCATAAATATCGGCCATAACACGGGCCATTTCGGCAATAACTTCAGGGTGTATGGCCGTGGTGCCGGCGTTATCAAGATAGGCTCTTTTCATGGGGTACAAAATTAGCCAAAACGCCACTGCTATGCAAAACCTTTTACTAAACGGCTAAAAACACTACATTTGCTTAAAATTACAATTGCATGAAAAAGATTTTTGGCCTGCTGGCTGCCCTTATACTGCTTACCGGATGCGACGATGGTGATATGTCTTTCCGTACTTTTAATTTTACCGATGCCGCCCCAACACGCTGTGATAACCAGAGCAGCGTATTTTACAAAATAAACGGTACTGAAGTGCTTATTTTTGAACTTAGCCTGCAAACAGCCCTGGTTAATATAGCTACCGAAACAGGCCAGCCAAGAATAGTAACTACCGACCTTACTTACCGCAATTACAGCAGCACGGTTACAAACAGTACCCTGTGTAGCAACATACCCCCCACAAGCCCGTCTGTTTTAGAAGAGTGGCAGGGAGAAGGGCGCATGGCCATAACTACTACAGCGGTTACCGAAACCACAAATGGCGTTACACGCATTACCGGTTATAGCCACCAGATTACGCTTCAAACCGGCACGTTTACTAAAGACGGCGAAGAAATAATTATTACCGATGTTAATTTAGGAACCATCAGCCGCGACCTTGGTTTTGATTTTGATTTTTTAACCACATCAAACCCGCCGGCACAGTTTACAGAATGCCCTACCACACCAAATACCTACTACAGGTTAGATGGTACTGAAGCCCTGGTATTAACACTGGGAGCCGATGTTTTACCTACAGAACCTACCAGCCAGCCGGTTGTAATAAACCTGCAAGCCAGTACCGATGCCAATACATTATTACTGCGCGTGTTTAGCAGCAGCATAGGCGCTACAAGCATTTGTGGCTCTAACCCACCTATTACACCTACAGAAACCCAGCGCTGGGATGCCAACCAGGGTACGCTTGAAATAACCACTACACAAAACGGCCCGGGGCTTACCCATACGCTCCGCTTAAAGCTGGCCCGCTTTAGGGATACAGCCTCTACCGCAGTATACCTGCCGGTACCCAATGCTGATTACCTTATAGGGGTTATAAATGAAAACTAAACAAAAACGAGGGTTATTAACCCTCGTTTTTGTTTAATGCAATATTCAACGTTTCTGTCCGGCGAATTTTACCGCTGCCGGTTTCTGTAAACTGTTTTACAAAATAAATTTCTTTGGGTTTTTCATACCTGCCCAATACATCAAATTGTTTGGTAGCTATAGTAAAAGGTTCGCCTTCAATTACCAGTACCAGCTTGTTTCCTAATACATCATCAGGCACAGTGGTAATAAAATACCGCCTGTTGTTTAAAATTGCGGCTAACTTCTCTTCTATCTGTTCGGGGTGCAGTTTTATGCCTCCGCTGTTAATTACATTATCTACACGCCCCAGCCATACAAACCGGTTTTCACCCAAAACCTCAACCACATCATTAGTAACAACAGGCTTGTCAGCTACGCGCGGTGCGTTAATTACCAGGCAATTCCTGTCATCTGCCTCTACCGTTACACCCGGAAGTGTTTCAAAGGCAGGCTGCCCCACTTTTTTTGCAGCAATATGGGTTACGGTTTCAGTCATGCCATAGGTTTCATAAACGTTTACCGGCAACTCCTGCAACTGTCTGCTAAGCTCAGGGCCTACTTTAGCACCACCCAATATTGTTTTTTTAACCCTGTGCAGTTCAGATAAAGAAGCTTCGGCCTGTAACGGTACAAGTGCACTGAAATCATAATTGCCCTTACAATTATCTAACGGGCGCGATGCAGGCGCAGTAACATCTATGTGCCAGCCTAACAGTATGGCGCGTACCAGCATCATTTTACCTGCCACAAATTGTGCGGGCAGGCAATGCAGGGCACGTGTACCGGCAGGTAAATCAAAGTAAGCACCTGTAGCCAGGGCAGACTGTACCATTGCCTGTTTTGACACCCTTATGGGCTTGGGCGTACCTGTAGTACCCGATGTTTGCATAGGCACAAAATCATTGCCATCAAGCCAGTCGAGTATAAAAAGCCCTATATGTTTCTGGTATTCTTCGCCTTCCTTAATAAAACTGTATGCTACACTCCACAAGCTTTCTGCGTTAAGCGAAATTCCGTTAAGGCAGAAAGAAGGGTGTATAAAATCAGGGGTAATTTCCATTTAAAATTCTTTTGCAATTTAAGCAGCCTCTATAGGTTTTATGTTGCCAGAAAGCTTTTCTTTCCAGCCCACCCATTTGTATTTTTTGGCAAATATATAGAGTACTATAGGGTAAATAATCACGGCAGGAAGTATAACATCTATCCCCGCTGAAGGCTCTGAAGTATCTTTTAAAACAGAGTAGGTTTGCAGCACACTATAGTCTGACGTTACCAGTAGCGCTGCAAAAAGGTTGTTAGCCGCGTGGAAACCCAGGGCAAGCTCAGTACCCTCATCCATAAGTGTCATAATGCCCAGGGCAAGGCCGGTAAGCACATAATACGTTATTACAACGGGGCCCATTTTGTCTACCTCGGGGTTCATAAAATGCAGGCCTCCAAATATAAGGGAGGTCATAACCAACGGAAACCACCTGTTTTTAGCCAGCAGCCCAAACCCCTGCATGAGGTATCCCCTGAAAACCAGTTCTTCAACCGATGTTTGTATGGGGATAAGCGGTATGGCAATACAACATAATATAAGGAAGTTTACAGGCTCAAACTGTAATACAAATGTTTCGGGCGACAGGAAGTAGCTTATAGCCGTGGTTACAACGGTAAAAGCACCCCACACCCCAAAGGCAAAGAAGAAGCGCCCCCAGGCTATCTTAGGGCGCGAGGTTATGATTTCCTTCATCTTTTGGCTGTGCAGCGCCCTTACGGCTATTATAACACCTATGAGTGCGAAGACAAAAGAGATAAGCAGTAAAGACAGGGTAACGTTAGCATCAAAAAAGCCATAAATTTCATTTTCTGATGTGGGCATACCCCTACCCGATTTAAGTGCTTTTGCAGCTACGGCCATAACCATGGGCAGCTGCCCTATTGTACTAAACGCAATTATTATAAGCGACCCCAGCAGGTACTTGCCGAAGTAGTTTTTTGGCCTGAAAGCCTGTTCTATAAACATATTTTTAAATATAAACGGTAATGGTTATTGCTACACCTTTTCCTGTAGCACCTTAATTTCATCCCTAAGTTTGGCAGCCTGGAGGAAATCCAGTTCTTTGGCGGCTTTTTCCATGGCTTTGCGCTTATCGCGGATTAGTTTTTCTATATCGCCTTTAGCCATATAAGCCGTGTCCGGTTCGGCAGCCACTTTAGGCGCATTATCATAATGGAACGAAGTAATAGGGCTTTTGACCAATGCATTCTCGATTTTCTTAACAAGCCCTTTGGGCACAATACCGTTAGCTTTATTAAAATTATCCTGCTTTTCCCGGCGGTAACCGGTTTCATCAATGGTGCGCTGCATACTGTCGGTAATTTTATCGGCATACATAATAGCCTTGCCGTTAACGTTACGCGCGGCACGGCCCACGGTTTGCACCAGCGAACGTGTGCTCCTTAAAAAGCCTTCTTTATCGGCATCGAGTATTGCTACAAGAGAAACCTCGGGTAAATCCAACCCTTCACGCAGCAGGTTAACACCTATCAGCACGTCAAACAGTCCTTTACGTAAATCCTGCATAATTTCTACACGCTCCAGCGTGTCTACCTCGCTGTGTATGTAGCGGCAACGTATTGATACTTTAGTGAGGTATTTGGCAAGCTCCTCGGCCATACGCTTGGTCAGCGTGGTTACCAGTGTGCGCTCGTCAAGTTCCACGCGTTGCTGTATTTCGTCAATAAGGTCGTCTATCTGGTTAAGGCTCGGGCGAATCTCAATAATAGGGTCAAGCAGCCCGGTTGGGCGGATAACCTGCTCTACATATACACCCTGGCTTTTTTGAAGCTCATAGTCGGCCGGGGTGGCGCTTACATACACCACCTGGTTTTGCAGGGCTTCAAACTCCTCAAACTTAAGCGGGCGGTTATCCATAGCGGCAGGCAGGCGGAAACCAAATTCCACAAGGTTTTCCTTGCGGCTGCGGTCGCCGCCATACATGGCGTGTACCTGGCTTACAGTAACGTGGCTTTCGTCTATTACCATCAAAAAATCATCGGGGAAATAATCCAATAAGCAGAACGGCCTTGTGCCCGGCAGCCTCTGGTCAAGGTAGCGCGAATAGTTTTCGATACCTGAACAATAGCCCAGTTCACGAATCATTTCAAGGTCAAAATTGGTGCGTTCTTCAAGGCGTTTGGCCTCAAGGTGCTTGCCGGTTTCCTTAAAATAATCCACCTGCTTTACCAGGTCCTGCTGTATCTCCCATATAGCGCCGTGCAGCACCTCCGGGCTTGTTACAAACATATTGGCCGGGTAAATGTTAAGCCTGTCGTATTTTTCTATTACAAGCGATGTAACCTTATCAAATGCCTCGATTTCCTCAATCTCATCTCCGAAGAAATGGATGCGAAACGGCTCATCGCCATAACTTGGGAATACCTCTACCGTATCGCCCTTTATGCGGAAAGTTCCGGGTGTAAAATCAGCCTCGGTGCGCGAATAGAGGCTTTGCACCAGCCTGTGCAGCAATTTGGTACGGCTTATAACCTGGTCTTTGTGAATGGAAACCACGTTCTTTTGGAACTCCACCGGGTTACCAATACCATACAGGCACGATACCGATGCCACCACCAGCACATCTCTCCTGCCTGATAATAGGGCCGATGTGGTACTAAGGCGCATCTTTTCAAGTTCCTCGTTTATGGAAAGATCCTTTTCTATGTAGGTTCCCGTAACGGGAATATAGGCTTCGGGCTGATAATAGTCGTAATATGATACAAAGTATTCTACCGCATTGTTTGGGAAGAACTGCTTAAACTCACTATACAGCTGGGCTGCAAGGGTTTTGTTGTGTGCCAGTACCAGCGTGGGGCGCTGTACTTCCTGCACTACGTTAGCCATGGTAAAGGTTTTACCTGAGCCCGTTACCCCCAAAAGTGTCTGGTAACGTTCGCCATCTTTAATGCCCTGGCTAAGCTGTTTTATGGCCTGGGGCTGGTCGCCCATGGGTTTATAATCTGATACTACCTGAAATTTCATTTATCCTCCTTCTTATCTGATTTTTAATTCTTGCGGGTTTTGACGATTGTCCCAAAGTGTATGTACAATTATAAGCTTATCTGTCACTTCATAAAACAAAGTATAATCGCCAACAATTAGTCCTCTTATTTCGTTAACATCAGTCTTTATACCAATTTCAGGATTCTTACTGAGTTTTGCTAATTGTTTATGAAAGGTTTTATAAAGTTTTATAGAGTACGTAGCGCTTTTGTTTCTGTCTATAAAAAATTCGAGAATCGCATAAAGCTTTCTCTCAGCAACCGGCGACCATTTTATTTTCCTGACAGCCATTGCATCACTTCATTGTTAAGTGTTTCGTTACCTTTATAATTACCGGCTGCAACAGCTTTACGCGAATCGTCAATTTCTTCTTTCTGTAAATCATTAAGAGCCATTACAGGAGTTTTAGCCTCAAGAATAGTCCTAAGTGCTTCAAGCAAAGACTTATCTTCAATTTGCTGAATTTGCGATATAACGATGTTCTTTAACTCAAGCGTACTCATAGCAATTATTTTGTAACGAAGATACGAAATTTTTCATCATCACAAATCCAAACCCATAACCTCTTTGTTACTTTACAAACTTCATAACTTTCAACTTTACAATTTAAAAGGACTATCTTTGCAAAAAATAAGACGGCATGAATAACAACGATATATTTAAGAAACTGCGTGTGGCACTTCAGCTTCGCGATGACCAGATAGTAGATATTCTTCAACTGGTAGATTTCCGTATAACGAAGGCTGAGCTGGGGGCTTTCTTTCGCAATGCAGACCACCCCAACTATATGGAGTGTGGCGACCAGGTACTGCGCAATTTTTTGAACGGGCTTGTTATTCACCTGCGCGGTACTAAAGAAAACCCTAAGAACCCGCAGGAGGTACTGGCACAAAACAAGGCAGCGGCTGCAACTGCCCCTAAGCTAAAAACGGATGCCAAACAGCCTTCTAAAGGCGCACCTGCCCCACGCCCAAAAGCCAAAACACAGGCTACAAAAACCACATCTAAAGGAAAAAAATTTACAAAACCGGCCAAACCGGCACCTGTAGTTGAGCAGGTAAAATTCAACAACGGTAAGGGTAAAACCAAATAATGGATTTTCTTGATATCAGTTACCTGAAGCAGGGCAGCGCCACACAGCAACGTGTGCATACTGTTTTAACTGAATCCGGTATCATACACAAACTATCTGCATATACACCCGTACTGGCCGGAACCACTCCCCTTACGATAGACATAGAGGGCAGCGACCTTGATATACTTTGTTATTACCGGGATTATGACGGCTTTATTTCGCATATAAACAATTTGTTTTCAGGACATGAACGTTTTTCAATCCGCACGAAAAACATAAACGGGCATGAGTCGGTAATCGCTAATTTCTTTGTTGGAGGTTTTGAAGTAGAAATCTTCGGACAAACCATACCCGTTACACAACAATACGGTTACCGGCACATGATTAAAGAATATGAGATCCTGAAAGAAAAGGGAGAAGATTTCCGGCTACACATTGTTGCCTTAAAGCAACAAGGCATTAAAACAGAGCCTGCTTTTGCATTGCTTTTAGGTTTGGAAGGTAATCCATACGAGGCGCTTTTAACCTACAAAACCCGGTGAGATATCTTAAAAATTAGTCTTATAATTTTACAGATGTGGCAAAAGGGTCACAAAGTAATGTTAACTAACAATAGGTAAACAGCCTGTAAAATAAGGGTTTTGTAACTTTACGGTATGGCCTGTGTGGCTAAAAACTCCGTACAGGTTCATTACCTATAATGAAAATAATTACTATCTCCTACAGGCTGCCCCTGTCTATTAAAAAGCAAAACCGTAAAACCGTAATAACACAAAGCGCCGGGGGGCTTGCCACAGCAATTCTTTCGTATGCCGAAAAAAGTAAGGCAAACCTTACCTGGGTGGGTGTGGCCGATTTTGAAAAATCTACCTGGGAGAACCATAAAAACGACTTTGCCAAAAGCTTTGAAACCGAACCGGTTTTTTTAGATAAAAAACTTAATAAAAGCTTTTACAACAATTTTAGTAACTCAGTATTGTGGGCACTGTTTCATTATTTTCCAAGTTATGTTGAGTATGATGATGAAGGATTTGAAGCCTACAAAACCGCAAACGAAATTGTAGCACAAAAGGTTAATGAAATTTATGAACCGGGTGATATTGTATGGATACACGATTATCATTTCCTGGGGCTTGCCAATTTAGTGCGCCAGCAGCACCCTAATGCAAAAATTGGTTTCTTTCTGCATATACCCTTCCCCAACTTTGAAATTTTCCGTATACTGCCCAGCAATGCAAAAAAGTATATCCTTGACGGCATTTTAGGGGCTAACCTTGCGGGTTTCCATACATGGGACAACGCCATACATTTTACCGAATGTGTAGAGAAAATAATGGGCTACAGCCAGCGTAACTTTATTTTTAACCAGGATACGCACCGCACTAAAGTAGGCTCTTACCCCATAAGTATTGACTTTGATAAATTTTACGATTCTTACGATAAGCCCGAGGTGGCTACCCTTCGTAATGAAATCAGGGAACTTTACCAGGACAAGAAAATCATCTTTTCGGTAGACCGGCTGGATTATACTAAAGGCATAAACAACCGCCTTAACGCCTTTGAGAACTTTTTGCTTAAACATCCCGAATGGCGGGAAAAAGTAGTATTCCTGCTGGTAATTGTCCCCTCACGCGAAGAAATAACCAAGTATGGCGAGCGTAAGCGTATGATAGAGCTTAACGTTGGGCGTATAAACGGCTCTATGGGCAGCTATAAATGGGCACCGGTGGTGTACCAGTACCAGTCGGTTGATTTTAACCGGCTGATAGCCCTGTACAGCAGCGCTGATGTGGCCTTAATTTCGCCTGTGCGCGACGGAATGAACCTGGTGGCAAAAGAGTATGTAGCCAGCCGTAAAGATGCACGAGGCGCGCTTATTTTGAGCAGCATGGCCGGTGCTGCCAAAGAGCTACAGGAAGCCATTACCATAAACCCGTTTGATACCGAACTGACCGGCGAAAAAATTGCCCTTGCCCTTAATATGCCCCAGGAAGTACAGGAAGTAAAAATGAAGCGCATGCAGGACTATCTGCGCAAGCACGATGTGTTTAGATGGGCGACTAACTTTCTTACCGATACCGAAGAAATGCACGACCATGACAACAAGGCGCAAAAGCTTTCTGGCAAGGTAAAGGAAGAACTGCTACATACCTTTGAAACCGCCCAAAAACGCCTGTTCCTGCTTGATTTTGACGGCACGCTGGTTAACCTTAAGCCACGCCCTGAGCTGGCCGTGCCCGATAAAAAACTACTAAACCTGTTGGGCAACCTTGCAGGCGACCCTAAAAATGAAGTATGGATTATAAGCGGGCGCGACAGGAATTTCCTTGAGCAGCACCTGGGCCACCTGCCCATAGGCCTTGTGGCCGAGCACGGAGGCTATATTAAACGCGAACACGGCTGGGAATCTATTATTGCCGGAATGCCTGAATGGAAAGAACGTGTTATTGATGTTATGCAGCAGTATGCCGACCTTAATAGCGCCAGTTTTGTAGAGGTCAAGGAGTTTGGCGTGGCGTTTCATTACCGTAATGTTGAGGAAAAATTGGGTTTCCTTATGTCTCGCGAGTTGCTAACGCTGCTTAAAAATCACCTGTACAACACGCCGGTGCAAATTATAGACGGCAACAAGGTTATAGAGGTTAAGCACTTTATGGCCCACAAAGGCACCACCTGCCGTAACAATATTTTGTGTGGCGAGCACGACTTTGTTATTGCCTTTGGCGATGATAAGACTGACGAAGATATGTTTGAATTGCTTACCGCCGATAACGAATTTTCGGTTAAGGTAGGCCCGGGCAATACAGCAGCTAAGTACCGTATAAAGTCGGTTGAAAAAGTGCATGAATTGCTCAGCCAGTTTGAAGGGCACCCGGCTTAGGTTGCAGGCATTGGGTTTTATTTGTACTTTTAGCATTCAACAATAATCAAACCCAATGAAAAAAGCCCTTGCCTTACTGCTGTTTGTAAGCACCCTTGCCTTTGCGCAAAAAACCGAATATGACACCAAAACAAACATTCGCTACTACCCGGATGCCGATTATAAAAACGATGCATACAAGGCCGAACGCTGCGTACTGGATATTTACTATCCAAAAAACACAAAGGGCTTTGCTACCATTGTGTGGTTTCACGGTGGGGGTATAACCGGCGGCAGTAAAGAAATTCCGCAATATTTAAAAGATAAGGGCTACTGCGTTATAGGTGTGGGCTATCGCCTGAACCCAAAGGTAACCGCACCTGCCTATATAGAAGATGCCGCTGCGGCCATAGCGTGGGCGTTTAATAACGTTGCCAGTTATGGTGGCGATGCCGGACAGGTGTTTATTTCAGGGCACTCGGCCGGGGGCTATCTTGCGCTTATGGTGGGGCTTGACAAAAAATACCTTGCCAAACATAATATTGATGCCAATAAAATTGCCGGGCTTATACCCTTTAGCCCGCAGTGTATAACGCATTTTACCATCCGTAAAGAAAAAGGCATACCCGAAAAACAGCCAACTATTGATGAGTATGCGCCGTTATTCCACGTGAGGGCCGATGCCCCACCCCTATTGCTTATAACCGGCAACCGCGAATTGGAAATGCTGGGCCGCTACGAAGAAAACGCCTACATGGAGCGTATGATGAAGCTGTCAGGCCATAAAGACACCCGCCTGTTTGAAATAGACGGCTACGGGCACGATATGGTATATCCGGCACTGCCACTACTGGTTAATGAGATAAAACGGGTTTTGGAGTCGAAGAAAGATGCAAAATAAATCTTTAAAAATATCGGTAACAAACGGACAAGGCGTTATTAAATTGCTTTCAGATAATTACTCAAGCTGTCTTGCTATTAAAAGAGCCCTTGCGGTTAACTGGCCAGATTGCAGGGGCAGTGTTGGGGAATATTATGCTATTTCGAACCTGACAGATGATGAGCGGGAAAAACTAACCGTGCAGCTGAACGAAGTACTCATTAAAGGTACCGATGAAGAAATTCTTTCGGCTGTAAGCCCTTTCGTTAATTTATTTGACAATGGAGAATACACAGCAACCATAACCATATTAAAACCTGAGAAAACAAAAATTCTTCACGATTACAGCACGGTTTATTCTGATACCGTACCCGAAGATGAGCTATTTTCAGGATGGTTTTTTCCTGATTTTAAAAAAACATATTGTCTTTATACACGTCCAAAAGCAAGCATAAACGCTGGAAGGGTACAATATTATACAGATTTGATTAGCGAAGGTGCAAGGCCTAAGATTATTGTAGCATTTGCTTACCATGACGATACAGGCGATTGTAGTGCAGAATACATAATAGACGGCCATCATAAAGTTGAAGCCTATATTAAGTTAGGAATAGATATTCCTTGCGTATATATATCATTAAATCTGGACAAGAAGCATACAGAAGAAATTTTGAGATATGTGCAGCCGTTGCTTAAAGGTTTTGAATTTAAGCATTTTTTTGAAAACAATCCTAACTTAGAAAATCTTGATTTTGAGAAATCAACTTTTTTAACCGATGTATTAGACAATTACCTTTTAACTACAACAAGACTGGATTTAGAACTGACACAGGTTTTTATAAAAGCTGCAAAATCGAATGATACCGAAAAGAACCTGTGGTTATCGCAAAGACTAAAAGTTTTTGAGAAAAATAAGAATATAAGTATTATTAACAGCCTCACAGTTTTATATCAGGATTGCCGCACCCAATTTCCATATAACGGGCAAATCATGTGGTTTAGAAAAAAAATCCCAAATAAGCTTACACTCAGGGTGTGGGCAAAAGGAACAATATATAATGAACCTAAAATACAGCAGACCGAACCAAAGAACCTATTGGAACTTTTTTTTAAGTTGATAGGAAAAAAACCATAAATAGCAAAAGCTCCGGTTCTCCCGGAGCTTTTACTTTTTTAAACACGGGCGTGAGTATTATTTTTTGATGCTTACCGGCAGTACAACAGCGGTATTTTCCCAGGAAAGGACAATGTTGCAGCTGCTATCTGTAAATTCAGCGAAGTTTATGGTAAATGTTTCCATTTTTTCGGCCAGTTTGGCTACCGGTACTTTTACCCTTACCACATCGTTTTCCTGCTTGTACTTCGATGGGTCATTAACGTTTACATCGGTAGTAATAATAAGCGTCCATTCTTTAGCATCGGGTATGCTTAGCAGGCCGTACTTACCGGCTTTAATGGCAGTACCACCTATGGTTACATCGTTAGAAAACTGTAACGTGGTGGCCCCGTTAGCGCCGGTGCGCCACACTTTGCCATACGGGGCAAGGTCTGCACCCAGCTTGCGGCCTTTTAAGCCCGGGCGGCTGTAAGAAAGGTCTATACTGCCTGTACCAAAGTTTTGTTTTACGGTTTGTGTGGGTGAAGCCTGTGGCTTAGCTGCATTTTGTGCGTGTGCGGCAAACATGCCACATAGTAAAAAAGTAAGTAAAAAACGTTTCATAATTTGTTTGCGGTTTGCACAAATGTAACCATTTCCACCGTAAGCAGGGTTTTATGAAAGCGATAAATGACGAAATCAATACATCAATAAAACAAAAAAAGCTCCGGTATAAACCGAAGCTTTATTGAGGTGGGGAGAGCAGGATTCGAACCTGCGAAGGTGTAACCAACGGATTTACAGTCCGTCCTCGTTGGCCGCTTGAGTATCTCCCCAAACCGTGGCAACAGCAGTATTTCGCTATTGCGGTTGCAAATATAGTGCTGTTTTTTAACTATCCAAACATATTTAGGGCATAATTAATAACTATTTTTTAATACCCTGTAAGCTAAGCGCTAACGTTGTATTATTTTTTATAAAAAAGGCCCTCACACTGTGAGGGCCCTTGGTATTTTATATCTGTACGCTTATTTAAGCAGTTCTGCAACCTTGGCTTTAAGGTCATCTCCCCTTAAGTCTTTAGCTACAACCTTGCCGCTTGCGTCAAGTATAAACGTTGCAGGTATGCTTTGCACGCCATATTGCTTAGCAATTGGGTCTTCCCAAAACTTAAGGTTAGAAACGTGGTTCCAGGCCAGTTTGTCTTTGGCAATAGCCTCTTTCCATTTAGCGCTCTCGCCTTCCTTATCAAGAGATACACCTATTATGTTTAGCCCTTTAGCGTGATACTCATTATAAAGCGCCACTACATTAGGGTTTTCTTTCCTGCACGGGCCACACCATGATGCCCAGAAGTCTATAATGGTAACTTTACCCATAGCTTCTTTAAGCGATAGTTGTTTGCCTTCAGGCGTTGGGGCGCTAAACTGCGGGGCTGCATCGCCTACCTTAACCGCTGCAGGTGCCTGTTGTGGTTGCTGTGGCTGGTTAAAGTTTTTAAACACTTCTGCAACCTGCTTGCCGCGCTCTGTTTTCTTTATAGATGCATCAAAGCCTTCAAATATTTTTGACAGGGCCTTCATATCCGTCTTTTGCATTTGTGCAACCTGCTGAATAACGTACAGGTTATAGAAAGCCTTAGGGTTTTCTTTCATAAACTTAACATACTCCTTATCGGCATCAACAAGCAGTACATCCTGGCCTTTTATAATTTTATCTACAGCAGCCTGGTCGTTCTTTTTCATAGCCTCTTCATACTGCGGCTTGAATTTTTTACCATACTCTTTAAACTTGTTTTGTACTTTAAGCTTAATCTGGTTAAACTCCTCAAGCTTATCGTTATTATACGTACCTTCTACTTTAGATTTAAACAGGCTGTCTTTATCTACAGTAAGGTCTATAGCGCCCGGCTCAAGTACAAACTCAAGGCGGTTTTCTACACCTTCAATAGTTATGTAAGCAATTTCGGGCAGGGTGTTTTTAAGTGAATCTTTAAAAACAAACTCGCCGTTTTTAATAACTACGGTATCAACAGGCACGGTACCAAACATACCGCCTGCTTTTTCAAGTATTGCCTTTTTGCCTTCAAGCGCGCTGTTTATTTCGCCTGTGATTTGATATTCATTATCTTTAAGGTTGTTGCACGATACTAAAGAAACGGCAGCCAACGCTAAAAATGCAATTGTTTTTTTCATTGTTTTTTGTTTGTTAATGATGCGCAAAAGTATTTAAAATTATGATGTGCGCATTATAAGGGCTTAAAAATTATACAGCTTATAAAGCCGCAGGTGCATTAAGGGTTGTTTTTACCGATGTGTTTTTAATAGCACCAAAACCCTTCTCTACATTTATCATGTTGTGGTAGCCACGCGCCTTTAAAATACTGGCCATAATAATGCTGCGGTAGCCACCGGCACAGTGCAGGTAAAAATCGCCGTCTTTAGGCACTTCTGCCAGCTGCTCGTTTACAAAATCAAGCGGAATGTTAAGCGCACCCTGTACGTGTCCGCCATCAAACTCGCCCGGCTTGCGGGAGTCAACCACAGGAATATTTTCAGTATAAGCATCGGCAAACGCCTCCGCAGAAACAGAACGAATGCTGTCTACCTCAAAACCGGCTTCCTGCCATGCTGTAAGGCCTCCGTTAAGGTAGCCCAGGGTATTATCAAACCCCACGCGCGAAAGGCGGGTAACGGCTTCGGTTTCCTTACCTTCCGGTATTACCAGCAAAAGCGGCTGCTTAACATCCATAATAAGGGCACCTACCCAAGGGGCAAAGTTTCCGTTAAGGCCAATTGATATAGAACCCGGTATGTGGCTTTTAACAAAGTCATCTTCATGCCTAACATCAAGTACAAGTGCATCGGCACTGTTAGCCAAGGCCTCAAATTGTGCCGGTGTAAGGGCTTTGTTTTTTTCTATAACGGTATCAAGGCTTTCGTAGCCGTTAATATTCATTAATACGTTTTGCGGAAAATATGCCGGCGGGCGGCCAAGGCCATCAAGCAGCTCGGCAATAAACTCCTGGCGGGTCATATCGGCACGCAGTGCATAGTTGGTTTTCTTCTGGTTGCCCAGTGTATCGGTAGTTTCCTTGCTCATGTTTTTACCACAGGCACTGCCTGCGCCATGGCTTGGGTATACTATAAGCTCATCTGGCAATACCATTATTTTATTACGGAGTGAGTCATACAGGTGCGATGCCAGTACATCCTGCGTAAGCGATTCGGTAAGCGCCTGTGCAAGGTCTGGCCTGCCCACATCGCCTATAAACAGGGTGTCGCCGGTAATAATACCGTGCATGTTGTTGTTTTCGTCCAGCAGCAGGTAGCAGGTGCTTTCCAGCGTATGGCCGGGCGTGTGGAGGGCCTTAATGGTATAAGCGCCCACTTTAAATTCCTGCCCGTCGGTTGCTATAAGGGCATCAAAAGCAGGCTGTGCCGTAGGGCCATATACAATTTGTGCACCGGTTTTAGCCGCCAGGTCTATGTGGCCCGAAACAAAATCGGCATGAAAGTGCGTTTCAAATATGTATTTTATGGTAGCGTTGTCTTTTTTTGCCTTTTCTATATAGGGCTGCACCTCCCTTAGCGGGTCAAAAATAGCGGCCTCGCCGTTACTTTCAAGGTAGTAGGCTGCCTGTGCAATGCAGCCGGTATAAATTTGCTCAATCTTCATGGTTCAAAATAAAGTTATCGCCGCCCAATTTTAATTATGGGGATGGCATTGCAAATATATCAAAAAGCACATTACCCTGCCCCAATTTTAATAGGGTAATAGCAGGACCAAATTGTGTTTAAAAATGTGCCGTGTACTTTTGAAGGCAGGTAGTAAACGCAAAAATAATTATTATATTCACACAAAAAATATGTTAATGAAACTGTTAATTTTAAAAATCATAATTTAATCCTGAAAATTTTAAATATTTTTTAATGGCAGTCCAAATTTGTTTATACCTTTGTGTAGCATTTTGATGCAAAAACTATAACAACCAAGCATATAAGTTCTAAATATGGCTACAGATGCAAAGCCCCGCAGAATGGGGATGTATGAAAACGTAAAAAACCAGTTTGAAAAGGCTTCCGAAGTAATGGGCCTTGACGACAGCTTAAAGAAAATTTTAGCATTAACAAATAACGAGATTGTTGTGCACTTTCCTGTAAAGATGGATAATGGCGAGGTACAGGTGTTTACCGGCTACCGCGTGCAGCACAACAACTTTCTTGGGCCATACAAAGGCGGGCTTCGCTACCACGAAACGGTAGACCTGGATGCCGCACGTGCACTGGCTACCTGGATGACCTGGAAAACATCGCTTGCAGGCCTGCCTTATGGCGGTGGTAAAGGTGGCATTCAGCTTGACCCTAAAAAATACTCTCAGGGCGAACTTGAGCGCATTACCCGCAGGTTTACATTTGCCCTGGGCGACAACATAGGCCCTGAGCACGATATCCCTGCACCGGACGTTAATACTAACGCCCAAATGATGGCATGGATTGCCGATACTTATATGAGTACTAAGGCCCCGGCAGAACGCAGCAAAAACCAGCACGTGGTTACCGGCAAACCGGTAGGATCTGGCGGGCTTGAAGGGCGCGACAGGGCTACAGGCTTTGGCGTTGTGGTAACCCTTGAAGCATGGGCTAAACTGCGCGGCACTACCCTTGAAGGTAAAAAATATATTGTACAGGGCTTTGGTAACGTGGGTTACTGGGCTGCACATTTTATGAACAAAAACGGTGCTATACTCGTAGGCGTTCAGGATGCTACAGGTACTATTTACAACCCTGACGGCATGGATCCTGAAGACCTGCTGCAATACCAGAAAGACAATGCTACTATTCATGGTTATACTGACCACGATTTTGACGGCAGCAAATTCTTTGCTATTGACTGCGATATTATAATCCCTGCGGCACTGGGTAACCAGATTACCGATGAAAACGCTGCCGATATCAAAGCTAAGGTTATTGCCGAAGGCGCTAACGGCCCTACCGATACTGACGGCGAAGCAATATTGCTTGCTAACGGTGTTGAAATTATTCCTGATATACTTTGTAACTCGGGCGGTGTAATAGGCTCTTACTATGAGTGGCTGCAAAACCGCAACGGCGAGATATGGTATATGGAAGATGTTATTGCCAAACTTAGGCGCAAGCTTGAAGAGGCTTTTGGTAAAGTGGTTGCCACATCTGAACAGTATAAGACTGACTGGAGGACTGCCGCTTACATTGTAGCCCTTGTGCGTATTGAGATGGCTTACAAGCAAAGGGGTATATTCCCATAAATAAAACCTGTTCCTGTAAAAGGCGCCTTTGTGGCGCCTTTTTTATTGGCTAAAATGTAGTACCTTGGCGCAACAAACCAAACTGCTATGAATCACAATGCTAAATCGCTGCGCCCGTTTATTGGCGCTAAAGACTTTGACCTGAGCCGGGCTTTTTACCGCGACCTGGGCTTTGAAGAGCATACCCTTGGGCCCGAAATGAGCGTGTTTTTAAGCAACGGCAACCCCACCTTTGCCTTTTACCTGCAACGCTATTACAGCGAAGACTGGGTAAACAACACCATGGTTTTTATGGAGGTTGACAACACCGAACGTTTTTACAACGAGCTGAAAGCCCTTGACCTGCCCGGCAAGTACCCGGGGGCGCGTGTAAGCCCCATACGTGTGCAGGAATGGGGATGCGAGTGCTTTGTGCACGACCCAAGCGGGGTGCTGTGGCATTTTGGCGAGTTTTTTAATTAATAGAACATTATATCATATCATTTATATGAGACAGGTTACAATAAATCAAATTGCCAATGCATTTATTCCAGCAAGGGAAATTACGGATGCAAAACTTTTTGCAGGAAGAGAAGCGCAAGTTAAAGACGCTTATTATGCTCTAAATACAGACGGAGCTAACATCGCCATTGTTGGAGGGAGAGGTATTGGAAAAAGCTCTTTAGCACGACAGATAATTAATATCGGACAAGGCAATAACGAAATACTGGATAAGCTTAATATATATCACGATGCAAAATTAGACTATCTAACAATCTATTTAGCTTGTGGAAATAATATAAAAACTATAGATGATCTTTTAAGGAGACTAATTACTACTAAAGAATGTCTTCTTGATTGGATTTATGATATAGCTTCTGCAAGAAAAGAATTAGGTAAATTTCAGTCAGGTTTAGATATTGGTGTTTTAAAAATTGGAGGAGATGATTCTGTTGAAAAAACCAGTATTCCATCGATATCATCTCATGAAATTGATGTAATATTCCAAAATATCATTAGTGAAATCTTAAAAGCTAAAATTACTAAAAATGGAATTTTAATAGTAGTTGATGAATTTGATCAAATTGATGATCCAAGTGGTTTTGCAAAGCTTCTAAAATCATTAGCTACTAACACACCAGGACTTAAATTTTGCATAGTCGGAGTAGCACAAGATATACAATATCTAATGAAAGAACATGGCAGTACTGATAGATTATTTGCTGGCAGTGTTATCAATTTGCCATCTATGAGTAATCCAGAATTAACCGAAATTATTAGAAATGCAGAGAACTCAATCAATGACCACATCAAATTTGATGATACTGCAACGAATAAATTAATTGATTTGGCCAACGGTCATCCATATATAGTACATTTAATTGGTAAACAAGCACTAAGAACTGCATATCTTGAGCCAAGACATGAACTTGATGAAAATTTTATCACGGATACTTTAAATGAGATTGCCGAAAAAGAGGCAGACCCTGTTTTAGAAGGCAGATACAAAAAGGCGGTAGCTTCATCTTATCAACGTGAGGGTGTATTAAAATCACTTGTAGAAGTTATTCAAAAGGATGGCGAAATACTTACCAGCGACGCCTACAAAGTTGCTATTGATTATGATATAGATAATCCAAGTCAATATGTTGGTCACTTAGTTAGTGATGAATATGGTGCCGAATTAATTAAAGTTCGTGATAGATATTATCGTTTTAAAGATAGTCTTTTCACAACATATGTAAAAGCAAGACCTTGGCTAACATCTAAAAAATAGCTGTAATGAAGCCGCCTTTACCGGGCGGCTTTTTTATCCCCATAAAACATTAACTAAAATGTAATAAAAAAAATTACATTACTTTTCCACTTTGGCACGCAAGTTGCATTATACTATATACAAGTCTCTGATTTGAGGTTTGTTAATAATTGGTTGGTTGGTTTGTTAAGCCCTGTATATTTCCACGTTTGAAATATCGGGGCTTTAACTTTTTACAGTGTTGCCTAATGCGCGCTGTGCCTGCAAAATATGGCGGTGGTGGTGGTGTACCATAAACCGCAGCGCATCCCCCAGGCGCAGTTTTATAAGGCTTGTAAATGTTACTGCAACACCCCTGTGGTTTAAATCGGCGTTAGCGGCATGTTGCAAAAACAAGATAAGCTGCCGCTGATTAGCGATAAACCGGTTTAGCACTTCCTGCCCATCTCCCAGATTTTCAGGTTCCATAGCAGCAAAGGTTTTCATTTTTTTGCCGTTTTCTTTGGGTATAATACTATTGACCAACATATTGCCAATTATCCCGCTGCTAAACTGCTGCCGGGCAGTACCGGCATTGGTTAAGGCTTTTTCAATTTCCGGCAGGTAAAAAACGGCATACAGGTTAAGGTGCTCCAGGCATTGCAGGGCGCTCCACGCCTCGGGTGCAGGGTTTTTAGCCAGGTTTTCCGCCGGTAGGCCTGCAAATGCCTCTATGGTTTGCAAGTCGTGCTGTGCAATATTTGTTAACTGAAGTAAAAGGGCTGAACTGTTTGTTTTCATTGATTGCTGATTGATGCTGCAAAGTTGCACACAACCCACCATGAAAACATTGACGGCAATCAAGATTTTTTAAGCCGCGACAGCGTTTCGGGTGCCATGCGCAGGTATGAGGCTATGTGGCGGTGCGGTATGTGCTGAAAAAGTTGTGGCGAACGCTGTAATACCCGTTCATAACGTTCACGGGGCGTGGCGGCAAGGAGGTCGGTTTCACGCTCAAGCAGGGCTGTTATGGTGTACCCCAGCATTTGGTTCCACAACTGTAAATGGGTTATATGGCTGTTTATAAAACGGTCGAAGTCGGCCTTTTTCATAACCATTAATTCGCTGGCGCGGATGGCCTGCACATCATAGACTGACGGCTTAGATGTAAGGAATGAGTCGAGCGCGGTAAATAGCGAACCTTCATAACCAAAACGTATGGTATTTTCGACTTCCGTGGTTTGGTGGTAAATGCGCAGGGCACCGCTTTTTACAAAGTAAATATCAGTATGCACATACCCGGCCACAGTAAGCACCTCGTTGCGTTTTAAGCGCAGTGTTTCCGGCTGCCATAACGGTACATCAAAACCGTCTATACGTGCCAGGAGCTGCCTTAAAACATCCATATACTACACTTCTGCCGGAAAATACAGGCTTATAACCGTGCCCACCCCCACCTGGCTGCTGGCCCTTATATAGCCGTTGTGGTTCTGCATTATTTTTTTGCACAATGCCAGCCCTACCCCACTGCCCTTAAACTCGGGCGAGGTATGCACACGGGTAAATATGTTAAACACCTGTTCTGCATACTGCTGCTCAAAGCCAATACCATTATCGGCCACGTGCACCACGCGGTACAGGGTTTTATCATCGGCATTATACGGTTGCAGCTCGTGGCTGCCTGTTATTTTTATAACCGGTTCGCGCTCCGGTGCTGCATATTTAATACTGTTGGCAAACAGGTTGCTTAAAAGCTGTTTAAGCAGGAAAGGCACACCCTCTACAAGCGGCAGGTTTTCAGCCCAAACGGATACTTTCTTTTCAGCAATAACCTCTGCCATGTCGCCTTTTACCTCCTCTACAAGCTCAACCATATTTACCTTTTCTTTGGCATCCTGCGAGTGCCTTAGCCTGGTGTATTTCAGGATATCTATAAGTAGTGTTTGCATACGGTTAGCCGAATCGTTCATGCGCTTAATGCTGTCCTGTACGTTAACCGGCATTTGCTCTTCCTTTACAAGGATGCGCGATGCTATAAGCTGTATTTTGCGCAGGGGCTCCTGAAGGTCGTGCGTGCTTATCCAGTTAATGTTTTCAAGCTCAGAATTGGTTTCGCGCAGCAGTTCGCTCAGGCGGCGGTATTTTTCTTCCTCAAGGGTTATGATAAGCAGGTTTATCTGGCGTTGCAGCGCGTGTGCATAAGAGGCCGCGGCATCAACCTCGGGCTGTAGCCAGGGCTTGCTCTTACACTCTACAAGCTGGTTCCACAACGCAAAAGAACGGCGTGGCGAAAGGCCTTTTTCATCCTTTTCTATTGATTTTGTAGGGTCGCCCGCCCAGTGCACCTCGGTTTTGGTTTCGGGCCTGAACCATATAATACAGTTATCGCTGTTCATATCGAGCGAATGGTATAATATGCCCGATGTTTTCTGGCACATATCTCTATGTTCGGGCAAAAAGTCTATGAGCTTATCAGTAACCAGCGTTGTGTTTTTGCTGTAGGTAGCTGCCCAGCTGGCCAGGCGCCTTATTTCTTCTGATTTTGGCGTGTGGCCGTTTTTGTAAATCTGGCCGTCAAAAAGCACCGCTACACCGGTAGCATTGGCAACTTTTAAAATATCAGGCGAAAACACCACCGAGTTTAAATCAGCCGCACGGTCCAGCTGAATGGCGTTCATTTTCTCAACGGCAATAGATGTATTTCGTGCCAGTTCATATTCTTCGCTGGCCTGGCGCACATCAATCTGCGATGTAATAAAGTGCCCCTGCAACTGTGCTGCAAGCCTAATTTCGGGAGTAAGGTTTTTAGGCGAATAATGGTGGCAGGCAATAAGCCCCCACAGTTTTTTCTTATAAATAAGCGATATGGTAAGCGTAGCCCCCACCCCCATGTTGTGCAGGTACTGCACGTGTATGGGCGATGTACTGCGGAGCACGCTAAGGCTCAGGTCTACGTTTTTATCGGCTGCATCATCAAGGGTATAAATGGGCACCGGGGTATAGTCTATATCTACAATAAGGCGCAGCAGGTTGCGCATATAAAGTTCACGCGCCTGTGCGGGTATATCGGTATGCGGATAATGCAGGCCAAGAAACGGCTCCAGGTCGGCGCGCACGCTTTCGGCAAACACTTCGCCGTTATAATCCTGGTCAAAGCGGTAAATCATTACGCGGTCATAACCGGTAATTTCGCGGGTACCATCGGCCACCAACTGGCACAAGCCCTTAAGCGAATGGGTATCGCTCATGTAGCTTAAAAACTGCGACGTTTGTACATACATTTCGCTGGGCAAAAGCTTTTGGAGTATAACAGGCTCTGCCTCAAACACAAAAATGCCGTTGCTGTTGTGCACGGTACACACAAAATCTACCCCGGCAAGGGTGGTGCGCAACAGTGTAGACGACAGCATTTTGCCACTCTCTACATAAGCCTTTAGTTCTGAAAAAGGTTCATTACCAAAGGCTTCTGCAAAGGTTTTACCCAACAGCTGGCTATGAAAAAGGCTAATGTACTCGGCGGTATTGGCACTGCAATAGTCTATTATAAAAGAACCTTCTTTAATACCCAGTAAAAAGCCGTGGGGCTGTATACTGCCGGGTATGTGTATGGGTTCCTGCTCGCAGTTTGTAAGGTTTACAATATCGCGGTTTACAATATCTTTTATTTCCATAAAGGCTGGGGGTCTGGTAGTATGTCTTTTTTAGATATTATTTGCCAAAGTGTGCCGCAATAGCATCATAGGCGTGGTTAGCACCTGCAATAATTTCGGCACCGGCATTGTTTTCGGCTTCAAAAGCGGTAAAAGGCGCTAAATAGCCTTTCCACATGCTGCCGGTTTGGCCACCGTAGCCAGAGAAGAATGCAGCACCGTTTTCGGCATCGTGGCCCAACGCGGTGTTTATGTTTTTAAGAATTACCCTTCCGCCCAGTGTAGAACCTTCTACCACATAAGCAACACCAAGTGCAAATGCAGGGGTAATGTTTTGTAAATTACCGGTAAGCACTTTTTGGTAACCGTCTTTAGCATGGCCTAAAAAAGCAAGGTCGGCCTCAATGTGGGCTACTTTTTTACGGGCATCAAGGTCAGTAATAACCGTGGCAATTAGAGGGAAGATGTTTTCTTCCACATCTTTAACCACATCGTGCATTAGGTTAAGGTAGTTGGCATATTCTGCATTTGTAATAGCAGGGTTTACTACCGATTCTGAAACCGGCAGGGCCTCAAGGGCGGTGTGCGACTGTGCAGTAAGGTTTCTAAGGTTTTCTAAAAAAAGCGGAGCTGTTGTTGTGTTTTCCATTATTAAAATTATAGGCTGTAAACAAAATTTTTATCGGTAGTTATAAAGCTTGGCCAGTTAATGCCCAGCACGTGCTCTATAGATTTTTTAAGGTTTTCGAATATACCCGACTTGGGTATGTAGTAGGTAGCGCCCAGCAGGCGGCTTTTTTCTATAGCGGCCTCATCGCGCGAGGTTGAAAACATTACAATAGGCAGTTCTTTATGCTCCCTCTGGCTGCGCAGGGCTTTAAGCACGTCAAACCCTGTCATGCCCGGCATATTTATGTCAAGCATTACAACATACGGGTGCGGCGGGGGGTTATCGAGCGCGTGCAGCAACTCAGGGCCATTGCTTTGGGTAACTACATGCCAGTCATCGCTTATGCTCCCTACTATCTCACGGAAGAACTCCAGGTCTTCCTGGTCGTCATCAGTATAAAATATGGTTAACTCGTTTTTCATTTTTACGGATTTTTAGGTGTTGGCGGCCTTGATAGCAAAGGTAGGCATTAAATACCGAAAAGTCTTTCAAAACCAAAATTTAACGTGAGGTAAGGTGAAGTGCAAAGGGTAAATATATCACTATTATTTGTGTTTTGTATTACAGCCTGATACAAGTTTGTTACAAAATGATGCATTGACACAATTTAATTTCACAAAGACTTGCAGAGGAGATATAAAAGTCACAAAATTTTACGTTTAGGTGGCTATAAAACTTTGTGTTAAAAATGTGCCGCAACCCAAAAAGATATCCCTGCATGGCACCTGCGGCATGGGCAATAGCGGAAAAATCTGTATCTTCACGCCGTTTTTTTATACAGGCTAACATTCCATACATGAAAAATATTAACAGGATACTGCCCCAATTGCTTGCTATTGGCGGTTTTATAGTGGTTGCGCTTATTTATTTTTACCCTGTGCTGCAGGGCAAACAGCTTTTTCAGAGCGATATTGCCCAGTATACCGGCATGGCCAAGGAAATGAACGATTTCCGTAAAGATACCGGCGAAGAGCCCTACTGGACCAACAATGCCTTTGGCGGTATGCCCACCTACCAGATGGGTGCCAAATACCCCCACAACTACATTAAGCAGCTGGACAGCGTTATCCGTTTCCTGCCCCGCCCGGCAGACTACCTTTTCCTGTATTTCCTGGGCTTTTTTGTACTGCTAAGGGTTCTTAAGATAGATACCTTAAAAGCATTTTTTGGGGCGCTGGCCTTTGGTTTCAGTACCTATATGATTGTAATATTAGGGGCCGGGCATAACGCCAAGGCCCACGCCATAGGCTATATGCCGCTTATTGTGGCGGGTATAATACTGGTATTCCGAAAACGCTATGTGGTGGGGGGGCTGCTCACACTTGTAGCCACAGCGCTCGAAATACAGGCCAACCACTTCCAGATGACCTACTACCTGCTGTTTTTACTGCTTATACTGGGCATTTATTATGTAGTGAAGATTGCCAAACAAAAAGACTACAAACACCTGGGTACATCAGTAGGTGTGTTTGCCGTGGCAGGCCTTGTGGCGCTGGGGCTTAATGCCGGGAGCCTTATGGCTACTGCCGAATACACTCCCTTTAGTAACCGTGGCAAGAGCGAGCTGAGCTTTAACCAGGACGGCAAGCAAAGCAGCGATGCCAGCATGGAATACAGCTATATTACCGAATACAGCTATGGTGTTGCCGAGAGTTTCGACCTTATATCGCCGCGCCTTTTTGGTGGCGGTAACCGCGAAAACGTGGGCGAAGACTCACATATGTATAACTTTATAAGCGAACTGGGTGCCAGCCCGAGCGAAGCCGCCGAATTTGCCGCAAACGTGCCTACCTACTGGGGCGACCAGCCTATTGTTGAGGCCCCGGCTTATATAGGCGCTATTGTATTCTTCCTTGCGGTATTTGCCCTTTTTGCCGATACCCGCAAGCTTAAATATGTTTTCCTTGGCGGTGCGGTATTATCGCTTATGCTGTCGTGGGGTAAGAATTTTGACCCGCTAACCAGCTTCTTTATCAACTATGTGCCGCTGTATGATAAGTTCAGGGCGGTATCATCCATACAGGTTATTTTAGAGCTGTGTATGCCAGCCCTTGCTTTTATGGGGCTGCAAACCTTCTTTAAAACCGAAAAAGACAAACAGTTTAAATACCTGTGGCAAAGCGCTGCCGTGGTACTGGGCATTTTTGTAGCGCTGATGGTACTTAAGGGCAGCTTTAGCTTTACAGGCCTTCGCGATGAAGAGTACCGCAAGGGCTATGGCGAAATGGGCAATTCTTTTGTTGATGCCCTGCGCCAGCAGCGTATGGATATGTATATGGCCGACCTGTGGCGTTCTATATTGCTTGTTGCAGCCGCTGCCGGTGTGCTGTTTGCCGCCAGCAGGCAAAAGCTTAGCGAAATGGCTGCGGTAATTGTACTGGGTGTGCTGCTTGTGGGCGACCTGTATTTTGTTGACCGTAACTATGTAAACGCCGAAGACTTTGTGGGCGCCATTAAAATGGAAAAACCGTTTGACGCTACCGTGGCCGACGAGATTGTGCGCAGGGACGAAGGGCATTTCCGTGTGTATGAACCGCAGGGAAGGCTACAGGGCCGCGCGTCTTACTTTCACCAGAGTGTGGGCGGCTACAGTGCTGTGCGCCCCCGCAGGATGGACCAGCTGTTTACCCACAATATTGAGAAGAACTTTGACAAGATTGATATAGACCCGCAAACCGGCCTGCTTAAAAAGCCGGTGCCAGTACTTGACCTGCTTAACGTAAAATATATGCTGCTGGGCGAAGAACAACCGCCGGTAACCAACCCGTTTGCCAATGGCCCGGCCTGGTTTGTAAGCAGCGTGAAGCCTGTAAATACGCCCGATGAGGAGTTTAAGGCGCTGGACAACCTAAACAGCAGGGATGTAGCGGTGGTAAACAAGGAGAAATTTGGCAAAGACATAGCCAAGACCTCTTTTGTTAAAGACAGCGCTGCTACTATTAAACTGGAATCTTATGAGCCTAACCATTTGGTTTATAACACTAACAATACTAACGATGGTCTTGCGGTATTTAGCGAAATGTACTACCCGTATGGCTGGAACACCTATATTGACGGCAAGCCTGCCACGCATTTCCAGGCTGATTATGTGCTACGCGCCATGAACGTGCCTGCCGGCAAACATAAAATTGAGTTTAAGTTTGAGCCACAGGTGGTTAAAACCGGCGGAACGATATCGCTTATAAGCTTTGTGGTGCTGCTTGGGCTTATTGGTGCGGGTGTGTGGTATGAAGCCCCCCGTCCCCCAAAGGGGGAGAAAGCCCAGGCTCCTAATTTAAAAGGATAAACCTCTAACCATAAAGAGTAAGATAAAGCTATATTATGGACAAGAGCGAGCAAATTCCCCCTTTGGGGGTTAGGGGGCTTAAAGTCCTCATAATAAGTTATTACTGGCCGCCTGCGGGTGGGCCGGGTGTGCAGCGCTGGCTTAAGTTTGTTAAGTACCTGCCGGGCTATGGCGTTGAGCCTGTGGTTTACATTCCTGAAAACCCTACCTACCCTTTGATAGACGAAGGCCTGCTGGCAGAAGTAAGCCCTGACACTACCATTATAAAACACAAGATAGTAGAGCCTTATGCATGGGCTTCGGCATTTAGCAAGGGCAGTACAAAGAAAATAAGCAGCGGTATTATTCCGAATAAAAAGAAACAGAGCGCCCTGCAAAAGCTGATGCTGTGGGTGCGCGGCAACCTTTTTATTCCGGATGCGCGGGTGCTTTGGGTTAAGCCATCAATAAAATACCTTACCCAATACATACAGGAAAACGGCATTGAAGTGGTTATTACCACCGGGCCGCCACACAGCCTGCACCTTATTGGCCTGGGCCTTAAAAAGCAGTTACCGGCAGTAAAATGGCTGGCTGATTTCCGCGACCCGTGGACTACCATTGGCTACCATAAGGAACTGAAATTATCGGCTTCGGCGGAAGCCAAACATAAAGCGCTGGAAAAAGAGGTGCTCAACACAGCCGATACCGTACTGGTAACCAGCCCCACCACAAAGCGAGAGTTTGAGGCGCTTACCCCCCGCCCCATTGCCGTAATTACCAACGGTTATGATGTGGAGAAGGTGGTTAAACAACCGCTTGACGCTACGTTTACGCTGGCGCATATAGGGTCGTTCTTATCAGAGCGCAACCCGCAGATACTATGGGAATCCATTGCCGAACTGATAGCAGAACAGGAAGCCTTTAAAGCCGCTTTTGAGCTGAAACTGATAGGTGCCGTGAGCCAGGAGGTGCTAAACAGCATTGCCGCCCACAACCTTAACGGGTATGTAAACAACCTGGGCTATGTTAGCCACGAAGAAGCGGTAATACAGCAGCGCAAGAGCCAGGTACTGCTACTGGTGGAGATTGACCGTGAGGAGACCAAATGTATTATACCCGGCAAGCTGTTTGAATACATGGTAAGCGAACGCCCCATTGTGGCCATTGGCCCCGGTGGTGCTGACTTTGCCGATATTATACGCACCACAAACACGGGGGTATTTGTTACCTACACCGAAAAGGACAGGCTGAAGCAAACCCTGCTCTCCTATTTTGAACACTACCAACAGGGAAGCCTGAAAAGCTACCCCATTGGCCTGCAGCAATTTTCAAGGAAAAGCCTTACGGGGCAACTGGCTGAATTGCTGAAATCTATGTAAATGAAACTGACTAAAAGAAATACCTTACTTGTTTTACTGCCACTATCGTGCATAATAGCAGCTATTTATGCCATAATCAACGATTGCCTGCTGTACCTGTTTTGCCCGGAGTTTTTTACCAAATTTAAGTTTATAGAATATGGCGTAAGGCAAAACATACCCGGATTAGAAACGGATACGGGTTTCCCTTTAACCGAAATTGCACAGGTTGCTATTATGGCCAGCTGGTGGATGGGCCTTATAATAGGCACTACCCTAACGGTGCTGTGCCTGCCCATTATTTGCCCTAAAACCCGGCTTATTACAATTGCCAAAGCTATGGGCATTACAACACTGGTTACGGCAGTAATATCCTTAACCGGCCTGGTGTTTGGAAAATTGTTCCTTACCGGTAAAAATATGCTGAATTTTGGCTACCTGCCAAATGGCCTGCAAAAACCGGACGACTTTATGATGGCCTTTAGCCTGCACAACTTTAGCTACATAGGCGCCATAACAGGTATGTTTGTAGCCAGCGTTTACATTATAAAGAAGAAGAAAAAACTAATGGCGTTTTAAACAAAGTAGAAAATTTCAAAATTCACGATATATCGTGAATTTTTTTTTAAAGCAAAACCCCGAAACGGATGTTTCGGGGTTGTTAGTTTTTTGCAACTTCAGGTGACGGATTTCAGAACCTGAATTTTGGACTTTATGACTTTTGACCTTCGACTTTAGAAATGAATTTCAAACTCCAAAAGTGAAATATTAAGCACTTTTTGTTATGACTTTGTAAGGTTTAGCTTACTATTGTTTCTGCCGTATATAAAGTAAATTACAAGGCCTATAACCAGCCATGCACCAAACCACATCCAGTTAGAGGCTGCCATACCGGTTAGCAGGTAGCAGCATGACACAAGCCCCAGTAACGGTATGAGTGACAGCTGCTTAACGAAGGCCAGCACCGCCATAACTATACAAAGCACGAAAAACGCTACCATAGAAACATTTGTGGTAAGGGCATCTCCCGAAAAATCAAAGGTATCTGTAAAGAAATTGGGGAATGCGTATTGCACTATGCCTGAAGCTATTACAATCAAAACAGGGAATATAAACCTCGAATTGATGTACGGAATCCTGAATTTGCCCTTGGTTTTAGACTCGGCCTCCTCCTCTTCGCTCCTTGGCGACAGCATTAGTACCCCGCCACACACCAAAACGAAGGCGAACAGGGTGCCAATGCTCGTAAAATCAAGCACAAAGGTTTCATCTGTAAAGAAAATAGGCAGGCCAACCACTATACCTGTAACAATTGTTGCAAAGCCAGGGGTCTTGTATTTAGGATGTATCTTGCTGAATTTCTGGGGCATAAGTCCATCACGGCTCATAGTCATCCAGATACGTGGCTGCCCCAACTGGAACACCAGCATAACACTGGTCATGGCCACTACAGCAGCTATAGAAACAATGAACAGCATCCACTTAACTCCCTTAAGTTCAAATATTTCCGCAAGCGGGTCGGTTACGCCAAGTTGTGTATAAGACACCATACCGGTGAGCACAAGCGCCAGGATAATATACAGCACCGTACATATTACAAGGCTGTAAATCATGCCTTTAGGCAGGTCGCGCTGCGGGTTTTTAGATTCTTCGGCAAGGGTTGAAACGGCATCAAAACCAATGTAGGCAAAGAAAACCGCTGATACTCCGGCCATTACACCACTAAAGCTATTAGGCATAAAGGGTGTCCAGTTATCAATATCTATATAAAATGCACCAACTACTATTACAAGCAAGACAATCAGCAACTTAACAACCACCATGGCATTACTAAAGTTCTTAGACTCTTTAGTGCCGCGGTATACTAAGTAGGTAATAATCACATTGATAAACACCGCAGGCAGGTCAAAAATAATACGCAGGCTACCCAGCATTGGGGCGTTTTGCCAGGCGTTAAAGCCTTCTCCTGGTTTATTTTCAAGAAAGTTACGGTGGGCTTCGGTATAGTTAATCGTCAGCCATTCAGGCAGATGTATATGGAATGACTCTAAAAGCTTGGTAAAATAACCGCTCCAGCTAAAGGCAATATAGATGTTGCCTATAGAATATTCCATAATAAGCGCCCAGCCTATAATCCAGGCAAATAGCTCACCAAAAGACACATAGGCATAGGTATAGGCACTACCCGAAACCGGTACACGGCTGGCAAATTCAGCATAGCACATGGCAGTAAAACCACAGGCTATGGCACATATTATATACAGTAATATAACACCGGGGCCTCCTGTAAAACAGGCATTGCCAATGGCGCTAAACGTGCCCCCGCCAATGATGGCCGCAATACCAAAGAAGGTTAAATCCCTAACCGACAAAACTTTATGAAGTCCCCCATGTTCGCCATCGCCGCCCTGCTGGAGTATTTTACTAATAGGTTTTGTACGGAAAAGGTCTTTAAATGCCATTCTAAGTGTCGCGTTTTATGGTTTTGAACAAATATAGAAACTTAAATTAAAAAAGTGCAGGTTATTTGCATAATTCAAAATTATTCTTTAAATTCTATATAATAGATTTTTTCTATCATAAAATAGATAAAGATGATGGATATCATCTGCCTTAATGTAAGTACTATCCTATTTTTGCAATACAGAAAAAGTAAATAATTAACTTAATAATACACAACATGGCTTTAGTAGGAAAAAAATTCCCAAACATTACCGTAGACGCAATTTCTGAAATGGGTGACAACCTGAAAATCAATGTTTATGAAGAGGCGGTAAACAACAAAAAGAAAGTGCTACTATTTTGGTACCCTAAAGACTTTACCTTTGTTTGCCCTACAGAACTTCACGCTTTCCAGGCTGCCCTTGGCGAGTTTGAAAAACGTAACACTATTGTAATAGGCGCTTCTTGCGATACTAACGAAGTACACTTTGCATGGTTAAACACTGCAAAAGATAACGGTGGTATTGAAGGTGTTACATACCCTCTTATTGCTGATACTACCCGCAACCTTAGCAACGTGCTTGGCATTCTTGATGTTGAATCTTCTGAGTATAACGATGAGCTTGACACTGTGCTTATTACAGGTTCTAACGTTACTTACCGCGCTACTTACCTTGTAGATGAAGACGGTAAAATATTCCACGAAAGCGTAAACGATATGCCGCTTGGCCGTAACGTAAACGAATACCTAAGGCTGATTGACGCTTACACCCACGTGCAGGTTAAAGGCGAAGTTTGCCCGGCTAACTGGGAAGAAGGCAAAGAAGCAATGACTGCAGACCGTGCCGGTGTAGCTTCTTACCTTGCATCTAACTAATTAATAATCAACACAAAACCATCATGTTACAAGAATTAAATAAAGACAACCTTGCAGAGATTGTTGCAGGAGAGCCGGTTGTTGTAGTACAATACTCGGCAGGATGGTGCGGCAACTGTAGGATCATGAAGCCAAAATTTAAAAAAATGGCTACTGAAAATGAGAATGTTACATTTATAATTGCAGATGCCGAAAACTTTCCTGAATCGCGCAAGCTGGCCAAGGTAGACAACCTGCCCACTTTTGCAACTTTTAGGAATGGTGCCCTGGTTAATCAGGTACAAACAAACAAAGTAGAAATCTTAACCGACCTTGTAAATGAAGTTACCAGTAATTAAGCACCTTACAGAGTTTATAGAACAAAATGACCAGGACTATATTATTGAAGCCCTGGAGGTTCTGGAAGCCCTTACTGAGGTACCCTCTTTAAAAGATGAGGAGCTTGATGTTGTAGCCGAGCTTATATCTAATATGTATGGCGCGCTTGAGGTAAACAAAATGATAAAAGACGGCCTGAGCAAAAAAGAGGCGCTAAATGCTTTTATGATGCGCGTTCTTGGAGCTATAGATAAAAACTAAGAGTTTTTTATAATTTGGTTAAAAATTGCGCCTCCGGAAACGGGGGCGTTTTTTATATTACTGAAAATGAGGCCTGATATACCTTTTTGGGATATTTTGCAGCAAAGCCATACAGCAATTGCATAATGTAACCATTACTTTTATAAGGTGTTACATATTCCTTTACCTCGTCTGGTTGGGAAAAAGCTACATCGGCAGCAACATAACCCATGCCATAAAAACGGCCGTTTTCTACCCAGATACAGCTGCGCTCATCGGCTGTACGGCCTTTATCTATAATGGCAAAACTGGGCTTTTCCTGTAAAAGTGATGTTATTGCACTATTAACCTGATGATTATGCAAATCAACATCAGGCAAATCCATAAGCCCATGGCCTTTATAAGCCTCTTCATCAGATGGGCGGCCGTATTTGCAAAACCTGTAGTCTATAGTATATTTTTCGGCAAGGGTGCGCAACAGGTTAATACCCTCATATTCTGAGTGAAAGGTTTCTATACACTCCTGGTTTTTAGCAAGTTTACCTACTGCAAGGTATTTATAGCCACTTCGCGCTTCATATTGGTACAGGCCAAATTTAGCGTCAAACCGCTTAAGGGCAGTATTGTAAACCGGCCAAAGCTTCTTGATTTCAGTACATTCCAATAGTAATGCCATAAGCTCGGTAGCGCATACTTCAAACGAAATTCCATAAATATCCCGAAGAAAATTTTGCCGCTGGGCCGTAACCTTATGCCCGCTAAAGTGCGATGCCACACGCTTTTTAAGGTTAACCGCCTTGCCCACATATACCACCTTGCGCTCGCGGTTATAAAAGTAATATACACCGGGGTTTTCGGGCAGCTGCTCAAAGTCGGCCGGAGGTAAATTGGGTGGAAGCCGCTGATCCTGAGACGCTTTTTTGAGCATTTTTTCTATCTCACCCTCAGTATCCCAAGCCAGTAACTGTTTGAATAGTATTGCGGTAGCATTAACATCTCCCCCTGCCCTGTGCTGCCTTTCTATGGGTATACTTAACGAGCGGCACAGGTTGCCCAGGCTGTAAGAATGCAGGCCCGGCCTTACCTTTCGGGTAGCGCGTACTGTACAGAGCTTGCGGGCTGTGAATTTAAACCCTGCCTGCTCCAGCTGGTGGCGAATAAACGAGTAGTCAAAATTAACGTTATGCGCCACAAATACCCTCCCGTCAAGCAGTTGGAATACCTGTTCTGCTATATCATCAAACATCGGAGCATGGCGCACCATTTCATTAGTAATTCCCGTAAGGGCAAAAATGGGCAGGGGTATTTCTTTTTCAGGGTTTACAAGGGTTTCAAAACGGCTGAGTTCAGTAATTCCATCGTGAATTACAATAGCAATTTCGGTTATACGGCTACCGGCGGCATTGCCGCCTGTGGTTTCGATATCTACTATTGCATATTCCCTTTTCATTGCATCTTAAGCTGAATGCCAAAAATAGAAAAAACCTTTAAATACTTAAATTTAAAGGTTTAGCTTTTTATGAACGAAGAGTATTACAGTTTTATCTCCCCGGTATCTTTAGCGGCTGTTAATGCCGATGATAGTGGTATTACCGATATTTTAGAGCGTATAAAGCTGTTGCTGCTCTCAAAAGGCACTTTTATATCATACGGAACATCGGTACCGCGCAACAGTGTGCCGTTCTGGCGGAACAACTCATCATCTTTATTCTTTTTGAGCCTGTCGGCTATAATAAGGGCAAGGTCGCCCAAAACCCTCCCTGCCGTGGCAAAACCCGGGTTAGCCGCCAACAGTGCCGCAGCGCCGTTTTTAGCGGCCTCACTTTGTATAATTTCCTGGATGGCTTCGCCCAGGCTGCGCATATCGCTGTCGCTTTCCATATATAAAACGCTGTAGGCCACAAATTCGCCCGGATTGGCAGGGCCATAAATAAGGTGCCCCTGACCGCCAAAGTTTACAATATCGCCTTTTTTTACATTAGGAAAAGGCAACACGTTAAAATCTATGGCCGGGTTATTAGCGCCATTTTGGTCTATAGCCATAGAAACAATATATGGCTCAGAATAACGAAAAGGCCAGTCTGGGTTCTTTTTTAGCTCGAATTCGTCAATTACAATGGCAATTTTGTCATTTACAGGGTCAAAAGCCTGCTCGGTAACTAAAAATTCGCTAACGGAAAAATTCATATTATAGTAATTTAAAATAGTTGTTGCTTTACTTTAACGATACTTTTTACATGATAGTCTACAACGCGCTGCCTTCCTGCTTTTGTCATTAACAGGTTTTTGCATTCGTCTTCGTTATCCATAAAAAAGTTCTCTGTTAATATAGCAGGCATTTTGGTGTTTTTAATCACATAAAAATTAGCTTCCTTATCAGGGTCGCCATCGCTTAAATCGGCCCTGAACTTCCGCTCAGGGAATACCTCTTTATACACCCCTGCAAAAACGGTAGCTATACTATCGCTCTTTGTCTGGCCGGGCGTGGTAAATATCTCTGAGCCCGTACCTCCGCCGGCATTAGAGTGCACGCTAACATAAAAGCATGGCGAACCGTAGTAGCTGTTTGCACGCTTTACCCTTTCTTCAAGCGTAATATCTGTATACTCCGGCGCTATATTTACATAAGGTATTTTAAGGACTGTAAGCTGCTCTATAATACCGTTTACAATAGCGCGATTAAACTCGCCTTCAAAAAGCTGGCTGCCGTCTGCCCAAATGGGGCTGCGTTTGCCGGGCGTTTGATAAACACCGTTTATCAGGCCGCCATGTCCGTTATCAAGTAATACAATCATGTTGGTTGGTTTTTGTTGGTTATATTTTAGTAAACCGGCACAGGTAAGGAGTATGCCTTGTACCAAATTTACTGTTTTTAACCTTCTAAACCACTAACTGTCATTAAATTATCGATAACATTCATACAACGGCTTATAAACGGTACTTACTGTTAAATCATTATCCCTGTACCCTGCTGCGTATTTCAGCCAGGCTTTGGTCTACCAGCAATGTCCCATCGCGGAATACTTCCTTCAGTTCGCCGGTGCGCTCTTCCTCCCAGCTAACCTGGTCAATAAGAGTGTATGCGCCGTTTTCTTTTACAATTTTAATAAGCCCCTTAGCCGATTTTTTAGTACCGTCATCAGTAACCGGATCTTTAAATATCTCGCGACCCTGGCCGTTTACCTCGCCATAGGTAGCTTTCATGGCAAAACCAAAGGTATCGCGTGTGTTGTACTGGTAGGTGTAAGAACCTATACCCAGCACTACATTGGTACTTGCAAAACCTTTTGCCTTAAGCCTTTCGCAAATATCTATGGCACGGGCTATGGTTATGCTATCGCCATAAATAGCCCCAATTTGCGGAATCAGTTCCCTGTAACCTTTACTGTTGGTGCTGCCGCCAAAGGTATCCCAAAGCAGTTCTACAACGCCTTTTTGCTCTTCTACGGTTTTACCATTTGGGTTACCGCATAATATATCTACCGGGTCTCCGCTATCAGGGCGTACCACCACTTTACCATCGCGGCCTGCAATAACATCTTTAAGGCGTGGCAGGTAATCGGTAAGTACTTTCCACAAGTCCCACGTATCGCTAACAATTGATACAATACCTTTAGGATAAACATCACATATCAGCCTTTTAAATGTTTCAAATTCGCCCTCATTAGTGCCCATACACATTACAGAGTGCTCTGTGGCAGCAACCGAGCCTGCCACCAGCTCTGTATCGCTATTGGCGTTATAGTATTCTTCCAAAAAGTCTATTGCCGGTATCGTATCGGTGCCTGTAAAGCTTAAGAGGTGGCCTGCAGCAGAGCTAACCGCCGCCTCTATGCCCGCCATGCCGCGCATACTAAAGTCGTGCCCCTGCCAGTTTACAAACTCCGGCACAGATGATGTTTCGGCTGCATAGGCATCAAGCACACTGCGGTAGCGCGCTGCTATTGTGGCTGATGTGCACGGCATCCATACCACGGCAGAAAGTAAGGTTTCGAAATAATTGGTTAACCAGAAAAACTCCGGCAGTGTATTGTACATGGTAAACATAGGTACACGCACCGGCACCTTTGCGCCTTCGGGCAATGCTTTAAACACCATGGGTATATAACCTAAATCGTGCAGGGCCGCTATATGATCTGAGCCTACCTGGTTTTCGCCAAGGTAATTGTTTATACGGCGGGCATAGCGTGCCACTACCTCATCTTTAGGGCGGCTGAAGAAATCACGCTCAAAATCCTGTAGTATGTATTTTTTAATGAAGTACTGCAAACCAAAAAACACTACCTCTTCTGCACCTTCAATGCGTGATTTTCTGGGTGTCCAGTTGCTGTATACAAGTGTGGTGCCATCAGGGTACTGCCTGCGGTGGTCTGTTTTATATCCGTCTGTTAAAAGTAGTGGGTTCATATAGAAGTAGTTTTGAGATTGGTTTAATTAAAATGAAAGCTGTATTTGCCTAACCACAGGATGGTTTACATCTCGGAAAGAGTTTGTGGTAAAAATGGTTTCAAATGACTGCGCAAGTACATCAAAACCTTTACTGAAGATACCGTGGCTAACAGCAAGGTATAGTTTTCCGGCATTTTTGGCCTTTAAGGCTTCGGCAAGTCCGGTAAAGGTGCCGCCGCCATCGCTAATATCGTCTACAATAAGGCAATCAGCGCCTGCAAGGTCTTCTTCATATACTTTAAATCCGCCTAATTTGCCCGTAGCCACATCACGGCTTTTGCCGCATTCGGTAACATCATGCACACCCAGGTAGGCCGAAAGCTTGTATATTTTCTTTAGTGCCCCACCATCCGGCGCTATAAGCTTAACAGGGCTGCCAATAAGCTGTATTACCTGGCTTATAAAAGCATGGTTACTGATTACCTCAACATTATCAAGAAGTGCCGGTGCAACATCGCTATGCGGGTCGAATATGGTTACCTTGCCAAAACCAAGGCTGTTGATTATAGTAGCATATACTTTTACCGTAAGCGGCTCCCCGGGCACCATAACCCTGTCCTGCCTTGCCCCCGGAAAATAAGGTATACAAAGGTTTATGCAGGTTACACCCATGCGCCTAAGGGCATCGGCCGCTATACAAACCTCCCCTAACGCGTTAAAACTGTTAAGACGGTGTGTAATGGTTACAATTTGTGATGTATCAAAATGCTCCTCAATTTTTATGTGAGGTTCGCCACCATAAAATGTAAATGTTTTATGAGGCAGCGCAGTAGCAGTGTAAGGTGTAAAATTGGGGTCTAAATTTAGCGTAAACATAAGAATTACATTTTGCGTTATATATACGCAAATATACATGAGTTATTTTACCTGCAAAATAATTTTGCGTATTTTTTACACAAACTTTATTTCAAAGTGCATTCCCTCGTTAATTAACTGATTATATTTCTGCTGGTTAAAGCGATATAATTTACCCGGACGCCCATTTTTTTTATCTGAAATTTTATTGGTTTCCTCAACAAAACCAAAGCTTAATACCTTTTTACGGAAGTTTCGCCTGTCTATTTCTTTTTCTAAAATGGTGCAGTACAGGTTTTCAAGATCTGAAAAAGCAAAATACTCTGGCAGCAGGCCAAACCCCACGGGCTGGTAACCCAGTTTTGCCTTTAGCCGTTGCAGTGCCATGGTTACAATGGCGTTATGGTCAAAAGCCAGTGCGGGTACCTCTCCTACTGCGCACCACTGCACATTTTCGGCATCGGTATCGGCCTTAATATGGGTTTCGGCCGGGTCTATAAGCGCAAAATAGGCTACAGAAATTACCCTGTTGCGCGAATCGCGGTATATGTCGTCTCCAAAAGTATACAGCTGCTCAAGGTATTTTATGGTTACATTGGTTTCTTCCATCAGCTCGCGCCTAACAGCATTGCTAAGCGGCTCATTATCTTTTACAAGGCCACCCGGCAGCGCCCAGTAGGGGTCCTGCCCGCTGAATTTTTGCTGGATGAGCAGTACATACAACTGCCCCTCGTTATAGCCAAATACAACGGCATCTACCGCTATTTTTATATTTTGGATCATGGAATAAAACTTAACCTTACAACAAAAATACTACTTACAGGCATATTTATAGAGCATGATATAAAAAAAGCAGGGCTGCCTACCGGCAGCCCTGCTAAAAACTAAATACTAAAGCTTATTTTACTTTAAGTAGTTTGTAAGTACCTGTAGCATCACCAATTTTTAGCTTGATGATAAGTACCTGCTCGCCTACAATATTAGTAAGGTCAAGCGCTATATCCTGGCTTCCGCCAATGGTTTGGATGTTTTTCTTTTCTGAAACTATCCTTCCAAGGATATCATATACTTCAAGTGAAACATTTTCGCCTGCCACATTGGTTGTTACTGAAATAGTTACCTTACCTGTTGTAGGGTTAGGGTATACTTTTACAGTGCCTTCGGCAATTGGGTTATCAATACCCGTTGTAGTTTCAACAAGTATATATTCCGCTTTGCTTTCCTGGCTGTTACCTGCCACGTTGTTAGTAACAAGGGTAACATCATAAGTACCGGCCGTGTTATACGTAACAACCGGGTTTTGCTCTGTTGAAGTAGCCGGTGTACCGCCTTCAAACGTCCACTGCCATGCGGTAGGGTTGTTTGTGGTAAGGTCAGTAAACGTTACCTGCTGGCCTGTGTTAACCGTTACCTGGCTGGCAACAAAGTCAGTATCAGGAGCCTGTGCACCAAGGAACTGGCTTAGTGAGAACACTACCGATGCAGATGAGTTAAACGTTACGTTTCCAAAAGTAGCATCCTGCTGGGCAGTGTTGCCTCCGCTTGGGTGCTGTACAGAGAAGAAACCATACTTAAAGTCTGGCGTAAAGGTAAGGCCTGTAGGCTCAGATCCTGCCGGCATAGAGGCAAATATCTTAACGTTAGGCGCATCCTGCCTGTGGTCTGGAGCAATAACCCAAATATAGTTACGGCCACCATCCTGGCACACCCACATATTACCTTTATCATCAAACACAAGGTTGTCGTTACCATCGGCCCAAGCCTCAGTTACCGTACCACCTTCGGTTTCTATAGGGTAGCTCATACCACCCACAAACACTTCAAATTCGCTTACGGTTTCGCCGTCGTCTTTAAAGCGGTAAACACGGTTTTTACCTTTAGAAGTAAAGTAAACTTTACCATCAGGACCTATTTCGCAGTCTTCAACACCGTTAAAGTTAGTACCACCAAGGGTAGCGGCTAACGAGTTAAGGTTGTTACGGTCTGTTTGTGTAGTGTTAGGCACCTGTACCCATGTAGCTGTAGATGAGCTTGGCTCGTCTGACGAAAGGGCAAGGTCCATTTTAAGTACATACACCGCACCAGAATAAAGCTGTCCAGGTGTTGTAGGTACAAATTTGTACACACAATGTGTACCACCGTCTTCGCCATAGTAAGCAGCAGTACCGTCTTGCGTAACCACCACGTTTTCGTGGTTCATACGGCCCATAGCCCATAGTTTTTCCTGCTTGCCGTTGCCATATTCCATTACTTCGGCAGTTGCAGGGTCTATTTCTACAAGCCAGCCTACATCCTGGTAGCCATCGCCATTGGCATCGCCACCATCTGTAGCTTCTTCAGCTGTAACAATTGTACCCCAAGGTGTAGTACCACCACTACAGTTCCTGTTAGTAGTTACAAGGTCGGCATTATAAAGGTCTACCTGCCTTGACTGGTCTATAACCCAAAGGCTGTTGTTTTCCTCATCAAGGTGAATGTTAAGCATGCTTACACCACCCGGGTTGTTTTCGTGGTTAACCGAAAGGTAACCTGTTTCGCTGCTGCCTTCTACCGGCACATAAGCAGTATAGTCATGGTTACCCGGCACTGTGTTAGTACCTTCGGTATAGTTACTGCCTTCTTTAAATATCTGTTGGAAGCGGTGCGCCGTAGATATTAATAGCTGAGGCGTTTGGCCTGTTGGGTTGATTGAAGTAAAGCAAGATATGTGTGGAGCATCGCACTCTACGCTTAGGTCTTGCGCGTTCTTTACATACAGGTCATACTTAAGGTCTGAACTTGAACCGTCGCGGTTGTGTATTTCTACCGCAATCCTGTTAACGCCCTCTACAAACATGGTTTTAGGTACAAAGTGTACAAAATACCTGTTTTCATCAGCTCCGTCTACAACTGTAGATGAATGTGTCTGGTAGTTAACATCGCCTTCAGGAAGGTTTTCCCTGAATGCTTCAACACCGTTTACATATACAATAGCACCGTCATCGCGCTTAAGGCCAAACTCTACCATATCGGTCATATCAGCCAGCTCAACATCTACGTTTCTGTAGAAGTAAGACGTAATGTATTTGTTAGATGCATCTGCACCATAGCTAATTACAGTATTTACAGGGTCGCCATAACCAAGCGGCGCTTTACCTGAAAGCCATCCCGGAGTATAAGTAGCCACACCCCACTCTACATCATCAAGGCTTGTACCGTTATCAAGGTAATGCCAATCGTTGTCTTTTGGTATTGGGTAAGTTGTAACTTCAAGTTCCGGCGGAAGACCCCTAAGCTGCATATCAAAACTAAGGTCTGAACTGTTAGCAGCGCCCTGGTGAAGCTCTACTGCAATTACGTTTTCACCATCCTGCAGCATATTTTCGGTAATAACCTCTATATAAGTAGTTTCATCTATACCACCTATTTGAGAAGAAGCATACGTGTTGTAAGTAATATCGCCTTCAGGCATGTTGTTGCGGAATGCTTCAACACCGTTTACATATACTACAACACCATCATCCCTAAGTACATCAAATATTAGCGAACCATATTCTGATGCATCTTCTACGTTAAACGTATGCCTTAGATAAGTGGTTGGGTACTTGTTCTGAGCATCTGTACCATAGCTAAGCAACGTACTTTCGTTGCCATCGCCATAGCCAAGGATACCGTTACCAAAATACCAGTTGCTGTCGTCAAAATCAGCTTCTTTCCACTCTGTACCCAGGTTCTGGCCAAGGTCGTTAAACTTCCAAAGGCTTTGCGGCGCCATAGGGAAACCGGCTACAGGATAAGTAGTATCGGTTAACCATGCAAGGTATACAGGCTCATCGTTAAACGTTATTTGAGAGAACGTTACAATGTTGTTTTGCTTAGTACCGGTTGCAATAACGTTATAAGTACCTTGCGGGTTGCCCTGTATAAGGTAGTATTCGTTAGCCAGTACATTTACATCATACAGGTTGCTGAAAATTTTGGTTAGGTCTGCCTTTACCACACCGCTTTCTATGAATAGCGATTCAAATTTCCAACGGCTGTTAAGGTATTTCTTATCAGCATTATCTGTATTAGGAAGCTCAAGTATCTCTGTACCTGCTTCTTTACCTACAACAACGTTATTATCTGTAGATGCAATAACATCTGCCAGGTATAAACCGTTGCGGGTATCGTTCATCAGGCTCCAGTTACCCGCTACTTTTGTGCGGAAATCTGCCTCCATATCCCTTACAGGGTCTGTAGCCGGTATAATGCTTGCAGCAGTATACGCTACTTCTACAGCCGTGCTGCCACTGTTTACAAGGTAGCCGCTGTTGTCCTGGTTAAAGGTATAGTTGTATGGCAGGTTTTCTGTACCCTGAGGTATTGTAAGGTACATATCCCTACGGATTTCTTCCTGCGTTTTAGCCACAGTCCATATACGGAATTCATCTATATCACTTTGTGTAGGTGCATTGTTTGCAATGTTCCTGCCAAAGGCCAGGTTGTTTGTACATGGGGCGAAAGTACCTACAGGTGTACTATCCATAAGTTCACCGTTGATGTAGAATTTAAACTCTCCGTTTGGCACGAAAGTTACCGCAACGTGGTTCCACTCGTTGTGCGACCACACGTGTGTAGAGTTTAGCGAGTTCCAGCCACCACCTGCACCCTGGCCGGTAATGGTTTGAAGTGTTTGGTTGCCCAGGAATTCAAGCTCCCAGCCAAAGTTACCACCACCAAAGTTTGTAAATCCTACAAGCTTGGTATTACCGCCGGCTGTAGCCGTAAGACGGCCCCAAAGCTCTATAGTAAACGGACCCGAAAGTGCTTCGTTTACGCCTTCTTTTGGTATGGTTACCTGGTGGCCCTGTGCAAGGCTAAGGGCACCACCCTGTTCACCAATTACAGCGTCAATATCAGTTTCAAACGCAAGGTAGTAGTTACCCAGGTCAAGCGCTACGTTTTCAAAGTTTACAAACAGGCCTTCGGCAGTACCTGTAGCCACAACTTCGTAGTTGCTGGCAGGATCGCCTTTTAGTAGTAGGTATTCCTGTACGGTAGCGTTAGTTTGCTCAGGGTTTGCAAATACTTCTGCAAGGCTTACCTGCAGGTTGGCATTGTCAATACCAAGGGCATTTAGGTGCCAGCCACCGGCAAGGTATGATGTATCTTCTACATCGCCAAGCGGCATAATGTTAGTGTTGTTGTTACTGCCTATAACCACGTTTTGCACATAGCTGTTTATTACCGTAGAAAGGTAAAGGCCATTAGCGGTTTCGTTAGTTACACTCCAGTTACCGGTTACCTCATTAGGGAAAGCCGGGTCTACTTCAGCCACAGGGCTTGTAGAATCTATTATAGAAGCGCTGGTATAGGTAATGTCTCCATTAACACCCGTGTTGTCTATAGTACCGTTATCGTCCTGGTTAAAGGTAAAGTTATAGATAAGGTTTTCGTTACCCTCTTCTATAATGGTGTGCATACCGGCTACAATCTGTTCTTGCGTGCGTGCTACATTCCAGATACGGAATTCATCCATAATAGAAGTAGTCTGGCTGTTGTAGTTAAGGCTCCTGCCCAGTGCAAAGTTCCAGTTTGTGTTAGCAGCATAAGCAGCATAATCTGCCGTTGCCTTAAGCTCGCCGTTTACATATAGCTTAATATTCTGGCCCGGTGCTGCAGTAAGTGCAATGTGGTTCCACTCGCCTATGTTTAGTGCGCTGCCCGAGTTAATGCTAAGCCAGTTGGCCGTATTGTTACCAAATGTTGCCGAAACAGAGTTGTTATCAGGCATTTCAAGTGTAAAGCCCCTTGTAAGGTTGTTTACCCTGCCGTGGCTTGATACAAGCGGTTGGTTGTTACCCGGGTCCTGGGTTACATTTACCCAAAACTCTACGGTAAAGTTACCTTCGGCTACAGCGTTCATATCAGCATACGGAATCTGTACCTGGTGGCCACCGGCAAGCGATAGTGCACCGCCACGGCCTGCTGTAAAGTCGCTGTTAGTCCATGCTACGTTATACGTGCCTTCTGCAAGGTTAGTGTTGTAGAAAGTAGCATTTTGTCCGTCGTAGTTACCTTGTGCAACTACTGCAAATTCGCCTTCTGCCTCTTCTTTTATAAGGAAGAATTCAGATGCCGTGTCGTTTACGGTATCAAAATCAGGAATAGCCTCAGCCAGGTTGATTTTAACTGTAGCAAAAGGGTTGTTTACAGGGTCTATCCTCCAGCCACCGGTTACATAGCTCATTTCTTCATTACCAGGTACGGCAGCAACCGTAGCTTCGTTATGCTTACCTACCACAATGTTACTGCTGTAGTTTGTAATTGCATCAGGGAAACTAAGGCCTGCATTGATAATGTTGTTGTTTTTGCTCCACTTGCCGGTTACAACATCGCGATATGTAGCATCAAGCGCACTAACCGGAGATGTAGCAGGTGCAAAAAGGCCACCGCTAAGGGTAATATCAGTATCGGCTGCAAGGTCTTCCATTGCAGTTACCTCTTCTTCCTCAGTGTTGTAGTTGTAGTAGTGGGCAAGGCCTTCTTCATCCCCGTTAAGGGTTATGTGCATACCCTGCTGAATTTGCTCAAGGGTACGGGCTGTACTCCAGATACGTACTTCATCCATTTCGGCATGTATACCACCTGAATAGGCAGGGCTTTTACCAAAGCCAAGGCCCCACGAGTTAGGTATATATTCACCAAAAGGAATTTCTGTTACCTGTGCACCGTTAATAATGTACTTAATTGTACCGTTTTTAGTAGCACTAACGGCTACGTGGTTCCATTCACCCACGTTCCAGGCACTACCCTGCTCGCTTATTGTGCTCCAGCCTGAAGTATTGTTACCAATAACCACGTTTAGCTTGTTGCTGTCAGGATATTCAAAAGATATACCTGTAGTGTTATTGTTTATACGGCCGTTGCTGGCAAATATCTTGTAGTTAGAACCCGGGTCGCCGTTAAGCTTAGCCCAGAACTCAATTGTAAAATCGTTAGCAAGCGCTGTGTTTACTGCATCGCCCGGAACAGCCATGTTAGGCGCACCGCTCATTTTAAGTACACCACCACGTGTAGACTGTACATCGGCATCGTTAAGGATTTCCATATCCGATATGATCCTGCCATAAAGGGTAACGTTATCTATAAGGCCAACAAAATGCTTGTTCTGGAAGTTATTGCCTATTTTTACATCAGCTGTAGAAGCTGTAGGGCTAAGCACGTTATTCCAAGACTGGATAAGGAAACCATTGTAGTATAAAGACAGTTTCCTTCTTACGTTGTCATACTTCCAAACTACATGGCTCCATGCGTTAGGCAATATGCTGTACTGGCTTGTGTAGGTTACGTTAGCACCGTGGTTAGTAAACGTTAGTTTACCCGTACCATCAATACCCATGCTTACACCACTGCCGTTTGCACCGTTACTTAAAATAGTAGCTCCACTTGCAGGAATGTTATCAGGGTTTATCCAGGTTACAAGGCTAAAAGGCCTGTCGTGCAGGTTAAGCGCAAGGCCAGCCGGTGCAGTAAGGTTTGTAGCTGTTGTTACGTGTATAGCACCGTTAGCATCGCCTTCACGGCCTTCGGCAAACGTATAGCCGGTAGCGGTTAGCGCATGCTCATATTCAGATGCATCGGCCACATCATTGTTTATGCCAAGCGATAGCTTAAGGGCATCGCTGTTTTGGCTGGTAAGCATATCTTCGTGAATGATTTCCTCAAAGTATGGGTTACCGTCAAGGCCTACATACTGTACTTTCATCCTGCGGTCGTCTTCTTCGCCGTAAACCGATACCTTAAGGTAGGTTTGCTTAACGCCCGTAAGCACATAATCAGAGTTGTAGTTAACGTTTACAACACCGTTACCCACATCTGAATTAAGGTTGCCCGAAAGCACATCATACAGCGGGTATTTTACATCGCCCTCGCGAATCATGAATTTTTGCTCATGAACATCGGCACTTAGCGATATAACACCGTTTATGTTGTTATCCTGAATGTACTGTATAACTTCGTTACCCTGTACTGTGTTACAAAAGTTACGGCCACCACAGTTGCGCTCAAAAGACGGCGTACCGTTTATAAGCACTTTAAAGGTAGCGGTAGAGTTTAAAAGGCCTGCCTTAAGCCATGCCAGCTGATCAGGGCCCAGGTGCTGGTGTGTACCATCTCGGTAGCTACGGTTGTCCAGCAAAAAGTACTCTACATCTTTATATACATAAGACGAGTAAAGCCCCGGCCCTTCGGGTGTATCTAAATATTCCGGGTTAGGCCACCAGTCTTTAAAAATATCACGCATTTCACCCAGGGTTGGCATGTTTTTGTCAAACTCGTTTGGCCCTGTGTCGTGGTTATCAGTAATAGCCAACTGCGGCATTGCCGAAATAAGCTGGTCATGATACTGACGGTAAAACAGGTAACGGTCAAACGCCATATCCTTATTAGCCCAGTCGTCTACACCATCAGGGCACTGGCCCATGGCGTGCTGAAGTCCCAACAGGTATACGGCATCGCCCAGCCATATCATCATATCGCTGTCTTCCTGCGCCATAACGTTAAAAATTTCGGGGTCGCCGTTAAAGTGGAATTCAGACTCCGGCAGGTCTATACAACGGGTAAGGTCGTAAATCCTGGCGCAGCCGCCCGAAAGGAAAGAGAAATCGCCAAGTGTGTTTTGGCTGTTAACAATACTTGATGTGCGGCCGCTGGGCTGGCCGTTTACAAGCACATTTGCGGTGTAGGTTACACCTTCTGCCAGGCCGGTGTACTCAAACGAACGCAGGCTGTAGCCAAGGCGGTCATCTGTGTTGTGCACCGTTCCGGTTAAATACGTTGCAGGGGCGTTACTCCCTGACAGGCCCACACTAAGTGTGTTGCCAGAGCCTGTGTCGTTCTTGGTTAGTACCCATACGCGCACCGAGTTGTTATACACGGGGCTCATCATAGGACCATGAACGATGGAATCTCCGGGTATGGACGTTTGCGCCTTAGCACCAAACGACAAACCCAGAGAAACCAACAAGCCAAAAAGCAAGTTGTTTTTCATCTGGTTGTGATGTTTTAAAGTAATTAAATTGAAAATCGTGTCGCAAAAGTATGTTTATGGCATACCGGGAGGCTTATGCAAATGCTTATGTTTGTTTTAAGCAAATATGAACACGTGTGAGAAAAATCTATCAAAACAGGGTGTTTTGTGATATTTAGAAAAACGATATTTCTTAACAAATTAGATTTTTGATAGCATAATTCACAATTACACACTTACACATCACAACGAAAACGTTAACATTAAAAATAATCTGAAACAATCTGCCAAAAACACATTATTAACCGTCAGTTAATTTTAAAGTACTTATTAAGGTGCAGTTAAATGGCTCTTAACATTAACGCTGAGAAAATGCAGCGTTATTTATATACCGCAATATTGCTGTTTAAAGAAGCAATAAAAGCAATAAGCGCTTTCTTCTCTTTTTTGGTAAGATTCAGGGCATCAGGGGCCAAAGTCTGGTTGTAAACTTCATAGTCAAAGCCCATACCGGCAGCACCGCCTTTATCATAAAAGTCAATAACCTCTTCCAGGGTTTTGTAAGCCCCATTATGAAAATATGGTGCTGTAAGTGCAGCATTGCGCACTGTAGTGGTTTTAAACGAACGGCGATAAATATCCAGCTTATCATCTGTTACCCCGTTAGCATAACGCCCGGCATCATCATCGGGCATGCCATTTGTAGCGCTGTTTAAAACCCCCAGAACTTCAGTTTCGTTTTCTTCAAATAACGGCGGCACAAGCCCGTTAAACAACGGAATGTAATGGCAGGTAGCACAGGCTGCCTTACCGGCAAACAGGTTAAAGCCGTCTTTTACTTCTTTAGATATTGAAGCGCTTTCACCACGTATGTACTTATCAAAATCGCTGTCAAAGCCCCTTAATGATAGTACATAAGATGACAACGCCTGCGCAAAATTATAGCGGGTTACCTTTTGGCCTTTGCCAAAAACGGCTTCAAACGCCTTACTATAATCGGTATCTGCGTTAAGCTGGTTTACTATGGTTTCAAAACTGGTGTTAAACTCCATGTGGTTTTCTACCACGTGCTCTGCCTGCTCTTCAAGGTCATAAGCCCTCAAATCATAAAAATACCTATCTGAAAACACTGCATTTATAAGTGTAGGTGCATTGCGCAATACATTCTTACCTTTAACTGATGATGCCGAAGTAGCCAAACCATCGGTAAATGCCAGCTCCGGCTTATGGCAGGTGGCGCAGCTCATGGTGCCGCTGCTGCTTAACAGTGGTTCATAAAACAGTTTTTTACCCAATTCCCTGAGTTCTTTGCTGTCTTTATCTTCCGGAAGCATGGTATAGAAATACGGGTTAAGGAAATCCTCATCAAAAATATTGGTGCTTTTGGCATTCCAGGCCGGTACCTTGCCCCACCTTTCAGCAGATGAGGGTAAATGCAGTTCCTGTTGTAACGCTCCCAGCATTTTGTATAATGGGTTTATGTGGTCAGTTATAAACGCAAGCCTGTCGAAACGATCGAAATTATTGTTCTTATTAACGTAGGCCACGGCTTTGGCAAACTGTTGCTCAATATTTTGTTTTGTTTGGTTACCCGCCTGGCTTAGTAAAGGCTGTAGGGTTACAGCTATTGATTGTAAGGCTTCGGCGGCTTCAGGCATTGCGTTAAGCGACCCCGGCGTGTCAAATCCGGTAACCCCCATACTTAAAATACGCACCAGCTCCATACGGGCGGCTTCCACAATTTCGAAGTCATAGAAAAAGTTGCGCTTTTCAAGGGCTATTTGTATGGCAGGCAGGGCATCATCAAGGCGGGTGCAAAGTGCAATGAGTTTGTCTGAAGGTATTTCGCCACTAAAAACAAGCTCGTCTATAGTCTGCAGGCCTTCGGGCTCTATTACGCGCCTTTCGCCTTTGTAGTGTTCAATATCTAAATAATCAAGCGGCAGGTCTTTGCTGTATTCCTGCGGGGTAATGCCATAGTAGTTTTGGTCATTATACTTTTCATCAACAGGAAAAGGGTCGGCGTGCATAAGCGGCGCACCGTTAAGATAGGCCTTGCAATGCTTAGGATAATAATATTCTATTACCATCTCGTTCTTTTTGTAGGCCAGCCTGGTTTTTGCAACCTGGTTTTGCAGGGCTTTCAGGTTACCGTCTTTTTCAAACCCAAGCGCTATTTTTTTAAGCAGGGCGGTTTCAGTCTTGAGTGCTGTAATATTGGCTATAATCTGTTGCCTGTAGTCGCTTTCATAATAGTTGCTTATGGTAGTATTATTGAGGGTTTTAAAGCTTACAAAAACAGCAATAAAAAATAAGGGGATATAAAAAAGGGGTTTCATGTACAGTAATTATTGAGGCTACACTTTTGTATGCACAATGCATAAAAATTAGCGGCTGTAAATGTAACCCCTGCAAAAAAGGGCGGTATTATGGCAGGGTTAAGTAAAAGTCAAAAAAAGATTACACCTTTTGTTTGGCGGCAACCTTGCGGGCAATAACCGTTGCAATAGGCTCATCGTTAATATGACCTTCCAGCCACGAAAGCAGGTCAAGGTACAAAAAGGCGCGGCGCTCAAACGGATGGTTTTCAAACTGACTGAGAATGCCGTGAAACCTCCTAAACTCGTCTTTAAGCTGTAGCGGAGATATTTGCGGCAGGCTGCCCAAAAACGCCATCAATGCCTTTTGCACCTCGTGCAGGTGGTTCATTTTACTCAAAAACACACGGGTAGACTTTATAAGCGCTTCCAGCCTGTAGTCCTGCCCGGCCTCATAGTGTGCGGCAAGGTTGAGTATCATGGTAAAGCACACCAAATCCTCCCGAAGCTGGGTTGACTTGTTATCCATTATCTTTTTAAGGAAGTATATGCACTTGTCATACTTCCTGTCGCCAAAGTAAAGGCACGCCATTTTATAATACAGTATCATAATATGGTGGTCGTCTACCTTATCCCTGTAGCGTTCAATCTTTTTATTTATGGTATCCAGCAGTTCATCACCATTGGTGTACTCAGCTTTCATAAAGCGCAGGTTGAGCTTGTTTGAATATACATACAAGAAGGACAGCACCATAATATTGTCGTCCTCAGGGATATCGGTGCTCGCTAAAATGGCTTCAAAATTATCGAGCGCTGCCTCAAACTGCTTTGTCCGGTTAAGATAAAACAACGATTCCAGCACATAGTGGTTGCCCTTAATATAAAACACGGGGTGCACGGCTATTAAGTGCGGGGCCTTATCAAACAGCGCCACCCACCTGCTGGCATATTTATAGCATGATACAAAATCCTGTATTATAAAGCTGTACCACACATAGGCCTGGCAGTGCCAAAGTTTTTCCCTAAAGCCGAAGCGCTGCTCATCATACGGTGGCAGGTTGGCAAAAAAGTGGGCAGATACCTCTTCTTTCTCCTGTGGTGTGCGCACATAACCGTTTTTTAAAAACAGGTTGTACAGGTGCAGCGTAAGGTTAGAAAGCACGTTTGCCACGCTGTTAAGGTGCGAAAGCTCGTTGGCCTGTTCGATAAGCAAATCGGCACGGTTGGGGCGGCTGCGGGTTATGTATTGCGATTCTATAATCTTCTCAAGGTCTACAATTTCATAGCCGGTTATTTTTTCTTCATACAGCAGCGCCAGTGATTTTATCTTGTCCAGCACCTTAAGGCTTTGCTGGTACAGGCCCTTGCGGTACAGTATCATGGCAAAATCAAGCTGTTCCCTTATTTGCAGGGGCACACTGCGCACCGCCGGGTTTAGCCTCAGGCTGGTGAGTATCTGGGTGTACAGGTGCGATTTAATGTTAGACAGCTGCTGCTTGGTAATATCGGTACTGTTAAGTATGGCGGCCTCATCATACTTCGCTTGTGCGCAAAGTATTTTAAAGAGGCTTATAAACTTACTCTCACTGTTTACCGCTACCCTACCTGCATATACGGTAAACTGCCGCTTTTCAGAAGCAGTAAGCGATTTAACCAGTGCAAAAAGGTTATCGGTAAGTTCGTTATTGTTCTTAATCATGGCAGGCGGTCATTCAACCCCGAAATGTAGTTCTTTTTTTCGATTTATGCCACAGCCTGCCCTACGAATTATTATTAGTCATTAAGGTTAAGCATCGTAAGAAAAAAGAATTTAAAACACTAATAATCAAATAACTAAATAAAATATTTCAGGCCAGGGCATCGTAATACGGCTTGCGTTTAAAAATGCTATTCTATGCATACATAATAACTTAGCGGTAAACATACTTACCATGGAACACGTAGAAATTTTTGACACCACACTAAGAGATGGCGAACAGGTGCCCGGCTGTAAGCTAAATACAGGCCAGAAACTGCGCATTGCCGAACAGCTCGACACACTGGGCGTAGATGTTATAGAGGCCGGTTTCCCGGTTTCAAGCCCCGGCGATTTCCAGTCGGTTACAGAGATTGCAAAACTCGTTAAAAACGCCACCGTGTGCGGACTTACCCGTGCCGTTGAAAAAGACATTGAGGTGGCCGCCGAAGCGCTTAAATATGCCAAAAGGCCGCGCATACACACCGGTATTGGCACTTCTGAATCGCACATAAAATACAAATTCAACACCACACCCGATAAGATTATTGAGCGTGCCTATGCAGCCGTGGCCTATGCCAAGTCTTTTGTGGAAGAGGTGGAGTTTTATGCCGAAGACGCAGGCCGTACTGATAACGCCTTTCTTGCCAGAGTATGTGCCGAAGCCGTAAGGGCGGGCGCTACCGTGCTCAACATTCCTGATACTACGGGCTACTGCCTACCGGACGAGTATGGCGCCAAGATTAAGTACCTTATGGAAAACGTACCGGGCATAGAAAAAGTGCGCCTTTCGTGCCACTGCCATAACGATTTGGGTTTGGCTACGGCCAATGCCATTGCGGGGGTTATTAACGGCGCCCGCCAGATTGAGTGTACCATAAACGGCATTGGCGAACGTGCAGGCAACACATCGCTGGAAGAGGTGGTAATGATTTTGCGCCAGCACCCTACACTTAACCTGAATACTAATATAGATACAAAACGCCTGCTAAGCATTAGTAAAATGGTGGCCGAAGAAATGGGCATGCCGGTACAGGCCAATAAGGCCATTGTGGGCGAAAATGCCTTTGCACACAGCAGCGGCATACACCAGGACGGGGTTATTAAAAACCGCGAAACCTACGAGATTATCAACCCGGCCGATGTGGGCGTTAACGAATCGTCTATTATACTCACAGCACGCAGCGGGAGGTCGGCGCTGGCCTACAGGGCCAAGAATATTGGATATGAATTTACCAAGCTCGACCTTGATGTTGTGTACTCTGAGTTCCTGCATTTTGCCGACAACTGTAAAGTAGTGGCCGATAACGACATTCACCACATTGTGGCGTTGTCTAAGAATAAGTTTCAACTAAGCCTTTAATATGATGAAGAAAACGCTTTTTGATAAAGTATGGGATGCCCACGTGGTGGAGTCTGTAACCAACGGGCCCGATATTTTATATATAGACAAGCACCTTATACACGAGGTAACCAGCCCGCAGGCCTTTAATGAGCTTGAGGAGCGCGGCATACCGCTTTTCCGCCCGGGCAAAATTGTTGCCACGGCAGACCACAACACCCCTACCCTTAACCAGCATTTGCCCATAAAAGACGAAATGTCGCGCAAACAGATTGAAGAACTTACCATAAACTGTAAAAAGAACAACATTACGTTTTATGGCCTTGGGCACGAGTACAACGGCATTGTGCACGTTATAGCGCCCGAACTGGGCATTACGCAGCCGGGCATGACCATTGTGTGCGGAGACAGCCACACCAGTACCCACGGCGCCTTTGGCTCTATTGCGTTTGGCATTGGCACCAGCCAGGTAGCACAGGTGTTTGCCAGCCAGTGCCTTTTGGTTGAAAAACCGCAGAAAATGCGCATTAACGTTAACGGCACGCTAAAAAAAGGGGTTACGCCTAAAGATGTTATCCTGTACATCATCAGCAAACTGGGTACTAACTCGGGTACCGGTTATTTTTGCGAATATGCAGGCAGTGTATTCCGCGAAATGTCTATGGAAGGACGTATGACTGTGTGCAACATGAGCATTGAAATGGGCGCACGCGGCGGGCTTATAGCGCCGGATGAAACCACGTTTAAATATGTAGCCGGGCGCGAATTTGCCCCTAAGGGCGAAGCACTCGACGCCAAAATAGCCTACTGGAAAACCCTGGTAACCGATGAGGGCGCCGTATTTGATAAGGAGTATGATATTGATGCCAATGATATTGCGCCCATGCTTACCTACGGCACCAATCCCGGTATGGGCATGAAAATTACAGATAGTATACCTGAAACCGTTGAGGCAAGTACCGATAAGGCGTTGGCTTACATGGGCTTTAATTACGGGCAGTCGCTGTTGGGTACACCGGTAAACTACATCTTTATAGGCAGCTGTACCAACTCCCGCATTGAAGATTTCAGGACGGTGGCAGAATACATTAACGGCAAGCGAAAGGCCGATAACGTAACCGCGCTTATTGTTCCCGGGTCGCAGCAGGTAGCCAGCGAAATGAAAGCCGAAGGCCTGTACCAGATATTTGAAGATGCAGGCTTCCAGGTGCGCCAGCCGGGCTGTTCGGCATGCCTTGCCATGAACGATGATAAAATACCTGCCGATGAGTACTGCGTGTCTACCAGCAACCGCAATTTTGAAGGCCGCCAGGGTCCGGGCGCACGCACCATTTTAGCCAGCCCGCTTACCGCCGCCGCAATTGCCATTGAAGGGAAAATTATTGACTTTACCGAAAAACTGAATTAGCATGCAAAAGTTCACAACACTTACCGATGTGGCCATGACGCTCAACATAGAAAATGTGGATACCGACCAAATTATCCCGGCACGCTTTTTAAAATCTACCGATAAGAAAGGCTTTGGCGATAACCTGTTCCGCGACTGGAGGTACATAAAAGACGATATTTTAAACCCTGATTTTGAACTCAACAGCCAGCCGCACGGGCCCATTTTGGTTACGGGCAATAACTTTGGCTGCGGCTCAAGCCGTGAACATGCACCGTGGGCGCTGGCCGGTTTTGGTTTTAAGGTTATCGTGTCGAGCTATTTTGCCGATATCTTTAAAGGCAACTGCCTTAACAACAGCCTGCTGCCGCTACAGGTTAGCCCTGAGTATTTAAAAACACTGCTGGATATCCTGGCGCAAAACCCCGCCGAACCCGTTACCGTAAACCTGGAGGAGCAAACCATTACCTGCGCCGGAAAATCGGAACATTTTGAAATTAACGCCTACAAAAAGATATGCATGATAAACGGTTATGATGACATAGATTTTTTAGTAAGCAGGCTGGATGCCATTACCCAATTTGAAGAAAAACACCAATAAACCATGCAACTAAACATAGCAGTTTTAGCCGGAGATGGCATAGGCCCCGAGGTTACTAACGAAGCCATAAAAGTACTAAACGCCGTAGCCGCGCGCTTTGGCCATGACTTTACCTACAGCCATGCCCTTTTGGGTGCCTGTGCCATAGACAAATATAACGAACCCCTGCCACAGGACACTCTAAACACGTGCCTTGCTGCCGATGCCGTATTGCTTGGCGCTGTGGGCCACCCTAAGTATGACAACAACCCAGATGCGCCCGTACGCCCTGAGCAGGGCCTGCTGGCCATTCGCAAGGCGCTGAATTTGTTTGCCAACATAAGGCCCATTACTATTTACAACAAACTTATACCGCATTCGCCCCTGAAGGCCGACCGTATTGCAGGAGTAGATATTTCCATTTACCGCGAGCTCACAGGCGGTATTTACTTCGGGCAGAAATCGCTTAGCGAAGACAAAACCGTAGCCTCTGACCTATGTTCATATTCTGTTCAGGAAATTGAGCAGATAGCCCATATGGCGTTTAAGGCCGCCCAAAACAGGCGTAAGAAAGTGACCCTGGTGGATAAAGCTAACGTACTGGAAACGTCAAGGCTGTGGCGCAGGGTGGTAACGCAAATTTCAGGCGAATATCCTGATGTGGCGTTAGATTTTTTGTTTGTAGACAACGCCGCCATGCAGCTTATCTTAAACCCGAAACAGTTTGATGTAATGCTTACCGAAAATATGTTTGGCGATATCCTGTCTGACGAGGCAAGTGTTATAGGCGGCAGTATCGGCCTGGCGGCATCAGCCTCTGTAGGCGATAAATACAGCCTGTTTGAGCCCATACACGGCTCCTACCCTGCTGCAACCGGCAAAGGCATTGCAAACCCGGTGGCTTCTATACTTTCGGCGGCATTGCTGCTGGAGCATTTTGGCCTGTATACTGAAGGCGCTGCCATTAAAGAAGCCGTTACCACAAGCATTGAGCAGGACTACTGCACTACCGATATTAACCCTGACAGCACCTACTCTACAAGCGATGTGGGCAGTTATATAGAAAGGCTGGTACAGGGCAACGAAGCATTTACTAATACCGCTAATGTAAGCATTGGCAAATCTACCATCATCTAAATGTATTATAACGAAAATACCATAGTGTACCTAAACGGGCAGTGGATTCCCGCGGCGCAGGCAACAGCCAGCCTGTATAACCAGACCATGCACTATGGCAACGGCATTTTTGAGGGCATACGGGCGTATGACACCCCGAATGGCGTAAAAATATTTAAGGCTAAGGAACACTACGAGCGCATGCTTAAATCGGCCGAGCTGATGCATATTAAGACCGGTTACACGGTTGAACAGCTCACGGCACTGAGTTATGAGCTATTGGAAAAAAACGGGCTTAAAAATGCTTACATAAGGCCGTTGTTTTACCTGGAGCCCACCATGTCTTTAGTACCTGTTCAGGAGCCTGCCAACCTGTTTTTATGCGCGTGGGAATGGGGCCGTTACCTGGGCGACGGGCTGTTGCGTATTGGCACCTCATCCTACCAGCGCCCTAACCCCAAATCGTGCCATGTAGAGGCCAAAACCGTGGGGCATTACATCAACTCGATACTTGCCACCACAGAGGCCAAACAAAACGGCTTTGATGAAGCCCTGATGCTTGATGCCGCGGGTTTTGTAGCAGAAGGCCCGGGCGCCAACTTCTTTTATGAGAAAGATGGGGTACTGTATACCTGCCCGCTGGGCAACATACTGCCGGGTATCACGAGAAATACGGTTTTAGAACTGGCTAAGAAAAACAACATTCCCGTAGTGGAGAAACTGTTTACCATAGACGAAGTTAAAACCGCAGACAGCGCTTTTTTTACCGGTACCGCCGCCGAAATTGCAGGCATCGGTTCGTTAGACGATTATACGTTCCCATTGGTGTGGAACAACAGCTTTGGTAAAAAGCTATCGGTATTATACCAAAAAGAAGTCCTGAAATAAAAATCGGATTAAAAATAACAAAGCCCCCTATGAATAACCATAAGGGGCTTTTGCAATCATTTGTATTTGTAAACTATTTCAGGCTGATAACCTGTTTAGTGCCGTTATACGTAACTGTTTTACCTTTAGCATCAAATGTAAATGCTTTTGGTGCGGTTTTATTAACCGTTACTACTGTAAAGGTGCGGTTTTTAAGCATTCCGTTAAACTCGCCTTCTCGCGCATCTATGGTTAGTGTACCGGCTGCTTCATTATAATGGAAACCGATACGGCTAAACTGGCCTTTTTCATAATTGTAATTAACGCCTTCGTCTTCATATAATGTAAAGTCGCCATCTTTACCCTGGTACACATACAGCACAATGTTTTCGGCCGGTTTCTCGCTTGTATACTGCATTTCAGGGCCTACCGGTACAATTGCGCCTTCGCGGATGTATAGCGGAATCTGGCCATACGGTGCATCAACAGTGCGTTTTTGCCCGCCGGTAATGTATTGCCCGGTATAGAAATCATACCAGTTAGCATTTTCAGGGAAGTATACCTCGCGGTTGCGCGCGCCATATTTATACACCGGGTTAACCATAAACGCAGGGCCAAACATAAACTGGTCGCTAATGTTTTCCACTTTTTTGTCTGAGCCGAAGTCCATAACAAGCGGGCGCATAATGGTATAATCGTTAAAATAGGTCATACCGGCAAGGGTATAAATGTATGGCATAAGCCTGTAACGCAGGTTAGTGTAGTACACAATACTTTTGTAAGCGTCATGGCCTTCAGGCGCTATGTGCCACGGCTCACGGAACGGAAACTGGCCGTGTGCCCTGTAAAGCGGTGCAAACGCACCAAACTGGAACCAACGGGCGTTAAGCTCCCTCCACTCTTTATAATCGGCGTTTTCCTTACCGTCTTTATCATAAGCCAGCTGCCCGGCAACGTAGCGGTCTTCTACACAAAAACCACCTATATCCATAGTCCAGTATGGCACACCGGCAATAGAAAAGTTAAGCCCGGCGGCTATCTGCGCTTTCATGTCTTCCCAACGGGTAGCAATATCTCCACTCCATGTAGCGGTAGAATAGCGCTGAAGGCCTGCAAAACCCGAACGGGTAAGCAGGAAAACACGCTTGTTGTTGTCTACACTGCGCTGGCCGTCATAAATAGCCTCGGCATTCATAAGTGCATATGCGTTAAAGTACTGTGTAGAAGAACCCAGAGCGGTAGGGCCGCACAGCTCTTTACGGTATTCCATATCAGTACAATCCAGCACGTTAGGCTCGCTGGCATCCATCCACCATGCGTCTATGCCCAGTGGGTACAGGTGTTCGTACATTTGTTTCCAGAAAAGCTGGCGCGCACCCGATGAGTATGCATCATAAAATGAACCTACATAACCAGGTCCAACCCAGTCTTTTACGTTATCTTTAATAGCCTGTTGATACATCCAGCCTTTTTGGTCAAACTCCTTAAAATGCTCGGTAGTTTTATAAAACTTAGGCCATACCGATATCATCATTTTGGCATTAAGCCCGTGAATATCATCAACCATGCCTTTAGGGTCTGGGAAACGGGCCTTATCAAACTCGTGGCTGCCCCATGCATCTTCGTTCCAGTAATTCCAGTCAAGTACAATATTATCGATAGGAATTTTACGCTCGCGGAATTCTTTAAGCGTGCCTACAATCTCATCCTGTGTTTTATAGCGCTCGCGGCTTTGCCAGTAGCCCATGGCCCATTTAGGCATAACCTGCGATTTTCCGGTAAGGGTACGGTAACCTTTAATAACCTCATCCATAGTGTTGCCGTACACAAAATAGTAATCCATTTTGTTGTTCATTTCGCTCCACCACACCTGGTTGTTTTTCTCCTCATCTGTTTGTGGCTCAAGGGCACGCAGGCCGCAGTAAGACACACCACCGTCAGGCTGCCACTCTATGCGCAGGGGCACGCGTTTGCCTGCCTCAAGCGGAAACGTAAACTTATAGCTGTTAGGGTTCCATGCTGTCCTCCAGCGCTCTGCCACTACCAGCTGGTTGTTTACATATACTTTCATGTAACCTGCATAATACAGGGTAAACTTGTAGGTGCCGGTTTCGTTAGCTTCTATAGAACCTTCATACAACACGTTAGCATGCTTTAGCGGGAAACCCTGTGGTAGCGCCTTTATGCTCTTAATATCTTCAAAGAAAATATTAGGCTCCCGGCGCACTATGGTTTGCACACCGGCATCGGTAGAAGAATAGGTACCGGTTATGCTGCCCGGCTGCCCGTTTTTATCATAAATCTTAAAAACGTCGCTTAGCTGTTTGTATGGGCGGCTGTCGCCAAAGCGGCTTAGTGCATAGCTGTCCCACAGTACACCGTAGTTTTTATTTGAAACAATAAACGGTACCGAAACCTTTGTGTTATACTGAAAAAGCTCTTCGCTCTTGCCTTTGTAGTTAAACTCATCGGCCTGGTGCTGGCCAAGGCCAAAGAACGATTCATCTGCCGGTGAATTGAATATCTGTTTTACTGAGTAGGCTTTTTTGCCTTCTACCTCAATCGGGTCAAACGTTTTGCCACCGCCCTGCTGTTCTGCAAGCAACAGTTTACCGCTGTTATCCCTGAACTGGATACCCCCGTCGTTTTTAGAAATCTTTACCTTTAGTTTGGCTGTGGCCACTTCTACAGAGTCTTTGGCATCCTTAACCTTAAACGGAACGGTTTTTAAACCCGGTACAATAATAAGGCTCGAATCTTTAGGGAAATCAGCATCGGGCGTGGCAGATACGTGTACCAGTTCGTCCTGCAACACGTGCACGCGGATTTTTCCTGCCTGGGTATCCTTATTTTTCTTAAGGGTAAGCACAACGCTATCATTTGTTACCTGATATGTTTTGGGCGAACACGCCGCCAAAACCAAACCGGCTAACAATAGAGATATTTTTTTACTCATCGTTATTTTATTAATTAAAACGTTTGAATTTGCAAATGTGCCTATAATTAGTGCATTGCAGGGGCTATAATGTTTTTAAAAAGGTACTGTTATGTGTTTTTAATGGTTATAATGACCATAAGTAGACTTTTACGGCTTATGGTTTTAATATTGGATTCTCTGACCAATTAAATTCATCACTTAATTGCTTCTTAAAAAAGCATAACTGTGTATTTTTACCCCAAGGCAAAAACTACAACAATGAAATTAAAACCGGTATTGTTATACTTAACGGGTATTGCGCTGCTTATTTTTGGCAACCGCGACCTGTGGGACGAACTACAGGAAGAACGGGCAGAAAAACAACGGCAACAGGATTTGGCACAGCTGCAAAAAGACGTGTTGAAACAGCAGTTTGACAGCCAGAAACTACAGTATGACTCGCTTACAAAAAAGTGGAAAAACCCTGAGTTTTATTTCCAGGTAGTTAATGTTGGCAAGGTCAACTTTAAGGCTTTAAAGAAAGGTAAAACCAAAGTTGAAACCGATACCGATGAAGATGCCACAGACAGCCAGTAAGACGTACATATCACAAACACGCAGGCTGTTTCATTGCAATTTCAGGATAAAAATACCTGCACACCACGATGAGGCCATAATAGAACGTGGCTTTGCGCTACTGGAATATATTGATGCGCTATACAATTCTTATACGCCGGGTTCTGTATTCCACAACATAAATGCCAATGCCGGACGGTGGGCTGATATTGACGAAAATACCGCAATTATGCTGCAAAGCATAGCAAAAATAAGCCAGGCTACAAACGGCGCTTATGATATTACCATGATGCCGCTGCTAAAGCTTTGGGGCTTTTACAGGGACGGAGAAACTTCTTTCCCTAAATCCCAACACATACAGCAGGCGCTTAAAAATACAGACTATACCAAAATACAGCTTGACGGCCATAAAGCCATGATAAGCAGCGGACAGGAAATTATTACAGGGTCGTTTATAAAAGCTTTTGCTGTAGATGTACTGGCAAAACAGCTTAAAAATGAAGGCGTTACAAATGGCGTAATCAATGCGGGCGGCAGCACTATTTATGCTGTTAACAGCCGTAACATTAACCTGCCTCACCCTTTTGAGGATGATGAAAAATGCGGCAGGATTAGTATAGCCAATGCGTGTTTTTCGTTATCGGCTACTATGAGTGGGTTTATAACCATAGACGGCAAAAAATACGGGCATATTATTAACGCCAAAACGGGCTACCCATCAGAAAACGTGCAGTGTGGTGTTATTTGTAAAAGTGCCTTTTTAAGCGATGTGCTTTCTACCGCATTATTTGCCGTACAGGAAGATGATTTTGAAACAGTTGCTACTGAACTGAAACATAATTTCGATTTTGAGGCGTACCTTATTACGCAACAGCGTGTTGTAAAAACCACTGGGTATGAACCTTTTAAAGTACTGAGCGTATGATGCATATTACGTCTTTAAAAAGTAAAACCAAGCATATACCTATTGCTACGCTTGCAGACCCGCCTGAACTATACCTGCCGCTTTATGGCTACAAAGGCACTATGGATTTGCTTGTACAGCCGGGAGAAACGGTAAAGAAATACCAGCCAGTAGCGGCTTCTGAGGGTGTTTTTGCGGCCTGTGTACATGCACCGGTTTCGGGAACTATAGAAGGCATTGAAGATATTAACGGGCAGCCCCACTTAAAACTTATAAACAATTTTAAGGACAATGAATATGAATTGCCCTCCCTAAATCCTGATGGGCTTACCAATGCACAAATCCTTTCCATATTAAAAGAATATGGTATTGAAGGCAGTGGCGGAGCGCGTTTCCCTACGCATTTAAAATATGATGTTGAAGGCCGGATCAGTACGCTTATAATAAACGGGGCTGAGTGCGAGCCTTACCTGAGCGCCGACTATGCCCTGCTAAAAAACGAACTCCCCGCACTTGTAAAGGCCATACAGCTGCTGCAAAAAGTAGTACGCGCGCAATGGGTGGTTATTGCCATAGAAAAGCAGCACAGGGAGCTTAAAAAGCTGTTATCCCCCCTGCTGCCTGTACACGCAATTGAAACACACTTACTGCCTAACGAATACCCGCAGGGCGGCGAACTGCAACTTATAAAATCAGTGACGGGAAAAGAGCTGCCTAAAGGCAGCATACCGGCACAACACGGTATAATGGTGAGCAACGTGGGCACGCTGTGGGCAGTATATAATGCCTTTTACGGCAACAAACCTTATACAGACAGGGTAATTACCCTTTCGGGTGAAAAAGCCCGGCATATAGGCAATTACAGCGTTAAAGTTGGTACGCCGGTTTGGTTTATAATGCAGGAACTGGGTATGGATTGGAATCCTGAACAGCAAACCGTAATACTGGGCGGCCCCATGATGGGCAGGGCGGTACACGATGCCCGCAGCCCAATAAACAAGGGCACCGGTGGTGTACTTATTATGCCCCAGGCTAAAGCAAACGACAACAACTGCATACAGTGCGGCTACTGCGCCGATGCCTGTCCGCAACGGCTTATGCCCATGGAGTTTGTGCGGCCGGAAGCCCGGGCCGATAAGGAACGCCTGCTACAGCTTAACCTTACCGATTGTATAGAATGCGGCGCCTGTGCCTATATATGCCCCAGCGATGTGCCGCTTATGAAAAGTATTTTTACAGGAAAACAAACCCTGCAGGCAAGTTAATCAAGATATTGAATGAATGTAAACCCCTACATAAAACCCCGCTTTAATACTACCACCGCCGTAATGGCTGATGTTATACTGGCACTGCTGCCTTTGGTTGCCGTTGCTTACATTGCCTATGGACTACAGGCATTGCTGGTTATTGGCACCGCCGTAGGTACTGCCTTAGTAACCGACTTTGTATTTTCTGCGGTTTATGTAAAAAAAACTACGGCTGTTTTAGATGGTTCGGCTGTTATAACGGGATTATTGCTGGCGTTTACGCTATCGCCCGCCACGCCGTGGTATGTGGTGGCATTTGGCGCGTTTGCAGCCATATTGTTTGGCAAGCTGCTGTGGGGCGGCCTGGGCAAAAACCGGTTTAACCCTGCACTTATGGGCCGTGAGTTTATGGCGGCCTTTTTCCCGGTAATGAGCTCGGCGGCTATATGGGTCACCAAATCGTTTATAAATGTAAAGGAGATTGGCTTTTTAGGTACTAACAGCTACCTTGCCACGTATACATCAGGGCTACTGTACAAAACCACAGGGGCTTTGGGCGAATACTCTGTTGCGGCAATTGCGCTGGGTGGGCTGTATTTACTGATAAGACGGCGCATTTCATGGCACATACCGTTTGCCTTGTTGGCTGTTTTTAGCACAGGCTTCTGGCTGGTTAATGATGGCGACGACCTTAAGTATTCGGCTGCGGGGGTATTGCTGGGTGCCCTTTTTATGGCTACCGATATGCCTTCGAGCCCCAATTCGCCAAACGGTAAACTGTATTATGGCGGCATGATAGGGCTTTCTGCATTTGCGTTTATACTGGCGGGAGTTCGGTTTGAGTATATGTCGTTCTCCATATTACTGCTCAATGGTTTTACCCCTAAGATAAATGAGGTGTTTATGCCTCGTGCCTGGGGCCATAAGCATGACTTTAAGGCTCTGGCCGAAAAGGTATTCCTGCTTACGCTTAGTATAGCGGGCGGTGTGCTGGCCCTGCTTTCGTTACACTATTACGGGCTTACCAGCTATGTGGTATACCTGTACATTGTATACATCATCTTTAAGTTCAACTTTTCGTTTTCAGATAAAATTTCAAACCCTATTTAAATACCCATGAAGAAGATTTTTATGTTTTGCCTGTTTGCCGCAATTGCCGTTTCATGCAACGACTCCCCACCTGTACAGCAAACCACCTATACCGGCAGCCAGAAAGAGGCCATATTAAACAACATACTTACGCGCAGGTCTATACGCAAGTACACCACCCAACAGGTAAGCAAGGCGCAGATAGACACCATAATGAAAAGCGCCATATATGCGCCAAGCGCCCTGAACAAGCAGCCGTGGGAAGTGCGTGTGGTACAAAACCCTGAAATACTAAAGGAGATAAACCAGCGTTTCCTGAATTTTGCCGAGGGTAAAGAGTTTCAGGGCAGTGCGGCGCATTACAAAGAACCCGGATTCAGTATTTTTCATAATGCCCCTACCCTTATTGTTATTGCCCGCGATAAAAGCAGCGATATTAGCTACCTTGACAGCGGTATTATCCTGCAGAATATACTGCTCAGCTCGCACGCCATAGGGCTGGGCACTTGTCCGTTAGGCACGTTGGTACCTATACTTAACAACCCCGATAATAAAGATATACTGGAGCTGCTTAATATACCCGATGGCTATGAGGTTGCCATAAACATTTCGTTAGGCTACCCGGCAGAAGCCCCTGTAGCCCCGAAACGTTTTGCGCAAAAGGTTAAAATTATTGAATAAAGCTACTGAGCCACTTAGCTGCTGAACCCCTAAGCTAAGAAGCTTATCAGCTAAGCGGCAGCACCTTTAAGATATCTCAAGGCTTTTTATACAGGTGCCTTAAGAACGTAACGCCATTAAAGCTACCTTTAAAAAAGTTATGGTAAGGCACTAAACTCAGTCTATGGTAACCAGCTGAAAGTTAGCCCCGTCATCTATAACACGGTGCCTGCCCGTGCCGGTAAGCCATGCCGATACACGCTCGAAAATACGGTTGTTGCTGCAACGCTGCGGGTGCAGGTGCATGTCTACCAGTACATAGGTGGTAAATTTTTGGTTGCCCGAAACATGGCTGCGTAAATCTTCAGATATACCGGTGTCCTGCCGCTTACTGATAATTTTAGCCTTGCCATCGCGAATGTTGCCGGCAACGGCCGTCCAGAAACCATGTGTATTAGCTTCGTCTACATATTTAAGTTCTTCGCCGCCCGGCAGCTCAAGAACTACAAAGCAATGATTGTCCATATAGTAAGAGGATATCTATTTTACCCTAAATTTACCTCCGGAGCCTTATTAAATAATGTTAATTATACGATTATTAACACACTGTAAACACTTAATCGAACAATAGGTGTTTTTGGGCGATAAAAAAACGGTTCATCTTGAGCGCAATCGTTTTTCGCAATACTTTTGACCTATTCGAACCCAACAAAAATTCCCCAACGGTTATAGTAGCAGACCTTAGGGGATTTTTTATATTTACAAAAATCCTCACAATGAAATTAGTATACACCTTGCTACTGTTTTGTACCGCGTTTTGCCATGGGCAGGATGCCGCCGCCTACACCTTTACCCCTGATAGCGACACCGCTTTAAGCGTTACCTACAAAAACCAAAGGATAGCCCAATTTGGCTTTGAGCCAATAGAAACCAGCCGGGCAGATTATGCCGTAAGGCTCTCGTGGTATGGTACCCGCATTGAAGCCTACAGGAATTTAGGGCAGTCATGGGGGTTTGTAACCCTTATTGCTGATGAAATAGAAGAATCACGTACAGAAAGAAAGTTTTGGATGCAATTTTCATTACCGCCGGAAGTTGCCGATGAAATTATAAGCCTTACTGATGGTAGCGGTTTGGAAAGCGTGCCCTCCCAAAATAAAATCAAGGGCTGGAAGGATGGCTTTGATGGGAGGACTTATATTATTGAAACCAAGAATGAGGGGCAATATTCTTTTAAGACATATTGGTCTCCCGAACTACAGGATGTACCTGAAGCGAAAATTATCAATCAGTACACAGAATTAGTGAGAACTTTATGCAACTATAAAAAGATAGCAGGACATTTTGAAGCGCTGATACCTTTTTTCGCCTACACAATAGATGGATTAACCATAACTGCCCGTCCAACTTCAGAAGCTGTTGAAAAACGACAAAAATATTTAGAGGAGCGCCAGGCAATTTTAAGGCAGGGCCAAACTAAAAACTGATGGCTTCAAAAAGTAAAAAAGCACGCTTATTTTTTAACCTGACACGGGTTTTTAAAAAAGGTGCACAAAAACCGAATGTCAAACTCCAAAAGTGAAATATTAAGCACTTCAATTTCGCTAAAGCACTGATAATCAACAAAAGCTAAAATTTAAATATTTCACACCGAAAACTGCCATATCGTAACCCAAAAAACACAATTTTTTTTCGGATTAAAAAGGCGTAATTTTACGTAAAAACAAATCCAGGATGGAACACAACCCAAAGCTGCGTACGGTAAATGTAACGCGCTATATAACGCCGCTTCGCGAGGGGGGCTCTCTCCCCGCCCTTGCCGATGCCGACGATGACTTTAAATATGTACTGAAATTCAGGGGTGCCGGGCATGGCACCAAGGCCCTGATTGCCGAGCTTATAGGTGGCGAAATAGCCCGCCTGCTGGGGCTTCCGGTGCCTGAGCTGGTGTTTGCCAACCTTGATGAAGCCTTTGGCCGTACCGAGGCCGATGAGGAAATACAAGACCTGCTACAGGCCAGCAAGGGGCTTAACCTGGCGCTGCACTACCTGCAGGGCGCCATAAATTTTGACCCCGTAGTTACTACCGTAGATGCCCGCCTGGCCTCGCAAATTGTGTGGCTGGATGCCTTTATTACCAATGTAGACAGGACGTTCCGCAACACCAATATGCTTATGTGGCACAAGGAGTTATGGCTTATAGACCACGGTGCCAGCCTGTATTTTCACCATTCATTTACAGATCCAGAAGGCCACGCCAAGAGTCCGTTTGCCTTAATAAAAGACCATGTACTGCTACCGCAGGCATCTGAATTAGAGCAGGTTGACGCTGATTTTAAAGCACTGTTAACCGAGCAGAAAATTCGTAGTGTGGTAAACCTGCTGCCCGATACCTGGCTGCAATGGGAAGGCCTTGAACAATCGCCCGATGAAGTGCGAGAGGTGTATGTTACCTTCCTTGTGACCCGTTTAAACAATTCGCAAACCTTTGTAAACCAGGCACAAAATGCAAGACAGGCACTTATATGAGTATGCGGTTATCCGCGTGGTGCCGCGGGTAGAACGCGAAGAGTTTGTAAATGTGGGGGTTATAGTATTTTGCAAGCGCCAAAAGTTTGTAAAAATGCTGTTTGAAGTCAACGAGGCCAAGCTGCTAATGCTACATAATGATATTGATAACGAACAGCTTAGGCTAAACCTGGAGTCGTTTGAACGCATTGCACACGGTGCTAAAAATGGCGGCCCTATTGCAAAGCTGGAGCCCGATGAGCGTTTCAGGTGGTTAACGGCGGTGCGGAGTTCGGTTATACAAACGTCAAGGCCGCATCCGGGCTTTTGTTTAGCCCTGCAAGACACAGCTAATCAATTATTTAACGATTTAGTAAAATAAGTCAGAAAAATTGTTGGTTCTGTTATTTTTCTTATTACATTTGATAATCATTAATTAGATTTGTAAGTTAATACTTAAATAAAAATAAATACCGTGATTAATGCTAAAACCCGTTTGCTCCCCCAGTCCCCCTTGCAAACGGGTTTTTTTATGTGGTTTCGGGCTTTAAATTTATCAGGTACAGGTACTGAAACATACAGAAAGCAGCTATCGCGCCAAATGTATGCCACAAAAAGTGCGTCCCGAAAGACATCCAGCCCCATGGGTCGGCTACCCTAAAGGTAAGCGCAAGCACAAATGCCAGTAATGCAAGCCCCACCCACATTCCGTTCTTAAACTTAGTAGACATTAGGTAAGCCAGTACCGGTAACAGCACCATCCCTGCTAATATTGCATAGTTTATATTTATAAACAGCTGTATATTACCTTCTTCTGAAAAATAGCGCCGTGCAAAAATCATAAAGGCAAGGTATAAAACCACAAACAAAACCGCATAATACCAGCGTGTTAGCCTGGCTATAAAATATACACCTGCCGAAACGCACAGCAGCATAATGGGCATCCAGTCCATCATGATAAAGAAATTCCATTGGCGCAGGCCGTGGTAAATAGTGCCGCCTATCCCGCCTATATACAGCAAAATAAGTGCAACGGTAAGATAAGTGTGCTGCCTGGCCTTACCCCATAACTTGTAAGTCCAATACAAAGCAATGGCAAGGAAAAAGCATGATGTAATCATGTTTAAAGGCTCAGGAAAGGTGTGTTCAAGGTTGGTTTCGGCATATAGCATACCGCCATCTGGCGGGTTTTGAATGGGCTGCATAACATAGTAAATTTGTAGACTAATTTAAAACTTATGGTTTACAGCGCAATAGCCAAATACGTTAATTTTATATTTAATACCTTACAAAAATACACATATAACACTGTAAAACAATTGATTGAAAAATTATTATTAGTAACTGTTATAAAATTATGCATAATCTATTACAACCTGATATTCATACATAATTTTCGTACATTTACTTTTTATAACAAGGGGGCAATAAATGGAACTTTACATTAAGTATAACATAGACACCATGTGTAAAGTTGTATTACAGCAACAACTGGATGCATTTAAAATTAATTGCAGGGTTACAGAGCCGGGATATGTAAAGTTTAAGGAAAACATACCCATGGAGACCTACAATGCCTTTATAAGCTCTTTAAAAGACTTTGGTATTGAAATAGTAGACAACCAGAAAAGCATACTGGTACAGAAGATTAAAAACACTATAATTGAGATGCTTTATGCCGACAAGGGTATGCAGTCTTTAAAGATATCTACTTACCTCTCTGAGAAGTTGGGCGAAAATTACCGCACGCTGTCTCAGGTATTTTCTGAGGTTACTTTCATATCAATAGAAAATTTCATTATTTTGCACAAAATCGAAAGGGTAAAACAGTTGCTGTTAACTGAAAACCTTTCGCTTACAGAGATTTCTTTCATGATGAACTACAGCAGCGTAGCTTACCTTTCCCAGCAATTTAAGAACATTACCGGTGTTACCCCTACCGCTTTTCAAAAAATTATGAAGCAAAAACGCTACATAGAAACCAAGTAACAACTTATACACTATATATTAGATGCGCCCTACACCATTACATATTATGCTTGCCGATGACGATGAAGATGACCGTTTGTTTTTTGAGGAAGCATTTGAGGAAGTAAAAATTAAGTATGAAATCTCATCGTTTAGTGACGGTGAGCAGCTTATGGCACATCTTAATAATACCGAAAACGCCTTGCCGGATATTATTTTTCTTGACCTAAACATGCCCCGCAAAAGCGGTATGGAGTGCCTTAAGGAAATAAGGGCTAACGATAGGCTTAAAAGGATATCTGTAGCCATATATTCAACCTCTTCGAGCGAGCAGGATATAGAAGACACCTTTGTGGCCGGGGCCAATGTTTACATACGCAAGCCAAACGATTTTAATATGCTTAAAAAAGTATTGAGCGATGTGGTACACATTAACTGGCAGTACATAGTAGACGGGCTTAATAAAGACAGTTTTATACTAAGCCTGTAATAAACTAAAAATCCCCGCTTTGCGGGGATTTTTTTATTCTATCTCTTCAAAATCAATATATTCACCTACTTTTTTCTTTTCGCGGGGCTTCTCTGGTTTGGGCTGCTGATAAGCATTGTTATCATAGCCATATTGCTGTTGCTGCGATTGTTGCTGATTATGGGCACGCTGAAAGTTCTGCTCGGCTTTTTTAACCACTTCCTGCACAATTACCGGGGCAAGAAGCCTCATTAAAAAGCGTATAGCATAATAAACCAATACAATAATAAAAATTGTTTTAAGCAGGCCGTTAAATGATGCTGTTTCCATAATCATAAAGTTTTGTCAAAAATAAGCATTACGCTCTTTAATTATTACCGGGTTGTCTTAAAATAATAATAAAAACATTATTTTTGGATAACCTAAGTAACCCACAACAACAAGCGAGCCAAAATGACGCGACTGACAAAATTACTTATACCCGCCCTGTTTACCGCAGCAGTGGCCCAGGCTCAGTATACTGACCAGATTAATACTAACCGCCCGGGACAGTCTCAATCAGCTTTTGCTGTGGGGCAAACAGTATTTCAAATAGAAAGCGGTATTAACGGCATATATGAAAAACACGAAATATCAAGATATGAATACTATGGTGCCAATGCCGAAATAGCCCTGAGATATGGTGTTTTTGCAGAAGAGTTTGAGTTTATGCTAAACATGCAGTATGAATTTGACCGCTACACAAACTCACTTGAAACCTATAACCGTAATGATTTCAGGCAGCTTACATTTGGCGCAAAATACCTGTTGTATGACCCAGATAAATATTATACTCCGGAAGTAAACCTATACAGCTGGAAAGAAAACCACAAATTCAGGTGGCGTTCATTGATTCCGGCAGTAGCAGTATACGCAGGTTTTAACCTTATTGGCAAGAACAATCCCTATACTTTTCCTTCAGATGGAATAAGTCCAAAAATAGTAGGTATACTACACAACCACTTTGGCAAATGGGTTTGGGTTAACAATATTATAGGCGATAAACTTACAACAGACTATCTTAGCCTGGGCTGGATAACCACCATAACACGAGGATTTAGTGAAAAATGGTCTGGTTTTTTAGAATACCAGCAATATGTAAGCGACTATTATGCTGATGGTGTTGTAAGGTTGGGTGCTGCCCACCTTCTTAATGAAACCATGCAAATAGATGCATCAATAAGCACTAACTTTAAAGACACACCCTATGTAGCTTATGGTGGCATAGGCTTTTCATGGCGTTTTGACCTTAACTACAAGGAGGTACTATTGCCAGGTAAAGGCGACCGTGAAGACGAATTCAACAAAGATAAAGCCAAACAAAAAGAAGAACGCGACAAGCGCAAACAGGAACGCGAAGAAAGAAGGAAAGCCCTTGAAGAAACACCTGTAGAGCCTTCGGGAGAATAAAATATGATAACCATAAAAGAAGCTAAGACTACTGCTGAGATGAAGGAATTTATTAAATTTTCCTTCTCATTATACAAAGACAACCCCTATTGGATTCCGCCCCTTATAAACGATGAGTTACAGGGGTTTGACAAAAAAAACAACCCTGCTTTTGAACATGCCGAAGCTAAATTTTATATAGCTTACAAAGATGGTAAAGCAGCCGGAAAGGTTGCTGCAATTGTTAACTGGCAGGAAATAAATGACCAGGGCAAGAAAAAAGTACGCTTCGGCTGGTTTGATGTTATAGACGACATTGAAGTTACAAAGGCATTACTTGAAAAAGTATATAAATATGGTACTGAGCAAGGGCTGGAATATGTAGAAGGCCCTATGGGTTTTAGCAACCTTGATAAGGTAGGGGTACTTACCGAAGGGTTTGATGAAATAGGTACCGCCATAACCTGGTACAACCCACCTTATTACAAAGACCATTTTGAACAACTGGGCTTTGTAAAAGAAAAAGAGTATATAGAAAGTATCTTTTCTTTTGCCAATGTAGACTCTGCCTTGTTTATGAAAGCCAGCGATATGGTTAAAAGGCGCTATGGATTTAAAGCCATGACCTTTAAATCCACAGATGAGGTTATGCCTTATGTAGACCAGATGTTTGACTTGTTTAATGCTACTTACGCGCGCCTTACATCGTTTGTAGCGGTAAGCGATGTGCAAAAAGAGTATTTCAAGAAAAAATATATAGGCCTTATAAACCCCGAATATATTGTTTTCGTTAAAGATAAAGACGATAACATTATATCATTCGGTATTGTAATGCCATCGTTTGCAGAGGCGCTTAAAAAAGCAAACGGCAGCCTGCTCCCATTTGGCTGGTACCACCTTCTTAAAGCAAAAAAACACAGTAAAGATGTTGTTTTTTACCTGATTGGTGTTGAAGAAGAATACCAGAACAAAGGTGTTACCGCCGTAATGTTTGAAGAATATTTCAAAGTTTTCAGTAAAAACGGTGTACGCAACTGCATCCGCACGCCAGAACTGGAAGATAACCACGCCATACACAACCTGTGGAAGAATTTTAACCCCAGGATACACAAACGCAGAAGAACCTACCGTAAAGACTTATAAAACAAAAAACTCCGCTTTAAGCGGAGTTTTTTATATCATTTTACCGGATTATTGAGCAGATACATCTACCGTATTTTGCTCAGCAATCTTTTTATAAGTACCGTTTTCAAGTTTCTCACGGATAGCTTCATAAGCAGAAAGCGTCTCATCTATATCCTGCTTAGTATGCGTAGCTGTAGGTATCATCCTTAACAGGATTATACCTTTAGGTATAACCGGATATACCACTATACTAAGGAAAATACTATAGTTTTCACGCAGGTCGTTTACCAGCATCATAGCTTCAGGAATACTTCCTTCAAGGTATACCGGTGTAACACAGGTATTGGTATCGCCAATATTAAACCCTTTAGATTTAAGGCCGTTTTGCAGGTAGTTTACGTTTTCCCAAAGCTTGTCTTTAAGCTCTGGCATAGTGCGCAGCATTTCAAGGCGCTTAAGGGCACCTTTAACCAATACCATTGGCAGCGCCTTGGCAAACATCTGGCTGCGAAGGTTATATTTAAGGAAATCTATAACATCTTTATCAGCAGCAATAAAAGCACCAATACTGGCCATAGATTTTGCAAACGTACTAAAGTACACATCTATACCGTCCTGGCAGCCCTGCTCCTCACCCGCTCCGGCACCGGTTTTACCCAAAGTACCAAAACCATGTGCATCATCTACAAGAAGACGGAAGTTATATTTCTTTTTAAGTTCAACTATTTCTTTAAGCTTGCCCTGCTGGCCACGCATACCAAAAACACCTTCGGTAATAAGTAAAATACCACCACCGGTAGTTTCGGCCATATTAGTGGCGCGCTCAAGGTTTTTTTCAATACTTTCTATATCGTTGTGCTTGTAGGTAAAACGCTTACCCATGTGCAGGCGCACACCGTCTATAATACAGGCATGGCTATCTACATCATACACAATAACATCGTTTTTGCTTACAAGGGCATCAATGGTACTTACCATACCCTGATAGCCAAAGTTTAAAAGGTAAGCAGATTCCTTACCTACAAAGCTGGCAAGTTCCTGCTCAAGTTTTTCATGCCAGTCTGTATGGCCGCTCATCATACGCGCACCCATTGGGTATGCACTGCCATATTCAGCTGCAGCCTCAGCATCTACCTTACGCACCTCCGGGTGGTTAGCAAGGCCAAGGTAATCGTTTATACTCCAGTTTATAACCTCTTTACCATGAAACATCATGCGGTTGCTAAGAGGCCCTTCCAGCTTAGGAAATACATAATAACCTTCAGCCTGAGACGCCCATTTGCCAAGAGGCCCTTTATTTTTTTGAATCCTTTCGAAAAGATCTTTCATCATATATCCAAATAATTAATATCCGATTTTTTACCGCCCAAAAGTAACTATTAAATTGGTTACATCATAATAAATTAAGTAATCACTATAGCATAGTCAATACTTTTTTTTAACAAAGCCTTATTTTAATCCTAACAATATTCTGTTATTGTTAAATTTTGAGACATAGTTACGTATTCCTGTTTTTTTTATAGATTTACAATTGTACAACCAATAACAAAATCAATTTTATGGACTCTCAGAAAGTAGACATGTATTTAATGACCAATGCTAAATTTTTTAGCCCGGCCCACATTAATTTTATCCGCGAAAGGCTTTTAGCTGCCGATGATTCTAAATGGGGGCTTATAAACAGTGTAGATGTTAAAGACCCAACAACGGTTTTAATAGTATCTATTTTTGTAGGCTATTTAGGCATAGACCGCTTTATGATAGGCGACACAGGGCTTGGCATAGGCAAGCTTTTAACCGGTGGCGGCTGCGGTATATGGGCATTAGTAGACTGGTTCCTTATTCAGGATGCTACACGCCAGAAAAACATGGAAAAACTACAAATGTACCTGTAACAAAATATGTCAGGAAACAGGCTATACCTTTCTGTATCTTTATTACTTTCCGTAGGATATTTTTGGTTGGGATGGAGCTTAATGCAACCGGAACCTAAACACAACTTTACCCCGTGCCTGTTCAAAAATGTAACCGGTATAGCCTGTCCCTCCTGTGGCACCACGCGCTCGGTATTATTAATTACAAAGGGGCATTTGCAAGAAGCAGCCTTAACTAATCCGTTAGGCTTACTGGCAGCCATTATTATGCTTACATTACCCGCATGGCTGCTGTATGACTTTTTTAGAAGAGAAAAAACATTCTACAACAACTACTCAATAGCAGAACGCTTTATAAACAAGAATAAAAAAATTATAATACCCATAACCGTTAGCCTAATGCTTGGCAACTGGATATGGAATATTTGTAAAGGTTTATGACTACCAAAGAATATATAGTACAGCCTTATGAACATGAGCCGGCCGGCAACGCCTATCTCATGTCTACTGTAGCAGTAATTGCAGGGCTTCCACTACCTATAATTAATGTAATAGCATCGGTTATATTTTACCTCTCAAACAGGAAAGCCAGCTATTATGTGCGCTGGCATTCGCTACAGGCACTTATTGCCCAGGCTGTGGTTATGCCATTTAACAGTATAGCCCTGGCATGGACCATAAGAATCTTTTTTGAGCCTTTAGTATGGACAGAAACCAGGCATAACCATTATGAAGCTCATTTTAATGAAAACCTTTTTGACTTTCCGTCAGCATGGTACTTCATTTACATATTCTTTGTACTTGCACTAAACCTTTTTGAATTTATAGGCGTGCTGATTACGGCAGTAGCCGTACGCAAAGGTAAAAATGTGCGCTGGGCCATTATTGCAAATATTACAGACAGGCTTTGCAGCAAAGAAAACCGTGATCCATACGCCATATAAAAACTCATATAAATGAAACTCGTTTTCGCATCAAACAACAAAAACAAACTACAGGAAATAAGGCATCAGCTGCCGCCCGAAATTGAATTACTAAGCCTTGAAGACATAGGCTGCCATGAAGATATCCCGGAAACAGCCGATACTATTGAGGGTAATGCCATTTTAAAAGCCGACTATGTTACCAAACACTATGGCTATGATTGCTTTGCCGATGATACAGGCCTTGAAGTAGACGCCCTTAACGGTGCACCCGGCGTTTACAGTGCACGCTATGCCGGCGAAGAAAAAGACGCCAATGCCAATATGGACAAGCTTCTAACTGAGCTTGCAGGTAACAAGAACCGCGCTGCCCGTTTTAAAACCGTTATAGCCCTAAACCTTAACGGAACGCAACATCTTTTTACAGGAATTGTAAACGGAAACATAACTCTCGAGAAAGCCGGAACTGAGGGATTTGGCTATGACCCGGTGTTTATCCCTGTAGGATTTAGCCTTACTTTTGCACAGATTTCTTTAGCTGAAAAAGCACTGCTTAGCCATCGCGGACGCGCCGTAAAACAGCTGCTTGATTTCCTTAAAAAATAAACCTTTGAAAATCAAACGTTTTCTTAAAAATAATTCTGTAACCCTCATTAGTTAATATGATTAAGAAAATGTACCTTTGCGGCTTATTTAAAAGCATATATGAACAAATTTGAACAATTAGGGTTAAATGAAGCGCTCGTTAAGGCAGTTAACGATCTTGGCTTTGAGAACCCCTCTGAAGTCCAGGAGAAAGCGATTCCCCTATTATTGGAAAAGGATACCGACATGGTTGCACTTGCACAAACCGGTACAGGTAAAACCGCAGCATTCGGTTTTCCGCTTATCCAAAAATTAGACCCTGAGAGCAGGAACACTCAGGCGCTTATTCTCTCTCCCACACGGGAACTTTGCCTGCAAATTACAAACGAAATTAAGCTTTATTCTAAATACGTTAAAGGCCTGCACACTGTAGCTGTTTATGGTGGCGCAAGCATTAACGACCAGGCTCGCGAAATTAAACGTGGCGCACAAATTATTGTTGCCACCCCGGGCCGTATGCAAGACATGATAAACCGTGGCCTTGTAGACATTTCTAAAATTGATTTCTGCGTTCTTGATGAGGCAGACGAAATGCTAAACATGGGCTTTTATGACGATATCGTTTCGATACTGTCTACAACCCCAGATGAAAAAAGCACCTGGCTTTTCAGCGCTACAATGCCGCAGGAAGTGGCACGCATAGCACGCGAGTTTATGCGCAAGCCGCTTGAAATTACAGTAGGCCACAAAAACTCTGGCTCAAGCACTGTTTCCCACGAATTTTATGTGGTGGCAGGCCGCGACCGTTATGAAGCCCTTAAACGCCTTGCAGATGCTAACCCTGATATTTTCTCGGTTGTATTTTGCCGCACAAAACGCGACACACAAGCTGTAGCCGAAAAACTTATTGAAGACGGATACAATGCTGCCGCCCTGCATGGCGACCTTAGCCAGGCACAACGCGATGGTGTAATGAAATCATTCCGTGGCAGGCAAATACAAATGCTTGTGGCTACCGATGTGGCTGCACGTGGTATAGACGTAGACAACGTAACGCACGTTATAAACTACCAGCTACCTGATGATATAGAAACCTACAACCACCGTAGTGGCCGTACAGGCCGTGCCGGTAAACTGGGCACCTCTATTGTTATTGTTGCAAAAAGCGATATCAGGAAAATACACGCTATAGAAAAGACCATCAAACAAAAATTTGAGGAAAAAACTATTCCGTCTGGTATAGAAATTTGCGAGATACAGCTACTGCACCTTGCAAACAAAATACATGATGTAGAAGTTGACCACGAAATAGACTCTTACCTTCCTGCAATTTATGAGGTTATGAAAGACCTTAGCAAAGAAGAGCTTATCAAGAAAATGGTATCGGTAGAGTTTAACCGTTTCCTTAACTACTACAAGAAAAACAAAGACCTTTCTACCCAAAAAGCAGGCACAGCTGATACCCGCAGGGAAAGCTTTAGCGGTGGAGGAGATGGCGCCGTAAGGTACTTTATAAACATAGGCTCACGCGATGATTTTGACTGGATGAGCCTTAAAGATTTCCTTCGTGATACACTTGGGCTTGGCCGTGACGATATCTTTAAAGTTGACGTAAAAGAAGGTTTCTCTTTCTTTAATACCGATGCTGAGCACGCTGATATGGTAATGAATACCCTAAACAGCATGCACCTTGAAGGCCGTCGCCTAAATGTAGAGGTTTCTAAAAACGATGGTGGCCGTAACGACCGCCGACGCGACCACAACAACCGTGGTGGCGGAGGAAACTTTGGTGGGCCAAGGGGCGAGCGCCGTGGAGAAGGCTTTAAAGGTGGTGGAAGAAGAGAAGGTGGTTCGGGTTCGGGTTCTGGCCGTCCGCCACGCCGTAGCGATTCTGCACCTCGCGACAGGAAGCCAAGAAGGGGCTAAAAAAATATTTTAACAACTATGCATAATAACTACAAAATATCGCGTTTGTTTATTACCTTTACTATACATAACAAGCCAATGAGGTATTTTGTAGTTATTTTATTTTTATTGCTTCCTTTTTTAAGCGAAGCACAAACCACTCAACCCACAACTACGGCACAGGCACAGCCTGCCGAGGTTTCGGGTACCATAATTTCAGACAATACATTATTGCCTATATCAGGCGCTAATATCATAAACATCAACAAAGTAAAAGGCACCCTTACCGATACCAAAGGTAATTTTACTCTTGAAGCTGCTGTTAATGATACTATACATATTTCATTTATTGGCTATACATCTGTAAAAGTGCGTGTTACTAATGACTGGGTTAAGAACTCAGCCCCTGTAAAAATTACCCTTACCGAAAAGGCTTACACACTTGAAGAAGTGGTTATTAACTCTTACAACCTTACAGGCTACCTTCAGGTAGATGCCAAGCTGGCACCGGTACAGCCACCTGCTTTCCGTTACAATATATCATCATTAGGTATTGGTTATGAAAGTGCCGGAGGTGCAGCCGCATCGGTAAACCGTGTATTGAGTTCTGTATTTAACCCGGCTGACCTTTTACATAATACTTTTGGTAAAAAAGGTAATGAAATGCGCAGACTACGCGAAATGAAAAAGGATGATGCCGTGCGCAATGCGCTTGCCTCAAAATTTGACCGCGAAACGCTTTCTGCCCTGCTTGGCGTTAGCAAACAGGAAATTACCGACATACTTGAGCGCTGTAACTATTCGGAAGAATTTATTAATACTGCTAACGACCTCCAGATTATGGATGCCGTGAGTGGTTGCTATGAAGAATATAAGGCTGTAAACCGTTCTTCAGCTTCTAACTAAGCTTCTTCAGGAATATACCTGCTTTTTACAAAGTCGATATCCTTAATAGATTTCTCGGCCCAGTCAATGCGCTTTTCAAGCACCTGCTGCTCTGTAAGTTGCCAATTGATATCTTCTGCCTTTCTAATTTTACCGCTCAAATGCTGAATAATTATTGCTGCCGAAGAAGATATATTAAGGCTTTCGGTAAAACCCAACATTGGTATTTTTAAAAAACCATCGGCATTTTTAAGTACTTCATCAGTCAGGCCGTCAATTTCCGTCCCAAAAAATAAAGCAAAAGGTGTTGTTACATCAAAATCATCAAGGTAGCATGAGTCTTCATGAGGTGTAGTAGCAATAATGCGATATCCTTGCTGTTTCAAGTCAGATATACACCGGGCTGTAGAAGCAAACCGATTAACATCTACCCACTTTTGGGCACCAAGGGCAATTTCCTTATCTATGGTTTTGCCCATCTTCTCCTCTATTACATTTAATTCCTGGACACCAAAAACCTCGCAGGTACGCAATACGGCGCTGGTATTATGCAACTGAAAAATATCCTGTATAGCTACTGTAAAATGCCTGCTGCGCTGCGCCAATATGCGCAAAAAAGTATCGCGGCGGTTTTCGGTTATAAAGTTTTCAAGGTAATTAAGGTAACGGGTAAGTTGGATATCTTTCATTTATAAATTGTAGTCTTAAATAAATTGTGTACATTAGTTGTAACCAAAAACCGACTAATGACACAGGAACAACTACTGGAGCAAATTTATAAAAAAGACGGCAAAGCATTTACCACATTGTATGATATGTATTCTAAAAACCTGTATGGTATTATCTTCAATATCCTAAAAGACAAGGAAGAAAGCGAAGATGTACTACAGGAAGTTTTTGTAAAAATATGGAAAGGCATAGACAGCTATAATGAAAGTAAAGGCCGATTTTTTACCTGGATACTTAATATTTCGCGCAACGCCGCTATAGATAAGCTGCGTTCTAAGGGCCACAAAAACAGCTCTAAAAACCTCTCTTCTGATAATTTCGTACATATTCTTGACCACAATACAAGTGTGGTAAACAAGATAGATGCAATAGGCATACGCGACTTTATAAACAAGCTAAAGCCTAAATGCATCCGCCTTATAGACCTGCTCTTTTTTAAGGGCTACACACAGCAGGAAGCAAGCGAAGAGCTTGAAATACCGCTGGGTACCGTAAAGACGCAGAACAGGAATTGCATGAATGAACTCAGGACTTATTTACAGGTATAAATGGAAACCCAGGAATATATACAATCAGGCATACTCGAGCTTTATGTGTTTGGCCTTTTAAGCGAAACCGAAAACCTTGAGGTTAAAAAAATGGCCGATGAACACGAAAGTGTACAAAGTGAGATACTATCTATAGAAAAGGCTGTAATAAACCTTTCTTATGTAGTATCACCACACCTGTCATCTGCTAATTATGAAAAAATCAGGCAGAAGCTTATAGAAAAATACAGTGAGCGTGAGGTAGTGCAGTTAGAGCCTAAGCGTGGCATAGCGCCATATATTGGCTGGGCAGCGGCTGTACTGCTTATGTTTGGCATGGGCATACAGTACTATAAATACAACCAAGCAAACGAAGAACTTAACAAGGTTAGCGTGCAAAGTACCCGTTTCCAGGAATTGCTGGCCAACCTTGAAAAAACCAACAACCAAAACGCAACGGCACTTAATGTATTACGCGATAAGGGCAACAAAGTGGTTCCGCTTGCCGGTCAGGAAGTCGCACCCCAGGCCTATGCAACCGTGTATATGAATACCGGTAAAAAAGAGGTATATGTAGATATAAGCGGGCTGCCAAAAGCACCTGAAGGTAAGGTGTACCAGATGTGGGCGCTTCAGTTTAACCCACTTACACCAAACAGTATTGGCGTATTGAGCGATGCAGGCAACACAAGCGGCGTGTTTAAAGTAGATAACTTTGACGGCGTTCAGGGCTTTGGTATAACACTTGAGCCTGCGGGCGGTAGCAAATCACCTACGCTTGACCAGCTGTATACTTTAGGACAGATATAAAGCATTAAAATTATTTTGCCACGAATTACACTAATTTTCACGAACTAAAATTCGTTGAATTAGTGTAATTCGTGGCAAATTTTATTTGGTATATTTGGTTATGAAGAAACTGGTAATACTATCGGGCGCAGGCATTAGCGCCGAAAGCGGTGTGAGTACTTTTCGCGATGCGGGCGGGCTATGGGAAGGTCATGATGTAATGGAGGTAGCCTCTCCCGAAGGTTTTAGGGCAAACCCGGCTCTGGTACTGGATTTTTACAACAAGCGCCGCCGCCAGTTGTTTGAGGTACTACCTAATAAAGCCCACATAATAGCAGCCGAGCTTGAAAAAGACTTTGAGGTAACCATCATTACCCAAAACGTAGACGACCTGCACGAACGTGCCGGCAGCACCCACGTACTACACCTGCATGGCGAACTGCTAAAAGCACGCTGTACGGTACAATATGATTCAGTCATAGACTGGAAAGAGGACATTTCTTTAGGCCAGCTGCACCCCACAACCGGCAAGCAACTACGTCCGCATATAGTATGGTTTGGCGAGGCCGTACCTGCCATTGAAGAGGCAGTTGGTATTGTAGAGCAGGCTGATTATGTAGTGGTAATAGGCACATCATTACAGGTATATCCTGCTGCGGGGCTTATGGATTTTGCTAAGCCATCTGCTAAAATATTTTATGTTGACCCCAAGCCGGTAAGCATCCCCAACCTTCGTAATGAACTTGAAGTTTTGGCAATGAAAGCAAGTGAGGGTATAGAAGTTGTGAGACAAAGGCTGAATCAGGGCTTATAATTACGTATATAATCCATTACAATCCGGTCTATATTTTCATAAGACGTACCGTATAAACCAGCCAAAACATTTTGCAGGTCGGTTATGGTTTCGCCACAATTCAATACTTTATTAAGCCCATCCAGCCCATATTTTTCATATGCCAACTTACAAATAACGGCACCGGTTACATACAATGGCGAATTGTCATATTGATTCCTGTAACGATTTTCTAAAATATCCATTACAGTCAGGGCGGCATTACTTTTTATATCTCCGGAAAATTTCAAAAGAGCCTCCTCAAACGTTTCATCATAACCCGGCCCTCCCAGCCATGTGGCAATACCTTCGTTAATTATAAAAGGCCTTTTGCCATCAGGAAATAAAAGGTGTACAAACTCATGGTCATAATCCTCATTACCAAAAGCCGTATAAAGTTCCATGAACTTTTTTAAAGCACGCCCTGTTCCGTAAGAAAGCCAGTAATCATAATTAAACAACCTTCCCAGCGCATCAGAATTTGGCGTTATATAATACGTAATAGGCCCGGATACCTCAATTTTAAACTGTTTTATGGTATTCTCGCAAAAAGCAAGCGCTTTCTTGGCTTTCTTTTTATTAAAAACACAATCAGGGTGCACCACATATTTTATAAACTTGTAGTGATACACTTTCCAGTTACGGGTATCATAACTCATAGTATTTTCAAGCTTATAAGCACCATTAATGCCTTCTACCGCATATAACCGGTGAATAGCCATAGGATTATAAAAAGCATAATCTTTGTCAATACTGTCGTTCATAAAGATGGTTTTAATCTGGTAGCGCCCCTCTTCTACCTTATCTATCTGCAGTATTTTAGGTTTAAAATAGTACAGGCTGTTTTCTTCAAAGTTAAAAGTGCCCATAATCACTCCCATATCAGGCTGGAAACCATTATCTGTAAAACGCTTCAATTCAGTTTCGTTCCAGTACGGATTAGCATAAACACTATCCGGCCTTGAGCTAATATAATCACTATAAAGGTGGTACACTTTATTAACGTTTACATCAGTAGTGTCTACACGGGCAGAAATATCTGGTTTAATTTGGGCGTTTACTGAAACAAAGGCGAATAATAAAAGGTATTTGTACATTTTGTTTGATTGATTGCCGCAATGTAATTATTTTGTAAATCAAATACCATTATACAACAATTTTTATCGTGTATACAGGTTATAATGATAACTAATCCTCAACTTATGAAAATCTGGAGAATTGCTTTTTACATTATCAGCATATTCCCGCTACTATTTATTATCCCGTTACTTACCTTTTATTTCCACACTGCATACAACACAGGGCATTTACCTACTTATGGCAACCCAGATCCAAAATATTCCGGTTTATACAATTACTATAACCCATTGATTCATATTACATTTTCGGCCTGGATTCTTTCACTATTACCGTGGCTTATAATGCTAACAGTACATTTCTTTATCAAAGAAAAAGAACCGTTGCAAAAAATAAAGGTTTGGGGAGCCCTGTTTCACCTTGCATCATTTATAACAATGTTATCGGTAGTTTTTGAATGGTATGTAGATTAAGTATATTGCCAGTTAGCTTAAAAACCTTATATTTGCGCGCATAAATACAACAACACAATATTTATGCAATTATCTGAACTGAATGCCATATCGCCTATTGATGGCCGATACAGGAGTAAAACACAAGCCCTTAGCTCTTATTTTTCGGAAGAAGCCCTTATAAAATACCGCGTACTTGTAGAGGTAGAGTATTTTATTGCCCTTTGCGAATTACCCCTGCCACAACTTTCAGCCATAGATAAAGCCACTTTTGAGCCCCTGCGCGATATTTACCGCAATTTCAATTCAGAAGATGCGCAAAGCATAAAAGACATTGAAAAAACCACAAACCACGATGTTAAGGCGGTTGAATACTTCATTAAAAAAGCCTTTGACACCCTTGGTTTAGACCAGTATAAAGAATTCATACATTTTGGCCTTACCAGCCAGGATATCAATAATACTGCAATACCGCTTTCTACAAAAGAAGCGTTTGAAAAAGTATATATGCCGTCGCTTATCGCTGTTATCGCAAAACTGAAAGAACTTAGCATAGAGTGGGCCGATGTACCCATGCTGGCACGCACACACGGCCAGCCAGCCTCTCCTACCCGCCTTGGTAAAGAAATACTGGTGTTTGTAGAGCGCCTTGAAGAACAGCTGCGCCTGCTGTTCAACGTGCCGTTTGCAGCAAAATTTGGCGGTGCTACCGGTAACTTTAACGCACACTTTATAGCCTATCCGCAAACCGACTGGCGCAAGTTTGGTGGCGATTTTGTTGAAGGTACACTTGGCCTGCAACACTCGTTCCCTACTACGCAAATTGAACATTACGACCATTTTGCAGCATTTTTTGATGCCCTTAAGCGCATCAACAACATCCTTATTGACCTTGACCGCGATATCTGGACGTACGTATCTATGGATTACTTCAAGCAAAAAATAAAAGCCGGCGAAATAGGCTCATCGGCCATGCCACACAAGGTTAACCCTATTGATTTTGAAAATTCTGAAGGCAACCTGGGTATAGCCAACGCCCTGTTTGAGCACCTTGCAGCAAAACTGCCTATTTCACGCCTTCAGCGCGACCTTACTGATAGTACTGTTTTAAGGAATGTGGGTGTGCCAATTGGCCATACCATCATTGCTTTTGAAGCCACCCTTAAAGGTCTTAATAAACTGTTGCTTAATGCAGATAAATTTGCCGAAGACCTTGAAAAAAACTGGGCTGTTGTGGCAGAGGCTATCCAAACTATACTACGCCGTGAGGCTTATCCTAACCCGTATGAGGCGCTTAAAGACCTTACACGTACCAACACGGTTATTGACAAGAATGCAATTCACAATTTTATAGGTACACTTAACATTAGCGATGCTGTTAAAGAGGAACTACTTAAGATTACACCGTCTAATTACCTGGGTATTCAGCCTTAATTTTAAGTTTTAATTTAGATTTTATAAGTTTTTTAGCACATTAGTTAGCGCTTAAAATGTTATCTTGCAGCAAAGCCGTTGCTATGCCCAATAAGATACTCATTTTATTTGCCCATCCGTTGTTTGAGAAATCAAACGCTAACAACGCGCTTGTAAGCAATATACCTGATTCTCCAAATATTACATTTCACGACCTCTATCAGGAGTATCCTAATTTTGATATTGATATAAAGCGCGAACAGGAACTGCTGTTGCTACATGATATTGTCATTTGGCACCACCCGATGTACTGGTACAGTTGTCCGCCTCTTTTAAAGCAGTGGATAGACCTTGTGCTGGAGCACGGCTGGGCCTACGGGCGTGAGGGGTTTGCCCTTAAAGATAAACTACTGTTACAGGCCATAACAACCGGAGGTAAAAAAGAGAACTACTGCTCTACCGGGCGCGACAGGTTTACTATTTTACAGTTACTGGAGCCTTTTTGCCAGACTGCAAAAGTTTGTAACATGACTTACCTTCCACCGTTTGTAGTGCATGGTACACATTCTATGGATCAGGATGGCTATGATGATCATGGAAAACAATATAACCTCATGCTTGAATACCTTGAAAACAAGGAAATAGACCTCGCCGAACTGGCTCAACACGACTATTTTAATAACTGGATGGCAACTAAAATCGGGTAATTATGGCAGATGGTTTTTTCTTTCAGGCAATAATATACCTGCTGGCAGCAGTAGTATGTGTACCAATAGCCAAGAAGCTTGGGCTTAGCTCAATATTGGGTTATCTTTTTGCAGGTATTATTATAGGCCCATACGTATTGGGCCTCATAGGCCAGGAAGGCCAGGATATTATGCACTTTGCCGAATTTGGCGTAACCATGATGCTGTTCCTTATAGGGCTTGAACTCGACCCCTATAAATTTTGGCGCATGCGTCGCATAATTATAGGCATGGGGCTTTTACAGGTGTTGGGCACAGCGGCAGTGCTTTTTATAGTATGCTCTTTGGTATTACGGTGGAACTGGCATGCAACGTTAACCATTTCACTTGCCCTTACCCTGTCTTCAACGGCTATTGTAATGCAAACCCTTAAAGAAAAAGGGCTTACCAAAACCTCTATGGGGCGGTCATCTTTTGCAGTGCTGTTGTTTCAGGATATTGCAGTAATTCCTATCCTTGCCATACTCCCACTATTAGCTGATGGCGATATTAATAATAAAAACATAAGCCAGTCGCTTATTTCAAACCTTGATCCATGGCTGCAAACAGGCATTGTATTTGGTACAATAGGGCTTGTTTATATTGGCGGAAGGTATATAATCATACCATTGCTTCATGTAGTGGCTAAAACACGCTTACAGGAGTTATTTACAGCCTCTGCATTGCTATTGGTTATGGGTGTTTCATATATGATGCAGCTTGTAGGCCTTAGCCCTGCACTTGGTGCATTTATAGCAGGACTTGTATTGGCAAATAGTGAATTCCGTCATGAGCTTGAAGGCGATATTGCACCATTTAAAGGGTTGCTTTTAGGACTGTTCTTTATAGGCGTTGGGGCATCTATAAACTTTAATATCATTGCTGCCGACCCAATATTTATACTTATTTTTTCAACCATATTCAACTCACTCAAGTTCTTTGTGCTGTTAGTGGTGGGTAAAGTATACAGGAAAAGCTCAGACCAAAACCTGCTGTTTTCTTTTGCATTGAGCCAGGCTGGTGAATTTGGTTTTGTAATACTGGGTTTTGCAGTGCAACTCAACCTTCTACCTACCACATTAAGTAATCAAATGATGGCCGTTATTGCCATAAGTATGATAGGTACACCATTCTTGTTATTAATTAATGAAAAATGGATAGACCCTTTCTTTGGAGTAAAAGAAAAACCCAAGGAAAAGTATGATAATATTGAAGAACAAAACGATGTGGTTATAGCCGGTTTTGGCAACTTTGGAAGTACTATAGGCCGCCTGCTTAAAGCCAATGGCATACCTGCTACGGTATTGGATATGGATTCAGACAGGGTTGATTCGCTTCGTAAACTGGGCTTTAAGGTGTATTATGGAGATGCCTCAAGACTGGAACTTTTAAAAGCCGCCGGATGCGAAAATGCCAAATTGTTTATAGCTGCTATTGACAACCCACGTGTAAACCTGCAGGTGGTAGAAATGATTAAAAAGCATTTTCCGCATCTTAAAATATTAGCCCGTGCCCGTAACCGAAATGACGCTTTCGAGCTGGTAGATATGGGTGTAAACGATTTTTACCGCGAAAATTTGTATAGCGCCGTTAACCTTGGGGTTGATGCCCTTGTAGAAATGGGCCATCGCCGTTATACCGCCACACGCCAGGGGCAACGTTTTATTCGCGTAGATGAAGAAGCTACCTTCCGCCTGGCAGAAAAGCGCCATGACAAAAAAGCGCTTCTTATAAGCACCCTTCAGGAAATTGAAATCCAGGAGCAGCTTATAAAAAGCGACTTATACAACCAGCTTGGCGCCCAGGACCACGCCTGGGAGGCCGATGATATCCGCCGCGAACAGCAGCAGGGTGAATCTTAGTGCAGCTTGGTTACTTTAATCATTATATCTTCCTCAATAGGGAAAACCTCTCCGGTAACGGTAATTTTATCGCCTGTTTTAACCGCCCTGTAATCTTTTGGGTCGGCCATATTAGGTATGCTTATAGTTGCAATATAGGTTTTACCTTCAGTATTCTTTAGCTTGGCAGAATAACCGTCTTTGCCCTGGTTAATTTCAAACACTTCTCCGGTAATGGTAATAATATCGCCCTCGGCCGGCCTTGTATCTTGAGGTTTTTCAGCAGGAGGTAAAGAGTCTGTAGCCGTTGCTGTTGCATCAACTTCTTCCGTTGCCGGAACTTCGCTTTCAGGCACTTCGCCCTGTTTCTTTTCGGTACAGGCAACAGTTAACAAAAGGCTTAAAGCAGCTAATGGTAAAAAACGTGATTTCATAGTTATGATTTTTGCTCAAAGATAAGGCTTTCCTCACAAGCATAATGTTATTAAAAACAAAAACCGGCTGCATGGCAACCGGTTTAATTTTATAGTAATGCAACAGATTAATGTCCGCCGCCGCTTACCTTATCAAAGTTAATGCCTTGTTTGGTAAGTATGCCTTTAACCGTAATGGCATAAAATGCAAGGTAGGCAAAACATACAACGCCTACTATGTAGCTGGCCTGCATACCTATAATTCCGGCAAGGTAACCCTGGGCAATACTTATAAATCCACCCCCCATAATCATCATGATAAGGAAGGTACTACCCTGAGTGGTTTGTTTACCAAGGCCACTAACGGCAAGCGTAAAGATACACGGCCACAGTGTACTACAAAATAAGCCCACACTTGTAAAGGCAAAAATACTAACATTGCCTTCAGTAAGCATACCTATTATTAGTGCTATAATTCCCAATATTGAGAAGAACATAAGCATGGTGGCTGGATTACCCTTACTGGCAAAATCGGCTACTATAAGCACAACAATAATGGCAGCATATATATAAAACGGTGCCACGTCATGGCCTATGAGTGTATTAACCCCAAGGAATACCCCAAAGGCAAGATAAGGGGCAACTATCTTTAATATTTTTTGAAGGCTTACATCATTAGTAAACGCTTCTACAGCGCCACCCCAGCGGCCTATCATAAGGCTTGCCCAATATAACGATACATAAGGCGCTACAGAACTTGTAGCAAACCCAAGTTCTTTAAGGTAGGCAGGCAGATTACTGGCAGTAGAAACCTCAACACCTACATATAAAAATATGGCAAACATACCCATTAAAAGCTGTGGATATTGCAATGCCGATTTTTTTGCAGGGGCTGCATCGCTAACAACATCTTCTTCTATAGTTTCAGGATGGTTGGGTAGCGAAGACAGCTTAAGGAATATTGCCACAAGTAGAAAAACACCCGCAAGGATAAGGTAAGGCACTTTAACCGTATTAATATCTACATTTTCAGACGGGGCTGATACCGAACCAAAAATAGCAAGGCTAACTAATAGTGGGCCTATGGTTGTACCAAAGTTGTTAATACCACCTGCAAGCGTAAGGCGCTGTGAACCTGTTTGTATAGGTCCAAGTGCAATGGCAAGTGGGTTAGCAACAGTTTGCTGTAATGAGAAACCAAGTGCAACCACAAAAAGGCCGGTTAGCATTAGCGGAAAAGAGTTCATTTCGGCAGCAGGGTAAAACAATACTGCACCAACAGCCGAAATGGTTAAGCCTAAAGACAGCGAGTTTTTGTAGCCAAGGCGCTCTACAATGTCTCTTTTTGTAATAGATGAGATGGCAATGTACAGCAGCGAGCCCACTGTATAAGCAATGTAAAATGCAAAAGATACCATTTGGCTTTGCCAAGGCTCTAAGTCAAATTTATCTTCAAATACAGGAATAAGGATGTCGTTACTGGCGGCAACGAAACCCCAGAAAAAAAATACGGTTACGAGCGGAATGAACTGCCCCCAACGCGTTTGGGTGTTTGATGAACTCATAGTTTCATTTTAAGGGTTAATGAATAGTTTGGGTATTATTGATATTTGGGTTTCAATTTATTCTGATTTCTTAACCTCAGTGCGTGGGCCTATGCCGTTTGCATTAAACGCTTCTATGGCAAAATAGTAAGCATCTGTGCGGTCGAGGCCGCTAAAATAATACTCATTTTTGCCATATACCATAATTGAGCCGTATAATTTTTCGGGCGATTTGCCAAAATATATTACATAACCGTCAGCTTCTGGCTGTTGCTGCCATTTAAACCAAACATTGCGGCGCTCACCCTTCTTGCGGGGCTCAGCACGTAGTGGCACAAAATTTTTAACCTCACCCGGCTTATTACCAGCACCTTTACCAAACACTCGGAAACCACTCAGGGCAAATTTACCGGTTGGCATTTGTATATTTTCAAGCTTTAAGTAGCGGGCTGCAGCGGGCTTTTCAAGCTCAATATAATCGTGTGGCACATCAGTGTTATTTTTGCTCTTATCTAGCAAAACCCTCCACTTTTTTCCGTCATCTGAGGCATAAATAATGTATTTATGCCCGGTTGTAGTTTCAGGCTTGCCCATAATATCGGCATCCTGGTCGGCATAATTAAGCTGGATGGCGTTAATAGTTGACTTCTCCCCCAGGTCAGTAATTACATATTCGCCTTTATCGGCCGTTTTAGCACTCCAATAAGTCTTTATATCTTCATCTACTAAATAATTTGCCTGGTAGCCCCCTAAGGTACTCGAAACCAGTACAGGCTTGTTGTAGTTAAGCAACATCCATCCGGTAAAGGAATTCAGGCCGTTGTGTGCTTTATTTTCAGATGGCAGATAGGTGGGGTAATCACCATAAGCGGTATTACTGTATAAAATGCCATCGGTATCAAAACCGGCAGGCCATATACCCAGCCTGCGCTCAAAATTATTCTTTGTAGAAATTACAATGGTAGATATATGCCAGTAAGCACCCTTATCGTCCTGGTAGGTAGCCCCATGCCCCGCCCCGCGCGCAAAACCACCCGGTTTATACGAAAACGGGTTGAACGACTGGTATTCAAACGGCCCAAGCGGGTTGCTGCCTACATAAACACCATCGGCATAACCACTAAACTCAGTACCCGGAGCACCATATTGCAGGTAGTACTTGCCGTTGTGCTTGGTCATAAAAGCCCCTTCGGTAAAGGGCTGTAAAAAGGTATTATCATTATGCTCGCCAAAGCGTTCCCAGCCGTGCTCATCGTCGTTAAGCGCCAATACAGGGATTACTTCTCCTTCCGGTTGAAAAGTCTTGCGATTAAGCTTTACCCCATACAGCGGATACAGGTTGCTGGAACCGTAGTACAGGTATACCTCATCTTTTTCCTTATCCCAAAATATTTGCGGATCCCATGCACCGGCTTCAAACTTATGTACCAGTTCTTTCCAGTTGTCGCCATCAGGCTTTGTACTCATCCAGATGGGAAATTCCTTAGTATGGGTAGACCCCACTACAAGCAGCGTATCATTTACAAACGAAACCGACGGCGCGCAAAGCTCATCGTACACATTATGCTCCGGCCTCAGGAATTTGCGGGGAATAAACTTCCAGTTTACCATATCTTTACTATGCCAGTATCCCCATTGATTGGTAGAAAACAAGTAATACTCACCTTTAAAATAGGTAATTACAGGGTCGGCTGTAGCGCGGTGCTTGCCTTGTGTTACAAAATTGGGTATGGGGCAATAACCGTAATCAATATTTATGGGGTTGCAATAGGTTTTTTGCTGTCCAAAACAGGTGGCAGTAAGTGCGGTAAGCAAAAAAAGTGTTGCAAGCGTGCGGAGCATTTTTATTTTTAAAAATTTCATAAATATAGGTATTCAAAAGTTGTGGGAGTAGATTAATAATTTAAAAATCAGCGTGTTTTAAAACCATTTGGTTATAATTTCTAATCGAAAACCAAAAAGGACTGCTTATTTTTTATAATGATAAAAAAAGGCTGCCCCATAAGGCAGCCCATCCCAAAGATCAACAAAATTAAACTCAAAATTATTTAACTAACATAAATTCAGTAGTCAGGCCTGCATCAGAACTACCGCCAACAAACACTTTAAAGTCACCGGGTTCTGCCACAAACTGCATATCTATATTGTAAAAGCGTAAATCATCAGGTTTTATATCAAATTCCACCGTTTTCTTTTCGCCCTTTTTAAGTGCTGTTTTTTTAAAACCTTTCAGTTCCCTAACTGGGCGGGTTACTGAGCCTACCTCATCCTGAATATACAACTGTACGATTTCCTCTCCGTCAAAATTGCCTGTGTTTGCTACATCTACAGTCACTTTTACAGTGCCATTGGCTGTAAGCTCTTTAGACGATATTTTAAGGTTAGAATACTCAAACGTAGTATAGCTAAGGCCGTAACCAAACGGATACAGCGGGCTGTTATCGCTATCTATGTAGCGCGACTTGTATTTTTGCTCAGGGTCTTTAGAGCCAAGGTAGGGCCTGCCTGTATTTTTATGATTGTAGTAAATGGGTACCTGACCCAATGTGCGTGGGAAAGTTATAGGTAATTTACCTGATGGGTTATTAATGCCATAAAGCGTTTGGGCAATGGCATCGCCACCCATAGTACCGGGAAACCAAGCTTCAAGTATGGCATCCATATTTCCATTTTCCCAACTTAGCGTAAGCGGGCGGCCATTCATAAGCACAAGCACCACCGGCTTGCCCAGCTTTTTAAGTTCTGCTAAAAATTCTTTCTGTATTCCCGGAAGGTCTATTACAGTGCGTGAAGCAGCCTCGCCGGTCATATTTTCAAATTCGCCCATTACGGCTACAATTACATCGGCTGTAGAAGCCGCGTCAAGGGCTGCTTTCATCATATCACGACGCTGGTCCACAATTTCAATTCCTTTGGTAAAGCTTATTTTGCTCTTGTCGCTAATTATTTTTTTTACGCCTTCCTCAACACTCACGGCATAACCGTTTCGGTCTCCCGTAGCTGCCCATGAGCCTATAATATTCCATTCATCACTTACCAACGGCCCAACAAACGCCACACGTTGCTCTTTTTTAAGTGGGAGTACGTTATTGCTGTTTTTAAGCAATACCATACTTTTATTAGCTACGGTAAGTGCAGCATCAAGGTATTCTTTCTTGTATATTTCCTGCTTTTCACGTTTAACATCGTTATAACGATATGGGTCTTCAAAAAGGCCAAGGTCGTACTTAGCTTCAAGAATACGCCTGCAGGCGTCATTTATCTGTGCTTCGGTTACTTTACCTTCGGCCAATAACTTTTTGAGGCTTTTAAGGTAAATACCGCCCACCATATCCATATCTACACCTGCTTTAAGCGACAGTTCGCCTGCATGTATAGAATCTTTTGCAAAACCGTGCGGTATAAGCTCGTTAATGGCGGTATAGTCTGTAACCACAAAGCCGTCAAATTTCCACTCGCCTTTCAGTATATCACGCAACAGGAATTTACTACCCGTTGCCGGAACACCTGAAATTTCATTAAATGATGTCATGAACGTACGAACGCCGGCATCTACCGTAGCTTTAAAAGGCGGCAGGTAGGTTTCCCGCAATACGCGCTCGCTCATATCCACTGTATTATAGTCACGTCCGGCCTCGGCAGCGCCATAGGCAGCAAAGTGCTTGGTACAGGCAAGTATAGTGTTTACAGCACTAAGGTCAGCGCCCTGAAAACCCTTTACCCTTGCAATAGCAAGTTGAATTCCCAGATAGGTGTCTTCGCCCGAACCTTCGCTCACACGGCCCCAACGCGGGTCACGCGCTATGTCTACCATAGGGGCAAACGTCCAGTGTATGCCGCTTGCAGCAGCTTCGGCGGCAGCTACTTTACTGGAAAGCTCAGCCAGTGCCGGATCCCAGCTTGCCGATTCGCCCAGGTTTATAGGGAAAACCGTGCGGTACCCATGAATAACATCATAACCAAAAAGCAACGGAATTTTAAGCCTCGAATTTGCCATATTAAGCTCCTGTAGCTTACGGGTATACTCAACACCTGTAGCGTTTAAAATAGAGCCTACATTGCCTTTTTTTATCTGCTCAATAAAGTTATCGCCGCTTTTAGGCCCTGTTGTAGTACCATCTGCGGTAAATTGCACCAACTGGGCAATTTTTTCGTCAACGGTCATTTTAGCCATCAGTTCGGTTACAAACTCATTGCGGGGCTTTATTTTTGCGGCTTTTTTATTTTTCTGGGCATATAATGATGTCCCGCAGGCTAATAGGATAATGAGTATTTTGGTACACTTCATTTCAAATATATTTTAAAATAGATGTTTTGGATAAAAAAACCGCCCCTGCCCAAAGGTAAAGGCGGTATAAAAACAGAATTGCTATGAAAAAATCCGAGTTTATTAGTTATTAAAATCCGTGCTGACTTGATGAAAAGCCCAGGTTCTGAAGGCCTTCCTGAACTTCGGGAGCCTGCATAAACAGGTTCCAGAGCATACCGGTACGGTGGTTTTCTATCATAGGCACAATAGTACCCTGGTCTATAGCAAGATATCGTGGTGTAACCCAATCTTTATCTACAGAAAATGCATCATAAGGCCCGGCCGGGCCAACAAGCCTGTCTTTCCAATCCGGATTTTCATAACAAAAACGGAGCATTTTCATAGATTCCTGCGGAGTATATGGAAAATCAGACAAAGCAGCTGTAGGCGATATTACCCCCCTATCATTTACCGGAGAGTGTGCCGAATATCCTGTAGAGCCATCGGCATTACGGCTATAGCTGGCGGTAAGCCCCCAGCAATCTTCGCCATATCCGGCATATTGATAAGGGTTTGCCACACAATATGAATGCATAATCTTAGCATGGTTTTGAGTAAGGCTCCAGTAATTTGCATATTGGTCGATAAGCCCACGCGGGTCTAAACCCAGGTAAGAGTAATGTGCCCAAAACATAGGGCCTACATTGCCTGTTGCGCCGTTATAATTAAATATAACGGGAATATTATAGCGCACACCAGAGTGTACAATAGCACCATTGCGGGCCCAGGCCTGGTTGTAAGCAGCTGCCCCAACCGGGTGTGTGGGCGATGCTGCCGCCATTATATAAGTAATAAGACATTCGTTATAGCCTTCAAGCTTAAAGTTTAACTGCCATTCATATTCGGGCGACCAATGCCAGTAAAGGGCATTTTCGCCTCTTGTGTACCAGCTCCAGTCTACTCCTTTCCACAATTCATCTGCCTGCGTGGCAAGTGCCTGTTCGGCATCTGTACCATCTTTAAAATATTCGCGAAGGCAAATAAGTGCCTGGCATAAAAAAGAAGTTTCTACAAGGTCTCCGCCATTATCTACAGTACCAAAAGGCACTACATGGCCGTTTGTACCATTTAGCCAGTGTGGCCATGCACCATGAAACCTGTCGGCATTTTCAAGAAAATTAAGAGAAGTCTGTAACCTTGCCACGGCTTCTTCGCGGGGTATAAAACCACGGTCTATGCCCACAAGTATGGTCATAAGCCCAAAGCCTGAACCTCCTGTTGTGACAAGGTTTGCATCTACCGATGCTTCGCCCGGATGGTAACGCTCTCTTGCCAGTTTAGAATTTACCTCGGCAAACTCCCAAAAATACTTCAGGGCATCTTTTTGAGCCAGGTCAAGTATTTCCTCTTCAGTCATGGTTTCGGTTACCGGAGGTGTAGTATTGTCGTCAGTATCATCGCTCTTATTATCGCACGACGTGCACGATATAAAGAGATTAAGTATAATGAACAGCTGTAGGATTTTCATAGTTTTTTGATTGATGTATTTAAAACAGTATAGTTGGGAGCATACTATTTTAGAAAAATTCCCGGCCCAACAGAGCCGGGAACTATAGTTAATTTAATTACCTGCCCTGAGATTCCAGCTGATACAGGAAGTTTATATCGGCATCATTAATTACTTTTTTCCACACGCGGATTTCATCAATTTCGCCATTCATAGGCCTTTGCCAAGCTTCGGCAGTACCATCTATAACTGTAGCAAATGTACCTATAATAGGCCTTGTAGGTGTAAAGAAGTTAAGGCCAAGGGCCGCACCACCGTTTCTTGATTCCCATGCCGGGTTAGAAATTTTTTGTCCGTTGGCATATACCTTAAACATAGCAGTAGTAGCATCCCATGTAATTACATAATGAGCCCATTGCCCGCTGTTTTTATTAGCATTACCCACGTGGCCGGCTGCAATATCTTCTGCACTTGGCTTAGGAGAGTTCCTTGAATCCTGGCCGCTTTCGCCACCTCCTGCTGTCTGAATTTTTACAAATCCTTTTACTATAAGTGTATCTACTGAAGATGCATACCAGCCCGTTTCTGACATAAGGTTTATGTTACCACCCCAGTCATTTGGTTTACTAAGCTGAAACATCATTGCCGGGTGCCCGTCTGCACCGGGGCCGCCATTGTTGGTTACTTTGGCCCAAAGGCTTATTGTCATGCTTGGCATTGTTGTACTAAGCGATGCAATTGCAGGAAAATTAAGGTAACCATTAGTAAGCACTAATTTTTGGCCTTTTGTTGAAGAGGCATAAGTAGCACCCACACTATTAGATGGTGCGGTGCCCGAAATTTGTTCTGTACCATTACCATCAAGAGGCCAGTAAGCTACAAGGTCAGCAGCACCTATTTCATCTGCGCTGTTATAGCCACCAACCGGTGGCAGGTTATTGCCCCCCTCGTCATCATCGCCACACGATGTAAATACAAAGCCTGATGCAATTAGGGCACAAACTAAAATTTTGATTGTTTTCATAGTAATAAATTAAAGATTAAGTTAGTATTAGTATCCGTTGTTTTGAGTTAATAATCCGTTGCTTATAATTATCTGGGGCTCAGGTATAGGGAAAAGTTCATGCTTGCCTGTCACAAATGTTTTACCATCTGCCGCCATGGCACTAACCCCCTGTCCGGTTCGCACAATATCAAACCACCTGTCGTGTTCCATTGCCATTTCCCATCTTCTTTCGTTATATAGTTGCTGTAAGGTAAGCCCGCTAATTTCTGCCAGCCCTGCGCGGGTACGCAGTTGATTTACAATATCTTCGGCTTCGCTTACCATTCCCATTTCCATGGCAGCTTCAGCACGGATAAGAAGTAAATCGCTGTATTTTAGCAATCTTAAGTTTTTGGCTGTCTCGGCTTTATTACCATTCCATGATTCTGCTATACTACTTTGATACGCTTTATAGTTATAGCGGGGGTTATTCCAGGTAGTAGGTGCCTCAAAGCCATCCCATAACGTAGAGGGTACAAACATAATAGTGCCTTCGCGCCTTAAATCGCCTGCAGGATACGAGTTTGAAAGCCCTGCTGATGGCGTATTAAAGCCCCAGCCTAAATCAGGAGTGCCGCGGGGCCCCTGAACATCGGTATATTGTATAAGGCCTTTAGTTAATGTAGCCTGCACTTCAAATATTGATTCTTCCTGGTTTTCGCCTACCTCACGCCATACTTCGGCATAATTAGTCATTAATCCATATTGACCTGATGAAATTACTTCTCCGGCCGCTGTATAGGCATCATTCCACTTTTCCTGATACAGATACGATTTGGCAAGCAAGGCATGTGCTGCCCCTTTTGTGGCACGCCCTAAATCTGTTTGACCGTACTGCGATTTAAGAGGCAGTTTAGAAGCAGCATCTATAAGATCGGCTTCAATCTGGGCATAAACATCAGCCTTTGGTTTTCTTACAAATACCACATCATTAATAAGTTCAGTATCATTAAGGTCTATTTGTTCTACAACCAGCGGCACATCGCCAAAACAACGTACAAGATCAAAATACCAAAATGCCCTTAAGAACTTAACCTCGCCTATAAGCCTGTTTTTTAAGGTTTCATCTATTGATAGCTGCTCAAGATACCCAAGCGCATTATTTGCGCGGTATATAGCCGCATAACGACTTTTCCAGACTTCGTTAAAAGAAGGATCTGTAGCATCAAATGACAGAGCATCCATCCTGTGCTTATCGCTACCCGTATCACCTGGGGTTGAGCCTTTATCTGCATCGTCTGATGTTATACTGGTAACCCCTATCCAGCTAAAGGAATACATATCAAAATCAAGCATTTTGTTGTATACACCATTAACAAGCGCTACGGCATTATCTGGATTATTAAGAAAATCATTTTCGTTTATGGCATTTCTTGGGTCTACATTTAAATCATCATCGCATGATACAGCTATAGCCACAACACAAAGCATTGCCAAACCTGTTTTATATGTAAATCGTTTTTTCATTTTTGAAATATTTTTATTCATAGCAATTAAAAACCTATACTAAGCCCAAACAGGAACGTTTTGTTTGTAGGATAAGCATCCAGCTCTATACCTGCTCCACCAAGCGGATTGGCATTATCATTACCAACAATTTCCGGCGAAAAACCACTGAATTTTGTAAACAGGAATGGGTTAACCGCTGTAGCATAAAGCCTTACTTTATCAAGCCCTTCAAAAATGTTATTAAATGTGTAACCCAGGGTTATATTGTTTATCCTTAGATAATCTCCATTTTCAATAAAGTAAGTTGAAGCCCTTGGCACATCATTGCTTGGCCTTGGGTTAGTGGCATTTGGGTTAGATGGTACCCAGAAGCTGTCAAGAATATCATATTCTACATTTTCGCCGCCAAAGCGCTGGGCTTTTTTACCGTTATACAACTTGTTGCCTGCCACACCGTAAGCATCTACCGAAAAATCAAAATGCTTGTAGCTAAAGCCCAGGTTAATGCCATAAGTGGTTTTAGGAATGTATGACCCTGCCACTACCCTTTCATCGCTATAAGTAAAGCCACCATCGCTGTTAAAACCCGTTACTTCATATACATAAAAGCTTCCCAGCGGCTGGCCTTCAAGCACTTGTTTGGTCCATTGCCCGTTACCCAGGCTGCCGCCTATGTATTCGCCAAAAAATGGGCTGGTTACTTCTTCAAGCTCATTTTTATTTTGAGATACGTTACCACCTACCCAGTAGCTAAAGTCTTCACCTATGTTGTCAGACCATTTAAGCGTTAGCTCAACGCCTTTGTTGCTTACTGTACCACTGTTTAGGTATACGGGTTCAGGAGAAAGCACAGTGGGTACTGCTACCGGAAGTATTACATTTTCTGTTTTGCGGTTATAATAATCAAATGCACCGGTTAACCTACTGTCCAGCAAAGCAAAATCAAGGCCTAAATCTATTTCTTTCATGGTTTCCCAGGTAAGGTTAGGGTCTACCTGATAAGGTACATTGTTACCCGGATAAATTATCTGATCCGGGCCAAAAGCATAGTTGGTACCTGTAGAAAATAATATTGCATTCAACGAGCCCGCGTTACCATTGCCTACTTCGCCATATCCACCCCTCAGCTTAAGGTTATTGATTACCTTAACATCTTTCATAAAGTCTTCGGAAGTAATTACCCAACCGGCTGAAACCGATGGGAAGACCTCAAAACGTTTATCTTCAGTAAAAGCGCTAATACCTTCCCTCCTAACCGATGCAGATAATAAGTACTTGCCTTTGTAATCATACTCGGCACGGGCAAAATATGCCACAGAAACAATTGGAGTACTGGTTGTATTTTGTGCAACCGAACCCGGTGCCACTTCAATATTATTGTTGGAAAGGTCAAGACTCCAGTAATTAGACTGTAGCGGTACATCCTGCCTTGTAGCATTAAGGTATTCAGATATGTTAAATGTAGTGCGCGATAAACCGGCAACAACTGTTACATTATGGTCTTCAGCAAATGTATTTGTATAAGTAAAATAGTTATCCCAGTTCCACCTGTAATTAGTGCTGCGGCGTTGCTGCAGGGTATTGATTATAGGATTTTCAGGGTTAAGCGCTATATAATCAGTAACTGAACTAGATGGGTTACCGGCAAGCCATAAATCACGTGTGGGCGTATAGGTATAACCTTTTCCCCAACTGGCTGTAGCACCAAAATTAGAATTGAATTTCAGGTTATCTTTCCACAGTTTCAGCTCTGCATTAACCGAACCTATAAGCGTGGTATTTTTATCCTGCTGGTTAAAATAATACACCTGGGCGGCCGGATTAGCCACGTTATTATAGCGTTCCCCGGTTAAATCATTAAATCCCTGCGGGTTTACAAGTGGGGCGCCCCACCTGCCGTTTGCATATTGCACAGGCATTATGGGCGACTGTTTATAAGCATTTGTAAATGCACTTAAGGGCTTAGGGGTATTTTTAGCAACTGAAAGGTTTATAAACGAAGTTATCTTAAGTTTTTCATTTAGAAGCTTGTAAGTGTTATTGCTAATAATATTTGTCCTTTCAAACTCGCTGCCCGACAGAATACCTTTTTCCTGGTAGTTTGATGCTCCAAAATAATAGGAGGCATTTTCTCCGGCTCCGGATAGCGATATTGAGTTATTAATAACCTGGCCGGTATCTGTAATTTCGTCGAGCCAGTTTGTGTTGTAGGGCTGCTCAAAACTAAAGTAGGTAGGCGCACCTAAAGCGGTGTTATTAAAATAAGCATAACGATATGAGTCTGCCATTTTAACATCGCGCTGAATGAATTTTTGGCCGTAGTATCCGTCATACGATACCTTAATCTCTCCTTCTTTACCTTTTTTTGTCGTAATCAATACAACACCGTTAGAACCCTTTTGCCCATAAATTGCCAATGAAGACGCATCTTTTAAGATGTCAATGGTAGCAATATCATTGGGGTTAAGCCCATTAAGGCTTGAGGTTTCAATACCATCAATTACATAAAGCGGATCGCGGGCGCCAAGTATGGTTCCCAGTCCCCTTATGCGTATTGATGGGTTAGCACCGGGTTCATCATTGGTTACAATGTTTATACCGGCTGCCTTGCCCTGTATACCCTGTATTGCAGATTGTGCAGGTGTACGCACTATGTCTGCCGCCCGGATTGATGAAACAGAGCCTGTTATGGCTCCTGCTTTACGGGCACCATATCCAATAAGCACCACTTCTTCCATAACCTGATCCTGAAAGAAAATAGAGTCATTAAATATAGAATCGTTTTGTTGCTGGGGTGTTACCTGAGCAAAAGATGCGCAGGAAATTAGTAGGATGATGAGTAATGATTTCCTCATGGCTGTATGGAATTAATCGTTACCCAAAAATACAACTAAAACGTTTTAGTTAAGCAACAACCAACCCTATCAACACTACATCAAATTAACAAAAATAAAATATAATACACTGTAAATAAAAAACTTAAACAATACACATATACATCAAATTTTAAGATATTGATGTAGTAATGATGTACCTATTGTAAAGTAATCATAAATGAATTTAAACTTTCGTCTGTCATAATCTGCAGCTTTTTACGCAAACGATATCGATGCAGCTCTACACCACGGTAAGAAATGTTCATAAGTGGCGCTATTTCCTTAGAAGACAAGTTCATGCGTAAATATATAGACAGCTTAATATCTTTAGGTGTAAGTTCTGGATAATTTTTAGTTAGCCGAGACACAAAATCTTCGTGGCTTTTAAGAAGATTCCGTTCAAAACTTTGCCACTCATTTTTACTTAAAGTATTGGCTTTTATAATCCTCTTGATTTTTGATTTAAGCTGGTCAGCATTATTTTCATCATCAAGCACCTGCTGAATGCTCTCAATCATTTCACTATGTTTTGCTATAGAAAGTGATTTACCTGCTACTTCAGACGCTTTATTTTGCACCTCTGCCTCAAGCATGTGTTTTTCATGTTGTTCGCGCCTTAACTTATTCTCTGCCTCCATTTCAAGCTCCAGAATTTGCGTCATGTGCTTTAATTCTTCTTCGTTAAGTTTAAGTTTTTGTTTGTACCGCAGGTTATTCCAACGGTAATACAGGAAAAAAATACCTGCGATTGCCATTATATAAGCCAAAATCATGTAGATAGAAAAATACCACGGCTTTTTTACATGAAATTTATAAGCTGCCAGTTTATTATATTTTTCTCCTTCAAGAGAATAAATTTCAACCTCCTGTTTACCACTACCAAGGCTACTAAGAGTAAACTGTCCATTATCTATTGGCATATATGGCTTTTCTTCATTTAAACTGTAGTAAAGTACGGGTTTATCAAATCCATAATACCCACTGGATACATTAATTTCAACCGACTGGTTGTAACCGGTTTTTATATCGTTTGTAATTGGCTTACCCTCATAATAAGCTTGGATATCAACTTTATAGGGTTGCAACTCCTTTTTATGTATCTGATAAGCCATAAAACCATCGTCAAGGTTAACAAACAGAGTATTGCCTTGCCTGTATGCTTTCATATTATCAGAAATTAACCTGCCCTGGTAGTATTTTTCGGGTATAAGCTCATAGTGAAAAACACTACCGGACTGTGTTATTGCATATAGCTTAGCGTCTTTAACGATTATAAAAACCTCATCGTCAACAGGTATAATGTCGTCTATAATATTAAATTCTTTTGTAAATGTGTTGTTTTTTTCAAGCTTCTCTGCAAGGCTATTGTAGTTATACCATACATTATTAATATAAAACAGCAATTCGTTCCTGTATTGAAATATTTTAACCCCAAAATCAGCCTTTATACCATTCTTCTCACTAACATTTTCTACCCTTTTAACACTAAAATCTTTATCATAAGTAATCCGGTATAAACCACGGTGGCTATCGGCAGCCCACAATTCTCCCCTGCGTGTTTGGGCAATATATCTTATGGGCTTTGTTATGCCACCCAAAACCTGCCATTGTGCCAGATTATTATTATCCTGATAAATTACTACGCCCGAATAATTTGGCTGAAAATAAGCTTCATCATATACACTTTTAACAAAATTCCATCCACCGTTAACCGGATTGATTTTAGTGAGCCCATTGCCATCAAAAACAAAAGTACCGTCATTATGGCCTATGATGTACTTATCACCGTTTTGATAAATGTTCCATATTTGCCCCTGAGATTTAGGCACCGTTTGCAGTTTGTTATCCAAAAGCTTAAAAAGCCCGTGGTTTGTAGCAAATAAGAACCCGTTATTATATGTGGAGAGGGAATATACCGAACCCAAAATACCCGAAGTATCAGTAAATAACCAAACGGGCGAGTTTATTTCAACATGGGCTATACCATTATCAAGCCCTAACCATAAATTAGATTCGGCGTCTACAGTAACAGAGAGCACTGCATTATTTTTAAGGCCGTTATTTCTGTTAATATTTTTTACCGTATTATTATATATATCTATCAAATACAAACCATTTAGTGCTGTACCTATAGCCAGAATGCGGTTGTTAACTACTTTTGCCGTAAGGATAACTTCATTTTTAAGAACATCATTAACGGGGTTATTCCAAACGGATAACACTGAGTTATTACCTTTTAAAATGCCCTTGGTTTTGGTAAATATAAAAATATCACTACCACACTTTTCTATACCGTGAACTACGGTTTCCTTTAGTTGCGGCCAGTTTTCAACCGTTTTAAACTCATTATTAACAAGCTCGTAGATACCATTTCTTACAGTTGCAGCATACACGTGGCTATCAACCACGTAGCAATATGAAACTTGGGATGGAAAAGCTATTTTAGTTGTTTTACCATTTTCATACTTATAAAGGACATTAAATGCCTGAAAATAAATGGCTTTCTTATATTTAAAAATTTTCCAGACTTCTTCATTATCAGCAAAACCATTAAAAAGGTCTTTTGCTTTAGATAACGATACATATTGCGTTTTACCGTTATTTTCCTGCCAATAGCCAAACTCTTTATATGAACCGCAGTAAATACGGTTTCCATCGGCAAAAACAGAACGAATAACCGTTTTATTGGGAAGCGTATATTTTTGCCATTTTACACCGTTATAGCGTAACATAAAATGGTGATTAGCAAAATATAACGACTTATCAGCTCCCTGCTCTACATCCCAAACCTGGTTATCTCCATTATAGTCAGATTTGGTGAAATTTTCTACAAAAGGCAGCAATTCCTGGGCTTTTAAAGAAACAAACAATAAACAGGCAACCAGTACAAATACTTTGCGCAACATATAACTAACTTTAATTAAGTTAAATATACTCAAAAAAAATGCCCCTACAAATGGGGCACATTTTCTTCTACATATCCTGAAAGATACTTAAACCGCTCTGTCAGTCTTCCGTTTTCTGCTATTTTACTGCGTTGTAGTATACCGTCTTTATCATTATTAAAAAAAGCAGGTATTACATGCTCAAGAAACATTTGGCCAAAACCCTCGCTGGCATCTTTTGGCAACGCACATGGCAGATTATCTACTGCCATTACAACAATTGCCGTAGGATGGTGCATATCAGTTTCCTGGCCTGTTGATGGGTTGTATCCATAAAACGGATGTGCTATAGAGCTGGCTCTTAATGTACAGGCCACTGGGCCGTCTACATCGCAAGATATATCTGCAACTACTTTTAATTTACATGATTTGCCTTTTAACATTTCCTGCGTCAGGATATCAGGAGCGCCATTACCATGAAAATGCCCTGCAATAAACACATCAGCTATATTTACAAACCTCTCAAAATCTGACGTATACAGCTGCGGATTTTTGAAAAAATCTTCATTGGCTGAGACAATTGTTCCGTCTATACGTTTATTATAGTCCAATACATCTAACTGCACATAAATCGGATGATCATACGTTTTGCTCAGGAAATCAGCTACCGATACTTGTTTGATTTTTATGGCATCAAGTATTTCTTTAGCCCCCTGCCCTACTTTACCTTTGCCGGTAAGTACAAACTTTACGGGTGGTAAATATTTAGCTTTTAACCTTTTAACAAGTGCTTCTTTGTTTTCAAGAGTTTCAGCGGCTGCAAGGTCAAACAATTCATACTTAAGCCCTAAAGCCCTGAATGCATTATAGGCACCTACAATACCGGCATAGCGCCCAAAGCCTATAAGGCGTCTCCCATCTGCATCTACCACAGTTTCATGGTCATACAAGGTAATATCCTTATCCAGTATAGCCTGTAGCATTTTTTTATTATGTGCCTGTTTTTTAATAGTATGCGAAAAGAAAAAGTATGATTTTCCTTCAATAAGAGCATCAACCGGTATTTCTTTAACACCTAAAAACACATCGCAATTCTCAATAGAATCCTGAATATCAAAACCTAAAGCCCTGTATTCATCATTATTAAAAATCCTTACATCGCTTGCCTCTACTACAAACTGTGCTTCAGGATATTTTTCCCTGAAAGCCTGTAGCATTTGCGGAGAGAATACCACTCTTTTGTCTGGTGGTGATTTACGTTCTTTAAGTATACCAAATTTCATAGCACTCAGATTATCATATTATTGTGAGTTTCACAACAACGAAAACGTTGTATTAAATTTTTATCACCATTATAGTTTTAAAAACATTCAAATATAACAATAATTCAATAACCTATATTAGTTTACTATTTATTTATTGTTATTTTTGCAAAAGTTTTTGGCACCTTGTTTGCTATTAACTAAAAGCTACTGGGGCCGACTGGTTTTGACAGCAGGCCGATGTGAACAGTAAGCACGCCGGGAAATGAGGCTGTTCCCGTATATCATTGCTTCGAACTTTTAAACGGCGAAAATAACTACGCTCTTGCTGCTTAATTCTGAATTATAGTAAGATAAGCCTCGTCCCTGCAAGGCAGGGAGGCGGGATTCTCCTGAAAAGCCCCGGTTTATGGCGTTTCGATTAGGAGAACCGTAAAAATAGACCTGGGGATGGCTTTGCTCTGCGGCTGTCCTGAGACTTAAGGAGCTAAGTGGTGTGTGGCAGTTTCCGGCCTTGCATACCATCTAAAACCCAAGCGGAAACTAAGCGTGTAGAAAGCTCTTTGCTTCCCTGTTTGGACCCGGGTTCAATTCCCGGCGGCTCCACCGATGCCTTTTGCAGCTTGCAAAAGGCATTTTTTTGTTATAAAAATAGCAAAATCAAAATAGTGTTACACAATTCCTAACTTCACATGTCACATAATGATTTTCATTGAGAATTATGGTGTTCGATTTCCTGTTAATATAAAGCTATAAAAGCGGTCTTAAAGCTATTATTTATTTAAAATATTTTTTCTTATCCTGCTTAACGTTTCAGGCGAAATGCCCAGATAAGAAGCTATCATAACAAGTGGGAAGCGATTGAGGATTTTAGGATAGGATTTTAAAAAAGCATCATATTTTTCCTCGGCATTAAGACTTATAGACGAGTATATTCGCTTTTGATTGGCCACAACACCTTTTTTATCTATTTCTTTAATCATGGCATCAAAAGCCGGAACCAATGATGTTAGTTTCTGTAACCCTTCTTTAGAAATTTGTAATAAATCTGAATCTTCAACCATTTCTATGTTATGGCGCGACGGAATACTATAATTATAACTTTCATAATCACCCAGCCACCAATTTTCTATACCAAAACGCATGGTATATTCCTGTCCTTTATCATTAAGGCCAAACATTCTGCCCGCCCCTTTAACTATAAATGACATATCCTTGCATATATCCCCTTCCTGTAACAGGTATTGTCTTTTTCTCAAATGTTTCGGTTTAAAAAACAATTGGATATGTAGTTTTTCTTCCGGCGTTAGGTTACTGCCTGACTTGGTTTCAATATAGTCATACAGCGGCTCATACAAAACTGTCATTTGATGAATTTTAAAATTGTATTCAGTTGTAAAATTACAGTAATTACCTGAGCCGACTTGACAAATATCAAGTATAATTTACTGCATTTGTCAATAGCCACATTAGCTATAACGCAGAAATTTGAAGTCTTCAAATGTCAAATTTTTTATATAGAAATGATGGAAAATAATATAACAAATGGTACAATACGTATTAGTAGGCAAGGAATTCCCTCAGTGCTGGAATACGCTAATGTTGATATATCCAACCCCGGGTCAAATCAGGTGGTATTACAGCAGGAAGCTATAGGGCTCAATTTTGTAGATGTCCTTTTCCGTAGCGGAACCTTCCCGCTACGTGATTTTCCGGCAACAATTGGCGTAGAAGCCGCCGGAACAGTAACGGCTATAGGGCCGGGTGTTACTAACTTCAGGGTAGGTAATCGCGTGGGATACTTTTTTTCACTTGGTGCTTATACAGAGTACAGGCTAATTGATGAAAAAGCCCTAATAAAACTTCCTGACCATGTTTCTTTTGACCAGGCTGCTTCATTACTCGCAAAAGGCATGACCGCACGCATGTTAATTAAAGAAGCCTATGCCGTTAAGCCCGGTGATACCATCCTTATCCATGCAGCGGCAGGTGGAGTTGGCTCTTTAGTTAGCAGATGGGCAAAGCATTTAGGGGCAACAGTAATAGGCACAGTTGGGCATAGTATAAAGAAAGAGTATGCCCTGGCACATGGCATTGACCATGTTATTGCGCTGGATGTCGAAGATTTTACTGAGAGTGTAAAAACAATTACGTCAGGTAAAGGTGTTCAGGCCGTGTATGACGGCGTGGGCCAATCCACTTTTGGCAAGTCATTGCAATTGATTGCTGAAGGAGGATATGCCATACTTTTTGGTTTTGCTTCAGGCCTTCCAAAATTAGATTCGGCGCTTATCAGGGAACGCAAAATTAACTTCATACAGCCCGATCTTGGTAGTTACCTGCCCAACCATGCGGCTGCGCAGCGGGCCGCAGACGATGTTTTTGAGGCATTAAGGTTGGGCGTGTTCGCAGAAATAGCTCCCACAATATATTCACTAAAAGACGCCCAAAAGGCACATGAAGACCTTGAGTCGGGCAAAACAAAAGGCCCGGTTATATTTCATACTAATTAAAATCAAAAATCATTAAAATGCCAACATTAAAAGGAAAAGTTGCTTTAGTTACAGGAGGTAGCAGAGGCATTGGTGCAGGAATTGTCAGCCGTTTAGCCCGCGAAGGGGCTAACGTAGCCTTTACTTATGTATCATCTAAGGAGAAAGCTGAAGAACTGAAAAATGAGTTAGAAAAACTGGAAGTAAGTGTACTCCCCATTAAAGCCGATACGGGAAACCAGGAGCAGATTGACGTGGCAGTAAAAGAAGTAGCCAACGCATTTGGCAGTATCGACATACTTGTAAACAGCTCAGGGCTTTTTATAACCGGTCAGATTGATGCCGCAGATGATAACATTACACAATTTAGAAAACAATGGGATGTAAACGTACACGGTGCCGTATATGCAGTTAGGAGCGTGCTGCCTTATATGGGTAGCGGCGGGCGTATTATAAATATAGGCTCTACAGGAGGCGCCCGCACCCCTTATGCGGGAATAGGCGATTATGCAGCCACAAAAGCAGCGCTGGGTGCGTATACCCGAAGCTGGGCAAGGGATTTAGGGTCGAGGAATATAACGGTTAACATCATTCAACCGGGGCTAATCGATACAGACATGAACCCGGCAGACGGACCTTTTAGCGCTACCATGCTACAGGCTGTAGCGTTAGGGCATTACGGCGAACCCGAAGATATAGCAGGTACGGTTGCTTTTTTGGCTGGAAACGACGCAAAATACATTACAGGGGCTACACTTAATGTAGATGGCGGACAAACAACTTAAAAGCTATATGGTTTCATTTTTAATTTATATAAAAACGGCTGCTAAATTTAGCAGCCGTTTTAAATAATAAGAATTACAAATCCGAACCACCCCCGAGTGACCGGTATAATGCTATACCTGAATGCAACTGTTGCTGTTTTACTGTAGCCAGTTCGAGTTCTGCTTGTAGCAGGTTTCCCTGGGCTATTATAACCTCCAGGTAAGTAGCCATACCGTTTTCAAACAATTGGTTGGCATTGCCCGAGGCTTGCTGCAGGGTAACAAGCCTTTTTTCAGCAATAGCATATTCCTGCGCCAGGCGATCAATCTTCACCAACTCATCTGAAACTTCTCCCACCGCATCTAACACAGATTGACGAAAACGGATAACCGCCTTTTCACGGTCTATTTCGGCCAGCTTTACATTGCTTTTTAGTTTACCCCGTTCAAAAAGCGGTTGCGTAATTCCACCAGATACCAACCCGAATAATGACGCGGGTATATTAAACCAGTTGCTCGATTTAAAAGAATTTATGCCCCCGCCGGCAGTGATTATTAAAGATGGATATAAAGCTGCTTTAGCCACACCCACTTTTGCATTTGCAATGGTTAATTCCAGCTCGGCGGATTTTATATCGGGCCTGTGGCTTAGCATTGCGGAAGGAAATCCTGCGTTTAACTTATTGGGTACATCTATTTTATCAAGGCCGTTTATTCGTTTAATTGCGGTCGGTTCTACTCCTATTAGCACACTTAACGCGTTTTCCTGAATAATAATATTTTTTTCGAGCTGCGGTATAAGTTTTTCCGAATACAGCTTCTGGGCCTCTGCCTGCTGAATGGCAAGTGAGGTAACCTGCCCGGATGAGAACTGTAAATTAATTATATCCAGCGTGCTGCTGTTAAGCTCTAAATTCTTTTTTGCTATTGCTAACTGCTCATCCAGCATCAGCAAGTTATAATACACCTGTGCTACATCGGCAATCAAACGTGTCTGAACCGCTTTACTTGCTTCCTGTGTTTGAAGATAAGCGGCTAAGGCACCTTTTTTACGGTTGCTAATTTTCCCCCATATATCAGCCTCCCAGTGCATACCCAAGTTAGCGTTATAATCTTCAATATGGGTGGTGCCTAAAAACTGGTTGAGGGTAAAACCATTCAGGCTGTTGTCTGAAGGGCGGCTGGTATTTGCCGTTACCTGTAATCTTATTTCGGGCAGATTGCCCAGTTTAGACTGCCTGAAAAGCACTTCTGCAGCTTCAATATTTTTTAGCGCAAGCTGCATGCTATAGTTTTTTACAAGGGCAGTATCAATCAGGCTTAGCAGTGAGGCATCTGTAATAAAATTTCTCAGGGGCAAAGCGCCTATACTTGATGAATCTTTTGGAGAAGCATACCTAAATGTTTCTGGCGCAGCATCAGGTAAAAGCATATCCTTTGAAACAGAGCATCCTATCCAGGTAAAAGCTGCAAGTATATGATGGATATTTTTGAAAGTAATTTTTACTAACATGAAGTTTATACATCAAACTTCATTACAGTAGATTTTTCGTTGCAGTAATACCTGCCTTAACACATCATAAAATTTTTCTCTTTTAACACCCAAAAAGTGCTTAATATTTCACTTTTGGAATTTGGATTTACGGTGTGAAATACTAAAATGGGCTATACCTAATTAAACAAAACTCAAAGCTTATATTTCGGTAAACCGATTTCAGGTTATTTCAGGCACGCAAAAAATCACACCATTTGCTTAGTACCCTAAAGCAATAGTAATAAATCGCAAATAGGTTTCTAAGCTAACTACATACCTACTTAACAGATTATTAAATAACTATGAATTTGCTTTCATTCTTTTTAAATTCATAAAGAATTAAAATATAACCCATGAAAGCATTGTGGAAAGGCAGCATCAGCTTTGGCCTGGTGCACATCCCTATAAAAATATACAGCGGTACTCAAACCCACCGCCTGGCATTAGATATGGTGCGCAAAAAAGATAAATGTGCCATTCAGTACGTTCGGGTGTGTAAAAAAGATGGTAAGGAAGTGCCATGGGAAGATATTGCCAAAGGCTATCGTAAGGAAAACGGTGATTATGTAATCCTTGACAAGGATGATTTTGCCAAAGCAGCACCCGAGAAAACGCAATCGCTCGATATTTTTGAATTTATCAAGGAAGAAGAAATCCCTTCTAAATATCTTGAGAAACCCTATATAACCGAACCCGCAAAAGATGCCAAAAAGGTGTATGCCCTTTTGCGTGAGGCATTGCGTAAATCAGGCAAGGTGGGATTGTGCAAATTTGTAATGCGCACCACCGAACATTTGGGGATATTAAAGGTAGAAGAAGATGCCATTCTGCTGATCCAGATCCGTTTTGAGGATGAGCTGCGCGACCCCGAAGAAGCAGGGCTAATCCCAAAAGATGTGAAAATCGCCAAGAAGGAGCTGGATATGGCCATGAATATCATAGACCAGCTTACCGATACTTTTGACCCCACAAAATATAAGGATACCTACAAGGCAGAACTCATAAAGATGATCAAGAAAAAAGCAGCTGCCAAGCCGGGAGCCAAAGCCCCTGCACCACGCAGGAAAAAGAAAACACCCGAGGCCAAAGACGATTTGCTGGAACAGCTAAAAGCCAGCCTGGAAGCCATAAAAAACTAAGTTGCCATGAAACTATCAGAATACCATAAAAAACGTGACTTCAAAAAAACGGCTGAACCAAAAGGCAAAATCAAAAAGTCGGGCGATGCACAGCATTTCGTGGTGCAAAAACACGAAGCATCACACCTGCATTTTGACTGGAGGCTGGAAATTGACGGGGTTTTGGTAAGCTGGGCGGTACCCAAGGGCCCCAGTGCCGACCCATCTGTTAAAAGGCTTGCCATGCACGTGGAAGACCACCCCATGGATTATATTGATTTTGAAGGCACCATACCCAAAGGGCAATATGGTGGTGGTACTGTAATGGTATGGGACACCGGTACGTACATGGCAGAAGGTGCAGAATCAGTAGCCGAGAGCAAAAAAATGCTCACCAAAATGCACCAGGAGGGCAACATTAAAGTAGTTATGCAGGGCGAAAAGCTAAAGGGCTCCTACCATCTGGTACGCATGAGTGGCAAGAAAGAAGAATGGCTGCTGATGAAAGGTAAGGATGAGTTTGCCACAAAACGGAATTTTAACCAAAACTCAGTACTCACGGGACGAACGCTACCACAAATTGCAAAGGACAAAGATTCTGATACCTGGGAAAGCGGCAAGAAAGCTGCCACAACCAAAAGTGGTGATAAGAATGACATCCTTGAAAACGTTACAAAGAAGAAAGCCTCAGCACCCTCTTTTACTGCTGACGATGTGGCCGGTGCGAAACGCCGCAAAACCTTCCCGAAAGACTGGAAACCGCAACTTGCAACCCTGACAGATGCAGTATTTGATAATGAGGATTGGCTGTTTGAAAACAAATACGACGGCTACAGGGCATTGATACAAATCAATAAGGGAAAGGTAGAACTGACCTCCCGAAATGGGCTGTCCTTTAATAAAAAATATGCCCCACTTGTAGACGCTTTCGGGAGCATTAAAGACGATATGATTCTGGATGGGGAGATTGTTGCAGAAGATGCCAAAGGCAAGAGCCACTTTCAGTGGTTGCAGGATTATGAAGAGAATCCCGACCGGGGAAAACTGAAATGCTATGTGTTTGACATACTGTATTTCAACGGCTATGACCTTACTCCGCTGCCCCTGCTGCAACGAAAACGCATCCTTGAGGCACTATTGCCAAAGCAGGAAAGCATAGTCTATTCAGCGCATACCATTGGCAAAGGTAAAAAGGCATTAGAAAAAGTTGCCAAACAGGGCGGCGAAGGGCTGATAGCTAAAAAGGCTGACTCTGTTTACCATGTAAACAAACGCTCAAAAGACTGGTTGAAAATAAAGGTAACCAACGAGCAGGAAATGGTCATCGGCGGTTATACAGAACCTAAAGGTACGCGTAGCGGCTTCGGTGCGCTACTTTTAGGTTATTATGAGGGTGATACATTTATCTACTCTGGCAAAGTGGGTACGGGGTTTAACGAAACCTCATTAAAGGAACTGCATGATGCATTAAAAAAGCTTGAAGTAAAAACCTGCCCGTTTGCCGAAAAGCCTAAAGAGCCCGGTGTGCATTGGGTAAAGCCGCAGCTGGTAGCGCAGATTAAATATTCGGAGTGGACAGCGGCCGGAAGCCTGCGCCATCCTGTATTTGTTGCCCTCCGAACGGATAAGAAAGCAAAAAATGTAGTAAGGGAAAAACCCGTAAGCAAGAAAAAAGTTGTTGCCAAAGATACTGAAACAGCAAATAGTTTTGATACTGAAAAAGTACCAATAACCAACCCTGATAAAGTATTCTGGCCGAAAGAAGGCCACACCAAAGGCGATGTGATTGCGTATTATAATGCTATGGCAGAATATGTGCTGAAGTATGTAAAAGACAGGCCACAGTCGTTACGCCGTAACCCCGATGGTATTAAAAACGAAGGCTTTTTCCAAAAAGATATGGGTGGAAAAGCACCAAAGTGGGCTACGACCCGGAAATTAAAATCGTTAGCGGACGGGGAATCTATAGAGTACCTGATTTGTAATAATAAAGAAACCCTGATGTATATGGCCAACCTGGGCTGTATAGAGATAAACCCGTGGAGCAGCCGTATTGGCAGCATCAACAACCCGGATTACATTATTTTTGACCTCGACCCTAATGAGGCTTCCATAAAAGACCTGGTTACAACGGCCAAAAAAGTAAAAGAAATATTGGATAAGTTGAATATCAAGGGATATTTGAAAACATCCGGGGGCAAAGGGCTGCATATTTTTATTCCGGTTAAACCGAAATACACCTACGACCAAACCCGCGACTTTTCACACCTTATAAGCCATACGGTGCACAGTGCTTTGCCGGATATTACCAGCCTGGAGCGTATGCCCAAAAACCGCGTGGGTAAAATCTATCTTGACTTCCTGCAAAACGGCAAGGGTAAAACCATGGCCTGTGCCTATTCGCTACGGCCTCGTGACCGTGCTACGGTAAGCACACCTTTAGATTGGAGTGAGCTGAACGGTAAATTTGATATCAAGAAGTACAATATCAAAACAGTACCGAAACGGGTGGAGGAAAAAGGTGATTTATGGGAGGGCTTTTTTGAGGATGCAGTTGATTTAAAGGCGGTACTGGGCCAACTTGAAAAAGCTTAATGCAATTAACAAGAGATTCACGGTCTATCCTGCGCATTGCCGGGCTTACAGAAAGCCAGTGCAGTATCGCTTCTTTTTCAGGATCAGCCTTAATCAGTTCGGCTCCTTTTTCAATGAACGTACACTAAAGTGTGAAACAGTAAAACCAAAATCACCCATTAAACTGCGTGATTTTGGTTTTTGCCTTTTTATAAAAATTTAGCCCGGCCCACTTATCGTATTAAACTAAAATGTCCTTTTGCAGTTTTTTCAGTACGGGTACCATTACTCAGGTAATGTAAATACTCTACCATGAACCAATAATCAGTAGCCGGTAACATTTTGCCTTTGTAGGTTCCGTCCCACCTGCCATTTTGAGGCAGGGAAACCAATAGTTTGCCAAACCGGTCATAAATGTAAACCTGCTTTATCCTTATGGCATCATAAGCGTTTAAAAATGCCAGGCTCCAGTAATCGCTATTACCATCGCCATTTGGCGTAAAGAAAGAAGGGTAACCTACACTTGTAAAGGCAAATACCCCTGTTGCACACTCATCATCATTAGGATAAAAAGTATGCTGTGTTACAGTATTAGTAAAAGATGATACCCAATATCCCTGTATGCCGTTAACCGAAACATCCGGTAATGCCGACGGTTCTTCCCCAAAAAAATATTCGGTGGCCAAATCAAACTGTGGTACAACGGGTTGGGTTACTTCTATTTCTATTTCCGTTTGCAGGCCATTGTCGCAATCGCCGGAATTTGAGGTAAACACATAAGTGTATATACCCGGTGAGGATGTGTTTATTGATGCCGGGCTCCAGGTTCCGCTCAGGCCGTTACCTGATGTTGCAGGCAATGCAGGAGCGTAATCGTTAAGGCAATATACCGTACCAAAAGTAAACACGGGTACCAGTACTTCTTTAATCAAAACGTTTACCACTACCCTTCCCGATGCACAGCCTGTGGCGTTTACCAGCTCTGCCCAATAGCTTGCCGGTGCCGTTAAGGCCGGTGTTTCAAATACCGTTCCGCTATAGAGAATAACATGGCTTGTCTCGGTTTCATACCAGTTAACGGTATAGCCGGGTTGTGCAACAACTTCTAAAACGGCCGCTGTACCGCTGCAAACGGCTACATTTTCGGTATAGGCAAACGCTTCAAACGGGGCTACGGTAACCGTAACTTCAATTTTATCCGACTTACATCCTGCAGCGCTTACCGCCTCTGCCCAATAGCTTGTAGTTTCGCCTAATTGAGGAGTGGCAAAAGTAGCGCCCGTGTACATGGGAGTGGTATCTGCTTCATTTGCATACCAGTTTACCACGCTGCCGTTTGTGGTTACGCTAAGTGTAGCGTTCTCTCCCGGGCAGGCTGTAAATGCAGCAGCACTTATTTGTGGCAGCGCATTAATGGTAAAAGTTAAAGAGCTTATAACATTACCGCAATTAATACCGCTGTTTAAGGAGAAATTAATCCATACCGTGTGGGTTTGTCCGCTTGACGGAAGGCTATACGCTTGCGGTTCTGCAACAGCATTAGCCGTGTTATTTGCCGTGGCATCGGCCTGATTTGTATAATAATATATACTGTAGTTTTGGGGCGTTGTAGTAAACTGGTCAATATAAGATGCAAGGTCTACCGTATTTTCTGTACCGCAAATATCAATACCATTTATATGCTGAGGGGTTATATCCATAGCAGAGATAACCAAATGTACCTGCTGTAGCACAAAACAGCCGTTCAGGTTTTCAATCCTGGCATACACAGTGCCCGCCGCACCGGTATACCCTCCGGGGTTAGATATAAGCCCTGCGGCTTCCCCGGCCTGTGCTGCCGCCTCTGTACTGTAATACCTTATAAATATTTCACCAGCCTCATCATCAGTCAACAGGCCATCAGCCTCATTAAGGTTAAACAAACCAATACTGCTGCCTATGGTTGTACAATAAAACAAAGTGGGTGCCTGGGCTACCGCAGGTGTTTCATATACATAAAACTTTATTTTTATGCCGTTTACAAAATTGCCATTGGCATCTTCCAGGCGGGCAAATAGTATATTGGGGTTTTGATTGGCATAAGCAACATAGCTGCCACTTAAAAGGTTGCTGCTGTTTTCAAGGCGGGCATTTTCAAATGTATCATAAAACGAAACCGAATGCCCCGGATAATCGGCAACAATCTGCGTGGCAATTTCATCAAGGTTAAAGCTTTCCTGCCCGTCATAACCTTCATCACAGCGTTCAAATTTATAGCTCATCATAATACAGCGTACCGAAAACGCAAACCCGCGTGTAGTATTATGCTCATACACTGTGTTCTGGAAATGGAAGTCGTTAGAGCTGTTTATAGATGCAATTGCGCTTGTCCAGTAAACCGACTGGTAACCCGGCGGGCTTTCTACCAAACCTGTGCTGTAATTGCGTGCGCTTGGCCCCACAACCCTAAACTGCGATGCAAAAGCATCATTAAGGGTTTGCAGGTTATTGGCATCAGATTCTAAAGTAAACTCACTTTGCAACGGCACCCTGAAACCACACGGGCACGGGTTATTAGCACCACCCTCGCCCTGCCATAGTGCTGAGTTAGATACTTCCCTCCAGTCGCCTTGGCTACCCTGGGTTATAATCATATCGTTATGCCCCGGTGTATCGGTTACAGATTTTGTGGCCGTTGTTTGGTTTACAGCTACATTGCCCGTACCGGCTTCACTCACCCAGTTCATAAGCTCATGGCCGTCGCTATAACGGCCCCATTGGTACAGGCTGCCAAAAGCATTCAGGTCGGTTATAGATTGCGGTTCGGCATCGGGGTTAAAATCCGGGTGCCCCACTTTATTATAATTACTGCCCAGGTTGGTTTGCAGCCATTCCTCCTCAGTATTGCCCGATTCAAAAACCCGGTACAAAAACCTGTGGTGACGTGCTGTACTGCCACCGTTACCCAGGCTGTCTTCTCCCTGTTGGGTGCTGTCTTTATACCTCCTGTCCGGTATATAGGTTGTGCGCTCAAATTCGCAACCCTGTACTGCATAGCTAAACGTGCCATAATTAAGGGGCATACCCGCTGCATGTAATGTAACATTTTGCAAACCTGTTTGCGTAAAGCTACCTGATTTACTAAATGTTATGCCATTTACAGTATTGGTACTAATGGTATAGCTACCCGTTTGGGTTACATTAACCTGCAGGGTTTGTGTGGGGAAAATATCAGCTTCATCGGGGTCTGAAATGGAAATACCCTTAACAGGATATCCTGCCTGGCTTACCTGGCAGTTTACCACCGTAAATTGAGAAAAGGCAGTACCTGTAACCGGACTGCCTGCTGCACAAAATATGTGTATATAAAATAAAAGGATGTATAAGTATAAAGGCTTCATTATAAATAAAAAGCCCCACCGGCCATACCGGTGAGGCTTTAGGGGAATTATTGTTTAGTAACTTTAAATGATTTTTCGGCATTTTCAGTCTGTGCCTTAACAATGTAAGTGCCTGTAGCAAGGTTTGCCAAATCAACTTCTGTAATTTCCTGGGCATACTGGGCTTTTATAAGCCTTCCGCTAAGGTCGTACACAGTTATGCTTTTTACAGGTACAGTAGTATTAAAAAACAGCTTATTACCCACAGGGTTAGGATAGTAGGTAAAACCTTCAAGCTCTGCTACACCTGTGCTAAGCGCAATATCTTCTGCCGTTATGGCCGTGGCAGGGCTAACGCATCCGTTAACAGCCTGTACGGCATAATACACCGTGTTGTGCACCAGTACAGTTGTATCGGGTAATATTGTAGTAAGTGTCTCATCGGCATACCAGGTAATTTCGCCCTCTGCTTCCACTTCAAGGCTGGCAAGGGTTTCCCCTTCTGTAAAGCTTTGTGTGGCAGCAGCCTCAACAGCCTGCGGCAGGGCATTTACAGTAGCCACGTTTTCAACCCTTTCAGAGCTGCAGCCTATGTAGGTTACGGCCTCTACCCAGTAGCTTGTAGTAGCACCAAGTTCGGGCGTTTCAAAAGTTGTTCCTGTATAAACAGGTTCTGTAGCATCGGCAGCTGTATACCAGTTGTAGGTAATATCTTCAGTTTCTGTTACCGAAAGTGTAACCGCATTACCAGCACAAACCGCTTCAGGTTCCGTAGCAACGGGTGCGGCAACTAAACAGTTAAACTCAAAAGCCCTTGCATAATGCGCCGTTGCCGAACCCGCGCCTTCACGGCCGCCAACCATTATTTTTTCGCCGTCATTGCTTAGCGCAACCGAACTTCCGTAAAAAGTTCCGTTTGTAGTATCGGCAATAGTACCTGTCTGGTACCATTCTTCGTCAATAAACTTATAAATTTCGGCTTTGCCCACCTGGCTCGATATGCCTTCAGATCCTACTGCAAGTACATCTCCGGCTGCATTTAGCCTTACACGTGCATAAAGCTGGAACATTGCCGTGCCATAAAGCGCGTTGCCCAATTGGGTCCATATACCGTCCTGGTTTTCATATACGGTGGCCCTGCCGGCAAAAAAAGTACCCGTGGGGCTGTTAGCGGTAAAAGAACCCAGTGCTACCCTGTTGCCCGCTGCATTAAAGCTAACATAGCCTACAGGTACATCATCTATAAGGGCGGTTTGTATCCACACCGCACCATCTAACTGGTATATTCTTGCAACACCGCCATCATAATAAGTAGCTACAATGGTAGTACCGGCATCGTTAATATCTACATCAAAGCCAAATGATGTCCCCTCACTGTTAGCCGATATTACGGTTTGCCCCACCTGCTGCCAGGCTGTTCCGTTTAACTCATATACTTTTACCTGTCCTGAAAAAGCCGCACCAGTGTAATTAGCATCTGCACCGGTAACCAGTTTTGTACCGTCTGCCGTAAGGGCAAGCGAACCGCCAAGGCCCGTGCTTTCATCGCCCACTATATCTTCACCTACCTGAACCCAGGCTGTGCCGTTGTAATTAAATACCCCAACTTTACCCGAATTATTACCGTTAGCATCGCTTAGCGGAGCGCCTATTGCAACGGTTTGCCCGTCATCGCTAAGGCTTATGGTAAGGTCGGCATTGTCTCCATAAGTAGCCCCTATGTTTATATCGCCAAACTGTATATCTGTACCTAATTGTACCCACTCATTATTGTTGTACTGGTACACTTTTGTAAGCCCGGTTGTAACCCCAGAGTTTACTGAAAAGGACGGGCTTACCGCAACCACATTTCCATCGCCGCTCATGGCAGTTGTGCTTACAGGTTGCCCTTCATACTGAAACGTTTCGCCAAGCTGGTTCCATTCCTGGGCCTGCATAACCGAAATATGCGCCACAAGGCCCAATACTACCAATGTAATTTTCTTCATAAAATACTTTATTTAGTCTTTTTAAAAACAATGGCGCAAAAGTATCCTGTGTACAACTTTACGTAAGGGCATTACGTGTTAAAAGTGCGTAAGTTAATGTACCCTCCTGTTCTTTTATGCAGATTTACAGTAACTTAAAAAAGGTTGAAGTAGAAGTAAATATCAGTATCGTTAGGAATATTGAGCTTTTTGCGGATGCGGTATTTACGGTTTTGGATGGTTTTAGGCTCCAGGTTTTTTATCCGGGCTATATCTTTAGTGGTAAGGTTGAGTTTAAGGTAGGCACAAAACTCAACCTCAGAATCCAGTATACCCTCATTTATTGCAACCAGTTTTTCTTTAAAATAAGGAAATGCACAATTGAATTCAGGAATAAAATCAGCATGGTTTTCGCCGCACAACTCCACAAGTTTTTTGTTAACCGTTTCCCTGTCTTCGGTTTCAGCAGCAGTGCTATTTACTGTTTCGGCAGGTATAGAAACTTTACTTTTCCTGAAGTATAAAAACACCAGCAATGCGCACAACATTACTATTACGGCACCGCCAATACCATACACTATGCTATGGTTTGTTTGTTGCCCTGATTGCTTTACTACCGAGTGTAGTGATTTATATTTGGCATCTGCAATCTCAAGTTTTACCTCGTTTAGTTTATTCCGGTAATGATTCATGGCAATACTGTCGCCCAGGGCCAAATGGGTTTTAACCATGGCTTCATACAGGCTTTGCCGGTTTTTTAAATCAGCGCCCTCCGGTGCAGTGTTTTCGGCAAGGGTGTAATACTCAAGTGCTTTTTTAAAGTTTTTATGTTTCAGGCTTATATCTCCCAGCACCGAATAATTAAGAAAAACTATAAAATCTTTAGTACCCTTTGGCACAGGGCATACTGCAAGTGACCTTTCTATGTAATATTGAGCGCTATCAAGGCTTTTACGCTCAAATACAGTACCCGTGTTAGAGTAGTTTCTAAACAACCCCGAAAACCGCTTGTTTTTGTCTTTCTGTAGCAGTATTTGTTTGCGGGCAAGCGCCATTTTATTTATGGCCTCATCTATTTCGTTGTTGTTATAGTAAAGGTTGGCTATATACGTATGGGCATTTGCCTTAGAACCAATTATGCTTTCATTTTCAGCATCTCCTTCATCTAATATTTTAAGGGCTTTATTGTATTCATCTAAAGCCCTGTTGCGCAAATCGTTTTCTATATATATCTGGCACAAATAGATATGCGCTACAGCCTGGTAGTTTATACTTTTATATGCTGTGGCTTTTTCTTCAAGCGATACCGATGCTTTAATTACATTGTCAAACTCGTTTTTCATTAAAAAATACCAGCAGGTATTGGAAAGCAACACAAGTTCCGATTCTGTAAAGTTTTTTTCTCTGGCCTCTTTTAGCAGGCTTTTCAATTTTAGGTAGCCTTCATCTGGGTTTGACTGCAATACCTTGTGCATTTCTGCAATCCTGGCTTTAAAGGCTTTTTTTGCCTCGCCCGTTTGTGCAAGAAGGCTTTGAGAAAAAAGTAGCGTAAAATAAAGTACAATTCTAAATGGCATCGATATATAACCCATAGTAATTTAATTCAGGTTCTCCCCGGCAAAAATAACTATTTAGAATGGTAATAAATAAGGGGGGTTTATCAATGTAACAAATTATCACATGAATTCAACAGTTCAAAAATGTTTCGATGCTTTCGTTTCACACCTGAAAACAGCTTAATATTTCACTTTTGGAGTTTGTTTTTACGGTGTGAAATATCAAATTGCAGGCAGTCTTAATTTTTACCATTTTTCGGGCAGCCTAAGCACCGGTTCAAAGTAAAAATTAAATCCCTGCCACAACTCTATGTTAAAAAAAATGTAATTTTATGCTGGTTTGGCACCCACCTGCCAGGCTGTAATTTTCCCAACCTTTTTAATACCCTTCAGCATGAAAAAAACTACTTTTTTATTAGTACTGGCTGTTTTGGCGGGTACACTAAACGGTATGGCACAGGATATAAAAACCCTGCACAAAAACCTCAAAACGGCAAAATCTGCAGTGCAAAAAGCCGATGCCATGATAGCAATAGGCAAATGGCACCATGAACGGTACGGAAATTTGGATTTTCCGCTTTCGGCAGACAGTACCTGGTATTATGCTAAAACATCTGAAAAGTTTTGCCTCGAAAAAAACCTGAAGCTACAGTTGGCGTATACCTACAATTTGTTTTCTTACACCTATGCCGATAATATGCTGGTAGATGAGGCATCGGCTTATGCCGAAAAAGCCATTAAAATCTTTGAAAAAACAACCGACAAAAAAGGGTTGAGCAGGGCCTACAACCGGCTGCTAACGGCCGAAATACAAAAACAAACCGTAAGGAAAGACCTTTTAGCCATACTTGAAAAAGGAATTAAAACAGCCACCGAAGCAGGTGATAATGAGATAAAAACCTATCTACTGGAAAAAACAGGCTATTACTACTCGCGCATGGGGCAGTTTGATAAAACCACCCAGTACCTTCAAAAGGCCATAGCTACTTATAAAAAAACAGGCGAAACAAGCCACCTTAAAACCCTTTATAGCACTATAGCTGCATTTTACATATTAACAGGCAGTAACGAAAAAGCACTGCATTACAACCACGAAGCGGCTGCCATACTTAACAAACTAAAGGAATATACCATTGAAGAATCGCTGCTCTTTGGCTCCTTAGCCGATACCTACAACAACCTTAACTATACAGATGAAGCTGTTATATATGCTAAAAAAGCCTGGGAAATTGCCCATAAGTATGACAACAAAAACTATGAAGAGCTAAGCGAAAGAAGCCTTATACAAATGCTGTGCATTAAGAAAAGGCGCGCCGAAGCACAATTTCACTACAAAAACCTTGAAAGTTATTTTAACCGGCTCGAACCTTTTACCAGGGCCGATGCCATAAATACATTGCTGGAAAACAGCCTGTACCTTGGGTATCCTGATAAGGCAAAGCGCTATGCAGCTATGGGGGTAGAATATGTAAACAGTACCAATGCCGTTGAAGAAATTAAACGAAACCTTGCCAAAACACTTTCAAACTATTTTCTACAGGTAAAAAACTATAAAGAAGCCAGGCAATACGGGCTTATGTATGCCGGTATTGTAGAAAAAAGCAGGAGTATATCGCACCTTCAGGAAGCCTACCTACAGCTGTTTAAAATAGATTCTACCGCGGGCAATTACCCTGGTGCCCTTAACAATTACAGGATATTTACACAATACAAAGACAGCATTATGACCGAAAAACGGGTTAAGGAAATAGCCCGTATAGAAACCCTGTACAAAACCCGCGAAAAAGATAAAGACAACCAACTGCTTAAAAAGCAGGCCCGGCTAAAGGAGGCTCAACTCTCTAAAACCACCCTCGAAAAAAACCTGAGCCTGCTGGGCATAGGGCTTTTGGTTATTATTATTATACTGGTATACAGGAGTTACTACCTTAACCAAAAAATTAAAAAACAAACCACCCTTAAAAATGCCATGCTGCAAAACCTGCTTAACGAAAAAGAATGGCTTTTAAAAGAAATACACCACCGCGTAAAAAACAACCTGCAAATTGTTATGAGCCTTTTGGGTGCACAGTCTCACTTTCTTGAAGACAGCGGCGCTAAAGAAGCCATTAAAAACAGCCAGCACCGCATACACTCTATGTCGCTTATACACAAAAAGCTATACCAGTCAGATAATATTGTTACAATAAATGTAGAGCTGTATTTTAAAGAGCTTATTGAATACTATAAAATGGCGTTTGATACCCGCGAACGCATACGGTTTGAGGTAGATGTAGCACCGCTGGAGCTTGAATCGGCACAGGCGGTACCCATGGGCCTTATACTTAACGAGGCCGTAAACAATGCCCTAAAGCATGCTTTCCCTAACGAGGCTACCGGGCTCATACAGGTAAGCTTACTGCCTGATGCCGATACCCTTATTTTTAAGGTTAAAGATAACGGCGTAGGTATGCCCAATGCCCAAACGGGTTTTAACTCACTGGGGCTTAACCTTATTTCGGGCTTTAGCCGGGAGCTTAACGCAGCCCTTCAAATAAACGGTATCAATGGTGTTGAAATAACCGTAACGTTTAAATACAGCAAGCCCGCTGTGGCATAACCCATGGGGGTACATAAAAAAGCCCGGACATAGCCCGGGCCCGAAGCAGAAACTTAAATAAAAAAAAGGGGAAATTTTATTTTCGGTTTTCTACCTGCGTTTATTATTTAGTAGGGGTAATTAAAAATTCCTCACCTTTTGTGTTTCATTTAAAAACTGAATTACAGCACGTTACACCTTTTGCAGCCCCGCTGCGGCAAACGGCTGGGCAGCAGGTATATTAATTTCCAGGAAGTTTGCTATGTAAGATGCCTCAATCTCCCAGTCATCATGTGTCAGTACGCTGTGGTTGGTGGCAAACTCGGCATATTCAAGTACAGAGGTGCCTTTCCTGTATTTATTAAATACCCTGCGGGTAAGGTGTGCGGGTATTACATTATCATCAAGGCCGGCAGTAAGCAGCAGCGGCGCATGCCTTTTACTGTAATCTACAAAAGCAGCATCGGTAAGGCCTCCCCTGCCCACCCTTTTAGATTCGGGTATGGCATACAGTTCATAAGCCTCAGCTTGCTCTTCATAGCTCATGCCATTGCCAAAAGCATACTGAAAATCAGCAAAAGACATAAGGTAGGTTTTTTTTAGCGAAGAAAAAAGCCCCAGCAATTTCCATGACGATTTAAGGAACGTAAACTCATACGGTATAACCCCTTTGGGCGGCACGGCGTGTATGGCTACCCCACCTTTTGCATACCCCTGGTTGATTAATATCTGCGCCACAAGCCCGCCTAACGAATGCCCTATTACAACAGGCTTCTCGCCCAGGCGGAGTGCTATTTGCGCATAATGGCTTACTACACCGCTAAGCGTAAGCGCGGCAAGCTCATGGTCGTGCGGTTGCAGTGCGCGCAGTTCGGCGGCGCTTTTTTCTTTATGCGGCCATGATGGGGCAATAGCATTGTAGCCCTTGTCTTCAAAATAGCTAATCCAGCGGTTCCATGTGGTATGGCTTACAAATGCTCCTGTAATAAACAAGATTGTTTCTCTCTTTTCAAGTGTTTTCATGATAGTATATTTTGTGGGATATCCCGTTTTTTAATATGCCAAAGGCAATTAAAGGCATACAACAGCAATACCATTTTATAAAAAACTAACAACCTGACAGTTACATATAAAACCTATTTTCACTTTCTTGATATCCCGCAGAAACCAAGAAACAATTAGCGATATTTCGAGGTACAAAAAAGGCTAAACGGTTTGTTTAGCCTTTAATTGTTATTTACGAAAAATCACGTTTTATGCCCAGCTTTTTCATCCTCGAATTCAATGTAGATGGTGGTAAGTCAAGCAGCTCGGCCGCACCACCTGCCCCCCACACTTTGCCGTTGCACTTTTTCAACGCCCTCATAATGTGTTCCCGCTCGTTATCTTCTATTGTTTTAAAAGAGTCTCCCAACGGTGTAGCACCTTCAGCTTCTGCTATACTGTGCCTGGGCAGCTGAAGTTCTTTTATGGTGTCTTCGCGCGCAAGCAGCACGGCACGCTCCATAAGGTTTTCAAGCTCGCGTATGTTACCGGGCCAGTTATAAGCCAACGCCTCTTTTAGCGCCTCTTTAGACAGCCCGTTGATGGATTTGCCTATCTTACGGTTAAAATAGCCTACAAAATGGTCTGCCAGCAGGGGTATGTCTTCCCGGCGTTCGCGCAACGGCGGCAGGTTTATAGGGAAAATATTAAGCCTGTAATACAGGTCGAGCCTGAAACGGCCTGCCGCCACTTCTTTTTCAAGTTCCCTATTAGTAGCGGCAATAATGCGTACATCTATTTTAACGGCCGCCCCGCCGCCTATGCGCTCTATTTCTTTTTCCTGCAACACCCTCAGCAGCTTAGATTGCAGTTCCAGCGGCATTTCGCCTATTTCATCAAGAAAAATAGTACCCTTATTGGCCAGTTCAAACTTGCCGGTACGCTTTTCAACAGCACCGGTAAAAGCCCCTTTTTCATGGCCAAATAATTCTGACTCAATAAGGTTTGCAGGCAGTGCTGCACAATTAATTTTTATAAGCGGCTGCTTTGCCCGTTTAGAAAGGTCGTGTATGCATTGGGCAATACGTTCTTTGCCGGTGCCGCTTTCGCCAAGTATAAGTACCGATGTATCGGCCGGTGCAACCTGAGCTATGTTATCAAATACATTAAGTAACAGGTGGCTTTTACCTACAATGCCACTAAAAACGTTAGATACCGGGCTTTTAACCGGCACCGGCTCTTTTTTGGGTAGCTGTTCCTGTACAGGTGCTTTTTCTATAGACAGCATACGCGCCACGGCCTCAACAAGTATGTTTTTAAACGTCCTGAGCAGCACAATATATTCGTTTTTATAGGTATCGGGCCGCCTGCTGTAAAAGAAAAAGTAAAACGTTTCGCCATTGGGCGCCATAAGCGGAAAAATAAGCATTGACTTCATCCCAAACTGTTCTGAAACCAGGCGGCGCATAGAGGGCTTTATGGTTATCTTTACAAAATCATCGCCGTTAAACAGTTGCGGTTCAGTTTCGGTGGGTGTGGCAGCCTGCAAAGCCGCAAGCTCTTTCAGGGTTGTGTGGGTAATAAGCTGCAGTTCGGGCAGCCCTATAACCTGGTATTCGTTAAAGCCCACACGCAAAAAGCTAATGGCGTTATACGGAATTTCGCCTGCCGTGCGAAACCCCGCCACCATATAATCAAACGGCACGTAGGTTTGCAGCGCTATGGCGGTTTTGAGCATTTTTTGTTCCCACCCCTCTTTTTCATCGGCAATTGACTTGAGCTTTTTTTGCAAATCGGCCTCTTTGCGCAGGTTGGCCTCAGCGCTGTTTTCATAGCGGTACTGGGCAATTTCGAGTGTAACCATAAGGTCGCGTTCCCTGAAAGGCTTTACTATAAACCCATAAGGCTGTGTAGCCTTAGCCGCCATTAACACCTCATGGTTAGAGTTTGCCGAAATAAAAATAAAGGGTATAGCCTTTTCATTCAGCACGCCGGCAAGGTCAATACCGGTTTCTTTTCCCTTCAAAAATATATCTACCAGCACAAGGCCGGGTTTTTCTTTTTCTATCAGTTTAAGCGCTTCTGCTACAGAGTTTGCAATACCCGCCACCTGGTAACCTGCCTTCAGCAGCATAATTTCAAGGTCGTTGGCCTCAATAAACTGGTCTTCAACTATAAGTACTTTTTGTTTCATATTACTGATTTGTTACGCTTAAGTTCAAAATTGTAGGTAAATTCTATCTGTACGGCCGTGCCACCGTTAGCCACCATGGTAAAGCTCCCCTCAAGGTCTTTAGACAGGCCACGTATAAGCCGCAGCCCCAAAGACTGTGATTTTGTAATATCAAAACCGGCTGGCAGGCCAATGCCGTCATCTGCAATACGGAGGATAAATGTATGGTCGCCACGGTTTTTTAGCGATATGCTAATCTGCCCCTTTCTCCCACCTGGAAAGGCATATTTTATGGCGTTTGTTACCGCCTCATTAACTATAAGCCCTACCGGTACTGCAAAGCTTACATCCATTTCAAGGTCTTCGGCATCTAAAATAAAGGTAAGCCTGTTCTGCACGGTAAAGCTGTTTTCTAAATATTCCACCAGCTCGCGGATGTAAGCGCCTATGTTTATGGTTTCGCACGTTGTTTTATCGCTATACAGCTTGTTGTGTATTAACGCCATAGACTGCACGCGGTGGCGGCTGTTTTGTATGGCACTAAGCGCCTGCTTGTGGGTTAACGATTCTGACTGGCTGCTGAGCAGGCTCATAATAATCTGGAGGTTGTTTTTTACCCTACGATGAATTTCCTGCAAAAGCCACTGGCGCTCGTTAACCAGGCGCTTTAACTGGCGGTTCTTAATTTTTATTTCAGTGTTTTTTTGTGTGAGTTTCAACCCGGCTGCCTTCTTGGCTTTATAACCCAGGTATACAATGCATACAAACAATGCCGAAAGCACGGTAAACACAATAACAATGGCATTGGCAATATTCTTTTGCCTGAGCTGGCCCAGCTGTAGCATTTTTTGCTGTTCCAGTAGCTTTATACTTGCCTTCCTGCCCGCAAGTGCGTGGTCTTTCTGTTCAATATCATACAGCACCATCATCTCAGATATTACCCTGCCTTTTGAAGCTTTTTCTACCTTATCCAGTAAATTATCATATTGCTGGTGTATCCTTATAGCATCGCCAAACCGGCTTTCCATTTCGGCAAGCCTGTAGCCGAATGAATAAAAACTAATCGAGTCAATATAATTTTTTAACGGAAAGGTACTAAAGCGGTTATAATACTCCCTGGCGCCGGTTTTATTTGCAGCCCATATCTGGTAATTCAAAATATTAAGGTAAGCCATACGTACCTCAGCCTCATGGGTTTTATATTTTTCCGCAAGCTGCTGTAACAGTGCGCAATTACGCCGGGCATTGCTTTTCCTGTTCATAAGCATATCTATATCCAGCAGTATTTTTTGGTTGGTGATGATGCTCAGGGGGCTGGCTGGAGCATACTTGCCGTGCACACTGTTATAAAAGTCGGTTGCTTCTTTTTCGGTCTTAAAATAATTGGCATGGATAAGCGAAGCGGTAAGGGTATAAATATCATCTACCTTGCCTTCTTTCATAAACTGCTCCAGGGCTTTATATAAATATTTTATACCTTCTTCATCATGGTTTGATTGCAGGTAAGACAGGCCCACATTATAATAAATAACCGAAAGCCACGATGCGTTATTATTGCGCTGTTCGCCCAGCCGGGCTGCCTTTAGCCCGTAGGCTATACTGCGCTCATGGTCTAATAGCCTGCCATAGCTGCAGCACAACACAAAATAAACGGTCATAAGGTCCTGCTCGCCCACTTTGGTATATATATCGAGTGATTTGGTTGCCGCATCGAGCGCCTTTGCCAAACTGTCGTCTGACAGGTAAAACTCGCTTAAAAGCGAAAGCGCCCTGCCATGTTGCAATACAGGCTTACAGTTTTCAAATGCGGCTACTGATTTTTCAAGGGCGGCAATTTTTGGGGTTATCTGGTCAGATGGGTAATAGTAGCACTGCTCAAACCAGTACTCTGCCAGTAGGCGTGCCGACCCGGTTTTTGTGGCCAGGTTAAACGTTTTTTTAAGATAGGGTGTGGCTTTACCCGTTTCTCCGCTTTCCCTGTAAAGTTTAGAAAACAATATCCATGTTAAACCGCTATATTCATCAGAACGCACCGTTTTGTTATACGTTTGGGCACGTTGCAGGTACAGGTTAGCGCTGTCAAGGTCTTTCTTTAGTTCGCCCGAACGCTCAATATACAGCCTTGCCACCTCATGGCAGGCCTCAATTTTTTTGTTTAGCGGGGCTTTTCCTTCAATAGTTTTCAGGTTGGCATCTATAGCCTTATCCTGGGCCAAAAGCCACGAACTGAAAAAAAAGAAACAAATAATAACCTTGTATTTCATACAATTTATGTTAAGTCTTCAACAGCAGTATATTTTATTGCAAATTCAAGCCTGGTTACCGTGCCGGTACTGTTACTGGTAAAATCAAGCGATGCATCTAATTCTTTGCTTAACCCTTTTATAAGCCGCATACCCAGTGTGCCGGTAGACTCCCATTCAATTGCCTGGTCAAGGCCCTTTCCGTCATCAGTAACCCGGAGCACAAAATTTTCGTTACTGTTTATAAATACCTCAATGGTAACAGTACCCGTGCCCGATGGAAATGCGTGCCGTATGGCATTGGTTAACACCTCATTTAATATAAGCCCTACAGGCACAGCCGGCCCTATATCAAGCGTTACATCTTCAATATGGGTTACAAACCGTATGTTTCTGGAAACCTGGTAACTTTCTTTAAGGTATTCTATCATTTCGGTAACATAATCCCTTACGTTAATGCTCGACATATTTTCATTTGTATACAGCCTTTGGTGTATTAAAGACATGGCATTTACACGCTGCTGGCTGTTTTTAAGCGCAGCTATTGCGGCGGCATCCGTAAGAAAGGCCGACTGGCTGTTGAGCAGGCTCATAACAATTTGCAGGTTGTTTTTTACCCGGTGGTGAATTTCCCTCAGCAGCCATTCCTTTTCTTCGGCCATGTTTTCGAGCGAAACATTTTTGTGTTCTATTATGGCCTGCTTAATTTCGAGCTGGCGTACACTTTTTCTTTTCATGTAAAAACTATACAGCAGCAGTGCGGCAATAATAAGCACAAGGCCAAATACCGTATAAATAACAATTTTTATGGTCTTGTCATTCTCTAACTGTGCGTTGCGCAGCCGGGCATCGCGGTTAAGCAGCTGTATGTTTCTTTCTTTTTGCTTAATATCATTCGATTTTTGCTCGGCATCATACTCCACCTGCAGCAGCGCTATCTGGTTATCCTGGTCCTGTTTGGCTGCCCGGCGTGTGCGGTCGCTGTAGGTTTTATATTTTTTAAAAGCCTGCTCATAATTACCGGTAAGCGAATCTATTTTAAAATCCCAAAACGTGTTGTTGCGCTGGTAAAACTGGTCTTCTGTTATGCGGGCTATTTCTTTGTTTTTATCTAAATACTGCTGTGCCTTACTTACCTCTTTCCTGTTAAAAAAATAACGGATAGCCGTTGCATTTACATTATAAATTACCGACTGCCTCAGGGCCGGTTTGTGCTCTTGGGCCAGGGCAATAAGGGTAAGCGTTTCGTTGTTTGCCTTGCTGTTTTTTTGCAGGGCACCATACACGGTTATAAGGCTAAGCTTATCCATAATACGGTCATCGGGGTTTTCGGCCTTGTGCTGTTTAAGTTTTTCCTGCAAAAACCGTTCAGCTCTTTTTGCATTGCCGCCGTGCACCAAATCATTTACCACATTGTTTATAACCACATGGGTATAATTATCGTCTTTATTAGCAACGGCCAGTTCCAGCGCCTTAAGGTGAAAGCGTTCGGCATCAGTATAATTACGGTTATAATAGTGTGCAAGCCCCAGGTTGTTGTATATAGAGGCCATTTGTATTGAGGTATCGTTTTTTTTGTCGCCCTCCTTAGCCGCTGCAAGGCTGTATTTTATGCCCTGTTCATACAGCCCCATCTTGGTATAGCATATCCCTAAAAGGTCATAAAGGTTTTGCAGCAGGTCAGCCCTGCCGGCATCACGGCACATCCTGAGCGATTCGCTTGCGATGGTAATGGCCTTGCGGTGTTCAGATATATTGGTGTATTGTTCTGCTAAAGAAGCCAACACTTCCATTAGCTGGGTTTTGCTGTTGGCTTTCCTAAAAAACACCAATGCTTTTTCCAGGTAGCGAATGCGGTCCATCTGCTCTTTACCCCAACCAAAATAATAAGAAAACTCACACCAGTATTCGCCCTCTAAAGCAACCAGCTTTTTACTTCGGGCAATAGCCAAAGCCTTATTGTTGCACACTTTGGCTTTGTCAAACTCATGCCGTTCGCGCCAAATGCGTGAAAGCAATACACAGGCCATGCCCTCCCCTTCATAATACGTAAGGGTTTTGCTTAAGCGCAGGGCTTTATCGGTAAAATAATAGGCACTGTCCAGGTGTACCTCAACCGACTTGGGTTTGGCGGCAAAAAACTGCCCCATTGCCTGATAAGCCTTAACCTTTGCGATACCATTACCGGGTTGCGAAACATTCCTGTTAAGCTCTTTCCAGGGCTTAGGCTGCCCGTGTACCACTAAACCTGTAAAGATGGCTAACATAAGCAGTATGGTTTTCATGTAATGCATTGCTTTATAATATAAATACAGACATTAAGCCAAAACAAATGCCGCTTAAAGGCTAACAACAAAAGACTCTTATTTACAAGCACTTACAGCCTAAAAAACAAAACCCATAGCCATACCGCCAACAACTTTTTCGAAATACCGCTAAAACAGGCAGCCAAAACCTCGAAATATCGCTAATTCAAAAACCTGTATAGCGTGTATTTGTTTACAAACTACGGTAACCCGTGGTACTATTGATATATCGCGGTTTTAAGCAAAACACAACGATATATAAAGTGCTTAGCCAAACAAGACAGCACTTAAACAATTGAAAACAAACAAATTAAACATTTGGAATACATTATGGTTATAGGTTGAAAACCAGATTACTTATAACTTTAAATTTCAATTATCATGAACTCAAAATCTATCTTTAAAAAAGCAGCACTTGTAGTATGTGTACTACTGCTGTATGTAAACGGCTTTGCAGCCAACGATACCATTGTATCAAACCCTAAAAAACAAACCATAATGCTTATTTCAGGTGCATTTGTTACCGCCGAAGGCTGGGGCGAATGGAAGCGCTACTTTGAAGAAAAAGGCTATAACGTGGTGGTGCCCGAGTGGCCTTATAAAACCGGCGAACCCGGAACCCTAAAAGAGCGTTACAAAGAAAAAATGACGCTGGAGTATGACCTTGAAAAAATTGTAGACTACCATGCTGCCCTTATTGATAAAATGCCCGAAAAACCAATACTGGTAGGGCACTCTTTTGGCGGGCTTATAGTACAATTGCTTTTGCAGCGCGACAAGGGCGCAGCAGGAATTGCCTACCACTCTGTACCGGCTAAAGGCGTATTTGTTTTTAAATATTCATTTTTAAAGTCGTTGTGGGGGCCTCTGGGCATTTTCAGGAGTAAGGAAAACCCTTTCTTAATGTCTTTTACCCAATGGCAGTATGCCTTTACTAACGGTATGCCCGAAGAAGAACAAAGGGCGTATTACAACAAGCTGGTAGTGCCGGAATCAAGGCAGGTGCTAAGGGCTGCCCTAAAAAAACAGGGCAAGATAGATTTCCGTAAGGCACATGCACCGCTGTTGTTTGTATCAGGAAGTACAGATAACATTATACCTGCATCGTTAAACAAAAAAAACTACAAAAAATACATAAAGCACCAGCCCGAAGGGTCTATAACAGAATACAAGGAGTTTGAAGGCCGTAACCACCTGGCCATGTCTCAATCTACCTGGAAAGAGGATGCCGATTTTATACTGGGCTGGATTGAAAAACAAACTAAATAAGCTTTATCCCGGGCCTGTAACTTTAAGAGTAATACAGGCCGGGCTTTTTTGCGTAAAACAGGGTGGGTTTTAAAGCAATATAATTTGTACATGCAACCAAATTTCGGTTTTAAGCGTCTAACTTATATAACCACTAAAACAAATCACCATGAAACAATTACTTTTATTATGCGCCTTTATATGTTGTGCCTGTACCAATGCGCAGGAAAGTCAAAATCAAGCTAAAACGGCAACGGCTACATCAAACATTTTGAGTATTGACAGTAACGATGTTTACAAAATGGCACAGACATCGGGTAAAAAAAACACACTGTTTTACACCTTTGGCATTTGGTGCGAGCCCTGCCGCCTGCATTTGCCTACAGCCATAAAACTGGCCAAAGACTATGATTTGGAATTTTATGTACTGCTTGTAGATTCAGAAACCAGTGCTAAAACGCCCCGTGCAGTTGAGTACCTTCAAAAACAGGATAAAGACCTTAAGATTGCCATATTAAAAGATGCCGTATATGGCGAGAAGACCCAAAAACGCAACACAAAATTTGTAACTGAGGTTACCCCGCCGGAATTTGAAATGGTAGATGATTATTCTAAATACATTTTGCTTAATAACCAGGGCAAGGTTATTATGGTTACAAACTGGCAGGATAATCCCGGAAGCTGGGAAGACGACAGCGATATGGTAGAAATAAAGATTGTTCCGCTACTTAAGAACTAATGTAAAGCCAAAAAAACTGCAACCCAATAAGTTGCAGTTTTTTGTTTTAGCCTGTATTATAATGTAAATTTATTCGGCATCCTGCCAAACGGCCTGCATATCGATACCTAATGCCCCGGCAACGCCTTCACCATATTGTGCATCTGCCCTAAAGCAGTTGCGTATGTGGCGTATTTTAATAAACGCCTGCGCATCGCCCAGTGCACGTGCAGTGTTGGCAAAAAGCACTTCTTTACTGTCATTGCTTAATAGCCTGAAAAGGTTACCGGGCTGCGAGTAATAATCGTCATCCGTCCTGTGGTCATAAGCATATGCATCGCCACTTATGGCAAGCGGTGGCTCTTTATAAGCGGGCTGTTCCTGCCACTGGTTAAAGCTGTTGGGCTCATAGCCTTTTGTACTGCCATAATTTCCGTCTACACGCATTGCGCCATCGCGGTGAAAAGCATGATACGGGCATCGTGGCGCGTTTACAGGTATTTGTGCATGGTTTACCCCCAGCCTGTAGCGTTGCGCATCTCCATAAGAAAACAGCCTGCCCTGTAGCATTTTATCGGGCGAAAAACCTATGCCCGGCACTATATTGGCGGGGTTAAAGGCCGCCTGCTCTACCTCGGCAAAATAATTATCAGGGTTTCTGTTTAATACAAACTTCCCTACAGGCATCAACGGATAATCAGCATGCGGCCATACTTTGGTCAGGTCAAAAGGGTTAATGTGGTAGGTGGCTGCATCTGCCTCGGGCATAACCTGTATAAAAAACTGCCATTCGGGGTAATTGCCGTTCTCTATATTTTCATACAGGTCGCGCTGGTGGCTTTCCCTGTCTTTACCGATAATTTCAGTAGCTTCGGCATCGGTAAGGCTTTCTATGCCCTGCTGCGTGCGGTAATGGAATTTAACCCAGTAACGTTCATTAGCCGCATTGATAAAGCTATAGGTATGGCTGCCAAAGCCATGCATGTGGCGGTAAGAGCGCGGTATACCCCTTTCGGTCATGTTTATGGTAATCTGGTGCAGTGCCTCGGGCAGCAGCGTCCAGTAATCCCAGTTGTTATCGGCACTGCGCAGGTTGGTACGCGGGTCGCGTTTTACGGCATGGTTAAGATCGGGGAATTTCATAGGGTCGCGCAAAAAGAATACCGGGGTGTTGTTGCCCACCAAATCCCAGTTGCCCTGTTGGGTATAAAACTTAAGCGCAAAACCACGGATATCGCGCTCTGCATCGGCAGCGCCCCTTTCGCCTGCAACGGTAGAAAAGCGTACAAACATAGGCGTGGTTTTTCCTATTTCAGAAAAAATATCAGCCTTGGTATACTGCGAAATATCGTGTGTAACGATAAATTCGCCATAAGCCCCTGAACCCTTTGCGTGCATGCGGCGTTCCGGTATAACCTCCCTGTCAAAATGGGCCATTTTTTCTAAAAACCAAAAATCCTGTAGCAGTGCCGGGCCATACTTGCCTGCAGTTGCTATATTCTGGTTATCAGGCACAGGGGTGCCTGTTGCTGTTGTGAGTAGATTGTTGTTCATAGTATATGGTTTGAAATTAATGTACGGTTAAAGGCCGGGGGCAGACTTTCGCCTGCTGCCCGGCCAGAATTAACACTCCCTAATATTGTTATTTAAGCCTCTTTTTAAGCTCAGCGGCAGCCTGTATAAATAATGCTTTTGTTTGTGGTGTGTCGGCCAGCCCGTTAAGCAGGCCCCAGTCGTGTATTACATCATTATATCGTACTGTAGTGGCATCTACACCGGCCTCAAGCAGTTTACGCCCATAAGCTTCGCCCTCATCCCTTAAAATATCATTCTCGGCAACCTGAATAAGTGTTGGCGGTAACCCCTTAAGCTGCTCTACCGTAGCCTGTAACGGCGATGCAAAAATTTCTTTACGCTTTTCGGCAGGTATGTACTGGTCCCACATCCATTTCATTAAAGAAGCCGTTAAAAAGCGCTGTTCGCCATATTGTTTCCATGATTCACGCTCAAAATTGGCATCGGTAACCGGCCAGAACAGTATTTGCGATTTAAAGGTTACGCCACCTTTTTCCTTAGCGGTAAGCACAGTAGCAGTTGCAAGGTTTCCACCGGCGCTGTTGCCCACTATGGCAAGGTTGCTACCGTCTACATTTATCTCGCTGCCGTTTTTGGCAATCCATTTGGCAGCGGCATACACCTCATTTACCTGGTAGGGGTATTTAAACTCGGGCGCCCTTTTGTATTCCACAAAAATTCCTGAAAACCCGGTTAGCACCACAAGGTCGCGCACCATGCGTTTATGTGTAGGATAATCGCCCAGCACCCAGCCACCGCCGTGTATAAACATAAAGGCAGGTAGCTTGCCTGTGGCACCTTTAGGGCGTACAATGTTTAACTTAATAGTAAGGTCGTCCTGCTGGATTTCCTTTTCTGTCTCTTCAATGCCAGATAGGTCTACCTGTGCGCCTGCCTGAGCGCCTACAAGCACATTACGGGCATCTTCAACCGGCAGGGTTTCCAAAGGCTTCCCACCTGAATTAAGGGGCTTTAAAAAGGCTTTTGTTGCGGGGCTCAGGTGGCTGTCCTGTGCATAATCAACAGTGGTAACACCTGCGGCTGAATCTGTAGCCTGCGGCTTACCGGCTTCTTTGTTTTCTGTACACGATACCAGTAGTACTGTGTATACTGATAGTATCACTGTGTTTTTAAGTAATGATTTCATTTTTATGATTTTAAGATTTATTACACATATTTTTAAGTAATGCGGCTGCATGCCAAAAAAAACAAAGCATATACCAAAACACCAAACCATTGAAAAACAAATAATTACAAAAAACACCGTAAAATAAATTCGCGATAATTAGAGAATTTACCTTGATATTTAGAGAATCCGGGCTTTAAACGCATAAAAAAAGCCGCTTGTTAAGCGGCTTTTACAACAATCAATCTACCAATTACATCAATCATCAATGTAACGTGCTTTTTATATTACCTGTTTTTATTGGAAGGCACTTCCTGTATTACGGGCTCAAATTCAGACTGCTTTTTAGATAGTATATCCAACAGTTCTTCTTTAGTTACTTTCCTCCCGGTAGCAGGCGGCGTAATAACCGGTTTTTTACCGGTATTAAGGCTAATAGCCGTGCATTGCAGTACAGCATTGCCTTCGTTTATTTCGAGTATTAATCCCGGCAGGCCATAATAGCCTTCAGGCCCAAGGCTTACAGGTATATCGGGGGTATACCAGGCCGTAACCGTAGTGTTGTCTTCGGGCCTTAAGTATGTAGCTTTCTTGCAAGTGTACCCGGCAATTTGCTTTACCTCGTTTTCCTGTTTCCATGTAATATCACGCGGGGTATTGGTCAGCAGGTAGGTTTCATCTAAAATAGTAAGCTGCATTATGGCTTTGTTGTCTTTAAGGTTCATATAGTGCTGTGCATTAAACGAACCTGCGCTTATTACAAGCATTCCGCTTAGCTCTTGTGCCGGGTTTTCAACCTTTTTATAATACGATGACGCATTGTCAAACTGTAGCGTATAGGTTTCTTCGGCAGCCTCTATTACAGATGCTTTTGTTTCCTCTACCATATCCGGCGGTGTTTCAGCCAGTATATCTTCACCTAATTCAATCGATGTTAGTTTAGATGTGTAGGTTACCGTACCATATATATCCTGTGCATGGGCGGTACAGGCAAGCAATACCGCAATGCCTGTAACCAGTAAACGTTTTTTCATTTTATAATTATTCTTTTAAAAACGAATTGATATAATTTGCCACCAAACCGGGAAACTGGTGCTGGGGAGCATGCCCGGTTAATGGAAAGATTATAAACTGCGCGGTAGTAAGTATCCTTAGAAGCGGAAACCAGTTTTCAATAGCAAAACTAATATCATGATCTCCAGAAACAACCAAAATAGGTATTGTGGTAGCTTTTAATTCTTCAAGCATTCCCGCCTTATCTTCATGTGCTGCTTCTGCCCCCTGAACATAGCGCTGTAAGACATCTGCAGCAGATGGTACTTTAGATCTGTCAATCCTTTGTGCAATACGGTCGTGCGATGCCTGTGCTTCTTTTTTAGAAGATTCTGATAAAGGTTCAAAGAACAAAATTATTTCGTCATTCAGGTCATACTCCGGCTTAATTGCCGTTTCAAGAAATAGCGGTTCTAACGGCACCTCGCGTTTGCCTAACGGGCCTGTGCCAATTAAAATAAGCTTTTCTACCAATTTTGGAAATTTAATTGCTGTAATTTGCGACACAAGCCCTCCATAAGACCATCCCATTACTGTAATCTTACTGAGGTTAAGATGTGTAGCCAGGTCTTTAATATCCTGGGCAACAAAACTTAAATCGGTAGGCAATGTACCGGATGAATGACCAATACCGGTATAATCAAATGTAATTACCCTGAAGTTTTGGGCCAGGTTATCAAGAAAGAGCGGATCCCAGGTATCGAGCGTTCCGCGAAAGCGGTTAACCAGTATAATAGCCGGGCCTTTACCTATAGACCTGTAAGCCAGTTTCCTGCCATTAAGTTCGGCATATTGGGTCTTGCTGTTGTAAGCAGTGATTTGTGCAGAAGTTTGGTTACTTGTTGATTTTGTTTCCATTTTATTTTAGTTTTTAAATTAGGTTTAAAAATTGGTGGCCAACACCACCTGTGTATAATTATTGGGATAAAACAAGGCTAAGCCACTCCCTTATTACCACGGCCTCGTCTTTCCATGACGGATGCGTAAGTATACCGTGGTTACTCTCAGGAAATTCCCTGTAATCAGTAACCGAACCCGGGGTGTTGTAGCGCTTAAAATTCCGTTTTATTAAGTGCACCGGTATAAGGTTATCTTTACCTCCGGCTGTTATAAGCAATGGAGGGTGCGGTTTTTTAAAATCTACCGCGGCCGCTTTGGTAAGTCCTCCCCTTGCTACTGTTCTTGATTCGGGTATGGCATATTTTTCGTATTCCGATAGCTGTACCTGTAGTGGTAGCCCGTTTGCAAACGTCCTGCTGAAATCATTAAAGCTTACCATGTGGGTTTTCTTTACAGAAGAGAATAGCCCTAAAAGCTTCCAGGTAGCACGTAAAAATGTAAATTCATACGGAAAAACACCCTGTGGCGGTACCGGGTGTATGCCAACCCCTGCACTGGCAAGACCCCGGTTTACAAGTATTTGTGCAATAAGCCCCCCAAGCGAATGCCCTATAACTATCGGCTTTTCGGGCAGCGCTGCCGCAATGGCCGCATAATGGTTTACAAGCTCATCTAAAGTTAAGGTAGCCAGCCCTGCCCCTTCCGGCTGAAACTCTCGCAACGTTTTTGCCGGCGCATCTTTAAAAGGCCACGGCGGGGCCACTACCTCAAAACCTTCTTCAGAAAAATAAGTTATCCACTTATCCCATGTGGTATGGCTTACAAAAGCCCCCGTTATAAAAATAATGTGCTGTGCCATAACCGTTATTTTACTTTATAAGGCAATGAAAGGTTGCCACTGGCCACAGAATATACTTTATACACACCAAGCATGGGCTTGTCTCCCTCGCCCATTTCGGTACCGCCATCGCCGGTATCAACCATCATGTAGCAGGCTACAGCATCAAACTTAAAATCAGTGCGGTTGTTAATCCTGTAATCAGGCACAATAACCTTAATAGTATTGCCACTGGTTACTACATTAAATCCGGGGCTGTCCATGTACATTTCCATGCCCGGGTTATTTGCCGGAAGCACCACGTTAGGGTCGCCTTTTTTAAACTGTTTTACAGAGAGCCCTCCGCCCACACGTTTGTCTTCGTTAAGCACCACCCAGTGCGGGTGCCATATTACACCGTCGTTACCATAGTTACCGTCGGTATTTTCATCCCACATGGGTGTATCGTCAAAATCAGGGTGCGATGTAAGGGCTAAGGCTAAAATGCCTTCTGTCTGGCTAAAACCTACATCAGATGGTTTTAGTGTTGTAGGGAAAACATAGCCCAAAACCGGGGCGCCGTTTAGCTTGCCCACCCCTTTTGGCGTGGTAGAACCGGCCTGGCCCTTAACCTTAATTTCCCATACGGTTACACCCAAATCTTTATTGTGGGTTACAGATGCCGAACGAATCTGGAGGTCTTCGTTATCATAACATTTGTCGCATACAGGTGTAGAGAAAAGCCCAAGGGCTGCTGCCATTAACGTAAAAAGATTTTTCATAATAGTTGATTTAAAAATTAGTAAAGCCTTTTGGCTGCCCTACCTGTTTCCTAAATCCATACCAAAACCATAAAACACTAACAAACAACAACTTAAACAAAACACAGGTTATTTGTATTTAGCTAAATATCATAAAACAGCGAAATACCAATAATTTTCATAAAGGCATTTTTTTAGACACCACCACGAATGCTGTAAACAGAAGCAATACACTGACACCCAGCGCTATTAACTTTTGGTTAGTATTGTTTAATTTTGATGTATAAATGTTAATTTTTGCCTAAATTAGCGGTACTCCAAAATTGCCTTTCTGTAAGAAACTATTGCTGTACAAATGGCATAATTAATTATCTGTATGAAGGTTTTAATAGTAGAAGACCAGTTTATAGAGGCCTATGACCTGCAACTTACGCTGGAACGCAATGGGCACAGCGTTACCGGTATAGCAGCATCGGCACAGGAGGCTATGGCGTCAATTGAAAAAAACACGCCTGATTTGGTATGCCTTGATATATTTATAAAAGGCGCGGTAAACGGTATTGAGCTTGCAGAAACACTACAGGCATTAGGTATAGGGTTTGTTTTTATATCGGCCAACTCTGGCAAAACCATACTGGACCGGGCTAAGGTAACCAACCCTTATGGCTTTATTATTAAGCCTTTTCGCGAAGAAGATATACTTACAACTATAGAAATAGCCGGTTATAGGCACAACCATAAGCAGGAACAGCTTTGGGAACAGCGCACCAACCTGCAGCAACGCCTTAATGCGCTCGACACATCGGGTAAAGTGCTGTCTGAAAAGCTGGTACAAACAGGTGCCGTTTTACAATCTTATTATCCTTTTGATTATTTAGAGCTGGGCTTTAATGAAACAGGTATTAAACAGGCCCTGCTGCGCAAAGGATTTAGCGAATACCGTTTTTTAAGCCATAATGAATTACCCGAAATAAATAAACCTAACCCTAAAAGCCATAGTAACCTTTTTGAAAACGGAGGCCACGATATATATACAGGCCAGGCTTTTACAGCTTTGTGCCGGTCTTCTGCACGGTGCCGTTATATAGCCGAAACGTTTGGAATCCGTTCACTGATAGTGCTTACAGGCACAATAGCAAAAAGTTCTTTTAGCCTTTTAATTTGCAGCAGGCAGCCTGATTATTATAACAAGCAGCACGTTATAATGAATGATGTGGTTACGGCATATTTTGAGAAGCTTTTTAATGCGCGTGATTTAGAACTTACCCCCGTAAATAAAGTATCTCCTAAAAAACAACTTACGGCTCACAGGCACATTACCGGGGCTTTTGTGGGCACAAACAGTAAAATGCTGTCGGTTTATGATGCTGCTACCCGGGTTGCCCCATCAGATACATCGGTACTTATATTAGGCGAAAACGGAACCGGAAAAGAGCACGTAGCCCGGTACATACACAAACTTTCATCAAGGGCTGAAAAATCGTTTGTGGCCGTAAACTGCGCGGCAATACCGGCAAACTTAGCAGAATCTATTTTATTCGGCCATGAAAAAGGCGCTTTTACAGGTGCCAATGAACGCCACATAGGCAAATTTGAATTGGCCGAAAACGGAACCATCTTCCTTGATGAAATTGGTGAAATGCCCATAGAACTGCAGGTTAAGCTGTTGCGGGTATTACAGGAAAATGAAATTGAGCGGGTTGGCGGGCAAAAGCCAATTAAAATCAACGCCCGCATAATTGCCGCAACCAATAAAAACCTTGAGGAAGAAGTAAGCACAGGCAGGTTTAGGATAGACCTTTTTTACAGGTTGTACGTATTTCCTGTAAACATACCTCCCCTGCGCGAGCGTACAGAAGATATTATAAACCTTGCAGGGTATTTTATAGAAGGCTATTGCAAAAAGCTAAACCGTGGCCTTATGAAACTCTCTGCTGCCGCTGCTGAGCAACTTATTAAATACAGCTGGCCGGGCAATGTAAGGCAGCTGGAGCACGCCATACAACGCGCTATTATTATGACCGATGGCGAAATTATTAACGAACTGCCATTGCCTAAAACCACTGTAACCGGGCATACAGCATTACAGGAATTTGCCATAGATTCGGTTAAGACCATACAGGAAATGGAACGTGATTATATTTACCACATCCTTAAAAAATGCCAGGGTAAAGTATATGGTACCGGCGGTGCTGCCGAACTGCTCAATTTGCCGCCATCTACCTTAAATTCTAAAATGAAGAAACTGGGTATTTCATCTAAGTTTATTTAAGCCACTGGTATTAAATAATTTACAATAAGAAAACCCGGCTGTCTGGCCGGGCTTAGAATATATGTGGCGAAAAACATCAGCCTATAAATAACGTATTGAGTATAAGGAACAAACCGTTAATACCTACACTGGCTATTAGCAGGTTAAACACAATTTTAAGCTTTTGCTGAGACAACACAGCGGCATTAAAAGCCATACATAGTATAACCGTAAAAAACAGTTGTATAAACTGCGGTAATGATGTGCCGTTTTGCAGGATTACCATTGCTGCTATAGAACCCCAGCAGCTTTGAAATAAAACGGCAATTGTATTGAAGCCAATATACCCCCTGGCATACCCGGCTAAATATTTTTGATACGTGCTCATTGCTAAATTTTTTATTGATTTATACACACAAAGTTAGAACAGCCATAAGGCTGCGGTTTATGACCTGAATCATAACAAAGCAAAAATTACCTGAATATTTTCCTGTCGGTAATTGTAAGTGCGCCTTTGCGTTCCAGGGTTTTAATAGCGCGGATAACCGTTTCTACCCTAAGCCCGGTAAGGTCGGCAATTTGCTGGCGGGTAAGTGTAACCCTGAATTTTTCTGAAGGTGCAACGCCCACAATTTCCTTGAAGTAATCAATAAGCTTAATAATACGGTGCCCGGCATCTTGCGAAGATATTTCTGAAGCCATAATAGACTTAAAATACAGCCGTTGAGAGAGTGTAATGCTTACAGCCAGGTTTACATCAGGGTTGTTGCGCAGCATTTCAAAAAAGGCCTCTTTAGAAATTACATACACCTCGGCATCAGTAATGGCCTCTGCATTTGCAGGATATGGTTTTTCAATGAAAAGCGGCGGTTCGCCAAAGCTCATCCCTTTAGTAAAAATGCCCTGTATAAACTCCTTTCCCTCATCGTTAAAGTTGTTCATTTTAACTTCGCCCCTGGCCACCTGATAAAAGTATCTGGGCGTTTCGCCTGCATTAAAAAAGGTCTCCCCTTTCTTTGCAAAGCGTTTCTGTGCACCGTATTCTTCTAAAAGGCTTTCCTGTATCATCAGTAAAAATTAGCACCGTAAAGATACTCATAATACAAGATTGCCAGCCTTACGCATGCTGTATTTTATTGTCTTGTACCACTCCTAATTGCCTGCGATACAGTATTAACACAATACCAAGTATAACAGCCAGGCAAACCACCATAAAATCATCAATACTTTTAGAATAGGCAGTGTAATTTGCAACAGCTACAAGCCCTATTCCGTTACTGTCGCCTTCCAGCAGGGCAGCACAAAAATTCCAGCATAAGTGAAATACCACCACACTCCATATTGATTTTGTAACCACATACATAATGGTTAGCAAGTAACCCAGCAATACTATGCCTATATACCATGATGACGATGTTACAGCGCTATCAAAACTAAACCAGTGCATAAGCGAAAACAGCACCGATGATAGTAATGCTGAAGCATGGAAGCCAAATTTTGACTCCATAAAATAGTTAAATACAAATCCGCGGAAAAAAAATTCTTCCCACACGCCAACTATAAAAAGAGTCCAGAGTGTTACAAGCATGGTATGGGCAAAATCATTTGCCGGGGGCAAAAAAACAACCTGTATATCTATTATAAATACCGCTGCCAAAACTGAAAGAGTAATGATAATAACAGGCAGGCATACACCTATTACTATATTGCTGAGCAGATTTTTGGCTGTAAAGCCATATTGCCCCGGCGACAGCTTATTTATACGGCGGTTAAGCACAATTACATAAACCAGTATTATAAAAGGGAAAAGCGTCATGATGCCATTGCCTAAATCACGGTAGTTAAGCGACTGTACAACATTACCGGCACCTACAACTGCTATAAATAGTAGCATTGCACCAAGGGTTACAGCTACAGCTACCCCTGTCTTTTTAAGTTTGTTAAGTATATTTTTCATATCTGTACTTGCTTTTAAGGCTGTTAATTTTGTTTTATAAACTGAATATCTATACCAAGCCTTACTTCATCGCTTACAAGCACACCACCGGTTTCAAGTGGGGTGTTCCAGTTAAGGCCCCAGTCTTTACGGTTAATTTTGGCATTCATCATAAACGCTGCCTTAATATTGCCATAAGGGTCTTTTAAAAGGCCGCTAAACTCGGTATCAAGGGTAATGGTTTTGGTTTGCCCTTTTATGGTAAGGTCGCCGGTAATTTTGTAGTTAACCTCATCAAGGCGCTCAAACTGTGTAGCCAAAAATGTAACTTTCGGAAAGCGTTCTGCATCAAAAAAATCCTGGCTTAGCAAATGGGCATCGCGTTCTGCATTATTAGTAGTAAGCGAATTAATATCTCCGTCAAACACAACCCTGGCGTTTTCAAACAGGTCTACGTTTGTTTCCATCAGGGCCGTAAAATTTTGAATTTTGCCCGATACATTGGTAAACATCATGTGTTTTACCTTAAAACCAATTTCTGAGTGTGCTGGGTCAACAACCCATTTTGTCTTCTTCATAATGTATTGTTTTGATTAATAGCCTGTGTTATTTCGGGAATAAAAGCAAATTTACAGCCCAAAACACAAGTATTTAAAAATCAATACATTATAGATTAGCGGTATAATAATTATTTGCCACATCTCGTTAGGTTTAACGAAATATCAAGAATAATTAAAGTGGAGCATTAAAAAAGGCGCCTTAAAAAGCGCCCCTAAAATAGTATCATAAAGTTATTAGCCTGTCTAAAATTTGATGCAGTATTGCATTAGATTTCTGCACATTAGCCTCTGTCTGAGACCTTATATCGTCAGGTTGCTGAACATAAGAGTGTTGCGTTAAGTCATCAGCGGCGTGGTGTAGCAAATCGTCAACGCTATTGGCGGTTGCTTCCAGGTGAAACTGCAGGCCAAGAACATTATTGCCGTATAAAAAGCCTTGGTTACCGTTTGCATCTGATACCAGTTTGCCTTCAGCACCTTGCGGAATTTCAAATTGCTCGCCATGCCAGTGGAAAACTACAGGTGCACCGTTAAAATAATGCCACGGCCATTTATCTGAAGGGGAGCCGTTCTTAACCGTATACCAGCCTATTTCTTTATTAGTGGCAGCAGTTACTTTAGCACCAAGCACACCCGCTATTAACTGGGCACCAAGGCATATACCAAGAATGGGTATGTTTGCCGCAAGGCATTGTTTTATAAAAGCCATTTCCTGCTGCATCCACGGGGTAAAAGCACTATCATTTACACTCATGGGCCCACCCATTACAACCAGCAAATCAAAAGTGCCGAGTTCAGGAAGGCTGTGGTTTTCTTCATAAAATTTAGTAATGGTAAGCTCAGCTCCCTGGGTTTGTGCCCATTGGGTTATATAGCCTGGGCCTTCAAAATCAACGTGCTGTAAAATATGTAGTTTCATAATGCCTTATTTTCGTTCCAATAATAACTGTCAGGATAAATACGCTGCCCAAAAATAGCCGTACCTATCCTTACAATTGTTGCGCCCTCTTCAATTGCGGTTTCAAGGTCGTTGCTCATGCCCATAGAAAGGTGTTTAAACCGCGCTTCAGGCAATATATTTTCTTTGATTACCTGCTCCTTTATATTTCGTAGCAATGCAAATGATGGGCGCACCTTTTAGTGTTCGGCACTAAACAGCCCTATAGTCATAAGGCCGGTTATGCGGAGTGTGCTAAATTTGCTTATATGGCTTATAAATTCAACAACCTCGTGGGGTGATAGTCCAAATTTACTATCTTCAAAAGATGTATTTACCTGCACCATAATATCAAGCATACGGCCCTGTGCCTGTAGTTGTTTATCAAGTGCTTCGGCTACAGATAACCGGTCTACCGACTGTATACAGGTTGCATATTTAAGTACATCTTTTACCTTATTGGTTTGCAGGTGCCCTATAAAATGGCGCTCAACAGTGGCAGCACCCAGTAAGAAATCTTTATCCCTTAGTTCCTGTACTTTATTTTCGCCAAGCAGGTCTTCGCCTGCATCAATGGCTAATTTAATTACTTCTGCCGGTACTGTTTTTGTAGCCAGCAGCAGGCGCACATCATCCGGGTTTCTGCCTGCTGCCAGGCAAGCATTTACAATCCGGCTGTGTATTTCGGTAAGCCGTTCTTTTATTTCAACGGCGTCATGTATATGATTCATAATTTACTCCTGGGTTTGATGCTCTGTACAATCAGTGCGAAGCTCATGCGCCATAAGCGGAGACTGTAGCAATGTGCAAAAATGCTCGCTGCCGCTATTGCGGTAAAACCTGCAGGAAACACAATTGCGCTGTACAGATATGATGCCTTTAGCATTTAAACCCCTTATAAGAGAGTGCAGCACACTGTAAAAATTGTTTTTCTCATCTGCACTAAACTGTGCCATTAGGTTGCTGATAACCGTATTAAAACCCGATACCTGCTGCGCCGTTTCACGCCCTGATGGTGTTAGTGCGAGGCTAAAGCTCCTGCTGTCTGACGTATCAGCCGTTTTTAGCAAGTAGCCTTTAGCAACCAGCACTTTAACCGAATCGCTAACTGTGGCTTTGGTAAGGTTAAACTCTTCGGCAAGATAGGTTATACGGCATTTTTCTGGCCCGTGTGATGCTATAAAAATCAACAGCTGAATTTGTATGGGGCTTAGGCCTGTATCTTTACTTTGTTCCCACAACAATACCCTGAAAGCCTCGGAGATCCTTTCCAGTGAAAATAAAATTTGCCTGTCAGTTTCAGGTATTGTGGGTTTATCCATAGGTTAATTACAGTTTTCCATCTCTATAATAGAAAAACCATTTGCTGTTATATCGTCAATTATGTTTTGCGGGGCCGCTGCTATATGGCAAAAACGGCACTCATCTGCGCTTATTATACTGCCGGGCTGGCCTTTCCTTTCCAGATATTGCTTCCCAAAATTAAATATAATTTCCTGTTCTGCTATAGCCTCCGGTGCAAGGATATCAAAATGCATTACCTGCCCGTTGCTCTTTTTTACATAGGTGTCCCAAACTGCTACTCTCATAATTACCTGATTTATATGCCCCTACCGTGGCAGGGGCATGGTTTTACTTTAGTTTTTAAGGTCTTCTATAGAAGCACCAAAATTAATGTGCAGTACATTGCCACCCTCAAGCACTAAAGCCGGTACTGATTTAACGCCTGCTTTGTCAGCTTCTGTTACCCTGTCTTTCTGGTCGCCAAGGTGCACTACCTCAACGTTTTCCTTGCCGATAAGTGTTACAATATCTTGTTCTGCGCTTACGCAAACCGGGCAGCCGGCATGATAAAAAACATGCTTTGCCATGATTATTTTTTGTTATGTTATTTAGCATTATTGCCGGGACAAATTTAGTTAGGAATCCTAACTAAATTTGTTAATAAAAAGTTAATTTTAAAAAACAAGATGATCTGTTTTAGTCATAAATATCATTTATACAGCCATTAAGAAAGAAAATAGATATTCATAATTTGTGTAGATATTATAACTAATTTAGCGCCCTTAATTTCATGTTATGAATGTTTTCGACCTACTGGTAACTAATAAAAAGCCCTCTAACTTTAATGATATTGCCCTTAGTGCGGGCAACCGGGAGTTACTATTGGCATTTATCAGCGAGCAGAAATACAGCAAACAACTACTGGAACACGGCCTGGAGCCCAACAACAAACTACTGTTACACGGTTCATCAGGGTGTGGAAAAACCATGACAGCTAATGCAATTGCCGCATCTTTAGGACGTAATTTACTGACCCTCAGCTTAAGTACCATTGTATCAGCCAGGATAGGCGAAACCTCAAAAAGCCTGAAACTGGTGTTTGACAAGGCTTCCCGCGAAAAAGCCGTACTCTTTCTTGACGAATTCGACCAGCTTGGAAAGTCCCGCTCAAGCGAGGATACCGATGTGGGCGAAATGCGCAGGCTGGTAAACTCCATCATACAACTCATTGATTACTACCCATCTGACGCCGTACTTATAGCTGCTACCAACCATTATGAGGTATTGGATATTGCCCTTAAAAGAAGGTTTCAGCTTAAAATAAGCTACGAGATGCCCGGCAAGGCCCAGTTAGATGCTTTTTATGACAACCTGCTGCATAACTACCCTGATTTCAATACCTTAAACAGGCAATATGGCATATCTTATGCCGAAGCGAAAGACTATACGATGACAACCATAAAACGTAGCTTAATAGAAAAATGGGCTGCTGAAGAAGCTGTGTAATTTCTTACATTTAATACTACAAAAACGCTTAATATTTCACTTTTGGAATTCATTTTCACGGTGTGAAATATCAAAATACGTTAACCCAGGATGCATTTGTTTATCCTTTATAAATATCCATCATCAGGCGGGCTTCTTCAAGGTCAAGTTCGCGCTCAATTTTGCGCAGCACCTGGTCGTTGGCTTCGCCGGTGCGGTGTTTCCTTTCAAGCGATTTCCGTTCAATATTAATAAGGTCTATTTGCAGCTGCGTGTATTCGTTAAATATCTCACTGGCAAGCGTTTCGCCCTTCCCGAAAAAATTCGCAGGCAAATCGGTCTTTTGCAGGCGGTTATACTTTACCTCATACTTGCTTTTAATATTACGCAGCAAATCATCCTGCAATAGCGCTAAGTTAGATTCAATATATTCTATGGTTTCAGATACCACTTCATTACGCACTATATACTCCTCTGCCTGAATGGAATACGGCTCAATCTTAAGCTTTTTAATAACCCATGGCAGGGTAAACCCAAGCAGTACAAGGGTAGAGAAAATCACGCAAAACGTAAGGTATATAATAAGGCTCCTGTGCGGAAAAGGCGTACCATCGTCAAAAGCTATGGGCAGTGCCAGTGCAGCCGCCATAGAAACCACACCCCGCATGCCAGACCACCCAAAAATAACCATGTTCCTTACATCAAAAGCTTCGGTTTCCTTTATGCGTTTGCTCAATACACGGGGCAGCATGGCCGCAGGTACCACCCATATAAAACGGATGGCAATAACCACAAAGCTTACGGTAACACCCCAAAGCGCCAGCGACAGTACAGAATAATCGCCTATACCCTCTGTTACCTGGCGCAGCTGCAACCCTATAAGTATAAAAATAAGGCCGTTTAATATGTAGGCCACCACCTGCCATACCGTGTTGGTCATAATGCGGCTTTCATGGCTGTATATTTCCCCGGCCCTGTAAGAAAGGTACAGCCCGGTGCATACCACAGCCAGTACGCCCGAAAAGTGGAAGTGCTCTGCAATAAGGTAAGAAGCAAACGGCGTAAGGAACGAAAGGGTAACCTCTACAATAGGATCGCACACAAACTTTTTGTGTATTATATACATTATGTAGCCTATAAGCAGCCCCACCCCTACGCCAAAAACAGATACCATAACAAAATTAAGCCCGGCTTTCCAAAGCACAAAATTGCCCGCTGTAACTGCAATAAGGGCATACCGGTACGCAATAAGGCCACTGGCATCGTTAACCAGGCTTTCGCCCTCCAGTATGGTAAGCACCCTTGGCGAGAGCCCCTTGCCTTTGGTTACAGATGTTGCCGCTACGGCATCGGGCGGCGATACTATGGCCCCAAGCAAAAAGGCAAGCGGCCAGCCCATATCATCTACAAGAGAATGGATAACAACCGCCACGCCAATGGTAGTAAAAAGCACTAACCCAACAGCTGCAAGCGTTATGGGCCGCAGGGCTCCTTTGAAATCGTGCCAGCTGGTGTGCCATGCCGAATAATACAGTAACGGCGGCAGGAAAATTACAAACACCACATCTGGGTCAAGCGCAATTACGGGCAACCCCGGTGTAAGGCTTATTACAATGCCACATAGCACCAGTACAATAGGGAACGGAAATTTATAGCGGTTACTAAGCAGCCCCAAAAAAGCCACCCCAAACAGCAGCATAATAATTACAGTAATGTTTTCCATGCCGAAATATAAGAAAGTTTTACCTGAAAGCCATACCTGCTACAAAACAGGTTACCAGAGGGTTAGGGTTAAAAAAAAAGCATCAGCCCACAAATTTTGGCAGGGCTTTAGTATGTTTGCATCTGAAGCAAAATAAAAACGGTTGGTGTAAAATTTTTGCCATTTTGTTGTTGTAATCAAATAATTTATATATTTGCATTTCAAGATAACAAAGAAATGACATTTAAAGTTTGTAATATGTGCTGTACCGTAACGGAATTTTCCGCAGGGCACGCTATTGCATAATTTTAAACCAAATTATACTATACAGGCCTCTGCACAGCAGGGGCTTTTTTTTTTGCATTTTTATGAATACTATATCTTTTGTAACCGTAGCTTGTTGTTGTTCTCAGAAAACCTGGGACACGTTTTGCTATGTATGCCACTGTTAAAAGTGCCTATACTATACAATAAACCTGAGTCCCTCCTGCGAGGGACTTTTTTTTTGCCTTAAATCGTTTATAAAAACTAACAGATATGGAACCGGTAGCACACTACAACATAAGGGATATTTATAAAGCCAACCTGGTTGAAAAGAGGATGTATATAGATATTGACAAAGTAAAATTGTGGGTAGATGAAACCTATGCCTGGCTGTTTTGCCAAAAGGAGCAGTATGTAAGCTACACTGTTTTCCAGAATAAGGAAACAGAACTGCGCGATATTCTTAAGGGCTTTTTAATACAGGAACGCATACCGCCAAGCGAGGCGCAAACCCTTTCAGGCCTGCTTTTTGCCCGCCTTGGCATAGTACACGCCATACTTTTAGACGACCTCAGCGCCGTGCTGGAATTTGACCCGGCTGCCAAATCTAAAGATGAAATACTGCTGGCCTACCCCGGGTTCTTTGCCCTTGCGGTGCACAGGCTGGCACACGAAATGTGGAAAGCCGGGTTGCAGGTACTGCCGCGCATTATAAGCGAATATTCACACAGCAAAACAGGCATAGACATACACCCTGCGGCTACCATTGGGCGGCGGTTTTTTATAGACCACGGCACCGGCATTGTTATAGGCGAAACTACCGTAATAGGTAACGATGTAAAAATATACCAGGGTGTAACCCTGGGCGCACTGTCTGTTGAAAAAGACTATACCTTCAAAAAGCGCCACCCCACCATAGAAGACAATGTAACGCTATATGCCAATGCCACCATACTTGGCGGCGAAACCACTATAGGCACCCGGTCGGTCATAGGGGGCAGCGTGTGGCTTACGGCATCTGTACCGCCTGATTCTCAGGTGTTCCACCAAACCGAAAACAAGCTTGGCCCCAAAAGGGCAAAGATATTTGCACAAAATTTTTCTATTTAAACAACAAAGAGTAAACAAATGAAATTCAATTCAGTATTAGAAACCATCGGCAAAACCCCGGTGGTAAAAGTAAACCGCCTGTATGGCGCAAACAAAAACGTATACATTAAGCTGGAGCGTTCTAACCCCGGCAACAGCATTAAAGACCGCATAGCCTTGGCCATGATAGAAGATGCCGAAGCAAAAGGAATCCTTACGCCGGAGAGCATTATCATAGAGCCAACATCGGGCAATACGGGTATAGGCCTGGCGCTTGTTGCCGCCGTAAAAGGCTACCGTGTTATACTGGTAATGCCAGAATCTATGAGTGTGGAACGCCGTAAGCTGATGCAGATTTACGGTGCGGAATTTGACCTCACCCCGCGTGAAAAGGGCATGAAAGGTGCTATAGAGCGTGCCGCCGAGCTGGTTGCAACAACACCCAATGCCTGGACCCCGGGGCAGTTTAGCAACCCCGCTAACGTATGGGCACATCAAAAAACCACCGCACAGGAAATACTGGAAGACTTTCCTAACGGTATAGATTACCTGGTTACCGGCGTGGGTACGGGCGGTCACATTACCGGCGTGGCATCAGTTTTAAAAGAACGGTTCCCTAAGCTGCAGGTTGTAGCCGTTGAGCCGGAACTTTCGCCGGTACTATCCGGTGGCAGCCCCGCACCCCACCCCATACAGGGCATTGGCGCAGGCTTTGTACCCGAAATTTACCAAAGCGGCCTGATTGACAACATTATAAAAGTAAGTAAAGACGACGCTTTTAATTACACCAGGCAGCTTGCTGCTAAAGAGGCTATACTGGGCGGCATTTCTACCGGGGCATCGCTTGCGGCTGTGGCACAGGTTATAGGCACGCTGCCGGATGATGCCGTTATCCTTACTTTTAACTACGACACCGGCGAACGCTACCTTTCGGTAGACGGCCTTTTCTAAACAATCACCATTAAATACTGTAGGAAATTACCTTGTTTAAAATACAGGGCAGGACTTCCTATGCCTAAAATGAGCTAAAATGAAAATAAAGAAAGGTAAAGTAATACTGGCAGGCGCAGGCCCGGGCGACCCTGATTTGGTTACCGTTAAAACGCTGCGCTACCTGCAACAGGCCGATGTGATACTGACTGACAGGCTGGTTTCGCCGGTACTTATTGAACAAAATGCCCGTAAAGACGCGCATATAGTATACGTGGGCAAACAATGCTCTAAAGGCATACACACGCCGCAGTCTGATATTAACGCCCTTATGGCAGAACTTGCATTAAAAGGCCACCTGGTGCTGCGCCTTAAAGGCGGCGATGTTTCGCTGTTCTCTAACGTGCTCGATGAGCTGGAAACACTGAAAAAGTACCACATCCCGTACGAAATTATCCCCGGGGTATCGGCGGCGTTTGGGGCGGCGGCTTATACGGGCATACCACTCACGGCACGCGGGTATTCCCGTGGTGTGCGGTTCCTTACGCTGTATGACCTCGGCACGGTAAAGCACACACAATGGCAGGACTGGGCCGAAACCGATGATACACTGGTATTCTACATGAGCGGGCAAAAGCTGGAAGAGCTTACCCAAAAACTCATCCGCATAGGCATTGACCCCGAAAAAGGCATTGCCATAGTGCAGCAGGCCACCACGCCGTTCCAGAAAACCACCATACGCAGCTTTTATGAAATAAACCGCAAAGGCCTGCCAGGGTTTGGCTATGTACCTACCCTTATCATTATAGGCAGTGTGGTAAACCTGCACAAACAATATGCATGGATAAAGGAAAACCACGCAGCAGAATCTTATTTTGATAACCATAAAAACACGTTTCAGTATGCTGCCGGATAGTACATTAGCCCTTTTAAAACAACTGGTAAAGGTGGCTACCCCCGAAGAGCTGATATGGTCTAAAGGCTATATAGCCGGCTTTCTTGAGGGCAGGAACACCCCTGCCCTGCCTGCCCCAGTTGCAGCGCCGGTAGCAGTAAAACCCGTTATTATTTACGGTACAGAGACAGGTAATGCCAAGAAAGTGGCATCGGGCCTGCTTGCCTCCTTCAAAAAGAAAAAGATAAATGCCAGGTCAGTAGACATTTTTGGGTTCGACCCCTTAAAACTGGAGAAAGAAGAACTGGCCCTGTTTATCGTCAGTACCCAGGGCGAAGGCGAGTTTCCGCTTAATGCGCAGGCGTTTTATGAAAAGCTTACTGCAAGGCAATACAAACTGGATAAGCTGTCGTATGCCGTGTTTGGGCTGGGCGATTCGTCATACCCGTTATTCAACCAGGCGGCGGTATTGTTAGATGAAGCCCTTACCAAACAAGGCGCTAAAAGCATACTGCCGCTTGTTAAAGCCGATGTAAGCTACCGGGACGACGTACAGCAATGGGAAACCGCCCTTGAAGCTGTTTTTTCGGGGTTACAGCCCAATGCTGTGGTTGCAGCGCCTACCGAACCTGCACACAGCAAAACGGCCTACCGGGGCGTTGTTTCGCACAGCATAGTGCTTAATGATACGGGCTCTAACAAGGAAACCCACCACATAGAAATCACTACCGATGAACCGGTTGACTACCGGCCCGGCGATGCCCTTGGCATATATGCCAAAAACGAACCGGCTAAAATAAATGCCGTATTAAAACTTCTGGGTACAGATGCCAATACGCTGATCGTAATTAACGGAGAAAACAAAACCGCCACGCAATGGCTGGAGGAAAAGAACATATTGGGTTTAAGCAAGCGTTCGGTTAAGGGTATTGGTGCATTACTCAACACCCATTTTGCCGATGAAGTATCTGATTTAGAAGACCTGCTTTCCCAAACCGGATTGCCACAGGATTTTGATGTTTCGGCGCTTATTGCCCTGCTGCTGCCCATAGCGCCAAGGCTGTATTCTATTTCTTCATCTCCCGAAGCCCATAACGGCGAGGTACACTTAACAGTTACCCTTAACACTTTCGTTGCAAACGGCATAGAAAAACAAGGACTGGCATCGCAATACCTAACCGCTTTTCCTAAAGATGCCCCGCTTGATTTTTACATCCACCGTAACAATAACTTCAGGCTACCCGATGACAGCCGCGACATCATAATGATAGGCCCCGGCACCGGCATTGCCCCGTTCAGGAGCTTTTTAGCCCACCGCGATGCTACCGGAGCTGAGGGCAAAAACTGGCTTTTCTTTGGCGAACAGCACTTTGTACTCGATTTCTACTACCAGACCGAAATACAGGACTGGCTAACGTCGGGCGTGCTTACCCATCTTGATGTGGCTTTTTCGCGCGACCAGCAGCACAAAATTTACGTCCAGGACCGCATTCGCGAAAAAGCCGCAGCCTTTAACCAATGGCTTCAGGACGGCGCCGTGCTGTACATCTGCGGGCAAAAATCGCCCATGAGCACCGATGTGGAAAAGGCAATTATTGAAGTAATAGCCTCACAACGCGGCATAAGCCACGAAGCAGCCGCACAGGTTCTGGAAACCCTTGAAACCGAAGGCCGCTACCTGAAAGATGTTTACTAACAATTTAAGACTAACACAATGAGCGATAAACTATCGGCGGTAGAAAAGATAAAAACCGCCAGCGACGGCCTTCGCGGCACGCTAAACCAAAGCCTGGAAGACAACTATACGGGCAACTTAAGGCCGGACGACCAGGTGCTGGTTAAATTTCACGGTATGTATGTGCAGGATGACCGTGACCGCCGTGCAGAACGTGCCGAAAAAAAACTGGATAAACTGTACTCGTTCATGATTCGCCTGCGCATACCCGGCGGGGCTATTACAGCAGAGCAATGGACGGCCCTGCACGAAATATCAGAACAATACGGCACCGGTACCCTTAAAATTACCACACGCCAAACGGTACAGCTGCACGGGCTGCTAAAGCACCAGCTGCGCCCCACCATACAGGCGTTCAACACCGCAAAACTCGACTCAATAGCGGCCTGTGGCGATGTAAACCGCAACGTGATTGTAAGTTCGCACCCACAGCTTTCGCCCCTGCATGAACAGGTGTATGTATATGCCGATAAAATTTCGCAACTGCTGCTGCCTAAAACCCAGGCCTATTATGAAGTATTTATAGATGGCGAAAAAATATACGAACGCTCCGTTGAGGCCGACCCGCTGTACCAGGACCGTTACCTGCCGCGCAAGTTTAAAATAGGCATTGCCATTCCGCCGTCTAACGATGTAGATGTGTATACCAATGACATTGGGCTTATTGCCATTATTGAAAACAACGAGCTGAAAGGCTTCAACATAGTCGCGGGCGGAGGCATGGCTACCACGCACGGCAACCCTAACACGTATTCAAGGCTGGGCAGCGTACTGGGATTTACTGATAATGAAGAAGATACCCTGAAAGCCGTGTATGAAATCCTTACCATACAACGTGATTTTGGCAACCGCGAAGACCGTAAGTTTTCGCGCCTAAAATACACTATAGACAAGCTAACCGTTGAGGGCTTTAAGCAGGAACTGGAAAACCGTATTGGCTTTACACTACAACACGCAAGGCCATACACCTTTACCGAACGCAGCGACCGTTATGGCTGGCTGCAGGGGCATGACGGCAAATGGTACTACACCCTTTTTGTGGAGCATGGTGTTATAAAACCGCATCAAAAAACGTTCCTGGCGGAACTGGCCTTGCTTGGTATTTCAAACTTCATTTTTACGGCTAACCAAAACCTGATGCTTGGGGAAATTAACCCGGAAGATAAAGATGCCGTTGCTGCACTACTATCAAAACACCAAATTGAAACTGCTACAAGCGGGCTGCGCAAAAACTCAATGGCGTGTGTGGCGCTACCCACCTGCCCTCTTGCACTTGCCGAGGCACAGCGCTACCTGCCGGAACTGGTTACCAAACTCGAACCGCTGCTGGAACGCCACAACCTGCTTGACGATGATATTGTGATAAGGATGACCGGATGCCCTAACGGATGCGGCAGGCCCTATGTTGCCGAAATAGGCTTTATAGGCACTGCGCCCGGGCAGTACAACCTTATGGTGGGTGGCGACCGTTTTGGCGAACGCCTTAACAAGCTGTATAAGGAAAAACTTGATGAAGCCCAGATACTCTATGAGGCTGATTTGCTTTTTGAACGCTTTGCTGCGGAGAGGAACATTGGCGAAACCTTTGGCGATTATACCCACCGCACTTACTTCGCAAATTAAACTATTGAATGCACAGAAAATGAAAAACACGCTGTTCCCCATATTTCTTAAGACTGAAACCGCCCGCTTCCTTATAGTGGGCGGCGGTAAGGTGGGGCTTGAAAAAACGCTTACCCTGCTCAAACAAAACCCCAATGTGGCCATTACCATAGTGTCGCCCGAGCTGCACCCCGATCTCAAGCCGGTAATTGCTGTAAATGAAAACGTACAGGCCATAGTGCGCAATTTTGAGCCGCAGGATGTAAACCATGCCGATTTTATTATTATTGCCACTGCCAATACCCCACTGAATACAGGCATACGGCAACTGGCAAAACAACGGGGATTGCTGGTAAACGCGGCCGACCAGCCTGCATTGTGTGATTTTTACCTGGGTTCTATAGTAAACAAGGGCAGCCTTAAGGTAGCTTTTTCTACCAATGGTAAATCACCCGTAATGGCCCGCAGGCTGCGCGAGTATTTTGAGCAGGTTATACCTGATGAGGTAGATGCTACTATTGAACAGCTCAACAAACTCAGGAATGCCCATACGGGAGATTTCAGTTCTAAACTAAAAGAGCTGAACAAGATAACAGCACCGCTTGCAGCAAAGCACAACAGCCTTTCTACCAATAAAAGGGCCATAACGGGTATATCTTTATTGTTTATAGTCTTTGTGGTGGGCTACAGCCTTTCTGCTGTAATATCTGGCCCGGAGCTGTTTAAACTGGCGCAGGGCATACCTGTAGAGTTTTTCATTATGCTTGCGGTGGGTTTTGTTGCACAATTGGTAGATGGCGCACTGGGCATGGGCTATGGCATTATGTGTTCTACCATGATGATGCTTTTTGGCGTAAACCTGCCCGTAATAAGCAGCAGCATACACACCGCCGAGGTATTTTCGAGTGCAGTAAGCGGCTACACCCATTATAAATTTGGCAACGTCAACAAAAAACTGCTCATCTGGCTGGCTATACCCGGTGTTATAGGGGCGGTAAGCGGGGCGTTGCTGCTTATATACCTGGGCAATACGTATGAAACTTTTGCCTATGTTGGAGTATCAGTCTACGCACTTGTCATTGGGTTCCGGCTTATATACCTTGCCCTTAAAAACATCCGCGCCAAATCTAAAATTAAAAAGGTGGGCCTATTAGGTTTTACCGGGGGCTTTATGGATTCTTTTGCCGGGGGCGGCTGGGGGCCAATAGTTACCTCTACCCTTTTGGCCAAAGGCAGAAAAATGAATTTTGTGGTTGGCACCGTTAGCCTGTCTGAGTTTTTTGTAACCTTTGCTGCGGCCCTAACCTTTTTTACTTCATTAGGCATAACACACTGGGCCACCCTGTCGGGCATAATAGTGGGCGGCAGTATTGCAGCACCGCTTGCAGCCCGGCTGTCGGGTAAATTACCGCGAAAAACAGCGCTATTGCTGGTAGCGGCATTGGTTATACTTTTTAGCATACGCATACTGCTAAAGCTGTTATAACGGCAAATTGTATGCATTTGTCTACACTATTGTCTACACTGTAAAACTCTATAAAACCACTATACTACAGTAAATTTACATATACCAATAAATTCTATGAATATGAAATTTACTACTAAGCACATCTTCGGCTTGCTGGCCGTTGCGGCATTTCCATTGGTGTCGGCAGCGCAAAGCGGGCTGGAGTCGCAACCCGGTTATGAGGTTTCAAAAACCGGCGGCGCAGTGGCCTCGCTCATGAAGTGGAAGGCCTTTAAACCCAATTACAGCAAAGCGCCTGTTACCAGCCCGCAGCAAAAAATGTTGCAGCAAATGGGCATACAAACCCCACAGTACACCACCCTTTCTAACAATTATGAATTTTATGGCGGCGAAGCCTACAAAGGCAACAATGTGCCCTATGCATCGGTTACAGATGGCGCTGGAAACACATACATTACCGGGGGCAGTACTAACGAGGACCACCCTGCGGGAGATTTCTTTACCATGAAAGTAAGCCCAGGTGGCGAAATACTGTGGGAAGAACGCGAACCTGCTGCTATGTATGCTGTTGAATATGGCATGAACATAGCCTTTGATAATTCGGGCAACATAATAGCATCGGGCCTTAAATGGAATGGTAACGATATGGATATCCGTGTGATTAAATATTCACCGGACGGTACCAAACTTTGGGATACCACTTTTGACAATGGTGCCGAAGGGATTGAAGTGCCTAACAGTATGGCCATAGGTGCTGATGGAAGTGTTTACATTGCGGGCATTGCATGGTCGGGCAATTCGGTTGATTACATTACCCTTAAATACAACAGCAGCGGTGCTGAACAGTGGCACCATACCGAAAACCCAGCCGGCGATGATACCTGGAACGAAGCTACGGCCATTGCGGTAGATGCCGGCAATAATGTGATTGTTACCGGTTACAGCCCTAATGAAAACGGCTGGCTTAACTACCACACTATTAAGTATAACCCGCAGGGCACAAAGCTATGGGAACAGGCCTATAACTATGAGAGTACCGACCCTGATAACGTAGCTGATGTAACCAACTCTGTACCCCGCGCCGTTATTACCGATGCCGATGGCAACATTTATGTTACCGGTACTTTTGATACGTTTATTAACCGCATAGGCACTATTAAATATAATGCCGCAGGAGAACAACAATGGGTTGAAACCTACAAAAGCGGTACTGAGGTAACCCTGGGCTGGAGAATTGGCCTTAATAACAACACGCTATATGTTGCCGGAAGCCACCTGGGCGGTTTTGCCGATGACGGTACCGTACTGATATCGTATGATACTGACGGTACCCAAAACTGGGTTGAAGAAACCACAAATCTTATTGAAACGGCAAATGCCCGGTTAGCTTTTGATGCGGAAGGCAATATTGTGGTATCGGCTGGCGGCATGACCCCTGGTGCCGAAGAATGGGAGCAGGATATGGCCGCACGTGCCTACAAATATACACCGGAAGGCGACCTTTTAGGCCAGGCTGCTTTTGTAATATCTACCGCCACCGGCACTGCCAGCATGGGCGAAATGGCCGGTACAGGTGTTGATAATGAAGGCAATGTATATTTTACCGTAAACTCATTTTACAGCGAAAGCGGCCCTGTTTTCGAAACCGTAAAATCTGGCTTTGGCACCACCGCCCCCGTAACAGACTGGAGCGCCACCTACACCAACCTTGGTTCGCCGGGTGCATCTATGCTCAACTCGTTTGCCGATGGTAACGGCAATACGTTTTCTACCGGTTCTTACTATACATTTAGCGATAATATGCTAAATGCCAATTACTTTATTGTAAAGCACGATTCAGAAGGCAACATAGACTGGAATGTGGCATTCAACGCAGAAAACGGCAACCCTGCCGAAGGCATTATAGGTAGTACTGATGCTAACGGAAACGCTTACGTGTGCCTGCTGCCCGGTTTTGAAGCTTATCCGCCACAGCTAAAGGTTATTAAGCTTTCGCCGGAAGGCACACAACTTTGGTCGGCTCAAATTGAGTTGTACAACCCCACTGTATATGTTTTAGCCCCACAGGCCGATGGTTCGGTATTCCTTGGCGGCACGGCCCTTGAGAATGAGGACAGTGCAGATCCGTCTTTTGTAGGCATTAAGCTTAAAGGCGATGGTTCCCAGCAATGGAAAACCTTTATGCCGGGCATTAGCGGCAACAACATTTACCAGATAAGTGCAGGCAAAGTTGATAGTGATGGCCGCCTGATACTTGCCGGTTCACACGGCAGTGGAACCTTTATGGCACAGGTTGTAAACCTTACAGCAGTACAGTTTAATGCCGATGGTACACCGGGCTGGATTGCATCAGTGCCCGTTGAGGGAGGGTCATCGCGCGGAACCGACCTGTATATTGCAGCCGATAACAGCCTTTACATAAACGGCTACACACAAAACAGCACCACTTTTTACGAAGATATTATAACCGCAAAAATAAGCGCTACAGGCGAAGTACTGTGGAGCGATACCTTTGGCGAAAGCGAAAGAAACGAACGCTCGTATACCGTTAAACCATTCAGTAACGGCGATATAGTGGTAGTGGGCTACAGCCTTGCCGATAATGGCGATATACACAACACGCTTGTAAAATATACCGCTGACGGAGAACTGCTTTGGGATTTTGCATCAGAAAATATGCGCTATTATAATGATTTCCATATAGATGGATCTGATGTATGCTACATAATGAACCAGGCAATTGTTGACCCGTTTCCGCATAAAATTTTCAATATGCCCTTCCCTATAGCATCTCTTGTAACGGTTGATTCTAATGGCGAAAACAGCAATGAGGCATTTTTTGTAGGCCCTGAATATGCCGAGTTTTATGGCGAAAGGCTTGTGCCGCATCCTGATAACAGGCTGCTTTTGGCAGGCAGTGTGAGCAACCAGGCTTTTTATCAGGGTACCTATTTTTTTGAAACCGAACACGATGGCACCCTTGGCCTTCCCGGTGAATTAACCCCTGATACACAACACAATATACTGGGACAAAATTATCCTAACCCGGTGCGCGAAGTTACGTCAATACCTTTTACGCTTGTAAACGGCGGCAAAGCGGCATTAAGGCTATACAACGCCCAGGGCAGGTACATAAGGGAAATTGCCAATGATATTTATGCTTCAGGCAGTAACACTATAACATTTGATACCAAAGGGTTAGCCCCGGGTATCTATTTTTACCAGATAGAATATAACGGCTTTAAACAGGCCCGCAAAATGGTTATAAAATAGGTTTATCAATCAAAAAGAATAAAGGCCCCGTTAAAACCGGGGCCTTTTTATGTTTTGTGCAGTATAAAATTTAAATTTGGCCCTTATGCCAAATTTAAATAAAGCAAAATGGTTAACCGGGCTGTGTTTTTTGCTGCTGGTTGTGGCCTGCACTAAAAACGAGGGGAATAGTACTGCCCCTAAAAGCCAGCCTGAAAAACAGGTATCGGCAGTGCTTACTAATATGGGTAATGAGCAGTGGCGCATGGGCAACTACCAGGAGGCACTTAACTATTTTACACAGGCTTATAAACAGGTAAAGGCATCGGGTAACGAACAGGAAATGGCTACCCTGCTCAACAACCTGGGGCTGGTACACTGGCGCCTGGAGAACAACACCGCCGCAATGGAGTGCTATACAGAAGCCGCCACCCTGGCCGAAAAAACCGGTATGAAAAGGCTGCTGGGCCTTACACTTACCAATAAGTCGCTCATTTTAAAGGAACAACGGGATTTTAACACCGCCTTTAAAGACAATAATGAGGCCATACAAATTTTTAAAGAGCTTAAAGAACCGCGTGACCTGGCCATTGCCTACAACAACCAGGGGCAAATATACCGGCTATCTGGCGCGTTTGACCCCGCCCTGAACTACTACCTGCTGTCTTTAGAAGAATGCAAAAAAATTAACTATTCTGAAGGTATGGCTACGGCCTACCAAAACCTCAGCACCGTTTATGCCAAACAGGGTAACAAAGAAAAAGCCCTGTGGGCAGGACACAAATGCCTGAACCTTAGCTACAAAGTAAAAAGCAAAGTGCGCATAAGTGAAGGCCTGCGCGAGCTTTCCCGTAATTATGACCTGTTCCAGGTACCCGATTCGGCGCTGTATTATTTCAAGAAGCACTATGATGTGGAAAAAGAGGTTATGGAAGCCAACCAGAGCAACCTCCTCTCCCAATACCAGGCAAAACTGGGCATTGAGGTAAAAAACCTGCGCATTAAAAACCTGCAAAACGAAAAAGAAATTGCCAATAACAGGCTGATGCTCATTGCAGTAAGCGTGGTTATTGCGCTGCTTATTTCGGCATTTTTTGTATACAGGTACCTCTCTATCATCAGGTTCCGTAAGAAACAGCTGGAACTACAGCTGCAAAACTCCCTGCAACTCATACAGGTTAAGGAAGAAGAACTTAAAACCTACATTATAGACCTTACACATAAAAACAACATAATCAACAAATTACAGGAGCCAAACGGTATAGAACCCGCCACAGACCCCGACTATGATGTAACCGAACTGCTTGAGCATAAGATATTTACCGATGACGGCTGGGACAAATTCAAGGTGCGTTTCAGGGCCATTTACCCTGATTTTTTCAGCAGGATTAAGCAAAGCGGCATTGCCGTTACCGAAGCCGAAATACGCATCCTGGTGCTTATGCGCCTGCAGCTTAACGGCACTGATATGGCCAGTATACTGGGCATTTCGCCACAAAGCGTAAGGGCCTGCAAGATGAGGCTCAAGAAAAAACTACAGGCAAACAACTACCAGTCGGTAGAAGAATACCTGCAATACATAGTATCTTAAAACTGTAGGTAATTTCTGTTATTTACTACCTGAAAATGGGTAATATTTCACTTTCGGAATTCATTTTCACGGTGTGAAATATCAAATTGCGCAAAAAAGCATATCGGGCAAAATTTTCAGGTTTAAAAATACCGTTTTGGAACTCCGGTGGGTCAAATGGTAAGGAGTATGACGTAGAATTTGTCAGGATATTAATTTTGACAAGAAATAAATGATCCAAATGAAATTCTGACAGCTTTAATGAAAAACCATAAGCATTTAGAGGAGTAAATCAATAGATTAAATACCTAATGATGGGTATTGGCATAGTTATATTATAATTATATTTTAGTTTAACTTATCAACCATCTACTATATGAAACTCCAAAAATTAATAATCAAAAATTTCCGCGGCCTTAAAGGCAATAATAATGTAATTGACTTTTCCACTTCTAATATCATTTTCCTTATCGGTCAAAATAATGTTGGTAAATCTTCTTTTTTAAGAGCGTATGAATTTTTCGTGATATCAACTCAAAAGGCAAGTCTTTCGGACTTTTATAATTACAACTTAGAAACCCCAATAGAAATTGAAGGAGTTTTTCTAAAAGATGATAATGATGATGAGGACGTAAACTTATCTATGGCTGTAAAAGGTAAAGGTACAGATCCGGATTGGATAAAAAAATGGGTAGATGATACTAATCACATCAGGGTAAAGAAGATTTGGACTAGAACTGATGCGGCAGATAAGTACACATATTCACCTGAAACAAATGAATGGGTTCTTAATGGTTTCGGTGGAATGCCGTCATTATTTCAGAAATATTCTCCAACTCCTATTATCATTGGAGCTATGGAAACAGAAAGTAGCCTTGAAGAAAAGGTCAATAAACTTATCCAAGATGAAATACTTAAAAAGCTGAAAGAGGATTATGGAGATGATCTTGATAAACTAATACAAGGTGTTAAGGATCTTCAGCAAAAAATTGCAGATTCGGATATTATCACGAAGTATAATGAAGACATCAATGAATACTTCAAGAAGGTTTTTACAGATTTGACGTTGAAATTATCTCCCAAGGATGATGAGAACATTAAATTGGAAGATTCATTTAAGAAAAACCATTCTGTAACAATAACGAAAGATGGTGTAGATCGTAACGAGGTATTTACACAATATGGACATGGTGTTATTCGCCAGGCTTTATATAATTTCTTGACATTTTTAAAAAGATCACGTGAAGGTAGTAAAAAGGAGTACATCATTCTTTATGAAGAGCCGGAGTTATTTTTGCATCCGGAGATTACATTCAGATTAAGAACAAGTTTATATGACCTGGCTGAGAATTCCCCATTCCAAATTTTGTGTGCGACACATTCTCCTTTAATGATTGATATTTCAAAACCACATTCATCCTTAGTTAGGGTTGTAAAGAGACAAGATGAAACAACTCATACGTATCAGGTTGGTGATGAAGTGTTCAGGGGTGATGAAGTGAAAAAGCAAAGAATACAAATGATAAACAGGTTTAATCCTCATGTATGTGAGTCATTTTATTCTAAGACTGTAATCATCGTTGAAGGAGATACTGAGGCCATAGTTTTTAGAGATTTGATTAAGCGATTTTACAACACCTTTGAAGTATATGTTTTGAATTCTGGATCAAAGAATAATATTCCTTTTTTTCAGGAAATATTTACTGCATTCCATATTGAGCACTGTGTTATACATGATTCGGATTCACGAACTACAAGTGATGGAAAAGCTAATAGTGCATGGACATTAAACAAATCAATCTGGGACAAGGTACTCGCAGCCAATGATAGATTAGAAGGTTTGTCTAGGAGATATGTCCATGTAGGGAACTTTGAGTTATCTCATGGAATAGTTTCAAATGGTAAGGATAAGCCTTGGAAAGCATATGACTATGCGCAAAGTTTAACATTAGAATCTGATGCACCTTGTCTTGTTCTATTGAAAGATCTACTAATAGATAAAGTAATACTACATAATCATGAATACGTAGAAGGCTTAAATTAAAGATTTAAGAAAAATAAGCCTCTGTTTTTTAAAGGTTCTCCACATAATTTCACATCACACAAGAGACAGATTTATAGGTTGTATAATAAGTAACCGAGGCAGTTTTTAACTGTCTCGGTTGTTCATTTAATCAACATTAGTTTTTATCTAATGTCAATAGCTCAGGAAGAATACTAAGGACATTTTGTTATCTTGTCGTTTTACTTTGATTAGTCCATCAGTAAATCCTGTTACAATCATTTTAAGGTTTGGTTTGCAAATTAAGCATACAGAATCTCCTTTTATGAATTTTATTTTCATAAAAAATATGATTTAGGTGAATTAGTATTATTTAGATTATGCTAAGACTATCGTCTAAATTATTAGGAGTATGTAATTCTTCCTTTTGAGAATCATAGATAAATGTAGGTAAATTTTGATACAAAACAAAGCTATATGTTTATTTTCCTGCTTATTTGTTCTTATACCAAATGGAAACCATATATAAATGCCAAAATTAAATTCCCCAAACCGGCGTCAGGGGAATTTAATTCAGGTAACGGGCAAATGTATACCTGTAGTATGTAACCTGCTGTTAACGCCAGCCCAGGGCGGGTGCCACGTGCTCTAAAATAGCCGAAAGCACGTGTATGTTATAATCAACGCCCAGTGTATTGGGTATGGTTAAAAGCAGTGTATCGGCCTCCTTTATGGCTTCGTCTTCTGCCAGCTCCTTTATAAGCTTATCGGGTTCAGCGGCATAGCTTTTGCCAAAAATGGCCCGTTTGTCGCTTTCTATATAGCCAAAGCTATCAGCCGTTTTGCCCTGCTGGCCAAAATAAAACCGGTCCTGGTCGTTAACCAGTGCAAAGATGGAGCGGCTTACCGAAACCCGCGGCTCGCGCTGGTGGCCGGCATTTTTCCAGGCTTCTTTATACATCCGTATCTGCTCTGCCTGCTGTATGTGGAACGGCTTGCCGTTTTCATCAAACTTAAGGGTAGAGCTTTGCAGGTGCATGCCGTTTTCGGCTGCCCAAACGGCAGTGGCGTTAGAGGCCGCCCCCCACCATATACGCTCCCTTAACCCTTCGCTATGCGGCTCAAGGCGCAGCAATCCCGGCGGATTGGGGAACATAGGGTACGGGTTGGGCTCTGCAAACCCTTTACCGCTAAGCCTGTCTAAAAACTCAAGCGCTTTTTTGCGCCCCATATCGGCATCGGTTTCACCCTCGGCCGGTTCATAGCCAAAGTAGCGCCAGCCGTCAATTACCTGCTCCGGCGAACCGCGGCTTATGCCCAATTGCAGCCTGCCTTCAGATATAAGGTCGGCAGCACCTGCGTCTTCCACCATGTACAGCGGATTTTCATAACGCATATCAATTACACCGGTGCCTATCTCTATTTTATGTGTTTTTGCACCCACCGCCGAAAGCAGCGGAAAAGGCGATGCCAGCTGCCGTGCAAAGTGATGCACCCTGAAATAGGCCCCGTCTACCCCTATTTCTTCGGCGGCTACGGCCAAATCAATAGACTGCAGCAGTGTATCGGCTGCCGTGCGGGTTTGGTAGGCCGGATGGTCTGACCAATGCCCAAATGATAAAAACCCTATTTTTTTCATACGTTTTGTTTACGCTAAATATATTAAATAAACCCTTGGCTTTAGCAGGCTTACTCCCCTGCTATAATTACCTGCCTGTGCTTTATGCCCCATTCGGCAAGGTCGTGTATAAGGTTTTGTAAAGACCACCCATACTCGGTTAAGTTGTATTGTACTGATATGGGCTGGGTGTCTAAAACCGTGCGTTTAATAAGCTTGTTCTGCTCCAGTTCTTTTAGCTCTTTACTTAACTGCTTGTTAGATATACCGTTAAGATTAGTTAGTATATCGCTAAAACGTCTGTGGTTATAGTAGCACATGGTAGATATAATAGATATCTTCCATTTACCCCCCAGTACATCCATAGTATCATGAATGGCCATGATTTCTTTTTTGTGGCATGCTGTTTCTGTCATAAGTTACCTGGTTACTCTAAAGTTACTGTTACTTTTAGTTACAAAGTTACAGTAATAAATCAGTATAACCTAAATTTGTACCATACAATTTAAAATCATAAAAAACATGAGTTTACAAAATAAAAATGTGGTTATAACCGGTGGTACAACAGGCATAGGGCTGGCCACTGCAAAAGCATTTATAAACGCAGGGGCAAATGTGCTTATTACCGGCAGGGGCGCTGCAAACCTGCAAAAAGCGGCCGAAGAAATAAACAGCCCCAACTTAAAAACACTGGTGTCTGACACCGCTAACCTTGATGGGATAGCTGTTCTTGAAAAGGCAGTTGCCGAAAGCGGTAACAAGCTGGATGTACTCTTTTTAAACGCTGCAATTGCCACCTTTGGCCCCATTGGGCAGGTAACCGAGGCCGATTTTGATGCGCAGTTTAACACCAACACCAAAGGCCCTTTCTTTACCCTACAAAAGCTAACCCCGCACCTGGCCGATGGCGCATCGGTAATATTTACCTCATCGGTAGTGGCATCGGCTGCAAACATTGGCACAAGCGTATATTCTGCCACTAAGGGCGCGCTTAATAAAATTGCCCAGATTGCTGCTAACGAGCTTGCGGAAAGAAAAATACGTGTAAACACCGTTAGCCCGGGCCCTATACAAACACCGGGGCTTGATTCTGTAGCTACACCAGATGCTAAAGATTACCTGGCATCGGCCACCGCGTTCCAGCGCCTTGGTACTGCCGATGAAATTGCCGGTACCGTGCTCTTCCTTGCCTCTGATGCTGCAAGCTATATAAGCGGCGCAGATATTACTGCCGATGGCGGATACCTTACCTACAGCAGGAAGTAAACATTGCTGAAAACCAATAAATACAGCCGGGAGACGCATAATCTTCCGGCTGTATTTTTAATACTATAAACGGAAAAATTGCAGGCTTATTTATGTAAATATTTCTCGATAATATAAGTAGTAATTTTTTTCAACTCTTTATTACTTTCAGGATGTTTTCCCGGATAACTAAAACATTCATATTCGTTCTCCCCCGATTTACAATACCACACGCGCGGGCTTCTATCTTCATTAAAAAATGTTGTGGTATCTGTAACCATAATTTTCCTTTGAAATGCCAATAAATTTTCATCTATTGGTATAATTCTGTTACCGGCCTCAGTATTTACCTGTAAATCGCACGGCACTTTTTCATAATGGTCGCCTTTCCACATCATACATTCGCTTTCAGTGTAAAAAATACTTTTTACGGCATATCCTGTTCCGGCAAAAAACACCAGGCAAAGGGCTATAAGTTTTATCCGGTTATATCTATTTCTGTGGTGGGGAGATACAAAATATTTTTGGGGTATAGCAACGGTATCCCGGGTTACATTTTCAATACCGGTTTCAGGGTCAGCAACTGGGGTTATTATTTCTTCCTTTAAAACTTCAACCGTAGCATCTAAATTTTCCTGCTGTTGTTCTGCTACCTTATCTTCTTGCCCATAAGCCGTAGTGGGTTCTGCAACAAATCCTGAAATAACAGGATCCGGCTGGTTTTCCAACTGCATTTTTTTGAACCTCTTAGAAGGCCTTGATGGTAAACCTACCAAAATTGCCAAAAGTTCTACGCTATTTAAATCGCGCGGAACTGTACCTTTTTTTATAAAACTTATTATAGGCCTGAATCTATCATTGTCAAATTCCTTAACCTTATTGAATTCAACTTTTTCAAGTTTAAAAAATCTACAATAAATAACCTTGTCATCGTCACTTAATGAATTAATCAAAGACAGGCTTAATTCTTTAAGTCCGGCAGTGGTGGGCTTCTCTAAATATGCACTGTTCTCCCCTTCTTTTACCTCGTTATACCGGGTCAGTATTGCTTTTTTATACTCATCCATAATAGTACTCTCTAATTAAAAAATGGATTTTTTTGGAATTCTCCGGAATTTTCAGGAATGATTGGAATGATTGGAATTCCACAACTAACATCTTAAAAATCAATCATTTCTTTGCCTCAGAATTTAGTTCCTGTCTTAAGCGCAATAAGGCAAATGTACAAAACTACTTTCAACATTAGTGCTGCTGTCAGGCCGCAACAGTTATCCGGGAAGTATACCTGCTTACGGTTCTGTTCAGCACACTAACACTTCCCAAAATTACGGGTGTAGCCAAAATAACGGCTCAAAGCCTTAGGGCTAAACAATGCCACAATGGCAACCCTATGTCTAATTTTTAATTACAAATTAAATGAAAAAAATAGTTTTGCTGGCAGCTTTTTCGCTGCTGGGAGGTAGTTTAGTGTCTTGCGATAACGAAAAAACCGGTTCTGATGGTTATGCGTATGAGTATAATACAGATGATGGTTTTGTACCACCTGTAAGGCCTCCAAGGCCATAGCGCCAACATATTGCCGGCCATAAAATAGGGCAGCAATAAAATTACATAACTTTTTATACTTTAGGGGAATGAAACTTAGCATTAAGATTTGTTCCCCTTTTATTATACTTTTTTTAGTACTCTTATGCTCATGCCACAATGGTAATACTTCATTTGGTAAAGCACAGCCTCAGGAAACTGTATTAAAACTATCTAAAAACGAGAGTATAGCGTTTAATTGTTTTACCAAGCAAAAGTATGAGGCTGCATACAGGCATTATATAAAGCTGCGTGGCGATTATCTTGCAATTAAAGATACCGCAAATGCCGGTTATGCTTGCTATATGATGGCACAAATACAAATGACTGTAGGCGACTACAATGGCTGCGAAAACACTGCAGTTGATGCATTAAAACTCTTAAAAGTAGTCGGCAAACGGGGCAATCTTGTTTCAACCTATAATTTGCTGGGCATTGTAAGCCGTAAAATACTTGATTATGATAATGCAATAGTTAATTATAAAAAAGCAGCTGCATATACATCAGATTCATTAAGTATTTATATAATTTACAACAATATAGCATCGCTTTACATAACAACTAACCATTATAGAAATGCTATAGAAATTCTTGAAAAAATTATAAAGTCAAGCTATGTTAGTGCAGACCCTCAAACAAAGGCAAGGGTACTTGATAATTTAGGATGGGCTTATAGCAAAGTAAAAAAGCCCGAAGCGTTAACATATTTAAAAAGTGGACTACAATTACGGGAAAAAATTGGCGATCTTAAAGGGCTTATAAGCAGTTACCACAATTTACATAATTTTTACATTACTGTAAATAAACCGTTAGCATTGCAATATGCTCTAATGGCTTACAAAACTGCATCTCAAATTAAAAATAATGAAGAAAAGCTCATAGCCCTTAAAGAAATTATTAAAAGTACCGATGGTAAGCAACGCAATATGTACACTAATGAATTTATGATTTTAGACGATTTTTTAAATAAAGAACGGTCTAAAACAGAGAACAAGTTTGCCAAAATAAAGTATGACTACTCTGAAATGAAAGCAGAGCGCGACAAAACCGTACTTAAATCACAACGCGATAAATTGCTTATAACGGTATTAATTTTGGTTGCCGGGTTTATATTACTAATAACCGTATTTTTATTTATTGCACAGCGCCTTAAACTAAAAAAGGCAAAACTGGAGGAAACCTATAAGGCAGAAGGCCGCATTTCAAAAAAAATACACGATGAACTGGCTAATGATGTTTTTGAAACAATTGTATTTACCCAAACATTACAGTTAGACAACCCCGCTAAAAAAGATATGCTTTTAAAAACCCTTGATAAAGTATATGAAAAAACGCGCGATATTTCGCGTGAAAATGCAAACATAGATGCCGATGCCGATTTTCATACTATACTTATTGAAATGCTTGCGCTGTTTAAAACCAAAGAGGTTAATATATTGCCCGTTAATGCTGAGGCTATTGCATGGAACACCATAAACGAATATAAAAAAAACACACTACACAAGGTATTGCGGGAGCTTATGGTAAACATGAAAAAGCACAGCCAGGCCACGCTTGTTACAATAAAATTTACCATTAACAATAAAAAACTGGTTGTAACCTATGCCGATAATGGAATAGGAATTAAAAAAGAAAGTTTTATTCGTAAAAATGGGTTGCAAAATGCGGAATCCCGCATTAAATTGGTAAACGGTACGGTTACTTTTGACGAAATATCCAAAGGTGTCAAAATTTCAATAGTAATCCCTTTATAAACATATCAATGTTCAAAAAAATATTAGTAGCCGAAGACGTAGACAGTACAGGGCTGTATGTAAAGATGGAATTAGAAAAGCTATGCATTGAAGAGCCTGTGTATGTAAAATATTGCGATGAGGCTTTCCTAAAATTGAAAAAATCATATCTTGATAATACCCCCTTTGAACTTATTATTACAGACCTTTCATTTACCGGCGGTAACCGAGAAGCAAAGCTTGCCGGCGGCGAAGAACTTATAAAAGCCATAAAAGAACAAGGCTGGCCCATTAAAATAATTGCATATTCTATAGAAGACAGGGGCCATAAAATACGCCATCTTTTAAACGATTGCAATATTGATGCCTATGTGCTTAAAAGCAGGGATAGTATTTCTCAGCTTCAAAATGCCATAAACATAATATATAAAGACGGCACCTACCTTTCTCCGGAGCTGTCGTACCTGCGAAAACCCGATATGCTGCTTGAACTTGATGCTACCGACCTCGAAATTATAAAGCTCCTTTCAGACGGGCTTAGCCAAAACGAAATAACAGACCTCTTTAAAAAAGAACGCAAAAAAGCTTCGAGTTTTAGCAGCGTAGAAAAACGCATTATTAAAATGCGCACATCTTTACAGGCAAAAAACACTACACACCTGGTAAGTATTGCTAAAGATATGGGATTGATATAAATTTCTACACATTGTAGTTTTTACATCAAAATGAGGGTTTCCGCAAAATAACTACAAAACGCTACAGTAGGTTTACAAAAATTTAAACCTTACTGTTATGGAATATAAAGTTGTACCCTTTGTGGCTTCAATTGATGCTAAAATTGGCAGCACGTCTCAGGTGGCAGACCAGCTTGAGTCAATAATTAAAAGTTATACCGCCCAGGGCTGGGAATATGTACGGCTGGAAAGCGTTACCACGTTTGTAAAACCCGAAGCCGGGTGCTTTGGCCAGGATGCAAAACCAGGCTATACCACGGCTAATCAAATGGTAGTTTTTAAAAAATGAAGCATTTGCTGCTCATAATTATAAAACTGTACTGGCTAATACCCGTGTCTAAACGCCGTACGTGCCTTTTTAAAAAATCATGTTCGCATTTTGTGTATGATGCCACTGCCCATAAAGGGCTATTTGCAGGCCTTAAAGCCTTGCAGTACCGCTACAAAACCTGCCGCCACGGGGCTTATGTATATAAAAATACCATTACCGGCAACATTGAAATGGTTTTACCCAATAACGATATTGTGGCACATAACGATATAGCCGATAACATTTTGGCAAAACTTACACAGGCAACTACCTGATACTCCTCTCTCCGGTTTTAAAAACCGAAACCAAACCGGCTGTTACAGGCCGGTTTTTTTATTCTTTTTTAGAAAATTTTAGCAAAGTGAGGAATCCCTCATTTTTTTGATTTTCAGGTGTAGTAGGTTTGGTTAAAATTTAAAATCAACCTTATTATGAATAAAATAGTTAAAGGGCTTTTAATTGGCTTCGGTTTACTAATCCTGATTTACACTTGTAGCAACAGTAATGATAAATTGACTGACAATGTACCTGCTGCAAACAATCTTACTACACAATCTCCTGAAGATAATCCTTCTGCCAAAAATACAGTAGACAATCAAAAAGCCTCAATAGAGCAAAAACTCAAGGAAAGGGCAAAAAGAGACTGGCCTGATGATTACGTAACTCAGGAGTTTTGGGTTAATGAGCAACTCGATGCCTATGATTATATGCTTAAAATAGAAGAAAACTCCATCAAGAAAAAAGCACAACAAGACTGGCCGTTAGATTTTGTAACTCAAAAATTTTGGTATAACGAACAGATAGAAGCTAAAAACAGGATAAACCAATAAACGTAAAACCATGGAATTTAAAGATCATATAAAATCATTGGGCCAAAGGGTGGTAAAGCTAAAAGGCCAGGTTAATACCGAAGAAGCTACTAAAAACGCCTTTATAATGCCTTTTATAAAAGAACTGGGATATGACGTTTTTAACCCGTTTGAAGTAACCCCTGAACTGGTGGCAGACATTGGCATTAAACAGGGCGAAAAAATAGACTATGCCATTATGCAAAACGGCGAACCCATTATACTTATTGAGTGTAAACACCATGCCGTACCGCTTAATGTAAACAATGCATCGCAGCTTTTCAGGTACTTTCATACCACTAAAGCCAAATTTTCTATACTTACAAACGGTGTAGAGTATAAGTTTTATACAGATCTTGTTGAGCCTAATAAAATGGATGACAAGCCCTTCTTCTCATTTAATATTACAGATATTAAAGACAACCAAATTGAAGAGCTGAAAAAGTTTCATAAAGCCCATTATGATTTTGAAAATATTGTAAACACTGCCAGCGACCTTAAATATACCAATGAGCTTAAAAAGCTAATCCATACCGAGTTTACCACTCCGGGTGTAGATTTTGTAAAACATTTTGCGCGTCAGGTTTACCCCAGTGTTATAACAGCAAAGGTGCTGGAACAGTTTACCAACCTTACAAAAGCATCTGTTAACCAATACATAAGCGACCTGATAACCGAAAGGCTCAAACTGGCGCTTACCAAAGAAAACGAAGTAATAAAAGAACAGGATGCCGCCCTTGTACAGGAAACCGCACCAAACCCCAACCAGGTTATTACTACCCACGAAGAGCTTGAAGGTTTTATGATTGTAAAAACCATACTAAGGCAAAAAGTGCCCGTAAGCCGTATAGTGTATAGAGATGCACTCTCTTACTTTGCCATACTGCTGGACGACAACAACCGTAAAACACTTTGCAGGCTTTACTTTAACGGAACCAAAAAATACATGGTTACCCTAAATGACCAGCGCAAAGAAGTGCGCCATGACCTTTCATCTCTCGATGATATTTTTAATTACTCAGAAGAACTGCTTAGTGTTTTGGAAGGCTATGAAAAAGTAAATGAAAAAATATAAATCTAAAAATTAAAATTTATGAAAACATATTACGTAAACAATAACTCACAACCTAACGGCGACCATGAGGTGCATGAAAGCGGATGTAGCTTTATGCCTTCAGACAAAAAAAACCTTGGCCAGCATCCGTCTTGTAAAGAAGCGGTAGCCGAAGCTAAAAAAACATATTCTAAATCAGACGGATGCTGGTATTGCTGCCCATCATGCCACAAAAGTTAAGTATGGCTACATATATTTTGTCTAATAAAGCACCTGTAAAATGTTTAGCAACCTGTTTCTCTCAGTAGGCCGCATACGCAGGCTGGAGTATTGCCTAAGTGTAATATTCTACATAGTGGGTATAACTATCCTTGATAACGTAACCCATAAAGGCAACAGTATTTTATCACTCCTTATTATACCCTTAATATGGTTTTTACTAACTCAGGGAGCTAAAAGGTGTCATGATTTAGGCAACAGCGGCTGGTGTCAGCTTATTCCTTTTTATTTTTTATGGATGGTCTTTAAAGAAGGCCATCCTTACACTAATGTTTATGGCATTAATCCTAAAATAAACAGTATTAAAGCCGTGCAGCCAATAGGCCGTACAATTTCGGCAAACACCCCAACAGTTTCAAAACCACAACCCAAAACCACAACAGGAGTAACGGCCATAATCAGCACGTTGCAAAACAACCCCGATGCGGTTCAGCAAACAATAATGGAAGTAGAAAATGTTAACCACAGCATAACCCATGATATCCTCAAAAAACTAAGGCTGCTTGATAAAACCAGTGGAATGTCTTACACGCTTTTGGGCACCACTGCCACCATAACCGTTAAACACACACATAGTACGCACTTACTGCTGGATGATTTTTACACGATTATGCCAAATATAAATGTGCTTGATGTAAAACCCGGAACTATATACATTAAAATTAAATGATTTATGAAAATAAAATTACTCCTGCTATTTATAACATCAATACTATTTGTGGGCTGCGGGCCAGAGGCACCCGATATTTTTAACAGCATGGTTAAAAAGTTTGCCACCAGCGAAGGTTACATATCATTAAACGAGCTCTCTGAACTAAAAACATACATTGAGCAAAACCCGGATGAGCCTGATTTCAGCCCTTTTCTGACTAATGAAAAGGTAGACGATAATAAGCTGGCTGCATTCTTAAAAAAGCAAAAATATAAACTGGAAACCCCGTATAACCCTAAAAATGATACCGTAAAAATTTACATAGAAAACTCGCTAAGCATGCTGGGCTATATTAGCAACAAAGGCAGCAATTTTAAAACCAGTATACAGGAATTACTTTTTACTGCAGATGAGTTTAAAGGCTATAGCACAAACTACATAAGCGATAGCATATACCCCACATATCCTGAAAAACTAAGTACAGATGATATAATAAATATTAACCGTGTTTCTTTTTCTAAAAATGGCGCTTCAAACAGTAAACTCGAAGCCATATTTAAACAGGTTTTGTCTGAAGCAGATAAAAATACGGTTTCTATACTCGTGTCAGACTGTATTTATTCTTTACAGAAGGGAGGTTCTTCAGAATTACTAAACAGCTTAAAAACCACTACCCGGCAGGCATTTAAAAATGGAGGTGCAAAGTATAAAAATTTCAGCATCCTGATTTTAAAGCTGGATTCAGAGTTTTCAGGTTCTTATTTTGACAGAAGGGATCACGAATATAAAAATGTAAATACACCAAGGCCTTTCTACGTAGTTGTAATGGGCGAAGACGCTGCTGTATCCAACTTTAAATCAACTACTAATATAAAATATACAAATTCTTACACCATTAATACTAACCAATATGCCCCATACCATACTATAGTAAATACCAACACAGGTTCAGGCTTTAAACCAGACCGTGAATATTCTGATAAAAATTCGATAAGGGGCATACAGGATATAGTAGTAAATGAAAGGGTTAGCAAAACATTTACCTTTTCGGTAGCCGTAGATATGAGCAGCGTGCCGGTCGATGAAAATATTATAAAAGACCCTAAAAGCTATAGTATTACGGCAGGCAACTATAAAATAACCGGTATAACGGCTTATAACGATAAACAGGTTAAGCCGGCATCTGTAAACCTCATAAAAAAGTCTTCTACCCCACCCACCCATATTGTGCATTTTGCTGCCACAAAACCGGTATATACTAATGTAACATTCGGGTTAAAAAGAGAAATTCCCAACTGGGTTACAAACACCCATACGGTAAACGACACTATACCCGCGCAATTCAGTAATAATACAACTTTTGGCTTTAAATACCTGGTAGAAGGTATAAACGAGGCCATTAACAAAAACACATCTAACAATTACTTTACTATAACCATAACAATTAACTAATAAACCTATGGCCAGTTTTTTTGAAATGCTTTACGAGGGATTCCCTCCGTTAAACCTCTTTTATATCAATGGATTTTCCAATGATATGTTTAGTGCCGATGCCTATACGTCTATAGGCCTCATGATGCTGTTTTCGGCACTTATCATGGAAGGTTTATACTATTTTGTATTGTCTAATTACGGCAAAATGCACCGGCGCAGTTTTTGGTTTTTATGGCTGTTTATAATTGCGGTACTAAACTTTGTACTGGCATACATAAACAGTATGTCGTCATTAACAAAAGTAGGTACAGGAAGCGACTATACCTTTTCACAATACTTTTCTTTTTCTATGGTAAATGTATTATGGGCAGTAGTTTTTAGCTTCATATTTTCGGTAATCTTCAAATTCTGGAGCGTTTCTGCTTCAAGGACTCCCTTTTAATTATGGCAAAATTATACATATTCGGAATAGGCGGCACAGGCTCAAGGGTTATCAAGGCCCTTACCATGCTGCTGGCAACAGGTGTAGACATAAACGGCTTTGAAGTTGTACCTGTAATTATTGACCCTGATGAAGCAAATGGCGATGTATCGCGCACTACAGATATACTTAAAAACTACCAGCACATACACAATAACCTGAGCTTTACAGGTGCCGATGACAATAAATTTTTTAAAACCAAAATAAGTAGTATTTGCCAAAACTTTAAGTTGGTGTTAAGTGAGGTTAAAGGCGAACGTTTTAAAGACTATATAGAATATAACAGCCTTGATGAAAACAATAAGGCCCTTATAAGTCTTTTATTTAGCGAAGATAACCTTGAGGCAGATATGGAGGTAGGCTTTAAAGGCAACCCTAACATAGGCAGCGTGGTGCTAAACCAGTTTAAGCAATCGCAGGACTTTAAGGCGTTTGCATCGTCTTTTGCGCAAAACGACCGCATATTTATTATCAGTTCTATTTTTGGCGGAACCGGCGCATCAGGGTTTCCGCTACTGCTTAAAAACATCCGTAATGCCGATGCTTCATTACCTTCGGCTGCGCTGCTGCGCGATGCCCCTGTGGGTGCAATTACCCTCCTGCCCTATTTTGGCGTTTCGCCAAGCGAAGAAAGTAAAATCGATAAGTCATCTTTTATTTCTAAAACAAAGGCTGCACTGTCTTATTATGAAGAAAACGTAAGCGGCAACAGCTCGCTTAATGCATTGTATTATGCCGGAGATGACATTACCAAAGACCACCCTAACCATGAGGGGGCAGCATTTCAAAAAAACGATGCCCATTTCTTAGAACTGGCAGCAGCACTGGCTATTATAGATTTTTCGGCTATCCCAGCAACAGCGCTGGTTACTACAGGAGGCAAAGCCGAAAATCCGGTTTACAAAGAGTTTGGCATAAAAGATAATGCCCCTTCCATCATATTTGAAAACCTTGGTTTTACATCGCAGTTCATACTTAAAAAGCCACTTACACAATACCTGTTTTTTGCGCTGTACTGCACCAGTAAAATGCAGGATTGTCCGGAAAGAGCCTGGGCAAAAAAAATAAATCTTCAGGCATTTTTAACCCAACCCTTTGTACACAGTTACCTCAGGACATTTAACCAGTATTTTTTAGAATGGCTTACAGAAATGGGTAATAACCAACGTGGGTTTTCGCCCTTTAACCTTAACGCTAACGACAATAACCTTTTTGAAATAGTTAAGGGTATAAAACCTGATAGCGGCATATTTGAGCTCAATAAAAACTACAATAAGTATGATCATATGCTTGACAAAGTAGAGAAAAGCCTAAAGAATAATGATTCTCAGCAGCAGCGTTTTATGAACCTTTTTTATAACACTACCGAAACCCTGGTTTCAGAAAAGTATAAATTTTAAGCACTATGGCAAAAGTATTTAGATTTCATGACGGAGGCAGTTTAGAAGACTGGCAAACATCTGCCTCATACGGGCAAACTGCTATAAATGCAATTAAAGATCCTTCGGGCGCATCTGCACGCAGGGAAATAACCTCTATTCCCAGTCCTTTTGCGCGCATAGACCTGGTTAAAACCGCGTTTGAAAACATAACCAACAGCAGTCAGTTAAACGGTACCACTATTTTTCATAAAATGGTATCAGACTGTTTTGATGTAGGAGAGATTTTTTTCAATATAGATAAGCTACAGGATAAAGTAAATATCATTGCCTGGGATAAAAACAAAGACCTTGAGGCACTGCTACAGTCGCCAAATGCGCGCCACAGGCTTTTAGGAGACACTTTAAAATTATATTTAGAGCAGGATGCCCGGGCATATAACTTTAACGAAACCGAGCAAATTTATCTCTTAAACTACAAAGCCGGGCCACGGCCTATAAACATTATAGGGGGCACATCGCCGGCCAGCCTGTTTTTTACACCGGCAAATAACTTAAAATATGTAAACATTCCTTTTGGAACCGATTATGTGTTTGATGACAGCTACCAACCCCTGTACAAACGCGATTTTTATTACCAGAAGTTTATTTACGGTTTAAAAAAGTTTATACCTGATTTTTCAAGAAAATTCAGGGCGGTTGATAATTATTTAGATGCCAGTTTTGAGATGCTTACTGCTCAGCAAAAAGAAGAAATAAATAATTATACTACGGCAGATTTTGAATCTGATTTTGAAAAACTTACCGCAGGCAGTGCCGGCACACCTGTTGAAATTTTAGGGTATCCGCTACGCAAAAAGAAAGAAGCAGCCCCTAAAGCAAGCGGTTTTATAATTGGTTCTGCAAAATATAAGGGCGAAAATCCACCTTTAGTGCTGCCCGTAGATGCCTATGCCGAAAAAACGCTGTACACGTCTGATTATTGGGACAGGAACAACAAAGCCGATTATATAGATAACCGCCCTTTAAAAGAGCGAACATTGCCCTTTGATGGCAAGAAATATCCGTATTTAACCATAAGCGATTTTCTTGAACCCTACATTATACGCACAATTTATCCGCTTCAAAATAAGAAGTTTTTTGACGGAAGTTTTACAATGGCATCGGGTGAAATAGCCAAGGGCTATCTCTTACCTGTAAAAAGAGAATACTTTGACTATTTTGATGTAGATAAACTTACCAGGGGCATGCCGGACGGTAAAAAAGCCATTGAAATAAAACAAATGGTAAGTGGCGGCGTGGCTGTTACACTAAGGGTACCTATACAGGATAATAAGTATATTACCTATGAACGGATGTATTATCCGCCTGCAAACGAATACCAAATTGCCGAGCCAGAACTGCCCCGCAACCGTGGCGCCGTTATAGAAAACCAGTTTGGCCTTACAGTATATCCTTTTTTAAAACTCGCTGCCGACAGTAACAACCATTACCGTATTGCACTTTTTGACCGTGATATACAAGAACATAATAAACATAACAGCTACAGCCTGCAGTTTTTTAAAAACCAGGACAATATACAGGCACCACACAAAGCACTGAAACAAAGAAGTGAAAAGGCGGTAGATAACATAGCTTCATCTTATTATGTACTGGAAGAAGGGTTTGACTATATTGAAATTAAAAACAACTGGGCCCGTGGCATAATCATACCGCTTTTTGAAACCCCGGTTCAGGGAACCTCTCAATTTACATTTGCTGTAGATTTTGGTACTACAAACACTCATATTGAGTACCGTAAAGATAATGGCAATGCAAGGCCTTTTGAAATTAACAGGGAAGATATACAAATTGCAACCCTGCACGATACCGCAAATTCTGAAACCCTTAAATCTATAAATGCGCTAAGGGCTAACAAACTGCTGGATGTAATACCTCACGAATTCGTACCCGAAATTATACAGAAAGAGACTGAAATAAGTTTTCCGCAAAGAACCGCTATCAGTTCTAAAAAGGGAACAGATTTGAGCAATACCGTATATGCATTTTCTGATTTCAATATTCCGTTTCTTTATGAAAAGCACATTACGCCACGCAATACAGATATAAAAACAAACCTTAAGTGGTCTGGTATACAAACAAATGACGGTTTAAAAGTAGTAGAAGCTTATTTTGAAAATCTCTTGTTATTAATGAGGAATAAAGTGCTGTTAAACAACGGCGACCTGTCTTTAACAAAACTTATATGGCTCTACCCATCGAGCATGACAGATGCCCGCCGTAATAAAATAGGGCAAAGCTGGGATAAGCTTTTTAAAAAATATTTCAATTCTGCACCTGCCCCGGAAAAGCTTTCTGAAAGCGTGGCACCGTTTTACTATTTCAATAAAAAAGAAGGCATTGTTGCCGGCGAAAACTCAGTTATATCTATTGATATAGGTGGCGAAACTACAGATACCGTTATTTATATTAATGACAGGCCAGAGCTTTTAACATCTTTCAGGTTTGCGGCAAATTCTATTTTTGGAGATTACACCGGCAGGTCATCTTCAATTAACGGTTTTGTAAACAAATACAGCCAGATAATTGAAGAAAAAGGGCTGTCTAACTGGTTTTCATTTAAAGATATCGAAAAATCAGAAGATATTATATCATACCTGTTTTCAATTGAAAAAAGCGACCGCCTTAAGGCAGAAGGAAAAGACTTTTCATTTAACAGCCTCTTGCTTAATGACCATGATTTCAGGATTGTTTTCATCCTTTTTTACAGCGCTGTTATTTACCATATAGCCATGTTAATGGTAGCAAAAAATATAAAAGCCCCCGGATGTATAACATTAAGTGGTACTGGCTCTAAAATGGTAGACCTTGCAGAAGGCAATACTAAACTTACCGCTATTAAAGAGCTAACAGAACTGATTTTTAAGAAAGTCTACAACCTTGAAAAAAGCATAAATATTGACTTGAAAAAAGTTGCCAACCCTAAAGAAATAAGCTGTATAGGTGCGCTGCTTGTGGATGAGAAAGATATTTCTGTAAATAACGTAACTACTTTTTCAGGAACTATAGATCATCCATTTTCATTAAAGTATAATGATATTACACCAAACCTTGAAAAGCAGGTAGCCGACGGTTATTTAGAATTTTTAAACTTTTTCTTCGGGCTTAATAATGAATTCAGCTTTAAAAATAAGCTCGATATTAATCCTGCATTTCTTGCAAAGTATAAAGGTTTTCTGGAAGAAAAAGTACTTGATAACATAAAATCAGGTATTAAAGAAAAAATAAAAGAACTACAGGGAAACAGTAATGAAGAAATAGAGGAAACACTGTTCTTTTATCCTTTAAAAGGGGGGCTCAATCATTTGGCACATAAAATTTATTCTGAACTAAATAATTCCGAAGCATAATATGAATACACTGTCATACGATTTTAATTTTTGGTTTATTCCGTTATATATTTTCATCATCTTGTTTTCAATAGCTGTGATCATTTTGTTTAAAAGGCTTTTTGCTTTAATGGATGAGGTAGACAAGAATACAGAATACAGAAAAAATAACACCTCAAAAAGCACATCACAAAACCCCAACCCGGTAAACCTTGACCCCATATTGCAACGGCTAAACCAGCTCGAAGCTACTCCCCGTCAACCTGTTGCAAATACGCAATCAGCAACACCTTCGGTTTATGCTGATGAAACAACGCACACTGTTAACCTAACCGTCAATAACCCGGTTACAGATGTTGTTTTTTATGTTTCAACGCCTAACCCCGCCGGTTTTTTTGATGCAGACCAGGTTTCTGATTCCTTTAGGCAAACGGTATCGTTGTATAAGTTTACAATAAACAGCCAGGCCCAAAACACGGCAGCTTTTGAGTTCTTTTCAGACCAGATTGGAACAAATGACTCAATAAACAGCCCAAAAACCTTTATAGAACCGGCCTGTTATGAAACTAACGACGCTTTTTCCGGAGCCAGTAAAATAATAACACTACAGCCGGGCACCGCCGAAAAAAGGGATAATAAATGGATAATTACTTCTAAAGCTAAAATTACATATCAATAGTCATGCATAATACCATAATAATACTGGTAATACTTATAGTAGTTGGTTTCCAGGCTTATGTAGCCTATACTGCCTGGAAAAAAATAGATTTTTATCAGGGCATCATTCCACAGCCGGAAAATTTTCAAACTATAAAAGTATATATACCCGAAAGCCAGGTTAAAAACATCGATATCAATTATGTTTTAAACAACCCTGATAAGTTTGGCCCGCCTGCTGTATTTGCCTTAAGCGAAACCATTACTGAACCTGAAATTATCAACGAGCCAGCCATAGCTATTGTAACTACAGAAACAAACCAAACAGGCCATGAAGAATATGTATGGGTAGCTAAAGATAATGAGGAAAAGAAAATTAAGTATACACTTTTACAAAGCCATGAACAGGCCGGCTGGAACAGAATATAACCCACATAATCATGCAGGAAAAATACATAGAAGTTACACTCATAAAAACAGCACTGTCTAACCCCGTATTAGATAAAATGCTAAGTTCTGTAAATACATACCTACTGCGTAATAAAGGCGCCGTAAGCGATTTTAACCTTATTAAAGATGTTGTAGAACGTAATACAGATGCAGTAGACGAAGAAATTAATTCTCTATTGCCCATACCGCTCTATTTAGGGCTTATGGGCACTATGATAGGTATAGTTATAGGCCTTTTTGCCATGCCGGGCATTAGCGATACTAATTTTGAAAATGCTATTGATATGCTCATCGGCGGGGTAAAAATTGCCATGATAGCCAGTTTTATCGGCTTATTGCTAACAGTAGTGTTGTCAGGATATAAGTATAAAGGAACAAAACTATATGCCGAAGGCCTTAAAAATGACTTTTTTACCTGGATACAAACCCAATTACTGCCTGTACTGTCACAAAACATATCTTCAAGTATTTATGCATTACAGGCAAACCTGCTAAAGTTTAACGATACCTTCTCGGCAAACGTGGGTAGCTTTAATGGCGTAATGAATAAAATACTGCATTCTTTTGATAGCCAGATAAACCTGATGAATGAGCTTAAGGAAGTTGATGTAGTGCAGCTGGCAAAACTTAATGTGCATGTATTTCAGGAACTAAGGGTAAGTACAAAAGAATTTGAAAAATTTAACCAGTATTTAAACCAGCTCAATGTTTTTGTTGACAATGCACATAAGCTAAACCACTCTATAAACAACCAGTTAGACAGGACGTATGATTTAGAAAAAGTTGCCGGAGCAATAGGTACGGGTATAGAAACAAATAAGTTACTTATAAATGTTTTACAATCTGATTTAAAAGAAATAAGCGACCGTAAACAATTAATGAAAGATGCCGTAATAGATGTAGACAAAGCCTTTGAAAAAAGCCTTGACGACTTAAAAAGGCATATAAATGAGCAAATTACAGCCATAAAAAATATTACAATAAAAGAAGAAGACCTGCTTGAAAAATTGCTTAAAGAAGACCGTGGCAACCTGAACGAACTAAAAAAACTGGGCGAACTGAAAACCGGGATGTCAATACTGGAAAAGGAAACAAAATCGCAAAACGAAAAGCTGGAACAGTTAAACAAAACCCTCGAGAATTTAGCCGGTATATTAGCAAAACCGGCAGCTCCTGTAGTAAAAGTGCCGGAAGTTATAAAATATGCGGCTTATGTTTTTGTAGGTTCAGGGGCTATACTTGGCGTAGGCTATTGTTTCTGGACCATCTATAAAATCCTGTCATAGCCATGTCTAAAAAAACAAATTTTTTCTGGGCCAGTTATGCCGATTTAATGACCAGCCTGTTCTTTATAATGCTTGTACTGTTTGTACTTTCAATAGCCATGATGAAAAGGCAACAGGCAGCAACAGAGCAGCAATTACGCAAAATTATAGAAATACAATCGGCCGTAAAAGAGCTTCCAAAAGAGTATTTTGCTTATGATGGTATTTACAAACGTTTTTCCCTAAAACAAAATGTTGAGTTTATTATTAATACTGACCAATTTAAAAATATTCAGGATGAAAATTACCTTATAAAGGTGGGTAATTCTATTAAAAGCCTTACCGATACGTTAAAAAAGAAATATACCGGCCAGGATATAAGGTATGTAGTTTTAATAGAAGGAATGTCGAGCGCTGATACTTATAAAAACAACTACCTGCTAAGCTATGCCCGTGCATGGGCGGTAAAAAAGTTATGGGACAAAAATAACATTAAACTCGACCCTTCTGTTTGCGAAATACAAATATCAGGCTCGGGTACCGGCGGTGTGGGCAGGCTTATTAACGACAGGAGCAACCAGCGGATTTTAATTCAGGTAATTCCTAAAATTGGTACTATTGAGTAATATAATGTTTAAATACTGCTATTATGCTTAAGCACCCGGTTATATGCTTACTGGCACTATTATTTTTAAGCTGTACAGATGCACCCCAAAGCCCTGACCCGGAAAATACCGAAGTATACCTGTGCGACAGCCCTGCTGCCTACAGCTATCACTTTAACCCAAATTGTAAGGGGCTGCAACAATGTAAACACAATATTTATAAAACAAGCCTAAAAACTGCAAAAAAGCATGGCCGTAGTTTTTGTGGCTGGGAAGCTAATGATACTATCGCCCGTTAATATGGGCGATTTTTTTTTGCATAAAAAAAGGGCGATCCTTTCGAACCACCCTGAATGTTTTCACAACAGAATAATCTTTATTGTGAATCGCTTTCAAAATTGTATTACAATATTACAAAAAACTTTTTGTCTAAAAATGAGGTTTGCCGCATTTATGAAATATTTTTTTGTAGTATTTTAACATACTTTTTAAAAAAATACAACCACGATATATTTAAGAAATCCTCAACCATGAAAACAATACTTGGATTAGATTTAGGCGTTACAAGCATAGGCTGGGCCGTTATAGTTACAGATGACGACAATACACCAATAAAAATACTGGGTATGGGCAGCCGCATTATACCACTCTCTACTGCCGATAAGGAAGAATTTCAAAAAGGCCAGGCCATTTCTAAAAACCAGTCGCGCACCATAGCCCGCACACAACGCAAAGGTTATAACCGCAAACAGCTGCGCAAAGAAGAACTTAAAAAAATACTGGGCGAACTTGGTATAACGCCTTCTAAAGAGTTGCTTAACCTGCCGTCAATTGAATTGTGGAAGCTGCGTGCCGATGCGGCATCGGGCAATGCACCGTTATCTGCCGAACAGTTGGGCCGCATTTTTTATATGCTTAACCAAAAGAGGGGTTACAAATCGGCCCGCAGCGAGGCCAACCAGGATAAAAAAGATACTGATTATGTAGCTGCCGTAAAAGGCAGGCACCAGCAACTAAAAGAAAAAGGGCAAACCATAGGCCAGCATTTTTATACCGAAATGCTAACCCTTGAAGAAAATTCGGGGCATTTTCAGGTAAAAAACAATGTGTATCCCCGCGAAGCTTATCTGGAAGAATTTAATGCCATAATCGCCGCACAAAAACCACAACATGCATTCCTGACGGACGATGTGGTAGACAGGCTTAGGGATGAGGTTATCTTTTATCAGCGAAAGCTAAAATCGCAAAAAGGCCTTGTAAGCATTTGCGAATTTGAAGGTTTTGAACGCACTTTTTTTGATAACGTTAAACAAAAGGACAAAACCATCTTTACCGGGCCAAAGGTTGCGCCTAAGTCCTCTCCCCTATTCCAGCTTTGTAAAATATGGGAAACAGTAAACAACATAAACCTGAAAGTTAAAAATACCGATGGTTCTAAAAACAAATGGGCAGACTATGTACCAACGTTAGAGCAAAAGCAGGAAATTATTGAGCATTTGTTTAAAAATGCGGGAATAAGTTTAGATGCGCTCCGTAAAATACTTGGCTTTAATAAAGATGAGATTTTTGTAAACAAGCAGATAGAAAAAGGCCTACAGGGCAATACTACCTATGCCGAAATTCATAAGATATTGGGCGACAGTAAACCTGAATTATTAGGTTTTAACATCAATATTGAGCCATCTAAGCATAGTGCCCTGCTTGTAGATAAGCGTACCGGAGAAATTTTAGCCGAAAAAGAAGGGCAACAGGTTAGTGCAGAAATAGAAAAGGAAAATTTTTATCAGCTATGGCATACCATTTATTCTATTAAAGATCTTGATGAATGTGCAGCAGCATTGATAAAGCGCTTTAATATTGACCCAAATGTAGCAGCCCAGCTTGCTAAAATAGACTTTAGCAAAGGGGCTTTTGGCAACAAGAGCAATAAAGCCATGCGCAAAATATTGCCTTACCTTATGCAAGGATATAACTATGCCGATGCCTGTAGCCTTGCAGGTTATAATCATTCTGACAGCCAGACTAAAAAAGAAAAGGAAGAAAACGTAGTTGATGACAAACTAAAGCTGTTGGAAAAAAACAGCCTCAGGCAACCTGTAGTTGAAAAGATAATTAACCAGATGATTCATGTGGTTAATGCTATTATAGATAAATATGGAAAGCCTGATGAAATAAGGGTAGAACTTGCGCGTGACCTTAAAAAGAGTAAAGACGAGCGCAATGAAGCCGAACTGCAAAATGCTTCTAATAAAAAGCTTAATGAAGAAGTAGCCAACAGGCTAAAAGAGCTGGGCTTGCCTGTTACAAAACGATTTGTGCAAAAATATAAGTTTATATTCCCGGTAAGGGATAGAAAAATTAAAGAAGCACAGTTGGTTAACCAGTGTATTTATTGTGGTGAAACATTTAACGTTACCGAAGCATTAAGCGGCGATAATTTTGATGTTGACCACATTATTCCAAAGTCTATGTTGTTTGATGATTCTCAAACCAACAAAGTTTTGGTACACCGCAAGTGTAATGCCAAAGACAAAAGCAACAAAACCGCTTATGACTTTATTGCCGCCAAAGGCGAAAATGAATTAGCTATCTATCTTGACCGCGTTGATGACTGGTTTAAAAGAGGGGTGTTGTCTTATGGAAAAATGCAGCGCCTAAAGGTATCTTATGAGCAATATGCTGAACGGAAGCAGCTAAAAAAAGAAACGGAAGCTGATATAAAGTTATGGGAAAACTTTATTGAGCGTGATTTGCGCCAAACACAATACATTGCAAAAAAATCAAAAGACCTGCTGAAGAAAATATGCAACAACGTTACAGTAACTGAAGGTAAAATTACGGCTCAGCTTCGCAACTTATGGGGGTGGGATGATGTGCTCATGAACCTGCAATTACCAAAATATAAAGCACTAGGCCAAACTGAGATTAAAGAATGGACAAGTGAGCATGGGCGCAGGCTACACAAAAAAGAAGAAATTACAAATTGGACAAAACGCGATGACCATCGCCATCATGCTATAGATGCCCTTGTAGTTGCCTGTACCAAACAAGGTTTTATACAACGTATCAATACCCTTAATTCGAGCGATACTAAAGATGCTATGGATAGGGAAATCAAAGCTGCCAAAGAAAAATACAATGAGCTCTACGACAAAAAATTATTAACTGAAACAAACGAACAGGTTAAAAACCATACCGAACGATTTAATAAACTCGAAACGTACCTGAAATCTCAACAGCCACCTTTATTTACTACAAGGTATGTAGAGCAGGAGGCCGATAAAATATTTGTTTCTTTTAAGGCAGGCAAAAAAGCCGCTACATACGGTATCAGGAAAATTAAAAAAGACGGTAAAAAGGTTGTGGTACAAGAAAAGATTGTGGTACCAAGGGGTGCGCTACACGAGCAATCAGTTTACGGTAAAATAAAAACACAGGAGAAAGACAAACCGTTAAAATACCTTTTTGAAAATCCCGAAACTATTGTTGATAATCGAATAAAGATATTAGTAAAGGAACGTTTAGATAAATTTGAAGGAGATGTAAAAAAAGCATTGACATCACTAAAAAAAGAGCCTTTATTTATTGATAATGAAAAGAATACTTTATTAGAAAAGGCAGCATGCTATACTGATGCCACTGTCCTAAAATATAAATTACAGGCACTCAAAGCCAATCAGGTAAATGATATTGTTGATGAAGGTGTTAAACGGATAGTGAAAGCCCGGTTAGCACAGCATAAGAACGAAAAAGAAGCCTTTAAAGACACCGTTTGGTTTAACCAAGAAAAACGCATACCGATAGTTTCAGTGCGTGTATTTGCACGCCCTGACGCCTCTAAGCTTGCAATAATAAAAACAGATGAAAACAATAAGCCAATAGGTTTTGCCCTTACAGGAAACAATCACCATATAGCTATTTATAAAGATAACACAGGTAAATTAGTACAACATATATGTACATTTTGGAGTGCTGTTGAGCGTAAAAAATTTGGTGTGCCTACAGTTGTAAAAAATACCGGTACGCTTTGGTCTGAACTATTGCATAAAGACTTACCCGGAACTTTTCTTGATAAATTACCTCAAGATGGGCTTGAACTTGAATACAGCCTTCAACAAAATGAAATGTTTGTATTAGGGCTACCTAAAGAATCTTTTGAAGATGCTATTAAAAACAATGATTTACCATTATTAAGCAAACATTTGTACCTGGTTTGGAGTATTTCTGATAATGATTATTGGTTTAGGCATCATCTTGAAACAAAAAATAGTGAACTTAAAAGTACCACCGGAGCTAAAGAGTCTAAAAGATATTATAGATTTCAAAGTGTTGGTACTTTCACAAAAGAAAATCCCATAAAGGTACAGCTTAATCATCTTGGTGAAATAACTAAAATTGGTGAGCCATGATAAAGCGCACGTTGTTTTTTGGTAATCCTGCTTATCTCAATACAAAAAATGAGCAGCTGGTGGTTAGCTTTCCCGAAGAAGACAAACCACCGGTTACCATTCCAATTGAGGACTTGGGTTATATAGTTTTAGAACATCCTCAAATTACAATAACTAACGGTTTGTTTACAAAACTTGTAGAAAATAAAACTGCTGTGATAACGTGTGATAAACAACATTTACCCAACGCTTTCCTGCAACCACTATCAGGCCATAGCGAACAAACCGAGCGCTACAGGCATCAGCTAAATGCGAGTGTTCCACTTAAGAAAAATATGTGGCAGCAAACAGTTAGTTCTAAAATATGCAACCAGGCACTACATTTATCAAGCCGGGATAAAGAATCACGAAAAATAATGCGTTGGTCTGGCGAAGTGAAAAGTGGCGATGCAGAAAATCACGAAGCTATTGCGGCAGCGTATTATTTTCAAAATCTTTTTGACCACTTAGAGGGCTTTAGTCGCAATCAAAAGGGAGTTGCACCCAATAATTTATTAAATTATGGATATGCAATTTTAAGGGCAATAACAGCCCGTGCGCTTGTAAGCACCGGATTATTGCCATCAGTAGGAATATTTCATAGTAATAAATATAATGCCTATTGCCTTGCAGATGATATAATGGAGCCTTATCGCATTTTTGTAGATGCTTTAGTATATAATATAACTCAGAGGGAACATAGTTTTGAAGAACTATCACAACAATTAAAAGCCGAGCTACTCACCATCCCTGCACTTAATGTAACTATTGAAGGGAAACAAAGTCCATTAATGGTAGCAATGAGCCGCACTACAAATAGCGTTTATGAGTGTTATGCCGGTGTAAGCAGAAAAATACTTTATCCGGTATTTGATCTTAGTTAACATAATCGCTATGAAACCCGATTATTATTCAAGATTAAACGAATATAGGAATATGTGGGTACTTGTTTTTTTTGATTTGCCTACTGAAACCAAAACCGAACGTAAAGCAGCTTCCAGGTTTCGGAAAGATTTGTTAGATGACGGTTTTACAATGTTTCAGTTTTCCATATATCTAAGATTTTGTGCAAGTCGCGAAAACGCAGATGTACATACTAAGCGGGTAAAGCGGGTTTTACCTAAACAAGGTAAAGTAGGAATTATGCAAATAACAGATAAACAATTTGGTATGATGGAAATATTTTATGCTCAAAAAGAAATAGTAAAAGATACTCCAGGGCAACAACTAGAACTGTTCTAAAATAAAAAAACAACCCCAAATCAATACTTATCAAAGCCTTTTTATTAGATTTTTTTCATCCTAAGATTGAACGTAGATTTCAGGATACCAGCATTTTAAAGCTGGTATCCTGTGAATCATCTACTAAGATACAATTTTGAAAGCTATTCACAACAGAGCAGCAACAGGGGCAATTCGATGAAACCCTGTGAATCATCTACTAAGATACAATTTTGAAAGCTATTCACAACAAGGCTTGACCGTTTAATATTTGGTTTTGCCTGTGAATCATCTACTAAGATACAATTTTGAAAGCTATTCACAACTGGCAGTCACTGCTCATGTTATGGACTTGACCTGTGAATCATCTACTAAGATACAATTTTGAAAGCTATTCACAACCCAACACATCCAAAAAGGTTCATAAACAGACCTGTGAATCATCTACTAAGATACAATTTTGAAAGCTATTCACAACAACACCCAGTAAAGGTTAAATTGGTCTGTGCCTGTGAATCATCTACTAAGATACAATTTTGAAAGCTATTCACAACAGCATCTGCAACATCAGTAAAACTTTTCCTCCTGTGAATCATCTACTAAGATACAATTTTGAAAGCTATTCACAACCTCTCGCTTAAAATCTCGTTTAGCTTTTCCCCTGTGAATCATCTACTAAGATACAATTTTGAAAGCTATTCACAACTATCAATGAATGTAAATCAGTCATACTATTCCTGTGAATCATCTACTAAGATACAATTTTGAAAGCTATTCACAACAGTGGGAATTGCCGGTATATGCCTCTGCTTCCTGTGAATCATCTACTAAGATACAATTTTGAAAGCTATTCACAACCCGGTGTAGTGCCTTAGCAATATATACTTACCTGTGAATCATCTACTAAGATACAATTTTGAAAGCTATTCACAACAAGGCTGATTAATAAGAGAGCCGGGCTGCACCTGTGAATCATCTACTAAGATACAATTTTGAAAGCTATTCACAACGGCAAACGCAGGGTTTACAGGAGGTGTATGCCTGTGAATCATCTACTAAGATACAATTTTGAAAGCTATTCACAACGTAAGGCGTGATTTGTCTATGTTAATGGACCCTGTGAATCATCTACTAAGATACAATTTTGAAAGCTATTCACAACAAAGATTTATAAATCTTTTTAATGCCTTCTCCTGTGAATCATCTACTAAGATACAATTTTGAAAGCTATTCACAACTATAAGTGTGGCACCTGTTAAAGAGTTTGCCTGTGAATCATCTACTAAGATACAATTTTGAAAGCTATTCACAACTAATTATAAATATACCCCCGGCCTCTTCAACCTGTGAATCATCTACTAAGATACAATTTTGAAAGCTATTCACAACCCGGGGGACCTGCCTAACTTTGATGCGTTTCCTGTGAATCATCTACTAAGATACAATTTTGAAAGCTATTCACAACTGAAAAAGCGGAGGCGGTAGAACCGATTACCCTGTGAATCATCTACTAAGATACAATTTTGAAAGCTATTCACAACAGGAAAACCACCCATTAAAATATCCGCCCCCTGTGAATCATCTACTAAGATACAATTTTGAAAGCTATTCACAACACAGGCTCTACGGCCTCGCTTGCCATATCGCCTGTGAATCATCTACTAAGATACAATTTTGAAAGCTATTCACAACTAGCAAAACGAAATCCTGCTATGTTTTTACCTGTGAATCATCTACTAAGATACAATTTTGAAAGCTATTCACAACATACGCTTCTTCGCGTCTGCACCTTCTCCCCCTGTGAATCATCTACTAAGATACAATTTTGAAAGCTATTCACAACCTATGCAAAGCGACCTTTTGCCGTCATGTACCTGTGAATCATCTACTAAGATACAATTTTGAAAGCTATTCACAACTACAAGTGTACTGTTGTAGCTGTCTGCCTCCTGTGAATCATCTACTAAGATACAATTTTGAAAGCTATTCACAACGCTATTACCCCTATAATTATTGAGGCTTTCCCTGTGAATCATCTACTAAGATACAATTTTGAAAGCTATTCACAACTTAGTATTTCTACCCCCTTTAGTAGCCCGGCCTGTGAATCATCTACTAAGATACAATTTTGAAAGCTATTCACAACTTAAGCAGGCGGAAACCATAAACAAGCTACCCTGTGAATCATCTACTAAGATACAATTTTGAAAGCTATTCACAACTTAGACACTTATTGCATCCGGGGTTAACGCCTGTGAATCATCTACTAAGATACAATTTTGAAAGCTATTCACAACTCAGTGTTAGAGGGTAAAGCAAATGTTACCCCTGTGAATCATCTACTAAGATACAATTTTGAAAGCTATTCACAACTTGTAACTTTTCATTATAGATTGGGCATTTCCTGTGAATCATCCCTTGCCTTATCAAACAATCTTAACCTAAATTCAGGCAGTGTTCAGCCGATGTATTTCCCCAGTATTATTATTTGAGTAATTAATATTTATCTTTTGTCTGTATTTCGTCTTTCCAATGATGGTCTTTAGGAAAAGATTGCCCACTCCATGCTTTTACACTCGTCAAGTCCATAGCGGCATCAGCCCAAAAAGGATGCGCCGCCGGTAAGCCCAGTGGCATAAAGGAAAGCGAAGTCATGTAGAGGCTGCCATTATTAGTATACCAGTCGGCAATGTTGGGTTGGCTACCTACAAAACCTATTGTAAGGTATCCTTTTTTATTAAAATTATCCGATCCATCAAACATACGGTGCATAACGGCTGTGAGCGCCGCCCTCGCCTGGCCGTTTGTAATCCCTTCAGGCAGACGCCCATATTGCGCCATTAGGGCAAGGGGCTGCATACAGGCCATACGGTAAGGTATAGATCTGCCAAAAACCGGAAAAGTGCCTTCGGGTGAAATAAACCGTTCAAGAATAAGCGCATACTTTTGCGCGCGCCTTAGTTCACGGTCGTAATATTTTTCATAGTCAATGCGTGTGCCCGCACCGGCATCTTTCATTGCCTGGCAGGTTTCAAGATACATAGGGTGAAAAACAAAGCTACTGTAATAGTCAAAGCTAAATGAAGGCCCGTCGGCATACCAGCCATCGCCCACATACCATTCTTCTACTTTACGTATAGCTGAGTTAATACGAAATTCGTCATGTTCGGCGCCGGCCTTTGCCAAAAATGCCTCAATAGTAGATGAAAAGAGTAACCAGTTAGTATAAGGCGGGTCAATGCGGCGCAATTGCTGAAACTCGGCTATATAGCAGTTCTTAGTTTCTTCATCAAGAGGTACCCAGAGTGCATCATACCCACGAAGGAAACTTTCGGCAATGTATGCAGCATCTACCAGCGCCTGCCCGTGGCCGCGCCATAACAAATAATCAGGGCTGTTAGGGTCTACAGCATTTTTATAACTTTTTAGTGCCCATTGGCGCAGCTGCCTGCGTTTAGCTCCTTCTTTTGTATTATCATCGGGCAATGCCAGCCATGGCGCTATACCCGCCATTAGCCTGCCAAAAGCTTCCATATACACCACACGGTTATCGCGCCCATCATAAGACGCGCTTACCTCTACAAGCATATTTGCACGCAGCGTGCCTTCAGACATGTTACTAAGTACCGGGGCCGCCATTTTGTAGGCAAGTTCAGACCAGTACGCCCTGTCTTTGCTGCTTTCATTATTCGCTTCGAGGTAGCGCACATATTCGCAGGCAGCTAAAAGGAATGCCCCTACTCCAAAATTTGCTGTAGATGCTGCATTTACTACCTGGCCGGGAATGGCTTTTTCACCTATGGGCTGAACATACCCTATTTTACCATTCTTTTGCAGTGCAGTACCTTTAAGGTACCTCCATGAACGTTCAATTACCGGCACATATGTTGCCTGGTCCAGGTAATTATTGTTTATTCCCCAAAGTATAGCATATGTAAAAAATGCAGTACCACTTGTTTCGGGGCCGGGTGCATGTTCAGTATCCATCATACTCCTTGTCCAGTAGCCCTGTGGCTGCTGTAATTGAGCCACTGCTGCAGCCATCTTCTGAAATTTTTGGACAAAGAAATCACGGTGCTTATAATCGGCAGGTAAATCTTTAATAACTTTAGCAAGGCCAGCCAGAACCCAGCCATCGCCACGGGCCCAGAAATCTTTCTTGCCGTTTACACTTTTATGCTTCGGATAAACATATTTGGCATCGCGGTAATACAGGTTTTCATCTGCATCAAACATAATACTGTCTGCATACGACAGATATTCAAATAATTTATCAAGGTATTGTCTATTGTTTGTTATCTTATACATCTTGGTCATTACCGGCATTACCATATACAACCCATCGCTCCACCACCAGTAATCATTATTACCTGTGGCCATTTGGTATTCCATAACTTCTTTAGCCCTTGCTATTTTATGCGGTTCCGGCAACAGGTTGTATAAGTCTGCATAGACCTGGAAACAGATTTGATAATCGCCAAAAAGCACATATTCATCGCTCTCTCCGTATGAATACTTCCATTGTTGTTTATCGTTGCTTTTTGCCCCCATCCACTGATTATGATTAGCCCAGGCTTCAGAATAGGCGCGGTATTTTTCATTACCGGTAAGCATATAGGCTTCTATATTTCCGGTATGATAGGCTGCGTTATCCCAAAAGCTTCTTGTTTCTGCAACGTTTTGCGATTGCCAGTATGTATTAACCCTGTCAATTATTTTCCGCACCTGTTCCGGGTTATCCGATTGTGCAGATACTCTATTAAATAGTAAAACAAACAGGATAAATAAAAATCGGAGTGTGATAGGATTTGGTTTGCTCATTATAGCTGTGTATGTTGGAAAGTTTTTCGTAAACATACAAAAAACCTCTTAAGGAAATGGTTTCATTTAACTTATGGCAATACATTGCCTATATAGCCGTCTGCCGTCGCCATTTATGTAAATAATTTCCTACATTACAGGAAGATATATAAAAACAAAAACCTGCAAACTTTTAGTTTGCAGGTTTTACAGGCTTTAAAGATATTTTATAGTTATTGCTTTATTAATGTATGTTGTATGGCACGCTGCCCATCAGCCTGAATGCTGATTATATATGTTCCCGAAGCAAGTGCAGAAGTATCTAAGATAACCTCGGCCGAAGATTGCTTTAACTGTACCGTTTGCAGCGGAACTCCGAGTAAATTAAATAGTGTTATAGACTCTGCCTTAGCAAAAGTAGTCCCTAAATCATACTTAACAACAGTGTAATCTTTTGCAGGATTAGGCATAGTTGTCATTTCTGCTGGTGTAGCAAGTAACCTGGCTGTGCTGTTATTATTAATTTTTGGGAAATTTATAGGAACTTCAGTATAACATCCATCCATTTGTATAATTAGATAATCACTTCCGCCGTTAAACGTGGCATTAGGTGTAAAAGTAAATGATACAGGCACTGTACTACCAGCCGCTACAAATACAGATGGAGGCGAATAAATACCATAATTATTAAAGCTTGAAATAGTTACATTAGCAGTAGGTGCAGTGCCGCTAACAAATGTACCGGTTACCTGGTATATGCCGTTAACAACACTAACATTCAGGTTTCCTAAAACCCCAATACCGCATTTTGGATATTCGCAACCTTCTGATGGTACTATGGTTAGTATTTCACTTTCATAAGTACAGCCGTCATTAACCACCACTAACTGATAATTACCAATCTGGTCAATGGGCTGGTTTTGTATGCCCATGTTGGCCCCTTGTGTAGCGGGCTGGCCGTTTACAAGCCATGTGTAAGCATCAACCACTCCTAAAGGTGCAAGTATGTATGGGGCCGGCAATGCATCCAGGCACCTGCTAAAGAAGCCTCCCGCAAAATCCCACGAAAAAGAATGCGGCACGGTAATGCCTGCCGATGCATTGCAGGCACCTCCCTCATTAACAACTGTTACCTGGTAAGCGCCTCCTGTTGTTACAATTATTGAGTTTCCGGTATCGCCATTACTCCAGTTGTAAGTGCCACCATTAACCGAATTTGTTACATTGATTTTAACCTGGTAAGGTTCACAACTTACAATATTATAGGTTAGCACCGGTTGTGGTGACGGTGCAAAAACTTCAACCACTATTATAGCCATATTAGTGCAACCTGCCCCATTAGCATATCTTACCTCAAGGGCATATTGATAAGTTCCGGCGGATAAATTGCCCGGTACTGTAAAAGATAAGTTTGCCGGTGTTGCAGTTGCCCAGACCCCCTGTGGCCCTGTTACCGGATTGGTATTTAAAAGCCATCTTACTTGTAGGTTATTGCCGGAAACACTGCCCTGTAAAATAGTTGTTTGCCCCTGGCATATACTGCTGTTTCCTGTTATTCCCACAACAGGCTGCGGTATAATGGTTACCGATGCATTTCCGTTACCGGCATAACTACAGCCGCCCTGACCTCCTAACCTAACCCAGTATGTTCCTGTAGTAGTTGGATTAAAATAAGGAACATTTGTATTGGCTACTACCTGGTTACCATTCAACCATGTGAATGTTGATGGCACTGCACTACCTGTAGCCGGAGTATATTTTATTTCTGCAAGCCCCCCCGGAGTACAGGCTAAAGCGGGTGTAGCGCTTAGCGTTCCGTTAAACTGCTGGCTGTTTACGTTTACATTTACCGCATTACTACTTATGCTGCAACCGTATGGTGTAGTTGCCTGAAGCGTAATGAGCACCTGTCCGTTACCTGTAACATTTACAACAGTTGAAGCTCCGGTTGCATTGTATATACTGCTTCCAAAATGCCACGAGTACTGGTAAGCAGCATTATAATTAGGTATGGTAAGCGTTAATGGCTCCTGCGGGCAGTAATTGAGGTCGGCCAGGTTGAAGTTCAGGTTAGGCAATGGTGCCAGTACAATGGTTTTACTTATTGAGCAGGCCTGCATGCCGGGTGCATTTACAGTTAGGGTATAGGTATAAGAACCAGGTGCAAGATTGTTTACAGTAACGCTTTGCCCTGTTGTGGGTGGAAGGTTGGGGCCACTAAATGTGTAGGTTGCATTTTGCGCATTAAATACAGTAGAATTATTGAGCAACGTAACGTTATAAGTATGGTTTGTTCCTGAATTACAGGCTGTAGTAGTATAAAAATCAGGTGTATATTTTTTCTCTACCATAATACTCTTTTGCACTACGCAAAGCCCGCTTGAGGTTTGAAATGTTACTTTTACTGTTATAATATGCATACCCGGTACATCGGTTGCAAAATAGGCATAATTTGTACCCTGGCTGCTCAGCCCTATGTGCTGGCTGCCAATCCATTCTACATTTATAGCTGTTCCACCTGTAAAACTCACTTCAGCAAGATACTTTTCGCATTCAGCCCAATGCCCGGTTAATGTTACAGTTGGAGATGGCGAGCAAGGCTCACCCGGCCCATTGCCACAATCTTCAGTTACTGTAACCGGTTGCGATGTAGCTACACAACCATTAACATCTGTAACTTCCACATAATATTCGCCGCCGGGGTTAGCCCCTGTAATGGTATATGCCGCTGCGCCAGATCCTACAGCCGCATTATTTTTATACCACTTGTAAGATACGGGCTGGCTAATACCACTGCCACTGTTTGAATATAATGTTAACGATTGATATGTACCCGGGCATACTATAAATGAACCCGGGGTAATGGTAATTTCCTTTTCCGGATAAATGGCAATAGTATCTGTAGCCCTTACCGGTGTACAGCCATTAGTGGTTGTTACACTTGCTGTAATAGCATAATTTATATTTACTGGCGTGGTACCTGCAGCTACTACATAAGGGTTAGGAAATGTATAAATACCCGAAGCATTAACAGGTGTAACGGTGGTAGTTCCATTTCCAAAATCCCAGTTAACGCTACCGGTAGTTATTCCCGGTGTAGACAGGTTTACGGTTAACTCAGCATCATTATTGCACAAAGAAGCCGGTGCGCTGAGGCTTATAACAGGCCGCGGCACAAGCGTTATGGGTATGTTTACAACGGTATCAGGATTACATTTCTTTACGCGTAGTGTAAGCGTACCCCCGGTTTGGTTTGCGGCTATTTCATTCCAGTTTACTGTTACTGTAGTAGCATTTGCGCCAGATACAATGTTACCAAAGCCCTGCGGAGATATACTCCACTCAAGAAAATCAGGTGTAATGCCACCCAGGTTTACCGAAAAAGAAGATTGTGTACCGGGGCAAAATACCGTAGACCCGCTGCTACTTGTTACTACCGGATTAATAACCAAACGGCTAACATTTAGATTTAATGGAGCCGAAAGACAGCCTAAAGCCCCAGTAGAGCGCCTGCGCACACTAACCGTATAGTTAGATGCATTTGCATTAAACTGCACAGTTACTGAGTTACCTGTAGTGGCGCCAATAATGGTACCGTTAACAACAGACCATTCTAAAACTGAACCCGTATCTGTATTAATAAAACTGTACTGGTAAGGCTGCCCTGCACATACCTTTTCCGGCCCGCTAATAACACCGGTGGGTGCCGGTGGGGTTCTCTCTACAGTTATAAGCTTTTTAGCAGGGCAATATGCGGCTGACGAGGCTGTTAGTTCATATATGCCGGGGCTGGAAAAAGGATTTGTAAAAGTTGGCCCGGTTGACGAGGCTATAATAGCGGAATCTTTTCTTAAAACCCATTGAACGCTGCCTACACTTGATGTGTAAGAGCCTAAAGGATTACCACTGCAAAAAGCGGCGGCACCCAAAATATCAATTGTTTTTTTAATTTGTATGGTAATGCTTGCAGTGCCCTGGCAGCCCATTATGGTATTGGTATACTGGCAACTTAGTGTATAAGTGCCGGCTTCGGCAGCATTTATATACACCTGGTTTCTGTTAGGCGTGGCAACAATTGAGTTTTGGGAACTTCCTGACAGCGACCACACATATTGGGTACTGGGCCATTGGGGCAGCGAAAAAAGCCCCTGCTCATCAAGGCACAGTGTAGTAGCGCCATCTATGGCAATGCCGCTGGTTTTTATAACAGGTATCCTTATTGTGGTCCAGGTGGGGCAGGTACATGCCGAACGGTAACTAACATAGCCAAACCCATCTGCATTTACACTGTTCCACTTAACATCAATAGAATTTCCTGTAATGTTTTGGGTTGCGCCCCCAATAATCTGCCACTCGCCGTTGCAACTGCTGTTTACCGTATAGTGATGAAACTGCCCGTCATCGCAAACTACGCCCGGGTGGTTTATGGTTATACCCGGATTATCAGTTACTGTTACCGTATGTGTTTTTGTGGCCTGGCAGCCACAATTGTTAGTAACAGTTAAAGTAACCGGGTAAGTTCCGGGCTGACTGTAGCCATGAACCGGCTCAAAAGAATTAGACGTAGCCCCGTCACCAAAATCCCATTGGTAGGTTACCATTTCAGAGCCCCCGTTTTGATTTGAAAGGTTATGAAAATTTATAGCGCTGTTGAGGCAAAATTCAAGATTGCTATCGGCTCCATAAATTCCAAAGTCAGCAACCGGGCGGTTAATTTTTGTTATACATAAGGTAACACGCCGGGTAATATTCTTAGGATATGTAATAAAGGCTTCCAGCGATCCAATTCCGGATGCACCCCAGCTAACAGTTCCAACGGTATTGCCAGTGCCAGAAAGCGCTATAGTGCCCCCGGATACTGACCACTGTACATTTACTACATTGTTGCCATGAACGGTATACACAACACTACTCAATTCGCATACCTGTATACATTCGGTATCAGGTATCTCCTCTGAGAAAGAAACCTGCTGTGGCGCACTATTAGGGTTACCGCTGGAATCATAACTAATACAGCCTACCTGTGTATCCCAACTCAGGAAACTATTTTGCTGGGCTAATACGGTGGTGGATAAAAAAAGACAATACAAGAGTACTGGCAGCAGCATAAAACTGCTCCATCGGGAGAGGTTTTTCATGATTGATTGGTTTATAATTTATATTTAGGTAATGCTAAAGAAGCCTGGCCAGCCTTCATTGTATACATCTGCAAATCAAGATTTTTAAACCTTTCTTTAACAGGATGTTACTTATCAAATATAGGGGTATCGGAAATAAACCGTATTAGTAAAAACGGTTAAATATCTGTTAAAAAAAAGTGTAATTATATAAATACTAAATACTTACATCTATAATTAATCTTTTTAATACACATCTTTAAATAAAGCGCTCAACAATTGGATAACTTATAACAAATCTCTTGGCAGAAAGTACCAATTAAGCCTATGTGTAAACCTTTAAAATAAACTAAAAAACTTTATAATATTACGCCCCTGTTTTTGTATTTGATTTACTTCCGCAATTTTTATAAAGTAATATATCCCTATATATTGATTATATTTTCGTCAGCACTAATAAGAAAGTAATGCCATAGAAAATAATAAGGTATTTTTTTATTTTCTCANCTGTATCGTTATTTTAGGACTAGTCATCAGTAATTTATGCTTGAAAGACTTGGAAAATCAACGCTACAAAGTAAAAACTGTTCCATTTTGCAGAATGTAACACGGATAAATAAAAAACCCCCAGTAAACACTGAGGGTTTCTAAACCAGCGGAGAAAGAGGCTCTCCAAAACTCTTTAAAAAACACCAGTATATATGGGCTTTTACAGTATTATATCAAAGCAGGGTAACCCATAGGGTAACTTGCAAAGTTGTATACATTTTACATTACAAATATAGAGAATTTGGAGCAATTAGATATGATCTTAAGCAACTACTTTCCTTTGTTCTGAGGGGTGTATAAGATGGTAGCTATAGCGTTTTCATGTTGAAAAAACCAAGGATTTAAAAGAAAGTATTCAGGGGAATATAGCATTTAGTGATTTAAAATAATTCTGGAAAAATATCCCGTAACAATCCCGCATACTTATCTAGTTTTTCTGTATTGTAAGTTTTAAAGAATCAAACTTTTAACAAATGAAGGCTTTTTCATAAACCCCTCATATAAATCATGGATTTGAAAAAGCCTGGGACGAACAGATTACCAAATTCTTTATAATGCTCTAAGGCATTATTTGCCAATTGTATCATATGAGAAAACCTGAAACTTATAATCAGTCCGTATTTAAAAGATAATAAAGTGCATATCTTCCTGTATATTTCACTCAGCCCTTTATAAACAAATACCTTTTGGGAACACCACATCCCGAAATCCGTCAAGGAAATGCTACCAAGGATTAATTTGACTTTCAGGCAGATAAAATAATTAGGTATAACAATTACCGTATTGTAACTTGTTTTCAATATTTTTAACACAAATTACCTACATCTGAAACACTTATTACTTTGTATTATCGCCCGGCAAACGTAAAGCTTTTACAGGTTGATACCGTGGTATTCAGAGTTGTACAGCACAACAATTTTAGGCGAATATACTTAGGCGTAATTCAAATGCGAATTATAATAATTTGCTTTGATGCGCTCTTGCGCTTTTTGTATAACAGCACTGTAATCTCCGCCCCTGTCTTGTAATGCTTCAATAGCCATTGACACAACCAACTGCTCCCGCGAAACATTTTTCGGCAAGGGCAGTGCCGCACTAAACTTATTGTCTTTTTTTACCGTTGGGGCGATCTGTGAAGGCCCTGGAATCGGTTGTCCATATTGCTTGATCTTTTGCTCGAGTTTTGCAACCCTGTCAGAATAAATTTCATCCTTTTTTAGATACTCTTCCAGTGTTAAAGTATCATTGGCAAGGGCATCAACGAGTGCTGCCTGTAGTTTTTTAAATTGTAATAACGTTTGGGTGTCGATGAGTATCATCGTTACCGCGATACCTGTTAAAAGATCGCTTTTACTGCTGATAACCTTATAATATACTATTGTGGATGTAACTGATTCCTCGCCAAAAGTTTCTTTATCCTTCATACTTATGGAGATGGCCGATATAAAGGCAATCAGGCCCGGGTGCAAGCGGTTCTTTGAAAAACTAAGGCTTGTGGCCGTTGCGGAAGATGTTTTTGCGGCCTCCGCTATAGAAGTAACGAGATCCGAATAGGCATCAATCGTTCCGGGTGTCACCAAGGCCTGTGCCAGTTGCAAACCTTGGGAGGCAACAATCGCCTCTAAGGAATCCTTGACAACGGCCACAATTTTATCGAGGCTAAATTCAGAGGTGTACTCCGTTTTTATGTAATCGTTGTAATCAATTTCAACCGCATCGGTTATATTGGCACTTGCCAAATGCTTGGTCACATTTTGTTCAAAGACCGTTTTATACTTCTCCTTTTGTAAGCTTATATCATCTAAGAGTTTTTCCAGTTGCTTTTTGGCAGCAATGGATTTGTCAGCTATACGTTCTACGGAAGCGGTTCTACAGGCCATGACTCTTGGTTTTGAAGGTTAGAAACAATGTTATAGTTTACAATATACGTCATCGTATACTGTCATAAATATATAACAAACAGAACTTTAAATAAATACCCATTAATAGGTATTTTTATCAAGGTAGGTCCAGGGTTCTGTGAGAATAAAACTGATAATTTCCTTGCCGAAACTGCAATTTCCGGTCATTGGACCTTTGTCTGTAAGCAATTCTGGATTAAGGATAGGCTTTATTATATAAGGATAGGGTCTAATTTAATGTTTATTGAAAATCTATTAAAAATTTCCAATGTATTGGTTATAAATCTGGAACAATAAAATCTTTCTTATCTGTAGTAGGGGAAAACGCTATTTTTTAAATGTTTTGACCCGGAAATAAACATTATCTCTGCCTAAATTTTTAAATTCCAAGCTTTGGACCGTAATTATGTATCGGTATTTACCATCTGGGGAGGATACCGTGATCTGCTCCTTTAAATGCAATACCCGTTCTGGCTCAAATTCATCAAATTTTTCATTCTCAACATCTAGCAAACTTACATTAACCGATTGGGAATCTTTGTTAAAACCGTTAACAAAGATTCGTAACGACCCGTTAAACTCTACGTACCTGTTACGCGTACAGTAATGAGTTTCTTCATTAACAAGTATTTCTGCCTGAGCTGCAGGCTTTACTTCAGTAACAGCCACTGGCACGTCAATCTTTGCACTGATAAGCTCGGCCTTTTTCGAATTTTTATCAATCTGATACGTTAGGGCATCAATTTTTTCCCTCAATTTTGGTACTTCTTTGCTGTCCGCTTGCTTGTTCCTCAACCCATAATATTCCTTTACTTTTTCCTCCTTGATCCCCAACAAAGAATCGCGTAACATTTGTAGCGAATCCTTGGTATGTTGTAGCCTTAACATCTTCGATTCACAATATAGCGAGAGGTCAGTCCAGCCCTTCTTTAAATCGTCGTCGGTAACTACGAATGACAAAAATTTCGCCATTTCATATTGCTGGCGGTAAGCGGTATCCTGCTTCACAAGAGTCATGTAGTCGTCAAGGTATGCTTTCAGGTAGGAACTTTCGTGGGCGCGTGTTTGTTCTCTCAGTTCATAGCGTTTTACTATATATGTAGAAATTATCGTCGCAACCCCTATGCAAAATGTTCCTAAAAACCACTTTAAGAAATCATGCCAGGATTTGCTATTCTTATCACCACTATCGCCTCCCCCCCCTTCCTTAGCACCTGGAACCTGGTGGGATAAGCCTGATTCTATTTTATTGTTTATTTCCATGTTAAACCATATAATGCTCAAAAATATTTGCATAAATAAAAAGAGGCCTTACCTTCATAGTGCTTATGAAAGACCTTTCCTTCTATCGGCCTGTCCTTGTCCTGAAGCCTTAAATGAGAAACGGTTTACTATTTCTTTTTTTCCCAGTATCCTATGCAATGTAGCGATGACAGTTGCTTTGTCGTCATCAAAACCTCCATGTGTTGTGGCTGTAGCGGCTCCTATATTCCCCTCCTGCGCTGTGTTGGGCGACAATACCCAATCTGCTCCCGCATTTTCAAAGAGTTCCATAAGTGCTTTATCATTGCGTATGAATTTCTCCATCCCTAAAATAGGCTCACCGTCCCTGAACAGCGGTATCCGGGGCTTCTGTTCAAAAGCGTTTGAAACCAGGTACAACAGGGATTTGTTGTAGATATGGCCACAGTGGTCATCCTGCTCAGCCCGGTCGGTCAGGGTAAACAAGGCAAAATTCCGTATTGTCCTGGATGTTATCGCAGGAAGGTAGGCCTGATTGAAAAGGTCTACCGTACAGGCCGGTGCCCAAAGTGTACACGTCTCAACCTTTAGCCCAAGCCCCGCCTGGCCTTTCAGGGCACCGGATAAGATCGTTCCCTCAGTGCTAAGCAATTGTAAAAAAGGGGCATGAAAAATACTTCCGGCGCTGTGGCCGATAATATGGATCTCCAGGTCTGCGCCATACTCCTGCTTAAGGGTTTTAAGGAAACCTGCCACAAAGCGTGCCCCTCCCACCTTGGAAATGGTGGCCAGCTGCGCATTTTCTTTCATCTCATCCCATTGCAGTTTTCCGGTCAGCGTACGCGCCAGCGGTTCCAGGGCATCGTCCAGGCGGTCCAAAAGGAAATCACGCGCACCATCCAGTACCCCTTCTGATTTCCTGCGCCCAAGCGCATCTTTCAGGATGTTGGTCAATGTTGTCCAGGCATCGCTTTTCCAGATAAAAGCCAACGGGTAGACCTCAGCCTCCAATAAGGCGGTGCGATATTCGCTCACGCGCTGCAAGGCACTTTTTTCATCGACAAGCCCGCCATGGGCGTAGAGCACAATTCTTTTCTTCTTCCAGTTCTTTGTAATGCGTGGGAAGTCTTCCTCGAAAATGGCCCGTACCTCATCGGCAGACGTGCCATACTCGCCACCGGGGCGCAACGCGCCGTCGTTGCCGATACTCACAATATGGGGCCTGAGTTCACTGTACACATAGGCTTTGGTCTTGCCCGCCCCGGGTGAGAACCCCTCCGATACCGAAGTGTAGTTCTGCAAGGTGATTGGTGCACCAAGCCGTGCTACCCAGACATCGGTACCGTTACGCAGCCAGTCGTCATAGGTAACCAGCGCAAATCCTCCCATTCCCCAGTCAGCACCCCACGAGTTTTGAATCCACAACCCCTGGCTGTTATAGGCCACAATGGCAAAGGCATGGCCGCCAGTCAATTCGTCATGCAACGGGATGGTGCCATCCACTCCTACATTGTTCCAGCCTTCGTGTACTTGGGAAGTGGCGTACAATACACCTACCTCGGCCATCGCAGTATGGATTGCAATAATATCCTTATGGTTAACCCGGTAATAAGCACCAAGGGGACGCTTCAGGGCATCCATAGCCCGGTCTTCGTTAAAATAAGAGGGATTATAATTCTCATAAGCCCAGCATTCCTCACTACACACCCCATGCTTCTGCCATCCCTTCATTGCGCCCCGGGCACTCGAACCCGAATAGTCCTCTCCGGGCCATTCGTCATAACGCCGGGCCATCTCATAAAACATGCGGGCACTTACGGCCAATGTATTAGGGTACCGGGTACGCTTGCGCAACAGGTAATTGGCTACGGTTGCCAGGCCGAATCCCGTACAGGCGCCTTCCGATTTTTGGTCGAGGACAGGCACGCCAACGCTTTTATAATCTTCAAGTGGGATTTCTTCAGGTACTTCATACAAATTGGCTTGGTATAGCCGGTCACGGAAATCAAGGGTATCCGGGCGGGCATTAAGGATGCGGTTGACAGGTGTTTCCATAAGTAAGATGATTAAGTTGGGTTATGTGCCTGAAGAGTGAAGGCACTAATTAGCCTCCAGTAACATGCACTAAATTATAGCAATATGCGAAACTGCGCCATCCCTATTAGTAGGTATTTTTAAGGTTTTTTTTGTAAAACCTGTCACAGGTAACAGAACCGCTATCAAAGGCGGAACATTTAAAACAGCTAAATAATAGGAGCGCCTTTTCGTGCGCTCCGATGTATCTTTTCCACAGGAAAAGGATGCCGCTGCGCTCATGGGCGCGCATGAAGGGACTGGGTCGTGTTTTCTTTCTGCTTAAAAATAAATAACATTGCCTTAAGACCGGAAAAGGTTGGCTTATCTTTAGGTCACTGATCGGTGATTCGAATTATTGCCTACTAATACAAAACAGGTAAAAATACCTATAAATATTTTTCTAACTTCGTTAAATCGCTATCCTCTATACATTTTATTAGTATAAATTCACATTATTTTATTGATTTTGTAAAGTTTATTACAGAGCCTGTCCTCCGGTTGCCTGATACTTTACAAATTCATCGGGATACTCTCGTAATGCTAAAGCAAAATCATCTTCATTATCGAAGAACTGAACACTGGGGCTTGGTAGTTCGCTGTCTTCGTTGCTGTTTCCCCACCGGATTTCACCTGGTAAGATGTCAATAAACCATTGGTTCATATTTTTAAAAATTTAAGTTGTTAAACCTCCATCAACAATAGTCCAACCTTTGGTACCTGTTAACGTATTTCTTGATGCCTGCCCAGCGGAAGTGTATCTAATAGTACCAAAAGACACAGTGCGGCCAGTAAGCACATTCTGAGCCGCCCAGCTGTTAAGGGTAGCATTATAGTTTGCCGTGCTATAATTTGTGTATGTTTTATTATCCATAAAGCCGGCTAAAGTTGATAACTTCGTAACATTCCACCCCGCAAGCGACTGGTTGAAGGCCGTTGCAAGATTGAACATGTAAGACACGTTAGTTACATTTGATGTGTTCCAAACGCCTATAGCCTGGTTAAAAGCTAAAGCCCCCTCAAACATAGCCTGCATGTTAGTTGCGGCGATTGTATTCCACGTTACTATATTGCCATTAAATGCCGCTGCATTTTGAAACATTTGCAGAAAGGTTGTTACTTTGCTAACATTCCAACCGCCGATGTTTTGATTGAATACATTTGCAAAAGCAAACATTTGCCACATGTTGGTAACATTGCCTGTATTCCAACCCGTTATGTTGCCATTAAATAGAGAATTCATAAACATTTGCTGCATGCTGATCACTTTAGCAGTGTTCCAGGCCAAGTCTTGCGAAAACGCCATTTTAGCATTTGTAAGCGATGATGCAAACATTTGTATCATGTTGGTCACATTAGCAGTATTCCAATCACCTAATGGTTGATTAAATGCCCTACAATCTTTAAAAGTGGCATTTAATGTTGTTACATTCGATATATTCCAACTATTTAACGGCTGATTGAAATTAGAATTGTAAGCAAACATATAAGCCATATTGGTAACGGCACCCACATTCCACATATCGATATTTTGATTGAATGACATATCATGAGTCAATATGCCGGTAACAGTATCTACTGCGCCCCTAAACATATTAAGCATGGTAGTAACCTTAGCTACATTCCAGTTACTAAGTGGTTGATTAAAAGCTACAGACCGGCCAAACATCTGCGCCATGTTGGTTACATTTGATGTGTCCCAATCATTTAATGGTTGATTAAACTCATAACACTGGTTAAGCATTTGCTGCATATTAGTCACATTTGCCACATCCCAATCACCTATTGGCTGATTGAATTTTTGACAATTAAAAAACATGAGGGTCATGTCTAATATGTTTACAGTATTCCAGTTTGATATGTCCTGATTAAAATTTATGCAATTAACAAAGCATGAGTTTATATCTGTTATATTAGACACATCCCAGTCGTTCATATAATTTACAGTAGTTAATGCACTACAATCATAAAATGCACCGGCAAGGTCTGTTGTACCCTTCAGGTTTAATACGTCTTGCACATTTTCCAGATTAAGATTGCTACAACCATGAAAATAACCTGTACTATTGCCAATTTTTAAGCAACCCCATTCTTCAACAGAAATCAGTTTTAGCCTGTCTCCTAAACCTCCAAACTTCCAGCCATTAAGCCTGCCGGTTATTGACACATTATAAGTACCGGCAACTTCATAGGTGTGTGTTATCTCAGCCTGGTTATATGCAGTTATCCTATTTTTTGTACCATCGCCCCAATGCACTATAAAATCATATGTACCTGTACTTTCTAAAGGCAGTGTTACCTGCACCGCCGTACTGCTGCCACTACTAATATTATCAGTCTTCCATGTACTGTTAAAAGCCGTAGAAACTGCTAATTTTCCATGAACTAAATATGTCTTTTCTTCCTGCCATTCTACAGCAAAAACACTATAACGCTCTGCAGAAACAGCCTCTTCACTTACAGCACAGATTATGTTTACACCAGAACCCGGTGCAGCCAAAATACTTACATTCCCTTCACCATATTGCACACATTCAAATGCACAATTTGGAAAATCATCAGCAATATAAAATTTTTGTGGAGCAACATTCTTAAACTGAAGCTTTTTATTGATATCAGTAGCGGTAGCAGTATAATTCAGTCCGGTAATTGGCTTTATTTCACGAACCTTCAGGCTTTCTAATACATCCTCAAGCCCTTCTATATCAGATTGGGAAATGACTTCATCTTTGTGCCAAAAGCTATCCATCCATGCCCAAAATTGTGATTGAGTAGGCTTTTTACCAGTTATAAACCAATTTTTTATAGTAGTTAATGATGTTGTAGCCATAAGTATATTTATCCGTTATTTATGAAAATGTGATCAATAAGCCCTGTATCCGGGCTTCTGTTTATATGAGAGATTCACTTCCCCGTTTATTGTTCTATTATTTCTTTTACCAAGAAAACAAGACTTCTTACCAAAATATATTTCTAATTCAGGGTAGTTATTACAAGAGTAGTCCCGCTTCTCAAAATTACACTAACTCCAGTTTGGGTAGTTTCTGCTCCCCACTGCACACTAAAGTTTCCCGCTGTGCTACAGTCAAAGAATACTTTTGCATTTATAAAATACCGTGTACCGGCTGTTTCGACTCCGGATGATGTCATAAAACTATTAACGGTTGACGCAGTAGTATTAACTGTGTTTATAAGTTTTTTTTCAGAGCCTACCGTTGATGTTTGCAGCTCTACATACCCCCTTATAGCGCCTGTGGCAGGTGATGCAAGTAAAAAACCCAGGCTGGCTCCTACAGTAGTACTGCTACTACTGTAATCTCCCAAGATTTCGATCATATAGCGCTTGCCCACAGCTGCGGCAAATGTAAAGCCTGTAATTGTAGCCCTTGTTGCTGAGCTGGAGGTTATATCTGCTGAAGTCCTTACTATAATAGGAAGCGTGGGCAATGCAATGTTACCTGACCCCAGAATTGTGGCCCCATTTATGGTTTTAATGGTAGTACCGCTTGTAAGTGTTGCCTGTTTGCCATTGAGTGTTGTTTGCAGGCTGGGGATATCAGCAATGGCTAACGCAACGTTGCCCGAACTTGGTGTTTTACTGTTTACTGTTTTTATCGGAGACAATTGTGCAATGGCCTGACTTACCTTTTGCGGTGTCATGTATTTGTTATCTATTGAGCCGGTTTGGGCTTCTAACGTAGTAGCCTTATCTTCGTTTACAGTTACTGCGCTGTCTATTAAATCTACAAACTGTGCTTGCGTGGGCCTGTCTCCCGTATTAAAATATGTTTTTAACGTTGTCCTGTTTTGCGTTGCCATAGTATTATTATTTTTTTATCTTACTATAAAAGTGCCTTCTATAATCATATCTCCTATCCCGCCTATACCCTGCCATGTATCAGCCTGGTAAATAGTCAGCATGTTTTCATTTGTGCTTATCATTCCCGAATAGTTTTCCGCCAATACTTTGTAATGGTGGTATATTTGGCTGCCATTAGCATCTTCAATCGTTAAATTACCTACAGGTAAGTAAAGTATTTCCGCATTAGAAACAACTTCCTGTAACTTAACCCAATTGCCTTGGGTGTTCATTTTATACACATGATATTTTCCGTTATACACCGTTGCTTCCCATGAGAGTATCACACTATTCAGCTGGCCGTTATTTTCAGGTTCTGAATAATAAGACAGTACCGGAGATTCGGGCATAGCATTATTAACCACATTGGTTACCATCAGTTCAGATGTGCTTGAAGGCGCATAGTCTGTTACAAGGCTTCCTGATGGGGTAGTATACTTTATTTCCCTCGAAACGGTCAGGCGGTAATACAGTGTATCACCAAAGGGTACAAATGGAAGGTCGTCAAAATCATCATAAATAGTCCACACCCGTGCGTCAGCCATATCCCCATCAATTTCAATTTCTTTTACAAGAGGCATGGTGCGCACTGAAAGGGCATCTGCCTTTTGCAGGGTACGGTAAACATTAATCTTTACTATTCCCTGTGCCTGCGGGTAAGCGTTTATGGTAAACTGAATAGCCGGTAAAGTGCCCAACTGCCTGTTTTCGAGTACTGAAAGTACTTTTACAATATCCGGTGAAGGGGGTGCACTGCTGTTAACCATGCTTATAGGGCCTAATATAGGGCTATAAATACTGGTTCTCATTTGCAGGTTTATCTCTTTGGCTGCATAAAAGTAGCGGGCGCTGGAGGCACCATCGAGGCCAAAATCTGTGAATTGTATCCTATATTCTGATGCCGAGGCTACCTTCATCATAGGTGCCATATCAAAATCAGGATGAGACGGGCTAAGCAGGTTACCGTTACGGTCTCTTACAACCTGTTTTTTTGGCTGTGGTGTATAATTATTATCTTTAATGTGTTGGTAAATAACCGGTATTTCGGTTAACGGCACAAAACAGTTCCATACTGCCTGCTTGATAAAATCAGTTACAGTCAGCTGCCCGTGCAAGGGTGTTTGAGGAATGATAACCTGGTTAAGCGCCGTTATTGTAGTGATATCCTGCACATCGGGCTCACTTGGATAATAGTTGTTATGTCCATCAATAAAATCATTTATGGCTTCTATAAACCGCTGGCTGTTTGGCATAGGCAACGCTACTCCCTCATATGTGTTAAAATTACCATTAGAGTAAGTAAAGCCCAACAGGTTCATCCATCGGTCTACGTAGAATGGTTCACTGCCATTTTTAAAAATATCGTCCATAATGTAACGCACCGTTGAGGGCATGCCAAAAGCGGGTGTAACACTATCATAAAGCGTAGTTATAATCTGGATATCGCTGGCACGGCCAAATTGCACAGAATATGGCTTTTGCATAAACTTAGTGGTAAAAGTATATGTTGCCTTACCAAAAAAATCAGGCCGTGTGGCATACAAGCCTCCGCTAGGCAGCTGCGGCTGCTGGGGCAATTGTATTTTCTTGGCATACATTAATGCCGGTACCGAAAGCGGTGAGAAATAATTGAGTGCAAAATCATGGCTCCTTAAACCAAATACAGAATATTTTACATCCTGGTCTTCCCCCGGCAAAAGGTTAGTTTCGGTAAAACCATGTGTTGCATTTGCATACAGATACACCTTGTAGCCTGGGTAGTAATTTACCTTTTGGTTGACGGTAGTGGCCGCATCAGCCATTAATTTACCGTCATACGTTGCAAGTTCAGCCGAAGTGGCAGGAAAGGTTGGGTCGCTGGCATAAATTTTAAGCGCTGCCCCGGTAACCCCAATATTTACGGCCCTTACTACCTGAAGCTCTTTACGGGGGGCGGTAGCATTACCAAATGTATGTATCCTTACAACGCCTTTTGCAAACTCTACCGAATCATCTTCCTCTGCAAACTGGGTGTGTTGTGGCAGTGTATAACCTGTAAATGTAATTTCATACAGGCCGTTATGCTTGTTTACCAACACGGGGGCCTGCTGGCCGGGCAGGTACTCTTCTACCTGCTCAATTACCTTTGTAATTACAGCATCTCTATATATACCCCTAAATTTATGGAGGTAGGTTTCTAACACACCTTCTACATTAGCAACCACAATGGTTTCCCTGTGAACCGTAGTGTGGTTTATGGCAACCCTGAGCTGTAGCGGATTGGTATTGATACTGTTATTCCACGAAAGTGGGTTTTGCATATTTTCCACCACAAGAAAAAGGCTTCCGGTTTCCGGCGACTGCAGGCCCTCCGGCACAACAGTAGTAGATTCGTTAACCAGAGTGCCATCTAATGCCCTTTTAAATACTGTAAACTGTGGGTAAGTCCCTGTATTATTAACGGCCTGGATAATGTATTCGTTACCATCGGCCTGCAAAACAGCACCTATGTAGTTTCCTTCTTTACCCGCAGGTATTTGTGGTGTTACTGACTGGCTGGTATTGGCTATATCATTTTCATTGGTAGCAGTACTTGTCAGCACATAAGGTGCAGTTGTAAGAACAGCCAGCAGTGGGTCTGCATCATTTTGCACAACGCTGATTTTGCCCGAAACAGGATGGGGTACCGTGTTCCTGAAAAACAGCTCAAGCTCATCGGCAAAAGGTTCTTCATTATCAGGAAACTCTGCATAACCCGATACCAGTTCATTGCCAATTTTCTGCTTGTAAACAATAAGTTCCTGGGCATGGTTGTAATCAAAACTCACCCGGGCAAGGGTTTTATCTGTTCCTGTTATGTCACCCAGCATATCCTGTTCAACGGCACTGGTAAGCAGCAATGGCAGTTCTTCCTGCACAAGCACGGCGTTAACGTTAGTAGGCGGCTGTAGTTCATTAGCCGGTATAATAATGGTTTCAATATTGTGGGTAACACTACTTGATGCCGCCCGGCTAAACCAGTTAACCCCATAAGAGCCGTATGTATGCCAGCCGCCTTGTTTTTCGCGGTGTATAAAAAGCGGATAACCATCATCCGGTAACAGGATAGACCTGGTTTCGCTTTTCTGGAAAGGATCTGTAACGGTATTGTCAATGTTCAGGTAGGTAAGGCTAAAAGGAAGCTCAGGTTTTCGCCACAATGCGTCCGCTGTCCTTTTGTATTCTATACCTCCGTAAACCGGGATTGTAAAATCTGACGATACAAATTCATCCTCTTTATAAAAAAACGAAGCATTTTGTGCTTCATCAGGCAATGGTTTATTGAATAGTGTTATAAAGCGTGTTTTGCCATCCGGCGAATAACCACCTGCATCTGTAAGGCTTGACGGGCCTTCATTATAATTATCATTAAATATTCCCGGAACCGGAACCTTTAGTTCAACCGGAATTGGCAGCCTTTGGTCTGTAAGTGCAGTGGGCAGGGAACAATAAAGGTGCTTTACCTCAGCTGTAGGCTGCCCGTCCTGAAGGTTGGCAATGGTTACATACTCTGCCATGTATACATACTGGCCCGTATATACATTTTGAACCGTATCAAGGGTACCAAGCCCCAGCATCCTGGCTATGTGAAAATCCATTGAGGCGGCCTGGAGCACAAAAAGGTTTGAAATCTCAAAGGTTGAGGCTTCCTCTGTATCCGGCTCTACCCCTTCAACCGATGGGTAATCAAAAACCTCAATAGCCTCCGGGTTGTTAGCGTTATTGGTAAGGGTTATAAACGCCTGAACGCAGGGCTTGATACGCTCTTCTATTTCGGCGGCAGTATTCCATCGGGTTTTGTAGTTTTCGGCATTTACATATGCACTGTCATTATACCTCAGCCACTTACCGTTTACTGTATCATATTGTGGTTCTAATCTTAAAAAAGCAGCGTCATCATCAAGTGTAAGCGCAAAATCACCAAGTGGGCTCCAGGCCGTTGCTGCATTTGCCGTAGCTATAAAATTAGAATAATATTCAAATTCAAGCTGTATCGGGTAGGTACCTGCACAACGCAGCCTTACACTCCTTATATTTTCGCTAAAGCGTTTTACCCCGTGTACCGCAGTATATGCATATGTTTTACGGAGTGTAGCATATTTAGGGGCCGATACGGTATTTTCTTCTACTGAGAGTAACTCTATCTTAATGTTTGATGACGGTGCGCTGTTAAAACGTGGTGTTACCGCAAATGCCAGCTCATTTTGGTTCTCTATTTCAATAATGCCACCTAATTGTGAATAGGAATTCACAAACCCCTGTGCATTAGCAGTTGGGTTTATAGTTGCCCGTACCTGTGCATAAAATGAAATATTGATAAACCTGATATAGAACATTTTTGTACCCACAGCATATATCCAGTAAGCAGCGCTATCGTTTACAACCCCTGGTGCTGAACTAAAGCCTAATATTACTTTATTTTCAATGTACGGTGTCCTGTAAACCTTAACATAGTCATTCGCTTTGTTAAAGTTTACACCTGCAACTGCATAATTTGCTTTGGGCAGGTGGTTGGCCAGTGCATTCTTAAACAGCCAGCGCAAGTGAACCCCTTTTGTACTATCGGTACCCGGTGAGCCGGCTGCCTGCAGGTAAAGGTGTGGCGACTGTATTTTTATGTTACCTGATACAGAAACACCAAAAGGGCATAGCTGTTCGATAACCGAATTTAAAGGGCCGTACTGAGCCGTAGCGTTACTAGGGGTTATAAGCGCTGCATTGGTAATAGTTGCATTAAAGTCAGAATAAAATGTCAATGCTTTGTCAGTCAGCTGTGCCGTTGCTTCATTTACTGTTTTACAGCTGGTTAGGTTTGTATCTACCCTGCCTAAAAAGCTGTCTGCACCACTACCCCTCAGGTAAATATCTGTGCCTGTAGCCGATTCAAGGAAAAGATTGGCAGTAGTATCAAAACGTTTGGTATAGGTAGCCGCCAGGTTTGACGGCGTAAGCTTGTACACCCTGTGTATGCCAGATATGTGAGTATGCAGGTAAATATTTGTACCATTATTGGTAAAATCACCAATACCGGTTAAAAGTTTGCACGGAATGTTAACATTTACGGGATTTGTAGGTATTGCAAACCTTGCAATGTAGTATGTATCTGAAAAACCATATATAATGGCATTATTTCCGTCATATTCTACTTTCCTGAAATTAGTGCCGGGGCGCGAAGATACCTTTACCCTGTTTATAAGGTTAAAAGAGGCATCGAGCTCAATAAATACCTGTGTTCCATAAAGCATAAGGCGGGAGCCGTTTGTGGCAACACCTTCAAGCGCGGTAAAAATGCCATTTACAGAAAAATCAATCCTGCGCTGGTTTAAAATTGCACCTGTACTGTCGTCAATAGCGGCAATGGCAATACTGTTAGACTGTTGGAATACCAAAAAGTAACGCCCGGTGGTCATCCTTATAAAAAATCGGGGCACTGTAGTACTTCCCGCTACAGAATACAATTGCGTCCACACCACATCTCCGGTAGCTTTTAACCTTGTTAAAGAGTACCGGGTGGTATCTGAAGTGCCCAATACAATAATGTCGTCTGTATCTGTGGCCGATACCTGATTAAATACCAGGTTGGTAGTATTACTTATCTTTATATGGCGTTCCCAGATAATGCTGCCGTCTGCGGCCAGTTTTGTAACTAAACCATCATTACCTACTGCGCCAACAGCATATCGCGCATTTCCTATTACTTTAGATTCCTGAAATGAAGTTTGTTCTGTCTTGTTATATCGGTTTAAATAAGGCATACGGATGAGGATTTATGGTAGATTGATGGTTATAGTTTGAGTATTGTTTACCTGGTAAGCAAAACCATTCCATAATTTATAAGTGAAACGTAGTGTTAACAATCCTGATGGTATTACTTGGGAGGTGTGCATAATGATAGCCTGTGAATAATCTTTAGAATGCAGGACTTTATAATTTGCATCGGGCACCCCATTGCTTATTACCACAATAGTATCCGCTATTTGATCTATTGGTATTTTAGGAATGTTAAAAGGCTCCGGGTTACGGATGATAAGTGCAACTTTTGAGCCTCCCGAATTACTATTCCTTATGATATTCAGCTCTGTAGAAATGGCTTCGTCAAGTGGATTCATTTTAAAGATTCCTTCAAATATGCGGTCATAGGCATGCTGGTACTTTGTTATCAACTGGTCAGCCGTATTAGCTATACCTGTAATAGTGTATAATGCATTTGAGGCAGCATTACTATCTAATGGTACATCAGTATTAAATATAGCTTCACGCGTTACTGCATCTTCACCTGCCCCGTCAAAGAGTAAAAAACTGTGTACCTGCTCATAGAAATTGGCATATCGTGATGTTTTAAACACATACTTATGCACCTCTTTTGTTTCTAAAACCGGGTCAAAACCTCCGGCCGAATTCCTGTCAAACAGGTTGTTTACCATGGCCGTATAAAGTTTATTGGGCTTCAGGTTTTTAAGCGCTATACTAATGTATTTTGAAGCCGGCCTTATAGGTTCTGCACCAACAATTATACAGTCGTTAGAGTTGTACAGGTTAATCCATTGCTGCAATACAAATGGCATAAGCGGGTTTAAATCGTCCTCCCACGCTTCTACTGTTTGTGGTATGTGTGTTGTTGTAATATCGTCCTCATCATAATCAAGATATGGAGGGTTAACAATATCATCTGCTTCGGCCGGGTCCTTTATGACAACTTTTATCCTGCCGTTAAGTGCAGGCTTACCGTTGTACAATTGCCAGTTATGGAAGAAATGTGTAGCATACGGTTTTGTCCAGAACAGGAACAGTTCTGCATTATCAGTATCATAAAACAAAGGCTTGGCGCTTAACAGGTTACCATCGGCATTAGGATAAGAACGCTGGTAATCTATATAATGGCTTAGCGTTGTAAGAGCTTCATTATTAAAGGCATTGTATCCTACAGGGCCCTGTGTTGTAAAGCCGTAAGTAAAGTTAAATACTCCTTCTCCGGCGCCATTATCAACAGAATCTTTCAGGGTAAAGTTTACCAGATAAGAGGTATCGGGCCTCCATATAGGCTGTATGTACTGGGTAATACCGTTAATTGCAGCCTGTGCATCTGCCTCTACAGCGGCCATTCCGGGTATATTTTCATTATATTCATAGGCTTCAAGAGACATCCAGCATACAGAATGCAGTAATGTGGTGTTAGGTATCCTGTCAAAGGCATTGCCTCCTAAATTATTAATAAACGTAAGTATCTCGGCTATGGCTTCAGCTGCACCGGCATAAGTACCTGTGTTAGGGTTATTGATAAAATTGTTTACTATAGCAATCTCGCCACTCAGGTTAGTAAGTATATTATAACCCGGATTAGCGGTATTAAAATCATTAAGTAATGTAATAACCTGCTGTGCATAGGTTACCTGGCTGTTTACGTTACCCAGCTGGCCTGCATCCGGAAAATGGTTATCCAGTATCTCCGCTATTTCATCGTAAAGAATTTCTAGGTCATCTCCTTTGCAATTACATCCCCCTTTTTTAATGATATGGTTCACAATAGCCATTGTTGCAGCATAGGCAGCCACATAATTCAGGAAGTCCGGGTCATCTATAAACGCCTCAAGGGACTGAATTTCTTCACTCATTTCATTTACCAGGTTGTATTGGGGGAAACTCTGGGCAAAGCTTAAAAAGTCTTCAAGCAGGTATTCCACATTTTCAATCATATCCGGCAGTTGCCCTTCCTGTATCATATCAGGGTTAACATAGCGCTGGAAAGCATAAACCTGCTTGGTTGAAAATGTGCACAAGGTATTATCCGGGTTGCACAGGCCACTGTCATCAAACAGCCCTACCTCTACCTCTACATGCCCCTGATTGTTCAGGTAGTCCTGTATACGGTCAAATTTTATAGTTACATTCCTGCCAATATTATCAGTCAGGTAGCCTATTGATGCCCGCTCAGGCAGGAAACGGACTCCCAGCACCTGGAAATTACTTTGTACCTGCAGTGTATTACCTGTAAGGTTAAAGCCAATAGGATTTGTTGGTATTTTTTGCTTGTTTACCAAATCCCAACTGGTTGTCCAGTTCAGGCTTTGCCCGTTGTTAACCGCGTACTGGTTGGTGGCACTGTTGTAAAGGTAGCTTACAGTGGCTATCTGGCCTTGCTGGCTGTTAACCGTATTTAATTCTGATTGCTGCTGTTGCGGCGATTGCGGCTGGCCCGTTGCAAGCCCCACTGCTATAAGGTCGTTTTGGTTGTTTATCTGGGCAATTTGTGCATTAAGGCTGCCCACCAGTAACGGGTTAGGATAAAGTGGCTCTATAACTATTTTAGTAATAGCCCTCCAGCCCGGATGATTGTAAACCACAGGTAATCCCAGTTCCTGAACTGATACGGTAACCGTAAATGGAAGCGACTGGTTTACTGCTGATGGGTCAGGGTGGCCGTATTGAACCTCTAATGCCGAATCATTAATAAGGGGTGCGTAGTATTTAATGCGTACCCCCTGGCTATCGCTGGTAAGGCGCAGCGATGCATAAACTGAAGGCTCTGCAAGCATAATTTGCAGCGGTGTCCTGTTTTTAAATGCCAAGGACTGGGCAAAATTGAAAACATTGGTATAATCTGTAACCTCAGCCGTTTCACCTTCATCTGCATTAAGTAAAAGGAATGAAGCCGTATTGGCATAGAAAAGGCTGTTGTTATCTATATGGTAATATTGCTGCCCGAGCGGCTTATTCAGGAAATTAGCGCAAACCGGCAATAGTGCTTCGGCCTCGCAGAAAATTGAACCCGGGGTAAGCCCGTACTGTTCAGGTATAAACCAGCCGGGCTGCCCCTGCTCAGTATATGAAAAAGGGGTGGTTGCCAGCAGGCGTACTGTATTATACTGGTTGCCGTTCTTTTGAAACTGGCCTACTTTATAACTGCTTATCTGGCTATCATTTGGATACAATGCTGCATACGGATGGTAATCTATCCATCCGGCAGATACTCCCTGAGATGCCGGCCTCCATGATTTAATTGACAAAGCGGTAATGGCATATTGGTGTTTTACCTGTCGCAGCTCCTTGCCTTTTACAATCTTATCTGGCGGTATAAGGTCGGTATAATTATTTGGCGCTCCGTTAACCCCACCTATAAGGTTGCCAATTGCTTCGGGCAAAAGCCCTTTTTCGGTTTTTATATCTATATAAGTATCAAGCGGAATTACTTTTTCTAAAACCGCGGCAGGCAGGTTACCCGGTATACCACCCGATAGATAGGCCAGGTCAAAGGTTTCGCTGGTAAGCATATTAACGCCTTTAACCAGTTGTGGTATGCGGTCCTGGTTAGCTGCACTGATAAGTGGGTTAACAGGGGTGCGGTCAACCTGTTTGCTTTTCTCCCAAAGAATTTCTACCTGCTTATCAAAAGAGAATTTAAAGAACAGCACACGTATCCTTATTTTAATGCGGGCTTTGCCGTAAATAAGGTACGGTTTTGCTGCTTCAACAGCAAAAAGTATCTGGAGTGAGGCATGTATTTCAAAAACCCTCACATTAATATCGGCTCCTACGCCTGCATCAAGATATGCTCCAAACTGAGGCCGCTCAAAACTAATTTTGCCGCCTACTTCAATATATGCCCATGCGTGTACCTTAACCGGGCCATATTTACGCTTAAAGTCAAAATCGCCCCTTGCCCCGGCCTCGATTCCTTTGGCCGATAACATAAGATAGCTCTTGATATTGATAAGCTTAAGGATTTCGGCAGTAGAAGGTGTGGTTTTAGTACCAAAGTTTACATACCACTTAGATGAATCATTAAAGAAAAAGGCTGCCTGTACACTGGCATACATATTAAATATCTGCCCGTTGTCTTTGGGTAGTTTATAGTCGGCACCAAAGCCCAGTTCCATAGAATTTTGCCCTACCGCTGCAAATGCAAAGAACGGCGGATCCTGAGGGCTGTCAAGCTTAAGGCGTGCCGCCAGTACCGCTGCCCTGCCATCAAGCATAAACAGTGTTGGTATAGACAACAATAACATAGCCTTTATATTCAGTACCGTACCGTTATCAAAAGTGGTACCCATTGATACCCCCGCGCCTATTGAAAACGGGTCTGTATATCCTGATGTCTGGTCTGGCCCTGCAAACTTTTCATAATTAATACCCCTTGGCGGCTTTTTATAATAGTCATACCATGTGCTATCTGCCGTAAGGCCTATAGCTTGTTTATCGGCGACGTAACGGTAGCCTAACAGGCCGTTAAAACCGTATAGCGTAACAGCCCCCATGGGTATTGGAGCCGGGAAATCAACAGCTGTCTCAACCAAAAAAGCAGGATGGCTTGGCGCAAGTTTCATATTGGCACTTCCTGCAATATTAGCATCAGGAAGCTGAAAACTTACACTGCCTATGTATTCTTTTGAAACACCGGGTTCAGGTATTGTTAAACGCCCGTTGATTATGGCCACCGGCTCATTCATCGGGATAGTAAGGTCGAGATAAAGGGTTTGAATATGGAGGTAAGAGGAAGGCCTGTTTGGGAGATCATCGGTACAGAAGTAATACTTAACACCATCGCCACGTATCTCTACGCCGAATGGGTCTACCTTTAGGCCTCCGTCAAATCCAAAATAGCTGAACTTGCGCATTTGCCCGTTAACTTCTTTTTGATGCGAACCGTAGTGTATTGCGGTTACAGTTATATCAACAGGGCCAAGTGGTAGTGGAATAGGCTCGACAAGATTTATTGAGCCTCCTGAAAATTCCATTGAGCCATCACTGTAAATTTTTAACGACTGGATTTCGATAGGTCCTATGTGCAGGATACTGCCTAATATACCCAAAAACTCTAAAGTACCCGAAGTGCCTATATAGAAAGGGCTATCATCGTCATCGCGGCCTAATTCAACCGTTTTAAGGGTGTAATTAAAAACTCCCGGAAAAGTAATAGGATAGTCTTGTACTGACCCCGTAAGCCTGAATCCTCCATCATCTTCAATTACACCTTCAATGCCTATTACAACTTGTTGATTGGCTTGTGAGTGGTTATCAGGATATACAAATTTTTTGATTTCAAGGGCTCCTTTTACAGATGATGATGTAACCTTACTTTGATGGAAATTGATATCAAAACTGGTGAATCCAGCCCTAAAACCATTCTCTCCGCCAATATTAAACCATAAGATATCATCCTCTCCGGGCGGATTACCGCCTACAATGGTTTCGAGTGCAATGGTGCCCGAGAAACCTCCTGTGCCAACCAAAAGTTTTTTAGCCGCAATTTGTAGTGTAGTGTTTTCCTGGATGTTACTAAACCATTTTTTAGGGAGTATTACATCAAGCTCTTCGGCATATATGCCAATAAAATCCGAAGGCCTTCCATCGGCATCAGCCTCAGGTATATTGGTGGTTTTACTTAAATCAAGTTTAAGGTTATCAAGATAGATTATGATACCCGTATTACCAATTTGGGCATAGGTATTTGTTTCAATAACAAATTCAACGGCATAGCCTAGGCCCTGCTCGGTATCTGCATAAAAGTTAGCTTCGGCAAATAGCAGTGTAACTTTCGGGTTGCCTTCGGCGTCTGTAGCAGGTATAACATTTAACGCCTGTGAAGGGTCTGGGTTGCCAAATGGGTTTTCTCCATTAGGACCATAAACCGGTTGGAGGTATTCCCTCGGAAACTGAAGGCCTGCACGTAATGTAAGAGACGCCTTTATTTTTGGAACTAATATTTCCCTAATAAAATCTTCAATGCCATCGGGTACTAATAAACCAAAAAACTTCTTTATTTTACTCTTCATATCACTCACGTCTATTGAGTCTATATATACCGCGAATATGACCTCAGTGACTGAAGGAAGGTTAGGATTGTCTTTAATTGCTTGAGCTATCGCATCTGCATTTGCGGTTGAATCAACTTGAAAATTGGAATCGGAAAAAACACTGTTTACATCGCTAACTAGTTGTTCCACCCTGTTAACTTCTGAAGTGGTTGGATTAACAAAAAAACTAACACAGTAACTTACCGCTTGTTCTCCAGTAATTTTGAAAATTTGCAACCCTAAATCAAAAAAATCAGTGGGTAGAAAAGAGAAACTATTTAAGCTAAACGAATTGATATAAGATAAAACATCCCATCTAAGTTCTACCGCGACAGGAAACGAAGAGATATTAGTCTCGCTTGCATCAGGATTAAGAACGAGAGCAACATTACCGGGGAGAATCAAGGATATTTGCTTTGCTGAAACAATATCTATACTATAAAATGAATTATCTCCTCTGAAGCTTTTAGAATACTTAAAATTTTTGTAATATATTTTATCAAATATTGCAGCAAGACCTTCCTGCGCAAAAGACAAAAATTCTGGCAAATCTTCCAAAGTTATTACCTCTGAAAGTCTGGGATAGTATCTCTTTGTTATTTGTATATTGTTTTGAGGCATCTTATTATTTTTTGAATTCTGCCGACGATTATTTTTTAATCAATCCTCGATGTATAAGTTTCATTCGATAGAAGAGCGTACTCATAAAAGCTAATTAAATTTTCAAATTGCTGAATAAGAAAACTAATTGATCCATTAAAGTGTTCATCGCTAGTTAGTCCAAGATTTTCTAAATAGCCTGCGTCCAGATAATACATATCTATAAAGCTATGTACACCCCCGTATTGATCTAACAAGTTCAAATTTTCATTATTTAGAGATATGATGACATCATCATTCAAAAAATTAATGACTTCCTGTATTTCAGATACAACAAAATGGGCCAAATAATTATGATAAGTAATATTTCCTAAAGGTAAGTCATACATCACTCTATAGCTATACTCGCTCAATAGTGAGTCAAATAACTTCTTACCTTTTTGCGAATTAATCTGTTTGGCATAAAACATCATTATTCCATATGTACCGAAATCGAAGTAGATTTCTTCATCACCTAATTCTAATAAAATTATCCTCGCCATATTAAAATTTTAATTTTAATGATTGATAAGAACTCTCCAATAAACTCTCGCGTGTTGTATTTAGGACTGGAGGATCAATTTTCAATCCATCTATATTAATGTTATATATTTCCTTTATTTTTGTTCTAAAAGCTGAGGGAGATTCGTCCAAGATCTCTATTCCCGTCCTTAAACTAGTATATTTAATCTGTGCTGTTACTATTTGATCAATTGTTGGTTGGGTTAATGCTCGTAAGAACGCAGGTTTACTAGCTAAAAATATTCTTAAATCTTCTCCGTTATCTGGCATACCTTTAAAATAATTATTCAATTTATTAAAATCACGACCAATTCGATGTGCATCAAAATCTAATTTCATACTTATTAATGTTTCAATTTTATTTGTTGACCCATTAATAATCAGGCCGTCTATTTCCTGAAATATTGAAGAAAGTACTTTTCCATCAGATTGAATAAACCTAAAGTCTACACTCAGGTAAACATCATCTGCGGAGCCAATAAAATTTCTAAGATATTCTTTGGCAGGAATTTCCACTAATTGGCCATTAGACCAATTTTGGCCTAAACGGAGAAAGCGTTCTGCGTTGGCTTTTTGAGCAGGATTGACAAACCACTGTACATGTCCCCGCTGCCTTACGGTTGCCGCTGCTTTATTCAAATCATTTTGAAGTTCACCTATCGTATTTATGGATAAATCATCTATCAGCCAAAAATACCTATTATTACTAATAATCAATCTTTTTGCGCTATCAACACCAAGAAAGTCTTGAATAAAAGTACGCCCACTATTCGTAAGTTTTTCAAATAAAATACCACTTTCATCGCCAAAATATTTTATAAATTGTACCCTTCCCTCTCTAACCGCATTTTTCAAAACTTCTTCAGAAAATGATATATCATAGTATCTAATTAGATTATTAGTCATGTTGCTACTTGTGAAAAACTCTGTCAACGTCCTGTCTGGTAGATTCCGTAGCCAAAGTATCTTCCAGTTGTTTAGCGATTCAACTTTGTTCAACGAATTCCAAAATTGCAAATTCTCGTTAGTATATCTACTAAAATCTCTGTAGAAAGCAACCTGAACTTCATAGGTGTATTCTGTTGTATATCGCAGGTGTATTACATCGGCTGCCTCATCTAAGTTCTGCAATTTTGTAGCAAAATTGGAAACAGCGGTAAGTTCTGCTCCGGTCAATGATTCAAATAAGTTCTTTATGCTTATCGGCACAGATATTAGACCCGGAGTATTCTCCAGAACCGCTCTTGCTAACGACGTCGCTCTGTAGCCAGAAATTAGTGATGCCCCAGCGCCACCTAACAGTATGTATATAAATACCATATTTATATCTTGTTGAGCCTTTCTCTCTGCTTCTGTAGGCAATGCTAATGCGTTATATTGACCTAAATTATAAAAGACGCCAGCTGTTATTGTAATCGCTTGGGAGACTAAATTAATTGTCGTCCACGTAATGACAGGTGTTGTGGCTGCTAACGCTCCTGCAACACCTGGCGCTAAAAAAGCTCTATTAATTAATGTAATTTCTTTAAGATATTGCAAATGCTTAAGTTGTGTAAGCCCTCCCAATGTAAAAAATGAAACTACTTCAATTGCAAGACCAGCTATAACCGCTAATGCTGCATCTATTTTTATCAATCGCGTAAAGTCCTCAGAATAATAAAACAAGAATGAAGGAATAGCAATTTGATTAGGTAGAGCTATGCGGTCATCTCCTATATGTCCATAGATAACGACTGACTGATAAAGATGTATGTTCATCTCAATCCATTCTCTATACTCATCAAAAAGTTCAGTCGGTACAATTTCACTGTCTCCATCACTATAATATTTGTTTTGTGGCTTTTCAAAATCTTCTCCTACATTATTTCTGACATACTCATGATAGATTTTCTTTATAACGACAAATTCATTGAACAAATTTGCTTTAGCCTCAAAATCAATCCAATTATCGCCAATCGCTCTTTCTTCTAGTTCATCACACCTGGCACTATATTCAAATACAATAGGATTTTTAAATGTACCATCGTCTTTAAGATAGAAATCGAGATTACTTTTGAAGAAAGATTCAGACTTAAGAGTTCCATCTGTTGAATAGAAACTATATTTGGAATGTTGCCATAATCTATAGACGGAATATACAAATGTCATTCTATTCGTCTTCTCATCAACAATCCAATTGATTATGGGATATCTTTCTATCCTTGCATCATCCAACCTGTTAAAAACAATTTCAAACCTTGTGTTTTTTGCATTTTTACATTCAAGCAGCCAGTCTAGTACCTCATCAGCTTCAGTATTTGGTATAGAGGCAATCAATTTTGCAATCATTTGTTCTTCATTCTCTGGCGTTTTATCTTTATCAATAAAATAATCAATTAGCTGTTTTTTAATTACTAGAGGTAAAATACCTAGACCACTCACAGACATAACTTCCAGCAAATAGTAGTATTTTTGTTGAGTATACCATGTTTGCAATTCATGAGCATGTTGGAGACATTTATCGTAGAAAGCGATCAAGCTGTTATAATAGTCCTCATAATCTTCAAAAGTTGAAAACTCATCAAAGATAGGTTCAATCTCCATTCTATGTGGTAAGGTTGACCCAGGTAAATAATAGTAGCCCCATGACTTTTTAATCAAAAAAATGATTTCTTTTAAAGCATTATCAGGATCAATGATCAAGTTTGCGTCTGTGTTGTTTGCCAAAGCATCGACATCAGCCATTGTGAAATCGGCATTAGCTAATAAAATTGGCAAAATGTCTCTCATAATGTACCTTATCCTAAATACAATGAGGCAACCAGCTTTTTTTAGAATACGTTTTCCTATGTCATCTATCTGGAGTTGATTTATAAATTCTCCAAGGTTTTTGATATAAAAATATTGCCCTGGAGTATTAGTCTGATCTGTCGCTGCCGGAGTAATTTCAGGTACTACATCCTGCGGTATAATAATCTTCCAGTAAGAAGTTCCCCTACTAGCAACTATTAAAGTAGAATAGTTTTTTGTAGCACTAATCGCAAACGAATATTCTACCCTGTCGTAGAAAAAATTATATGGAACACTAAAATTAACCATATTTACGTTAACTGAATCATCGGACACGCTCCTAAATTTTTCGATGTCAAACTTATGAGTGTATATCATTTCGGATATCGATGGGGAATTCTCCCCTCCGGAATAGTATTTTATAAATTCTTGTCTATCATAAAATCCAGAGGTGAGCGTACGTCCGTATTGATCTTGGTGAATTTTTTTGAAATCCGATACTTTTGTATAAGAATAATATTTCGTGATTTGATTTACTGTATAGGAGAATTCTATGAGAAAACCTTCAATATCAAAGATTACACTTCCAAAGTCGTTGGTTAACTTAATTGCTGTTCCTGAATAAATGATTGCGATCATATTGCTAATTCGATATTGATTACGATGTCATCTTTTAAATTTTCTGAATCCGGTACATACTCGCTGAATCCATCAGAGAAGTAGAATTTTCTATCTATTGAAAACACGAACACATTGGTAGAAGGGTATAGGAGTTGTAAATTTCCTGAACTATTTTCAACAGCTACCGCCAATTTATATTTCTGATATTTAATCCCTTCTGAAGATTTAATTACCGTATTTGCAGTGTCAAAAATATCCACCATAATAATCTTTTTGTTGGTAAACTGGCCATCATTAATCAAATCGACAAGTAATAAGTTCTCACTGCGCGTAATACCTATCGCAACTTTACTAGGAATAGCTCCGTCATACTGATTTAATATTAAACCCTGAATTTGCCTGCCTTCATCTTCAAATCTAAGTGTAGAAATGAAAAAAGGTGGTGGTATTGAATAAGTATCTGACGTTGACAAATTTAGACTGGAACTGGAAGATGTATATGTTAACGAACTTTGTTCTGACAAAAAACTCCCCGCGCTGTTTAATGTTTCAATCGTTTCAGTAATATAAATAACACGTTCAATTTTCGTCAGATTAGGTGAACTTATAAAATCTCGTACAAATACATTTTGTAAAGCATATGAACCCAATTGTTTTCCCTCAAAAAAATTATTTAAAACTTTAATTTTATAAAAACTAATTTTATATACGCCCTGATTTTCTTCGGTAACAAAATTAGAAGTTGTACCTAAATCGAAAATGTCATCCAAAAAAATAGGTGTAAAATAAATGGGTGTTAAATTATTGTTTTCGTCCAGGGTCTCTCCCGCTAGATATTTGTAAACCATTCCCTGATAAATAATTATATTAAATGTACTTATTACCGGTGCGTTAAAAGATGAATTAGGGTTAGATAATTCTAAAATCTTAGTAAAGCTGCTTAAATTACCTGCTTCATCAGCTGGTAGTATTAGATCTTGCGCATTGCTAAAATTATTTTTAGCGCCATTTAAAATAGTAGCTTTTTGTCCGTACAATACGGTGTTAACATTATTGTCAGTCAAGAATTGTAAAAATATCGACGATGTTGAAGGAGATTCAATAATTACAGGCCATCCTTGCGTAGCATAAATTCTATCTGTCAATGAATTTACTACTGTACCATATTTCAGAGAATTGTCAGTTTCCGCTATGTTGTAAGTTCCATAAAAATTATAAGACCGTGTCCGGTCACTTTGTATATAAAGATATAATTGATTTTTTGTATTAAAATTAGTTAGTACAGCACTATAAATAGCTGTGCCTGTTTTATTTTCTTTAGTGCCATTATTATCAATAATTACAGTGCCATTGTCTGTATGTGAACCAAAATAGGCTGCTATATCTAAAAACTGGAATATTTGTTCTTTTATCACTTTGTCTTCGTAAACATCGTTTCCCGGTAATACGATGCTGACCTTATTAGCGCGTGCATAATACAGGTTAAAGTTGAATTCGCCTAATTCTCCCAAAGGCCTGTAATCTCCATAATCTAATACTACATCAACAGCGCATTCCCCTGCACTAAAGTATCCTAATGATGCCCCCATAGTAATAAGCGGGAGTTCAAAAGCACCAAAAGCGTCTTCGTCTTCTACAAACTCACCACCGCTTTCAACATATTGTGATTCTTTGAAAAAGAAATCATCGATTAAAAGCGTATCAGGTTGGTTTTGCGGATCAAAACCAATATACTTTGCTAAAAAAGGTGGATTAGGATTTACAGGATCATCAGCATGAAAACTATTGAAGTCATCGCGAATTTTTGTTATAAAGTCTGAACCTGAAGTTAATACTATTCCCGAACTATCAAAAAAATCACTCTTGCGAAGTCCCCGGTAAATAAAATATTTAATATTTACACCCGAAATGGGTTGCGTATAAGGCTTAAGAATAAGATTTACCTTTGATGCCGATGAAGCATTTGACTGTATCATTACTATGCCTTTGCAAATTGCAAAGGCTTTTGCACTTGCCGTAGCGTTAAAAGCGGCACTAATACGATAGCTTGTTGCAGAAGCCGGCCCGAAAGCTTGCCCAGCAGATTGAGTTATTTGACTTGGTATCGTAAAAAAATGCGAAACAGGATTTGATGTATCCATAGATGTGTGAGGTTTTGCTTTTGATAAAATAACAAAACAATTTTCACTTTTATTGCGACCAAATAGTTAGATTTTAGTCATTTAACAAGAATGGCAGTTTTTCTGCCATTCTTGTTAAATAGAGTAATTTTACACCAACCCCCTGCTTACAAATTCTTTTATCAGGTTTCCTTCTTCACTAACGCCTAAAAGTTTTTTCATTTGTATGATCCGTTTCTGAATTGTACTGGAAGATAGATTGATTACCGTGCTCAGGTCTTTTATTTTATATCCCTTAAGCATGTAAAATACAATTTTTCTATTTTCCTGGTCAAGCATTAAATTTTCTTTCCAAATCCTGTCGTTACATTTTTTTACAGTATCACTTAGATAGTGATCTCCCATCAATACATCTTCAACAATTGTGCAGAGGTTATCTGATGTCAAATCACTTTTAATTATAAGTCCGTCAGGATATACTTTGTGAAGAATATCATAGATTAGCAATGGTTCAGAATGAGCAGTTATCATAATTACTTTACACGGCCTGTTGTATTCCCTGATTCGTAAAGTAATATCGCTTCCTGATTTTACATTACCCTGTAAAAAAGGCGGAATATTATAATCAATAAGTGCCAGAGAAAAACAAATGTTACCGTCAGTAAGCTCATGGGCCTTAGTAGCGTCAGCTGCAATATAAATAACAGGATTATTTAGTTTAAAAAAATCAGCCAAAACGCCTTTATAGAGGCCGGCGACCATGGGATGGTCTTCAACAATAAGAATATTCATGCGAGGAGAAATTATTTAAACTAAAAATAATTCTTTTTTTAATTCAAATTCTATGATTGAAAAAAATCTTTCGACATAAAACTATTTATTTGTTTTTCATACATTTGGCACTTTAAAATCCTCATTCTTATGCGAAAAATTATTTTTCTTCCCATATTATTGTTATGTTATCAAATACATGCACAATGTTATAGCGCTATTGCAACTAAAGGCATGCACAACCTTGCTATTAAAAGCGATGGCACATTATGGGCATGGGGTCAGAACAACAATGGACAGGTAGGCAATAATTCAAACACTGATCAGCCTACGCCTGTGCAGATAGGAACTGATAACGACTGGTGGAAAATCTCAGCCGGTACTTATTATTCAACAGCAATTAAAAATGATGGTACATTATGGGCATGGGGGTCAAACTCACTTGGGCAAACCGGCACCCTTACCACTAATTATCCTCATATGATAGGTACAGATACCGACTGGGTGCATGTTGCTACAGGCCTCGCTTTTACTTCAGCTATTAAATCAGACGGCACTTTATGGATGTGGGGCTACAACGACTATGGGCAATTGGGTAACGGTACTGACGTAAATAGTAATGTGCCCGCACAGGTGGGTACTGATAACGACTGGGTATTTACCTCTCATGGATCGCAACACATATTGGCATTAAAATCGGACGGAACATTATGGTCTTGGGGGTCAGACTCTGCCGGATCACTTGGACTTGGAAGCCTAGGGGAGCAATGGTATCCCACGCAGATTGGTACTGACAACAATTGGATACAGGTATGTGCGGGATATAGCAGCGGTGCGGCAATTAAGTCTAACGGGACGTTGTGGACCTGGGGCTACAATGATTATGGAATGGTAGGAGATGGTACTTTTGTAAGCAAACAGGCACCTGTACAAATTGGTACTGATACCGATTGGCAAAATGTAACGATTACCACCCATACCATGGCTATAAAAACCAATGGTACATTATGGGCATGGGGAAGGAATAATTATGGAAAAATTGGGAACGGCGTTGTAAGTTTCGGCCAAAGCACACCTGTTCAGATTGGTACCGATACGGACTGGATTAAAGTATTACCAGGCTTTGAGCATAGTTTGGGATTAAAAGGCAATGGAACGCTTTGGGCTTGGGGGCATAATAATTTTGGACAGCTTGGAGATAATACAACTGTAGATAAAATAGTACCCACACAAACCGGTTCTATTTGTAACGAACCTTTGTGCACCATAACCGTAAGCCCGTTAGCACCTGTTACTGCACAATGTAGCGTAGCCTTATCAGATGTTACAGTTCCAACTGTTGTTGACAACTGCGAAAATACCATAACAGCCGCATTGGTTTCCGGAACATTTCCGATAACAGCCCAGGGCACTACACCTATTAGCTGGAAATTTCAAAACACGGTAAATACTGTTATAGTAACTCAAAATATAATTATAGACGACACTACAGCTCCTGTACCAACAATTGCTACATTGCCAGATATAACAACAGAATGCCAGCTTACTGCCGGTTCTGTTACTGCACCCACAGCCCTTGACGCCTGTGCGGGTACAATAACCGGTACAACTACAGCCACCTTCCCTATCACTACACAAAGCACTACAACCATTACATGGACGTATAATGACGGTAACGGTAATACCTCAACCCAAACACAGAATGTAATTATAGACGATACTACAGCCCCTGTACCAACCATCGCTACGCTACCTAATGTAACTGCACAGTGCCAGCTTACTGCCGGTTCTGTTACTGCTCCTACAGCCCTTGACGCCTGTGCGGGTACAATAACCGGTACAACTACAGCCACCTTCCCTATCACTACACAAGGCACTACAACCATTACATGGACGTATAATGACGGTAACGGTAATACTTCAACCCAAACACAGAATGTAATTATAGACGATACTACAGCCCCTGTTATAGACGATACTACAGCCCCTGTACCAACCATCGCTACGCTACCTAATGTAACAGNAGCCCTTGACGCCTGTGCGGGTACAATAACCGGTACAACTACAGCCACCTTCCCTATCACTACACAAGGCACTACAACCATTACATGGACGTATAATGACGGTAACGGTAATACTTCAACCCAAACACAGAATGTAATTATAGACGATACTACAGCCCCTGTTATAGACGATACTACAGCCCCTGTACCAACCATCGCTACGCTACCTAATGTAACAGCACAATGCCAGTTTACTGCCGGTTCTGTTACTGCTCCTACAGCCTTTGACGCCTGTGCCGGTACAATAACCGGTACAACAACAGCCACCTTCCCTATCACAACACAGGGCACTACAACCATTACATGGACGTATAATGACAGTAATGGAAATACTTCAACCCAAACACAAAATGTAGTTATAGATGACACTACGGTACCACAAGCCTTTGCACAACATATTACTGTTGACCTTGATGGAAACCCTTCAGTTACTATTACAGCAGATGAGATTGATAACGGCTCTACAGACAATTGCAGTGATTTTACGTTAGCTCTTAGCCAGGATACCTTTACACAGGCAGGAAGCTACACCATAACACTTACAATTACAGATATAGCCGGAAATACGGCACAGGCAACAGCAACAGTTACGGTTATAGATTCTTCAATGGGGTCGGAAATATTTATCCGTCCGGAATTAACCCTATACCCACAACCTGCCGCCGAAAAACTTTTTATTTCTACTACGGGAGACATAACAGTAAAAACGGTGCGTTTATACGACCTGAACGGAAAAACGGTATATGCTGTAACCGAAAATGCACGGACAATTAATTTACCTGCACTTAGTGATGGCACTTATATTGTAATAATTTCTACCGATAAGGGTATTTATGAAAAACAACTTGTTTTAAAGAAATAATACGCTTATTTTCAGAACGGCAAGCACTTACTTATTTTAATGTTATTGTTTTATACAACACGGTTCCTGTCATTCTGTAACGAGAGGAACCGTATCTTGCTGTTATAACATGAAGTTTTAATTACCCTAAGCCTCTCAAAAAAGCAAATATTTCAAGGGCAACCAACAGGGTAACTCTGCTTTGATACAATATGTGTATTTTGATATAACTATCTATAAAAAAGGGGAAAAACCTTTTTAAAACTGAAATAAGGAATAGTTTTTACAGGAAAAAACTTTAAAAAAATAGGTTCAGGAGTTTTAAGCACCGGTTTTAAATGACGAAACCCCCAGTAAACACTGAGGGTTTCTAAACCAGCGGAGAAAGAGGGATTCGAACCCCCGGACCTGTTACAGTCAACGGTTTTCAAGACCGCCGCATTCGACCACTCTGCCATTTCTCCAGTAAGACTCGCAATTCATTTCCTGATTGCGAGTGCAAATATAGTACTGTTTTCGGTAATTCCAAAAAGTTTTTTAAGTATTTCCCGGGTATTTTCAGGTATATTTTTTAACCTTTTAATTACACGGAAGTTACCTCCAAAAAAAATCTATTAAAAACCGGTGTATTCTGTTATTTCAAGGCCATAACCTATCATGCCCACCCTTTTTGCCTGTTCGCTGTTTGTTAGCAGGCGTATCTTGCAAATATCAAGGTCGTGCAAAATTTGTGCACCTATACCAAAATCTTTCACATCCATTTTAGGCTGTGGCGCTTTAATTTCGCCTTTAGCCTGCAGGGTTTTAAGCTCTGTAACGCGTGCCAGCAGCTCGCCCGGCTCTACTTCCTGGTTAATGAATAGAATGGCTCCCCTGCCCTCCTGGTTAATTTTAGCAAACATACGCTCCAGCTTGCCATCGGCATCGCTGGTAAGGGTTCCTAAGAGGTCGTTATTAATCTGGGTAGAATTTATGCGCGTTAGCACAGGTTCGCCGTTGTTCCAGCTGCCTTTTGTAAGGGCTATGTGTACCTGCTTATTGGTGGTTTGTTCATAAGCGCGCAGCCTGAAGTTGCCATAACGGGTTTGCACCTCAAAGTCTTCGCGTTTTTTAATAAGGCTGTCGTGCTGCATACGGTATGCCACCAGCGCCTCTATAGAAATAAGTTTAAGGTCGAGTTTTTTAGCCACAACAGCCAGTTCGGGCAGGCGTGCCATAGAGCCGTCTTCGTTTAGTATTTCTACCAAAATACCGGCCGGCTGAAGCCCTGCAAGGCGCGCAAGGTCTATAGCTGCCTCTGTATGGCCTGTGCGGCGCAGTACACCACCCTGCTTGGCCCTTAGCGGGAAAATATGCCCTGGGCGGCCCAGCTCGTGCGGCTTGGTATCTTTATCTACAAGGGCTTTTATGGTCTTGGCCCTGTCGTGAACCGAAATACCGGTTGTACAGCCATGCCCTATAAGGTCTACCGATACGGTAAAGGCCGTTTGGTGCAGCACGGTGTTGTTGGTTACCATAGGGTGCAGTTCCAGCTCATCGCAGCGCTGCTCTGTAAGGGGCGCACAAATAAGCCCGCGGCCCTGGGTGGCCATAAAGTTTATCATTTCGGGCGTAACCATTTCGGCGGCGGCAATAAAGTCGCCCTCGTTTTCACGGTCTTCGTCATCTACCACTATTACAACTTTTCCGTTACGGATGTCTTCAATGGCTTCTTCAATAGTATTTAACTGTATTTTTGATGCAGTAATCATGAGTTGTATTGGCTAAAAGCCTGCTTTACAGCACGCTTATTGATAAAATAAAATATAATATAAAAAGGCAAGCCTAATAAAAGTGCAAAGATAAGGTTTACTTTTTTATGGTTATATACAATTCTTGAAACGCGGTTAACCTGCTGCACAGCCCTAAAAAGGCTAAAGTAAAATATAGCCACAGACACAAGCCCCATTATAGCCAGCGTTTTGTTTTTTATAAAACCGGGCATGCCCAGCCATATGCCCACTCCTGCTATAAGTATAGCATAGGCAATAAGCGCCAGGTTAGCCGAAAGGTTGTATTTTTCTGAATAGATAAGCAGCCTGTCATAATCTTCGTTATACAGGTTGCCGGAGTCTTTAAGCTGTTCCTGGGTTATGCCCCTGCCATCAAGTATCTTTAGCAGCTTAATGCGGTATTTGTAGGTAAAGCTACGCTGTTTACTATTGCGCACCAGGGCAATAAGTTCATCATCTTCCATGGCGTTGAGTTCGTCCCAGTCGTTACCCTTTTCGGTATGCACGGTAGCCAGGTTAATAACAGGCGGCGGTGCAGGCTTGCTGGTGGTAAACAGCTTGGTAAGCGGTGTAATAAGCCAGTCGAAGTTTATAGATACACCCAAATCATTAGTAGCCCGGTAGCTAAACAGCACCGCCAGCGGTGTGAGCACGAAAGACGACATCCAGCTGCCAAGGAATGGTGAGATACCGTTTTCCTGTGCCAGCTTTTTTCCAAAGGTGTTTACAAAGTGATATACAATAAATATAAGCACCGCAAACACTATGGGCAATCCAAGGCCTCCTTTACGGATAATGGCCCCAAGTGGCGCACCTATAAAAAACATAAGCAAGCAGGCGTAAGCAATTACATATTTTTCGTGCAGTGCAATAACGTGCTTGTTAATGTTCTTTATCTTATCCAATAGTTTTTGCTCGTTAGACGACACAAGGTAATCTACCGAGCTTATGTTGTTTGCAGCCAGGTCGAACACGCGGGCCCTGTCGGCTTTTTCAATAACATCTATAAGGTTAGCCGGTACATTATTGTTCTTTTTTACAACAATTGTATCGGTTTTTGCAGGGCGAATGGGCGCCATAACGCTACCCGGGCGGTTGGCCAGGTTTTCGGCTACGCTTTTAACCTCGTCATTATAATTTTTCTGAAGGGAATCAATAACATAATTGAGCTCGCCGGCAGTAAGCATGTTGTTGGTTTGCGAAATCTGCTCATCGTCAAGGTTATCGGTATTAAGCTGCGAGAGGTCAATATTCATAACCTGGCGCGTAAAGCTGCTTTTGGCAAACGGCTCTTTACTGCGGTCTTCTATTTTTTTGGTGGTTATTTCCTCATAGTAATAACCGTCAAAAAGCTCCAGCTGGAGCATATTTTCTTTTTCAACGCTTTTTAAAAGCCCTGTTTTAGACTTAATTACCGTAACGTTTACAGAACCCGGCCTGCGCTTGTGTATGGTTACATTGGTAAGGTGTTCGCCATCATTACCTGATTTCTTTTCTACCCTTATGTTAAACTCGCCCACGGGGTTAAACTGCCCCTCTACAATGGCAAGGGCGGGTTGCTTGTGGATAATGTTGTTGCGCAGGTTAAGGAATTTATATTCTGCCTGCGGGATAACGTTATTGGCAAAAAAGTAAGATACAATACTAAGCAGCACTATAAACACTGTAAGGCTGTGCATGGCACGGCGCAGCGATATGCCCGACGATTTCATGGCGGCAAACTCATAGTTTTCGGCAAAGGCGCCAAACGTCATGATAGAGGCCAGCAGGATAGACAGCGGCAATACCAACGGCACTATTTTGGGCGCATAAAACGCAAGGAATTTTATAATGGTAAGTATACCCAGGTCTTTACCGGCAAGCTCTGCAATAAACAGCCAGATAGCCTGAAGCACAAATATAAAGAACAGGATGGTAAATGCTGAAAGGAACGTTTTTATAAACGATGTAAGGATGTAGCGGTCTAAAATCTTCACCGGGCTTAGTCTAATCGGTTAATGTAATAGTTGGGGTACTTACTCTCGTTAAAGGTAAAATGATTTTTTGACAAAGGCTGGTTTGTTTTAAAAGAATTAATAGTAAAGGTAGCCTTGGTACCGTCTTTGTCTACCTGTATAAGGTTGTAAATGTGCTTGGTTTGGTAATCAATACCTATAAGTATATCTTTTACACCACTTTTAGTATCGGTAGGTATAAGCTTTACATACTGTATTTTGCGGCCGCTAACGGTTTGGGTTATATCCCACGAATATTTGTAGCCGGTTTTAAAAAACGTAAAAATACGGTCGGGCGTAAGGCCCTCCTCATCATTAGGGTCGTAATTGCTTATGGTAATCTCCTCGTCTTCGGGCACTATGTTGTACACCTTTTTGCCGTCGCAAAGGCGCGTAACCCCCATAAAGTTAAGCAGGTATTTGTTGCCCTCTAAGGCCACATTGCCCTTGCTTTCCTGGTTAAGGTTCTTTTTTGAATTGCTAAGCGAATACTTAAAATCTATGGTTACGTTTTTATAACTTTTAATTTTAGCGCTCACATCATCCAGCAGTTTTTTTGCCTTATCGGCATTCTGTGCCTGCACAGAAAAGCCTGATAGCAGTACAAACAATACAAAAAACCTGATGGCGCGGTGCATACTAATAGCTGTTTTCTTCATTTCTAAAAAATTGTTCCAGCGATGCGAGGTCAGTAATAAGCACACTGCGTGCCTTGCTTCCTTCAAACGGGCCAACAATACCTGCGGCTTCCAGCTGGTCTATAAGCCTGCCTGCACGGTTGTAACCCAACTTAAGCTTGCGCTGCAGTAACGATGCACTACCCTGCTGGGCCGTTACAATCACCTCTGCGGCTTCCCTGAACATCGAATCTCTTTCGCCAATGTCTATATCAAGATTAGTGCCACTTTCTTCACCCACATACTCCGGAAGCAAATAAGCCTCAGGATATGCCTTTTGGTTACCTATAAATTCGGTTATTTTTTCTACTTCGGGGGTATCTACAAAGGCACACTGCACCCGTACCAGGTCGTTGCCCTGCGTGTACAGTAAGTCGCCACGGCCAATAAGCTGATCGGCACCCTGGCTGTCAAGGATAGTACGTGAGTCAATTTTAGAGGTTACCCTAAAGGCTATCCTTGCCGGGAAGTTGGCTTTAATAATACCCGTAATAACGTTTACCGACGGCCTTTGTGTAGCAATAATCAGGTGAATACCAATAGCACGTGCCAGCTGTGCAAGGCGCGCAATGGGGGTTTCTACCTCCTTGCCTGCCGTCATGATAAGGTCGGCAAACTCATCGACTACCAATACAATATACGGAAGGAAACGGTGGCCGTTTTCAGGGTTTAGCCTGCGCTGGCGGAATTTTTCGTTATACTCCTTAATGTTACGCACCATGGCGTCTTTAAGCAGCGTGTAACGATTATCCATTTCAATACACAGTGAGTTTAGCGTATTGATAACCTTTGTATTATCGGTAATAATAGCGTCTTCGCCATCGGGCAGCTTGGCCAGGTAGTGGCGCTCTATTTTGTTAAACAGCGTAAGCTCTACCTTTTTAGGGTCGACCAATACAAACTTTACCTCGGCAGGGTGTTTTTTATACAGCAGCGATGTTAGCACCGCGTTTAACCCCACCGACTTACCCTGGCCCGTAGCACCCGCCATAAGCATGTGCGGCATTTTGGCAAGGTCGGCCACAAAGGTTTCGTTGCTAATGGTTTTGCCAAGGGCAATAGGCAGCTCCATTTCGGCCGTCTGGAATTTAGGCGATGCAATAACGCTTTTCATGGAAACCATGGTAGGCGTATTGTTAGGCACCTCTATACCTATAGTTCCCTTGCCAGGGATGGGCGCAATGATACGGATACCCAGTGCCGCAAGCGACAGGGCAATATCATCTTCAAGGCTCTTGATTTTTGATATACGGATACCGGCTTCTGGCACAATTTCATACAATGTAACCGTAGGCCCCACGGTAGCCTTAATTTGCGCAATATCAATTTTATAATTGCGCAGGGTATCTACAATGCGGTTTTTGTTTTCCTCCAGCTCGTGCTGGTTTATAGTAATGCCACCGCTTGAATAGTCTTTAAGTAAATCAATGGGCGGAAACTGGTAATTGCTCAGCTCGAGTGTTGGGTCGAACTCGCCGAAATCCTTTACCAGGCGTGCGGCCAGGTTTTCTTCCACCACATCTTCATCGGCAATTTTTTCGATAACGAAGTTTTCATCGCCGGTTTCAATAATTTCATGTTCCGGCTCTTTTGGCGCAGGCTTGTTTACGTTTAGGTTAATGGCCGAAGCATTCTCTATAGTAGGCTTCACATCTTTATTAACCTCAAACTTAGATACCGGCGGCACGGGTGGCACCGGCGCAGTATTTACAGGCTTCATCTCTATTTTAGAGAGGGCCTCTTCTTCCTCTTCATCAATATAATCATCCTCAAAATCATCTTCTACAGCATAATTTTGGGGTGCAGGTGGTGTAGTAACAGGTGCTGCCTGTGCCTCATCAGTAACCGAAAACGGCGCGGCTGTAGCGGCTGCGTGTGCCAGCTCTGAAGCCGACGGGTTTTCTTCCTCTTCCTCCTCTTCTTTTTCCCTGCGCTCAAACAGGCTCTTAAGTGCATCGGGCGACATCTTAACCCTTAGCAGCAGGAATATAAACACGGCAAACACAAGTATTAGCAATGTGCCGGTCATGCCCACATAATGCTGCATATAATCGTTAAGCTCATAGCCCATTACCCCGCCAAGCTCTGGCAGGTACTGGTTAAAGAACCCGCACAAAACGCTAACAATAAGCACCAGGTATAAATCCCAGAAAAGTGTTTTTTTAAGCTTGCCCACAGGCAAATCAAGCACCAGGTGGGCACCGATTAAAAAGAAAAAGCGAATGAGTATGAATGATGCCACACCAAAGCCCTGGAACAAGAACACATGGCCCAGCCACGCGCCAAAGCTGCCCAGCCAGTTTTGCATATTAAGGCTCCTGTCGCTAAGGTTGCGCAGCGTGCTCTGGTCTTGCTGCCAGTACATAAAGTATGATATGAACGACAGCAGCAGCGCCACAGAAAACAAAAAGAACAGTATGCCCACAAGCACCTTATGCTGGCGGGATAGTTTCCATTTTTTCTTAGGGGTGGTGGTTGCCTCAGCCTTTGCGGCCGGTTTCTTTGCTTTTGCCATTTATGCTACTTTCTGTAAAAATATCAAATATTAAAAAAGCATTGCCACTTTAGGGTAATAAATTATTGCCCCGATAACTATGGCTGCTACGGCTGCAAAAAACACTGCACCGCTGGCAATGTCTTTTATAAAGCCTATTTTAGGGTTAAAGTCAGGGTGTATAAAATCGCATATTTTTTCTACAGCGGTGTTTGCCCCCTCTATGGCCATGACCATGCCTATGGCAAGGGTTTGCAGCATCCACTCTGTAGCCGATATATCAAAGTAAAACCCGGCAGCCGTAACTGCCAGGCCTATAAAAAATTGTACGATTATGCTGTGTTCAGACGTTACAAGGCGGTATGCCCCAATAAACGAATAACTTACGCTTTTTATGCGCCCCCTGACAAATTTGTTGTCTTTCATTGTTTATACTACTGAAAACCGTATTTCAGTATTTTAGTATTTTGGTATTTCCGAGAATGCTCAATTGGAGTATCAGAATTTTTGGTATGCTGGAATTTTAGAGATTACTTATCCTACATATAATATCACATTCTATACAACTAAACAAGACGTCGAAAATTCTAAAATACAAATATACTAATATTCAGAAATTACTAAAGAGCATTTAGAGCGGCATCATAGTTAGGCTCATCTTTAAGCTCAGGAACCTGCTCTGTATACTTAACAACGCCGTTTTCGTCTATAACCACAATAGCGCGCGAGTGCAGGCCGCTAAGCTTGCCGCCGTCTATCATTACGCCATAGTTTTCGCCAAAGTTGTCGTTACGGTAGTCAGACAGGGTAATAACATTTTCAAGGCCTTCGGCAGCACAAAAACGGTCCTGTGCAAACGGCAGGTCGCGGCTTACACACAAAATTTTTGTGTTTTCAAGCCCCGATGCTTTCTCATTAAACCTCCTTACCGAAAGTGCGCAGGTTTGCGTATCGATACTTGGGAAAATGTTTATAATAAGCTTTGTACCCTTAAAATCGTCAAGGGTAGTAACCTCAAGATTGTTAGTAATAAGGCTGAAACCAGGCGCCTGTGTGCCTACTTCAGGAAGTTCGCCCCAGGTTTTTACCGGGTCGCCAAAAAGGGTTATATCTGCCATTGCGGTAGTTTTTTAGTTGAGCAAATGTAGTAAAATGGATTGTTAGATTATTGGATTTTTCGATAATTCGACTGTTCGATGGTTCGATTATTCGATACTTCGATTGTTCGATTGTTCGATGATTCGATGATTCGACTGTTCGATGATTCGACTGTTCGATGATTCGATTATTCGATGATTCGATTATTCAATCGTTGGACTATTCAATATCCGTAACGTCGAAAAATCCAATTATCGAAAAATCCAATAATCCATAAAATCTACTTTACGAAAGGCTGTTAAGAGCCGCTTCGTAGTTAGGTTCGTCTTTGGTTTCGGCAACCTGCTCGGTATACACTACCTCGCCGTTTTCGTTAACCACCACTACAGAACGCGACAGCAGGCCTTTTAGCGGGCCTTCGGCAAAAGTAACGCCATAGGCCTTGCCAAAGCTGCCTTCCTGAAAATCAGATAGTGACACTACATTGCTTAGCCCCTCGGCACCGCAAAAACGCGCCTGTGCAAACGGCAGGTCTCGGCTTATGCACAGCACTTTTGTGTTTTCAAGGTTTGAAGCCTCCTGGTTAAACTTGCGTACTGATGCAGCGCATGTACCGGTGTCTACGCTTGGGAATATATTAAGTACCAGCCTGGTACCTTTAAAATCAGATAATGATGCGGTTGAAAGATCGGCCTTTACAAGGGTAAAATCAGGTGCGGCAGCGCCGTTTTGAGGCAGGTTGCCTATGGTGTTTATTGGGTTGCCCCCAAGGGTTACTGTAGCCATTTGTGCTTGGTTTTTGTTAGGCTGCAAAGGTAGGGAATTATGGCGGGAGGACAATGATAATATTGGTGCCACCAAAAATTACACATCAGGCAAATTATCGTAGTTTGCAGCAAACATGGCTACAATTTCGCGCTCTTTTTCATCAATATTGGCAGCTGACTTATTTACAAGCAAATACGCGCTAATATCTTCATATTCATAATGTGCAAATGTTTTATTACCAAATTTTTTAGCCACAATATTACTGTATATTCTAAAACGCTGGTTCTTTTGGTAATTTTCTACTTTTCTTGATTTAAAGTCAATCGAGCGTGCCCCTGCAAATGCAAATGAGGCAGTAGGATAATCTATCAGCAGCATTGGCACAGCCAAAGCACACGTAATAAGTATATTACCAATATCGCCTTTATTGACAATTTTAGAATACTTGTATTCGCTATGCTTGTCTTTTACACAATAAAATTTAATGGCAAATACATCAAACTCATGATATTCAGCCCTTAATATATAATGATAATGGGTTACAGGAGAATAGAATTTGTAGAGAAGGGTAAAAAGATGCGCACTTTTATCTTTACAGGGTTGCTTTTGTAAAAACTCTAACGGATAGCCTTGATAATCAAATGTCAAGGCACTAAAGTATTTGACTGGCTGTTTTTTGTTCTGTGAGAAAGTTCAGAAGCATCAACAAGTTTACCTTTATTAGCGCCATCTTTAACCGAAACCGATGTTTGCCTTGCTTCCTGCAAAGGCTGCCAATGCAACCTGTCGCCCTTGGTAGGCTGGCTGTTGGTCTTAGGATTTCTGTTAGATGGTCTTAAAGTACTCATACTGCAAAGATAACGATTATTTGTCAAACTTTGACATGACAAATATTGAACCGGAACAGAACAAAAAAACGGCACACAGTAATTACCACGTGCCATTCTTTATAGTAGGCAATCTAAATTACAGGTACATAGCCAGCATGGCTACGCTCATCAATATCATTAAACCGTCTTCAATAATGGTAACGGTGCTCATGGGCAGGTTAAACACCGCACCCAGGCATGCACAACGGATGGTCTTTTTACTAAGCACGCTTTGCAGCACCCCTACAAGGCTGACCGACATGAGCACCGCGGTAAAGGCGTTGGTAAACACCGGCTGCCAGTTGGTTGCAAAGGCAAGGCCCAGGCCCAGCTCAAGGAAAGCATAGATATAGCCCCAGGCGGGTATTTTTTTGGCTACAATGTCATACATGGCATAGCTTTCGGCAAAGCCCCTAAGGTCGAGCATCTTGAAGAACGAGAACGTAAGGAAGAACCCCGCCATAAATACCCTCATAAACGCCATGCCGTTAAAAGCACCTGCTGCTGTAGCCGCAATAGTAGAGGCAACTGTAATATAGCCTGCTATAAGTAATATAGGCCTGTAGATTTGCACCCAGCTTTTGGCGGGTTCGGCTACCGGGTTGCCAAAAACATCGGTTCCCGGTGCCGGGGCAGCTGCCATATGGTGGTGACCTGCCTTCTCGCTAAGCTGGTACTTGGGGTAGTCTTTAAGTGCCTCCTGAAGTTTTGGGGTGGAAATGTGGCTACTCATGGTTACATCGGCAGTGCCTTGTGCCAGGTTAACGGTTACGCCGGTAACTTCCGGCAGCTGCTTTAGCAGGTGGCTTACTTTTGCCACACAACCTTCGCAGGTCATGTTTGTGATGTTATAGGTATGTGTCATTTTTTTAAGTCGAAAGTTAAATTAAAGGTCAAAGGCCAAAATTGAAGTCGAAAGTCGAAAGTCGAAAGCCAAAGGTCGTAAGTCACGAAAACCATACTTGTAAATTTACGACATGGCACTTGTAAAAATCCAACATTTTTGCATTTTGAATCTCAAACTCCAAAAGTGAAATATTAAGGCAAATTTAGCCCTGAAAAGTGAGAAATGGCTTATGCAATTTTTGGTGATTGCTATAACATTTACAGTTGGTCTAAGCTGCGGCGTTTGTTCTCTTTAATATCCTTGTAGTGAGACGGGGTAAAACCGGTAACCTTTTTAAACTGGCCAGAGAGGTAAGCCGCACTGCTATAGCCCAGCATATCAGCTATTTGCAACAGCGTAAATTCATCATACACAAGGAGTTCCTTTACCTTTTCTATGCGCTGGGCAATGTAGTATTTCTCTATTGTAGTGCCCTCAACCTCGCTGAAGAGGTTGCTTAAATAGGTGTAATCATAATGCAATTTACCTGATAACCAAACAGATAGATTAGTATTAAGCACCTCGCCGGAGTGATGCACCAGGTATACAATCTCAGTTTTAATGCGCTCTATCAATTGGCTCTTCTTGTCTTCAATTATCTCAAAACCAATAGCTTGAAGTTTATCATCTAATTGGGAAAGCGTTTCAGCAGCGGGTTCCTCCCCCACCTCTACCTCGCCAAGGGTAACAGACAGATACTTAATATCCAGCGACTTAAGCACATTTTCAACCGCCATAATGCAGCGGTTGCACACCATATTCCTGATATAGAGGCGCATACCTAATTAGTGTTAGAAGGGTTCATGGCACAAAGGTACGCCCTTACAGGCTAAAAGCACTATATGCAAAACCAACAAAAACATAAAACCCTGTAATTCAAAACCTTAAATCACACCAAGTTTTTGCATCAGGAAGGTTGCACTGCGGTTTTTGCAGATGCCGTTGCGCAGGGTATAGTCAAAATAGATGTCGTTATCAATAATCTGCGCCTCAAAACAGCGGTTAATCAGGGCGTCAGGATATTGCAGGGCAGTATCGCAAACCTCAATATCATGTGTTGCAATAGCGCCAACAGCCTGACAATGAACCAGATTCTCTATAACCTTAACGGTACCGGCACGCTTATCGTCTGAGTTTGTACCACGCAAAATTTCGTCCAGAAGCACGAAGGCTCTTTGGCTGCGGAGGCTGTCGGTAATTTCCTTAAGCCTCTTGATTTCAGCATAAAAGTATGAGGTATTATCTGATAATGAATCAGATAACCTCATAGAAACCAGCACCGGAAGCGGATGTATTGATGCCGCCGTAGCGCAAACCGGGGCACCTGTACCCGCCAGCACCATATTAACGCCAAGTGCCCTTAAAAACGTACTCTTGCCTGACATATTAGAACCGGTAAGGATGGTAAAAGCAGGACTGAAATCAATGGTGTTACTTACTCGTTTTGAACCATTTAGCAAGGGATGTGCGGTGTTTGTAAACGCTACTTTATATTGGGTATTAATCTCCGGAAAGGCATAATCAGGGTTGTTATAGTGCATATTGGCAAAGCTGCCAAGTGCCTCAAATTCAGCAATAACATCAAGCCATTGGTCAATATTGGCAGTATTCTTTTTCTTCCACCTGCCAAGAGCATCCAATATGTGGAAATGATACAGGCACAAACCATTCATAACTATGGCTGCCAGTATATTAGAGGCCGAATCAAGCTGTGAAAACAACGTACCCAGCCTGGCAAGCTGTTTAGATGCCTGTTGGTTATCGTCTTTAATCCTGGCTTTTAAATCGTTAAGCTTTTCACTCTCAAACTGCTGTTTTTCAATTATTTCAAGGATAGCAGCATAGCCTTTAATAATCTCAGCTACCTCGGTAGTATCTTTAACTTCGTTGGCTATTAGCTTAACATACTTCAGGGCAAAGGCCACATTAAACGCAAGCAGGTAGTTTATAAACGGCACAATACTGTCATCCCCTGCTATCCAGTAATATAACAGCAACCCAACCAAGAGTATAGGTGCGGCAGTTCCCAAAATACGGGCAATAGTTGTAATTACAGGTGCGGGCTTGGCGACCCATGCCGTAATCTTTTGATATACAGGCTTCGAATCGTTATTTATCCTGCCCTGGGCCAATATTTCCTGCCTGAATTCAATCAGGTTGCCAAGCTCTTTTATAGCAGCCTGATTTTTAAGTATCTCGTTGTTAGGCAACAGGTTAAGCAGCATATCCGCAAGCTTTCTGCGGCCTTTGTAAGTAGCTGCGCGGTTAAGGTGCTGGTATAGTGAATGGTTGCCGAAAATGTCAAGATCATGCGCATAAGGGTGTGAGGTATCGGCAAACTCACTGCCACTTTCAAACGGTAATTTATTGTATTCCAAAAAATTAACCTCATCTTCATTTACCTTAAGCAATGCCTCTGCCTTCTTTTTCTTTAGTGATAATGTATTGTGATAGCGCAATAATACTATAAATGCACCACACCCCAACAGGATACACAAAACAGCTGTATCTCTTGCAGTTACAGAACTTATGGCAAAGTATACTGAACCGATAACAAAAACGGCAGCAGCGGCCCTTAAAAGGCTTATCAGGTTATAAGACTGCTTTAATTGTGAAAGTTGTGCGGCAAACTGCTCTTTGCGCTGTATGTAAAACTGCATGGATAAGGATTATGCGCAAATATATCAATAAAAATCCCGCACAGGGCGGGATTTGCGGCTTTTATGCTTCATGATACACTAACAAAGGTATCTTGCTGTGGTAGGCCATTTTTTTGGTAAGGCTACGGTGGAAAAGGCTTTCGAAAAAGCCACGTTTGTGGGTGCGCATAACAAGCAGCCCGGCATGTTGGTTTTCAACAAAATCAAGTATAGTCTGCTCTATGTGGTCTCCGGCAATATTAAAGAAATCGATATCTTCATCCCTATAATATATCTTCCATTCATTAATCCTGTCATCGATATCTTCAGGGTCATCATCATTCTTAATATACAAGCATTGTAGCCTGGCCCTGAACTTCTTAGCTATATCCATAGCGTTTTTAAGGGCATCATTATCTTTATCTTTATACTGTGTAGTAAACACTACACTCTTAATAGGTTCATACTCAGCTTCGGCCGGTATACCCAATACAGGCACCTTAGCATTTGTAATAACCGAAGCGGTTGTAGATCCTAAAAAGGTTTCCTTTAGCCCGCTTGCACCTTTTGTACCCATAACTATAAGGTCGATAGCTTCTTCCTCGCAAATCTTATTAATATTGTACACTAAATCTCCATATAGCAATGTATTACGTATTTTAATATGCCCCAGGTTGTGCTCTTCAGCAAGTTTGTGCAGGGCAGGCAATTCTTCCCTAAAGCTTTCAAACTGGTTCATTTCCACTATATCAAATATTTCTTTTGTAGATTCCGGCAATGGCGGGGTTTCTACAATGGGCAGGTCATATACATGCAGTATTAAAACCTCTGCATTAAAAGAGTCGGCAAACTTAAGCGCATATATAAAAGCGGTATTGGCAGCCTCGCTAAAATCGGTGGGAAAAAGTATTTGTTTCATGATTCTGGTTGTCAGGAGTTATACCAGTAAATTTACAAAATACGGCTAACTTTTCCTACTTTTTAGGCTATGCTTAACACAATAATAATTTAATGTATAAGGTGTATCTTTGCAGCCTAAACCATACAGAATGATTTCTCAGGATACAATAGTGGCGCTTGCAACCCCCTCTGGCGCAGGGGCTATTGCCGTTATACGCATCTCAGGGGCTGATGCCATTGCCATTGCTGCCAAAGTATTTACCTCTGTCAAGGCAAAAGATATCCTTAAACAAAAGTCGCACACACTGCACCTGGGCTATATTGAAGATGAAGGCAAGGTGTATGACCAGGTTTTGCTCTCTATTTTTAAAGGGCCTAACTCCTACACCGGCGAAAATACCGTTGAGATTTCATGCCATGGTTCGCTATTTATCCAGCAGCAAATCATACAGTTACTATTAAGAAAAGGCTGCCGTATGGCAAATGCGGGGGAGTTTACACTGCGTGCTTTTCTAAACGCGAAGCTCGACCTAAGCCAGGCTGAGGCTGTGGCCGACCTGATTGCCAGCGATAACGAAGCCAGCCACCAGATTGCCATGCAGCAAATGCGTGGCGGTTTTAGCAATGAAATTGCCCGCCTGCGCGAGGAATTACTCAATTTCGCTTCATTAATTGAACTGGAGCTCGACTTTTCTGAAGAAGATGTGGAGTTTGCCGACCGTACGCAATTTAATGAATTACTAAACCGTATTGAATTTGTCCTTAAGCGATTAATAGACTCATTTGCAACAGGTAACGTTATTAAAAACGGTATACCCGTAGCCATTGTGGGCGAACCCAATGTGGGCAAGTCTACCCTGCTTAATGCCCTGCTTAATGAAGAGCGTGCCATAGTAAGCGACATTGCCGGAACCACCCGCGACACTATTGAAGATGAGTTAGTTATAAACGGTATAGGCTTCCGGTTTATAGATACCGCCGGTATACGCGAAACGCAGGATGTAGTTGAGGGTATCGGTATAAAGAAAACATTCGAAAAGATAGCTCAGGCACAGGTAGTTATATATTTATGCCCCGTTGCTAAAGATACTCAAACCCTTGCTGCTGTAACAACTGAAATTGAGAAAATAAAGAACCAACACCCTCTTAAACAACTACTTGTAGTAGGCAATAAGATGGATCTATACACACCTGATGAACTGGAGGCTCTTCTTCAAGCTGTACCTGGTATACTGTTAATATCGGCGAAAGACAACTCTAATGTTAATACACTGAAAGAAATACTACTATCATTTGTAAACACCGGCGCTTTACGCAACAATGAAACTATTGTTACCAATACCCGTCATTACGACTCGCTTTTAAAAGCCTTAGAGGAAATACAGAAAGTTAAATGGGGTTTAAGTAACGGATTACCTGCTGATTTAATGGCTATTGACATCCGCCAGGCGCTGTATTATTTTGGTGAGATTACCGGTACTGTTACTAATGATGAACTACTGGGTAATATATTTGCTAATTTCTGCATCGGTAAATAGCTCTATTCATCGGTGTAGTTAGTGGCTTTTTGTTAAATAGATCATTAGCTTAATATTTCACTTTTGGAGTTTGGATTTAGGTATGAAATTGTTAAAAATTAAGGTGGACATCCTAAACTGCCAAATGATCACTTTTATCTTTTTATTATAAAACAATTCTACCCTTTCTTCGAAATTGTGATGAAATACTACATAAGCCAAACCTCATATTGTTATTAACAGAATATAAAAACCCGGTCGCTTTTTGCAACCGGGTTCTTAAAAATAATAAACGTTTAGGGTAACCTTTAGTAAACCTACTTTTTCATTAATTTTTGGGTTGCAGTTGTACCGTTTTCAAAATGGGTTTTTATAATGTATATCCCGGTTGAAATATTTGAAACATCTATTGATACTGTATTATACGTGGTAAGTACTTCCTGGCCTAATTCATTATAAATAGTAACCTGTTTTATAACCTGTGCAGATGATATGTTTACAACATCTACCGCAGGGTTGGGATATATTGTAAACTGAACCATATCAGGGTTTGTTACACCTGCCGTTTGGTCAATTAAAATTTCAATTTCATCAAACTTTGTAGCGTCTGCAACTGATGTAGCGCGTACTGTAGCAGTACCGTTAGCAACAGCCGTTACAAGGCCGTTAGCATCAACCGTTGCAAATTCATTGCCTGATGTAATGCTCCAGGTAACGTCCTGGCTCACGTCTTCAGGGTTAACTGTGGCTACAAGCTGCAGTGTGCTGTTTTCTGTTGTAATTACCGGCTCTGCATTATCCTGTACCGATACCGCTACACTCTCAACCTCAATAACAGTCTGGTAGTTAATGGTAACTTCAATTTCATCAAACTTAGTAGCGTCTGCAACTGATGTAGCACGCACAGTAACCGTACCGTTAGCAACAGCCGTTACAAGGCCGTTAGCATCAACCGTTGCAAATTCATTGCCTGATGTAATGCTCCAGGTAACGTCCTGGCTCACGTCTTCAGGATTTACCGTAGCAACAAGTTGTAAGGTGCCGTTTTCAGTGGTAATTTCTGCCGAAATATTATCTTGAGTTGCAACCACAACACTTTCAACAACAACCGGGATTGCTTCAATTACTTCTACATCATAGTCAACCGCAATACCATACGAGTTTATTGTACCACAAGGGGTAAGGTTTTCGGGCTGTGAATTTGGAAACTGTAAAATAACACGCAAACGATAATTTCCGGGTACTACATTTTCGGGGACCGTAAAGTTAAACGCACCCTGCCCCGATGAGTTTATGCCATTATTAAGATATCCTATTTCTTCCTCATCATCAAATTGATAGTTATTATTGTAGTCAATCCATGCGCGTACATTTATATATTGGGGATCCTGCCAGTTAGTAGAAAAATTTAAATCATAACTACTTCCCGAAACAAGATCTGCTTTTGGATCGCTTGTATGGTTTGCATATCCATCCTCAGTATAAGCTATAGGGTTAACACTCCAGGTAATTGTTTCACCTGCTAAAGAAATGGTATTTATTGTAATTCCTGCCTGCGATGAAGGATAGAAAAACTCAGGCTGGCAATAATTATCTCCGGGTTGAGATGCAATGTTAACTACAACCTCAATTTCATCAAATTTAGCAGTATCTTCAGCCGAAGTAGCGCGTACAGTAACCGTGCCGTTTGCAATAGCTGTTACAAGGCCATCCTGGTTTACAGATGCAAATGCCCCGCCCGATATTACACTCCATTCCACAGCCTGGTTAGCTCCTTCCGGGTTAACAATTGCTTCAAGCTGTAGCGTGCCGTTTGCAACCGTTATTTCGGCATCTACATCATTTTGTGTTGAAACTGTTACCATTTCAACTGCATCCTGAGCCGTTACATTTAGTGTATAGTCTTCGGTTTGGCCGTATGTAGAAGTGGCACAAGGGCCATAAGCAGTGCTTTCGTTAATAATAACACGCATTCTTGTAGTACCTGCCAGGGCGTTAGCAGGAACAGTAATTTCTTTACTAAAAGTACCGGCTGTGTTATTAATATAAAATTCGTTTTCATCAAAAACATTATCCTGGTTCCAGTCTATGTATACATGCAGGTACAGGAAGTTTGTCAAACCAAGAAAACCGGCCGACTGCGCTGTTAACGTATACGTTTGATTTTGTGTTACGTTTCCTGTTACATCTGTAAAATCTTCATATACCTGGTTAGCTGTGGTACTACTACTGTTATTAATGTTGCTAAACTGTACATTAGTAGTAAGCACCGCTATACCGGCAGATGGTGTACAATACCCCTCTGTAACATTTACAGTAACTTCGATTTCGTCAAATTTAGTGCTATCTGCCTCTGAAACTGCACGAACGGTAACCGTGCCGTTTGCAATAGCTGTTACAAGCCCGTTTTCATCTATAGTAGCAAAATCAGTACCCGATGTAACACTCCAGGTAACATCCTGGCTTGCGTTTGCAGGGGTTACGGTAGCTTCAAGCTGTAGCGTGCCGTTTTCCGTAGTAATGGTTGCAGGAGCATCATTTTCAACCGATACGGTTACGCTTTCTACTAAAACAGCAGGGGCTTTAATTTCGAAGTTATCAAAAGAAAGGTCAAAATCACCTGCAGTCCTGTTTGCAGTAATCCTTACCTGTACATATTCGCCCTGATAATCTGCAAGGCTGTATACTTTTTGGGTATACGCTCCCTGTGCCGCCTGGTTGGTTATGGTTTCAAGGTCTGTCCACGTAGTACCAAAATCTGTAGATACGGCTACGGTAAAGTTGCCCCATTCGGCCGGTGTGGCATAAGGGCTGCCAAAGTTAGATACCTTGTAATAAAAGCTTAGCTCATAGTTTGATGCATTTAGCGGGCCTACAGCTATAGTATTAAACGTACCTGTTGCAGCCGAACCATACAGGTTTTTATAAAGGCTTGTGGCTGAGTTTCCGTTACCGGTTATGCCCCTTGTAGTGCCTAATGACCAGTTAGTTGTAGTCCATCCGGCAGGGTAGTTAGAAGTAAGGAATTCTTCCTGCCACGGCGCAGGCGTAGTAGCAATGGTAGCAAAAGTTGCCGATCTCCACGGGCTTTTGTCTGTATCGGTACATACCCTCCTTACAAAAACATAGTATGTTCCGTTAGCAAGGCCACTAAGGTTAACCGATGTTTGCTGTGTTTGTGTAAATGTTACTGTTTCTGCCGGGGCAGTATTTACGGTAGAAACATAATATTCATAACCGTTTTGTGGTGCTGTACCGGCTACGTTTTCCCAGCTTACCGTTGCACCCGTTGGTGTAGGTGCTGTAGCAGTTACCGAAAGCAGCTCAGTACAAGAAGGCGTAGGTTCCCAAATAACATCATCTACATACATATAAGAATAGCTGCTGCCCCCTACCCTCTGTATGCCTATATGCGTACCGTTCCCGGTATAACCGGTAAGGTAAACGGTAAACTCCTGGTATGTAGTGGTTAGGTCTGTAATGGTTTGTATTACCGTAATATCAGCGGCTTCGGTATTACCGTTTAAGGCTACCACTTTAAGGCTTATAGGGTTAGATGCTGTTGTTTTACGTGCCCTGAAACGCAGCCTGTGCGTGCCTGCCGAAAGGTTTGTTATTTCCGGGCTTACCAGTATAATTTTTGTTGCCGCAGCATCAGTATCCGCGCCATTTCCATAGAAGCTTACGTTATTGGGTGCCGAAAAATTATCAGTAGTAGTTACGTTTATGGTTGGCGGGCCACCGGCACCTACCAGTATTTTGCTCCAGCAGTTAGGCAGTGTGGTACCTGTTGTGCCGTCAAAACCTTCACTAAATGCTGTAACCGGCACACAACCCGTAAACAGGCTGGCTACCGATGAAAAACTACTTTCGCACTGTGTGCTTACATTTTTAGCCCTGTAAAAATATTGTGTATTAGGCTGAAGGCCGGTAATTACCTGAGAAAGCGTAGCCGATGTAAGTGTAAACGGCGAGCCCTGTACCATATTGGCAAACGCATTATCTGTAGCTACTTCAAGCACGGTTGTAAAGGTGTTAGCGTTTCCGTTTTCTGTAGCAGGCCATGTTAGTGTAAAACCTGTAGATGTAACCGCGGCAGGTGTTATGCCATTTACTGTGGCCGGGCAGTTAGTAATAGTACCGCTAAGGGGGCTTTGTGTATTGTATAACGGCCCACCGTTACAGTTTGAGTTTACAGCATAAATTGTATACGTATACTGGTTGTTACCCCTTATACCGTGATTGTAGTTGTTTTCAAAAGATGTTGCAGTGCCATAATAAGCCACATAGCTGTTTAGTACATCGTTTTGCCCCGTGGTATAGGTTGTGCCGTTAACCGGTGCGTTTGGCGTTGTACCTGCAATATTGCGCAGCACAAGATACCGGTCAGGCGCAGGGCTTGCAGCAGTAAAGCTTGCGTTTACAATAATACCTGTATTTGTTAGCGCAAGTGCTGTAGGCTGTGCTGTAGGCGCCTGGCAGGCTGCGGGTGGAGTCCAGGTAAGGGTAAGTCCCTCAGCTGGCAAAAAACTATAATTGGTAGCTATTCCGGCCGAACTATAGCTGCCGGCTACGTTATTGCCCCAGTTGCTGGTGGCATTGCCCGATGCGGTTCGGTTTGTGTAATCTGCACTGGTTGTACCCCTTAGCCCTACTTTTCCGTTAGTAGCAGATGGTGTACCGGCAAAGGTAAAATCATAAGCAAACCTAATGGTACCGTCTTCTTTAAGCCTTGCCTGAAAATTCCAGTTATGGTGGTTTGCATTGCTTGCCGCCTGGTAAGAGTATGGCCTAAAGTGTTTCCACTCTACCACAAACTCGCGCTGGGGTGCCACACCTACAACCTCATAGGCTATGGTACCGGTATTGCCGTTTATATTGAAAAGCGCATCAAGATCGGCACCAAACGGAGCAATAACCCCACTGTATGCGAGGTATGAAGAAAGAGGGTCAGTTGCGGTTTCTGCCGTTGTACCAAAACTTATAAAACCATTGGCATGTACTTTTAAAGATGTAAATGTTTGCCCGTTAAAGCTAAAATTAAAAGGTATGGCGTTATCAAGTGCATATACCTGTTCATCTATACCGCCACTGCCGGATGCAGCAGTTGCAGTTGCTATAACAGTAGCATTAGCAAGTTGGGTGTAAGTTCCCTCGCTTTGCGAAAAGCCGTAATAAGACACCGTTTGTGCGGAACCTATTATGGTAATCAGACAAAAAATGCACAATAGCCACAGTTTTTTAACCGGATTATTGCGCACTTTTTTAATGAGTAAATGTGATTTAATCATAAGTAAAATATTAATAATTTGGAGGCATAAAATTATTTATTTAGATTAAATAAAAATAACAGCAACATAACTATTGCCATTATTTAAGAAGTTTGTGATTTATCGTTATTTATGCCGAAATATTTAACAAATAATATCTAATTCGTGAAATATCTACACCTATTTTAAAAATTTAATCATATAATATTTAAAAGAAGCCATACTTTTAAATATAGTTTACATTAAAGAAGTAAAAAGCTGAATATGTATGGTTTACATTTCATACCGTATTATATATACTTTTTTTATACTCTTTACCGTAATGCACTATATGAAAATATTGAGGTTTTATTTAGGCTAAATTATTTATCCGGCCGGGGAGTATATTATAAATGTTTAGGTAAACTATTGCTAACCTACAAAATCTTAGATATCCACATTCTTATCTATTTGTGTTAGTATTGTAGGATCCTGAATTTTATCATCTTTTGCCAGTAGCAGCACTTTAGACATTACCTCTGCCGATTTTGGGTCGTCATCGGCAAATGGAAGGAACAGCCTGCCCCTGTGTTGCGAGTGCACCGGTAATATAGACAAATACCTGCCCGGTACCTGGTGCACCACGCCACTGCCTAAATGCACGCTATAATTAGCCATTTTGCCCGTTATAAGCGCATGGTTTTGCTTAATCTCTACATTGTTTGCCTTAAACAGCCTGAGGGTTTCCCTTAGCAGCACGGTCCTCATTTCTATTGATGAATGGCTTGCCTCAGGGTCTACACCGCCCACATGGGCCACGCTTACCACCAGGTCTATATCGCGCATTACTTCAGAGAAAATACGTGGGTTAACCGCATCAAAAGCAATATTCTTATACTCTTTAAGCGAATGGAATTCAACTGTTTCAAGCGTAGGGCTTTCTACATCGGCCGGAGAAAACCAATTAGCCATTGAATACAATTTAACGTGATAGCCTTCTTTATGAAAAACCTTTTGCAGGCCTTCTTCATAATCTACCTTCCAACCCCTGCTTTTTAATAATGCAAGTGTTTGCTTAGGGTTAACCTGATGCCCCGCATACCTGCGCGATACCGACTTCTCTTCCAGCTCATCGGGCGTAGGCATATACAGTTCCCTGAACACCTGCTTAAAGGGCTGTTGCAGCTGGTTTTCAAAACAATAGCGCTGATAATCTGTCCACACCTTATTTTGATGCAGGTCATAACAATGTGCTATCCGGAAGGTTTGATTTTCATTAAGTTCAATCATCTCACCCTGTGCCGTCACGAGGTTGCTATTTATATAAAAACCTAATCGATTATCATTTGTTATCAGCACCAGTTTTTCTAAGTGTTTAGAAATAACCGGATGTTCAAAAAGGTTAGTAATTTCAGAAAACAGAAATTCATCGCCGCGAATCATACTCTCTTCTAAACCTTTGCGTGAGCGCGTCCATTGTTCACGCATGGTTTTACGGTAGTTTACAAGCTCTATATAGCCTTTATCTTTCTTAACGTTTGCCGGTATGGTTTTCAGTTCCTTATCTCCTTTTATGGCTACCACTTCAGCCTTGCCGTCGGGGTTTACAATAAGGCGAATGGTAGTTCCTTCAATAGTAACTTCTGTTTCTTTAGACAATATATTTTGCACCTGCCTGGTTTCCATAGCCCAGGTAAGGCGCACCGGGTCTGGGTATCCGGCATTACGGGCCAGGTTTTCGAGCGCTACCCTTATGGCAAGTGCCTCGCTGGTTTGTTTCATAGCGCCAAATTCCCTGCTTTCTTTTTTAAACTGTTGCAGGTATTCATAACGGCTTAATACGTCTTTTTCGGGGTTGGCTTTGCTAAGTGGCACCAGCCCGTATACCCGCAGGTAATCCTGGTCGCGCTTATCTTTAACTTTTGCTGTTACCTCTTTAATTTTCAGGTCGCCAATAATGGTATCGGCATATAGCCTTGCCCTGCGGTGGCCGTTGCCATCAGTTACATACTTAGCCGAATCATACAGCATTTCCCATCGGGCCTTTCCTAACTTTTTATAGGCCGATACAAACCAGCTGCGGTCTACAGCGCCATCTTTAAAATCCTGAAGGTCTATGGCCGAAAACCTGGCCGCCTCACTTTCCAGTTCGGCATTTACATCGCTATAAGTCGAAGTTTTAGTATGGGCATGCAACCACCATATTCCCTCATCAAGGCCATTCCAACCCAGGTAACTGCTAATAATTTTTTGCCATTGCGGTGCATAAATAGCCGCCTGTATAAGCCTTTCTTCAGATATTTTGGTTTTATCCATCAGCTGATTAAAGGCCTCCTGCGTGTCAGTGTCAAGCGGGTAGCAATGTTTTAGGAGATAGCTAAACAGTTTTTGACGGCTAAGGCTTTCAGACCCCCAGCTGTATATATAACCTTTGTACAGGTTTTGCCTGCCAAGGCCGGTTATCAGCTCTGTAAAGCGGTTAATACCATATATGCGTTCAAAACCAATTACAAGATGGGTTACCGAAGTATCAGAATCGCCCCGTTTTAGCTCTATATCAAGAAACGTATCCCTTATTTGGCTTACCATAGGCACCAGGACAGGAAAGTTTTCGGTCAGTTTTTCGCTGCCATGGTGTCCATAATGCTTGCTTTTGCCTGTTAATATTGAGAGCCTTGTACGCTCCAGTATACCTTCATACAGTTCGTCTTTGGTTATCAGGCCTTGTTCAAAAGCTACACAATACATATAAATGGGCGGTTTACTGAAAGGTATGCTTTTTTTCAACCCCGAAAACTGCCTCCAGCGGTATAAATGCCACACCTTTTTACTTTGCTCAGGCGTTAAGCCCTCCAGATTAATGGCTTTAAGGTAAACATCGCAGGCTCCCTGGCTCTGCCAGCCATTGTCGTTATCGTCACGGTAATAGTATTCATTTTTACCGGGCTTGTATTCATAATTGCGTATAGACCCCGGCATACCTGCATACAGGGCGCTGCAGGCATCAATCAAAAAGTTTTCCTTTTCCTTAAAAGGAAAACGGTATTGCAAAGACTGCAGGATAGCTATAAGCGGGTTGTTCCAGTAATACGAATAAGCCCCTTTAAGGGGATTGGGTATAAAGCTTTCATGATAAAACACATACTTATTAAGAAAGCTTTGCCACTCCTTCCTCTCGCACTTACCGGCAAGCGTAAGCAAAAACAAATCCCGCTCCACAAGCCCCGAGGTTTTAAACCACTCTTCCCATACGTGGTGCAGCGGGTAGTTAGCTGCATTTTCGTCTGCGCCTGCGGTATCCGGAAGCTTTTTTAACTGCCTGAAAACATTACCAAGAAGTACGGTTTCTTTGCTGTTATCATAGTTTTCAACCTGGTATTCATGATGCCCATTTTGTTCAAACAGGCTTTTGAGCCTTAAAATTTCGGTCTTAAGCCGGGTAAGCGACGTAGAAAAACCGTACTGGTTAGTATTAACTGCAACCGCATAAAGCCCATCTTTGTGGGGCACCGGCAAAGCATACTCAGAAATTTGGCCCGGATTGTAAAAGCCATAGCCATTTTCTTCATTTAGTACTTCTTTCTTTTGCTCAGGAAACAGCTGCTCTATAAACTTTAGCTCCTTTTCGGTAATTTTAGGGCGCAAAGCATAGTCTTTAACCCAGCCGTTAACCTTTTTGGTCATGCGCTGCTTTTTTTGCAGCTGCAACATCATGTCAAGAGCGCTCATGCGCTGCTCTGCATCGCCGTTTTCTAAAATATTATTTATAAGGCTTTCAATCCTGCTTTCTTTTTGCTCTAATATAATGGCAGCCAGGCTCTTTTTTAATGTAGTGTTTTTTCTTTTCAGCAGTTCAAAAAACTGGCCTGCCTCATCGCCATTCAGGGTTACATTGCGCAGGGTGTTAAGAGCAGTGGCAACCATTGCCTCTCCCCTGTCTTTTAAAATACGCAGGGCAAAGCTGCGCTGAAAATCAGTAGGTGTTTTATTGTCGCCGGTATTATTTGCCCGCATGTAGCCATACATGTAAAAATCTTTAAGCAAATTTTGGGTAAGTGACGTGCGCAACTCAATAGATAAACCCTCAAAATGGGTCAAAATGCGTTCCAGCCTGCTATTGTGTTCGCCTATAAGTTTAATGGCGGCGGCATAAAGCGCATCTTTTTCAAATTTGGCGTTAAGCCATGAGAACACCCTGCCTTCAAATACTTTTTCCTTAATGCCAATGCTTTGGCTCAGGCCATACATGGTATCAAAAAAGTCAGGATACTCTTTGTTATCAATATAAAACTTAGATTTCAGGTTGGCTTCCAGCAGGGCATTCATCCGCGGAAGCGCAAAAGCAAGTACCTGCGGGTCGCCATACTGTAATGCCTTATAATACAAAGGCATTTCTATGTAAGGGTTCTGTGTTTCGCCGGCAAATTTAAGCGCCAGGCATTTTTTTTCAACCGAACCTTTATCCAAGAGTTCGTGCAGCCAGGGCACTGTTTTTTCAACATCAAAAACAGCCTGTACCCACAGGGCCATGTATACCTCATTGTTGTTCTTACTGTGTACCACTGTAGCTATAGACTGTACATCATTAAAATAGCCAGCGGCAAGGCTAAGGATATTTTTTACGGTGGCCTCCTTTTCAGCATCCCATCCCAGGCCGGTCCACACGTCTACAGCACGTACTACCGATGAAAAACGTGTAAGCTTGTGCTCTATAATTACGTTTATCATATACTGTAGCGCACCGGTATCGGTTTCATCCAGGGCTTCAAGAATGGTTTGGCGCAGGCCTTCCTGTCGCTGGGCGGCCAGTAACAGCTTTTCAACCAGCTGCCAGCACTCCTTTTTAGTACTGTTTAAAAGGGCTTTTATTATGTTTCGCGATACTTTGCCCTGAGGGTGCCTGCCAAAAATAATATCTTCAAGCAGCTGATAAATAGCAGTGTTGCCTGCATCTATAGCTGCCGACCATACCATAAACTGCCCGCCTGCATTGGTTAAATCAGTATCGTAGCAAATTTGCTCTTCAAGGGAAAGGTTGTAATAGGTATTGTCTGGATAAGCAAAACGACAAGGGCCATCCATAAGCCCCCTCAAAAAGTTTATTTGGCTAACCAACAGGTATTTATCATTATGAGGTGCCCTAAACGACCGCCTTGCATAGCCGTATTGGTACATTTTATGCGGCAGTTTTTGCCAGGCGTGCTTTATATAAGCTGCCTGTTCAGGTTCAAAGAAATATACCAGCAAGTCATAATAATTGTTATCGTCCCACATACTGGGCTTAATCCATTTGGCAATTTCCATAGCTTTTTCAGAACCCAGGTATACAAAAAAAGCGTCATAATTGCCTTTAAGGTTAGTAAGGGCCAAGCCAAACTCTGCCACGTCTTTTTTAAGCCTGTTTTTAAGCAATAAACGAGATACAAGGTTACTTTCAGAAATTTCTTTGAGCTCTTTTTTATACGTGTCTAAAGGCCTTTTAACTACTTTATTTTTGAGGGTATTTTCTACAGACATATAGGTTTTTGATTGGATTGTTGTTACTACCAGTAGCTGCCTGCCAAAAAAGTAAGGCGGATAAAGGTAAAAGGTTTGTGTTGGCTTAAATCGAGTTGGGTATCCAGGCGTTCGAGCTCATCATCGCCATAAAATATAGCGTAAAGGCCGTCTTCAAAAGCCTGAAGCGCAGTTTGGGTAAGCTTTTCTAAATCGGGTTTTTGATGGTTATAAACAGCGCCAAAGCCCACTTTGCCTGTATCGGTTAAAAGGGGCAGGTAATTTTCTTTTGGAAGGTGTATGGTATCATGTTCGTCAAACTCAAATGATGAGGCATTGAACAGGGTTACCTGCTGTTTTATAACAAGCTCTATGAGTGTGCCGGTGGTAATTACTGAATCCGGAGTATCGAGTTCAATTGCCTTTTCATTAAGTAAAGCGTGTTTTTTACCCAACTGCTTTACTGATATGAGGATATTCATTTTTTAGGTAGGTAAATTTATTTCCAAAGTAAGCATTTTAGTGAACCCGCCGAAAACTTTCCTTAAAAACTTTAGAAACTAATTTATGTAGAGATAAATAGTAGCCAATACCCATCTTTTTATTCGAATGTGATGCTTAAAAGCAATGAACTATTTTTGTTTACACAACACTTAAATCACTCCCATTTCTTTTTAAATATTGTTTCTAACTGGCTTACCTCATTTTGGTACATTGTTTTTTTTCGGGTCCCGAAATAAAGTTTATTCTCCAGCAGCGTATTGCCTTCCCATATAAGTTTGATTTTTCCGGAAGCTATGGCTTCCTTACACAGGAAATCCGGAACAATCGAAAAGCCCTCGCCCTCGCTAAGACAACGTATAATAGACATTATATTGGGTACAATATAATTGGGGCTGAAATCAGGATGTTCATTAAACTGTTTCAGCCAAAAATTTTTCAGGTGCTCCATATCGGCAGCTGTACTATACCAAAGCTGCTGCTTTAAAAAGGTTACAGCTTTATCGAGCTGTCCATTAGCAAGATACCTTTCCAGTTCTTCTGATTTTGCATTTTGCCCGGCAACAAGTACAATCCGCTCTTTTGAAAAATGTTCGTACTCTAAATTTTGCTGGTTCCCTTTTTGGGGCGTAATAATAAGATCAAGCAGGCCGTTATCCAGGTCCTGCTGCATTTGCGGATATTCGCCAAACTTAATGATAAGGTTAAATGGCAGGCTCGCAATATGTTCTTCCAATGTATATTGAAACGTTTCAAAACACATTCCCACACTTATGGTAGGCCTCTCACTTTGTGAGCGTTTATGAAAATGCTGCTCACCCGTTTCTAATTTTTTTAGCGGTTCCAACACAAAATTGTAAAGGATTTTCCCTTTTTCGGTAGGCACCATTTTTCTTGCCGCCCTGTCAAACAGCTTGTATCCGGTATAAGCCTCCAGTGAGTTAAGGTGCAGGCTTACACCAGGCTGAGATATAAATAACTCCTGTGCAGCTGCAGACAGTGTACCGGTTTCATAAATCGCTCTAAATGTTCTGATCCATTCTAAATTCCACCTCATAACTATTATTTTTCTGATACAAAGATACAATATAAGTTATTTTGTTTATAAACAAATGTGATAGAAATTTGCACTATCAATTATTAAAATAATAACATCATGTTGTTTAAATCTTACAACCTTGAAGGTATATCACTAAAAAACAGAATAGTAATGCCACCAATGACACGATCAAGATCTGCTAAGGGAGAAGTGGCTACAACGCTAATGGCAGAATATTATGCTCAAAGGGCAACTGCCGGCCTCATTATTTCTGAAGGCACACAAATAAGCCAACAGGGACAAGGTTATGCCTGGACTCCGGGTATATACACCCCTGAGCAAATTAAAGGATGGAAAAACGTTACAAATGCGGTTCATCAAAAAGAAGGAAAAATATTTGCCCAGCTTTGGCATGTTGGCCGTGTATCGCATACATCTTTACAGGAAAATGGGCAATCGCCCGTTGCACCATCTGCCATAATAGCTCAAGGGGTAAAAGTGTTTTTGGCAAAAGACGGAAAAGAAGCCACATCCGGCGACGGATATATGGAACAACATTCTATGCCAAGGGAGCTTACTATTCCTGAAATTCAGGGCATTATAAAAGATTATGTACAAGCTGCAAAAAATGCCATTGAAGCAGGCTTTGATGGCGTGGAGCTTCATGGTGCCAACGGTTATCTTATTGAACAATTTATAGATTCTCAAACCAATCAACGTACCGATGAATATGGGGGCACATTAGAGAACCGTTTACGCTTTTTAAAAGAAGTTGTTACCGCAGTAGCGGGCGCTATAGGCCCTGATAAAGTGGGTGTACGCCAGGCACCGCTTACTACCTTAATGGGGGCAATGGATGATAACCCCGAAGAAACCTATATAGCCGCCGCCAAAATACTAAACCAAATAGGTATTGCCTACATACATATTGCAGAAGCAGACTGGGACAATGCACCCGTAATGCCTATTGAGTTTAAGGAAGCCTATCGAAATGCATTTAAAGGTACACTAATCTATTCAGGAAAGTATGATGCCGGCAGAGCTGAAGAAGCATTACACGAAGGATGGGCAGACCTGATAGGATTTGGTCGCCCGTTTATAGCCAATCCTGACCTGCCGTATCGTTTACAGAACGGATTGCCCTTTAATACACCCAAAAAAGAGAAGTTTTTTGGTGGTGGCGCCGAAGGGTATACCGATTATCCTTATTACGAATCAGATAAAACAGCATCAGCAGAAAATTAAAGCGATCCATGATATCTGCATTATTAATCCAGATTACCAAAGACTAAAGAAATTTTATAGTGAGATACCATAACCTGAAATCATACGAACTAAACAAACACTAAATAGTAAAACAATATGAACATAGATATTTTTAAACCGTTAATTATCGGCTCTTTACAACTAAAAAACCGAATTGCAATGGCTCCTATGACCCGTGCCAGGAATGCTGATGGCATCCCTAAAGACTTTAATGCCGAATATTATTCGCAAAGGTGTGGTGCCGGGTTGATTATTACCGAAGGTACAGCCATTTCTGAAACATCTAAAGGTGTCTTGCATATACCCGGACTATATACCCCACACCAAGTGGAAGGATGGAAAAAAGTTACTGATGCAGTTCATGAAAAAGGCAGTACCATTTTTACGCAACTGTGGCATGTAGGCAGGGTTTCACATACAACTAATCAGCCTGATGGGGCTGCACCGGTGGGGGCATCTGATATTCAGGCTGAAAATTCGACAGCATGGGGATATGATGAAAACGGAAAAGAAGGTTTTGTACCCTGTTCAAAACCCAGGGCCCTTTCAATAGATGAAATCCACCAGGTAGAAAAGGATTTTACCAACGCTGCCATAAATGCAATAAAAGCGGGTTTTGACGGAGTTGAACTACACGGGGCAAACGGATATCTTATTGAGCAGTTCCTAAATCCGTTTATCAATAACAGAACTGATGAATATGGTGGAAATATTGAAAACCGCAGCCGCTTTTTACTGGAAACAATTGATGCGTGTATAGCCGCTATTGGCCCTGATAAGGTAGCCATCCGCCTCACACCCTACGGTGGCCTGCACGAAGTTCCGCACTATGACGAAATAGAAGCCACTTACCAATATCTGGCAAAGGAACTCGCAAAAAGAAAAATTGCTTTCATTCATATTATGGATCAAAAGTCAAGAGGAAGTTTTGCATTGCCGGAAGGCTTTCCTGAACGTTTCAGAAACTGGTATGATGGTGTTATTATACTTGCCGGTGGAATGGACAGGGTAAAATCTGAAAAGCTAATTAATGACGGGACAATTGATATTGCTGCCTTTGGCGAGCCTTTTATTTCTAATCCCGACCTGGTAGAACGACTAAAAAATAATTGGGAACTTACCCCTCCTAAAAGGGAATTGCATTATAGCCTGTTGATGGAAGGATATACCGACTGGCCAAGCTATGCCCAAAGTAATGCTAAGTCATAATACTTATATCAGAGTATAGATGATAAGAATCTTTTAATAAGCTATAAAATACCGATTGAAATTTTAAAAATGGAAAAATTCACATTACATAACGGAATAACAATTCCTGCATTAGGATACGGAACCTTTAAAACCGAAGAAAATGTTACTGCAAAAGTGGTTAAGGAATCTATTGAAACGGGCTACAGGCATATAGATGCAGCAGCAATTTACGGGAACGAAAAAGCTGTAGGGCAAGGGATAAAAAATAGTGGTATTAACAGGGAAGAGCTTTTTGTAACCGGTAAACTGTGGAATGAGCACCGTGGTTATGAAAATACGCTAAAGGCTTTTCAACAAACGTTAAACGACTTGCAGTTAGAATATCTGGATCTGTATTTAATTCATTGGCCTGCAAATGAAAAGCAGTTTGCCAATTGGAAAGAGCTGAACAACGAAACCTGGCGTGCCCTTGAAAAATTATATGCCGATGGTAAAGTAAAAAGTATTGGGGTTAGTAATTTTTTGCCCCATCATTTGGATAGCCTTTTTGAATTTGCGACAGTAAAACCAATGGTAAACCAAATAGAAATACACCCCGGTTATCAACAACAGGATTTGGTAAAATACAGCCAATCTTTAGGAATGGTTGTTGAAGCCTGGGGGTCGCTGGGGCAATCCCGTTTGCTGGATAACCCAACACTAAAAACAATTGGTGAAAAACATGGCAAATCTGCTGCACAAGTAAGTTTAAGATGGCTGTTACAAAGAAAAATTCTTCCGTTAGCAAAATCCATTACACAAAGCAGGATTCAGGAAAATTTTGAGGTTTCGGATTTTATACTTTCTGAAGAAGATATGGTAGCTATTAAAGCTATACCGCAACAAGGATTTTCGGGGCTAAATCCTGATGAAGTTGATTTTTAAAAAAATAAAGTAAAAAAGGCAGAATGTAAATTTTACATTCTGCCTTTTTTACTTTTTCATGAATGGCGTTTTTGTAGTACCCGGAGATACAGCAGGCACACTATCTCCTCCGGCCCTAAAAAATAACCCTGCTCTATAAACCGATTTCAACGATTCATTTTGCCTGTCTAACGAAAAAAAACACAAAATAATGTTGTTTAACCTGAACTTTACTCTTGAAACAGAGTGATAAAGCGCTCTCTTAAAACTCAATATTATGAAAGCTAAAATTGGAATAACAGAACAAAACACAGAAGCAGTTGCCCAACAATTGGCAAAACTATTAGCAGACGAAACCCTCCTTTACATTAAAACCAGAAATGCTCATTGGAATGTAACCGGAGATAATTTCCATGCCAACCATATTTTTTTCGAAAAACAGTACAAACAATTAGATGAAATAATTGATAGTGTTGCAGAGCGCATTCGGAAAATTGGACATTACGTTCCGGCAACAATGAAAATATACCTGGAGTTAACGCACCTTACGGAATATAGCGAGAGAACCAATGACGGACCTGGCTATATGAAAGATTTGCTAAGCGACCATGAAAGCATTATTGAATTCCTGCGAGGAAAAATCACCCCTTTTGCCGAAGAATATAAAGATTATGGCACAAGCGACTTTATTACCGGATTAATGGAAACCCACGAAGAAATGGCCTGGATGATACGTTCGTACTTTAGTAAGTAAAGAAATAAAACAAGGAATAGTTATATTTGCTTTAACCACAATAAAAACTCCTATGAAAGCCTTAATTGTTGATGATAATGATATTGCCAGAACAACTCTTGCCCATTTAGCAAAACAAGTCCCGAATCTCACAATTGAAAATGAGTTTTGTAATGCGATTGAGGCTTATAACTATTTGCAGTCTAATTCTGTTGATTTGATTTTTCTGGATATTGAAATGCCGGAAATGACAGGAATAGAGCTTACCAAAAATCTTTCCGGAAAAGATACCATCATTATTTTCACAACGTCTAAGAAAGAATATGCACTTGAAGCTTTTGAACTTAACATAGCAGATTATCTCTTAAAACCTGTTGTGCCGGCAAGATTTTTAATGGCTGTTAAAAAAGCCCAAACGATTCTTGAAAGCAGAAAAGAGAATTTGGAGGTTACAAAAGATGAGTTTCTTTTTGTGAGAGATTCTAATATTACAAGGCGTTTGAAGCTTGATGATATTTTTTATGCCGAAGCAATGGGCGACTATGTTAAATTTTATACCAGGGAAAAGATGTTTGCCATACATGGCAAGATGAAAACGGCAGAAGAACGTCTTCCTAAAGATCATTTTATAAGAGTTCATAGATCATACATTGTTTCTGTAGGTAAAATAGATACACTACAGGATGGTGGTATTATGATAAACGGAAAATTTATTCCCATTGCAGACGCCTACCGAAAAGCCCTGAATACAAGAATGAATGTTTTTTAGCGATACAATTTTTGTTTCAGTAAAGTGCCGCTTTGTTAGTTTTAAACAGCATTGTAACTGTAGTTTATTTTGGACAATAACCTCCCGGTTTTTTAAAATCGCGGACTGAAAACATTATTCCGGCATTTAATGAAATCATTTTTTGGGTTCCTTGAAATGAGAAACGTTACGTTGTAAACATACATTTATTTATGAAAAAAATGTCCTCTGAAATGGGAAACAAACGATTTAGCTATTTTATTATTTTAACATTTATTGTGGGGTCTCTTCTATTGATAGCGGTACAAATCAATTCTGCTCAAAATACCCAAGAACTTATCCAAAATAATAATAAATTACTTAATGAGTTACGTTCCAGTAATCATTTACGAGAAATTGACCGGGATATTTTAGGCGTAGAAAGCAGAATCAGGGCTTCTATTGCCACCAATGACACCACTCATCTTGAAGGGATTGATAAAAAAATTACCCAGATAGAAAAATTCCTGGATTCACTTTCTAAAGATAACGCCGATCCTGAAGAAGAACGGCTGATACATAGATTGAGCGTGCTTGCGCTGGAAAAAAAAACAACAAAAGACAAATTATTACTGCGTTACCAGGCAATTGGAAACATGGATGACAATACTTCTATTGCCAACCCAAGGGCCCGAAATATATCAAATGAAATTACTTCTATTACTGCAAAAATCTATAGGAGCAGAAAACTCCATATGGAGGAGCTTAGTAAAGAAACTGTGGCAATGGGGCAAAAGGCAAGGCTATATGATATTTCCTTATTGATTCTTTTAATTTTGAGCGGCTCTATTGTTGGTTATTATATTTTACGCCAGTTTAAACGCCAAAGACTGTTAATACAGGAATTAGATATTGCAGAAAAAAAAGCCTCTGTTGCTGCACAAACCAAAGAAAATTTCTTAGCCAATATGAGCCATGAAATCAGGACACCTTTAAGTGGAATTTTAGGCTTTACCAATCTTTTACAGAAAAGGCCTCTGGATGAAACTTCAAAAGAATTTGTTTCTTCTATCCAGCATTCCGGAGAAAATCTGATGGCTATAATCAATGACATTTTAGACCTCTCAAAAATAGAAGCCGGAATGATGCGGATTACCAAAGGCATATTTAGCATTAGCGGATTAGTAAACTCTGTAGAAACATTTTTTGCAGAACGGGCCAAAGAAAAAGGATTAACCATTTCCAGCAAAATTGATGCTTCAATCCCGGACACCTTAAATGGTGATGCAACAAGACTTACCCAGATCTTGGTTAATCTTATAGGTAATGCTATAAAATTTACTTATCAGGGAAATATAACTATTGAAATTTACAATAAGCAACTAACAGTAAACGAAGTTGTTATAGGGTTCAAAATTTCTGATACAGGTATAGGAATTGATAAAGATAAATTAAACTATATTTTTGAACGGTTTAATCAGGGAGAAGATTCTACAACCCGAAATTATGGCGGAACCGGACTTGGTTTATCAATTGTAAAAAATTTGATTCAGTTACAAAACGGGAATATTGAAGTAACGAGCGAACAAGGAAAAGGCACAACTTTTCATTTTTATATTCCTTATGCAATTGCCGAAGAACAGCTGAACGTGATTCCAAAACCTGACTTGCATTATTTTAAAGATAAATCAAACACTCCGCTTAAAGTTTTAATTGTTGATGACAATGCTATTAATAAAAGCCTCATGAAGCACCTTTTGTCTCAATGGAATATTGATTTTGGTATTGCTTCTAACGGTATTGAAGCAGTAGAATACCTCAGAAATAACAATTGCCACCTGGTATTAATGGATATCCAGATGCCACAAATGGACGGGTATACAGCAACACAAAAAATACGGGAAGAACTGAAACTTACTATACCCATTATTGCAATGACGGCTCATGCTTTAGCAGGAGAACGCGAAAGATGTATGAGCAGTGGAATGAACGAATACCTATCTAAACCGATAAATGAAGATGAATTATTTAAGTTAATCTCCAATTTTGGGTTGAAAGAGTTTGGAAAAAAACCATCAAAAGAAAAAGAAATATCTTTTGCTTATGAATACATAAACCTTGGTTACATGAAATCTGTTAGTAATGGCTCTTTGGATTTTGAAAGAAAGGTAACACAGCAATTTTTAGACATTACCCCCCATCAATTGCAAGAACTTAAACTATGTTATGAAAACAACGATTTTAAACTGGTAAAGCTCAAAGCACACGATTTAAAATCGAGTGTGGCAATAATGGGCTTACTTTCCTTGCTTGAGGAAAAGCTTGATATTTTAGAGCTCACTAACGATGAAAATACAACATCTCAAAAAGCTTTAGAAGAGTTGAAAGATATTTTACTGAAGTCTTTTTTTGAAGCCAAGTTATTTTTAAACTCTATTAGTGATTAAACTACTAAAACAATCAATTTCATTATGGAAAATCAAGGTGCTTCTGTAGTAATTTCACATCATATCCTTGATGGTAAACAACAGGAATATGAACAATGGCTAAATGAAATTGTTCCTTTAACAAAGGCTTCAACAGGTTTTATAGATTGGCAAATTATAAAGCCTGTTCCTAATTTAACCTTTATTTATACTGTAATTATTAGATTTGATACAACTGAGAACCTGAAAAACTGGGTAGAATCTGAAGAGCGTAAAAAATTAATACAAAAGGTTAATCCTTTGTTTAAAAAAACGGATAATTACAAGATAAAATCAGGACTTGGCTTTCTTTTTGAAACCGAAATAAAAGTTCCGGTACGCTGGAAACAGTTTTTAGTTACCTGGTCAGCCATTTATCCTCTATCATTACTAATACCACTATTACTCCTCCCCTTTTTACGATTATTAAACGTTCCTGTAAACCATTATCTTGACGGGCTTTTGATTTCCGGATGCATTGTTTTTCTCATGATTTTTTTAATTATGCCTAATTATACAAAATTGATTGAGAAATGGCTTTTTAAATAAAGCGTTTTAATGAATTATTAAAAACGTTTGCAACACCCCAATACAAATTTTACAGAATTTGTATTGGGGTGTTTTTACTTAAAAACATATTGTGTGCTATCTTATAAAATCTACCCCGCACTTATCTAACGACTGTTCTTGCCTGTTTATCGAATGCCAACTGGTTGTGGTTTGAGTTGATTGTAACTTTACATTATAAAATTAATATAAACAATTAAAATCTAAACCATTATGGAAATTCTACAAACTCCGGAAAACGCATTATCCCATTCAAGTGTAACGGCCATTATTAATGCACCCATTGAAAAAGTTAATATTGCAGACTGGTTATTAAACCTGCCTGATGCCGAATATCAACGGTGTTCAACACAACATATAGGGGCGGCAATTTCTACAACTTTTGATGGCGAACCTGTTTCTTTAAACGTTGAAACAATTGGAGATGCCCTTATGGTTCAGCATTATGTTGCTACAGTTTATCGCCCTGATTATTGTAGAATGTTATCTGTTTCAGATTCAATTACTAAAAACGGAAGGACAAAAGTTCAGGTTTTATGGGAACTGAAAGCCACAAAAATTGATGACAACACTACGTTGTACACCAATGAAATTCATGCAACTGCAACTCCAGAAATGTTTGAATACATGAAAGAACACGGAATTGAACTGGAAAGTGCAGCTGCATCAAGACAAGCCGCTTCTGACGCCCACAACCATGAAGAAACACCCAACTTTGCAAAAAGCATCGAAAACAAGGCACTGACAGGCAAATACAATCAGCCTTTTTAATTCAAAGTAAAATGAGCGTACTATAAAGTACGCTCATTTTACCCTGTATATCTTAACGAGTCATTTTGCCTATTCAACGAATGTGATCTTAAAAAACATTACTTCAAAAGTAACTTTACTATAGAATAAAAAACAAACCAGGATTAACCATCTAAAAAATAACATTATGAAAACAGAGCCACTTAGTTTTAAATACGAATTAGAAAAAAAAGAACCCCGCACTAATGATGGCGGAACCACAAGAGGGGCTTCTGTAAAAGATTTTCCGGCTTCTATAGGTATTGCCGGGGTTTCAATGAGGCTACAGCCCGGAAGTATGAGAGAGTTACACTGGCATGCTAACGCCGCAGAATGGGCTTATGTAATTTCAGGAACGGTTCGCACCACCATTATACATCCGGACGGAAAAAGTTATACCGATAATTTTGAGCCTGGCGATGTATGGTATTTCCCAAAAGGTTATGGGCACTCAATCCAGGCAACAGGAACAGGAGAATGTCATTTTATCCTGATTTTTGATAATGGTAATTTTTCTGAAGACCATACGTTTAGCGTAACAGATTTTGTTTCGAGCGTACCACCGGGAATTGTTGCCCAGAATTTGGGCCTGACACTTGAAGAAGTAGCTGCCTTACCACAAAGAGAAGCTTATTTTGCTGCGGGACTTGTTCCTGATGAATTGTCTTTTAATGCCACAGCCCGACCGCAAGAATCTGATATAGAATTAACTAATCTTCACCGCTACCCATTACATTCTCAACAGCCCAGGATTATTCCGGGGGGCGGCCTGCAAAGACTGGTAACCAGCAAAGAATTTCCTATCAGCAAAACAATGGCAGGCTCAATTTTAGAATTACAACCCGGCGCTTTAAGAGAAATGCACTGGCACCCGAACGCTGATGAATGGCAATATTTTATTTCGGGCCAGGCAGAAATGTCTGTCTTCTTAGCCGAAGGAACAATAGTTACAGAACAGTTTAATGCAGGAGATGTTGGGTATGTGCCAATGGGAGCCGGACACTATATAAAAAACACGGGAAACACGGTTTGTAAAGTTTTGATTGGGTTCAATAGCGGCACTTATGAATCGATTGATATAAGCGAATGGCTGGCCGGAAACCCGAAAGATGTGGTAATAACAAACTTCGGGCTGAGAGAAGGTGAAATTGAAAAATTTCCATCGAAGAAATTGTTCATTCAACCTGAAAAATAAGGGTTTTGAAAGCCGGGAAAGCGCTCCTGTCGCCTCAACAGATTAGAGCGCAGGAGAAATTAGCAATATTATTAGCTTTCATTGCAGGATATACAGATGCAACGGGATTGATACAATGGAAAACCTACGTTTCTTTTATGAGTGGAAACACCACACAATTAGGTGCAGGCTTTTTTAGTGGAAAATCAGAGATAGTCATTACCTCTATAACGGTTATTACAAGTTTTTTAATCGGAGTTTACATTGGCAGCTGTATTACATTATGGAAAAAACGCAAGGCGAAAACCATTGTTTTTTACATCACTTCGGGGATTATGATTCTTTACACTTTTATTAATTATAATCATCAAATTCCGGTAATACCGTCCATAGCTGTTATAGGCTTTGCAATGGGAATGATGAATACAATTGTAACTTCGGTAGGAAACCTGAAAGTGAATACCGATTTTGTAACGGGAACCTTAAACAGCCTTGCCAAAAACATTGCCATATTTACAATGAGTAATGATAAGAATGAAAAAAAGGAATCTAAGGATTATGCAATACACTTACTACTTCTGTGGATAGGATTTGTTTCAGGAGCCTTTACTTCTTCTTTCTTAATCAACTTGTTAGAAAAATGTACTTTGCTTGTGCCTGCAATTTTATTGTTAACTTGTAGTGGATTAATTTCCAATCCAATAACCAAAAAAAATTAAGTATATGTTACAAAAAGGTACCCCTGCCCCTGATTTTACTTTGTTTGCAACGCCCGATCAGGAAATCACTTTATCTGAGTTTAAAGGACAAAATGTTATACTCGCCTTTTATCCGGCAGACTGGAGCCCGGTTTGTAGCGACCAAATGGCTTTATATAATGAGATGCTGAAATTCTTTAAAAAATACAATGCAGAAATCTTTGGAATATCGGTAGACAGTAAATGGTGTCATTTTGCATTTTCACAATCCCGAAATTTACATTTCCCTTTATTGGCAGACTTTGAAGCCAAAGGAGAAACTGCCAAAAAATATGGTGTTTATAACGATAAGGAAGGAGAATGCAAACGGGCCTTATTTGTTATTGATAAAGATGGCATTATTGAATGGAGCTACTTATCGCCAACTGCAGTAAATCCAGGGGCAGACGGAATTTTAGAAGCATTACAAAATCTTAACAACAAATAACTATGTCACTAAAACCAGCAGTTAATAAAAATGACCATGCACAGGGAAATTTAAAATCCGATTTGGTTATTGTAGAATACGGTGATTATCAATGTCCGTATTGCAGAGCGGCTTATCCTGTTTTAAAAGAACTTGGAAGAGAATTTGGAAGCCAGCTAAAATTTGTCTTCAGGAATTTTCCGCTGTCAGAAATGCATCAATATGCAAGAGTAGCTGCAATTGCAACCGAGGCTGCCAATTTACAGGGTAAATTCTGGGAAATGCACGATGCTATTTATGAAAATCAGGAAAACCTGAATGAAAAATTCCTGATCAAACTGGCCAAACAATTAAACCTGAACATTTCTCAGTTTGAGAAAGACTTGCAAAATCCTGAATTGGGGAATAAAGTGGATTCGGATTTTGAAAGCGGCGTTATGAGTGGCGTAAATGGTACGCCTTCCTTTTTTGTGAATGATAAAAAATTTGATGGCAGTGCGAGGGATTTACTACAGATAATCAGGGAAAATGCTACAGAATAAACCATCAATATTTTTTTTAACCAATCAAGGCACAAAATAATTATAAAACAAATTAATCATAATAACTAAAAATTTAAACCAATGAGCACATTAACATTAAAAGACGGAACAGAAATTTTTTACAAAGACCAGGGAAAAGGACCGGTATTAATGTTTCACCACGGGTGGCCTTTATCATCAGATGATTGGGATGCACAGGTAATTTTCTTCCTCCAGAAAGGCTATAGGGTAGTTACGCATGACAGAAGAGGCCATGGCCGTTCCAGCCAGGATATTTATAACCACACCATTGAGCAGTATGCCTCTGATGCAGCAGAATTGGTAGATTATCTTGGATTAACAGATGTTATACATATTGGCCACTCAACCGGAGGTGGCGAAGTTATTCGTTACGTTAATAAATATGCCAATGGAAGGGCAAAAAAAGCAGTATTAATTAGTGCAGTTCCACCGGTAATGGTTAAAAGCGAAAGTAATCCTGATGGTGTTCCAATGGAAGTGTTTGATAATATCAGGGAGCAGACTTTAAACAACAGAAACCAATTTTATATTGATTTGACTTTCCCTTTCTACGGCTACAACAAAGAAGGTGCCAAGGTAAAAGAAGGTATCCAGAGAAACTGGTGGAGACAGGGCATGATGGGCGGGATTGTTGCCCATTATGACGGAATAAAAGCTTTTTCTGAAACTGATTTTACCGAAGATTTGAAAGCCGTTGATATTCCGGTTTTGGTTCTTCACGGTGAAGATGACCAGATTGTACCCATTGAAAACTCAGCCTTAAAATCTGCAAAACTTTTGAAAAACGAAAAGCTAATCACCTATCCCGGTTTCCCTCACGGAATGCCAACTACAGAGCACGAAACAATTAATAAAGACCTTCTGGAGTTTATCCAATCCTGATTCACAGCCAAAAAACACATGAGACACTAATAATCATTGTTTTATTTTGCAAAACACCGTATTCTACAGAAAGGCAAATAACGCCACCGAAAGATAGTGGCGTTATTTTTTTATGTTTAACCCTATTACATCCTGTTTGTTTCCTCATCCAGCGATGTTGATTTTACCTCCTTGTTTTTGCCTGAACCAAAATAATAGGTAACCTGTACAAAAAAGCGGCGGGTTTCCCAGCGGTTGGTCCAGTCTGTAGATACATTGTTTACCTGCGTGGTATGGTTGTACAGGCTTTTCCTTAATATGTTGGAGCATCCGGCGGCAACCACCAGTTTTTTATCCAGCAGGGGCTTTTTACCCGAAAGGCTCACATCATAGGTAGCTTTAGAAAAACCATTTGGCGTGGTAGAGCGCCCGCTGTAAAAACCGTTCATGGTCAGTTTCCAGTCGCCTTTTAGCTCAACCCCCTGGTACAGGTTAACATCGTAGCCAAAACCGCTGCCGTTATAGGCAAAGTTTTCAATATCTGATTTTTCAGTGCTCAGGTATGCGTCTGCGCTTAGCTGCACCGTCCACCACTTTACAGGCTGGTAAGGTACCGAAGCCGAAAACCCAAACCGGCTGCCGTTTGCCGCGTTGGCACTGTAGGTTATGTTATAATTTTCGCCATGGCGGTAGTCTATAACCTGTGTAAAGCCGTCTTTGTACAAATACCCGTAAAGGCCCAGGCTAAGCATGCTTTTATAAATGTAGTTAAGCTGAAAGCTGTTGTAATACTGCGGCCTTAGCGCAGGGTTGCCGGTTTGCAGCGTGTAGGCATCCATATACTGGTAGTATGGGTTTAGCGATAAATAATCAGGCCTGCCTATGCGCCTGCTGTAGCTAAACTGGTACTGGTTATTTTCGTGCCTGTAGCCAAATGAAAACGACGGGAACAGGTTGGTATATTCGCCCTTATTTACCTGTGCGTTTAATGGCGATGCTGCTGTAAACCTGTAGTACTCTGCCCTAAGCCCTGCCTGAAGGTTCCAACGGCCAAATTCTGCCGATGCCTGTGCATAACCGCTTGCCAGCTTTTCATCATATTTAAAATCGTTAACCAGCAGGCTGTCCGGTATAAACAACAGTTCGGTATTGTTGGCTTCATAGCGGTTGTAGTAGTCCATTTTTACATAGGCATACTTGGCGCCGGCCTCAAGGTTTATGTTTTGGGCAAGCTTGTGGTTAAAATCGGCCTGTACGTTGGCAATGGTGTATGCCGTTTTATTTTCGCCATCCAGGTTCAGGTTATCCCCACCGGCATACTCATTACGCTGAAAACCGTTGCGCTCTGTGCTGTAGTGTGCAAAATTTGCCTGCAGGTCAAGCTTGGTGGTAAGGCTGTCTGATGTAAAATTGTAAAAAAGGTTACCGGCAACACGGCTCTCGGGTGCTTTAAAGCGCTGGCTCAGATTTACCCTGTTTTGCGGTATGCCGTTAAGGTACTCATTGGTATAGCCGTTAGTGGTTTCGGTACTGCTGTCTTTATAATATTGCCATTCGGTACTCATAACCTGGTTTTTGCCCAGCCTGCGCTCTACGGCTGCATTAAAACCACCCGATTTTGTTACCGGCAGCCAGGTGTTGTACTGGTCAATAACCCTTTGGCCTTCTTCGGCAGCTATGGTTTGCTTTATGTGCCTGTGGTTAACCGACTGGCCGTTGTAGTATGAGCCGTTTGCTGTAACCGTCCACAGCGAATCGTTATAAAACAGCCTTCCCCCCTGCTGGCTTTTAAAATATTCGCCATAATAGGCCGCGGTGTTTATACTGCCCGATAGCCCTGCCTTACGGCTCTTTTTCAGTACAATGTTTATTATACCGGCCGTTCCCGCTGCATCATATCGGGCCGATGGTTGTGCTATAATTTCAATAGACTCTATATCGCTGCCTTTTAAAGACCGTATGTATTCGCGTAGGGCATCGCCGGTTAGCAGGCTTTTCTTGCCGTTAATCATTATTTGCAGGTCGGTACTGCCCCTGTACACCAGGTTTTCGTCTTTATCAAGGCGCATACCCGGTACCAGGCGTATGGTTTCAAGCCCGTTATTGCCGTTGCCTATACCGGCTGCCTCAACATTAAGTATGGTTTTATCGCCTTTCATGGTCATGGCCTTCTGGCGCACGTCTATTACCACCTCATTAAGCTGCTCCTGCTGCGGAATAAGGGTTACATTCAGTTCTGCCGGCAGGTTGGCACTGCTTATTTCCTGTGTATAGGTGGTAAAGCCAAAGTAGCTCACGGTAAAGGTTCCACTTGTAAATGTGGGCGGAATGGTTAGTGCATAGTTGCCCGCATCATCGGTTTCGGTATAGGCTATGGTGGTATCTGCATTAGTAATATATACAGAAGCAAAAGAAACGACCGAGGCATCCTGTTCTTTTACCACACCTGTAATAGCCTGTGCCAGCACCGGTAACGCAGTAAAAAGCAGTAACGTAATAAGCAGTAATTTTTTCATTGTTGTATTGATTTTATGCTGCAATAGTACGCCGCCTGTTTAAGGGCAAATGGCATTTGGTACCAACCTGCCGGTTTGTAAAACAAAACCGCTGTGACAGGTTATTTTGGGGTTTGTTGTGGTAAAAACGGTATTTGTCCTGTATTTTTGCCTGTTTAAACAATACCGCTGCACACGTTTGGCATAAGCGCTACCTTAGCACTATGAGCAAGAAAAAAGAAATACTGTACCACCTTATATTCTGGTTCCTGTTTGTGGGGCTCGACCAGCTTTTAAAGAGCATAACCGTTTATAACGATTTAGATTCAACATGGAGCATTTTGCAAAATATAGGTTTCCTATTGCTGGAACTCCTTATTTTTTACCTCAACTACCTGTTTATCTGCCCAAAAACAATCCCCAATAAAAAATGGAGTTTGCTAATAATTGCGCAATTTGGGCTTATAATAGTGTTCCCCGCCATACGCTTTGTGTATGAAGAGGTACTACTCTTTAAACTAACGGGCTATCATAATTATGATGTGCGCGACCTTAACCCGTTGTATTATATATATGATAACTCCTATTTTTCTATAAGGGTACTGCTGTTTAGCCTTGTGGGTTATTTTATGAAACACCTGTGGAATACCAACTCACAGCTTAACCGGCTTACCATAGAGAAAAAACAAGCCGAGTTACAGGCCCTCAAAAACCAGCTGAGCCCGCACTTTTTGTTTAATTCGCTCAACGGTTTTTATTCTGATTTGTATGATACAAACCCCGGGGTGGCGGCTGATATCCTGAAACTATCTGAAATGCTGCGCTATGTTACTTATGAAAGCGAGAACGATATGGTGCTGCTAAAGGACGAAATGGTGTTCCTGCAAAATTATATCGACCTTTTTAAAAGGCGTTTTGACGGCAAGGTGGCCGTAACCTTTACATACCCTCATGACGCGGGCACACACAAAATACCATCGCTGTTGCTGATACATTTCCTTGAAAATGCCTTTAAGCACGGCATTACCGATGATTTTGACAATCCTGTTGTTATAACCCTCAAAACACAGGCAGGAAGGCTTATCTTTACTGCAACCAACAAATACCGCGTTACCCAAAGCTATGATGAGCACGGCATTGGCAATAAAAACATAAGCCAGAGGCTGCACATTATGTACCCTGAAAACCACAGCCTTGATATAGAGCAGGATGCCCGGTATTATAACGTATCACTTACCCTACCGCTAAGCTAATGAGCAACACCATAACCTGCATAATAGTAGATGACGAACCGCCTGCAATACGCCTGCTGCAAAAATATACTGAGCAGTTGCAGGGCATAGAATGCGTGGCTACCTGTACCCGTGCGGTAGAGGCCCTTGCGCTTATAGAGCAGCATAAGCCCGATGTGGTGTTCCTGGACATACAAATGCCCGACCTTACAGGTATTCAGCTTTCGGCAATTATTAAAGACAAGGTAAAAATTGTATTTACCACCGCCTACCCCCAGTTTGCCATAGAGGGCTTTGAAATGAATGCGGTAGATTACCTGCTAAAGCCCATACCCTTTAACCGTTTTATTGCAGCCGTAGAAAAAGTGCGCAAGCAAAATACAGAGCCCGCTGCTGTAAAGCTGCCTGCCGATACCATTACCGATGAGTACTTTTTTGTAAAAACCGACGGCAAAAACCGCTACCAGCGCATAGAAATTAAAGACATACACTACATAGAAAGCATTAAGAACTATATAGTGCTGCACACCTCAACCGAACAGGTGGTAACCTACAACACCCTGAAATACTTTGAAGAAAACCTGCCCGGCAGCCTGTTTATAAAAATACACAAGTCGTTTATTGCCGCCATTGGCAAAATTGAAAAGACTGATAATAACGAAGTGTGGATTAGCGGCAAGTGCCTGCCCCTGGGCGATACCTACAGGAATGAGTTTTTCAGCAGGATAGAAAAATTCAGGATTTAAGGGGTACAAAACAAATTCCTGCTAAAGAAACTGCCAACCAACGTTTGGTGCATTATCTTTAACAGGAATTGAAACAGGCAAAGCCTTAAACCTTATGCCTTTATTGAGCAGCCAATGGCCTTTGTTTCCGTAACCGAAACCTCTTTGCCTTTTAGCAGCGCATCTACTGCATTTTCAACATATTTCTGGGTTACGGCCTTTTCATCTTCGTGGTTATCGTCTATAGCGCCTATGTATTTCACTACATTACCCTTAGCCGTTTTTTGAAGTACATATACGTGTGGCGTTTTGGTTGCACCATACTGCGGGTATACCTTTTGCCCTTCGTCTAACAGATACGGGAATGCATATTTTTTGGCCTTAGCCCTTTCCTGCATTTTTTCAAAACTGTCTTCTTTTTGTTTTTCAGGGTTATTAGGGTTTATGGCCACAACCTGGTAGCCCTGCTTGCTGTATTTTTTATCGAGCGCTATAATACGGTCTTCGTATGCCTGGGCATACGGGCAATGGTTGCAGGTAAACACCACAATATAGCCTTTGGCATTTTTATAGTCTTTAAGCGCTACTTTTTTGCCGTCAACGTTCTTAAGGCTAAAGTCGGTTGCGGTATCGCCCACCTTGTATCCGGCTACGGTAGCCGTAGTAAATGCGGCCAGCGCCCCTACAGCGACAAACAAGGCCAATAGTTTGATTGTTTTCATGATTTTTGAATATTAAAATTTGATTATAGCTTATTTAAAGTTGCTTATTTCTTTTTCGAGTTCGGCATAGGTAAACTCTTTTTCGTAAAACTTACGCATCTCCTTATTGTATATTACCGTCGCCGGAATAGCCCCGCTCCACGTGGTGTCTACCTTGGGCAGCCAGCTGTTAAGGTCGGTTTCGCGCATTAATATCACCTCGCTTTTTATTTGTTTCCTGTTAATAAACGGCAGGAGTTTTTTCTCAATGTCCTTTTTAAAGTCCATGCTAACCAGCACCACCTTAACCTTATTCTTCTTATACTTTTTGTTTATTTCTTCAAAATGCGGCAGCTCTTCCACACACGGCTGGCACCATGTGGCCCAAAAGTTAACCACATAGGTAGTATCGTTCTTTTGGCTCAGGTAGTGGTTTAGCCCCTCCCATTTATAGCCTTTTACAGTAACGGTATCGTTGGTAAACACCTCTACAGGCTCGGGCCCGGTTTGCACTTTGGCTACGGGCGCAGCAGTATCTTTTGGTACAGAATCTCCCACGGGCTGTGCGGCCTCGGCAGTATTCTCCTTACACGAAAACACGGCAAACCCCATGCACAGTGCGGCGGCATATAGTATTACTCTTTTTTGCATAACTAACTTTTTAGGGGATTAAATGTACCAAAAATTCAGCCCCATATTACCCGCAAAACCGGCGTTACATACCGTTAACAAAAAATTAACAACACTTGTACATACAAATAAGGGAAATCTACATACATTTGTACATACAAATTTTGTAATTACAAATATGAAGATTGAAGAAGCCATACAGCCCACTTCTGCATTGTCTGCCGAAAAGAAGACGATACTGAATATTATGTACACGCAAAACCTGCTGGCAGAAAGCATGAACGAAGTACTAAAACCCTTTGACCTCTCGGCAGAACAGTTTAACGTACTGCGCATTTTACGCGGGCAAAAAGGCTGCCCTGCCAACATGGGCATGATACAGGAACGCATGATTGCCAAAACCAGCAATACTACCCGGCTGGTAGACAAGCTGCTGCTAAAAGAGCTTGTGGAACGCAAAATTTGCCCCGATAACCGCCGCAAGATGGAAATTTCCATTACCCAAAAAGGCCTTGAGCTGTTAAAAGAGCTTGACCCGCAGGTAGAAGCACACGACAACAAATATGCCGGTAACCTTACCCCTGCCGAACTGGAGCAGCTTAACATACTGCTGGAAAAATACCGCACCCTTTAATACCACTTTATAGTTACCCAATTTATTATGACCGATTTTATAAACAGCCTGAAATGGCGCTATGCCGTTAAAAAATATGATGCATCTAAAAGTGTATCGGCACAGGATTTAGAACAGCTTAAAGAAGCCGTACGCCTTAGCGTATCGTCTGTAGGGCTGCAGCCTTACAACATTATTATTGTAGAAAACCCCGAAGTAAAACAACAGCTTACCGAAGGCGTAAGCGGCAACAATAAAAACCTTGTGGCCGATGCAAGCCATGTGTTTGTTTTTGCCAGCCAGGTTAACGTAGGGGCCGAACAGGTTCAGGCCTACGCCGATAACATTATTGCCGAACGCGAACTGCCTGCCGATGCCGTAAGCGGCCTTCAGGATTACATTAACGGTTTTCTTGCCTCCCTAACCGAAGAGCAGCGCAACAACTGGACTGCAAAACAGGCTTATATAGCCCTTAGCACCCTGGTTAACAGCGCAGCAATCTTAAAAATAGACACCACTCCTATGGAAGGCTTTAATACTGCTGCGGTAAACAAAATACTGGGCCTTGACCAAAAAGGGCTTAGCGTTGCGGTTATGGCCACAATAGGCTACCGCCACGAGGAAGACCGCAACCAGCACCTTAAAAAGGTGCGCAAACCTAAAGACGAACTTTTTATTACAATCTAATAATTTAATAACCCAATTTTTAATTTTAAAACAAGATGAAAAATTTCAAATCAATTGCAGTTGCCTTTTTTGTAGCGCTTTCTACACTTGCTACAGCACAAGACAAAAAAATCGACACTAAAAAAAGTACTATAGCCTGGGTAGGTAAAAAAGTAACCGGCCAGCACAGCGGTACCGTTAACTTTAAAGAAGGTACTCTTACTTTTAAAAGCGGCAAACTTACAGGCGGTAACCTTACTGTAGACATGAACAGCATTGCTGTAACCGACCTTAAAGCAGGCGAAGGCAAAGAAAAACTGGAAGGCCACCTTAAAGCTGACGATTTCTTTGGTACAGATAAATTTGCTACTGCAAAAATCGTTTTTAAAAGTGCAACCCTTAAGGGAAGCAGCAAAAGCATTTACACTGTAACTGCCGACCTTACCATTAAAAACGTAACAAAACCTGTAACGTTTGACCTTACTGTAGGTAAAACTATTGCTACTACCACAATAAACATAGACAGGACAAAATATGGTATTGAGTACAAATCAGGCAGCGTATTTGACGGCCTTGGTGATGCAGCCATCAGCGATGAGTTTGAACTTACTGTATCGCTTCAGTACTAATTAAAGGTTCTGAGGGACTGAGGTGCTTAGGTACTGAGCTTTCCAAAATTTAATAAATAAAAGGGCTGCTTCGCTTTGAGGCAGTCCTTTCATATTTTAGCTTAATTACTTTATAAAAAAGATACCTCAACTCCGCTGCGCTTCGTTCGGCATGACACTGCCCTCCTAAGCATCTCAGAACCTAAGTACCTCAGAACCTTCTAAAAAAGCCCCTCCACACTCAAATACCTTTCACCTGTATCATAGTTAAAGGTAAGCACGGTGGAGCCTTCAGGAATTTCGGTCAGTTTTTTGTGTACCGCCGCAAGCGATGCCCCGGTGGAAACCCCAACAAGAATCCCCTCTTCTTTTGCCACGCGGCGGGCAAAATTAAACGCTTCGTCTTTGCTAACCTGTATAATGCCGTCAATCACACTGCTGTTGTAAATAGACGGCACAAAACCGGCACCAATACCCTGTATGGGGTGTGGCGCAGGGCTGCCCCCGCTCAATACAGGCGATAATTCGGGCTCAACGGCATACACCTTAACCTGTGGCCATTTTTGTTTTAAAACCTCAGCTACGCCTGTTATATGGCCTCCTGTGCCCACTCCGGTAATAACGTAGTCAACCCCATCAGGAAAATCTTCAATAATTTCCTGTGCGGTAGTTTTGCGGTGCACTTCAACATTGGCCTTGTTATCAAACTGGCTCGGGCTCCACGCGTGTGGTGTAGATGCCGTAAGTTCAGCCGCCTTTTCAATAGCGCCCTTCATGCCTTTTTCGCGTGGGGTAAGCTCAAATTCCGCCCCATAAATAGACATTAGTTTGCGGCGCTCAATGCTCATACTTTCCGGCATAACCAGTATCAGTTTGTAGCCTTTTACCGCTGCCACAAGCGCCAGGCCAATACCCGTGTTGCCAGATGTAGGCTCTATAATAACGCTCTCCGGCGTAAGGATTCCCTTAGCTTCGGCATCTTCAATCATAGCCAGGGCAATGCGGTCTTTAATGCTGTTGCCGGGGTTGTTGCGCTCCAGCTTTATCCACACATTGGCACCATTTCCATACAATTTATTTATTTTTACATGAGGTGTTTTACCAATGGTTTTTAATATGTTATCTGCTTTCATATAGAGTATAAGTTTATATTATAAAATTTAAAGGTTCAGGAAAGGTTTCGCGGGTTTTTATGGTTACTTCACTCTTATGGTACACCAGCGAATTAGCCGGAACCGAATGCGTTACCCACACGTTGCCCCCTATTACAGAACCATCGCCAATAACGGTTTGCCCACCCAAAATGGTGGCGTTGGCATAAATGGTAACCCCGTTGCCAATGGTTGGGTGGCGTTTTACTTCAGCCTCGGCCTTACTCACGCTAAGTGCACCAAGGGTAACGCCCTGGTACATTTTTACATCATTACCAATGATTGATGTTTCGCCCACCACAATACCGGTGCCGTGGTCAATAAAAAAGCGCTCGCCTATTGCCGCGCCGGGATGTATATCTATACCTGTTTTGCCGTGCACGTATTCACTCAGCATACGCGGCAGCACCGGCACCTGGTTAAGCCACAATTGGTGCGCTATGCGGTATATGGCAATAGCAAAGAAACCGGGGTATGAAACCAGCACTTCACTACGTGATTTTGCAGCCGGGTCAAACTCAAAAATGGCTTTTAAATCATCTTCAAGTTTTTGATGAAGTAGTATAGACTTATCAGTTAAAGATAAGAGTAATGAATCTGTTTTATCCTGCGGATATCCCGCCAGTATAAGCAGCCCTGAAAGTATATCCTGAAGATGCTTTTCCTCCTTTAAGAAAAAGCCATAATCGCCATATTGAGGCCCTATACAAAACAGCCAGCGGAAGTATTCTTCAGCCCAATTGGCCAGGGTTTCTTTATCGGGCAACAGGCCCGATTTTAGGTAATTTGCAGTATAGATAGGGTGTTTCATAGGTATAAAAAAAGCCCCTCAACAGAGGAGCTTATGTTAGGGCCACAACCAAAACGGCAGGCACCGGCATGCTCCTCATAAAGAACAACAGCAAACGGCGCTAACAACATGGGTAGATGGCATATATTAATAATTGAATACCTAACAAATGTAAGTAAATATTTATTAGTCTACAAAAACAGTAGATTAAAAATTTACTAAAAAAGTACCCAAAACCTAATAACTTTCAGGCTTATACCGCCCGGCAAGGAAACCGGTAGCCAGCTCAAGGTCAATATCCGCAACAGTGATACCCGGTTCGCCATAAGCCGCATGTGCAATACATTGCCCGCTTGCCGCTATAATGGCGCTTGCCGCCTCACTGTAGCGCGATGCATAGTTAGATGTAGCAATGTAAACCGTATTCTCCAACGCCCGCACCATCTGGGCTTTTTCGTAATACGGATTGGTTTTAGCACCATATTCCGTCAGCTCCACCCCTTCGGTATCGCTGCCCGCAAAAAACGGATGAAACACCACCTGCGCACCGTTTCGCACTGCAAACCGCACCGTTTCCGGATAGCGGAAGCCCTCATGGCAAATACTTATACCAAATATAAGTCCGTCAATTTCAAAAACCCGCCGCTTTGTACCGGGAACCCATATAGCATCTTCACTCGGGTCGAGCTGTGTTTTAGCCTGGTAACCCAACACTTTTCCATTGGCAGAAACCACAAAAGCCACATTGAGCAGTTGGCCGTTTTCATGCCAGTCCATAGGTACAATAACCGTAATATTGTTTTCGGCAGCTACCGCGCATACCTTTTCAAGGGCAGCCTCCAAACGTTCTTTTGTGCGGTCTTCAGAGGTGTAGGGCATACCCGGATAACCCGGCAAAAACGACTCCGGAAAACAGATGATTTTCACACCCTGAGCAGCGGCCTGCTTTACGTGTTTTTCAAGTTCAATGAGGCCATCTTTTAACGAATGGGGGATGGACGGAGAGGCTACAGCTATCTTCATTTCAATTTGTTTTACGCGTTAAAAATACAAAAATCCGGCGCTAAAAACAGCCTAAAAAGCACCAAATTCGCAAACCGGATTATCTTCAACCGCAGCGTATATCCTGAAAAAGTTAAACAAATAAATACTTTAAGTAAAAGCTATTAAACATACTGGTTAACAAATAACTGAACATTCAATATAGAATTTATTTATAGCTATTTTCGCAACCGTTTTCTGTTAAAAAAATGTTAACAAACAATTTAAACAAACGTTTAATTTAAACAAGTGTTTAACTTTGCAGCGCAATAAACAACAACTTATAAAATGACAGAGTTTAACGAAAAGCAAATCGAGATTTTGCAGGTGGCTGAAAAGCTGTTTGCAGATGAAGGTTTTGACGGCGCCTCTATCAGGACCATAGCTAAAGATGCGGGCGTAAACATAGCCATGATATCCTACTATTTCGGTTCTAAGGAGAAGCTGCTGGAAGCGCTTATTATGTATCGCACCAGCGACATGAAAATGCAGCTTGAAAGTATACTGGGTGATGACCTCCCCCCTTTTGATAAAATAGACCGCCTTGTAGATTTATACATAAACCGTATTAACAGGCACAAGTGCATGTACCAGATTATGCACTTTGAACTTAGCACCAAAAAGCGCATACTGAGTATGGAAAGCTTTATGAATGTTAAGAAAGAAAACACGGCCATTTTTAGAAAAATAATACAGGAAGGACAGGATGCAGGGGTTTTCAGGACCGATATAATTGCCGACCTGATTCCGGCTACCGTAATGGGCACCCTGGTGCACATTCGCAACAACAGGGCCTACTTTGAACAGATTTACGGTTTTGATACCGAAGAGAAGTTTGAGGCCTACATGAACACCGAAGTTACAAAACACATTAAGCAAACCATTAAAGCGCTATTAGCAAATGAGAATTAATCATGTATTGCCACTGGGCATCATGCTACTGTTGGGCTTATCAGGCAGCGCACAGCAAAAAAAACCGCTGACGCTGGATGAGGCCATAAACATAGCTGTAACCCAGAGTACCGAGGCAGCCCTGGCAGACACCCGGGTTAACACGGCCGGACTTAACGTAGACAACGTAAAAAACAACGCCTATCCTGATTTTAAAATATCAGGCCAGTACCAAAGGCTTACCGAGCCTTCTATAAACCTGCGCGTGCCCATGGGCGGCGAGGGCGAATCGGGCGAAAGCGGGTCATCATCTACCCCAAAAGTAAACCAGGTAATACTGGGCATGGCACAGTTTAGCCTGCCGGTATTTTCGGGTTTCAGGCTTAAAAACAATATTGCCGCCAGCGAAAGCATGTACAAGGCTCAAACCTTTAACGCCGCCAGTGTAAAAGAGCAGCTTGCCATGCAGGCCATTGTGCTGTATGCAAACCTGTACAAGGCACAGCAGTCGGTTTCCCTTATCGAAGAGAACCTGAAGAGCGCCAACCAGCGCGTGACCGACTTTACCGCCATGGAGCAAAACGGCCTGCTTGCCCGCAACGACTTATTGAAGGCGCAGCTACAGGCCAGCAACATCCAGCTAAGCCTGGATGATGCCAAAATGCGCGTAAGCACCATAAACTACCAGCTTATTACATTACTTAAACTTCCGGAAGGCACACAGATTGCCGTTACCGATGCCTATTTTAACAATTCGAGCAATTTAACGCCTTCTTTTACCGAAAGTGATGCCATTGCACAGCGCAGCGACTTAGAGGCGCTTAGATGGCAGGAAAAGGCCTCTCAGAGCGATGTAGACATTGCCAAGGCAGACTACTACCCTTCGCTATCGCTTGTAGCGGGTTATACCGCCCTGGATATCCAGAATTTTGTAGAGGTGCACAATGCCATAAACTTTGGCGTGGCGCTTAGCTATGACATAAGCAACATTTTTAAGAACAACAAAAAAGTGCGCGCTGCCGAAAGCCGTGCCGAAGAGGCCAAGCATGAGGTTGAGATAAAAAGCGAGCGCGTTAAGGTTGAGGTACAGCAATCATTAGAAAGCTACAACCTTGCACTTAAACAAAACAAGGTATACACGCAGGCTGTAGAGCAGGCAGGCGAAAACTACCGCATAGTAAAAGACAAGTATGACAACGGCCTTGTAGACACTAACGACCTGCTTGAGGCCGATGTAGAGCAGTTACAGGCAAAACTTAACCAAACCTTTAGCAAGGCAGATATTACCCAAAGGTATTATGAGCTGCTTAACGCTTCAGGAAGACTAACACAATCATTCAACCTTACCCAAAATAAACAGTAATCATGGAAACGACTGAGAAGAAGAAAACCAATAAAAAGTTTGCCGTTATACTTACAGCCCTTGTGGTGGTAGGCGGTGGCTACGGCATATATAAATACCTGCACGGGCAGGCACACGAAATTACCGATGACGCACAGGTAGAAAAAAACATGAACCCTATCATTCCACGTGTTACGGGCTACATTACCAAAGTTTTTGTAAAAGACAACCAACAGGTTAAAAAAGGCGATACCCTTTTTGTTATAGACGATAACGATTATGTGGTGCGCGTTGAAGAGGCTAAAGCAGCCCTTGCCGCCGCAGAAGGCAGCTTTGCCGTTGCTAAGGCCGATATAGGCGGTGCACAGGCGGGCGTTAGCGTAAGCGATGCCAACATACAAAGCAGCAAAGGCAACATAGAGGCTGCCAAAGTGCGCGTATGGAGGGCCAATAACGATTTTGAACGTTACCAGAACCTGTACAACAACAAGTCTATCACTAAGCAACAGTTTGAGCAGGCACAGGCCGCCAAGCAGGAGGCCGATGCCAACCTGCGCGTACTGCAACAGGCAGAGGCAGCAAGCCGCAGCCAGAGGGCAGCAAGCGTGAGCCGCAGCGCCGTATCTAACAAGCAGACTGAAGTGGCTAATGCCAATATAGAAAGGGCTAAAGCCACGCTAAGGGCTGCCGAACTTAACCTGAGCTACACCGTGGTTACTGCCGCTGTAGACGGCCAGGTTAGCGCTATAGACATTCAGCCGGGGCAGCTGGTACAACCGGGCCAGGCACTGTTTTACATCATTAACAGCGAAGAAGCATGGGTTGTAGCCAACTTTAAAGAAACCCAGCTTGGCAAAATGAAAGAAGGCCAGAAAGTAATCATCAAAGCTGATGCTTATGACGATGCCGAGTTTGAAGGCCAGGTAAGCTCGTTCTCGCCGGCTACAGGTGCACGCTTTTCGCTGCTGCCTCCAGATAACGCTACCGGTAACTTTGTTAAAACGGTACAAAGGGTTCCTGTAAAAATTACCCTTACAGCAAACAACGATAAAGAAAAAGTAAAACTGCTACGCCCGGGCATGAACGTGGAAGTAGACGTACACTTAAAATAACAACATGGCAGGAGCAGCAACCGTAAGCGACGATTTGGTAGAATACGGCTTCAGGCGGGTTATTATTACAATAACAGCGGTACTTTGTGCCCTGCTTGAAATTGTAGATACTACCATTGTAAACGTTGCACTAAACCAAATGAGGGGCAGCCTTGGCGCTACCCTTACCGATGTGGCCTGGGTAATTACAGCCTATGCCATTGCAAACGTGATTGTAATACCCATGACCAGCTGGCTGAGCCAGCAGTTTGGCCGCCGTAATTATTTCGCGGCATCCATAATTATTTTTACCGTAACTTCTTTTTTGTGCGGTAATGCCGATAATATTTGGGAACTGGTGGTATTCCGCTTTATACAGGGTATGGGCGGTGGCGCGCTGCTGGTAACGGCACAAACTATTATAACCGAAAGCTACCCTGTTGCAAAACGCGGTATGGCACAGGCCATTTATGGTATGGGCGTTATTGTGGGCCCTACCCTTGGCCCGCCTCTTGGCGGATGGATTGTAGACAACTGGAGCTGGCCTTATATATTTTACATAAATGTACCGCTGGGCATTATTGCCACCATGCTAACGCTAATGTATGTTAAGAGCCCTAAGTATGGCGAAAAACTGAGTGCCGATAAGGTAGACTGGTGGGGAGTGGTTTTCCTTATAGCGTTTATTGGCTCGCTACAGTTTGTACTGGAGCACGGCCAGCAGGAAGACTGGTTTGAAAGCCATGAAATTGTAGCCCTGAGCGTGGTAAGTATCTTTGGCCTTGTAGCCTTTATATGGCGCGAGCTGGTGTATGAACACCCTATTGTAAACCTGCGGGTGCTTAAAGACAGTAACCTGCGCATAGGTACCATCATGTCGTTCATTATGGGATTTGGATTATTTGGCTCAACCTTTATAATACCGCTATACACGCAGTCTATTTTAGGCTGGACAGCTACCGATGCCGGTATGCTACTGATTCCAAGTTCGCTAATGACGGCGTTTATGATGCCATTTATAGGCCAGATGATACAGCGTGGGGTTAAAAAAACCTACATGGTTGCCGCGGGCTTTAGCATATTCTTTGGGTTTACCTTCTGGATGTACACCGTAATGACACCTGATACCGGCGTAGAGCACTTTTTCAACCCGCTTATATTGCGTGGTATAGGCCTTGGTTTACTGTTTGTACCTATCACTACTATGTCGCTTTCTACCCTTAAGGGCAAGAGCATTGGCGAAGGGGCTGCCTTTACCGGTATGCTGCGCCAGCTGGGAGGTTCGTTTGGTATTGCCATCATTAGTACATTCCTTACCCGTTTTACGCAAAAGCACAGGGTTGACCTTGTATCGCACGAAAAGCTGTATGATTATGAAACCCAGCAGCGTGTAAAACAGCTTACCGCAGGTTTTATGTCTAAAGGTTTTTCACCTAACGAAGCCCTGCAAAAAGCCTATGCAGCACTTGAGGGCGGTGTATTAAAGCAGGCTACGGTACTGTCTTACATGGATATATTTTTATACCTGGGTATTTTGTTTGCCGTTTGTATACCGTTCATACTTCTTGTAAAAGAGGGTAAGGGCAAGATAGATATGGCCGATGCGATGCACTAATTTATTTTAATGATTGAAAGATTTAATAATTTAAAGATTGAAAAATTAGGGGTAACAATTACTGGGAATTTTTCAATCTTTAAATCTTTCAATTTTTAAATTTCACAATCATCAATCAAAGCATGAACAAAAAATACAATCATTACAAAGTTACACTCGAACACACTTACAGCCCTGTGGCAGATGACCTGCACCGCCGTGTTGAGGTGCTGTTTGACAACCACGACAACCTGTTTAATATTATTGACGTGATGCAGCAAAAAGACCTGTTTAACGACATGGGCCAAAGCACCGAGTTTGCCATAGGCCTTAAAATGTTTAGCGAGGTTATGCTGCGCAACAAAGACAACGCCCTGTTTACCGACTTTATGCCGGCCTTTAAGGATTTTATGAAAAAACTTAAGGGACAGTAGGCAGTCGTCAGATAGCAGGTGGCAGTTTTACCTATCCTAAAGAGTGGCATATAGTTACCCGGGATATAAATACTATAAAAAATGCGGCAAATAATGCCGCATTTTTTATACTTACTGATTATCAGCAAAATAATTACTTATATTTGGAGGTATAAACCTTACAAGCCATGAAAAAAAATTTCCTCACCTATTTATTAATGCTGTTTATACTTGCCTGCATAGCCTCATGCCAAAATGACGATGCACCCATGCAGCAGGAAAATAATCCTAATGACACCATAACAAACCCGGGCAATGATACGGTTATACCTCCCCCGGTGCCTATAGACAGTATTAAGGTATTGGCAAGAATAAATACCGGAATTTATTGGGGATCTCAAAGTTATGTGGCTTTTGGATACTATTATAACCAAATTGTCGGTACTAATGTAAACAGTCCATACAGAGGTTTAGCCATTAGTTTTGATTCAATCAAGCGACCAAAATCAAGTTACATAAGAGTGGCGAATGATTTTGTTGTGCAACAGAAGAAATATTTTTTTGAAGACAATTTGCTTATTCATTACAAAGTAAATGATTATGATAACAGTATTATTCTGGAAGCCGATTTTACGTATGACAGCAATAATGTATTACTCACATCCGCTCTTACCCCTAATTCAGGATCAACTTTTGTAACTTCATACTTCTATGACGGTTTTGGGAATGTATCTGAACTTCGCAATGAAGACGGCACTTTAAGGGTAAAATATTATTATGATAACGCAAACAATCCTTTTATAAGCCAACCAAATTACTTTACTATCGTAGCAATGGAGTCTAATGAGTTTACTCGTGACATCAAGTCTTTTGTAAACAATGTAACCCAAATTATAAGGTATGATGAAGCAGGAAATATAACCGAAGAACTTAATTACAGTTATGAATATGATGCCGATAATTTTCCGGTAAAACGAACCACCACCTCATCCGGCGGTAATGTTACAGAAATAATTGAATATCAATACAGTTATATTTACATATACGAATAACAAAAAAATCCCCGAAGATGTTTAACCTTTCGGGGATTTTTTATTTTATGATGTTCATGTTTTGACCGAGACTTAATCTAAATTCAAATTCTGAACCCTGAACTTACCTTGTAAACACAAGCGTATTCCCCTTGCTTAGTTTTGCATCAAAAGCATAGCCTTCATAATCAAAACCTTTAAGCCCCTTAAGGGTTTTTATGTTTTTATCAATAATGTAGCGCACCATCATGCCACGCGCCTTTTTGGCGAAGAAGCTTACCATGCGCAGCTTGCCGTCTTTATAATCTTTAAACTCGGGGGTAATAACGGGCACTTTAAGAGCCTTTTCGTCTATAGCGCCAAAATATTCCTGGCTGGCAAGGTTTACAAACAGCTCATCGTCGGCCAATTCAGCATTCAGGGCCTGGGTTAGCTGCTGTTTCCAGAATTCGTACAGGTTTTTGTTGTCTCCTACGGGCATTTGCGTGCCCATTTCCAGGCGGTAAGGCTGTATAAGGTCTAATGGTTTTAGCAGGCCGTAAAGACCAGAAAGTATGCGCAGGGTGTCCTGCAACCTGTTGAGTTTTGCAGCAGGTATGGTATAGGCATCGAGCCCGGTGTATACATCGCCGTTAAAGGCATACAGGGCGGGACGGGCATTTTTTGCCGTAAAAGGCGTTGCCCACTCCTGGTTGCGCTGCCAGTTAAGGTCGGCCAGCTTATCGCTTATTTCCATAAGGCTGCTAAGCTGCGGCGGTGTTTTTTCTTTTAAAACGGCGTGCACGGTTTCGGCTTCAGCCAAAAAATGGGGCTGTGTGTTGCGGCGTGTGGGCAGCTTTGTTTCAAAATCAAGGGTTTTGGCAGGCGATATAACAATTTTCATCAGTAACAATATTATATACCAAATGTAGGGGTATAAACCCTGTTGCGCAATATTTGTAAGGGTATTTTGTTATATTAGCAAACCAATCAATTTACACATGCCAGAATATGCCATCCGCACACAGGGGCTCAGCTTTAGGTATTCGCAATACCGCAAAGTGCTCGATAACGTGTCGCTCAACATCCCCAAAGGCGCCATATACGGGTTTTTAGGCCCCAACGGCGCAGGAAAATCAACCACCATGAGGCTGCTTACCGGTATTTTGCCCGAGCAGGAAAACGCCATAGAAATTTTTGGAAAGCCCCTGCACGGCCAGCTGCCCGAAGTTTTTAAAAGCATAGGCTCGCTGGTAGAAAGCCCCGCGCTGTACCTGCACCTTAGCGGCTACAACAACATGAAGTATATTGCCACCCTGCGCGGCATAGACCACAGCAAGATTACCCCGGCGCTTGAAATGGTAGACCTTGCCCGCGATGCCAACCGCAAGGTAAAGCAATACTCACTGGGCATGAAACAGCGCCTGGCCATTGCCATGGCACTGCTTAGCGAACCCGAGCTGCTGCTGCTTGACGAACCCGTAAACGGCCTTGACCCTAACGGCATGCGCGATATGCGCCAGCTGCTGGTTAAGCTTAACAAAGAAAAGGGCGTTACCATTTTTGTATCGAGCCACCTGCTGGCCGAAATAGAACGTATGTGTACCCACGTGGGTATTATTAGCAACGGCAAGCTGCGTTTTGAAGGCACCATACAGCAACTGGCCGAACAAAGTGGCGCCTGCCGCATACAGGTTAGCGTTAAAGATGCCGCCCTGTGGGCCGATAAGCTGCGCACCCACTACCCCGCCCTGGCGTTTGACGGCAACCAGTTTGTACTGGAGCTCCCTGCACGTGAAGACATACCTGCATTTACCAAAACCCTTGTAAACCTTGGGGCCGATGTGTATGAAATTAAAATACTCAACGGGCTTGAAGAATGGTTTATGGCGCTAATCAATCAAAAATAACCTCCTTATGAATATGTTTACCACGGCGCTAAAAGCCGAACACATAAAAAAGAAAGGCACCGGCCTGTACTGGGTATCGGTAATACTGGGGGCGTTTATGCCGCTGGTATATTGCATTGCCATGGTATTTGATACCGATATGCGCAAAGGCGATATGCTGCCCTTTAACTATTACCAGCGCCTTATTGAACAAATGCTGGATGGCTACGCCAGCTTTTTCTTTCCGCTGCTTATAATAATCAGTGTAAGCCGCATTACACAGCTTGACCACCGCAACGGTGGCTGGCAGCTTATGGAAACCCAGCCCCTGCGCAAGCTTAATTTTTACTTTGCAAAATTTAGCGTGGTGGTTATAGGCAGTATTATTTCGGTAGCAACGCTTATGGCCTCGTGCTACCTGTTTGGTAGCATACTGCTTATTTTTAAGGAAGCGCCTAAAGATGCCGTTATAGCTTTTGAAGCCGGCCCCATGCTGCTGGTGGCGCTCAGGCTGTTTTTGGCCTCGTTGTTTTTAACGGCAGTGCAATACCTTATTTCGGTACTTATATCCAGCTTTATATGGAGTGTGCTTATTGGGTTCTTCCTGCTGCTGGCTTACCTGTTCCTTAATATATTTAACGTAATACCAGACTGGTACCCATTAGAAACCCTGGGCAAAGTAGCCAAATATAAAACAGGCAGCGAACTGGGATACTGGATTACCTATAGCGAAGTGGTATCTATACTATTAGCCGTGTTTACACTGTATTTAGGCTTTAACTGGTACAGGCACAAAAACCTGAAACGCGCTTTCTTAACCCCAAAACGTGGTGGTGCGCTTGTGGCAATGGGCCTTGTGTTTATTGGCGCAACGGCATGGGTGCTTATGCCCAATATGTATGATGCCTACGGAAAAACCATTATTGCCGGGCGCATAGACAGCAAGCAGCAGTTTAAATACCTGTATGTTACCGATAATTTTGTGCAGGATACCATAGCTAAAATCCCGGTAACCAATAATGAGTTTCATTATGAAATAAAGCAGGATATTCCGCTTGACGTGTATATGTTTAAGCTTGACGGCGGCATTAACGGCAACCTGGTTATGGGCAATAAAGACAGTATTTACATACTGGCCCGTAAAAACAACCAGGCCATAGATGGTAAAATTACCGGCACCCGCCTTGCCGAAAACAAGTATAAAAAGGAAGAAGCGCAAAACTGGAGCGAGGCGCAATGGTACCTGCAAAGAAATGAGGTAGACGATGTAACCATATTTACCAATGTGCTGGTGGAAGAATGGAAAGATGCCATGGCCGATACCGATAAATTTAAAACGGCAGACAATTATGTGTTTCGACAGGATTTTGTACAAGATAACAAGAAGGCCCAAACCATTACCTACCTTAACTACTGGCAGGACTTTGTAAAAAAGCGCAAGGCCATTTACCCGGATAAGCCTACGCCCGAAAGCCCCGGTATTGCCGAAATGAAAAAAACGGTATCGCTTAACGATGAGGGTATGCTGAGCAACGAGGCTTATTTTGATTACGTTCGCGGGCAGCTTATAGCCCAAAACAATGCCGATATAGATGAGAACGTAAAAGCGCTACAGGCCATTGAAAAGCTAAAACCGGGTACTTTTAAAGACAAAATGCTATACTGGCAGCTTAAGGAAGGGCTTAACGCGGCTTCGGCACGCAGCGAACGCGACAGCCTTGTGGGGCAGTATGCTGATGCTTTTACCGATGCTAAATTTGCAGAGCGCATTGGCAACCTGAACAAATCACTCCAAAATATTGATAAAGGCCAGCCGGCACCTGCCATTGCCGCTACAGGGTTAGATAAAAAACCGTTTACCCTGGAGCAGTATAAAGGCAAGCTTATAGCCATAGATGTGTGGGCCACATGGTGCGCCCCGTGCAGGGAGGAATCGCCCAAGTTTGAAAAGCTGGCCATTAAGTACAAAAACCAGCCGGTGGAGTTTGTAGCCATTAGCACCGACCGCAATATTACCGACTGGTATGTAGATGCCAGGCAAAAAAGCAAGAGCGTGCTACAGGTGCATGCCAATGACGGCGAAGCCTTTGGCAAAGACTACATTATTGAGTTTATTCCGCGGTTTATACTGATTGATAAAGACGGAAAGCTTATAAATGCCAATATGCCGCGCCCAAGCCAAAAAACCTTTGAGGAAACCCTGCGCAGGGAACTGGGGCTGCCGGATGAGCGTTAAAAAGCTTCTGAGTTTCTTAGCCTCTTAGCTTTTAGAAAAGATTGCAGAAAGCCTCACCGTGTTTACATAGTGAGGCTTTTTTCTTGCTTAGCGGCTCAGAAGCTAAGAGGCTAAGCAGCTTTTTCTATCTTTGCCCTATGCATTGGTTTAAATACAAAAACGCGCTGCTGTATGGCCTTAGCCTGGCGCTGCTGCTGTTACTGCTTCAGTGGCTTGAATTCCGTTTCCTGGTGCTGAGCCACTCTATGGAAGTTTATGTGGGGTTTATTGCGCTGCTGTTTACGGGGCTGGGCGTTTGGCTTGCCCTTAAATTGGCTAAGCCCAAAAAGGAAACCATTGTTATTGAAAAAGAGGTGCACATACCCGCCCCCACTGAGTTTACCCTTAACCAAAATGAATTAGAACGGCTGGGTATAAGCAAGCGCGAACTTGAGGTACTGCAACTGATGAGCGAGGGCCTTAGTAATGCCGAAATTGCCGAACGCCTGTTTGTATCGCTCAATACCATAAAGACGCACAGCTCTAAACTGTTTGAAAAGCTTGATGTAAAACGGCGCACCCAGGCGGTTGAGGCGGCAAAGCGCCTGCAGCTTATACCCTAACTAAAATAACCTAAAAGTGTGAAAACGTCCGTAAACAGGCAAAATCATACTAAAGTATGACCGGGTTTTGGGTACAGATGCCCACCTTTGCCCTATAAATCATAAAACAAAAACAGATGAAAAAACTTGTACTTACTCATGGTCTTATAGCAGGCGGAATATCAGTAATTGGTTACCTTATTACGTTTATATCGGGTGCTATGCACAATGAAATGGCCATGCTTATTGGCTTTGCCAGTATGCTGCTGGCGTTTTCGCTTATATTTGTGGCCACGGTAAAATTCCGTAAACAGCAGGGCGGTGTGGTGAGCTTTGGGCAGGCATTCCAAATCGGGCTTTACATATCACTTATAGCCTCTACAGTGTATGTGCTGGTGTGGCTGTACAACCTGTATAATGTGTACCCTGACTTTGCCGAGAAATACTCAGCCGAATACCTTGAGGGGCTTAAGGCGGCAGGTGCATCGGCCGAAAAGCTGGCTAAGGCAACCGCCGAAATGAACCAGTTTGTAGCTGACTATAAAAAGCCATGGTATGTAATTGTAATGACTTATACCGAGATACTGCCCATTGGCATTATTGTATCGCTTATAAGCGCACTGATTTTAAAACGCAAACCTAATTTATAATATGGCACGAGTAACAGGATTTGGCGGGTTCTTTTTCCGCTCAAAAGACAGTAAGGCGCTGGCCGCCTGGTATGAAGAGCACCTGGGTGTAAACGGCATGGCGTGGCAGCAGGAAGCAGGCTCCACGGTGTTTGCCCCTTTTAAGCAGGACACCACCTACTTTGGCAGCGATGCCCAGCAGTTTATGCTCAACTTTCGTGTGGAGGGGCTTGATGCGCTTATAGAGAACCTAAAGGCAGCCGGTGTGCGTGTAGACGACAACCGCATGGAAGAATCATACGGCAAGTTTGCCTGGATTTATGACCCCGAAGGCAACAAGATTGAACTTTGGGAGCCGGCCGGGGAATAAATCGAAGGCATTTTAGCCACGAATTTCACGAATTACACAAATTCAGGTTTGCTTTGCAGACGTTTTTATTAGTGATAATTCGTGAAATTCGTGGCTAAACTTTACTTTTGCTTAAAAGCCTTACAACATGGAGCCTTATTTTGAGCAGATAAACAAAAGCATTAGCCGTTATGTGGATTTTACGCCCGAGGAACTGGCTATTTTCAATTCGCTGTTAGAATACAAGCGTGTGCAGAAGAAAACCATTATGCTGCGCGAGGGCGAAGTTTGTCCGTTTGAGGCTTTTGTGGTAAAGGGCTGTGTACGCAAGTATTATATTGACCCTAACGGGTTTGAGGTTATCCTGCAGTTTGCCATTGAAGACGGCTGGGTGGGCGACATATCATTCAGCATATACGAACAAAAACCCAGCAAACTGTATGTGGAAACGCTTGAAGACAGCGAGTTCCTGATGTTTAACCCCGATACCAAGGAGGAGCTTTTTGCCCGTGCACCCCGCTTTGAGCGCGCTTTCCGTATACTGATGCAAAGGCACCTGTGGGTTACGCAAAACCGCCTTATCAACACCATAAGCAAAACGGCTTTAGACAAATACATTGAGTTTTTAGAGCTGTACCCTACCCTGCCGCAACGTGTGGCCCAGCACTACATTGCCAGCTACCTGGGCATTTCTGCTGAGTTTTTAAGCAAAACAAGGGCGAAATTGGTAAAGACAGAAGGCAGGTAGCAGTTTTCAGTCCCAGTCTCAGTTTTCAGGAGCTGCACTCATAGTGTTTTGATGCTGTAAGGGCTGTCGCATAAAAGCCCTATATACTACATTTAGCTTATCCACATGCTGCTTTTGCCCAGCACGGTCCATACACCGTTTATTTTTTTAATGACAAAGGTAGCGCCTGAGCCCGTTTGCCAGTCATTTGTTCTGCGTATGGTTACTACAGCTATAGTGCGGTCTTTTGTAAATACCGGTACAGAAACCAGGCAATACGATCTTTCTCCATATTCTTTAAACAAGGGTTCCCAGCCGCTATTATTGTAGCCATCTTTAAACATTTCCTTGTGTTTTTGTGCGGCAAACCAGCGGTAACTGCCTTTTATGCGTGTGGTATCAAGCGGAAAGGCTTTGGCATTCCCGGCCGCAGCAAGCAGTTCTTTTTCCTGCTGTAAAATAACATCTTCGGGCGTTTCCTCGTCATACAACCCTTTTACATCATGTTTATAAGGCACAACAAGCTTATCCAGCAACAGGTCGTCAGTATCTATATACTCCTGGTAAGACATCACCGCATTTATAACATCATACACGTCCTGTTGTTGTGCAACGGTGGTTTGCTTTGTAGTGCTGCATGACAGCAATAGCGCAGAGGCTATAAGTAGGTATAGGTTTTTCATGGTTTAGCTTATCCAGGTTGGAACAATCCCTCTTTTGTCAAATTCCCATTTTCCGGCACTGTTTTTTTTCAGGTAAATACGCCGCCCCGAACCACACAGCTGCCCACAATAGTGGTTGCACTCTATAACAGCATAGGTATACTCTCTATTAAAAACAGGCTTGCTGAGCGAAATGTAACTGTATGAAAACTCGCCTTTATGGTCCTGGTACGATACTATTTTTACAGGGCGTACCAGCCTTGTGGTGTCTATTTGTATACGGGTAGTATCAGCTGCCTGCCTGCTCATAAAAGCGCGGTCTTCTTTAGGCATGCCATGAATAGCTCCCACATCCTTTACATCTCTTTCGTCATAAGCTACAAGATACAATTTCATTTCTTTGGTATCTCCTGCAATGCGCCTTTCGGTAAGGCATAAATTAACCACGGCATATAATTCCTTATCCGGGTTTACTGGCGCCGGTTTTGGCGGTGGTAGGTCAGCCACGGGTTCAGCGGTAACAGGTGGCGGTGTAGGCTTTGCTGCGGGCTGCGGTGCCGGTATATCTTTTTGGGGCAATGGTGCGGCTACAGGATTTTCTTTTTTGCAGGAAGCCAGCAGCAGGCAAAGGCATAAAATGGCAAGGAGGTTTTTCATATCAGTCATTTCCAGATGTCCACAAAACCACATACGATATTTCTTCCCAGCCTGTTTCGCCTTTCCTGAAAAGGTACCGGCTATTATTACCGCTTATCCCATCATGCATTATACATATGTCTATAACGGCCAGTGTACCATCTTTAGAAAACAGCGGCCTGGACATACCAACAATACTTACCTGTTCGCCATAGGTGTCATGAATACCCTGCCAGTAGTCTGTAGTACTAAGTGACAAAAGTCGGTTACCATCTACCAAGTTCCCACCTATAAGAAGCTTAACCCTGTGTGGCTTAAGAGTAAACACACCGTTATAGGCCGCTGCCTGTTGCAGCATATATTGGCGGTCTTCTACTGTAAGCAAGGTGCCAAATTCTGCAAGGCGCAGGGAGTCTTTTCCAATAAAATTAGGAAATAGATCTTCATTAAGCAATACAACATAACCTTTATTATGATTGGAACGGAAATAATCGATCACAAGGTTATAAATTTCATTTTCTTTAGGTGTTGACTGGCTATAGGCAGACAAGGCTGCGATACCTAATAGCAGTATGAGGAGGTTTTTCATCGTATTAATACACAGGGTCTTTAAAAGTATGAATAATATTCCACCCTTGAGGCGTTTTTCTTACTATATAATAAGCACCATACCCGCACATTGGGCCACATTCGTAGCCGGCATGCAGTACCGCATATTGTTTTGATAACGAAAACAACGGCATACTGATATGGTTTATTCCTGAAGGATATTGCTTTTTAATGAAATTGCCATGATTGTGGCCTTTTAACTTTGAAAAAAGGGTATCGCATGAAACAAGATTTGCATTTTTACTAAGAAATTGTTGCGTAATCCTAAAATGGGGTTCAAGGCGTTTTTGTTTTAGCATATAGGTTATATCTGCCTTGCTAAAAAGGGTTAACGATGCCAGCATGAGCGAATCTTCTTCAACTCCAAAGTTTATAGGGTTGCCGTCTATTAAATTGTTGGCTACAGGATTAATAAATGGTTTTCCTTGCGAAAGGCAATGGTTTATTAACTTATAAATAGTTGTGATATCTACTATTTGCCCGGGATTATTAGCCTGTAATTCATTATCCAATTGCACGTTATCTTTTTGGCAACCGAGTAGCAAAATATATGAAAGTGAGATTGCGAGGAGGTTTTTCATATCATTCAATTTAACTTATCCATAAGAGTTCTGACTTAACTACTTTCCAGCCTTTGCCATCTTTTTTAAGTATGCAGCGAGCCCCAGCCCCTGCACGGCTTCCCATCCAGGAAGATACTGTAATCACAGCTGTTTTATGGTCTTCTGAAAATAAGGGTTTACCAATGTTTATAATAACTATAAGCCCATACTTATCATAAATTTCACTATCGCTAAGCTGTTTAAAAGCTGTATGGCTTATTAAAGTAGTGCCATAAGGTACTTTAAGCCTGTCTTTCTTTAAAATAAAAGGTATAGTATCTTTATCCTGAATGGTTATGTAATCTATATCATCTTTAGTAAAAAGACTGTCGGGTTTAAGATTGAGGGAGTCTTTATATGATAATGGCGTGCGGCATTCTTCTCTTAAAAATACTTTGAGCCCATGTTTAGGACCGTTTAAAAAATCTTCATCTGTACTGATGTAATGGTTTACAACATCATATATCTCATCATCTGAAGGTTTTTCAGTAGTGCAGGAAGCCAGCAAGCCTGCTGCAAATAACAGTATAAGGAGGTTTTTCATATTCAATTGGTTTTTAAAAGAACGATGCAACAGGCCGTGATATTGTTATAACCTCTATTTCCGGGATTGCCACCGCGGGCCATGCCACGGGGTTGGATTGTACCCGGATACCTATAGCTATTGCGACTGAAAACTGTGACTGCGACTGTAAACTACTTTACCCCTTTGTGTATTCCAGTACTTCTTCAAGCACATCAAACACACTGTTGCCCGCCTCAACCGATTTGGTTAAATGCGCTTTGGCTTTTAAAAAATGGCTGTGGGCTGTGGGGTTATCATTGTCTATATACAACGAGCCGAGGTAAAAATGCAGGCTGCCGGTTACTTTATCATCATTGGTAAAACTGCCAAATTTGCTGTTGTAAAAAGCTATAAGCGAATCTTTATCATTGTGGTAAATCTTCTCGAGGTCGGCATAAATGGTAGGATTGCCGGGCGCCAGGTTAAAAAATTCATTGCGTGTGGCGGCGGCCCTGGCATCTTTATTAAGCACATAGGCATCCAGCAGCGGACGCAGCGTGTAGTAGTTGCCCGGATCTGCGACATTAGATTTTTCATACCATAGGGTAGCGTTTACCCCATCAGACAACTCACTGTAGGCCATACCCACCATACGTGCGGCATCTGCTTTATAAGCCGCATCGGTATAGCGGTTGTAGGCTTCGGTGCCATACTTTATGGCATTTGCACGGTCGTCTTTATACAGGTAGGCATAGGCCACGTTGTAATATGAGGTAGCATATTCCTTATCCAACTTAATAGCCTCAAGATAAAACGGAATGGCCTCACTATACTTTTCGCGGTTAAGGGCCACAAAGCCCAGTGTTTCATAGGCATCAAAACCGGCACATTTGCCCACTACCGCTTTTGCACAATTAGCTTCCATAAGGTTTAAAAGTTCATCCGGGGTTTTAAGCCAGTTTTCCCCATACTTGGTATACACCTCATGATAAAAGTGGCCCAGGGTGTTGTAAAGTGCACAATTATCGGGATATTTGGCAATAAGTGCCTCAAGGGCTTCATTTGGCACAAAGGTAAACATGCTAAAATGGCCTTCCTTGCCACGGTAGTCCATAATATCTTCTCCGGGTGCAAGGTCTTTAAGGGCAAACATTTGGTGCATCATGCTGGTTACAAAGTAATCCATCATAATATTGGCCTTTAGCACCACTACAGCAGGCCGGGTATTGTCTTTATCAAATTCCTCAAGCTTTCTAAATGCCGACTCATATTGCTTACTGGCAATAAGCGTGTTGGCCTCTTTAAGCACATCGGCTTCTTTTTGTGCAGATAAAGATAACGAGGCTGCGAGGAACAGCAGGGTAAACAGGTATTTCATAAAAGGAAGGTGGTTTTGCGTAAATGTACAGAAAAATTTGCCAGCACGGGCTACTATGCAGGCTGACCTGAGCCAACGGCCTTAAGCTGTTTAAGGAAACGGTTTAAAAACCATTTGTTGCCAAAGTAATGAAATGGCGATTTTGTCCCATACCTGCCATAGCTTATAACGTTGACCAGCATGATATGGGCATCATAAATAACGGTTATTTCTTTGCCATAATCCCAGCTGCCAAAGGTATTATGCCTGTAGAAAACGGTATATGCTGCACTGTCGTGCTTTACCTCCCACCCCAGGTGGCGGGCAGTTTGCTTAACCAGGTGGCGGTTTTGCACATTAGATATACCGCTGATGCGCGACAGGCCAAGCATAAATATTGTACTGTAGATAATAAAACCCGATAAAAGCAGGCTGAGTAAAAGCATCAAAATACTTAACGATTCTACGTGGTGGTATTTGATGCCCTTATAAATTTCTGATGACCAGATGAAGATGAAGAAAAGGGCAAATAAAAAAGACAGGACATCGAAATTTTTCCAGAAAGAAAACCGGCTATACACCACTTTTCTTTTTTCTTTCGATTTTTCGATATCAATTTCCTGTACCATGCCAAATGTATTTTATGATATAAGGTAAATTTATGGAAATTAAAAATACGATAGAATTTCGCTACACAAAAACATCATAGTTTTTAGCTATTCGTTTCCGGAATTTGATACAAGATATTGATTGAAACGAATAATTGATTTCACACCGTGAAAATGAATTCCGAAAGTGAAAAATTAGCGTTAATTTACTGTTAAAATGTAAGATTTTACTGCTTAGCCATCCTGCGGTAAACAGGGTACTGCATGTGTGATTTTTCGTAATAGGGCGAATGGGTATAAATCCAGTCGAGCTGTGCAGCGGTATCCCATGCAAAAGCCTTGTCGTTCAGCTTCTTATCATCAAATTCAGCACGCAGTTGCCTGTTTTCCTTAAGCAATTGTGCCGCAGTATCTTCAAACACATAAGCCGAGTAATACTCCTTTTGCTGTAGGATGGCATCGAAGAAATTCCAGTTAAAAAACGAGTCAACACCTTGTGGTTCAAGGGTTTCAAGCAGGTATTTTACGCCCGGCTGGGCAGTTGACACCACATAATCGCCCTTTTGGAACAGTACTTTTTGGGTTGTGGCAGCCACCTGGGTATCGTTGTGCGGGTAGTGCCCCTCATACGGATAACTGCTTGTTTTATAATTGGTTATACGGTAAGATTCGACCTCAAACGTGGTATCTTTATCCAGCACTTGGAGCTGTATATTGTTGATTTTCAGCAACTCGGCAACCTGCCACCACTCCTGCGGAATAATGTAAGCTTCAGGTATAACTACCTGTTGTTTAGGTACATACTCCTGAAAATACTTTACCACCTTGTTAAACGGGCGGGTACGGTCATAATACAAACGTTGCTGCCCCGTAACGCTACTCACCTTATAATCAGCCTCATACCCTAAAAAAGGCAGTAACGTTACCTTGGTAGAATCTACTTCCCATTGCAGGGTGTAGCGGGCCCCAGGCATATACTCGGCCAGGTTATTGGCACGCAGGTCTTTGATTTTTTGATAGTTATCATCAAGATAATCAAGGGTTTGCACCATATACTCATAGGTCACACCTACCCTTTTACTGTATTCCTTAAGCATGTGGGTTTCAGGCATAGAGCCCGGCACATTAAACAGTGATGCATAGCCGGTAGAGTACCTGCCATAGTCCATAAACTGCTGAAAACCAGACTCAGGGGTATCGCCATGTATGTTTACATAGGGAGTTGCCTCTATACCTTTGGCCTTCATAGCAGTAAGGATTGCAGGCATCATTTCGGCTTTGAAAAAGTCGCCCAATTGGCCTCCCAGGCGCTGGTGTTGTGTAGCGATATAGGTAAAAATACACTGATAATCAGCACCATTACTAACGTGATTGTCTATAAAAACATCAGGCTGCACCTTGTGGAACAGGGCTGCAAAGCTGCGGGCTTCGCGGGTATCGGCCTTTATGAAGTCTCGGTTAAGGTCATAATTGCGGCTGTTGCCCCTAAAACCGTAGCTTTCAGGACCATTCTGGTTGGCACGGCTGTAGCTGCCACGGTTTAGCATGCCGCCAATATTGTATACAGGTATTGCTACAACTACCGTATTTTCAGGCGCTTGCAGCTTACCTGTAGCCAAGTCGCGCAGGAGCATCATGGTGGCATCTATACCATCGGGTTCGCCGGGATGAATGCCATTATTAATAAGGAGGATGGCTTTCTTTTTACGTATCTCGCTGAAATTAAACCCCTTATCCTTATCAAAAACCACAATATGCAGGGGCAGTCCGGCATCTGTAGTGCCCATTTCCTGCATTTGTATGGTTTCAAAGCCGTTATCAAGCTGTTGATAAAAGGCCATAGCCTCCTGATAAGTAGCGGTCTGGTTGCCGTTTCCTTTTTCGTAAGGTGTTGTATATGAGGTTTTTTTCTGTGAAAACAGTGCCGCCGGAAGCAGCAGGATTAGTAGCAGTATCTTCATTAAAATCTATTTCACGCGCACCGAATCGGGCACCAGTATGGTATAATCTCCCCCGTTGCGCAGTACATCGCGCACTATGCTGGAGCTTATGTATGAGGTGTTTGCAGCCGTAAGCAGGAACACGGTTTCAATTTTACTAAGGCGGCGGTTGGTGTGGGCAATGGCCTTTTCAAACTCAAAGTCGGCCGGGTTGCGCAACCCCCTCAGTATGAATTTAGCCCCTACTTTTTTGCAGAGGTCTATTGTAAGCCCCTGATAGGTAATCACTTCCACTTTTGGCTCGTCTTTAAAAGCCTCCTCAATAAAACGCTTACGCTCCTCAAGGTCAAACATATACTTCTTTTCGGCATTAACGCCAATAGCCACAATAACCTTATCAAAAAGGCTCACACCACGCTTTATAATATCGTAATGCCCAAGGGTTATCGGGTCAAAAGACCCCGGAAATACTGCGGTTTTCATGATTTTGTTTAAGGTTTCAGGTTTAAAGTTTCAGGTTCAGCACAACTGACTACTGACCATTGATCACTGATTACTACATTACTTCTTCCAAAGCACTTTACGGTTCAGTGCAAGCTGTATCTCGCTGTCTAACAGGTCGCTAAATGCCATACCGGCGTGTTGTGCCTGTTGCGGGAAGATACTTTGCTGCGAAAGCCCAGGGTTGGTATTAATCTCAATAAAGTGGGGTTCGCCATCCATTACAATAAAATCGGTACGGCTAAAACCGCTCATCCCCAGTGCTTCATAGGCTTTAGCGGCGGTTTCGCGCACTTTTTGCTCGGTAGCGGCATCAAGGCGGGCGGGCGTTATTTCCTCACTCTTGCCAAGGTATTTGGCCTCATAGTCAAAGAAATCGTTGTGCGAAACAATCTCGGTAAGCCCTAAAACAGTGGTGTTGCCGTTGTAATTCAGCACGCCTACAGATACTTCAGTCCCTTTCAGGTAGCTTTCAATCAGGATATCGCTGTCTTCGGCAAAGGCAAATTCAAGGGCCTTTTCAAACTCCTCAATACTATTTACCTTGCTCACTCCCAGGCTGCTACCGCTTTGGTTAGGCTTTACCATAAACGGAAGCCCAAGGGTATCAACCACATCCTGGGCCGTTATCACATCGCCTTTAGAAAGGTAAATGGATTTTGCCCTTGGTATGTTGAATTTACTTAAAACACTCAGTGTATCGCGTTTGTTAAAGGTTAGCGCGCTTTGGTAAAACCCGCAACCGGTGTATGGTAGCCCTAAAAGTTCCCAGTAAGCCTGGAGGTGCCCGTCTTCGCCTGGGGTGCCGTGTACAGTGTTTACGGCAACATCAAACCTTATGGTTTGCCCGTCTTTTTCAAAGCTGAAACCGGCTTTATTTATAGGATATTTGGCGCCATCAACAAGCACATGCCAGCCTTCGGGCAGTATATGCACTTCAAAAGGGGTGTATTTAGAGCGGTCAAGGTTATTTAAAATAAGCTGCCCGCTGCGGATAGATATAACGGATTCATCTGAGTATCCGCCCATTACTACTGCTATATTCATAGGTTGGGTTATAACAGGCCTTTGTTTAAGGGCCTACACAAAAATATCATTATTTGGCTTAACTTATAAAGTTTAGTAATATTTATATCTTTGCGGAAACTCTTTTATATATGAGCAACCTTAAAAACTTTTTAACGAGCAAAGTGTTTTTCAAACAGGTGGCAATCGCCTTGGGCATAATTGTGGTGGTTATTTTCCTGCTGCTGCAATGGCTTAGCTGGACTACCAACCATGGCGAGCAGGTACAGGTGCCTGACCTGGCTAAAAAGACCGTTGAAAAGGCAAGTGAAGAACTGGACAACCTTGGCCTTGAAGCCGTTGTACTTGACACTGTGGAATTTAATGCTAAGTTTCCGCCCTATACTATTGTAGAGCAGGACCCGCTTGCTAAGGTTAATGTAAAAGACGGCCGTAAGGTATATGTAAAGGTTAATGCCGGTGGCTACAGCGCAATTAAGGTGCCTGATTTAGTGCAAAAAACATACAGGCTTGCCCTGCCAATGCTTAAAAATGCCGGGCTTGAAGAAGGTACTAAAACCTATGTTCCGTACCTCGCAAAAGACGTGGTTCTTGAAATGAAACAAAACGGCAAAACCCTGAAAGCCGGCGATAAAGTTCAAAAAGCCAGCAAGATAGACCTTGTACTTGGTGATGGTAAAACCGGTTACCAGGAAGCTGAAGGCACACAAGACAGTACATCTGAAACCCCTGAAAACTAATGAATAAACCCATTGTAGAGATTGATGCCGAGAATGAGGAGCTGTATGAGCATTACCGATTTGAGGCCGGTAAAGGACAGCAGCCATTAAGGGTTGACAAATTTTTAATGAACCTGGTGGAAAATGCCACCCGAAACAAGATACAAAAGGCCGCAGAAGCCGGTAATATCTATATAAACGATGTTGCCGTAAAAAGCAACCATAAGGTAAAGGCTAACGATATTGTGCGTGTTTTAATGGAACACCCGCCCTATGAGTACCTGCTTGAGCCTGAGAATATTCCGCTTAATATACCGTATGAAGACGACCAGCTGCTTATTGTAAATAAGGAGCCCGGCATGGTGGTACACCCGGGGCATGGCAACTACAGCGGCACGCTGGTTAACGCCCTTGCCTACCACTTTGAAAACCTGCCCATGAACAGCAGCGAAAGGCCGGGATTGGTACACCGCATTGATAAAGACACATCGGGCCTATTGGTTATTGCCAAGACGGAACAGGCCATGACCTACCTTACACAGCAGTTTGCCGATAAAACATCTGAACGTGAATACATTGCCCTGGTTTGGGGTAACGTAAAAGAGGATGAAGGTACTATTGAAGGTAATATAGACCGCCACCCTAAAGACCGTATGCAAATGGCTGTTTTTCCTGATGGAGACCAAGGCAAGCACGCGGTTACGCATTATAAGGTTTTAGAGCGTTTTGGCTATGTTACACTGGTTAGCTGCAGGCTTGAAACCGGCCGCACGCACCAGATTCGCGTGCACATGAAATACATAGGCCACACCCTGTTTAATGATGCACGCTATGGCGGAGATGCCATTCTTAAAGGCACTACATTTACTAAATACAAACAGTTTATAGACAATTGCTTTAAGATATTGCCAAGGCAGGCACTGCACGCCAAAACCCTTGGTTTTGAGCACCCTGTAACCAAAGAATTTATGCGCTTTGACAGCGAAGTGCCCGCCGATATGGTAGAATGCCTTGAAAAATGGCGTGTATATGCAAAATCGCATAATGCTGAGGATGAGGAATAATCAGTAGCCAGTATTCGGTGTTCAGTACACAGAAAGCAGAAAAACAGCTTTACATTAATGTAAAGCTGTTTTTTTATGCAGAAAACCCGCTGCATTGCTGCAACGGGTTTACTAAATATAATGGGTAGTTAAAAAGCTTATTGTTTTACAAACTGAAGCTCAAGGGCAAGCTTAACTTCTTCGCCAAGCATTACACCGCCTGTTTCAAGGGCTGCATTCCAGCTAAGGCCAAAATCTTTACGGTTTATTTTTCCGGTTACAGAGAAGCCTGATTTTACGTTGCCCCATGGGTCTTTCTGAATACCGCCAAACTCTACATCAAGAGTAACTGATTTTGTTACACCGTGTATGGTAAGGTCTCCTGTAATGTCAAGCTCATCTTCGCTTTCTTTAGAAACTGAAGTTGATTTGAAAGAAATGGTTGGGAATTGTGCTGCATCAAAGAAATCGCCGCTTTTTAGGTGGCCATCGCGATCAGCATTATTTGTGTTGATAGAATCTACATCGGCGCTAAAGCTGAAAGAGGCACCGTTAAAGCCATCATCTTCAGACTCAGCTGTAGCTTCAAATTTTGTAAAGTTTCCTGAAACGTTAGTAAACATAAGGTGTTTTACCTTAAAAGTAACTTCTGAGTGAGTTGGGTCTAATACCCATTTTGTTGTTGCCATGATTTAAAATTTTATGGTTTATTTAATGTGTTTATCAATTTTTGATGAAGCAAAGTTCAGGCAAAATGAAATGCTGTGCATTGAACTAGGACAAGATTTTACAAAATCTTAAAGTACCATAGGCACTTCCATAAGCAGCACTTCGGCATCCTGGCTTTTAGCAGTAATATCAAGGTTTGCAATATCCCAAACACCAAGGCCGTCCCTCTCGTTAAGGTCAATACCCGAAATGGTTATGTCGCCCTTTAAAACAAAGGCATACACACCATTACCTTTTTTGTTGATGGTATACGTAGTAGTAAAATCTTTATCAAACTTCCCCATGTGGAACCATGCATCCTGGTGAATCCATACACCGGCATCATCTGCATTTGGCGAAAGTATCTGTTGCAGGTTGTTGTGCCTGTCGGCTTCGTTTAGTGTAATCTGACCGTACCTTGGGGTAACATTCCTCTTTTTAGGAAATACCCAAATCTGCAGGAATTTAGTTAGCTGGTCGCTGTTACGGTTATACTCGCTGTGCTGAATGCCCGTACCGGCGCTCATAACCTGTATATCGCCCTTTTTAATAACGGCCACATTGCCCATACTGTCTTTATGCTCTAAATCGCCCTCCAGCGGAATAGAGATAATCTCCATATTATCATGCGGGTGTGTGCCAAAGCCCCTGCCGGCATCTACGCGGTCATCATTAAGTACACGCAGTACGCCAAAGTGCATACGCTCAGGGTTGTTGTAATTTGCAAAGCTAAAAGTGTGGTAGGTATCAAGCCATCCGTGGTTGGCATGACCACGGGTGTGTGCTTTGTGCAGCACCATGTTGTCGGTAACCTTATTTTCCGGATTAGGCAGGTGGTTGTAGCCCATAGGCTCAAGTGGCTTAATCTCGTCTATATCGTTTATAAGGGCATCGCCCACGGCAGCAGAGGTAATAAACATACCGGTACCCAGCAGTCCTTTCTTTAAAAAATCTTTTCTGTCCATAACGTTTAGTATTTTAATGCATTACAAAATTGCAAACATTAAAACACATGCGCATTGAACCAGGACAAGAAAACAAACAGGCTACTTAATTTCTTTGATGTGCTGCTCCTCAAACAACAGCTTTATGTTTTCGTACGAGTTTTTAAGAGCTTCCTTAACCTCGTCTGGCTTTAGCCACACAGCTTTTTCTATACCCTCATTGGCTTGTGGAGTTAGTGCACCACGGTGATTGCTAATCATTTCAAACCAATGGGTTATCTTAAGCTTGTAGTTGCCGTTTCGCTTAAAAATATGATAGGTTTTTTGTAGTTTTTGTACAATAACAAGGTTTTTGGCACCGGTCTCCTCCTCTACCTCTCGCATGGCCGTTTCCTCTATATCCTCGCCTTTTTCAATACCGCCCTTTGGCAAATCCCATTTGCCATTACGTAATATAAAAAGTATTTCGCCTTTTTTGTTGTATACCAGGCCCCCGCCGGCCTTAGCCACAGGAATTTTTTCCTTAAGTTTTTTAAGGATAAGCTTTTCATCAGGATGGTACAGGTGTGCTTTTTCAACTTTGTTGCTAAACATCCTGGTTACAAGCTGCTCAATATCAACACCATCCAACAAAAACGTTTGGAAATCGGTTTCTTTTTCAACTGTCGAAGTCAAAAAAAGCGGCTTATCGTTAACAAAAACTTTATACATTTGCAATATGATTTTCAACACAGACACCGCCAAAAAAACGGCAGAATTGCTGCTGCAAATAAACGCAATTAAATTAAATCCCAAAAATCCTTTTACATGGGCATCAGGATGGAAGTCGCCTATTTATTGCGATAACCGCATAACGCTTTCATTTCCACCCATAAGGAATTATATAAGGGAAGAATTTAGTAAGCACATTGAAAAAGAATATGGCAAGCCCGATGTTATTGCCGGCGTTGCTACAGGCGCCATAGGCATAGGCATGCTGGTAGCCGAATACATGGGCCTACCCTTTATTTACGTGCGCCCTGAGCCTAAAAAACACGGCCGCCAAAACCAGGTGGAAGGTTTTCTTCAAAAAGGCCAGAACGTTGTAGTGGTAGAAGACCTTATAAGCACCGGAGGCAGCAGCCTGCTTGCTGTTGAAGCCCTTAAGGCAGCCGGAGCCAACGTTAAAGGCATGGTGGCCATATTTACCTATGGTTTTGACCTTTCGGTAGAAAACTTCAAAAAAGCCAACGTTACCCTGCACACACTGGGTAACTATGACACACTGCTTGAAGAAGCTGTTGCCAAGCAATATATTACTGAAAAAGAACTGGAAACCCTTAAGGAGTGGAGAACAAGCCCTTCTACATGGGGGCAGGAAACTGTTTAGGGTTTATAGTTTATGGTTCAGAGTTACTTACTCAATTCCATAACACTACGCGCCTTCTAACAACCATCAACTAATAACCATCAACCGAAATGAACTTAGAATCACCTAAAGTAACGGTACAAAAACCGGCTGAGTATATATATAACGCATTAATTGACGTACGCAATTTTGAAAAGCTGATGCCCGAAAATATTGCCAAGTTTGAAATAACCGGCGAAGAATCGTTTATTTTTGCACTGAAAGGCATGCCTGAAATTAAGCTGAAGCTAAAAGACCGCAACCCGGTTGATAAAGTAGTGCTTGGTGCTGCGAGCGATAAAATTCCGTTTACCCTTACGGGAGATATTACAACAACAGGAGACAATTCTTGTGATGTACAGCTGTTCTTTACCGGCGAGTTCAACGCCATGATGGCCATGATGGTTAAAGGCCCTATAACCAAGTTTATAGAAACCCTGGCCAACAATATGCACAAACTGTAATACACTTGTATAAAATACACCTAAAGCTCCGCTAAATGCGGAGTTTTTTATTTTACAATACCGCATGAGCATTAAAATCAGGGTTAAAGATTTTATAAAATTTCAGCCTTAAATAATGCTTTTTGCCTAACTTTAATGTTCACAAAACAAATAAACATGAAAGATCCAAACGAGTTTGAAATGCCCTACGACCTACACAGCGAAATGAGCGAACAGGAATTGGTTGAAATACACATTGGCGATGTTAACCTGCCTACGGGCCGCATTATAGCATCTGACCCGTTTTTTGTTGACAGCCAGCGCCCCTTTAGCCGCACCGTAGAGCCCGACAAATATCCGGTATATATTTACATGGCAGAGATTGACAAACTGCACCACCGCATTGCTTATGCTAAGGTTAAATTCCGCCCGGAAGAAGCCACAAAATGGATACTGGCCCTTACTGACGACCTGACAGAAGAAGAGCTTGGCAGCCTTGAGCCCGATGAGTTTTATGGTTTTCCTGTAGAAAGCGGCCTGGCAGCTTTTATGGACGAAGAAACCAGCAGCCAGTTTATAGATAAAATGGACGTTTTTGAAGAAGCCAATCCCGATGCTGATTATTATGATGAAGTACTGGCTGAAGAATTCAGGCTATACTCCGGCAAAAACAACTTTAGCCGCGACCTGGGCGACTGGAACGACCACAGCATTAGTAATGACACCGACAATAACCTGGTTATGTTTGCTTCCGGCTGGGGAGACGGCTACTATCCTGCTTACTGGGGCTTAAATGAAAACGGCGATACCATAGAACTTGTTATAGACTTCCTTATCAGCGATTTTGAATCAGACGATGAAGAAGATATTGAAGAATAATTAATACAACAGGGCTATCTCTTTAAGTCCGTATTCAGCAACTTTATCATTCTCATGTAAAATAATGAGGTTACCTGAAGCAGATACCCCCTGAATAATACCCACAAACCTGCTGCCGTCTTTTTCAAACGTGGCAGGTATATTTTTTTTAAACAAAAGGCTGTGATAAGTATCCAAAAGCTGTTGGGCATTGTTATTTACAAACTCAACATTAGCTCTCAGAGCGTTTAGTATAGCCATCATAATTTGTTCTTTGTCAAATGTTTTATCACTAACAATAGCTAAAGAAGACGCTTTAGGCAGGCCGTTAAAATCGGTTTGGTTTACATTAAGCCCAATACCAATTACAGATTGTATGCTGCCATCGGGTTTAATAGCATTTTCAATAAGTATGCCGCCTATCTTCTTACTGCCTGCCAAAATGTCGTTAGGCCATTTTATATTTATCTCCTGTAAAGCAAGTGAATTCAGTGCCTGCACAACACTAACGGCAACAGCAACATTAAGGTTAAAAATACCGGCAACATCTGGCAGGACATCTTTTATTAAAACACTAAATGTGAGGTTTTTGCCGGGCTCTACATTCCATTTGGCACCCATTTGGCCTTTACCGGCGGTTTGGTATTCGGCAACAACAGTAGTAAAGTTTTCTGCCGGCGTTGCAGCGTTAAGCTCTTTTAGGTAGTCGTTAGTAGAACTTATGGCATTGAGTTTGATGATATTCATTAAAAATAATCAGCTGTTTTGTGTTTTTTACCGCAAATGAGGTTCAAAAGTAAACACAAAAAATGATAACTTTGCGTAATATATAATATTTTAAATGGCGAAAAAAAAGGTAAACAATGATGATTTATTAGCCGGAATCATTAAAGGGATTGAAGAAGTAAAAGGCAATGATATAGATATCCTGGACCTAAGGGCAATTGATAATACTGTATGCGATTATTTTGTAATATGCAACGGTACCTCTAATACTCAGGTGAACGCTATTGTTCACTCCATCCAAAAAATAGTTTCAAGGGATTTAAAAGACAAGCCATGGCACGTAGAAGGAACCGAAAACGGTGAATGGGTGCTTATGGACTATGTTAATATTGTGGTGCATGTATTCCAGAAGCACGTGCGCGAATATTACAACATAGAAAGCCTGTGGGGCGATGCCAAAATTACATCCATTGGAAGCAATTACTAAGTAACTAAGACTAATTCATGTCAAAAGATAATAAACCGACTAAGATAAAAATAAGCCCGTGGTTTATATACGGCGCTATTATACTGGCGTTTATAGCTATTAACTATGTAGCCGGAGGCGCAACCTGGAGCAACCCAAAACCGCTTTCACTATCTAACTTCTACCAGTATCTTGATGCCGGGCAGGTAGATAAGGTTATGTACAGCAACACATCTGCCGATGTATACCTTAAGCCACAGGCGCTTAATGATGCCAAGCATAAAGATGTAAAAAACGATATGCTGGGCAAAGCCAACAAAGGTCCACACTACTCTGTTATTATTGGCAGCCAGAACGAACTGTTTACTAAAAAACTTGATGAGGCAAAACAGGCCAATAAAATTGCCGACTATGGAGCTGAGCCAGAGAGCCCATGGGGAGAAATCCTTACGTTTGTACTGCCATTTGTAGTTATCATTGTACTTTGGATATACATGATGCGCAGGATGGCCGGCGGCGGTGCTGCAGGCGGTGGCGGACAGATATTTAATATCGGCAAGAGCCGCGCCAAGCTTTTTGATGAGAAAAACGATATTAAGGTTACATTTAAAGATGTAGCCGGCCTTGAAGGGGCTAAAGAAGAAATTCAGGAAATTGTAGAATTCCTTAAAAACCCTGAAAAATATACTAACATAGGTGGTAAGATACCCAAAGGTGCACTACTTGTAGGCCCTCCGGGAACCGGTAAAACCCTTCTTGCTAAGGCAGTAGCCGGTGAAGCTAAAGTACCTTTCTTTTCACTTTCGGGTTCAGACTTTGTTGAGATGTTTGTGGGTGTAGGCGCAAGCCGTGTGCGCGACCTGTTTAAACAGGCTAAAGAAAAATCACCAGCCATTATTTTTATAGATGAGATCGATGCCGTGGGCCGTGCCCGTGGTAAAAACAACTTCTCTGGCTCTAACGACGAACGCGAAAACACACTAAACCAGCTTCTTACCGAAATGGACGGTTTTGGCACTAATACAAATGTTATTGTACTTGCTGCAACCAACCGTGCTGATGTGCTTGATAAAGCCCTTATGCGTGCCGGACGTTTTGACAGGCAGATATATGTAGACCTTCCGGATATTCGAGAGCGTAAGGAAATTTTTGAAGTGCACCTTAAGCCACTTAAAAAGTCTGAAGACCTTGATACCGAATTCCTTGCCAAACAAACACCGGGCTTTAGCGGTGCAGATATTGCCAACGTATGTAACGAGGCTGCCCTTGTAGCTGCCCGTAAAGATAAAACTGCTGTAGACAAACAGGATTTCCTTGATGCAGTAGACCGTATTGTGGGTGGCCTTGAAAAGAAAAACAAGATTGTTTCTCCTGAAGAAAAACGCGCCATTGCAATACACGAAGCAGGCCACGCTACTGTTAGCTGGATGCTTGAGCACGCGGCACCACTGGTTAAGGTAACTATTGTGCCACGCGGGCAAAGCCTGGGTGCTGCATGGTATCTGCCTGAAGAAAGGCTTATTGTGCGACCAGACCAAATGCTTGATGAAATGTGCGCCACCATGGGAGGCCGTGCTGCCGAAAAGGTAATCTTTAACAAAATATCTACCGGTGCATTGAGCGACCTTGAAAAGGTTACCAAACAGGCCCGTGCAATGGTTACCATATATGGCCTTAACGATAAACTGGGCAATATAACCTATTACGATTCAACAGGGCAAAGCGAATATAACTTCTCTAAACCATACAGCGAAGACACAGCCCAGGTTATAGATAAAGAAATTTCATCGCTTATTGAAGAGCAGTATCAGCGCGCTATAACAATACTTACCGAAAACCAGGATAAGCTGCTTAAGTTGGCAGACATTCTTATAGAGCGTGAAGTTATTTTTAAAGATGACCTTGAAGAAATTTTTGGCCACCGCCCTTTCGAACAAAAAGGCAGCGAGGTAGTTACAGAGGCTTAAATTTCATTATTCATAAATAAATCCAAAAATCTTAACTCAAATGCAATATTTGAGTTAAGATTTTTTTATCTTTGGTCATAAGGAAAAACGCAGAGGTTAGATACAGGATGAGCCTATTTAAAAAGATTTTTGGTGCTGCAGATGATGCAGCCGACGACAAAAACCCCGAAACAAGCCCTTACACACAGGAGCAACAACTACCTGTTGACGAGCTTTTTATGACAAATTTTAAAAAGAATGGGGGCAAATTCCTATATTGTGACACTGTAGGCGAACTGCATGAGCAGTTTATAAACGTTTTAGAAGAAAACGATTGGTTTGAGTGCGAAGCCCTCTGTTTTGAGCCTAAACTCTTCCCCCTGCTTGACGAAAACAAGCTGGCTCATGATAAGCCGCAAAACCCTAAATTTATATTGGCTACCTGCGAAAGCCTTGTGGCAGATGAGGGTTCAATACTGTTTTCATCTAACCAGATAAAGCAGAACAAGCCCAATGAATTACCTGATAACATGGTAATTTATGCTACTACCAGCCAAATACTGGCTAATAAAACCGAATGCCTTAAATACATTAAAAAACGTTATGACAAGGCATACCCCACTAATATAACCGCAATAAAATATTTCGAAAAGGCAAAAGAAGAAGACTTTCTTCATTATGGCAGCGTTGCAAAAAACCTGTACCTTTTGCTTTTAGAAGACCTGTAGCATGAACGAAAGCATTACAAGGGCGCTCTCGGGCATAGTTTATATTATACTACTAATTACAGCAACCTATTACCACCCCCTAAGCTTTATGCTTTTGTTTGGGGTTTTCCTTATTATAGCCGTTACTGAATTTTGCCGCCTTGTAAACCTAAATAAAACAGGCCCTATTGTAATGGCAATCATTGGGTGGCTGCTGTTTGGCTACATTATTAATAATGATTTCTATACAAACATATTAATCAACGCAGGCGCACTTATTATAAGCATAGGCCTACTTAACGAATTGTTTTCCAGCAAGCCTATTGTACCTAAAGATACTATGGCTAAGCAGGCACAACTTATAGGGTATATAATCATCCCGTTCCTGCTTATTATAAAGCTGGCTTACCTTACTAATGATTTTGAGCCCAGTATAATAATTGGTATGTTTATACTTATATGGGCTAATGACACCTTTGCATACATTGTTGGCAAAGCCATAGGCAAGCGAAAGCTATTTGAACGTATTTCCCCTAAAAAAACCATTGAAGGCTTTGCCGGAGGTATGCTTTTTACCATAATCAGCGCTTACTTTTTAGGCAAAAGTATATACTTTACAGTACTTTCTCCATGGCAATGGATGGCTTTTGCAGCCATATTGGTTGTTTTTGGCACACTGGGCGACCTGGTAGAGAGCAAACTAAAGCGCAATGCCGGTGTAAAAGACAGCGGAAATATAATGCCCGGCCACGGAGGCATTTTAGACAGGCTTGATAGCATATTATTTGCAATACCTTTTATATTTTTGTATTACCAAATCTTATATTATGTTTCATAAAGAAGGAGCTAAAATTATCCTGGGCGCCCTTGTGGTTACCGTAGCTGTATTATTATTATCAGATCATTTTCTGGAAAACCGCTGGCTGGTAGGCGCCATACAGGTGTTTACGCTGGTTTTTCTTATCCTGATATTACAGTTTTTCCGCAACCCAAAACGCCACGTAACAATTACTGACCATAATATTATTGCCCCGGTAGATGGCAAGGTTGTAGTAATAGAAGAGGTATATGAACCCGAATATTTTAAAGATAAGCGCCTTCAGGTATCTATCTTTATGTCGCCTATAAATGTGCACGTAACCCGCTACCCCGTTAACGGGCTGGTTAAATTCAGTAAATACCACCCTGGTAAATACCTTGTGGCATGGCACCCAAAAGCAAGCGAAGAAAACGAGCGTACCACTATAGTTATAGAAAACAACCTGTTTGGCGAAATACTGTACCGCCAGATTGCCGGTGCCCTTGCCCGCAGGATTGTAAATTATGCACAGGAAGGCACACAGGTTGTACAGGGTACTGATGCCGGTTTTATAAAATTTGGCTCTCGTGTAGACCTGTTTTTGCCTTTAGGCACCAAGGTAGATGTTCAGCTTAACCAAAAAGCCATAGGCGGCAAAACCATAATTGCAACCAAAGCATAAATGGAGGAAAAAGATTTAGACACGCTTTTTAACGAGGCATTTCAACGCGCTTCTGATATGACACAGGTATTACCTCCCGATGTCATGCTGCGTATTTATGCCTATTACAAGCAGGCCACCGGTAATACCACAGGTGTTAACCCACACCCTACCCACAACCTAAGGGAAGCTTTTAAGCTAAATGCATGGATGCAGGTAAGGCATTTAACACCAAATGAGGCAAAAAAGTTGTATATTGAAACTATCAATTCGCTAATTAAATAGTTACTATCATGAAAAATGTAAAGATTTTAGCATCGGCGCTTATTCTTGCAGCCATAATGCAGTCTTGTAAAGAAAAAGATAACCTGGAGCCTGTAGTAAGCACTCCTGAGCCTGAAAAAGAACAGGCAGAAGCAAAAGCGCCACTTGGCAACCCTGACGATGTTAAGGCAGAAGATGCTGCCGGTAAATTTCAGGTTGCAAAGCTTGGCTATAAATATGATGCCCTTGAGCCAAATATAGATGCCGCCACTATGGAAGTGCACTACTCTAAGCATTATAAAAAATATACTGATGAGCTTAATAAGGCTGTAAAAGGCACACCACAGGAAACCCAGTCTATTGAAGACATACTTGGCAAACTTGACTTAAACAACAAGGCACTTCGCAACAATGGTGGCGGTTACTACAACCACACTTTCTTTTGGGAAGTACTAAGTCCCGGTGGAGCAAAAGCCCCGGCCGGTGCACTTGCAGAAGCCATTAATAAGGATTTTGGAAGCTTTGATGCATTTAAAACCCAATTTACTGAGGCCGCTACAAAACAGTTTGGTTCAGGCTGGGCATGGTTAGTGGTTGATAAATCAGGTAAACTGGTTGTGGGCAGCACGCCAAACCAGGATAACCCGCTAATGCCGGGTGTGGGCATCGCCGGTAAACCTGTTTTAGGTATAGATGTATGGGAGCACGCTTACTACCTTAAATACCAAAACAAAAGGCCGGATTATATAACCGCTTTCTGGAATGCCATTAACTGGGATACCGTATCTAAAAAATATACAGCTGCAACTGCTAAATAGTACATTGCAGTATCACAAAATTATCCGCCCATGTGGCGGATTTTTTATTTAACCTAAATTTAAAATTTTGGTTTTACCAAAAAAAAGCTGATTTTTACGCTACCTAAAAACTAAAACTATGAAAAACCTGTATGCCCTTCCGGCTGCATTAATGCTGCTTTTGGTATCATGCAAAAGCGATAAGAAAGAAGACGCTGAAGTTGCCATTGACCCAAAGAAAACAGATATATATGCCGATAAGCTAAACGGTAAAGTAAAAACCGTTGCCGAAAGATCTTTTACCTTTACAAATGGCGCTAAAGGAGCCGCTGCGGGAGAGCCGGGGCATTTTGATACCGATCTTCAATATGATGCTACAGGCATGCTTACCATTGAAAAAAAATACAATGCCGCGGGTATCGCCAATGAAAATACATATAAAGGCAGAAGCAACCACATAAAAGAAACGCAATATATTAACGGGGCGGCCGGCATGGTAACCGAGCATAGTTATGATAAGAGTGGTAATGTAACCTCTATAACCCGCAGAACAGCGAGCAACAGCCAGATAGACCGCATTGAGATGAAGTATAAAGGTAAAAGTATAGTTGAAAAAAATACGTTTAACAACCAAAATACACCTATAGATAAAATTACCTATACCTGCGATAAAGAAGGTAACATTGTTGAAGAAAATATTTACATGGGTACACAAAGCGTAAAAGTGCGTGCAGTGTATGAATATGATGGTAAAGGCCATAAAACAGGCGAAACACGCTACAGCGGTGAAAAACTGAGCTACAAAACAAGTTATACCTATGATGGCGATAAACTGATGAATAAAATAACTACCGGCCCTAACGGCGATACTGAATATGCTGAAGTGTTTAAATATGACGACAAGGGCAACATTATAAAGTTTGAAACCTTTGAAAAAGCCACTAACACACGCTCTGAAGAAGTAAATGTATATGATGGCAAGGGTAACATTTTAAACGTTACCATAAGCAACAATGGCAAAATGCAATTCAGGGAAATGCATACCTATGATAAAAACAATAACATCATATCTATCATGGCTACAGATGCCACAGGGAAAATATTAAACAACAGGAACTATGCCTATACATATGACAGTAACAACAACTGGACAAAAAAAGTTGTAAACATAATGGGCGAGCCTGCCTTTATTATAGAACGGGCCATAACATACCACCCATAAACAAAAAGTCCCGCCATATATATGGCGGGACTTTTATTTTAAGCCCTTTATAGCTATTTATTTTAGAGAGGCAAGGCTTTGCTCCAGTGTAGCTATTTTAGCCAAAGCATCGGCCTCTTTTTGGCGTTCATTGGCCACAACCTTCTCAGGCGCACCGGCCATAAACTTCTCATTATTCAGTTTTGACTGTACTGATTTAAGGAAGCCCTGGTTATATTTCAATTCTTCCTCCAGCTTGGCAATTTCTTCTTCAATATTTACAGAACCCGTTACCGGCACAAAGTATTCGTTACTCTTTACACGGAAGGTAAGCGCACCACCCACTTTTTCGGTTACATACTCAATGCCTGATACATTTGTAAGCTTGGTGATGATACTGTCAAAATTATCAGAAGCATTCTCGCTGTCAACCACCTTCAGTTCAATAGCATCCTTAAACGGAATGTTCTTGTCTTTACGGATGGTGCGTATGCCTGCAATAACTTCTGTTGCAAAATCAAAACCTTCAAGTATTGATGCATCAAACGCTTTAGTTTCCGGCCATTGTGCTATAATAAGTGCCTCATCTGTTGAACGCTCAGCAATATGCTGCCATATCTCTTCAGTAAGGAAAGGCATAAATGGATGCAGCAACTTCAGGTTGGCTTCAAGCATGGCAATAGCGCCTTCAAAAGTAGCCCTGTCAATAGGCTGCTGATAGCCCGGTTTTATCATTTCAAGGAACCATGAGCAAAAATCATCCCACACCAGCTTGTAAATAGCCATAAGCGCATCGCTAATACGATACTTTTCAAAGTGGTCTTCAATCTCAGCAAGTGTTTTTTGTAACTTGGCTTCATACCATGCAAGGGCTTTTTTAGCATACTCAGGCTGTGCAATATCAGCAACCTCCCACCCTGTTATCAGGCGGAAAGCATTCCATATTTTATTGGTAAAGCCTTTACCCTGGTTGCATAATTCTTCATCAAAAAGAATATCATTACCGGCAGAAGCACTTAGTAGCAGCCCTACCCTTACACCATCGGCACCAAATTTCTCAATAAGGTCAAGCGGGTCAGGCGAGTTACCAAGTGATTTACTCATCTTCCTGCGCTGGTTATCACGAACCAGACCGGTTAGGTACACATTGGTAAACGGCTTTTCCCCTGCATATTCATATCCGGCAATAATCATACGGGCTACCCAAAAGAAAAGGATATCCGGGCCGGTAACCAGGTCGTTTGTAGGATAGTAGTATTTAAAATCCTTGCTTTCAGGGTTAAGTACACCACCAAAAACGCTCATTGGCCATAGCCAAGAGCTAAACCAGGTATCAAGTGCATCGGCATCCTGGGTTAGGTCAGCTACGGTAAGCGCAGCGTTACCCGTTTTAGCCTTAGCAAGCTCAAGGGCTGCTTCCGGCGTTTCGGCTACAACAAAATCTTCCTTGCCATCGCCAAAGTAATAAGCCGGTATTTGTTGGCCCCACCACAGCTGGCGCGAAATATTCCAGTCACGGATGTTTTCCATCCAGTGCCTATAGGTATTGTTAAATCGATTAGGGTACAGTTTAACCTCTTCCGTTTCCAATACAGCCTTAATGGCAGGTTTAGCCAACTCTTCCATCTTAAGGAACCACTGGTCGCTAAGCCTCGGTTCAATAACGGCCTTAGTTCTTTCAGAAGTACCTACCTTATTAAGGTGGGTTTCTACTTTTTCAAGGCTGCCAATGGCTTCAAGCTCTTTAGCTATTTCATCACGAACCACAAAACGGTCTTTACCGGCATAATGCAGGCCAAAACTATTAAGAGTAGCATCTTCGTTAAAAATGTCTATTATTTCAAGACCGTGCTTGTCACCAAGATCTTTATCGTTAACATCATGTGCAGGCGTAACCTTAAGCGCACCCGTACCAAACTCCATGTCTACATACTCATCAAAAATAATTGGTATAACACGGTTGGCAATAGGCACAATAGCCTTCTTGCCCTGTAGGTGCGTATAACGCTCATCATTAGGGTTTATACAGATGGCCGTATCGCCTAAAATGGTTTCAGGACGCGTGGTAGCAATGGTAATATAATCAGTAGTGCCCTCAATCTGGTACTTAATGTGGTACAGCTTACCCTGGCGCTCTTCATAAATTACTTCTTCGTCAGACAACGTAGTTTTCGCCTCCGGATCCCAGTTTACCATACGGTAACCGCGGTATATAAGGCCTTTGTTATACAGGTCTACAAACGATTTTATAACCGATGCACTCATGTCTGGGTCCATAGTAAACTTGGTACGTTCCCAATCGCATGAAGCACCCAGTTTTTTTAGCTGCTCAAGGATAACGCCGCCATATTTATCGGTCCATTCCCATGCGTGTTTCAAAAACTCCTCACGGATCAGGTCGGCCTTGTTAACGCCTTCTGCTTTAAGCTTTGCCACAACCTTAGCTTCGGTAGCAATACTGGCGTGGTCTGTACCCGGCACCCAGCAGGCATTAAAGCCCTTAAGGCGTGCACGGCGAATAAGTACATCCTGTATGGTATTATTAAGCATGTGCCCCATGTGCAAAACGCCCGTAACGTTTGGCGGAGGAATGACTATAGTATAAGGTGTGCGGCTATCGGGTTCAGAATGAAAGTAATTGTTCTCCATCCAGTAGCCATACCACTTGGCTTCTACTGCTTTTGCATCAAATTGTGCGGGGATTGTCATAAACGTTAGCTTTAATAATTGACCAAAAATTGGTGCGGTTTTTGTAAAATGTATGCAAAAATACCATATATAACTATAATTTTAAAAAACGTAAAGTAATTATTTGCACTTTTATTTAAAGTAGTTACTTTTACTTTCACAAAGTTTTAAGAGAATGAAAAGAATTTTATTTTGCATTGCCGTTTTTGTTATCAGTATGGCCACTTATGCCCAAAAAGGCGCTAAGATTGAATTTAAATCTGATACTATAGATTACGGAACCGTAACCAAGGAGGAAGACAATGGCGTAAGGGTTTTTGAATTTACCAACACAGGCGATGCCGACCTGATTATTACCAATGTAAAATCTACCTGTGGCTGTACAGTGCCCAGCAAACCTAAAGACCCTATTAAGCCCGGGAAAACCGGACAAATAGAGGTAAAATACAATATGAACACCGGGCCTATCCGCAAGACCATAACCGTAACCAGTAATGCGGTTAATGTGCCTGATGGTGTTGTTGCCCTGAAAATTAAGGGTGAGGTTGTAAAAGGCGAATCGACCGACATTCTCCAGAAAAAGAAAACATTACCTGAAAACTAATACAAGCCCCTTAAAGGGGCTTTTTTATTGGGGTACATTGATATTTATGATCAATAATGTATCCATTCATTAAAAAAATTGCAAATTTGCCCCTGCAAACAAATAAATATCGAAAATATGCCGCAGGTATCTAATAAAGGCATCCAAATGCCTGAATCGCCAATACGCAAACTGGTTCCTTATGCCGAAATAGCTAAGAAGAAAGGTAATAAAGTATATCACCTTAATATTGGCCAGCCCGATATTAAAACTCCTGAAGTAGCTCTTGAAGCCATTAAAAATGCCAATATAGAAATACTGGAATACAGCCACTCTGCCGGTTTTGAAAGTTACCGCACCAAGCTGGCTGCTTATTATACAAAACATGGCCTTCCTGTAGAAACACATGACATTATTATAACAACCGGCGGTTCTGAAGCGCTGTTATTTGCCCTTGGTACTACGCTTGATGCAGGTGATGAAGTAATTATCCCTGAGCCATTTTATGCAAACTACAATGGCTTTTCAGTAGCATCAGGTGTAAAAGTAGTTCCTGTTATTTCTACTATAGACGAAGGTTTTGCCCTTCCCCCTATTGCCGATTTTGAAAAACTGATTACACCTAAAACCAAGGCTATACTTATCTGTAACCCGGGCAACCCAACAGGCTACCTGTATACACAGGATGAAATAAACCAACTGGCTGAACTGGTTAAAAAACATGATCTTTTCCTTATTGCCGATGAAGTATACCGTGAGTTTACGTATGACGGAGACAAACACTATTCGGTACTTAACGTTGCGGGCATTGAGCAAAATGCAATTATGATTGACTCAGTTTCTAAGCGTTACAGCATGTGTGGCGCACGTATTGGCTGCATTGTGTCTAAAAACAAACAGGTAATGGCTACTGCTATGAAGTTTGCCCAGGCGCGCCTTAGCCCGCCAACCTATGAGCAAATTGCCAGCGAAGCCGCACTTGATACACCTCAAAGTTACTTTGACGAAGTAATTACCGAATACAAAGAGCGCCGCGACACCCTAATTACAGAGCTTAACAAAATTGAAGGTGTTAAAGTATCAGCACCTAAAGGTGCATTTTACTGCATCGCCAAGCTACCCGTAGACAACGCCGATAACTTTGCACAATGGTTGCTTGAAAGTTTCAGCAGCAATGGCGAAACCGTTATGGTAGCCCCAGCAGCAGGTTTTTATTCCACCCCAGGCATTGGCCTTGACGAAATCAGGATTGCCTATGTTTTAAAGAAAGAAGATCTTATACGTTCTGTAGCCATACTTAAAGAAGCACTGCAACAGTACAACAAATAGTACAAGCTCATCTCAATATATAAGCCTTACTGCAAAGTAGGGCTTTTTTATTTGCAGCCCATCGCCTGCGCCTTGCATGATATTCAGTTCCTGCTTTCGGCTATATCTGCCTTGCTGCGCCGGCAGGATGCCGCCTCAATCAGGGCTATGTAACTTCTTTACGCTTCTTCTAAGCTTCGCGATGTACTGCCACATAACAAAACACCCCGCCAATGGCGGGGTGTTTGTTTTATAAGCCACAGGCTGCTTACTGCCACCTGCTATCTGTTCCCTCCCACTTTGCTTCGCCAGTTCGCTCCGCTCGTGTGGGGG
>NZ_LIYD01000005.1:0-125409 GCF_001278115.1 Flavobacterium akiainvivens | reverse complement strand
GGGCGCCGTTGTTGGCCGCCGCCTCACTGGCAAAGTATTCTATCGTCAGGGTGCCTTCTTCTGCCCCTGTCTCTTCGTAGATAAAGTCTTCGTATACCGTAAGGTCGATAAAGGTCTGTGCATTCTGGTTGTTACTGTCGGTATCGTCGCACAGCTCCATATCTTCCAGGTCAGGGGCCTGTGGTGCGGCCGTTACGTATAGCGTGATGGCATAAGGGGCGCTAAGGCAGCCGGTCTCATCGTTGGTGGCTACTACATAAATTTCCTGCTCGTAGGCTACCATGTTTACATAGCTCTGCGGGTTAGGGATGGCGTTAAAGCCGTTCTCTGCATCCCACTCGCTCTCATAGAACGCTACGCTGATGCCTACACCGTTATTGACCATGTCTTCCACAAGGGCTTCAAGGTCAAACGTGGCATAGCCGTCGCCATCGGTATCACACTCGGTCGTCTCTGCAGCTGTTGGCACTACCAGTACCGGAAGCGGCTCTACGCGGATGTCTAACAACACAATCCTGAAGCAGCCTGTCTCGGCATCGGTTACACGTACAAATACCGTTTCAACGCCCGGCTCTACGTTGGTGTAGGCATCAGGGGTGGTAATGAACGGTGTACCGGCTACGGCCTGCGCATACGTGTCGTGGAAGGTTACATCCACACCAAATGCGCCGCCTGTGATCTCGTCTATCCTGCTTGTCAGGTCAAATTCTTCCCTGGCATCGCCTGTGTTGTTTACATCACAAAGGCTGTACGGTACCGGCTGGGTTACTACCGGTAGCGGGTTTACAATCAGCTCAAGCTCTACTACATCATAGCAGCCCGTAGCATTGTTGGTTACCCTGATGTATACCGTAGCGCTCGGGCTGTTGTAGCTGCCCGGTGTGGCGATTACAGGGAAGCCGGCATCGGCCGCATCCTGCGTGCTGTGGTAGGTTACCGTATATTGCGTTGGGTCTAAACTACCCAGTACTTCCGCATTGTATTGTGCGATGTTGAACACCCCGATACCATCGGTATCGTTTGTGCCGTTGTCGCAAAGGGCATAAGGGCCGTCCGGCGTGGTGGCCTCAGGTGCAGGGTGTACGATCAGCTCCAGCGTGGCTACATCAAAACACTCCGTCTGGCTCGATTCTACCCTTAGGTATAAATTGGTCATTACGCTCTGGTAGGCTACAATCTGGCCCGCAGTTAGTGCATTGGTGCCAAAATCGGCATCCTCAGGGGTTTCGTGTACTGTTACTGTTACCGTGCCGCCCAGTGCAGACTCGATAAAGGCAATTGTGCTGCTCAGGTTGAATACCGCAAAGCCGTCGTTGTTAGGGTCGCACTCTTCAAGGGCGGCTAATTCAGGGGCGATTGGTGCAGGCAGTACTTCTAACGTTACAGGGCTGATAATCGTACAACCGGTAGCTACGTCTTCTACCCTGGCATAGATTGTGGCATTTGGTGAGGCGTAAGGCGATACCAAGTAGTTGTCATCCGCGCCGGCTACGGCATCTTCCATAGTGGCATAGTACGCTACCGAATAGCCTGCCGCGCCCTGCGTGATTACAGGGTCGATCTCATCAAAATCAAAAAGGCCTACCCCAGGGGTGTCTTCACACGCATAGAACGGGTCCATGTTCTGCGCAATTACAGGTAGCGGGTTTACTACCAGCTGCAGCACCGCCACATCTGAACAGCCAAAGCCGTTCTCTACGCGTACCCAAACCTCGCCCGTGGCACTCTCGTGTGCCGTGGCATCGGCCAACGGGCTTGTGCCGGCAATGGCATCGCCTTCTGTAGCATACCAGCTTACCTCTGCATCAGGGTCTGACGTAGCCTCGCCATTCTTCGTAGTCAGGTCAAAAATCTCAACTCCGTCTGGCGAGTTGTTGTCGTCGCAAAGAATGTAGGGAGCTAAGGCCTGGATCTCAGGACGTGGGTGTACGATAAGGTCTACTTCTACTACTGTAGCACAGTTGGTTGTAGTGCCTGCCGTTACCACCCTTACATAAACATGTGGGTTCTCTGCATCATCAGGGAAATCTACTGTTGTGTTTACATAGTTGGTAAGACCGGTTACATCATTCTCTCCTGCCTCAGCGTCTTCTATCGTATTGTGGTAGGTTACCTCTAAACCTGTCTGGTTGCCAATGATCTCAGCTCCCGCAGGGGTTATGTTAAAGACACCGTAGCCATCGTTGTTATCATCGCAAACCTCTATAGGGCTGGCTGTGCCTACAACGGGGGCATGGTCTATAGTAATATTAAATATATATTCATCAGTACACAGAATAGTTGCAGCTGTTCCTGTTTGTGCATATATATAAAGTGTAGTAGTTGTAGTGATTTCTGTAGTAGGTGGAACTATATCTCCGGTACCGCCCGGGCCTGTGTAGTACTGGCCTACGTTTAATGCCGGAAGCACATAACTTTCACAGGCAAATACAGCAGCAGGTTCATCAACTTCAGGTTTTTGATATATTGTAACTACAAAGCTATCTTCACCACTACAAATGTTAGGCGCTATACCTTCTTCAGCATATACATATATGGTAGCGGTTTGTGTTATAGTAGCTCCTTCTTGAAGTAGAGTACCATTTCCGGCAGGACCGCCGGTTTGTGTATAATAGTTCCCTTCTGCTAATGCAGGAAGCACATAAGGCGCATCGCTACATGCAAAAGCATCAGCAGGCGCTACAGGCTCAGGCAGCGGGGTAACATCAATGATAAATGAAGTTGTTGAATAACAATCTTCATCATCAGCATTAGTCATACGTACATATATAGTAGTATCTCCGGTAGTGAAGTTATCAGGCGTTTGAATAGCACCTGTATTCTCTTCAGCACCTAATGCCGTAGTATGGTATGTAACTATATTTTCGTTAGGATCCTGGCCGGCAAGTATAGTACCTTCCTGTGCAGTAAGGTCAAAAGTTTCTGTACCGTTATTATCTGTATCACAAGCAAAAAGGTCTTCAGGCTCACCTGGCTGAGGCGCAGGGTTAGCAAAAAGATCAAATGACATGATTTCTGTACAAAGTGTAAAGTAATCCATAACACTTACATATACAGTTTCACCTTGTCCGGGTGCCTGATACGTTGCAGGTGTCATAATAATAGGAAAACCTTCAATTGCATCAGCCTGATTTTCATAGAAGTAAATCTGATAATTATTAGGATCTTCATCTCCTAAAATAACATCTATATTTTCCTCAAGGTTAAATGTATAAGGAGCACCACCTGTAGCACATATAACCAAATCTTCAGGCTCATTTATAGGAAGCGGGTCGGGAGCGGTAACCGTAACTGAATCAGAAACAGCATCAGAACCACAGGCAGGGTTAGTTATTACAACAGTATAAGTACCTGGCGAATTTATTGTAAGTGTAAATGATTCAGCACCTGGTATAGCATCAGCACCGTTATACCACTGTATTTCGGTAAGTGCAGGGTCATAGTTACCTTCCGGAGTAAACTGAGCCGTTATGTTTGCTGTAGTGTTAGGACAAAGCGTAAAATCTTCACCCACAGTAAGCGGACAAAGAATCGCACAGCTTGTTGAACCCGCACCCGGCTGCCCAATATTGCTTTGTTCAAAGCTAATCTGGCCGGCCTGGTTACTAAAGTTGGTCATCAATATTACATAATATTGACCCGCAACAGCATTGTTTATAGTTAAAGATTCAAAGGCTGAGCCAGAATAACTACAACCTACCTCAGTATTTGAATTCAGGTTAGCAGGTCCATAAATTGGCGGTGGACCAACGAAAGGACCCCAGGCAATAAAGTCAACATCAATAGGGGTACCGGCGTTGTTATACTGCTCCATTTCAAAGGTAAGGTTACCACTGGTACCTATCTGGAAATAAAACCACGCAGGATTAGGCTCAGAACCTAAACACCCGTAACTGTCAGCTGCAGAGTTAGGGTCTGCCGGCGGGCTGTTAGTGGTGTTAGGAAACGTAATGTTGATGTCTGCACATAATGGCTGCATGGTGGGAGCCGTGTTGCCTTGTCCAAACATGGCGCTGGTAATTAAACCAAGAACACATAATAAGTAATACTTCTTCATGTTACTACAAACAATTTTTAAAACGCGAAATTTACAATAAATTGATCCAAACCTACAACAAAAAATATTTTTTTTGATATAACAGCCCAAAAGCACTTTTCCCTAACTAAAAATCAAAATTTTTTTATTTTTTTTCATTTGGCACCCAAATACCATTTTCATTTACACCAAATCCTATTAAAAAATATTTTATAGTTATCTTTGCCTCCTGATTTTTTTACAATTAATATAATGATCAACTCAGATAATAGCAGAGACGAGATAGGCGACGACCACATTGCCACAAGTGCTAAAAACCCTTTAAGAGACGACGCTTTTGACATTAGCGACGACGAAAAAATAAACCTTATTAAAAAAGACGTAGAAAGCATACTCCTTACACTGGGTATGGACCTTACTGATGACAGCCTTAAAGGCACGCCAAACCGCGTAGCCAAAATGTTTGTAAAGGAAATATTTGGCGGTTTAAACCCAACCCGAAAGCCGGGGTCATCTACCTTTGAAAACCACTACAAGTATGGCGAAATGCTTGTAGAAAAGAATATTACCATTTACTCTACCTGCGAGCACCACCTGCTTCCTATAGTGGGCCGTGCACACGTGGCATACATTAGCAACGGTTCTGTAATAGGGCTTAGTAAAATGAACCGTATTGTAGATTATTATGCCAAGCGCCCACAGGTTCAGGAGCGCCTTACCATGCAAATTGTACAGGAACTGCAGCAAGTGCTGGGCACCCAGGATGTTGCCTGTGTTATAGATGCCAAGCACCTTTGTGTAAACTCACGCGGCATTCGCGATATAGAGAGCAGCACTGTAACATCTGAATTTGGCGGTAAGTTTAAAGAAGAAGCCGTAAGGAGGGAATTCCTTGACTATATAAAGCTCGACACCCAGTTTTAAGCCCAAAACACCCTAATTATATATGCACCTGTACCAAAACCAGCAGTTAAAGATATACAACTCAATAAGCGGCGATAAAGAAACCTTTGTTCCCCTGCACGAGGGCAGTGTGGGCATGTATGTGTGCGGCCCTACCGTATACAGTAATGTGCACCTGGGTAACTGCCGTACTTTTATATCTTTTGACTTGGTGTACAGATACTTAAAACACCTGGGTTTTAAAGTGCGCTATGTGCGTAATATTACCGATGTAGGCCACATGGAAGACGATGCAGACGAAGGCGAAGACAAGATTGCCAAAAAAGCCCGTATCGAAAAGCTGGAGCCAATGGAAATTGTACAGCGCTATTCGGTTGATTTTCACCAGATACTGGAGCTGTTTAACAACCTGCCGCCCAGCATAGAGCCTACTGCAACAGGCCATATTATTGAGCAGATAGAGACTATAAAACAGATACTTGACAACGGTTTTGCTTACGAAAGCAACGGATCTGTGTATTTTGATGTGGTTAAGTTTAACGAAAACCACCACTATGGCAAATTAAGCGGCCGTAACCTTGAAGATATGCTCTCTAACAGCCGCGAACTAAGCGGACAGGACGAAAAACGAAACCCGGCTGACTTCGCCCTTTGGAAAAAAGCTGAACCCGAGCATATTATGCGTTGGCCATCGCCATGGGGAGACGGTTTCCCGGGATGGCACCTTGAATGCACTGCCATGAGTACCAAGTATTTGGGTAACCATTTTGATATTCACGGTGGTGGTATGGACCTTAAATTTCCGCACCACGAATGTGAGATTGCACAGAATGAAGCCTGTACCGGCCAAAGCCCTGTAAACTACTGGATGCACGCCAACATGCTGACCCTCAACGGGAAAAAAATGGCTAAATCTACCGGTAACAACATATTACCACGTGAAATATTCAGCGGTAACAACGACAAGCTAAGCAAACCGTTTAGCCCGGCAGTTACCCGTTTCTTTATGCTACAGGCACACTACCGAAGCGTGCTGGATTTTAGCAATGACGCCATTACCGCTGCCGAAAAAGGTTACCAAAGGCTTATGGAAGCCATTGAAAGCCTTGCAGTTATACAACCAGCCGCATCATCAAGCCTTGATATTGAGGCCTGGAAACAGCAGTGCTATGATGCCATGAACGATGACTTTAACAGCCCCATACTTATTGCACACCTGTTTGAAGGCGTTAAGTTTGTTAACCTGTTGAAAGACAATAAAGAAACCATCTCAGCAGCCGACCTTGACACGCTTTCTAAAGCCATGCAGGCTTTTGCATTTGATGTGCTTGGCCTTAAGAACGAAACCGCTCAGGAAGCAGGCGATGAAAAGCTTGACGGCGTGGTTAACATGCTGATTGCCATGCGAAACGAAGCGCGCGCCAATAAAGATTTCGCGCTAAGTGACCAAATTCGCGACAGGCTTGCCGCACTGGGCATAGCACTAAAAGACGGCAAGGAAGGCACCACATTCTCAATCAGTTAGACGTGAAAACAGGGCAAATTATTACGCTGCCCTTTGTGCTGCTGGTACGTTTTTACCAGGTGGCCATTTCGCCGGTGCTGCCATCGGCCTGCCGCTACTCCCCTACCTGCTCGCAATACACTATTGAAGCGCTCAAAACACATGGCCTTTTTAAGGGCGGATGGCTGAGCATCAAGCGTATAGCAAGCTGCAACCCCTGGGGTGGGCGCGGTTATGACCCGGTACCTGAAAAAACCTGCCGGCATAAATAGTAACAATTTGATAGCAAAAAGCTGTAACTGATTCAATAATTTTACGACAAACCAGGAAACACATTATAAATGACACAATTTTTAAGCATTGTCTGGAACCAGCCCGATGGCTTTAAGTTAGGCCCCATAACCCTGCACTACTACAGCCTTGGCTTTGTAATTGCCTTTGGTTTAGGATGGTACATTATGAAACAGGTTTACGACCGTGAGGGCGAGTCTAACGAAAAACTGGACAAGTTGTTTGTTTACACCCTGATAGCCACCCTGTTAGGCGCACGCCTTGGGCATGTTTTCTTTTATGACTGGCCTTACTTTAGCCAGCACCCCGAAGAAATCCTGCTACCGGTTAAATTCAGGCCTGAGTTTCAGTTTACAGGCTTTACCGGCCTTGCCAGCCACGGTGCTGCCATCGCCATTATACTGGCAGTGGTTTGGTACAGTAAAAAGGTGATACACAGACCCATACTATGGGTTTTAGACCGTATTGTACTGCCCGTTACCAGTGGTGGTATCTTTGTGAGGCTGGGCAATTTCTTTAATAGTGAGATAGTTGGCAAACCCACAAGTGCCGACCTTTCTACAGCCGTAAAATTCGTACGTAACGAGGAAGTACTTGACGTTCAGGGAGAAAAGGTGCAACTTGCCAAGCATACCGTAACCGGCCTTACCAATACCGATAACGTTAACCAGGCCTACGACCTGATAGAGCATAATGAGCGCTATAAGCCTATATTTGAGGCAATTCCATACCGACACCCGGCACAATTGTATGAGGCATTCCTGTATATCTTTGTGTTTGCCATCATCTTTTATATGTATTGGAAAACCAATGCCCGCAAGCACCACGGCCTTATTTTCGGGGTATTTATGGTGCTTTTATGGGCGGTACGCTTTGTGGTTGAGTATGTTAAGGAAAGCCAGGGCGGTTTTGAGGGCGATAACCCCATCCTTTCAACCGGGCAGTGGCTTAGCATACCGTTTATACTGGTAGGCTTCTGGCTGATTGCCACAGCTAAAAAACGAACCGAAACTTTGTAAGAATACAGCCACCTCCGGGTGGCTTTTTTATTCCTGTAATTTTCTTACAAAATACACTCAAAAAGTGCTTAATTTTTCACTTTTGGAGTTCGATATTCACTATGAAAGTACACAAGTCGAAAGTCAAAAATATGGTACGCATTTTTTTACTCAACAACTTTCCATTCTCTACTTTCCGAAACGCAATTATAGGACATAAAAAAATCCGGCTCAAAACTGAACCGGATTTTTTTATGCTCATGCCGAAAATTATTCCAGCTTAAAATTATAGGTCAATGTCCCTTCCTGAAGTTCGGGGGCATCTTCTTTTGCCGTAAAGCGGGTTGCCATGGCAATGGCCTTCGCGTATGCTATAAGGCACTCTGTTTCGTTAGTGGTACCTTTAGCCACCTTAGCCGTTTTAACGGCCCCTGCGCGGTCTACTTCAATAGTAAATACAACCGTGCCACTTTCATTACAATCGCTTGGCAGGGCGGGTATAATAGGCTTGTCTGTAACAGGCCTTCCTGCAAGCGCCGGCTTATCAATATCTTTAGCGGCACCGCTGTCCTTCTCCTGCCCCATCATAAACATGGGCAGGGCAAGCGCCAGTGCGTATATCAGCTTTTTCATTATGTCTTAATCCGTTACTTTAAAATTATAGGTAATACTACCCACCTGCTTGTCGCTGCTGCCGGCATCCCACTTAGTATCCTGGGCAGCGCTCTTGGCTTTGGCAATAAGGCACGGCGATGCATTAGTACCCCTGCCCGTTTCGGCCTTTATTACTTTGCCGCTGCGGTCTACAGTTATTTGCACCACTACAGTACCATTCTCATTACAGCCGCCAGGCTTAGGCTTGGTAAGTGCTTTGCGGCCTGCCAGGTTGTAATCGCCCACACCCGTACCACGGCCTGCACCACTACCCCCGCCTGAGCCGCTTCCGCTGCCCGGGCCGGTTCCGGTACCATCACCGCTACCCTGTCCGCCGCCACGGCCACCACCGCTTCCGCCATCTCCACTGTAGCTGCCGGAGCTAATGCTGCCGTCCATACTACCCTGGTTACCGGCACGGCCCGTGTTGCCATCTCCATTATTATTCAGCATGGCATCAAGCGCTGCGTTTTGCGGCCTCCTGGGCTGTTCGGGCTTTGGGGTTGCAGTAGGTTTTGGCTTGGGGTTGTCTTCCGGCTTGGCATTCTGCATTCGGGGTTCTTTACGTTCTACAGGCTTGGTGTTGGCCACCGCTTCAGCTTCATCGTCATCGCTGCCCACTATTTCTTCAGCAGGAGGTGCCGGTGCAGGCTGTTCTGCCTTAAACTTGGTAGCCGCATCAAGAAGCTCGCTGCGGTAGTTGGCTCCCATACCATCGTTACTGTTACCAAAATTTATGGTAACACCGCCTCCACCGCCGCCGCCTTCCAGCATTGCAAGTTCAAGCGGGTCGGGGTCGGTAATGGTATAGGTCAAAAAGTACAACGGCAAAAACACCGCCAGGAAAATGACGATGGTAATGGCGGTTGACTCTTTTTCTTCTTTCGTGAATTTTTCCATAGCACTACTGTTTAGAGGTAGCTATAACAAACTTCAGCTTAAGGCGCTCACCTATCTGCAGTACATCTACCATGTCCTGCACCTGCAAATCATACGGGAAACGCACAATAACCGTATTGTCCCCTGATGCCTGCACGTGTTCGGCCAGCTTGGCTTCAAGGTCGTCAAACAGTACGGGTTCCTTATCTATAAAATATTGCTTTGTCTTATCTTCCATAACCAGTACCGAAACGCTCATGTGTGCCTTATCGGTAGTAGCCGTTGTGCGTGCCTTGGGCAGCATCAGCTTAATTACGTTAGGGTTTGCCAGCGTAGAGATAATCAGGAAGAACAACAGCAAAAAGAACATGATATCGCTAAGCGCCGAGGCCGCGATTTCTGCATGAAAGCGTTTATTTCTCCTAATCCTCATTATTTACCTGTAGTTATTATGTTTACAAACTGTATTACCTGCTTTTGCACACGCAGCGCAAAGCTGTCTATCACCATGTTAAAATAGTGGTAGCCGCTATAGGCCACAACGCCCACAATAAGCCCCATACCCGAGCTGATCATCTTTTCATACAAACCCTCAGATATACTGCCTATCGAAATATCGGCCGTTTCAGATATCTGGTAGAAAATCTTGATAACCCCGGCAATAGTACCTATAAAGCCAAGAATTGGGGCAATACCGGCAGCAAGGCCCAGCCAGCCCAGTTTACGTTCCATAAGGCCCAGCTCAACATTGGTTTGCTTTTCCATCATGCCTTCTATTTCGCTAAGCGGGCGGCCTATCAGGCTTATGCCACTCTCAAGTATATTGCCCTCGGCAGTACCCGCCTTGCTGGCTGTTAGCTGTGCAGGCTCAATCTTGCCGCTGCTCAGCTGGAAACGTATTTCATTAATAAGCGCCTCGTTATGCTTGGTGGCCTTGCTGTAATACATGGCCCTTTCTATAATTACATACAGGGTAAAGAATAGTAGCAATATAATAGGGATTACCATTACACCGCCCTTCATTACAAGCGAAAGATAGTTAACCGATACCTCTGTGGTTTGCACCGCAGCGGCGGCAGTGTCTTGTGCAGCGGCAGGAATGGAATCCTGCATTAAAAAGATCAAATTAGTCATGTTAAGTGTAGGTTGCTGTTTTTTAAAGTACTATGCTTTTTTCCGTCGTGTTATTGTATAATAACGAATATATGTTTTTTTGCGTATACAAATAAATAAAAAACCTGCCTATAAGCATAGGCAGGTTTCAATATTTTTAACAAAAAATGTCTTATGCAGCTTCCTGAGATTCGTTGTGTCGCCTTTCAATTTCTTCTTTGTCTTTTTTGCTTACCGAGTCAACAAGTACCGGGGTAGCAATAAATAGTGAAGAATAAGTACCTACAACAATACCGGTTAGCATAGCGAATACAAATCCGCGGATGCTCTCACCACCAAATACAAACATAATAGCAAGTACTATAACCATGGTTAGAGATGTGTTAATGGTACGAGACATGGTTGTATTGATAGATGCGTTAACTACTTCCCTGAAAGAACCTTTAAGGTTACCGGCAAGGAACTCACGCACCCTGTCAAATACAATTACGGTATCGTTCATAGAGTAACCAATAACGGTAAGTATGGCCGCAATAAAGTGCTGGTCAATTTCCATGTGGAACGGCATAAACTTGTAGCAAAGTGAGTATATACCCAGTACAAATATTACGTCGTGCGCCACAGCGGCAATTGCACCAAGCGAATACTGCCATTTCCTGAAGCTCACCATCAGGTAAACAAACACTATGGCCATTGCGCCAAGTACCGCCCAGTAAGCATTAGTCTTGGCATCATCTGCCACGCTGCCGCTCACGGTGCTTGATTGTATAATACCCTGAACCTTGTCATCGTTATTATTTACAAACTGCTCGTAAGAAAGGTTTGTATAGTGCTTTTTAAGGCCGTTGTAAAGTATAGTGGTAATCTCCTTATCTACACCTTCGCCTTTTTCGTCAACTTTATATTTAGTGGTAAGCCTTAGCTGGTTGTCGCCACCAAAACGCTTAACGTCTACGTTTTCGCCAAATGCAGCACCAAGCTCTTCCCTAACGTCTTCGTCAGAAATTGGCTTTTCAAACCTTACGGTATACGTACGTCCACCGGCAAAGTCAATACCTTCTTCAAGGCCGTTTACAAAGAACGACACCACACTTACAATAACCACAAGGCTTGAGAAGATATAAGTAAACTTCTTGGCACCAAGGAAATCAAAATGGAAGTTAGTAAACCAGTTTTTAGAAAGGCCGGTTACAAACGTTAGGTTAGTACCTTTTTTAACAGCCCTGTCAAGGAAAATCCTTGTTACAAACAATGATGTAAACAGTGAAGTAAAGATACCTATAAGTAGTGTAGTTGCGAAACCTTTTACAAGGCCTGAACCAAATATAAACAGTACCGCACCTGTAAGCACGTGTGTTACGTTAGCATCGGTAATAGAAGACATTGCACCCCTCCAGCTGTAAGAAGTTTTAACAGCCTCTTCAAGCGATTTTCCGTGGCGCAGTTCTTCCTTGGCACGTTCATATATAATAATGTTGGCATCTACCGCAGTACCCATTGTTAGTACAATACCCGCAATACCAGGCAGTGTTAGCACCGCGCTAAGGCTTGCAAGAAGGCCAAACAGGAACAGTAGGTTAACAAGTAGTGCAATGTTAGCATAAGTACCTGCCTTACCATAATAAACCCACATCCATGCACATACAAGCAGTAAACCTACAATAGATGAAGTAATACCGTTATCAATAGCTTCCTGGCCAAGTGATGGGCCTACTACCTGCCTTTCGGCGATATCTGCCTTTGCAGGAAGTTTACCTGCACGCAGTATGTTAGCTAAGTCTTTAGTCTCGGTAACATCAAAGTTACCAGATATTTGCGAGCTGCCACCGGCAATTGGGCCGCTGGTTACTGTAGGTGCAGAATATACTACGTTATCAAGAACAATAGCAATAAAGCCCTGCTCACGATAAGCCTTACCGGTCATTTCTTCCCACTTCTGGGCACCTTTAAGGTTCATCTTCATGCTCACGATAGGCTTACCTGCCTGGTCAAAATCATTAACCGCATCAGTAATTACGTTACCTGCAAGTGGTGCAACGTTATCCCTGTTGGTTTTAAGTGCATAAAGCTGCACAAGGCCATCGTTTTTCTTATCGTCTGCCTTGCCCCATACAAAACGTACAAATTGCAGGTTGTTAGGCAGCATGCTCTTCATTTCAGGTTTCCTGAAAATAGCGTTTATAGCAGCAGTATCTTTTAGGGAAGCCTCGCCAAGTATAGCGCCGCCGGCCCTTTCCATTTTAAGTTTGTCAAGTAGCGGGTTGCTGCCTTTTTTAGCACCAAGAGAATCTTTAGCACCAAGCAGTTTACCGGCATCAGCAGTTGCAGCTGTATCTTTCTCAGTTTTAGAAGCGTTTTGAAGCGCTGTGTTTACAGAGCTAAGGTACGGGAACACGTCCTGTGCCTTGTATACTTCCCAAAACTCAAGCTGTGCAGTACTTTGCAGTAGCTTTGTAGCACGGTCAATATCTTTAACACCCGGAAGCTCTACAAGTATACGGCCGCTTTCGCCAAGGCGCATAATGTTAGGCTGTGCAACACCAAATTTATCGATACGTTCTGCAAGAACGCCATAAGCACTGTCAATAGACTCGCTAACTTTTTTGGCAATAACCTTTTTAACCTGGTCATCACTCATTGTAGTGTTGATTTCGCCGGCAAGGTTTATGTTACCAAAAATATCAGGAGAAGCAAGCGGGGTGCCGTTAGACACTTGCGCAAATGCTACAAAGAATGCATCAAGGTAGTCCTGGTTGCCCTGTTTGTTTTTAGTAGCCTCATCAAGGGCTTTGTTAAACACAGGGTTATCAGAGTTGTTAGAAAGGGTTTTAAGGATTTCCTTTACCGAGATTTCAAGTGTTACGTTAACACCACCCTCAAGGTCAAGGCCTTTGTTTATTTGTTTATCCCTTACTTCATTATATGTATAGCCCAGCACCGGATATACAGGTATCTTACCCATAGAGTCAAGATACTTTACTTCTTTATCAGCATTTCCTTTGGCATAAAGCTTGGCATCATCTTCAATGTTGCCTGCCACCCAGGTGAATGTGAGCTGGTAGATACATAATATTGCAAATAGTATTGCAAAAAACTTTACGAGTCCCTTATTCTGCATTCTTAGTCTAAATTAATTATTCCAATTTTTTTAAAAACGAGCAAATATATAATTTACCACATGATAAACCAATTTATTTCATAATTATATCAAAAAAAAAGGCTGCCATTGGCAGCCCCTGTATTTATTGGGTATAGCGTTATACCAGCACTTCTTTAAGGTCGGCGTTCATGGCCCTAACCGCGTCGGCGCTCTTGGCCAGTTTGGCTTTTTCCTCATCATTAAGGGCAATATCCACTATCTCTTCTAAACCGTTTGCGCCAATAATACACGGCACACCCAGGCATATATCTTCCTGGCCACACTCCCCTTCCAGGAATACCGAGCAGGCTATCATTTTCTTCTGGTCATTCAATATACTGTCTACCAAATAAGCTACAGATGCCCCCGGGGCATACCACGCGCTTGTACCTAATAGTTTGGTTAGCGTAGCACCGCCCACCATAGTATCGGCCGCTACCTGCTCCAGTACATCGGCTGCAAGAAAATCACCCACCGGGCTGCCGTTGTAGCTGGCTAGCCTTGTAAGCGGAATCATAGTAGTATCGCCGTGCCCGCCTATTACCATACCCTGTATATCGGTAATGGGTTTATCAAGCGCCTTGCTCAAAAAGTATTTAAACCTTGAACTATCCAGCGCGCCGCCCATACCTATTACCCTGTTACGCGGCAGGCCTGTGGCTTTTAACGTAAGATACGTCATCGTGTCCATAGGGTTACTTACCACCACTATAATAGCTTCCGGCGAATATTTAAGCACGTTCTCTGCCACGCCTTTAACAATACCGGCATTTATACCTATCAGTTCTTCGCGGGTCATGCCCGGCTTACGCGGAATGCCGCTGGTAATTACAACAACATTGCTGTTAGCCGTTTTGCTGTAATCGTTAGTAACGCCGCTAACACGTGTATTAAAGCCCGTGTTGCTGGCGCACTGCATTATGTCCATAGCCTTACCTTCGGCAAAGCCCTCTTTAATATCTAATAAAACTACTTCGCTGGCTATCCCCCTGTACGAAATTACATCGGCACAGGTAGCGCCCACGTTGCCGGCACCTACAATTGTTACTTTCATAATAAATGATTTTGTTTGTTTAGGTTACTTAAATAAATACTGCAACGAAACGTTGGTATTTACAAATTTACCAAAAGCAACGATAGTTTGTATATTAAAATTGCCAATATTATAGGCCGCACTAAACTCTCCTATGTAATTTATACGCGTTTTATATATGGTTTTAAGCCTGTCGTTAAGCACAGCCTGTAGTGGCACTATTTCTTCAATGGTGCCGGTCTCTCCGGTAACGCGGTATTTTACATCGCTGGTGTTAACAATAAAGCTGCCCATAAACTCAAGGTCGTCCCAAAACTGCTGCGAGGCGCTCAGCTGAAACTGCCACGTGTCTACCAGCCCGTTTATTTGGTTTATACCCAGCGAACCATAATCCGTTTGTACATTAAGGAAGTTAAACGATACATCTTCCTTGGCATAAGCCGCTAAAACCGCTATGTGTATCTTTTCCTCTTCAAGGCTTTTAAAGTAGCGGCTTATGTTGTGCTTAAGCCCTACCCCATACACCTGGTAATTACTTTTTTCAAGCTTTACCTTTGGCGAATACTTCACTACAAGCTCATTGCCCCACGGCAGTGCAACCGAGCCCTGCAAATAAGGATAGGCCACGGTTTCCATATCTATACCCTCAGGCGTTTCAAGGCGCACCGGGTCGTTACCTATCATACCGGTAAGATACACCTGCTTGTCATTGCCCAGTGCGGTGGGCACCGCCGCACGGAAACCCTCTTCAAGCTGAAAAAACTGGAAATCGTCGTTATAAACAGTAAACACCCTGTCGCGCTTTGGCGTAAAAAATACGTTTGTATGCAGGCCAAAGGTTACATCCCACAACCCGCGTTCGCGTGGCGAGGTTATCCACCCGCTGCTTTGCTGGTACACCGCAGCATCGGCTGCCGGGGTTATGTACTTATCAGAAAAGAAAAGGGCGTCAGTAATCAGACGCCCTATATCTCCCGCAATTTGTTGCGTGTTTTGTGCTGTAGCCCCGCCCGTCAGGAGCAGGGCCGTAGCCAAAACAAGTATGTTTGTGTGCTTATGCATCAATCTTGGCATAGGCAGCATTCTTTTCAATAAATTCCCTCCTTGGCGGAACCTCATCACCCATCAGCATACTGAATATCCTATCGGCTTCAGCAAGGCTATCTATGCTTACCTGGCGCAGCGTGCGGAATTCAGGGTCAAGCGTGGTTTCCCAAAGCTGCTCGGCGTTCATCTCACCAAGACCTTTATAACGCTGTATGGTTGCACCGCCACCCAGGCGCTCGTTTATCAGGTCGCGCTGGTTTTCTGTCCATGCATATTCTTTCTTGGCACCTTTCTTAACAAGGTAAAGTGGAGGCGTTGCTATATATACGTGTCCGTTCTCAATCAGCTCCTTCATAAAGCGGAAGAAGAACGTAAGGATAAGCGTACTGATGTGGCTACCGTCTACGTCGGCATCACACATAATAACCACTTTATGGTAACGCAGCTTTTCAAGGTTAAGCGCCTTGCTGTCTTCTGCCGTACCAATGGTTACCCCCAGTGCGGTAAAGATGTTGCGTATCTCTTCGTTTTCAAACACCTTGTGGTGCATGGCTTTTTCTACGTTAAGGATTTTACCCCTTAGCGGAAGTATCGCCTGGAAACCCCTGTCACGGCCCTGTTTTGCAGTACCACCTGCCGAGTCGCCCTCTACAAGGAATATCTCGCACTTTTCAGGATCCTGCTCAGAACAGTCGCTCAGTTTACCCGGAAGTCCGCCACCGCCCATTACAGTTTTGCGCTGCACCATTTCGCGGGCTTTTTTAGCCGCATGGCGCGCCTGTGCCGCAAGGATAACCTTTTGCACAATAGTGCGGGCATCGTTAGGGTTTTCTTCAAGGTAGTTTTCCAGCATTTCGCTCACCGCCTGGCTTACGGGCGCCACCACCTCGCGGTTGCCCAGCTTGGTTTTGGTTTGCCCCTCAAACTGCGGCTCGGCTACTTTAACCGATATAATTGCGGTAAGCCCCTCACGGAAGTCATCGCCGCTGATTTCAAACTTAAGCTTTTCAAGCAGGCCAGAGTTATCGGCATACTTTTTAAGCGTATTGGTTAACCCCCTGCGGAAACCCGAAAGGTGTGTACCGCCCTCGTGGGTGTTAATGTTGTTTACGTAGCTGAATATGTTTTCAGAATAGCTGGTGTTGTAAATAAGCGCTACCTCAACCGGTATTTCGCCCTTATCGGTTTCCATGCTTATAACGCTTGCAATAATAGGCTCGCGGTTGCCGTCAAGAAACTTAACAAACTCCTTCAAACCTTCGCTTGAGTGGAAGGTTTCGCTCACAAAACTGCCGTCTTCGTTGTTTTCCCTTTTATCGGTAAGCGTTATGCTTATACCTTTATTAAGGTAGGCCAGCTCGCGCATACGGGCAGCAAGCGTATCATAGCTATATTCCAGCGTTTGTGTAAAAATAGTACCGTCCGGCTTAAAGGTTACGGTAGTACCCCTCTTATCGGTTTCGCCTATCTGCTTAACCGGATACATAGCCTTACCGCGCTCATACTCCTGTTCATATACTTTCCCTTCACGAAAAACAGTAGCCCTTAAGTGGTCTGAAAGCGCGTTAACACACGACACCCCCACACCGTGAAGCCCACCTGATACTTTGTATGAGTCTTTATCAAATTTACCGCCGGCGCCTATCTTGGTCATTACAACCTCAAGTGCGCTAACGCCTTCTTTTTTATGTATATCTACCGGTATACCACGGCCGTTGTCTTCAACGGTAATAGAATTGTCTTCGTTAATGGCAACAAAAATAGTATCACAATGCCCGGCAAGCGCCTCGTCTATCGAGTTATCAACAACCTCATATACAAGGTGGTGAAGGCCGCGTGTACCCACATCGCCTATATACATGGATGGGCGCATCCTTACGTGCTCCATTCCTTCTAATGCCTGGATACTGTCTGCCGAATAGTTGTTTTTCTTAACTTCTTCGCTCATAAATTATAGCTTAAACGTATTTTTTATGTTTAACGAACAAATATAGCAAAATGCAGGCGATAATGCCACAAATCGCCTCTAATTAGCTTTTAAGTTATTAACAATTTATTAAAATCATCTAATACTTAACAATAGTGAAAGAATTGCCCAATTACACTACATTAATGTAGTTTCAGCACTGTTTTTAAGTCGTAAATCAGCCCAAAATATTTGGATTAACAGGCTAAAATCAACTCGTTTAGCACCAAAAAAGCTACTCATCGAGCTTTACAAGATAATGGGTTACAAGATACCTGCAGGTGGTGCATTCTTCGGTTAATTTGGGCTGGTTATCAAAGTATAACTGGGCAGCAAAATCAAAACGCGACATAGCCAGGCTAAGCACTATATAATAACTCATTAAATCGTGCGTCTGGCTTTCCTGGTTTATAAATTCTTCTGCCTTAAACAAGGTTTGCTCGCCTAACTCTCCCTGTCCATTACGGGTAGCCATATACGACTTAAAAAACATGGTCTCAAAAGTTTGCTGCACTTCTACCGCTTTTTGGGCATATTCAAGCGCTTTAACCGCATCTTCTTTTGCATAATACAGCTTGCCGATAGTCAGCAACGTGGAGGCCCTGTCGGCATTATCAAGCAGTTTGGCATTAAGCTTACGCAGGTTTACCTCAAGCGCCTTATCATAGTTTTTCTGTAGGATGTAAAGGGTAGAAATAGCCGTGTAGGCATCGGGCGTACGGAAACCAAAGTTATCCTTACCCGCCGGAAAGGCTTTAAGGGCCTTTTCAAAATTAGCTATGGCGCCATTGTAGTCTTTTTTAAGCCAGGTAGCAAAGCCCAGGCAAAAATAAGCACTGTATACGTTGGCATCTTTCTCTTTAAGGTAATCAGTAAAATACTTTATGCGCCCATTAAGATAAGCAAGATCTTGTTTAGAAGCCACTTCTTTACCCGATGGGTCGAGTGTTATGATAAGCTTCATAAAACAGCTAAACAGCCTTGTAAATTCCTGCTGCCGCCTGAAGTATTTGTCCTTCTTATCAAAATTTTCCTCATAAGGCCGCATGTCTATCAGGTTTTCAATAGCAAGCCCTTTCGATTTTTCAGTCCACTCATCACCTGCCTGTATGGCCTGCTGCATTTTTTCATAAATTTCTACAAGCCCCAGGTACAAATAGGTGTTGTATTTAAGCCCTTCATCTTTCAGCAGTGGCATCAATACCCTTTTGGCATCGGCAAAACGGCCGTTATTAATAAGCATCATAGGGTAAAAGCTAAACGCAAGCGTATCGGCAGGGTTAATGGCCAGGGCTTTTTCAACATCGGGCACGCCGTCCTGGCCCAGGTTTATTTTTAATATCGCGCTGTATGAATAATACAGTGCCGAATCCTTTTCTACCTTAAAATGCTTTAGCTTGTCATAAGCCTTTGTGTAATATTTAAATGACGCTGCCTCCTCGCCCATCTTGTCGTAATACCCGCCAAGGTCGCTGTAATGAAACGGGTTAAGCGAATCGTTCTTTATAGCCTCAAGCTTTTTAGGCAGGTAGCCGGGGTCTGCTGCCGGCTCGGGGTGTATCTGGCTATAGGGCTTAGCGTGCTCTGAACTGTATGCAAAACTCAGGGTGGTGTTAGGCATAAAAAGCGAATCGGCATGCTTTAGCAAATCGCCAATGGTAGGCACGGGCAGCTCCGGGTTAAATGTATATTTTTCCTGTGCGGAAACAGTAAAGGAAATAAAGAGAAGCAGTAAGGTAATTCTTTTCATAAAGATAAGGCGGATCGTAATTGATAAATATAAACTTACAATTAATATGCCAATACTTACAAACAAAAAACGTCCCGCAATAGCGGGACGCTCTTCCACAAACAAACAAACTAAAATTCCAAAATTTTAAACAAACTAAATTATAAACCTAAACAAACTATCAAACTTTTGCCTGCGCTATGGCAGTATCGGCATTTACGTGGGCAGCGTTGGCTCGGCCGCTTGGGTCGGTATTCGCCTGCCACTTAGGTATCCATTTGCGCACGGTTTGCGCAGCACTGACCTGTGGGAAGTGCTTATGGAACACGCTCCTGTAAAAATAAGCCTCTTTTGTAGCCGGGGTGTTGTACGGAAAACGCTCTGCCGCACCCTCCATCTGTTCATCCGTTACCTGGCTTGAGCAATACTCGATCAGCGTATCTATCCAGTTGTACCCCACCCCATCGCTAAATTGTTCCTTTTGCCTCCACAATACCTCATCCGGCAGGTAAGGCTGCTGTGGCGTATCAAACGCCTTGCGGAGTATGTATTTTTCTACGCCGTTGTAGGTTAACGGCTGTTTTTCTTCGGGTTTTATTTTTATGGCCAGCTCCAAAAACTTTTTATCCAAAAACGGAACCCTCGCCTCAAGCCCGTGCGCCATGGTGCTTTTATCAGCACGCAGCAGGTCGGCAGTAAAGAGTTTTTGTACCCTTTCTATGGTTTCCTTCTGGAAGTCTACCGCTCCCGGCGCATTACGGAAATACAGGTAACCGCCAAAAATCTCATCGGCCCCTTCGCCACTCAGTACCACCTTGATACCCATATCTGTAATCGCCTTGCTCAAAAAGTACATAGGTGTGCTGGCGCGAATAGACGTAACATCATAGGTTTCAAGGTGCCAAATGAGCTTATCCAGTATTTCAATGCCCTGTTCTATTGTAAAGTGTACCTCATGGTGTTCAGTACCTAAAAAATCTGCCACTTTGCGTGCCGCGGCGGCATCGGGTGCCATAGCATCAAGGCCTACACTAAAAGAATGCAGCGTTTGCCCGCTATCTTTCATCAGCCTTGCGGCGATAGACGACGTTAACGACGAATCAAGCCCGCCTGAAAGCAATACCCCGATAGGTACATCGCTCATAAGCCTTTTTTCAACCGCCTGCGTTAACGATGCACGTATGGCTTCATAATCTACCGGCTCAACCGCCTTAGAGGCATCTTCCCACTGCGGCCTGTAATATTTTACAAAACCGGTTTTGGGCGTATAATAATGCCCCGGCGGAAAGGTAGAAAACGTCTGGCACTGATCGGCAATGGCTTTCATTTCGCTGGCAAAGTATATCCTGCCCCTTTCGTCAAGGCCGTAGTATAGCGGCTTAACGCCAAGCGGGTCGCGGCCTGCAATAAAATCGTCGCCGCTTATTACCACAAAGGCAAAAATACCGTCGAGCATATCGCAAAACTCATAGCCAAACTCTTCATATAAATGCACGATAACCTCAGAGTCAGACGTTGTCCTGAATGTATGGCTTTTCAGCACCGTATCGCGAAGGGCCTGGTGGTTGTATATCTCGCCATTATGCACCATCCAGGCATCATTAGTGCCCTGTATGGGTTGTTTGCCTGTATGAAGGTCTACTATAGACAGGCGCTCGTGGCTTAATATATGTCCCTTAGATGTTACATGAAGGTCGCTTTCATCTGGCCCGCGGTGCGACATCCTTTTAGAAAGCTGCTTAACCAATGCTTCATCTTTTCCCTTTCCGATAATTGCTAAAATTCCACACATACTTTATTCTGTTTACATTCAAAGCTCAAAACCACTATTTGGTTTATTTCAACAAGACAAAGTTGTATTTTTAGTTTCAATTTCAAAACACAAACTTGTGAAGTGATTTTAATTTTAAACTAAAATAGATTTTATTACAGCAATTAATAAGGAAATACAGGGTTTTTACAAGGAATGGATTACAAATGTTAATTTGTAAAGCATATCAGCAACGAATTAATGTAATTTGTTGCTAAAACAGTTGCTGGATAGTATACTTAGTACCGTTAACCTCAAATGTATCGCCCACCTGTTTGCCCATCATCATGGCACCCAGCGGCGATTGCGGCGATAACGCCAATATGCTTTTGCCTACCACGGTAATTTTAGGCAATGCAGCGCTTACAAACAGGTAAATACCATTTGCAACCACAAGGCTGCCTAAGGCTACTTTATCAGATTGTTTATCAGGATTAATGCGCTCTAAAACCGCCTGCTGCTCTAAAAATTCAGAAATTTTGTGGTTCAGCTTTTCCTGCTCCAGGTGCATCATGCTCAGGGCTGTTTCATGCTTGTCTCCCGCCGACCCTTTGGCATCGTTAGCCGCACCCTCAGTAAGGGCCGCTATCATATCACGAAAGGCATCCAGCTTGTCCTGAACCTGTTGCTTGTAGTAAGCCAGGATATTTTGTTTTAGTAACTGCATTGTATAAAGAAGCCACGAATTTCACAAATGGACACTAATTAAAATTTGCGCTAATTTGTGAAATTCGTGGCTAAAAAATATTAATACTCAAACGTTCCGTATTCGCTTGTAATGGTAAGTTTTTTACTTTCTGAAGCTTCTACCCTTCCCACTACCTGCGCTTCTATACCAAACGATTGTGAGATTGCAATAATATCACCTGCAATGGCCTGTGGCACGTATAGCTCCATCCTGTGGCCGCAGTTGAATACCTGGTACATTTCCTTCCAGTCGGTGCCACTTTGCTCCTGTATGAGCTTAAATAACGGCGGAACAGGGAACAGGTTATCTTTAACCACATGAACATTATCTACAAAATGCAGCACCTTGGTTTGGGCGCCGCCACTGCAATGCACCATACCATGAATATCGGCCGGGGTATATTTTTCGAGAATCTTTTTAATAACAGGCGCATAGGTGCGCGTAGGCGAAAGCACCAGCTTACCGGCATCTATAGGGCTGCCCTCTACTTCATCGGTCAGCTTTACATTGCCGCTGTACACCAGTTCAGCCGGAACCGCAGCATCAAAGCTTTCAGGGTATTTTGCCGCAAGGTAGTTGTTAAACACATCGTGGCGCGCACTAGTAAGGCCGTTACTGCCCATACCGCCGTTGTACCCTTTTTCATAGGTAGCCTGGCCGTAGCTCGCCAAACCTACAATCACATCACCCGGCTGAATGTTGGCATTATCTACCACATTGCTGCGTTTAATACGGGCCGTTACGGTACTGTCTACAATAATGGTGCGCACCAGGTCGCCCACATCGGCCGTTTCGCCACCGGTTGAGTGTATGGTCACACCAAAGCCTTTAAGTTCTTCTATAAGCTCCTCCGTACCGTTTATAATGGCTGAAATCACTTCGCCCGGCACCAGGTTTTTATTACGCCCAATAGTACTGCTCAACATTATGTTATCTACCGCACCCACACACAGCAAGTCGTCTATGTTCATGATAAGCGCATCCTGTGCTATACCTTTCCAAACGCTTACATCGCCGGTTTCTTTCCAGTACATATAGGCAAGAGACGACTTTGTACCCGCACCATCGGCGTGCATAATAAGGCAGTAGTCTTCATCTCCGGTAAGGTAATCAGGAACAATTTTGCAGAATGCTTTCGGGAAAAGGCCTTTATCTATGTTTTTAATGGCGTTGTGCACATCTTCTTTAGAAGCCGAAACTCCCCTTTGGCTATAGCGTTTGCTGGTATCAGAACTCATGTGTAGCTGTTTGTGTTGTAGCGGCAAAGATAGTTTTTAATGTGATAATTTACCAATGTTTTAATGAGCCAGTGGAGTATAGTCTAAATTTTGTAATTTTGAAGAAAAGCAATTGTTATGAACACCCAAACCATTTCATTAGAATTACCAGGAGATATACTTTTAGCACTAAACGAATCTGAACCCGATTTTAAACAGCGCTTAAAAGCCACTCTTGCCATGCAATTGTACAAATTACAAAAATTGACCATAGGCAAGGCTTCGCAGCTTGCAGGAATGCCGAGGCTTGAATTTGAAACACTGCTTTCTGAAAACAACATATCAATATCCAATATCACTGAAGAAGACATTGACAGTGATATTCAAAAGCTTTTGTAATGAAAAACGGGATTGTAATTGCCGATTCAGGCTCCATTTTCTCATTGGCAGTAATCAATAGGCTTGATATTTTAGAAACCCTTTTTGATCAGATAAAAATTCCAAATGCTGTTTGGGAAGAAATAACATTAGACAAAACAACAGAATTCTATCCGGCTATAGACGCATTCTTTAAAGACAAAGTTACCGCTATAACCGGATTTAATGAATTGACCTTTATAATGGATTACGGAGAATCAGAATCAGTAATCCTATACAAAGAATTAAGAGCCAACTTTTTGTTAGTTGATGATAAAAAAGCCCGTACTATTGCAGAAAGCCTCAATATTAACTGCATAGGCACTCTCGGCATTTTGTCAACCGCGAAAACAAAACAACTTATACCGGACTTAAGGCCTGTCTTTATAGAACTACTCGCTAATAAACGTTACTATTCTATAGACTTATTAAATAAACTTTTGAAAATCCATCAGGAGCTACCCATCTAAACCTTCGGCACCTCTGCCCTTTCCTCAATAAGTTTTTCCTTTTTAAGCTCTGCCCAAAAATCAACGGGTATTTTTGCACTCATGCTGGCGTAGTTCTCAGCAGCCTGTTGTGCCGTACGAATACCGGGTATGGTGCTGGCTACCACTTTAGGCGCAGCGGTAAATTGCAAAGCAGCACTGCGTAGGTCTACCTTGTGGGCAGTGGCAATCTTTTTCATTTTGGCATACTTGTCCATAACATCCTTTGGCTTTTCGCCAGCATACAGGTAACGGTCTTTACCGGCAAGCAATCCGGCGGCAAGCGGTGCACCTACAATAATGCTAACATCGCGCTTTTCACACGCAGGGAACAGTACTTCCAAATCATCTTTATGCTTTACCAGCGAATATTGGGTTGCTGAAAGAAACACATCCGGATCGGCCACCTCAAGGGTTTGCATGGCAGGTTCAATAGTGTTTACACCCAACCCCCACGCTTTAATAAGGCCTTCCTCGCGCATTTTGGTCAGCGCTTTCATAGCGCCGTTTTGCGCCACTTTAAAGTACTCTACCCACTTATCCTTCATATCGCCGTTATCAGGGCTTAAATCGTGTATAAACACAATATCCAGGGCCGGTATACCCAGCCTCAGTAAGCTATCCTCAACCGAGCGGCGCACGCCATCAGCAGTGTAATCGTATTTGTAATTAAAGTTAAGCCTGCCTTTCCATAACGGATGCGTAAAATCAGCATCAGGATACATCAGCCTGCCAACCTTGGTTGAAATCACATATTCTTTTTTGTCTTTGCCATGAAGAAAATTACCCATGCGCCTTTCACTCAGCCCAAGGCCATACCACGGCGAGGTATCAAAGTAGCGGATACCGGCATCCCACGCGCCCTGCATGGCCTGTAGCGCTGTGGTATCGTCGGTCTCGGCAAACCCATTGCCCAGCGCAACACCGCCCATGCCTATTTTATGCGGCACACGGTAGCGCAGTTTAGTAGGCTCAAACGAGCCGGCCGACTCTGTAATTATGGGTGTTACCGAACTTTCGGGTGCAAGGCCGTCAAGGCTGCTGCCTAAAACGGGGGTAATGGCTGCCGCAGCGGCGCCTTTGGTAAGGGTATGTATAAAATTGCGACGGGTAGTTGACATAATTTTGGGTTTAGTGGTTGTCCCTCAAAATTAGCCAATGCTTCAACTGTAAGCAAAATTATTACCTATAAATATATCCTAAAAATGACGAATTGAAGTGGTCATCAGCATTATGGGCAATATGAAAATAATTTTTATCTATCTTTGAAAAAAACATTATGGCGATGGATTTAGAAGCGAGAAAAATAAGTTTTGTACAGGAATTTTTACGGCTACAAAACGAAGATGTTATTACAGCTCTTGAAAACTTTTTACACAAACGTAAAGCAGAATTGGCTGACGAAAATATGTCTCCCATGAGCGTAGAGCAACTTAATATCGAAACTGATTTATCAATTAAAGATGCACAGGAAGGTCGCATTATTAAGGCTTCTTCCTTAAAAGATAAAATTAAAAAATGGGACTAACGGTTTATTGGACGCAATTTGCAGAAAACAAACTCGAAGATATTTACACTTACTACAAGTATAAAGCCGGCAAAAGAGTTGCCGCTAAACTGGTAGACGAATTAGTAGATGCCTCCATAAATTTAGACCAGTCTCCTTACATAGGGCAACGGGAAGAATTTCTTTCAGACAGACTACAGGAATTTAGATATATTGTACACAAAAATTATAAGATTATTTATTGGATTGATATTCCAAACCAAATGCTCCTGATATCTAATGTTTTTGATTCAAGGCAAAACCCGGACAAGATAAAACGCACTCCCTGATTTATGAAGGATTCTCTACAATCAACACCTCAACCCTGCGGTTAGCTTCACGCTCTTCAGGTGTTTTTTCAGGGATTGGGTATAACGGCTGGCTTACGCCGAAACCTTCAAATGTCATGCGGCTACGCTCTATGCCGCTTGTAGATAAAAACATTACAATAGCTTTTGCCCTGTCACGCGAAAGGTTTTTACGGTCGGCCGTCATGCAGCACACATGGCCTTGCACTTTTATTTTGATACCCGGGTTGGCTTTCATTACTTCCAGGAGTTCAAAAAGGCGTGGGCGCGAATCAGGCATTATGCCAAAGGTATTTTCGTAAAAGTTCATGTTAGGCAATACAATTTTTTGCCCTGCCGGGGTGGCCGCCACCTGCTTCATAAAACTTACATCAAGGGCAAGCTCTTCTTCCCTGCCGCCCGGCCCCTGAACCGTAACTTTTTCAGGATAGGTAATATCTTTCTTTTCTGTTACCACCGGCTTAGGTGCCTCTTCCTTTATACCCAGAATTTCATTCTCCCTATGCAAATCCTGTTTTTGCAGAAAGTACAGCGTTACCTTACGGTTTTCAGCCTTGTTAGCCGACTGTTTGTGCAGCTCGCCAAAACTGTGTGTTTTAAAGTCTTCACGGGTTTTTACACTGTTTTTTACAGCGGCATATACATAATCTACCCTGCGCTGTGCCAGCGTATCGTTATAGCCAGATGTACCGTCTTCATCGGTATAGCCATTTATAGCCAATATTTTAGACTCATGGTTAGCCACCATCCATCGGGCAAGCTTATCGGTTTCTTTTTTGGTAAGCTCACTCTTGTTGCTGTCAAAATAAACAGAAAACTGCTCCTGTGCCGCAGTCAGTAGCGGAAATAAGAATAGTACGCCAAATGAAAGTAGTCGCTTCATGAAGTCTTCTTTTTGTGTGGATAACGAATGTAATGAATTTTTATTGCAAACGAAACGCGGAAGATACCGATTTAAAGTAGTTTCTTATAAATAGAGAGAAAACATAAAGCTCAAATCAAATTAGTTACTGATGATTTCTATCTCTACCCTGCGGTTGGCAACGCGCTCGCCTTCGCTTTGTTCGGGTAACGGGTAAATGGGTTGCGAGCTGCCCAGCCCTTTGTAAGAAAGCCTGCTTTTGCTAATCCCGTTTTGCAGCAGGAAATTATACACCATAAATGCCCTTTTTTCTGATACACGGGTTACATCTACATCCTGGCAGCAAATATGCCCCTGTATTTGTATTTCAAGCCCGGGATTGGCCTTCATAATACGCAGCAGCTCATTTGCCACAGGCCTTGAAGACGGCAGCATAATATCTGAATTGTTTTCAAAATTCATGTTTTTAAGCTTAAGCTTGTCGCCTTTCTTCGCCTCAGCCACTTCTGCCGAAAGGCTTGACTGTAGTGCGGGCTGCACTACAGCCCCTTCCCTTTTTTCATAGGTTATTACTACCCGCCTGTCGGTTATAAGGCCACCGTCAAGAGACTGCAACTCCCCAAATCCTTTCACATCGGCATTGGCAGTATTAACACCTTTGCCCTTTAGATAAGCCGCAACATTATTAGCCCTGCGGTCAGAAAGTTTTTGGTTATACTGTGCGGTAGCCGTAGTATCGGCATGGCCGTAAATACTGAGTACTTTTGCATTTTTAAGGTCGGCCAGCAACCGAGTGTATTCATCCGGCAGCGGATTATCTTCGTTAACAGCAAAATAAACCACCGTATGCAGTTCTTTTGTTTGCTGCTGGGCATGCAGTAAACCCAGGCAGAATAAGGCAGAGAGGAGCAGTATTTTTTTCATAAAGTGTGGTGTGTAAAGAGGTAAACAAGGTACTACCTATTGGCTAAAAACAAAAAACCTGCCATAAAATTTATGACAGGTTTAATATTTATTTAAAACTCAAACAATTATCGGATGAAAAGCAGCTCCCTGTACTTGGTTAGCGGCCAGATTTCGTCATCAACAAGAAGCTCAAGCTTATCGCAGCTCTTACGGATAACATCAAACAACGGCTTAACCTCAAAGCAGTAAGCGTGCGCAGCCTCTTCAGAACTTGTAAGGGCATTAGCCTTTTTACGGGCTTCAGTCATTTCAACAACTTTAGAGTTAATAGTGGCAATGTGGCCAGAAATTTCTTTAATGATAGAAATCTGCTCTTTAGCAACACTTTCAAACTCAGCACCAAATATTTCTTTAAGGCCTTTTACGTTCTCAATAATTATGTTTTGGTAACGTATAGCAGTAGGTATTACGTGGTTGCGTGCAATATCACCCAGCACACGGCCTTCTATCTGTATTTTTTTGATATACTCTTCAAGCTCTATTTCATAACGGGCTTCAGCCTCAACATGGTTAAGTACGCCAAGTTCTTCAAACAGCGCAAGTGCCGATTCAGATACTTTAGCCTTAAGCGCTTCAGGAGTAGTCTTATGGTTGCTCAGGCCGCGTTTTGCAGCTTCCTCAGCCCATGCATCGCTATAACCGTCACCTTCAAAAAGAATGGCTTTTGTTTGCTTGATGTATTCCCTAAGCACGTTAAAGATAGCATCGTCTTTCTTCATTTCCTTACCTTCAATAAGGGCATCAACCTCTTTTTTGAAGTCTTTAAGCTGCTTGGCCATAATAGTGTTTACTATGGTCATGGCATTTGCACAGTTAGCAGAAGAACCCACAGCACGGAACTCAAACTTGTTGCCGGTAAAGGCAAACGGAGACGTACGGTTCCTGTCAGTATTATCAAGCAATACATCCGGAATTTTACCTACTACGTTAAGTTTAAGGTCGGTTTTCTCTTCAGGAGAAAGTTTGCCTGAAGATACACCCTCAAGCTCGGCAAGCACCTTTGTAAGCTGGTCGCCAATGAAAACCGATATAATTGCAGGTGGAGCTTCGTTAGCACCAAGCCTGTGGTCGTTACTTGCTGTAGCAATAGAAGCCCTTACAAGCTCTTCATACGTGTAAACAGCCTTAATGGTGTTAATGAAGAACGTAAGGAATTGTAGATTGCTCATAGGCGTTTTACCAGGACCAAGAAGGTTAACACCGGTATCTGTAGCCATACTCCAGTTGTTGTGCTTACCGCTACCGTTTACGCCTGCAAATGGTTTTTCGTGCATAAGCACTTTAAAGTTATGGCGCTCTGCAACTTTTTGCATTACATCCATAAGTAGTGAGTTGTGGTCTACCGCAAGGTTAGCCTCTTCAAATATTGGCGCAAGCTCAAACTGGTTAGGAGCAACCTCGTTGTGGCGGGTTTTAACCGGTATACCAAGAAGCATACACTCGTTTTCAAGGTCGCGCATATAGTTAAGCACACGCGTAGGTATAGAACCAAAATAGTGGTCGTCAAGCTGCTGTCCTTTTGCAGACGAATGTCCAAGCAGGGTGCGGCCTGTTAGTGTAATATCCGGCCTTGAAGCGGCAAGGGCAGCATCTACAAGGAAGTATTCCTGCTCCCAGCCTAAAGTGGCGGTTACTTTCTTAACGTTTTTATCAAAATACTGGCATACTTCTGTAGCAGCCTCATCTACTGCCGAAAGGGCGCGTAGTAGTGGCGTTTTATAGTCAAGCGCCTCACCGGTGTACGAAATAAACACGGTAGGGATGCACAGTGTAGTACCATATATAAACGCAGGAGATGTTGGGTCCCAAGCAGTATAGCCACGGGCTTCAAACGTGTTACGGATACCGCCGTTAGGGAAGCTCGAAGCATCCGGTTCCTGCTGTACAAGCTGGCTGCCGCCAAATTTTTCTACAGGGTCAGAACCGTCAAAAGAAGTTTCAAAAAAGGCATCGTGCTTTTCGGCAGTAGTACCTGTTAGTGGCTGGAACCAGTGGGTGTAGTGGGTAACGCCTTTGCTAAGCGCCCATTCTTTCATACCCATAGCTATATAATCAGCCAGCTTGCGGTCTATTTTAGTTCCATGCTGCTCAGCGCTCTTAACCGCCTTGTAAGCCTCCGGGGTTAAAAATTGACGCATTGCTTTGTCATTGAACACGTTGCTACCAAAGATAATCGACTTTCTGTCAAGCTCTTTAACCTCTACCGGCTTCCTGCCTGCGGTTTCTTTAAGGGCTTCAAAACGAAATGTTGACATGAAACTTATTTTTTAATGTTAATTAATGATTAAAAATCTGTGCAAATGTACAAATTTTTGTCTTCCAACACCCCTACCCCCAATTTTTAGTGGGTTAAATTTTCGTTTTTTTATCAAAACCTCAATTCTACCCACACTTTTAGGGCTTGTATTATTTTTTCTTAAATTTACTGTTATCCCGGTATTGCAATTACAGAATTTTCAAAAAAATTCTTACAACACTTAAAATAAATATAAAATTACTAAAGCCATGTTAATTGAGTTAAATATTTACTAACCAGATTATCAGGAAGCTGAGAATTCCATAATTTGGCTAAAGATTAAGTTTATAACCTAAAAACGAAATACAATGGCTAATAAAAAAGTAGTAATAGGTGCAGCTGTAGCAGCTGCCGTACTGGCCGGTGTAGCTGTGGCTGTAACCGTGCGCAACCGTAAAAAAGCAAAATACCGCGCCCATGCAGATGAGGCTAAGGAAACTTTTAAAGGTAAGCTGAACGAACTGCAACGCAAAGCTGAAAAAGAATATAAAAAGGCAACCAACACTGCCGAAGATGTGGTAAACGCAGCGGCCAACCGCGCCACAGAATGGGCAAATAAAGTGTAGAGGGGGAGCCCAAAACAAAGAAGAAGTGAAAGCCGGTTGCAGTTTGCAGCCGGTTTTTTAATCCAGAGTTTACAACCAAACAGTTATTAAATGCCATAAAATTATATCAATCACAACACGCTAAAAAACAAGTTACTGCACCATGAAAACGAGAAAAACCGCCGGAAAAAAATTTCAGCCCTATAACAACCTTATAGAGCAGTTATCTGCCCAGAATATTACTGTAACACCAAACGGGGAAAAGCTGCCCGAAATTTTGGTTATTACTACATTTCCACCCAGGCAGTGCGGTATTGCAACCTATAGCCAGGACCTTATAAAGGCGCTTAACGACCATTATGTGGATTCCTTTTCTATAAAGATATGTGCGCTTGAAACCAATAAAGAACAACACACCTATACCGACCCTGATGTTAAGTACATACTTAACACCAGCGAGCCGGAATCATACAAACAACTTGCCAGGGCCATAAATGAAGATGAAAACCTGAAAATTGTGCTTATGCAGCACGAATTTGGCCTGGTGCACGAAACGGTTAAAGACTTCAATACGTTTATAGACGAAGTACAGAAACCGCTTGCAGTGGTATTTCATACCGTATTACCCAATCCTAATGAAGAATTTAAGGCAAATGTGCAGCACATATTAAACCGTGCCGACAGCCTTATTGTTATGACACATAACGCTGCCGATATACTGGTGCGCGACTATATAGTTAACCGCGACAAGATTGCGGTTATTGCCCACGGCACACACCTTGTAAAACACGGCCAGGGTCCTGAACTAAAACGCAAATACGGTTTTGAAGGCCGCACCATACTCAGCACCTTTGGGCTGCTAAGTTCGGGGAAAAGTATTGAAACCACGCTTGACGCCCTACCCAATATTGTAGATAAAAACCCTAACGTACTGTTCCTTATTATAGGCAAAACCCACCCTACCGTGGTACTTAACGAGGGCGAAGTATACAGGGAATCGCTCATACAAAAAATTGAAGAACACGGGCTACAGAACAATGTACAGTTCATCAACAAATATGTAGCGCTCGATGAGCTGCTGGACTACCTTCAGCTTACTGATATTTATGTTTTCTCAAGCAAAGACCCTAACCAGGCCGTTAGCGGCACGTTCTCTTATGCGCTTAGCTGTGGCTGCCCTATTGTTTCTACCCCTATACCCCACGCTGTAGAAGTATTGGCAGGAGAAACCGGCTTTACGTTTGATTTTGGTAACAGCGAGCAGCTGGCCGACCGCATTAACACCTTGCTGTTTGACCCTATCCTTCGTGAGAAGATGGTGCTAAACGGGCTGCATAAAATTGTACACACCGCCTGGGAAAACTCTGCTGTGGCACACGCCAAGGTACTGCAAAAAAATGCCGCACCCGGAGCCATTAAACTGGAATACCGCAACCCTCAGGTTAATCTTGACCATATTAAGGCCATGACTACTGATTTTGGTTTTGTGCAATTTGCAAAACTAAATATGCCTGATTTAGCTTCGGGATACACAATAGATGATAATGCCCGCGCCATGATAGCCATGTGCCAGCACTATAAAAAATACCGCAATACCGACGACCTTAAATATATAGGCATTTACCTTAATTATATAGGCTATTGCCAAATGGCAGACGGCCGTTTCCTAAACTATGTAGATGTAAATAAAAATTACACCACACAAAACCACAACGAAAACCTTGAAGATGCTTCAGGGCGTGCCATGTGGGCACTGGGTTACCTTATTTCGCTGGCGCCGATACTGCCTGCCGAAATGGTAGAAAGCGCGGAGGCCATGTTCCAGAAAACGCTGGGGCTTACCAAAGATATTTATTCTACCCGCGCCATGGCTTTTGTTATTAAAGGCCTGTATTACTACAACCGCCAGAATAAGGATAAGGATGTGCTTATCTACATAAAAATGTTTGCCGACCGCATGGTGCAAATGTACCGTCATGAGGCTGATGAAGAATGGAAATGGTTTGAAGGCTACCTTACTTATGCTAATAGCGTACTACCCGAAGCCCTGTTGCTGTGCCACGCCATGACCGGCAACGAAACATATAGGGATGTGGCCAAGGCATCGTTTGACTTTTTACTGTCTAATATATTTGACGAAAACAGCATTAAGGTGGTTTCCAACCGCGGATGGCACGTGCGCGGCAGCGAAAAAGAACGCTATGGCGAACAGCCTATAGATGTGGCCTACACCATACTGGCACTGCGCAAATTTCACGATATATTTAAGTCGGCCGAGTACCTTAATAAAATGGAGGTTGCCTTTAACTGGTTTTTGGGCAATAACCACCTGCAGCACGTTATTTACAACCCCTGCACCGGCGGCTGCTTTGACGGCCTTGAAGAACACAGCGTAAACCTTAACCAGGGCGCCGAAAGCACCGTGAGCTACCTTATGGCAAGGCTTACCATTACCAAATACTTTGGTAATCCAAACAACGTGTACTTCCGTAAGCTAAGGGCTGCAAAGGTTAGCGCCCTGCGTGCCCCGCAGGACATATAAGCGGATGATGAAATACTATACAAAAAACCCCGGCTATCTTTATGATGCCGGGGTTTTTAATTAACTTAACCTTTATAATGTAAATTACTTAGTGCTTATCTGCTTAACATCACTTTCTTTAATGCCATATTTTTTCATTGTAGCATTGTAATCCTTAAACTCTTCCATAGCGTTTGCAGAAGTCCTGGAGCTACTTAAAAATCCTGGAATTATAACAATTCTAAAAATTTGGTTTCTTGTATAGGGATCAAAGGAAGGATCTGAAAGATCGGTGTTTGCCTCCATATATAAAAGCACATCATTTTGAGTAAAATTGTAATCATAATCCACCTCCTCTTCACCAAAATATAATGTACGAGGTATAAGTTGCCAAACATCAAGATCTGTATCAGGATCATCTGTAAGGCGATACACCAATATCATATCTCCATCGGGTATTGTAGTACCAAACTCTACAACATTTTTAAACTCTCCGGATGCTGTAAAATTAAGTCGACGTGTTTGAAAAACCTCAGCAATGGTGTCCTGGTCAAAATTATCGTCGTTGTTACAGCTTGAAAGGCTTAGTAGGCCAACAGCGCTGAAAAGTAAAAGTATCTTTTTCATAGTCTTAAATTTTTAAAGTTTGAATTATATCGTTTACTAAAGTATTCCAAAAAATGCGCCAAAAATGGTTTTTAAAGAAAAATTAGGAAAAAACTTTATTTTACCTTTGTAGTATGATGAACAGCAAACCCACGCTATACATGGTGGTGCTGGGTGCCACCCCACCCGGCAGGCTAACCGAGCAGCACGATATTTTTTTTGGGATAGGCACTGATATAAAAGCGCTTAAGCCCGATATGTATGCGTTTTGGCACAACGGCGGCCAGCTGCATATAGACTCGTGGAGACAGGTTACAAAAGTGGGCGGCTACAACATAAACATAGTACCCAAAGAAAGTTTTACCCCTACAGATGAAAAGCTTTTTTTCCTGAACCTGGGCGGCTACAAACCTGCCGACCTTGAGGAATACCACTACAAAATGCTGGTAGTTGCCAAAACAATGGCCAAGGCCGTTAAAGCCGCAAAGCAAACCGCCTTTTACAAACACTATAATTTTAAAGGTGCCGAAAGCCATATAGATGAGAAGTACGCACTTGATGTAGATGATATGCACAATGTGGAAGATATTTTACCACTACACCTTAAAGAGCAATATCGCATTGCCATAACCCCGTCTGACAGCCTGATAGAAGATGAGCTGCATGCGGGCTATGTAAAACTGGGGCCTTTTACAGGTTTATAGTGTGTGGTTCATAGTTCAACCACAAACTACAAACAAAAACACAAATAATTTAGATATGAGTGAGCAACAACAAACCATAAACAACAAACCACAAACCGACCTGTCGTGGAATGAATTTGAACGTGTAGAAATGCGCGTGGGCACTATATTAGAAGTAAATGATTTTCCGGAGGCACGCAAACCGGCCTTTCAGCTAACTGTAGATTTCGGGGCTGAAATTGGCACACGCAAAACATCGGCGCAAATAACAAAACGCTATACTAAAGAGGTATTAACCGGCAGGCAAATAGTGGCCGTGGTAAACTTTCCGCGCAAGCAGATAGGCAAATTTATGAGCGAATGCCTGGTGCTTGGAGCTGTGGGTAGCGAAGGCGATGTGATATTGCTTGCCCCTGATTTTAAAGTAGAAAACGGCCTGCGTATTGGGTAAATTTATAATACCGCTTTAATCATCCGGTCGTTACCAAACATATCTTTTCGCAGTTCTACTGTAACAAACCCAAGGCTTTTAAGTAGTTCAACCGTTTCCGGCCCCAAATATTGGTTTATCTCAAAATACAGCTTCCCACCGGGGTTAAGCCCTTCTTTAGCCAGTTGTGCAATTTTTCGGTAAAAAATTAGCGGATCGGTATCTTCAACAAAAAGCGCGGTATGGGGTTCAAACTCCAATACGTTTGGTTTAATTTCCTCTTTTTCAAGGTTGCGCACATAAGGCGGATTACTCACAATAACATCATATTTTCGAGGCAATTCACTTAGAGCCAATACATCCTGGAGTATAAATTGTATAGATACTCCATTAGCAGCCGCATTAGCCGTTGCCACTTCAATTGCCCCTGTAGAAATATCCATAGCACTTACCTCTGAACCTTCAATATTTTTAGCCAGCGTTATGGCAATACAACCACTGCCTGTACCTATATCTACAATACTGCTTCCGGCAGCGTTTTCAACAATAATCCAGTCAGCCAGTTCCTCCGTTTCCGGTCGTGGAATCAGGGTATGTTCGTTTACCTTAAACTGCAAACCGTAAAACCAGGTATGCCCAAAAATATACTGAATAGGCTTTTGCTGCTGTAATTGCGCACAGACTTCATTCCATTTAGAAAGTTCAGTATCTGCAAGTAAATAACCCGTATTCAACGCAAAATCCACACGCCTCCACCCTTTCAGTTCTTGAAGGGTTATATAAAAAAAGCGCTCAGCCTCCCCCTCGTCATATAAAGGCATAAGGGTTTGAATAAAGTGGCTGCGGTAGTCTTTAAATGTCATTTTATAAATCTTTAAGCATCCATACCTGGCAGGAGTTGTGGCCCGTGTCGCCCAGCGGCGCATCAAGGTACTTAAACCCTGTTTTGGTATATAATTTTTGTGCTGCCAGCATGCTATCAAGCGTTTCTATATAACATTGACTGTAGCCAAACTGCCGCGCTGTATCAAGGCATTTCTGCATCAGTTCGGTACCAATGCCCCTCCCCCTCGCTTCGGGCGAAAAGTACATTTTCTGTAATTCGCAAACATTGGCTATACCTCCATCAAGGGGTGCAATACCGGCACCGCCAATTACCTCGCCTTTACTTTCTACCACAAAGTATGTAGTTCCCTCTTTATCATATACTGTAGAAAGCCTGTCAAGAACAGGGTCGGCATAGGCAGTGCCTGTTGTGGGTGCACCAAGCTCTATAAACACCCTACGGATAACCTGCGCTATAACTATATTATCGGCCTCAGCAATGGGCCTTATTGTATAATCCATAGCGCAAAGATAACGTAAGAAGTTGGGTGTTGGGTGTTGAGGGTTATTTTTAAAGTTTTTTATCCGTATCAACAAGAACTTGACATCCCACAACACGCAACTCCTAACAACTTTGTAACTTTGCTACTCTGCAACTTAAAAAAATGACCCACGAAACCTACATGCACCGCTGCCTTGGGCTTGCCGAAACCGGTATGCGTGCCGCCATGCCCAACCCCAGCGTGGGTGCAGTGCTGGTACACAACGGGCGCATTATTGGCGAAGGCCACACATCGCCTTACGGAGGCCCGCACGGCGAAGTAAACTGCATTAATTCGGTTAAACCGGAAGACAAGCACCTGATTAACCAAAGCACACTTTATGTAACGCTTGAGCCTTGCAGCCATTATGGCAAGACCCCACCCTGCTGCGACCTGATTATTGCACAGCAAATACCCAATATTGTTGTAGGCACGGTAGACCCCCACGTTAAAGTGGCGGGCAACGGGATAAAAAAACTACGGGAAGCCGGCAAAAACGTAACTGTAGGCATATTAGAAGCCGAATGCCGCGAAAGCAATCGCCGCTTTTTTACCTTTCATGAAAAGCAACGCCCTTACATTATACTCAAATGGGCTGAAAGCGCCGATGGTTTTTTAGCACCTTTAAGACGTTCTGTTATTACAGAAGATAAGAAACCCGTTTGGATAACCAACCCCTACTCACGCCAGCTGGTACACAAATGGCGTAGCGAAGAGGCTACCATACTTGTTGGTACGCACACCGTAATAGACGATAACCCCCAGCTTGATGTGCGCTCCTGGACGGGCCCACAGCCCGTACGCATTGTACTGGATCGCACCAACCGTATTTCGGGCAATTATAACGTTAAAAATCAAAAAATAAAGACAATTGTATTGACAGAGTGCCCTGATTTGCCTAATTTAGAGAACCTGCTGTATGAACAGGTACCGTTTGATGCTAACCTGCTGCAATCTGTTTGCGGGGTGCTGCACAGTCACGGGTTGCTTTCGGTAATTATTGAGGGAGGCTACAAAACACTGCAGGGCTTTATTGACTGCAACCTGTGGGATGAGGCCCGTATTTTTAAGGGCAATGCTGTTTTTAGTAACGGTACACCTGCACCACAGCTTACAGGACAGCTTACCGCGCGGGATACAATTGTAAATGATGAGCTTTTAATTTTCAGGAATTATGGTTAATGCAATTATTTTTGATTTAGGCGATGTATTTTTAAACAAGGACAAAGAGGCTAAAGACAAAGCCCTGGCTGCTATAGGTGTAACCTGGAACGAAGACCTTGAAAAGCTTGAGAAGAAGCTTGAAACCGGCAAGATAAACGAAGAGCAATACCTTGAGGGCATACAGCCTTTTACAAACAATGCCACCCCTGAACAGATTAAAGAAGCCTGGAATGCGGGTATTGCTGATTTTCCGCTATACAGGCTGGAGTTTTTGCAAAAGTTAACCAATACCTACCGCCTTTTCCTGCTTAGTAATACCGACCCTATTCATATAGAAAAGTTTGAGCACGATGCAGGTATGTCGTTCTACAGCGATTTTTACCAGTGTTTTGAAAAGGTATATTTTAGCCATGAAATAGGTGTACGCAAACCCGATGCCGAAGCCTTTAATTACATACTCAACAAACATGATATACAAGCCAAACGCACCCTTGTGGTAGACGACAAAAAGTTTAATACTGATGCCGCCGAAGCATTAGGCTTCCAGGTGTGGAACCTGCAAAAAGGCGAAGAAGACGTAGTAGATTTATTTGATAAGAAGATTTTGACTTTAGAGAGTTAGTTTTGAATCTCAGTTTACAGATAAATTGCTATTGTATCTTGCTTTCAACCTATTAAATGATTTGTAGAATTCCGCTACTTTCCTCGGGTTTGAACTCTGTTTATTATAAAGTGATGGGTTTTGATACATTACCAAAATTTCCAATACTTCATCATCTGTTAAATCAGCAAGCGGTTTTTTAAAGTAATAGTGCGAAGCTGCTTCAGCGCCAATGCAATTCCGGGTAAAGTCAAAACGAGACAGGTTGAATTGCAGGCATTGTTGTGGTGTGGCATAATTTTCAATCATAAATGCCATAAATGTGGTATTCCAAAACGTTCCCTTTGCCCGTAATATCGCTAAAGTAACGGCTGCATCGCGCACTGGATATTTAAAATCTACCGTACTAAACCGTTCCTTAAAGGCATAACCCCAAATGGTATTGCTCATTGAACCCGGATATACCTTTTCATACACATCTAAAAAGTTTTGTGGTAACTCAGGCGCTTCAGCTAGGGATTTCTTAATTGCCTGTCGTTCTTTAGAAGTTGTTATTACACAACCACCGGTTTCAAGCACAAGGTAAATACAAGCCATAATTACCAGAATAGTTATGGTAAAGGACTTAAGTGTTTTGGTAAGCGTTTTTTTCATTGCTTCCAGATATTAAAATCGGTTCTAATGATATCCAGTAAATCCCGGATAAATTCAAGCTCGTCAACCCCAGGATAAATTTTCAAGTAACTTTCAGGATTACTATAGTTAATATGATTTTGTTCATTAAAGCTCCTTATAAAAATTTCATAGCCTGTACCGTCACTAATAGCAGTATGGGTAGTAAAGTAGCCATTTACCCCTTCTTCGGTACGACCTTTACTACGTTTTTCCAGTTTATATTTTATTTCCTTTTCATCAGGTATATATAAAATATTTGTATTGAGTATATCCCACCAGACACCATCAAGGTTTTTATTAATAAACATATCAGTTGTGTTTGTTTTGCCTCCAGTAAAGAAATAATATAGTGCTGCTTTCCACTCTTTTCCATCTTTATAAAACCTAAATACCTGAGAACAGTTACTAATCCCCCTGTCTTTGTACACCCTTATTTCGCTTTCATAAGCAAGGCTATCAGGCAGACCCAAAGCTTTATTTATTTCTGCCGGGGTTTGGCTGTAGGCTACCACACAGCTTAGGAGCAATAATAAAGGGGAAATCTTTTTCATTTTACTATTTTTTCTAAGTGTTTTAACTCATTGTGGCGGCCAAAATTTTGCGTAACCGCATCAGTACCGGTAAAATAACTAAAGCCGCAACCATAACAAATTTTAGCCACACCTGTTATCTTGTTGTTTTTCCTGAACACATATACATCCCTAAAATATGGCATACAGGCAGGAGCGGCATAATCTTCATCATACGCTCTTTCACTAAAAATCTTGTTTAAAGATTCATTTATACTGTCAGGGAGCACCTTCTTATTGTAACCAATATCTTCGAGCTGGGCCACAAATACACTATCTTTTAAAGATTCAGGAGTATAAGATGTAAGTACATCAAGTAACAACTGCCTCCTGATGCTCTTTGGAGCATTAAAAACAGTATCTAAATCTGTTTGCTTCATTGTGGTTTTATAGTACACAACTTCATCAAAATCAAAAAAATGCAGCCCCTTAATAACAGGACGTTCTTCATGATTTTCATTACTTTTATTACTGCAACTAAGAACAATGAATAAAACAGAAAGAAAAACAAGCAGTTTTTTCATAGTAAGGAGATTATACTACAAGTATACACAATTTTCCGTTTGGTTTATCTTGCTACCTTTGCACTACGATATTTTTATTTTGGAAAACGACACTTACAAAACCCTGGCCGCACCCGGCGAAGAAACCCTGTTTAAAGAAAAGAACAGCAAGTTCTTTGGCTATGCCTTTCCCATAGCAAACGAAGACGAGGTAAAAACCATACTGGCCGACATTAAAAAACAGCATTATGGCGCGCGCCACTGGTGCTATGCGTTTCAACTGGGTACAGAGCCTAACATTTACTACCGTGCTAACGATGACGGCGAACCCAACAACACAGCCGGCATGCCCATTTACGGACAAATACAAAGCTTTGGTGTAACCAATGTGCTGGTGGTGTCTGTACGATACTTCGGAGGGGTAAAACTGGGCGTAGGCGGGCTTATTTCAGCCTACCGCACCTCAGCCCAAATGGCACTGGAGGCATCAGAGATTATTGATAAAACCATTGATGTACATTTCACCGTAAAATTCGGTTACCCGGATATGAACAAGGTAATGCGCATTATAAAAGAAAAAAACCTGGACATTGTTTCTCAAACTATGGAAAACGACTGTACTATGACCCTGGCCACCCGCAAAAAAAATGCCCCAATGTTTCTTGAGGCATTTGAAGCGGCTTATGGGATTGTAGTAAGCCCCCCAACCCCCAAAGGGGGAGTTTAGTACCCAACAATTCCCCCTTTGGGGGTTAGGGGGCCAGTTTCTCTTTTACATACTCAGGAGGGCTTGTAGGCCTGCCGGTTTTCATGTCTACAAATACTAACATTGAGTACCCCGTTGTTAATAACTCCTGCTTCTCATTGTAGATTTCGTAGTCAAATTCTATCTTAACGCCCACCTGTTTTTTAAATATTGTTTTTACTGTTAAGAAATCATCATACCGGGCCGGTTTTTTATAATTCATGGTCAGGCTCACCACCGGCAGCATTACACCCTGCTTTTCCATTTCAGCATAGCTAACACCCAGGTTTCTAAGCCATTCCACACGACCCATTTCAAAGTATTCGGCATATTTTCCATGGTAAACAACCCCCATCTGGTCGGTCTCGGCATAGCGAACCCTTACATTAAACTCGTGAAAATTCATATTTTTTTACTGTTAATTTTATGCTAATTTTAGCTTAATTATGCTTACGTTTTTTTTTGAAAAAATCAATACAGCCCAAGTTTTTTTTTGAGAAAAAATGTTGCAATATTTGCTCTCCCGAACCGGAATGAAATCCGCACATTTCGGTTATAACGACAACAATTAATAAACACCTTAAAATCAGTAACATGGTAAAAACTGCGCAATCGGTATGGGAAAACTGTCTGCTGTTCATAAAAGACAATATTCAGGATCAGGCCTACAAAACCTGGTTTGAACCCATTCGTGCAGTTGAGCTTACTGATAATGCACTTTATATACAGGTGCCTTCAAAATTCTTTTATGAGTGGCTTGAAGAGCACTATGTAAAACTGCTAAAGGTGGCATTAACTAAAGAACTTGGCAACAGCGCAAAGTTACTTTATAAAATCAAGATGGAAAACACCTATGGCAACAAACAGCCCTTTACAGAGCAGTTGCCCAGCGCCCACCGCGCCCCTGTAAAACCACAGGAGGTTGATTTTCCGCTTCAAAACAAAAATCCTGAGCTAAAAAACCCGTTTGTAATACCCGGCATACGTAACCTTAAAATAGACTCACAGCTTAATGCAAATTACAGCTTTGACAACTTTTTTGAGGGCGACTCTAACCGCCTGGCACGTTCGGCAGGTTTGGCTGTGGCCAATAAACCCGGTGGCACATCGTTTAACCCACTGCTAATTTTTGGCGGTGTGGGCCTTGGTAAAACGCACCTTGTACACGCTATTGGTATAGATATTAAAGATAAATACCCGGATAAAACCGTACTTTATATATCTGCCGAAATCTTTACCCAGCAATATATAGACTCGGTAAAACGCAATACCCGTAATGATTTTATTCACTTCTATCAATTGATAGACGTGCTTATTATAGACGATGTACAGTTTCTTTCCGGCAAAACAGGTACGCAGGATGTATTTTTCCACATCTTTAACCACCTGCACCAAAACGGAAAGCAGGTAATCCTTACGTCAGACAAGGCTCCTGTAGATATGCAGGATATAGAGCAGCGCCTGCTGTCGCGCTTTAAGTGGGGCCTTTCGGCAGAACTGCACCAGCCTGATTATGAAACCCGTATTTCTATCCTTAACAACATCCTGTACCGCGATGGTGTAGAAATGCCGCAGGAAATTATAGAATATGTGGCACGTAACATTAAAAGCAATGTGCGCGAGCTTGAGGGTGCCATTATATCGCTTATTGCACAATCATCTTTCAACCACCGCGAAGTAACGTTAGACCTTGCCAAGCAGGTAGTAGAAAAATTTGTAAAAAACATAAAGCGCGAAATATCAATAGACTACATACAAAAAGTAGTATCTGATTATTTCCAGCTTGATATTGATACCCTAAAGAGCAAAACGCGCAAGCGCCATGTGGTGCAGGCACGCCAGCTGGCCATGTTTTTTGCCAAGAAGTTTACAAAAGCTTCGCTAGCCAACATAGGCTCTCAAATAGGCGACCGCGACCATGCTACGGTACTACACGCCTGCAAAACGGTTGATAACCTGGTTACTACCGATAAGCAGTTCCGTAAGTTTGTAGATGATATCAACAAGAAACTTTCTGTATAATGCCTGTTAAAATCTTAATGGTTTGCCTGGGCAATATATGTCGTTCGCCACTGGCCGAAGGTATATTGCAAAGCAAGCTCCCTGCCGAAAACTTTACAGTAGACAGCGCCGGAACCGGCAACTGGCATGTGGGCGACGGGCCCGACAGGCGTTCTGTAGCTACAGCTAAAGGCCGCGGGCTTGACATAAGCCGCCAGAAGGCAAGGCAAATCACCATTAATGATTTTAATGAGTTTGACCATATTTATGTTATGGACGCAAACAACCTGCGCGATGTTACCGCACTGGCTCCGCATGCCGAGGGTAAAGCAAAGGTAAAGCTGATGATGGACGAGATTTTTCCCGGACAGAAAGTAAATGTGCCCGACCCGTACTACGGAGGGGATGAAGGTTTTGAAAAAGTATATGATATGCTGGATGAAGCCTGTACATTAGTTGCCGAAAAACTTATAAAAGAGCACGCCTGATGCCTGCCGGAAAACTATACCTGCTGCCCGTTCCTCTGGGCGATGATGCCGACCCAAAAGCGGTACTGCCTGAAACTGTAGCTAAATCAATTGAATTTATTGACTACTATATAGTTGAGAACGAAAAAACGGCGCGACGTTTCATCAAGGCTATCCTCCCAACAAAAAAACAACCCGAACTAAAAATATCGATACTCAACAAGCATACTGAAGCTACTGAGCACAACGCTTTTATACAACCGTGTATGGAAGGCAAAAATGTGGGTTTAATGAGTGAAGCCGGCTGCCCCGGCGTTGCCGACCCCGGTGCTGCGATAGTTAAAATCGCGCATGAAAAAGGCATACAGGTGGTACCCTTGGTTGGGCCCTCTTCTATTCTGCTTGCAATGATGGCAAGCGGCATGAACGGCCAAAGCTTTGCTTTTAACGGCTACCTGCCTATTGATAAAGGCGACAAAAAAACCGCCCTTAAAAACTTTGAAAAGCTTAGTCAGGACAAAAGCCAGTCGCAACTTTTTATAGAAACCCCTTACCGCAACAACAAGCTTGTAGAAGACCTTTTATCCATACTGCAACCCAACACCCACCTGTGCATAGCGGCAGATATTACCCTGCCTACAGAGTACATTAAAACCAAAACCATAGCCCAGTGGAAAAAGGAGAAGCCAGACCTGCACAACAGGCCCTGTATTTTTATTATACACAGGTTTTAGAAGAAGCTTCCTGACTCTTTTGCAACAGTAAATTTTGCCGCTTTGAAGCTCTGTGCTATCTTCGCGGCATGAATACCATACATTTTATAAAAGTTACCCCGCCCTGATTTACCTACTGTAAAATCAGCATCCATTACATTTAATCAAATCATTATTGGTTTGGTTACATTTCTATATGTTTTGTAACCAGCCACACAGTAACTTTTATAAATTATGAAACTCTTCGACTTTTCACAAAAAATAAACTATAAAAACGAGATTTTGGCCGGGCTTACCGTAGCCATGACCATGATACCGGAATCGCTTTCATTTGCCATACTGGCCGGTTTTCCACCGCTTGTGGGGCTGTATGCTGCTTTTATTATGGGGCTGGTAACAGCAGTGCTGGGCGGCAGGCCGGGGCTTGTATCGGGCGGTGCGGGTGCAACGGTAATAACACTTATTGCTCTTATGAAATCGCATGGGCTCGAATATATATTTGCAGCCGTAGCATTAGCCGGGCTAATCCAGATACTTGTTGGTGTTTTTAAACTGGGTAAATTTATACGCCTGGTACCGCAACCCGTTATGTATGGCTTTGTAAACGGCCTTGCGGTAGTAATTTTTATGTCGCAGCTGGAACAGTTTAAAACCGTTGTTAACGGGCATACAGAATGGCTTTCGGGCACTCCCCTATACATTATGCTTGGTCTTGTAGCCCTTACAATAGGCATAGTAGTTGGCTTCCCAAAAATTACGAAGGCCGTACCGGCATCGCTTGTGGCTATTATTGTAGTGTTTGCCGTGGTGCTGGGCTTTGGCATAGAAACCAAAACCGTGCAGGACATAGCCTCGGTTCAGGGTGGGTTCCCTCCTTTCCACATCCCACAAATTCCTTTTACATTCGAAACACTGGCGCTTATCTTTCCCTACTCACTCATAATGGCATCGGTAGGCCTAACCGAAGGCCTGCTAACCCTAAACCTTGTAGACGAAATTACGGGCACTAAAGGCAACAGCAACCGCGAGAGCATAGCCCAGGGCACAGCCAATATAGCCAACGGATTTTTTTACGGCATGGGCGGCTGCCCCATGATTGCCCAAACACTGGTTAACCTCAACGCTGGTGCCAGGGCAAGGCTGGCGGGTATTGTAGCTGCATTAACCATACTCATAATTATATTGTTTGGCGCACCGGTTATAGGCAGGCTACCTATGGCCGCACTAACCGGCGTAATGATGATGGTAGCCATAGGTACGTTTGAATGGGCCAGTTTCCGTATCATTACCAAAATGCCTAAGAGCGATATTTTTACCGGCATACTTGTAGCTATAATAACCATAGTACTGCACAACCTTGCACTTGCGGTGCTTATAGGCATTATTATATCAGCCCTTGTATTTGCCTGGGAAAGCGCTAAACGCATCCGTGCCCGAAAATATGTAGACGATGCCGGTGTCAAGCATTATGAAATATATGGGCCGCTATTCTTTGGCTCTGTAAGCACTTTTAATGAAAAGTTTGATATTACTACCGACCCACAACAGGTGGTAATAGACTTTAAAGACAGCCGCGTGGCAGATATGTCGGCCATTGAAGCACTCAATGTACTTACCCGGAAATATCGCGAAGCCGGTAAAACCCTAACCCTTAAACACCTTAGCGAAGACAGCAGGAGGCTGCTGTATAATGCGGAAGGTGTTATTGAAGTAAACGTAAGCGAAGACCCGGTTTACAGCGTAGCAACCAACAAAACTTAACCGAATTTTGATTGCCAAACCTGCTAAATATCGTATTTTAGCAGCTATGGCGCTAAACATTAACCTTAAGGCATTCAAAAACTTTTTCAGTTCATCTTCAGCAGGCGGTATTTTACTGTTACTATGTGTAATAGTGTCCTTAACCATTGCCAATACAGGCCTTTCGGATGATTTTAACCATTTCCTGCAAACGCAACTTGGCTTTGAAGGTGGTGGAGTCCACCTTAAATATCCTATACTTTTATGGATAAACGATGGCCTAATGGCAATCTTTTTTCTGCTTGTTGGCCTTGAAATTAAACGCGAGGTTATTGAGGGAGAATTGTCTTCGGTAAAGCTGGCCGCACTGCCGGTTTTGGCTGCTGTGGGTGGTGTTATTGCCCCTGCTATTATATATGCCGTTTTTAACCATGCAGAGCCACACACCTCCAAAGGCTGGGGAATACCCATGGCTACCGATATTGCCTTTGCACTGGGTATACTGTCACTTTTAGGAAATAAAGTACCCTCCCGCCTTAAAATATTCCTGGCTGCACTTGCCATTGCCGATGACCTTATGGCAATACTGGTTATAGCCGTTTTTTACAGCACAGAATTACACCTTATAAACCTGCTGTATGCCGGTGGTATATTTTTATTCCTTATAGGTTTAAACCGCTTTGGCGTAAAGAAAATATGGGCATACCTGATACCCGGTGCCTTTATGTGGTATTTTATACACCACAGCGGTATACATGCTACCATTGCAGGGGTTCTTACCGCGTTTACACTTCCCACAACCCCAGATGCTGTAGAATCGCCACTCGAAAAGCTGGAGCATATACTGGGCAACCCGGTTAACTTTATAATTATGCCCATTTTTGCAATAGCTAATACTAATATTACTTTTGAACCCGGCATGAGCCAGGGACTGGTTAGTAATTTAGGTCTGGGTATTGTATTAGGTTTGTTTTTAGGCAAGCCAATAGGCATTTTTGCCATGAGCTGGCTATCGGTAAAACTAAAACTGGCAAAACTTCCGGCAAATGTGGGCTGGGTTCACCTCTTTGGTGCAGGCCTTTTGGGGGGTATCGGTTTTACCATGTCAATATTTATTGCGCTACTATCGTTAGACAAGCCCATGCTTCAGGCAGAAGCAAAATTTGCAATACTTGTAGCATCAATATTTGCGGGTATATCAGGATACATCTTCTTATCTGTATACAATAAAAAGAAACGGGCAACCAGCGCTATTGAGCATTAAATACCTGCACATCATTAACTGCCAATCGCTTGTTGAGCCAGTTAGCCAGTTTTTCTTTTTCATCATTTTTAAGGAGCTTACCAGTATAAAGCACCGCAGTTATATGCTTTACACTATCTTTCTGTACAGCAAAATCGTGCCGTGACACTGATAGCGATTTAATTTGAGGAAAAAGCGCACCTACTTCTTCAAACAATTTTTTATTGTCAAAAGTGTTCTTAGCCAGCTGTTTTTCAAGCTGTATGATTTTTACATCTTTTTGGTTTATCTCGTTCTCGCTACTTCTTATCTGGTTCAGTATATCTCCTTTAAGGGCATTAAAACGATCTAAACTGTCCTGCCTGATAACCAGCTTTGTGCCTGCGAGATATTCCATCCTGTTTACCCTGTGCTTTAATGAATCAATTTCAACATCAGTAAATCGCTTAGACAACATAGCAAGCTCAATCAACTTAGGCGATGCACTGGTTTTTTTATACACCACGGTAAAGCCTTTATCGGTAAACTCATTGTTTATAAAGGTATCGGCACTCTTTTTAAACTGTTGTTCCTTATATAGAGAATAAGCCAGGTAACTACTGGGAACAATCATAATAATTATAAGCACCCAAATGGTATTGCGTACCAGTTTTTGCTGGCGCTCATTAACCTGTTTTTTTGCTGGATATTTTAAATATTTAATTATAAGAAAAGTAGCTATGCCAATAAACACACAGTTTATACAATACAGGTAAAAAGCCCCTGCAAAATAACTCCACTGCCCTGTGGCAAGCCCGTAGCCTGCGGTACACAATGGAGGCATTAAAGCTGTGGCTATAGCAACCCCGGGTATTGGGTTGCCCTTTTCTACACGGGTAACAGCAATAACACCTACTATACCACCAAAAAAGGCAATAAGTATATCATAAATATTAGGTGCCGTGCGTGCAAGCAGTTCGCTTTGTACATCTTTAAACGGTGTAATTAAAAAATATAGTGTAGATACAGTTAGGCTTACCACTGTGGCCACTAAAAGGTTCATGAGCGATTTACGTAACAACGCAAAATCAAAAATGGCAAGTGCAAATCCTGCGCCAACAATAGGCCCCATTAGAGGCGATATAAGCATGGCACCTATAATTACCGCAGTTGAATTTACATTTAACCCAACCGAGGCCACTATTATTGCACAGGCCAGTATCCATAAATTTGCCCCCTTAAAGGTTACATTATTAGAAACGGTTTCAAGTGTTTTATCCCGATTGTCTTCTCCTTCAAGAAGGTTGAATAATGATTTTGATAGTGCCATAAGCAAATCTGTAATATATATCCTATTATAAGTGTCTAAGTATAATATAATAAAGATAAAAATCAATATTTAAATAAATACTGATTTTAACAATTCATCAAATTTTGATACCCAAAATTAAATAATCCTTTTTTATTGATACTCAGCACCAAAATGTAAATATGCGAGCTTTTTTTTTGTGTAATTTAGCACCAAACACAACCCATTATGCCTTTATTTCCTGAACTTACACTGGTAATACTATTATCAGCAAGCTTGGTTATATACCTGCTTTTTGCCTTCTTAAATAACCGGCCGGGTTACAAAATCCGCCGTAGTGAGCTATTGGAAAAATTCCAGGTACTGAGGCTCAAATCAAAAAGCCTGCAGGAGGTACTCAGCCAGCACATCTTGTCATCTGATGCCAATAAAAAGCCGCTTACTGAAGATGATGGCCTTACTTATGGAGAGTATTTTAAATACCTGCAGCGCAACCACATTCAAAACCTATCTGATAAAGATTATGCAAAGCTAAAAAACACGCACAACCGCTTACAGCAAAAGAAAGTATCTGATATGCTGGAAGAACAGGAAATACGCCTGGCAGAAGCCGAGAAAAAACTGGCCTCTTTACTGCTATAATTTTACCTTAGGGGAAGAATGCGCAACTATAATAGAAGTATCATATCCGCCAAATTTCTTGATGTAGCTCTTTATTGAAGTTCCAAAACCATCGCGGAAGCTTTTGTTACCGTTGCTGTAAAGAAAACGCTTTACACTATCGGCACCGGCAAGATGGGCCGCTGCAAGCATACCGCTTTCGGTAATTTTAATTCCTTTAATAATTTTGCCTTCAAACTTTACTATCTCCTTACGCAACTCATACTTGTTTTTAGAAAGCAGCGCTTTAAACGCCCTTTCCTGTAGTGCAGGGTTGTTAAGGAATTCCTTAGTATCATAAATACCCAGCGTGCGCAGTGCGCGCTTTCCAAACTGGTATTTACCCAGATATCCATAGCGGCTTACAAGCTTGTAAAGGCCCTGGCTTTCTTTAATGCCAACTGCCTGCTTAAAGCCTATGTATGATTTTCCGGTATAAGGTAAGCGGTAAGTAACTTGTTCTGTTTCGTCCGGGGTGGGAACTGTGTAATGGGTAATTTCGTTAGGGGCTATGTGAAAACCTTCTATTTTTCCAAATTGTTTTTCTGCCTTTGTTTTAAAACCTGTACTAACTACAGTAATAAACAGGCCAAGCCCTGTAAAATATATCCACCTTTTAAGCATGTAATTTTATTTCTCATAATCTGTCACCTTATGAATTTCACTGTGGCAAAGATAGGTAAAAAATTAGCCTGATTTACAAACACTTACAAAACAGCCTAACTTTAACTTTACCTTAAGAACATAATTTAGCCTTGAATACCGCCCTAAAACCTGCTATACAAAGCAGTTACAAAGATTGCCTGAAGCAGGCTTTTAAGGGTAAATTTTTATGAAAAAAAATGCCCGCCAACAGATATTGACAGGCATTCATGATTTAATTATGTAAGTATTTTTCTACTTTTTAATATCGTTTTGGTCAAGCCATTTGTGGTATTTTGCACTATTGGCATTGTGCTGTGCTTCGGTAACGGCAAACTCATGATAACCAAAGTTGGTTACGCTGGCGCAAAAATACAGGTAGTTGTGCTTTTCAGGGTTAAGCACGGCATCAATAGCTGTAATATCAGGCATGGCAATAGGCCCCGGAGGCAGCCCGTTATACTTATAGGTATTGTATGGAGAATCTATTGGCAGGTAAGCGTTTAGCACCCTTTTAATTACCTGTCCAAAATCGTTATCTACTTTTTTCTTGGCATAAATAACGGTAGGGTCGGCCTGAAGCTTCATACCTTTATTAAGGCGGTTTAGGTACACACCGGCTACGCGTGGGCGTTCGTCACTCTTAACTGTTTCCTTGTGCACTATACTGGCCAGTGCAGACACCTGTAGCGGTGTAAGGCCCTGCGCTTCTGCTTTAGCTTTGCGCTCAGGCGTCCAGAATTTGCGGTATTCTTCCACCATCCTGTCGCGTACCTTAGTGGCTGTAGTATTCCAGAAAAACTCATATGTGTTAGGTATAATAACACTTAACACATCATCTTCGGTAAGGCCGTTCTCTTCAAGAAACTTCTTATCGGTAAACGCCTGTAGCAGCGCCAGGCTGTCGGGCTCCAGCTGCTGGCCTATGCGGCCCACGGCATCGTTAAGGGTTTCCTGGTTGTTAAACGATATTTTAACGGGCACAGGGTTGCGCAGTGCCGTAATAAGGTCGTTACTGCTCATACCGTTGGTAAAAACTATTTTACCGGCCTTTACATTTTCGGTGTATTGCTTTTTATCGGCCACCCATTCAAACGTTTCAACGCTTTCTACATAAGGCGCCACTAATTTAGAAACATCTTCAAATTGAGCGCCGGTGGGTATGTATATGGCCACTTCGCGGTCGCTGAATTTAGTGTTTGGGGCAAATATCTTCTTATAAAAATAAACGCCTAAAATGGTTCCGCCAATGACAACCACCAGCGAAAAAATACCAATAATTTTCCTCAGTTTCAAAGTAATGTAGTTATTAAAGTTTGTTTAGCAGCTGGTATAAACCTTCGTCTGTAAAGCGGTTACCCTGCCTGTTCCAGTCTTTTTTTATACCCACCTGTGTGAAGCCAAAATTAGTAAAAAGGGTAATACTTGCAACATTGCCCAAATGTATATTTGCATAGAGCTGGTGTAGCTGCAAGGTATTGAATGCGTAGTTTATAACCATGCCCAGTGCCTCTTTGCCATAGCCCTTGCCCCTGTCTTGTTCATTTTGCAGGATGATACCCACGCCTGCCCTTTGGTTAGCTGGGTCAAAATCAAAAAGGTCTATAAGCCCAATAGCATCAAAACCGCCCGTTTTGCAAATAGCCAGGCGTAACTGCTTGGCCTCATAAATGTCCTGGTGGGCATTTTCAAGGTACTGGTGTATTAGGAAACGGCTGTATGGTGTTTGCGTGTTGCTTACCTCCCAAATGGTTTCATCATTTTCAAGGCGGTACACAAACTCAAGGTCTTCGGGCTCAAGTGCACGCAGGTAAATGCTATTTCCGGTAAGGGTTACCATTCGGTATCGCCTTTAAACACAAATTTAGCCGGGCCGGTAAGGTACACATCAGTAAACTGTTTATGGTTCTGCTTAAAGCTTACTTTCAGTTCGCCACCCGGTGTAAACAGCTCAATAGCATCGGCTTCGGTCTTGCCTAATACCTTCATGGCAATGGCTACGGCGGTTACACCGGTACCGCAGCTGTAGGTTTCGTCTTCTACCCCACGCTCATAAGTGCGCACTGAAAATTTGTCAGCATCAAGCTGGCTTACAAAGTTAACGTTAGACCCCGCATCGCCATACATACCGCTGTATCGAATGTTAGCCCCTATCTTTTTCACGTCCATTTCGGCAAGGTCTTCCACTATTTCCACATGGTGCGGAGAGCCGGTATCAAGAAACACATAGCTTTCATACACCGTTACCGTGTTTACGTCTTTCATGTGCAAAGAAACTATGCCGCTATCATCTATTGTAGCGTGGTGGCGGCCGTCTGCTGCTTCAAATTCTGTTTCGTTGTCTATAATCCCCAGGAAGTTAGCAAACGCCACTATGCACCTGCCGCCGTTGCCACACATGCTGCTGGTATTACCATCAGCATTATAATATACCATTTTAAAATCGGTAGCGCCGTCATTTTCAAGCAGTATAAGGCCATCTGCACCTATACCAAAACGCCTGTCACAAAGGTGGGCTACAAGTTTGGTATCATTTTTGGGAAATACTTCATCGCGGTTGTCTATCATGATAAAGTCGTTACCGGTTCCCTGGTATTTGTAAAAAGTATGTTCCATATTTAGCTGTATCAGCACAAAAGTACAAATATTAGCAACACCATACTACAGCATGGTAAACCGCCGTTTAACTATATGTTTTAACCATTAAATTAAATACTGTTTTTACTATTATGAAAAAGTTTTCAAGCTTATTTTTGGTAGCACTCTTAAGTGGCGCCACTACTCTTGGAGCGTATAAACTGGTATTTGATAACGACAATAATTCCTCTGCCTTATCAATTGCCGCTCCGCAATCTCCGTTAACCAGAAATGTATCATTTACAGGCAATGAAGCCGGCGATTTTACCGCCGCTGCAGACCAGGCCGTGCACACAGTGGTACACGTAAAAAACACAACATACCGCACCACCCCTAACGACCCCATGCTCGAGTTTTTCTACGGTTACCGCGGTGGCCAGCAACAGGCGCAGGTGGGTACCGGCAGCGGGGTTATTATTACGCAGGACGGTTATATTGTTACTAATAACCACGTAATACAAAACGCCAGCGAGCTGGAAGTTACACTAAACAACAATAAGACATATAAAGCCAAGCTTGTGGGCACCGACAGCAAAATGGATATTGCCCTGCTTAAGGTGGATACTGATGAGAAACTGCCGTATGCCACCTTTGGCGACAGCGATGCCATGAAAGTGGGCGAATGGGTACTGGCCGTTGGCAACCCCTACAACCTTAACAGTACCGTTACCGCTGGTATAGTATCGGCAAAGGCGCGTAACCTGAGCAAAGACGGCATACAGTCGTTTATACAGACTGATGCTGCCGTAAACCCGGGCAACAGCGGCGGTGCACTAGTTAACACCCGTGGCGAGCTGGTGGGCATCAATACCATGATACAGTCTACTACAGGGTCTTATGTAGGATATTCGTTTGCAGTGCCCAGCAACATTACCCGTAAAATTGTAGAAGACCTTATGGAGTATGGCAATGTGCAGCGTGGTGCACTTGGCGTGCAGGGCGGCGAGGTTAATGCCGTTACTGCCAAAGAGTTTGGCACCAGTGTTACCCAGGGCTTTTATGTAAACAGTGTAGTGGCCAACAGCGGTGCTGCCAAAGCCGGCATTAAAAAAGGCGATGTGATTGTTAAGATAGACAACAAGCCCATAAATGGCTTTGCCGATATAAACGCTGCTATTGTTACCAAAAGGCCTAATGATGTGGTTAACGTTGTTGTAGACCGCAACGGCAGGCAGGTAACCGTACCGGTTAAGCTGACCAAAAACGAAATAAACAGCTTTATTTATGATGGACTTGAGCTTGAAGACCTTACCGCTGCCGAAAAGAAACAGCTTAAGGTAAACTATGGTGTTCGTATTAAGGAAATTACCGATGAAAACTATATGCCTTATTATGATGAACTTAAGGGAGGTATAATCCTGAGTATTAACAACACAAAGGCCGAAAACATAGACACCGTTACCGAAATACTTTCACGCAAGGGGGCTAATAACCGCGTGCGTGTAGAGATGATAACCAAAAATGGTGAACTGGTGCGCTTTATCATGTAAATTTTCATCTTGCTTTTATTATAGTTAGTAACTGTGCCTGCTGTATTGCAGGCACAGTTTTTTTATGGTTAACTGTAACAAAATATAACACAAAATAAACATTGCTAAAAACCCTTTTTATACTTTTGCCACAAGACAAAACTAACAATGAGAAGAGCCAAGCGTTACTTTGAATTTTTTGTGCACCTTATTATTATTGGGGCACTGCTGTATAAAGGATATGATGAAGTAAGCAAACACCTGTATTTTCCAGGGGGTATAATACTGGGGCTTGCTGCCATAGCTATGGTTACTACGCTGTTTTGGAAACAGTTTAAAATACCGCCACGCATAGCCCGCCAAACCTGTTACTATATAGAGGCAGCTGCACTGTTGCTAACCGGTTATGTGTTTTACCTGGAGCATAATATTGCCTACATGAACTACAGTATTATAGCCGGCCTGGCCTGCTGCGCCGTGGGCTTTTTATCTACCCGTATAAAATTCAGCTAAAAAACAAAGGGAGCCTTTTCGGGCTCCCTTCTTTCATTATTACACTGTCCTGTTAGTGTTTAATAATTTTAATGATTCCGGTTTCGGTACCGCTTTGCACCTTAACCATATAACTTCCTGAAGCAAGGCTGCCCAGGTTTAAGGTAGCATCTGTACCGGCAGCTTGCTGCCTTAGTACACACTGGCCTACAAGGTTGTATACTTCTACAGTATCAATTGTATTCTTATAGCCAAGGGTAAATACATCCTTAACCGGGTTAGGATAATACGTGAGCCCAGCCATAGTAAACCTCTCTGAACCAAGGGTTACTGTTATGGTAACCGCTGTTGGCGCGCTAACACACTCGCCTACAGTTTGTACAACATAAAGCGTAACGGTTTCTCCAACGTTAACAGCATAGGTTTCAGGGTTAAGGGCATCGGTATTGTTTAACGCATCTTCTTCAGACTCATACCAGGTAAGCGGCGCATCGGCGGCTACCTCAATATCTTCAAGGCTAATGGTTTCGCCTTCTTCAACACTAAACGACTGTGTTTCTGCCACAGGGGCCGTTACAATATTAACAGTAGCGGTTACGCCAGTACGTGTAGCACTCTCGCAGCCTTCTACAAACTGTGCGGCATAATATGTGGTTCCACTAACCAGTTCAGCTTCATCACTAACCACATCTTCTCCCGTTTCAGATGCATACCACACCACTTCGCCATCGGCTACTACCTCAAGGTCACCTACATAGGCTTCTTCGCAAAATACCTGTGTAGCTTCTTCAGCTACCGGCGATGGGATAACGCTAAACTCAACGGCTACAGCAGTACGTTCTTCGCTTTCGCAGCTTCCTTCAGGAATTTGTGCTGCATAGTAAGTAGTTGCAGTAAGCACAGTAGCAGCAGCAAGCGCCTCGCCGCCTGTAGTAGCAGCATACCATTTAATAACAGTACCTTCTGCACTTAAATCACCAATGGTCGCGCCCGGGCACACTACCTGAAGGGCCTCAGCCTCCGGTGCAGGGGTATTGCATGGCTCAAATATATTAATGGTATAGTCTTCAATCTGGCCATAGCCAGAAGCATCATCGCTTGAACAAGGGGTTGTAGTAAAGGCATCAAATGACTTAAATATCCTCATACGGGTAAGGCCTGTAAGTGCAGTGGCCGGTATTTCAATATCTTCAGTAAGTACCTCAGATTCAGGGCTGCCGTCTGATTCGTATAGCGAACCTATTTGAAACACTTCTCCCTCGTCGTCAAGGTTACCGTTTTGGTTAAAGTCAATATATACAGTAAAGTAGTTATCAAACTCACCGGCTGTGTTGCCCCTAAGGGTAATGGTATAGGTTTCACCCTTAACAACTTCCGCAGGACCAAGGTTTGTAAAATCTTCCATACTTGGTGTTTCATCTACCTCTTCAGAAGTAGTATTGCTTATACCGGCAAAATCAACATAGGTAATAGGCTCTACACCGGCATCAAACTCAACATCGCAATAGCAAACTCCACCGGTAGATTCTACCTCTACAGCAGTACTGTTAGTGCTTTGCCCGCTGTTAGTACAGGTTACAACAGCCCTGTACCAGCTTGTTTGGCTTTGTGTTGTGGTATAGGTAGCACCTGTGCCACCTGCAGCTACGTTAGTAAATGTAGTACCATCGGTAGATACCTGCCACTGATAGGTAATTCCAAATTGTAAAAATTCAGGCGCCAAAGACAGCGTAAAACTATTATTAGTACACGCCTCAGCCATTGAAGACAAAGCAGTTGCAACCGCAGGAGCACCACTACAGTTACCTTGTATTACGGTTAGATTGTCAAAATACAAAAGGGCATCTACCTCATAATCTTCGTCATCCTGGTTTACATCTACCGTAAGCCTAAGGTACACATTGCCCGATGGCGGTGTAAAACTAATAGTCCTTACGGCACAATCAGCTGAAACTACGTGGTTAGACGGGGAAATGGTTTCCAGGGCTGTCCACGGCCCCGTAGCAGCTGTAGCATAAGACACCGTAAAACTACCCCATGCAAGTGTGTTAGGATATGCCGTACCTTCATAATAATCAAGCAGTTTATATGAATAGCTAAGCTGTGCAGGCTGCCCGTTTGAAACACCTATTACATCAGACGTGGCAATACCGTCAACATTTCCTGCATATAGCTCTGTTGCAAGCGAATAGCCGTCGCAAGCATCTTCGTCTTCAAGCCAAAAATAGCCTTGTTCATCTTCCCAGTCAATGTTGTCTTCGTCGTTAAAGTTCTGGCTATATGCTATTTGTGCGCTCAGGCTATTGGCTGAGAGCGCAAACAACAATATCAAACCAAGCTGAAACAGTAAATTTCTTTTCATAGTAGTGATAAATTTGTTAAAAAAAGAGTAATTAGTAAGCTAATCCTATAAAAATATAACACAAAAATGCACTTTATACATTCTTTAACAATCCTATAACATAATTTAACAGAGATGGCTTGAAAAAATATTTACGAATTTTGTTTCACGAAAACGTTTTAGTTTATATATTTGCTGCGTAATCAAAAACAAAAACCACTTAAAATTGTGAATCAGACCACACTTTACGAAAAAGAGCTTACTTTTCAGGCCAGCCGCCGCAAGGCTGGTGTAGAGCTTGTAAACATTGTTAGCGAGCTTTGGTATGACAAGTCGGTTGAACTGGTACTTTTCCGCAACCAGATGATAGACCGCAGCCTGGGCGAGATTATGAACCTGCACGAATATGCTGCCGAATTCATTAAAAAACCCATCAATGTTTTTGATACTGTCGAGATTGCACGTGCGCTAAGGGTGGCTAACCTGCCCCCAAGCCGCATAGATATTGGCAAATTAACCTACGAGTACCACCTGGCAGACAACCTATATAGCGATGCCGCCGCCTTTGTAAACGACCGCCTGCGCAATGCCCGCAGCGGTGGCGATATTAAGCCTAAAGATGTGGTACTGTTTGGCTTTGGCCGCATAGGCAGGCTGTTAGCCCGCGAAATGATGGCAAAAATAGGCCAGGGTGCACAACTACGCCTGCGTGCTATAGTAGTGCGCGACAAGCATGATGCAGCGCTACTGGAAAAACGTGCCTCACTACTGCGCCATGACTCTATTCACGGTGATTTTGAAGGCTCTGTTGTGGCAGACACCAAGAATAACTGCCTGATTATTAACGGGGCAACCGTGCGCGTGATAAGTGCCAGCAACCCCGAAAAAATAGACTACACAAAGTATGGAATACATAACGCCCTGCTAATAGATAACAGTGGCGCAAACACAACCCAGGATGCCCTGGGCAAACACCTTGCAGCTCAAGGTATTGATAAGGTAATACTTACTGCTCCGGGCAAGGATGTCCCTAACATTGTTTACGGCGTTAACCACGATAATTTTGATGTAGACACTACAACAATATGGTCGGCGGCATCATGCACTACAAATGCCATAACGCCTGTACTTAAGGTAGTTGAAGACACTTTAGGCATTGTTAAGGGACATCTTGAAACTATACATGCCTATACTAACGACCAGAACCTGGTTGACAACATGCACAAAAAGTACCGCCGTGGCAGGGCTGCAGGCCTTAATATGGTTATTACCGAAACCGGTGCCGGCAGCGCCGTAGCCCGCGCCATTCCTGCGCTTGCGGGTAAACTGACCAGCAACGCAATACGTGTTCCGGTGCCAAATGGCTCACTTGCAGTGCTTAACCTTGAGATAGAGCGCCCCACAACCGCAGCCGAGGTAAACGAGATACTAAAACACTATGCCCTTGAAGGCGAACTGGTAGAACAAATCAAGTATTCTGTTAATAACGAGCTTGTTAGCAGCGACATAGTAGGCACTGCCGCCCCTTCAATATTCGATAGTAAGGCTACCATTGTAAGCCCTGATGGCAAGAGTATTGTACTGTATGTGTGGTATGATAACGAATATGGCTACAGCCACCAGGTAATGCGCCTTGCAAAACACGTGGCTAAAGTTCGCCGCTATACCTACTATTAAAATATTGCCTAATCAACCTTTTTTTTCTTCATAATTGCCAAGTCCGCCCCGGTCACGTGGGGGCGGATTTTTTTTATTAAAAAGGGGCTAATTTTTCACTTTTGGATTTCATTTTCACGGTGTGAAACCAAAATGTTAACGCCATTGCATTTTTCGCAAATCGAAACCCGGTTTTTGGAATCACAAAAATTTTAGCTTATCCTATTGCGCACGCAAGCATCCTCTCCCTCCTTTTTATCTGCCTCAAATTGTCGACCTGAACTTACCGTAAGCCTTTCCCTACTTTTTTCGGCATCAAATCTTTCGACTTTTGACCTTAGACTTTTCTCTATCCCCCATTTTTCCTCACTTTTTTAGTGCAAGAATGGCTGCACTAAATTTTCAAAAAACGGTTGTAACTTTGCAGTGTTGGTTCGGTATAAGATTTCGCAAGATTTGATAACTGAAATACCACCATGCTTATTAAACCCCGCCCACCCAAAAAACGGCCTGAACAAAATCCGGATACTCCCCCGCCTAAGCCTCCCGAAGCTGTAAAGAAAACAATACGGATATGTTCTATTAAAATATTGAAATGAGGTCAAGGAAAGATTACTTCGTCGTTCCTCCTCGTAATGACACTACGTGAAGAAAGGGATAAAATCTGTGGGAATCCGTTCAGTCCGCGGCATCCGCGTTCCATAAAACAGGACAAAACAAAAAACTCCCCCGTTTAGGGAGGAGTCCTTTTCCATCTAAAAATTAAAGGTTACCGGCTTGCAACATCCGGCTTTATTTTGGCAGCCTGTTGCACCAGGCTTATAAATTCTTTTTTGTATTCATCGTTAGTGCCCGCGGTGGCAGTATTTGCCAGCTTCAGCACCATATCATAGGTTAGTGTGCCCTTGTACTTGCTGTCGCGCAGCAGCATGCCAAATCCCGCTACGGCCGAAACAAATTGCCCGTCTTTACCCGCCGGTGTGCTTTGTGCCGCCACAGGCTTTTCAATAAGCAGGCTGGTAGTGCTTTGCAAGGGTTTGTAACGCAGCTTCACGGTCATAAGCTCGTTAGATGTACCCGTAGTTTTAGCAGCCTCCTGGTATTTAAGCGCATCGGTCTTGGGGCCGTTAAACGCTACACCCGCCGGCACCACTTCATACAGGGCGGTAACGCGGTGGCCTGCCCCCAGTTCGCCTGCATCTTTAAGGTCGTCGTTAAAGTCTTCATTGTTCATTACGCGGTTTTCATACCCTATAAGGCGGTAGGCCTGTACTTTGGCGGGGTTAAATTCCACCTGTATTTTTACATCTTTGGCAATAACAAACAGGTTGGCTGCCAGCTCTTTGCCAAACACCTTATCGGCCTCTTTCTTGCTGTCAATATAAAAATAGTTGCCATCGCTCCAGTTGCTCAGCTCTTCCATGGTGCCGTCTTTGTAGTTGCCCATGCCAAAGCCGCAAATGGTAAGGAAAATGTTTTGCCCTTTGTTTTTCTGTATCAGGTCCATAAGGCCCGAACGTGACGACACACCCACATTAAAATCGCCATCGGTAGCCAAAATCACGCGGTTATTGCCGTCTTTAATAAAGTTTTCCGAAGCCGTTTTGTAAGCCAGTTCCAGCCCCGCACCACCCGCGGTTGAACCACCTGCCTGTAACGATGATAATGCTTCTTTTATCTTACCAAGCTCGTCAATAGGCGTACCGGGCAACACCAGCCCGGCGCTGCCTGCATAGGTTACTATAGACACACGGCTGCCTTTGGGCAGGTTTCCGGCAAGGGTAATAAACGATTCGCGCAGCAGCGGCAGTTTTTCAGGCGATTCCATTGAGCCCGACGTATCAAGCAGAAAAACCAGGTTACTTGGCTTCAGGTTATCATAATCAGGCGATTTACCCTGAAGGCCTATACGCACCAGCTGGTGGCCCTGCGCCCAGGGGGCATCCCACACTTCGGTTGTAACCGAAAAAGGCTGGTCGTCCTCCGGCTGCGGGTAGTTGTATTCAAAATAATTGATAAACTCCTCAATGCGCACCGCGCCTTTTTCGGGCAGGCGGCCGCTTTCAATAATACGGCGGGTATTGCTGTAAGAGGCATTGTCAACATCTATAGAAAAGGTAGAAAGCGGCGCGGTTTTGGCATCCTTAAAGTCGTTTTCCACAATTTGGTCATACTCTTCGGTGTTCATTAGGGTGTCGGCTGCTTTGCCATTTGGTGCAGGTGCAGCATCAGCCACTTCTGTTGTAACATAATGATATTTGGCCCCTTTTAAAACACTGCCACGATTACTTTGGCCACAGCCAGCTGCCAATAGCACAACGGCAGCGGCAACTAAAAATGAGATTGTTTTCATAACTGGAGATTTTTGGTTTTAAGGTTGTTGTATAATCCCTCAACGGAAACATGAATTTTTTTATTGTTGGGACAGGGATTTTTCGATGGTTTGAGTGTTGGATGGTTCGAGTGTTCGAATTTACATTACGTTTTTCAGGTTCTGTCGTTGCGAGGAGGAACGACAAAGCAATCTTTCACTCAGAAACTACGTGACGAAGAAATCCGTGTAAATCCCTTAATCTGTGACATTAAAGTTCAATTTTTTCTCCCTGAGCTAAGGGCATATTTCATAACCCAGCGCATCACCCCCTTGGTGGTATTGAAGCTAATCGCTGAAAGCTGACAGCTATCCATAAAAAAACTCCCCCTGTTTGCACAGAGGGAGCTTTGTCCACTATATTAAACTAAAAATTGTAAGCTACTTAAGCATCTACACCTTCGGCGGCGCTGGCCGCAGCAATAAGGTTAAGTGCGCTACCGGCCACAAACCAGCCTATCTGGCCTTCGTTGTAGCTGTGGTTAGCCATAATAACATCGCGGCTGCCATCGTCATGAATTACCTCAAGGGTTAGTTGCTTGTTAGGGGCAAACTCCTTCAGGTCGGTAAAATTAAAGGTGTCGTTCTCCTGTATTTTGTCATAATCAGCCTCATTGGCAAAGGTAAGCGCAAGCATACCCTGCTTTTTAAGGTTGGTTTCGTGTATACGGGCAAACGATTTTACAAGTACAGCCTTAACACCCAGGTGGCGCGGCTCCATTGCAGCATGCTCGCGGCTTGAACCTTCGCCATAGTTGTGGTCGCCCACTACTATACTTGGAACGCCGGCTGCCTTATAAGCACGGGCAGTAGCAGGTACTGCCTCATATTCGCCTGTAAGCTGGTTTTTAACGTTGTTTGTTTTTTGGTTAAACGCGTTAACGGCACCAATAAGCATGTTGTTAGAAATATTGTCAAGGTGGCCACGGAAACGAAGCCATGGGCCAGCCATAGAAATGTGGTCAGTAGTACACTTACCAAACGCTTTTATAAGCAGCTTGGCACCCATAATGTTCTCGCCATTCCACGGTTGGAAAGGGGCAAGAAGCTCAAGGCGTTCTGATGTAGGGCTAACAATAACCTGTACTTTAGAGCCGTCTTCAGCCGGGGCCTGGAAACCGGGGTCATCTACTGCAAAGCCCTTTTCAGGAAGCTCATGCCCTGTAGGCTCATCCAGCATTACCTCCTGGCCGTCTTCGTTAATAAGTTTGTCTGTAAGGGGGTTAAAGCCCAGGTCGCCCGCAATGGCAATAGCCGTTACAAGCTCAGGCGAACCCACAAACGCAAGGGTGTTAGGGTTACCGTCTGCACGCTTAGAGAAGTTACGGTTAAAAGAGTGAACAATGGTGTTACGCTCTTCTTTCTCGGCACCTTCCCTGTCCCACATACCTATACATGGGCCACAGGCGTTGGCAAATACGGTAGCGCCAATTTTATCGAAAGTATCAATAAAGCCGTCGCGCTCTATGGTAAAGCGCACCTGCTCACTACCCGGGGTAATGGTAAACTGCGCCTTGGTTTTCAGTTTCTTTTCAGCTACCTGCTTGGCAAGCGAAGCCGAACGCGAAATATCTTCATAAGAAGAGTTGGTACAAGAACCTATAAGGCCCACCTGTACCTGTAGCGGCCAGTTGTTTTTCTCAGCCTCTTCCCTCATTTTAGAAATAGGGGTAGCCAAATCCGGGGTAAACGGACCGTTAAGGTGCGGCTCAAGTTCGCTTAGGTTTATTTCAATAACCTGGTCAAAATACTGCTCAGGGTTGGCATACACCTCTGCATCGCCGGTAAGGTATTCTTTAACTGCGTTAGCGGCATCGGCCACATCGGCACGGCTTGTGGCACGCAGGTAGCGGTCCATAGACTCATCATAACCAAATGTAGAGGTAGTAGCACCTATCTCTGCACCCATGTTACAAATAGTGCCTTTACCGGTACATGACATAGCCGTAGCGCCTTCGCCAAAATATTCTACAATAGCGCCTGTACCCCCTTTTACGGTAAGTATACCGGCCACTTTAAGTATAACGTCTTTAGGAGCCGTCCAGCCACTTAGCCTGCCGGTAAGCTTAACGCCTATCAGCTTAGGGAATTTAAGTTCCCAGGCCATGCCGCTCATTACGTCTACCGCATCGGCACCACCCACACCTATGGCAAGCATGCCAAGGCCACCGGCGTTAACCGTGTGAGAGTCGGTACCAATCATCATACCGCCCGGAAATGCATAGTTTTCAAGCACTACCTGGTGTATGATACCGGCACCAGGGTTCCAGAACCCAATGCCGTATTTGTTAGATATAGAAGAAAGGAAGTCAAAAACTTCGCTGCTTTGCTCTTTAGCACGCTTAAGGTCGGTACGGGCATCTACTTTTGCCTGTATAAGGTGGTCGCAGTGCACGGTAGTAGGCACAGCCACTTTAGGCTTGCCGGCGTGCATAAACTGCAACAGCGCCATTTGTGCGGTAGCATCCTGGCAGGCAACCCTATCCGGTGCAAAGTCTACATAGTCTTTACCGCGGGTAAAAGCCTGGGAAGGCGTACCTTCCCAAAGGTGAGAGTATAGTATTTTTTCAGAAAGCGTAAGCGGACGGCCCACAAGCTCGCGTGCTTTATCAACACGCTCAGCCATACCTGCATACACCTTTTTGATCATTTCAATATCAAAAGCCATATCTCTATAATTTAATATTATACATTATTTTTACGGCAGCCCCAGCATCAAAAATTATCCTACCAGCTCTTTATTAGCCGGTGAGAACTTAGTAAGGTTAATGCCTTCAACCGCTGCTTTATATTCTGTAATGGTTGGTATGCGGCCCAAAATTGCCGACAGTACCACCACCGGTGTAGAAGCCAGTAGCGATTCGCCTTTTTTACGCTCGGTATCTTCCACCACACGGCCCTGGAACAGGCGCGTAGAAGTAGCCAGTACCGTATCGCCTTTGGCCGCTTTTTCCTGGTTACCCATACAAAGGTTACAACCCGGGCGCTCCAGGTACATCATATTTTCATATTCTGTACGGGCTGTGCTCTTAGGTAAAAGGTCGCTAAACTCAAAGCCGGAATACTTCTGTAGTAAATCCCAGTCGCCTTCTGCCTTAAGCTCGTCAATAATATTATAAGTAGGTGCGGCAACAACAAGCGGGGCGTTAAATTTAACCTCACCCTGCTGCTCCTCAAGGTTCCTTAGCATTTGCGAAACGATTTTTAAGTCGCCTTTGTGCACCATACAAGAACCTACAAAACCTAAGTCTACTTTTTTATCGTTGCCATAGTACGATATAGCGCGGATTGTATCGTGCGTATAACGTTTAGAAACGTCTTCGTTGTTTACATCCGGGTCTGCAATCATTGGCTCTGCAATTACATCAAGGTCAATTACCACCTCGGCATAGTATTTTGCATTCTCATCCGGGGTCAATACCGGCTTAACGCCTAATTTTATCTCGGCAATCCTTTTGTTTGCTTTGTCAATCAGGCCTTGAAGCACCTGGTTGTGGTTATCCATACCTTTATCAATCATAATCTGGATCCTGCTCTTGGCGATTTCCAGTGATTCAATCAGGGTATTATCCTGCGAAATACAGATAGATGCCTTAGCCTTCATTTCTGCAGTCCAGTCGGTAAACGTAAAGGCCTGGTCTGCAAGAAGCGTACCAATATGCACCTCAATAATCCTGCCCTGGAACACGTTTTCGCCATCAAACTGCTGTAGCATCTGCGCCTGTGTAGCGTGTACCACATCACGGAAATCCATGTGCTGCTTCATTTCGCCCTTAAAGGTAACTTTAACCGACTCCGGTATTGGCATTGAAGCCTCTCCCGTTGCCAGTGCAAGCGCCACGGTACCTGAGTCTGCACCAAAAGCAACACCTTTAGACATCCTGGTATGCGAGTCGCCACCTATGATGATAGCCCACTCGTCTACAGTAATATCGTTCAGTACTTTGTGTATAACGTCTGTCATTGAATGATACGCACCTTTAGGGTCGCGGGCGGTAATCACACCAAAATCATTCATAAACTTCATCAGTTTTGGGATGTTAGCCTGCGCTTTTTTATCCCAAACCGAAGCCGTGTGGCAACCTGACTGGTAAGCACCGTCTACACTTGGCGAAATTACCGTTGCTGCCATAGATTCCAACTCCTGCGCCGTCATAAGGCCTGTAGTATCCTGAGAGCCCACAATGTTTACCTTAACACGAACGTCAGATCCTGCGTAAAGTACTTTGCCCGGCGTAACGCCCACTGCATTTTTGTTGAATATTTTTTCAACAGCCGTAAGCCCCTGCCCTTCAACAGTAATTTCTTTTGAAGGCGCAAACACCTGCGGAATTGCAATACCCAAAGTCTGGGCGGCAAACGTTTGTATTTTTTTACCAAACACCACGGCATAAGAGCCACCGGCCTTGATAAATTCTAATTTTTGCGGCGTGAACGATTTAGAAAGGTCAATCAGTTCCTGGTCGCCGTGGTATAATTTTTTCTTCTTAGTATTGATAGTCAACACGGTTCCTGTAGCAACAGAGTACACCTCTTCAAGAACAGGCTCGCCTTTTTCGTTACGCACAAGGTTGCCGTCTGCATCATGCTTTTTAACCCAGTTTTTAAGGTCGATACCTATACCGCCGGTAACGTCTACCGTAGTAAGGAAGATAGGCGAAATACCGTTAGTACCGCCCACAATTGGCGCAATATTAACAAACGGAATGTATGGGCTTGCCTGCCTGCCTGTCCAAAGTGCTACGTTGTTAACGCCCGACATACGAGATGAACCCACGCCCATTGTACCTTTTTCGGCAATAAGCATTATGCTGGCATCAGGAAACTGTACCTGGAAATCTTTGATTTCCTGCTGTTGCTGTGGCGTCATCATACACAAACCATGCAGCTCACGGTCTGAGCGCGAGTGTGCCTGGTTGCCCGGCGAAAGCAAGTCTGTAGAGATATCGCCTTCGGCAGCAATGTAAGTAACCACTTTTATTTCTTCCGGTACTTCTGGCAGTTGGGTAAAGAACTCTGCCTTTGCGTAGCTTTCTAAAATTTCTTTTGCTATTGGGTTTCCGTCTTCATAAGCCGTTTTTAAACGGTCTGTATCTGCTTCGTAAAGAAAAACCTGCGTTTTCAGTACGTTTGCAGCATCTTTTGCAATAGTGGCATCATTACCAAGGGCTAAATCAAGCAATACCTCGATTGATTTACCGCCTTTCATGTGCGATAGTAGTTCAAGGGCAAATGCAGGTGTGATTTCTGCAACCACTGCAGTGCCAAGTATAATTTCCTGTAAGAATTTTGCTTTTACAGCTGCCGCAGGAGTAGTGCCCGGCAACGTGTTATAAACAAAGAATTTAACAGAATCTTCCCTGTGCGGGTTATCTGTATCTTTTATCTGGTCAATAATTGCAGTTGTAAGTTCTGCTCCGTCTATTGGTTTAGGGTGAAGTCCCTGGGCTTTTCTTTCTTCAATCTCTTTAATGTACTCTTTATAAATATTATCAAAAGCCATAGTAAGTATAATTATGTTCGCTTGTTAAAAATGTCTGTAAATTTACTCAATCTTAATTCAATTAAAAAATTTTTAGCGAAAGTTTAAAATCGGGAGATTATTATTTATAAACATTCTACTTTACTGAGGATATTTCAATAATTTTAGCCTTTTGAGTCTTTTGATTAAGAATTGATAGTATTCTTAAGAAATTTTAACAATTCGTAAGAAATCTGCTTAATATTATAAGGAGTTAGTAACACGCGTTTTATAAATATGGCTTTACACGCGCCCGAAACCGATATAGCAACTTAGCAAATATATACCTAATTAGCGGTGTATATTTACTAACCCCATATCTTTTTGGTTGCTTTTAGCATGATAGGCAATAAGCAAAATTGCCATAATTACACCAACACCAAACAGCCCTCCGCCAAAAGCTATAAACCTGTAAGTACCCGATGTAAATTCGTCGGCTTTAGCTAAATCAGACAGCATGGCCAGCAGCATATAAACACTAAAAAATCCCATTACAGCACCTGTAGCGAGGCCCGCCACCCTGTTTTTAAAGAAAAACCGGGTAGCAATAAGCAGCGTAACAACTATGGCTATGTAGTTAACGGTACCCGTAGACATCAGGTTTTCGATAATCCAGAAAAGGCCAAGGCCGGTAAAATACAATAGCGGAATGATGCGATAGATATTTTTCATAACGGTAAGGTGTTGGTTATAAAGATACAACGAAATCAAACACCTCTTAGTATCCTGATAGCATTAATTTTAGCATTACGCGCTATTGAATAAACACCACCACTTTGCTCAAGGTAGTCGTATATCAGCAAAGCCCTTGTGTATAGATCCTTTTCATTTTGCCTCGCAACTTCCGCCAATACATCAGCCAGTTTCTCAAGGTTATCCGCATCAAATTTACCGGTATCGAGCAGTGTTGGTACAAAATCTTCTTCAGTCATTTGTAACAACTCGTCTACATCAAACCCCAGTTCTTCCTTCAGCTCCCGGTTCACATCATTACTTTCTGTCGCAGCCAGGTCTTTACTCGCAAGTTTTGAGAACAACCGCGCCAGAAACTGACCCATTGCCTCAATTTGTTTTTCTAAGTGGTCTCTTTGTTCCATGATTATAATTTACAAAAAAAGCTGTTTTAAAACAGCTTTTTGATTATCATTTCTTCGGTAATGCCCTCGGCATCGGCCTTGTAGTTTTTTATAATACGGTGGCGCAGTATGCCCGTTGCCACAGCCTGTACATCTTCAATATCGGGGCTGAATTTACCTTTTAGCGCGGCGTTTGCTTTGGCGGCCAATATTAAGTTTTGCGATGCACGCGGGCCTGCACCCCAGTCCAGGTAGGTTTTTACATAATCATTGCTCAGCGCATTGCCCGGGCGGGTTTTATTAACCAGCGTAACGGCATATTCAATTACGTTATCGGCCACCGGAATGCGGCGTATAAGGTGCTGGAATTCGGTTATCTCCTCAGCCGTAAACAATGGATTTACTTTAACCGATGTATCGGCCGTGGTGCTTTTTACCACCTGTACCTCTTCGGCAAACGTAGGGTAATCCAGCTTTATGGCAAACATAAAACGGTCAAGCTGCGCTTCAGGCAGCGGGTAGGTTCCCTCCTGCTCTATGGGGTTTTGCGTAGCCAGTACAAAGTAGGGCAGGCTAAGCTTGTGGTGCACGCCGGCTATGGTAACCGCCTTTTCCTGCATAGCCTCCAGCAGTGCCGCCTGTGTTTTGGGCGGTGTACGGTTAATCTCATCCGCAAGGATAATATTACTGAATATAGGCCCTTTTATAAACTTAAAGTTGCGGTTTTCATCAAGAATTTCGCTACCTAAAATGTCGCTCGGCATAAGGTCGGGCGTAAACTGTATACGTTTAAAGTCGAGCCCAAGTGCCTGGCTTATGGTGTTTACCATTAGGGTTTTGGCTAACCCGGGTACACCCACTAAAAGCGCGTGCCCGCCGGAGAAGATGCTCAGCACAATCTGGTCTACCACCTCCTGTTGCCCAACTATTATTTTTGCTATTTCCTGTTTTAATGCGGCTTGTTTTTGTACTAAATTCTGTATCGCTGCTACGTCTGACATTGGTTACCGGTTAAAATTAAAGCCAAGGGTATGCCTTGGCTTTTCAAACTTATAAATAATTTTACTGTTTACCTAAAATTAGCGGGTTGATTTTTTAAGCCAGTCTATGGCAAAATCACAAGCTTCATACTCGCCGTTTACCTTAATGTAGGTATCCTTGATTTTAGATGCGCTCCATTTTTCAATTTCCTTCATTTGCTTTTCCTGTAGGGCGAGGTCTTTAATCTTGGTATAATCACGGGCATAGTCTGCCGGGTGCTCTTCATAACGGTTAGTAACCGTCATTAGCTTGAAGCTAAGGCCATAGCGCGGGTCATCGCTTTCAATAGGCTTAGACACCTCATTATCTTTAAGGTTAGAAACGTCGTTATAAATAGACGGGTCCATTTTAGTAAGCTCAAAACGCGTATCAAGCGTATAAGGGTTTATAAGCTGGCCACCACTTTGCCTGGTTTCTTTTTCCATACTCTCGTTCCTTGCAGCTTCGGCAAAGCTAATTTCGCCGCTAACAATTCTTTGCCTTATCAGTGCTATTTTTTCCAAAGCCTTACGTTTTGCATCATCGCTAACGCGTGGCTTAAGCAGTATGTGCCTTACATCAAGCTCCTGGCCCCTTACCTTTTCTACATATATAATATGGAAACCGTATTCTGTTTCAAACGGCTCAGATATTTCGCCCTCAGATGTACTAAATGCCGCCTCCTTAAATTCCTTAACCAGCTTGCTCTTGCGGTTTACCGGTATATAACCACCACTTGAACCGGAGCCACGGTCTTCGCTATACAGTACCGCCTTGCTGTAAAAGCTTGAGCCTGCCTGTACATCTTTCTTTATCTGCCTCAGGCGCTCGCGGGTTTCTTCCTTAGCTGCGTCAGAAATTTCGGGCTTTATAACAATTTGTGCCACCTCCATCTCAGCACCAAATACCGGCCTTTCCTCGGGCTTGAATTTTGTATAAAACTGCCTTACCTCCTCCGGGGTAATTTCTACCTCTTCTACAATCTTTTTACGCATCCTTTCGGTAAGCTGCTGCATTTTAAAGATATCAAAAAGGTCGGCCTTCAGGGTTTCAAGGTCGCGTTTTTTAAAGTATTCCACTACTTTCTTTTCGCTGCCCAGCCTTTCCACAAAGAAATCCATCCTGCTGGCTACCTCTGCATTAATTTCAGCATCTGTTACAATAATACTGTCCTGAATGGCGTGGTGGGCATACATCCTGTCTTCCATAAGCTTGCCCAAAATCTGGCAACGGGTAATTTCTGCCGTAGGGATACCCTGCTGCTGTAGTTCGATAAGCGAGAAATCTATATCGCTTTCCAGCACTACAAAATCACCTACTACCGATACTACACCGTCTATCTTAAAACGGCCCGTTTGCGGCAGCTTTGGCTTTACCGAATCCTGTTGTTTAACGGGTTCGGTTATAATTTCCTGGGCCATGGCAGGCTTGCCAAAAACTACCAGTAACAGCACAAGGGCTGCCTTATTTATAAACTTCATACTTCTTGTCTTTAGTAGCGTCATCTGTAATTTCCTTTTGAAACTTCTTAATTAACTCCAGTTTCCTGTTATTTATTATAAGCTGTTTTATAGTAGGCTTAATATAATCATACGGGGCGGCCTGGCTGGGGCCCATAACCTGCACTACCTTAACCAGGTACACATCTGTACTGTCAGGATATTGGTAGGTTATACCACCCGAAACATACTTATCGCGGTTTTCGGGGGTTATAAACGGCAGCTTTTGGTACACATCATTCATACTGGTCCAAACGCTGTCGTTAAAGGCATAGCTTTTAAACTGAAGTGCCATATCAGTAAGGGCTTTTATATTCTTTTTGCCCCCGCCGGTAAACTTCTGGTTAACGGCACTAAACCTAGGGTGCCCTTTTTCCATACGGATGTAACGCAGCTTTACCAGCGTTTCGGGCGTACGGAAGTTGGCCTTGTTTGCCTTATAATAGTCTTCAATCTCTTTTTCTGTAACCAGCGTGTCTACACTTTGCTTTACCATTTCTTCAAGGTAAGCTTTGGTATACAGGTCGGTCTTATACTGCTCTATAAGATGCTCCAGCTCCTGTTGCTTTTCATCGCCTATGTTTACAAGGGCGGCATCATACAACAGCCTTTGCGATGCCCAGCGGTCTATATAGGCTTTTATAATGGCAAGGCTGTCTTGTTTAGATGTGCCTGCCGGTACAATACCCGTTAGCTCCTGCTTATCAAGGTAGGCACTGTTTACCCGGGCAGCAGCCGTTTCCGGCCCCGCCTGTTCTTTACCCCCGCATGCAGCAAGTGTAAAGGCAAACAGCAACAATACCCAGGTTTTAGCCATTATTTTTGGTTAAGCTCTTTTTTTACTTTTTCAAAAACAGCCTGGTTTACCTTAACGGCACTTTCTTTTTTAAGGTCTTCTACCCACGTGCTTTCAAGATACTGCTGGTAGTCGTTTATAACGCGGCCTTTTGCTTCATCAAGCGTTTTGGCGCCGGCAGGCAGCAGCTTGTTTATTTTAACCACATAGTAGTAGTTACCGTCTTTTACCACGTCGCTAACACCTTCTTTCCAAACAACCGCTTTAGGTATAGCATTGCTGTCCTGCTCATAAACGCCGGTTTTTTCCATAACGCTTACTTTTTGTTTGGTATTCAGTTTTTCTTTTATGGCAGCAACATCCTGGCCTTTTAGCAGCATTTCGCGTGCCTGCTTAACATCGGCTTCTGCGGTAGATGAAAACACCTCAGCATCTGCCCTGTTTTTCCATTGGTAATCTGCCTTGTGGGCATCATAAAACTTTTGTAGCCCTATAGTATCATTTTTAGATTTATCCCATATTTCCTTTTGCATAAGGTCATACAACAAAAGGCCGTCGCGGTACTCATCCATTGTATAGCCAAACTCAGGGTACAACTGCTCAAGGTGAGCATCATAATACTCTGTAAGCTGTTCTTTTTCAAACTTATCATAAAATGCAGCAGCGGCAGCAGCAACCGGCTTGGCCGTTTGTGCGGCAACACGTTGCTGGGCATTTACATAAGTAAGGAACGTTTTAGCCGTAACCTGCTTATCGTTATTAATAGTAAGCAACGTCTTATTGTTATACTCTTCAATATTTTCAGGAAGCGACCATTTACCGGTATACACACTGTCAGTAAGCGTGGCTACAGCCTCGTCATATACCTTTTTGTCTTTTTTAGACTTGTATTTCTTTCTGATTTTTTCGGTTACAGATGTTTCAATAAGCCTTGAGCGCTCATCGCGTTTTACCCTGTTTTCATAATCGGCTTTTACCTGTGCAAATGCCGGCACCGGGAATTTTTCAACCAGCTTTACAATGTGCCATCCAAAAGAAGACTCAAACGGCTCTGTAATGTCCCCCGGGTTTTTAAGGGCAAAAGCCTGGTCTTCAAACTCGGTAGATGTAAGTTCGCCTGAGCTGAATTTATTTAGTTTACCGCCGCTGTTTGCGCTCGACTTGTCATCGCTAAACTGCTTGGCAAGCTCTGCAAAGTCTTCACCCTGCTGTAGCTTTTTATAAATGTCGTTTATTTTAGCCTTGGCTTTAGCAGCCTCTTCGGCATTTTCTTTTTTAGGCTTCATAACCATAATGTGTGCCACAGTTATATCGCCACGGTTATCCCTAACATCGGTTACTTTAATAATATGGTAACCAAAACGGCTGCGCACCGGCTGGCTTATCTCGCCTTTAGGGGTATTAAACGCACCACTTTCAAACGGGTACACCATCCTGAATACCGAAAAATAGCCCAAATCGCCACCGTTTTGCTTTGCAGACGGGTCTTGTGAAGCCTCTCCGGCAAGCTTGGCAAAATCTTCGCCGGCTACTGCCCTTTTGCGCACCTCAACGGCTTTATTATACGCCTTTAACGTATCGGCCGGCAGCGCGTTTTCATCAACGGTAAATAGTATGTGGCTGGCACGTATTTCTTTTAATGAACGGTCATAAGCCTCTTTTACAAGCTCATCGGTCACTACGGTATCGGTCATGTAGTTTTTGGCATACTGGCTGCGGTAGCTTTTAAACTCACCCTGGTAGCGCTTGTTTTCGTTAAGGCCCAGCTTGTAAGCCTTGTTTACTTTAAGCTTGTAGCCCACAAAAAGGTCAAGGTAATTGTCAAGGTCTTTTTGCGATTCGTCTTTTACAAGGTTAAGGTTCTTTTTATATACCCTTACAAACTCATCTGTATAATACGGTTTGTCATCTATAGTAAAAAGTACGTCTTTTTTAACAGCTGCATCCTGAGATGATTTGCAGCCCGAAAGTACTACGGCCGTAAGCAACAGGCCTGAAAGGACTTTATTTAACTTCATTATTTGGGTTGTTTATAATGCAATAATACCGTTAGTAAACGCCATGCGGCACAAAAAATTATGGGTGCTGGCTTTTTGCAACCCACAAAAGTAAAAAAATGGCAGTATTGTGCAAGGATATATTTAAAGTTTTCGGTTGGCGGCTCAAAACGCAACAGGAATAATTGCAAAAGCCAAAGTACTGGCATCTAAATTTTTCTAACTTTAGACTTTATTCTTTGTTTAAACGTTAGTAGTAAAATCCCAACCAACCTCCATGCCTCAAAACGTTAGCCAAACTTGCAAAGGCGGCTTACTAAAACCAATTACTATGAAAAACGTATTACCTTTACTATTTACTTTTTACCAGGCTATTGCCTATGGCCAACCCGACAGCTTAAAACTCCAACAACCCCTATATTTTATTGGGCCCGACCATCTGCAAACTGTTTTTCCTAAAGATGACGGATTAACTTACAACCAATTTCTTGGGGAAACAATTGCCGGCCATAACCTTGCAGATGGCTGGAGAACAGACACCCTAAATGGCGGATTCAATAAAGGAATTTACGATAACCCTTACATTGAGTCTAATGGAGAATATATTTGTTTAAAAAAAGAAAATAAATCCTTTGTATTGTATAAATACAATAATGGTAAAAAGTTTAACGGTAAAATTGTTGATACTTTGATGCTTGACTACACTCCTCCTGTTATTCGCGGCATATTGTACGGAAACCCTTATTATGAGAGCAGTACTATAAAAGTTATATTTCAAGCTGATTGCACAGAAGGCTTATTACAAGGAAAGGCAATCATTACTTATTTAAATGGAAAAGAAATAATTGCAGAATGTTATTTTGAAGATGGCGAAATCGTAGGAAAATCTGTAAGTAAAGGACTTTATTCAAATAATATTTACACGGTAAGTTATGAAAAAGGAAATGGAAAACCGTTAAACCAAAAAGAAACAGATAAAGACGGCCATGAAGTTATTTATAAAAACCCAAAAGATGAGTTTACCCTAAAATCAGCATATCTCAGGCTGTCTGAGCCAAATCAATCAGATATCCTGTCAATAATTAATAGTTCATCACTTAAAAACCCATTAACAATTGCCTTACACCATATTTTCTATGCAAATACCCTAAAAGAGGCTAAAGAATACCAAACAGAGCATTTTGAAATCAGGGAGGTAGTATATCAAGACCTCAAAATTGTTTATCATAAGTTTAAACATAGCACTAAAGAGGATCCTGCCGCTATAACAGAGTGCTATGACAAAAACAAAAATATAGTCTTTATTTTATATGAAAATGTTTTATTGGATGAAATAAAGAGTTTAAACTACCGTGAGTATAACGGTTTTTTTGGCCAGTTTATAAATTTTAACCAGTACTACAATGATGAAGTTTATGGAACTTTTTTACTGGCTTTTAAATTTGACAATAAGGGCGCTTTAACCAAGGCGTCAAAGTTTGGTTATTTTTCCCGATCCTATGTAAATGGAAGTACGCAAGGCTGGACGTATAATGACTTTACCGATAAAGTTAAATTAAATTCAAAAAAACATCCTTTTAGTATTTCTAAAACCGATTGAAATAAATGGCAGTATTGTGCAAGGATATATCTTTAAAAACAACTGCTTACAAACTATTTAAAGGGTAGTTTACACTGTTTTGAGAGCGAATGGATTTTTAAAACGCTAACATACACGTTTACAAACCTATAAAAAAAATTAAAATAACTTAATATTTGGCCGCGCAACCCTTTTTGGTTTATACCATCTTTGATAAAAAAACCATTAATTACAATGAAAAAGATTGCACTTTTTATGGCTGTTGCAGCCACCATTCTTGCATCATGCAGCGATGATGACTCAACACCTACACCAACTATTGAAAAAGCATTTTTTGCCGGCGCCTGGAACGAAACAGCCCCTGATGCCAACCACCGCACCTTAAACTTTGTGGGAGACAGCGTTACCCTTGCCCGCGAAGACGGTCTTAACTTTAAAGACAAGTACACCCTGACAGGAAACTCCCTTAATTTTGGTGCTGCACCTAACAACAACCACATTGTTCAGGTTATAGACAGCGTTACTATAAAGCTAAGCCACATTTACATTGCTGCACCTAACGAAAACGGAACTCCACAAACTGTTACGTTTAAAAAGGTTGTAGCAGCTCCACAAGATTAACCCCCTTGCCCCTATTTACAACTAAGGCATCCTGTAACGGGATGCCTTTTTTATTGTTTTATATTTTTACTTATTTCTTTACTATGATAAAATCACTGCGGCGGTTAAGCTGATGTTCCTCTTCAGTACACTCCACCCCGTTGCTGCATTTATTGAGCAGGCGGGTTTCGCCATAGCCGTGTACGCTTTCAATGCGTTTGGGGTCTATACCTTTGCTTACAATATAGCTGTACGTGCTTTTAGCGCGGTCATCACTCAGGCGCAGGTTGTAGTCGTCTTTGCCCCGGCTGTCGGTATGGCTTTCAATTTTAATGATTACGTTAGGGAAGTTTTCCATTACAAACACCACCTTATCAAGTTCGGCAGCAGCCTGTGGGGTAATGTAATACTTATCGAAATCAAAATATATAGGGTTTATGTCTATCAGTTCTACATCGCCGCGCTGTTTCACCAGGTCCTGGTAGGCAATCAACTCAACATCTTTGCTTTTACCGTCAAGCGGAATTGTACCGGGCACATAACCGGGCTTTACAGCCTCTAACACACTTATCTGCGCATTACACGGAATAGTAATGCTGTAGCTGCCGTCGGTTTTACTGATATCCTGGTAGGTTTTGCCATCGGCCTGGGCTTTTATCTCCACCCCTTCAACCGGTTGCCCGCTCTTGGGATTGGTTACTTTACCGGCAATGAGCCTGCCGCATTGTTCGTCTTTCTCAAAATAATAAATATCGTCATCGCCCTTGCCCCCTGGCCTGTTGCTTGAAAGATAGCCGTATTTGGCATCTGCCGAAAGGATATAGGCAAAATCATCGCGGTTGCTGTTTATAGGCCTGCCCAGGTTTTGCGGCAGGGTAAAAGTTTCACCTGTAGCCTTTTCAGGATGGGTAAATGCATCTGCATCCATAACACTTACAAAAACATCGAGCCCACCAAGGCCATAATGGCCGTTACTGCTAAAATAAAGCGCATTGGCCGCAGCAAACGGAAACATCTCGTCTCCCTTTGTGTTTATGGTTTCGCCCAGGTTTATGGGTTTGCCAACCCTGCCATCGTTAAAAATAGGCGCCCTGTAAATATCGGTACCGCCATAACCCCCGGGCATATCGCTCACAAAAAACAGCCAGTTTCCGTCAGTGCTCACCGCCGGTTGCCCCACATTATAATCCGGGCTGTTAAACGGTGCCAGCTTTTTATTGATAAGGGTTTCGGCCTCGATAGTGCCATATACCAGCTGAATGGTATTTGAGCCGTCTTTGCTGTTTTTAAGCTTATCGTTTTTGCCTACATTGTTTACACTTACAAACACCATCTTATTGTTGGGCGAAAACGCCACAGCCGCATTGTGGTAGCCCGTTTGGGCACGGGAAAGAAATTTCTTCTCGTTTTTGAATGAACCATCGGCATTACGGTCGGCTACATACAGCTCGAGGTAGGGCTGCTCGTTCCATGCGTATGTTTTGGCACCATCGCGCACGCTGTCTTTGGCAGAGGCATATACTATCTTATCTTTATAGAATACCGTACCAAAATCGGCCACAACGGTATTGCTGTCCAGGTTGGTGACTTTAAATTTTGGTTCGGTTTTGTTGAGGCTGTCGAGATGTTTTTTTTGATTACGAAGTTTTAAATCCCTGTCTTCATCAAACCTGTAATGGATAAACAGTACAAAATCTGCTTTATCTTCATACCCTTCTATACGCAGTGCATCGGCATAATGCAATTCAGCTACTGGAATAGGACCCGTTGGTGCTGTATCAATATACTTTTCATACCATTTTATAGTAGCAGCCGTATTGCCTATATGATAATTGGCCTCAGCCGCTCTTAGCAAAACCTCTCTATCAGGGTTTTCCTTATCAGATAAATACTTTTCATATTCGGCAGCAGCCTCAGTATAGGCAAGGGCTTCATACAGCCTGTCAGCCTTTTTTAAAACCGACTGCCCCACGGCGCTACCGAAACATACTATAAGGAGTAAGGATAAATATCTCTTCATAAGATGGTTTTAAAAGAAACGTGGTGAATGTATGCGTGTTGCCTTGGGCGCAAGCGTAAACCGTACTATGATTTCGTGCGAGCCGTTGTTGTACTTATTAAGGTCGGTTACCGAATAATCATAGCTATAGCCCGCAAAAATGTTTTGGGTAATCTGCACGCCGGCCAGCGCACTAACCGAATCGTCCCACCTGTAGGAAGCACCCAGCGTTACGGTTTCCTGCAACAAAAAGTTAGCCGAGGCATCTACCGTAATGGGTGCTCCGTTAACAATTTTGCCTAATACGGCAGGCTTAAACTTTACATTGTCTGACAGGTTAAACACGTAGCCGCCCATAACATAATAGTGCAGCCTGTCGGCCATCATGCTTTCCTGCACATCATTATAATAATCGTTACGGATAAAATTGGGCACGCTTACACCGGCATACCACCTGTTAGTATAGTAGTATATACCTGCACCTATATTAGGATTTAGGCGGTTGTTAATATTACCATTAAGCAGCGGGTCGCCCGGCTGGTAGTAGCGCCCCTTGCTCCAGTCTATACTCAGCGAGCGCAGGCCTGCCTTAAGGCCAAATGCCAGGCGGCTCTCATCGGTTATTTGCAGGGCATAACTAAAGTTGGCATCTACATATATCTCATTGCTTGGCCCCAGGTTATCGTTAACCACGCTAAGGCCAACGCCTATATTATCATAATCCTGAGACCACGGGCTGTGCAAGGTAAATGCCTGAGTGGTGGGTGCTCCATCTATGCCCACCCACTGGCTGCGGTGTTGCAATGTGGCTTCAAGATAGCCGGGCGAACCCGTATAGCCCGGGTTTACCGTAAGGGTGTTATACATATATTGTGTATACTGCGGCTCTTGCTGGGCATACAGCCCTCCTGCGGCCATTAGTAACAATACACTATATATTTTATAGAATGCAGTAGTGCACTTCATTAGCTGGTTGTTGGGTAAGATTTGTAAAAATAGTGTTTTTTATTTAGATGCAAATACTGTTGGGAGTTGCGTGTTTAGGGTTGTCTTTAAAGTTTCAATATAAGCTCAGTACGAAAGCGCATATTAACTTTAAAAAACAACTCCCAACCCACAACATGCAACTTTAAACTAAAACCCTATCTTTGCACCCTCAAACAAACAATAGCAATGAGTTTTATAGACGAGATAGAAAAAAGGCGTACGTTTGGCATTATATCGCACCCCGATGCCGGTAAAACAACACTAACTGAAAAGCTCCTGCTTTTTGGTGGTGCCATACAGGAAGCAGGTGCAGTAAAAAGCAACAAGATTAAAAAAGGCGCTACGAGCGACTTTATGGAGATTGAGCGCCAACGTGGTATATCGGTAGCTACATCGGTACTTGCATTTAACTATAAAGGTAAAAAGATAAACATTCTTGATACGCCCGGCCACAAAGATTTTGCCGAAGATACCTTCCGCACGCTTACGGCCGTAGACAGCGTTATTGTAGTGATAGACGTTGCCAAAGGTGTTGAGGAACAAACTGAAAAACTGGTGGAAGTATGCCGCATGCGCAGTATACCCATGCTGGTATTCATCAACAAGCTTGACCGCGAAGGTAAAGATGCGTTTGACCTGATGGACGAGGTTGAGCAAAAGCTGGGCCTTACCGTTACACCGCTGAGTTTCCCTATAGGTATGGGGTATGATTTTCAGGGTATATACAACATTTGGGAGAAAAACATTAACCTGTTTAGCGGCGACAGCCGTAAGGATATTGAAGACACCATTGCGTTTGAAGATGTTAACAACCCCGAACTTGATGAAATAATTGGCGAAAAGCCTGCTACCCGCCTGCGTGAGGAACTGGAACTTATAAGCGAGGTATACCCTGCGTTTGATCGCCAGGCCTATCTTGACGGTAAGCTGCAACCGGTATTTTTTGGTTCGGCATTGAATAACTTTGGTGTACGCGAACTTTTGGACTGCTTTATACAAATAGCCCCTACCCCGCGCCCTAAAGAAAGCGACACACGCCTTGTAAAGCCCGACGAGAAAAAATTCAGTGGGTTTGTATTTAAAATACACGCCAACATGGACCCCAAGCACCGTGACCGCCTGGCGTTTGTTAAAATTGTATCGGGTACGTTTGAGCGTAACAAGCCGTATTTGCACGTGCGCCACAACAAAAACCTGAAATTCAGCAGCCCGAATGCGTTTTTTGCTGAAAAGAAAGAAATTGTAGACATATCATACCCCGGAGATATTGTGGGGCTTCACGATACGGGTAACTTTAAAATAGGCGATACCCTTACCGAAGGCGAAAACATGAGCTTTAAGGGTATACCAAGCTTTAGCCCTGAGCATTTCCGCTACATAAACAACGCCGACCCAATGAAGGCCAAGCAGCTTGAAAAAGGCATTGACCAGCTTATGGACGAAGGTGTGGCACAGCTCTTTACCCTTGAAATGAACAACCGTAAGGTTATAGGCACCGTAGGAGCACTACAATATGAAGTTATACAATACCGCCTTGAGCATGAGTATGGCGCCAAGTGTAGCTATGAGCAATTCCCTGCTTATAAAGCGTGTTGGGTAAAGCCCGATGACCCTAAAAGTGAGGAATTTGCCGAATTCTGCCGTATAAAACAGAAGTTTATGGCCCGCGATAAGTTTGGCCAGCTGGTATTTTTAGCCGATTCTGAGTTTTCTATACAAATGGCACAGCAAAAATACCCGAGCGTAAAACTCTTCTACACATCTGAATTTGAATAAGTTACAATCCCGCGAAAGCGGGATTTTTTATTTACAATTATTGTTCGTTTAAAAAATAGGGTTTCCCCTACTTTATTTGTCACATAAAGTTGTAATTTTAACTATACCGTTGTAGTAACCGTCCCCTAACGATTTAAGACACGTAGAAACTGAATATTAACTAATGAAACGCTTATGAAAAAATAGATATAACACTACTCCCCCCATGTTTAAACACATCCTTATCGTTGAAAGCCTCGACAGTATACTGCTTGGGCTCACAACAGCATTGCAAAATAATTTTGCAGCGCAAATTGACACCGCCCTGAATGGTGATGCCGGTATTGAAAAAATAAAAAAGGCTGTACATGAAAATGGCTATGACCTTATTATTACCGGCCTGGATTATGCAAATCCGGAAACCGTAGAAAGCGGAGAAGCATTTATAGATGCAGCGCGGGCAGTATTGCCGGGCGTTAAGGCTATGGTATATTCTAACGATACCAGGCCGTACCGCATTCATAAACTATTTCATAACCACAAAGTTAATGCTTTTGTGGCCCACAGCCCCGATAGTATGCCACAGGTTATTGATGCGCTAAAGATGATATCAAAATCTGAAGTGATTTTTGTATCTCCGCGCTATTTGCCATTTCATGAAAACAATCTGGGTATAGAACTTTCTGATTTTGATATACGCCTGCTCAGGCATCTTTCTGCCGGTAAAAGCCAACCCGAAATAAGCCGCATTTTTACTGATGAAGGTATTGCCCATGCCAGTGTAAGCACCATAGAAAAACGCATTAATAAACTGCGTTATCAGCTTGATGCCAAAAACACCATCCACCTTATTACTATAGCCAAAGAAGCGGGTGTTATTTGAACATTTGTTAAATTTAACTTGTGTTTAACAATTTTGTTACGGAATTCCACAATCTTAAAAAAATAATTATTATTAATTTTATACTACACTTAAACGACAAAATCACACTTTTATCGATTTATTACTGAAGTAATTTAAATTTTGAATTTATTTGATGTCAAATTAAGGACAAGTACGATTTAACAAATTTAATCTCTAATCCCCTATGAGATATGTGATTGTGAAAGGTGGAAAGAGCTCCGGAAAAGCTACCACCATAAACGAAGTGTGCAGGCGGCTTGCGCCTGAAAAGGTTACTAAGGTTATTCATGACGAAAACGGAAGTACCAGGTTATCTCCCGTATCCTCTCTTGAAGACCTTACAGACGGTAATTACATTATACGTGTAAAGAACAAGAACATCCTGGTTGTATCAGGTGCCCCTACCCAGCAAAAACAAAGCATAACTACCATTATTGAATCGGTACAAAAGCTTGAATTTGAGCCGGAGTTTGCCCTCGTTGCTATGAGCGGACTGGAAAAATTTAAAAACTTTAAAACGGCAGAAGAATTACAAAAATTTGGTAAATGCATCCATGAAACTAAAATATGGCGCATACCATCGCACAATTTTATCAACACAGATGAATGGAAAAAGCGCATTGCTTACCTAACTGCAATAACGCTGCATAACATCTAACAGCACATCAACAACAAAATCAATCACCTTGCTTAAAAAGATAAAGGCCCCGCAATTGCAGGGCCTTTATTTATTTTGTAATGGGCTTATTCTTTTACCACTTTAAGCGTTTGCATGCCGTTTTGTGTAAAAGCTTTTACAATATAGTTGCCCGCAGCAAGCTGAGACATATCTATACTAAACTCAGTGGCATTTGGCAACTGGCTTATTACAGCCTGGCCCAGCAGGTTATAAACTTCAACCGATGTTATATCGGCAGTGCCTTTAAAGTAAAGTACATCTTTAAGCGGGTTAGGATATACCACAATATTGTTTTTTACTGCAACACCGGCGCTTAGCACTTCATTTACAGTTATGGCAAGAACCTCGCTGTTGCAGTCTCCGTTAACCGCTACTACATAATAAGTAGTTTCATCTTCAAGCTCAGTATCAGCAGGCAGCTCATCAGTTAAATCTTCATCGGCATACCAAACAAGGCCTGTACCGGTTACATCAAGGTCGGCCAGCGTATCGCCTTCCTCAAAATCCTGTGTAGCATTACCCACAGGGGCAGTTGGTGTATTGGTAACGGTAACGTTAACCTCAGCACGTGCGCTTTCGCAGCCGTTTACCGTTTGAGATACAAAATAAACACCTGTAGAAACAGCAGCATCAGCAGCAAGGGCTGTACCGCCTGTTTGGGCTACATACCATTGCAGGGCAGTACCTGTGGTAACTGTAAGGTCGGCCACGGTAGCGCTTCCACAAAAAGAAAGGTTGGCAGCAGTAGGTGCCGCAGGAAGTGTATTTACCGTAACCGCAACAGCAGTACGGGCACTCTCGCAGCCGTTTACGGTTTGCGATGCATAGTAAGTACCTGAAGTAAGGGCAGCAGTACCTGCAAGGGCTGTGCCACCGGTTTGGGCAGCATACCATTGTACAGAAGTGCCTGTAGTAACAACAAGGTTAGCCACAGTACCGCTTCCGCAGAAAGATTGTGCAGCAGCTGCAGGCGCAGCAGGAAGTGTATTTACGGTAACCGCAACAGCCGTACGTGCACTCTCGCAGCCGTTTACGGTTTGCGATGCATAATACGTACCTGAAGTAAGGGCAGCAGTACCTGCAAGCGCTGTACCACCGGTTTGTGTAGCATACCATTGCACAGCAGTACCTGTAGTAACAACAAGGTTAGATATGGTACCGCTTCCGCAGAAAGCCTGGGCAGCAGCTGTAGGCGCAGCAGGGATTGCATTTACCGTAACCGCAACGGCAGTACGTGTACTCTCGCAGCCGTTTACGGTTTGCGATGCATAGTAAGTACCTGTAGCAAGGGCAGCAGTGCCTGCAAGGGCTGTACCACCGGTTTGGGCAGCATACCATTGTACAGAAGTGCCTGTGGTAACAACAAGGTTAGATACGGTACCGCTTTCGCAGAAGGCCTGTGCAGCAGCCATAGGTGCAGCCGGGATTGCATTTACGGTAACCGCAACGGCAGTACGTGTACTCTCGCAGCCGTTTACGGTTTGCGATGCATAGTAAGTACCTGTAGCAAGGGCTTCGGTAGCGTCAAGGGCTGTGCCACCGGTTTCGTTAGCATACCAAAATACGCCCGTACCTGTAGTAACAACAAGGTTAGCCACAGTACCGCTTCCGCAGAAAGATTGTGCAGCAGCCGTAGGCGCAGCCGGGATTGTATTTACCGTAACTGCAACGGCAATGCGTGCGCTCTCGCAACCGGTTACGGTTTGCGATGCATAATAAGTACCTGTAGCAAGGGCGATGGTGCCTGCAAGTGCTGTACCACCGGTTTCGGCAGCATACCATTGTATAGTTGTACCTGTGGTTACTGTAAGGTCGGCAACAGTGCCGCTACCACAAAAAGTTTGTGCAATTGCGGTGGGTGTAGCAGGAAGATCATCTATTGTAACGGCAACGGCAATACGGGTACTTTCGCAGCCGTTTACCGTTTGCGATGCAAAATAAGAACCTGTTGTAAGGGCCGTAGTGCCTGCAAGGGCTGTACCCCCGGTTTCGTTGGCATACCATTGTATGCCGGTACCTGTTGTAACAACAAGGTTAGCCACTGTACCGCTTCCGCAGAAAGACTGGCTAACGGCTGTTGGCGCAGCAGGAATTGTATTTACCGTAACTGCAACGGCCGTACGTGCACTCTCGCAACCGTTTACAGTTTGAGAAACATAGTAAGTGCCTGTAGAAAGGGCTGTAGTACCGGCAAGGGCTGTACCACCTGTTTCGGCAGCATACCATTGCACGGCAGTACCTGTAGTTACTGTAAGCTGGCTTACTGTAGCGTTTCCGCAAAAGGCCTGGGCAGCAGCTGTAGGCAATGCCACAGGTGCACAAGGCACAGATACAGTACCGTTAAAAACAAAGTCGTTTATACTAAACGTACCGGCATCGCCACTACCGCCCCATCCATAAATGCGGAACGTAATGGCCGATGTTACACCCTGAAAAGCAGCACCCGAAAGGTCTACCTCAAGATCAAAGTTATTTCCTTCCGGAGAGAACGTATATACACTTGCCACATAATTATCAAGGCTTGACCTTACAGCAAACGAAACAGGCCCTGTGTTTGACTTTTGTGCCGTAAACTGGGCACCGGTAAAATTAAGGGCGTAACCTGTAGCTGGAGTTATGGTAAAGGTAAAATAATCGTTGGCATCTAAAGCAGTAAGGCTCCAGTCGCGGGCATTGTAGCGGTTATTGGCATTGTTGCCGTTTATACCCGTGCCACGGCCTATACCCGTAGCGGTAGCGTTAGCCGCAACCACCTGCCCTGATGTGTAAGGATTATCGGTATTGGGGTTTGTACCGGTAATTTCATTAGAAAAAATGGTTTGGGCATAAAACGCTACAGGCAGCGCCAAAGCCATAAACACAGTAAGGAAAAGTTTTTGTGTAAAATTCTTCATGTGCAATTTGTATTTAGTTAGTATTTGGTTGGCAAGTATCAATCGTTAAAACAAATAATAAAACTGTCAGAGCCATAAAAAATGCCTCCAAAGTTATGATTATGAACCGTCTGCCGGGGCTTATCCCTATAAACAAAACATTAACAATTTGTAAACCTATAAATATTCTTTTCTGTAACTACAGTACTTTCCATACCTGTATGCCATAAGCAGGCATATTTATACTCCTGCCGCCACGCATAAAGGTAACCTTTTCATTACCCGAAAGCAGCCTGAGTTTCCTGAAGTTAACTATATCATTGCCTTCAAGCAAAACGGCTTCGTCTTTACCCGAAAGGTTTATTACCACCAGCACCTGCCCTATTTTAGAAGTCCGCACAAAAGACAGTACATTCTCACTTCTGTTAGGCACATTTTCATAACGTCCGTTAATGAGGGCTTCTTCTGTACGGCGCAGGTACAGCAGCTTTTTGTAATAATTGTAAAGCGAGTTAGGGTCGGCTTCAGCTTCTTCTAAAGATATGCCATCATTAGGCTTCATATTGCGCTTGTCCCACCATTCGCCGGTATTTTTATACCACAATGCCATGCCCGGGCCTTCGCCTGCAGCATACCATTCAAACCCCTCACGAATTGGTATATCGTTACCATCGGTCTTGCCGTCGAGCCTGGTGCCTTTCATACCTAATTCCTGACCGTAATAAATAGAAGGCACCCCGCCAATAAGCAGGTTGAGTGCTGCGGCAATTTTAAGTTTGGGCAGCTCCACACCAGGCTCACTCGCAAAACGGTTGGTATCGTGGTTTTCTATAAACACAAACGGCAGCTTATGCTCCGGCAGGTAGTTAAATGTGCTGTCGGCAGCTGCAATAATACTCTCTTTATCAAAAGTGCCTATGGCCTGCTTAAGCCTGAAAGCAAAAATGCGGTCTACGCTGCCTTTGGTAAGGTAGTCATAGCCATAAGAGCCCCAGTCTGCCTGTTCGGCTACAATTTTAAGGTTGGGGTTTACCTTTTTAACCTCAGCCAGAACCGGTGTCCAGAAATCTTTAAACAGGTTGGTTAGCTTATTGGCATTATCAAGGTTATCCATCATGTGGTCCAGCCTGTAGCCGTCTACCCCATCGGTAAACTTACCGTCGCCATTTGGGTCGGCCCAGTATTTCAGCATTTTAACGGTATAGTCTTTAACTTTCTGGTCTTTCATGTTTACCACAATAATCTGCTCTTTGCGGTTATTGTAGGTAGTAAATTCTGGCACATCATAAAAGTAGCCCGGCTTTTCATTCTTTGCATCGTTATACATAAGGTACTTGCTGTATGCAGATGCCGGGTTTTTATAAGAATCTTTAAACCAGGGGTGTGTGCCTGCCACATACTGCATTTCTACATCCTGGTAAATTTTCATTTTGCGTTTGTGCACCTCCTCTACAAGGGTGGTGTATTCGGCCAGAGTGCCATATTCGGGGTCTATCGTCTCAAAGTCAGAAGCAAAATAGTTGTGGTAAAAATCGCTGGCATACAGCGGTGTGAGTAAAATACTTGTAGCCCCAAGTTTTTGAATGTAATCCAGCTTTTGGCGTATGCCTTCCAGGTCGCCATGGCCATCGCCGTTGCTGTCAAAAAAGCTGCGCTGAAAAACATGGTAAATTACTTCGTTGTTGGGGTTGCCCTGCGCAGAAAGGGCATTAAAGGCCAAAAGGCCGGTTATAGTAAGGATGAGTTTTTTCATAGCTAAATGGTAAGCACCAAAGGTTTGGTTTCCAAATATAACGTTTTTACCCAATTAACACTTAACCCAAATTTTATAAACAGATATAGCCCCATGCTATTGCCACCCGCCTAATATTGCTATTTTTGCAAAAAAATAAAACAGTCAATAATGCTTATTATAGGAATTGCAGGCGGCACCGGTAGCGGTAAAACCACAGTAGTACACCAGATTATGAACCAGCTGCCCCTTACCGAGGTGGGCGTGCTGAGCCAGGACCATTACTACCGCGAAACGCACCACCTGAGCTATGAGGAGCGTGCCAAAATAAACTTTGACCACCCCCGCGCTATAGACTTTGAACTGCTTACCGAGCATCTAAAAGAACTGAAAGCCGGTAATGCCATTGAGCAGCCTGTATATTCGTTTGTAACACACAACCGTACCGAAGACACCATACACACCCACCCGCGCAAGGTTATGATTGTAGAGGGTATCCTGATTTTGGCCGACCCTAAAATACGCGAATTGTTTGACATTAAAATATTTGTACACGCCGACCCCGATGAGCGCCTTATACGCCGCCTTAAGCGCGATATTGCCGAGCGTGGCCGCGATATGGAAGAGGTATTAAGCCGCTACCAAAGCACATTAAAACCCATGCACGAACAGTTTATTGAGCCTACCAAGGCTTATGCCGATATTATTATACCAAACGATAAGTATAATACTGTGGCTATTGACGTGGTGAGGGCGGTAATAAATCAACGTATTTTATAGTTTACAGTCGCAGTCTCAGTTTACAGAAAAAGCCGTAACGTTTAGGCATTCAACAAAATTAGTTTTACATTGCATTGATGAATAAATTCAAGAAAATAACCTCTAAGTACCCTTTCCTTAAATTTATAGGAAACCGCTATGTGCTGGTTATTATTTTTGTGGGTGTGTGGCTACTGTTCCTTGATAATTATTCGTATTTTGAACACCAGCCGCTTAATAAAAAGCTAAAGGAGCTGGAAGATAACCGCGATTACTATATTAACGAAATCAGGAAGGACAGCACCAGTATACAAAACCTTAAAAATGCCGATAAAACCGAGCATTATGCGCGCGAAAAATATTATATGAAGCGCGAAAACGAAGACATTTATATTATTGATTACCCGGGCGACTCAATTGAAAAACAAAAGCGTACGCCGCATTAAGATATGGACGAACAACTGTTTAACGAATTTAACCCTGTGGTTTCCAAACAATGGAAACAGCTTATACAATATGAGCTTAAAGGGGCTGATTATAACGAAACACTGGTATGGCAAAGCCCGGAAGGCATTGGCGTTAAGCCTTTTTACCATGCCGATGAGGCCGCACAGCCGCTTGCCGCTACTGCCACAAAACCCGGCTTTTTTATAGGCCAGGATATTTTTGTGCAGGATGTGGAAAAAAGCGCCAACCGTGCCGCCGGCCTGCTGCAACGCGGTGCCGAAGCCATTCATTTTACCATTGCCGATGCTACTGTTAATGCAGAGGCCCTGGTATCTCAATTGCCTGCTGCTACCCTGGTGTATTTTTATTTGCGTTTCACTTCAATCGATTTCGTAAAAAAACTCAATGCTATTGCACAGGCTAAAGGCTACACGTTTTATGTGCTTCAGGACCCCGTGGGCTACCTGGCTAAAGAGGGCAACTGGGCACAGGGCGGGGATAACTTTGAGGTGCTTACCAAAACAATTGAGGCGTGCCCTGACATAAGTTGCGTGAGTATTGATGGTGCATTATACCAAAACGCTGGTGCTAATATGGTGCAGCATCTGGCCTACATGCTTGCCCATGCCAACGAATATTTCAATCGCATCGCTATACATAAAAAATCACTTGTATTTCAGGTGGCAGTGGGTGGCAACTACTTTTTTGAGATTGCCAAACTAAGGGCGCTACGGGTATTGTATTCGGCTTTAGCCAAAGAATATAGCCTGCCCACTGATTGCCATATTATAGCGCGCCCTACCCGCCGCAATAAAACCCTGTATGATTATAACGTAAACATGCTGCGCACCTCAACCGAGTGTATGGCAGCTGTTTTGGGTGGTGCCAATACGGTTATTAACCTGCCGTATGATGCGCTGTACCACAAAAGCAATGAGTTTGGCGAACGTATAGCCCGCAACCAGCTGCTCATTTTAAAGCACGAAAGCTATTTTGATAAGGTAGCCAACCCGGCAGACGGCGCTTATTATATTGAAGAACTTACCAACCAGCTTGCCGAAAAAGCCCTTGCATTGTTTAAGGAAATAGAAGCCGCCGGTGGTTTTGTGGCCAAGTTAATGGACGGCACCATTCAGCGTAAAATACACGAAAGCGCCGAAAAAGAACAGCTGCTGTTTAATGAAGGTAAGGAAGTGCTGATAGGCACGAACAAATATCCCAATAAGGCCGACCGCATGAGCCACGACCTGGAGCTGTACCCTTTTGTAAAGGCCAAACCCCGCAAAACGCTGATAACGCCTGTAATTGAAAAAAGGCTGGCCGAGAAGGTGGAACAGGAAAGGCTGGACGCTGAAATACAGCCTGCTGCACAATAATTTGAAAGATATGGATAGAGATTTTGAGCTTACAGAGCAGATGAAGCAGATTCTTGATGAAAGGATAAATGAGAGTACAGAAGACTATCTTACCGCTGAAGAGTCTATAAATGAACTGAGAAAAAAATACTTATGGGTAGAGGTGAAGAAAAAATAAATGAATTTCAGATTAATGAGGTTAGGAAAAGAACTGAATTATACTTGAAAAATCCTTCATCAGCCCGTGACTTTGATGAAGCCATAAAAGAAATTGAAAAATCATTAGAGCATTAGTTTTCTGATATGAACAGAAAAAACATCCAACATATAAAACTGTCGCACAACGCGCAACCCGCAGTTCACAATAGCGAAACAGATTTTGTAACTGCCGAGGGCGTTGTTGTTAAACCTGCCTATACCGAAACGGATTTAGAAAACCTGGAGCACGTTGATTTTGCTGCGGGTATAGCACCGTTTCTGCGTGGGCCGTATGCCACTATGTATGTGCGCCGCCCGTGGACCATTCGTCAGTATGCCGGGTTTAGTACGGCTGAGGAAAGTAATGCGTTTTACCGCCGCAACCTCGCCGCCGGGCAAAAAGGCTTATCAGTAGCGTTTGACCTTGCCACGCACCGCGGCTATGATTCAGACCACGAGCGTGTGGTGGGCGATGTAGGCAAAGCCGGTGTGGCTATAGACAGTGTGGAAGACATGAAGGTGCTGTTTGACCAGATTCCCCTAAACGAGATGTCGGTTAGTATGACCATGAACGGTGCCGTGCTGCCCGTTATGGCCTTTTATATTGTAGCGGCAGAGGAACAGGGCGTAAAGGCAGAACTGCTTTCGGGCACCATACAAAATGATATCCTTAAGGAGTTTATGGTGCGCAACACCTACATTTACCCCCCTGCCCCGTCTATGAAAATTATTGCTGATATATTTGATTATACCAGCCGCAATATGCCCAAATTCAACTCCATAAGTATTTCGGGATACCACATGCAGGAAGCCGGTGCCACTGCCGACATTGAACTGGCTTACACCCTTGCCGATGGCCTGGAGTACATACGTACCGGGCTGGCAGCCGGCATGAAAATTGACGATTTTGCCCCGCGCCTGTCGTTTTTCTGGGCCATTGGCATGAACCATTTTATGGAAATTGCCAAAATGCGCGCCGGGCGTATGCTGTGGGCAAAACTTTTAAAACAGTTTGAACCGAAGGATGAAAAATCGCTGGCACTACGCACACACTGCCAAACCAGCGGCTGGAGCTTAACCGAACAGGACCCGTTTAACAACGTTGCCCGTACCTGTATAGAGGCGGCGGCAGCAGCTTTTGGCGGAACGCAATCGCTGCATACTAATGCGCTCGATGAGGCCATTGCATTGCCAACGGACTTCAGCGCACGAATAGCCCGTAACACGCAGCTGTACCTTCAGGAAGAAACCAAAATTACCAAAACGGTAGACCCATGGGCCGGCAGCTATTATGTTGAAAGCCTTACTAATGAAATAGCCCGAAAAGCCTGGGCGCTTATTGAAGAGGTAGAAGAACTGGGTGGCATGACCAAGGCCATTGAGGCGGGCATACCCAAGCTGCGCATTGAAGAAGCCGCAGCTCGCAAGCAGGCACGTATAGACAGCGGACAGGACGTTATTGTAGGCGTAAATAAATACCGCCTTAAAAAGGAAGACCCGCTACACATACTTGAGGTAGACAACCAGACGGTGCGCCGCCAGCAGCTTGAAAAGCTCGATAAAATAAAGGCTACCCGCAACCCTGCCGAGGTAGAATGCTGCCTTACAGCCCTTACCGAAGCGGCTAAAAACGGCGCGGGCAACTTACTGGAACTGGCTGTTGAAGCCGCACGCCACAGGGCCACCCTGGGCGAAATAAGCAGCGCTTTAGAAAGCGTATATGGCAGGTATAAGGCACAAATTAAATCGTTTAGTGGCGTGTATAGCAAAGAGATAAAAAACGACGAAAGCTTTGCAAAAGCAAGGCAGCTGGCCGATGATTTTGCAACATTAGACGGCCGCCGCCCCCGTATTATGATTGCCAAAATGGGCCAGGATGGTCATGACCGCGGCGCCAAGGTGGTAGCTACCGGTTATGCCGATGTGGGCTTTGATGTAGACATTGGCCCGCTGTTTCAAACCCCGGCTGAGGCTGCCAAACAGGCAGTTGAGAACGACGTGCATATACTGGGCGTATCATCTTTAGCGGCAGGGCATAAAACCCTTGTGCCACAGGTTATTGAAGAGCTTAAAAAATACGGCCGCGAAGATATTATGGTTATTGTAGGCGGGGTTATACCGGCGCAGGACTACCAATACCTGTTTGATGCCGGTGCTGTGGCTGTTTTTGGCCCGGGTACCAAAATAAGCGAGGCAGCCATTAAAATACTCGAAATACTGGTTAAAGGGTTTGAATAACCCTTACATCATATACTACAACCCCGCCCTGTGCGGGGTTGTTTGTTTAACGGGTGTCCCAATTATACAATTGCGGTTAAAGGTTGACACCGATATTTGTGGCTCAATTATCACATCATGAAAAAAGCCACAATCCTCTTTTTACTACACGCCGTTTTGGTTTTTGCCCAGGACAAGGAAAAGTATCTTTCGCAACATAAAAATGTGCTTGATGCATCGTATACCCTGCCTGAACCAAAAGCCCGGATTATAGGCTTTGGTGCTTACCACGGTTCGGCGAAGACCGAAGACGCCGAAGTGTTTATACTACAATCGTTATTAAAGCAGCAGGGCGTTGACTATTATTTTGCCGAGACCGATATAAGCATTGCCCATTATTTTAACCTATACCTCAGCACCGGGGATGAAGCGTTGCTTAAAGACCTCATCATCCACTACGGTACCCGTGTGCCACAGGAACGTACTGTTAACGTTTTGGAGAAATGGAAACGCATTAAAGCCCTGAATGACAAACTTCCTAAAAATAAAAAGATTACCGTTTTAGGTCCGGACATTATTGTCAGCTACAAATACACCTACAGGCATTTGCTTTCGCTGATAAAGAATACCAAAAACTGGCCGCTGGCTCAGGAACTTCAAAAAACGGTGGATGTAGATACTACAGATTACTCTGCTAAATACGACAGCTTTTCTGCTAAACAGCTGAAGGATTTTGTGGCGGATTATGAGGCTGACCCGGCTAAATACAACAAACTGATAAAGGACAAAAAGATGTTTGCCTATATTATTTCAAACATTAAAACCCGCCAGCAAAAAGAGTTTAACCGTGAAAAGGAACTGTATGAAAACTACCTGAAACTGCGCGATATGTACAGTATAAAAGGCAAAACCCAGTTTTTCCGCCTGGGGTTTTTCCATATCATGAAGCATAAGGAGGGTAATAATGCATCGTTTTTTTCTATCCTGATAGATAACGGCATTTACAAAAAACAGGAGGTGGTTACGGTTATGGGCTACTTTACAAAATCAGAGGTAATTTGGGATGATATTTTTGACGATAACGGCAAGTACCTGCGCTCTACCACCGAAGGCGATTTTGGTATTGGCGATGCCCCTAACGAGTATTTTAAAGGCATAGAAGCATTGAAAAAGGAGTTGGTAGATGATTGTACCATTTATAGGTTAAACGCGCCCGGGAGCCCTTATAATACGGCAAAATGTACTGATATGATTGAGGTGGTGTATGACCCTCCGCAAAAGGCAGATTATGGTACTGCCTGCACGGCCGATTTTATTGATTATGCGGTTTTGATTGGCAACTCTCCTGCTTCAATTTCGGTTTATACTATAATGCAACCTTAAAAATAAGCTGTTCAGGTAAGATTGTTTTTACTATTTTTGATGAAACAACTTAAAAACTAACAACTATGGATATTAAACAGGTTTTTGAAAATAACAGTACCTGGATTGCCAAGCAGCTTGAAATAGACGATAAGTATTTTGATACTCTGGCTGCAGGCCAAACGCCTGAAATTTTATACATAGGCTGCTCAGACAGCCGCGTTACCGCCGAAGAGCTTATGGGTGTTAAGCCCGGTATGGCCTTTGTGCACCGCAATATTGCCAACATGGTGCCCAATACCGACCTTAACGTAATGTCGGTTATAAACTATGCGGTAAGCCACCTTAAGGTAAACCACGTGGTGGTATGCGGCCACTACAACTGCGGCGGCGTTAAGGCTGCCATGGAACAAAGCGACCTGGGTATACTAAACCCATGGCTACGCAACATTCGCGATGTGTACCGCCTGCACCGCAAAGAGCTTAACAGCATTGAAGACATGGCTAAACGCTATGACCGCCTTGTGGAGCTTAACGTACAGGAGCAGTGTATTAACGTAATTAAAACTGCCGAAGTACAAAAGGCCAAAGATGAAAGGGGCATTACCGTGCACGGCTGGATTTTTGACATACGCAGCGGTAAGCTGGTTGACCTTGAAATTGATTTTGATGAAGTTACCAGCAACATTGTAGATATTTACAAAATTGCGAGCGAGTAATTTGTAACAGTAAATGTATAGAAGCTGCCCCATGAGGCAGCTTTTTTTATATACCATAAACGGAATATTAAGCAACTACAGTATCAATAACTCTAAAGGCAATTAAATATCTTTTTTGGGCATGTGGGCATATACAAATGCTGTGGCCGTATATTTATCTGCAAACGTCATTTTTGCTTCAATTACCATTGGCCCATAATATTGATAAGCTATACAAAAATTAGGATTTGTATCAAAATTTGCTATTTGCTTTTTCTTAAACTTCGGACCTGCTGACCATTCAACTTTAACCAGTTGTTCATCTTGTTTTTGTTCCCAATGTGAAGCTATCCAAGCACGTGCTTCAAAAGCCTGTCCAGGGACAAGAGAAGGAATCAATTCAACAACAGGCATAGAGCCTCGCAATTGCTTATAATATTCAATTCTATCATCACTATCCCAATCAAATGTCTCTACAAATTTAGGCTTCGGCAAATTCATATGAGTTGCAATAGCCTTATCAGTTACATTAACTTCTTTCCATTTCCATAAACTTGGCAGCAATTTACCATTAGGCCCATAATTTTCAAGCCCTCTTGTTTCAACCTTTATTCTTGCCTGTTGGCTTTTTGGATGCCATTTTATTTTTATAATCCCATAAGTATTACACCTTGCCATCCCATTTGGCAACTCGGAACTCCCACAACTGCCTCCTGATACAACCAATTGAGGTATGTTATTTTTGCTCTTTCCCCATAAAGGTAATGGATCATAAGAAAAGATCTGAGGATAATGTTTATGTCCGTGAAGTATTATATGAAAGCCATAATCACTTAAAACTTCCAAAAGATAATTTGCATTCATAATTGAGTCAACTCCTCTACCCGGCTCAATAAATGAAGGCAATAAAACCACATGGTGATGAATCATTGCTATTTTTATATGATCGTCAAAATCAGATTCTTTACTATAATTCTCCAAAACTTCCTTTAGTTTTGTTATAGCATCAATTCCAACTTGCCCCCGACTTTTATCAACGGTATCATTTTGCACATACATGCAACAATTAATCTCTGCAAACAAAATCTTATTGCCATCCTTATTCAGCTTGTGAACTTGAGTTAGAGACAAAGATTCATTTGGTCCAATATTCTCTCTAAACCCTTTGTAAAATTTATTGTAAAAATTACAATAAGGCTGAAATCTTTCTTCAGCATGTGAGCTATTGAAAACCACATCGTGGTTTCCCGGAACCATAAAAACATCTGATTTATTTAGTTTTTCAAAAGTTTTTGATGATAGCACTTTATTAAGAAAATCATCTGCCTGAACAAACTCTTTATATTGACAGGCTTGAGTAAAGTCGCCCGAAACAGCAATAATTACAGGAGAATCTTTCACTTCATTTTGCAAATCGTTTGATACCAATTCCCCTAAGCTGGGAATACCATCATTATGTGCAGTTGGATCATCGGGATTACAAATATGATATTTACCAAAATGTAGATCTGAAAAATGATAAATAGTAATTTGGTTTATATAATCAGTTTCCATATTAAATTCTTTCAGCAATTACAAGTACACCAATAGCCGCAAAAGACTCTTCGTTAAAAGTCTTTTTATGAATAGCTGCTCTTATTAAAGAACCAGAAACGATTCTTTCATTACCAGGTCTAAGCTCAAGACTATAATTAGCTTCAGAATTCTCATATCCTCCCCTCTGTTTGCCTTTCCAATTATCCCAAGCCTGAACCTTAATAGCAGCTGGACCCGCATTAAATATAAGTACCTGTGTTTTAATACTACCTTCAACTACAATAGGATTGTAATCATCTGAAACTGGAATAACTGTATGATACATAAATTTGAGATTAATTGGTTGATTAATACAAATTTAAAAAAATTAATACAATTTTTCTGTAATTACTTAACAAAAAAGCCCCACAAAAGTGAGGCTTTCTATCAATATAAAAGTCTAAAAATTAAAAGTCGCGCTTAGGGTCAAACGCTTCAAGATATTCGGCAACGCGTTTTACGAAAGAGCCACCCAGTGCGCCGTCTACCACACGGTGGTCGTAGCTGTGCGACAGGAACATTTTTTGGCGTATGCCTATAAAATCGCCATCAGGAGTCTCTATAACAGCAGGCACTTTGCGTATGGCGCCAAGGGCTAAAATACCCACCTGCGGCTGGTTGATGATAGGCGTACCAAACACACTGCCAAACGTACCCACGTTGGTAACGGTATACGTACCGCCCTGTGTATCATCGGGTTTTAGCTTACCGGCCTTAGCACGGTTGCCAAGGTCGTTTACGGCTTTGGCCATACCTACCAGGTTAAGCTGGTCGGCATTTTTAATTACGGGCACTATAAGGTTTCCGTTAGGCAGGGCTGCCGCCATACCCAGGTTGATGTTTTTCTTTTTAATGATGTATTCGCCGTCTACACTAATGTTCATACCCGGGAAGTCTTTAAGCGCCTTGGCTACGGCTTCCATAAATATAGGGGTAAACGTAAGCTTTTCGCCCTCACGCTTTTCAAAGGCTGTTTTAACCTTATCGCGCCATTTTACAATATTGGTAACGTCTACCTCTATAAACGACTGTACGTGGGCCGAGGTTTGCACACTCTGCACCATGTAGCCCGAAATAAGCTTACGCATACGGTCCATCTCTACAATCTCGTCCTGGCCGTTAACCGAAGGCGCTGCCTTCGGTGTTTGTGGTTGCGGGTTGAGAGTTGCGGGTTGAGAGTTGGCGGCTACAGTTTGTGATTTGGCATTTGGATTTTGTGATTTTTCTTTCACATACCCCAGTATATCATCTTTGGTAACACGGCCGTCTTTGCCGGTGCCGTTTATGCTTTCAAGCTCGGCAAGGGTAACGCCTTCTTCTTTGGCTATATTTTTAACCAGCGGTGAGAAGAATTTTTCAGAGCCCGAGAAATCTTCGGGTGTAGCCACGGCTTCTTTAGCTGCGGTAACCGTTTTTTCTATGGCCTGTATGTTTTCTGTAACGGCTGGTGTAGCTTCAGACGGGGCATCTACCACCACGCCGCCTTCGGTTTCTATATGGGCAATGGTTTGGCCCACCTGAACCACATCATTTTCTTTAAAAAATATTTCGGTAAGGGTGCCGCTCACTTCGCTGGGCACTTCAGAGTCTACCTTATCGGTTGCTATTTCCAGTACGGCTTCGTCGGCCGCTATGTGGTCGCCCACTTTTTTAAGCCAGTTGGTAATAGTTGCCTCTGCAACGCTTTCCCCCATTTTCGGAAGCTTGAGTTCGAATTTTGCCATATTGTTAACCTAAAGGTAAAATAAGTATTTATACTTGCGAAAATAATAAAAAAATAGTTCTATAAAAGCATTTTGTGTAAAATAAAACTACAAAACAGCCTCAGCAGTGCTTTTTTGCAACAGGATTACCTCTCCCCTGTCGTTACTGCTGTTGCTGCCCAGCATAAAGTCGCTGCCAGCGGGCTTTATCTTAAAAGTAAAGCCTTTGTGGGTAAAGCGCTCCATGGCGGCAATTATATCTCCAAAGGTAAGCAATTCGTTATCGAATATTATCTCTGTATGCGCACTTTCTGCATCAGGGATTGAGGCCAGTGTAGCATCAGCATATGTTTCATACTGTTTTACATCATGGTTAAACTGTTGCGAAACAAGCGTTTTCAGGCCGGCATTGGCACTAAAAAGTATGTAGTGGTGCGGTTTTTCAACAGCGCCATCGGTAATTTTTTTGGTTTTGGAAAAGAACAGCGTACCGGCATCCATCATTAAATCAAATAAAGGCGACCTGCGGAAATGCTTTTGGTAAAAACGCTGCATACCCTGCTTAAAGCGCACCATGTAAGTACCGTCTTTAACGGTGCTCTCCCCTTTATAATGTATAACCGACGTGACAGGCAGATAATAGTTGCTGCACCCGGTTTTGAGTATGGTGTACGACAGGTCGAAATCTTCTATATACATAAAAAACTCCTCATCAAAACCGCCAACACTGTTGTAAAGGCTGCGTTCCATAAACATAAATGCACCTACCACAATACCCACCTTGCCGGCCTCATGGGGCTGCAGGTGCATGGCATAGTAACGGTTAACCAGCCTCCACTTAGGGAATATTTTGTACAGGCCTAAAATTTTGGTTGCAGCCACCCATGGTGTGGGTATGCCCATTTTGCTTTCGGGTAAAAAACGCCCCCTGCCGTCTACCAGCTTAACGGTAGCAATACCCATATCGGACTTATGAGGAGCAAGGGCCAGCAGTTTGGTAAACGTATCGTTAGACACTACAGTATCAGGGTTTAGTATGCAAATGTATTTGCCCTTAGCCACCGCCACACCTATGTTATTCCCTTTTGGGAAACCGGTGTTTTCTTTATTTTCAATCAGGGTAATGTGCGGGAAACGCGTACGCATCATGACACAACTGTCGTCGGGCGAATTATTATCAACCACAATAACCTCTGCCTCAATACCTTTAAGGGCTTCCTGTACACTAAGCACGCACTGCTCTAAAAAATAGCGTACATTATAGTTAAGTATGATGACCGACAACTGCATGCGCAAATATATAATTTTAGTAAAAATTACCCCAATAAAAAAGCGCCCCCGTGCTACGGAGACGCTTTTCAACTAACTAAACTCAATCATTATGAAATTACAATCTGCCTTTTTTCTTTAGGCTGCTCTTCTTCTTTTTTAGGCAGTGTAAGGGTAAGTATACCATCGGCATATACTGCATTTATATCTTCTTCATTAACCGTTTCAGGTAGTGTAAACGCCCTTTTAAACGAGGTGCTTACAAACTCCCTGCGGGTAAACTTACCCTCTTCCTGCCCTGTATTTTGGGTAGATGCCGTGTGCGAAATGGTTAGCACGCCTTTATCTACCTCTATATTAAAATCTTCTTTTTTAAGGCCCGGGGCTACCAGCGCTACGCTGTAAGCCGCATTGGTTTCCTTAATATTTACCGGCGGAACCCTGTGCGCCACCTGGCTGCCACCCGCCCAGTCTTTAAAAAATTCGTCTATAAAAAAATTCCTTGGGTTACGTTTTACTGCATTCATGATTTTATGTTTTTTGATTTTAAGATTATTACTCATTTGCTATGTATAAGGCAACAAATATTCCAAACCTTAAAATAATGACAAAATGACGCTTTTGCAGACAAAAAGACAGCTTAAGCAATTCAGGGTTCATTGTTCAGGGTTCATTGTTAGCGCTCAACACCGAACAATGAACCCTGAAACCACGAACAACAACCTTGTTAACAATTTTATAAAATACTTAAAATGGTCACAATTATATTAAACTATTCTTAATGAATGTATACTTAGTTTTTTTATATCGCAAAATGTTTAGAAATTCGTTCTACTAAAAAGTAACAAAAAATCCATAACAACCATGAAAAATCTAAAAGTAATGCTGGGTGCTGCTGTTGTAGCCGTTGCCCTTACCTCTTGTAAAGATGAGGCCAAAATGACTGCCGAAAAGAACGTTGATACCTATGTAGTATATGTAGATTCGGTTAATAACCTTGATGCCGCTACCAAAGCCAAAGACTGGGAAGCCATACAGGCCGGATATGAAGCGCGCCTTGCCGAAGCCGAAGCCGCCCTTGCTACCCTGGAAAATGAAGCTAAGGCCAAAGAAAGGATAGACGACAGCAAAGTGAAATACGACGGTGTTAAAGCCCAGGCTGAAGCTGAAGCTGCTAAACAAAAACAAACTGAGGCTGCCGCAAGTGGCAATGCATTGGCCGACTCGCTTTTTGGCGCCGGTACTGTAGTAGGTAACGATATGACGTTTGCATGGGTAAACAAAGACAACATCCTTTCGGTTTACCAAAACTTCTACGAAACGTTTAAAACTAACAAAGATTCTTACAGCCGCCAGGACCTTGATAAAATCAAGGCATGGTATGAAGCCCTTGACTCACGTAAGAATACGGTAGAGAAAGAAGGCCTTACCAGCTCTGACAACAACAAGATTGCAGGCCTTAAACTTAAATTTGCCCCATCATTTAAATGGGAGCGTATGACCGCTAAAAGCGAAGAAAATAAAGACGCCAAAGAAAAGGCGAACTAAGGATTTTAGAAATTATAAAGGTTTTTACATACATTCTGCTGAAAGGGGCACGCCACATGGTGTGCCTCTTTTTTTTAGCGTTTGCTTAAGGGTTTTTAACCCGCGGTTAACGGGTGTTCAAAACACTGATGCTTAACTTTATAACAGTAATTATTTTAAATTCCCCCGCAGCCGCATGCTTACAGTATGCCTGTGGGGTTTTTAAAGGATGGTTGGATTTTTGGATTATTCGATGGTTCGATGGTTCGATTGTTCAATTATCAGGAATTTTAGAAATCAAAAAAAAATAAAATTATGCCGGGAAGAAAATCACCGGGCCCGCAGGTTAAGGATAAAGACCAGTATGAGGCCCTTCGCGACAAAGGCTACAGCAAAGAAAAAAGTGCGCGTATAGCCAACAGTAAAGGTGCTGAGCACCGCGGCGGAAAAGCCGAAAAATATGAAGGACGCACCAAACAAAGCCTGTATGACGAGGCTAAAAAGGTAGGTATTGAAGGCCGCAGCAAAATGACTAAGGCGGAGTTAGCGCATGCGCTACGGAATAATTAGGTTATTCGATAGTTCGATTATTGGATTATTCGATGGTTCGATGGCTTGGTTAATTGAGTGCAGTCGAAAAATCCAAAAATCCAAAAATCGAATAATCCAAAAATCAAATTCTAAAAAAGCCCCCATAAATTCTTAGCCCCTAATAAAGCATCACGCAGAACCCGTTTATCGGGGCGCACCGCAAAATGCTGGTTGGCCTGCCCTTTCCTGAAGAACACAAGCCCCACATGATAGGTATCTATGGTAACGGTAACGTTAGGCGCGTTTTTAATCTGTGCCCATGCTGCTTCCATAAACGGCGTTGTATGGATGTTTGGCACTGCAACTATGGTATTGTTATTACTGTCCTGATGGGCACGCTGTAGCTGCTCTAAAAGGCTCTCAGCGCCCTTACCGGTAAGTATTGCCATATCAAGCCCACCGGGCACCGACGCGAGTTCACTAAAAAACCATACCTGCCCGTTTTCCTGCCCTGCTACTTCGCGTATGGCTTCAGTTACCGCAGGGGCTTCATTGCCCAGCACCAGCAGCTTAAACGCCTTACGGTTGGTTATTACCTTGTACAGGGTTTCGAGTGCGTGGCGGTCAAGGCCTGCGGCGGCTTTTACATTTTTGGGCTTTCTGCCTTCATAAAAAGTGCTGCTTACAAATGAGTATACAAACGGCGAATGCAACCCGTGGTCACTAACGGAGTTCCAGAGAAATGAATTGTAGGTTTGTGGTTTCATATTGGCCTCACCCCCACCCCCTCTCCAAAGGAGAGGGGAGGGAGCTTCACTCGTAGTTTAATTTAGTAATGCCTTAGTAATATCCATCATTATGTCAACAGTCCGAATTCCCCCTTTGGGGGTTAGGGGGCTTATTCCATCTTCGCGCTAAGCTCAAACCAGCGTTCGGTTTTGGTGTCTATATCGGTTAGTATGCGTTGCAGTTCATCAGCTTTTTTAGAGATGTCGGCTTCAGCAATGGTACCGTCGCTAAACTGCTGCTCTATAGCCTCTTTATTGCGCTCCAGGTCTTTTATTTCCTTTTCTATCTTGTCGTATTCCTTTTGCTCGTTAAAGGTAAGGCCTGCCTTAACGTTGCCCTGCTTCCAGTTCGATTTTACGTTTTTAGCATCTTCACCTCCCCCTTTGGGGGCTGGGGGGCTACTGTCTTCATAGGTACGCCAGTCGCTATAGTTACCGGGGAAATCTTCAACCTCGCCCTCACCACGGAACACAAACAGGTGGTCTACAATCTTATCCATAAAATAACGGTCGTGGCTTACTACCAAAAGGCAACCGGGATAGTCTAAAAGGAACTGTTCCAAAACGTTTAGCGTTACAATATCAAGGTCGTTAGTGGGTTCATCGAGAATCAGGAAGTTGGGGTTCTGTATCAACACCGTACACAGGTACAGGCGCTTAAGCTCGCCACCGCTTAGCTTTTCTACAAAATCGTACTGCTTTTTACGGTCAAATAAAAAGCGCTCCAACAGCTGGCTCGCACTAATTATACGACCTTTTGCAAGGGGGATAAACTCGCCAAACTCCTTTATGATGTCTATAACCTTTTGCTCCGGCTTGGGGTTAATGCCCGCCTGGGTGTAGTAGCCCAGCTTTATGGTTTCGCCCACCACCACCTTGCCGCTATCTACCGGCAGGGTTTGCGTAAGCAGGTTGAGGAATGTTGACTTACCCGTTCCGTTCTTGCCGATGATACCTATGCGCTCGCCACGCTTAAAGTTGTAGTTAAAGTTGTCGAGTATCTTTTTGTTACCAAAGGTCTTAGATATATTATGCAGCTCCACCACTTTGCTGCCCATACGCTCCATGTTGATTTCGAGCTCAACCTGGTGCTCTTTACGGCGGCTGTGGGCTTTTTCCTGTATTACATAAAAATCGTCCTGGCGGCTCTTGCTCTTTGTGGTACGCGCCTTGGGCTGGCGGCGCATCCAGTCGAGTTCTTTAACATACAGGTTCTTGGCCTTGTCTATACTGGCGTTTTCGGCAGCAATGCGCTCTTCCTTCTTTTGCAGGTAGTAGCTGTAGTTGCCTTTGTACTGGTACAGTTTGCCGTTATCGAGCTCTATAATCTCGTTACACACGCGCTCCAGGAAGAAACGGTCGTGCGTAACCATAAACAGGGTCATGTTTTCTTTAGCGAAGTAATTTTCCAGCCACTCAATCATTTCCAGGTCAAGGTGGTTGGTAGGCTCATCGAGTATCAGCAAATCAGGCCTGCTGATAAGGATGATGGCCAGTGCAAGGCGTTTTTTTTGCCCGCCACTCAGGTTTTTAACCTTCAGTTTCAGGTCCTCCAGCTTTAGTTTAAACAGGATTTGCTTGTACTGGGTTTCAAAATCCCACGCGTTGTGCAGCTCCATACGCTCAAATGCCTTTTGGTAGGCTTCCTCGTTCTCGGGGTTTTCAAGCGCTTTTTCGTACTGCTCAATCACCTTCAGGATTTCGTTATCGCTGGCAAAGATGCTCTCCTCAATGGTAAGTTCAGGCTGCAGGTTGGGCTCCTGGCTCAAAAACGCCATTTTTATCTCCTTACGGATAACCACCTGGCCGGTATCGGGCTGGTCTTCGCCGGTTATAATTTTAAGGATGCTGGTTTTGCCCGTGCCGTTCTTGGCCACAAAGGCTATTTTCTGGTCTTTGTTGATGCCGAAAGAAATGCCCTCAAACAGGGTACGCTCGCCAAAGGACTTTGATATGTTTTCTACTGAAAGGTAATTCACTGCGTGGTTTTTTGCAAAAGTAGGATTTTAATTTTTTTGAGCCACGAATTTCACGAATTTGGACAAATCAATTTCATGAAATTTGTGGCTCAACTATTTTTATACTTCACACCGTGAAAATGAATTCCGAAAGTGAAAAATTAGCGTTAAAATCGTGTTAAATTGAAAGAATTTTCTGTAACCGTTAAATATAGCTGAGCCACCACTTTTTGTGCGTTGATTTATAGTTGTTATACCACCTCGACGGAAAATAACAAAGTACAAGCACCAACACCCAAAGCAGGTAGGTAGCCGCTAACGAAACCCCGAAACTTTCCCTCGGCCGGAAGGCAAAAGTAACGAAGTTTTCCCTGAAATTATCTTGAAAATCAAAGCCTTGCATATAAAACATAACTACGGTAAGCAGGTGGATAACGTATATGTGCAGCACATAATAGAAGAACGGCACCCTACCAAACACATTGAAAATGTTGGTTATACGGTTTTGCATCCCCTCTATTGCGGCAAGCACTAACAGGCTCGGCCCCAGCGTCATACAGGCATACATAAGCGATGGCGGGTACTTGGTTACATTAAGGAATGCTATAATGGTTTTGGTGGCGGTGTCGCGGGGTATCCATGGAGAAGGGTCACCATAACTATTTGAAAATCTTAACAATACAAACAAAGTACACAGCAAAAGCCCAAAGCTGACCAGTACTTTTTTGCGATGCTGTGGTGTTACAAGCCTGGTATTGAACCATCTACCCACAGCAAAGCCCAGGAGCATAATGCCCGTCCACGGCAGGATGGCGTAGCCAAACATAACTCCCGAAGAACCAACAACATACACCTTATGATTGGTCATAATCAGGGCATTGGCAGCCATTTCGGCGGTTGGGTTAGTTATAGGGATATAGTCTACAGCATTATGGCCCAGGGTAATAGCAACACCCAATGCAGCCAGTACCCAGTACGGGCAAAGCACTAATACTGAAAGGATTATCATACTCCACCCTATGGCCCAGATAACCTGCAGGAAGAAAAACCGGAACATATAATCAAAGCTCCACCCGAAGCCCACAATGGTAAGTTCTGCCAAAACAAGCCATAAACCACGCGTTAACAAAAAGAAAGCCAGCTCTTTAGGTGTTTTACGCAGGCTTTGCAGATAAATACTCGTACCCGATAAGAACACAAACGTTGGCGCACAAAAATGGGTTATCCACCTGGTAAAGAACAACATAGGTGTTGTGGTTTCAGCATCTAAAGGGTCGGCCGTCATGGCTGAAACGTGGAAGAAATCACGGCTGTGATCCAGTGCCATAATAGCCATAATAATGCCCCGGAGCACATCAATACTCTGGATTCGCTTGGTAATGGTATCCATAAAAGGTTGGTTTTCAGCCGTAAATATAGCAAAAGTTTGCTACTGCCAATATTTCAACAAGAGATTTCTCAACTCCGCTAAAGCGCTGTTCGAAATGACAAATCAGCCGTAACTAATTAATACTTAAGCCATTTGAATATCTCTTTGTAAGTAGGCTTCTTGCCATACATAAGGATACCTATGCGGTATATTTTGGCGGCAAACCATACTACGCCAAAAAACGTAGCGTAAAGTATTGTTAACGAAGCTAATACCTCCCATATTGAAACCCCAAACGGTATACGCATCATCATTACAATGGGAGAGGTAAGCGGTATATAGCTGAAAATCACGGCTACAGTACCGTGCGGGTCGGTTACTACAGAGAAGAAACCTACGTAAACCGCTAGCATTAAAGGCATTATGATAGGCAACAGGAATTGCTGGCTGTCGGTTTCGCTGTCAACGGCTGCGCCAATGGCGGCATAAAGTGAGCTGTACAGAAAGAAACCACCTATAAAATACACTAAGAATGAGATCATTATACTTAAAAGCGGTAGTTTAGACAGTTCAGTAAAAATAACCTGAATGCCCTCTGCGCCCTCCTGTGCTGCCTGCGCCTGAACCTGGCCTGCTGCACCGCCCATCTGCATACCTAAAAACAAGCCCAACACCATAAATAGCGCGATACCCAGTACACACCAGATGGTAAACTGCAATACACCAGCCAGTGATGTACCCACAATCTTGCCCATCATAAGCTTAAATGGCTTAACAGACGATACAATTATCTCGATAATACGGTTGGTTTTTTCTTCTATAACACTGCGCATCACCATGTTACCGTAAATAATTACAAACATCATGATAAGGTAGCCTGAGCCTGCACCAATAATAATACGTATTAGTGTTGCCTTTTTATTGGTCTCTTCACCGTCAAATTTGCTCAGCTTTACTGTAGCCTCAGCCTGGGCCTTTTCTATTTTATCGTAGTCAAAATTCAGGGCCTTAAGGTTGGCACGGGTTACTTTATCACCAATAACCCCCTCTAAACCAGACACAAAGTCCATATTTGGGCTGTCTGCCGATATGTATTGCACCTTGCTTTTCAGCTCAGTAATATCTTTTAGTTCAGGCACATATATCAGGCCGGCATAGTCTTTTGAAGCCACTTCGCGGGCTTTATCAAAAGGCATGGCACTCAGGTCAGTATACTTAGTTTTGGCATCGCTCTTTAAGTCGCCCGAAAGTTGTTTAAACTGGTCATAAACAGCCACTTTAACCTCTTCATCGTTATTTACACTTACCAGGTAGCCTATCAGAGCCGCCATTGCCACAATAAGTATAGGGCTAAGGAACGTCATGACAATGAACGACTTATTGCGCACTTTGGCAATAAATTCCCTTTTTATAATCAATGATAAGCTCATGTTATTTCTTTTGGCTAACGGTTTGAATAAATATGTCGTTTACGCTGGGGATTTTCTCCACAAAGTAGGTAACTTCCCCGTGCTGAAGCAAATACTGCATCAGTTCGCGCGGTGCGTGGCCCTGCGGCAGGTCTACCTCCAGCTTCAGTTCGTCGTCTAATGTCTTGAAATTAGCCTGACGCGTGGTAAATTTGGTACTGATATCGGCCAGCAGCCCCTGAAAGTTATGGGGCGCTATACCCACCTGGAAAGTATTGGTGCGGTATTGCTTTTTAACCTCATTAAGGCCTCCCTCAATAAGCTTGTTGCTCTTGTGTATCAGCGCAATATAGTCGCACATATCTTCTACGGTTTCCATCCTGTGGGTAGAAAATATTACGGTAGTACCCTTGTCGCGCAGCTCAAGTATCTCATCTTTAATAAGATTGGCGTTAACAGGGTCAAAACCACTGAAAGGCTCATCAAGTATCAGTAGCTTAGGGCGGTGCAGCACCGTTACCACAAACTGAATTTTTTGGGCCATACCCTTGCTCAGCTCCTGTATTTTTTTGTTCCACCAGCCTGTAATCTCCAGTTTTTCAAACCAATAGTCAAGCTGCTCTTTGGCCTCTTTTTTGCTAAGCCCTTTTAATTGAGCCAGATATAATGCCTGCTCACCCACTTTCATGGTTTTGTACAGGCCACGCTCTTCGGGCATATAGCCAATATGACCTACGTGGCCGGGATTTAACCTCTCGCCGTCAAGCAGTATCTCGCCGCTATCGGGCATGGTTATCTGGTTAATGATGCGTATAAGGGATGTCTTTCCGGCACCGTTGGGGCCCAAAAGCCCGTAAATGCTGCCTTGCGGCACAGAAAGAGAAACATTGTTAAGCGCCGTATAATTGCCATACTGCTTAACTACGTTTTTTACTTCAAGTATTGGTTTCATGCTGTTTTATTGCGGAGCGTAAAGATACATATTTTAGTTTCAGGTTTAAAGTTTCAAGTTCAAAGTTGCTAACTCAACCTGCCAAAAATAAAAAACCCACCCTTATTTGCATAGGGGTGGGAAAAATTGCTATGAAAAAGAAAAATTCACTAGTTACCTAGTGAATTTCAAATGTATAAATATTTCTTAAATTATGAAAACATATCTTTAACTTTTTCAAAAAAAGATTTTTCGGTCTTTTCCGGCTTTGGTGTAAAGTTGTCTTCTGTAAGGGCTTTCTCAAAAAACTGGCGCTGTTCTTTGGTCAAATTCTTTGGCGTCCAAACGTTTATGTGTACTAAAAGGTCACCCGTACCGTAGCTGTTTATGCTTGGCAAACCCTTGCCTTTAAGCCTTAAAATCTTGCCGCTTTGTATGCCCTCTTCCAGTTTTATACGTGCCTTTCCGCCTACAGTTGTAATATCCTTAGACGTACCCAGCGCTGCTTCGGCCACGCTTATGTATAAATCAAGGTGCAGGTTTTCACCTTCACGCTTAAGTGATTCGTGCTCAACTTCTTCAATAGCCACAATAAGGTCGCCCGGAATACTGTTGCTGCCCGGGGCGTCATTACCCTTTCCGCTTACTTTAAGCTGCATGCCATCGGCCACACCGGCAGGTATTTTTATGCTTACGGTTTCATCTTCCATTACCATACCCTGAGCATCCGCGTGGTTAGGCTTACCGTCTATAATCTGGCCTGTACCGCCACACGTATGGCAGGTGCTGGCAGTTTGCATACGGCCCAAAATGGTGTTTGTAACCTTCATTACCTGGCCCGCACCATTACAGGTTGGGCAGGTCTTGTAGCTTACACCCTTAGCCTGTATTTTACGCTTAACCTTAACCTTTTTCTCAACACCGTTGGCAACTTCTTCAAGGGTAAGCTTTACTTTTATACGAAGGTTGCTGCCTTTCATGCGGCGCTGGCCTGCGCCGCCGCCAAATCCGCCGAAACCGCCACCGCCAAAGGCACTGCCAAAGATATCGCCAAACTGGCTGAAAATGTCATCCATATTCATACCGCCACCGCCGTGGAAACCACCGCCGCCGTCAAACGCCTGGTGGCCAAACTGGTCATAACGCGCCTTTTTATCGGCATCGCTAAGCACCTCATAAGCTTCGGCTGCTTCTTTAAATTTTTCCTCAGCAGCCTTGTCTCCCGGGTTTTTATCAGGGTGAAACTCAACAGCTTTCTTGCGGTATGCTTTTTTTATTTGCTCAGGCGATGCGCTTTTATCAATGCCCAATATTTCATAATAATCTTTCTTTGCCATCTTTGCCCGTTGTATTAGTTGCCAATAACCACTTTAGGGAAACGTATAATCTTGTCTCCCAGCTTGTAACCTTTTTCAATAACATCTACAATCTTGCCTTTAAGGTCTTCGGTAGGTGCCGGTATTTGGGTGATAGCCTCTGCAAAATCGGCATTAAAGGCATCACCGGCCTTAATTTCTACCTGCTCAAGGCCTTTGCCTGTAAGGGTGTCTTTCAGTTTATTGTGTATAAGCTCAACACCTTTAAGCAGCACCTCATCTTCAGATTTTGCAATTTGTGCCATAGCCCTGTCAAAATCGTCCATTACAGGCAGCATAGCCTGTAAAACCTCCTGGTTGGCAGTCTTAAACAGCTCTACTCTTTCTTTAGATGTACGCTTTTTATAGTTTTCAAACTCGGCAAAAAGACGCAGGAATTTGTCTTTTTCATTAGCCAGCTCTTCCCTAAGCTTTTCTTCTTCGGTAAGGGCTTCAGCGCTTGCAATTCCTTCGGCAGCAGCCTCGTTTTCAGCCGTTTCAGCTTCGTTGATAATTTCTTGGTTCTTTAAGTCCTTTTCAGCGTTTTCAGCTTTATCGTGGCTCATATTTTTAAATATTTTCTTAAACATTATTAGTGGTGTTCGCTAAAGCGAATTGCAAAAGTATTGCCAAAATGCGTAAAATGTCAAATTGGCAGAAATAAAAAAGCCGCCCTGACGCAGGCAGCTTTATACTATATGTTGTTCTGGTTAAGAATGTAAAGCGTTTTTAATGGCTTTTTCAAGCGAAAGAAATTTGAACTGGTAGCCTTCGCCAATGATTTTCTTGGCGCTCACATTTTGGCTGGTTACCAGCAATGTATTCATTTCGCCTAATGCAGCCTCTATGATAAACTTAGGAATATTTGGCATAAAATAAGGCTTATCCATAACTTTTGCCACCGTTTTAACCAGTGTGTCCTGATCTACAGGATATGGCGCTACGGCATTAAAAACACCTTCAAGTGTATGTGCCAGCACAAAATGGTAAATACCCACCAAATCGCGGATGTGAATCCACGACTGCATTTGCTTACCGGTACCAAAAGCTGAGCCTACACCAAACTTTACAGGCCCTGAAAGCTCTTTAAGCATACCCCCTTTGCCCGAAAGCACTAAGCCGGTACGAATTTTAGCTACTTTAATCCCCTCTATTTTGGCTATCTGGTCTGCTGCGTCTTCCCATTTTTGCACCACGTGGCCCAGGAAAGAATTATCCCTGTCTGTACTGTCTTCGTTGTATATAGCTTCCTGGCTGTCAGGATAAACACCTATGGCCGAAGCACATATAAACTGCTGTACTTTATTGGGCTTATTTTTAAGGAGGCGTTGCAACACCTGTGTGCTTACTATACGGCTATCGAGTATTTCTTCTTTGTAAGAGGGTGTCCAGCGCTTTGATATTGAGGCCCCTGAAAGATGTATTACGGCATCTACATCATCAATACAATTACCGTCTATTTCGCCGGTATGCGGGTTCCAAAGGTAACCTTTGTACTTTTCTTCGTTTTGTATTTTATCTTCAGATGTGGTAAGATAGTTAATATACACGCCATTTTTAAGCAGCAGCGATACCAACTCTGACCCCACAAGTCCTGTAGCGCCGGTAATTAACACTTTCATTTTAGCCTATTTTGCTGTAAAAATACCCACTAAACAGCAGGTTGTTATTAATTTTATAAGTGTTTAACTAATATTTAATAGTTAGAAGAGGTGCTGAGGGGCTGAGGTACTGAGGTGCTTAGATAAAAACTCAGAACCTAAGAACCTAAGAGCCTAAGTATCTTGTTTCACCTTCACACTCCACTCAAAATCCAGTTCGCTTACCCGGTCGCCTTTTTCATCTGTGCCGATAGATTTCATCCAGATGGTTTGCCCCTCGCCCGTTGCTATAGCCTGCTCTATAGCAGCCTGTATCAATTGGCCATCAATGCAGGTAAAGGTTATCCTGCCACGGGCTTTCTTGCTAAAGTTGCTCTTGTTATTAGCCACAAGCATAGATACTTTTTTACCACTTTGGGCTATATAATACATTACCAGTGCCCCTGTGGTAAGCTCTGCCGCCATAGCCTGTACGGCAAAATACATTGAGTTGAACGGATTTTGGTTAATCCAGCGGTGCTTAACGGTAGCCACACATTTTTCGGGCGATATTTCTTTAACCCTCACCCCGCAAAAAAAGGCCGAAGGCAGCTTAAACAGGAGGAATGTATTGAGTTTAGAAGGTGTAAATTTCATTACAGGTTTGATTTTAAGCTAATATACAGGTTTTAAACAGGACTTCAAAATGTTAATATTTTGTTAAATTAAACTACTATGCAATACAAACTACCTGCCTTTAGATATATATTTGCATAGAATATTAACTGATATACCCATATACTATGGAAACCACAGAAAACAAAACCACAGCAATGCTCTTACAATTAAGCGCTTATGCACAGTACATTTTTCCGTTTGGCAACTTTATACTGCCTGTAGTTATATGGAGTGCTAAAAAAGACCAGTCTAAATTTATAGATTATAACGGCAAGCAGGCCATTAATTTTCAACTGAGTCTGCTTATATATACTGTTGTGCTGATAATAATAGCCGCGCCAATTTTTGCCTACACCATTTTTAACGATATAGATTTTAGCATATCGCTTACCGGCAGGTGGCATTTTGACACAGAGAGCATTAGGCATGCCAAAATAAGCGGGCTGGTTATGCTGGGCATTGTGGCGATGGTAATGACCTTTGTATTAAAAGTGGCAGAGTTTATCATAATCTTAATCGCAGCCATAAAAAACGGCAACGGCGAAAACTATAATTTTCCATTAACCATTAAATTTTTAAAGTAGTACCGAGTTCAATCATCATCAATCATCAATCATCAATCATCAATCATCAATCATCAATCATCAATCATCAATCATCAATCATCAATCATCAATCAAAAAACGAAACAGTAATGAAACATTTAATCATCCTGGCCATTATAATGCTCAAGGGCACAGTGGCACAATCACAGGTAACAGAGGTGCGCAAGGCACAAACGGCTGAAAAGCTGGAAGTAACTAACGGCATAGAGGTAATTATTACAAAAGCCGATACAGCAGCCCTTAAAATAGAGGCATCATCGTGGGAAATGGCTAAAAAAGTGGTTACAAAATATAAGGGCAACACACTAAAAGTGTACCTTGAAAAGCCTGACAGCGCAGGCGAATATGGCGCTATCAGGGTGTTTGTATCGCAAAATGCCTTTCCGGAAATCAAGGCCACGGCAGGTGCTGTAATAAAGGCAGACGGAAAATGGCAAATGCAGGATGCACGCATAAGCCTTGCAATAGGTGCAACTTTTAACGGAGACCTTAGTGTTGATGGTGTTTGTAATGTCAGCGCTGCTTCGGGCTCAGGATTTAGGGGTATATTGCATGCCGGTACGCTTAAAGCCAGTGTTACAGGCGGTGCTTTTGCAAAGGTTATAGGCACGGTGCAGTTTGCTGATGTGTATTGCAACAGCGGTTCTTTACAAGGTGGCAAATTAGTGTGCGAAAAAGCCGAGGTAACAGCACAAAATGCATCGGCAGTAAGCATACAGGCAAAAGATAAAATTAAGGCAGATACAGATACTTCTTCGGCCATAACGTGCTATGGCAAGCCGGGTGAAACCGAAACTGGTGAAAACACATATGCCGTTAAGAGGTACATTGACAGCCAAAGCCTTAATTAATAGTAAAAATAAAACAATGGAGACTTATGAATATTGAGAACACCAAAGCCCAGATGCGCAAGGGCGTTTTGGAATTCTGTATACTGTCTGTACTAAAAGGCAGGGATGCTTATACATCTGAAATACTGGATACCTTAAAAAACGCTAAGCTGCTTGTGGTTGAAGGCACGGTTTATCCGTTGCTGACAAGGCTTAAAAACGATGGCCTGCTCAGCTACCGCTGGGAAGAATCAACATCGGGCCCACCGCGCAAATACTATGGCCTTACACCAGAAGGCGAAGAATTTTTAAAAGAACTTAACATAACCTGGAACGAACTTTCGGGGGCAGTAGAAACAATAACCGGCCAAAACACAGAGTCATGAACAAAACAGTAAGTATTAATTTAGGAGGTTTTTTCTTTCATATAGATGAAGATGCCTATAGAAAACTGAACCATTACCTTGATGCTATACGGCGCTCGCTATCGCCCGATGGCAAAGACGAGATAATGGCAGACATTGAGGGTAGGATTGCTGAGCTGCTTTCTGAAAAAATTAAAAATGACAAGCAGGTTGTTGGCAATAAAGAAATTGAAGAGGTTATAGCCGTTATGGGCCAGCCCGAAGATTATAAAATAGACGAAGACGAGCCTAAATCGGCTAACAGCAGCAGTACAAATTCGGCATATAACCCGTATTATGCACCTAAAAAGCTGTTTCGCGATGCCGATAAAAACATAATAGCCGGTGTATGCGCAGGCCTTGGGCACTATGTAAGGATAGACCCTATATGGATAAGGATATTGTTTATAGTATCGCCCTTTGTAACCTTTGGTACCAGCCTGTTTATTTATGTGCTGCTTTGGGTATTGATACCTAAAGCTATAACCACTACAGAAAAGCTACAGATGAAGGGCGAACCCATAAACATTTCTAATATCGAGAAAAAGGTAAAGGAAGAGTTTACCATCCTTCAGGACAAACTGCATAGTGTTGATTATGATAAGATCGGCAGCAATGTAAAAACCGGTGCCGAAAGGCTGGGCAATGGCATTAGCACAGTAGTTTTAGGCATACTAAAAGCCTTTGCCAAAATACTGGGTGCGCTTATAACCGTATTTAGCGCCCTTGGCCTTGGCGGTGTGGTTGTACTACTTATCATGTTCCTGTTTACCAGCACACTGGTGCACCAGTCATGGTACCCGCATGTTGAAGGATGGAATTTTACCGAAACCCCTCTATGGCTGTTAACGCTTGTTACGTTCTTTGCTATTGCAATACCGTTGTTTGCATTCTTTATACTTGGCCTTCGCATACTTGTAGACACCATGAAACCCGTTAGCAACCTGGTTACCTATACCCTGCTGGCTATATGGATTGTGTGTATAAGTGCCTGTATTTACCTGGGGCTTTATCAGGCTGCACAGCTTGGTACAGAGGGGCGTACGTTTGTAAAGAAAGAATTTGCCATTAAAAAGAATGATACACTACAGGTTATTTTTAAGAATAATGAATACTTTACAAAGTATAACGATTACAACCACGATACAGAGATAAAACAGGATTCCAGCGGCAATGAAGTGCTGTACAGCAATAATGTAAGGTTCTACGTTCGCCGTACCGATGAGCCTGTGGCGTATATTCAGGTTGAGAAAATAGCCCGTGCCAGCAACATACAACAGGCCGGAAAAATTGCCGAAAGGATTAAATATAATTTCAGGGTTAAAGGAAATAGCTTAATTTTAGACAATTATTTGATTTCAGACCTGAGTTCTAAATTCAGGGCGCAAAGGGTCGAGATTTTCCTTTACCTTCCGGAAGGCACCTATTTTAAGCCTGATGCCAATGTTCAGAAGTATGATGACAGCGACGATGCTTTCTTTAACCTGTACTGGGATAATGCCACCCATGTCTATCAAATGAAGAAGAGCAGGGTAGAATGCCTTACCTGCCCTCCTGACGATATGGGCATACCTGAAGGAGAAGTATATGAAGGTGAAACGCCGGTAGGACTATCTGAAGAAGAACAAAAGATAATTATGCAGGACCAGGCAAAAGAAATGGAACATTCTGCCGAAGAGATGAGGAAAAGTGCCGAAGAGCTTAAAGAGCAGGCTAAACAAATGGAGCAGGACGCTAAACAACTACGTAACAATAATAAATAAACCCAACCGAAAAACCAATTATTATGATTAAGGTTATTGTACATATTGCAAAAGCTATTATAACTATTGCAACCGCCATGCTCTTTTTTTCCTGTGGATTTGAATCTGTAGACGGAAACGGCAATGTAACCACGCAGTCAAGAGATACTGCCGCAGGCTTTACAGAAATTGATGTCTCAGGAGGTATAGAAGTTTATATTGCCCAGGGGCCATCTGCCAGTATTAAAGTTGAGGCCGATTCTAACCTGCAGGAACTTATCACCACAAAAATAAGCGGCAGTACACTTACCATAAAAACCGAGAAAAGTATTGGCAATGCTACTTCTAAAAAAGTAACCATAACAGTACCTAAAATCACATCAATTGAATCTGCCGCAGGTGTATCATTAAAAACTACTACCGTTATTAATGCCGAAAGCCTGTCGCTTACAAGCAGCAGCGGCAGTAACTTTGAAGCAACAGTAGTTGCTAAAAAAGTTAAGGCAGACGCAAGCAGTGGCAGTACATTAACTGTTAGCGGCAAAACAACCAATGCCGAAACCAGCAGTAGCAGCGGCAGTACGCTAAATGCCTCAGCCCTTGCAGCTGATGCGGTAGTAGCCGATGCCTCAAGCGGCAGTAACACAACTGTTAACCCTATAAAAAGCCTTAAGGCATCTGCCTCAAGCGGAAGCCATGTGGCCTACACCAAAACACCCGATAAGCTGACGAAAGATGAATCTTCAGGCGGTTCGGTATCACAAGATTAAATAATTATCCCTGTTTTATACAGGGATTTTTTTTGCTTCCTGTAAAAGATTTTATTCTTAGTTTCTTTTGACTTATTTACAGTATTACTATATTTGCTTTAACCAATAATACTTATGCGCCATGAAAAAAGCTTTACTTTTAACAGTCCTGTTGTGTACTGCATTAACTTTTGCACAGAAAAAAGAAAAAATTAAAGGCAGTAAAAACGTAACAGTTACCCAAAAAGACCTGGCTGCCTTTACAACCGTTGAAGTTGAAGATAATATTGAACTTTACCTGGTAAAAGGCACAGAACAAAACCTTGAAATTGAGGCCGATGACAATCTGCACGATGTAATTACTGCCGATGTAAACGGTAATAACCTCAGGATATATACCGCAAAAGAAGTAAGCGGCGCCAAAAAACTGGTAGTAAGGCTTACCTATACCGGAGCGTTAACCACAGTTACCGCCAAGCATGAAGTATTGCTTTATGCCCTGGCCGACCTTGAGCTGGAAGACATTACCATTAAAAATCTTGATTTTTCGAAGTCTTTCCTTAACGTAAAGGCCACGAACTTTAGCCTGGTAATGAACGATAAAACCACTGCTGAACTAAACCTTAAGAGCGATAACGCAACAATAGAACTAAACAAAAATGCTGTACTTAAAGCACTTATTGCCAGCCAGAGCGTAAAGTTTGATATGTACCAAAAAACAACCGCCACCATTGAGGGCGATGCTGCCAATGTACAGTTGCGTGCCGATAACAATGCCAGCTTTAACGGCAAAAAGTTTACAACTAAAAACATGGAGCTCCTTGCCGAAAGTGCCTCTAAATGCAGCATACTGGCAACTGAGGGCTTAACGGTAGGCGCATCGGGCAAAACAGAAATTGAAATTTATGGCAGCCCTACAAAGCTGGGCATGACAAAACTTGCCGATAGTGCAACAATATATAAAAAAGAATAAGGGGCTTAAAACCCCTTATTCTTTTCCGTTATAAGCTTCCTGTAGCTTAGCTATATCCAGCTTATGCATTTGCATCATGGCTGCTACAGCACGCTGCGATTTTTCGGGTTCTGTGCTGTCCCATAACAATTTTACAAGTCCTTTTGGTATTATTTGCCATGACAGGCCGTATTTATCCTTCAGCCAGCCACACATGCTTTCTTCTCCACCATCTGCTGTAAGCTTATCCCAGTAATAATCAATTTCCTGCTGATCCTCGCATTCCACAAAAAAGGAAGTGGCCTCGGTAAACTTAAATTGAGGTCCGCCGTTAAGTGCCATAAACTCCTGCCCTTCCAGCACAAATACTGCTGTAAAGGCTTTTCCGTCAGGCCCATTTATAACTTCTTTAATTTCAGCGTTTTTAAACACTGAAGTATAAAAGGCAATGGCCTCATCTACAGTGCCATTAAACCATAAAAACGGGGTGATCTTTTGTTGCATAACTGTTGTTTTTTGTTTGTATTACAAATGTAAAGTATACCATAATACAACAGCAGGTGCATTTATGACAGCCTATGAGGTAATTTGAGACAAAGTTAACCCAATATACCATCAACTGTTTTTCGCAGTGCTTCAGCGGCAAGCTTAACGGTTTCCGGCCAATCGGTAGCGGCGGCACCATCGGCACCATCACTAATATACTTAAGGCATAAAAAGGGTATTTCTTCCTGCATGGCCACCCATGCCAGCGGAAATGCTTCCATATCTATAACATCATAATCATCGCAGTTATGATTGGTAACAAAACTGTCGCCCGTACCACAAATACCCTGCGCCAGCCCTTCAACTTCAAGGCCATAATAAATAACCGGCGGGTGCAGAGAGAACGGTGTTTTGTATTTCTCAAAACCAAGCGGCGTAACATCCATATCACGCTGTACAAAACGGGTACAACATACTACTTCTCCCCGGTTGTGTGTAGTGCTGCCAGCCGAACCAAGGTTTATAATAATGCTTGGCTTTTGCTGCGTTATGCGCTTCATAAGGCTGTACATGGCATTTAATTTGCCTACGCCTACAAATAGTGGTTCGGTATGCTCAAAGTGTCCTACAGCCTCGCTTTGCAGTGCAAAAACGTAAAGCGGGTTTTTCATTAAAGTCTTTATATCAGCCATAAAAAAACAAATCCCCTCCTTTTCAGGAAGGGACTATCTATAAAATTATTGATTCTTAATGTTCAACCGTAGCAAGGTAGCGCTCGGCATCAAGAGCTGCCATACAGCCTGTACCCGCAGCTGTAATAGCCTGGCGGTAAATATTGTCCTGAACATCTCCGGCAGCAAATACCCCCGGAATGTTAGTTCTTGTAGAACCCGGTTCTGTAATCAGGTAGCCGGTTTCTTCCATATCAAGCTGGCCTTTAAAGATGTCGGTATTTGGTTTATGGCCAATAGCTACAAATAAACCGGTAATGGCTATTTCTTCTTTAGCACCGGTTTGGTTGTTTACTATACGAAGGCCTTCTACCACCTGGTCGCCCAGTACCTCATCAACCTCACTGTTATAAAGCACTTTAAGGTTAGGTGTATTTTCTACCCTGTGCTGCATGGCTTTAGAAGCACGCATAAAATCTTTACGTACAAGCATGGTTACACTTTTACAAATGTTGGCAAGGTAAGTAGCTTCTTCAGCAGCGGTATCTCCGGCACCTACAATAGCCACATCCTGCCCGCGATAGAAGAAACCATCGCACACGGCACACGCCGAAACGCCACCGCCTCTAAGGCGTTGTTCGCTTGGCAGGCCAAGGTATTTTGCAGTAGCACCGGTACAAATAATCACGGTATGGGCTAAAACTTCTTTATTTCCATCAATGGTAACTTTGTGCCAGCCACCTTGCTCTTTGCTAAATTCAACAGCAGTAGCCATGCCTATGCGCACCTGGGTGCCAAAACGCTCAGCCTGTTGCTGTAGCTGTACCATCATGGTTGGGCCGTCTACACCGTTAGGATATCCAGGGAAGTTATCAACCTCGGTAGTAGTAGTTAGCTGTCCGCCCGGTTCCATACCTGTGTAAAGTACCGGGTTCATGTCAGCCCTTGCGGCATATATAGCGGCTGTATATCCGGCCGGTCCGGAGCCTATAATAAGGCATTTTATCTTTTCAATAGTATCAGACATAATGTGTTTGCTTGCTTATTTTTATAAACTATGCAAATGTAAATTATTCGACAGGAAATAACTACTAATAAATATCAGTTTTGGTTATAGAAAAATAAAAGCTATTGATGTTGTTATTATAAATAATAATTATATATTTGCACCCGCATAACCGCAATCGGGGTGTAGCGTAGCCCGGTCATCGCGCCTGGTTTGGGACCAGGAGGTCGCAGGTTCGAATCCTGCCACCCCGACTGAAAAGCCTTCAATGGCAGTCAAAAACCCCTTAAATCGTATGATTTAAGGGGTTTTTCTATTATTCCACGCTATATAGTATTAATACCAAAATTTGTGGGATTTGGTTTTAAGCGTATAAATTAATTAGCCCGAATTAGGAAGAATTTTATACCCCAGCCCTCTCTGTACTACTTGTGAAACTTTTGAAAATGGTAAACCTTACCTTTTTGCATTGACTTCCTAAAGTCTCATTATCCAGCTTTAAAAAGCATTTTTAATAAAGTGGAATGCCGTGCTGCTTTTACTGGAAATAATTAAACCTATATATTTTGAGCATTGCCTATCTCAACTTCTAAAGAAAAATTATCTGTTTGCCATAATTTTTCGGTTACAAAAAAGATCATTTATCTTTTAAAAACACTTTAAAGAAATAATTATCTGATTTAAATCTAAATCGTATTTATTTCATCCTTTATTTTAAAATTTGCAAGACAAAACAACTGATATAAATTGATATTAGCGGTTATCGGTCATACTAAAAGATTCGACAATAAACGAAAAGAAATACATGGAAAACACCCGGAATACCATCAAAGATAATTTCACGTTCACACTAAAGAGCACTTGTTTAGATGAAAACTATCACCCCTCAAGTCAAACGCGTTTAACAACTAATTTTGCAAACTTAGCCAGAGGAGCTAATCGTCAACAAAACTTACGTAATGCCTTAAATATGATTAACAATCGATTTAATGCATTGGCGCATCTGGATAATCCAAAAGGCGATCGTTACCGTGTAGAACTTGAAATCATCACCGTAACGATGCGTATTGATGATAAGGATGGTGTTAACGATCTGCCGATGATTGAAGTATTGAAGACGAATATTTTTGACCATAAGACCGGCCGGCATATTGAAGGTGTTGCCGGCAATAATTTCTCTTCTTATGTGCGTGATTACGATTTCAGTGTTTTATTGATCGAGTACAATAAGGATAAACCTGAATTTACGGTTCCTGAAAATTTTGGTGATTTGCACGGAAAACTTTATAAGTGTTTTGTGAATTCAACGACTTATAAAGAGTACTTTAAGATGTCACCTATCATTTGCCTAAGTGTATCGAGCAACAAAACGTATACCCGCACTGAGTATCAGCATCCGGTTTTGGGTTTTGAGTATGTGCAGGATCAGTATTCTCTTACTGATGAATATTTCTCAAAAATGGGCTTAAAAGTGCGTTTTTTCATGCCTTCAAACAGTGTGGCTCCAATGGCTTTTTATCATTCCGGAGATCTGCTTGCTGATTATACTGATCTTGGACTAATCAGTTCCATCAGCACAATGGAGACTTTCCAGAAGATTTATCGCCCGGAAATTTATAATGCAAATTCAGTGGCTGCAAAAATTTATCAACCCAGCCTTAAACACGAAGATTATTCATTGACCCGAGTGGATTATGACCGCGAAGAGCGCAGCCGACTGGCTGTTGAACAAGGTAAATATGCTGAACAGTATTTCATTAAACCTTATCAGGATATTCTTGAGCAGTGGTCTGCCAATTTCGCCCTTTAACAACACAACTCATTAAAAATATTTTATGACGAAGAAATTATTACTGCCCACCTCAATTGTAGGAAGTTTACCCAAACCCGCCTGGCTTGCACCACCCGAAAAACTATGGTCTCCATGGAAATTAGAAGGTGACCAGCTACTTGAAGGAAAACAGGACGCTTTACGTATCTCTTTGCAGGAGCAGCAATTGGCAGGGTTGGATATCATTTGTGATGGCGAGCAAACACGCCAGCATTTTGTAACTACTTTTATCGAACATTTGACCGGTGTAGATTTTGAAAATCGTAAAATCGTAAAAATCCGTGACCGTTATGATGCAAGTGTCCCTATGGTTGTAGGTGATGTTGCACGCCAAAAAGCAGTTTTTGTTGAAGATGCTAAATTTTTACGCAAACAGACTGATAAACCTATTAAGTGGGCTTTGCCTGGACCGCTGACCATGGTAGACACCTTGTATGACGGCCATTACAAAAGCCGTGAAAAACTGGCATGGGAATTTGCAAAAGCACTCAATGAAGAAGCAAGGGAATTGCAGGATGCGGGTGTAGATATTATCCAGTTTGATGAACCTGCATTTAATGTATTTTTTGATGAAGTAAACGACTGGGGAATGGCAGCATTAGAAAGGGCTATTGAAGGCTTACACTGCCAAACTGCGGTACATATTTGCTATGGTTACGGCATTCAAGCTAATACTGACTGGAAAAAGACATTGGGCTCAGAGTGGCGCCAATACGAAGAAATTTTCCCTAAAATTCAAAAATCTAAAATTGATGTGGTGTCATTAGAATGTCATAACTCAAATGTGCCTTTGGATTTAATGGAACTTGTTCGTGGTAAAAAAGTAATGGTAGGTGCCATTGATGTGGCAACCAACACCATTGAAACAGCTGAAGAAGTTGCTAATACCTTGCGTAAAGCCCTTGAGTTTGTTGATATAGAAAACCTGTACCCTTCTACAAACTGTGGCATGGCTCCGTTATCGCGAAACGTAGCAAGGGGTAAGCTACACGCTTTAAGCGCTGGAGCAGAAATTATACGCAAAGAATTTGCAGTTTAGTTTCAATGTATTAATCAATACATAATTTTGGCCCAACGGAGCAACATAATAAAAGTACATTGAAGAAGTTATTAGCAGTATTAAATAAAGCAGGTTTAGACGGTTTCCTGTTAATGATAGGCACCATGATTCTGCTGGCCTATTTTTTGCCGCAGCCCGGCATGGTAAAAGAACCTGTTTCGCTGGAGGAGATTGCCAATGTAGGCGTATCATTTATTTTCTTGTTTTATGGCTTGCGGCTGAGTGTTGAAAAACTAAAAGCCGGGCTTGCCAACTGGAAAATGCACATTGTTGTCCAGTTGACAACCTTTTTGTTTTTTCCGCTCATTGTTTTGGCATCACGACCTTTGTTCGCTGGCACCGACTTCGAGCTGCTTTGGTTGGGTGTATTCTTTCTGGCGGCATTACCTTCTACAGTTTCTTCTTCCGTGGTCATGGTTTCTATCGCGAGGGGCAACATTCCTGCAGCCATTTTCAATGCGAGCATTTCCAGTTTAATAGGAGTAGTGGTTACCCCACTATGGGTTGGGCTGTTCATCGCTTCTGCAACGGGAGATTTTGATGTAACGGATATCGTGATTAAGTTGGCTCTTCAGGTCTTGTTACCTGTCATCATTGGCATTAGTCTTAACTCCCGTTTTGGCAAAATTGCCGAAAAATATAAGAAACAGCTCAAATATTTTGACCAGGCAATCATCCTCACCATTATTTACACCTCGTTTTGCAAGTCATTCTCCGAACATCTTTTTGAAGGTTTCACCGCCCTTGAACTTGCCGGACTCGCCGCAGGGATGATGGCCTTATTTTTCGCCGTATTCTTTTTTGTAGGGCTACTGAGCCGCTTTTTTGGCTTTTCCGACGAAGATCGCATCACTGTATTATTTTGTGGGTCTAAAAAGTCATTGGTACACGGCACCGTAATGTCAAAAGTGCTCTTTCAGCACAGTACCATTACCGGTATTGTATTGTTGCCACTTATGCTTTACCATGCCTTGCAACTGATTGCCGCGAGCATCATTGCCAAACGCATGGCCAAACGACAAGAACAAGTACAAATACCATAAAAGAATTTGTAAATCAGGTTTAGCTGCCCGTCTTTGGCCAACAATAACTATTAGAAAGCGCTATGAAACTTTTAGAAAAAACACAGTTAGGCAATGTCAGCTTAAAAAACAGAATTGTCATGGCAGCTATGACCAGGGGCCGTACAGACATAAATGGCTTGGTGGGTGATATGACAGTAGCATACTATAGCCAAAGAGCAAGCGCAGGTTTGCTGTTTACCGAAGCTATAAGGATTAGCGAAGAAGCTACCGGCAGCCCGCTCACTCCGGGTATTTTTACAGACCAGCAAATAGAAGCATGGAAAAAGGTTACAACGGCGGTACACGATAAAGACGGTGTTATTATAGCCCAGCTTTGGCATACCGGCCGCATAGGGCATTCTGCAGACAGGAACGGTAAGCTTCCTTTTGCGCCATCACCCTTGCCTATCCGGGGAATGAAGCATTATACATCCCAGGGCATGAAAGATTATGAGATACCCCAGGAAATGACAGTCCAGGATATCAGGCAAACTATAATGGATTTTGGTAAAGCTGCAAAAAACGCCATAGCGGCTGGGTTTGACGGGGTTCAGCTTCATGCTGCCAATGGCTACCTGCCCAGCCAGTTTTTAGCTGAAAGTGCCAATCAAAGGACGGATCCTTACGGCGGCAGCATTGCTAACAAAGCCCGCTTTATACTGGAGGTAATGCAGGAATTAATCAGTGTGGTGGGAAGTGAAAAAGTGGGTATTAAAATATCCCCTTTCCATCCCTATGGTGATATAATACTGGATGACCCTGCCGGTACCTACACCTACCTGATTGAAGAACTGAACAAACTGGATTTTGCCCATGTGGAACTCATGAGGCGCAGCCCTCATTTCCCTTCACCTGAGCATTATACCGTTGAAAACGAGATTGAATTCTTTGGCAGTAAGATTCGTCAGGCAGTTATTGCTAATGCAGGATATGACAAGGTTTCTGCCGAAGCAGAACTTGAAAAAGGCATTGCAAAGCTTATTTCATTTGGCACCCTATACATTGCAAACCCTGACCTGACTGAACGGTTTGAAAAGAATGCCACACTTAATACGCCGGACAGGGCAACCATGTTTGGGGGCGGTAAACAGGGTTACATTGATTATCCGCTTTTGAACGAATAAAATTACACTCAAATACACTAATGAAAGTAACACACAGGTTTTTTATATTACATAAATTAAAAGAATAAGATTATTTAACCTAAATTCGTCTTTAATACCAAACAAAAAACTTCATAAAAAGTTAAGGGCATTAAGATGAAAGAAATTTATTCTGTAAACGGTGTAGACAATATTGATTTACAACTGCTGAACATACTGCACAACAACTCAAATTATACCACAAAGGAGCTTGCACAGATGGTAAACCTATCGGCTTCGCCGGTATTTGAGCGGGTAAAGCGCCTGGAAAAAAACGGTTACATAAAAAAATACATTGCCATACTTGATGGCGAAAAGCTGAACCAGGGCTTTACGGTATTTTGTAATATCAAACTAAAACAGCACGACCGCAGCATAGGCCATAAATTTGTAACGGATATAATGGATATTGACGAGATTATAGAATGCTATAACATTTCAGGCGATTATGATTTCCTACTAAAAGTAACCGTACGCGATATGAAGCACTACCAGGATTTTGTGTTTAATAAGCTTGGGTCGGTAGACAGTATAGGCAGCACGCACAGCACGTTTGTAATGGCCGAAATAAAAAATACTTTCGGGGCTGCAGTAAGGGAAGAATAAAACTACCCTTCCTCTTTGCCGTAGTACATAGTACCCAATTTAATACGCTCCCTGCCGTTTTCAACCCGCCATTTATTCGTGTCCCTAAGAGAGTAAGCACAGCCGCAATATTCCTGCATATAGAACTGTTCATCTTTACTGATTTCCAACATACGGGCTGATCCGCCTTTTTTACGCCAATTGTATGTCCAGTATGTAATCCCCTCATAATGTGACGCTGCTGTTACACCACTGTTATTAATTTGCTCCATGTTTTTCCATCTTGATATACCCAGCGAACTGCTGATTACATCAAAACCATTTTCAGCAGCATAAAGTGCGGTTCGCTCAAAACGCATATCAAAACACATAGTACAACGTATTCCTTTTTCGGGTTCCCATTCCATGCCTTTTGCCCGTTCAAACCAGTTGTCTACATCATAATCGGCATCTATAAACGGTATGTTGTGCTTTTCGGCAAAGCGGATGTTTTCATCCTTGCGCAGCTCATATTCCTTTTTAGGATGGATGTTCGGGTTATAAAAGAAAATCGAAAACTCAATTCCTGAAGCCATAATAGCCTCCATCACTTCACCCGAACATGGTGCACAGCAAGAGTGCAGCAGTAGCTTTTTACCGTTATCAGGCAATACCAGTTTTTCCCTTACAAAAGCATGATTTTCCATAAATGTATATTTTGCTCTAAAAAGTATTACTTAATAATAGCAACCGGCTCTTTATTTTCGTCAATTGCAACAAAGGTAAAATCGCCCATAATGGCTTTTTCCCGGCTTTCAGAATACATATCTTCAACAAATATTTCTACATGTACCTTGAGGCTTGTATTACCTACATGCGTAACCCTGCCAATAAGCTCTGCAAAAGTGCCGCCGGGAATAGGTTTTTTAAAATCTATACGGTCGCTGCTTACCGTTACCACGCGCTGCCTGCTGAAACGTGTGGCTGCAATAAAAGCAACTTCATCCATAAGCTGCATGGCTGTCCCGCCAAAAAGTGTATCGTAATGGTTTGTGGTGTTAGGAAATACCGCTTTAAAAATGCGTGTTTCAGAATTGTTTATTCTGTCTTCTATTGTCATATCTACGTCATTAATTACCTTATAGTAAGGATATCTGGTAATGCTTAATGGTAAGTAATAGATGCAACAGGGCACAAGTACCCCATAGATATGCAAACCAATAGCTTCAACCGCGAAAGCATTGTCAAGTAAGTAGTGGCAGGTCTCCTGGCTTATGACATTTTTACCGCCCTTCCCATTCGCCATAGCGAACAGTGGGCAACATGGGTAAAAACTTTAAAGTCAATTACAGTTGCGCGACAGCCCGTGATTTAAACACGGTTCCCTTTTAATTTCGGTTCTCACCGAAAACCAGTACTGTTTGAAATAAAATATCCTAAGAACTTTTGGCAAAGATAGGCTATTTAAAAATCTTTTCATAAACAAGTACCGGCCTTGTTTTACATTTAAAAACACCACCAATAGACAAACTAAAATTAATTGAACAAGCAACTCCAAATATGTTTTAAACAATATGCTTTTACTAACATAGGGAATAAAAAAAGCCGAACATTTCTGTTCGCTTTTTTTTATTTCTTGCTGTTTACCTCTTTTTCCTTTTCCATAATCTGCTTATAATATGCCTGCATTATATAAAAAGCTTTTTTCCTTTCGCCATTCTTACTAATAAGCCCCTTAGTATTCCACCCTTCCTGATAGGTTGGGTTATTGCGTCGCGGCGACCTGAAATCGGCCAGAATCCAGGGAGAAATACCGCTGAAACTATCCGGGAAACTACGTTTAAACATTGCTATCTGCTCATTATAGTACCATTCCTGGTATTCTTCGCTAAAACGTGCTGTCTTATCTGCATGGAAGCCAAAGTTACCCTCTGCCCCTGTTTCACTAATAAAGAACGGCTTATTATAGGCCACAGTCCACCTGGCAGTGCGGCATTGGTCGGGTGTACTGCCATACCAGCCCAGGTATTCGTTTAACGAAACAATATCGGTATACTGCCCCAAAGGATCATCAACATGGTTCACACCATCTTTATGGCTAACCTCGAGTGCAGCGCTTACAAGCCTTGACGGGTCAAGCTTTTTTGCTGTAAGGGCAAGGTTACTCATAAACGTCGTCCTGGCATCGCTAACCGGGGTTTCATTACCAACCGACCATATAATTACACTGGCACGGTTGCGGTCACGCGTTATCATTTCTGTAAGCTGGTTCTTGGCTTTAGCCAATACTTCCTTACTTTTAAAATCGATGGTCCAATACACCGGTATTTCACTCCATACTAAAATTCCCAGTGAATCGGCCACGCGCACCATGTGTTCGTTGTGCGGATAGTGTGCCAGGCGCACCATATTTGCATTAAGCTCTTTAGCCCAACCCAATAGCTGAAGTGCATCGGCATTACTGTGTGCACGCCTTACCTGCTGCGGAATTTCTTCATGAATGCAAATCCCTCTCAGGAACACCTTTTTTTCGTTAAGCACAATATCCTTTCCTTTAACCTCTATCTTCCTGAAACCTATTTTATCAGTAACCGTTTCATTACCATAGGTAAAAGTTACTTCATAAAGTTTAGGATTTTCGGGCGACCACAAGCTTATTTTTTTAGCCTCAAACTCAAAATGTAAACTATCTCCCTTTATATCAAACTGCTGTTTAACCTTAAGTTCGGGAATTGCAACCGTTACTTTTCCTGAACCGGCTACGTTGAGCTTTACAGTACCTTTAAGTTTATATTTTCCTTTTTTTTGTGAATCAACAATATCCTGTACCGGGTCAAGCTGAATAGTATATTGTTGCATAAACTGCTTTGGAACCATAACTAATTTTACATCGCGGGTAATGCCGCCATAATTCCACCAGTCGGTATTTAGCGTAGGCACTTCATCGGCATGTCGGTTATTGTTAACCCTCACAACCAGAAAATTACCTTTATCTTTCAGTAATTCTTTAGGAATTTTAAAATTAAACGGTGTAAAACCTCCTTTATGGCTACCTAAATCTTTACCGTTTAAAAATACATTGGCTTCATAGTTTACAGCACCAAAGTACAGGTACACCTCCTCATTTTCACTTATAGAAGGTTTGTCAAATTCACGTTGATACCAAACGGTACCTTCATAATATACAAACATTCTGTCCTGGCTGTTCCAGTCACCGGGTACCTGAATATCATACGGCGATTTATAGCCGTGCTCTGTCCATTGCGTAGCATCTTGGGATTCGCTGTTATTCCAATAAGCGCCACCGTCATTTTCCGGGCGCTGCTTAAAACGATAATCATAAAAACCGGTATCATAAGGGTCTACAATATAATGCCACGTGCCATTTAAGGATATATTTTTCCGGCTGTCAACATTTATAATCTGGTTATTTTGAGCATAGCAAAATGTTGTAACAAGTATTATTGATGCCCACAGAAGTAATTTGTTCATAAGATGTTTTTGGTTTGTTATAGCATTGTAAAGATAGAAGTTTGGAAATTAATAACATATCTTTTC